>OY969899.1:0-2635134 GCA_963704365.1 Parachlamydiales bacterium
TTGAGCGGGTTGCAGAGGCGAAATAGTTAGAAAGAGTAGCCAAGGCTAGGTTCAACCTAGTCTTGAGACCACTTCCATCCTCTTCGCCGAGCTCAAAGCCGATTTGGCAATTTGAATCTTTAAAAAAAATAAAGCATTATTTCATCCGTTGTGATAAAATCTTTTCTATCAAACATTAACTAAGTCGGTTGTTTTAGACTTTCAAGGTGTAGTTATGAGTTCAGGATTTTTTCCGATTAACAATCAAACTTCGTCAAGCGCGATCTCAACTAGCTCTAGTACAGGTCAATCTGCGGGAAACGTGGACGGCAGACGTTGGACCGTTATCAATTGCGCAAGGCAATTGGCCAGCTTAACAGTCAATTTTCTACTCTTTGTTCCTATTATCAATTTTATTTTCGCAAGGATGTTGAAAGCGCTGCAATCATACTTGAATGGTTCAGACAGCAGCTCAAGTACCACAAGTAACGCACCTCAACCGACAAACAATGACGGAGGGGGGCACAACCCTTCTTTCAAAATCAACACAGCTCCGACCCCTCAGCCACTTTTATCAACAGCAGCTACTGCAAGCAGCTTTCCAGCTTCTCTAACTTTACCCTATATTCAGTCGCTTGGTGATGAAGAGCCAATAACACCGATAAGAGCAGAACCTCGTTTCCCAACAGTTTACACCCCTTATTCAGATCAACAACGGCTTTCAGTGGTGGGACCTGATTCTCCTAATTCAACCCTCGGCGGTCGGTCAACAAAAGATAGCAATCAAATTTAAAAGCGCGGGAGTTAAAGATTTGGTAGATTTGACCTCATAGTTGAACAATCTCGTTTGGCCTTTTTTGCATCTTAAAACTAGGGAGATGGGTTTCTTAGAGCTTTTTGTCTTGCTCTTATCCACTGCTCCATCCCTATGACATAGTTCCAATCGTTTGTCAGGATGCTAGGACTCATCGTTCCCGAACCAAATCGTTTCTCCAAAAATTCTCGATAACCGACGCCAAAATCGCCTTTAAGGTTAGAAGCAGCTTTTGCAGTAGTTTTAAAGCCCGAAAGACCTCTGCCAGCCGTGTTATCGGCTAAAACTCCTAAAGATGCTTTCAGTTTTTCTAGTTCACCTCGCACACGATCTATTTCTCTTTTTGGGTAAAAGCCAACAAGTAGATTTTCTTCTATCGCCCTCTCAACCATGACCATTTTTTTATAAAACGAAGCCATGATTTTCAACATCTGAGCTTTGTCCTTTTGATAATTAAGTTTTTGAGGGTTTTTACCGGGACCTGCTACTGAAGTGAGGATATAAGTGATGATTTCTAAAATATGGCCGTCATGATCATGCACAAACTCTGCACCGTCAGAAAGAAGAGCGTCATGAGTGAAATAGGCTAAAAGATAATCGGTATCAGTAGCGATACCTTCACTAGACACAATATCTAGTTTTGGCAGCTCAGGACGTTTTTCACGTAATGTTTCCCAACGTGACATCAACGTTTCTCTGTCGGGAAGGTTTAAGAATATACCATTCTCATTGGTTTTATATGAGTAACCAAGTTCGTTCAATATCTCTTTACCAGGCGTGTCGCCTATAAAAAGATAGAATACATCCATTGGGGTTGGTTCTGTAGCAGGAAACATTTTGTCATATGCTTCTTCTAATCTCCTGTTTTGTTCAATTTCATCTACGCCTGGGCCAATTTGGAATTGAGGCTTTAATTTAAATTGGTAAATGTAGCCATTGGAGTTTTTATCTGGAATTCGGCCTATACAATCCCAAAAATTGGATGTTTTTTTTGAAATCTCTTCCTTCTCACTTGAGATCCCACTGACTGCAGATTGAGAGAGAGTCCTTTTAAGCGGTATTTTTTTCTGTAGCAGATCCTCAGCTTCTTTAGCCTTGAATTGCTTTTTAGTTGTGGACGGTCCATCTGCCGATTTTTCCGCTTTGCTTGGTGAAGGTCCGGTTGAGGGCAATTTTCTTTTAGTTAAGTTTTTTATTTCAGAAATAGATGAAGAAGGGATCTTTCCTGATGAGGAGAGCCTTTCCTTCAGATCCTCGGTGGAAAAAATAGATGCGAGGGATATCGAGTTAAGAGTTTTGCTCACCTCCTCCATTTTTTCTGACGGGCCTAAAATTGAGTAGGTAACACCATTGATTTGAACACGGTGCTCAGATTTTTCCCCCTTTACCAACTCATATTTTTCATGATCGTATTCAAAACCAACGTGAAAATCATTCATACACCCATTTCCTCTTAGTCTATAATTAACTTGAGAATGTTAATAGACTATTAAAGTGATGTTAAGCCGCCTTATATGTCAAGGTGGCGGAGAAGGGGAAGGTTGGCAACTTTTAGCCGGCGAGCTGATGGGTCAGCGCTTTCATACCCAAGTTGGTAAATATTTTTTTGTATATGCAGATGCCCAAATCTATACATTCACGGAAGTCAAGATAATCGAGTACTGGGCTTACTGTAGGTGTAATGAATAGGTTAACGATAACACCTTTCAATCGACTTTAGTGAAGGAAGTCAATTTGCTAAAATTCCAAATCATTATTAGCACAGATTTATCGCCATCGTTCGACGATGGGGAAATGGCGACCTAAATTAAAACTTTTCGAGGTGACTCTTAACACAGGCGGGGCTTGACGTCGTTTGAATTCGTTTTTGTGTATTTTACGGATGAGCTCTTCCACAATTTCTAAAGGGACATTTTCCCTTTCAACGATCTTTTGTTTGGGAAGGTGTTCTTCTACATAGGATGCTACAACACGATCGACAATGTCGTAGGGAGGAAGTGAATCGCTGTCCTTTTGGTTTGGTTTTAATTCAGCGGTTGGTTCCTTTTCTAAAATCGATTTTGGTAAGTTTAGATACCGTCCTAAACGATAGACAGAACCTTTTGTTAGGTCGCCAATGACAGCCAGGGCGCCGCACATATCTCCGTAAAGTGTCGCGTAGCCAGTAGCAAGTTCACTTTTATTTCCGGTAGTCAGTAGGAGTGCGCCCCATTTATTAGAGAGTGCCATGAGGAGTACTCCACGTATCCTTGTTTGCAAGTTTTCTTCCGTTACATCGGCAGGCAACCCTGAAAAATAGGGTTCCAGAAGCTGTTGGAAAGCGATGTGGGGCGCTTCAATGGGAATTGAAATGGTTTTGATCCCGAGCTGTTTTGCAAGGTTTTCGGCATCTTTATTACTTGCATCAGACGTGTAGCGTGACGGAAGAAGGACCCCGGTAACATTTTCCTTGCCAAGGGCTGCAGTCGCGATAGCTGCAACTACAGAAGAATCGATCCCTCCAGATAGCCCAAGGAGCACTTTCTTAAAGCCAAGTTTGTGACAATAGTCGGCGACACCTGTTTTTAGCGCCTCTAAAAGCTCTTCCTCCCAATTTTTTGGAGGTGCGATTGGGCCATCAAAAGAGACCAAAGTCCCCACCTCTTGAAAGCTTGGAAGGAGAGCTTTGACAGTCCCTTTTTCATCGAGGAGGAAAGAGGCTCCATCGAAAAGAAGCCCATCGTTGCCCCCCACCTGATTGCAGAGGAGGAAGGGGCATTTCAGCTCGTTTGCGATACGGGCCCCAATGGCTATCCGCTCCTTTTCTTTTTGTAGGTGGTAGGGGGAGGCTGAGAGGTTGATCAAAAGATCGATTTGCCGATCTTCAAGTTTGTCAATGGGGTCTTCGTGGTAAAGAGGGGTTGTCTCTTCACCCCAAATGTCTTCACAGATGGTCAGGGCAAATCGGTATCCGTCGATGGTAAATAGGGGTGAGCCAATACCTGGTTCAAAATAGCGCCTTTCGTCAAACACATCATATGTGGGCAGCAACTGTTTGTCGTAAGCTCCAATCAATCGTCCATCACTAATGACCAGACAACTATTTAGTAGGGGTTTACCAGTAGGATGAGGGTTTGGTCTTGGTGCCCCTAAAAAAAGGGTGATCCCTAACGTTTGAGGGATTAGTTGATCAATTTCCTGTTGGATATCGTTTAAAAATTCGGGAAGAAGGAGGAGGTCTAAAGGAGGATAACCTGTTAAAGCAAGCTCTGGAGTTACAATAAATTTTGCCCCCTCCATTTTTGCTCGCTCAATATGTTCAGCAATTTTTTGCCGGTTGGCGACGAGTGCGCCAACCGTGGGCCGGAGTTGTGCTATGAAAATAGGGGGTAACATTAACTTCCGAAATCGTCCAAGATAATACTTTCTCTTGGAACACCATAATCGTCTAGCAATTTCAATACACTACTATTATGCATAGGAGGACCGCAAACATAAAACAGACACTCTTCAGGTTCTTCCATTTTAGATAATTGCCCTTGTTCAAAGGCTCGGAAAAGAAAGTTTGTTTTAACTGGATTTTCTTTTGGCCAACCATCTGCTATGTCTTCTGGAAGCGGTTCTGACAAAACCAGATGATAACTGAAATTAGGGAATTTTTCTGCAAGTTCCTCATATTCTTTCTGATAGATGTTCTCTCGAAGCGATCTGGCTCCATACCAAAAGCTCACTTTCCGTTTAGTTTTTTCTGTTTTAAACAGATGCAACACATGGCTTCTGCCGAAAGAAGAACCGGCACCGCCGATCAGGAAAACAAGTTCGCGGTTATCGTTGATCATAAACGATTCCCCATAGGGGCCCGATAACTTTACTTTGTCCCCTGGTTTCAAACTAAACGTATAGGAAGAACACATGCCCCATGGAAGGTCGGCTACAAGCTTGCCCTGTTTAAAGGGAGGGGTGGCAATTCGGATATTGAAGATCAGTTTACGTCCTTCAGCAGGATAGGAAGCCATTGAGTAGGCGCGGATATCATCCCCTTTTAAATGAGAAAAATCCAATGGATGGCCAAATAATCCAAACCTCTCCCAATCAGGATAGAATTTAGGATCCATACTCTCTTTCCAATTGTCCGTGTGGGTTTTGAACGGTGGGACATGGAATTGCAAATACCCACCCGATTGATAAGGGACCTCTTCCCCTTCAGGAATTTCGCAGACAAGTTCTTTGATGAAGGTGGCTACATTGTTGTTGCTGACAACTGTAGTGATCCATTCTTTCGTTGAAAGGGCATGCTCATCGACTTTGACCTCCATAGGCCCTTTCACTTTGCACTGGCATGAGAGGCGCCATCCTTCTTTAAGCTGTTTTTTTGTAAACGTCCCTTTATCGGTTTCCAGCGGATCGGCAGCTCCTTCGACTACTTGGACCTTGCACTGTTTGCATGTGGCCTTGCCGCCGCAAGGAGAGGGGATAGGGATGCCATGTGAGGTCAGGGCGTTTAAAAGGGTCATCCCTGTAGGGACAATGGCTGTTAAGTTCGGGTCGTTATTGACCTCAATTTTGCACTCTTCAGACGAGATGAGTTTTGCTTTTGTAAACAAAATGAGGGCAGCAAGACCACATCCGATGGCGATGAAGGCCAAAATAGCGACTAGGGAGAGTTCAAAATCGATCATACAAAAGGAAAATAGCTGGAGCGGGGACATTATTTCAACGCCATTCAAGCCTAAAATGTCATCTCTACCCTGTTCTTTTTTTACTGTAGAGAACCACATTGTGGACATCGTGAAAAAGCTTTGCACTTTTTGACAATGTATCTTTCTCCACATGTTGAGCAAACTGTGGTTGTTGCTAAGTGTTGAGTCCGTTTTTTCCAGCAGGCTAACAAGATGAAAATAACAAGGGCTGAAAGGATGTAGATTGCAAAAAGAGTTGAAAGGCTCATTCTTTTGGTCCGGTCGCGATGTAACCTGAGACAAGCCTTTGTCCCTCATTCGTAGTGACAAACCTAACTTGAGAGAGGTATTCATTAAGCAAAGGATGGGGCTTTGCCCAGATGATTGTTCCAGTGTAAGCATCAATTAAAACGTTTGATGAGTAGACAATGTTTGGGGTATCCAGTTCTGTTAGAAGTGCAGGCAATCCAAAGGTTTGGAGATACCAACTGTTTTTTGAATGGGTCAAAGCAATTTCTAAAGCTTGCTGTAGTCCCAAACCAACTTCGACTGCTGCAAGAGGAGCAGTTTGATGGTACATGGGCCATTTTAGCGTGACAAAAAGAAGGGGAGCATGGAGCAGAAGTGTTGCAAGGAGTGCGATTTTTTTAGGAGTTGAAGACGAGGCGGATTGGGTAACCCGTTTGATAAAGGGTAGAAAAGAGAGTGAGGAACATGCCATAGGGAATCTCCTGGTCAACGCTTAACACAATCGAGGGAATATGCCCCTCGGGATGGGGTGGAAGTTCTTGTTTCAGTAGGGCTGGTAGAAGCTCGATTGTTGCAATCCGTTTATGAGAGCCCACGTAAATGATACCATAGTGATCCATCATCACGGCAATTTCTGTTGGGATAGCAGGTGCCTCAAGAGAAAGCTTTGGTGTTTTTAAGGGTAACGATTTCAGGGGGAGGATTTCGGAGGTGACAAAGAAAAAGATGAGCAACAAAAAAACAACATCGACAAGGGGCGCCAAATCGATCAAAGTTTCACGAGGTTTAAGTCGTGTTGCAAATCCGCTCTTAAACATCCCTTTTCCCCTGTAACAAATCTAAAAACCTACGGGAAAAAGCCTCCAATTCAAGGCCAAAAGAGGCAATTCGAGAGACCAACAAGTTATATCCAAAAGCTGTAGGGATCGCGACCGCAAGGCCAAGGGCCGTTGTTAAAAGGGCCGATTCCATCGCTTCCCCAATTTTGGAGGCTGATGTGTCCAAAAGGCCACTCATTCTCATTTCTCCAAAAGCAGCAATAAATCCGAGGACGGTCCCTAAAAGCCCAAGGAGAGGGGCAATGTGGGCGATAAGCGAAAGAAGATTGGCATGGCGCTCAATTTCCCCCATCTGGATCATAGCCTGCAGTTCCATGGAAGACAAAATCTCTTCTTTGGTTTCCCCCTGTTTCTCAACGGCCGCTTTAAAAATAACAGGCAGAGCTCCAGACGACTGTTCAAGCATTTGATGGGCTTCCCCAAAGTTTCTCCGCTCGATGAGCGGGGCCAACCTAAGCAACAATCCCTCACCATCTACAGTGGCGCGCTGCAGTGTTAACCATCTTTCTACAAAGAGAAAAACGGCTAAAAACGAAGTGCAGACGATGAGTAGAATAATCGGATTCCCGTTTAGTAGAGATTCTTTGGTCAATTCCCACATGCTTTTTGCCTCTCCTTCAAGTCGGCTCTGCCTAACTGTTCTAAAAGTTCGCCTCTAAGGTTAAGCGCTTCGGTAATAAGTGGCGATGGGGGTGTTGCATTGACGATTTTAGACAGTGTACGCAAAGCCTCGGTTATTTCTCCTCGTTGGTAGGCTTTTTTTGCCAGGGCCAAGCGGATAATTTGAGTTTCTTCTCCCTCATAGTGAGCAGTTTCAAAGGATAAGAGGGCCTTTTTAAAATTCATTTCATCTCCCATAAGCAGCTTACCTTTTGCAAAAAAGAGCACCCCTTTTTCTAGGGGGAGCTGCTCTCCCTGCAGCCACCCATCTACTTTTTGAAGAGCTTTTTCTGGTTTGCCTTGGGCTTGAAGAAGATCCAGTTCTAGCAAGTTCACTTCTAAGGAGCATTGAAGACCGGCCAGCAATTTTTCAGCTGCTTCAAGGTGGAGCTCCTTTTGGATTCCGGAGCAGGAAGCCGCTAAAAGAAGCTCAGCCCGTGCCTCTTCTCTTAAAGAAACATCGATTAAAGATGCATAAAATGGGTCGTTGCGCATTTCAAAAAGGGAAGCGCGACCATTTCTCAATAAAAGGATCCCATTTTTAGGAAAACCGGTCGAAATTTGGTCCATTCCGGCACGAATTTGGTCGATTCCAAAATTCTTTTCTTCGCCCAAAAGGTGCTGAAAAGGGGATAGGCAAATAATTAAAAAAATTGCTTTACAAAATACTGGGAGGGCAAATTTTTGTGCCCTGAATCCATCTTGAACCGATCTTTCCATAACCCCTAAAAATCGAAAATCATTAAAAACGTCTTGCAGAATATATCCGAATCACGCTATTTGGTAAATTGTGATAAAACTCAAGTTGAGGAGTCATTCTATATGACACTAGAAAGCCTTATTAAGGACATGAAAGGTCTGCTTACGCATTTAACAGGCGACCTACAGAAAGCCGAACACGGCAACAAAGCTGCAGCTCAAAGGGTCCGTACTGGAACCGTTAAGCTGGAAAAAACAGCTAAAAAATTCCGCAAAGAGTCGATTGTTTCCGAAAGGAAAGGTCTCTTTGATAAAGCTAAAAAAGCTGCTAAAGCTGCTAAAAAGAGCGCTAAGAAAAAAACTGCTGCTCCTAAAGCTCCTAAAGCAACTAAAGCTGTTAAAGCTAAGCCTGCTAAGAAAGCCGCTAAGAAAGCTGTTAAGTCAGTCAAAAAAGCTGCTCCTAAGAAAGCCGCTGCTGCTAAGAAGCCTGCTAAGAAAAAAACAGCTGCTAAGAAAGCCGCTCCTAAGAAAGCTACTGCTCGTGTGAAAACATCAGCTGCTAAAAAAATCTCAAGACCACGTTCTTTGAGAATGAAAAAAGCAACTGCTAAGCTCCCACAAAAGCGTCTTGGCTGGTAATATCTTTATTCCAAGGAGGGTTGTTTTCAACCCTCCTCTTTTTTTTGAAGTAGGGGAGTTTTCCATTTTCCTCTAAAATGTCTGTCTTATGACAGAATTTCTTCAAATTGAATCTTTCTCAGATGAAGGACTTGGTCTTGTAAAAGGGATACATGTTCCGTTTGTTCTTCCTGGCGAAGAAGTTACGATCTCTCGACCTTTCAAAAAGAAAGGGAAAAAAATTGCAGAGGCTCTGGAAGTCCAAAAATATTCCTCACAGCGTGTTACCCCTTTTTGTCCCCATTTTGGTTCATGTGGAGGGTGTTTAACTCAACATTTTGATTATCAGGGTGAAGCTCTTTGGAAAGAGGAGCGGATCAAAGTCCTTTTTGCCCATTTTCAAAAAGATTTTTTTTACCCGATTATCCGCGCACCTCGTATGCAAGGTTGGCGCAATAAAATGGAGTTTACCTTCTCTCATAAGGGTGAGCTGGGGCTACACCGTTTTTTTGGTAAACGACGGGTTTTCGATGTTGAGCATTGCTCTTTAGGACCACCCTGGTTTCAAGAAGCTGCCACAGCTTTTCGAGAATTTCAAAAAGAGCAGGGGCTTACCTCTTTTGACTCTTATTCCGAAGAGGGTTCTCTTCGTACCCTAACGCTCAAGAATGGCTTTAGAAGCGGCGATCGGATGGCCATTATGACTGTGTCAGGTAACCCACTTTTTGCGTGGAATAGCGGGCATATCAAAGCTTTTAAAGAGAAAGCTAAAACACTTGGCATCACAAGTCTTTACTTAGTCATCCATCAGGCTGTAAAAGGTCATCCAACCCAACTTTTTGAAATGCATCTCGATGGAAAAGACACGATTGAAGAGAGATTGAAAATCGGTGAGCGAGAGCTTGTTTTCCAGATCAGTCCTAAAGCCTTTTTTCAGCCAAACCCTGAACAGGCTGAAAAACTTTATGCCCGTGCTTTTGAACTGTTAGATTTAAAAGGGGATGAGGTGCTGTATGATCTGTTTGCAGGGACAGCAACTTTAGGTCTTTTTGGAGCAGCCTATGTAAAGCAAGTCGTATCGATTGAATTGTCGCCAGAGTCTTGTTTAGATGCTGTGGCAAATAAAGCCAGAAACGGCATTGAAAATATCGAGATTGTGCAGGGAGATGTCTACGAGATATTGAAAAAAGAGCCACTTGCAAAACCCGATGTTTTGATGATCGATCCGCCCCGTTCGGGATTAACACCCAAGGCGATAGAAGCTATTGTCGGTTTAAATGCACAAAAGATTGCCTATATCTCGTGTAATCCGAATACTCAAGTTGAAAATCTTATTCCACTGGTGGAGGCTGGCTGGAGAATCAGGGCGATCCAACCGATCGACCAATTTCCCCGGTCTCCTCATGTAGAAAATATAGCCCTATTGGAGAAACTATGAATTTGACCCATTTGACTTTCCTGCTCGACGGAGAAACACCTCTTCCTCCTCGTGATGGAGGTTTGGCACCAACATTGGCGATGATTGCTGTCGGCTTAGTGCTCTTTTATTTTATCCTATGGCGACCTGAACAAAAAAGGCGCAAAGCGGCTGAAGAGCTCCGCACTTCGCTGAAAAAAGGGGACAAAGTGACGGCGATGGGAATTGTTGGCACTGTCTTTAAAGTGCAAGATCAGACAGTCATCCTTCGGATGGTGGATGGTGCAAAAATCGAAGTGCTAAAAGGGGCCATCACCGATGTCCAACCTGGCACTGCTGAAGACGTCGCCGCCGAATAAATAAAGGAATAGAACAGGATGAGCAGGATCCTGCTCGTCCTGTTATTTTTCTTTGGGGGAGATTTCGGTTTTGTCTAAAACAACCCCTTTCGAAGAAATAGCCTGAAAAGTGGCTTTTTCTTTTGTTAAATAGACATCCCACACCGCCTGTGCCTGTTTTGAATAGGCTAAATACCATACGGTGCCAACCTGTTTAGGAGCACGTGGATCGCCAACTCCACAAGAGCCGTCCCCAAAATAGACAACACCCCCCTTCTCAACGACCTCTTTCCCTTCAATGGCAAAAGTTCTTTTGAGCGTGTGGTCGTGATGCTCGAAAGCGCCCATCACTCTATTTTCTTCAAAAAGTGGAACCCAATTTCTTCTGATTTCTTTGGAAATGCGGTAGGTATAAGGGCGAACAGTTGGGTAGGCCGGCACATGATAAATGGCAAAACGATAAGGGATTCCAGCATTATCTTGAAGTGCTTTTTTAAGCCATTGGGTCTGCTCTCCAGCTACCTCATGTGTATGGCCTGAGTCTAGAATAAAAAGGCTCAAGTAATGGTCAAAATTGAGTTTTCGAAACCCATTCCCGGGGAATAGGGTGTAATAGAGGGTCGCTTTTTCTGGCGTTTGGCCAAAACCCCCAAGTAGCTCATGGTTGCCGATTGCTGTGATGAAAGGGATGAGTTCATCCCCCTTTTTCATATATTCAGTGATACCGCCTAAAAAGGTGATCCACCGTTCAGGGCGTTCCGGGCCAGTTTTTTTCTGAACGCTGTAAGCTAAATCGCCTCCAAAAATGACAAAGTCTGGACCCTTTTGTCCGATGGTTTGAAGCATTTCGAAGAAAATTTCTTTTTCGTCGTGATAGCAATCTCCACCCACAATAAAGTGAGAGGGCAATTCTTCGCTTGGCATGGAAAATCGATATTTTTCTCCTTCTACTGAAAAGGAGTATTTTTCACCCGGTTTTAGCCCTTTTAAAGAGACCTGGTGGAGTGTGGCGGGAAGTTCGGATAGTGCTTTGTGTTTTCCTTCTATTGTTTGATCGCCCCATTCCAATTGGTCGTTGCAAGGCTCTTTTGTTAGCCACATCACCTCGATTGTTGTTAGTGGGTCATCGACCCATGTCAAGTAGACAGCCAAAGGCTTTTCAGCACTCAGGATGCACAGAGAAAATAGGAAAAATAGAAAAGGTTTCATCAATTTGCAGCTTGCAGAATTTTATCATTTTCCCATAGCTACATCATGAAAATATAAAGACAAGATTCAACACGAAGAGACGAAGAACGCGAGGGTAACTAATTCCCCTTCAAAGAAAGAAAATAGATCCTTTGCCAAGGAGAAGGCTACCTTCGCGCTCTTCGTCTCTTCGTGTTGAATCGATCAGGTTACTCTTGTGCGCGTGAAACGTATTCGGCGGTTCTTGTGTCGACTTTGATCTTCTCACCCTGATCGATGAAGATCGGGATCTGTATCTTAGCTCCACTTTCAAGAACAGCAGGTTTCATCACACGGCCAGAAGCTGTGTCGCCACGTACTCCAGGGGATGTTTCAACGACGAGCATTTCCATAAAGGTTGGTGGCAATACAGTGAGAGCTTCCCCTTTGTTAAAGACGATGTCGTAGAGTTTGTCTTCCATCAACCATTGAGCGTTATCACCGATGGCATCTAGAGAAATGGAAAGCTGATCGAAAGTGGTTTCATTCATGAAGACAGCGCTGTCTCCCTCTTTATAAAGCATCCGCATAGCAAATTCTTCAACATCAGCTTCATCAATTTTGTCTCCAGACTTATAGGTTTTTTCAATCACCCTTCCAGATTTCAGGTGTTTGATCCTGATCCTATTGAAAGCTTGTCCTTTACCTGGTTTGACATAATCGTTAGAGACGACGACAAAAGGTTGTCCGTCGACTTCAAGTTTCATTCCAGCTTTGATATCGCCTGTACTGACTTGGCCCATAAAACAGTGTTCCTTTACGCTATTTGAAAATGACAGTATAAACGAGATACCTATGTGGGCCAAGGAATACCGTGACACCCCCCCCGATTCTCCTCTAAAAAAGGATCCGCTCGAGCCTGGGCATGGCATTATCGGGTGTGAAATGCATGAAATCAATGGATGGGGAGAGGCCTATCAACCCCCTTCCTATAAAAAAACTTGGATACGCCGTTTGTTTGAAACTATTTTTTTACGTCAATGAACCACACCTGGCCCCTCTCTTACACCTATGTCCGTTGTCCTAAATGTGGGGCTATTTCTCTCGATCGTTCTCTTCCAGTTAAAAGATTAGGAATATTGCAGCGAGAAGTAAAATGCCCCTCTTGCCAAACCCTATTTCCCCTAAAGTCCAAACCGTGGACTCCTCCAGATACGTCCGATTGGCGCTTTTAAGAGATTTCGTCTGTAAGATTCTGTTCAACAATCTGTTGGATCTGGAGCTCGATGGGCTTCATGTCGATGTCGTAGATCCAAGTGGATTCAACAACTTCACGGGGTGAATGTGAACTGATCGATGGACCTGTTATGTCTCGAAGGCTGACCCAGGTTTCTGTGGAAAGGCCAAGGCGTAAAGGGTGCCGTTTGATCTCTTCAGGATCGAGTATGATCTTCACAGGTAGCCTTTGGACAATCTTGATCCAGTTCCCTGTTGCATTCTGAGGTGGTATGAGCGAAAACACACTGCCTGTGCCAGAGGATATTCCTTGAACGGTGCCATGGAATTGAGTGCCCGATCCATAGAGGTCTGTCGTGATAATCACTGGCTGGCCAATTCTGACATATTTCAGTTGGGTCTCTTTGTAATTAGCCTCTACCCACATTTGATCGTAGGGGACAATGCTCATTAAAGTGCTTGTTGGATTGGCAAAGTCCCCTACTTGAGCCGCTCTTTTTGCCACAAATCCTGAAACGGGAGAGAAAATGTTGCAGTACCACAGATTTAAGTAGGCTTTTTTTACCACCTCTTGTTGGGCTAAAACTGAGGGGTGCTCTTCGACGGGTCCTGCGCCATAGGCTGCAATGGCGCTGTCTAATTGACGTTCTGCCGCCTCGTAGGCGGCGTGGGCAGCTAGCAAGTCTGCACTTGCATGCTCCATCTCCTCACCCGAAACCGCGAGAGCAGCAATCACAGCCATCCGATTGTTAAAATCGTCTTGGGCTTTCTCAAGTTGAGCCTTTCTCATGGCTAGATCTGCCTGCCGCTCGCCCACAGCCTCTTTTAACACTCTTGCTTGCCGTACAGCTAAAGCCAGGTTTTCTTTTTGATAGTTCAGCTCCACCTCAAAAGGAGTTTTATCGAGTGTGACAAGGATATCACCTTGTTTCACATAATCATTATCATCAGCAAAGAATGCAGAGATGCTCGCGGAAACTTGTGGTTTCACCAAAATCCTGTTGCCGGCTACATAGGAGTCATCTGTGTATTCTCTCCATCTAAAATGGAAAAACCAGAGCAAAAACCAGGCCACCAAAATGGCAAGAACAATCCAAATCACAGCATAAACAGCTGTTCGTTTAGTTCTCTTAGGAGGTTGTTCTTCTGTCATTTATCCCCCCACCGCTTTAACGAGTTCTAATAGAGATATGAGGAGGTTGGCTTCAATGGCAATTTGGTCCGATTTTGCCAGCAACTCAACCTCCTCTTGATCGAGAAAATCGAGGGCGCTGCTCAATTTTTTCAAACGGATTTTCTGGATATGGATCGCTTCGGCCGATGCTTCGGCTCTTTGGGTATAGGCAATCCACTCATTATTAAATCTTTCTACCGAGGTGATCGCATCTTTTACCTCCTGCAGTGCTTGCAAGATGTTTGCATTGTATTGTTCTATTTCGATCCGGAAGTTTTCCGCAGCTTCATCCATTTTGGCCTCGATTTCTCCTGCGGAAAAGATCGGGAGGTGGATAGCAGGACCTGCAGAGTAGGTGGTACTTTCATGACTAAAAAGCTTTGCAGGGAAAATGGTTGAAAGGCCAATGAGAGTGGATATATTGATGTCTGGGTAGTAACCTGCGTTAGCCACTTTTAATAGATGTTCGGTTGATTGGATTTTCCATAGTTCTGCTTGGATATCGGGCCTTCTAGACAAGGTATCCAATGCGATGCGGGACGGAAGAGGAAAAGGGAACAAGTTAAGCGGCACATTCTGGTCGATGCAGGGGAGAGGATCGCCAGTCGCTACAAGGGTGTATAAAGCATGTTCTTGCAACTCTCTTGCCCTTTTTGCATCTTCGTAATAGACGACTCGGTTTAAAGTATCTTGTTTCACTGAGAGAGTCGCTAAAATATTATCCAATTTGTGGGCCACTCTTAACTGGACCAGCTCTTGTTTCTTTTGCCTGTTTTCGGCAATTTTTTTGGCTAAGTCCTCAATTTGGAGAGCGACTTTTAAGGTAAAATAGCTTTCAGCAACTGCGATGCCCAGTAAAAGCTCTGTCGTACGGGCATTCCATGTTTCTGCAAAGAAAAGGTCCCGTTCGCTGTTTAGCTGATTGCGGTTCTTTCCCCAAATATCTAAATCCCAATCTAGGTTCAGATCGAGATCGGTTTCGGCATAATTGAATGGGATGCCTGTGTTTTTAGGGAAAATGCCGGTTCGGGTGTACAACTGGGGCACAATATCGGCAAAGCCACTTAAAATAGGCCAAAGGGTGCTTTGTGCAAGTCTAACTTCAGATTGAGCTCTCCGGATTTTAGAGGCTGCGATCTCCATCTTGGGGTTGTGAAAAAGAGCACTCTCTATAAGATCTTCCAAACAAGGATCATGAAATATCTTCCACCATTTTCCTTCTGGCCAGCAGCTATCGGCAAAGAGGCGGGTGGAGTATGCTTGGTTCACCTCTTCTACTAAGACATCCTCTTGAGAGAGTAAACGATGCCTAGGTAACTGGCAGCAGCAACCGATCAGTAAGGATAAAAGTAAGAGGCGGAGAGGATAAAACATTAAAAAATTTATATGTATATGTAAGGGGGAAAGATGTCAATTTACGAGAGAGGACGGTTTCACAATTTAGAACCAGGTGGCGGCCCAAGTGGGCTTTTAGAGGTGTTAAAATGGAAATGGAATTCCAAAAAAGTCCCCTGGCCAACTATTGGAAATAAACTTCAACCCCAGCTGCCAGAATCGGTAGGTGAAAAGGAATGTTTTGTCACCTTTATCAATCACGCCACTTTTCTTTTACAATTTGCTGGATTGAACATCCTGATCGATCCAGTTTTTTCCGAACGACTTGGACCTATTCCGCAAATCGGAGTGAAAAGGGTCCGTCCTCCCGGAATCACCCTTGAGCAACTGCCCAAGATCGATCTAGTGGTTATCAGCCACAACCACTATGACCATATGGACTTGCCTTCCGTCCAAAAAGTATGGGAAAAGGACCATCCGACTTTCATTGTTCCCCTCAATAACGGGAAATTTTTGAGAAAAATGGGGGTAAAAGGGGTCGTCGAGCTCGACTGGTGGGAATCGTATGGCCCTGCCACCCTTACCCCTTCTCATCATTGGTCTTCAAGGACCCTTTTTGATCGGTGCAAATCTCTTTGGGGCGGCTTTCTGTTTCAGGAAAAAGGGTGGAAAGTCCTTTTTGGTGGAGATGGGGGATATGGAGAACATTTTAAAAAGATCTATGACAAATTTGGGCCGCTTGATCTCTCCTTGTTGTCGATAGGGAGCTATGCCCCCCGTTGGTTCATGAAGGAGCACCACATGTGCCCCGAAGAGGCTTTACAGACCCATCTTGATTTGAAGTCTAAGCAAAGTGTGGGTTATCACTTTGGAACATTTCAGTTAGCCGATGAGCCGTATGACGAACCGAAAGAGAGGTTGCAGTCGGCTTTGCAGGAACAAGGTTTGAGCTTAGAAACATTTATTGTCCCCGAGCAGGGGCAAACCTTACGGTTTGTGCGAGCGTGAGATAGCTTGGCGGATGAAAAAGTAAATGACTTTACGCGAAGCGTTTGAGGTTGGGAAAAAATAGAAACCCGTTTCAATTTTTTGGTCTTTTTTGTGCTTTTTAACACTTGGCCCCAATCGAGGATGGTTGCAGAGGCCAAATTTGGAAAAATGGGAATGACGGCTCTACTATGTAGGCCGTGATTGGCCGTGAGGCCCTTGCCCGTTTTATCCAAATCTGGCCTTTCCAATGCAACTCGAGTTACCAAACAGGGAGGATGGCTGTAAGATGATGGGTATCCCATTGGGTATGTATTGAATTTTGAGGAGTGTACTCAAGTGCTTGGGTGTAAGGATTGAAGGTCATCAGATTTCGGTCGTCGTAGATATCTGTGAAGTAATGGGTCTCGCTAGTCTGAACATCCACTCCCAAACGGCTAACAACCGTTTTCCGTCTATAGCCATCTTCATCTTCTTCCTCAACAACCTCATAACGGGTGGTTGGGACCAGATTCCAATGGCTTTTTGTATCCATTTTTTCCCTTGTGAAAATTAGGGTCTGGCCCACTAAAGAGAGGTCTCCTTCTTGTTCACGGATAAGCGTTGCAACTGCCACTTGATTCAGGCGTGATGCCAACAGAAAAGGGGTGGCTTCGGTAAATCTTTGCGGATTCAAGTGTCTTGCAGGAAGTGAAGGGGCAAAATCTTTTTTGAAAAAGAATTCACCAGACTCTTCATTGAACCACGCATGGGTGTCCAATTCGGCACCTTGACGGATTTTTTTTAGAGCTAGACCTTGGTCTCCAGTGCCGATAGCTTTAAAAAGATCTTTTGCAAGAATGTCTCGTGTGGCGTTGCTGATATGGGCCCCCATGAACCGTTCTTTGCCGTAGAAAGGGAGTAGTCGGAATTGGTAGCTGCTCAAATCACGGTAGGAGAATTCTTCAAGAGAACGAAAATCTACATTATTTTTGAGTAAAAATTTCCGAAGACTGTTGCAGTTGGCATAAAGCTTTTCCCCATTCACAGTGACCGTAATGGATTTTCCAGCAAGCCAAGCCCCAAATTTCGTGATAGGGTTGTTATAGGTATCAATACTACCGGCATAATCGCCATCAATAGCAAAATGTGTTCTTCCTCCATCAACGATGGTATCGATAAGTTCAGCGGTCTCGACTCTCATTTTAAGCCCTTTATTTGTTGAAGTTGGGAAGTCTCTCAAACCAATGTTAAGATTGATTAAAGCCTTTTTTATTGGGTGAGCTGGTCGATGGCGGTCGGTTGAAATGAATGTATGAAGTAAATATTTTGTTTATTACAAAGGCTTTTATTGTTTATATTCCCTTCTGAAAATCCTAAAAAAGGCAAATGATGGCAGCCCCAATCCAACCCTCAATTCCACCCTTAAGCTACGAGAAGATGTGGAACAAGATCATAGGTTTTCTTCCGATAACAAATGTCGTTCCTCTTCAAGGAGTGTCTACTCTATTTCATAGGATTGTAACGGACCGGTTAAAGTTGGAAATAGGGCCTGCTGGAACTAAAATGCCTTGGGAAACTCAGGTCGGTAGTTGGGGTGGAAGTGTGGATGAAGTCGTCCGCTTTTTGGCTGATGAGGTGATCCAGCAGAGTCAGTCTTTGTGGCTCGTCCGCACGGGGAACTTCATCGAATCTGCCATTTTTCTGCTCAATATCGGCTACCCATACCCAAAATTACTAAGTAGAACAAATTGTCACGAGCTCGACCTCGTATTTGCTTCAAAGTCTAGATTCCTTTCAAGTCAGGGAAACTACTCGGAAGCCATCAAATATGGAGCACCACTTGTTGCGATCAGGAGAAGAACATTAACTCCTGGACATGTTCTTACAAAGAGCAGCCTTCTAGAGCTTTCCGATTCTTATAGAAATCAGGGGGATGTCTTTTTTCAACAAAGCAGTTATCCAAAAGCGATCGCCAGTTTTGAAAGAGCTATTGCACTGAAAAAAGAGGCTTGTGAAGACAATGATCGTTTAGTCGCTGATTTGCGGGTTGTTTTAGTAAAAGTCCTTATAAAACAAGGCAGTGTCTATCTAGAGGAAAAACAATGTGGATGGGCTGCCGATTCCTTTAGAAGGGCTCTTGCCATCAGTAGGGAGGTCTTCGGTCATCATAGCGTGAATTCAGCTCTTCTTTTAGAAGCAATGGGAGACGTCTCTGCTGAATTAGCAGAGCGTGATAAAGCATTCGAGTGGTACAAAGAGGCTAAGACAATTTTTGATGGATCTGTAGAAATAGACGCTGCCTCGTTGATCCGATTGACCGGTAAGATGATCTATCTCAGCCAAGCCGCCTACATTCAAGCTGTCAATTTTTTTGAAGAGAAAGAGTTTGAAAAAGCATTAGAGTGTTTTGAAGAGGCTTTTACAATTAAGAGAGGTACTTTAGGAGAAGGTTATTCAGAAGCAGCTAAAGACCATTATACTTCTCTTAGTGTTCAATGGAGATGGCTTAATGATAAAAAATATTATGAGAATGCCATTCATGTAGTAACTGAATTGTTGCCTCTCATAAAGCAACTTTATGGGCAAAATGAACAATCAATAAAAAAACAGATGAGTGTTATTGCCTTTGAACTCAACGGGCAGGCGATGCAACTAAGTGAGCAGAAAAGGCTTGAGAAAGCAGTTGAGCATCTAACTTTATCGGTAGAGATTAGCAAGGAGTTTTTGGATCTAAATGACCCCCGCTTAGTCGAAAGGATGAAAAACCTATCGGAGATAACTCTAAGGCAGACCCTTCCTCTACTCGAACAAAAAAAACATGGTATATGGCTAGAAAATTTCACGAAATTTCAAAGATATTGCAAAGATGTTTTTGGTGACAATTCCCCTCATACGGCTGACATTGTTTTGACTTGGATGAAAGCTGGAGAGCCGTTCGTTCCTCTAAAAAGAGAACTCGAAGAAACTTTTGTAAGTGATCCTAAAAGGCATGCGGCAGGCTTTTAACAAAATTGGGAGCTCGAGGTGGATTTTGAACGAACTTTACTTAAGATGCGGCCTACTTGTTAACTTCTTTTTTTGAGAGGTCTTAGCTTAAACCCTGGTCTAAATTTATGGAACCACTATACCCCAAAGTTTTACCCTTTACCCAGGTGTTCCCAGCAATTGATTCCATTAGAAACCAGGCCTAAATTATAAAGGAAGGAGCTTTATGACTTGGGCAACGATCGCCTTTGTATGCCTATTGTTCCCTTGCGCTAAAACAAGCTTATTCCATAATTCAACGGGCACAGTTGGAGGTGCGGGAAGTTTCTGGACTGATTCGCGAGCCTTTTGGATCCACTCTACTGTTAAAGCTTTTTGATCGACTTGTTCTAACTGAACTTTGCTCAGAAGCTGTACTGAAGCTAAAATAGCCCGAATGTTAATCGATCCCAGGTCTGTAGTCTTGTCCTTCAACACATTGGAGAGATATTTCAGTATAAGAGGAGTGAGGTGTCTAATATTTCTTTCTTCCACCCCAGCCAGCTTTTTCTGTTCCTCATCCCAATTGTTCTGACGCGCTGCTTCCAATTTTTGAAAGCAATCTGCTAGAAGATCGGCCAGCGGGAACTTGAGATGAGTCTCTGGCATCCGCCCTATAAATAAGCGTAATCGATGAGTTCCCCCTACTTGCAGGTGTGAAATACAGGGCTGTAGATCTTGGAAACTAATACTGCTCATTTCAACTCCTATGAAAAAATGCGATGCTGACCATCAAGTCTTCTTGCTATTTGATACTCCATTGTACCCATTCTTAAATGTTCTCTACTACCTAAATCAATAAATACTCTTACTCTGCCTACCATATTTGCAGTAGCAGTATCCAAATCCCTTCCTTCTTCGCAACCAGATTGTACTAAAAATCGGTGTATCTTTTGAGGATCTGGAACTCTAACTTCTCCTTCAACCGAGGTCAACCGATCGAGGATCTCATAGACCCCCATCTTGGTTCCTTGTATAAAAGCAGCTTTCTCGGTGGCTACGGGACCCGACATTCCTAACTCAAACTCCGAAAAAGTATCAAAAATCTGACCGATCAATGTAGGGTCGTTGATGAATACCCTTAACTCATTTGTACTATTTCGCCTCGACAGCAGATCGGTGCTATTGTCAATGGCCACTACACGAAAGCCGCCTATGATAAAACGTTGAGGTTTGACCATGAAATTAGCGACATTGAAAGCCCCACTCCGCAGGCGATCAGGTTGAGCATTCAGGAGGTGATCCAACATCATAATTCTGCCCATCTCTCTAAAACAAGAGGTCTTAGATAGGGCTCTTCTCTCTATAGGGTCTTCACTTTTGCTAACATCGTCAAGATCATGTCCATTCACAACTGTCATCACAGCAACAGACCCTCCCCCATGATCCCCCGTTGCTCTTTGCAGCTCAGCGACCTGTTCTTCATTCCTAACGACTTCTACCCCGGGAGTTGAGACTCCTAGATTTCTCAGAAGGCGGGAAGACAGAGCGAGCCGGTTGGCTGTTGTTTGCATCTGATCTTCATATTTGATCACAATCTCTTTGTCTTCGTAGGAAGCAAGGTAGACTCTTTTACCCGGCACTATAGGTGCACATCCATTCCTCAAACCCGGACCCACTCGTCCCATGTCGAAGCCTGGAACCAACCGCTGCCAAGATAGATTGTTTCCACGTATACGTCTTTCTGCTAGAGCATCTTCTCTTTGCACAACGGGATCAACAACTCCAACTTCCCTCATTTCAAGGGGGACCACGGCAGGAGGGAGCTCAGGCGGTTGAGTCCCTGCTGCAGGCCCAGCTTCTTCCCGCTGAATCCTTTGAGGCTCTGGCATTTGATAGATGTGAGACTGATTTTCTCCAATATTGGCCATTTCATCCCTATTTCTCCATTTTCTGGCCCAATCATTAATTTTCAATAAAATCATTAGGCTAGAGAGCCACTTGCAAAAATACTCTGATCCGCTTTTTTGAAAATCTTGAAAAAGCGGATCAGAGTATTTTTGCAAGTACCTCTAGAGTGCATTTTTACATTTTTTTGTCCTAATTTTAAAGCCACTTAATTTTTTTATATTAAATTTTTTTTAAAGATAGAAAAAAATATGGCCACATGTTTTCCATCCATTAACTTACTAAGACCAGCTATACAACTTCTTAAAGTCATTCCTTCACCTCCAGAAGATCTGGATGTCATTACCCTCATTTACCGCCAAGAGCACTCAAACAGTTCCAGGATCGGGTCTTTGCAAAAAGGGAATATCTTAGGGAGATAAGAAAAGTACCAGACGGAGAGCGCCCTGCAGGAAGTTACGCCCGATATCGAAGAATGCTTTGATGAGATACTGGCAAAGCAAATTCCATTCACGATCCCTTTGAGCAGTCTTTTTTTGTGATGGTCCATTTGCCCTATTTGCAGCCCTTTATCGACGTCAATAAAAGTGTGTCACGTCTTTCTTTGAACATTCCACTTTTTCGAGACAATTTTAGCCCACTTTCATTTGTTAATGTGCCTGAAGATCTCTATAAAGAAGGAAATTTAGCTGTTTATGAGTTAAACGAGATCCTCCTTTTGAAAGAGGTGTTTATTTGGGCGTATGAACAGCCTTGCATCCGTTATTCTGTAACACGAGAAGTGGTGGGTCAGCCAAAGCGGATCGATCTTCTATATAGAAGACAAGTAGAGGAAATCATTAACAGCATTGTTCGTGAGGGTTTGGATAAGAAAAGAGCAATTGCATTGATGAGAAAGCAAGCGATTGCCGTCATACTCCCTAAAGACCAATCCCTTTACATCGAAGAGGTTGAAAATTCTCTTGAATGGCTTTATGAAGGAAGCTGCGCACTTTACCGCCTACAACCTTCAGAACTCTCTAAGTGGAAGAAAGTCTGGTAAGGGGTAATACAAGCACGGAATTGAAGGGGCTCAGGAAACTATTTTGAGGGCGTTTGCTAACGGCAACAGGTCAGCTGGTAAGGGAAGAGCTTGTCAAACATCTACCCCAAAGTTTTACCCATTACTCCGTTGCCCCCTTCGGGAAGGAAAAATGCGAAACGAGTACTACTATCAGTGCCTACTCAAAGCCCCTTCCATGAAACCGTTTCAAGACTGGGTGGCAAAAGGGAACTTAAAACCTTTTCAGAAAAAGCGGGAGATTCAGATCAAAGTCGACGTCGACCCCACCTCTTTGTTCTAAATTTGGGTTATTTCCTCTTTTAGGTAGCAAAGGTCTCGCACTCCTCGATTTTTTCATCAAAAAATGTGTCATACTTGTCACCAATATAGCGACGTAAGATCTCTTTGGCCTTTTTCAAGTTTCCTTGTAGTTTCATGACATCTCCGATGTTGTTGTAGCTTGCAGCCACAGAGGTGTGGTTTTCGGTGCCCAAGCAGGCGATCTATCATTCTAAAGCAGAGAGGCTAGAGGTACATAGTTTGATTTGCTATGGCCTTTACCTTAGATGAGGCAAAAGGAGAACGTGAGAGTGAAAGCCATGTATTGTCCTCAAAAAAAACTCAACAAGTTGTCTATTTAGATAGACAACATCTTTAAGCGCGGAAGTCATTCTAAAAGGGATACGGCAGGCTATTAACAAAATGGGGTGCCTCCCCCAGTGACGGGAGCTCGAGGTGGCTTGTCATCGCACCAGATTTTCTATTGGGTGAGCTGATCTATAGCTGCAACAAGTGAGGCGGGTGTCATCGATTTGGGGAGTAATGTCCGTTTGTCGACCACCTCTTTGCCCACTTTTTTCTGAACAGTGAGGGTGAATTTCTCGATTTTGATGAGGGGGCACTTCCGTGTAGCCCCCAAAACCCGTGCTTTAGACAGGGCTAAAAGCCAATCGGCTTCTTGTGGCAAAGGGCCAAAACGGTCGACCAGTTCCTCGCCGATCGAATCGATTTCTGCAATCGAGACAGCGTCTCCAAGTCTTCTGTATAGATCGAGCCTTAAGGTGACGTTAGGGACATAAAGTTCAGGAAGTTTAGCATTCAACGAGGTATCGACTTTGCAATCGATCAAGCTTTTGGGGCCATCTCCTTTCAATGCCTGGATGGTTCGTTTTAATAGCTTGCAGTAAAGGTGAAAACCGACAGAGGAGACATCGCCCGATTGTTCGGTTCCAAGGAGATCGCCAGCACCCCGTAATTCCAAGTCGCGCAGGGCCACTTTTAGCCCTCCACCATGTCCAGAGGTGTTTACAAGGGCATCCAACCGTTTCTTCGACAGTTCAGGCAGTCTCTCAATTTTACGGACAAAAAAGTAACAAAAAGCTTTCCGGTTCCATCTTCCGACCCTTCCACGCAATTGATAGAGATCGGCTATCCCAAAAGTGTCGGCTCGGTCGATGATAATGGTATTAGCATTGGGGATATCGATACCGCTTTCAACGATAGTCGTAGAGACCAAAACGTCGGCATCCCCTTTTTTAAAAGTGTGGAAGATCTGGTCGATCTCATCGTTTGATAGTTGCCCATGCCCTACGATGATTCTGGCTTCAGGAACCAGCTTTTTTAAGATGGGCAGCCACATCGAAAATTGTTTCTACACGGTTGTGGATGAAGTAGACCTGTCCGCCTCTATTCAGTTCACTTCTTAAAGCTGTTTGGATGAGGATATCGTTTGGTTCAACCAAAAACGATTGGATGGGTAGCCTGTCTTGAGGGGGGTTTTGATCTCTGAGATGTCTCGTACGCCAATGAGACTCATATAAAGGGTACGAGGAATAGGGGTCGCAGAGAGGGTTAGACAGTCAACGCCGGCACGTAATTTTTTGAGATGCTCTTTGGCTTTGACCCCAAACCGCTGTTCCTCATCGATGATCACAAGGCCCAAATCTTTAAAGCCCACATCTTCCCCGATGATCCGATGGGTCCCAATCAAAATGTCGATAGCCCCTTTTTTTACCAAATCGATGATCTCTTTCCGCTCTTTTGGCGGACAAAACGGGAGAGATGGGCTACACGGATGGGAAACCCCAACATCCTTTCTGTAAAATTTTCAAAATGTTGCAGCGCAAGTAAAGTGGTCGGGACAAGGACGGCAACCTGTTTCCCCCCTTCCACTGCTTTGAAGGCAGCCCGCATCGCCACTTCGGTCTTCCCATACCCGACATCGCCTGAAACCAATCGATCCATCGGCTCAGGATCTTGCATATCTTTTTTAATGTCAGCGATAGCCGAGAGTTGATCCTCGGTTTCGATATAAGGAAACGAGTGTTCAAAAGCGATCATCTCCTCGTCATCATGAGCAAAGGCAAAACCCCCTTCGATCTCCCTTTTGGCATACAAGCTCGAGGAGTTCGTTGGCATATCCAAAAATTTCCCGCTCGGTTTTCTCTTTGATATGGCGCCATTTTGGAGAGCCGATTTCAGACAATTTCGGAGCACTTTGGTCTGACCCCAATATAGCGTGAAACCAGATGCGATTGGTGTAGAGGAACAAACAGTTTTCCGGCTTGGGCATACTCTAGAACAAGGTATTCGGTTTCGACCCCTTCATGATTCGGCCTTTTTTCAAAGCCGATGAATTTACCGATTCCATGGTTAAGATGGACAACGAGATCGCCAGGGTCAAATTCCTCCAAAAGAAGTTCATTAGAATGGCGGGTAGAACGTTGCCTTTGCCTTCTAATTTTAGGCCGGTTTGTCCACTCTGCATAAGGGAAGAGCACCTCTCCCTTGGGCCCATTGACCAACCCTTCTGAAAGATAACCCCTTTTAAAGGTGAAATGGTCTTTCGGTGAAAGGGCGCTAAAAGCCTCTCCCAACAGCTTTTCTTCCCGGTCGCTTTCTGTTAGAAACGTAATTGAAATAGGGGATGGAGGGGATAAGAGGGAAGATAAAAGTCTATCTCCTGTTGTATTTTCATCGACCGCTAGGAAATCGCGGATCCGTTGGTAGGGATGGTGATAAGCAAAAGCTGAAAAGGGGCGATCAAATGTTTCAAAAGTCACCTCTTTCCCTAACCTTTTGACTTCTGAAAGGGCCTCTAAAGATTGGTCGGTGAAGAAGATTTTTTGTAGCCCCTTTGCCTCATCTAAAAACTGTTCAAAGGAGATCAGATGGATCGGATTTAATCCGATCAACCCTTTCAGTTGGACCCAACGTTCTTCCATCTCCTCAATATCATCTAAGATAATAAGGGGGGGCTTTTGGAAGCTGTGGAGAAGAGAGACCTCATCCCCTTTATCGAGCAGCTCTCTTTCAGTGGCGGGTAGAAGGGTGAAGGAGGAGAGCTTTTCGATCGATCTTTGACCAAGAGGATCAAACTTTCGTATCGATTCAACCTTGCCCTCCCAAAATTCCAACCGGACAGGATCGGGACTTGAGCTTGGATATAGGTCTACCACCCCTCGTCGTCTGGAATATTCCCCTTTATCGGCTGTAAGAAGCACCTCTTGATATCCAAAAGTGCGGAGAGTTTCTATAAACTCCTTCTCATCTAACGTCTGACCCGTTTTGATCTCTTTTTGGAGTGCAGAGAGCTTTTTTTGTGATAAAACTTTTTGCAACAAACCTTGCAAGTTTGTCACCACAATAGGACGGGGATCTTGAGCAATTTGTCGTAATACTTGAAAGCGTTCTCCCACCACATCGGCAGAGGGAGAAATCTCTTCACTAGGCAAGGTTTCCCAAGCAGGTAATTCTAAAATGGGATGCTTTGCGAAGAAAGGGAGGTCAAGCAGCATCCCCCCTTCTCTGTCTCCTTGGTTGGAAACAATCAGGAGGGGGCGATGGACAAGGTCGTAAGCGAGGGCAGCCAGTAGCGCTTTGGGAGTACTCCAAAGATCAGAAACGACAACGGACTGCCCAGCTTCTAGCGCTTCTTTCATCCGAGCAAGCTCAGGAAAAGTTTTGAGGCCTCCTCAAAACGTCCTCGATTTTTCATCACACCTTGTGCAAGATTGGGTCGTCCCCCAGCACTTCCATCTACAACAGCCGCAACTTTTTTCAGTAGTTCTGCCGCGTTGTGCCCTTTAGCTATCAACCCTTCGTTGATCCGTAAAATCAGGGGAGAGACTTGCCCTTCCTTTGTCGTGATCAAGAAAGCCTCAAAACGGTTGTCTGAGGCTAATAAATCTGCCACCTCTTTCAACTCGTCTTGAGAGACGTCAAAAGTGGTAACCAATGCTTTTTGGGCAGGAAGAGATTGGAGTAGATTTTTCAACTCTAACCGCTTGGCCTCTTTTAACTCTTTTTGAAGATTTTTATTCTCTTCAAGTAGAGATTTTACTTTGGTGACGAGGGGTGGACCAGAGGTTTTTAACAATTCCTCAATGGATAGGAGGGTCGATTCAGCGTTCCGATAGTGTTGGAGCGCCTCTTCGCCTGTGACAGCTTCGATACGACGTACTCCAGAGGCAATGCTCCCCTCTTTGACGATTTTTAAAAGGCCAAGAGTTCCGGTTGAATGGACGTGAGTTCCACCACACAGCTCTTTAGAAGGGCCCATTTCGACGACACGGACACTGTCTCCGTATTTTTCACCAAAAAATTGTTTGATGTCAGAACGGCTTTTCACATCACTGTAGGGCACTTCTTCTACATTGACAGTGACGTTCTCCAAAATGAGACGATTGATCATCGCTTCAATCGAGGCGATTTCTTCTGCTGATAGGGGTTTGTGGTGGTTGAAGTCGAATCGTAGCCGCTCTCCTTCTACAAGGGAGCCGGCCTGTTTGATATGGTCGCCAAGTACTTGAGCTAAAGCATAGTGAAGCAGGTGGGTAGCCGAGTGGTTTTTTTCAACTTTTCGACGATTTGTCACATCCAATTCAGCGGTGATTTTATCGTCTAAAGCCAATGTCCCTTGCTTCATTTTTCCAAAGTGTAGAATCAGACCTGTAAATGGGGATTTAGTTGCTTGCACTTGGAAGGTTCCACTAGTACCAGACAAAAATCCCTTGTCGCCAGATTGTCCACCCATTTCTGCGTAGAAAGGGGTTTGGTCAAGTAGTATAGCTCCTTCATCGCCTTCAGAAAGATGATCAACAATTTTTCCCTCTTTCATCACGGCCACAATTTTTCCGTACCCTTTGTCCTGCGCATACCCTGTAAAAGTGGTGATCCCCACTTTGTTCAACAATTGCTGATAGTCTTGAGAAGAGACCTCTTGGCTTGTGGTTTTGTGGCTCTGTTTAGAACGTTCGCGGGCCTCTTGTTCCAATTTTTGGAATGCATCGAGTCCGACTTTTAAGTTGCTGTCTTTGGCCAACAGCAAAATCTCTTCGATGGGCAAACCGTAAGTATCTTTAAGCTTAAAAGCATCACTCCCAGAGATCTGGTGGCTCCCTTGAGCATTCTCGATCACCTCTCTCAATAGGTTGCCGCCCCGTTTCAGTGTCCGGAAGAAACCCTCTTCTTCTTGCGTCAAAATCTCGGCGATGATCGGTTGGTGTTTTTTGAGCTCGGGATAATCATCTCCCATCAATTTGATAAGGGTAGGCAAGATTTCTGCTAAGAAAGGTTTTTCAAAGCCTAAATTTTTCCCATACCGTACGGCTCGTCTCAAAACTTTACGCAAGACATATCCACGGTCCACATTACCAGGTTGCACACCATCGGCAATGGCGAATGAAAGAGTTCTTAAATGGTCGGCGATCACTCGGAAGGCAGGGGCGGTTTTTTCATCTTCCATTTTGTAGACGATTCCCGATTGGCGCTCGATCGCTTCGATCAGTCCCCGCAAAATATCGGTCTCAAAAACAGTGCTGACGCCACTTTTCAGCATCATCACCCGTTCTAAACCACTTCCGGTATCGATCGACGGATTAGGTAAAGGTTCAAGAACACCAGCCGCTGTCCTGTTATACTGCATGAACACCAAGTTCCAAAATTCGATGAAACGGTCTCCACCGGGATCATCTTTAGGAGAGGTCCCAGGGCCATGATTTAGGGCCACGATCGAGATAGAGCTCCGAACAAGGTCCGCATGGGCCCGTCTCGCCCATCGCCCAGAAGTTATCAGCCTCGCCCATACGCACAATGCGGGAAGCAGGGACATAGCGAGTCCATAGCTGATAGGCCTCTTCATCTGTTTCAAAAACGGAAGGCCAAATTTTTTCGGCCGGAAAGCCAAAAACCTCAGTTGCTACTTCCCAGGCGTAGGCGATTGCAGCCTCTTTGAAATAGTCGCCAAACGAAAAATTGCCCAACATTTCAAAGAAGGTGAGGTGCCTTGCTGTGTGGCCGACGTTTTCCAAGTCATTGTGTTTGCCCCCTACCCGTAGACATTTTTGGCTGGTGACGGCCCGTTTATAAGGAGCTTGACGTTGCCCTAAAAAAAGGTCTTTGAATTGGTTCATCCCCGCATTGGTGAACAAAAGTGTTGGATCATCATGGGGCAAGAGGGGGGAAGAGGGGAGTAGGGCATGTCCCCTCTCCTGAAAATAGTGGAGATAAGCTCTCCGGATTTTTTGGCTGTCCATAGCAACGTATTATACAAGAGAGCGGGTAAAATTTAACAGGATCGGGCTCATCTTGTTTTTTTTTAAATGCTGCCTGGAAGGGTTAGCTTGAAATTGGGAATCGGTTCGTCAGGCAGAAAGTCGACGTCAGTATCGGTGAGTGGTTCATCAAAGATGGCATCTCTTTGCAGGAAGTTGTCAATCTCTTGCCTCTGGTCGGGAGGAACCTGAAAGGCTGCAGGTAACTCTTCGAACATCTCCCACGGAATCCTCAAAACGGTTTTCTGTTGTGAAAGGAGTCCTGAACCATAAAAAAAAACCTGGCTGATGGATTCTTCGCCACCTGTCGAAATCAGTTGGATGGCCTGAGTTAAATTAGGAGTAAAATCAGTGGCTGCAAGAGGTATGGCCATAGCCTTTTCAACACCTAATACGATGTCTTTGCCAGGATTAGAAAAACGATAGGAGCTAAATTGATAGTTGCTAAAATTTTGCAATCCCTCTTGAGATTTTTGAAACTTGTCTAAAGTTTCCATTGTTTTTGCTCCAATGGCGGCTAAGGCAATAGCAAGAGCTGCACTTTTTGTGAGAGGATCCTTAAACCATCCTTCAGCAACGCGCCCCAAAGCCGCTGATGCTGGCCTTTGTGTTTCTTGGAATAATTTTATTCCTGCGGTTAAGGCTACTAAACTCATTTGATCCAGATCAAGACAGCGGTTAGAAGGCAAAGGGCCGAAATCTCAGATTTTCTGAGCTCTTCCTTTAGGATAAAATACCCCCCTAAGGAGGCGATCAATGGGGTGCAGTTCAATATGGGCCATGTCAAATAGGAATGGGGCTGGCCTAAAGCTAGCAAAAAGGCACCTTGTGTAAATAAAAACGCAAAGGTGCGAAGAAGGGTCATTGGAACGTTCATGGTTGCGATCACCTCTGTTAGCCAAACGCCCGGATGTCTTGCTTTGAACAGAAGGGGGATAAAAGAGTAGAGGACTCGGCAACCCAAAATGGCATTGTTCAATAGCCAAAAAGACTCCACAGTTTGAATTCCGCCGTCTTTAGGCAAAAAGACAAAAACTACAGCTTGGAAGTTGAGGGCAAAGGCAATCGTGCCAAGAGATAGCCAAGGAATATGTTTAAAAAAGTTCCCATTCTTAATGAAAAGCGGCAAAAAAGCCAGAAGCGAAGCGCCATAAAACAGGTATTCCTTCTCACTCCAAGCCCCTGTGATAGGAAAAAGGGAGAGGGGGATCAGCACCTCACCAATTTTTGATAGGATCATGACACGGGTGATCGGCATATGCTTGAAAGCATAGGAAAAACTGTAAGAGGCTAACTGGATGGCTAAAGCAAAAATCCATGGGCCTGGCTGCAAGAATAGCTCTAAAAAGTTGATGGCAGGAAAGAAAATAAGCGAAATGATCAGGCAAAGAAGGAAGGGCAATGCCACATTAAAAAGGGCATTGATGAAAAGGTCCTTCGTTTTCATTCCGAGGAGGTAACGGTCGATGAGGTTAACACCCCCTCTGCAGAATGCAGAGAACAGTGCAACCCATAACATGGGGTCCATAAGCTTCTATTATATATTTATGTCTATTTAGGACAGGATAGAGAATAGATCATTTATGGCAAGCTTTGTTCTTAAATTTGGGCTCCCGCGACCAAATGGACAGGTGCCCACCCATTATGCAGGAGGGGGTTTGTCCTCTTCTTTGATTTTATCGAGCAGCTCTTGAATTTCTTTTAGCTCCGCGTCAGTCAACGTTTCTTGAGGGTCCCTTGTCAAAAGATCGATTTCTAAAAAATCAAGCTCTGAAAGGGGAAGGATATACTCATCTTTCAGGACCTCTTCGTTCAGGTTTTCTAGCTCATCTAACATTTCGTTTAAAAGAGGAGTTCTGTTGTCGACAAACTCTTCGAGACGGGTCAACTTCTCTTCGTCAAAATCTTTAGAGATTTCCCTAATTTGTTTGATTTCAACTTTTATCCTGTGGAGGAGGTCTTGCAATTCATTGATCGTGGTTAACAAGCTTTTTTTCACTTCCGATTTGTTTGGGTCTGTTGATCGTTTCAGCGCATCGATCTTTTTTTGCATATTGGTGAAGAAAAAATTTTCTGTCTTGAGATTAAGTGTAAAGTTAAGTTCTTCAAGTTCTTTTAGATGCGATTGAAGTGGGCTTGGAATATGCTTGTGCTGAGTAGAAGAGTGTTCTTCAGCAAGGGCTTTGCTGGGTGGTGGTGCAGGCGAAGCAGGTTTTTCTGGGATGAGATTTTGAATTCGATCGGCTGAGGGGACAATGTTGAGAGATTCGGCAATATCCCGAATAAAATGCATGATTTGATAATACTCTTTTTTCTCTTGTCCGAGTGCGGCAGTGAGCGAGTTCTGAATTTCTGTTAATCTGTCAGGGTTTTCAGATTTTTTTGTTAAAATCTCTTCTACTAATCGTTTTGTTTTCCACGTGAGATTATTGAATTTACCCTCGCTCAGGACTTTGTTGGTCAGTTCAAATAGCTCAGTGCTTGGAGGTGGGGTTCTAATACCATGTATTTCGCTCATATTCACAGCCTCCCCATGTTGCCTTAATGTAAAACTAAAAATGTCAGTTTAGATTCGATTAAAATGGTGTACAATATGCTGACAAACGTCAAATCATTAGCGCTAAGTCATTTACAAAACACCTGTTCCACTAGGATTCTTCAGCCCCACTCCCATAGCGATACCAAAAGATGCTTTTCTTTTGAAGATTATTGATCTGCTCGTTTAGTAACTGATGTTCTAGTGAGCTTGGGTTCGCAACATCCCGCTGTGTTGTTAAAAATTCGGCCTGCTCATTTAATATATTGGCATATTCGACAGCTGTTTTACGGTTTCCTACATAGGGAGCTAGATGTAATTTTACTGTTTCGTAATTGGATAAGATGCCACTTGTTAATGTCTCTTTAATTCGGTCCGACATTTTAGAAGGAAGTCTTTCTTTTGAACGGTTGATTTCTTTTCTGATCTCCCCAATCAGTTCCTTCGTCTTTTGGCTTGGTTTGAGTTGTGCAGGTAGATCGATAAATCCTGTGGATTCTGCAGCTTCTACCCTCATTTCTGCTAAAGCAGATAGAGAAGGGGTTGATGGAGCCTTCTGAACGCGGATCTCCTCTATGCCTAAAGCATTTTTAAATTGATTGTAAAATTCCGCTTCAACTTTTTTGAAAATCTCTCTTTCTGAATCGGTTTGTGGGGGTATTCCTCTTAATAGGGCTTTGTAGTTTTCTAACACCTCATCTTTTTGCTGATTTTTTTGTAAAATTGTCGCTGCTTTTTTCAGTTGCTTTTTTGCAGAGATTTTAGGGTCACTCGAAGGAAAGGCTTTTTTAAAAGATTTAAAGGCGTTCTCGCGTCTAGCTGCATTGGCATATTTTTTAGCTTTTGTTGAAACGTTTTTATATTCTTCTAAAGCTGTTTTTTGGTTTAAAATGGTCCCTTTCAACTCTATATCAACAGCTACCATACTTTCATCACGCAGCCTAAAACGCATCTCTTTATGCTGTTCAGGTTTGCTTAGAGTAAAAAAATTACTTGAAGAAAAGAGTTGGACATTCAAATCATTAAAATGGACGCGGGTAGCAGCGTGCAACGAGGCGTAAATTTCCGCTTCTGTTGCTCTTTGGCCTAGCGTTTTTCTAAATAGTTCAGGAAGAACGGAAATGGGTTCTTTTCGCTCAAGGGCTTTATGTAGTTTTTCATTAGCGACAGCCAACAAATCACGATCAATTGTTCCTGAGGTATTGAAAGCCTCAAGGGCCTTTTTGATAACAAGCATCTCCTTATGTGAGAACTTATTAAGTTGCCCTTTGTTTACCACCTCTTGCAAAGATGTTATAAACGCTCTGTGGTCAGCGGGTTGTTGAATGCTTAGATCCATAATCCTAATATTGGGGAAGTAATGTTAATTTTTAATGAGCGAGGATTTTATAAATTAAAAAATAGGGTTGTGCCTGCCTACGCCAATGTCGGGAATTCACAACTATATGAAAATCAATTCATTGCACGTAATGTGTTTACGGCCTGTGGATGAAATGCCTCCTAAGATGGAGGGGTTTATGAAGATAGGGTGGATAAGATTTGCAGGGGAGGGGGTTGCCCGGTTACAATCCTTTGCCTATGGAAAATTTACCTCTAGATCTAAAGACACAACTTGAAGAAATAGCTAAAACCATCCGACATCTCTCTATAGACGCTGTAGAGGCTGCTAATTCGGGCCATCCAGGTCTTCCCCTCGGATGTGCAGAGATAGGGGCCTACCTCTATGGGAAGCTATTAAGACATAACCCGAAGAATTCCAAGTGGATGAACCGTGACCGGTTCATCCTATCAGCTGGGCATGGATCGATGCTGCTTTATAGTGCACTCCACTTGTCAGGATTTGATCTTTCTTTAGATGAGATCAAAAAGTTTCGAAAGCTAGGCTCCCATACCCCAGGCCATCCTGAATCGATTGAGACAGATGGGGTGGAAACAACCACTGGCCCATTAGGGCAAGGGATTGGTAACGCTGTTGGCCAGGCCCTCGGTTTAAAGCTTTTAGGAGCGCAGTTTAATACACCTGAATTCAAGGTCTTTGATGCTAAAGTATTCACCCTTGTTGGGGACGGATGCATCATGGAGGGGATCTCCTCTGAAGTCTCCTCTTTGAGCGGCCACCTTTGTCTCGACAATCTGGTGGTGATCTACGACGCAAATAAAGTCTCTTTGGATGGCCCTTTAAGCGATTCGTGCTCAGAAAATACGGCTCTCCGGTACAAAGCGTATGGGTGGGATGTATATGAAGTCGATGGGCATGATCTAGAGGCTCTCGATCAAACCTTTAATAAAGCTCTAGAAGGTCAGAAGCGGCCTGTCATCATCATCGCTTCAACCACGATAGGGATGGGGTCACCCAATAGAGCTGGCACTTACAAGGTGCATGGATCCCCCCTTGGAAAGGAGGAGACCCAGCTGACTAAAGCGGCCTTAGGAATCAGAGGCGAACCGTTTTTTGTCCCGCCAACAGTTACAAGCTTTTTCGATCGGAAATTACAGTCAGACCGTAAAAAAGAGGAAGAGTGGAAAAACAAGTTTGAAGCTTGGTCAAAGGCTCACCCAGAGTTGCGGAAAAAATTTGACCTGATGCTTTCCAAAAAACTTCCTGACGGCTTGATCGAAAAATTGAAAAAAGTCCCCTTTCCATCTGCAATCTCGACAAGAAAAGGATCGCAGGAGCTGTTGCAAGTGTTGGGTCAAGAGCTTCCCTTCCTTTATGGTGGTTCTGCCGACCTATCAGGTTCCGACATGACTTGGATGAAGGTTTTCCCAGCAGTGACCAAGGACCATTTTGAAGGGCGTAATATCAAGTTTGGAGTAAGAGAATTCGGGATGGCCGCAATGGCCTCAGGCCTTTACGAAACAGGGATGATCATCCCTTTTGTCGGGACCTTCCTGACCTTTTCCGATTATATGCGCAATGCCATACGCCTGGCCTCTCTGATGAAGTTGCGTGTCATTTACCATTTCACACACGATTCGATATTCTTGGGCGAAGATGGACCGACACACCAGCCGATCGAGCAATTAGCCTCGTTGAGAACCATACCGAACCTCCATCTCTTCCGCCCTGCCGATCACAATGAATTGATCGCCGCCTGGGTTTCAGCACTGACTTATAAAGGGCCAACTGCTTTTGCCCTCTCGCGCCAGAATTTGCCTACCTTGCAAAACTCGACCGTAGAAGGGGCTTTAAAAGGGGGCTATATCCTCAAAAAAGAGGAAGGGGCCCATTCCTTCACCTTGATCGCTACAGGCTCAGAAGTGGGTCTTGCCCTTGAGACCGCGACACTACTGGAATCCAAAGGAAAAGGGGCACGCGTTGTCTCTCTCCCTTGCTGGCAGTTATTCGATGCTCAAGATAAAAACTACCGCGAAGAGGTATTGGGTAAAGCGAAAAGGGTTAGCATTGAAGCGGGAACCACCTTTGGTTGGGCCCACTTTATCGGTTTAGACGGTATCGCAATCGGTATCGACCAGTTTGGTGCCTCTGCGCCCGATAAGGAGCTGGCAAAAGTTTTTGGTTTTACTAAAGAAGCCATTGTTGAAAGGTTATTAAAATGAAACCATCCCCTCTCTTACAAGCACTTTACGGTGAACGGACAGGCAGCCCGCCTGTCTGGTTTATGAGGCAGGCAGGACGAGCCTTGCCCCCCTTTCGACGCTTGAGAGAGGAACATTCATTTTTAGAGATCTGCCACGATCCGGCACTCGCCGCTGCTGTGACCTTGATGCCAGAGCCACTCGGTGTCGATGCATTGGTCATTTTTTCCGATATTTTAATTCCGTTAGAGACCTATGGAGTCGGCTTATCCTTTCCAGAAGGGGTAGGGCCTAAAATCGAACATCCTTTAGATCGTTCAAATGGTGTAGATGATCTGTTTCCGTTGAATCTAGAAGCCCTCTCATTTCTTCCCGAGGCCATTCGGCGCGTTAAAAGAGAAAGCACCCTTCCACTTGTCGGTTTTTCTGGGGGACCTTTCACTTTAGCCTCTTATCTGATTGAAGGGGGGCATGTAGGGGAACTGAAAAAAACAAAAAGTTTCATGCTAGATGATCCTCGTGCCTTTGCTGCTTTGATGGAACGGTTGACTCGTGACACCATCCGTTATTTGAAGATTCAGTTTGATGCAGGGGCCGATGTATTACAGGTCTTTGAAACGTGGGCCAGTCATCTTCCTCCACATCAAATGAGCCGTCATGTGATTCCCCATCTCAGGCTGATTGTGGAGGAGGTTAAACGTTGGCAGGTTCCCCTTTTGCTTTTTGCAAGGGGAAGTCATTACCCATTGTTGGGTAAACTTGAGCCAACCGGTTTAAGTGTGGACCATACTGTCGATCTACAAAAAGTTAGAGAGATGTTTCCCCACCTTGTTTTACAAGGCAATCTTGATCCAGCCGCTTTGCTTTCTCCTCATGGGTTAAAACAAGAGGTCGAACGAATATTGAATGAAAGAGAAGGGGACAGGGCCTTTATTTTTAACTTAGGGCACGGCGTGATGCCAGAAACTCCCGTGGCCTCTTTGCAAGAGGTAGTTCGACTTGTCAAATCTGCTCACGGATCTTAAGGCATTCGATCAACCCCTGCCTCGGTATACTAGCTACCCCACAGCACCTATCTGGGGCCCCCTTTCTGAAAAGGATTATCTAGAACACCTGTCAAATATTGGCGACAGGGCAGTCAGCCTCTATCTCCACGTCCCCTTTTGCCACTCGATGTGCCTCTACTGTGGTTGTTCCGTTGTTTTAAACCGAAAAAGGGGGAATGAAGAGCTGTATGTCAAAGCTTTGCAGAAGGAAATAGGGTTACTCCCCTTCCGGAAAAAAGAGGTGACGCAACTCCATTTTGGTGGAGGAACCCCGACAAAGTTGACGATAGAAGATTTTCAGACCCTTTTTGAAACATTGCGACAACGTTTTACATTTTCGAAAAACGGAGAAATTGCCATCGAAATAGATCCAAGAACCGTTTATGGGGATGGCGGTGAGAAACTTCGAGGGCTAAAGCGGGTAGGGTTTAATCGGGTTAGCTTTGGGGTGCAAGATACAGATCAGCAAGTGCAAGAGGCAGTTAAAAGACGTCAGACAAGGGAAATGACATCCGAAACTTTTCATATGGCCCGAGCCATCGGCTTTGAAGGGGGAATCAATGTCGACCTGATCTATGGATTGCCCTATCAAACTGAAAGCACCTTTCGGCAAACTGCTGAAGAGATCGCAGCCCTAGGGCCTGATAGAATCGCCCTGTTTTCTTATGCCAAAGTCCCTTGGCTGAAACCCCATCAAAAGGCGATTAAAGATGAGACATTGCCAACAACGGAAGAGAAGTTTCGCCTTTATATTGCAGCTAGAGAAACATTTTTGGCAGCAGGTTATGTCACGCTCGGCATGGACCATTTTGCTAAGAAGGAAGACTCGTTGGCTTTGGGTTTGCAAAATGGGACATTAGGACGTAATTTCCAAGGGTATACATTAAAAGCCTCTCCACTCCTGATTCCTCTTGGTGTTTCTTCTATAGGGGATCTGGGCTCTGGTTATTTCCAAAATGAAAAAGAGTTGCCAGACTATTATGCAGCACTACAAGCAAACAAGCTTCCTATCCACCGTGGTATCATCTTAACGGCAGAAGATCAACTTCGTCGGTATGTGATCCATACCCTGATGTGCCGCTTTGAGCTGGACAAACAGCTTTTCCAATCGAAATTTAATACCCCATTCGATATCCACTTCGAGCAAGAGAGGAAGGGGCTTCAACGTTTCTTAGATTGTGGTTTTATTAATGAGAACGAAACACGCCTGACAATCACTCCTCGGGGACAACTTTTCATCCGGAACATCGTCTCTCTTTTCGATGCGCACCTCAAGCCAACTACCACACACCGTTTTTCCAAAGCTGTCTAAGTTAAAATCAGAGTGGGCACCCAATATAATTCTACCTTCGGCAGTAAGAAGAATTTAGCCTCTTTGATCGGATTTTTTACGCGCTGCGTGCAAACACCCATCTTGCGATAAACGGCACCACCAATGTAGCAATATTATTCTTAGGCCGTTTTCGCAACCAGGGCATTTTCGGCGAGCGCTAAAAATCCCAAGCTGATGTTGCTGCCAATTTTTTGTAGCTCAGACTTTAGAGGGAGTTTTGCAACTCCCTCTTTAGAGCCACTTGCCCATTTTTTCAAAATTTGGCTTCCTAGAGTTGCGGAGACTTCTCAGCCCGATTAGGTGAATTTGTTATTAAAAGCTATTAGTCTATAATTTTTATTTAGACCCGAGGATCTATGGCTATATCATTCTCTGATTTTCTGAATCCTTTCAGGCCTTCAGTCGACCAACATAGGGGAGAACCCGATAAACCCCTGATTTATGCCCGCGTAAGTGTCGTTGTATTGTCGGTCTTTAGCCCGCTAATACAGTTACTAATAAAGTTGCCGCTCACACCACTTGCGAGAGGAGCTGCTATTGTTGTTTGCGGCATTTCGGCTCTAACCCTCCTCTTTTTTGAATTTTTCAGAGCAAATAAGGCTGCTGATAAGTTAGCTCTTGAATCTTTCGTATCATGGTCGAATAAGTACGCAGCAAATCGGATCGTGAACAATCTAGAGCTCCTAACTCAATTGATAAAAGATAACCCCGATGTATTAAACAATAGATTTATTACCGGCGCGAATGAGGAGCAGAGCCTCATTGAACTTGCCATTGGATTACCAACTCTGGATGCCTTCAAGGCTTTAGTCGACGCTAAAGTCATGATCAACGATAAAACTTTCTTACAGCTCTTGCGAGGCAATAACACACTAAAATTTTCATATTTGATTTCAAACTCACATATAGATGACGGTCGTTATTCACTTAATACTCTGACGAGGTGGACTGCATTGAAAGAGTGTCCAGCATTTTGCATTGAAAATTTAATCAGACATCTTGGTCTTGACCCAAACGAGATGTTAGGCGATCGTTATGTTTTAGATCTTATCATTGAAGCTGCAAACAGAAAAAAAGAGAGAAATGATTGGACAATTAAAGATTATAATCTTCGAGTCCAACTTCTGATTGAAAAGGGTGCCACTGTCACTCAAGAGATGATCCAAAATTGCAAGGACGATTTTCTTAAACTCATACTAGAAAATACCTTCCCAAAGCAGGACATTTCTTCATAATCGTCAACTTAAGCGGGGGTTTCCTGATTTTGATGCGCACCTCAAGCCAACTTGCACACATCGTTTTCCAAAGCCATATAAGCTCGAAAGTAAAGGATTAAGCGCGAAATTCTTTGCACTGCAGGCCGAGAGGTTACTGTTCTTTTCTCTTTTTTTGATTGATGGTTTATGGTTGTATGTCCTGCAGAGGTGAATTATGGTAAAACGTCATTTGATTGTAGCTTTGGCTCTTTGTACAGCTCCTGTTCAGGCTAACTGGTGGGATTCGGTCACAAATATTTTCGGGCCATCTGAACAAGAGGAAGAATCTGCTCTGTCTAACAACGATAAGATGCAGATTTTGAATGCCGCTATCGATTCAAATACCTTGCCTCCTAACCTGCAGATGGCTCTTTTGGTTGAAAGGGGAAACCTCTATCTCGACGGAGAGCAGTACCAGCAAGCTCTCAATGACTTTAATACAGTGCTTGCAAGAAAGCCCGACGATAAAGAAACACTTCTTGAAGCCCTTGCAGGTCAAGCAAAAGCCTTACTTGCCCTTGGAAAAACCGACCAGTATTTAGCGACACGATCGATCATCATCAACATGGCACCTCCAGAGGGATACCCAGTAGAATCTGACTATTACTATCTGATTACTTTCCCTGATACCTGGGGTGGGGCTAACTGGTGGAGGAATCCTGCGTGGAGGGGGCGTTATCACGATTGGTTGCACAATCACCACCCCCATTCCAACAATGTCGTTTTTTCCAAAAATAGTGTGAATGTTGTTCAAAAACCTCGTATTCAGACTGTACCCTCTAAACAACCCACACCTCCTGTTAGGCAGCCTGTAACTCCAAAACCTGCAGAACCAAAACCTTTGGAAACAAAGCCTTTACAGCTTGAAAGAAGGGAGGCGGTGGACCGAGAGCAGGATTATAAAGTCCCAGCTGAAAGGCAGGTGCAACGTTCGCCAGAACGCGTAGAGAGGCCACAAGCAAGACCGGCAGCTCCTGCTGCACGCCCAAGTCCGAGTATACCAGATCGTTTTGATGCCCGACCAGGACCTCTGAATCGTTAGCTTTTAAACGGTAAGAAGTTGTGTCGATGGCCCCCTTTGGAGCCGTCGTTTTGTATCTAGAGTTGAAAATTAAAGAATCCCCCCCTAGATTCAGGGGAAAGATAGAGCCGATAGAGAGTATCCATGTTCGATAAATTCACAAACCGCGCCAAACAAGTCATTAAGCTCGCCAAAAAAGAGGCGCAACGACTTAACCACAATTATTTGGGTACAGAACATGTCCTTTTAGGACTCCTAAAGCTAGGCCAGGGCGTTGCTGTCAACGTTCTCCGTACCCTTAACATTGATTATGATGCTATCCGTGCTGAAGTAGAAAAGGTTGTAGGTTTTGGCCCAGAAGTTCAAGTTTTTGGCGATCCGGCCTTAACGGGAAAGGTTAAAAAAGTTTTCGAGTATGCCAATGAAGAGGCAGCTAACCTTAACCACAACTATGTGGGTACAGAACATCTTCTCTTGGGCCTTTTGCGCCAAACAGAGGGTGTTGCAGCCCAAGTCCTTGAAAACCTCAACGTGAACCTCAAAGAGGTGCGCAAAGAGGTTTTAAAAGAGTTGGAGAACTTTAACCTGCAGCTGCCTCCACTTGGCAGTTCAGGCACACCGCCACCCCCTTCGTCAAGCCGCCCTTATGAAAAGGGGGGCGCTAACGGTAGCACCGATAAAATGCCGGCTCTAAAAGCCTACGGACATGACCTGACCGAGAAGGCCCGTGAAGGGAAGATGGACCCTGTCATCGGCCGTAAAGATGAGGTGGAAAGGTTGATCTTGATTCTCTGTCGCCGCCGCAAAAACAACCCTGTTCTGATTGGTGAGGCAGGTGTTGGTAAAACAGCGATTGTGGAAGGTCTTGCACAAGCTATTGTGAGAGGAGATGTCCCAGATAATTTACGTAAGAAAAAGCTGATCAGCCTCGACTTGGCTCTCATGATTGCTGGTACTAAATACCGTGGTCAGTTTGAAGAGCGGATCAAAGCTGTGATGGATGAGATCAAGAAAAATGGAAATATTTTGATGTTCATCGATGAGCTCCACACCATTGTTGGTGCAGGGGCTGCCGAAGGGGCGATCGACGCCTCTAATATTCTGAAGCCGGCCCTTTCTCGTGGTGAATTGCAGTGTATCGGAGCCACAACGGTGGACGAATACCGTAAGCACATTGAAAAAGATGCAGCTCTAGAACGACGATTCCAAAAGATTTTTGTTCAGCCTCCGACTGTTGATGATACTATCATGATCTTGAACGGGTTGAAACAAAAGTATGAGGAACACCATAAGTGTATTTATACCCCTCAAGCCATCGAAGCTGCTGCCGTATTGTCAGACAGATATATTCATGGCCGTTTTCTCCCCGATAAGGCGATCGATCTTCTTGATGAAGCTGGGGCAAAAATGAGGATTTCGATGATGAATCAGCCTCAAGATATCAGCAATTTTGAAAAAGAGATCGAAGATGTCCGAGTCGCTAAAGAAGAGTCGATTAGCAAACAGGAATATGAAAAAGCGGCAAACCTACGCGACCGTGAAAAAACACTTCGAGAAGAACTCCAAAGGGTGAAATCCCAATGGGAAAGCAATAAAGAAGAGCACGAAGTCATTGTCGAAGAAGAAGATGTAGCGATGGTTGTCGCTCGTCAGACCGGTATCCCGATCCACCGTTTAACAGAAGAAGAGACCCAAAAAGTTTTGAAAATGGAAGAGGAGCTTAGGGGGACCATTATCGGTCAGGAAGATGCGATCAAGCAGGTGTGCCGTGCGATCCGTCGAAGCCGTGCCGACATCAAAGATCCGAACCGGCCGATTGGTGCTTTCCTCTTCTTAGGGCCAACAGGGGTTGGAAAGACCCTTTTGGCAAGGCTTCTGGCAATCCAACTGTTTGGCGGTGAGGATGCTCTTATCCAGGTCGATATGTCTGAGTACATGGAGAAGTTCGCTGTCAGTCGTATGACGGGTTCACCTCCAGGCTATGTAGGGCATGAAGAGGGTGGACAATTGACCGAGCAGGTTCGTCAGCGCCCCTACTCTGTCGTTTTATTTGACGAGATCGAAAAAGCCCACCCTGACGTGATGGATATCCTATTGCAAATTTTGGAAGAGGGACGTCTGACAGACTCTTTCGGCCGAAAGATCGACTTCCGCAATACCATCATCATCATGACCTCTAATGCAGGGGCCGACCTGATCCGTCGGACAACAGAAATGGGCTTCGGCGCTAAAGAAGAAACCCTTGAGTATGAAGCGATCAAAGAGAAAATTGAGCGTGAAGTTAAAAAACGGTTCAAGCCTGAGTTCCTTAATCGTTTGAATGGAGCCGTGATTTTCCATCCATTGACCAAAGTTCATCTCAAGCAGGTTATCCGTCTCGAGATCGAAAAGTTACACAAACGGCTAAAAGCTCGTCAGGTCACTTTAGAGTTAGACGACAAAGCCCTCGACTTCCTTGTTGATAAAGGTTACCAGCCAGAAATGGGTGCAAGACCTATCCGTAGAACGGTTGAAGAATATCTTGAGGATCCACTGGCAGAGAAGCTTCTTTTGAATCCAAATGAAGGGCGCCGTTGCCTTGTCACTGTCGAAGGTGATGCCTTGAGGATAATAGATGAGGAGGTTTTCCCTCTTATCAATCAAAAAGGGAAAAAAACTAGATCCCCGATCACCGAAGATATCAAAAACACGTGACATTTTTTAGAATTGAATCAGATCCACCTGCAGTGCAGGTGGATGTTGTCTACGCAACGCCCGATAATTTCATGGGGCGGACTCTTTACGATGCACCCATCTTTGCATTGATCGAGGAGACGATCGTCGCCTTAAAAAAGGCGAAGGCTAAATTAAAGGAGCATGGTTTTGGACTTTTGCTTTGGGATGGATACCGCCCCTTCGGAGTGCAAGCCCTGATGTGGGACCTCATCCAAGACGAGCGTTATGTCTCTGACCCTTACAAAACAGGTGGGAGGCATACCCGAGGGACAGCCGTCGATTTAACACTGACCGATGCTTCTGGTCATTCTCTGCAGATGCCCACACCTTTTGACGATTTAACCGAAAAAGCCTCTTATGGTTATTCGAAGCTTTCAAAAGAGGTATTACAGCGGCGTGAGCTTCTTTGCCGTGTGATGGAAGAATCAGGTTTTGTCCGGTTCCCCACAGAGTGGTGGCATTTTGACCTAGTCGGCTGGGAAACCCATCCACCACATGATATTCCCTTAAGCTCCCTCTTTAGCGCACCAGTTGTTAAATTATAGTCAGGAGAATGCACCTTCTCCGATGCCCTCATCCGATCAGAACGCCGCTTGGAGCGGCCACTCCTTTTAGATAGCTGATGTAACAGGAAGGATAACTGTGAAGGTGGATCCCACTTCGAGGGTGCTGGTGAAGAAGATCGACCCCCCCATGATTTCAACGACAGCGCGGGTGATATAAAGGCCAAGGCCTGTCCCTTGCACGCCGCTTTTTCGCATCGAGGAAAACTTTTCGAACAGGTGGTCTTGATCCTCTTTGCTGATGCCAATCCCTGTATCTTCCACATCGATTTGCAGCTTCCCTTTTTCTAAAACTTGCGTGTAGGTGATATCGACGGTGACTCCACCCTTTTCTGTGAACTTGATCCCATTGCCAATCAAATTAGAAAGGATTTGTCGAAGCCTTGTTGGGTCGATCATTAAACTTTTGGGTACATTGCAGTTTAGGTGAAGGAAAAGTCCCTTTTCTTGTGCTTTCGGCAAAAGTAAGGTCACTAGGTCTTTTGCAATCTGATTGATATCTTGAGAAGAAGGCTCAAGCGGTATTTTACCTGCTTCCAGTTTGGCTAAGTCCAATACCTCATTGATCACTGTTAAGAGGTGCTGCCCGGAAGAACGCATGATATCAAGCAACCTCATTTGCTTAGGATCGTTAGTGGTGTTTTCGAGGATGTCGACAGAGGCGATGATGCCTGAAAGAGGTGTCCGTAATTCATGGCTTACCTGGGCAAGGAAAGCCGATCTTGCAAGATTACGGGAGGCCATCAGCCGGCTCTCTTCAAACGATTTTTGTGCTAGATAGGTCAATAGCGCAACAAACATCGAGATGACCGAGCCGAATAAAAAAGCTGTTAAAGGGAAGTAGTTCATCTCATTTTCAATAAACGTTGTTGTTGGCCAAAAGGTCAACTTCCACTCGGTATTAAAAATAGGGATGGTTTCCGATGATTCTAAAGACTTGTAGACAGTGTCGTCGCCATTTGTCTCATAAATTTTTGTTCCATCGACTGTAACGATGAGAGCTGTCTGGTCTACCCTAAATTTGGGGATCAGCTCGTTAAGAAGCACATCAAGCGATATGACACCCACTTGGTGATTATCTTTTTCTCCCCTCGGGGCTACGTAAATGAGGTGTGGTCGAGCAGAAAACGTCGAAAGATGAAGAATGGGTTTTTTTGTATGGAGAATCTCTTCCTCATGGGCCTTGATATCTTTTTCGATCTCTTTTCGATTGGTTAAAATCGACCATTTTTTTTGGATGGTCTGCCCATTCTCAGATAGTTTGACGACACCGACTAACCCCTTAAGATCGTGGAGATAATTTGAAGTGTCCTTTTTCCATTCATGATTAGGGACAAGAGCATTGTGAAAATCCCTTTTTCCTAAGCGGTCCAGAGCGCTTGTGATATTGGTGATATTATCTTCGAGGTCTCTGGAGTGTTCATGCACCCGATCTTCAATAGTCTGTTGGATGTTAGCTGTTTGGTGGAGTGACAAAGCTCTTGTAAAGGCAATTGTCGTCGAAAAGAGAACCATCCCTACGAGGGCGGCACTCCAGATAGGAAGCACACTTTTATCTATCTCTGTCAGTATCTTGGTTGCTGAGATGAGGAAAAAGAGGGAGGCTACTGCAAGTCCCACTGCGGTGAGAAAGGCCATCCTCGAAAAGTCGCCCCAGCTATAGGCCGATTCCATTCCCGATACATAACCCCAGAAAGCCACAATAGTGATCGCTAAACTTAAGCCTGAAAAGATGCCGATCAAGAGAAGATAGGCCGTTTTCATTTTTTTTCTACTGATGAGAACAAGGGAAGAAAAAATGCAAATAAATGAAAATAAGGTGTTTAATCCGCATTTTGCGACTTGAAATTCTTCTTCGAATTTTTCTGGGACTGTAAAGAAAAGATGATCGAGTCCCCAATTAAATTCGAATACCCGCTGTATGAATAAAAGTAGGGCGAAAAGACCCCCAATTAACGCAATAATTGAAGCTATCTTCCTGAGGCCTAATACGTAGCAGAGAGAGCCGGCTCCTAATAAAACAAAAAGAAGGGCTGAGTTGAAATACATGGGGGTAAAGGAGGATATCCCTTGCACCATCCAGGCGGTGCTAGTCCACCATCCGATCATCACGCTCAATCCCAATAGGATAAGCCCAATAGACGACCACATCCCCCCTTTCCAGATCTTCTCTTCCATGCCTTTTCTATAAACGATAAAGACTTTAGCTGTTTAATCAATATTTATAATTCTCAGGTTCAATGAAGTTGAATGAATAGAAATAAGGGGGCCCTATGGGTTCAATCGGTGCCAGCTATGGCGATTTAGAAAAGTTTTACTCGACCTGGAAAGGCAATCTTAAGACAGATATGCAAGAGCGTGTTGCTTTTGCCAGCTTGAGCGATGAAGACAAAAAAACGGTGCTTACGGCTTTAGAAGTCCTTACCAAAAAAGAGAAGGAAAATGAGCTCCCCACTAGTTTTCTGAGGAAAACAGTGATAAATCTTGTGGACGTATCCGGACCAGCCACCTCGGATGTTACAAAAGAACAATTAGATGGAGTTATCAACCGATTAAAAGAAAAAGGCCCTATTAGATTTACAGATGTCACAGCAGTTAAAGGGAAAGTAGCCGATCAGGTCAATCGCAGTTTCCGTAACATCATGCAGTTGCAAAAGATTCTTCCTAAAGTAAGTGAAAAAGAGGGAATCATAAAAGCTGAAAATAGATTAAAAAATGTTTTTCTTAAACACGATCTTCTTTTCCAATTGTTTGGAAAGCCTTCTAAAGAACAGGTCGAAGACCCTTTTGTTAAATCCATAACTGATCAATTGAAAGTTGAAGACGGACATATCCAATTTGAGGATCTATTCACCACATTAGAAACATGGATAAACACAAAAATTCCTGAAGGAAGCCTCCAGAAAATGGCTCTTGGATATGTCAAAGAGATGAGAGAAAGGGAATCCAGTGCAAGATCAGGGGTAGAAAAACCCTTCATAATGAATGTGCAAAATGCTGAAGAACAAATCAAGTTTTTTAAAAGTCGATTGTTAATATCCTATGCAACACTTCATCCAGAGCTGACTAGCGAAGATATTGCCGCTTTGGGCGCTGCAGGTGTGAAAGGGCAAAGTCAAGCACATGTCATCAGAGACTGCTTTATCGATCTGGGAAAGGTCTGCCTTAGCCCCTTAGTTGGATTAAAAGAAGCGCTTGCAACAAAGTCCCCACAAGAACTGGCTAAGATGCCTATAGATGGGTTGGCTAGCTTGGTGAAAAATTCTTTCAAAGGAACAGTGTGGGCTACAAAGGGTCTTGTCCTTACATTCGCCTGGTTGGTCACACTTCCATTCCCTTCGAAGTGGTCGATGATCATGGCCGTACGAGATGCCACTGCAGCACACTGGGGGGCTATTTTCGATCGGATTGCCAAAATGCCGATCAACCAAGTCCACCTTGAAATCGAAGCTTTGCAAACTCAAGTGGATGAGGAACGTTCATCTCTTGAAACTGCAATTAGCAAGCAGATAGCAGACGGAGAAGGGCTCACACAAGATTTGGTTGAAAAAGTAGCCACTTATCAAGCCAATGTGAGGCTGTTAGTTGGTTTAATGGAGTTGAGGGAAAATCTTTCTGAAAAAGCCTATCTCCTTTTGCCCCACCTTGCCACAGGGCATGGAACCAATTTAAGGGATCATGCCAGTGCCTTATTAAGCCATCTCGCAGTTTCGGTGGACATGCAGTCTATCCTGGATAAACAAGATCAATGGGCAGCTATTTCAGAAAAAATGAAAATAGATGGTTCTACTCCAGTGATCGCTTATAGAGCCTTAGTAGACAAGAAAGTTCTTGCCTTCTCAGATGAGCATAAACAGATCGAGCAAGAGGCAGCTGACAAGTTAGAGAGATCTATCCTCTGGCTTCAATATGCAACATCGAGAGGAGATCAATCGGCACCAATCTATTTGGCCACTATTCTCTGCAGTTATGAGGATCAAGCGTGGTCTCCAGGTCGTGCTGAAAACACCTATCAAGCAGCTCGTAGTTTGCTGCGCGAAGGGATTACAAGAGGGGATTGGACTAGAAGAAGAATGGCTCAAGACAACATGAAAGAGCTTCACCTTATGCGCCTAGAAGCTGCCATCAACAACGGAAGGCCTCCGGGTGAACAATCTTATGCAGCCCACGTATTGATCGAAGGATTGAAATTTCTTAGCGAACGGGATTTAAAGGATCAAAGCCGTCTCTTTGGAGTTGGTGTAGGGAAAAAAATAGGGCTAGAGGCCTCTAGGGCTTTCCTTGATAAGGGATTATTTGATCTGGCAAAAATGGGGTCAGATGAAGCTGCAAAAGCCCTTATAGACCCAGTTAAGGCGCATATAAAAAAGAAACAACTTGATTTCCATGACATCCGAGTCCTTTCGGCACTGGCTGCTCTGGGGTATCCAGAAGCTACAAATCTGCTGAGAGGAGATCAGATGGATTCCTTTATTGACAGTGTAGTAACCGCTGCTACAAAGAGACAGGTCACTTCTGGGCAATTTACTTCAATAGCCCTTCTTAGAGCCTATCAACATCCACGGGCTTCTGGTGTGATGAAAAGTCTGATAGAGAATTTTGAGACCTCTTTTAAGGACAGTCAAAACAACCAACTGAAGGGGAGGAATATTTATCTTGATTCCTTTTTAGACCTCGAAGGTGAAGCAAAGGATAACTCTGTTAAAACCCTTAAAATAAATCCTGGTCAAAAAAATCTGAGGGAATTTTACGAGACCTATATTGAACCTCACCCAGTTGAACACAAAATACCTGCTTTCACTGAGATAGAAAATTTCTCAAAAATTAAAGGGAGGGTTGAAGCGGGCAAGTTTACAGAAGAAGATGTCAATGTACTGTTGGAAGGTGTAAAGGGTGGTTATAAAGGGGCCGAAGGTACTTTAAGGTCCATTTTGGACACCATTTTCAGAGAAAAACGGGTCATGAATGACAGCCTTACTGAGACTGTGGCCTTTGCAAAATGGGTGTTAGATGTGGCAGTGCCAGCGCATTTCCCAGATACCTCTCGGGTCCAGTTTCCACGCTTTGATGTAACGGGGTTATCAACAAATGCTAAAGTACAGGAGTGGCGAGCTGAAGCTAACTTTATAGAAAGATACCAAAAACTGCTCAATCCTTCTGAGCTAGCACCTCTTCTCACAAGAAGCCCAAGCATGAGCTCGGTGAGGACAGAGGCTGCCATTGAACTCGGGGAGGATATGCCTCCTGTTACATTTGACCAGCCTCGTCAGGTCGCTCCAGAAGAGATCATAAATGAACCCGAACTTCATTTGGATCTAGACGACTTTGAACAACTGGCAGCTCCAGCATTGCAAAGACGATTGAGTACCACTTCATCTGTAGACTCTTTAGCTACAGCCTCTACTCCTGATCGAGATTCAAGTGACTTTGACTTGTTTGGCGGTGTTGCTTTGGGGAATTTACCTACACAACCGGGATCAACTTCTCAGCCTATCGCTACAGCTGCTGCTTCACGGTCCTCAATTTTTCAAAATCTTCCACGTTTTTCCTCTCTAAAATTCTCTCCGTTACAATTTTGGTCAAACTTGACTGGAGGGGGAAAAATAGATAGAAAGATTGAGAATCTTGTAAATGAGATGTTGGTAGCCGATGTAGATAAGGTAAATCAGATCAAAGGATATAACATTTTTGGCGCAGTGATTGAGAGTGGGGAGCCACTCAAGGTGACAGATGAAGATGGTGTAGAAAAGCCGATTTCATTGGGTGATCTGAACGCTAAAGATGGATCCAAAGTTGTCAAGTCCATATTAAAAGCTATTATTCCAGAGACAAATCCTGAGACTCAAAACTATTCGATATACATTCAGAGAGAACAAAATTTTATTCAACTTCTTAGAGATATTGATAGTTGGATAGAAGAGCTCAAAGGTGCTTACGATAAAAAGGCCATCGAGGAGAGAGCTCCAGATATTTTTGGAAGTGTATTGGGAGAGCTCCTCTTCTCTGGGGTAAATCTAAGTGAAGATGTCGGCAAAGATCAACTTGCTGAATTCATTGTGAAAAACCGAGCTACATTTATTGGTGGGGGGGCATAACCATTATGACATTACCTAGTGATCTAAGTTTCGAACAAGCCAGAGGAATCTATTCCGCCCTCGTCGCTGGCAGCAGTATGGGTCGTTCGCAAGCAGAGTTGCTTGGAGAGCTTTCTCTAGACGATCGAAAAGTCGTGGTGAAGGCCATTGAGGTACTCGAAAATAATAAAAAACAATTAATGAGAAGTCCGGGAGATAGTGAAATTCGTCTAGCAAAAGACGACCGTATGATGTCCCTTATTAATAAATTAAAAGGGAGCAGTGGATATGTATTTACTAACCAAGTTTTGGCTCAGGAGCTTAAGAAGAGTCGCCCCCTTGCTGTTCAGGGGAGGGCAGAAATTGTGATGGCCAACACCTTTTTCATCCGCGATAAGTTTCTAGGAGCGATGAAACCAGGTGGAGAACTTTATAATAAATTAGAGGCGATCACCATAGGACAGCAGGCCCCTAATGAGAGGGGACAACATATTCCGAACAAACAAAAAGCCATTGTCAAAGAGCTTAAAAATTGGGTTGATCAATTGGACCCAGGAGAAGGGAAGAAGGCAGCTGAGGAGGCTCTTAAAAATATCACCAACCGTTTACGTTCTTTGACCTTCGAGTCAGGTTTTAATGAAAGTAACCTCAGACAACTCGTGGACGACTTTACGACAGAAGTCCACACAGCTGTTGTTGAAGCGTGGAACAAAGAGCCTTTGACTAGCCGCGATTTACAGGCGATGGGCATTGGTTCTTTAGGTTTGATGCCTTTTCTGAGCAATAAGACAATCAATCAAAAAAAAGAGGAATTTAAGAATCTAATTAAAACTCAATCAGGCGCTATTCATGCGGCACAGATTAAACTAAGAGGGGAACAAACACTTGAAAATGCCCAAAAGTATGTAAAAGTTTGTAACGATGCCCTAACAGCGATCGAAAAGTTTGAAGCCTCTGTTCTACCACTTGCAAGATACCCAGAATTCAGTGTCCTTTATTCTCAAGCTTTAGGAGAACATGCCCATTTGATCTTCGCCCACTCAGTACCAGCCAAAGAGGCAGCTTGTGCAATCGAAAATACGATCAGACTTAACCAGAACGAGAGTCTATTTAATTTTACACCATTTAAACTGGCGGAAACAAACAAAGCTTCCGAATTAACAAAATTACAGATCCTTTATGCGATGTATGGGGCCGCTAGAGGGAATGGAGAGGGGAATTACACTGTTGCTGAAAGTGTTTTAAATTATGGTGATTGGTCAATTGATAAAAGAAAAGAAACAGGTAAAAATGCTTTAACGCTTATTGACATTGCAATAGGAGCCGCGAAAAAAGCTGGGGATAAAGATCTACTCAGGAAGGCCAAAGTGCTGCGCGCAGATATTTTGGCTAAAGATTATCTAGTGGCCGTTGAATTAAGAAATGATCCCAACAATTTACAAAAGAAATTAGGATTGGTAGGTGATACGGCTGTAAAAGCTTACGCAGCTCTTGCTTCTGATGGGATTCCTGGTCTTTACCAACTATTCTTAAACGCCGGTGTCTCTGCCGATCCGATGATCGATCTTCTAAGTAACCGGTTAGTCACGAAAATGGCGATGTTTCGTCCTAAGCCTAATGCCGAAGAGATCAAAATGATCACGACAGCTGCACTTGCGGGCAATAAAAAAGCAGTCGATCTTTTAAATGCACTTATAAAAATGTATCCATTGGATAAAACAGCTTTGGGTAAGAATATGCCTGAGCTCCACTGCGCTTTGCTTCTTATGGAAGCCGGAGCGTTCACACTGTTCCAACAAGGACAAGAATTCACATTGCAAGATGCCGTTGATTGCTATCAATGGGCCGTCGAACATATTACTACTAGAATAAATGAGTTAAGCAAAGATGGGAAACTTACTGAAGCGGATTTAGCTTCCGGAAAAAGCAGTCTCGATGCCTTAAAAAGAAATTACAACTATTTAATCAGTCAAAATAATGTTGCCGATTCACGACTAATTGAAGACGAAAAAATTCTTTTTTCTAATCCCAGTCTGAAGGTTCAACCTGAACCTGCAGCCCCTATTCCAGAAGTTGTTGTCGCAAAGGCTGCAGTCGATCAGCCAGAATTGCCTCCACTTCCAAGGGTGACAAAACCGGCATTCTCAGTAAGACTGATACGTAGCATGTTGGATTATATTAACCAGAATATGCCCTCATTCAACCTGTTTGGATCTAGATCAAAATCGGCTGAAGAAATAAATATGGGTCTGTTCGGACAAAGATTAGAAATAACTGATGATGTAATGGGTATAGTGAATTCTCAGGAATTTCGTGATTTTTTTACTCACTTTGAAACGTACGTAGAGAATAATCGTTTAGGTAATCCAACAAAACTTTTAGAAGAACAATTGCTTCAAGATATAGGGAAGATTGCAGAGCATCGTGGTGAGAATGATAGTCTTGATCAAATTGGTCTTCTTAGGATCTGTTACCAACTTGTAGAGGGTTCCCTTAACAATCCGGATGATCGTTTTTTCAATAGATATCTTAAGGCCTATTTTCCTGATGATGCGAAAGCACTTTCAACACACGGAAATTTGTTTCTATCACTCGTTAAGACATATTACAATACGAGGGGTTGGCCTCTTCCTGAGCGTTTAGAAATATCCATTGGAATGAGTGAGCAATCTACGGAAAGACTTACTACTGAATATGATCAAGACGCTGAACAATTAACTGATGAAACTCTTCAAGTGATGTTGAGTAGAGCTGAAAGCCCTGCTAGCGTTGCGAGTGGAAGTAGTGCAATACAGAGATTCGATACGTTTCTTGAGAATTTTCAAAAATATGAGAGATCTGATGGACCGGAAAGAGATCAACTAAAAAATAAGTTGTTGGATCAGATCAGGGATTTCATGGCTGATGATAATACTAATGAGTTTCTTGGAAACGCTTATAGCTTGTCGAAGGGCTATTTACTGAATAGGGGAAAAAATAGAGCGGGATATGTGGAAGCGGTCAGGACTAGCCGGAATAGCCCATTTGCGACGACATTTCCTAGCCGTTTGAACCATTTGCTAGAGCATGCTGAGTCATTTATCAATCTTCATGATTTGATCACTGCATCCCCTGCAAGTTCCGCAAGTGGAAGTAGTGAATCTTTAGACCCGGAATTATTGGCAGACGCATTCAATGCAATTCATGAACTACCTTTAGACCTCAATGAATTGGCAGAAGCACCACCACTTTCCTCCGATCAATTAACGAGCGAAGAATTCGAGATAGCAGCGGAAGAGGCGCTTAGGATGCTTAATCAGGAACCTGTTGTAGCAAATTTCAAAAGTTGGTGGAATGGGCTTGAGCCAGGAAATCAAACTGCTTTTAAATCGTTTCTGAATGACGTCGGTGATGAAGAACAGTTCCGCATGCCAAGTGCTAATGCCCTAGTCGTTGTCAAACAACACAAGGAAAGATTCTTGAAATTTATCGATGTTTTAAAAGCTTTAGATGTTTGGAAAAAAGAAAGTGTGATCAATGAGATAGCAACTACCATCACAGCTGGCAGGGAAGAAGGGCAAAAGACCCACACGGTAGGGGTATTAAATACCATTTTGACCGAAGCCAGATACCTTGGAATCGTAACACTTCTAACAAGAAAATAAAGCTAAAGAGGATTCGAAGACGCGAAGCGTTTGGAGCGCTAAAGGGCCTTGTTGCATAAATCCTCATTACCTAGTAGTCTATTTTTATAGAATGCTCTTAGAAAAGAAATAGACCGAAGGTCTTAAATTGCAACAGCCCGTGGGCAACGCCCCGGGTAAGAGTGAAAAATAAAATGGCAGTCTAAAGGACTGCAGGATTCCTTCTTAGCACTATTTAGAGGTCATTTCTTGCAGCCCTTCAGGCTGCCCTATAAATTTTCATCCTGGACCCGCGGGGCGTTGCCCACGGGCTGTTGCAATTTAAGACCTTCGGTCTATTGTTCAAGCGGAGCATTTCATCATGAAGATTCTCTCGCGCTCTTACAGTCTGAAGTAGCTAATTATGCAACAAGGCCGTGCTAAAGTCTTCTTTAGCTTTCATTTCAAACACCTTTTTATGACGCATTTGCCTCATGCTCCCAAGCATATCAAAAGACAGATAAAGTCCATGTAATCGACGATTTTTAAAGGACTCTACTTTCCTCTATCCCCTCAAGGAAGCTTCAAAACTGCGGATATGTTGTAATAAACGCATCTTATTGGGTCTTGCCTGCAATAAGGGCAACGTATCTGGGCGCTGTGCTAGGTGGGCGATTTTAGATAATAAATGCAAATGGCGCTTGTCATCGGCAGCAAACAGAAAAAACAACGTATGAACAGGTAGCCCATCCAAAGCATCATAGGCAATAGGTTCCTCTAAAAATAGGACATTGATCACATCTTGCCCTTCATCTAAGTGGATCTCCCTGGTGTGGGGAACTGCAATTCCGCAGCCTAAAGCTGTCGACATCAATCTTTCCCGGTCTAGTAACAGTTCTGTTGTTAACTCACTATCTAGGTTCAATAAAGGGCCCATTTCTTTGACTGCCTGACGGATCACCTCTTCTTTGGTGGTTCCTCCAGGGGCCGATTGGACAATCCCTTTATTCAAAGCACGGTAAAAACTGAATTGATTGAGCCCTTGAATCGATGGTTCTTCCTCGTCATCTTCTTCAACATCGAGTTGGAACTTATCTGCACTCTCATGTTGGGGAGTATTTCCCATCTTTTGGCTCATCACCCAAGCCTCAATTTCCATCGGGCTAAAGCGATATTGGTTTCCTAATCTGTAGGCAGGGATTTTTCCTTCAGCAAGCCAACGGCGTATCGTGCTTTTAGAGACGTTTAGAAGGCGGGATACATCGGCTATTTTCAGGTCCATATTATACTCCGAGGTGGTGACACACCTCTTCAGGTGTCTCAGCTTGCAAAAGATGTTTTCGTGTTGCTTCCCCTTTTAAAGCTTGTGTCAGAGAAGAAAGCAATTTCAAATATTCTGTCTGTTTGTCGTCTGGGCCTCCAATGAGAAAAACCATTCTCACTGGGGATCCATCAAGAGAATTCCAAGCTACACCCTTTTTCAATATTGCTACAGCAATAAAAAAATGGGGACAGTCGGGAAGTTTAGCGTGTGGAATGGCAACACCCATTCCAATGCCTGTGGTGACAATTTTTTCTCTGCTTAAAACAGCATCATAAAAAGCTTTTTGGTTAGCCACTCTGCCAGAGGTTACAGCAAGTTCAGTCAGCTTTTGTAGCACCTCATCTCGTGTGTTAAGGTCGCTAAAAAGAACTAAGGATGGGTCAAGGTATTTTTTAAAAGGAATCACTTTTCAAGTCCGGTCGAGCCAAATCCGCGCGCTCCTCTCACAGTTTCTGCAAGTTCCTCAAAACGGACAAATTTTCCGTAGGTTACTTTAGCAACAACTGCTTGAGCAATTCGCATGCCTGGCGTCACGACAAACTCCTCTTTCCCATGGTTGATCAAGATCACCCCAATCTCTCCACGGTAGTCTGCATCGATGGTGCCAGGAGTATTGAGTACACTGATTCCATGTTTCAATGCAAGGCCACTTCTTGGGCGGACTTGAATTTCGTAGCCAAAGGGAATGGCAACTCGTACACCTGTTGGGACCAAAGCGGTACGGCCCGGAGGGAGGACAAGAGGGGCTGAGATGTCTGCCTTTAAATCTGCTCCAGATGCCTCTTGAGAAGAGTAAATGGGTAGAAAATCAGGATCTGGAACCATTGTAGGGATTAAAATTTGATCAGGTTCTTCCATGTCATGCTCTGTTTTTTGGTTTTAATAGGCTAAGAAGCGAAGTTAGGCGGGCTTTCATCTCGGAACGTGGCACAATCGCATCGATCATCCCATGTTTTAAAAGAAATTCCGATTTTTGGGCCCCAGGAGGTAGCTTTCGGCCAATTGTCTGTTCGATCACCCTAGGACCTGCAAAGCAGATCAGAGCGTTTGGTTCCGCGATGATCACATCACCAAGCGAGGCAAAAGAGGCAGTGACTCCTCCTGTAGTAGGATTTGTTAAAACCGAAAAGAAAGGGATTTTTGCTTCATGCAGTTTTCCCAAGGCGGCAGATGTTTTTGCCATCTGCATCAGTGAAAGGGTCGACTCCTGCATCCTTGCTCCACCTGATGTGGAGACAATGATAAGGGGCAACCGTTTGGAAAGGGCCTCTTCAATAAGAAGAGTCAGTTTTTCCCCAACGATCGAGCCCATAGAGCCTGCCATGAAATTGAAATCAAAGGCCCCAAGCGCAACGGGGTGGCCTCCAATGAGACCGACGCCAGTGATGACAGCCTCTTCGTTTTTAGAACTTTCCTTGGCGCTTGCAAGCCTTTCTGGATAGGGGGTTGTATCGACAAAATGGAGGGGATCAGTTGAAGTTAGCTCTGCAAACAGTTCTGAGAAAGTCCCTTCATCCAAAAGGAGATCGATCCGTTCTCTTGCCGACAGGCGGTAGTGGTAGTCACATTTTGGACAACAATTTAGATTTCCTTTCAGCTCATTCTCATGGATTAATTCACCACATTGGGTGCATTTGATCCAACCAGAGAACCCATCTTTTTTAGCTGTTTGTATTTTGATCTTCGGTTTTTGCCGAAACAACGACATATCTTATGACATCCCTTTTTGATAACGCTCTGCTACGTTTTTCCAGTTTACGACCTGCCAAATTGCCTTGAGGTAATCGGCACGAACGTTTTTATATTGCAGATAATAAGCATGCTCCCACACATCAAGCCCAAGCAATGGGATCAAACCATTGATCACAAGAGGATCTTGGTTTGAACATGTGGAGATGTGTAGAGTTTTTTTCTTCGGACAAAGTCCAAGCCAGCCCCATCCAGAACCTTGGATCGCTACTGTCTTAGTGTTCATCTCGGTAATAAAGTTATCCAGTGACCCAAAAGTTTTATTCAAAGCTTCGGAAAGGGGACCTGCTGGAGGAGTGCCGCCACCTTTTGAAATGGGGGCTAAGTTGGTCCAAAAAATGGAGTGGTTGATGTTTCCACCTCCATTGAACTTGATGGCCGACTGTAGTTCGATCATCTTGGCGACATCATTTTTTGCCTCTGCGTCAGATAGCTGATCAAGTGCAGTGTTCAGGTTATTGACATAACCTTGGTGGTGTTTCTTGTAGTGCAGCTCCATGATTTCGGCGCTAATCACAGGTTCAAGGGCGCTAAAATCGTAGGGAAGGTCAGGTAGGATCTGTTTTTCCATGAAAACTCACATTTTTTTTGGGTTTCCCCATTTTGGGAAAACCCCTCTATTTTAGCAACCCTACAAAAGGGGGACACCCCTAACAACCTCAAATTGAAGAGGATATTTTAATGGAACAGAGAGCAAAACGCAAACCTGAGGTAAAAAGCTAAGGGATAGGTGAGCTCTGTGGCTGAAAAAATAAAAAAAATATCACCACTTGACTTGTTAAAGGTTTGTGCAAAAAGGATTTCAGATTTCGACTGCTTGCAAACTCCAACCATCTTGTGTTGGCTCGCATAAGTAAAGGGTCGTATTAGGCACCTGTCTCAACAAAGGCAAACCTAAAATTTCACACAATGTCATGAAGACCCGGCCATGGGAAACAATCAAGGGAACCTCTGCCGATTCAAGGGCTCTATTAATCCCTAGCAGAATCCTTTCTTTGAACTTATCTCTAGGCTCAATCCCTTTTTCTTGAAAAAAACCTGGATTCTTTTGTTCCTGTTCTTCCTGTTCGTACATCTGAAAGCTTGGACCGCCCTCCAGCTGACCATAATGTCTTTCCTTTAGGTGATCAACTAAAGTAAGTGATAAATGGGGCAACGCCTTATTTAGAATAACAGCAGTTTCGTGCGCCCTCTTCAAGGGGCTAGTGTAGATGCTGCAAAAAGGAAGGGTTCCAATCTTTTCCCCCAAAGCCTGTGCCTGACCCCGACCTACATCATTCAAGGCAATGTCGGTATGCCCTTGGCACAATTTGTTCTTGTTCCAATCGGTTTCACCATGCCTAACGAAATAAAATCGTTTTTTAATGAGGTTATCTGATTTAACGCCATGCATTTCAAAGAGTTCTTTTATAGTTTCTTCCCAGGGAACGAAGTCTTTTCTAGCAAGTGCTTCTTGATGGGCTTGGATATCTTTCTGATCTTCAATAGCTTGAAGCATTTTCTTAATGTACATATAACACTATGTGATCTATGAACATGGTTAAAAAAACAATCAATTTAATGTCAAGATATCCACCTCTTATGATATTGTGATATTTATATCTTATTGTTAAAATAGAGGAATGGAGAGGTTATCGCAATGAAAGAAACCGTAAGGCTAAGCTTCAATGTTCCTGCACAAGAGCATATTTTGCTTAAAACAGCCTGTGTCCAATCTAGAGAGCACATGAAGGATTTTCTTCATGATTTGCTATTGCTTGGACTTGAGGAGTATCAGAAAAGAAAACTTGAAGAGAGCCTTAAAGAATCTATTCAGCAGGTCAAAGATGGCAAGACCTTCACAGTGACAATGGAACAACTCGATCGCTGGGAGCAAATGCTTGACGATGAGTCAGATTGAATTCGAGCTGAAATTTACAGTTAACGCCCAGTTAGAGTTTGATCGTCTTCTAAATGATCGTTCCAAAAAAAACGTTGCAAAAGCAGTTATCAAAAGTTTACGTCTAATGGTCAGTAATTTAAAGCATCCCTCTTAGAATACGCATAAATATAGCGGTTTACAGGGGCCTAAAGGGGAAGATGTTTTTGAATCTTATGCTCAAAATAATACTCCGGGTGCCTACTGAATTTTTTGGTTTTATGGTTCCGGAAAAAAGCAAATCTCAATACTCAAAATTTCCGAACATCCCTAAGTAGATTCAATCCTAGGCTTTAAGAAATTGTTCAAGCGCTGCTTCGACCGAGGAGCGAAGTTCTTCCAAAGGGATATCTGTTGAAAAAAGGGCCCTGCTTTCATTGGCTACAGAGGCAAGGATAGGGGGTGGTAGAAGTTTGGCTAACCAATCGAGTGGTGGAAGATGGAGAAAAAGGGATCCTTGGTGGAGCAGCCCGTCTCGTGTTCGCCGCTGTGCGGCTCCCCCCACTTTTTTGCCTCCTTGCAGCAGGTCGTACTGTGTGGCATGCGCCATGCAATAAGGCAATGAAGGGGTCAATTCCTTTGAAAGGAGGGTCAAAGGGGAAGCATTCTCAGGCAAAAAAGGGGTGATGGCCTCAATTAATAACCGGTGGACATTGTGGTAACTTTCCAGCTGATTTTGCCCATAGAGGGGATGCTTTGCAGGAATCAAAAGCGAAAAGGCCAGGTCGTGAGTGTGAAAAATCAACCCTCCGCCAGTTGGTCTTTTTCCAAGATCTAAGCTGTGGCCTGGTAGTAAAAGTTGTTCTGGGTCAGCAAAATGTCCATATGTTGCTGCAGGGTGTGAAAAACGGTAGAACTGGAGAAGAGGCTTTTCAAGGAGACCGACCTGTTTTAACAGGTCCCGGTCCCGGTCCATATTCTCTTGGGCTCTCATAACCTGAAAAGGGGATGGGTCCTACCTTCGATAGGAGAACCGTCTTGGTAGTCCATCCTTTTTAACATCGGAGATAGGGGGTCAAGAGGGCTAAAACGGATCACGGCCCCTTTTGGAACATAAGCTAAAAAGAGGAACGAGCGTCCGTTAAGAGGAGTTGCTTTCCAGTCGACCACAATTTCGGGGTAGAAAAAAGTGGTGTTCCCAGGCTTTGAAGGGAAAGGTTGTCCCTTTACCGATTCTCCCTCTCCTTCTAGACAGATCAAAATACCCATCAATAGAGGATGAAAACTAAAGAGATCTCCAAAAGAGCAAGGGGCTGTTAAAAGGTCTGCAGTCCCATCTGTTTTTCTAAAGTCAAAGAGTTGGTCGCAAGCCAGGTGTAAAATATGCGTTTGAGACAGTTCCGATACAAACTGAACAAGGTCCTTACGCATGTCAAACCGGCGGAACAGCTCTTGCGTTCGAAAAAGGTCTCGCCCTTTTAGGTATCGATCGATAAAAGGGAGGGGTGACGCGGCCGATTGACGGATTTCAGTTAAGATTTTTTCGGGGAAAAAATCCTCAACTTCGAGCGCGCCCGTCTCATGGAAGTGGCGGCGCATCTCTGATGTTAAGATATGTGGCATTTGGCCCCGTTTGGATCAATTGGCTAAACATCATATAGTGGATTCAGAAAAAAAGGTACCGATGTGAGTGGACTTGGTTATAATTTTAAAGATTTCCGCTGGAGGAAGATAGCATTTACCCATACCTCCTACCTCAATGAAAATCGGATGATAGAAGGGGAAGACAACGAGCGGCTTGAGTTACTTGGCGATACCGTACTCAATCTCTTAGTCACCGAATACCTTTTTAGAAATAGGGGAAATCAAAAAGAGGGACAACTCTCTTTTTTACGGTCCCGCATGGTCGAGGCATCAACATGTGCCGCCTTCTTAAAATCGCTCGGAGTCGAAGAGGAATTGTTGTTGGGGAAAGGGGAGAAAAGAAACCTGGCAGCCTCTGGCGAAACCCTTTATGCCAATCTATTTGAAGCCTTGCTGGGGGCTATTTATATGGATGGAGGGTTTGAAGCTGTAAAAGAATTCTTTTGGGGGCATTTCCAAAAAGCTATAGATGAAATAGCCAAAACACCTAACCGGAATTGGAAAGCCGACTTGCAAGATCTGATGCAAAAAAAGTTCAGGGTTTCCCCCGTTTATCAGATGCTCTCTTCTGAGGGTCCCGAACATGCCAAACAATTTCACATCGCTGTTCTAATGGGCGATGAATCGATTGGTGAGGGGATCGGGCAGACAAAAAAAGAGGCCCAAATGGCTGCAGCAAAAAAGGCTTTGGAGTATTTAAATGGCAGTGACTAGACCAAAAATCCACTACAGCTGTTTACACTGCGGTCATAGCCAATCTAAATGGGTTGGTCAATGCCCAACATGTTTGGAGTGGAATAGCTTGAAAGAAGAGGCCATTCTTCCTATCAAATTAAAAGCTCATCCCGTTTTTAAGTCTCCTTCAAAACCGATCTCTCTGCCTAATGTGGGGGCACAATCGGTAAGAAGGATTATTTCGGGGATGGGAGAAGTGGACCGTCTCCTCGGCGGTGGAGTGGTTCCAGGTTCTTTGACTCTCGTTGGGGGGGACCCAGGTGTGGGGAAATCGACCCTGTTGTTACAGCTTGCAAACGCTTTTGCGACAAAAGGGCTGAAAGTGCTGTATGTCTCAGGTGAAGAGTCGTGTGAGCAAACGTCGATGCGTGCAGAGCGGTTGAAAATCACGTCGCCAAATATCTACCTTTTCAGCGAAACACTTGTTGAATCGATCGAAAACGAGGTGGAAAATTTAGCGCCCGATCTATTGATCATCGATTCGATCCAGATTGTATATAAGGGTGAAATCCCCTCAAGTGCCGGGTCGGTGACACAGGTCAGAGAATCGACAACTGCTTTCATGCGACTTGCTAAAGGGCGTTCTATTCCAACCTTTCTTATCGGTCATGTGACAAAAGGGGGCGAAATAGCTGGACCCAAAGTGCTAGAACACTTGGTCGATACTGTGCTCTATTTTGAAGGGGAGCCGCAAGGGACCAACCGATTCCTCAGGGTTGTCAAGAACCGTTTTGGACCTACAGACGAAGTGGGTGTCTTCCAAATGATCCACGAAGGGTTGAAAGAGGTTTTAAATCCTTCAGAGCTGTTTTTAGAAGAACGTTTAAAAGGGACCATTGGCTCTCTTATTATCCCGACGATAGAAGGCTCACGCCCTCTTTTGGTTGAAGCACAGGCATTGGTTACAAAAAGTGGTTTTGTCAATCCAACAAGAAGATCAACAGGGCTAGACCCCAATAGGCTTGCCCTCTTATTAGCTGTTCTTGAAAAACGGGTCGGATTTCAATTGCATACAGCCGATGTATTTGTTTCACTTGCAGGTGGGTTGAAAATTTTTGAGCCGGCGGTAGACTTGGGTCTTCTTTTAGCTATTGCCTCTTCCTGGAAAAACTGCCCCGTCGATCCGGAAATGGTAGTAGTAGGAGAGGTGGGGTTAGGAGGAGAAGTGAGAAGTGTTCCCAAGATAGCCTCCCGCTTAAAAGAGGCAGAATTGCTTGGGTTTAAAAGAGCTTTAATTCCCGAAAAGGGGCTTAAACAGCTCCCGCAAGGGCTAAAAATGGAAATCATAAAAGTTAGGTGGGTAGATGAAGCGATCGGAACACTATTCCGTTAGAATAGGGGGGAGACCCTCACCATTATCGATCAAACAACTTGAAGAGGTAGAAAGGGCGATGACCCCTTATTCGTCCCCTTTATTAGAAAAGGTGTTGATCGCGACGAAAGGGGATATCGATAAAACAAGCAGTTTAAGGCCCCTTGAAAAAACTAATTTCTTTACCGATGCTCTCGACGCAGCCCTTTTAAATGGGGAAATCGATGTAGCGATCCACTCGGCAAAAGATTTACCCGATCCCCTCCCTACAGGGTTGGAAATAGTGGCGCTCACAGTAGGTGTGGACCCCCGTGATGCACTCGTTTTTCACGAAGGAGAAAGTTTTTGGACATTGCCAAAAGCCGCCATCATTGCCACCTCTTCTGCCCGTCGAGAAGCATTGGTGAATAAGCTAAGAAGCGATTTTAGGTTCCGAGATCTTCGCGGAACGATTGGCGAGAGGTTGGACTATTTAAGGAAAGGATTTGCAGATGGAGTTGTCGTGGCATTAGCCTCTCTCATCCGTCTCGACCTCATCCATCTTCCCCATCTTATTCTTGAAGGGGAGACAACGCCCCTGCAGGGTAGGTTAGCTGTTGTTGCACGAGCTGGAGATGATGAGATGAAAGGGTTGTTCCAGCCTCTTGATGCCCGATGATTAAAAGGGCCTTGTGTTTTGGTTTAGAGCCCTACCCATTGTCTGGGTATGTTGTAGACCATTGCCCTTTAATTGAGGTTGTTTCTCTCCCTCAAAACACTCCGGATGAAATATTGAAAAAAGCCTCTCACCTCTTATTCACAAGCAAAACAGCCGTCGATCTGTTTCCTTATTCCGTAAAACCTGTTCTAGCAATAGGGCTCGGTACGGCTAGAAGGGCAACGGAAAAAGGTTTCAATGTCATCTCTATTGCAAAGGACGAAACACAAGAGGGAATGTGCGACCTTTTAAATACGCTAGAAGAGATTTCTCTCTTCTGGCCCCGTTCAGATCTTGCTCGGCCTATCATTTCCGAATTTTGCAAAAAGAAAGGGATCCAACTCTTTGATCCACCCATCTACACAGTCAAAAGTAAACAGGTGGCATTGCCCTCTCTAGAGAAATACGACGCTTTTTTTTTACCAGCCCCAGCACAGTCGTTGCCTTTTTCGCATTAAATCCTGTTATTCCACTTCACATCGAGCTGATCCCTATTGGCCGAGTCACACAAAATGTCCTGGAGTCCAAAAAAGCGAGATAAAACTTGCAAGATGACAAAAAAATGTTTGCTAGATAGCTTGTCGGTTGTAAGAGGAGGTAAGTAGCAGTGCCAAAATATTTTAAACCAAAGATCAGCCCCGATCTCATCACAGCTGCCCATGTTCTCGGAGAATCTTTCGTTAAAAGCCCATTTTTTGTAGCTCCAAAAAATGAAAAATCGACTCAAGAATATGAGAAGAGATTTCTCTTAAAGCTTCCGTTTTACGGGATTTTCCCCAGTCACCTTCAGCTCATAGAACACCTTTTACAGCTCGAAAACTTGGGACTTCAAGAACTTTCAGGGGACTCAGGCTCTAAAACATACGGGATATTTGTAGAAAATGAACTGCAGTTTGTTGCCAAAACAACTGAGAGGCAAGTGGCGGAAATTGCTCGAGATATAAGCTCAAGAGAACTTTTGAAGAGCCTTGATTTGAAGCAAAGCAATTTAACCGAACTGCAAGCTGTTGGTCAGTACCAAATCGAGAAAAGCGATGTAAAGCACACTCTTTCGATTCAAACAGCTGCAAAGGGTGAGTCTCTTGCCTCTTTTATCAAAGAATTCAAAACAGAAGATGTTGCTAAAATTCAAGGTTTACTAAAACAAAGTGCAAGGGCTTTTGCAGAGCTCCATTTAAAAAATCAACACCTGGCCACCCCACTAAAAAAACCGGTTATCTTGCTACACTTTGAACTATTTGAAAAAATCATCAGAAGGATCACCGAGGACCTTCAAAAGGGTTTAAAAATCAGGTTAACAGAGGCGCAATTGCGCTCTGTTTATCAAAAAATAAAAGATTCGATCGATGGGAATTGGGGTTTATCGAGTTATTGCCACGGAGATTGTCACTTAGATCATCTATTTTTCGAGCAAAGCTCAAATCAGTTGACCCTCATCGACACGCCCTCTTTTCTTGCCAGCATCGATTCTGGCAGACGGCCGATTGGGTTTTCTCCCTATGACTTCAGCTGGGTTTGGGTGAGCATTGCAAATCTTGGATTTCGTGCTCATTTATCTTCCGATCAGGTGGAACTTTTTCAAAGCACTTTTAAGGAAGAATATGAGCTTTGTATGGGACAAGTTCTTCCTCCGCTCCCGGCAAGGCGAATAGCTAATTTAACTAAGGAACTTTTTTACATCCATGGCGTCTCTATTGACCAGCAGGCGAGCTTCTCAGATTCGATGGAGGAAATGATCGATTATCTACACCGATCGATCCTATCCGATTTAGATGACAAATAAATTTTTGGTTGATAGGGTGGCGCTTTTGGGAGGAAAAGAAAGTGACACTGGTCGCCTTTATTCTCGGAGCCATTTACCTAGCAGATTGTCAGCCCCCTAAAAGCTGCTGCTGCGAATGTCCTGTGGCCTATGTCGGTGGGGGTGCAAGCTATGTGGATACCCATTTCCCCCAACACCAGTTGGTTAACGACTTCGAAGGTTTTAACAAAAATAAAACCGATCCGACCTATCTCGGGTGGCAGGCCTATGGGGGTGTAGAGGTGTGGTGGAATGCCTATTGGCGATTTGGTGCCGAACTCGGGTATAAAAATTTAGCCCATTTTAAAACCAATTATCTCAATTCTAAGAGAGACAGCTTTTCTGACGCTTTCGATGGGCAGGTCTCATTCCGTTATCTCCATTGCACAGGGGTTAATTTGTTTTTTAAGGGGGGTGCTGCCTATGTGCGGACAAGGATCACCGAAGAGGGAGAACCCTATTTTTTTCAAAAACAAAAGTATTATTTTAGTAATATCTATCCCGAAATCACCCTTGGATTTGGCTATTATTTTTGCTCATGGCTCAACTTAGTTGCTTCATGGAGTCATATTTTCGGACCCCATTCCACTAGCCGTTATCTGCAAAGCTTTAACGATTCGCCCATCTCACTTCGACCTGCACAGGCACCCGGCTTCGACACCATCACCCTTGGCCTCGAATTTTTCTTAGAATAAAATTTTTGAAGATTCATCACGAAGAGCACGAAGGTAGCTAAAATGTCCTTCAAAATATCCCTTTGTTCAGCCCCTTATTTTACCCAATAATGAGCGTTAAAGAAAAAGAGGTCCGGGTTCTTCATTAGTAAATAGTCTTGAGCTTGGCTCTTGAGCAGATTCAAGGCCACAAAAATAATCCTTTATTTCGTTTTCAACGGCAATAGAACGAGCTAATTTCATGAGATTATCTGTTAGATTTTCATTTTTTAACTCTTTCAAATCGGATAGCTGAAAATTTAATTCTAAGTTGATTGATTTTTTCAAATTTGTAAACAGCTATACTGCATTTTGGCAGACAAATTTCAGGCATGTTCAATTCGTCTAAATTTATTGTGAGACAAAAGTTTTTGTTTTCAGTAAATATTTCGTTAATGAAATTTTCTTTGCCCTAATCAATCATCAATGGGCCGTAAGTTAAATTGTAGTTCACTACACTTTTGCCGTTCAAAGTCAACTTTTTTATTATTGACCCTATCCGCTCTGCAGGGACATTCCTGAATATTATCTCAGTTAAATGATCAATCATGGTTAATCCACAAGTCCTTTGAATGTATAGTCTTGGTTCAATCTTATTCCTCTTCCATCAGGTAATCTTTTTTCAATCCATGTTAGGCCTGTTTTGACATCGACTAACGATCTATCTGTCTCGAACTCCAGGTTCTTTGGTCGCTCTTGAACAGGTGCAACAGAAGGGGCAATTCCGATTTACTTTTATTAAAGTAAATCGGAATCTGGCTCAATGTCTTTTACACCAATTATTTCCTGATCGATTTCAAAAGCATCAGCTTGCTCTTTTATTAAAGAAATAACGTCATGGAGGGCCATCAGATAGCCTAGTTTGTAGTCTTTTTCAGACTTATCTAAAGAAAGCTCTTTATCAGATTTTGCATCCCTAGCTTTTTCCGCTAAAATAAAGACTAAATCACGAACATAGTTTTTAAAAACATCTTCTTTCACAAATTATTTTCCTTCACCTCGAACCGATCTTCTTCTAAGATTTCCACAATAAATTCAATTCCTCTGGTAGCTATACTCTTCAAACGGGATGTGAGCTTCAGGGGATCTATTAATCTGGCAATTTCTTCATCTCAATCAAGCGGGCTTTAGCAAGTCGAATAGCCTCTATAAATTCATCCAGAGAAAATTTTCTAAACTTCACATCGTTGTCTGGAACTAGAATCTCAATTTCCATGTTGTCGATCCCATTTTCTTGAGTAATCATTGCAATTGTATGATTCTGATAAGCTATGTCGGCGACCATCTCTTCATAATCCAAATCACTGCATAGACGTACTCTGAATTTATTTTCCACAATTTATGCCCTCCTCGACAAAGCCTCTAAAGGTACCGTCAGCACGAAAGTAAGCTCCTCGTCCATCAGGAAGATAAATCAATGCCTCTTTTTTCGATTTACTAGATCAAGAACTTATTTTTGACTTTCTGCAATATTTCGATAGCCTCTTCTAAAGGGAATTCCCAGTACTTTTGTGAGGGATGCGAATAAAATTGTATTATCACTTCTTCTTTTTCTTTAGAAATTTCAGCCCATTGAAGATGATTGTAATATATTTCACACACACAATTTTCCCTGTCAGGAACACTGGAAATAACAACACGGAATTTTTTTAGGGAATCATTATTATTAGACATCTGGTTGCAAAAATCCTATAAAATCGCCAACTTGAGAAAACCTTACACCACCTCCAGCTGGCGTTTCAATGTCTATTACAGTCCCAAGGGTTCTATGTTCCCAAATGCTTATTTTCGCACTAGGATCATTTAAGATTCGATCTCTCTGTCCAGTCAGCCTTGCGATGTCTGAAAGCCGTTTTTTACTACTAGGGCTAGTTGCTGGTGTGGATCTAAATTTGTCAATTCTCAATATCGCCCCTTTGTGTCTGAAACTGCACTTTTAATCTTAATCTGTTTTCTCCTGATTAAAGGCTTTCAATACTTCTTTTGCCTTTTTTTGGATTTCGTGCCATCTTGGATCGTCTAATACTTCCTTTGGATCAACTGCTTGAGACCATGACATCTTTTCATCCGTATATTGATCTAAGGCACTGTAGAAGTCAGCCAAAATTTTATGCTGTTCATTCGAAATATCATAAACTTTATAATTGCTGATAATGTCGGCCAGTTCGTAATCATCGAACAACTGATGCATAGCTTCTTCAAAAAAATCATAGGGTTGGACTTTCTTCTCGATCCAAGCTTTTTGCTGAAATTGAGGGTCTGAAATATTTTTAACAATTGATAGAACCCCTTTTAAGATTTCACTTTCGGTATTCATCTTTATTTTTTCCTGTAAATATATTCCTCAAGAGGAATGTGGGCTTCTGAAGAAGATAGATCAACCAGATTACCATAACGATCTAGAGCTTTTCCATCTCTCATATGTACTACATAAGGTTTTTGTTGTAATGGATTTGGGCTGTGAGGTTTTCCTGGCATAATTCTAATTGACTCGTGAGTATGCTCTGGATGTACGTATTTTATTCCTCCTGGCTTATCAGAAAGTTTGATCCTGAAATTTTCGGGAATGCCCATTGGTCTAGAAATCGGTTGAAGACCCGCTTTGTGTATAAGTTCTCTAATCTGAGATTCCGGTAAGTATTTTCCTGCATAAGGTTTTAAAATTTCCTCTGCTTTTTCAAATAGTTCAAAAGATTGGCGCATAATGGGATTGTTTCCAAAGCCATCAACAATTTTGCCAGCGGGACTTTCCAGCATAGCTCCATTTTTTAATTGGACAACTTTTCTGGCGCCAATTCCTAATTCTTCGGTAAGAGGAACGACTTTTTGAGCGGTTTGGAAAATCTCTCCGATTCTTACGCCTGTTTGTACGCTAGCAACAGATTCAAGGATCAAGGTTCTTTCGGCAGTTTCAATATTTCTTAAAAAGGCATTCAGTTGTTTAACGCTTTTAAATACTGTAGAAGCAACTTTGATGGAAGCGCCTGCGAAGAAACTTTTATCGACACCCTTTTTTCTATTGATCCTGAGAGCGAGGAACTTGAATGTCATTATCAAGGTCTCATTCAGATGGGAAACAGTCTGGAACTAGAGGGCTATTTAACAGATATTACTTTTTTAGATCAAAAGGTAGACGGTCTTTTCAACCAGGACTTCGGTATAGGTAAAAAAATAGGTAAAGAGTTAAAGAAAATTTGGAGAAAAAATAAAAAAGTTCTCCTCATTGTAGCTGCAGCAGCTGTCTTGATAGCAACCAATGCAATTGGTGTTAACCAAGATAAAAAGTCCAAACCTGACAGGCCTTTGAAGAAAGCCGATGCAAACCCTCCACCCCCTCCTGAAACTAGACCTGAAACTCCTTTACTACCAAATCCATCATTAGTTGTAAATGAAGCTCATCATCTAGGTGAGCTACCTTATTCAACACAAAATTTTCCAGATTTTCTTGGTTTTAAAGGTGCTCAAATTCCATCTAACCCAGATCCTAATTTTCTCTTCGAGAGAACAATTCAGCCTGGTACACCATCAATCACACAGGTTTTGCCAGCCTCACCTCCCATTGTAAACGGATCAGCTCTTCCTGAATTCAGCTTAAATAGTTCTTCACATATTTCTCAGAGTAATCCTCAGTTTTTTCAAGTTAGGCAACAAACTTATGGCAACTTCGGTGGCGATGCTTCAGTAATCGCAAACACAATTTCTCTAGAACCTCATCATTTGTTAACCAACGCTCAGCCTCCAGAATCATTACCCTTCACAAGTAGTGCTGAGTGCTTAAATAGTAGGGAATGGAAACAATTACTCAATTTGTCTCTCCCTTCTTCAACTCCTCTGCAGGCTGGGTTACCAAGTCTCAAAAACACGCCTATTCATTTTCTAGGACCTATCCCTCAACCTCCTGTTCAAGAACCTTTAATCGACATAAAACAAGCTCTCAGGCGTGTCTTTGATGAGGACATGGTCGTAAGAGATGCTGGGTTGCAAAAAGCCGAACAACTGGCAAAAGAAATCCGGTATCCCTATCTTGTTCACTCTCAGGATGAGATGAACACAGCTCAACGAGATATAAACCAAGCCTGTGAACAATTTAAAAGCAATTTACTGGGTAGTCTAGGGATTGACAATGCGAGCCAAGTACTTGCTGCTGTTGTAGCTGGTAGTGCAGCTGTAAGCGGGGGACCTATAACTTCGAGCTGTCGCTCTTCTCTCTCTTGCAGTAGATACAGTAATAATAGAGGAAGATTTGAGGAAAAAGGTTTTAACTTATTACAAACCATTAGGTGAGGCTTACCAGGAAATTCACAAAATGGAAAGTGCCAACAGAACAGCCTCAAAAGAACTTGCTGAACAGGAAAACTATCAACCAAAGTTAATTTTTCACCCACAAACTCCGCAAATTTCCTCTAACGAAACAATGTTTTTAGACTTAAATAATCCTAAACAAATGAGCTTTACAGTATGGACGCCGTAAAAAAAAATAAAATATCATTTTACCAAGAAATACAGTTCATTTCTTTTGGAGCAGTGAGTTTCTCGCAACTAAATAACCTACTTAACCCCCTTGTTTTTACATATGCACAAATAGGGTTGTCCATTTTGTTTCTTGTTTGCTTTTTTCTTCAACGAAGAGAGGAAAACAAGCATCGCTAGATAACGAACTCAGTGAAGGTGTCTATATAGGCATCTTTGGCGGGCTGGATACCACTTTCCGCAACCGCTAATACTACAGATATGGCGAAATAATGACTGTTCATGGCCCTAAGTTCATATGGGGATGCAGCCTAGGTTTTAAATTCAATCAGCATTTTAGAGCAGAAGCTGAATACACTTTTCGTCAAAGCCTTGTTTCTTACGAAGACTTCAATGAAAGAGCAACTACTTATTCCACTATGGCTAACCTCTACCTAGATCGTAAGCGTCAGATGAAGAGTAACTGTCAGCTGATGCGCAGGTTGATTTAAAAAGTTCCGCGCTCGCTTTTCAAGCGAGGCGTCAGTGGGGGGCGCCGCCGCTGCAGACGGCGCCCTCTGCTCTTGCGGAACTTTTTTAGATCAATCTGAGGCTTAGACGGCGCTTACTCCACCTCAGTCTCTATCCTAGTACACAGTTTAGACTTGGTTTAAAGAGGTTTTAGCTGCCTTGAACTCACCAAATTTTTCATATTCATGCCGATGCCAGGCAGGTGTTGGGTCAGTCTGTTAGAGTGCAAAAAAATGATTACAGCTTTTCTGCTAATTTAGAAAACTTTAGCATAAACATCAGTCTTATCCACCGATTCTGTTAACTAGCTAGACGGTTGGATTATAAATAGGAAAGCCAAATGAAAATATTTTCGATGTTCTTGCTCTGTCTGATGTTCTCAACCACAAGTGTTGTCGCTACGCCAGAATTATCTATCGGTGAAAGAGTATCTACTTTTTTGAACGCTGTCAAAAGTGAAAAAACCTATGTGCATTCTAGCCAACTTGTCTTTGATGAAGATGATGTCTACTTCCTTTCAGAGGCTGGGGTGCTCGAATCTGTTTCCTTAGTTGGACGCGATCAAAATGGGTTGTACGTAAGTGGGTTTAACGGAATTGGGTCAAACTTTAGCAAGGATGGGCCGAAAAGGTGTTCTAAATGTAATAACCTCCTCTACGATGGAAATTGTACGAATCAAAATTGTTCAAATTATTTTCTAAATTACTAGTATTTGCTTTGTGAAAAAAACCATTTATCTATTGATCTTTGTTTGCCTATGTGGATGCCACTCAAACAAGGATCCATTTGTAGAGTTTAAGCAGCAGATAGCTACAGAAGACCTTGAGGTTTTGGAGGATTTCTTTGAATATTTACTCAGATACACTTCTTTTGGATTTACTCTTCTAGGCCATAAACCTGTTTCTTATGATTGCTATTTGCCGCCTAGAACAAATGAAGAGTTGAAGGGACAAAGACTGCGTTATGGACTTATTGCAGAAGGTTGGGAAGTCTTTCAAAAATACTCCCATTTATTTCCGCAAAAATATTTCATCATAGCTAAGGAGTATCACCATCCCATAAGCTGTATCACACTGGCAAACAAACAAGAGGTGAAAAAAGTGATAAATAAACACCTAAGCTTGTTCCGAAAGTTCTATGGAGAAAATTTTTCCTATAGTCAGTATGTGGATAAGCTATCTTTCGTTTTTTTAGAAGAGCAAGTTCTTGCAGGCATCTTGCTTGGTTTTGGAGCTAGAAATGCTTGGGCATTTCATCGAAGAGAAGAATTACGCTCGTTATCACTAGATCTGTTGCCAAGCCAAGGTTTCTCAAGTCTTGAAGAAGAATTGAAATACATTAAAGACCACAAAACGAGATTCATCCTAGAGAATATAGCAGACGAGTTTGCGATGTTTGTAATTCCAGCTTTTATGGCCTTAGATGACAATGAAGAGAACAAGGAGCTTGCTGATAGTTACACAAAAACATTGGATGTTTTACATGATGCTATTAGTAAACGCTCTTGTTTGCAAATTTTTTATGAAAAATTTAATGGAACGATGTGATTTATCTACTTTTCATTTTTCTTCTAGACTTTGCAGATCCCATTTCGGTGGGAAAGATGTGTCGTGCAAAGTTTGCAGAAATTCAAAAAAATGCTGAACTTCTTTTAGAGGAGGTTTCTAAAAAAGAGGGTGTCAGACCGATTAAGCCTGGGAAACTCTATTATAAAATATTGAGAGAAGGAGACGGTTTACATCAAGTTAAGCCTTACGATGTCCCGACCATTCGATACAATGACTATGTCATGGAAGAGGAAGAGGATCCGCAATGTCCTCTCGGGGAGCCAATGAAAGTTCGTTTAGAATACTGTTTTCCAGGCCTTAGAGAAGGAATAACTGGAATGACTAAAGGAGAACTTCGGAGAATTTATATTCATCCCGAGCTAACACAGGGGAAGTACGGCCCGTTAGCGCCCGATGGATTGAATTATTTTGATGTAGAACTAGTTGAAAATGAATAGTTTAAATTTTTGAAAAATCAAGGATATTCTCACCTAAATCAAAGCCACCCTTCCTTTCGCAAGAGGTTCTTCCTGTCTTGTTATAGTGTTCAATGGGTAAGCGTCGCCTAGAGGACAGGTTGATCTAAAAAGGTTCACCAAGCGCTTCGCGCATGCGTGAGGGGATTATTTGTTTTTAGCTTTTGCCCAGTTGTCGGGAAGAAGTTCGATGAGCTTGTTGGCAGGGTGGTCAAGAAGTCTTCTCATCACATCTTCTAGGTAGTCTCGAGGATTGATTTTGAGCGATCGGCAGGTCTGTATGAGCGAGAGCGCCACTGCCGCTGCCTTGGCCCCTCCTTCGCTTCCCACGAATAACCAATTTTTCCGGCCGATTGCAAGCGGACGGATCGCTCTTTCAGCAACATTGTTATAGTGGACCCCATCGTCAAGACCAAAAGTCGCAAAACTTAAGCTTATGACCTCTGGTTAATCATTTCTCTAAGAGCCACAAACTACTCAAGGACTACTTAGAGCTAATGAGGGTTTTATCCCTCACTTCCATCCCTACCCCTCCATGGGGGGGCGCCGGCCGTCGCTACTTCTTTTGAAAGTACACATCTGCCGGTGTTCGATATCCAAGCCCTTGATGGGGCCTTTCCTCGTTGTAAAACTCAAAATAGCTCTTCGATCCTTGCCTTAGCTCCCTGATAATTTCATAGCCTCTGAGATAAACATCCTCGTACTTGACGCTTCTCCATAGCCTCTCAATGAAAACATTGTCCAGTGCTCTACCTCGGCCGTCCATCCTAATTTGAACGCCACTCCTTTCAAGCCTACTTGTAAAACGGTTGCTCGTAAACTGCGACCCTTGATCTGTGTTAAAGATCCGGGGGACTCGTTCCGAAAGACCTCGTTCTAGCGCCTGAAGGCAAAAGTTTGCATCCAACAGATTAGACACTTCCCATTCGATCACATATCGGCTAAACCAATCCATGATTGCAATGGGATAGCCAAATCCACCACTCAAGAGGGATGTAAGTGATATCGGCCGACCAGGCTTGATTTGGGCTTTCAATCTTCACATTCCTCAAGAGATACGGATACTTTCTGTGCTCAGGGTTGCTAACGCTCAGGTTGGGTTTGGGGTAAATTGCCTCAATTCCCATCTGGTGCATCAGTCGAACCACTCGCTTACGATTCACACAATATCCATGTTCTTCCAGAGCAATTACCATCTTGCGAATCCCATAAAATAGCCTCTCAAGATATTGCTGATCCATAATCTTCATTAGGATCAGATCTTCTCCATCGTCAACCGTGGGCTCGTAATAGATCCCTGAACGGCTGATCCCGATTAAAGAGCATTGCCTTCTAAGAGAAAGATGCTTGCAATCAAAATCAACCAGCTCTTTCTTCGTTGCTACAGGAAGGCTTTTAACTTTTTTTAAGCCACTCATTTTCGACCTTGAGGCGACCGATTTGCTCGAACAGCTCTGCCTTCTCCTTGGCCTCTTCTCCTTCTTTCACTGCTTTTCCAGGTCTGTCAAATACTTGACAGCCCACTTCTAGAAAATGTTTCTTCCATCCTGAGAGCGCCATCGGATGAACATCCAATTCAGCAGCGAGCTGGTTTGCTGTTTTCTCACCCTTTAACACCTCTAACACCGCTCGGAGTTTAAACTCTGGCGAATGCGCTTTCCTTATCCTGGCCATTTTTCCCTCTTCCAGTTGAGAGGTTATAAGCTTAAGCACTGGTCCGAATTTTGGGGACCACTATAGCTCTTCAGCTGACGCTTACGAACTAAATGGATCAGATCGTAAGGCAAATATTCTTAGCTAATGCAAGTTGCGACGAATGCCTTGAAATTTTCCTGCTTGAAGTTCTGAATTTAAAAAAGCAGTGGAATGCACTTGCGTCATCTGAAAAAGGGTATCGCCTAGGTAAAATTATAGGAAAACATGGCCTAACTGTCCTTTTACCAATTGGTGTAGTGAAGGGTGTTGTTAAGTACCAGATATTTAGAAGGGCGAATACTATTTGACCCTCATGGCCTGTTCTACCTCTGAAGCAAAAAAGACAACCATTCTTGAACAGTCAATAAAAAGGATTTCGAAGGTACAAAATACCTTTAAATTGACTGCTCCAAGCAAAATCCGTATCAAAACTAAAGATGCTGCGTACCACATCCTACAGAAAAAACATTGTTGGGACAGAGTTGTCAAAATCACGGGCAATATTGATGAAGATTTTTTAAGTGTGCAAAAGCTTCTCGAAGAACTTAAAATTTATGAAAAGAAATTCCTCAAAAGTAAGCCCCTCGTATATCCGAAAGATGCTCCAATATTGACTCAATCAGTCCATCAGGCAACATTCAATGGACATGAAATTCGGGCATTTTTTGAGTCGAATATTGAAACGGGGGAGTGTTATCTTCAAAATGCGTTTGTACTCAATCCAAGGTGAAAAATGCAAAATTCTGATGCAATAAGAAATCTTTTTGACAAAAAAGAAAATGACAAAATTTTTCAGACCTATTCTCCAGAAGTAGTTGCAGAATCTTTGGGTTTTAAAAAAAGCCTACATTTGGCTTACCAGCTGTCCTACAATGTTAAAAAGAGTAAAGAACTGCAAAAATACGCTGCCCATTTAATAGAGGCTGTCAAAATTCGTTTTCCTGACGAATGGGTAAGAGATTGGCATTTTGAAGCATTCTTGGGGGATGCCTACGATGCTATCGTGGAGGAGGAAGAGGAGAATTACAACAAGCGCTATCAGGCCTACTTTTGCGCCTATGAAAGAGCTGATCCACCCCCTCCTGCTCTCATGATTAAGCTAGCGAAGTGTATGGACATACCAGGATGCCCCCAAATTTCCTATGAAGATGTTGCAGCATTGGCAAAAACAGCTTTTGAAATTGAACCAAACTCCATTGCAGCAGGGATACTATGTGACATATATTCTGTTAATCACATGGACAAGGAATCCAGATACTGGGCTCATCTTCGAGATGACTTGCAAAACAAATGCAAGGAATTTTCCCTCCTTGAGCCGTTTTTTGTCAGTGAAGGGTATAAACAAGCTGAAATGCAGAATGCTGATGAGATAAAGAGTCTTTTCCTTAAAAAAGAAAATGATAGGATATATCAAAACTACTCTCAAGACACTGTGGCTGCTTTTTTGGGATTTAAAGACAGCCTACGGTTGGCTTATCGTCTTTTGTACAATGCGGCATGGAAAGAGGACCCGCAACGATACGCCGCCCATTTAATAGAAGCAGTCAAAAATCGCTTTCCTGATGATTGGAACCAAGATTGGCGGTATGAAGCTTTTCTTGGATCGGCTTATGGAGTGCTTTCTGGATGGGATGAGGATTTTGATGAATGTTACAAAGCATACTTTCGCGCTTACAAAAAGGCGAATCCTGTCCCACCAGAACTTCTGATTGAATTGGCTCGATGTTCTCTTGGACCAGAAGGAGCTCCAGTTTCCTATGAACAAGCAATTGAATGGTCAAATAAATCTCTTGAACTCGAACCGTATGCTGATGCTGCGGGCTTGTTAAGTGCTATTTATTTTTCAAAAGGAGATGAAAAAGCAAGATCTTACTGGCAAGGGGTTATGAAAGAGCTTGAGGCGAAAGGTAAAACTCTTCCACCGCTTGAGCCTGAATTTGTAAGAGATGGTTACAAGTAAATCTGGCAATGATATCGAAAGGGGAAATCATCAGTAAGCCTAGGAATGCCTGTTAAATAGGAAAAAGCTACGGTGTTTGACGTGTAAACTTAATGTGTAACTGTTACACATTTCATGGTCAAAGAGGGAGGAGGTCTCATTTTGAGACATCATCGAACATTTTACCAATCTTCCTCTTCATTGCAGTAGACTCTTTTGTCTTGAGGAGATTTTGAATGTTCATTGCTGGCACAACGAGCCCTAAACAGATAGGTTGAGTCGAGTGACTTTCGAGGTCATCAGGCCCATTTTTGATCTGATGATATTCCGTGACAATTCCTCCAAGGTATATGAATGGGTCTTTGCCTTCGGAATCCTTGCTTTTGTTAGTTCGCTGCTTGTTTACAAATATCCCCCCATTATTTCCGGGGAAACTAGGTGTAGTGACATAAAACCGCATTCCTGTTGGGTCTATTCCTGAAATAATTCCATCCTGGGCACAAATAAAGAGCTTTTGGGCGTCAAAATCCATCAAGCTGTTTGGAGCTGTAGCTAGTGTGATAGGAAAAGTTGGGCCTATGGGGTGTTTTCGTAATGAACTGTTGACTAGGTGGAAATCCAACAAAATTAGAAATATGGGGGAACAGAAAATTCAGCCTCGTACTTGTCTTCTCTTTGCGAAAAAGATCCAAAAGAGCAGTGAGGACCTAATTATTTTTCTTCATTAATCACTGCCGTACTCTTGAATTTTTTATCCAGTATGCCCTTTGCAGTTAACAAAATCCTCGTCAGTGCTTCAGCTTCTACTTTTCTTGTGGGATTTTTATCAGGATGTACTATGAGTGCAAATTTTCTGAACGCTAAATTCAATTCCTCTTGATTGTAATTTTGGGTCAATTCAAAAAGGCGTATTGGAGAATATTTATTGAATATTTTAGTCTTAAATTCGATGTATCCTTTGGACAACTCTGCATCATTAATACGACGGAGATTAGACCGTTCATTTTCTAGCAGATCTAACCAAGAAAGAGTCCCTTCATTTTCATTCGCCTGTATTGGGATTTCAAAAGACTCAGTCATCCGGCGACCATTTAAATCTAAAGCTCCGCCATTGATAAAAATATTGAAGGAGGAGAGGTTTAGGCCTCTTTGGGGATCTCCTACTGCAATTTGTCCACCTCGGTAACAAGCTGGCCACAAGAGATAGATCACTAAAGGGAACTCGTCAATTAAGCTTCCAAAAGAGTTTTTGATAAATCTATAAGTACTAAATAATGCAAATAAACTTAAAAAAGCGAAAGTTAACTGCTGCTTCGGTGATAAGACAAACTTACGATGGGCAATGAGTAGCAGATCTTTTGTTTCTAGCCCTTGATAGGAGCAAAAGGCTATTTCTGCTATGCCTATAATGGCATCAGCCGTAATGGTGAGCGGAATAGAACAAATTAGAAGGGGGAATGCAACGGCTCCAACCGTAAGACCAATTCCTCCAATTAAAGCAATTTTGGAGATTTTTACTATTACATCTTTGAATTCACGAAAGTTTCTCTCTTTCATTACCTTTTTGATGTGAGTGATTTCATTATTAAGATCTTTATCCAAAAGGTTTGCAGAGTATCTCAAAGCTCCCCAGCAACAATAGGTTGGAATTTCTGCTACCTTAAAAGCAGAAGGTAACATTTGATATTGATAAGACCGAGCGTCTGAAAAAATAACTGACATAAGTCAAAAATATACCAGTATTATTTAAACGTGTAAATGTTTAATTTGCTTTTCAGAAAATTTGAGATTTAACCTTTAATTTCTCTGTACAACATCACGCATCTCTCAATAGAGTACAGTCTGATAGTTTGTTCAATACATTCCCCCTTGAGAGATTTCGCAACCCTCCACATTGATGAGGTTGATTGCAAAAGTACCCATTTTGTTGAGAAGTATAGAAGTTACTTTCCAGATTTCAAAAGAGCACTTTGAACTCTACGAAATCCTAAAATCTTTTTAAGATTTCTAGCTGATCGGTCCGTCTAAGGTCCTGAGAATCCACATAGTTTCTTCGTAAATTTTTGAATGAGTTGGGCGGATATGATGCTTTTGCTTTCTTGAATCGGCATTAGATAATTTTGAAACCAAAAAGAGCTTTCAGAGAGATTAGGTCTAGTGTCAATTATGCGGGCGGGATTGAAAGGGCTACCAGGAATCCCTCGCTTCTCAGCATACACTCCCTTGAAAAAGCGTTTAAAATACCCATAAAAGATCTTATACCAGACTAGTTGGCTAATTTTACGAATTTGCCTCGGGCTAACAATGGGGCGTCCCAACTTTTAACTTATGGATTCTATATATATTAAAAAACTAAGTTTTTTTAATTATATTTTCAGTTAAATTGATCTATGTTCTTTGGTTTTCAAATAGGATGAAAGGTTTAATGTGAATAGTGGTTTAATTTCTGTAGGGGTGGGGGTAATTAGTTGCTCCGGAACAGTTGCTTTGAGTATATATTTAGGGCCAGTGCGAGGAAGAGGGGTCGGAATGAATGGGATCATAGCCCTTTCAGCCCTTTCAGCGTTATTCTCCAGCTCCATTGGTTTTGCAGCTGCCCGAGGTTGCAAAGATGAAGGTAAAGATCTCACGAAAAAGGATGTAATCCTTATTGGGGGAGCAGGATTTGCTGGAGGTGTCGCAGGGATAGCAACTGTTGTCGCATTCGCTGTAATTTATGCGATGGCATTTATTATGAGAATAATGGATGAAAATTTTGGTGTTCCCCTTTATCTTGCTTCTTCCCTTCCACACACCAGAAAACTGATTCCTTGAAAAGGGCCAGCCCCTTTTTTTCTCACAAGAAGGTCGAGATCGCTAAAAAAAATGGGGCGAAAGAAAGTATCGCTATCGATTTTCGGGGTGAATCTTCAAGATCGTGATGAATCTAACTGGATGATCTGGTATGATCGAGCTCTTTTTATTGAGAGGTTTGACCCATGCTCCACATGTTTAGGCGCTACGAGAAAGCGATCTACTTGACGATCACGTTTGTTACCATACTTTCGTTTACATTCTTCGGAACATACGGGACGCTTTCGACTCCTGAGGTTAAAGATGAGCCTGTTTTCCAAGCCCTTGATGGAAGTACTGTAAAAAGGCACGAGCTTGATAGGCTGACCCGTTTCCTCTCTTCCGATCTTTTCGAGAGTATTGTTTCAGGATCTCCAATCGGAGCCAACTTCCTTAACGACGGCGTTATCCGAAAAGACTTTATCGAGAGCGGCGTCGGAACACAAATTATCCGGACACTCGGTAGTTCAGATGTTGTCACAGCGAAAGAAAAATTCTACAGACCTTATAGGCACCCAGATACTTCGATTATTTCTGTAGAGGGTGTTTGGGGGCAGTTTGCACCTCGTTTAAAAGCAGCGTTCGATCAATATAAAAAAGGCGATTTCAAAACAAAAGAGGATGCTTTTCAGGCAAAAGCCAATCTCTATCTGATGGAAAGTACCTTTCCAGCTCCAATGTTAAGACAAGTCCTCTCTTTTCAGCTGCAACAACAAAAGTGGCTAAAACCGGACCCTGCTTTAAATTACACAGATCTTTCCCTTTTTGGTTACCACACTACAAGAGAGTGGTTTGGAGACGCTTTTGTTAAAAGATGTGCTGAAGTTATTTTGAATGTCGCTAGAAAGGCGGAAAAAGAGGGGTACCGTGTTCCTCTACAAGCTGCTGAAGCTGATCTGATCCATAATGGTGAAGTTGCATTCCAACAACACCGGAAACCTGAGATTGCTAAAACCGTACAAGATTTTGTCCGGCAAGAACTGCGTGCTTTAGGGCTCGATTTAGGTGAAGCTGCATCTCTTTGGCGTTCAGTTCTTCTCTTTAGAAGCTATCTGAAAGATCACACTTCAAGCGTTGCAAACGAAGCGACACTATTGAGACCTTTTTACGAAGGGGAGCATGAAGAGCTTGTTTTAGAAACACACACTTTAGACCCAAAACTTGCTTTGGGCACTTTTGAAGATCTTCAGCGGATGGAACTCTACTTGCAAGGAACTGGCGAAGGAGCAAGCTACCCATTTCCTTTAGCTTGGAAAAAAGCTGAAGAAGTCGCTGAAACATCCCCTGATATAGTTTTAAAGCATTTCTGTGCAGATGTCAAAGAACTCTCTTTAAAACAAATTGGGGCAGAAATCCCTTTACGTGAAGTTTGGGCGTTTGAAGAGAGTGAATCTGGAAGGGATGAGCTTCTCAAAACATTTCCTGTTCTTAGCTTGAAAGGGAAAATGGATGGGGAGACACAAAAAAGAGTCGATGCTAAAGCGCGCCTTCTTCTGGTTGAACAAAACCCCCAAAGAATTGAAGATGCCTTAGCTGATGCCCCATCTAAAGAGATGAACCTCACCCTCTTTAAAAAGGGTGGTAAATCTCCTCTAAAAGGGATTGAAGCTTCTGCCCTATTAAAAAAACTGGAGGGGAGGGAGACAGTCTTTATTCTGAAAGGGGAAGGGGTTGTCTACCAAGTTTCACCAATCGAATGGCCTGCTGACTGGAAAGTGGCAAGCTACTCAGAGGCCCGTGATGCAGGACAACTCGATCGGATGGTCGATGAAAGATTAACCAATCTTTATAACGAAGTGAAAGACACTCTGTTTATTCAACCTAACGGCCAGACAAAGCCCTATGTTGATGTAAAGAGAGAGCTTGCTGAGGCCTATTTCCGGACATTGTTACACCAACTTAAAAGGGTGCAGCCAAAATTGGATAGCCCAGACTTATTGGCCGGTTACCGTTTCTACACCTACCTTGAAGGAAAGGAATATGCAACAGGAGAATTTGCCCCCATCGTTAAACAAGAAAAAGTTTTGAAAGGCCAAGGCGGCGCTTTCCCTTATATTGAGCTTGTCAGGCTACAACAAGGGTCTCCTTCTACCATTCGAGTCCATGAAGGTTTGCCCCTTTATGTGATTGTCGAGTCAAAAGGGACGCGCGATTTTTCCCAATCCTTTTCAACTAGTGTTGCAAGAGTTAACCATCAGTTAGATACTGCCGTTTTGCAGGCCTTATTTGATGATTTGCTCACTGAAATCAGCGCTAAAACTGCCTATAGCAAAGATGTTTAAGAGACGATTTCATCGAGAGGCTGAAGAGCCCAGTTATCTTAATCTCTATGGGGAGGAGTTAGACCTCCCCTTTTTTTTCAGATACGAGTTTCCGCTTCAGTTTTTTAAGGAGCTCCCTTTAGGGGATAAATTTGGGATACCCTCCCCCCACTTTTCAACTGAAAAAGAACGGCATGAGGTGAAAATGGGATGGAGCCACGACGGCATTGCTTGTCGTATTTTCTATCCTAAAAAGAGTTTTAAACCCGGATTAGATGGAGATGTGATCGAACTATTTTTCGATACTCGTGATCAGCAAGATGCTCCATATCCTACACGATTTTGCCACCATTTCTTAATTTTCCCAGAACCTGTTCAAGGCATTTGTGGAAGAGAGGTGACCCGTTTCCGCGGAGATGAAACCCATCCTCACGCAGACCCAGCTTTGTTTGAAGTGACAACTAAAACAACAATAACTGGCACCTATATCGATATTTTCATTCCTAAAGAGGCCTTTTTTGGATTCGATCCCACACAATTCAATCGACTTGGCTTTGCCTATCGGATTTTGCAGGATGGTGCCTTGCCTGAGTCACTCGTTCCTATCAAAGAGTTAGCAAGTTCACCTTCGCTTTGGTCCACCCTCCTTTTAGTTAAGTAATCGGTCTAAGATATGTCGTTTTTACAAAAAAATAGCAGGATGGACAGGCATACGCATCAACTCAAGGAACGCCAATTTCTCAACAATCTGTTAAAAGCAAATTACTTACAAAGAAACGTTTAGAAATCAATTTAGTCAAAAACGGCTTAAATCTTCGAGGAAAGGCCCAAGATTACCCTCTGTGCTCTCCGTGAGCTCTGTGGTGATCTTTTTTTATTTTTTACCACAGAGCTCACAGAGAGAGGATTTTGAATTGCCCCTTCTAGAATAATCGACTCTGATACTCTATTCTTTTTTTATTCCATCTATTTGTGTTTTTTTAGCTTAGCATCTATCTCTAGGCTTAGGTTGATGCGTATGTCTGTTCATCCTGTAATTTTCTTTTTTTATGTTTTCTTTCCATTTTATCTTGTTAATGATATCAACCCACATATTCGGGGGACATCGAGATGCTGGGTTTTATCACATCACTGATCGAAAAAGTCGGAAAGAAGGAACATGCTTTCCTTCAACAGATGGCCCTTGAAACATTTGTTGAACATCACCATCGGGAGCCAACTACACAAGAGCTTAAACAGTTGGAACAAGAGTGGCTGATCAAGATTGAAAATTTCTTGGTCGAAAAATACAACGACTTTCTAAAGGCCTCTGATCTATTGGCAGAAAAGTTGCCTCACGTCGTCCCACTAGAACATTGGCACGAGATCAAAAAGGAATTTTCTGATGCCTATCAAAAGCTCAATACCTTACCCCCCAACGTCAAGCCAGATACTAGCAAGAATGCTCTTCACACCTTGCTTGGCATTACGATGAATACATTGAGAGTCTGTTTTGAGACAGGAAAAACCTTTTTTCGGGATGAGAAACATGCTGAAGCTTCTTCTATTTTCAATTTTTTGACCTATCTGAACCCCTTTGTGGCTGACTTCTGGGTCGCCCTTGGCCTTTGCTACCAAAAAGCACAAAAATATACCGAAGCTTTAGAAGCCTTTGCAAAAAACTGTGCCCTCGACTCCAACCCCTTCCTAGCGCGAGCTAAATCTGCGGAAATCTATATCGAGCAGAAAAGGCTGGATGAGGCAAAAATTGAGGTGGAACATCTTGAACGTCTAGTCGCTTCAAAGAAAGCAGAAGAACAGAATTGGGCACAAATCGCAGAGGGTTTGTCCTATAAAATTGAAGTTGTTGCCCAGTACGGCGCTTAAAAGGAGTTTGTATGGATATCCCGATTAGTGGTGATTCAAATATTCCAGTTAGTGGACCCTCTCCAGAAGGAGGGGCCCGATCAAAAGAAGCGCTTCAATCTTTAGTTCGTGACTTTATGGCGCCAAGTGATAAAGCATTAAAACCAAGTGAAGGGGCTTTACCTGAGCCGGTTACAAGAGAAGGGCAGATAGAGGAGAAGATCCTTTCTGAGGGGAAAATCGCAGCTGCTTTAATGAAAAATCCTTGTGGTCAAATAGCAAATGCAAACCTCCCTCCATCCCCTCCACGTTGAATTAGGGGCCAAAATGGCCCCCTTTGCTGGATGGGACATGCCCCTTTGGTATCGCTCTGCCACAGAAGAGCATCTTGCCGTCAGGCAACATGCGGGCCTTTTCGATGTTTCCCACATGGCACTTTTTGAAGTGGCAGATCAAGCGGCTTTAGAGTGGCTGACACCGACACTCTTTTCTGAAAAAGAAGAGGGGAGTGTCACCTACACTTTACTCATGGGCGAGAAAGGTGGTGTTTTAGATGATCTCCTAGTTTACAAATGGACTCCAAACCGTTTTTGGATTGTGGCGAATGCGGCTAATCGTGAAAAAGTTTTTATCTATCTCTCTAGTTTCATGAAGGTTGAGAGGAAAGAGACCGCTATTCTTGCTCTACAAGGCCCTGAAATAGAGAAATTCATCACGATCCCAAGTAAAATGAGGTTCAGCACAGAATCAAACGGTTTTGTGATCAGTGGAACAGGATATACCGGCGAAAAGGGGATCGAACTCTTTTTACCTCCAGATAAAGCTGAGTCTAAATTCCGAGAATGGATCGGTAAGGGGGCAGTCCCTTGCGGTTTAGCCGCTCGAGATACCCTCAGGCTTGAAAAGGGGTATGCATTATGGGGACACGAACTGTCGGAAACAATCGCACCAGAAGAAAGTGTCGCTGCATGGGTTTTAAAAAAACGGGATTCCCCCTATCTTGGACAAGGAGCATTACCAGCCAAGCGCCATGCTGTTTCTTTTGTTTTATCTGAAGGGATTGCAAGAGAAGGGGCCTCATTGCTTGCCGGGGAAAAGGAGGTTGGAATTGTGACTTCTGGCACCTTCTCTCCCTGTCTAAAACGGGGGATTGGCCTTGGATTGGTGACTGCAAACCCAGATCATGTGATGATCAGGGGGAAAAAAATGCCCTTGAACCCTGTAACCTTGCCTTTTGTATGAAATTTACCGAAACACATGAATGGGTCGATGAGACCGAAGAGCATGCCCCTGTCGGCATCTCAACCTATGCTCAAAAAGAGTTGGGAGAGGTTGTCTATGTTGAATTGCCTCAGGTAGGAAAGAAGGTGGAGAAAGGGCAAGAGATGGCGGTCCTGGAGTCGACCAAGGCGGCAAGTGATGTCTATTCTCCTTGCTCTGGCACGATTGTAGAGGTCAATGAAAGATTAAAAGAAGAGCCTGGCCTCATCAATGAAGATCCTCAAGGAATGGGCTGGATTCTGAAAATTAAATTATCCGACCCACAACAGGTCAGTCAATTATTGGATGAGTCTGCCTACCTGGCCCTCGTGAAAGGGAAATAGAATGGATTACATTGGAACATCAGAGGAAGAGCAGAAAAAGATGCTCCAAAGTTTGGGGGTCTCGTCGGTCCTTGAATTGCTGTCTGCTATTCCACCTTCACTCCTGCTCCCTCAATATACTGAAGATGGTCTGACCGAGAGAGAAGGGTTAGCCAAATTGACCGAGCTGGCTAATAAAAATACATATAGTTCCTACACATCCTATTTGGGTGGAGGGGCTTATGACCATTTTATCCCATCCATTGTTGCCCCTCTTTTATCGAGAGGAGAGTTTTTAACCTCTTATACACCATATCAGGCAGAACTTTCTCAGGGTGTATTGCAGGGAATGTTTGAGTTCCAAACGGCGATTGTCAAATTGACTGGAATGGAGGTGGCCAATAGCTCCCTTTACGATGGGGGGACAGCCTGTGCAGAGGCTCTGTTGATGGCTTTGCGGGTTTTCAAAGGGGAGCGAAAAAACGTCTATGTTTCGAAAACACTCAATCCACGCTACCAAGAGGTGATCGACCTTTATCTTCCCCACTTTGAGCAGGTGGAGACGATCGATGAAAGTGTTGCAGCGGTTTTATCCCCTTTCCCCAACTATTTTGGTGAGTTGGAAGATCCACGTCCTTTTTTTGAGCAGGCAAAAAGGGTGGGGGCATTATCTATTTTAGTCAGCCACCCGATTGCGTTGGCGTTGTTTACAAGCGGGGGCGAATTGGGTGCAGACATCGTTGTAGGGGAGGGGCAGCCATTGGGGTTGCCTCTGCAATTTGGTGGCCCCTATGTTGGCTATATGGCGACGAAGAGAAGCTTAATACGAGAAATGCCTGGCAGGATTGTAGGGGAGACGACCGATCGGAATGGGAAGAAATGTTATGTTTTGACTCTGCAGGCCCGAGAGCAACACATTAGACGGGAAAAAGCAACCTCTAATATCTGTACAAGCCAAACATTGGCCTCTTTTGCCATGTTGATCACCCTGCTTTGGTATGGAGATGAGGGGTTGAAAAAATTGGCTTTAGAAAACCAAGAGAAGGCTAATTGGTTAAAAGGAGAGTTGGCAAAATTAGGGTTAAAAACGGGGGTATTGCCCACCTTTAACGAATTTGTGATCATCTTCCCGAGGAAAGTGGAGGAGTTACTCCCTTTCTATGAAAAAGAGAAAATCATCCCAGGCATTGTTTTGGATGATCATTCTTTACTGATCGCGGTAACAGAGACAAAAACCGATGCCGACCTTGCACATTTTATAGAGGTTACAAAAAGGCTTTTGTAAGTGAAAATGCTTATACGTAAGGGGTGTACAAGTGTTTGTATCCCAGCCTTGAAAGCCTGTCGGCAATGGGTTGTGGATCACATCTTGGTGAATTTAAATACTCCACCTCTGCATCTGTCAGTAACTCTTTTCTCACCATCAAGCAGCCATTCTCTATCTTCTCCACTACTCTCTGGACAGGAAAAAAGAACTTTTCACTTTCTACACCGGTCACAAATCCAATCTCTTTTTGCATCGCGAAACGTGCCATCTCTTCAAATGCTTCATCCCCCAACACTTTCCCAAACACAAAGACATCTGATTTGATAAACAATGGTTTACCACGGTAGCTAAAAAGAACTATTCCCCCTTCATACTCCCAATCTTCTCTATACTCTTTCACAGCCTTTAACCCGACATCTCTTTTCTGGGTCGACTTACCAGCTGTACTGCCTGGATGGACCCGCCATCCATACAAAGGATAACCAACATTCCTTCCCTTCAGCCCAATTTTGTCGAGCCTCAAGACGAGATCAAAATCTTGTGCCCCATCTACTTCTGATCTCAATCCAATCCAGAACTTCTTTGGAACCATCAGTGCGTGAGTGACAACATTGAAAAAGAGATAGGGAAAGGGGGGGGTTATTGGCTTTTTAAAATAGGTATGTGGCAACACCCGATCTTTCACATCGATTTTGAACTCGTCGCAATATAAAAACTGCTCTTCATTCCCCATTAATGCCCTGTGGTAACAATAGAGCAAGTCAGGGGCTATCCAATCATCATGGTCAACCAGCAATAAATGGGTGCCTCTTGCATTCTCTGCCAACTTATTCGTTGTGGCAGAAATGCCGCCCCATTCGAAAGAAAAGAGCCTCACCCTTTCACCAAAACTTTCGACCATTTTGATCACAGAGTCTGGCTGCGGTCCGTCCAGACCGATCAGCAACTCAACATCGGGTGCCGATTGATTCAAGACCGATTCTATTGCTGTTTTTAGAAATTTTGGGTTTGGCTTAAACACAGGCATCAAAGCAGAAAAAGAAAGTGGACACTTTTCCTGCAATTTTTTGTGCAAATCTATGGGCCTTTCGATCTTATCTTTAGGCCCAAGCAGCTGAGGAGGGGAACTTTTTAACCCAAATCTTAGATGATAGTTAAAAAGCGGGCCGACCTCGCCCCTTTTCCAAGCCCGATAGTAGGCTTGGAGAAGGTTATTCTCCTTTCTCTTCATGTGTGACGTCTTTCCCTTTTTTGCCTCTTAAATAGAGCTGCAAAGGATATCCAGGGAACGGATGGATTTCCCGGAACTGATTGAGAAGGTATTTTCTGTAAGAGTCGAGCATCAAGTTGGGACGATTGACAAACACAACAAACTGGGGAGGAGAGGTGGAAATTTGGGTCATGTAGTAAATACGGAGCCGTTTTCCTTGGATCATCGGCGGATGGTTCCGCTGCATCGCTTTTTCGATGAACACATTCAACTGGTGGGTAGAGACCCGCTCTGCCCCCTGTCTTAGGACATCATCAATCAGAGGGAATATTTTGCCTAAATTCCGCTCTTCCAGGGCTGAGATAGCTATTTTTGGACAGTGTTTAGCGAAAGTGGCCTCTTCGTCTAGAGCTGTTAAAGCATGCTCCATCCGTTTTCCTTCGGTCAAATCCCATTTGTTCAACAGGATGATGCAAGGTTTTCCAGCCTCTTCGATGTCGTTTAAAATCTTTTTCTCTTGAGCTGTGATCCCATCCTGAACATCCAAAATCAATAAGCAGATATCTGCCCTCTCGATCGACCGTTCTGTCCGCATGTAAGCAAACTTGTCGACGACCTCTTTTTCAGATTTTTTACGACGGATCCCTGCGGTATCGATCAAGGTGTATTTTTTGTTGTCGAAGGTAAAGGCAATATCGATGGCGTCCCGTGTGGTCCCCGGAATCGGGCTGACAATGCACCGTTCTTCATTGAGTAATGAATTGACGAGTGTCGACTTACCGACGTTTGGGCGCCCAACAATCGCCACTTTTACTGTGTCTTCGTCTTCCTCTGTCTCTTCGTTGGGGAGGGGAGCTAGCGCTTTTTCGAGCATCTCGGCGATCTGGTAGCCATGCTCTGCTGAAGTAGCCACCATGTTTTGAATGCCCAAACGATGGAAATTGTGGATAAGTTGTTGATCTCGAGGGTGATCAATCTTGTTGATGGCTAAAACAAGCGGTTTTTGGGTTTTTAACAGCGCTTTTGCTAGGAGGTCGTCTTGCTCGGTGATCCCGACCGTTCCATCGACCACCATGATGATGCTATCGGCTTCCAGAATGGCGATTTCGGCTTGCCGCCTGATCGAGTCGTTAAAGGCAGCGACCGAGGTGGTGTCAATACCCCCAGTATCTATCGCAATGAACTGACGCCCATAGTTTTCGGCGTTAGCATAGAGCCTGTCCCGAGTGACCCCTTCCATCTCGTCAACAATGGCCAGTCTTTGCCTGATCACTCTGTTAAACAATGCACTTTTGCCCACGTTTGGCCGGCCAACGATAGCCACTTTCCATTTCTTCTTCATAAGGCCATCTATTTTAGCACACCTGATCTTCATCAACAATTTAAAAATTAAGCTTTAAATGAGGGTAATTATGTGAGGAAAGTTATGTCTACTCCCGACCATCTAAATATCGATCAAGCCAAGGATCTGTACCAGACATGGGAACGTCAAATCCCAAAGGGGAAAGAGAAGGATGCGCTCAATCTGTTGCCTAAAAGAGAAAGGCAAGCAATGGCAGAGGTTGTTGACTTTATACAAAAGCACGATGAGCTTTTAAAAGCAGGTTCTTCACCTGTACCTGCAATACTTGAATTAAAGGATCATCACTTTGAACTCATGGGCCGATTAGGGGTCGATCTAAATCGACTGAGTCCTTCAGCTCCGCCTGAAAAACAGGAAATCCTAGATGCATTCGATCAGCTGCTTATCCGGGCGGCGGCAAAGACTTTGTGGCCAAAGCAAGACAATTCCAGTCTTAAGCTAGAAACATTTGAAACATTCCTTGATCGTCGACCAACAACTGGCCAACGACTATACGGTACTGATGCGGTGGTTGAGGACTACTTTAAGAGTATTTTAGGCCAAGTCAAGGGAGATAGGAAAAATTATGCTATCCCTGGAAGTGCCCGTTCAGCATTTTTTAAAGCTGTATTAGAAGAGATGGAAGCCGAAAGAAAAGCGGGTACCCCATTATCAAACGAGTGGGTTCAAGGCAAGGTAAAGTCTTTAATAGGGCCAGTTGGAAGAAAGGCTTTTTCTGATGGTCATTCAGATTTGGAATCGACCTTAACAGTTTTTCGGACGAAATTCGGAGAGGGAATTCCAACTGCTGACTTTACAAAAACATCAATTGACCGACGGATTGCAAACACAGCCTCTATATTAAAGCCTCTGATCATACGCGATCAAAGACTTTATGGGGCCGTTGCCAAAGCTGAAGACTACAATACTTTTATGAGTAGTAAGGAAGGACTGAAGAACGCTTTATCCTCGATTATCGAACCACTGTCGACTAAGTTGAAACAACAGGGTCAGCTTGAGGTTGATGACAGCCAACCTAAGCTTTTTAATGGGATGAAGAGACAGGGGATAAGGGAACTGTCAAAACTTTTGGATCATTTTGCCGATCCAAGAAAACCAGTTAGCGGTGATCAAAGGGCAATTGTAAATAATATTTTAGATCTTCCAAATGGAAGAGAGCTTATTTCTTTTTTAGGAAGACCCATCATCCAACAACAAATCAGGGGCCTCTTCAGCAAAGCTTTGTCTCAGCCTGGTAATGTGGATTTCATTCTAACTCAATTTGAGAGTGCAATTGGAAAAATAACTAAAGAGCAGTGGATAGAAACCAGTGGCCTTTCTTCGACTAATTTCCTCAAGTGGGTAGCAGAAGGACGATTTGCCCCTAACTTTCTCATCGCACCTTCTAGAAGAGAAACAATCAGTTTTAAAGGACCGCAACTAAGGATGGAGGCTGCAGCCGATTTTGCAATACTAAAGAATGACAGGAATCGTTTTGTTAATTCGTTAACCGATCAATTAAAAGGAGGTTCTAGCATTGATTTAGGCAGGGCTAGCAAATCCCTAGAGACTTTTGCAAAAAAAGTGGAAGCGACAAGGCTAAAATATGGGGACGTAGAACGTCGTTATAGTCACAATCTTAGAGGCCCTTTTTATTCAGGACTCTCTACAGAGATTCTATTTGAGCATCACAAATTTTTGCGTGAAGAAGTCGCGGTGGTAGAAGCGTTAAAGCTATTTCTTGACCCAAATAAAAGAGACCTGCCCCTTTCAAAGACAAAAGCAACAGATGGTGAAATAACGATTGGTCAGGCGATTGGTCAGGGGATCCCTATTGCTGAAATTCTAGTTAGATTAGATGAAACACCGGAAGTGAAAAAAATTTTAGATGAATCTAATGAAATATTAGAGAAAGTACGTTACTGGGGCGATGCATCGGCCAAAAAACAGAGTTTTGAAGGGAGTATCACGCTGGCACGGGAGTTCTATGAACAGGTAAACCGTGAAGGTAAACAAAAACTAAGATCGGACCAATCTCCAGAGTGGGATGCTAAAACGTTCAATAAAGCAATAGAACTTGCTGACCATGCGATTAAAAGTGCTAATCAATCCCATCTTCTCCAATTTGCGGTAACTGGTGCTTGGATGGGTGTAGTCGGTTATTTTAACACTAAGGCGCAAAATATCCGTTTGCAAGAAGCTCGTCAGTTAAAAATCGATATTTGCCGTAGCGCATACCTGGCTTCTCCCGATAAAACAAGTGACCAAGCAAAACTTGCTTTAAAGACAGCGTTAGAAACCGCTCAAGAACTTGGAAAAACTAGAGAGACTAAGATCAGTGCTCTCCAAAAAGCTATTTCGAGCTATTTAGGTCGAACCGAAGAGATTAGCCTTTGGAAACCTGAGCGTTCTGATACATCACTAAAAGGGTTTAGCGATCTTTTTATTTTCCATGGAATAAAAGAAGCTGGTGAAGAAATTCTTAAAGTTCTTGAGGCAAAAAAGAAATCAGGTAAGCCATTGTCCGATATGGACATTCAGCATCTTGTACTTATTGGCCTTGCATTGCCCGATCTTGCTAATAGGGCTATGACTATAGGACCAGATGCAGCAGGGGCCTTTGCAAAAATAAGAGATGCCATTAAAAGTGAAAACCCAGACCTCAACACATTGAGTCTTTCTGTACCCATCCTGCAATCCCTTTCATCTTACTATAAAAACAGGGCGGCAAATTTTTCAGCGGAAGCAGACACTATTCGCCCAAGCCGTAAAAGAATTGATGCTCTGTTAAAACAAATTCCACGTGCAACAAGAGCTGAAGCTCTCATTCCTCAGTACCTGAGACGCTTACCAGAAATCATGGAAAATAGAAAAGTTTTCCAAGATGCAATGACTAAAGGGGCAACCTTTAAAGAAGCGTCGGCTATGAAAGAGACAGTCAACGAAGACAATACATTTTTAACTGAAATTTTGAGTGCTTGTAGAAAAGACTCTATATGGGGTGCGAAAGGCTTGCTGCAACTGCTTAATGCAGGAGTCATGGAGGCAAGAGGTCCCTTCGTCGAGCTTATAAGTGAGAGGTTAATTAACGAAAGCGTTGAAACAGCGCCTATTTCGAAAGATGAGTTGCAGGCGTTAGCCTTCATGTCGGTCACTGGATCTATGTGGGCTAGAGATCTTATTATCCGCTTGCAAGATCGTTTCCCTGCCGCTTCCGTTTTTATAACGAACCCCTCTCGCGCAGTTTTGGGCTTCCCGTCAAATGTAAAAGGTGATTTAAGCCTGGCTGAGATGAAAAAGGCCCTAGTTATGGCGAAAGATCAGACTCAAATATTGATAGATTCGTTGTCAAGGCAAGCGAATCTTCCAATAAATATCACCCCTATAATTGTAGCAGCACAACGAGAACTGGATGATCTAAACGATAAAAAAGGAGCTGGGACAATAGATGAGGACGAGTATAACGTCCAAAAGTCGTTGATTGAACTCACTCAACAGTTGGCATTAGACGAATCTGAAAATGGCAATCAGCAGATTCAACAGGAATTAGAAAGACTAAACTACTCGGAATACCAACTTGAAGCGTTGATAACTCTAGAAATGCCGTCTCAAATATGCAGTGATTTTAAAGAAGCTTCAGGTTTTATAGAGAAGCATCGAGCTGATCCTAACAAATTGATGTTGATATTTAGAGGTGGGTTGATCCGCCGAGACCAAGAACTTTTAAAGGCTGCTGGGGGAGTGCTCTTAGCCAATCTCAAAGATCGGTTAGATCCAATATTACAAAGAGGAGAAAGGGTAACTCTGACAAATCCTGAATTTGAATTTTTATCTAACGCGAAAAAACTAGATGAAAGTAATGATTATGGAAATACCTTTAAGGATGCAGGAAGATTACTGTCAGAGGTTGTCGGTTCAATGGGCGAACCCATATCGCCTGCTGTACAAGAACAGTTGGATGAAAGGGGGCCCATTTTGGAATCCAGACCCATCCCACGAGGGTCATCCGTTGAAAGCCTAGAGGTTGATTTTGAAAACTTAGCTCAAGAATTAGGGGAAGAAGCTGGGAGATTGGCTCCTCAAATGGCAGAACCATTATTTGAAGCTGAACGTCCTGCAAGTCCCACCGGTCAACATGAGGTTGTACTAGCTGGGGAAGAATTGGCTACTTTTTTTGATGGACTACTTATCACTGATAGCATGCCGAACTTAGTTGAAGTGGTTGAAGTCAACCCTCTAATTCCCTCTCCAATACCTGAAGAGCGGCTTTCAGTTACTTCTAGACGGGGATCAACCTCTAGTCGCCTCACAACTGTATTAGATGCGCTAAGAGCCCTTGGAGAAATTGGGGGTGACCTATTGCAAAGTCTAAGTAATATTGCATAGACAACTGTTTAAGATTAAAAAAGGGTAAAAAGAATGACTTATGACTTCTGCACCAGAAAATGAGAGGATGGATATCCATGTGGCGACAGGCTTGTATCAAGCCTGGATGGCACAGACTGGAAAGGGAGAAAAGTCAGCACTCAATCGTCTACCTCCCGAAGAGAGAAAAGCGATGGAAGAGGTGGTCAAATTCTTCCTCAATTACCAAAAGAGTTTGCCAACCCAACCTCCAGAGATTACAGACTCTTACAAAGCCTTGATGAAAAGGTTAGGGGTATCGGCAAAAGAGCTAGAAAAAGCGAATTTTTCCCCACAAAGAATCAAGGATCAATTCTTTCTTTTGATGGAAGAGGCAGCAGTCAAAACGGCTGGTGTACCCCCTAAGCAGTTGCAGAAAGCTTTATTTGATGAAGTTTCCAAATTGATGTATGAGAGGGAAAAGTACTCTGCTTTGAACCATCCAGTGGTTAGAGCCCAACTCGAAAAACTCCTTTCCTCTTTACCTACTGGCTTAGCTCAAGAAAGGATCCTTCCAGAACTTAAAAAAGGGTTTAATCAAGCTATAGATGAAAGTTTTCCAGCAGATCTTGCCAAGCGTGTGGCCAGGACCGCCTCTATCCTTCGCCCTCTCATCATGCGAGATGAGAAAATTTACTCCAGTATTGCAAAAGCAGAAAGCTTTGCCGTTTGGATGAAGAGGGACGGAAAAAAGGTAGAAGAGGCTTTCAGCAGGCTTTTGAAGCAAGCCTCAAAAGATTATCAAATCGGGCAAGAGAAACATCCTAATCAGGCCATTTTAAACAGGGCACTCGAACTCCTCGACGGTATCCATAGTGGAAAATGGATGTTGTCCAGTCAAGAAGATACTGCCGTTTTACGAAATGATTGGGTGAAAAAAGAGATGGAAGGGGTGCTCCAATTAGGGAAGCAGAAGGGATTAAATCCCCTCCAGGTCCAACAAGAATTGAGCCGGGTCCTGGCAAGCTTTAAAACAGCATCGATAGAGAAAAGTGGTTTATCCTCAGACAATCTTCTGGTTTGGTTGGCCACAGGGACCTTTTTACCTTGGTTTTTGAAGTTCCCTTCTTTACTTGGTTTTACGGTTCGGGAAGAATCTGTCCAAAAAGCAGCCGTTTTAAGAGAAGAGGTGTCAGCCGATCTTGCCCACCTGCTGCGGGAGAAGAACCGGATAGGCACAGCCCTACATGAAAAGTTAATCGCCCATGCCGACTTAGCGCCTCTTCGAGCCGCCTATAAAACCTTTGCTAAACAGGTTGAAGAGACACATTTGAAATATGGGGAAATCGAAAGAAGGGTAGGTCAAAAACTTCGAACCCCTTTCTTTGCAGGAGTCTTTGCTGAAGTCCTCTATGAACATCAGAAATTTTTACGTGAACAGGTGGCTTACTCGAAGGCCCTTGGGCTATTTCTAGCTCAAGAAGATGAAGTTATCCGTGGGCAAGAGTTTAAAACCAAAGAGGCTTTACCCTCCCGTTTTGCAGATCATCCCGAGGTTAAAGAGATCGTAAAACAGGCAGATACTCTTTTGCCCCGTGCCCATTTCTGGGCCGAGCAAGCCGACCAAAAAGGGAGTTTGGAAGGGACGATGACTTTGGCTCGGGAATGTGATGATCAAACCGACTGGAGTGATCGGCATCCTCTTCGTCTTCAAGCAAATTATGAAAAAGCGATGGCTCTTGCCGACCGGGCTATAAAAATAGCTGAAAACCGTGATCTGTCCCGATTTCCCCTCCTTGGGGCCCTTTCAAAAGCGTTCGGGTGCCAATCTTTTCAAAAAGAGGGTCTTGCTAAAGCAAGACAATTAAAAGCCGATATCTGCCTCAAAGCCTACTTAGCGGATAAAAGTGGTCTCTATCTCGAGGCTGTTGTCAAAGCCCTCATTGAATTGAGAGACATGAAAGCCAATAGTGCCAATCAAGTCACACAGGAATTGAAGGCTATTGAGGCTTTACCTACAGATGAAGATAAAATCGGTTATTTATTTGGTTTCCGTCCACTCGAATTGAAAACAGATGAGACAGAGGTATTCCAAGTTAAAGGGTTATTAGATGAAATTTTGACGATTTACAAAAAAAGTCCGCAGAATGAAGCCAAACAGTTGCTCAAGTTGATCAACGAAGGTGTAGAGTCTGCCAACAGCACTTTTGTCGATCTATTAGAAGAAAGATACCGTCTGTTTGGCGGTCAGATAGCTTTGACTCAAAATGAATTAAATGCCCTTACCCTCATCGGATTGTCAGGGTCGGATGGGGCTAAACGGCTTTTAGATAGGCTGAAAGATCGTTTCCCCTCCGCCTCTTTATTTTGCCAAAATGTCCTTTCTGGCCTCTCGTTCAAGACATTCGGAGAACCTCACGATCTTAGTAGAACTGAGATGATAAAGATCCTCACGCAACTAGCGGTTACATCCGAGAAAAAATTCATTCGGCTTGTTCAAGATCTAGATGTAAAGAGAAATTCCGGTCCAGACTACTTTAAATTTCTTAAAACTGATGATTCATTACTGCAAAAGGCAGAGTCAGATGTACTAGCAGAGCTCAAGAAGGAGTATCCGCACGAAATAATCAGGGCTGAAGAGATGATAGCGGCAGTCGTAAAAACCTTAAGTGGAGTCGAACAGACCCTATTGCTTGAGAGTGGAACAGACGAATATTTTAAATCCCAAAGAGATGAAAAGGACTTAAAAGATCTTTTGACCCCTTATCAAGACCAGCCAGAGGCGCTGATCTATCTGTTTAATCGAGGGCTAGAAGCGAAAGATCAACATTTGTTGATAGCTATTTATCAACCTCTTTTCGAGTATTTTTATCAAAAATTTGTAGAGGAGGGGGGGTACTTTTCCGAACCTGAATTATTGTTTTTGAGACAGGTTGAGCAACTTGATAGTCATAGTTTCGGTGATAAAAATAGAGCCATTGTCCAAGACTTGAAAACAGCGTCTAAGGCTTTTAGTCAGCTTGGGGAAAAAAGAGAGGTTTATCTAGATGTCGGTCCCTTCCCAAGTTTCTTGATTTCTGAAAAAGATGCGGGGCCAACCAGTCTGATAGATCTTGCCTGTAAAAAGTATACAAAGAAGTTGTATACAACTTTATTTGATAACAATCGCCTTCTAGAAGGTCGCTGGGATCGTTTTAAATTCAATTTACAAAGCAATCTTTTAAACTTAGAGATATTTAAAGATCCCTTCAGGCTCTTGGCAGAAGAACCTGCCCCCATCTGGGTAAAGTTATATCAGGGTAATGAAAAACAGATTGTAAAGGCCCTTGAAGACTATTTTCCCGAAGGGGAAAAAAGGAAGCAATTCGTGCAGGTTTTAACAACTTTTGACTGTGTGATAGAGGCTTATAAGAAAACTGGGGCAAATGAGGAGGAGGTGATCCTTTTTCTTGCCAGAGTTATAGGCCCAAGCCTCATCCAACCGAGCAATGCCGCAAGGACAAGCATTCCTCAGGAAAGAGCTGAGGTCTATAAACGGATAGCGATCCTTGTAAGCCGTTTATTACGGGCGCGGGGATCAATTTTCCAAGCCTTTGGAGGCCGCACCTTCCCAATGAGTTAGCTATCGGTCGCGTTTAGATCCCTTGAAGCTCCTGTTCATTCGCATTAAGCTAAGGAATTCAAGCCTGAAGGTCTTGAATAACGATCACCCCGCAATGGACTAAAACCACCTAATTTTTTGTCATGGCAAGGGATGCAGTGCTTAATTTCTACTTGCTGACCAGTTATCACAATCTCGCTAACATTGAAATATTGGACAATCGTTCAGGTCAAGGAACAGGGTCGAATTTGACCTTGCACCCTTCTTTATTGATGATGGTCGGGTAGAGCCAAGGTTCTTGGTTTTCACGCATCAATCGATCACATCCTAACAAGAATCCATCCACAAAACCGTAACGCTCGATCGCCTGCAAGGTGTAAGAAGAAGAGGTAGGGTAATAGTTGCTGCGTGGGCCGTCGGCAGGGGAAATGACCTCTTGATGGAACCTGATCATCGCACGGGCCACTTTCTGAACGACCGATTGAGGTGGGAGAGGGGTCTCAACAGGTTTTGGTTGGCAAAGGTCGGCATCTTTGCCCCAAGGGACAATCGAAAGTAAAAGAACGAGAAGGACGTTAAAAGCCATAATTTATCTGCAGTAGAGGGAAAAGGCGCTCTTTCATCATGTACTCTTTTCCAAGGACATTATAGACCTGTTGATTGTGCTCTTTAGCTAGAAGTCCAGCCCCATTGATTCCACCAAAATACCAGCCCGATTCAAGACTCAGGGTAAAAATGCCCCAGGCTGTGTGCCCATGTTGAAAAAGTTCAACGGTGGCCCAGATGAAAAGTCCATTCAGGAGAAAAGAGGTGATCGCACTTCTTGTTTGTCCCATGTAGAGGTAGCCGGCACCTGGAAGAATGGCCTGCATCGCACGGACCTTATTTGGCGATATCCTCAAGTCACAATAGCAATTTTTTAGGGGTTCTGGTGGATTGAAAGTCAGTACCTGTTGACCTTGTTCGGTGGCCTGTTGTTCAGGTTCTGACATTAGGGGAAGGATAGCTTCAGCTTTTTCACATTGCCCGATTCTTTCATAACACTCCCTAAGGGTGGTGACAAGGGTATCAAAGGCGGGGAATGTCCGGTCAACCGACGAGATGGAACCAGTCTCAAAAATGATAACCGCCTCTTGGTATTTGCCCCCGAGGTAATAGGCAAAAAGGAGGCAAAAATCGATCTCTTGGATGCGAGAGATCGGAGGATTGAGGAAACCAGCCCGTTTAAAGCAGGTGATGGCGCGGAAAAGGTCGAGCTCTTGGGCAAAAGCTTTTCCCATTTGCAGCTCTATAGCCCAAGGCTCTTTTTGTTCAGAGGGTGAGAGAGGGGGGAAGGGCGAGGGCCAAGAGTTGACAAGACGTTCAGTTGGAATCAGGCAAATCGAGGGGACGATCTCGTCATTGTACATCGCCTTTCCGCATCCGGCGCAAAGAAGAAGAAGGAGGAGGGAGAGTGTGTTTTTAAGCATACAGTTTGTATTTTGTAGCTCGAGACTAAAGAGCCACTTGCAAAAATCCGTTAAGTGGAGAAACAGCCCCAGAGGGACGAAATATGAAAGCCTAGGACGAAGTCCTAGGTAACAATTGGTAATAGAATTGGAGTCCTGGAGGGACGATATATCGTTTTCCTCAAGTACTCCTGGAGCTATTAAATGCCGTCCCTCCAGGACTCCAATTTTTTAATCATTCTGGTTCCTGGGCCTTCGACCCAGGCTTTCATATCTCGGCCCTCCGGGCCTATTTTGTAACCATTCTGAATTTTGCAAGTGGCTCTTTAGTCTCGAGCTACATATCTTTTGTATTAAGGGCTTTTGATTTCATTGATATTGAGGAAATCAAGAGCCTGATCAATTTCCCACTCCCACATATCGCGTGTTGCAGTTTTTTGACGGTAAATATCTTGCTGACGTTTGGTCTGATCGTGGATCTCTTCTTTCGTGTTCACAAGGCAAGGACGGATAAACATCATCAACGCACGCTTGCTATCGTTATTTGTCTTATTCGAGAACAGGGCCCCCACGATAGGGATACCACCCAAGCAAGGGAGGTTACTTCTGATCAAATCTGTCTCATCTTGTACGTTGCCGCTCAAAATGACAAAGAAGTTGTTAGGAACAAAAATCGTTGTTTTTGTATTGCTCTTTCTGGTCGTAGGGCCAGATCCAAGGGCGTTTTGGAACCCGTTGTTTGAGAGCAGGTTGACATCAGAACCAATCAATGTCGACAGTTCTTGCTCAAGCTGCAAAGTGATCAACCCGTTCTTATTGATAAACGGTGTCACTTTTAACGTCGCACCAATATCGCGGTATTCGAAGTTGTTGGTCAAAATCGAACCAAAGTCGTTGGCAACAGATTGAGTTTTGAATGGGACGTTAAGGCCGACAAAAATTTCTGCAGGTTGGTTGTCTTCCACCAAGATTTTTTGGTTTAAGACCACTTTACTGTCGGTCAAATCGTGGACTGCACGGACTAAGGCCCCAATACTGCCATAGGCTGTTCCGCAGTGGATCAGGTTCTGCCCAATCACCCCTAAGCTAAAACCAGTGGCAAGGGCCAGGTTATTGGCATTCAGTAGACCGGCATTAGGGAAGTTCTGCCCGTTTAAAGTGGCTGGCAGTGGAGTACCAAGGGAGTTCATCCCTTGAGCTCCGGCAGAATTATCGCTTCCGAAGCGGGAGCCAAAGTCGACACCATAAGTCAAAGAGTCGGCAATGGTTGTGTCAAGAAGCAATAGTTCGATCAAGACCTGTTCATTCTTGATGTCAAGTTCAGCCACTAAGGCTCTCAGCTTGACTAAAGCAGCTTTTGTACCGGTAAAGACCAACATATTAGAGGTCTCAAGCCACTGCGTGCTGCTAATGGCAGCAACTAATTCGTTTTGGGCAGACTGAAGCGCATAACGAGGGATATTTTCTGTCCCTTCTTTTGCAGCCGAGGTATTGTTCTCTATTTCTAAAAGGCTAGAGGCGATGGCTTGCAACGCCTGCTGGATCTGATCCCCTTTTCTGTATTGGAGTTTATAGATCTCAAAATCGGTGCTCAATAAATGGCCGATTGGAAGACCTTCGTTTGAAAGGGCACCGGCAATCCCTGTTGCCGATAGGGCACCACCAAATGAGGCAATATTAAGTGGTTTACCATCAGGGCCTAGAAGAGGTCTCCCGTCAGGTCCGAGCAAAGTCCCGTCAGGGGCTACACGGTTGCCGCGGAAATACCGTTCTCCGTTAGGGCCAATTGTGAAACCAGCACCACCAGCACCAGCTTCGCCTCTTCCACCGCCGTCAATATCTTTCAAAATAGCAATGGCTTTGTCTACAAGTGGAGGTGTTGAGATGATGAAGAGGGTGTTGGTATCTCGGTAAGGGACAAAATCGATCCGTTTCCCTTCCTGAGCTAACGGAGCCACAATTTTTTCAGCTAATGCAGCGAGAGAATCGACGTAGAGGTTTTGCCCCCTATACTGTCCTACAACAATGCCAGACTGTCGGAGAATCTAGCAGGACAAGTAGATCGGCAATTTTTTCAACATTGGATGTCAAATCGGTGACAATGAAAAAACCTGTTTCAGGAATAGCCTCAATGATCGCTGCTTGGGAGAGGAGAGGGGCGATGATATCCCGAGCTTTATTAGGATCCATTGAAGAGAGTCTAAAGACCCTCGTGACAATCTGAACATTCGGTGGAATGGCCTCGTTTCCATCTCTAGGGAGGATGGTCGATAGGCTGTTGACGTTCGGATTGTTGTGGATGATGATATTATTGCCCTGTTCAATCATCGAGAGGCCGTGAATGCGTAATTCATTCATTAGCACGGTCATGATCTCATCAAGAGAGGTCAATTCTTCCGATACAATAGTTACATTGAAATTCAATTCATCTTCATTGAAAAGGAAATTTTTTCCTGAGATACGGCTAATGAATCTGATGTATTCAGCAACTGAAACGTTTGTCAGGTTGATCAAAAACTTCTGCGGCCCTGCTACTCGTTTGGTCTCTAAAACGGCCTGAGGAGTTGGCCCTGGCTGCTGAAGGGTTTGAACGGCAGGCGTAGCCTGTTGAGGTTGTGCTGGTGAGGAAACAGGCTGAAGATTTTGTAAAGAAGGGGCGGGAGGAACTGCACTCTCTTGCAAAGCTGGAATCAGTTCAGACGGAGAGAAGTTTGGACCTGTGGGTGTTGCGGGAGTCTCTTCGTTGGCTTGCTGTGTTGGTTGGGGTGCGGTTGGTTTTTTGACAGGCTCCGGTGGTTTGGCTTCTGGCGGTAAATCAAAAGCAGGCAAAAGATCGGACGGTTTTAATTCGGTAGCATCTGAGATCAGATAAGAGGCTGTATCGCCCATTCTGGCTTCTCTGATAGCACGCCGTGCCCCATTTTTCGAGACAGCACCATCTGCTTTGATGGGTGACACTTCGAGAAGGGCCAGGAGGGAGAGGAGAACCCGTGTTGGGGCACGTGATCTCTTAAAGAAGCGGGGCATCACTATCGATCAATCCAATTTAGTATCGCAAATTCAAAGCATGAAAGGAGTTTTTATCACCTCTCTTTCCTTTTCAACAAACGAAAAGTGCATCTGAAATAAATAGTATATATGTTAAGTGCCAAATACACAGGTGTTTACAATGGCTTCCCCAGGGGGTGATAAAAATTAAAGGAAAGGGTTATATGGGAAACAAGATAATCGGGTGGTTTGATGATTTTATATGATGCGATAAGGGAGCTGATCCGTGAAGTAAATCTCCCGAAATCATTCGCCGACGAGAAGGGGGGCGTCTACCGTTTTCCGATGGACGAAACCACCGAAGTTGAAATTCGCGATGTCCCTCCCGGTTTTGTCCTTTTCTGTAAATTTGCCGAAAACGTCGATAAAAAATTAGAAGAGTGGTACATCCATTTGTTAAGTTCGGGTACATTTGGAAAGGCAACATCCGGGGCCATTCTTGGATTAACCGATGATGGTAAGCAGTTGACTCTCACTTTTCCTTTCGAATATCCTTTCGTCTACAAAGAATTTCGGGACCACTTAGAAGAGTTTTTTAATACTATCGACTACTGGAAAGAGGAACGTGACCTATTCCAGAAAGGGAAATTGGTTGTATAGGATAGCGGTGAGTTCACGATGAAGAAGGGTTGCAAATGGTAGGTCAGCTTCTGGTTGAAGCAGAAGGAAAGGGTAAAAAGATCTTTTCTTTTGAGGATGGAAAAAACAAATGGACACTTGGGAACGATCCAAACAGCCCATTTTTTGTTGAAGATTCCACTATTTCTGATCAACACCTCCTTTTTTCGCTTGTTGACGGCGCTTTGATGGCCCAAAATTTATCCTATAGCGGAGATACACTTTTAAACGGTGAACCACTTGTAGCTCCCACCCCTTTGAAAGAGGGTGACGAGTTGAAAATAGGGGATTTGACTCTTAAATACACCCTCAATACCCCTCCTGCAGAGCCGGTCCCACAAGCCCCCGTGCAGTCAAAAGAAACAACATCGCGTGAATCCATATTCGATGAGACAGCTCCAGCAGGCGCTGGCGGTTCTCCTGAAGTTCATTTTGACCTCATGGAAGGTGCCCGGTTCTTATTAAAAGTTGTAGGAGGGCCCAATAGCGGTGCCGAGTTCCCACTTTCAGTTGAACAAACTTATGTAATTGGAACCGATCCTCAAGTTGCTGACATTGTCTTTCATGACGTGAGCGTTTCTAGGCAACATGCCTCAGTGACTCTTAAGGCAGATGATAAATTGGTCCTCAAAGATCTAGGAAGCCGAAACGGGACCTACTTGGACGAGGAAAAAATTGAAGGTGAAATCGAACTGCCTGCAAATAAAGTCGTCTCGCTCGGGACATCGACTTTTGTAGTTCTTGATACTGAGGGAGAAAGAAATACCATTATTTCCCCTCTTTTGCCTTCGATTGTTAAAGTTCTTCAAAAGCAGGAAGAGAAAAAGATCGCAGCCGGGATTGCAGCAGCCGAAGAGGAAGAGAAAAAAGAAGCGACTCCTCCAAGTTTTAGTATGCTTGGGGCCTTTATCCTAGTTGCTGTCATCAGCACATTACTAGCCATTGTGGGCTTAGGGGTTCGGTCTCTATTGACTACCCACGAAGTGCAGGCCGAAAAAGTGGATGTACAAAAGGATCTGCAAAAAATTCTGTCTCCTTATCCAAGCGTTCGCTACTCCTATACCGATACAAATGGACGGCTTTTGTTGGTTGGACACGTTCTAACAAACATTGAGCGGTCAGAATTGATGCTGGGGTTACAGAATATCCCATCGATCCGCTCGATTGAAGATAATATCATCGTCGACGAGTTTGTCTGGAAAGAAGCTAACCAAATTTTGGCTCAAAATCCCGAATGGAAAGGGGTTTCGATGATTTCTCCAAGTCCTGGTGTTTTCCAAGTGACAGGGGTTGTCCCGAATCGCCGCCAGCTAGATACTTTAACCGAATATCTTAATCAAACCTTTAACTTTCCTGAACTTCTCGATTTTAAAGTGGTGGTTGAAGAGGATTTACTTAACCAGGTCACAGCTCTGCTAAAAAATAGGGGATTCCCGAATGTAAAAGGGGCCTTTTCTGAAGGGCAAATTAGACTTTCTGGTGTGATTACAATAGATCAAGAGCCTAAATTTCAGGCTGTTGTGGATGAAATGGGGAAGATACCAGGTGTCAGGGCTGTCCAGAACACTGTGGTTTCCCATAAGACTGAGGCTGTGACAAACATATCCAGTCGGTATAAAGTAGCTGGTTATCTGGATCAGGGTAATGGAAAGATGAGTGTGGTCATCAATGGACGAATCGTTGGAGTAGGCGATGTTCTTGATGGTATGGCAATCACCTCAATCACCCAGGACGCCATTTTACTAGAGAAGGATAATGAGAAGTTTAGAATTAATAACACCCGATAGATTAGTCAATTCTTCTATGCGAGTTTTTATTAATGCCTTAACTATCTATAAATAGGTTAATATGCTATAATCGACCTTAGGGGGTCGGGGATTAGCTTTAGAAACAACATGAGTGAGTATGTTTGGACTAGAGAGTCAAAAAGGAAAAAAAGGGAAACCCGACATGAAGGCCTTTACCTTCGATCTCGAGGAAAAGTTGAAATCGCCCCAGGCGATGGATGCTTTGAGAGAACGAGTACATGGTCATCTCCACGATTTGAAACGGCAGCTTCAGGAGGGTCTTGAGGGTGAAGATTTCGAAGAAGTTGGTCATATGATTTATGGGTATATTGCTCTCTTAAAAGTGATGGGCAGAATACCGACAAAAGGAAGAAAATAATAACATTTACCCTCACATTTGGAGGAAACAAATATGTCAAACCAGGCTCCAACCACATATTCGGGAAGCGGTTCACCCCTAGTCGGGATGAACGTTCAGGCACTGTTCCAAGCAGTGACGAACGCTACCGTTAGTGCTCAGAATAAGCTGCAGCAACTGAAGAATAACCAGAGTTCCATCAGCATCGGCGATATGTTCGAAATGCAAATGTTGATGAACCACCTCTCACAACTTTCGGAAATGGCAACAGCCGTTGTTTCTGCACTTCATAGTGCAATCAAATCAATGGCCCAAAACGTCAGAGGATAATCCTCTCTCGTAGCCGGATATGTGTAGGGGTAGGAGTAAGAAGGAGGGAGCTTGTAGCTTCCCTCCTTCCGTGCTACTGACAAAGAAAAGGCAAGAAATTAAAAGGCCAATAAGGGGAAAAAATGGGGAGTAAGAACAATCTGGCACCTTTCAAAGAGGACTTTGCTCTTCTGATTGAAGCAGGTTTTATAGCTGTGAAACAGTGTGATGAGCGAAGTGCTAGACAAATCTTTAAAGCAGCACAGATATTAAGCCCTAAAAGTGTGGCCCCAGAAATCGGACTTGGTTACATCGCTTTGAATAAAATGCAGCTGAAAGAGTCAGACGCCATTTTCGAAGATGTGGTAAAAAAAGAACCTCAAAATCTTCTTGCATCTGCGTTTTTAGGTATTTCTTATGTCCTGCAAAAAGGGAAAAGGAAAAAAGGGATCGAACTTCTAGAAAATGCAAGAGACCAAAGCGACGAAGCGACAGTGAAGAATCTGGCCGATATCACCTTGAAGTGGGTGGTAAAAGATATAGAGAAAAAAGAGAGCAAGGCCCCCTTCTTCCAACAAGGCAAAAAAGAAGAGAAAAATAAATAATCATATTAAAGTATTCAGACGGCGACGTTGAAATACTTTAGGAGAAATGAAATATGAGTACAAATCCTAAAGAAGTCATACAAGCAGTCGAGCATGTTGATCAAGATGCAGCATCTCCTAACTCGAAGGGATTTGAGAAAGAGGCTTTTGATCCTCAGAAAGCAGATCAGTTCCAGGCCGCTCTCGAGAAAAGTCAGGCAACCACGGCTCAACCTGCCAATAATATAATGGATTTAGCAGCCCAAAAAGTGGCTGATCCGTCAGCTACAAAAGGGCTTGATGCCATCCAGCTCACTTCTCAAGCCATCCAAACACGGATTGAGGAGATCAAGCAGGTCCTTTCTGCTCCTGATAACAAAATCAAAGACTCTTACAAAAACCTTCTCGAAAACAAATTATCCCACATCGATGATGCGTTGAGGATTGCCCTCGAAAAAACAGGGGCTGAACAAACCATCGAATCGGGTGGCATGAGTTTTGGAACGGGCGTTGAGAAGTTTTTAGGCTTCTTAACCCGTAGCCAACACAGATTGAATGCTGTTGTAGACGAGATCAACGATATCAAGTTTAACAAAGGTAACGAAGTACGTCCTGCCGATTTACTGGCTGTTCAAGTGAAAGTGAACTTTGTTCAACAAGAGCTTGAGCTTTTCACAAACTTACTCAACAAAGGCCTTGAGTCGACAAAAACGTTATTAAACGTTCAAGTTTAAGGATAGGTACCCGATGGAGACCTTCGAATCAGGTACAGTCGATGAGATCCTAGGGGCACTCGATAACCTAGATCTTAGCAATGTCAACGGCCGCATCACCGAAGTGATCGGGATGCTTATTCGAGCTGTAGTTCCCAATGTCAAAATTGGAGAAGTTTGCCTTGTCAAAAGACAGGGAATGGAACCTCTTCGTTGTGAGGTGGTTGGCTTTACGCAAGAAGAGGTGATCTTATCTCCTCTCGGAGAGATGAGCGGCATCGGACCTTCATCTGAAGTCATCTCCTTAAATCTTCCCCTTTTTGTCAAAGTAGGTCCTGGTCTTTTAGGCCGCGTTTTGAACGGACTTGGCGAGCCGATGGACTTAGATGTAAAGGGTCCTTTTGTCAATGTCGATGATGTTTACCCTATTAACCAAGCCCCACCCGATCCGCTGAAACGTGAAAGGATCGATAAACCAATATCCGTAGGAGTTCGGTGTATCGATGCTGTCCTCACCACAGGGATTGGTCAGCGGGTCGGGATTTTTGCAGCAGCGGGCGGTGGTAAATCTACACTTCTCGGAATGATTGCCAGAAACGCGGTTGCTGATGTCAACGTGATTGCCCTGGTAGGGGAGCGGGGGCGAGAATTACGAGATTTTATTGAAAAAGATTTAGGTCCGGAAGGGCTTAAACGGTCTGTCGTTATAGTCTCAACCTCCGATCAGCCTTCGCAGGTGCGTCTGAACGCAGCTTATGTGGGTACTGCAATTGCTGAATATTTCCGTGACCAAGGTAAGTCCGTTATTTTGATGATGGACTCTGTCACCCGCTTTGCTCGGGCCTTAAGGGAAGTTGGGTTGGCTGCAGGTGAACCACCTGCAAGAGCTGGCTACACACCTTCTGTGTTCTCTACTTTACCCAAGTTGTTGGAACGTTCTGGCCGTTCTGATAAAGGGTCGATCACTGCCTTTTATACCATCTTGGTGGCAGGTGATGATATGAATGAACCTGTCGCAGATGAAGTCCGTTCTATTTTGGACGGCCATATCATCCTGTCGGCAGATTTAGCCCGGCAATTCCACTATCCGGCTGTTGATGTCCTCTCATCGGCAAGTCGGGTCATGCCCTCCATTGTCCCACGAGAACAGCTTGAGCTAGTGGGTAAGTTGCGGGAAGTATTGGCCAATTATAAAAAGAACGAACTGTTAATCAAGATTGGAGAATACAAGCGCGGATCTGATCGGATGGGCGATTTTGCCATCGATAATATCGATAAAGTGATCAAGTTCTTAAAGCAGGGGGTCGATGAGAAATGTAGTTATGATGAATCTCTCCGGCTTCTTCGTGCGATGTTTAAATGATAGATCAGAAGCTTAAGTATCCGCTTGAGGATATCCTAAAGGTCAAGGAGAGGAGGGTTGAAGAGGCTGAAAAGCAACTTCAACTTAGAAAGCAAGAGCTAGTAAAAGAACAGGGAAAATTAAAAGAACGAGAAAAAGAGCGGGATCGGGTCAAGGGGCATTACAACGATAAGTTACGACAACTACGTGAAGAGTTTGACCATGGGACGACAAGTCCAAAAGTGATCGACATGAAGGCCTACATTAAATTGGTCAAAGAGAACCTTGCAGTAGAAGAAAAAAAGGTTGCTGACCAAAAAGAACAGGTTAAAGTGGCCGAACAAAACGTTGTAAAGGCTAAAAAAGAGTTAGATCTTCGGCAAAAAGAGGTGGACAAAGTGAAAGAGCACCGTGCCGACTGGATCAAAGGGATCATGCGAGAAATGGAAGCCGATGAGGCCAGAGTTCAAGATGAGCTTGGTAATATCATTTTCTCGTTACATAATCGGCAGAAGCAGTAGGGGGTTTGTATGTTCGACGACACTAGCAATTTAGGGGTTTCATTCAACGCCCAACCTCCACCCATTAAACAAGACGACAGAACTGTCAACCAGCCCCGAAAAGAGACAAGGGAAGATAGTAAATTTAAAAGGCTTTTAAAGACCGATCAGCGAGAAGACCTGGAAGGGGAAGAGGAAGTGGCTGCTGCTTCCCAAGCTGCTGGCGGCGGTGCACCTGTGAATAGGGCTAAACCAAAAACTAGTTTTTCTTTAGATTACGCTCTAGAAGATACAGGAAAAGATGATCTTCTTGCCCTTATCAATACTGTCGAGGATAAATCGAAACTAGGTTCGGGTACAGCTTCTACTAGTACAACAGGTGCTTTTGCAGCCGGGTCAGATGGTAAAAATATTGCCATTGGTGGTGTAGAAGGGGCAGATGGGGGCGATGCTGGGGGATCTGGCGCTGTTAAAGATGCCGAAGCTTCAAGACGTACCGAAATGTGGCAAATGATTGAAAAACTGGTTGATACGATTACAGCAATGAAAAGCGATGGAAAGACAGAAACAACCATCACTTTGAATGAGCCACGCCTTTTCCAAGGTGCTGTGATCAAAATCGATGAGTATGACCAAGCCAAAGGGCAATTCAATATTGCTTTCCAAAACTTGTCTCCTGACGCAAAAGCGATGCTTGATATGCAGGTAAACAAAGATGGGCTCAAAAAAGCCCTCGAGGACCGTGGTTATATGTTGCATATCATGACAACAAGTCTTGAACTCGATAAACCAAAAGCTCCGGACGCTCAAAGCCAACCCTTTTTCCAACAAAGGCAACAAGGCCAACAACAAGGTCAGCAGCAACAAAAAAGGGAACAGCCACAGCAAGAAGAAGACGACTTCTAAATGCGCAACGCGTTTGGAGCGCTAAAGGGCCTTGTTGCATAAGTCCTCATTACCTAGCATTTTTATAGAATGCTCTTAGAAAAGAAAGAGACCGAAGGTCTTAAATTGCAACAGCCCGTGGGCAACGCCCCATAAGCGCTAACCTAAGAAAAGGTATCTTTTTTAGGTCCTGATTGATTTTAATGAAGTGATTTCAACAAAATTCGATTTGCAAAAATACCGTTATAAGCAGCCTGAAAGGCTGAAACTGCAACAGCCCATGGCAACGCCATGGGTCAAGATTCGAAAATAAATTTGGCAGTCTGAAGGACTGCGAGAGGCCAAAAATGTCACAATCTCTTTCCTGCATTCTTGTTCACATCATATTTAGCACAAAAATGCGCCGACCTTTTATCCACTCTAAAATTCAGCAAGACCTTTACAGTTATATGGCTGGTACTGCCAAAGCGCTGGATTGTTATGTGCATAAAATTGGAGGTGTTGAAGACCACGTCCATCTTCTGCTTTCTCTTCCACGAACTTTGACCTTAAGCAAACTCATCGAAGAGGTTAAGAAAGGATCCTCCAAATGGGTGAAAACTAAAGGAGAAGCTTACAAAGATTTTAGCTGGCAAAAGGGGTATGGAGCTTTTTCTATTGGCCAATCGAATTTCGGAGCCCTACAAAAATATATTGAAAACCAGGCTGAGCATCATAAGAAGGTGTCTTTTCAAGATGAGTTTCATGTCTTTCTAAAAAAATATGGGATAGAATACGACGAAAATTATCTGTGGGAGTAGCCGATCTCAAAGTCGCAGTCCTTCAGACTGCCAAATTTATTTTTGAATCTTGACCCATGGCGTTGCCATGGGCTGTTGCAGTTTCAGCCTTTCAGGCTGCTTATAACGGTATTTTTGCAAATCGAATTTTTGTTGAAATCACTTCATTAAAATCAATCAGGACCTAAAAAAGACACCTTTTCTTAAGTTAGCGCTTATGGGCGCTGCCCACGGGCTGTTGCAATTTAAGACCTTCGGTCTATTATTCAAGCGGAGCATTTCATCATGAAGATTCTCTCGCGATCTCACAGTCTGAGGTAGCTAATTATGCAACAAGGCCGTGCTAAAGTTCTCTTTAGCTTTCATATACTTCATGATCTTTATCTATATTGCGCGTCAAGTTAAACAAGTAGGTTTTGAGTTAACGAATGGAACGTGATATAAAGAGGGAATGATAATAGAGACGCAACCAGGCCCCTCTCCCTTGGCCCCTTTTCCGTGGAACTGGCTCGAAGAGTTGGATCCTGTCTTTCTAGATCTTGAAGGGATTCCCTTAAGCTCTTCCCCGAAAGGGTTTTCTTTAGAAAATTTTGAGAAGAAATTAAATGAGAAATTGAAGATTCAAGGTGTTGTCGAAATCCTTGATCCTATTCCGTTTGAAGCAAAGAATGGAGGGGATAAAGCTGTTTCCTTTTCCCTACCTGGTATGCCAGGTAGCTTTGCTCTTGTCATTCCAAGGGCAGAACTTGAAGAACTTCTACTTTTTCTATTGGGTGGCAAACGGGGAGGAGTTGTATCTGACGAGTACCTCGATCCTTTCTGGCGTTTCCTTGTCGATACGATCAAAAATAGCTTTGCCGAGAGTTTTACCGAATCCAGAGCCCTGAACTTACAGCAGGGGGGTGAAGAGATTCCCTCTCCTCCAGCCCTTCAATTTCCACTAGAATTTTCGATAGGGGATGAAACTTTTTCTGCCGCACTTGTGACAAGCGATCAGTTTATCAAAGAGTGGCGTAAAAGTGGCCTTAAAAGCATTCGCAGGGGTCGTCTTGCCGATTTACTAAAAGCCAGAATCGAGATCCCGATTGATGTAGTCATTGGGGGGATCGAGCTTCCAAAAAGCGACTGGAAAACGATCGAAGAGGGTGATACCTTACTTTTAGATCATCTTACATATGATCCTGGTGCCGAAAAAGGAGACGCTATTTTCTTTTTCGGAGAGCATCCACTTTTCAGAATAAAAGCAAAAACAGGGGCCATCAAAATCATTGAGCAGGCCAGGGGAGTAAAGATTTTTATGCCACTTGAACCAACGCAGCCCGTGCCTGAAAAAGTGCCAGAAGAGGAAATTGAGCCAGTGCCAGAGGGGATGCCCTCAGTTCCTAAGGAAGATAGAGGTGCACCTGTGCCATTACACGATTTGCCTTTGCAAATCCGTATCGAGATGGGTCGATTTAAACTGCCTCTAAATCAAGTTTTGGAGTTGCAGGAAGGGAATATTTTGAAAGTGGATGTTGATCCGCGGAAAGGTGTTGACCTTGTCGTCGAAGGAAAAGTCATCGGACGGGGAGAGCTTGTAAAAATAGGCGATCTCGTTGGTGTGAGGATCACAGACCTGAAGTAATGGTATGGAAAAGCTTCCTCAAAAGGTAGGGCCATTTCCGATTGAGGCCCTCCTCGATCGGGGTGGTATGTCCACGCTTTATCTAGCTCAACACCCCGAGACAAAAGAGACGATTGTCATCAAAGTTTTAGATGAAAAGTTTCTGGAGCGCAAAGAGGTTCTAGACCGTTTTTTACACGAGTGTGTTCTGCTTCGTGAGTTAAATCACCCTGGTATTGTTCGTGCGATAGATGCCGGACAGTGGGAGGGGGGATACTATCTAGCATTAGAATATGTTCAGGGTGTCTCTCTCAGAAAATGGATCCAGCAGACCCCTATCAGCCTTCCAAGGGCTTTGCAAATCATCCTTCAAATTGCAAAGGCCGTCTGTCATTTGCACACGCACGGTATTATCCACCGCGATTTAAAACCAGAAAATCTCCTTCTCTCGGAAGATGGAACCGTGAAACTGATCGACTTGGGGATAGCCCACCGAATTGATGAGGAAAAGGACAGCGACGACGCTGCGCGGTTTATCGGTACCCCTAGTTACATGAGTCCAGAGCAGCAAAGTGATCCAACAAATGTCTCTTTCCCGTCAGACATTTTTTCCCTAGGGATTATCGCCTACGAACTTATTTTAGGAAGGCTTTCGCATGGCCACATCCATCTCACATTGATGCCTAAAGGATTTGGGAAAATTTTATCTAAGGCCCTTCAGCCGAGGGCAGAAGAGCGATACCAAGATTTAGTCGATTTCATTACCGATGTTGTTGATTATCAGACAAAAGTGCTAGAAAGCCCTTCTAAGGAAGGGTTGTCTCCCCTTGCTCTTGCGCTGGAAGGGCTAGATAAGGGGTTAGAAGATTTATCTCCTAAAGTCCCTCCCAAGCTTGACCACGCTGAGGTGGTTTGGTCAAGTCATCGGGGGGTGATTTCAGTCCCCTTTGTCTTTGATCTGATTCCTCAGAAAGGAGGGGCCCTTTTTTTCTTCGGAGAGTCTGGTAGTTTTGGCCCAAGAGGGGCCCTAGAAGCGGCCCTATTGCGAGGAATTGAGCTTGGCCTAGTTGGTAGCCTCCAAGAGCGGGGAGAGCGCTTGAAGAGCCTTGTGGAGAATGACCCCAGCGCCCCCCTATACAAAAGCGCCTATCTTGAAATTCAAGGAAATCACTTCACCTTCCTCTCCTTTGGTACCCCCATGTTAGTCAGGATTAAGGAGGGGGGAAGTAGAGAGACATTTGGAGGGGGTGCTCCTGCCCTTGGAGTTATCACCCCTGGGAAACTCCCTGTTGTCCATGGGGAATGGTCTAGAGGAGATTTTCTCCTTTTTGATCCCTCCGGCCTATTAGATACGTTACTCGATCAATTTCCCCCTTTAGCAACGGACCCCAAAAGGTGGCTTAATTTGGTTGAAAGTCGATTTAAGAGTCTTTCACCCAGTCGCCTAGAAGGCCGCTCCTCGTTCTTCATCTTATTTATCAACATCCTGTAGGCCAGCTCGCGGGCTGCAGAGGCGAACTAACGATAAAAGTCCCCCATCGGCGTATGCAAGCCAATATACAGCCGATGGGGGACTTTTTCGTTATTTCATCCTCTTCGCCGCGCTCGGGCGCCCAACCAGTCACTTATTCTCAAGCGCTAAAGCGAAATAGAGGGAATTTATCGTTTAATTTTCTTTATCAACTGAAGTTTAGTTGTTTAAACTATTTTAATTTTAATTTTTTATCTCTTTATGTAGATCGTGTAGTGTGAAGTTTGTAAGGAGAGGTCCTATGAGCGTCCCGCCAAAAAAAGAAGTTTTTGCTGTTGAAAAGATTTTAGGGGATATTAGGCACCTATTATTAGAACTAAATGTCCATAAAGACGATAAATTAAAGGATAATCCTCCTAATAAAGAGGAGATTCTTGCCCGTTTTCAAGCTCTTCAGGCTGCAATTAGCCGTTTTAGAAAGTTTAATTCCGAATTCTTCGAGAGAAGTGGCCTCACAGAGCGGGAATTAGTCGATAATATGAATAGGCTTCCCAAAGGGAGTGAAGCAGAACGGATTTTAGGGATATCCAATCAGCTTAAAATTGATTTACTCCTCTCTTATGCCTCCTTCTTTAGAAAAGTATACGAAAAAAGCATTAGAAGCCCTCTTTTTGACCAAGGAAGCAACATAGTTTCGAAAGAATCGCAGAAAAAGGCCGTTAAACAGAAGTTTAAGACAATGAGTCAACGATCTAAGTGGAAGAAGATGTAGGATGATAAAAAAATTAATAATTACTAGTGCTATAATAACTATAGGGGTGAGGAGTGCTCCTCATTTCTTGGAGGCTTGATGGTTCAAGTACCTGATGTAAACAATTCAAACAGCTTCTACCTGGGTACCCCTGTGCTTGCTAATGGGCAAGCTGCAAGTAGTCCTTCGCTTGCAGATAATCTGTACCAAAACTTCATTTCTGCCGATTCGCTGAATAGTGGTGTTGTTGCAACCGCAAAAGATGCAGCTCAAAACGCCCCCATTGCTGCAAGTAAGTATCAAGCTAGTGTGCAGGCTGCGATCGACGCTTTTATTGCAAGTCTTCTGAACGGAACTAAAGGTAACGTTAACCTCATCTTAAACGTCTTAAATAGTTCAATCGGATCAGCAGGGGTACCTAACTCCACTGCTATTGATAATCAATATGATGCTGACGCTGCATTAGTGGCACAGGCTGCTAATCAGGTCAATGGATACAACGATTATGTTGCAACTTTTAGTGAACAGAGTAACTCAGGAATTGTCTCTGCCATTACGAATATTGTTACCGAAATTAACAGTATCAATGATGATTTCCAATCATTTGGGTCCAGTCACCAACCTGTTGATGTCTTAATTTCAGGTTATTTAGCTCAATATAACACCGATATAGCTAACGCAGATTATACGGCTGCTAATACGGATATGCAAAATGCTATAGCCGTCTATACCAGCATAAGTGGTCTTGGCGGCCTTATAGGAAATGCAATATATGGTTTTAATTCTGCAGTATACGATTATTATGTAAGTAACCCACCTGATTCAGGTTATTCTCAGGCTGCATGGAATGCGGCACAGGCTGCCATTACAGCAAGAAATAATGACGAAAGTCTGGTCCCATTTTACGGTACATTAGCTAATTTACCACCGTTTCAGGGGCTTTCTTCGATCCCATCATTCACTGCAGCAACACCAAATGTTTCTAGTTTTGGATTTCCCTCTACTGTGGATGCAAATACTAACAATACAGCTGTTCAGGCTTCGTTCGAATCTATGATTCAAACTTCTATTGCTATTGAGAATGATTTTTCTTCTATCAATTCAGCTACTAACTCAAGTGTAAGCGTCATCACGAATCCTACAACCTTACAAATACCAACAATGCCAACACCTGCTCAGTACTTCGATAACGTCACACAGCAGATTGCTATTTTTTTTACTGCATCGACATTCCAGGCACTTTTAGGTTTATTGGGAGTTCAAAATAACGCCTCAGCACAAGCGCTGACAGCCGCCCTTCTTTCAACTGATAAAGGGTCTGCAACTATCTTATTAACAAACCCATCAGGGGGAGCAGTAACTGGTGCTACCCTCAGTTCGGTTGCCAATAGTGCTTTTGTTCAAGCTTATGCTGACGCTCTTGCTAAAGAGCTTTTGCGAGAAGCACAAACTGGCGAAACCTACCAAACTCCTGCGGGAATTAGACCTACCAATACCCAAGCCTCTGACCCAAATGCTCTCCCTTCCGGAATTACAGGGGCTAATGCGGCTCTGGAAACGGCTCCTGCAGATCCTGGAACTTCAACAGGTGTCGGTATCCTTGGAAATCTTCCTGCTTTAACGAGCGATTTTGCTGCGTTGCTTGGGCAATTTTCGGTCCTAGCTGCTATCAACGTCCTACAAAGTGATTCAACAGTTTCGACCCAAGATACCCAGACTGTACAGTCAGAATTTCTGGTTGCTGTCTCTAACTTTATCAGTAATTTTTCGACAACTGACCTGGATAATAGAATCACAGCCCTTTTACAAGCTCAGGGTGTGACTGTTTCTCAAGCCGATTTAGATGCAATTAACAAAACAGCTAATCAATTTTTAACATCCCTTCAAGGTGCTATTGCTAATAATGTATCGGGTCAAATCAATCTTGCAACTTCGGCGATTGGGGCTCAGGTTGCTTCTCAATATGTTCAGTCTACCTTCCAAGAAGCAAAGCAAACACAGTTAAATCAACAACAACAGCAAGCGGCCGAACAAAATAGCGACCAACAACTTCAAACTCTATTGGCTAATTTACCACAGAGTGCTTATTTATCTGGCCCAGCAGGGTTGGCACAACAAGCTGAAGCCAATGGAGGGGCCGGACAGAATGGGTCGTTAGGCCTTGCTTTAGCAGGTGTCTTGCCGAAAGATGCTAACGGGAATTTCGAGTCGGTAACCCCTACACAGCTCTACAACAGTCTTGTAGCGATTCAAGGTCAGCCCACAGGTTCAGCTACCTTTTTCCAATTTATCCAAAACGAACCTTCATACCAGTTAGATGAGATCACCTCTTCTAATGCAAATCGTTCAAGTGCAGGTAAGTTGAATGCACGGCTACAGGTGAATCAACAAACTACTCTTGCAGCAACAGCTAATAAAAACTATGCCAATAGTTTAGCCCAACTTAACTCCCAATTTGATGCAGAAGCCTCTACGAATCAGACACAAGCTAGTTTAATTACAAATCCCACATTATCTGCCTATTATGAAAAAAAACTTTTACCAGGCAAAACTTTATTAAATATCGGGTTGCAAACAAGTACGTCCCAGTTTGCAAACACCCCATCAGCAAAAAACACAACACTGTTTCCGGTGTAGTGCAGGAAGGAGGAGACCATGACTTCATTAACTTATAATATCCCAGGAGTCGGAGTTGTACCGGTTGCCGTAGATACAACAACTCAGGCAGTTTCCAACGCCTATCTTGCAGAAATCCAAGTTTTTGCGACGCTTTACAACCAGCGTCTGAACAATCCGACACAGGCTTTCACGATTGCTGACTATAACTCTGCGAAAACTGCTTATCAGACGCTTATTTCCCTTTCGGAAAACGGTTTAACGGTTGCTGGGCAAAGTACACCCTCTTTGATCAATTTCCAGATGGCAGAAAACCTGAGCCTTCTTTTAAAAACATTTGATGTCAATGGGTTGGGAAGCTTGTTAGCTGGTGGAGATGCTGGCGCTACTGATACAACGAAAATCCAAGCGCTTCAGGGGTGGTGGGATTTAGCCCCTGCGGGCCTTTCGAATACGATCAATGGTGCGTTAACTGCCGGTGCGAGCTGGGAGTCAATCCAAGCGATGATCGAGTTGCAGTATGTTCAAGAGGGTAATAATCAAATCAGTTCAACTCTCGGAAGTTTGCAAAGCGCACTGAATGCCACCGATAGCGCAGTACAGTTTTTAACCCAATTGCAAAACTTGTACAACGATGTTACCCCTGCCACAGCCGCAACGATTTCAACAAACATCGGGGCGGAACAATTTTACCAGATACAAACGAGTACTGTTACCTACATCGCTTTAGGCCCTGCGACACACATCGTAAACGTCACCATCACGGTTTATGCGTACACCAACTATACGGGTCAAACCTTTGTTAAACAATTTATCTCCACTGGTGATACTGCTTTCAGCGCCCCTATCACTGTGACAGCTAACCCTAGTTCATCAGACCAAACCACATTTGCAAATATGGTCAGTACTCAGCTGCCAAATTTGATTACGAGTGTCATGCAGGCGGCAGGTTATGTCCAGGGGGATATAAGTGCGGTACTCGCAAACCCAGCAACTGCTGTCCCAACTCTTTCAGACGCAGCCACAAATTCGCAAATTGACGAAAACTGGACAGGTAGCTTAGGTCAAGAATTGGTCCAAGTCTACTCTGATATGAAATCGGCTGGCGATTTGGCAAACTACATCATTGATAACCAAACGAGCGCTCCAAACCCAACAACTGGTGTGCCACAAGTTAACGCCAAGGCTGGCGACTATGGTCGGCATTTATCAACAGCAGAAGTCGCTGCGCAATCGATCAATACGCAACAACAACAACAAGTCCAACAAGAACTTTATGTTTTCCAAGAGTTTTATCAATCAGCTAGCGGTGTTTTGACCTCACTTACACAGATCATTCAAAACATGGCTCAAGCTGCTGGTCAGTAAGGAGCGGGAAATGACTAACAATGTTGACGATCTAGCCTCTTATTTGAAGTATCAATCACTTTTATTTACAAGTGATGCTGTCAATGAAACGGCTCCAGGTTCTGCAGGTGGTTTATTCACAGATACTGCAATCTCAGCACTGGCTTCATCATCTGCAGCAAATGTTCAGGTCGATGGGCAATCGAGTTGGTCGGTCAACCCGCTCGACCTCTTGGCCAACCCCCCTTTAAGTTTTACCTACAATGCAACGAATAATTTAACTAACTCAAATTACGTAGGTTTAATTCCACTCACATCTGCCGCTGGAAATGCAGGGCTAGGTTTTGTGACCTCATTTGATTTTGCAACAGATCCCAACACAGTTTCACTCTCTGATTTAAGCAGTTTCTATCAAACCAATGGCTTTCTAGCCAGTTCAGCTCAGTGGCAAGACGTTTCGGGCACCTATTTACCTTTGCCTGCTAATTCGAGCAGTTTGACCACTGCTTCTTCTTTCTGGACAGCTACAACTGAGAATAAGAAAATCTTGCAGTATTGGCTCGACATCCAAAGTGCAAACGGGGTGTATAACAAAACAGCTCCTCCCGCAACTTTTCAGCAGTTTGTTCAGGCGATGCAAAATGTTCAGCTGACCTCTCCTGCTTCTATTCCTCCGGGTAGTCTTCAGCAAGCTGGCCAGTTTACAAATACGACTGCTGGCGTTACTTTAAGCCCTGCAGCTCCTCCGACTGCCTCCACAAGTTCACAGATTTTTAATGGGTTATTGGGTAGTTTTATTGCCAACTACCAAACCTATTTTCCTACTCCAACAGGGGGCACCGTCACCCCTCAACAATTTGCAACTCAGTTTGAAAGTTTCGTTCAAAATGATTTACAAAGCGTTCTGGCTAATACTTCCATCAATGTCAATATCTCTGATGGTAGTGCTGGTGGTCCGGTGGTTTTAAAGCAGATTACCGCTTCAAGTATTGCAGGTAGTAATATAGGGAGTTCGATCACCTTCCCCGCCGGTTTTGCCTCTCAATTTTCCACAGACCTATTCAACGAATACAGTTCGGCTCTGCAAACTTCGACCGATTGGCAAGGTGTTACTCCGCCAACTTTAGACCTCCAATCTAACTATAATAAATCGTTCAATTACTTCTTGCAGCAGCTAACAACCAATTCTACCCTATCCGCTCAAGGGCAAAACTTCTTTACCATGTGGTCCGAATTTGTCGGCCCTTCAACTTTTTTACAGACAGCATCGAACGGTAGCGCTACAAACGAATTGAGCACCTATCTGCAGATGTACAATGTCTTTTACCCTGATCAACCTCAGCTTTTTGCTTCTAGGCTCAGTAGCTTCATTCAAGATGCGTTGAATGCTCCAGCGGGGGTGTTTAACCCAAGCTTACTCATTGATCAGTGGTTTAGTAAGCTGCAAACAGGATTTGCTAATTTAACAACCACATTGGATGCGGCCAATTTTAGCAATGTGCAGATCATTGGACAGGTCTTTCAGAGCCTTGTCGATGTGATCAATGATTTGCAAAACCTGACACTGGCTCAAGCTAATCGACTGAATTTCTACAGCCAATACAGCCAAGCTTATACCAACGAAATTTACAATGTTCCCTTCCTTTTGCCAGGAGATGGAACACCCATTTCTTTAGCCGCTGACCCAGCCTCAAGCATAGCCACCGGTACTGGTTCTCAAAACGTTCAGACAGGTCCAAGTGCTTCAGTGCAAGCTTCAACTTTTCGGCAACAGGCAGATACAGCTGCTAATCAATGGATCCAAAATTTACAAAACTACCGAACAACTGTAACGGCAAATGCACAAACCCAACAAACAAGCGTGCAAACCAGTAACGCTGGGGTGAACCAACAAACAAACTTTGCGACAACTCTTTTGCAAATGTTGAATCAACTGCTTCAATCGGTTTTCCATGCAAAAGCAGGAGGCAATGGTTGATTTGCAGAATATGAGGATTTAGGTATGACTAGCAACAATTATAATACGCAGAACTTAGGAAGTAATATTACAACAACTAATACTCAAGGAGTGCCACTGGCAGTGGATCAAGCGGGGTACCTTGCTCTCCAAGTAGGCGTTGCTGACAATCTATATCCCACAGCTGCCACAAGTACAGTTGGATCTACGCTCCAAGGCTTAATAGATGTTTTCGGTATAAGTAATGCAAATACAGTTCAAGCGACTGTTAACGCAGCGGGACTTACAGAATCAATCCCTATTAACTTAATCGCTGCTTCGCAGGGCCAAGCCAGCGTATTTGTTGGATATAATTATAATAATAATATAAATATCGGCACCGACCTTATATGGAAGGGCAGTGACGAAACGGTATATTCTGCTCAGTTGGGTGGTAATTTCGTTTCAGTGACACAGCTTCAGAATGTGTATAACACTTATTCAGCGCAACTTCAAGCTGGGGATGGTAATTCCAATTCTTTTTGGCAAAGTAACACAGCGCTTCAGCAGGTATATAATTACTACAATCTCCTTTATCAAGATGCTAATAATCTCCCTCTAGGATCAACAAATGTAAATCCACCTGCTAATCTAATCGATTTTCTGAACTCGGTGCAGAATGCCACCTATTGGACTCCACAAGCTGGAATTACACTCAACCCTGTATTATTGAATGGTACTCCGAATATTTACCCTTGGTCTTCTTTAACTACATTTCACCTAGAGTTTGGGGGATTCAGTCCTGGTGCCGTAGCAGGACAACTCGATCTTTATAACAATATTCTTAGTCCCGATATTAGCAGTGGTCTAGGGACTTTCACTTCAGAGCAACAAAACGCAATTGTCATACCACCCTCTGCTCAGTCGATTTACAGCTCGCTAGACCAGTCATTTTTTTCCACACTTGGAACCAGTTCTTCTAAACTCACAACAATTCCAACGACACCTGATCAATTTCTTCAAGAATATTTTAATTATTTTACAACACCTAATCCCTCAACTTCTTCAACTTATCAACTCACAGGGACTGCTTTGCCTGTTGTATTATCGAATGGTGGGGTTAATACATATATTGGTACAACAAATGTTCTCAGTTCCACAAGCCCTACTGCTGTTGCAGCCATTGGTTCTGCCTACTTACCTCAAACCGCTGCTACTGGTGCACCAAATGCTTTAGAAACTTCAATTGAAACAGCCTTCACAAACGATTTTCAAACAGCTTTTGATCAGGCTTTTGTAAGCTCAGGGGCTTCTAGTAATCCAGTTTTAGCTGCTGAGGGAGAGACGAATTTATTTAATAGCACCTTTGCTGCCTACATGAATGCCGTTTCAACAGGCGCTATTAAAGTTACAAGCATCCAAGACATGGTAAACCAGTGGAGTTTATTTGTTGGTCCATCAGTCACTCTTGGGTCTTCTGCTATAATAAGTTATCAGCAGATCTATGATACTTTTTTCCCTGGTGGTACGGACAGCAACTTTCTCAACCTTCTCAATGCTTTTATCTCTCAATTTACACAAAGTTCAGGCGGAGTTTTTAATTCAAGTTTAATGGCTGACCAATGGTATGCAACTGTTCAAAACAGTTATCTGTTAGCCAATAATTTGACAGTTAATACTTCACAGCCTCTTTTACAGGCTAATTTCAGTGAGGTAAAGGTTATATTCGAGCTTTATAGCCTTCTTATCAATGTCTTAGGGGATATTCAAAAATTAACAGCTGCACAAGCACAATATGATAACGTTCTTGTAAAGTTAGAAAGTGCCTATACAACTGAGATTGCGGGTATTCCAGATGACTTGATTGGATCTAACATTCCAGGGGGGGTAAATATTTCAACCGGTTTGACTTCAACACAATTACAAGTGCAGTCCTCATATGAAAGCCAGATTTCTAATGCGACGCAAAAATGGATTTCTAATATCACCTCTTTCAATACAGAAGTCAGTAACCAAGAGAAAAACCAAACAACGACTATTAGCCAATCCAATGAGGCTTCAAACCAACAATCTAACTTGATCAACTCTATACTCCAAGAGCTTCAATCGCTCCTTCAATCCATCTGGAGATAGGGTAAGTCTAGGAAGCCCTTCCTTACGCTAACGCGAGTGAGGGGCTTTCTTTTTGCCGAAATCCTATTCAATTAAAGTGCGAAGCTCTTGCTTCGCTTTCATCCTTTTAGGAACTGAAAGCTGTAGAGGGGCTTTAGCGCTTGGAGGGCTATGCAGCCTGAGGGGGTTGTTCTATTAAAAAAACAATTGGTCAAAATAATGTTTTTGTGTTATTGTTTATTCTTCATTCTAGAGGACTTAAATGAAAATAGATTTTTTTACATCTCTAGGGAATAGACTGGTTGTGATGGCAGGGCTCAATGCGATCGGTTCAGCTCCTTTTCTTGCTTCAACATCAAGCTTAAAGGTGAAGGATTTAGTCCTAAAATATCTGGGAGGATTTGCACTTTCTTTAGCTGCAGAGTCGACCATCTTATTTTGTGGCACTAGAATAAACATCTCTTCTAACTTGCTTACAGTTTCTAGGGCAATCTTTCATCTAGGAACCCCTCTTTTATTTAGTTTTTGCCAGTCGTGCCTGTTTCCTCAATCACCATCTGAGACATCGCCTACTGGTTCACAACAACAACCTCCTATACTCGTAAAGCCAGCAGAAGCTCTAACAAGGGGTGCTCGGTTTGCGCCAGCTCCAATTCCCCCATCGCAGCCATCTTCTACTGCCTCGCAACGAGCACCATCACTAGTCCCTATTGCGCCAGCTCCAATTCCCCCATCGCAGCCATCTTCTACTGCCTCGCAACGAGCACCATCACTAGTCCCTATTGCGCCAGCTCCAATTCCCCCATCGCAGCCATCTTCTACTGCCTCAAAACGAGCACCATCACTAGTCCCTAGCGCCCTCATTCAGCATCCAATTAACCCACCCATTCAGCCCGTTATCAGTCCCGATCAGTTAATTATTGATAAAGCGGCTGAATTCATCAGACAAGCTGTGGCAGAGGGACATCCAATTTTCGATATCAAAGGTGAGCAAGCAGAAATCTATGCTCGACGTTTTCCAGGCCATACAATTTTACGGACAATTTCTACTGGAAAAGGGCTCGGTTGTACGCATGCGTTTCCTGATACAGGAGAAATCAAGAAGTGGAAGTATGACCTTGAGTGTACAGATAATCATTTTTTCTTTGCGAACCGTGATGAGCGCGGTGAATTATTAGAGAGATTTGAATCGATTGATGAAATTATTGAAAAAAACTTAAAGCCTAACAATTACAGAACTTTTTTTACCCAAGCAGATCTTGAGCAAACAAGAGACTTCAGGACATGGCCCGAATTATACGGTTCCATCACTCGCGGTCAAGCTGAAGATATCCTGAAAAGGAAGGATGGACCCTCTTGGCTTCTCCGTAAAAGCGAAAAGAGAGCAGAGGGATTTGTGCTCAGTAGGAAATACTATGTGGAAAATGGTGATGGAACACAGACAACTCGTCAGGAATTTGCACACCTAGCGATAGACTCAACTCAAGTGTTTGCAGAAAGTTTGTTGTGGCTATATGGCTATAACCAACTCATCTCTTCCAAAAACAAGAGCTTTGAACCTTCTCCTGTAGCTCCTGCTGTATTAGGTGTATATGGATTTCTTGGTTCAGAAGCTTTAATCGATTTAAATGTTGATGTTAAGAAAGAAATTAGAACCTACCAAAATCTATCCCTTGAACACGTTGAATCGATTTTTCAACGGGTGCCTGTCGGTTCATGGATGGTTAGACTCAGTTCGAATGACGTGCCGACAGTTACCATTAAGAGAATGGGCGGTTTGTTAGAGCATTCTGCCATCGGCAGATTGACAATGTATGATCTTTACGCACGTTATGGTGCAGAGGGCTTTTTAAGGGGAGACAAGGCGGTTGATTGTCCAGATGTTTACGGGATACTCAGTCAAGAAGATGCGGAAGACATTCTTGAACGTACACAATCAGGTAACTGGATCATTGCCCTTTCAAAGAATCTTGAACCTTATATCCTCCAAAAAAATAGTAATCAAGTTGTAGTTGAGAAAATTTCCAACTTCAACAGAACTCAATATACTCAAAAATATGGAAGAGAAAGCCTCATTACTCCTTCCACAAAACTCAGAAAAGTAGAAGAAGTTATTTCCAGTCAAGTTACCACTGAAAAAGGGTTGAGGGCAGGCTACATCATTACCAAAAGTTGGGATTCAAAAGAACCACAACAACACTTTATCAATAGAATGCATGAAACGGTGAAAAAGAAGTTCTCACCGGGTCGATTTGTTGTTAATCCTACCAATATCCTTGTGTATGCCTCCAAAAGGGAGATGTGTGCATCTCTTTCGTTTGATAAAAAGACTTTTCAAGGGTACTCGCGCGATTGTAGTGTCTATCGAACAGCCTCTTTGGAAGAGGAGACACAGGCGCTTTTAAATAAAGGAAAAGAGTTTTTTAAATCCTTGTCGCCACTTCGTGTTGATACTCCTGCAAACATTACCATCCATTCAACTAATCAAGAGATTCTTAAATCTCTTTTGTCAAAATATCAGGCCATTGTCATTGGAGAGTCTCATCCGGATCCGGTACCAAAACGTTTTATCGTTGAGAATGTCACTTTTTTGAAGAGTCTAGGGGTGACAACTCTTTATTTGGAGCATCTTTGTTTCGATTCGATTCAAGAGGATCTTGATACATATTTTACACAACCTTCTGGTTCACAGATGCCAACGACTTTGGATGAATATTTAAAGTTTTTAGATTCTGGTTTCAAAATAAGTGAAATGGGGCCGCCCGGCTTTCTAGAACTAGTCAAGTCGGCAAAAGAAGCAGGTATCAAAGTTGTTGCGATTGATACTGAAGCCTCTTACGATGCCGGGTACTCAAGCTTTGGCGGTAGCCAAGGGGCAGATCGGATGATCGGAATGAATTATCAATGCAAACTGATCTATGAAAAGCGAAAACCGGAGGGAAAAGCGATCTTTCTTGTTGGGTCTGCCCATATGGGATATTGTGATGGCGTGCCGGGCCTCAGTGAGCAGTTCGGATTCCCCAATATCCTAGTCGGTAAAGGGCCTAGCCGCGAGGTTAAGCTAGAGGTGAACAACTTTGCTCGGACTGAAGGTTTTCAGGGGAAGATCAATGTGAGCTTAACCCTTCCTCTCTAGTACACAGTTAAGTTAATTTCACAGCCTCGGAGGGACGACATAAAATGCCTCTTAGGGTATTTGTGGATAGATGTGAAAATGTTACCCATAGATCCGATTTTATAGCTTAAAAACCTTTTCCTGATCTGCCTTATCCAATTGATTTAGCTGTCTTGAGAGAAGTTTAGGAAAGAGGAACGGGGAGACTACGGCTAGCGGGGGCCTGACATGACTCGGAGCTAGCCATAAATGGCTTTTCCCAACCGAGGGTCAGCTGCAGCCAGGGCGAGAGAATAGAGGGGGATTCTATCTAGAAACTCTTTGGCTTCGTTTAGTGAGCAAAGGGGCAGGGGCTCTGTGTTTAAAAATATCTCTACATCCCCTCTATAGAGATCGCCCAAAGTGTCAAAGCCGCTCCGCTCATAGAGGAAGTTGGGGAACAAGTCGGAGAGATTCCCCTCATCGCCACACACATCGTAGTACAAAGTTTCTTCAAGATGCTGTTTTTTAATTTCATCAGCTTGGAAGGAAGGGTAGAAGGGCGATTTGGGCGTTCAAGCTAAAAGCCTTATGACCGCCTGCTTTTTGGATCTGTTTTTTGTAAATGAGGGCTTGATGTCGAAGAAGTAGTGAGCGGCAGCTTTATTATTAGCTATCTTTTGGATCGCTTTTTCATTTTCGGGGGAGAAGACCTTTCCGCTCAAAAGAGTTTCGGCAAACTGGTTTTTGTTTGTCTCTTCCGCTTCGATCAAAGAACCGAGAGCTACGATCATTGTTTTGTCTTTTGTAGAGGGTGTGTTCTGGACCTATGGTGTTGAAAAAACTGCCTTTAATTTCGCGAAGTGCGTCATAGCTACTAGAGTAATTTCTGCGGGAATTTGAATTGGGGGCTTACACCGTCTGACCCCCATGGCAAAAAAAAGCCCTGCGTGTTACAATCTTTTTTTAAAAATAAGGGGAAATAGTTTCATGGCAAGTTCGAGTCAGCCACCTTCAAATAGTAACGTTTCTGCTACCAATGTCGTCTTAGCTGTGTCAACTTCAGGTGGCCAACGTTGGCATCCAGTTGCGCCGAGGACGGCGGCAGTCGCGGCTGTTGTTTTTGGAGCACTTGCTCAACTAGAGTTTGTACGAAATAAATTATCTTTTTTTGCCCGGTCCTGTCTGAACTTAGCCATTCTCTCTTCTTTGGCTATAGCTGTTTATTACACAATCATAGGGAGTCAGCAAAAAGAGGAGGCAAAAACCCCCGACGCTAATCCAGATACAGTTGAAAACAAACCACTACCTCCATCTCAAACTGCGACAACTTTCGCAGATCGACATAAACATCAATTAACCTTAGATCTCGAACAATTTATCCATGAAGAAGTTTATCCGGTTGGAGTGGTTAATTGTCTTTTAACAGATGTCGATGACCTACAAATAGCCCTTGATTTTCTTAAGCAACGCTCCAAAAAAAAACTATTGAACAAAGTTCTTATCTTCGGTTCTAGCCTTACAGAGACCCTCTTTGACACCGCAGTGGCAGTTGCCGCTCCGGCAATCGTACAGTTATTGATCGATGATGGCTTTTCCGTTACTGCAAAAGCCTTTCATTTGCTTTGTCAACGAACAGATGTTTCCGCAAAAAAATCTATATTCGGTCTATTTGCGCGAGCTCCAAACCTTAAATTCGAACTAACTAAGTTTAAAGCAACCATTTATCTGGAATTAAGTGAAGAAGATCAAAACGACAAAACAGTATTTAGAAATCTATTTTGGGAGGAGTCCGAAGAAAACACTCTTAATGAAACATGGAGTTATTTTGAGATAGAAATAAAAAAAGAGTCTGATCCTGATAAACAAGATAAGCTTAAAAAGGCTCTCCAAAATTTTTTGGCAATGAGCAAAAAGATGTTCTAATCCTGGGTCAGGCCGCTCTTTCCCGAACCCATCCTGAACCCCGGCGGGGGGCCCCTTAGACATTTCTTCGGAATAAACAGGGCCGGCCTTTTCACTAGCTAAATGTCTGTTTGGTCCTAGCTCGCCAGAAGCGCATATAGTGGACGAACTTCTTCAAAAGGCCGAAAAGGCTGTAGGATGGCAAGAGTCCATTTTCACCATCCTCTAAAGGTCTAAAGGACCGAATAAAAGAAAGCCCTTCACTCGCGTTAGCGTAAGGAAGGGCTTCCTAGACTTACCCTATCTCCAGATGGATTGAAGGAGCGATTGAAGCTCTTGGAGTATAGAGTTGATTAAGTTAGATTGTTAGTTTGAAGCCTCATTGGATTGGCTAATAGTCGTTGTTTGGTTTTTCTCTTGGTTATTGACTTCTGTATTGAAAGAGGTGATATTAGAAATCTGGCTTTCATATGAGGACTGCACTTGTAATTCTGTTGAAGTCAAACAGGTTGAAATATTTACCCCCCTGGAATGTTAGCTCCAATCAAGTCATCTGGAATACCCGCAATCTCAGTTGTATAGGCACTTTCTAACTTTACAAGAACGTTATCATATTGTGCTTGTGCAGCTGTTAGTTTTTGAATATCCCCTAAGACATTGATAAGAAGACTATAAAGCTCGAATATAACCTTTACTTCACTGAAATTAGCCTGTAAAAGAGATTAAAGCCTCTTTAAAAGAACGGAGTCAACTAGTAGATCAACTTCAGAAAGAATTTGTTAAAGGTTTTTCAACACCGATTTCCACTGAGGAGTTAGATGTAGTCGAATTTTTAGCGGATCCAGATGAGGAAACAATCACCAACAGTGAGCTAGAAGAGCTTCTATTCATCCTCAGAAAGTTAGACGAAGCAAATTGAGCAATAATAGTGAAAGGGCCTGAGCCTATGGGACACGCCAAGCCGGAAGCTTGACTTTTGCCCCTAAGTGTATATTGAGACGTGTTTCTGCCTCTGCAATTTTTGTCATCGCCTCTTGGAAAGAGAGGACGTCGTCGGATTTGGATTGTTTCACGTATGCTTGCAAAGCCTTTGTTGCAAGGTCTTTTTCAGTTTCTTTTACATCAGCGTAAGCTCGGTAGAGGAAAAACAGAAGCGCATCATAGTTCCCTGGGAAATTTCTGATATTCGCTCCCAAGTTACGCATTTCATATTCGAAGGTTCTAACTTGAGATTCATTGGCTTCTAGGCGTCCTTTTAGTTGTTCATCCATCACTTCTGGTTGGAGACCGCTGTCCACCCTCATTCTATTAGCTACATGTGACAAAATATCTTTCATATCCGATCTTCCTAGATCGGTCTTCGAGGTTGTAGGTGTCTCCGCAATAGCTAATACGGGATCTGCAACGAACCTGGCGGCATGAGGGTAGAGCTCAGCATTATCTAGGAGAAGCTCTTTCGCGCCTTCAGAACCCATCAGGGCTATAGCTACAATCCCTTGTAACTCTTCGGATGTCCAGGAGGCAGCCTCTTTTTTTCCCATCACCTCAATAAAAACATTTCTTGCGTTTGCAAGAGGCCCCAAAGCCTCTGCTGATGAAAGAACTTCGGTTTCCCCGATATCAATCAGCTGGAGAAGATAATAGGCCCCAATTTTAGGATTCTCCCTACAACGTCCAACGGCATTTTGGAAAGGATCTTCAAAAGAGCCTTTTCTTTGAGGATTTGTTACCTCTCCGATCGCTTTTTCGATAAAATATCGATCATCCAGGGTAGTTTGTTCTAAAAGCCCCTCTACCTTCTTCTCGATTTCTAGAAGATCTTTGTCTATGTCTAAATTGTACTTGCCGAATTGATCCCTTCTGTTCTTCAAATAAGCCGCAGCGGCACGTAGGGCATGATAACTGTCTCCTATGACTTTCGCGGATGGATTAGGACCTAAGAGTTCTTCAATAGTGTCTTGCATCTCCTTTGGAAGTAGATAATTCCCGTTTAGATATCCTGGCTTGAAGAGGATGGCAAAGGTCATCAAGTGTTGAATGTCCATATCGGTCAGGGGTTTTTCGTTAACTGCCTTTTTTCTCAAAAGCTCGAAAATCCTCTTGGCAGCCTCCCGAACACCTCCTACAACGAATTGATGGCTTAAAGATTGCAAGCTCCGGTCAGAAAAATCGGGATTCCTTAAATCATGGCCAAATAGCCAGCCTAATAACTCGTTCCCTTCCATTTTCATTGCAGCAAGGAGCTCTCTTGTCATCCCTTTTAAAGAGGTTGAACGACCCTCATCTATTTCTTGAGCCGTATCTATCATCTTTTTTAAACAATTATCAGCAAAAGTTTTGAAATCAGGTGGGGAAGAAAACCCCCTCTTTTTTGAGCTGTTCATAAGGTCTAAGACCTTCAAATAGGCTGTTCGATAAATCTCTATTTTTAGCTCCGTTGCTCTGGTCAACCTTTCTCTTTGGGGTTTGTTACTGGTATAACCAAAAGCACGCAAGAAGGGGGCAAAACTTGCAAAGCGAGAAACATCTCGATTTTCTGCACTTCTGATCGCAATATCTGCTTTAACGATGAGCTCGTCTAACGTATGCATTGGATCATTTGGTTTTCCTAACCATGTGGCCTCATCCAAAGCACGGCGAGCCAACACCATTTGCCCATCATAGCTATCTTGTGCTGCACTTGATTTAGCCCACTTATCAATGCTGCCCAGCATTTCTTTTGAAGATTCGCTAAATTTTTCCCTTAGCTCTTCCAAAATGGTAGAAGGAGGAGTGCCTTCATATAAACTTTCTTGAATCGATTTTCCGCTCTCTAACTTATCATCTGGGAAATTCAAAAATGTTTGAACAGCTTCTGCCATAGCAACATTTTTAACTAAGAAATTATAGTGCTCGTAGAGAGCTTGAGCGTAAATTCCTTGATAGAATGGACTTCTTAAGTTTTGACTGATTCTCCTTACTATCTCGGTAAATTTACGGTTTGTTCGATCAATATGATTGAGATAACTTTTCAAATCATTTTCAAAATCGGCATCCTCCTTGCCTATCCGTTCTAATAAGCTGTCTTGCTCGCGGTTAATAAAACTGACCCTTTGACCAAGGCGGCTAAAAGAACTTAACCGAACGGTTTCCATTAAATCGGCTTTCTTTTCAAGCCAAGAAGGGTTTGTTTTAGGGATAATTGCCCTCAAAATTTTACTGCACAAAAGATTCAAACAGAAAGCAGTAAAACTTGGATCAGGAAGACCGCTTCTATCGATCCAATCTTGTCTATCTGCGTTTGCAACAATGTCCCCAAATTCTTTCTTCAAATCAAGTTGAGGCTCTGTTTTCGCCCTTTCAATTAAATCACCGATCTCTTCTTGCGCCCATCTTGTAGATAGAAATGCTTTTTCTTGGGGTGTTAAATTCTGTATGGTCGATCCTCTGTCTTTCAAATAAAAAGCTAAGAGGTCTAGTAAGACTTTTCTATCATGAACCGCAAATCTCATTGCTTCATCACACATTTTGTCAAACGCACTTGTTAATGCAGACCTATGCTCAAAGGCTTCAGCTATTAAAACCCCCTCGCTGATCTTTGTTTCTCTTTTGATGATCGGAGCGAGCTTTTCGATGGTTTTTGCAGCGCTCTGAACTGTTTTTTGGCTAACCCCTTCTTTTAAGGCTGATTCGATTTTGTCTTCAAATTCGTCTGTAAATTCTCTACAGATATCTTTGAAAACAAAGATATCTTTCACTAAAAATTTGGCTCTTAGAGGCATCAACAAAGAGAGCACCACCTCTTCGACCCTTGGATCGCTCAACTTTGGATCTTTTCTCATTTCGGCTAAAAGGTAATCAAAAAACTTTTCCCTATCGAATAGGCCAACAGGGGTATTGGCTAGCTCTCCTTGATATTTTAAATCTTTACGTATGGCTTCGCCGGCATTTGATAAAGCACCCTGAAAAGTCGCTTTTGCCTCTTCGACACTGAACACTTGCCTTGTTACATCTGTGCCTATCCCTAATCTCTTCAATAAAAAAATGGTGTGACTTGTTTCAAGGATAAGATCCGCTTCTTTACCCTCTGAGCTTATCCCTTTTGCCTCTACAAATTTTGCAATTTTTTCCATTGCATCCCGTTCACCAGGATACAAACGTTTTAGAGACGCTTTTTCCCCTTTACCAGCTGCATGCTTCTGCCAAGCTTCATAAATCCCTATTGCTTGGTCTAAATCAATATGAATAGAATCAGAAGACATGAAGTACCTCTCTCACTCAAATCCATTTAATCAACCATTGTTTAAATCAATATGAAGATGATATGAATGCCGGATGTGCAGAATTCATCTCGAATTCGCGCTAATAGCTATGGCATAGAACTTAACCAAAGACATAAAATCTCCTAACCTCTAGGTGTTTAACATCTATTTAAAAAAATAATTAAAACTATAACTACATTGATAACATTTTTAATTACTGTTTTTTAATATAATATTTAAACAATGGGATTACAGACCAAAGAGAGAGGAGAAAATGATGAGCCACATCCCACCATCGTCGACCCCAGTTTCGCCAGAATTGACAAGATTTTTAAACAATCCGGCCAGTTACCTTCAGGAGTCAACCCCACCTTCTACTTCTCTAGAGACGCGAGTTGGACAATTAATTAATGAATGCAGAAATTAAAAAAATCAAGTCGAGTTCCCTTACAGCTTTTTAAATCAGATCCAACAGCTTTCTTTAGATCAACAAAAACATCTATTTGAATAGGCTCGGGCCCTTTCACTATTTTTGCTTAAATTGCTTCGTCTAACTTTCTGAGGATGAATAGAAGCTCTTCTAGCTCACTGTTGGTGATTGTTTCCTCATCTGGATCCGCTAAAAATTCGACTACATCTAACTCCTCAGTGGAAATCGGTGTTGAAAAACCTTTAACAAATTCTTTCTGAAGTTGATCTACTAGTTGACTCCGTTCTTTTAAAGTGGCTTCAATCTCTTTTTGGCCAAAGTTTCTTTCTTGCAATGAGGGAATTAGATCGATCACTTTTATGATCTCACTTAATTCGACGACCCATTTCCCTTGCTGATCAATTTTCTCTTTTATCGTTTCTTTTAATTTCACCCTTTCGGTTCCAAAAGTAGTTTTCAGATCCTCAATGTCTTTCTGTATTTCAATAAAAAGATCTTTGCTTTTTGAATCAATGCTGTGCAGTTGAGTTACAAAAAAGTTTGGATTTTCCGGGATTTTTAGAGCTTCTATCTGTTTACTTCTTGCATCTAGAAAAAGGATGATCTTTGGAAGGTCAAAACTTTGGGTCTGCAGAGATGGCATTTGCCTTAAGGTATCGTTGTCGGCAAGTTCACATATCTCGTCGATCGTTTGCCTCATCTGTTCTATCAAATAGATTTGATCCCACAAGCCTTCTTCCGTATACCCTTTAGCTAGAAGAGCGGAGTGAAATTGCTGCAGTTTTTTGATGGCTTGATCCAATTGGCTTGAAGTGAAGATAAAATGGAATTTTTCGACCACTTTAACGATCGAATCGACAAGCTTCTGACACTCTTTTGGGTTTTCTTTCTGGGCATTCTCAAGAGACTTGTGCAGTTGACTTAACCTTTTCGCACTTTTTCCCTCGTTTGATGCCACCATGCTCAAGGCTTTTGCCACTGCCCACTTTGTCTTCTCTGAGAGATGGCTAAATTTAGCCGGCGACATCACCTGAGAGGCTACCCCTAGCAGCTCTTGTTTGAGGGTGAAAAATGGTCCCTCGGGCTCTTTAGAAAAATGAATGTTCATATCCTTACTATTTCAGGAATATGTAAATATTGTATTTGGATGTAATGCCCTTGCTATAAGTATTTTATGAAAGAATCCTAGCATGCTTATTGGGGTCAAAATCCAGGCCCGATTGTTTTCTCGATCAAGCCGAAGAAGTATTGCATGGGCTTTACCACGGTTTGAGAGGGCCAGAACCGTTTGTAATTGTACAAAGTCAAGTTAAGTGCTTGGATGTTCTTTTTCTAGCTTTTCAAGGGTGAGGCGGGCTCTATCCACGATGACATGGTACTTGGGGTTGCTTATCCCCCTCTCTATGACTTGGCGCAAAGAGGCCTTGGCATTCTCAAAATTGCCCAGGTTAATATCGCAATCTGACTTATAGTAAGCCGCCATAGGGTCTTCTGGATCAATAAAAGTGGCTAGGTAGTAAGACCTTGCTGCGTAGTCATAGTTTTTCTCTTGGTGAAAGCAAGCGGCGACTCCCAGGTAAAACCTGAGATCTGTAGGACAAAGAACAGTTAATAGCCGAAATAAATGGTTGGCCCTCTGGTATTTGGCCGATTGATAAAGGAAATAGGCATGGGAATAAATCATCTCGATAAACTCATCTGAGAAGTTCAGAATTTCCTTTAAAGGTTTACCGCTGTCGAAGAATTCACGAGCATATTTCTTGAGCCTATCAGCTTGAGCATCAATAATGTCCTCTTGTTTACTAACAGCTTCTTCGATAATTGCGTCTAGTTCGTCCATAGTATCGTCCTATTCCTACATATAAAAGAGTTCCTATTTGATTTTTATAAAGACCCATATGTGAAAATTAACAAAATTTAAGAACTATTTATTAGATAAATTTGCAAATTAAGCGTTTAATAGAATTGTAAGGGTGTCTAATTACCTATTTCCATGTTTGTGGAGAGGGAAGGATTTTATGTCGATGATCAATGCCTCTGGAAACCCACCGGGTCTACAGCGGAACGATCTAACTCAGCAGCAGACAACAGCAACCGAGCAAGTTGCTAGACAAGGGGTGATGTTGGTTAAAGATACTCTTGAATTTCCAATGACTCAAATGGGTGGAAATCTTTGGAAATATAAAACTGACTCCGACAGACCTATGATACCCATGTATCTCCAAGTCGCTTTAGGGAAAAAAGACAAAGAGCCTCCTCAATGGGAAAAGATATTTGAAAATTTGAAAAATGGCCTTCCAGACGGTCTTAAAAAGGCAATGGATCGTCCAGAGGCAATAAATGACCCAAGGATTCGAGGGTTAATCATTAGTTTACAGCGTTTTGCAAAGACGTTAGATGTCATCCGTTCTCTCCCAAATACCATTTCAGAAGAAGAGCAGATGAGGCGGGAAAAGGAGATTGCAGGTCAAGATTTAGGTTTTTTAGAGCAAATCATCCGTTCTGCCGAAAAAGCCCTTCTTATTTTACCTCCAGGGGAAGAGCGGCAAGGATTATCTTTCTTGATTGATAGGGTCAAAATTTTGATTCCGATCATCATTTCAAAAAGAAGACGATCTGAGGACACTGCCGAGATTATTGTTGAGGTTGAGCGGGTTAGAAAAGATATCCTCCGAGATTTTGGAGAAAAAACACCTCCGATTTTCCTAGCTATTCTGGATGCATTGGAAAGCTTACACCACCTCAGTTATCCAGGGGAAAACCACCTCTTTTTACATACTTTACTCCGGTTTGAGGAGTTGTTTGGAAGGGGACCTAGCTCTGTGATAGGTGCCACCTACCGCCTGATAGCAGAGGCCCTTCTGCCTCCTACCGGTCGTCCATTCTTGAAAGAGCAAAGAACCCTCCTTTCCCTTCTCTTAGCGCTAAGTTTCACTACGCTCACTTTTGGGGTTAAAAGGGGAGAAGTGGCAGACACCCTATCACTTGCCCTCTTCCTGTCGGAAAAGGTCCTTCTTGGGGCGGGAACTGCCCTTCTTGAGGGGGTCCACCTCACTATTCCAGTGGCGCGGGCGTTGGGAGAAGATCTGTTGGCTACATTAGTCGGTTTTCTGTTGGCTGATACCTATCCTGAGGAAGAAGAGGGGGTTATCCATGTGTTAGAGCGCCCTTTTACTCGGCTGATGCAGGCAGTCGGAAAAAGACATGCCGGAGAGGAATCTCCCTTTTTACAAAGAGTGCTCTATGCCCTCGAAGGGCACAGAGGTGAAGAGCTTTTTGGGTTTGCCCGAAGCGGTTTTGAGAAGCTCGGGATCAAAGAGGAGCAATGGACACGTGATTTAAAGGCCCTTCAGGTTTTTTACGAGTTTATTCAACTAGCTTTTGAAGAAAAAGAAAAAGGGGGGGGTGAGATGGTTCTCATCAACCAGTCGGCTTAGAGGAAAGAGATGGATCGGAAAGAAAAAGAGATCGCAGACATTTTAGAAAAAGTGCACAAGCAGAATGAGGCTGAGCTGCAAACAGGGTTCAGAACCATTGCCCAAAATATCATGCGGCATGGGATGAGCCCCAAAGAGGCTTTTGGTGTTTCAAATGCTAAAACAGAGGCACTCTACGCAGAAGGTTACAAGCTGTACAATGCTGGAAACCTGAAAAGGGCGATCCCTTATTTTGAGCTTCTAAACATGATAGATGGGAATGAGCCGAGATTTTTGTTCGGGCTAGCTGCTTGTTTTCAGGGTTTAAAACAGTACAAAGAGGCTTTGTCAAGTTATATGGCCCTTTCTCGGATAGATTTAGTCTCTCCGTATCCACTTTTTCATGCAGCTGATTGTGCTTTGCATGAGGGCGACCCGCTGACAACGTTGATTTTGATAGATATGGCCATTGATCGAGCAGGCGATACACCTGCTTTTGCCACATTAAAAGAGCGATCGCTTCTGATTAAGGAAGGGCTAGTAGAAAAATTAAAGGCCAAGGTTGGAGGTATTAAAGCCAATGAGCAACCCGACTAATATCACAGGTACAAAGGAGATTGCCGCAACAACCGGCATTCAGCCCGAGTCTGTGACAGCGTTCATGGAAGGATATTTTTCTGACTTACAAATCAAGGAAATGTCCGAGCTTGGGGTGAATTTTGCTGCCCTTGAATCGCCTACTTTTAGTGATACGATGACGCAGATGGACTTGGGGTTCCCAAGTGGCTTGAATCTATATCCCTATCTTTCTCCACCCAAAGGCAATACCAACGATCAACCGATTCAAGTGGAAGCTTATGTTATGCAAAAGCTTGTTGCACAACTTCCACAACCTTTCCAAGCAGAAGTGATAGCGGCAATTAAGGGAGGAAAAGCAACACCCCTGACCGCAGAACTTCTTGCAGGCTTAAAAGCTTATGCAGTGCTTTATCAAAATGTAACTCAGGCAAGTCAGGCTGTTCCCCCCTCTCCACAAGTCTGGTATTCAAACATGAATAGCACGATTTCAAGTGGGATTAAAGTGACCCAAGCCTTCACAATTTCTGCGGGTAAAATCATTAAAGATACAGGCCATCCTGCCGGTAATTCTCTCATCAATTTCTTGCTGACATTATCGAAGGATTTACTCGTCTATCAGAACACCATGCTACAAGTAGAGGCCTCTAACGCTGAAGTGTCGTTGAAATTTACCCAAGCTCAACAACAAAACACCTTTACTGAATTGACCGCACAACAAAATGTTTTGTGGAACGATTTCATCTACTTGCAACAACAGATACAGGCACAAGCGGCCAAAGATCTGGGAATTGGGGGTGGTTTGGTTGCGGCGGCTCTCCTTGCAGCCCTTGCTGTTTTGATTACCATTTTGACAGCTGGTATGGGTACAGCATTAGCTATTGGTCTTTTAGTTGGCGCCGCGGGCCTTCTCATAGCAGGCGCCAATATGATCGCTCAAGGGTTGGGTAAACCGAACCTCGGCTCGGCGATAGAGTCGGCTATGCAGAAAGGGGGCATGTCACAAAGTGATATGCTGGATGTCTCTGCTACCATGATGGCGATTGCTGTAGCTATGACCATTCTGAGCTTTGGTACATTGAGTTTTGCAACGGCCACCGTGGCTTCTATGTCTGTTGCTATGGTGACAGGTCTTGCAGGCACTATTGGGATGGAGATGATGTCCCAATCTTTTACAGACTCAGTGCAAGCATCTTTAGTTGCAAACGGAATGAGTCAAGAGCAAGCGGCTCAAGATGTTCAGGCTATCATGGGAACTATTATGGCAGCCGTTGTAGTTGCTGGGGTTGGTAAGGGGTTATTCAACATGATTCAGGCGGCTCCTAAGTTTTTTGCAGAGACACTTCCTGGTATGCTAGCAAAAATCGCCTCTAAAGGTGGTAGCACTGTTACCACTGGTACAGAAGGGGTCCTTGAAGATGCTGCAGCTGGTTCTTCCGCAGTAGGTAGGGGAGGTGGTGCAGAGGGAGGAGGAACTAGCGAAGGAGGCCCTGGTGGAGGTGGATCCGGCGGTGGAGGTGGATCTGGTGGCGGTGGTGGATCGACACAAGGAGCTTCAACAGCAGCAAATGCAGCTACTGAGGTGACAGAAGATGTTGAAAAAGTGACCTCCAAAGTGATGCAAAGTGTGAAAGAAGCCATTTTGAAATATGGAAACGTAACGGCAAGTGTTGTCACCTCAGCTGGTAGCGTCATGCAGGCTGTGGCTACTTTGAGCCAGTATAATGTCATGGTAGCAGAGGCAACGATTGCCCAAGACCAAGCGGTTATGGATGAGGTTAAAATCTTAACCAGTACATTTTCTAAGATGATGGAGACTGCTGCTACAACAATGACCGATGCGACAGAAAGCATCTCAGCTCAGATTGGTGCAGTACAGCCTATTTTTAACCAGGTTATCAATAATATGATTCAAGCTGTTTCTGCTATTACCTCAAATTCAGCTTCGAAATTAAAAGCGATGCAATCGGGCTCTACTGCTCCTGTTACTGAAAAACAGCCCCCTTCTGCTATTGCTCCTCCAACAAAAGAGCAACAAGAACAAATGGCTGCAGAAGCTGCAGGTCTTGTAGGTCAAGCTCCCAATGCACTTGCGATGCAAAACACAGCCACTGCCGTTGGTATTTCGGGTAAAACCATGTCGACTACGATAGACGCTAAACAACAAATTGCCCTTGCGCAACTTTTAAATGTCCTTTCAGACAAGATCAGCGATATGTTGGCCGCCAATGGTTGCGACCCAAGGCTTGCGAAAAAATTGGCTAAAGATCTAGCTCCAGCCCTTCTAAAGGCACTGTTAAGCGGTAAATCAAAAGAGGGTGGCGAAAAAGGGGGAGAGGAGCCAAATATGAGCCGCCCAATGCTCAGATTGATTGCAGAATTGATGAACCACAAACCAATGAAATTCTCAGAAGGGTCAGAAGAACAGGCTGATATCACCGAAAAGGCAAGCAAAGATCCTGAGTTAAAGGATTTCATGAATCAGATCAAAAAGTTGATGAACCCTAGTGGAGAGCTAAGTCCGAAAGATTTTGCTAAAATTGTTTCGGAGTTAACTGAAGGTATTTTAGATATCGGTAAAAAAGGGGGTCTTAAAGACCCTGCGGATGCTCCAAACAAACTTTTAGACCTTATCATTGGTGAGGGGGCCTCTCAACAAATGTCTGCAGCGATGGGGCTTGGCTCGGCATTTGATTTAGGTCCAGCCCTCTTACAGCTCCTGAAGCAAGAAGAAAGCCCCTTCGAACAATTTGCCCGCTATAGCCCAGCTTAGAGGTATCTATTTCTCCCCAACCTCTTAAGATAGAAAGTTTCGCACTTTTGTTTCTTTATTCACTTTCAGAAGCAGCCAACAGCTGATGAGGAAGAAAATATCCAAAGCGTTAACGACACCTACCCAAAAAAGATTAGAAAATAGTTCTGAAGGATTGGTTCGCATCAATTCTAGGTAAATGGCTATTGAGGCATAAATTTGAAATGGACTGCAAATAATAAAAAAAGTCAGTAGGGCAGTTCCATTTTTCCTGTAGGCACAGTGGTAAATGAACCAGTTTGAAGCAAAAAATAGGATAATCATGATGCAAGCCCAGATAGCAAAATTTGATTCTCCAATGAGAGCTTTTTGGTTTTCAGTTACATAAAACAGCTGTAAGATTTTATCTTCTGTTTTGCTTTCTTCAAGAACAAGATTAAATTCTTTATGGAATTGACCTTCGCTATTTGAAGTTTCCTTTGAGCTTGTTGCAGTTTCGTCACGATTTTTTAATGAGAAAGTTTCTTCTGTCGGAAAATTAAAAAAGAGGGAAATTATGGAATAAGAGACAAAAGAGATCAGCCACATCCTTTTGATCCACACTTTTTTTTCAGCAAAAACTAAAGCAGGGCTTTTATCTCCGATTAAAGCAGCTTTTTTTTCCCTGTAAGCTAGTGTGATCTCTTTGAGGTAAGGGGAATGGGTGTGGGAAGTCTCACGGAAAGCTGCCTCCAATGAAACAATGTCTTGTGCGCCATTTATTCCTGTGAGGATGTTAGCGACAGTCAGCTTTTCTTCTTTCAGCAGCTCCCTTTTTCTTGTTGACCGCCATAGGCGGAATAGGACCACTATTAGGATAAGAGCGAGAATGAGTAAACCTAACACCATAACATCTCAAAGGTTAATAAATGTATTAATAATATATTCGAATGAAAAAGATGGCAACCTAAAGGTTGCGCTATTTTTGCAAATCTAGCGAGCTGCGCAGTAAGGCCTATCCTCGACAGACCTCACGGAATCAAGAAAACTCAATTCCGTGAGGCCGAATGTTCATAGAAGTGTTCTAGCTAGCTTGAGCACGAATATTGTATTTGAGTCTGAAGTTCTTTGTCATGATTTATGACTGTTTTCAACAGTTCGTTGAGTTCACCCCTGAGGGTAGTAAGTCTGTAAAGAGATTCGTTGTATGTAGACACCATGACATCATCTGGAAATGCGAGCAGTTCATTCTCTAGCCAGTAAGACCCGTGAGTGCGGGAGAGAAAAACCAATAAGCCCTTGGTTTCTAATAAGATTTTTTTATGAAGGTCAAATATCTGTTCAGCAACTGTTATTCTATTTGCATTCCCAATTTTAAAAAAATTTAGAAATTCCTCAGTAACTCCTTGATTTTTTATTTCTAAAATTTTTGCTTGAATTTCGACCTCCGCCATTTGATTCCTTATTCTGCTTTTTGATGGCTCAATAACAGATATCAGCTCTTCAACTTTGGCAATTGAACCCATTAGGTAATGATAATTTAAAATATTCTCAGGGCTCAAAAAATAGCCCAACCCCATTTTTTCAATCTGCATGGTAAGATGTTCTAATTCCTGCCATGGATATTTGACAGCGATTTTTGTCAGCTCCAGAACTGGAGCAAAGTCTCCGTACACCTCTTTTGTGTAACTTACCTGAGAAGGACTCTCAGATGTTTTTCCTGAAGTTATATCCAACAATGCTTCATTAAATTTATCAACTTTAGCTACTCTCTCAAGGTTTGATGCTCTAAAACTTGTAGAGGTAAGGAAAGCAAGAGCGAAGAGAAGTGACCATAATCCTTTCTTTCTAATTCTTCCTTCTAGCTCTCTCACGAAAAAATATAGAACTGATGAATAAATAAGGGCCTCAATTGTCACAAGAAGGAGCTGGAGGATGAATTCGGAGGTGTTAAAGACAAAACGCCCTATAATGACTTGTCTGAACCAAACAATTGAAATGCACGTGATGAGCAAAGCGATGCAAATAAGTAAACGTCTCATCATTTCTCCGCCTTTATGGTCAGTATTGAAAAAGGTTAGCTGGATCGGATCAGGTGCCATCCAAGTTTTAAAAGTTTAAGAGGACGATTCAAATTTTGCCCAGCTTTTTCCACTTTTAAAGAGCCGTAGGAGTTTTACAAGGAGAGGCCAAACTGTGCTTTACTTCTATTCATTCAAGATCATATTTTAGATCTCAAAATGCTTTTCTCGGTCATATTTCAGAGATTTGCAGTGACTTTTTGAGGCTTTGTGGAAGATTTTCTATTCAGTATAATGTTTGGCTTTTTAGGCCTATTTTCTTTTGGTATTTATAAGTTTTTCAATTGGATTGCAAAAAAGATTGATTCACGTTCCATATGGAAAAATAATGATGAGGAATCCATTAAGGGCCTACTTCAGAGGCTCTATTCGTGCAACACTGTGGAGACGCTAAGTAAAACACTTGAAGAGATAAAACGTACTTATGCCCAATATCTAAAAATTGCCCTAGTTGTCTTTGATGAATGCTATTCTTCTGTTGCTTTTGGAAGGCCAAACGAGATGCCGGACGAGAGGGAGACAAAGGTGCGCAGGAGATGGTTGATTGGATTCGCGCTCGTCAGTTTATTAAGTATTTTCAATCTGTTATACTTCATGAGTACTTCTGAAGAGAAGTATAACAACCCCTATGTCGTTGAATTTTCAGTGACTTATTTAATAGCCAACTTTATTTTCTCAATAGTCATCATGTATCGTTCTGCCTATATTCGGAAAGAGACTGGATGGCTTACTTGTTCTATCATATTTTCTGTATGTAGTTTGTTTTCACTTCTTATAAAGCCCGAGATTTTTGTAGAAACTTTTGAATATAGCACTGGGGCACTAGGACGGGCATTATCTATCATCGGTCTACTAGCTTCTTTTTTTTATTTGATCAGTTGTGTAAGTCTGCGAAAAGTGAATTATCAGCTAAAAATACGAAACAAATTACAGGATCTCAAAAGCCAGATAGTTTCACACCGAGAAGATTCAGGTGAAGTCTGTCTTTAATTTCGCGTTAGCTTACGGCGTTAATGTCGGAAAGTAAATAACTTAAGCGAAGCGCTTGGGGTGCTAAACTCCTCTAGACACTTGCAGAATTTGGCCTAAGTGGAAAAAGAGTCCCGGAGGGACGAAATATGAAAGCCCATGTCGTAGGCATGGGTACAAATGCATAATAAGATCGGAGGCCTACAGGGCCGGCATATAATATCTGCTAGAGCTTTTATGTTGAAGGATATGTCGCCCATTCAGGGCTCCACATTATATTTCACTAACCTAACCCATGCCTACGACATGGGCTTACATAATTCGGTCCTCCGGACCTGTTTTCCCACTTATAACGTCCATTTGGGTCGGTGAAGTTGATCGGTCGGGGCTGAGGAAACGGCCTGTGCGAGGGTCGTAGTGGCGAGCGCCGAGGTGGATAAAGCCGGTAGGATCTTGCCGATGTCCTTGCCAGTTGAGCGACTTGGCAAAGTTGAGGAGGTCGGTGTGTGATGGAGGTGGAGGGCCAGTTGGGCCGTAAGGGGAGGGGAGTTCTTCGATCCAATGAGTTCTGGTAGGGGCAAGGATGGCCTGGAGGTTACCTAAGGCATTGTGGAGAAGGCCGAGGGTGTTGCCAGAGTTGTCGATGAGGGCATCACAAGAGGTGGGTCCGTAAAGCTTCCAAAAAGTTTTGTTGTTGATTTGAAGGCCAATTTCTTTGAATTCATCTTCTGGGTCAAAGAGGGAGGTGGTTCGAGCAGAGCTGCTCCAAAGCCAAGCTTTTGGTGTATGGACAGTTTGTAGACGTCTACCAAGAGCATCGTAAGAAGCTTCCCATGTGAAGGAGGCGGTTGCGACCGAGATTAAATTGCCCCAAGGGTCCCATTCAAATTGCTCTTTTTCTGTTTGGGAGATTCTAGATGTTGTTTGTCCTAGAAGGTCATAGGTAGTTGCAAAAAGTTTGTCGTCGATCGATTCGGTGAGAACTTTACCAAAAGGATCGAGAGAATGGGTGATGTGGTGTAGGGCTTTTGTCCGGATGCCTCTTGCGTTGAACGTGTACCTATTTTCTAAATAGCCTCTTGGCGTATAGGAAAAGGTCTGTTGGGTGTCGGATTGATAGGAAGAAAGTTTTCCCGAGGGATTCCAGTTGAGCATTTCTTTGTAAATGCCTTCAGGATGTTGAGTTGTCCTAGTTTTTGGAAGGGCTGAAGAGTTGTAGGTCAGGGTCGTCGTATAAAAAGGTGTTGTCTGTTTAGCTAACGATCGGTCAAGCGTGTAGTCGTAGGTGAGTTCTAGGCTTTGGGTAGAGAGTTTTTTCAGTTGTCCAGCTTCGTAACGGAATTCACGTCGATGATCTCCGATTTGAAGAGATCTTGAAGAAGGGGTCCAGTGTTGATGGGTCTGTTGGTGTAGCTGGCCATTGAGAGAAATTTCTTCGAGGATCAGGTTGCCTGAGGGGCTGTAAGCTCTTTTTACTAATGAATGATCTTGTCCATATTGCTCTGCAGAGGTGAGGAAGCCTCGCTGGTCATAGGTGAAGGAGCGGCTCCACTGTTCGATCTGTTCTCTGATGAGTCGTGCAGCAGCATCGTAGGTGTAATGGTGGAGACGGCCAAGAGGATCTATAGTCAAAGTGAGAAGGCCATTTTCGTAAATGTACTCCCACTTTTCAGAGGTTTGGCCATTGGCGTGAAGGGCCTCACCTGTTTTTCTTCCCATCGAATCGTAAGTGGCTTTCCAGCTGACATGGTCGGGTAATTGGTAGGCTGTGAGATGGGAATCTCCATCGTAGCTGAATTTGAGGGTGGCCCCATCTGGCAAGATTTGGTGGGTGAGACGTCCTAGATGGTCATATTGACGGTGAGTTATTTTTCCTTCTCCATCCACTGAGGCAATACAACGTCCTGCAGGATCATAGTGATGGGTGGTGATCAGATCTCCTTCTTGGATGAGGAGCGGCTGACCTTCGGTATTGGACCAGACTGTTGAGACAACTTCTCCGGAGGTCTCTTCAACCTTGCTGAATTCAGGAGTGTATTGGATCAGTTTGTGGGCAAGAAGGCGGCCTTGGATGTCTAAGGTTTGTGTTTCAACGAGAAATCCTGCATCAAACCATTGGAAGATCTTTTCTCCACTAGGAAGCATGCAAACAATGCTGTCATCTTTGTAATTCCAAGTGGTTGCGCGGCCTTCTGGGTCAGTTTCTGCTTTGATCCGGTTGAGATGGTCGTAACTTTTTTCCCACCTGTATCCTTCGCCATCGGTGAAGGTGAGCAGGTTTCCTCGGCTATCAAATGTGCGTGTTTCGGTGATGCCAGACTCTTTCTGAACCCTCGTCACTTTGTTCTGAACATCGTTGTAATGGGTTTCCCAGGTGATCCCATTCTTCGATTCCAAAACAGGACGTCCAAAGAAATCGTACACAAAAGAACCTTCTGTCCCATCAGGATAGATCTCTTTTTTCAGTAGGCCATTGGTGGTGTAAAGACGGGTGGTCTTTGCACCTGTCGGTGAGGTGATAGAAGAGAGAAGTCCACCAGCCTCATACTCAAAATGGGTGGTTAATTCATCGAGCGTCTCTTTAGAAAGACGACCTAGCGGATCGTACTCTCGGTAGGTGCAATGGCCAAGAGGATTGACCTCTTCAATAAGGTGTCCACGGCTATCATAATCGAAAAGTCTGTAGGCAAAACCCGTCGGTTCAATATTTTTTCCCTTTACATGAGTGAGGGATTGCCTTGAGGCTTTTAAAAGTCCATCCGAATTGTAATCTAGATAGAGAACGTTGTGAGGGTCAGAACCTTGTTGCCAGGCGATTTGGTTATTGTGGTTATATCCACAGCAAGTCGCAACTAGCACTTGCCCGTCTAAGCTGAGAAGTCTGTGTTGCAGCCTATTGCCCATGATGTCGTAAACATTCTGCTCAATCCCATCGGACGTTTTTTTTTCAATACACTGACCTTGTTCGTTGTAACGATACGTTGTGACAACTTCCAGGTCGTTAGTGCCGGTCAATTGGATCGATTCAAGAGGAAACCCCCGATTGTCATACGACCAATAGGTGACAGCTCTGTTGTGGTTTTCTGTGTGGAGAAGACCATTGACATATTCAAATTCGGAAAAAGAGATCAGTTTTTGATCAGAGGTGTGTTCGACCCTTTTGGGGAGAAAATGGTGGGTTTTGTCGTAACGGGTTAACGTGGCTTTGTTGGCCGCTTTTTCTTCTGTAATGAGGTTATCGATATTGTAGGTGAGGAATTTACTTATCCTTCTATCTCCATTTCCTGTCAGGTCTTCACCGATTAGTGTGATCTCAATCGGATTGCCTTTTTCATCATAGCGATACTCAGTGACTAATCCCCGTTTATCCTGTGTCGATTTTAGGCTTCTCGGATAGCCTACAGCCCCATCAAATGAGGCGATGATACACTCTTTTTCTGCATCAAAGTAAGAGGAGTCATCGATGAACCAAGATTGTAACGTTACATGCCCTTCTGGGTCAGTGATCTTGTAAATCTGCTTCTCATAAATTTTGTAGGTAGTGGAAGCACCGCTTGAATCTGTCACATGGGTGATTCCGTCTAGATAAGCAAAAATGGCGCTTGTGGCCATTTTTTGTGCAGGACCTACAGGTGAGCGTTGAGAGATGACTCTCCCTTTTTCATCGTAACTATTTTCTAGTACCTTGCCGTGAGGTCTTGTTTCAGATGTTAGTCTATGAGAGAGGTCATATTCATAAGAGATTTCTGCACTATTTGGTAAGACAACTTTGACCAGGTCACCGAAGGAGTTGTACGAGTAGCAGATCCGACGGCCATCTTTTGCATAGGCCTCCGAGATAGTTCCCCGGTAGTTGTAATGGAAGCCGATGTAACTTCCATTGGAACTTTCGATCCTAGTCAGTTGCCCATCTGTGTATAAGAAGCTGAGTGTGTGCCCTGCGCTGTTTATCCATTTTTTGAGCAGATAGTTTTCAAAGACACGTTTAGAGCCGTCAGAACCGTACAGGATGAACTCGTTTTGGTTTTCAATGAAGGCATTAAAGGGGTTGGCCATGCTCCCAATCCCTCTTTTGTTGAAATTTTGGAGATCAGGGTTATCTTCAGGAAGAACAATCCATTTTGATTTTTCTGGATGGTATCGATAGACAATGACGGTTCCATCTACTTCCGAGGCATAGAGCTTGTCATCTTCTTCGACGAGTTGAGGATTAAGCCCAAGTTTCCACCCGCAACCAAAAAGGCCAGGAATGGGATTTTGACTATTGTAATTACGACGAATAGTAAGGGGGAAGGGCCCTGGCAGGGTAAGGTCAACCTCATCTACATAAAAGGCACCTGTCACAACATCTACAGGGTCAGAGACTAAATTTGAAAGTGCCTTATGTCCAGGCCTCACATCAGGTTTCAACCAGTCGCCAAGTATTTCTTTATGATCTGTTGCAGGGAAAGGTTGTAGCTTCGTTAAAGAAAAAGGGGGATTATTTAAGGCAACCGCTAGGGTAGACCACTCGGCTTTTTTGAGCGTTGGGATGAAGCTTGAGGGGATTTGGGATCCAAAACCTCCATGCATGATCCTTAAGGAATCGGAAATGAGGGCTTGCGTCAGATTGCGACCTAAAATCAGGCTTCCCATTCCGGTATAGGAAGGGAGGGGGTTGAGGCTTGAGACGGGCCCCGGTGTGACGTAGGCTACAGAATGATCGTCATTTTTTAACACTGCGCCAGCAGCTTCCCACTGTCCTTTTCCGAGAGCCAAAATTTTTCGAATATTCAAGTCTGGCAAATGGGCAAAGTGGAGCAACTTAGCAATATCAGGTGCAGCAGTTGCTTCTGTATGGGTTTTTTCAGTTAATGCTAAAAACCCAGTTCCTTTTAACCCTTTCCTTTGGTGTTCATCGTGGGCGATTTGAAGCAGTTTAACAGTGGAAATGGCGTAGGGGTCTTGGAAAACGTCGTGGAGGATTTGGTGTTCGTTTGATGACAGGTCAGCTGTAATCAGCGCGACATAATCGGTGAAGTTGGAAGACTGTGTCTGTTGCAAAAGAGGGGAGATGTACGGTTTATTTCCAAAAAACATCATATCGACTTGAGGAAACTTCAAATCGGGCTCACCAATAATAGGCCCGTTTGAGGTGTCTGGAGAAAGTTTTGCAAGGCCAAAATCGAAATAAATTACCGGGGGTACTTTGTGGAGAGTGGCCAGCAATTTTTGTGCCTTGCAACATTTTTCAAAGTATTGGGCCCCTACAAAAGCTAAAAACTGATCGATTTTGTCTCCAGTGTTATCTTTTTGCAGATAACGCTCAGCAAAAAGAGATGTCATCTTTTCAGAGCCGTTTCCAAAGCAAAAACAGACCGCGGCTTGAGTCCCTTTAACAAAGGTGACGTTTTTTATCTGTTCCCGCTCTCCTGCCTTATAGGTCACTTTCATGTTGAGAATCTGGTCTTCGGAATTCAGGGGGAATCGCTGGTAAGAAAGGTCCTGTCCCTTTTCATTTTGAAGTTTTAGAACAAGGTGATGCCCATCCCGTATCGGTTCAAAATGGATCGATATGGCCCTCCCATTTAAGGCAGGAAGAGACCAATTTTCCTTTACTTTCTTATCGGGGTTTTCTGCCGATGAAATTTCTATTTCTAAATAGGCTAAAAGTTTTGGAGATAAATTCTCTGTCACTTCGAAAAGACCCACTTCAGGCCTAGGGAACGCTTCCCAAGAAGCAAAAGGTTGTTTGATGATCGATCGGTGTGTTCCAACATCTTCAAGTGTAAGCCCCTGTTTATGGATCTGTTCTTCCACACATTTGATAAAGAGAACAAAGGCTGTATCATTATGTTCGGGGCCGATATGTTTTAGAATGTTTTCATCATTGCTGAGGTATCTTTGGAGCCATCGGTTGGCGCTTGCATACTCCTTAGGCATTAACCCGTAGAGGTCGGCCCCTTCTTTCACTTGGATATTTTTCATCCAGGGGAAAAGGTAGATCCATCTGTCTCCATCTTTGAGTAGGACAAACGGGTAATGAAGCACAGTGTGTTCTTGCCCTTCCAGTTGGGTGAATAAAAGCCTCTCAACATACTCAGTGGGAAGGGCCAGCTTTGATTGGCCGTAGATGGCTGTAAAACCTGCCTCTCGGAGAAGGTAGACGAGAAGGGCACACTGTTCCCACGGTCCTCCTTCTCCTTCTAAAAATGTTCCAGCAGCGCTTTTATGCAATGGGGATGCTTGAAAAAATCCTTCCTGATCTCTTGTTAAAAGCGGGTCAACCAGCTCTATTTCGTTTTGGACATATTGAGCGATTGCAAGTGGATCGTTTTTTAATTCCTTCACAAACTGGTCGAGAACCGAGTGGCGAGTTAATTCATCACCCCTTTTAACCCGCGCGTAGGAAATGGGGGAGTTATAACAGATCGGTGGTGTTGACTTGATCGGTTTTGAAGAGGGAGGAAAGGTTTTCTGAAGAGAGGCTAATTGCCAAGGAGATGGTTCGTGGAATTTTGTACTATAAAGCTCATTTCCTTCGAAATAGAAGGTTACTTTGTAGGGAAAATGGCTTTTCAACCTAATCAGAAAGGCTCCGTTTGAAAGGGAAGTTGTCCGTAGATCGATTTGATATTTTGTTTTCAGCATCGTTTCAGGAATAGAGACCATTCCATCGTCGATTAAGTATTTCTCCCATCCCGTTGTTCCAGAAAGGGGGAGGGCGATTTTCTCTGTGTAGAGAAACTTATCTCCATCGTAAATTTTGATGACGAAATGGTTAGCTGTAGTGGGTGTTTGAAGTAATAAACGATGAAATTGCCCTACAAGCGGGGTTGTTTCATCAAGCTGAAGGGCAAATGGAGCTGTTTTTGTAAGGAGATGCTGTAGAATAGATAGATGATTAGAGGTTTGAGCAAGAAGAGGGAGGTGATTAAAAAAAGCCTCGCGCCGTTTTTTTTCTCTTTCGAAGAAAGGCTCTTCGGCTATTTTTTGTTCATCCTGTTTCTGCTCTTCTTGTAGTTTTGGAAGGGCTTGTGAATTAGCAACCTCTTTGAGAAGGGTCATCAATGTTTTTTCATCGCCTACTCCAGCGTCAAAAAGCTCTTGTACGATAGGGAGCATTTGGGAAGGATTCCCTTTTACGACGACTAATTGCTCTTTTAAAGCTTTGATCTGATTCTGTTTATGAACTGACCAATCTTCTCCCTTTTGTTTGCACTCAGCTGATAGTTTTTCACACCGCTCAGCTGCAAGTTTGAAAGGGTCTTTATTTTCTTTAGAATAAAAACGGTCTATAAGAGTGTAGACTTGATTGAAACCCTCTTTTGCTTGTTGGTATAGCCCTTCAGCATTTTTCAATTCGGTGATAGTGGTGTCGATATCTTTTAGATGTGTAGGAAAAGCTGCTTGAGAAATGTATTCAGAAGCTTTTTTCTCTTTCTCTTCGCTGCTTCTTAGGATGGTTAAAGCGGTGTCTTCTGCCTCTAAAATTCCAATATTCGCTTCTACTTGACGTATTTGAGCTGAAATTTTATCGATATTTTCGTTAATTCCCTGTCTAAATTTGTCTAACGTTTTTCGATAATCAACATCGCCTATTGTCTTAGTTTTTTCTAGGACAGCCCCATAACAAGCAATGATTTGCTGCAAGTAGTGGCCAGCTTCTTTCAATAGCTCGATCCGTACTTTACCGCTTTTTTTTTCAGACTCGGCAAAAGTAGCTTCTGCTTTAGCAGCCCACCCTTCAGCTTCGGTATGCTTTTCGTTATGAAAGTGATTGAGGGTGACGTTGTGTTTGATCCACTTGTCAGGTGGGCTTCCTTGAGAAAATAGAGGTGCAAGTAGGAAAAGAAGGGAAAGGAGAAGAGAAACAAATTTCACGAGTAACAGACCTCAAGGGAAATTGAAGTCTCGATCGTATCAGAGCGAAGATTTCAGGGAGTAATGAAACTCGGGCGTTGAAAGTTCATAGCGTCCTCAAACACCGCCTCTTAGGGAAAGGGGGTAACCATCACACCACAACATCCCTTATGCCAATTTGGTGCAAGATGCCTTGGGTCGAAATCGCATAAATTAGCCACCCTAGACCGGGTCTATATTGCTACGACATCGACTGTTTCTATCTTGCACAATATTCCATTCAACTTGAATCATCTGTTGCCAAGCAAATGCTTTTTTGCAGCCTCTAGAGCATTTTGAAGTTTTGGCAGTGAAATTTGCCACCATTTATTATTTTCATGAGGGTATATTTCGATTGACATCTCCGTTCCTTCTTGGGATATCTCCGCTAAGAGCTCTCCATGGTAGTAGATTTCACATACTAGGTTCTCCCGGTCGAAGGGGCTAGTGATCAAGAATTCAAACTCTTTATTGCTCATAGTCTTTTTTCTCACGGCTCTAAAAACATGATGAACTCGCCTAGTTCAGAAAATCTAACGCCTTTATCGTTGGGTATTCTGACATCAATTATATTACCATATTTGGGGTGGTTATGCTGTTTTATAATGCTTTCGGGGTGGTTTAGGATAGTGTCTAATTGAGCCTGTCCTTGCATATTTTTCATTTCCTGGTTACCAGTTGCTTTGGGAAATACACTCCCAGGACGATTGCCGTGTTTATCTAATGCTCTACCAGCTTTTGTCAAACCTTCTCTGTCTATTGCTTTTCCAGCATTAGATAGCTCTTCAAGAGAGAAAGAAAAATGCCCAGTCTGAATAACTTTACCTTTCAGTAAATCTAGAGGAGGTTTTTCTAAAAAAGTACCACCAAGACCTGACACACCTTTACTAGCCACTCCAAACTCTTCTAGGGCGGATCCCATTTTCTGGTAGGTGAGAGCTAAACGGACATCAGCTTGGGCTTGCTCTAGGAAGAGAGCTTTTTTGACTGTTTGAAGCTTCTTAACAGCATCACCGATTTCAATTATTGCTTTATGAGTTATTTTTGTCCCTTTCAAAAGGGTGCCTGGAAGGAAAATGTCTGTCCCAACTTTGGCAATAAGGAAGCTGACTGCTTCCCCTTGCTCTCTTGGGGGTAGTTCACTCCATTTTTCAATAGCATCACAGACATCTGCTACCAGTATATCTTTGAATTTACCGATGCCTTCTCTTTGAACCGTTTGATATAGCTGTTGAAACGATTCCCTTGCGCCTTCTCCTATTTTTAAAAGTCCTTTACCGATTTCTAGTGAATCAGTTGTCGCTAGGTACCACGCAAGATCGATAGAAGAACTTACAGTGGAGCTTACAGAGTGATAAATGCCTTTTAGAGCTCCAATGGAAAACCCTTCAACAAACTCTATGCCGTTAGGATGAGTGTCTATTTTGGTGGTATAACACTTAAGATCCTCAAGGGAATAATCGAAATTACCCACACTAAATTCGGCAATCCCCCTATTGAGGTAAGCCACTTGGTTATGGGGATTTAATTCAAGCGCCTTATCAAAGTTATCGAGCGCTTTAGTATACTCGCCTCTTTCTAGATGCCATTCCCCCGCTTCAACACTCATTTTACTCATCTGTTCAAAATTTCGTCGGTGTATACTTTGATTCCTATGCGGTTTTTCTACAGATAAGTAAGAGGGAGCTTGGTAAAGTTGGGGAATAATAGACTTTAAATCTTGAAAGCGCGCAGCGAAGAGTTCCTGATTTGGAAAAGGAGTTGCAGCTGCATACATTTGAGGTTGATAACTTTTGTCTAGTAGCTCTGGTAACTGAGAAACTTCTGTAAATAGGGGAAGAGGTTTGATTGGATTAGCCATAGAGGCAGCGGTTGGATCTGAAGTTAAAGGAGTTGTTGATCTTCTCCTTCTGCGGTCATCTATAGAAATGCCTGTTCCCCCTGCGCCAGCTGCAGCTGCAGCAGCGCCTAACCCTGCTGTGGCGGCGATCACAATAACAGCCGCAGCCACTACAATGAGTACTTTTTTATGCTTCTTCCATATACTAGCCAAGTTTCTTCCCAAGCCAAATTGATGGTCAAGAAGAGGGTGATCTCCATCTATACCTAGCTGGGGCAAAAGACCTTCTTCTTCTAGTTGAGAGCCTATATTGAGATAATAGTGATACCGTTGTTCGAATTCTTCGCTTTCTGGATCAATAGAAAAAAGAATATCTAAAAATTGTTGGCTGACTCTTTCTTCAAGCTCAGTTCTTTCTCCTAAGTCAAGTTCATGTCCATTCCAATGAACATGAACTTCCGACATAACAGTTTTGGCATAGTGTCGATCATGAATGTCATAAAAGTCAGTCTCTAACCTTACTTCCATTGATCAAGCTCCTTATACTAAAGGGTAAGAAGCACGTTATGAGACAAAACAATACGAGTCAATCTGAAATTTCTCCTAATTCATTGATTTTTTCTTAAATTCAGAATAGGGTGACTTTAACATTCAGATGTTCATATACTTGCTTTGGTTTTTTAAAAACCCATGATCTCATATTTATCAATAAAACATTTGTTTTCTTTATTGCTCCTGAACGTTATGTTGAGTGGCCCTATCCACTACTGCACACACGAAGCAGAGCCATCTCTTTGTGCTCTTGCAGTACGTCCATCTGAGTCTCCTTTTAAGGACTAAGATGATTTTTTTACATATTAAATATTTATAATTTGGAATTTTATGGACAAACTATTTTTACTATTTATTTTTAACTGCCTTCTTTCTTTTCAGCTTTCTGCTGAGTCTGAAGAAGATTTTTGTGAGTTGGCAGAGCCTGTTACAGAATTCTGCAGACGCTCTGTGTATGTGGGAGTTTTTGGAGGTATTGACCAACTTCTGGTGTCGAGTGACAAAGCGTCCCTTCTTTATCACCCTAAATTCATGTGTGGATTTTGTGTTGGAACATAACTCAATCAATACTTTAGAACAGAAGGGGAGTTCGCTTATCGTAAAAGCACAGTCTTTGCATGTGGATACAGTGGCAAAGGGCCGTGGAGAATGGCTCGAGCCCGAGGTGTACACAAAGCGCTATCGAATGACGTGATAGAATCCATGGGTTACATCCCAATGATCAAATTGAGAGAAGCTAGGTCATAGTGACCATGAACCGCCGTATACGGTTCCGTACGTACGGTGGTGTGAGAGGACGGGAGCTATAAAGGCTCCCTCCTACTCGATCATATTTCGTCCTTCCGGGACTGTTTCTCCACTTAACGGACTTTTGCAAGTGCCTCTAGAGGCTAAGCTACATTTTGACGGGATTCGAGTTCTTTGACGAGAACGTCAAGGGTTTTATTCGTCAAAAGTTCGAAGTAGAGGCGGTTTTCTTTCTCTTTGTCATTCATTTCTGCAAGGAGAATACGCTCTTTTAGAGGACGTACCATCTCTTCATACATCTTTTCACGCTGCAGCTCTGTGATCAGAACAGTGACGTTCTTTTCTCTAGCGGCTTTCATCACAAGATAAGTTGTAAGTAGACGGTCTGTGGCCACTTTTTCAGCTTCATGACGAAGGTGGGCAGCATTGTTCCGCACCCAATCTTCTGTAACCCCTTGTCTTAGGTAATCGTGAACAGTGTTACGGAGGATGACCTCTGTTTCGTAGTCGATCAACCCTTTAGGAAGCTCAAGAGGGAATTTTTGTTTCAGATATTCTGCTACCTGAAATCTTTTTTGCCCTTGGATAAAGTTTGCAACTTGACGTTCATGCTCTTTCTGGAAGCGGGTCTCAAATTGTTCCCTTGTCTCAACACCTAATTTTTTCCAAAAAGCCTCGTCCAATTCGTGAGGAATCATTTTCTGGATCGATTTAATGGTGATATTGAAGTTTCTTGCACCTTCTCCGCCAATTTGACCATCAGCCCCTTCTCCAATTGCTTCAAAAGGTTGGCCAATCTCTTTGCCAACAATCGATTTATAGAGCCATTCGCTGACCCTCTTTTGATCGAGGAAAAAAGTTTTACCACGGGAAACTTCCATGGTTTGACCTTCACCCATCAGATCGATATCTAAAGCGACTAGGTCTTGATCTTGTGCTGGACGATCGGTGATCGGCTCGCCTTGACCATGGTAGGTACGGAGTGTCTCAATAGCTTCTTCTACAGATTCGGCTTCTGGAGTTTCAATCGGTTGGAAAGCAAAGTCGGTTAAGTCAATAGTTGGGGATTCAGGCTCAACTTCAAATTCAACATCAACAATTGCCCCTTCCTCTTTAGAAAGTTTTTCTAAGCGAGGTTGTCCCATTCGGTTGAAAAGGGGGACAATTTTGCTCTCTTCTAATGCTTTTTTGATGAGGGCATTGACGGTCTCATCTTTCCAAGCTTTTTCAACAGCTTGTGAAAATTGGGATTCGATCAATTGATCGGGAGCTTTTCCTTTGCGGAAGCCAGGAATTGTCACAGATTTATTAACCTGTTGGACAGCGCTTTTAAATGTTTTTTTAACATCGGCAGATGTCCCTTGCACGCGCAATCTGCGTCGTGAAGCTGGAAGTTTCTCTATGGTGATAGAAGATTCGGTCACTGAAAACCTATAAGTTTAGCGGGTGATGAGGTTCGAACTCACGACCCTCACGTTGGCAACGTGATGCTCTACCGCTGAGCTACACCCGCAAAAAAAGATAACATGTTCTACAAAGCGGGTGATGAGATTCGAACTCACGACATTCACCTTGGGAAGGTGACGCTCTACCAACTGAGCTACACCCGCTCGAAACATGGGCAAATTCTACCCTTCTCCCGTTCTAAAGTTCAAGAGGAAATTGAACCCCTCTCTCATTTTAGGTTGTCCTTGTAGAAGTTATCTAATAATTTCTTATTGTAAATTCGACCTGCGGCGCGGAGTGTAAGTGAGACAGAGATCTCGGTTAGAGCCACATAGCTCCAGAATTTGACAATCTTGAAAGCGGGAATTGTATCAAGGAAAAAGTCGTGAGTCCGTTTTAAAGTCTTGAGTGTTTCGATCGGGTAGAACATGAAGTGGATTGAAAATAGGGTGAAGACCGAAAAAGCCACCAGAAGGATTTTAGGGTTGTCTGAAGCTTCCTCCAAAAGGGTAACAGCTCGCGGTAATGTCGGGATCCATGATAGTCCTCTGTTACCTAAAGACTCTAGGGTGTTGATTTCGATCAATTCATTGGTATCTTTCATCTTTCTTGCGATAGTTGGAGGCAAAAGAAACTTAAGATGGTCGATGAATTTTGTTGGGGAAGTATTGTTTTCGTTATAGCCAATAGGTGAGGCTGGTATGGCTGTCATGAGGTTCTCCTTTGTAAAAGTAAGTAATTCTTGTTTAACAGAGGAGAGTGATTTTTTTCTTGATTGAGTCAACCGAAACCAGCTAAAAGGGCAGATTGATCACCAACCCATGAACTCTCAACTCGAATGCTCAACTTCCGTAAGATTAAGAAAGATTTCGCTCCTCAAACTCTAAGAGAAGGGGAACAACTCCTCACAAAAGGGGGAGTGAAAGAGGCAAAAATTATCAGTCTCTCCACTTCAACTGTCCGTCTACACGGGCTTGTGATAGGTAATTTCGACCACTTATATTCGTTAGAGGTTGATATCGATCGATCCGATTCTTCTTTAAATGACTCTAGCTGTTCCTGTCCTCAATGTTTTGACTGCTCCCACTTGGCAGCTTTTGCCCTGTATTTAGAGAAAAACTTCGAGTCGTTGGTCGTTGCTTTCTCGAAAGGGAAAGAGGAAGACAAAGTCGAAGAAGAGCTTCAAGACACCTTCAAAGAGGCTGAAAGAATTGAAGGGGTCAAGAAAAGTAAGCGTCATCAAAAAGAGTTGCTGGAAAGCTATATCCATGCTGCAACCGTCTTAGCGCAGTCCCCATTTTTTGCTTCTGAAGAGGCAGCCTCACAAGAACTTGCAGAAATTTCTGTCTTATTTAATTTAGCAGAAGTGCAGGCGGCAAAAGGGGTGGCACCTGTTGAATTTCAACTTGGTTTGAAACTTCCATTTCGCTCAAAACCTCTTTTAGTTACGCAGGTTAAAGAGTTTCTGGACGCTGTCCGTTATCAAGAACCTATCTGGATTCAGCATAAGCGCTATTTTTTACCCACTAGCTCTTTTGATCCAGATTCTGGCCGCTTTTTGCAATCGCTACTCAGTCATGCCCGGTTTCATGAGGTGAAAGGGGATAAGGTGGGCCGGGTCGCAACACTTGAGAGAGAGGTGTTTGCAACCCTACTTTCTGAAGCTTGGGAATTTGCCATCGCAAAAGATGTGGCCCCTGGTGAAGAGGAATATCCTCCTCTCCCGTGTCTTTTTAATAACTCTTTCGATGAACCGCTCCGTTTTTCTACGCACCATGCAGAAATCAGATTCGATTTAAGGCTAATTTCAGAACCTATTTCTGCCATCATTTTGCATCCTCAAGTGGTGTTAGAGAAAAAAGAGGGTTTCCCACTCGATCAATTAACCCTTTTAGAGTGTTCAAAACCAGGTATTCTAAAAGAGGGGGTTTACTACCGGTTCACCCATAAGATCAAGCGTAAGCATCTCCGTTCTTTACGACCGATTCAACACATGTCGATCCCAGAGCCTCTAATCGGAACATTCATTGAAAACAGCATGCCGGAACTTCTCCGTTTTGCTCAGGTTTCCAACCAAGATGCTTTGGAAAACTTTGTCACCCTACCATTTGCAGGGGAAATTGGTGGGATGTGCGAGATCCACTATCTAGATGGAGAACTTGAGGCATCGATCGATTTTGTTTATGACGGGATCAAAGTTCCTTATTCGACAAGCCAGTTGAAATTGGAACAATTCACCCCTTTTGTGTCAGATGAGGGGATATTGGCAAGAAACCTTGTAGAAGAGCAAAAAATTGTGGACGATCTCTTCCAAGATTTTGCCTACGATCCAGAAACAGCCCTCTTTAGGGTCAAAAACGACAAGAAGATTGTCGAGTTCATGACCGAAACCATTCCACGTTATCAGTCGAGAATTCTGTTTAATTGCCCAGAAAACCTTCTCGACCAGTTTGTTTACGACGACACCACCTTCAAACTTTCTTTAAGAGAGGGAAGCCGTATCGATTGTTACGAAGTTGATCTAGAGGTGAAAGGGCCTTTGAAAGGGACGACTCTTGATCAGTTATGGGATTGTATCTCATCTAAACGTGCTTTCATTGAACTGCCTAACTCAAAACGGACCAAGAAAGACCGTATTGGTAAGTACTTGGTGCTTAACCTTGACCGCCTCTCTCCAGTCGTACAAATTTTCGATGAGATGGGCGTTGGAAAAATTGACACCCACAAAGAGGAAAGACCTCTTTGGAGCCTTGTGACATTGAATCAAGAGCTATTTGAAGGGTTGCCCATTCAGTTCAAGATTTCAGATCGACTTCTTGAGATCCAGCAGCAGATGTTGGGGATGAAAGAGGTAAAAACCACACCGATTCCAAAAATCGTCAAAGCAACGCCCCATTGTTACCAAGTGGAAGGGGTGGCTTGGCTTGAAAGATTACGTGGCATGCACTTAAACGGGATTCTGGCCGATGACATGGGGCTTGGTAAAACCTTGCAAGCGATCATTGCGCTGACCCAATTCCATGATCAATTTAAAAACGTGAAGTCGATTGTGGTATGCCCCACTTCTTTGGTCTACAACTGGAAGGAAGAGGTGAACCGTTTTAACCCCAATTTAAGGGTGTTAACGGTGGATGGAACGCCAACCCAAAGACGGAAGTTATTGGAAGAGCTTGATAATTTTGACCTTATCGTCACTTCATACACACTGATGCAAAAAGATGTGGAAGTATACGAAAAGATCCCTTTTGGTTACGCCATTTTGGATGAAGCGCAGCACATCAAAAACCGTGCCACACGCAATGCCAAGTCGGTTAAATCGATCAATGCTAAGCACAGGTTGATCTTAACAGGTACACCTGTTGAAAACTCTTTGGACGAGTTGTGGAGTCTATTTGACTTCTTGATGCCAGGCTTATTAAGCAGTTACGATCGGTTCCTAGAAAAATATATACGTGTCCCTCGAAGTGAGCATAGAGAGGTGATGGAGAAGCTCAAAAAGAAAGTCTCTCCTTTCATTTTACGCCGCATGAAAAAAGATGTATTATCAGAACTTCCCCCTGTTTCAGAAACAATCTACCACTGCAACCTTTCAGATTCGCAGCTTGATCTTTACCGTTCCTATGCCAAGTCGGCTAAAGAAGAATTATCTAAATTGGTTAAGAAAGAGGGCTTTGACAGGGTTCAGATCCATGTTTTAGCTACCTTGACAAGGCTTAAGCAGATCTGTTGCCACCCAGCTATTTTCGCAAAAGAGGAGGCCGAAGTTGGCGATAGTGCAAAATATGAAATGATGATGGATCTTTTGCAAAGTTTGTTAAAAGCCAAACACAAAACGGTCATTTTCTCGCAGTACACCCGGATGCTGCAGATCATTCAAAACGATTTGAAATCGAAAGGAATTCCTTTCTCCTATTTGGATGGTGCAAGCAAAAACCGGATGGGAATTGTCAAAGAATTTAACGAAACTGAAGAGATTCCAGTCTTCCTCGTCTCTTTGAAAGCGGGGGGTTCGGGTCTCAACTTAACGGGTGCCGACACGGTGATCCACTATGATATGTGGTGGAATCCTGCTGTAGAAAATCAGGCAACTGACCGAGTTCACCGGATTGGGCAGAAAAAATCTGTCTCTTCCTATAAACTGGTTACGAAAGGGACAATTGAAGAAAAGATTGTAGATCTTCAATCCCGAAAAACTGGCCTCGTTAAACAAGTCGTCTCTTCGGATGATGAAGCCCTTTCTAAATTAACCTGGGAAGAGGTCCTTGAACTGCTTCAAACTTGATGGAAAATAATAATGTCTGACCCAACGCTAAAAGATAAGTTAACCTCGATGTACCGCAATGTGCGCGGTCGTTTTAATAGTTTCCGGGGGGTCTTTGCCAACGATATTGGGATAGACTTAGGAACTGCAAACACTCTGGTCTTTGTAAGGGGAAAAGGGATTGTTTTGGCCGAGCCCTCTGTCGTCGCGGTCGATTCAACCACGAATGAGGTTCTGGCTGTTGGACACAAAGCCAAAGCGATGTTGGGTAAAACGCCTAGAAAAATCCACGCTGTTCGCCCGATGAAGGATGGCGTTATTGCCGACTTTGAAGTGGCAGAAGGGATGATCAAAGAGCTGTTGAGGAGGGTGACACCTACAAGAAGTCTCTTCCGTCCAAAAATTTTGATCGCTGTTCCATCTGGAATTACTGGCGTCGAAAAGAGAGCAGTAGAAGATTCTGCCCTCCATGCCGGTGCCCAAGAGGTTATTTTGATCGAAGAGCCTATGGCCGCGGCTATTGGTGTCGACCTTCCTGTTCACGAACCTTTTGCCAATATGATCATCGATATCGGTGGTGGTACGACAGAAATTGCGATCATCTCTCTAGGCGGTATTGTAGAATCCCGTTCCTTAAGGATTGCGGGGGATGAATTTGATGAATGTATCATCAATTACATGAGACGAACCTATAACTTGATGATCGGACCGAGAACGGCCGAAGAGATCAAGATGACCATTGGTTCGGCTTATCCTCTTGGTGCAAACGAACTTGAGATGGAAGTGCGTGGTCGCGATCAGGTGGCAGGTCTTCCTGTGACGAAAAGGATTAACTCTGTCGAAATCCGTGAGTGTCTTGCTGAACCTATCCAGATGATCATTGAAGGGGTCAAGTTAACTCTTGAAAAATGTCCTCCAGAATTGGCTGCCGACTTGGTTGAGCGTGGAATGGTGATTGCTGGCGGGGGTGCATTGATCAAAGGGCTTGATAAAGCTTTGATTAAAGAGACAGGGTTGCCTGTTATTATTGCACCGAATCCGTTGCTTGCCGTGTGCTTAGGCACAGGAAAGGCCCTTGAATATCTCGACAAGTTCAAAAAACGTAAAGGGTAAGATTCAACACGAAGTTTTTGAAGATTCGAAGTTTTTTGAAGATTCAACACGAAGAGAAACGAAGGTAGCTTTCTCGTTATGACTAAGAGAGAATTCTTCGGCTCAGGAACTAGTTACCTTTGTGTTCTTCGTATCTTCGTGTTCTTCGTGTTGAATCTTCAAAAAACTTCGTGATGAATCTGGAAATGGTTAATTCAACAACTGAATAGGGAAATATGTTAGGGCAACAACTGCAGACTTGGTTGTCCTCAATGGTATCGCTGCTGCAGCCTCAAGAGGTTGTTTGGATACATGGGGGGGAAGAAGAACACAAAAAAGTATTGCAAACTCTTGTAAAAGAGGGAATTGCTCTACCTCTAAATGACCAACTTCGTCCTAATAGTTTTTTGTTTCGATCAGATCCCCGCGATGTAGCCCGTGTTGAAGCACGCACTTATATTTGCTCTGCGACTCGGGAAGAGGCAGGACCCACCAATCACTGGATGGCACCAGCAGAAATGAAAGAAAAGCTCCTCCATCTGTTTAAAGGGGCGATCCAGGGACGAACGCTTTATGTCATTCCTTATGCAATGGGGCCACTTTCTTCCCCTTTTGTGAAGTGTGGTATTCAACTGACAGATAGCCTCTATGTTGTAGCCAATATGGCTTTGATGACCCATGTCGGCGACCTAGTGTTAAAAAAAATCGAAGAGAGTTCTTTTGTACCTTGTGTTCATTCGGTCGGAGCACCAGGAAGTACCTCAAAATGGCCCTGTGACCCCGAAAATCTTACCGTTGCCCATTTCCCCAAAGAACGAGAAATCTGGTCTTATGGGAGTGGATATGGAGGGAATGCCCTTTTAGGAAAGAAGTGTTTAGCTCTTCGCATTGCATCAGTTCTTGCGCGGGATGAAGGGTGGCTTGCCGAACACATGTTGATTGTCGGTATCACAAATCCTGCAGGGGAAAAGCGCTATTTTTTAGCCTCCTTTCCTTCGGCTTGTGGAAAGACGAATTTAGCGTTGCTGACACCCGATCTTCCAGGTTGGAAAGTGGAGACTGTAGGGGACGATATCGCTTGGATACGTCCGGGACCTGAAGGAAGACTCTATGCCGTTAACCCTGAAGCTGGCTTTTTTGGGGTCGCTCCGGGAACATCTTGGAAATCGAATCCAAAAGCCATGGAGACCATTGCCAAAGACACCTTATTTACAAATGTGGCCTTAACTGCTGAGAATGATATCTGGTGGGAAGGGATGGGCACCGAACCCAAGAAACCTGTTACCAATTGGCTTGGAGAAGAATGGAATGGTCAGTCGAAAGCTGCCCAGGCCAACTCCCGTTTTACCGTTTCGATCAAAAGATGTCCAACGGTTGATTCTGCTTGGAATTCACCTGCTGGCGTCCCCATTTCGGGCATTTTGTTTGGGGGGCGGAGATCCAATCGTATTCCTCTGGTGATGGAATCGCACGATTGGGCGCAAGGGGTTCTTTATGGCGCATCTGTCTCATCCGAGACAACAGCTGCAGCTGAAGGGGCCCAAGGGCAATTAAGACACGATCCTTTTTCGATGCTCCCCTTTTGTGGCTATAATATGGGCGATTATTTTGCTCATTGGCTCACTTTTTCTAAATTCGAACATCTGCCGAAGATCTATTTAGTCAATTGGTTCCAAAAAGACAATAAAGGCCAATACCTATGGCCCGGTTTTGGCGCAAACACTCGCGTGATGAAATGGATATTTGAAAGAAGTGAAGGGAAACATTCAGGAATGGATACGCCGGTTGGTTTATTTCCAAAAAAGGAAGAGATAGATCTGCAAGGTTTACCTTTAAAAGAAGGGGCAATAGAGCAGCTTCTTTCTTACAATGCTGAAGGGTGGAAAGAGGAAATCGATGAGTTGCAAATCTATTTTGCAAAATTTGGCGACAATTTTCCTAAAGCTTTGAAGGAGGAGCTGGTCAAGTGGGCAAAACAGTAAAAAAACAGGCAACCACAGAGCCAGATGTTCTCTCTTTAACACAAGGGCTGTTAGTCAGTGGAGCTCTTAATATCATCCTGGTTGTGATTGTCGTTGGGATGTTGATCCGGGAAACGCCCCCTCTTGCTTTTGCCTCTTTCCGAGAATCAAGCTCTTTATCGATGCGGGGGCCCCTTCGGTCGACCTCCTTAGCTTTTTTAGAAATGCTTTCGACAAAATCTTTTGCGGAGCTAGTCACCCTTTTTTACTCAAGTGAACAGTTAGAAGAGGGGATCACTAAAAGGGATTTAGTCTTGGCCTGGATGGTGGCGGCCCACCATTTTGATTTAAGAAAGGCTCTATTTGGCCTTTCCAAACCGATTTCTGATCGGATTGTCCGGGTAAAAGTAAACGATAAGACGTGGGAGCTACGCCTTTTTCCCAGGTTGCCTCAAAAACATATCGAATCGATTGCCCACTTTTTAGCGACCGAAAAATGGCCTTTTGACGCTGAAGGGCTTTATAGTCGCCTGAAAGAGGGGATGAGGGATTCAACCCTTGTTGAGGCCTTTTTGTGGACAAAAGAATATCTTTTAGTCGAACGTCTTCTTAAAGAGGCAGGGCTTGATGTCCGTCCAGACGCAATTGTCAACCGGCTTTTGGAAAACCAGTGGACTTTAGAAATGTGGCGTTTTCCACCTCATGATCAACTGTACACACTTTTCCAAGTAGAAAGGCCTAAAGAGATGGCTGCCATTGTTCAAATGCCCACTTCTTCGAAAACATACATTATCAAAGAGGGTGATTCTCTTTGGAAAATTGCAAAGAGAGAAGGCGTGACAGTAGAAAAGATCAAAGCAAAGAACCCTACACTCCCTTCTGTCTTGAAGCCTGGTGTGAAGATCGAGCTGCCATGAAAGCCTTATTTTTGCTCCTTATCAAGGGATATCAACTCTGCATCAGCCCCTTTTTAGGTTCATGTTGTCGCTTTTATCCGAGTTGTTCCTGCTATGCTGCCGATGCCATACAGAAATATGGCCCCTTTAAAGGGGGGTATTTGACCCTAATAAGGCTTTTAAAATGTGGTCCGTGGCATCCCGGTGGCATCGACGAAGCCTAACTTTCTTGTCCATTCACTAACGGAAACTTAAAAAATAATTAACACTACACTCTTATAATAATGTTTTAAATTATAGGAGCTTATGTCAATTGACGGTGGATATTACGAATACTACACTAGGAGTGACACATTGGATCAACCCGATGCTGATTCATCTAATGGTGCGTCCTCCTCATGGTCTGGCTTTTGGGGATCTGCTGCTAATAGGGTAGCTAACTTGTTTGTGGTACCTGAGTTAGTGGAGATCGAGGCTCAATTTGCTGCCAAGAGAGAAACTCAAAGGATTCTAGCCGATAGAATCAACAGTACCCCATCGGAACTGAAGGGTATACAGGAGGCGCTCGGAAAGATTTTTAAGGAAATCTTAGAGCTGGCCCCTTCGTTAATTCTCGAAGAAATGCCTGAGCCCGTCGAGTTACCATTCCAAAATCCAGATCCAGCCGAAGCTCTTATTGAGCAAGCGATTTTACAAGGGATCAATCGAAAGAACGAAAGGATGTTCTTGGATCCAACGCAGCTTACCAAGGAGTTTGGAAAATTTGGTTTTGAGCTCGGTGAGCTTATCGAAAATATAAAAGATGAGTCTACCAGTTCCCAGAATAAACAGGCCTTTAGATCAAAATTTCTTGATTACGTGGAAGGGTTAAGCCGTTGGTTGCCAGCTATAGAGAATAGTGATCCAGGCAAGGCCGACCAGTTACGTCTCAACTTACAAGAACTTAAGAACTATATGGAAATGATGGTACCAGCTTTGACGATGACAGAGTCGGTCACTCAAGCTTTGGATGACATTTACAAGACGCTTCAAGGGACTTATGACTCTTTTACAACAGAGGTCAATGTTCTAATCAGAAATCTTCTTCAATTGGAGCAGCCTGAAGATCCAAGAGTTCAAGAAATTCTGGGTAAAATTAAAGCGGGTGAAGAACTTAACGATAAAGAACTTGCCCTGTTGAATGAGGAATTTAAGAAGAAGCCGTTGACCGATGAAGAGAAGCTTGCAAAAGCTAAAGCCTCTATCCAGGAGCGTTTAACAGAGTTCCTAGTTAAGTATCCCCGTCTGACTAAAGGGATGGCCAATATCTTAGCAATTTCTCTAGGTGTCTTATTTGAGCGTCCTATGGTTGCATTTGCCCTCTGTGTAGCTGTGAATAAAGTGATGGATCAGCAATTTCCCACAGATAATGGGGATGCAGGCCGTGCAGGGAAAATAGCTCAGGCGATCACTGAGGTTTTAGGCTCCTATTTATTGGTGGGGCCGCAGGGAGCTATTCTTTCCCTCGGAACTAATGCCGTAAAAGAGAGCCCAAGAGTTGTTCAAGACATCGTTCAAGCAGGTGCAATTGCTTATGTTGCGCAAGATGCGGGACTTTCCTCTTTATCAAGCATCTGGGTGAGTTTGGCTTCCATTGGGGTGTTGAGAAATTTAAAGCTGACCCGCTCGTTTTTAAGAGATTTCCGAAAGGCTATTTCTTCGTGCAAAGAAAACCCTCTGATGATTGTCCCCAATGTCTTTATCTATGTCGGTGGGCAGATCCAGAAAAATTTTAATGCCATTGTGATTTCAGCAAAAAATGGGAAAGTGGTTGAGACTGTCGCTAGAGTGGCTGCCGTTCTGTTCGGAGTTATTGGACTGACCGTCGGAGTCAGCACAGTATTCTTCTGGCCTTTCCTCTTTTACTTCATCAACAAAGCGTTTGAACTGAAGTATGATGGACCTGCCGATTTAACTAATGATCGGTTCAGGACCTACCTGCTTGAGATGTATAATAAAGCAAAAAATAGCCAAGCACTCATCGAAACAATTGTTGAAGAGCTGGAAGATGAAGAGAACCCTGCACTTGCTTCTTTCTTAACAGAACTTAAGAAAAGGTTAGATGAAGGGAAACAAGAAGTCCCGGTAAAAAGCTAAAGTAAGACTGCAGTAATAAGGTATAAGTCCACACGCTCGTCAGTTCAATCTGACGAGCGTTTATTTTTTTTCGATGGGCTCAAATAAAAAACAAGATAAGCAGGATAGAATGGATAACCTTGGGCTATTAAAAAATATAGCTTCAGCGAAGCTTCATCCTAATGTATCCTGCTCATCTTGTTTTTTATTTTTATACGGAGGGTATACCTGCCTATCCTGTTTCTAAGTGACTTATCTCTATCTACTTATGTTTTTTTTATAAGTTCTTTATGTCCATATCCATAATCGGCATTAACGAATGTTTTTTAAACAGGGATTCTCTTATGAAAAAATTGGTGTTAACAAGTGCTGTTTTATGCAGCAGCTTTCTTTCCGCTGATGGAATTGGGATCAATTTAGGTCCTATCGATGTGGGGATTGGAGTCGATAGGGGATCTTCCTACGATGATGGGTACTATTATCAAGAAAGACCAGCTTACGGGCCTAACTATAGACCAATGGCTCAAGCTTACGGCAACCCAAATCAAATGGAAGGGCTGCTTTGCCAAGCGATCACTAATCAGAATCAAATAGAGATCGTTGTAGAAAAGCGTGAAGTGGTCAACGCAAAAGAAGCTAAAATTGTGACCAAAAAAGTCGTTGTAGAACCCTATGGTTTGGCTGCTACTCAGGACGGTCAGCCGGTCCTCCGTGGAAATATTGTCAGCGGAAAAAATATTAAAGAGATGATAATCAAGTTTGATGAAGATCATTTCAAAACCGATGAGAAAAAAGAGGAAAAATCCTCTTCTTGGTTTTCTTCTGCAAAAGTTGCCAATCTAGACATCAGCAACGTGAGTTCTGTAAACGTCATTAACAACTCGCACTTTGATGTGCCAAAAGATTATACAGGGTTCAATGATGATTCTCTTTTTGTCATCTGCGAAATTCCGGTGGTGAAAAAATAATATGGAATACACATCCATTCCCCCTCTTGATCAAAAGGTCTCAAGGATAGGCCTTGGGACTTGGGCCATGGGGGGGTCTCTCTGGGGAGAGACAGACGAAATCGAGTCGATCAAAACGATCCATGAAGCCCTTCAAAGTGGTATCACATTTATCGATACTGCTCCTGGCTATGGATTTGGCCTTTCAGAAAAAGTGATAGGAAAGGCGATCAAGCTCTATGGAAAACGTGAGGAGTTGGTGATTGCCACCAAATTTGGCCTCAATTTAAACGACCCAATGAATGTATTTAGAGACTCTAGAAGGCACGCAATCCTAGAGGAGTTAGAGGCTTCATTGAGAAACCTTCAGGTTGACTATATCGACCTCTATCAGGTCCATTGGCCTGACCCGCATACGCCGCAAGATGAAACAGCAGCCCTTCTAAAGGAGCTTCTAGATCAAGGGAAAATACGTTCCATTGGTGTCAGTAATTACACCCTTCAAGAGATCAATGCTTTTAGAAAAGTGGCCCCTATCCATGCGATCCAGCACCCTTTTAATATTTTTGAACGAGAAGCTGAAGAAACTGTATTGGCCTATTGCAAGAAAGAAAAAATAGCTTCTCTTGGCTATAGCTCTCTTTGCCGTGGTCTTTTGACAGGCACTTTGACAGAAGATTTTGAGTTCGAAGATCTACGTAAAAATTTTGATCCCAAATTTAGAAAACCATACTTTTCACAGTATTTGATTTGTGTTGGTCGTCTTGAACAGTGGGTGAAAGATAAATATAACCGATCCCTTGTGGCTCTAGCTGTCCGGTGGTCGCTTGATAAAGGGGTGAATGTGGCCCTTTGGGGAGCGCGGAAGCCAGAAGAGCTAAAACCGATCCAAGAGGTGATGGGTTGGAAACTATCTGAAAACGATTTTATTGAGATCGATCAGATCATTTCAGAAACTATTCATGATCCTATTGGGTTGGAGTTTATGTCTCCTCCCCATCGTAAAACTTAAAGCTATAGGAGACCCATTATGGAATACCTCAAAATCCCAAATATTTCAAAAAAAGCTTCGAGAATAGGTCTTGGAACTTGGTCAATGGGGGGATCCATGTGGGGTGGTTCAGATGAAAAAAAAGGGATTGAGACCATTCTAAAAGCTCTGGATAAAGGGGTGACGCTCATTGATACTGCTCCTGCTTATGGAGATGGGACTTCCGAAAAAATGGTCGGAAAAGCATTGAAACTCTATGGCAAACGAAATGAAGTGGTCATTTCAACAAAGTTTGGCATCCATTTAGAACCCAATTCGGCTTATCGTGATTCACGGAGACAAGACATTTTAAAAGAGGTGGAAGCCTCTTTAAAACGGTTAGGTGCCGATGTGATCGATCTTTATTTTGTCCATTGGCCAGATGTTATGACCCCATTTTCTGAAACTGCTGAGACATTGAAGCAGCTTCAAAAAGAGGGGAAGATCAAAGCGATTGGTGTTAGCAACTTTTCTGTGGAACAGATGGAAGAGTTTGGTAAAACGGTGAAGATCAATGCCGCACAGCCTCCCTATAATATTTTCGAAAGGGAAGCAGATCCGGTTATTGCCTATTGCAAGAAGAAGGGGATTGTAACATTTGGTTATAGTGCCCTTTGCCGTGGACTTTTGTCTGGGAAGATGACGAAAGAGACAAAATTTAATGGGGATGATCTGCGAAATGGGATGGATCCTAAATTCAAAGAACCCCATTTCTCCGAATATGTCAAAGCCTCTGACGCGCTAAAGGAGTGGGCTAAAAAGAAGTACAACAAGCCATTGATTGCTTTAGCGGTCCAGTATGCATTGGACAGAGGGATCGATATTTCCCTTTGGGGTGCGAGAAAACCGGAGCAGTTAGATGTGATCGATACTGTGATGGGATGGAAACTTTCTCCTCAAGATCTTGTAGAGGTCGATCAGATTGTGAAGATGTTTGTTAAACACCCAGTAGGTAATGAGTTCATGGGCCCTCCACAAAGAAGAGAGAAGTCTTTAGTTGATACCAGCAATTTCAACTAGATGCTAGCATATACCAAAAAGGTTGAAAATGTCAGGCGCTAAACCACTTGTACCAGTTACAGCGACAAATCCATTAGCAGAATTTTTTTCTGATCCTGGGGTGTTTTTTAGTCGTGGAACGATTGCTAATCAAATAGCCGAAGTAAGCAGCGCATTTTTCCCGAAAAGGGGGATTTGGGAGGCCGATCATTTTTTTGAAAAAATCCAAGCTGTGCATTTAAGTTTAGATGAGGTTCAGTCTATCCATCTACTTGCTTTGAAAATCTTACTCGGGGGCGCTTGTTCAGAGACGGATGGGATCGAGCTTGATCGGGCAATAGATGCTTTTATGATTGAAAATCCCCCGCAAGTGGAAGAAGCTTTTCAACAACTCAGAGCGGCAAAAGACATTCTTAATCTCTTGCCGGCAGAAGATCAAAAAAATCCAGAGGTGGTTAAAGCCTTGGTTTTTCTCTTTGATGGGTCGACAGAAAAAGAGAGAACAATCTTTTTTGAATGGATCAACAAAAGCTCTAAAGAGCAAGTCATTGAAAATCTTTTGTTTGCATGCCCTATTTTAGAGGTATCATTATTAAGTACCAGGCTTGAAGTTCTCAACGCTTCAGCCCTCCTTTCAAATGAAGAAAAACAGATTGTTTTGCCCTGGCTGATGAACATCTTTCTCCCCTCGACTCTTCTTATCGCTCTTGGAAAACTTAAATCAAGTTCTAGTTCAATCCACAGTCTGATCTTTGCGTGTCAAGATTTTTTCCCAGAAGTTAAGACAGGATTGGGAAGGAAAAAAATTGTCGAAGCAGTTGTAAAGATCCCGCAAGAAGATCTCAACAGCGTCCTTGTTCTAGCTAAAGCATTCTCTAAAGGAATGGAAAAACCAGATGGGGATAAAATAGTCGATATCTTGAATGCTGCCCTTGAGGTTCCCATGCTATTGAGGGGAGATGTGAGAAGAGGAATTTCAGAAAATATGCCAGGTAATGGACGGGTAGAATCTCTTCAAAGAATCTATCAGAGAATCAGACGTGAAAAGTAGTTCGGGGGGAGGGGAATTTCCCTTCCGACCTCCCCTCATGAGAGCCGATGGCTCTCATAGCCTGCGCTCATATCAGAAAGTAAAGGACTCAAGGTCTAGGCTAGCAACTGTGCAGGCGATTCCAGCAGGCCTTTCAATGTTTTGAGGAATTTGGCGGCGGCGGCACCGTCGATCACGCGGTGGTCGACCGATAAGGTGACAAACATTTCCATAAAAGGGGTCACTGTACCATTGACCATTTTGAGCCTTTCCTGGGCTCCTCCCACAGCTAAAATCGCCCCTTGAGGTGGGTTGATGATCGCTCCAAAAGAGGTGATACCAAACATCCCAAGGTTAGAGATAGAGAAAGAGCCACCTTGGAATTCGGCAGGAAGCAACTTGCCTTCTTTTGCTTTTTTAACGAGCCCTTTAATCGTCGAAGAAAGCTCTGCGACAGATTTTGTATCGGCTTCAAAAACAATCGGCGTGATGAGACCAGCCTCTACATCCACTGCAATGGAGATGTCCACACTCGGGAAACGTAAAATCACGTTTCTATTACCGTCAAAACCAGAATTGATGGCAGGATGCTCTTTAAGAGCATGGGCACACCCCTTGACTACCAGGTCATTGACTGTTATCCCTTGTTCTCTTAATTTCTCTCTTACTGCAAGCAGGGCAGTTACATCGATTGCTTGGTTCACATAGAAGTGGGGGACATCTCTTTTGGCTTGCTGCAGTTTGCTTGCGATGATTTTGCGGATAGGGGATAGACCTTCTTCAGATCCTGAAAAGGTGAGGCCTACCAAATCGCGGCTCATGATCCGTCCACGGGGGCCTGAACCTCTGATTATGGATAAATCGATATTGCTCTTCTTAGCTAGTCTTCTTGCCAATGGTGAAGCGAAAGGTCTTGACCCTCGCGCCATCTTTTCTTCTGCAGGCAGGGAAGCCCCTTGTGTCGATGCTTGCGGTTGGTTGATTGCAAGTGTGGGAGTGGGCGCAGCCACTGCTTCGATCGGGTCATCTTTTCCTTCAGTCATGACCGCTAAGATGTCGTTGACTTTGGCCTCTTGCCCTTCTTTGATCTCAATTTTACGGATATAGCCAGGATCTAGTGCGTTATGTTCGACTGTGGCTTTGTCGGTGGATACTTCCATCAATAACTGTCCAGCATCGACAAAATCCCCCTCTTTCACATGCCACTTGGCAATGGTTCCGACCTCCATTGTTGGAGAAAGTTTGGGCATAGTCAGAAGGAAAGTTGGCATGTCAAATCTTGCGGGATAAAGTGGTTTCGATCGTTTTCAAGATGCGCTCAACTGTGGGCATCGTCTCTTTTTCTAATGCCTTGGAGTAGGGCATCGGTGTCTCTCTTTGGCAAACCCTAGCAATCGGGGCATCTAAAGCTTCAAAACACCCTTCCTGTATTTGGAAGGCCACTTCACTTGCAATGCCAGTGAAATAGTGCCCCTCTTCGACAATGACAGCAAAGTGGGTCTTCTCTACAGATTTTTTGATGGTTGCAATGTCGAGCGGTTTAATCGTCCGTAAGTCAATCAGCTCGACCGAGATCCCCTTAGCTTTTAGAGTCGCTGCGACCTCTTGGCACAATTTGATCATCCTACTATGGGAAATCAAGGTGATATCTTTCCCTTCAGAGATCACTTTGGCTACTCCAATAGGGACAAGATATTCCTCTTCAGGAACTTCTCCCTTATCGCCGTATGAAAGTTCGTTTTCTAAAAAGAGGACCGGATTGTTATTTCGAATGGCACTTTTTAATAATCCTTTTGCGTCGTAAGGGTTGCTAGGGGCAATAACAATCAGGCCAGGGATGTTGCTATAAATAGCTTCAACACAATGGGAATGTTGCGAGGAAACCTGTGCAGCAGCCCCATTAGGTCCTCTGAAGACAATAGGAACAGAAAAACGATTGCCCGACATGTAGTACATCTTGGCAGCGTTTGAAATGATCTGGTCGGCGGCGACGAACGAAAAGTTAAAGCTCATGAATTCAATGACAGGACGTAGTCCAGTCATTGCAGCTCCAATTCCAATCCCAGCAAAACCGTTTTCAGAGATAGGGGTATCGACGACCCGTTTTGGACCCCATTTATCTAACATCCCTTTGGTCACTTTGTAAGCACCATTGTACTCGGCAACCTCTTCGCCCATGATAAATACACGGGAATCGCGGGTCATCTCTTCGTCAAGGGCTTGCCTTAAGGCTTCTCTCATTTCGATGATGGGCATGGTTAAGACCTCCCTGATGGGGCAAAGACATCTTGCTCCAAAGTTTTTGGATCGGGCCATGGGCTTGCTTCTGCGTGGTTTACTGCCGCAACAGCAATGTCTCGCATCTCTTTATCAAGTGCTTTGTAGCCCTCTTCGTCGATGAACCCTTTTTCGATCATCAATTGCTTAAGCAAGTGGAGGGGGTCCCTTTCCATTGCCATTTTCAAAGCCTCTTTCGATCTGTAAAGGCCTGGATCTGATACAGAATGGCCTTTGAACCTTTCAGTGACCACTTCAACTAGAATAGGTTTTCTATCTTTCAAAATCTTTTGGTGGAATGTTTTAAAGCCGGCATAGCAGCTCAAATAGTCCATTCCGTCGAGGGTGTACCCCTCCATTCCGAAACCGGGTGCTTTTGTCTCGGCCAATTTGGTGACGGCATGGGAGCGGGTGAGGGAAGTGCCCATGCTCCACTGGTTATTTTCAATGACAAACAGGCAGGGGAGCTTGTAAAGAGCGGCCATATTGAAGGCCTCGTAAACGGCCCCTTGGGCAACAGCCCCATCGCCCATGAAGCAGACGGCAATTTCGTCTTTGATATCGAGATAGTGGATTGTAAAGGCGGCACCTGTAGCTATTGGAACTTGTCCACCGACAATTCCAAATCCACCGAGAAGACGATCGGTGTAAAGATGCATCGAGCCACCCCGTCCCTTTGCATTTCCATTAGCCCGGCCAAACAATTCAGACATGATCTCTTCAGGCGTTGCGCCCAAAAGGAGAGCAAGGGCATGGCATCGGTAGGTGGTAACCCACCAGTTTTTGGGTCCCATGGTTGCAAGGCATGCGGTTTGAATGGCCTCTTGACCAATGTAAGAGTGGAAAAAACCGCCAATCTTCCCCTGAAGATAACAGGCCTCAGCACGTGTCTCGAAGTTCCGGATAAGCATCATTTTTCGAAGAGCTTGCAGGAACCCTTCTTTGCCGATCTCGATGATGGTTTTTTCCCTGTCAAAGGGGAAGAATGAATAGTCAATCATGGCCAAAAATTCTACACGATTTTAAGGAAAAAAAACAGATTTGCATTTAGCAATTTAACAAGATAAGCAAGATCGCCTCCGGCGAAAGGATATAATTCTTCTAGTCCTTCCGCCGGAGGCGATCTTGCTTATCTTGTTTTTTTACTTGTTAGATAGCTACTGCTTCATCTTCTTTGGCGTCGGTGATCAAGGCTTCGCTGATGAGAACAAGGCCGGCCATTCCACAGGCGTGAAGTAGGCTGTTTTTGATCACTTTTGCTGCATCTAAAACCCCAGCTTTAACTAAGTCTTCGACAGTTTCTGTCTCGACGTTAAAGCCAAAGTTACCACCTTTTGTCAGCACTTCATTGACGATGACAGAACCATCAAAGCCTGCGTTATGCACGAGTTGCCTTAGAGGAGCTTGGCATGCTTTTTTGACAATCTCGCCACCCAACTTTTCGTCCCCCTCTAGCTTGAGGCCATCGATCACAGGAATAGCCCTCAAAAATGAGACGCAACCACCTACAACAACACCCTCTTCCAAAGCAGCTTTGATCGAACTCAAAGAATCTTCATAACGTTGTTTCTTCATTTTAAGTTCAGATTCAGTTGATGCACCCACTAAGATTTGAGCGATACCGCCAGCAAGGGAGGCCTTTCTCTTTTCAAGTTTTTCTTTGTCGTAGCTGCTGGTTGCATTAGGAATTTCAGCTTCGATCTGTTTGACGCGCGCTTGGATATCAGCTTCGTTTCCCTTCCCTTCAATGAGGGTAGTATCTTCTTTTGTGATCACAAGTTTTCCACAGCTGCCCAAAGATGAAAGTGGGATCTCTTTGAGGCTGACACCAGTCTCTTCCGAGATCACTGTTCCGCCAGTCAAAATAGCGATGTCTTGTAGCAACGCTTTTCTGTTTTCACCGTAGCCAGGAGACTTAACGGCAGCGACTTTGAGTGTGCCACGCAGCCTGTTAACAACAAGCGTTGATAAGGCATCCCCCTCGATGTCATCGGCGATGATCAGCAGTTCTTTGCCGGTCGTTGCCATCTGCTGGAGAATAGGGAGAAGTTCGTGAATGTTTTGGATTTTCTTTTCTGAGATGAGAATGTAGGGATTTGTCATCTCGACTGTCATTTTCTCAAGATTGGTGCAGAAGTAGCCGCTGACATAGCCACGGTCAAATTGCATCCCTTCAACCATTTTAATGGTTGTTTCTACAGTTTTTGCCTCTTCGATATTGACAACACCATTTCTGCCCACTTTTTTGAACGCTTCAGAGATGAAACGGCCAACTTCTGGGTCTCCGGAAGCAGAGGCTGTCGCGAGTTGCTCGATCTCTTTGTCCCCTTTAACTGGAATGGCAAGACGTGTGACTTCTTCTAAAATCTTTTCTAGACATTTTTCAATGCCACGCTTGACGCCGATAGGGCTTGCGCCAGCAGCAATCAATTTGATCCCTTCTTCAACCATCGCGCTTAACAGCAAAATGCCGCGGGTCGATCCATCGCCACACTTATCTTTAATTTTTTGAGCGACCTCTTTTCCGAGCAGAACACCCATGTTTTCAAAGCGGTTTTCCAGCTCGATGTCTTTTACAATGGTGTTGCCGTCACTAGTGATGGTAGGCGCTCCCCAAGATTTTTCAAGACCTACATGGCGCCCTTTTGGACCCAGTGTACAAGCTGTTACCGTGGACAGCTTTCTCAGACCGTTTAAAAGCTCTTTTCTGGCCGCTTCCTCAAAAATAATATCCTTAGGAGTTTCTGACATGATCACCTCAAATTTAGAAACGGCATTTTAAGCGATTTCACCATTTCAGAGCGAGGGCCAATCCCCAAGTTCCGTTGGTTTTAGCAAAGCAAGAGATTTCTTTAGTAAATCCGCGGTAAAAAGTGGCGCCAAAAGTAAAGTGGTCATCTGCTCTGTACCCGGTTCTTAAAGCGAGATAGGTCAAAGGACGCCATTCGATGCCGACTTTTTCTCTTTCTGTGGCAATGGTTAGAGTAGGATGGGGATGGAGTGCCAAGCCAAGATTTAGACCCCGGTGGTAGGTGACACCCCAGGAGGCCCACCATCCCCATTCCCCCCACCAACCAGCTACAAAATGGTTGTTTCCAGCTCGAAATTCCAACTGCCTGTGACCGGAAAGCCACTGCGACTCCGGCCTCAAATTCTTTCTCAAAAACGTCAATACCCCCTGCTAACCAGGAGCAAAACGATTGGTTGATTCCAAACCCCGAAACATTTTTTGAGCCTCCCTGCAAATCAAAACGGGAGCCTATGGCTGTACGAATTGCAGGCTGATGGTAGGCTGAAGGGGCATCGAGAGGGTAGGCAAGTGTTGCCCCACCCATCCCTTCTGCTTGAACGGACAGGATCATGGTCGATCAATTTTATCTCGGGGGAGGGTCGATTGCAATGAGCAATAAACTTTTGCGTTAGCATTTTCGCTAAGCTAAAACGCAAGTGTGAAATAGACGAGAATTCGCTATTCAAAGAATTTCTTCAGTCTCCGTCTATGCATTTCTACAAGATCTTTAAGCGCTAGGTTATACAGCCCTCTTTCCTCTGGGGGGATCGTTCCAGTGAATTCATGGAAAGCAATTCTATAGGCTATCCAACTTCGAACCGTTTTGTGCAAATCCAAATGACTTCCAAGATTATTGCGAATAAACGTTTCGAGTATGACATCGTCTTTTCCGAATTCGCCTGTAGAATGTAGGGAGACGTAAGGGGGAACATTGTCGTCTATTAGATCATTGATTCGGATCATCATCAAATCATAATTGCTATAATTGGGGTAAATAGAGCCCAAAGGTCCTCGTTTGAGAGAAATGTAATAATCATTTTCTGAAAAATTTGTGAAAGAGTCAAGTTGAATGGTTTTGAAAGAAAAACATTTGAACTAAACTCAAAAGTCAGGATATAAGAAGGTTGTCTACCCATGGTGGCATAGCCAAGCGGTAAGGCAGAAGCCTGCAAAGCTTCCATACCTCAGTTCAAATCTGAGTGCCACCTTTCCATTTTCCATGAGAGCTTTCCAAAGATGGAAAAACCATTCGACCATTTTGCCATCGACTCAAGGCTTGTTCTTGAGGGTTCGATCTTTATTGCTCTGGAAGGGGAAAAGGTCGATGGACACTCTTTTTTACAAGAGGTCAAGCAACGTGGCGGTAAAGCTGCCGTTGTTCGAGATCGATATGCAGGAGACTCCTTTGGTCTTGAGCTCATACGTGTTCGATCACCCCTTGAGTATCTCCAAAAATTAGCGCAAGAAAAAATTGAAAAAAAACGGCCTAAGATCATTGGCATAACCGGCTCAGTTGGAAAAACAACGACCAAAGAGTGGGTTTCAACTTTGTTGGCTGAGGCATTCCCTGTGGCCTATACCAAGGGAAGTGAAAACACAAAGTGCACTCTCCCGCTCACAGTTTTAAATCATTGGGATCAAGAGGAAAATCTTGTCTTAGAGATGGGAATGACCCATAGGGGTGATTTAACCCGGCTTACGCAAATTGCACCGCCTGACTTGGCCATCGTCACAAGTATAACCCTTACACATGCTGTCAACTTTGCTTCCTTGAAAGGGATAGCAGAGGCCAAAGGGGAAATTTTTTCTCAAGAGAAGACAAGCTTTAGCCTGATCCCTTATGAAGTAAACGAAAAAAGTACGCTCCTTTCGATGATGAGGACACCGCATAAAACATTTTCTTCACTCCATCCAGAGGCAGATCTTTTTGTAACAGTTAGAAAAGAGCGACTTGTTGTTTTAGAGGAGGGACGGGAATTGTTATTCCCCAATCCTCATCTTCCAGATCACCACTTATCAAATTTAGCCGCTGCCTTGTTAGCTGCCCGTCATTCAGGAGTCTCTTGGGAGCAAGTTGAAGCTGCACTTCCTAAACTTAAGCTTCCGCCTAAGCGGATGGAATGGGTTGAAAAGAAGGGCGTTCGGTTTTTAAACGATTGTTACAACGCCAATCTCCTTTCGACAAAAGGGGCGTTGCAATCTTTTGGTAAAGAAAAGGGGCGAAAGATCTTCGTCTTTGGAGAAATCCGTGAGCTGGGCAATTTTTCGACACATTGTCATGAGGAACTTGGAAAATTTTCCCTCGATCATGCCGATCTCCTTTTTTGCCTTGGGCATGATGCCTCTATTCTCCACCAGATTTGGCAAGAACAGGGTAGAGAAAGTTATCACTTTCTTTCGAAACTAGAGCTTTCTAAACTTTTGAAAAAAACGACCCAAGAAGGGGATTTGATTTTATTAAAGGGGTCCAAATCACATAGTCTTTGGACTGTTCTTGAGGAGTTTTAGCCATGTTGATCACCCTTCTCGATTGGCTTTTGGGCAACGCTATGCCCCTTTTTCTTTTGAACACATCCACCCGGATGATTTTGGCTTTGCTGACATCTCTTTTGGCATCGATTTTGCTGGGACCTGCCTTTATTCGGATGTTAACACGGTTGAAAGTAGGGCAAACAATCCGGACAGATGACTGTCCAACTCTTGGAGACTTACACAAAAAGAAAAAGGATACCCCCACGATGGGAGGAGCCTTGATTCTGGCCAGCATGCTCCTTTCCCTTTTCCTCTGGATGGATCCGACACATCTGTTCACGTGGCTTTTATTTATCACGACCGTTTTTTTGGGCTTTGTGGGTGGTTACGACGACTATTTAAAACTTCGGCATAAAAACACCAAAGGGCTTTCGGCTAAGAGAAAAATGGTTTTGCAAGCTTTGCTAAGCATCTTTGTTGTCGGGGCTTTTTATGTAATGGATGCCCCTTTGATCAAAGAGGTAACGGGTGAAAAAACAGCAGTGAACCTGTCTAGTTTTGTCCAAAGGGTTTACCTTCCATTCAAAGAAACTCCTATTCTTGAAATGGGGGTCCTTTTCACCATTATTTGGGGATTTTTAGTCATCAGTGGCACTTCCAATGCGGTCAATTTGACCGATGGTTTGGATGGTCTAGCCAGTGGTTGCCTGATCATGACGGCCACCTGTTTAGTGATCGTTGCTTTTGTCTCGAATAACATCGATTTAGCAAGCTACCTTCATCTTCCCTATATTGAGGGGAGTGGGGAGGTGGGGATCTATTTGGCTTCTATGGTGGGGGCCATTTTGGGTTTCTTATGGTATAACAGCCATCCGGCTGAAGTCTTTATGGGAGACACAGGATCGATCCCTCTTGGCGGTATTTTGGGTGTATCGAGCTTGTTACTGAAAAAAGAACTTCTTTTAGCACTCGTGGGTGGAATTTTTGTCATGGAAGCCCTTTCTGTCATTTTACAAGTGGCTAGCTACAAATACAGAAAAAAAAGGATTTTCCTGATCGCCCCTCTCCATCACCATTTCGAATACCTAGGGTGGCCAGAGACAAAAGTGGTGATGCGTTTTTGGATCGTCTCTCTCATCCTCTGTCTCATCGGCATCATTTCACTTAAAGTTCAATTTGTATGAAACTCGTTTTAGGTTTAGGTCTTAGCGGCAAAGCATCGGCCCGTTTTCTTGTGAAACAGGGCCACAAAGTGACTGTTTATGATGATGATCCAAAAACCTATGAACAGGTCCCTAACGTCATTTACCAAGAGAAGGGAAGACCCTTTGATTGGGCCTCCTGCGATCAGGTTATCGTCTCTCCTGGCATTCCACCCTCTCATCCTCTTTATCAAGGGGCGTTAGAGAGGAAGATTGAAGTGATCGGTGAGGTGGAGCTTGCTTTGCGTCATTTGACCCATCGGCCCATGGTAGGGATCACTGGGACAAATGGTAAGACAACAGTGACCCTTTTAGTTGCCCATTTGCTCGAAGAGGCAGGGAAAAAATCCCGTGCTGTAGGCAATGTGGGTACCCCTTTGATTGATGAGGTGTTGCACCCCGATCAGAAGGCGATTTTGTCTTTGGAGCTCAGCTCTTTTCAGCTCGAGCGTGTGCAGACAAAGGCGTTGCTAGGTGGTGTGATCCTCAATGTCACTCCTGATCACATCGACCGCTACGACACGATGGAAGCCTATGCAAAGGCGAAAGGACAGATTGCGAATATTTTACAAAAAGGATCTCCCTTTATCATCAACCCTTCGATCAAGGCTCTCGCGCCAGAGCTTTTCAATTTTTCTCACCAAACATTGCCTACGACCAATCGTGAAGAGGAAAATATCAGTGCAGCCGTCTCGCTTGTAAAAGTCTTTGGCCTGACCGATAGCCAAATAGAAAAAGGACTTTCTACTTTTAAAAAGCCTCCTCACAGAATCGAACTGATACGTACTCTTAAAGGAGTTTCTTACTATAATGATAGTAAGTCGACCAATCTTGACTCGACGATCCACGCCCTTTTAACCTTGGATAAAAATATCCTTCTGATTGCTGGTGGTGTTGATAAAGGGTTTTTGTTTGCCCCTTGGGCAGATTATTTCAAAAACAGAGTGAAAACCTTGTTTTTGATTGGTCAAGCAGCTCACCGGATCGAAGCGGAGCTAAAAAATACAGTGCCTATTTATCAGTGTGGCACATTGAAAGAAGCCCTTCTTCTTTCAACGACGTTATCAAGTGCAGGGGATAATATCTTGCTTTCACCCGGTTGTTCTTCTTTTGACCAATTCAAAAATTATGCCGACCGCGGCGACACTTTTAGACAGCTTGTCGAAGGGTTGTAAGGAACCGTTTTTATCATCTTACCGCTTTGTTAGTCGGGGACTTTTAGTCCCCGACATTGCGGGTTAAAACACGCAAAACAAGCTCAGACTAAAGTCTAAGCTACATTTTTGGTGTAAGAAGGGACGACCCGCTTTAGGTCAACAAATATAAAGTTGTTAAACCAGAATTCTACAGCTTTTCTGATGGGTTAACCATCAAAGGCAACACCTTTTTTTGCAAGCAGGTTTCGTTTTATACCAGCATCTAGTTGAAATGCGCAATTTCAACTAGATGCTGGTATAATAGGCCGACTCTCTCCCAGAAATTTATTTTTTCCCCTTCAACAACAATTTTTACAGGGTATGATAAAGGAAGATTTGGGATGCTTTGTAAAACTTGCATCGTACCTCTGTTAATAACCGGTTTAAATAAAAAAGAGTAACAAGATTGTTGATTCTAGTTAAATTATGATTTTGATGTGCAAGCTCCATATTTTGTGCGATTTAGCTTCACTTTTGTTTCAGATTTGGCAAGAATGGAAAGACCCCTTAAGATCCCATGTTCGATGAACACACGTGATATTGTCCTACTTGCTACTTTTGTGAATGCCCTGATTTTAGGGCTGCTGTTAGTCCTTTCGAAAGGGGAGGATGAGGTCGTTTTGGCGCCTGTTCCTCAGGTCGAAAAGGTGGTGATAGCGGCCCCTGTGATGATGGTAAAGGCTGAAGCTTTAGAAGCAGAGGGAGAGCCTTTGTTAATTGCTCCAGAGGTGCCAACCGTTCCGCAAGAGGAGTGGTATGTCATGAAGAGCGGCGATAATCCTTGGAAAGTGGCTAAAACCCATAAAATAAAGTTTGACGATCTTTTGAAATTGAATGGGCTGAATGAAGAGCGGGCCCGTAATTTGAAGCCGGGAGACCGGATCCGTATCCGATGAGTATCTCTGAAAGGCTCCTTCTTCCCCTGTTGGTCCTTTTTCTGTTCGGAATGTTGATGATTTTTGACACCATATCGGCCGATATGTTGGACCACAGACTCGACCGTTCGCCCTACATTCCCTTAATGAAGCAATTGGTTTACGCAGGCATTGCGGCAGCTTCCCTTTTTGCTGGGGCCAAATTGGGGTGGCGTTGTTTTATCGATCAAAGAAGAGCTATCTTGATTGGGACAACGATTTGTCTGTTGCTTGTATTTTTTCCGTGGATAGGGAAAACGGTGAATGGATCTCGGCGGTGGTTGCAGCTAGGTTTTATGAGTATACAACCCTCCGAGCTATTTAAATATGCCCTCATAGGTTGGTTTGTGGGTGAAGTAGAAAGATTCAAAGGCTCTTTTCCCACTTTTAAATCCTACTTGCAAATCTTATATCCACTGATCCCCAGCCTTTTACTGATTTTAATTGAGCCTAATAATGGAACGGTTTTTGTCCTCATTGTTTTGACGCTCGCCCTCTCTTTTTTAGCCAAAATTCCTGGTCGTTACTGGGCAGTTCCTTTGGTCGCGGCCATCTGCATTGGGGCGACTGCACTTCTTGTTCTCCCTTATGCTCAAAGGCGAATTGAAACCTATCTCCACCCAGAAAAAGATTTGAAGGGGAAAGGGCATCAACCCCACCAGGCTAGGATCGCCGCAGGGTCTGGCGGCCTCTTCGGAAGAGGTCCTGGTAAGAGCCTGCAAAAATTGAGCTACTTACCAGAAGCCCAAAACGATTATATTGTTGCGATCTTTGCTGAAGAGTGGGGATTTTTTGGAATGACGCTTTTGATGACGACCTATCTGTTTTTCTTTTTGACTATTTTTTCTTTACTGATGCAATTGGGTTCAGGTACCCCCTTATTGTTAGGAGGGGGCATTTTATTTTTGATTGCCTTTCAAACGTTTATGAATCTAGGGGTCGTTTCAGGCCTTTTGCCGCCTACTGGGCTCAATTTACCATTTTTTAGCCAGGGTGGCTCTTCTCTAATTGCCAATGCCTTTGGTGTCGGCCTACTCTATGACATGGGGAGGAGCAAATGAAAAAGAAAATTCTAATGGCCACAGGGGGAACAGGGGGCCATATTTTCCCTGCACTGAGCTTAGCCTTCGAACTGCTCGAAAAAAATAAGGATCTTCAGATTACGTTTGCAGGTCATGGTTTGGAGGGAAATCCCTATTTTCACCAGCAGCAGTTCACTGCCCACTCCATCTCGTCTGATTCTCTTGCTTCAAAGAATCCGATCACTTTTTTGGAAGGGATCGGTCGTTTAGGCTATGGTTTTTTAAAGAGCCGCAGCCTATTAAAAAAGTGGAAGCCAGATCTTGTGATCGGTTTTGGCAGTTACCACACATTCCCCATCCTTTCCAGCGCTGTACTTGGGCGCTATCCTCTTGTTTTACATGAAGCCAACGCGATCCCTGGGAAAATCAACCGCCTCTTTTCCCCCTACAGCGAATTTGTCGGGGTCCATTTTGCGACAGCTAAAGAAAGGTTAAAAGGGGTCACACAAGATTCTCCCCTTCCGTTACGGCCAGGTTATCGAGAAGGGGACTTGAGTAAAGAGGAGGCCAGGCGCCACTTGGGCCTTCACCCCAATCGTCCTACCCTTTTAGTGTTTGGGGGCTCTCAAGGGGCAAAATCTTTAAATCGAATTTTTTTAGAGGCGATCCCTCTTTTACAAAAGAAGATACCCCTTTTCCAGGTGATCCACTTTGTGGGGAAGGATGGGGATGAAAAAAGGAAAGCTGAGATCATTTACCGAAGGTTATCGATCCCCTCTTTTGTCGCTTCCTTTGTTTCTGATATGCGCTATCCGTTACGTGCTGCAGATCTGGCGTTTGTCCGTTCGGGTGCAAGCACATTAGCAGAACTTTCTGCCTTTGCCTGCCCTGCACTTTTTCTCCCTTACCCGAATGCAAGCGATCAACACCAAGAAAAAAACGGTAGGTTTATCTCCGATACAATTGGAGGTGGAAAGGTGCTGAACGAAAGTGAAATAACCGGGGTTCTGTTAGCTGAAGAGATCGAAAAGCTGTTTAAAGGTGAAGAATTACCCAAAATGGCTCAAGCACTCAGGAATTTCGAAAAAAGGAGAGAATCCCTTTCGTTTTCAGGTCAGATTTTGAAGGTTTTAGGCCATGGTTGACCATTACCATCTCGTTGGAATTGGCGGTATTGGGATGAGCGCCTTGGCTGAATGGCTCCTTTCTGAAGGGCATGCGGTATCTGGGAGTGACCTCTCTTTATCTTCCATCACAAAAAAGCTGGAATCTAGAGGGGCAAAAGTTTCTTATACCCATACTAAAGAGCACATCACGCCTAAAACAAAGGTCGTTTATTCTTCTGGAATTCCACAAGACAATATTGAGCTAAAGACTGCCTTGCAAGAGGGATGTCTACTTCTTCACCGATCTGATCTGATTTGCAGGTTAGTTAACCAATCTCCCTTGCTTGTTGTGACGGGGGCGCATGGAAAAACTTCCACTACGGCCATGTTGGCAGAGGTCTTGGAGAAAGCGGGTTGGGCCCCGTCATTGTTTTTAGGGGGCATTTCCAACTATTTCGGTGTGAATGGAAAGAAGGGGGAAGGTGACTGGGTGGTTTTAGAGGGGGACGAAAGCGATGGAAGTTTTCTTAACTGCAGGCCGACTGGGGCTATTGTCACAAACTTTGACAGAGAACATATCAGCTATTGGAAAACCGAAGAGGGGCTTTTAAAAGGTTTTTTGCAATTTGAACATCAAGTCAAAGATGAAAATCTCTTTTTCTATTGTGGCGACGATCCTGTTTTAGCGGCCCACTACAGTAACGGTTTTTCGTATGGATTTTCTTCTACCAATGACCTTGTCCTTTCCAACCTAAAACAGGAAGGATGGAACTTAACATTTGACATCGCGTTTCAGGGAAAAGATTATAAAAAAGTGGTTTTGCACCACATTGGTGAGCATCAAGCTTTGAATGGAGCTGCTGTTTTCGGTTTAGCTTTACAATTGGGGATTGAGGAGCCGTCCATACGATCGGCTTTGGCCACTTTTGGTGGCGTTAAGAGACGGGTGGACAAGAAGGGGGAGAAAAATAATATTCTCTTCCTAGATGACTATGGACATCATCCCACAGAAATAGCCGCAACGATCAAGGGGATAAAAAAAGCATTTCCAACCCGCAGATTAATCGTTGCCTTTCAGCCTCACAGATACTCTAGAACAGCTGAATGTTTGTCCCTTTTTGGAAAGGCTTTTGAAGGAGCAGATCTAGTCTTGTTAAGCGATATCTACTCTGCAGGGGAAAAACCGATTCCAGGTATTACTGGCCAGTCTATTTTGCAACAGATTCAGCAAGCTTCAAAGGTTTCTGTTCACTATGTTTTGCGTGATCAGATGAGGAACAAGTTGGACGAGCTCATGTGTCAACAGGACATTTGTATCAGCATGGGAGCCGGCGACATCACACATCTTTTTTCCACCATTTAGAGGGTAGTCTATTTTTCTACACCATATCTTCGTCTCGCTCGACCGGGGCAATGCTTCTTCTACCACTATCTTCAAAATGTTTAACATCGATGAAGACTTTGTAGTAGGAAGGTTCTCCACCATGGTAGGCTACAATGTTGACTTTATTTAACCTAAGTGAGGCCTCGGTAGGAGTTCCTTTTAAAATTACAGTCTTGTCATTCATGTTTACATTGGCACCTGTGACCCATTCTGGCAGTCGATTGGTTGTTTTTCCACCAACTAACCGAGTCTCACCAACAACTTCGTACTTTTCTGCATCTTTCAGAAGTGGATTTTGCTCCAAGTCAATCCGCTTGTAAAAAGGTGCCCCTACAAAAGCCTCCAACGTGATGGCAGAGTCAAGCGGGTTCATCGAGAACTCTGCCTGAGAGCCTATTTCAAGGCCAGCAGTTGATCGTCTTTTAGACCAGTTATAGGAAGATAATGTCTTCTCTTTGATCCATTCTCTGTATCGATAGACGGTCAGGAGGAAGCCGATAGCCCCTAATGTTGGAAAAATGATACTGACGGCCAAAGTGCCTGCTGTCTGCCCCTGGAGGGTGACTTTAAAATTAACGCTGGAAGTCGCCCCTGCTGCGTTTGTTCCATTCAAAGTGACTAAGACACCTGAATCGGTATAGCCAGGTGTTCCTGTCAGGTATTGACCCTGCAGGCTTAGCCAGGTGTTAGGCTCAAATTGGGCTGAAAGATTCACTGGGGGTGCAAAAACCCCACCTACATACTGATTAAAGAGCTGGGTGGTAAACGCTACCAGATCTGATGGAGGAGCAATAATGGCTGGTGGTAAGTTGTCAGGAGAGTTGATCGTTATAGAAAATGTCTGAATAGCTGTGGCTCCTAGTTGATCAAAAGCCCTCATCAACAGGTTGTAAACGCCCACATTGGATAATTGTGGATGACCTATGTAAGTCCGATTCCCATCAAACGAGAGCCAACTGGGTAAGGGTGAACCGTCTCCCAAACTTGAAAGCAAAGAAATGGTATTACCTGGTGCATCAACAAATGCGTTAGATGGAATAACATAGGTGAAGGGCATCCCTGCAGGTTCGGAAATGTCTAAAATTGGGTTACCTATAGCCAAAGAGTTAGTACCTCCTGAAGAGACAACAAGTGGAACCTGTGCCGAGCTCTCTGCCCCAAACTGATCTGTTGCAGTGATTGTGATGGTCGTTGAACCGATATCGGTCGACAGAGGTGTCCCGATTAAGATGTTGTTTTGGAGTGTGACCCAGCCTGGGAGGCCAGAGACGGAATAGGTCAACGAAAAACCTGTTATTTGTTCAAAAACTGTGGTCACAGGGAAGAAGAAAGCCGAATTGGGGGTGGCTTGAAGATGGGAAGGCAGGTAGATGATGGTGGGTGGAGGGCTCGATACCTGGATATCAAACGACTCTGTTGCCGATTTTGCGAAAGGGTCTGTGGCATTGACCTGAATAGGGCTACTTCCAATACCGCCAGAAATAGGAGGTGTGCCGGAGAAAGCACCAGTAGTTGGGTTAAAGGTTAACCAGGAGGGAAGCCCGCCTGCTGTTAGGGTGATGGGGTCTCCATCAGGATCGGTGAAAGTATCAGTTGGTAAAATATAGTTGAAGGGAACGGTTAGAGTAGCGTTTTGACTAGGCGTTGGTGTAGTGACTACAGGCGGATTGTCGTAGGCATCAAGAGTGAAAGTTTCTGAGGCTGATGCGTCATAAGGGTCTGTAGCAGTCAACTGGATTGTGTAGACCCCTTCATCCCCTGTGGTAGGCGTTCCGAAAAAGGTTCCTGTGACATTGAATTGAAGCCAAGTAGGAAGTGCACCATCTCCGGCAAGGGTAGCACTGTAAGAAAGAGGGCGTCCTTGGGGATCGACAAAAGTTCCATTTGGGATAGCGTAGAGGAAGAGGTTCCCCAAGTGAACCATCTGAGCAGGTATCGTGATGTTGACAGTCGGTGGGTTGTTGAAGGCATTGAGGGTGAAATTTTGCATTCCTACCCCACCGTAGGGATCAAAGGCGCTCAATAAAATAGGATAAAGCCCTTGGTTCCCTAGTTGAGGTGAGCCAAAAAAGGTACCGTTGGAAAAAAATTTGAGCCAGGAAGGGAGAGATTGGCCACTTGAAAGAGTTGCTCCGTATGTTATGGAGTCTCCATCGGGATCTACAAACGTCCCATTTGGAACAGTTAGTGAAAAAAGGCTCCCAAGTAATACACCCTGGCTAGGGATGGGGTTCACTAAGACAGGAGGACGGTTAGGGACAGTTAAATTGAAGCCTGTACTAGCAAAACCCCCGTACCCGTCATTTACTGAGATGGTTATGGGGTAGGTCCCTTGGCTACCTGAACGGGGTGTCCAAGAAAAGGTCCCGTTGGAGAAGGCATAAGGGCCCGATGTCGCACTATAGGTTAGGCTGTCACCTTCCGGATCAGCGAAATCTTGTTCCACTGAGAGGGACCATGGAGAGCCTACAAAGACCTGCTGTGAGGAGATAGTTCCGTTGGCATAAGGGGGGATATTAGGAACAACCAGCTGAAATGGGTCTGAGCCCGAGGCACCCAACAGATCAACGGCTGAAAAAGTGACGTTGCTTGTCCCTCTATTAGATTTTAAAGGTGTTCCAGTGATTTGTAACAAAGCAAGGTTAAAAGAGGCCCAGCTAGGTAATCCGGTTACATTGTAGGTCAAGCTATCACCCCAAACCACATCGGGATCTTGTAGAACACCCGATAGGGTCAAGCTATAGGGAACAGTCGCATTGGCTATTTGCGGATTGGGAATAGGGTTAGCAATACTTGGGGCTGAGTTGATTTGGAAGGGCCTGCTCAGCAAGGTCCCTCCATTTAAAACTGAGGCAATGTAGAGTTGGCTTGTTGAAAGTGAGGTGATCACAGGATTCGATTCGGTACCAGACACATCACTGTTAAGAACAGTTTTTCCATTGACGATAGTGCCAGTCGATCCAAAGTAGTAACCAAGGAGTTGCCCATTGCTAATTAAAGTGATGTAAAACCCATCCCTTAACTTTTTAACAGCTGGCTGTGATTGGGCCCCTGCTGTGCAGGCGTCGACCTCGATGATTCCCGTGACAGCAGCTAAAGAACCGCTTAAAATTTTAAATTCAGCTTTGCCTGTCGCAGAGTTAATCCAGACGGCAACGATATTTCCGTTTGAAATATAGGCGCAGGCAAGCGCAGAAGGGGAGACAGAGGCTAAGGTTGTTTTAGCAGTGACAGTTGAACCACCTGTTCCGCTTGCTCCGCTGAAGACACTTCCATATAGAGTTCCACTATAGGACCACAGACCCACAAATGCTGCACCCGAAGCCGCCCCGTCTGTTGCAACTAGGGTTGCGGCAGCATCAGCTGAGTCTACTGAAACTCCAGCTCCAGATGTTACTCCTGAAAAGATGCGGTAATCGATTGTGTCAGCGTCTGTTGCATCTAAGCCAGCGCTATAGCTATGCATTAATCCTGTGTATCCATTCGAAAGGGGCGAAATGCTTGAAGAAATCATATCCCCTGAATTTGCAGTATAGCTAGTAGTTGTGCTAGAGCTTGACAAAACACCCGATGAGTTCAAAACCCAAGTATCGATGAAGAAGCAGCTTACACCTAAACCCTGACAATCATTATTGCCTGGTAAATAGGTGGCGATAATTTGATATCCACCTGAAGAGAGTGCTACGACTTGCGCTTGCTGTCCGCTCGGTGTCCCACCTGTTATAAAGTTTTGAGACGTGACACCACCGGCGCTGTAACTTGCGCTAATTAGCCTCCAAGCAACACCAGTTGAGGTGGTCCATACTTGTAAAAATCTCCCATCAGTTCCTTGAGCAATTGAGTGAGAAGTAAAGGAGGAGATGGCTAGAGTCAAAGGGCTCCCAATGGCCACAGTCTCTGGGGGGCTTGAGCATGCATCCCTTTTGCCTCGGGTGACAACAAGACCAGAAATGTCTACAGGGGTTTGAGGAACAAGTGTCTTTTTGAAAAGATTTTGTACGGCTTGCTTTTGCTGACCTCTTTGAGCATTAAAAGCTGCAGCAAGGAGGCTGAAAGTAAACGCTCCTAGTCCCTGCTGTCCATAGACTGCGGCACCATCAGAATCTCGGTGAGGGTAAAAAACAACCGCTGCAATGCCAGCGCAACAGGCTGCAAAAAAGAGAACGGCTATCGCATTCACATGTTTTGCCGAATGGTTATTTTTTTGGTTAAAATGCTGATTTCCACTTGTTTGCCAATGAGAGGCGTTTTGGAAATTTTGCCCTTGTAATACATTAGTAGCAGACATTTTTGACTCCAAATAAAAAAAGATCGTAGTCCATTACCTTCTTTCCGTCAATCAACGATGACGATAAAAAAGCCTAAGCAAAATAGAAGAGGCTAATCCTGCCAAGCTTTGCTTAAAAGAGTGCTTGTTTAACTTGAAATCGACGAGATGTCATTTTCAAGTCAGATTTTTAGGTGAAAATTTTGACTTAAAAAAGGCAAAATGTTAATTTTAAGTCAAATTATCGTCGGAAAAGAAATGTTCATTGGTCGTGAAGAAGAGTTGGCGCAGCTAAAAGAATTCAAAAAGCGAAAGGTGGCAGGCATCATCGTATGCTGTGGACGTCGCCGTATTGGGAAGAGCACTCTCATTGAACATTTTGGCCAACGTACTCGCTTTCTCGAATTTTATGGATTAGCACCGAGGGAACAGCTCTCTAATAAGGATCAACTTGATCATTTCGGCGAACTAATGGGGCTGAAGTTCAATATACCGGCAATGAAATTTGACAATTGGAATCAGGCTCTTACAGCACTAGCGGGGTTGACGTCGGAAGGACGGGTGATTATTTTTCTGGATGAGATATCTTGGATGGCAGGTCGAGATCAAGATTTCGCTGCAAAACTAAAAGGGGTTTGGGATACAAAATTCAAGAAGAATAACGAGCTGATTCTTGTTCTTTGTGGTTCCGTGTCTTCTTGGATACAAGAAAACATTCTCAATGACAAAGGGTTTATGGGGAGGGTCTCGTTAACCATCAATCTTGAGGAAATGCCGCTCCATGATTCCAATAAGTTTTGGAAAAATACAACGATCTCATCTTACGAAAAATTCAAGATATTGTGTGTAACAGGCGGGGTTCCCAGGTATTTGGAAGAAATTCAGCCTGAACAAACGGCTGAACAGAATATTAAGAGAATGTGTTTTAGTAAGGGCGGGATCTTAGTAGAAGAATTTGATAAAATCTTTGGAGATATTTTTGGCCGTCGCGCAGACGATTATAAAAGAATTATTCAAGTTCTATCACACGGCAGTCTTGATCAAACAGAAATCTGCGAAAGGTTGGGCATTGTCCAGACGGGTGGATTCAGTAAGATGCTTATTACTCTACAGCAATCTGGTTTTCTTGCTCGGGATCATGTCTGGAATGGAAATCTCAAAAGAGTCAAACTTTACAAATATCGTCTTAAGGACAATTATCTCCGCTTTTACATTAATTATATTGAACCTAAGAAGCAATTGATCGAGCAGGGTGTTTATCGCGATCTACATTTAGAAGAACTGCCTGAATGGCAAGCCATCATGGGATTGCAATTTGAAAACGTGGTCTTAAACAATTTGAGCGCCATTCAACGCCTCCTTCAAATCTCACCCGCTTCTGTACTAAGTATATCTCCTTATTTTCAAAATAAAACCCAAAGAACGGAAGCATGTCAAATTGATCTTTTTATTCAAACGCGTCACACTTTATATGTCTGTGAAATTAAATTTCGCAAACAAATTCCATTAAGCGTGATAGATGAGGTTAAAGAGAAAGTTCGTAAGATAAAAATTCCTAAAACGATATCAGTGCGGCCTGTCTTGATATATGAGGGCGAATTATCTAGTAATATCAGATCTGAAAACTTCTTTAGTCATCTTATCCCCTTCGAGGATTTGCTTTGACTTATCATCTAAATGACTCTCCAATTTTAATTTTTGCCTAGGATTTTAGCCAAAAAAACGGCATGTTTGGGTGGTTAATCTGCCAAAAGTAACGTCATTTTGCTTTGGAAAATAGCCATGTTCGAGAGAATCATTGACTTCAACTTCTCAACTCATCTTGAGTCATAAAATAGGTACAGGATAGATGAAGATCAAGCTTAGCCTAACAATATTTTTTTATGGACGAAGGTTGTCCATTCTAGCCTGCCTATCCTGTTATTTTTGTTTTTTGGAATGTACTTCCCTATGAAAAAAAGTATCATTTTTCTGGTGACGACGGTGGTGTTCTGGAGCCTTGCGACACCCTTCTTGTGGAAGAGTGAAGAGCGCGGTGATATAGTGTCGCTGGCCCTTGTTTCCCATTCACATGATCGTTTAAAGAGTGAAGCCATAGCAGAATGGCTCGACCTGTCTGCCGAAAAATCGACCCCACTTAATAGTTTTAACCTGAGGCAAGGAGAAGAAAAACTTCTGAAGTCGGGTGTGATTGAAAAGGTCCAACTGTACAAGTTGAAACCTTCAGCTCTTGTGGTGTCATATACTTTGCGAACGCCCTACGCCTCTATCGCAAACTGGAAAAACCTTGGGATCGACTCCAGAGGGTTTGCCTTCCCATTATCACCTTTTTTTAGTCCTAAAGAGTTGCCAGAGATTGTTTTTATAGAAGATCCCCAACTCCGTTTTGCCCCTATGAAAGAGGTGCAGTTTAACCAATTTCTTCTGGCTAAAAAGATTTTAATGATGGAAGGGCTGTTTTTCCCATGGACCGTTGCAAAAATTGACCTGTCTCGCCTTAAGGAAGACCATCCTTATGGGGGAGAGCTTGTGTTAACGGTAAAAAATGGGGAAAGGAGGTTGTTTATCAGACTTTGGTTAGACGGTTTTGAGAAATCGCTCACAGAATTCGCCTCTCTGCTATCTACAATTGATGAGGGAATAGGGGTAGACTTGCGCCTTTCTTCAAGAATTCTTGTATTTTAGAAGAGGGCATCTATAATCAAAGCGGTTTTTATGGAAAAAGAAGAACTTTGTGAAATTCGCTTTACGGCCGGTAGTCTGGAAGAGGCGAGGATGATTGCCCGCTACTTAGTTCAAGAACGGCTTGTAGCTTGCGCTAAAATTATTCCTTGGGTGGAATCGATTTATCGTTGGAATGGGGAGTTAGAGACAAGCCAAGAAAGCGCTGTTCTTCTAAAAACTCGTCGCACCCATTTTTCAAAGGTTGCTAAAATCATTGAAGAAAATAGTAAGTATGAAGTCCCAGAGATCATCGTATCCCCCATTTTAGACTCGAATCCTTCGTACCATGATTGGGTCATGACGGAGACTGTAGATACACGCTGATGGCTGCCCCTCCGATTTGCCTCCCTTCCACCTTTTTAGAAATGTACCTCCAGGTGCAAAAGGAGAAGATCACTCTTGGGAAACCGCGAAAAAAAAGGGCTTTGATCATTGCAGGGCCTACCGCCGTGGGGAAAAGTGAACTGGCCCTCCAGTTGGCCCAGAGAATCCGCGGAGAGATCATTTCAGCCGATTCAATGCAAGTTTACAAAGGGGCAAGCATTGGAACGAGTAAACCAACACTTGAAGAACAGCTGTCGATTCCTCATCACCTGATCGATACACGAGAACTTTCTGAAAGCTTCAATGTGGTCGAATTTTACCATGAAGCTTTAGATGCTTTAGAAAAAGTACACGCAAGAGGCGCCATCCCCATTGTTGTGGGGGGATCTGGCTTTTACATCCATACGCTCCTGTTTGGCCCCCCTAGTGGACCTACTCCAGACCTTTTTTTACGCCAACGATTGGCCGAAGAAATGGAAGAATTAGGCCCAAGCCTTATGTATGAGCGCCTTTTAAAGGTAGATCCCGATTATGCAGTTAGGCTGACGGCTGGAGATCGGCACAAGATCATTCGAGCTCTTGAGATCATCGAACTGTCTGGGAAGAAGGTGAGTGATATCCCTGAAAAACCTGCTAAGCCACCACATGAATTTTCATTCCGGTGCTGGTTTCTTAATCGCCCAAGATCTGTCCTTTATCAACGGATAGACCGCCGCTGTGAACGGATGGTGGCCCTTGGTTTTTTAGAAGAGGTTGAATCGCTTATCCCAAGAGGCTTAAAGGATAACCATCTCATTTCTCAAGCTATAGGCTATCGACAGGCCATTTCTTACTTAGAATCTGATAGGTCACATGAGGCTTTTACCACCTTCATGGAGGCTTTTAAGCAAGCCTCACGCCGCTATGCAAAAAGACAACTCACATGGTTCCGTCGCGAGCCTCATTTCCACTGGCTTGACCTCGATCTACATGATCCAGAGACTGCTCTGGATATCCTGATGCACGATTACGAGTGCTGGCAGTGGGAGTTATAATTCTGACCAATTTACGAATATCGTAAAATGGTCAGGCCTTGAAGAGAAGTAAAGCATTCAAAACTAGGTGGAAGCTGAAATTGCAACAGCCCGCGGGCATGGAGTTAGACGTTTACAGATGGATCAAATTTTGTTTCAAAAAAATATTTTTTTCGCGAAGCGAAATTAAAGGCAGTTTTTCAGGAGCTATCCTTTTCAATCCTGTCCACCTCTGTTGCTAGAGGGGCACTCTGGAAAGTAGAGACCGGGAAAGGGTGCCACCATCGACAGATGTAAAGGAGGTGCCAATAGGCAAGCCAAAGGCCAGTCGGCTAAGCCGATAGGGAGATGGGGATAGCCTTTCTCTTAGCAGGTGGCAAGTGGCATCTCCATCCAAAGTACCCTCCAGAGCAAAAATGATCTCTTCCACAGGGTATTGCTTGAGTCTTTTTTTAAGTTTCCCTACATGGAGTTCGATGATGTGGTCATCTTCAAATGTCAGTAAAGTATCTAACACATGGTAAATGCCTTTAAAGGTACCGGTCCTCTCGATCTGATGCAGCTCTTTTTGACCGCCTATGATGCAAAGGATCCTTTGGTCCCGTTCTCCATTGCAGAAAGGACAGGCATTAGGTGGGGAGAGTGCGCCGCATTCTGGGCAGAAATGCCGGTCGTCGGCAAAGGACTCCAGTGCCCTTGAAAAGGCGTGTAGGTCCTGTTTTTCCCAAGAAAGAAGGTCAAGTAAAAACCGCTCTGCAGAGCGAGGGCCAATGCCCGGGAGTTTTTCCCAAAAAGGGAGAAGATTTTGAAACCAGTCAGGATAGTGCATGTTCTCCTAGAATAAATAATCTCCCTATCTGTTACAATTCTTGAAATTCTTTTATGGCAAAAAAACGAACTGCTCACATCATTGGACTCGGGTCTTATCTCCCATCAAAAGTATTATCCAATGCAGACTTTGAACGGATGGTGGAGACATCAGATGAGTGGATTGTAACCAGAACCGGTATTAAAGAGAGAAGATTGGCCGCGCCGGGAGAAGAGGTAGCGCACATGGGTCGAGAAGCGGCGCTAAAAGCTATTGAAAAAGCTGGGATTGATAAAAAGAGTATCGATCTTATTTTAGTTGCCACGTCAACTCCTGATTTCCCCATTTCCAACACAGCTTCTCTCATTCAAAATGAACTCGGGCTAACTGATATTCCAGCGTTTGATATTGCAGCGGCCTGCACAGGGTTCATCTTTGGCCTGTCGACAGCCAAAGCTTTCATTGAGTCGGGGGCCTATAAGACCATCCTCTTGATTGCCCCTGAAAAAATGTCCTCTATTGTCGATTATCAAGACCGCAATACCTGTATCCTCTTTGGAGATGGGGCAGCGGCCGCGATTGTATCGTCTGAAGAGCGTGGTTTTAAAATTGGGGTTACATCCCTTGGATCTGATGGTAGTCAATATCAACTGGTCTATATTCCAGGTGGTGGGTCTAGGCGCCCCCTTGATATTGAAGGGGTATCGGAAAAACTTCATAAGATCAAGATGGAAGGGAAAGAGCTTTTTAAGCATGCTGTCCGTCGGATGAACAGTGTGGCTAAAATTTGCTTAGAAGCTGAAGGGATCACTGAAAAAGAACTGACTTGGCTTGTGCCACACCAAGCAAACCAGAGAATCATCGACACCGTTGCTAAATACTGCGGCGTTCCAAACCAAAAAGTTTTTAATACTGTACACAAATATGGCAACACCTCTGCCTCCTCTGTTGCGATTGCTCTTGACGAACTTGTAGACACCCATCCTCTTGAGCCCAATGATACTTTGCTTTTAGTCGCATTTGGTGCAGGGCTGACATGGGGAGCTACCCTACTAAGAAAACTATGAAATCTAATTTCCGCACAGCATTTCTATTTCCAGGACAGGGAGCTCAGGCTCCGGGCATGGGAAAATCATTTTACGACCACTTCACAGTGGCAAAAGAGGTTTTTCAAGAAGCCGATGAGATTTTAGGGGAAAATATCTCCAAAATTGTATTTGAGGGGCCTCAAGATAAGTTGACTGAGACAAAAAATAGCCAAGTGGGGATTTTTATCACCAGCCTAGCCATCTTGAAATCGATCCAGAAAGAATTTTCGTCACTTAGTCCCCAGGTGGTCAGCGGTTTAAGTTTGGGTGAGATCACAGGACTTGTGGCTTCTGGAAGACTCCCTTTTAATGAAGGCCTTCTTTTTGTCCGTCAACGCGGGATGGCTATGAACCAGGCTTGTTTAGATCGGCCTGGGACCATGTCGGCAGTTCTTGGCCTGTCTGGGGATGAGGTTGATGCAGCCCTGCAAGAGTTGAAAGAGGAAGGGGAATTGTGGGTAGCCAACTACAATGCTCCTGGTCAGATTGTCATTTCTGGCACTGTTAAGGGTGTGGAGAAAGGGGCAGAACTTCTGAAAGCTAAAGGGGCAAAAAGGGTGATGCCTTTGCAGGTCCATGGAGCTTTTCATAGTGGTCTAATGCAAAGCGCAAAAGAAAAGTTAATCCCAGTGATCGACCGGCTTCCGTTTCAAGATTCTAAAGTCAAAATTGTGATGAATGTGCCTGGGGACTATGCCGACGAGCCTATCTTAGTTACTCAGTTTCTTAAAGAGCAGGTAACAGGCTCAGTGAGATGGGAGCAAGGAATCAGGGCGATGGAAAAACGGGGTGTTAATCTTTTTGTTGAGATGGGACCAGGCAATGTTTTGTCTGGGTTGAACAGAAAAATTGGTGTGCTTGGAAAAAGCATCAGTGTTCAGTCGGTAGATGATTTGAAAGCACTAGCTGAGGTAATGGAATGATTCAACTAAAAGACCAAGTCGCTTTTGTGACTGGTGCAACATCAGGTATTGGTAAAGCAATTGCCCATGCATTGGCAAAAGCCGGAGCACACGTCGTTGCGATTGGGACCAATCCCGAAAGAGGAGCAGAGGTTTTAGAAGAGCTGAAAAATTTGAGTCCTGAAGGGAAGCATCTGTTTTTTTCGGTGGATGTTGCCTCTTTCTCGGCCGTCCAATCAGCAGTCGAAGAGCTGATCAAGAACTATGGTCGTGTTGATATCCTCGTTAATTGTGCAGGTATCACGCGTGACAACCTTCTTCTTAAGATGACAGAAGAAGATTGGGACCAGGTGATGGATACTAATCTAAAATCGGCTTTTAATTTTGCGAAGGCTTGCGTCCGTCCGATGATTCGGGCCAAAAAAGGGAAGATTATCAACATCTCTTCCGTGATAGGATTGACTGGCAACGCAGGACAGCTTAACTATGCAGCATCAAAGGCGGGGATGATTGGATTTACCAAAGCTCTTGCAGTTGAATTAGCAGGAAGAGCCCATGTAAATTGCATAGCTCCCGGTTACATTGAGACAAAAATGACCAATCAGTTATCCTCTTTGCAAAAAGAGGCGGTCCTTAAGCAAATCCCTATGGGGAGGATCGGTCAACCTGAAGAGATTGCAAATGCAGTGCTCTTTTTTGCTTCCTCTTTATCAGACTACATCACTGGGCAGGTGCTTACTGTAGATGGTGGAATGGTCAGATAGAAATAATTTTTTTTAAAACCAAGGAAATCCCTCGATATGTCACTCGAACAAGAAGTTATTGACATCGTTGTTGAGCAATTAGGTGTCGACCGCAGTGAAGTGGACCCCTCTAAAAAGTTTATCGACGATCTTAACGCAGATTCACTCGACCTCACAGAGCTCATCATGACTTTTGAAGAGCGTTTCAATTGTGAAATCTCTGAAGAAGATGCAGAAAAATTGAAAACTGTAGGGGATGTTATCACCTACGTCAATCAGTACGTAAAAAAATAAAGTTTTCGCGGGTTTTAACCCACGTTGTGGTGCAGACTAAAGTCTGCGCCCTTAGGGTCCAAACCTTTGGTTTTGGGCCCTTCTTTCCGTTTGTGCTTAAATAAATTTTAATGTATCATCATTAGTACTGGAAACTATGGATGATTCTTCTACTAAAAAGATAAAGGTCGATTTATCGAAAATCCCTTATCAAATTGATGTTGCACTACGCTCCGCCTTGCCCTTTCTCGATAAAATAGGGGTCCTTCTACTGCAAGAGCTTTTGTTTTCATCGCTTGAGACAAGTGTTGACGAACTGGCCGATACCCTCGAACTTTCAATGGAAGAGGTAGAGGAAGGGTTGTCCCAACTGATCCCTTTGGCTCTTTTTGTCCGAGATGGAACAAAACTTTCCCTCAATAAAGAAAGAAGACGGATTTTAGAGACCGAAGCCGCCCGCTTTGAAGACGGTTTCCACCCAGACTTACAATATTTAAAGACCCGTTTGTCTTTTCTCTCTCCTTCGGTCTTGCTCGATTGGTATGTTGTGCCTCGAACTTGTCACGATATCTTTGAATCTTTGATAGAAAAGCATTTTTTCCACCCAAGATATTTTCATCGCCATTTGGATGATTTGCAATTTGCAGATCCCCGATTGCAGACCATTATAAAAGCGCTCTATCGAAGTGATGATCTTTGTTTATCTTTTCAAGATTTGCAAATTGGTTTTGGCATATCAAGAGAAGAGCTTCATACGTTGATTTTACAATTGGAATATCATTTTGTTGCTTTCATTAAATATGTTCCGACTGAAGATGGCTGGGAAGAGCTCGTTGTCCCTCTTAAAGAGTGGGTCGATTACACCCATTTTGTTGAAAAAGGGGTTCAACCGACTCAAATTGCAGTTAAGGAATCTAAAGATTTCCCTAAACCACAAAGGGGTCTTGAGCTTCGAGAACGGCAAATCAAAGGGGTTGAGCGACGATTAAAAGAGGCAAAAGTTGGTGCATGGATCCCTATGGAGCAATTTTTAATGCATCTTGATGTCCCGATGCATGAGCCGCACGAGCCTTTTTTAGAGTCTAAAGGAAGACGTTGGCTCTACTCGATGCCAGTTCATACTCCAGAAGAAAGGGCTACCTTTAGATCGCTTTTATTTGAGCGTTTCGCTAAAAATGGTGCGTTGAAAGTTGGGGAAAAAGATGGGAAGTGGTACTTCTCGCTCACACCCAAAAGCATCGACTACCTCAGCTAACAGCTGAAAAAATAATAGAACAGGATAAGCAAGATAAAAAAAAGATAAAGCTTCGCCTTTCACAAGGTTAGTCTGTTATTTTTATTTTCTTGCCTAAACGGTGTTTCTTTTTTCCTTTCCTGTTCATACTTGCATGTATGAAAAGGACGCTGTTTGTAGGTGAAAGTTGTGCTGATTTGCCATTTACCGATCCCTGTCCCCATTTGATCCGTGAAGTTCTTGTCAGAAAAAAGCAGCTTCTTAAGGAGGCGGCCGCTGAAGCACTGTGGTCAAACCGGGGATACCACCTTTTTTTAGATAAACTCCCTTTTGGAGTTGATTTAGTCGATACGCTTGTATGGCTCGAGCAAGAAGCTCCACGCGATGCCTTTCTACTTTTTCCTCTTGAACAACTACATCCATCAGCATTGCCGAAAAATGGACCCTGGATCCCAGTCGTTCGAAAAGGAAAGGCGTCTCTTCTTCAGTATTTTCTCCTCCTTGAAATCGAGCCGATGGTACGGGGTGTTGCGATTGATTCTGGTTTTGAAAAAGAGGAAATCGCCCTATTTTTAGACCCGTTCGGTGAAAAGAAAGGGGCTTTTTCTGTCTTAAATCTTAAAAAAGAAATGCCTTTAAACTCTCTAGGATCTGTGATATAATAAATATTTCATAAGTTTTAAAAATTTGAGAAGTGGGTTATCCTCTCCTCCTTTTATTGGGTTCTTAATGGCCATTAACGATTTTCTGCTTGTGCTCAAAGCTTGGGTATGGGGAGTTCCGCTACTTGCGCTTCTTCTTGGGGTTGGCATCTATTTGACCATCGCTCTTCGAGGGGTACAATTCAGATATCTGGGTTATGCCTTCACTCAGGTTTTTAAAGCGCAAAGGAAAGGGGCCGCTGGGGATATTTCCCCATTCGATGCTCTCATGACTTCTCTTGCAGGCGCCATTGGGACAGGCACCATTGTTGGCGTCGCCACAGCTGTTACAGTTGGCGGATTTGGCGCTATTTTTTGGATGTGGGTGACAGCCATTTTTGGAATGGCAACGAAATATGCCGAATCGCTTTTAGCCGTCCGTTATCGAGAAGTCGATAGCCGTGGAGAAATGATGGGCGGTCCCATGCAATACATGAAAAAGGGACTTGGCTGGAAATGGGGCGCTCTTTTCTTTGCTTTTCTCGGAGCGATTGCTGCGATTGGGACGGGGAACCTGGTGCAAGTGAATGCAATGGGAGAAGCCATGCACAACTTGCTTCACTGGAGCCCGTGGATGACCGGCGTTGTGTTTTGCGCGGTGACTGGCATGATCACCCTTGGTGGTGTGAAAACGATTGGTAAAGTGGCTGGCCTTTTAGTGCCGATCATGGCTCTTCTTTATGTGATTGGTGGAGGATATGTCCTTTTTGTCCATTTCGATAAGTTGCCAGAAGCTTTGCTAATGATTCTGAATGGGGCTTTTTCTCCGAGCGCAGCTTTTGGAGGTGTGGCCGGAGGTACTCTTCTGTTGGTTATCCAAAGAGGGGCATGCCAGAGTGTCTTTTCCAATGAGGCAGGTCTTGGGATCTCGTCCATTGCAGCCGCAGCTGCAAAGACTGAAAGTCCAGGCCGGCAGGCGATGATCACCATGACCGGCGCGTTGATCTCCACATTGATCATTTGTACATTAACGGGGCTTGTTCTTGCTGTAACCGGAGTTGTGGGAGAGGATGGAGTGATTGGTGGGGCCACTCTTGCGTTTAAAGCTTTTGAGTCGACTTTGCCAGGTCTTGGTATAGTCGTCAGTATTGGCCTTCTACTGTTTGCCTTTTCGACCCTTCTTGCTTGGGCCTATTATGGCGAAAAATGTGCTGAGCACCTCTTTGGTGTGAAAGGGGTTATTCCCTATCGAATTATTTATGTTCTCTTAGTCATACCTGGTGCTGTTTTAGAACTTGCTACCGTTTGGCATGTAGCCGACATCTTCAATGGCTTGATGGCCATCCCAAATCTTTTAGCCCTCCTATTTTTGAAGCCGGTATTAGTGGACGAGACGAAATTATTTTTAGATAAAGTTAGTAAGGAACAAGAGGTAACGGTTGGATAACATGCTCCACACAATTTATAGCTGGGTATGGGGCGTTCCACTTTTGGCTCTCCTTATGGGTGCCGGAGTCTTTTTGACCATCGCCCTACGCGGTATACAATTTCGCTATTTGCTTTACGCTTTGCGCCTTGCTTTTGGCTTAGAAGAGAAAAAAGAGGGGAAAGGGGACCTGTCCCACTTTCAATCGTTGATGACAGCTTTGGCGGCAACCATGGGCATCGGCAATATCGCAGGTGTCGCAACAGCCTTTGTTGTGGGTGGACCTGGAGCTCTTTTCTGGATGTGGGTCACTGCTATTTTAGGGATGGCCACTAAATATGCTGAAGCATTGCTTGCCCAAAAATTCCGTGTGACCGACAAAAAGGGGGAGATTGCTGGCGGCCCCATGTACTTTATTGAGAGGGGACTTGGCTGGAAAGGGTTGGCCATTGCATTTGCATTTTTTGGTGCGATTTCCTCTTTTGGTGGTGGAAATATTTTGCAGGCCAATAGTGTAGCCGCAGTCATAGAGGCCACTTTCTCGATCGACCCACTTTATAGTGGAATTGCGCTGACTCTTCTGATTGGCATCACTCTGCTTGGTGGTGTTAAAAGCATTGGCCGGGTAGCCAGTTTACTTGTCCCCCTGATGGCCCTTCTTTACATCGGTGGTGCGTTGGTCGTTATCTTATCAAAGGCAGGGGAAATACCCCGTGCTGTTTTTGAAATTTTCAGTGCTGCTTTTGCTCCTCAAGCCTTTTTAGGTGGGGCTCTTGGCTCTTCTTTATTAATCGTCATGCAAACCGGTTTAAGCCGCGGATTAATGACCTCTGAATCTGGTTTGGGAACGGCTTCGATTGTGGCTGCGGCTGCAAAAAGTGACCATCCGGGTCGTCAGGCCATGGTTTCTATGACAGGAAGTTTTCTAGCTACTGTCGTAATGTGTTCTGTTACAGCTTTAGTACTAGGTGTGACGGGTGTTTTGGGCTTGAGAGGAGAAGATGGAAGCTTCATCACCGGAGCTGCTTTGACCGTAAAAGCATTTGAAAGTGTTATTCCAATTGGTGGCGGCATTATTGTATCAATTGGCCTTGTCCTCTTTGCTTTTACGACTTTGATCGGCTGGTCCTATTATGGGGAAAAATGTGTTGAATACATGATCGGTGAGCGGGTTATCCCTTATTACAGAGTGTTATTCACCCTCATTGTATTACCCGGTGCTTTGTTGAAGTTAGAGGTGGTTTGGATTTTAGCTGATATTGCTAATGGCTTGATGGCTTTCCCTAATTTGATCGCGCTCTTTGCCTTAAGTCCTGTCATCCTTGCAGAAACAAAAGATTTTCTGGCCATCTTGAAGAAAGAAAAGAGCGAAGTTGTCGAAAAAGTCGCCACCTCTTCAACAACAATCCAGTAAAAAGAACAGGATAGTCAGGCAGACGAATCATCCTAAGACGTGTTCTTTTTACTCTTGATTCTTAATTAGAGAGCTTATTACCAAGATGTAGGCATGATGAGCCGGTCAGAGATACGTGTCCCTCCTCCATGAGGTTGGTTAGGGGTGGTCTGTTTTACGGGGGAGTAAGGTGGTGTGAGCGGTGCATTCATCTTAATAGGAGAGTGATATTGAAGATCTTTATGGGGAGAGGGCGGAGGTGAAAAGAGGCCAATACCGGAGTCTATACTATCGCGGTCCATTTCGGGGGTATTTTGCTTCTTCTGGATAGGGTGAAGAATGGGAAAGTGGACATAGGGTTTTTCTTTCCAGAACTTGGCCATGTAAGCATCTGGTTTAAAGTGATCCTCTCCTTCCTCATATATTTTTATTAGACGGGAGATCGCTCCTGGATGGTTTCCATTAGCTGCATCATAAAGGGCTGTATAGGCTTGTGCGGGTTCTGAAACTTTTAGGGTGAAATAGGCGCCATATAGGGCTTCGGGGTGTTTTAAAGCGGCTGCCTTTTCAAACCACTCTTTCGATGATTTCCAATCTCCTCTGATTGAATAGGTTTTTGCGATGATGACCATCGAATCAGCGTCGCCTAGCATTGCAGCTCGTAATCGCGCTTCAAATAAGCGGTCTGTTTTTCCCTCTTTTTCAAGTTGGGGAATCTGTTCCAGATCATATTGCAAAAGGCCAGCTTCAGCCGCTTTTCGAAGCCATTTTTCCGCTCTTGGTGGATCGCTCTCTTTTAAAAGCTCAGACAGTTCAAACATGGCAACGGGGTGCTCTCCTGCCGCTTTTTCAAACCATTCCTCCGCTTTTTCTAGATTTCCTTTGGTTTTAAAATCTTGGCCAACGATGACCATCGAGTCGATGTCGCCGAGTTCAGCCGCTTTTAGACGACAATTCAGGAGTTGTTCAACATCCTCTAAATTTTCTAGCTTTTCGATAAGTTTTAAAAGGTCTAGAAGATCACCCCTTTTGGCGTCAGTCCAGATGCCTACTGCAACCCACCCCGCAACAGGGAAGAGGCTCGCTAAAGACTCTGTGGAAGAGGTCGCTTTAAGTGATCTTCTTACTGGAGTAGAAACCGCATTTTCGCCGAAAACCACCATCGTAGCTTTTCCTGCAAGTACAGCCGCCCCTGTAAAGGGTGAAAGAATAAGGCTCGAGAGGCCCCTCTGAATAGGAGTCTTACGAGGTGGAGTTAGTCCGGCGACTGAAGTCATATGAGTAAGTTAACCTCATGAAAAAGATTTATTCAAGCTTCTTCAGAGTATGGGAGAAAGACTTTTCTTTTTCAAGAGCTTCAGAAAGTTGAATCTGTAGCTTTTTCACCAGCTCCTCAGGGGCTTTTTGAAGGAAATCAGAATTGCCCAGTTGTCCTTCCAGCTTAATGGTTTCGGCGCGAATTTTTTCCAATTCTTTTGACAGTCGGACTTTTTCAGCCTCCAAACGTTGGGGTGGTAATGGAACGATCCATTGCACATCTCCATGGAAAGCAGATGAAAAAAGAGAAAGTGTTGGCAGTGTTGAAGCGGTGGTAATGTCTCCTAATTTAACTAAGGCTTTCAGAAGCGGGAGGTGTTGAGTAAAAAAGGCCACATCCTTTTCTTTTCCAACCAGGATGAGCGAGCTGGATTCTCCTGGAGGAATTTTCATCTCAGCCCTGATATTCCGTATGACTCCGACAGCTTCTTGTAGCTTGTTAAAAGTAGAGACGATTTCGTTCTCACTAAAAGGAAGGGGTAAAGCTGTTGGATAAGGAGACACTGTGGCCGCAGATGATGAAAGGGCCGATAGTGTAGCGGTTAGCCATCCCGACCCCTCTGATGCCCCAGCTCTTTCTTTAAGCAAGGAGAAGAGCTCTTCGGTGATAAAGGGGGTAAAAGGGTGGAGAAGACGGATCGACTGTTCCAAGGCTAAGAAGAGGATTTTTTTCTTTTCTGGGCCGTTTTTGTGTGCTGGATCTTTCAGGATGGGCTTTGCAATTTCCAGATAGTAAGCGCAGAATTCGTCCCAGAAAAAGCGATAGACCGATAAAACGGCCTTGTCAAAAGCGTAAGCAGCAAGAGAATCGTTGACTTCTTGGATGACCGATCTGAGCCGTATCAAGATCCATTTGTCTTCCAATTGGAGATTTTCAAAAGTGATTTCGCCATTGATTTTTTCCTCACCGAGGTTCATCAAGACAAAACGGGCTCCATTCCAAAACTTATTGGCAAAGTTTTTGTACTCTTCGAGCCGTCTTCGGTCTAAATCAATTTGACGCTGAGAGGTAGGGCAAGAGGCTAAAGCAAGCCGTGTGGCATCAGCTCCGAAGCTTGCAATCACCTCCATCGGGTCGATGATGTTCCCTTTAGATTTCGACATCTTTTCCCACTTGGAGTGGACCTCTTTCGGCACCGGTTTTCCAGCGTCAAAGGCGTCTCGTTCTTCTTTTGAACAATAGGCCACCATCCCATCAGGAGAGACATGCCAATACGATTTTGCAAAGATGAGGCCATGTAAAAATGTTTCAGGGAAAGGGGGAGTGCCCATCGCAAAATCACCCATCATGATCATCCTGGCGACCCAGAAAAAGAGGATGTCATAGCCAGTGATCAAAGTGGAGTTGGGATAAAATTTTGCAAGTTCAGGTGTTTTTTCTGGCCATCCTAATGTGGAAAATGGCCAGAGGCCAGAAGAAAACCAAGTATCAAGAACATCATGGTCTTGTTCCCAATCGTCAGGATGTTCGGTGATCTGTTTTGGAAGCTCGTCGACAACGACGATTTTCTTGCTGGGGTCTTTTTTGTTGTGCCAAACAGGGATACGGTGGCCCCACCAGAGCTGTCTGGAGATACACCAGTCGCGGAGGTTGTCAATCCAATGGTTATAAGTTGGGTCCCAGTGATTAGGGATCAGCTTGGTTTCACCCTTTGCAACAATCTCTTTTAAACGGTCTTTGAAGGCGGTTAATTTAATAAACCATTGTTTGGATAACATCGGTTCGATGATCGCTTTCGATCTGTAAGAGCGGCCAATGCGGTTAATGTGTTTAACCTTTTTAACAAAAAGGCCGAGCCTCTCTAGTTCTTTGATGACAGCAAGTCTGGCTTCTGGGAATGTGAGCCCTGTGAAAGGGGCCCCATTCTCATTGACCTTTCCATCTTCTGTCATGATGTTGATAAGGGGTAATTGATGTCTTAAACCGAGATCGTAGTCGTTTCTGTCGTGGCCAGGTGTCACTTTAACTGCCCCAGTACCAAAAGCAGGGTCGACCATCGGGTCAGAAAGAAGGGGGATATGTCTGTTTGTGATCGGGTGGAGAATCATTTTCCCGATCTGTTGTTTATAGCGCGGATCCTCTGGATGGACCACAACGGCAGTATCTCCCAACATGGTTTCTGGCCTTGTTGTGGCGATCTCTATAGAACCGCTGCCATCAACAAAAGGGTAGCTAAAATGCCACAAAAACCCTTCTTGGTCTTCGTAATCAACTTCATCGTCTGCTAAGGCGGTTCCTGAGATCGTGTCCCAATTAACGAGATAGTCCCCTTGGTAGATGAAGCCGGCCTTGTAGAGCTTGTCAAACATGACACGAACAGCTCGACTTGACCCCTCATCGAGGGTGAACCTCAGGCGGCTCCAATCGCAGGAACATCCCATGGAACGGATCTGTTCTAAAATGGCAGAACCATACTGCTCTTTATGGGCCCATACATGTTTTAAAAACTCATCCCTTTCAAAATCGACACGTCTTTTCCCTGTTTCTGCAAAAAGTTTTCGTTCTACAACTGTTTGCGTGGCAATACCCGCATGGTCTGTTCCTGGAACCCATAAGGCCTCAAATCCACTCATCCTTTTCCAACGGATCAAAATGTCCTGCAATGTGCTAACAAGGGCATGTCCCATATGAAGATTCCCGGTGACGTTTGGAGGAGGCATGACGATGCAGTAAGAAGGCTTTTTGGAATGGGGGTCTGCCCGGAAAAATTGATGTTTTTCCCAGAATTTATTCCATTTTTCTTCAACAAGCTTTGGTTCGTATGCAGACATTTTGTATTCCTTAAAAAGGATCTATTCTAGTGGAAATCGGAGAATCAAAAAACAAGATAAGGCTTGGGAGCCAGACACCTGGCTACCAAGCCTTATCTTATCTCCATATATGGAGAGAGCTGTTAGAGACGGGGCGAAAGGTGCATGAAGGAGGGCTCTTTCTTTTGTGACGTCCGATTGGGACGAGGTTGTATCTCCTCTCTCATCGCTTCATCCAAAAATTGCAAAAAGCCAAGTTTAAACTTTCTTTACAATTATTAGTTATAATGTTTCTTTTGAAAGGAGAACTAGTGAAGGTTAAAGCAAATGAAGGGGCAAATACAGGTTCAGTTGGCAATTTTACCCAATTTTACAACTCCCTCACTTCTCAGCTCGATGTGGCGATAAAAGCGATCACTGCAGCCAAGTTGTTTTTTTTCAAAGCTCCGGGAATCCCTATTCCCGCTCAGTATAAAAAAAGTTTTCTTGTAGTCGATGCTTTAAAGTTGGTTAAAGTCCCCAAACTCCTCGGTAAATTTGTCCACTCTAACTCCCATCCAGAATTCATAAAGAATGCTTTGTCCATTTACTTCTGTCTTTTTGATGTCCGAAAAGCATTTAAATGGGTTCCGCCAGCAGAACTCCCTTTTGCAGGCTGTCTTTGGCTTGGGGACAGTCGAGTTATTTAGGCAGTCTTTGAAGACCTACATGATCTATAATGACAGCATCGACCATCAGCTAAATGGAAGCATTGAGCAGGCCGAGCGTTATATCAAGGATCTCAGAAAGGCAAAATATGAGGCTTGGGAGTCAGGTATCGCTATGATCAGCTCCTTATCTTTAAGCGCAGCGATCTTTTTCCCTGCCTATAAAGGACCTCTCGGAAGGATCACAAGTTGTTCAAAACTTGCCGGTTTCTTACTTCCGCTATTTTTGTAATCTCCCACTAATTAATAAAATCTTATTTTGATTTTTCATTTAGCTTAACTCTTTTGGAATATAATAGTTATTTCATGAGTGGAACTATAAATAATCCTACTTCTTCCTGGGACCGAGCCGTTCTAAGCTTTAATACAGCAATGGTGTGGGGTTCTGCTTTCATTAGCGGAGCCTCTTCAGCCTACGCTGTTTCCCGTTCTAGTATGGCCATCGCTATGGCCATCAACTCATTGCCAAGATCGACAGCTTTTGACCCCCTTGTTTACACGTTAGGTGTCCCTAGTCTTTTTGGGTTGATCGGAGCTATGAGCATACCGATTCATTGCTATAACTGTTATTCGGTCGTTACCAGTACAGAGGTTTGGAGAACTAAAGGCATTGCGCTGATCAAAAATCTGGGTAGCCTAGGGATGGCGATCGGGGCTACGGTTCAGACTGTTATTTTTATCTGGAATGAAGCACAGCCTCACTTAGGTTGGTTGCCAGGCTTTCAGCTAATTTCAACTACAATTGCTGGTTCGGACGTTGTTTTAAGCGGTATCCATCTCCATCGGTTAAAACGTTTAGACGAGTATCTCAATAACATTGATAAGCTGCCTACTTTTCGGGCAAATTCTAGAAAAAAAATCTTCACAGAAGAGTCTGCAGAGAAGTTTTTAGGTGTTCCAAAATCTCGTTTTAAAGAGTTCAGCGAAGCGCTTGCTAAAGAGCCTGAACAAGGGTTAAACGTTTTAAGAACTAGGGTTAAGGAAAAGATAGTCGAGCAACGACTGAGAGTTGTTGCTGGCGTCATCTCTCTATTGGCTCTTGGTATACTCCTCGGATTAGCGTTTGCCCCTACACCTCTTGCCCCTGTTGTTCTAACTGCTTTGACGATTGTTGCTTACTTCTTCAGTGGAACCTCCAGCATTTTAAGTGTCTTAACGATCTGGAAGAACGTCAATTTGTTAAACCCATACTTTGGCTGCACAAATAAACGGGAGGCTGCAGCATGAGCTATCCTGTTAGCAACACCATCCGAAATGAATTGGCTTTAGATACACTTGGCGCAGCCATCACTTTTTGCCGCGCGACAAGAGGTGCTTGGAGCGCGACTGTCACTTTCATTCCGCCTGATGTTTTTGAACCTGTTTTGAGGGGGCTTAATGTTGGGTATGCTTTAGGTTTGATGGCAGGCTTACAAATCCCAGCTATTTTGATGTCTACTTATGGCACAATTGTCAGCGATCAATCCCTTTTCGAAAAAGGTGTGAGTGTACTTGCTAATTTAGGGGACGTCGGCGCTTCTTTAGCTGTGACATTGCAATCTGTGGGCGTCATCGTTGAAGTGGTAAAACTTTTTTTGCAATTCACAACACCTCTGTTATTTGTCTCTATCACGATCTCTTCTCTCCACTTAGCAGAATATGCCAAGGAGCTATTGACGAAAGATCCAGATAGCTGTGAATACAAGATTGCTCAGCTTAAAGCTGTTGCTACAGTGATCACATTGATTGCGGTGGGAGTATTTCTTGCAGCAACACCTGCGAATCCTGCTTTAATGTTTGTTGGGTTTGGCCTTTGTGTAGTGGGAGCTTCTTTGAACTTTAGAGCAGCTTGGATCAAGTATCAAGCAAGTGTCGGTGCCACTGATACATCAATAGCGAAGACAATAAAACTCCGTCCAGCTCTGAGTGAAATAGTATTTTTTCCAGATGTTGAAGGGACATCTCTTCCACTTCAATCTTCTCCAACGGATCTAGCTTGGGCTCCGCTGCCACCTTTGCCCCAGTGGCCAAAACAACATAAAGTTTTTGGCCCGTTAGCCCTGGAAAAGGGTAGTGTTCCCCAAGCAGCTTAAGGTTTTCGGCCTTGTATCCTGTTTCTTCCAACAATTCTCTTTCTGCAGCTTGAAGAGGGGACTCATTTTTATCTATTAATCCACCCGTTGTTGCCAAAATCCGTTTCTGAACGGGATGACGAAACTCCCATTGCAATAGGAGAGTGCTAGGTGCTGTCTCAACAATGACAGAGACCGAATCTCCTCTCATTAAGATGACGTCATAAGGATGGGAATCGATGAAGTCGCGACGTACGTTGAAAAACCCTTCAAAAACAGTTTTATTTTCCATCGAGAAATCCTTTCCAATGATTAAATTGTTTCTGATCTTGTGATGCTTTTGACATCAACATCATTTGAAGGGCAAGCGTCCGTTTTTCCCAAAAGAAGGCTTGTTTGACCCAACGGTCGAAGTCCAATTTATGGGTGAAGTAATAGGCCCCAAGAGCTGAGCTTCTGGGGAAGCTTGCTTCCAATAGGTCTTGGAAGTGGATTTTAGCAATCTCTTTTCCTTCAGATCGATGGAGTAAACAACCAAAAGGGAAAAAGAGGGGAGAATCTTCGTCTGACAATTTTTCGACAGGGAACTGATCTAATACTTTTCCAGCTTCTTCAAAACGGTCCATGAGTATCAAGACAGCTGACTCAAAAAAACCCTTCCACTCTAACTCTTCTGATGAAAGTGGATCGACAATTTGACCAAGAACCGAATAACTTTCTTCATATCTTCCCAGATAGAGGAGCTTGGAGCTAAGCCAAAGAAGAGCTGTCTTATCCTTGTTAGCCGGCATTTGGAGCTCTTTAAGGGCTTCATAGGTTGGTTTTAATTCAATGGGGATCGAATCGTAAGATTGATCACAATCAAGTAAGCAGAACAATGCCCTTTTAAAAAGAGTGTGAGTGGGCTTGATCTGTAAAAATTCTTCAATGACATGTCCTTGAGACAAGTGGTAGGCAATTTCGATTCCTAAAGAGGGGAGATCCCTGTGGCCAATCGGATCGAGGAACCAAGGGGTTTCGGTATTTCTTTGGAGCCGATCTAATAATCTTTTCCCTTCTTGGAAAGTCTTCTCAGGGCAATGGAGAATTAATAAAAGGGAGAATTGGTAGGTGGCAATTCGATCGATTCTAGAGCTTTCTTGCGTACGGAACAAAAGATGTTCTTCTAAGAGAGGTAACAAGGGATGGCGCGGTGTTCTCCTGTAAGCAATGTCAAAACATTTTGCTTCTTCTTGAAATTCTCCTAATGCCTCGTAAATCAAGGACTTACCCAAATATTCTAAAGGGGCGCCAGGTGTTTTGCGTAATTTTTCGAATTCCTGAAAGGCCAATTCAAAGCAACTTTCTCTCTCAAGTTTAAGGGCTGAAGCTTTTCCCTGTTCAAGTAGGGTGACACCGGCTCGAAAAAAAGCTTCTCGTCCTTCCTGACGACCAGGAAAAGAAGCCCCGATTCTCCTATATTCAGAAAGGGCTTTTGCATAGTCCTTATTAGCTAGAAAGGCATCTGGAACGGCAATGCATTTGACTAACACATTTTGTCCAGCTTCATAGACCTGCAGATCGGTCATCTCTAAAAATGTGTCCCGCAGCATCAATCCAACATGGGCCCCTTCTTGGGGTAAGTGGGTGATGTAAGAAAAGACTCTGCGGCCATCTAATAGTAGATGGATCGATTCGTCAACTTTTTCGACCGCGATGCGGTATTTTCGACCCACTTTTAGTAATAAATCAGGGGATTCAACGACATGAACGCCCGATCGAATGAGGCGTGTCGGAGTCCCAGGAAGGGCTGAGATCCAAAGGCAATAACCATCTAGTAGGTTGAGCCTCTCTTCCCGTTCTTTCAGTGAAAAGAGGATGCCAAAACCTTCACCACCCTCTTTGATTTCCACCTCAGTTTCCAGACGAATATTCCCCGGGAATGTGGCTTCAGAGATCATCAAGTTCACCCAAGAGGTCTCTTCTGTCGATCTAGATATTGCGTTGAAATCGTCCATTAGGACGTTTTCTTGGAATTCCCAATCTTGAGACCTTATTGGAGAAAGTGCCTGGACATTGAACCATTCAGAGCGCCCTTCAATATAGCTTTCCAGCTCATTGATCATCTCTTGAACCCGCCCATATCGTTTTTTTGGATCAATTTGCAGACACTTTTCGACGATGGAGACTAAAACTTGGGGGATATCCCGGTAGGGTGCAAGTTCTATAGGATCTTTTAGAGGAGTATCGTCTCCCCCTTTGGCTTTGAAGTCGGCAAGACTTTTTCTTTTAAAAGGGAGGTTTAAGGTTAACAGTTGATAGAGGATGACACCCAAAGCGTAGATTTCTGTTTGAATAGTCGCAGGACTTCCCAAAGCCCTTTCTGGGGCCATATAGGATAATGTTCCCACAACTTTTCCTATCCGTGTTAAGCCCGTTGCTTTTGTCGACTCTGCCAATTTTTCATCAGGAGCGCCAGATAGATCGGCAAGGCCCCAATCGAGAATTTTGGCCTCTCCATAACGCATTACAATCACATTTTCTGGTTTGATATCCCGATGTAAAACCCCTTTGGAATGGGCGTAGGCAATGGCCTGACAGATGGAGATGAAAATACGGATAAGGTGAGGAATAGTCCCTTCCGGTGGTCGTTTGCCCTCTTTTTCAGATTTCCTGACATCCCGCAAAAGTTGCTTGAGGGTATGGCCCTCCAAATAAGGCATCGTATAGTAGAGCAGATCGCCTGTTCTTTCGATCGCATAGATAGGAACAATGGCAGGATGGGAGAGTTGGCTTGTGATACGGGCCTCTTTTAGAAACCTGTTGTACAAAGTTTTGTGCCCTTTTAAGTCTCTTCGGATCTGTTTTAGGGCTATTCTCCTTCCACAAGCGACATCGTAGGCCAAAAAGACCTCTCCCATTCCTCCTTCACCAATTTTTCGTAAGATTTGGTAAGGGCCAATGGTAAATTGTATGGGGTCTTCTGAGGGGACTTGTCCCGAGATCAAAGAGGCGCCCCAATCGCTGCCACCCATACTACCCTGAGTGGCCCCTTCAACGTCGCCATTGCCCAAAGAAACGCCGCAGTAAACGCAGAAACGGAGCGGTTTTTTAGGAAATTGGCTTGAGATCACCATCGCCCCAAAACAGTGGGTGCAGACGACTGTTTCGTGTTCAGGGCTCAACATTTGATTCCAGCTCCTCGATCATTTTTCGCCCCTCTTGAGACAAAAAATCGACTTTGTAAGTAAAGCCCCAAGCGGGATCAAAAACGACCCCATTTGATACTTTGTAAGAATTCCTTGCTTGATGAAAAAGGGCATACTGGCCCACTTCGTCTCTTTCTGGAAGCGTGTAGAGGACACCGAAGTTCACAATACGGACAGGATAACCGGCAAAATGGGAGAGAAGGCATTCTCTCATTTCTCCGATGCTTTTCCCTTTTAAGATGATTTCGTCCTTAAACAGCCAGGAAAATTCAGCTCCCTCATGGAGGAGCAGAGCCTTTTCCTGTTTCCCTCTGTTCGATCCAACAAGGGCCACTAGACGTATCTTTTCGAACACTTCCTTTTTCATGTCACTCCACACTATACAAATCAGAGTTCGAAGGCAATCATTCAGGAAAAAAGACAGGATAATCAGCATTTTTTAGAATCTTGACAAGGGGGTAATACCGTATTACAATAGAGTTGTATGAATAAATTCATTTCTAAGCTTACCTCTAAATATCAAGCTACTATCCCTCTTGAGGTAAGGAAACACCTTCGTTTAAAAGCCAAAGACCAAATAATTTATGAAATTCTGGAAGGAAATGGGGTCGTTATTAGGAAGGCATCGCCACTCGACATCGAGTACCTAAAAGCTTTGAATTATACTTTAAATGAATGGGATTCCCCTGAAGATGACGAAGCTTACAAAGACTTATGACCGTTTTGATATTGTCATTATCCCTTTTCCATTTATAGACATAGAAACATCTAAAAACCGTCCAGCTCTGATCATCTCCTCTAATAGCCATTTTACTGGGGAAGCAAGTGTCATGGCGATGATTACTTCTGCCTTGCACACGCCATGGCCTCTTGATTTGAAAATCAAGGATCTCGAGGGTGCTGGCCTTTCTGCTCCTTCTATCATTCGCATGAAGCTTTTCACTTTAGACCATAGACTTATCATTAGAAAGGCTGGCCAGCTTGGGCAAAAAGACCAATTGAATTTTTCTAAAAATCTGAAGCTCCTTCTGAATTAGTTTTTCGAAGTGTCATCTCAAGAAGACAGAAACTGGAGAAAAGTGTCATGTGAACATGACAAAAAAGGTCCGAAGGACCGAGATGTGAAAGCTGAAGCGGTGAAGCCTTAGCATTACCAGCGGGCTATTGCAATTAAGGCCTTCTGCACTTGAGTGACCATCGAAAACCCATATTTAGACTTTCAATCTAATGACTCATCTTTTTTCAGAACAGCTTTTTAAGCAAAGATTTTACTCCTTGCTCAGCTCCTTTGAGAATTTTTTTCATTGGGGTGTTGGGATGAGGAGGTTGTTTGAGCTCTTCGTCTGTCGCCCAAGGGAATGGGGTGGTTGTAGGAGGGGGAACCCCTTCACTCATGATGCCGCCTGAAACCAAGTCTAAAACTCCGCTGAGGAGTAGCCCTTGAGGGCTTCCTTCAATTTGAGCTAGAAGTGCGCCAATTTTGGCGGTGGCTTTTGGCTTATCGATTTTTGGAGAATTGAGAGTGCCTCGGAGGGAGATGGGGAGGATGTAATCTTTAGGCAGTTTTTTCATCCCAAATGCTTGGGAGAGGGTTCTGGCTCCTAAGCCTAATTCGAGGTTAACTCTGTCATTTTCAAGATCAACTTTCCCCCAGAGGGCAATCGGATACTTTTCTGCAATGAGGATATCGACCCTTCTTAAAGTTGCTACGCCATTATGGTAAGAAAGATAGAGAGGTGTAAACCAGAGCATCTCAGGCTTTCCTGGTGTTGTTTGAACACCCAATAAAGAGAGCAGGTCGCCTAAATCCTCGGTCGGATTAACATCGACCTGGTCTAGTTCTACAACAGCTTGCCCTATTTCAAGTCCGGCAAAATCGAAAGGGAGAACAGGCACATGGAATCCACGTGGGTCAATGGCCACTCGAATTGGTGATCGTCCGCGAACACCGGAAGAGACCAGGGGGACGAGTTCGCCGAGCAGCCCTTTTGCCACCTTAGGTGTCATTTGAATCGATAGTTCTAATTGCCGATTGAGGAAAAACCACCCCTCCTGTAGATAGCCATCGATTAGAAGGGCTCCATTTGGAGAGATCAAAGAAGAGACGACTGTCCCATTCCCTTGGTCTAATTTCAGATCTAGCTCGATGCTGAAAGAGGGTTCTAACACTGGCTCAAGGCGATTGAGGTTTGGGGTCAACGATAGTAACGAGGAAGGTAGATCAACACCTCTTAGTAGGACTGAGAAATTAAGATCTTTCAATGTCCACTGCTCAGGAAGTGGGATCCGGGAACGGACAAAACCACTCATCGATAGCCCTTCGTTGGCCGTTTTCAAGGAGTAGTGGAGCCCATTTTTATCTAGATTCCATTGCCCTTCGAAGGCAGGGATCGGTATTTTCTTCCCACTCTCTTTTGCGTAGATAGTGGTTGCTGCTGTTTGCAGATTTCCCTTGCCAGATCCTTCAAAGTAGCTATCTCTTGGTATGGTCAAGCTGTCGATTTCAAATGAAATAGGGATTGATTCAAGCAAAGGATTAAAGAGTGAGGCGGGAATATTGGCCTCAAAATGAGGGGAAGAGACTGCTATGACCTTCTCGTCCCACTGCCAAGCAAGTCTGCCACGCATCCCATTGCTATCGACTTTAGCTGTCCCTTGAGCTACATCCAATGTCCCTTTCGAATCGAGCTGAAGAGATACTGTGTCTCCAAATAGTTCTTGAGCCTCTTTTAAGATGACGGTGGGAAATTCTCGCAAGTTAGCAGACAAGGTGTAATTGCTGTTTTCGAAGGCAATGTCGTTATTAGAGATAAAATCTTTCAAGAAAAGATCGACTGAAATGCCCCCTCCAAGAAGAGATTTCCCTTTAGTTTTTGCCTCCAAAGTGGCCAGCAGTTCCGATTTTTCACCTGATAGGTCGATCGATCCTATGAAATTATCGAAAGAAAAGTTTTCAAACTTCACGTTGGGAGAAGTAATAGTGGTTTGGAAATTCCAGGTATTTAGCTGATCAAACTGTAGGGAAGAGGCTAAAGAAATCTCAAGAGTGAGCTTTGCAGGTTCCTGTAAAGGGGGGAGATTTGGCTTTAGTCTTTGGAGGGCAAGAGGTGTCAATGTGTAGTGGAAAGTGACTGGTTGACCCCCTTCGATTTTTCCGTCCGAATCGACAACTAAATACCCATCTGCTTCAAGAAGTGGAGCTCTGAATTGGAAGGAAACTGGGTCAAACTCCCATTTTTCATCGTTTCTTGGAAATCCTTCAGCAGAGAAAAGGAGATTCCCTTCTCCTCCTAAAATTGCATCAAGGCTTGTGTTGGTTGAAAGAAAAGAAGCCTCTCCGTCCAGTAGAATGGGTCCCCCTTTTTCTTTTGCAAAATGGAGGGCAAAGTGGGGGATTTTACCCATTGGTTTTTCGACACCCCCTTGCACTTTTCCTTCAAAAGCGAGGGAAGAAGCATTTCCTTTGATGGAAGCTTGATTTAACTCGAAAAGAAGTGGAGAGGAGATCTTAGAGGAGGGTGGCAGTCGAGTGAGTTCCCCTTTCACAGGCTCTACAAGGGATACTGTTTTTCCCCATTTCAGCCTGTATGGGGGAAAGTTTTAACGCATCTGCTGACAAAGTAAAGATACTCGGTGTCCCTTTGAATGAAAGTCTAGGTCCCAAAAAAGAGAGATTCCCATTGAGGGAAGCGTCGATATCCCAGGCCAAGCTTTGCTGGTCGAAAGTGATGTGGATCGGACCTGCTCCAAATAGCAAGGTCAGATCGGGACTCCAATCGATCTGAATGATACCAGTCCCCCCGCCATGGATTTTTTCTCCATCAATTTGCAGAGAATAGATCCCCTTTTCAAGTTGCCCTTTTATGGTCAAAAGGGGACCAAAAGCTCGGACTAAAACAGGGTCTGGCAGGAGAGCATCGAGTGTTGCCAAAGGGAATCGATCGATATTGAGATCGAATGAGAGGGGGAAAAAATGGTCGTCCGGACCATTTAATAAGCCCGTTGCCTCTATTTTCCCTTCGCCCCGATCGGTACTGCTAAGTGCGGAAATCTGAAAAAGGACCGTTTTGAACCCATCTTGTCTTTCAACATTCAGGTTGAGATTATGGAGAGCTACCCCTTCCACCTCTATTTCGCCCCGTTGAACCAAGATTTGAGAGATCGGGGGGATAAAGGGGCGTTCTTTCTTCTCTTTTTGATGGAGCGCTTCCTCCCCTGGAACTGTGGCTTTCAAGCGGGGTGCCTCAATAAGAAGGGACCCCCAATTGGTGGGAGAAAAAAGGATGCCGAGGAGCGATTTTTCTAGCGTGATCTTCTCAATGGAAAGATCGATTCCGTCCTCTTTATGCCAGACCCCTTTCAATTCTTGAGAGGAAAGCCAATTAAGCGAAAGCGAATCAACTTGAAGGGGAGCGATCAGCCCTTTCCCCAAGCCAGTCGAAAGGATGGCAGGTGTGAGTGCCACCAGAAGAATGACAAAGAGGACAATACCAATAAATAGACGCATAACCGAAATCTAACACCCAATTCTTTGTGACACTAGCGCAAAATCCTCTATAAGCGTAAAATTAAAAATTCAAACCTTTTAGAGAAGGCTATTATGAGTGTTGAAGAAGTTTTCGCAGAAAAAATTGATAAAACTGAAGACAAAGAGAACGTAAAACCTTCTTATTCTTTAGAAACTTTGGCGCTTCTTGTTAATAAGCAAAGGGTCGATGAGCTAGAAGGCAAATTAAAAACACACTTCAAGGATCTTAAAAAACGGCAAGAAGAGATCAAAGCGCTACAATCTCTTGTTCGTACGTTGAACGCTGCTACCGATGATAATGAAAACCTCGATCTAGATAAATCGGCAGAGGCGAAGGAACTTTACGAATTGATGGATAAACGGTTCGATTTGAAGCTGCCGAACAAGACCAAATTCAACGGATCTGCGCGCGAGCGGATGGTGGACAATATCAAAATGGCCATTGATGAGCGGAATTTGGAAAACGACCTTTTAATGAACACGATCCAGCAGCTCAACAGCGAAAGGAATGAGTCGTTTCAATTAGCAAATAAAATTGTAAAAACCTTACACGACGCCAAAATGCGTCAAACACAGGCTTTGTCTGGCAGATGATTAGGATCTCTTCTTCAAGTCTTTCCGATGAGTGTCTCATTGAGGGGTTGCCACCACCTCAAGTGGTTGAGTCTGTCGAAGAGACAAATGCAACAACCGAGACAAAAAAAGCGTTACACCCTTCTCCCATGAGTATCTTTGAACAGAGGGAAAGGACCAACGCTCATTTGTCACAGCAGGCCCTTAATGTGCCTAAAACGCAAAAAAGCAATGGTTGGTACAACCCTTTTTCCGCTTTCTATGGATGGGCTCTGCAAGCCATTTATGGTTCAGATGTTAAGCCTGAAGATTGTGGGTTAACTGAATCGGATTATAAAAAAATACAGCTCTTCTCAAAAGAGGTCCGTGCTGCTTTGTCTGCCTTGGATGCCCTGATTGCAGAGGATGATGAGGTGAAGGAGACTTTTGACGAACTCGTATTGATGACTCAAAGGCATAAAGAGGCCCTTCATAAAAAGACGATCATCCAGCAGGGAGAATCTCTCAAAAAAGCCCACAAAGAGGTGAATGAGCTCCGCGAGAAGATCAAGAAAGAGACAAACGAATTTCTTGATAAGGTTTCTCGAAACGGTACGCTAAACAAGCTTGCTAGTTTAGCGACTCCAGCTGTTGGTCTTATCAGCGCATGGTCTCTTTCCATAGACTGGGCACCTGATGAAATCAACATCGTCGCAAGACCTGTTATTTTTGGCCTTTCGGCCTTGGCCGCTGCAAATATTGGGATGGAAGAGCCTCTTGGCGATCATTTAACTTATATCTTGAACACCTCCTTAGCAGCCGGCCTTTCTATGACTCAGTCGGCAGGGTTGATGTTGTTTGGTGCCAACATAGCTGGAAAACTTGCAAGTAGCTGGAATAAGCATAGTATCAATTCTTTCAATGGTTTGATGGGAGTTGAGGACAATAAGAGGCGTTTAGCTGAAGAAAAATATAACGATATCGGAAGTAAAGCCTCTAGTGAAGCAAGCAAGTATTTCAAGGGGATAGGCAGCCTTGCTGAAATGCTAGCTGAAAATTTAGAGTTGATTAAACGGCTGTGGAACAGGTAAAATGGTGAGCTTATGAATATCTCAATTAATGACAATCTATCCGACAAAGAGCTTGATGATTTGAAAGCTCGCTGGGCATCTGAAGCTACTGATATTCAATTAGATACGACTGGAGAGTTGGCGGACAAAGAAAATGCCAACCCACTTGAAGGTCGGTATCAAAGCAAAATTGAGAAATTTAAAGAGAAGCCTTTAGAGCCCTGGGATATGAGCACTAGAGGGGGGATCGAAGCAAAGATCCAAGCCTCTTTTGAACAATTTGACAAGCTCATCGAAGACTCGACCGTCTCCATCAAACAATTGATGATGGTGATCAATAAGTTGAGGGTGCAAGGGGCAGCTTTAGCCAGACGTGTGGAAAAAGAAGAGGTCAGCAAGATTGAAGAGGGGTGTGACACGAGCCTCTCTAACATGCAGAAAGAGCTGAATAAGACAGGCCCCATCTGGACAGAAGTTGCAGGGACAATTGTTGGTTCGCTTGCCGGCCTTTCTGGCCAAGATAAAACTTTTGGTGGAAAAGTATCTGCAGAACAGGGACCAAAATGGGAAGTTGGATTGGCTGGTATGGGTGCTGCTTTAGGTGGTACATCAAAAATGATGTCGATGGCAAGCGCTGCCTTACAAGAAGGTTACAGAACCCGTAGCGGGGCCTTGGTCCAACGGGCAACAACTGGACGCCAAAGCGATACCAACAAGCAAAACGAACAGTCAACTGCTATCCAAGCGATGAAAGAGCTAGATCAATCTGAGTCTCAGACTATTAGGACAATTTTAGGCGGATAATTTTTAGGAAGAATTAGAAAATGGCATCAAAAAGAGAAAACATTAAGCTGAAAAGCACAGAAAGCGACCACTGCTACTACACTACGAAGAACAAAGTGAACACGAAAGACAGGATCGAACGTAAAAAATACGACCCGACTCTCCGCAAAAAAGTCGTCTACAAAGAAGCTAAATAGATAAAAGCTTAGACGTTACGCGAAGCGTTTGGAGTGCGAAGCTCCCGCTTCGCTTTGTTATTTTAAGAATTGAAAGCGAAACAAGAGTTTCGCACTCCAAATGCTTCGAGTTCCTCCATTTTTAAAGCTGACATAATTTGTCCTAAATGGTACGAAAAAGTAACCCTAACTCACGAGTCCCATGTTTGAAATAGATGTCGCCAAACATTACCTCTTTCCGAGGTGGCGTCGTCTGTCCCTTTCCATCATCAGTTTAATCGCCCTTTTGGTGATTACGCTTGTTGTCTGGTTGATTCTTGCCTTCTTTTCCGTTACTACAAGTCTTGAAAAAGGGTGGATGGAAAAATTGGTTACCCTCTCAGCTCCTGTTAGGATTTCTCCGACAGAAGACTATTTCCGTTCCGATTATTATCTGCTCGATACAATCAGCTATAAAGCCGACTTCACAACACGGACTCTCCGTGAAAGGGGACAAAAGCCTGGGCAGTTATATGATGCTGTCATTGACGAAGAGGCACCTGCCGGTTGGATCAAAACAGATAAAGATCTACTAGCTATCGTCTACTCAGTTGTCGATCAACTTAAAAAAGAAATACCCGACCTACAGACCACTTTTTATGAAGTGGCATCCATTGGGTTTAAGCTGAATATGAAACGGCTTGTCGATGGAGCTTGGGTTGAAAGTGGCATTTCCCAAAACCTCTATGCCCTATCCTACGACAACCAGAACCCGCATGCCTCAAAGATCATGATGCTGCCCCCTGTATCGAAAGGGGAGCTGTTCACTTTGCCGACTAAAGGGGTTTTATTGCCCCGTCAGTACCATGAGGCGGGGGTGTTGATGGGAGATCCAGGATCGATTGCTTACGAACAGACTACTTTGACCTCTAAGCAAGAGGTGAAGCACCCTATCCATGTGGCAGGTTTTTATGATCCAGGTTTGCTGGGGATGGGTGGTAAGTTTCTTTTAGTCGATAGCAAGTTGTTATCGATGATACGTTCTGAGACCCATCAAGATGGAGTCCCAGGAACAGAAGGGATTTCGTTGAAGTTTTCGAATCTTGATAAAGCAGATGAGGTAAAAGTTAAGCTGACCAAAGCGTTGGAAGAAAATGGGATTGGCCATTTTTTCCAAGTGGAAACGTTTAAGGATTTTGATTTTGTCCAACCGTTTCTACGAGAACTGACGAGCCAAAAAAACCTTTTTACGCTATTGTCTGGGCTTATTTTGATCGTTGCCTGTTCTAATATCATCTCCCTTTTGATTATCTTGGTTCACGATAAGAAAAAAGAGATTGCCATCCTACGTGCATTAGGGGCTTCTAGTTGGAGCATCGCCTTTATCTTTGCTTTCTCTGGGCTGCTAATTGGTCTTGTAGGAAGTGCACTTGGCGTTGCTGCTACGGCTTTGACCCTCCATTTCGTCCCCGATATCCTCGACTTTTTAAGCTGGATCCAAGGTTTTTCTGCCTTTCAGAACTTTTTTGGATCTGGAAAGTTAGATATTTCGATGTCAACCGAGACCCTCATCTGGGTTTTCATCATGACTACAGTGCTTTCTTTGTTATCAGGACTAGTTCCTGCTATCAAAGCCTGTAAGTTAAAACCGTCAGAGGCTTTGAAATCGGAATGACCTCAAAACCCCTTCTCCGCGCTAAATCGTTGACCAAGACATTTTTTACGCCCGACCCGATGCCGTTGATCCGTGGCGTCGATCTCGAGGTCCATCCTGGAGAGTGTGTCGCTATTGTAGGGAAGTCTGGTGATGGAAAAACAACCCTTCTCCACCTCCTTGGTCTACTCGATGAGCCTACAAGCGGGGAGTGTTGGATCGAAGGGAAGCTTGCTAATCGAACCAACCGATCCCATTTAAGGCGCCATTCGATTGGTTTTGTCTTCCAAGCCTTCCATCTTCTGGAGGAGCTTTCTCCTTTGGAAAATATTCTCATGGCTGCAAAAATCCGCCGCGAGGATGTGTCTAAAGGGAGTGCTGCCTATAAAAGAGCCTGCGATTTACTTGAAGGTTTTGGCTTAGGCCAAAGGATCAACTTTGCCACTAAGTTATTGTCAGGGGGAGAAAAGCAGCGGGTTGCTTTAGCCCGTGCCCTTTTGTCTTCACCGCCCCTTATCCTTGCCGATGAACCCACAGGCAATTTGGATGCCGAAAGTGGCGCCTTCATACAGGAAACGTTGCTTGCCCTTAGAAATGAGGGGAAGGCAGTTGTTATTGTTACACATGATGATACATTCGCTAAAAAAGCAGATCGGCGTCTAAGGCTACAGCATGGTGTAGTTAGTTAGAGACTGCCCGCAACCCATCTCCCCGGTTTGACCAAAATCATTTTTTGATATAGGTCTTATACCAAAGGAGGTGGCATGGCATTTGTCCGTCGTTTAAAAGATCGGCCATTTATGGCGGTCGTGGGATTTTTCCTGTTTTGCGGATTAGCCCTGTCCTTCCTTTCTTTAAGTGAATGGTGTAGTGAGAGTTGTGCAGAGGTACATAATTTTCGGTTTTTTGGCTTTCCGTTTGATGCAATGGGAATTACCTTCTTTTCGATTGCCCTTTCGTTATGGTCACTCAATCTATTTTCGGAAGGAAAAACACTCTATATTTTAGGACTCCTGCTAAGTGGGGCTCTAGGTGCAGAGGTATGGTTTATCCTCGTCCAAAAAATTGTTATTCACTCCTTTTGCCCTATTTGCCTTTGTATTGCTGCCTCTGTCCTTTTTGCCTCCGTAGGGCTTTTGCTCGAAGGGGGGCGTCAACTCAAACAATCGATATCTCCTGGAGACCCTGTCATGTTACGTCAAGCCCGCCGCCGCACTATTCCTCCTCTTTTTACCCTTATTGTTGGATTTCTTGTCGCCTTTTTTGGGGTGATCAAACCTGAAAGCAGCTTTGCTCAAGGGTCATCTGAAAAGGAAGATCCAATTTTCGGAAACCGTTCAACACAAATAGAGGTCTATGTTGTATCTGACTGGTTTTGTAAGGCTTGTCGAAAATTAGAGCCTAACTTGGAGTTTATTCTTCCAGACGTGATGGATAAAGCCAGTGTCATCTTTGTTGACAGGGCCATCCACAACGAAAGTCTTAATTATTTGCCCTACAATCTATCCTTCATGCTGAAAGAAAAGCCCAAATATCTAAAGATACGACAGGCTTTAAGTGCTTTAAGTCTAAAAACTAAGGTGCCTACCCAAAAAGATGTTCAAGAAGCTGTAGCTCCACTTGGTGTCACATACCAACCCCTCCAATTTGTCGATATCGATAGCGGCCAACGGTTTTTCCAAGGAATTGCCCAAACATTTCAGATTAACAGCACCCCAACAGTGGTGATTGCTAATAAGAAAAAAGTTGAGGCAAAAAAGTTGATCGGTAATGAAGAGATTACAAAAGAAAATATCCTGAGTTGGATAGACAAGTTGAAGTAGTTTTCATTGGATCTTCCTCCCCCTGCCTATATTTATGAGGTGCCTGCTGTGCAGATTGTGACGGTTGCTCCCATTTGGAGTGAGTCAGGGCATAATGCTTTTCCCGATCTCATCTCCTTCCAAGGGACCCTTTTCTGTGCCTTTCGAGAAGCTGCATCTCACGAAGAGTCAAACGGTTGGATCCGCATCCTGAAAAGCAGAGAGGGGACGAAATGGGAACCTGTAGCCCTGATTAAAAAAGAGGGGATCGATCTTCGGGACCCCCGTTTTTCTTTGATGGGTGACAGATTGCAATTGATCATGGGTGGGTCGGTCTGGGATCAAGAGGGGAAGTTTGTCGATAGAACGCCGCATGTTTCTTTTTCAGATGACGGCTCAAACTGGACAGTTGTTCAAGATCTTGAAATGGCTGGAGATTGGATCTGGCGTGTCACTTGGAATGACGGAGTGGGCTACGGTGCCTCTTATCGGACAGGAAAAGAGTGGGTATTGTCCCTTTTAAAGACGACAGATGGAGTTCACTTTTCTGCTGTTACCCCTTTAAAAGTCACCGAATTCCCTAGTGAAACCACCTTAAGATTCTTATCTGACGGCACATTGGTTGCCCTCGTACGGCGTCGGGGAAATGCCTGGATAGGGCAAGCTAAAGCCCCCTATACCGAATGGACTTGGAACGATTGTGGCTACAAACTGGGTGGACCTAACTTTATCGTTTTACCCGACCAATCTCTTTGGATGGGTGCAAGGTTTTATCGAACGGAAAAACTTGAGCCTTATACAGCATTGGGCCCTATGACATTCACATCGGTTGAACCAACAATTCCCCTTCCTAGCAGTGGAGATACAGGTTATCCAGGCCTTGCTTTACATGAAGGATCACTTTTTGTTTGTTACTATTCTTCTCACGAAGAAAAAACAAACATCTACATTGCAAAGCTCAAATTCCTAAAAAAATAAACTTCAACTAGGCATACGCATCAACATAAGACATGTCGTTTTGCATATAAAAATAACAGGATGAAGCTTCATCCTGTTATTTTCTTTTAGCTACGTCTAGAGATAGAAAGTGATTTCTATTTTTCTTGTTTTTTTCTCTCTTATTTTTTCTTAGGTTGGTGTATTAATTTAGTGATTTTTTGAGATCAACGTGGTTCTGACCGTCACTTTTCTTGTAACCAAGCTTTTCGTAATAGGCGACCAGTTGGGTATTTTGTCTTTCCACTGAAAGGGCCATTTCAGTTTTGCCAAGCCGTTTAACAAAATGTTCAGCATGTTGAAAAAGGAGCTGCCCCAGATCTTTTCCTCGATAATCTTTTTCAATGGCAAACAAGCCCAAAGTTGCCTGATGAACCATTCTCGGCGAATAATCGACGACTAAAACACCTGCAATGGCTTTTTTAGTTTTATCTATTAAAACAAAAAGTTTGGAATTAGGGTGAAAATAGATCGATTTGATCTGCGATACAGTGAGGGGAGTATCCTGTTCTTCAGTGACAAGAGGGTGATTGGGTTGATAAGCCTCATTGACCAAAGCAACAATCTTTTCAAACTGCGCCGGTTCTGCTGGTGCCACAACAAAATTGTCTATAGCCAAAACGGCAGCTAATAAAAGGAAAGGTCCCATAAGCCGCATCTTCAACAACAGGACCTTATTTGGCAACTAGTTGGTATAAATAAGGGGCCGTTTTAAGTAGCGCTCTAAAATACCTAAAGGGGAGGTGGTCCTGTCATAAAGGCCCTGTACAGGAACGTGGAAAGTTTGTTCCAGAACATGTTGGCCCGACATAGCAGCATGAGACACTTGATCGGTGTAGACAATCCATGTGCTTCCAGGTGGGAAGTGAATCTCTTCTTGAGGAGCACATTTTTGGTAATTAAGATCCCCTTTCATCCTATCGTGGAGTTGGAGCATGTAGTGGTCGTAGGGTGTTCTGATATCTTTGGTGATCCCAAGGAGTTTCATCAGAGGGGCAACACCAGGAATAGGGCGCGGAGCATCAGGGGCATAAGTTTTAACCACATCTGCAAACGATTCTCCAAGCCTCCAAACGCGGGGCTTACCTTCAGGGTTAATATTGGTGAACATCCGTAGAATCCTTTGCCCCTTTGTAGGGCTGGAAGGGAAAGCGTCTACATGCAAGCGGGTGTCATCTTTTCTCCACGAACTTTTCCTCCCATTGATTTCAACGGGGCGAAGGCTTGTCCTTGCTTGAATCAGGTGAGGACGGTAGTGAGGTAGGAGGTTGTCTAAAAAGTGGCGGCTTGTTGTCGCATAACGTCGGACAAAGGCTTTTTCTTCCTCTGCTTCTTTCCCTTCGTAAAGAGTTCCACTCAATTTGTCATTTCGTCTGTCGAAGCTAACATTTTTTGATTTAGGGTCGACCTTTTCAGGGTTTAAAAATTTCATCTCATTTTCAGACAGGGAAAAAGAGAGGTTTGGAAAGTAGAGCACTTTTCCTGTTTCAAGACTTCGTATGGCCTTCTGTTGTATCTCTTCTGTGAAGGGGCCGTCCCATTGATTGATCGTAAATTGCTCTAAAGAACTCATTTTTCCTCTCTTTCTAAGTAAAGACGATAAGGGGATTTTTTATTTTTCGCCAGAATGTTTTTGTGCTAAAATATTCTTTTTTTTGGATATCACATGGTTCAGATCTATTCGTCCCCTCTTCCCACAACACCTTCTCTAAGACCTTTAGAAACTCGAAGAAGAGAAGCGCTGGTAAAATGCCATGCGGCAGATTTTGAATATGTGCAAGCTTCACCTCTTCACAAAGTATTTGTCCGCCAAATGGATTCAGGACTGAAAGCTCCTCTTGGATTATTATCGTCGATCGCTCTTATCACTGTTATAAAGCCTGCCCAAACCCTACTCCTTCGACAATTAAGTCCCGTTTTCCCCCTTTTTATCTCGACTGTCGCATCTAGTTATTGCACTGGTCAAATTTTAGCCCTCTTTCGGTCTTTGCTGGCTCCGTTGATCAACCAGCTCAGCAATTTAATGAAGGTCGAACAAGAAGAGGAATTAATTAAACAATGGACCCAGCATTATGCATTTGCCTCTACAATCGAAATATGTGAAAACTCAAATTTTAATTGGTTTGATTGGGCTAAAGACCTTTTACAAAAAAAAGATCTAGAAAGCTCTCTTGATGCTTTGGCCAAGATGAATGAAGTTTTCCAAAGCCATCAAAAAGAGAGTTCCAAATACGTAGGGATTCCTATGGCACTTCTAGCAGAGGACGATAAGCTTCCAGAGGTTGCTTCTTCCGATTTGATGATAAAACGTCAGGTTGCTCGCCTTGAATTATTTTATGCTGAAGAGGAGATGAGACAGGCAAAAACGGAACAATTTCTTGCTTCCGCAAAGTCTATTTCTTCACCTTCCTCAAAACTTCTATTGCTCGCCGGGGTTGTAGCGCTTGCTGCAATAGAGGTGATAACAACAGCTTCGGATATCTATTTTTTAAATAATGTGGGATTTTCTTTAAAAGGGGCCTTTAACGTATTTGCTCTGACGGCAGTTTCTTCTATTGCTCCTTTGGTTATTCAGCAAATCAGGACTCAGACTAGGCTTACACACCTGATGCAATTGGGAGAGTGTGCGAAAACAATCGGTGTTTATCAAGACCTAATGATGGCTTGGGAGAAACGTTTTCAAAACTATAGAACTAAAATGAACCTAGAAAATGTTCAAGTTTTAGTTCAAATAGAATTAAAAAAAGAGGAGCTAAAACAGAGAGCTGAAACCTTTAAAAGAGAAATGGAGCAGCTAGGTTGGGTAGGTTCATCCCTATTCACCACCTCTAACAAAAGATTTATAGGGAAGGAGCTCCTTTTCCCCGATCCAACCCCTCTAACACTGCCAAATCCTTAGATTCCGGGACACCTCTCGCAGAGCCTGAAAACTCTTTTACCTACCTTTGGAGTGCTGCGACAAGTCTCTCCTTTTTAACTAGAAGCTAATGTAATCTAGACGTTAAATTAACATTTAATATTTATAATATTTGTATGTCGTTAACCACTTTATCTGAACTTCCTGTCCATAGGATTCTTGATTTTTGTGATAAGAGGTCAGTTTATGCTTTTCGGCAGACTTCAAAAACAACTAAAGCGCTAGTAGACAGCTATTTGAAGCATTTACTTCTAGGGATGAGCGGTTTTTTAAGGGTAAAACATCCAAGCATTAATGATGAGGATCATTTCCTAACTCTTATCAAATTACGTATCGGCCCCCTCAATTCTCCACTTTCCCATTATGTTGTTTTTACCAGACGTTATGATTCCCTTTTTCGGCTTATCGAGCTATTGGGACACAAAATTGATGGAGAAAATAAGGAAAAAAATACCCTACTCCACCGGGCCACTGTTTATGGTACGGCCAGGTTAGTTCAAATTTTGATCGAATACGGCTGGAGTCCTCAAGTGCCTAATTGTCATGGTAATAGCTCTATAAAGCTCCTTTCATTCCGTGTCGATTCTTCTGAGAAAACAAAAATTAAGGATGTTTTTGAAAAATTAAAAACTTCCTCCTTAGCTATAGTTTCTGATTAAAAATTTTTCATTGAGAAGAGAAGTAGACCCTTTTTTGAGTTCTAGCATCTCAGTATCTTGACCCCGATAAGAGGCAAAAGATTCCAAAAGGTCAACAAGCAGGGTGTTGAGCTCTTTATGGAGTGGCGCTTTGTCTTTTATTATTTTATTCCCCATTTCGTAAATAGCTTCAGATAACGTTTTATTTTCATTTAAAGTACTTAACAGGGAAATCAATTCCTTTGCTTTACCCCGTTCAATGTCAGGTGAACTCAGTAATTGGGAGATTTTACCAAGTTTTAGACCTCCAAACTGAGAAATGGGAATTTTTAAAATGTCTCTTGAAGCATTATCCTGAGGCATTAAAGTTGCATGAAGCCCATCGTGATAGTAGGGTCTAAATCCAAAACTATCTTCATACCAGGAGTTTTTTCCTATGAAATAGCGAAAAAGTCGTAGGTTGTAACTACCACTGGGGGACTCAATTTTTGCATCATCCTCAAGAAACATCTTTTTTACGCCTAATGCGGTGCATAATTTTCCTATCCCTTCCATTAATTTCTGGCCGGGCAATTCTTTTGAGTGAACTGCTACGGAGGCGATTTCTCCTATATCGCCTTTTTCTGAAAAGCGGATCGAAATAGCAGGTTTTTCAAATTCGGCATTAAGGCTTTCAAATTCAACCTGCACCATCATCATGGCGTCAGCGATATCCCCATGTTTATTTACTAGTGATGAAACAAGTTCCTCTTCAGTTTTTGACAAGGGTTTTAACTCTTCCATTTTCCCCATTGCTACTTGAAGAGTTTCCCATTCTTTTTTAGCTTTTTCCCATTCAGGAGAAGGTGTGTGATGGGGGTCCCTTAATTTTATGGAGTAATGTTTCTCGTCTTTGTGCTTTAAAAGCTCTTCTTTATAGAGAGGATCTTGTATTTGTGTCCGAATCGCTCCACCCTCTAAAATCGGAGATTCTGTGATTTCTATGGGCATTTTCACACCCTCTAATTGAATAGAAAAATCCCCTTCCGCGCACTTTTCTCTGAGGTGCTCAAAGCATGTTGTAAAATCACCACTTGGAAGGTGAGTAATATTTTCAAGATCCAAGTAGCCTTTTGTTAATTGTTTTCCATAGCTGTCTTCTCCAGCCTCAGGGGTTGAGGCAGGAGTTACAAATGGCGTAGAACTCCGTTCTACTGGATCAAGAGACACAAAAACACCTCTATTTATATTCTATAAATAAAAAATGTTAATTAATTGTTTGTTTTTGTTTTGTGTTGTATTAAGAAGTGGGTGCTAATTATTCTAGTAAAAGATGTCTTAGAGCAAGCTTGGTTTTAAGGTCTCTCATCCTCTGGAAAGAGTTAGAGAAGCTTTTCAAGTTCACTTAGGTTGATTGAGACATCAAAATCTCCTTCTTGCCCAGCTTTTTGGGCCATTATAGTGGAATAGATGATTCCAAGCTGATTGCAGAGGGAAAAGAAACAATGGAGGGTGAATTGAGGGTGGAAAATTTCTACTACGTGAGAAGGTCTTGAGCAAAAGACTAGATTGGTCAGTGCAGCTCCATGGACACATACGATCGTAGAGGCTGAAGCAAAAAGTTTAGCCTGTTCCTCTACAGCCAGATTTTCGAGCACTACTTTTTTAAAACCCTTTTGCGATAAGAGCCCCGTCAACTCTGATTCGTTCACAATCCGTCTAGATTTTGCCTTCTCTCTTGAGATATAGATTCTCTCAGTTGGAGTGGAGATCTCATGTGGTAGAAACTGGTTTCGTAGAAAATCAATGGCCCACCTTGGGATAGGCACTTTAAAAGGTTTTGCAGCAAGTGACGGGATGATGAGCTGCTTTGCTTTTAGATAGGGAAATTGATCTGGATAGAGGCAATCGTCTTCATGAATCCCTATCTTTTCTAAAGTTTCTTTTTGAAAGGGGAAAAGTGGGGTTGGAAGATAGTACTTATCGGGTGATAAACCTGACTTTCTGAGCAAATCGATCCTCGGCAAAAGATCGATCATCCAGTGATAAAAGTTGAGGCCAGCTCCAGGTGTATTGAGTACCACAACGGTCTTATCCAGCGATACGAGGGGTGGAAACGATTCCCGCTCTAGAATAGGATGCTTTTCAGATGGAATTCTCCAAGAATGGGAAAGATCACCTACAAGCTTTCCTGAGCTTGTTGCTATTGCCTGAACATCATTCTCTGCAAAGAGGACACCCTCTTCAAGAGTTACCACAAAAGCTTCAGGAATTGTCACTTCCCAAGGGGACGTTTCCTTCCCTTCTAAGTACCAATGAAAGGGTTGTACGATTGCCTTTTCTTCGGAGTAAATGGCTTGATAACTTGCCAATTGCTTTAATTGATTAGAAGAAAGGAGGCCAAGATTGAATGACATATGTAATATTGCAAACTCTTTAATCTATAGAATTTAATTTAATTTTTGTTGATTGTAAGTGCTAGTGTTAAGATCCATATTTTAACTTTGTTGTCCCCTTTGGTCTATTGCAGATTATTTTTGAACATTGCTGTGAAAAAATAGAAACCCTGTTCAATTTTGGGTTCTCAACCAGACCTTAAAGTGCTTATCGAGTCCATAGAAAGTCGAGTGAGCTTAACCTAGGGCGCCTGAAGGTTTAAGGCTAGCTCAGAGTAAGCGTCGTCTAAGCCCCGGGTTGATCTAAAAAGGTTCCACTTAAGTAAATAACTGCGGCAAAATGTCGTTAGTCCGCTAGATGCGCGCTGCCTCATATAACGTAAATTCTGCTTTCATTGGCAGGAAGTGGCTAGAGAATTTACCGTTATATGAGGCAGTAAAGAACCCTGAGTTCTAAAAATGTTCCGCAACTTCCGGTGATTATTTGTTCTTAGATTTAGCCCAGTTGTCTGGAAGAAGTTCTCTTAGTTTGTTTGCAGGATGATCTAGAAGCCTTCTCATCACATCCTCCAGGTAGTCTCGAGGATTGATACTGAGTGAACGGCAGGTCTGGATCAGAGAGAGGGCTACTGCTGCAGCTTCTGCCCCACCTTCACTTCCAACGAAGAGCCAGTTCTTTCTGCCTATTGCAAGTGGGCCTATAGCCCTTTCAGCAACATTGTTATCTAAACGGGCTTCAGGGGGGTGATGTAGTTCTTTAGATAAGGGATTAGGCCGCAGAAGTAGCCAAGAGCCTCTCTTAATTTTGATTTGGGTAGAAGTTCGCCTTTGATGAGCCTCTCTTTGACCTTATCGATTAACTCGTCGATGATCGGCACTTCTTCTCGTAAACGGATCTGGAGCCGTTCTTCTGGAGGGGATTCCCAAGCTTGTCTCTCTAGTAGGAAGAGAGACTGGATTTTTTCTAAGATCCAGTCTCGGAAGAGATCTTTTGTTTCAGCCTCGACGAACTTCCTACGGATGTGAGCCCAACAGGGGCACCATATGATGCCTGCTTTCTTGGCTTGTTTAAGATAAGCGTCATATTTGTCTGAGTGAAGAAGGCCGGTGTAATCACCTAGTAGGGTTACAACGTTTTGATGTTTTCTGTCTTTGAAGAAGCGGTAGAACAGGTAAGGGGCTTTTTCTCTTCCACACATGGTCCACATATATCCTTCCTGGAGAGGGCCTTTCCCTTTCGATTGCATATCGAGGGGAGTTTCATCCATCCAAAGCGCACCACTTTCTTGAGCCTTCCTATCTGCTCAAAAGCTCAGCCTTTTCCTTCTCTTCATTGCCGACCTTAGATGACATTGTTGCCTTCTCAAATACCTGTGCACTGTGTTCTAAAAAATGCTTCTTCCACTCGGAAAGCTGGATTGGATGAACTCCCAGCTCTCCAGCAAGCTGTGCTGCTGTCTTTTCTCCTTTCAAAACTTCTAGTACTGCTTTGACCTTAAACTCAGGGGAGTATCTCTTCCTGATGCGTCCCATTTGCTAACCTCTTTTTTTGAGAGGTCTTAGCTTAAACCCTGGTCTAAATTTCTGGGACCACTATAGTATTTAACATATTTATCCTTTGCAGCTTGGGGTTTTAGTTTTATTGTCCCTTTATGTCCAGAATAGATTGTTTTGGCTCGTTACTGTGAGAGATTTGTGACAAATCCTCACAAGAGGCCTTTCTCTCCCGCGATTTCTTTTTTCGGAGGTATTTGGTGGCAGGGTCTATTGCTTAATTATGCCACTGCTGGCATGATAAGATTAATGGAAGGTACAAAACGGCAAATTATTTACCTAGGGTCTTCTCAAAAGGACGCGCGTAAACTTCCTGCAGAGGTCCAGGAGCTGTTTGCTTATGCTTTAGATATCGCAGTCAATGGAGGCCAGCACGAAGATGCTAAACCGCTGACTGGATTTCATGGGCGTACCGTTTTGGAAGTTGTTGGAGATTATCGAGGCGACACATATAGAGAAGTTTATACGGTGCGTTTTGAGGAAGTTATTTACGTGCTACATGTCTTCCAGAAAAAAAGCAAAAAGGGGATTGCAACACCTAAAGAAGACATTGATCTAATAAAAAGTAGATTAAAGTGGGCGGAGGCCCTGTATAAGGAGCATTATGGCAAAAAGAAATCCAAAAAATAAATCTGAAGAGATTGAGTTCACTGTTGGATCAGGGAATGTCTATGCAGATTTTGGGCTCCCAAATCCAGAAGATGCAAAAGCAAAAGCCGAGCTTGCGATGTTGATCACTAATATTATTCAACGAAGGGGCATGACACAGCAAGAGGCAGCTGCATTAATGGGCATTGATCAACCTAAAGTCTCTAAAATTGTTCGCGGACTTCTGTCTGAATTTTCAATTGAACGTTTGTTGAAATTTGTTATGTCGCTTGGCTTTGACATCGAAATCACCACAAAACCGCATAAACCGAAGACAGTGCCTCCAAGCATTCATGTATCAGAAAGGTCTTTCAACCAATTGCGATTGTCAGCTTAACCGGAAATAACGAACCTTGGTGAAAGAGGGGAGTTACTATGAAGAATAAGGCTAAATCCAGTTGACGAGTTCATGGAGGACAAAGAGCAAAGAGCTGCTTTCGATAAAGGGTGCAAAGCTCTTTTGCTCTCCGAACTCATTCTAGCATTCAAGGAAAAAGATGACGTCTCTGTTAGACGGCTAGACGCTGCTGCCGGTGTTTCTCCTACCATTATCCAGGAGATCAGGTCAGGTGAAAGGAAAAACATCACAGTTTCACCATCAAAAGTGTAGCTAATTTCCTTCAATGGAAGAAAGTGGCAACCAAGATGGTTTAACTCCCTGAATCTCTCTTTGTTTTTTAGAACAAATATTATAATATATATTTTCAAAGAGATTGTTGTGAGTATTTACTATGTTCCAGCTTCATCCTTTGTGCCGATTTACTCCACATCCTCCGTGGGACAATGGGCCCATTTTTCGGAAAACAGGGTGTTTACACCGCTAGAACAACGGGTTATCGGCATGCCATTTGCGGCTGCCGGAAGATTTGTCGTCTATGGGACCCTCACGATTCTTCTCTTCTTGAAGAGTATTGGAGAGGAGGGTATTTAACTCCTTTAAGGAGTTATTTTGTGCAGGTTGTGCCTGCGCATCACCCTTTGTCTAAGCTTCCGGAAAGCTTAAGCCCCCCGTTACAAGCTGCCTTCCAGGAACAAGCATTAGTTCCTCAGCGACAGACATTACCTGACGAGCTGTGGCTCATTGTCTTTCAGTCGCTTCCTCCACGTGACCTCATCAGATGTTTGCAGGTTTGTAAACAACACCGCCGCCTTTTGCTCGAAGCGTTAAGAGACCGGTTTTTTTCTAAAGCTCAATTACCCTGGGAAAGCCAAGGAACTAAGTGGACTAGCCATCCTTTGCCCCTTGTCCAACATGTCAACCAACCTTACTCAGGGACACCTGAGTTTTTGAAATTTTCACACATCTAAAAAGAATTGGTTTCCCTATGAGAGACAATTCGCGGGGAAAAGTGTGCGATGCTATGGTTCGCTCCATACTGGGTGAAGAATTGACCGTTGATTTCATGAGGAAAGTTGTATTTTTCTTAGCAGATCAGGGTTGGACATTCCAGAGGCAAGAATCCCCGCAGGAGCTCAGTCTATTTGGACTTTTTTTTCGAGATCAGGCTCGTGAATTAAAAAACGGGACAACCCCAAGACCTTCATTCAAGGAATGTTTGTCGTTCTTGCGCATGTTGGCAAAAATCGGCCTTAGAGAGGGGGATTCTAATGGCGCTCAATGCTGTCATGTTGCGGTCATTGTTTCCTTTCTCTTAGAGCAGTTAGGAAGTCAGACTGAACAATTAAGTCTACCCGTTTTCCTTGAAGTGGTTTTTTCTCTAAAAAAGATAGGGGAGGGCTGGACGATTTTTTTCGACCGGAATGGCAAATCTAATGGAATGGGCCATTGTCAATGCGGATGAGTTTTCGAAAGATCAAATTTTTGAACTTTTTTCTCTAGAGTGGATTGGAGCGGATGCCGCAGGCAGTCAACGTGTGCTTTCTACTTTTTTTAACCCAATTGGAAAGGGTCGACCAGGAATCCCCACTCGCTCTCGAAGAGGCTGCCAAGGCGATGCGCTTTTATAGATGGCTTCCACCTGGCCTTCCTTTTTTTAGGCTATTTTTCGCTAGAGAAAAAGCTAAATGGGACAAACTCACGACCGAGGAGTTGGCCGCTCTTCCGCCGCCAATATTGGCGGCGGGGAGAGTCTTGTTCGGCCATGTGGTGACCTTCTGCCCAGGAGCTTCAGAAACGTGGCCTGAGCTTTTTGGCCAAGGGAGCTTTAAACGGCTGATGGAATGGGACGGAAGGCTATCTTTTGACCAAATATCTCTTTGCTTTCGCTCATTTCCTACGCGGGATGTTCAAAAACACTATTCTGAGGCTTGGATAGATCTGGCAGTCGATTTCGTTTCATCTGACAGGTTACTCTCGTCTCAATCGATGTATGAATTTTTATACCATGTCAGTAACAGGGGATGTGCCGGTAGGTTAATTGAGCCGATAAAACGACAGATCTTACGCCCTGAAAGGGCTTGATCCCTGATGAATCAAAGTTCTGTCTACAACTGATGCACCTCCTTTGCCAGCTTGGTTGTTGGGATGACGCTTTTGGCAAACTTGAGTCGGCAAGATTTATGCCTCACATTAAATCCTTAAATGAAGTTTTATCCTTTGGGATATCTTTTCAATGGGAAGAATTGTTTTCCAGAGTGAAGGCAACTAGCGCACTTGAGACTTTTGGGCTTTTGGAGACGCCCATAATGCTTCAAGATCTCTATACACTTCGGCTTTTGAGTAAAATGTCATTGTTCCTCTGGAATGATGGTGACGATCTGGCTCTAGTTTCTCATGCATGCTTAAAGCGCTTGAACGAAAGTACGGAAACTTTAACTTTTTTCAACAAAAAAAATCGCCCTCAGCGATAATCAACACCCTGTCCATGCTTGGGGTTCCCGCTCAACATTTTGAGGGTCGCTATAATTGTCTCTTCAGCTGTTTAATGGAACAGCGCTGATTTAGCCTACTCCACCGAATGTCACGATTGGGCATATATTTAGTATACCTGATTAATGACATTGATTCGGGCGCAAATTCGGAAAAGAATCAACCGCTTAAGGTGTGGAAATTTCGGGGGGAAATATTCGCCTTAATCTCCACTTAATAAATAAATAGTGTATTGTTTTGCTTTAACAGGAGAAAAATTATGGCAATTCCAGCAGTGGTAAATTTTTTTAACACAGCTTCGCCTGCAACTGTAATCGGTACTACCCTTTGTGGTGCTGCAGCCATCGAAATGGTGGTTAGATCAGCTTTTGACAAAAATCAAACAGATCTCTCAGCCAATCTTGCTGGCGCATTCTTTTTTGGGATCTCTTCCTATAACGCAATTCCCCTCAATGCTTTTATTAGCGGTATCGCGTTTACCGTCTATTCTTTGACCGCTGGTTCTGAGGATAGGGCCTATTTGACAAGCCAAGCCATCTACCAACTTTATGCCAAGACCTACGATTGGATCCTTAAACCGACTTTTGACCATATCATTTTCCCTTTCCTTGAGAAGGTTGCAAATGTTGCTTGGAAAATCCTTGCTTTGATCCCTCTGCCTAAACATCCCACTTGGATTGGTGTTGGAGTGTTAGTAACTGCAATCCCAGCATACAAAACTGCAGGGTATGTCTATAACCGTATCACCACGCCAGGTTTCTTGGGCTCAAGTCTCTTAGCTGTGGGTCGTGCGGTCCACTGGTTCTTATGGGGAACTTTAAAGGCTGCTTAGTCATTATAAATTGCTCTTTGTGTTTGATCGTGGTTAGTTTCTAGACAATGGATAAAGATGCTCATTGCATTGAAGGCAGACTTTATTTTTAGGATTCCTCGCAACTTTAGCAAAGTAATTGATGTTTTAGTTGAAAAGGGGGAATGCGATTGTTTAGTGGAGATAGCCCCTGACATGAAATCTCTTAGACTTCTTTTTAGGACTATTCCATCAGGAGAAAAATGCGTTTTGCCGAGCTCTTTTGTTGATGAATCTGAGATGGCGGACATCGACTTGATGAAGATTTATTGGCTGCGCTGGAGCGGCAGTGAGGAAGGATATAAGAGGCAAAAAGTTGCATTGGAATTAGAGAACTCCTCTGGGATAGGGACAGAAGCAATTTTGCAGGAGTTTTGGGCAACGGTCCTTACAACAAACCTATTCCAAGTACATTCATTCGGGAAAAACGGACATAACGTTGATACAGAGGCGAATAAATGACTTTCTCCTTCCATATGGAAAAACTGTTTCAAGTTTATCCACTCAGGAGGCTCTATGAGTTCTGGTTAATGAGACTACCCAGGCAGTAGCTCTGATCTCTTCAGCCCCTATTGTATTACGAACTGGAAGAGACCATTTAGTTACATCTGCGGAAAATTTATCTTCAAGTATGATCAAAACTGGCATCGAAAAACAAGTTTGATAGCCAATCAGAAGTTTGTGATTTACGGGATGACACCACAAGAAATGGAAAGCTTTCAAAGAAGCAATTCACCTGGGTTATTAATGAACTGGTTGAGTCAAAGGATCCCTGCCGGATACTACTGTTCAATCAACGGTAAAGTACTAACCCTTGGCCAATATTCTAATTTGGTTGGATGGGGTGTACCTGCGGTTATATTTGAAGGATCTGAAGGGCTTGATGTTTCACTTAAAAAAAGTACAGTTTGGGAATAATGTTAGTGTTCAGCCGTAGAGACGCCTAAAACACTCTGATTTGAGGTGAATCTTCCCATCTGCGTAGTCCCAGAGCCTCTTGAAGTCCTTGTCTTAAATCTTTGGAAAATTTACTCATTTCTAACCTTCTTTTTGATGGCTTCTGCCATTTTTTGAATTCTTTTTTCTCTGCTGAAGTCAGATCTTCTTTCTCGTTCTTTGCTATTTGAAAGGGAAGGGATAGCGGCAGTCGGATTTGAACCAACGACCCACGGATTATGATAGCTCCGCGCCCAAATACAGGCAACAACTGACAGTATTTAACATACTTATCCTTTGCAGCTTGGGGTTTTAGGATTGTTCTCCCTTTTTGTCCATAGCTGTTTATTTTGGATCATCATTGTGATAGATATGTGACAAATGCTCCCAGACCCTCTTAGAGCTACAAGGGGCTGGAGGGGGACAGGGCCCCACCTTGACAAAGTGATATCGATTTTGATATCATTTAGGGTGTGAGCAAGTTTGAGAAGCTGAAAGCAAAGATCAAAAATGGTCAGGCCATTTCATTTGATGAGGCAGAAAGCGTTTTGCTCAAGCTGGGCTTTAGAGTTAGATCGCCAGGAAGTTCTCATTTCATCTTCTGGAAAGAAGGGTATGAGAAGAATGTTTCCATAAAAAAGCGTTCACAGCTATTGCCGTATCAAATGAGGATGTTAGAGGAGGTTTTGAAAGATCATGAGTAAGAAAAAAACAAAGGAAGATAAAGACCTAGATTATTACCTCAATCTACCCTGGACCTATTCCATTGAAACTGAATCAAACAAAGGGAAGAGTTACTACATTATCCGAGTCAACGAGTTGCCTGGAATTTGTACCGATTCAGAAAGCCTTGATGAGGGTATGGAGGAGATAAAAGACCTCATAGCCTGCGCAGTCGAAATTTACAAAGACAAAGGCGAGCCTGTTCCTGAGCCAATCAATAAAGAAGTGTATAAGGGGAATATCTCCTATCGAACAGATAGCGAACGCCATTATCACATAGCCAAAATTGCTCAAATGACTCACAAGTCCATCAGCAAGACAATGGATCTATTAATCGACAAAGGTTTGAACGATTTCAAGCAGCACAGAGCACAAAGATAGATCGGAGCCATGGCCACCAAGAAAGAAATAACAGAACATTTGAAAATTGCTCTCGTTGTTTGGGGTCAGGCCTAGGGTGTTGATCTAAGCAGTTTTTGGCTCTCTTAGATGCTATCAAATCTTGTCCTCAAACAAAAAATCACTGTGGAAATCAATGCCTTAAAATTGAATTTCAGACAATTTTTCACACTTTTTCTGCACTGATGGCCAATTTCAAAAATTTCAAATTATGTTAATTAATTTTTGAAGTTTGAAAATTGCTGGACACTGCTTTTAATTGCTGTGAAAAAATGTGAAAATAAGAAACCCCCTTTAAACTGTCAGTTTAAGAGAGTTAAGAGGATAGCGGCAGTCGGATTTGAACCAACGACCCACGGATTATGATTCCGTTGCTCTAACCAACTGAGCTATGCCGCCATATGAAAAATTGAGGAAATTGCGAGACGCCTGAAAGATTTTCAGATGTTTTGCAATTTCCTCAAAGAAATAGCGGGGAGAGGATTCGAACCTCCGACCTTTGGGTTATGAGCCCAACGAGCTAACCCCTGCTCCACCCCGCGGCAAGGTTATTGTACGACTAGTCTATGCGACATCGATCATTTACGTAAACAAAATGATTGCCACAGTGAAAATAGCGAAAATAGCAAAAAGGTAGGTTCTCTCAAAAAGGGCAAAAAAGGCATAGACAAAGTTGCGGCATAGGGGAGTCAGAATAAGAGCCATAGCCCCGGCTTCTGGGTATCCAGAGAAAATAAGGATAAGGGAGATGGCTATTCCAGTGAGAAGAAGATATTCCAGTGTACGGTTCATATGAGGGCTCCCCATAGCATCCGAAAACCTATGAATAGGACAAGAGTTGAAAAGAGAATACGGACAAAGTGTTTGGGGACTATCTTCAGCAAATTGGCTCCTGCAAAAGAACCTAAAAGGATGCCGGGGACGAGGGCAAAAATTAGTTTCGGGTCCATGAACCCTTTTTCCCAATAGATCCAAGCTCCTGCTGCTGCTGTCATTCCAATCATAGAACTAGATGTGGCTGTTGCAATAAGAAGAGGCAACCCCATTAATCTTTCAAAAATAACGACATTAAAACTGCCGGAGCCAATTCCTAGTAAACCTGATAAAACTCCTCCTACGGTCATGAGAAACCATCCAAGAAAGGGGTGGTGGACATGATGTCTTGTTCCTTCATAAGTATAGGAGAGATCAAGAGGAGGCGTGTAATGTTTTTCATTAAAGGTTTTTGGAAGTGGGGGGCCTCGAAATCCTTGATAAGAGGCATAGAAAAGGACTAGAGAGAAAAGGAGGGCAATGGCTTTAGTTGGAACAAAAGCTGCTACGGAAGCGCCCAAGATAGCTCCGAGTACCGAACCTGTCTCAAGAAAAACACTCAAATGGAGGTGGGTTAAACCACGCCGTAAAAGGAAAGCTGTTGAGGCGATGGAAGTGGCAATGACCGATAGTAGGCTGGCTCCCACAGCATAGGGTAGGGGGACATCAAAACCATAAAGAAGGAGGGGAACTATCACAAGACCACCCCCAAGACCCGACATGGAACCGAGTAGCCCCGCAAAGAACGAGGCAACAAAGAGGATAAAGGTGATCATTCGGTTATTCTTCCCCTATTTTCCGTGACTGTCTGGCTAGTAAACACAGCATGTTGAAGAGTGTAAAATAGGCCCGGAAGGCTGGAGTGTGAAAGCCTAGCTGGAAGGGCTAGGTAAATAATTAAATTAATATCTGAGTCCTGCAGGGACGGCATTAAATGGCTCCAGGAGTAATTGAGGAAATGGTGTCGTCCCTCCGGGACTATTTTCCAACTTAGACCGGTTTGTGCAATTACCTCTAAAGTCTAAGCAATATTAAAACAAGTAGGTGAGCTCTACTTTGCCTGCGCTGCTAGAGTAATGGCTTCCATAAAGGCCTTCGTAATCGAATGCAAGGTCAAATCCAAGGGCGCCGGTTAATAGAAGGTTCACAGAGGCAGCCACTAAGTTTTGTCTCGGGAATAAGGCTCCAACAGTAAAATTACATCCATTGCCAGAAAAGTTGCTCACGAGGCTATGTCCAATAAACCGCAATTCTTTGACAAAACCGATACGCATGTCACCAGTGATGACACCGCAGTGTATGACAGGGGCCACAAAGCCAACGCCAAAACCAAGCTCTGGGCGCAAGAAATCGCTGCTATGACCATGCACAGACAGATTTGTGGCACCACCACCTTTTTCATTGAATGGCTCTTGTTTTACAAAGAGATAATCGAGGTTTCCATATGACAGCGCAAAAAAGTTTCTACCAAAAATTTCTCTCTTAGAGATCATCCCTAAGTGGGCTAAGTACATCGTCGAATGGTTGGTGTAAGTGATCGATTTACTGATCGGTGTTGTGAACGTTTCGACAGGGAAGGGGGTACTAGTTGGTGTTGGAATTTGTGTTGAAGGGCCAATGAAAATCGATCTATCACCGGTCACAACGTTGCGGGTGTAACTTGCAAAAGCATCGACCATGAAAGGGAAGGTGAACCAGGTCCCACCAATGAAACCGGAGTAACTGTTGATATGTGCAGCTGCTTGATCTGCATCTGTCCAATGCATTTTACTTTTTGCATAAGAGAAGCCGCCAGTTGCCATCCCATTTGTGGTTAAAGTATCAACTGCAACAACAACTCCATTGAATGTATCTTTATAGCCGCCAAAAGCTTGACCATCTTTCAATTTGTGTTGTTGGATCTCTTCACCATAGACAGCGGTCCAAATGCCTCCACAGAAGGAAGGATCAAATTGTCTGTCGTAACCGTGTTGAGTGAAGATACTTCTTACCCTCTCTCCAGCAGCCTCTTCTGCGTAGAAAATGGCGTTGTAGATGCCTGGGTCGAATTGCTCAAAGGCGGTCCCAATTTCAGAGGCAGAAAGGCCGTTCAAGATGTTGAGATCTGCAATCAATTCAGGTGTGGGGTTTTGGATCAGATTATCAAAGCAAACCCCGATATTATGAATATTTCCTGATGGGATGATATTGGCAAAAGGGACTTCGCTGACAGTGATTTTAACTGTATGCAAATCATAACGGACAGTAACTGGGAAGCGGGCAGAGCCAGAAGAGATTGGTAAAAACCGACCTGTCACAAATCCTGCAGCATTGATAACTGTGTAGGTCATCGGTAAGAAAGGATTTAAAATAGGGCTGAGAATGCTGCCTGCGTTGATTGCAACATTTCCGGAGGAATAGAGGGAACTATAAGGAGTGCCATTTAGCAACAGGCTAAAGGTAGAGCCTGATTCAAAGGTTGTTTTAGTAGTGTGTAAAGTGCCCGTCGGGTTCCCCGGAGCTAAAGTTCCAAATACATCGACATCTTTTACCGTACCAGTGCCACTCAGTGTACCGCCAAAATCAACTTTTGTTGAACTATTAGGTAAAGTTCCATTGATTTGCAATGTGCCCGCTTTGATCTCTGTGAGGCCAGAGTAGGTGTTGGCCCCATTGAGAATGATAGTGCCCCCACCGCTCTTTGTTAATCCAGAAGCGCCCACCCCTGTGATGGGAGATGTGATTGTGGAGGTTGTCTGAGGATCGGCTGTAAAAGTTGTCGACATCTGTAGGGCGATGCTTGAGTTAGACAAACTGGAGCTGCAAAGAAATTCTAGGTTACCCCCATCGAAATTAAGCGGACCTGTTCCAAGAGGGTCGGTCCCGCAAACCTGGATCAATCCATCATTAACATTGGTTGTGCCACTAAAAAGGGGACTGCTTTGAAGAATGGCCAGAGTCCCGTCTCCTGCTTTTGTAAAAGTGCCGCTGCCAGAAATAGATCCGTTGAGTGTACTGATTGTCCCAGCATCGGTTGTGATGGTGCCGCTTGAGCTGAAAATCAAGTTATTTGGCAAGGTGGTGCTGCAGGTCATTTCTAAGTCTCCACCACCAAAGGTGATATTACCGGCGCCAAGAGGACCTGTACCGCATATCTGGGTTATTCCACCATTGAGATTTGTCCCTCCCAGATAGCTGTTAGTCCCTGTGATCACAAGTGTATTTGGACCAGGGATGGTCAAAGCACCGGGCCCTGAGATGGTTCCAGCAAGGGTATTGATTAATCCTGTTGCCTCAATCGTACCGCCGCTTGCCCCTAAAGTGATCGTGTTAGAGTAAAATTGCCCTGTACCGAGAAGATTAAGTTTCCCCCCATTCATCGTAAGAGGTCCACTCCCCAAATTTTGAGACGTGGCTGATTCAAGAGTAGCTACATTGATATTGAATCCACCAGAAAAGGAGCTGTTGTTTCCTGTTACACTGAGAGTCCCTGTTCCTAGCAGTGAGAGGGGGGTAGTCCCTGTAATGACCCCTCCCCATGTATTGGTTGTGGTCCCTAATTGTAGTGCTCCCCCTGCGGTCTGGAGGATAAGCTGATTTGTGAAGGTATTTCCAGATGTTGTGAACCCAAGAGTCCCCCCATTAGCAAGGCTGATCGGTCCAGTTCCTATAGCTGCATTTGAAGCGGTGTAAACAAGGGCTTGGTTGATATAGAAACCACCTGTAAAACTGCCGTTAGAGCCGGTTAGGGTCAATGCCCCCGTCCCTAGAATCCCGAGCGGAGAGGCTCCCGAAATGGTCCCGGACCATGTGTTGGTTGTGGAAGGGTCTAAAGTGATAGAGCCGCCATAGGGATTTGTTGTCAGATTAGTGCTGACAGTAATAGCGTTTGTATAGGTGTTTGTGCCGGCAAGCAGCTCAAGATTTCCACCGTTACCGCCGAAAGTAAGAGCACCTGTTCCCAAATTAGAAGGGGTCGAGACTTGCACCGTTCCCTGGTTAAAGGTGACCGGATTGGCAAAGGCACTATTGTTCCCAGTTAAAGTGATCGTTCCATTCTGTGAGCCAGTGGTCAGCCCAACGGTATAACCTGCCGCGCCTGAGAAGGCACCTGACAGTGTTGTTGTGGTCCCAGTATCGGCAATTAAAGTAGGGGCTGTAGCAAAAACAAAGTTGTTGCCGATGGTTCCATTTCCAATGAACTCAAGATTTCCTCCATTGAAAGTGACTGTGTTGCTGCTTGAGCCGAAGGGAGAATTACCGGAAGTTTTGATCAAGACATTCGACAAAAGGGAAATACCGCTAGTACTGAAAGTATTGGCACCTGTTAAAACAATCGTTCCGGGCCCATTGAAGGTGACAGTCCCTGCTGTTCCGCTGACATTGCTAATGTCGTTGGAAAAGGTGCTCACGGTGCCTGGACTAGCATTGAAAGTCGGCGCTGTCCCTGATCCAAAGGCCATAAGGTTCGGATATGTGCCGCTTGCAATTAAGTTGGTTGAAGGCGTTGCTCCTGTCATCTCATATTTTGCCGTAGCACCACCGAGAGGGCTTGTTCCACTGACAGCTAGAGCTGAATTGACGTTGTTGAAAATCCCTGTAAATCCACTGTTGTTAGTGGCGGGCTGAATTTGTAATATTGCAGGGCTTATCGCGGAATAATTGACAGTGCCGTTACCACCAATAGACCCGGTAAAGCTGTTTGTCGCTATTTGAGCTGCCAAACTGGTCGTTGTGTTGAAATTGATCGGAGTAGAGATCGTGTTGGCGGCAGTTAATCTCCAACTGGTCGTTCCGCTATTGATATTGAGTGTGCTCAATCCAAATGGGTTACTCCCAGCGCTAAAAAGGGTGGGGACAGTGGAATTGGTTGTTCCTGTATATGTATTTCCTCCCGTACTATTGATGGCAATAGCACTTCCAGAGCCTCCCTCGAGGGTAAAAGTTCCTCCTCCTCCTGTCAAGTTGCTATTCATGATGATTTGGCTGTTGGTGGCTGCTGCATTCAATGCTGCAGAAGGACCTAGCGTAGCACCACTGGAGCGGGTGAAAGTGGTGCTAGTGATGGTCTTTAATGTGCCATTGATGGTTAACGCTGTATTTGGAAGAGATCCATTACTGGCCACCCCTAGGGTGCTGCCTATATCAATCGTGGTGGGCCCTGTGTAGCTATTTGAGCCGTTAGTGAGGTCAGTTTCCCCTGTGCCTAGGATGAAAAGGCCCCCATTTCCCGAGACTGGTCCACCTATCGTGTAGGTGTTCCCTGAAGTAACAGAGATCTCATTTTGGAAATTGGTGGTCGAAGAGAAAGCGGTTGTTGAGAACGCGCGTGTGCCGCCCGTTGTAGCTGTAACCTGAAGCTTCGCGGGAACATTTACTGCATTTTCAAGACGGACAATGCCTGACCCTGAAATGGTAGAATTGCCAAGAGCTCCGTCAGAAGCAATAGAGACGATAGATTGTGGGGTGATGGTAACAGAGCCGGTAAAGTTTGCGTTATTATTGCTCAAAGTTAAAGTACCAGCACCCACGACCATCAGCCCTCCTACAGTTGGATCGGCAGATCCATTTGAACGGATGTTTGGATCTCCATCCAAATGCATTGTTGCAATGTTTATAGTGTTGAAGGTGTAATTCACTAAGGATCCCGATGTGATGAAGACATCATTACCGAGTCCAGAACCTGCTGTAGCGCCGGTTCCACCACTTCCAGGAGGCCCCCCGACAGCGCTGTTTCCTGAAAAAGTGACATCACTCAAATTCAGCGTGGCAGGCTGTGAAAAGCCACTGTCAACATAGAATACGCCTCCTAAACCTGCTCCACCGCCCCCACCGCCAGAGTCGGCACCTGCAGCGCCACCTTGCCCCCCTGCAAAGACACTCGTTGAATTAATTCCTACAACGGATAAGACTCCCTGACCTCCACCCCCGGCTCCAAAGCCCCCTTGGCCCCCACTTCCGGCACCTGGAACATCAAAGTAACCACCGCCACCGCCACCGCCATAAGTTCCTCCAGAACCACCTGAGCCTGGTGACCCAAAAGGTGGAGAGAAGAAATTTCCACTCCCACCGCCGCCACCACCCCCTCCCCAGAGAAGACTTGAGGTTATTGGATCACTTGAACCCCCATTAGGTATAATAGGGGCATTAGAACCAGGTTTGTCTGTACCGGCACCGCCGCCTGCGCCACCAGCTTCGCTTGAACCCCCTGTGCCTTGTTCAACAAGAACTGAAATTCCAAAACAAGCTCCTCCGCCAGCCCCAGAGGTTCCTGAGCCATTGCCACCAAAAACAGACGTGCCAGACCCGCCGGCACCAGCAGAACCAGAACTTCCGGTAGAGCCATTCCCACCGCTATCAGAGGAAGAACCCAATCCGCTGCCAAGGTCTGAGCCACCGCCACCACCACCAGCACCACTCGTATCGCCCCCAGCGAAATTGGCTGATTGACGTGTGGATGGAGTTCCACCCCCGCCGCCGCCTCCACCTGTATTGGTGCTGATTGCGCTCCCTCCACTACCTCCAGGACCTGCACCTCCGCCTCCACCACCAACAGTGTTGGCAATACTACTCCCATTTCCCCCGCTACCACCGATAGCTGTGTTTCCGCTGTAGGTGCCTAGGCCGACACTGTAAGACGTGCCTGGTGGTACAAAGTGAACACCCCCCAACGCTGGGCTTCCACCGCCACCGCCACCAGCTGCAACAGAAGAACCACCTGAATACCCTGAAAGGGCAAAATTTTGAAAAGAGATATTTTGGGTGGTGATAGAAGAGGGTTGCAAATTGCGGCTATCAGCTCGATATGCCACCAAATAGACCTTGCCCGTCGAGCACAACAGGGGTAGACCCCATTCCGACGAAAGTGACTTTTGGAGAGGTGATGGCTGGCAGAGGCCCTTGCAAGTTGATTTGGCTATTGCTAGGGAGGATGATATAGCTTGGGTTTGGATCATTATTGGCCATCAAGATGGCATTGCGAAGTGTTCCAGCTCCACCATTGATCGCATTTGGATTGTCACTTAAATCGTTGACGTTGAACATTCCGGCTGAAAGTGGAGAGGCGAAGCAAAGAAGTGTTAGAAAGAGGGGAGTCAGTTTGCTTTTTCGTCCCTGTTTTAGGGCCAGTTCTTCAAAGAAATGGTTCCCACCCAAAAGGCAATCTTGTAACTGCTGTTGATTTCGTTGTTCTTTTTGCATCTGTTCGGGTCCGAATCTATTAGTCTATTGTAGAATTTAATCTCTGCTCGAGGATAGGGGCAACGTTCTTTTTTCGTCGATTGAAATGTCCTTTCTCGTTCTGATCAAAATACATAAAGGAATTCCATTTTTCCTGTCGTTTCAGCATATCTTCCCCAATAGGCACCTCTTATGTCGAATGAGAGATCAAAACCCGAGACACCATTCACTAGGATGTGGAGGGAAGGGCAGATCAAGCCGTTGTTTTGGAACAGGCCATCCACAAAAAAGTTGCAGCTGCTGCCGACAAAATTAGCGTTTAAACTTTGGCCAGAAAATCTAAATTCCTTGACTAAGCTGATTCTGAAGTCGACAAGAATATTTCCTTCTCCCTTGAATGATGTATAGAATCCGATACCAGTTCCGATTTCAGGTTGGAAAAGGTCGCTTGTTTGAGCGTGAATAGCCATATTCAAAGAACCTGCCCCTGTCTCTGTAAAAGGGTGTTGAGAGACAAAGAGATAATCAAAATTACCAAAAGCCAAAGTGAATAGATGGGTATTAGGGATCGGAATAGTAGACAACAGCCCCATATGACCTGTGAAAAGGGAGGACTGGTTTTTGTAGATGATGTGCTTATTAATAGGAGTTGTCACGGTAGTAAGTGGAGAGAGTGTAGTTGAGGGAGCAACATAAATATCTCTTGATCCTGTGACATCGTTATAAGTGTAACTTCCATACAGGTCGAAGATAACTGGATTTGCAAAAGTTGTTAATCCAACAAAGCCTGTAAAGCTGTCCAAACTGGCTAAGGCATGGTTGGCGTCGGTCCAACGCAACTGGCTTCTTGCATAAGAACCGCCTCCAGAAACAAGGGCTTTACCAACCCAAGCATCGACACCCATTAAAGCACCGTAGACATTGTCATGGTACCCAGAAAGGGCCTGGCCTCCACCCACATTTTCTTGATTGACCCGTCCCGCAAAAATATTTGTCCAGATTCCTCCAAGGAATTGAGGGTCAAACTGCCTGTCATAGGAATGGCGTGAAAAAATAAACCGTGTAGTTTGAGCTGCATATTGTTCGCCCAAAATCAGAGCGTTGTAAAGGGAGGGGTCCAGTTGATTAAAAGCTGCAGACATCTCTGGAAGGTTCAAACCATTTAGAACGTTCAAATCGACTTGAAGATCTGCTGTCGGGTTCAAAATCAGTTGATCAAAACAGGCGGCAATATTTTGTAGGTTTCCTTTCGGAACAAGATTAGCAAAAGGGACCTGTGAAAAATTAAGGACAACCGTATTGGGTGTATAGGTCACGGTTAAAGGGAAGCGTATAGAACCATCTGAACGGGGAACAGTGGTAAAAACCCCTGCAATAGGACCTGTAGAATTGATAATGGTATAAGCACCTTGAGTGATGCTATTGATTGTAGCAGAAAGGGTTGTCCCTGTACCAATAGTGGTAGACCCATTAACTTGCAGAGCGCTAAAGTTAGGCCCATTGATTGTTGCTTGAAAGGTCGAGCCATCCTCTAAAGCGACATTGCCGCTTGCTGTCAAAGTTCCTGTTGGATTGCCTGGGGCCAGTGTGCCGAAAATATCGAGTGAGTTTGTCGTCCCTGTTCCACTTAAAGTTGCCCCTACACTAACCTGAGTGAGACTATTTGACAATGTGCCATTAATTTGCAAAGTCCCTTGTGTAACCAGGGTAGGCCCAGCATAGGTGTTATTCCCACTATAAATGAGAGTACCTGTCCCATTTTTTGTGATTCCTGCGGCGGCAGCCCCTGAAATCGAGGAGTTGATGTTCGCGGTGACACCTGGATCGGTTGTGAGCGTCGTCGAAGCAGAAATAAATGTGCTGGAATTTCCCAGAGCCGTATTCCCAATGAATTCAAGGCTGCCATTTGAAATATTCAACATTCCGATCCCAAAAGGGTTTGTCCCTGAGACTCGTACAAGGCCAGCGTTTAGGTTTGTGGTGCCTAAGTAGTTACCATTTCCTATCAATGTTAATGCCCCATTTCCAGCTTTTGTCCATCCACCAGGTCCACTTAGGTTGCCTGTGAATGTCGAGCTAGTCCCTGAGTCGATTGTGATGATAGGGGAGGAGTTAAACATAAGGCTGTTTGGAAGTGTCGAACTGCAGGTGACTTCTAAATTACCTCCATTAAATGTGATCGTTCCAGTCCCGAGAGGACTTGTTCCACAGACTTGGATCAGACCTCCGTTGACAAATGTCCCTCCCTGATAGGAATTGTTCTGGTTGATGATCAGTGTCCCTGCTCCAGGGTAGGTCAACGAACCTACACCAGAAATAGGGCCAGTTAAGCTGTTCCCAGAGGAAGTTTGTTCAATAATGCCTCCTCCAATGTCCATAAACAGGTTATTTGGATAGACTGCAGCAGCGCCTGTAAGATCTAATGTTCCTTGGTTCAGGAAATGGATATCGCCTGAGCCAAGAATAGCTGGGGAGGCGGCTTCAACTGTTGAGCCATTGATGTAGTAGCCACCTGTATTTCCTGTCTGAGTAAGAATAAGGGTACCTCCCCCTTGTACTGCGAGGGGAGCGCCCGTGATGGTGCCATTCCATAAGTTGGTCGTGCCGGCATTAAGTGATAGGACGCCACCATAAGGGAGTGTTGAGCGGGAGGGGTTGACGATGATGTTATTAGAGAAACCTGGGCTTGTATTTGTCCCAGTGACTTGCAAGGTCCCTCCGTTCAAGGTGATAGGCGAGGGGGTCACTGTGCTTGATAAGTAGGTGGGTCCTACGACCGATAAAGTCCCAGAATTGATTTGGATAGGACCTGTGATCACACTTGGATTATTAGCCAAGATGATTGTACCTGTTTGGTTATCAGTTGTTCTCCCAACTGCATAACCAGAGGATCCTTGAAAGGGTCCTGTCAGAGTGGTCGTCGTCTCTGTATCAGCCACTAAAACTCCACCTGGGGCACTGAAAGTGAAGGGATTGATTAATGTGCCGCTATAGGTTGTACCTGGGCTGAGAAACTCCACTGTAGCAGGCCCCTGAAAGACCTGTGTGGCATATCCTAAAGCACCGATTGGGATTGTAGTTGGTGGATTATTAGCAAACGTTTGGATTGTGATCCCATCATTCAAAAAGAAATTTGTGAATAGGTCATTGTGTTGATTTATGAAACGGACGATGCCTGGTCCATTGAAATTGGGTCCAGGAGTAGAACCGCCTGAAACCAATCCCGCAAATTCTGAGAATGTCCCTGCATTGACATTGATGACAACATTATCTAGTCCGACAGTGGCATTCCCAAGTAAGGCATCCGTTCCGATAAGGTTTAATGTAGTACCTCCGCTTAACTCTAAATCGCCAACTCCTAAAGGATTAATCCCAGAAACCGAAAGGTCCCCCTGCAGAAAATCAAAAATACCGGTAAATGCGGTGCTAGTGGTGGTTGGAGAAATGGTGAGTGTACTCCCTACGGTCCCGGTGTAAAACAGATCCCCATTTCCGGTGATCGAACCTGTCATCACACTTGCCCCAGCAGTTGTGTTGAGGTTGAGTGAGTTGATGAGCGCAATGGGGTTAGGAAGGGTTGTAGCGGCAGTGAGTGTCAGATTGTCATTCCCGTTTGTCTGAATAGTCCCTACACCGAGAGGGTTTATGCCAGACATAAAGACATGCTCGTTTGTAAGAACAGCTGTTCCACCGAAAGTTGTGGCTGGATTAGCTGTGATGGTAAAAGTACCACCACTCCCTGGTTCGAGGATAAATTTCCCATTTCCTGTGATCGGACCGGTGAGAGTTAAATTGGTTGTTCCAGGGCTGATAAGACCATTTCCTAAGAAGTTATAGGGCCTTGCTGATGTGTAGGAGGCAGGGGTGAAAAACAGGTCGGCAGCAATGAAGCCGGTTGCATTAAAAGTAAAGGGGGCTGTGATAGCTCCGAGATTTGCATCACTGCTGACTGTTACAAATCCGTCGATGAGTTGTGTGCCTCCAGTGTAGGTGTTGGTGTTTGTCAGGGTGTATTCTCCCTCATTGAAGACAATGGTACCAGGAGAAGTCCCATCTTGGATGAGAGAATGAATAACAATTGTGCTGCCTAAACTAAATGTTGTTGTCCCACTGATGTTGAATGTCCGGCCTGCACCAAAAGTTATATTTGCTCCTTCAAGATTGACTAAGCTGTTATTGGCTAAGTTTAAACTGTTCGTTGGCGCACCCAAAGTGCCCTCGGCCGAAATGACTAAATTGACATTGCTGCCAATGTTGAGAGGGCATAGGTAATTTGCAGAGTTATTTGTCAGATTTAAATAGGCAACGGTATAGGGCGAACTAGGGGAAATATTTGTAAAAATGCCTCCGGATGTTGGGTTTGCAACCCCCCCTGAGCGAGTGTTGTTATCTCCGTCTAAATTGAACACTTGAGAATTGTTGTTTAGGAAAATGATGTTAAGAGTACCCCCAGTGGTGATGAAAATATCATTTCCAAAAGGACTGCCAGCAGAACCATTTCCCCCACTTCCTAGTCCCCCTGCGCCGGGTGTTAACGTATTATCTCCAGAGTAATTGACATCGGTCGAATTGACGATAGCTCCGTTGGTGCCAAGGCCTCCATCGATGAAAATACCACCGCCGAGTGCTCCGCCGCCACCACCGCCACCGCCACCACTGGCTGTACCCGATCCACCCTGACCTCCTGCATAACCACCAGAGGCGTGAGCTGAAAGAGAACTGTTGGTTCCTTGGCCACCCCCTCCGGCACCAAAACCACCCGTTCCACCAACTCCTGCGGTTGTGATCGATCCACCTGCTGCCCCACCACCCCCTCCTGAAAAGGCGCCTGCGCTCCCTCCGTTACCAACTGCAGTTGATAACCCATTTCTACCGCCCCCGCCCCCACCGCCACTGAAGAGTGTGCCAGTATTCGAGCTTCCTCCATTCGGCTGAGTGCCAATAATACCTGTGGAAGTTGAAGCGCCACCCCCTCCTGCGCCTGATTGGTTTGGAGTGGTTGAAGCGACGGCATTTCCCCCAAGACCTGGTGTGTTAATCGGTACCGAAGTCCCATTGGAAAGGGCTCCACCGCCCCCACCCGAGGTTCCCGAGCCGTTTCCCCCATTGATCGGGCCAGCTGGAACCCCCCCGGCGCCCCCGCTTCCAGATGTCCCTATTGCCCCTGCCCCACCGCTGGTAGTAGATGAAGAGGTTCCAGCTCCTGAGTTAGAAGCCCCACCACCCCCTCCTGCACCTGTTGCATCGCCCCCCTGGAAAGGACCTGAAGTTGGAGTACCACCGCCCCCACCCCCCCCACCACCGAAAATGGAGCCAGTCGAAGTAGAGTTTCCTCCGCGGCCATTAGGACCTGCACCACCACCACCCCCTCCAGATTCGGTCAGAGCGGGGAAGGTCGATGTTCCTCCAGCCCCCCCTGTGACGATGTTTCCACCGATAGTGACACCTGTGAGATTAAGGATTGTACCTGGAGCTACATAGTTAGCACCTCCAAGTCCAGGGCTTCCACCCCCGCCACCCCCCCCTCCAATACTATTTCCGCCAACTGAACCTGTTGCGGCAAAGTTGGTCAAAGTGATGTTTTCAAGCACTAAGTTGGGTGTTGAATTTGATGTAGAAAAAGCTCTTGGAAATTTTTGTCCATCGATGATGGTTGGGGTGTTGTTCGATCCTTTGATGATGAGGGAAGGAGCTGTGATGATGGGTAATGGCCCTTGTAGCTTGATGGTGGAACCACTTGGCAAAATGATGGTGCTAGGCGTCGGGTCGTTATTTGCCATGATGATGGCACTTCGAAGCGTCCCAGTATAGCCGTCCTTTGCACTTAGCGAGATAGGCTGATCGGCCGTGCTTGTGACGGCGTAGGTACCAGCTTGTAGAGGAGTGGATAAAGCAAGAAGAGTGAGTAGGAGAGGAAGACTTTTACTCTTTTTTGATTTCCGGAAGGCCAACTCCTCTAAGAAGTTACGATCATTGAAGAGACAAAAGAGATCTCTAAGTTGTTCATTTTCCATTTTTTCCATTTCCGTCATCAAAATAAATAGGTCAGTTCAATTTTCCCTTCATTCTCGCTGTAGCGATTGCCAAAAGCGCCACTGTAGTTGAAAGCCACATCAAGCCCTAGCATGCTCGATATCCCAAATCGTAAAGTAGGTCTCACAAGGTTGTGGTTAGGTTTTATCCCGTTCACATGGAAAACGCAACTATTTCCTGTAAAGTTGGCTTCAGTCCTTTTTCCTTGGAATCTGAACATCCCAACATAGGCGACATCGACTTCGCAGAAGACCATTTCAGCATTCAAAAGAGTTCCGGAAACACCAAAACCAAATCCTGACTCAGGCCGTAAAAGATCTGCTTTTTTCGAATGGATGTGTAACCCCAGTACACCACCATTTTCCTCTTTAAAAGGTTGTTGATTGACCCAGAGGTAATCGACATCAGCATAGGCTAGAAGATAGAAGGGGGTACGATCGATTGTTTGCTTGATAAGCGCACCCACGTGTGAGGTGTAGCACTCTCCATCTCCTTTAAACTTCATTTTCCTGTTTATGGAAGAAAGTGAACTGTTGTTAAAAGGGGAGCCTGGTGTTGCAGCTTGTTGCCCTGGTGGAATGAAAATATTTTTCGAGCCTTGAGCGACATGGAAAGTGTAACTTCCATATGCATCCAAAATCAAATTGGTGGTGAGCCAAGTGGCTCCGATGTAACCGGTGTAGCTGTTAAGAGTGCTGCGTGCATTAGCATGACTGAAGTCAAGTCTGCTTCTTGAATAAGAAAAACCTGTTCCTGCTAAAAGGTTTTGATTCAAAAAGCGGTCGAATCCAAGGATAAAGCCGCTGAATATATCATCATAGCCAGTTTTGGAAGGGATATTGCCAAATGAATCTTGATGGATCTGTCCACCAAAAAAGGTGACGAACATGTCATTCAGATACTCTGGATCCCAGACTCTTTCATAGGTGTGTTGGGTGTAACTATTTCTTACTTTTTCAGATGCCGACTCTTCTGCAAACTGAATGGCATTGTAGAAGGAGGGGTCGATCTGGCTAAAAGCATTGACGATTTCTGGAAGGCTCAGTGTGTTTAGCGTCGTCAGCACATTGGTCATATCAGTCGACGGAGTTAGGGCTGCTTGATCGAAGCAAGCCCCAATATTTTGCAAATTCCCTCTTGGCAATAGATGTGCAAAAGGGATAAAGGCAACATCGACAATGACTTGGTTCGGGAAGTAGAGAACAGATGCACTAGACCTTAGTGTCTGAAATGAGAAGGGGTTGAATTGCCCTGTTACAGACCCTGCAGATTGGATAATCACATATTGAGCTGCATAGACTGGATTGATCGTAGGGCTTAAAGCAACATTAGAACCGATCGTTACATTGCCTGTAGAGACCAGTTTTCCTTGCAGCGGTCCGTCCAAAAGAACCTGGAAGTTCGAGCCAGGGTTGAAAGTGACATTTCCTGCAGTTAAAGTACCTTCAATGAGAGGCGACGTACCGATTCCGGGGGCCAATGTGCCTGAAATAGAGACTGGAGCAGCAATGGTTCCGACCCCTTGCAAAGTTGTACCACTGTTTACAGTGACAGGGCTGGTTAAAGAACTGTTGACTTGCAGCGTCCCTGCAGAAACAATGGTAGGGCCCGTATAGCTTCCAGCCCCATTTAGAACCAAAGTCCCATTTCCTGTCTTTATCAGCCCTGCACTACCAAGCCCAGAGATCCCACCACCGATAGTGGTTGTTCCGCTATCTGTCTGGATGGGGTTGTTGTTGACCAGTAGGAAGGTGTTCGGCAAGTTGGTGCTTGATGTTAACTCAAGTGAACCATTGATCAGAGAGACTGTTCCGGTGCCTAGAGGTTGGTTGCCTGACGTTTTCAAAACACCAGTGCTGATAAACGTACCTCCTTGGTAGGTATTGTTCTGACTCGTGATGTTTAAGGTTCCCCCTTGAAATGAAAATCCGCTAGGACCATATAGAAGGGCTGATAGAGTTGCATTAGTTGCTGTCAGAGTGGTGGAGGCATTAAAAAGGACAGGTGTTGAAATAGAAGAATTGCCTGTGAGTGTTAAGTTTCCGCCAGCAAATTCCAATGTTCCAGTCCCCATTGGGTTTATCCCTGTCGTTTGCAGCACTCCACCTGCAAGGCGTGTCCCCCCTTGATAGGTATTTGCCCCAGATAAGATCAGTGTTTGATTGCCGCTCGCAAAAACACCCAAAGCGCCAGGACCTGTGATATTGCCTGAAAGGGTGTTTGGCCCATTTGTTGAGAAAAAAGTTCCATTACCAAGACTGAGGAATATCGGATTGGAATAATTTGATGAACCTAAAAGAGAGAATTGTCCCCCATTAAAAAAGAAGGGAGAGCTCGGGTTGAGGTTGCTGGAATTGGTATCTTCAAGATTTGCACCTGCATTGATAGCGTAGGTGCCAGAAAAACCTGTGGCATTCAAGTTCGTGATGTCAAGGGTACCAAGATTAACGCCTGTCCCTCTATACGAAAAATTGAGTGTCCCTGTCCCTGTCAGAGTGCTTGGATGAATGGGTTCAAAGCTGAAGTTGCTGCTTGTCCCTTCATCGAGCACGATTGTCCCGCCGTTACTTGTCACGTTAAAGCTTGGAACTGGGCCAATGAACGCAAGACTTGTTGTCAGTTCAAGTGTCCCTCCGTTGAACTGAGTAATTCCTCCTACACCAAGGCCATTGATATTATTAATCGTGACCGTACCGCTGTCTAAAGTGAAACCGCCGGTGAATTGATCATTAGAGGATAAAAAATTCAAGATACCACCCGTCCCTTGTATTGTGACAGGTACAGTTCCTTTGAACTCGGCTGCGACATTGCTCACAGAACCGTTCGTCAATTGGATAGTGGCTGGGTTATTGAATTCGAAAAAAGCATTTCCATAGTTACCAGTTCCAGTGAATTTGATGTTTCCACCATTGTAAACGAACGTATTTAAGCCCCCTCCGAAAGGATTTAAACCAGAGGATTGGATAGTTCCTCCATTGACAGTGATAAAATTGCCCAAATTATTACCGAGGGGAGTATTCAAGAAAAGTGTCCCAGGTCCATCAAAAATGATGGGGGCACCACCGCTGATTTGCCCTGTCAGTGTAGCTGTGGCATTGGATGCTACTTGAAAAATTTGTTGCCCGACAACTGATACACCTACAAGATTAAAATCATTCGACATGGTGCTATTGGCAGGAAAGCCGATGCTTCCACCAAAAGCTGTGACAAGGCCAGATCCCACCGGTTGTGTGCCAGAAACTTTAAGGATCCCTCCTAATAGCTCCACAGGTCCTGTAAAACCAGCACCTGCATCATTGGTGATGAGCAAACTACTGGTAAGGTCGGCTCCATTATAAGAAAAAGTGGCTGTTCCTTCTAAAGGTCCTGCGATGGTATTTGTCGTGCCACTGTCTGTTTTGATGATTCCATTGAAGGGGAGATTGATGGCGTTGGCATAGGTATCACTTCCAAGAAGGTGTAGGACGCATGATGGTGATGAATTGTCGTTAAAAGTGATGGGTCCAGTTCCTAAGGCCTGGTTACCGTTAGCTTCTAATATCGCCTCATTGGTCAGGAGGACGCCTCCTGTGAAGGAATTGGTATTTGTCAGCAAGAGGGTCCCTGGACCAACTAAATTTATAACACCGGGAATTGTCCCATCACTTACGGTACCGTTTATTGTGTAAGTAATTACGTTGGTTTCATCGAGAAGGATGGAGTTAGTTCCATTAAAGGTAAAATTACGTCCAGTTGTGACTCCACCAGAGGTTAGATTGAGGAATAAACTTCCTCCTCCTGGAGCTGCAAAAACAATGTTCCCTGGCCCGAAAGTGGTGCTACCAAAGTCGGTGTCGGCTGAAAAACTGACCGTGGCATGTGGCCCGATCGTTGTGGTGCCCGAGTAGGTATTGGTCGTACTAGCGAGCCCTGCGTAAAGCATAAAAGTGGTCGGAACGGTCGCAGAATAGGTGACACCCCCTCCGGTATTGCTACTACGTTGGCCTTGATCGCCGGAGATTTGGAAGATATTGATGGCTGTTCCGTTCGTGCTGCTAATAGCAACTGTACTACCAGATGTCATGTAGATATCTCGCCCAAGGGCGGTTCCGGGACTTCCGGGATGGCCATTGAGAGAAGCACCACCGGCACCTCCGACAACACTATTAGCAGGGGTAGCAAAAATAGGATTGACAAAAGTGAGCGTCTGACCCGGAGCATCATAGAAGACATTGCCCCCAAGACCTGCTCCACCCCCGCCGCCGCCACTATTGATTCCGCCAGCGCCGCCGAAAAGGCCCCCAAGTGTAGCTGCAGCAGAAGATTGATAACCAGCGCCGCCCCCGCCCCCACCAAAACCACCCAGGCCTCCTGCACCACCAGCAGTAATCCCCCCTGGACTTGCGCCCCCACCGCCTCCACCCGCATAATCACTTGCGGCACCACCAATTCCAGTTCCACCATTTAAAACATTGGCGCCGCCGCCGCCGCCACCTGCGCCAAATGCAACTGTGCTAGATCCGCCAAGGCCTCCAGCAGCAGTATTATTTCCTGCTCCACCGCCACCGCCGCCGCCAACTTGAGAAGTGCCGCCGTTACCGCCTATGCCAAAGCCTCCACCACCACCGCCAAAGTTAGTTCCGCTACCACCGCTTGGTGTGCCAGCATTGCCACCGACTCCTCCACCACTTCCGTTATTCTGTCCACCAGAACCACCGTTTGCACCGCTCCCATCTTGTCCATTTATAGGAGGGGGGGAACCATTACCGCCTCCAAGAGAGCCCCCGCCCCCGCCGCCAGCATCATTTCCATTTCCACCAAACGCGAGGCCGTAACCAGATCCGCCACCACCAGCACCGCCTGTTGCCGAGCCTGATGTGTCACCGGCACCTCCGTTTGCAGTGGCGCCAACACTCCCTCCTCCCCCTCCACCAAAAACTCCAGAAACTGTGTTGGTAGCCGCTCCACCAGTCCCGCCTAGAGCTTGACATCCATCGAAAAGGACGTTTGTGACTGTTACATTTGTGCCAGGACCTACAAATAGGCCCCCACCTGCCCCAAGCCCCCCTCCACCACCACCAGAACCTGTACCGCCTGTTCCACCTAAACTTGTCGTGTCAAATAGATTTATGTTCTGAAGTGTGAATTGCGAAGGACCGTAAACAACAAAAGCTTGGTACTTTGTACTGCCAGTCCCACCGTTGAGATCAGAACCGCTGAAATCAACAGTTAGGTTGTCTACTGTGATCACAGGCATATTCCCATTTAAGAAAAAGGAGCCAGCCGTATTGATGATGGAACTGCCTGGGATGTTGTCTTGGTTTGCCTGGTTGATGAGGTAGCGGAGCGTTCCAGGCTGAGGGAAGTTAGGGGTGTCGCCTGGATCAGTAATTAAGTAGGTGGCCGCATCTAGATCACCACTTGTAAGACACATCAAAGTCAAAAGAAATGGGGAGGCTAGCCGACGGGCCTTTTTGATCAGTTGATCTGGATCCTCACAACCTAAAAGGAGTGCGAGACTGTGTTGTCGACTTGATTTGACAGAGTGTTGTTTTTCTTTACGCATAGTTTAAAAAAGGTAAGTGAGTTCCAGTTGTCCGCCGTTATCGACATAGTGGGATCCAAAAATCCCGGTGTAGTTGAGTGTGAGACCAAAGTTAAAGTAGTTGGCAACCCCAATTTCAATGGAGGTGCTCACAAAATTTTGTTGTGGGAAAAGGCCATAGAGTTGGAATTGGCAGGCACTTCCAGCGAAAGTTGTTGGCGTTCCACGTCCTGTAAAGCGGAATTCTCTAACGAAGCTGATCGTTGCATTTCCAAAGAAATTCTTCTCATCAAAAGTCGAGTGGAGATATCCAATACCTACCCCAATTTCAGGCCTTAGCAGGTCGCTTGTTTTAGAACGCAACGACATGTCTAAAACGCCCCCACCCTTCTCTTCAAAGGTGTTCTGGCTCACGACAAAATAGTCAAGATTAGCAAAAGAGAGGAGAGAAAAACCCCATTGCCAAGGGGCAGCGTAGAGTCCACCAAGGTGGAAGGTGCCGCTATTGGCATCACTATTTTGCGCAAGTCGCCGATCGATCGGCGCTCCAAACATGCTGAAAGGGATCGGACTATTCACAGGTGGTGTGACAAGGTTTGTAGGAGAGATATACATCTTCCGATGCCCTTGGGCCTTATGGTAGCTATAGCTCATATAGCCATCGACTGAAAATTCCTGCCCAAACCAGGTGGAGCCTAAAAAGGCTGTGTAGCTTTTGACTGAACTTTCTGCATTGGCTTGATTCCAATGGACTGTACTATGACCATAAGAAAATCCACCTGATAAAAGAAGATGGTTGATTGCCCATCCATCTACCCCAGTGACAAAACCTGCCAGATGATCATCATAGCCGCTTTGACCCCTGTCAGTTCCCAATTTGTGTTGATGGATGCTTTCCCCAAAACCTGTTCCCCATACTGCCCACAAAGCATCTTCTTCTAAGCGTCTATTTTGAGCATGAGCTGTATAGATGGCACGTGTACGATAAGTTGCTGCCTCTTCTACATAAGCGATTGCGTTGTAAAATGAGGGGTCGAGCTGAGTAAAGGCTGACCCAAGAACATTGGCTGGAAGAAGGTTAATCACTGCATTGACAGCAGTAAGGTCTGCTGAAGTGGTTAATTGTTCGAAGCAATCGGCAATTTTTTGTAAATTGCCTCTTGGTAAAATCGTGTTAAAAGGGATTTTGCCAACTCTGAGGATGATGGAATCAGCATTATAAATCACATCAACTGGGTTAATAGCACTTCCAGAGAAAGCAAGTGTAAATTGAGAACCAAGAACTTGACCTGTTGCAATGGTGTACGATTTTTGTACGAAAGGATCTAGAAATGGATCTAGTATTGCATTGGGTTCGATTGTGATCGATGTTGCACCTAGCATACTTGTCTGGGCGTTATTAGCTGTAGGTCTAAACACAGATCCTGGTTGAAAGAGAACATTGCCTGCGAAGAGTGTTCCAGTCGGATCGCCATCGCCTGGTTCCAAAATCCCGATCACGTTGATATTGCCAACAGTACCTGTTCCGCTCAATATAGCCCCCCCTGCACTGATCGTCATCGCACTTGAAGGGATAGAGCCATCTACAATCAGTTGACCTTGAGTGATAAAAGTATTTCCTGAAAGTGAACTATTTCCACTCAAACGGAGTGTGCCCAAACCTGTTTTAGTTAAATTACCGGCCCCTGAAAGATTGCCCCCAAGAGAACTGGTTGTTCCATTATCAGTGAGAATAGAGGCACTTGAAAGGAATGCCATATTATTATTGATCGTTGTGTTGCCGACCAATTCAAGATTTCCGCCATTGAAAAGTAACGTGCCAGTTCCAAGCGGACTTGGGCCCGCTACCTGCAAAAGACCATTCGAAAGGGTGGTACCGCCGCTATAACTGTTATTGCCGGTCAAGACAGTCGTGCCGAGTGTGTTAAGCGTCAGAGCACCGCCTCCAGAAATATTGCCAGAGAAAGTCCCTACAACGTTGGCGTCAAATTTGATGACACCGTTTGAATTGATTTGGACAGGACCTGTGAATGTCGAGGTTCCAAGCAATTCCAAATTTCCACCATTGAAGATAAACAGGCCTGTGCCAAGAGGATTCAACCCCTGTACCTGCAAAGTGCCGCCACTGAGGATCGAGCCACCCTGATAGGTGTTATTTCCTATGACTGCAAGAGTGCCTGTCCCTGCATAGATGAATCCTCCAGGCCCATCTAGAAGGCCATTAAAGGTGTTTGTTGTGGATCCAGTAGAAGAAATTGTAGCATTTGAAGCAAAAGTAAAGTGTTGGCCATAGGTGTCATTTCCTGTCAGGTTCAAAGTGCTGCCAGCGTTGAAAATGAAGTTGCCAGAGCCAAGTTGGCTGTTAGCGCCACTATTGAGCGTTGTCCCAGCGATTGTCAATCCACCGGCATAGCTAGAATTGTTAGCAGTTAGGCTGAAATTGCCCGGTCCCTGCAACGTCAAGCGTCCAGGACCACTGATAGTATTTGTGAATGTGTTTGTGGTTGCCGCTGTCGCTGAAATGATACTCCCGTTATTGGCCATAGCAATGGTGTTAGCATGACTTGTCCCAGTTAACAGATTCAAAGTGCTTGTGTTTCCTAAACTATCCGCAGAAAAAGTGAGAGAGCCACTACCCAGGGTTCCAGCGCCACTCAGTTGGAGTGTCACCCCTTGTAAAACGGTGTTCCCATAGCTTGTCGGTGCTGTGAAGGCTAAAGTCCCTCCCAAGCCATTTGTATCGACAACGGTCAATGTTCCAGGTCCTGTCACAGAGCTTGAAATAGTAGTAGTCCCAACAGGTATTTGGATCGCCCCATTGCCAGTGAGAGTGAAGGTTCTTGCTGAAAATGTAATGGGCGAGGTGAGCACTAACGTACCTCCGCCCGTAGAGAATGCGAAGGGGCTTGCCGCTTGACCTAAAGAGCCATCTGAACCAACGGATAATGTGGCCCCTTGCTCAACAACGGTTCCACCTGTCTGTCCATTGCTATTGGAGGTGAGTGTTACTGCCCCTGCACCTGAAAAAGTGATCGCCCCAGACCCAGAAATAGCCTCAGAAATTGTGCTGGAAGTAGATGGATTAAGTGTAATGGTCTGATTCCCTGTGATGCTGATAGGGTTGGCATAGCTTCCATTGCCTGTAAAAACAAGCGACCCACCCTGGTAGGATAAGGAAGCTGTTCCTAGTGGGTTAGTTCCAGAAGTTTGTAAAGCACCGCCCATCAGTGTAGTAATGCCGCTATAAGTATTGGTGTGTGTTAGAGAAAGTGTCCCTCCCGGACTATTGAAAAGAAGGCCGCCAGTTCCGGATAGAGGACCTGTAAATGATGCTGTGAATCCACTATCAACAAGGATTTGACTGTTGGGCTGATTGAGGCTAACAGAGTTTGTGAACGAACTATTTCCGGTGGATTCAAGTTTTCCCCCGTCTAAAGTGATTGTATTAGGACCCATAGGATTTGGTCCCGATACCCTTAAAGTTCCTCCATTTAAGGTCGTGGTTCCAGTAAAAGATGAGGCGTTCGTGAGGGCTAAAGATCCAGCTCCTGAAAGGGCGAAAGGTGTTGAGCCTGTAAAAGCCCCAGACAAGGTATTGGAACCCCCACCTAAATTTAGTGTGGATGTTGTTCCTGCAAGAGCAACTGAGTTAGTAAAAGTATTGCTGCCAGTAAGAATCAGCGAGGAGCCATTTAATGAAACAGGCCCACTCCCAAGCTCTCCTTGAGTTGATACACTTAATCCTGCCCCTCCAGTCACTGCAAAACCACCTGCGTAACCAGAATTATTAGCTGTCAGGATTAAAACGCCACCTGAAGAACCAGCCAAATTTAATAAAGAACCCGAAAGGGGGCCGCCCCAAGTGTTTGGAGAAGAACCAACATTTAAAGTGCCTGAAGCGACCACGAGAGGATTAGTGAAGGTATCGCTTCCTGTTAAATCAAGCTCGCCCCCTCCTAAATCAATTGTTGAGCCACCTAAATTGACCCCATTGGCTGCCTGAAGTTTGCCTCCGTTGAGATGGATGGTTCCTGAATAGGGTGTATTTGTTCCTGATAAGACGATCGTTCCAGGGCCTGGTAGGATGATGCCGCCAGAGCTTGCATTGAAGTTGCCAGAGAAAGTGCTTGTTCCTGATTGAGCTGTGATGGAAGTGTTAGTCGCATTTGCTGTCCAATTATTAGCGTAGGTTCCAGACCCTGTGAGTACAAGAGCTGTCCCATCTAAAATCACACTACCTACCCCAAGCGGATTTGTCCCGGAACTTTCAATTGTCCCGGATTGCAGGTCAAATATCCCCTCAAATAAGGTATTGGAGGCACCGATCTGTAAAGTTCCTGGACCTTGGAAGTTGATCTGAGTGGTGTTATTCCCATCAAAAAATCCGGTGAAAAGGCTTGTAGAACCGGTGTCGGCCTGTATATTTGTTGTCGTATTATTGGAAAGACCAAAGTTGTTAGGGAGGGTAACACCCGGTGCCAGGAGGTGGAGGTTACCAGAAACGATGCTGACGCTATTGGAAGAGAGGGGATTTGTCCCTGAGAGCCCCAAGATGGCACCATTGAATAACTGTGTTGCTCCAGGGTAGGTGTTGTTACTGCTTGTGATCTGAACCTCTCCAGGCCCTGAGATGTTGAAGTTGAGTCCCCCTTGAAACAGCGTACTAGTACTAAATGTACTGACTGTTCCACTGTCTGCCTGCAGAGTCAAATCACCAGTTAAATTGACTATATTATTCCCATAAGTTCCACTTCCTATAAATTCTGTTGTGCCACTTAAGTTTAATGTTCCAACACCAAAAGGATTTGTACCGGAAGATTGGAGATTGCCATTAGCCGAAAAAGTTCCGGTATAGGATGTGTTATTTGTGGTCGGTGTTAGAGCAAGGAACCCAGCCGAACTTTCAAGGCTGATGTCTCCAGAACCAGATATTTGGCCTGTGATGGTACTAGTTCCCGTCGAAGGATTAAAGCCAACTGGCTCCGTGACAGAAATGGCGTTTGCAAGGGTTGCCGACTCTAATGTGAGGGTGGTTGTAGCAGGGTTTGACAACGAAAGGGTGCTGGCTGTGCCTAGAGGGTTCACGCCTGTCAATATGAGGTCTTGTGCAAAATCAACAAGAGTACCTGAGAAGGTCGTGCTAGGGTTTGCATTGATTGTGAATGTACCCCCCCCATTTAATTTGAGCTGTGCTGAACCTGTAAAAGGACCTGAAAAACTGGAAGCAACATTACTGTTTTCAAGCGTGGCGTTTCCCAAGACATTAAAAGTTCGACTTGTTGTCACCCCGGTCGAGAAGTCAAGAGTTGCATTACCTGACCCGGCAAGGAATGTGACGGCCCCTGAAGAGTCTCCTAAAGATCCATCTCCAGACATTGCAAAGACGGTAGTTCCGGAACCGATTTGTGTTCCACCGGTATAGGTATTGGCAATTAATTCAGTTTGTCCGGTTCCTGACAATGTGAGAGGGCCGGTTCCTTGGATGACCCCACCAGTTTGAGAAAAGAGAAAGTCCGATTGGATTGTGCCGCCTGTGCCCAATAGGGTGATCGTACGTGATGTGGCTATAGAGTTACCTTCTAAAGTTCCCCCATTTAGGTTGATGGGGTTTGATGTAAGCCCTAAGTCGCTGTCAAGAGTGGTGTTTAATGTGGCTCCGGGTCCAATGGTGATGGTCCCTGAGTAATTTCGATTTGCCCCACCGCTATAAGGGATGGTTAGTGTGCCTGTCCCATTGACGTTAAGGCCGCCTGAAGTCAATGAGGCTGCTCCTCCGGAGCGGGCGCCGCCGTCTCCCCAAATATCGATGGTAGGATTGGTGTTGGTCATGTTGACAGTCACGGTTGTTCCGGCTGTCATGAAAATGTCATTTCCCCGTCCCGTCCCATTGGGAGCTGAGTTGACTCCGTTTGATCCCCCAAGTCCACCATCTGCACCATTAGAAAGGGGCGTAAAAATACAATCGTTAAGAACTAAGGTGATAGCTTCTCCGGCGGTGTTGCCGCTATCGGCAAAGATAGCACCACCCATTCCACTGCCGCCACCCCCACCACCGCCGTAGAATAGGCCACCAGATGCGTCAGCCGATCCACCAGCTCCAGCCAAGAAACCGCCTGCACCACCGCTAACAGTAGAATGAGCTCCTACACCACCACCACCGCCGCCAAATCCTCCTGCTCCGCCTCCACCATTGCTTGTGGATGTGATAGAAGATCCGCCACCGCCGCCGCCACTAAAAACACCTCCTGCTCCACCCATTCCAGAGTTAAAGGATAAACCTCCGCCACCCCCACCGCCCCCACCGCCGTTGAGGTATGTTCCTGAAGGGCTATTGCTACTCCCCCCGCTAGTTGATCCTAGCACTGAGGAGCTTGTGAATCCCGCACCTCCTCCCCCGCCACCTTGTGGAGAGTTTCCTCCACTCCCTGTGTAGTAGTTACTACCATTTAAAAAGTAGCCGCCACCACCGCCACCCCCATTATTTGTTCCAGGACCCCCGTTCGGGGAACTAAAGGAGCTGCCTCCAGCTCCACCGACACCTGCAGAACCAGTTGCTCCGTTGGCACCCATATAATCGGCTGGATTAGGTGGAAGGGTTGGGTTTGAGGGGACAGGTGAGCTGCCCCCACCAATTGTGTCAGAGGCACCACCACCCCCACCGAAGCTATTGGCACTGCCACCCGGAGCAGCTATTGCAGCTGCAGGGAGTCCACCACCGCCGCCGCCACCGCCTCCATAGCCACCACTTGTGCTGGCTGAGGCTAATAAGTTAGCGGCTTCCCCATTTCCACCATTACCGCCAGGACCTGCTCCGCCACCGCCCCCTTCCACAAATTGTCCAGAGCCAGCAGGGCTCCCTGTGTAATTGACGAGGCCATTTCCCCCATTTCCTCCAATTGCAGAGTTACCAGAGAATGTCGCAATGTTATACGTTACTGTACCTGAACTTGGAGCAAGATAAGTCACTCCACCAAGACCTGCCCCACCACCGCCACCACCAGAGCCTGTTCCCCCCGTGTAGCCCGTTACACTGAGGTTCTGCAGTGATACATTCTCCATGACGAAGTTTTTTGGAACTGCACCAAGGGTATATTTTTTTTGCCCATCGATCACCGCTGGCTGACTACTACCACTGATGATTTTGAGCCCTTCAACTGTTATGGGGGGGAGAGAGCTTTTCAGTTTTATCGGTTGGGCCGTAGAAATCACAATAGTGTGAGAGCCTGGTTCCTTTTGTGCCCTCCGGATGGCATCGCGCAGTGTGCCGATACGTGGCGCCTCTTTTAGTCGCTCTGAATAGTCGCCTGGATCGGTGACATTAAAGACGGCACCGGAGACTTCCTGAGGCACTGAAAGGGCTAAAAGGGTCAAAAGAAGGGGGCATGCTTGGGCTGATTGTCCAAAAAAGTCTCTGAGAGAAGGTTTTAGAGCTGTTTTTTCTTTCCGTTTCGATCCAATTCGATTGCCCATTTTTTCCCGTATCGTGATAACAACAATTGAAGCGAGAATAGGACATCCCTCTTTTTTTTCACACGATTTCCTATCCGCTCGAGAAAACATTCAACACCCCCTTTCAATGAAACAAAATGAAAGACAATAGGATAGGTGAGGGTTGTCTTCTTTGTTTAAACTTGACTAATCAACTTGATGGTTTACAAGATCTCACTACTATTCGATGATATTTTTTAAGCGAAGAAATATATGAGTTATACAATTCCGCATTTACCTCTTTCGGTTGATTTAGAGACTAAATCAGTTTTAAGGAAGTTGGCAGCAGCACACCGTGCTTTGGCTGAGCTTAAAGGTGTTGCTGGGATCATTCCCAATCAAAGTATCCTTATTGATACCCTTTCATTGCAGGAAGCTAAAGATAGTTCTGCCATTGAAAACATCATCACCACAAATGATGAGCTCTATAAAAGTGATCTGGCAGCTATGCAGTTTCCTAGCTATGCTGCAAAAGAGGTTTATAGCTATGCGCTTGCTTTGCGTAATGGATATGAGCAGGTAAAAAAAGGCGGTCTTCTTGTAAACACTAATATATTAGAAATTCAAAAAACGTTAGAAGAAAACAGTGCTGGGTTTCGCAAACTTCCAGGGACTGTTTTAAAGAATGACAAAACAGGGGAAGTTGTCTACAGTCCACCTCAAGATTTAAGCCAAATCAACTTGTTGATGAATAATTTAGAAAAATTTATCAATGATGATCAGTCAAATGATATTGATCCTTTGATTAAAATGGCTGTTATTCATCATCAATTCGAAAGTATCCATCCTTTTTATGATGGCAATGGGAGGACAGGTCGTATCATTAATATCCTTTACCTAGTAAAGGAAGGCCTTCTTGATATCCCTATTCTCTACCTTTCCCGATACATTAACCAAAATAAATATCAGTACTATCAATTACTTCAGGCTGTTCGTGAAGATCAAGCATGGGAGGCGTGGGTGCTTTACATTCTGGATGGGGTTGTTGAAACTTCTCGTCAAACAGTCGACCTCATTTATAAGATGAGGGATTTAATGCAGTCCTATAAACATAAAATGCGGGATGAGCTACCACTGATCTACAGTCAAGATTTGTTAAACAATCTTTTTCGACATCCCTATACAAAAATTGACTTTGTCATGGATGAATTACAAATTCATCGCAATACGGCGCTAAAGTATTTAGAAGAGTTGGTCCAGGTTGGTTTATTAGATAAGCATAGGATAGGAAAAGAAAATTTTTATTTAAACACAGCTTTATTCCATCTTTTGGGCAATAGCAGCAAGTCCTCTCCCACTTGATTTGGAACGTGCACAAGAAAGTGCCATTTCGTGTGCACGTTCTCTTTTCATGTAAACAAAACCTTCAGTTTCTATGGATGACACATTCCTCTTTGCTAAGTTAACTTCGTCTCTTCGCGATGAATTTACCGGATTTTGTCGAAGAATTGTTCCAACATAATATAGGTGTGTTCAATTTGGTATAGGAACGCTTTGTCTTTAAACTGATCAATCGAAAGGGTGTCGGGATAATATTTTTCGACCAAATCGGACAAAAGTTTGGCCCTCATTGGGTCCATCCAGAAACGATTGGGGATAGACTTGGTCTCTAAGTTGTTAAGCAGCAGACGCAAACGGAGGCAGGCGGGACCTCCTCCATTTTTCATACTTTCATTGAGAGAGACATAACGAACTTGAGAAAAGTAGGGGAGTTTTTCGATGTAATTTTTCACTCCAGGATCTTGAGAACACTCAATAGGTGCAAGAAGTGCCCGTTTTCCAAAGGGCAAGGAGATGATTTGTGAATTGAAAAAATAGGTTTTTACTGCCTTCACAAGAGGTAGATCTTTTTCAGCTACAATATGGAGTATAAGGTTTTGCTGGTACAAATCTTGATAAGTAGAAGCAATCAAATCAAAAGCATTTTTATCTTTAAATGATTTTTCATGAGCTAGAAATAAATTTGTATGTCCCACGCTGATGACATCATTGTGAAAGACACCCTGATCAATGGCTTCTGGATTTTGTTCTAATAGAAGAACCCTCTCTTTTGGCAAGTGGTGCAATCTTGCGACCGATTCTGAGGCTAGTTTTGACTGACGGGAAGCAAAACGGAGAGTTTCTCCTCCATACACAAAAAGATGGAGCCCTTGGGTATCGTGGCTAGGGGCGAGTCGGGTTTGGTTTGCAGCCCCTTCATCAAATAGTTGTCGGACAGAGGGTAGAGCCGCATGAATAGTAAAAAAATCGGGGTGGGAAAACAGTTGTTGAAACATTCTTGTTGAATCGAGCACTTCTAGGTGACGGTGTAAATTCGATCCGAGATTAGCAGGTGTGATGTGGTGTTTTGAGTCGACTGCGTCATTTGAAGGTGTGGAAGTTGCGATATTGGCGGTCCACATAAAGGAGGACGAAAAAGCAGCCAATATTAATTCAGGCTCATTTTCAAATGCCGATTGGACTGTTTCAAAACCAACCCTGTTCAAAAAGGAGATAACAGGCCTTTTTTGGGGAGGGAAAAAGATTTGAGGAGCACCCATTTCCATCACCATCTTCATTTTCTCGATTCCCTGAAGTGCAGCTTTTTTGGGAGACGAGATCGCCCCTTTGTGATCCATCGAAGCGAGGTTGCCAATGGACAGCCCTGCAAAGTGGTGAGTCGGCCCGACTAATGTGTCTAGTTGTACCTCTGTATACATGGCCGCAACGTATCACAGGCTATGCTTTTAACTCGACTTTATACAATTTTTGAACCCCTCCTTGGAGAGGAGCTTTCTCCAAAAATTGTACAAAGCCAAGTTAAAAGAAAATAACGGGATGAATAGGTGAGCAAGAACCTTTGGTGATTATCCCAGCATCTAGTTGAAATGCGCAATTTCAATTAGATGCTGGTATAATGATTCAATACCTGTTATTTGAACATTTCAACGTGGAATATAACGATGCTTACCTTTTGCCTTTCACTCATCCTGATGCTAAGCCCAACAGAAGGGCTGCAACGTTTGAAAGACGGAAATGAACGATTTGTTCAAGATAGACTTCTTCATCCTGACAGATCGAGTGACCGTAGAGAAGAAACGGCTCCTCGCCAGTGTCCTTTTGGCATTATTTTAGGCTGTTCCGACTCTCGAATTCCTCCTGAAATTGTTTTTGACCAAGGATTAGGGGATCTTTTTGTTGTTCGAGAAGCTGGTAACGTTGTCAGTGAGATTGAGTTAGAGAGCATTTTGTTTTCTGTAGTCTCAAACCATTCATCTGTCATCATGGTGTTGGGGCACGAAAATTGTGGCGCTGTCAATGCCGTTGTTCAAAAAAATACAAAGGCCATTCCAGAAATTGCCGAGCTGATCCAAAAAGCCCTTAAACAAGAAAAGGTTGAAGGGGAGATGACAGTAGAGAAGGCGGTGATTGCAAATGTCCTATATACAGTATCAAAGCTGAAGAAAGATCCAACCATTGCCGATTACGTTAAGCAAGGTAAACTGGTTGTCGTGGGTGGGTATTACCACTTGGAAACAGGCAAAGTCGAACTCCTGTCTCAACAACAGTAACAGGATGAGCAGGATAGAATGGATAGCCTTCGGTTATTAAAAAATATTATTTGGCGAAGCTAGATCCTCATTTATCTTGCTCTTCTTGTGGTTTTTTTTGTTTTTTTGTGACGGATATGTCTAAATGATTGTTTTCAGGTGTTCCTGAAGGCCGTCTGGTATTTTTGGATACTGCGAGATCAAAGAGGCAACAGGTGCTGACAACGCATCGCACATATAATAGGCGCCGGGCCTTCCATTGCCACTTCTTTTCAACCCTCCAAAAGGTTGAATGGCCAAAGCCCCTGTTGTAGGCGTGTTCCAATTGATGATACCCGCTTCTATCTCTGCAAAAAAACGGTTCCATTCTTCGTTACTATCACTCACAAGCGCTGCCGTTAGCCCATACTGTGTGGCATTAGCTAAACCGATTGCTTCATCTAAACTAGACACCCTGTAGAGCTGAACAATCGGGCCAAAAATTTCTTCGTCGTAGCCTTTCGTTCCGGTCATATCGACTACCCCAGGAGTTAAGAAAAATCCCCCTTCCCTTTTTTTAGGCTCGACTAACGTTTTCCCTCCCCGGTTGAGAAGCTCTTGATAGCCCCTGTAGGCACGTTCCCGGTGGTGTTCTTTTGCGAAAGGTCCTATAAAGGGTTCTGGTACTTCATGGAAAAGCCCAACCGATAAGTTCGGAATTGCTTTTAAAAATCTTTCGATAAAGAGGTCGTTGTTGATCACAATCAAGCGGCGGGCACAAGAACACCTTTGTCCTGTGGTGATGAAAGAAGAGACAAGGGCAATCTGCACAGCTCGGTCTAAATCTTCTATATCGCTGATAACAAGCGGGTTGCTCCCTCCCATTTCTAGTGCAATCACTTTTTCAGGGGTATTGGCAGCCTCTTTTAAGATTTTTTTTCCGGAAGTTGCACTTCCTGTAAAAAAAATGCCCCGAATCAGAGGGTCTTTGACAAGTTGCTCTCCAACTTCAGGGCCACCCTGGACAATTTGGATAAGTTCTTTTGGAATACCGGCTTTAATCAGTTTGTCAACAAGAAATTGCCCCGATCTTGGTGCTTCTTCACTTGGTTTGAATATCACCCCGTTTCCCGCAAGCAAAGCTGGTATGATTTGACCATTAGGCAGGTGGGCAGGAAAGTTATAAGGACCCAGTACGGCCACCACGCCAATAGGGCGATGGGTAGTTTCTGCAAGGCCCATCGTGACCTCTTTTTTTCTGATAGGACACCGTTCTAAAAAAGCAGAGATAGAGGCAGATACTTTTCCACTGACACCATCTACCTCTCCACGTGATTCCCAGAGAGGTTTTCCGGTTTCTTCGGAGATGATATTTGCAAAAGGTTCCCGTGCCTCCTGGACAAGCCGATGGAACTTTTCCAAGATCTCGGCTTTTTTTTCAAAAGAGACTTTCGACCAATTTTTTTGTGCAGAGATGATATTCATAATATTAAATACCTCACATGTTCACCAGGGTGTAGGTGTAAACACCTCTTTGCTTCTTCCGTCAGAGCGATTTCTCCTCCGGTCAGTTCTTCAACTTTGGTTTGGCAGGCTCGAAAGGAGCCGTGTGTTCTAGCCACAAGGGCACGGCTTCCATTTTTTGCCTCTTTATCAACTACCTGGGCTATTCTTCCTTCTCTAATGGTCTTTATCCCAAGTAATGGGGCCGCCACCCGGGGACCCCCATCGAGTGGATGGATCTCGTCGGTAATGTGAAACCCCTCTTTTAGAAGCAGTTGTAGAGCCCCCTCAGATTTTTCATGCGGTACACCAATGACATCCCGTACCTCTTTTGATAGAAGGGCCAAATAAATGGGGTGACGGGGGAATAGGGGGAAAAGTTCATTCGGTTTTGTCCGATACAGCTCTTCAACATCTGCAAAACTTTGAGGGCAGAAGCTTTTTCCTATCCCTTCCCAAAAAATGCAATGTCCTTCGTGAGAGATGACACCTCTGATATCGGCAAACAAGGTGGTATGAAACCGAGTCAAATGGTCTGCGATATAAAGGAGCCTTCCTTTTGACAAAAGATGGCCGACCCCTTTTGATTGAACAGATTCTGCCAACACTAATCCACAAAGTTCGCTTGCCCCATCTCTGTCTTCATGTAGCTCTAAAAGAGTTGAGTCGTGAGGGTGGGGGATGTCGACCGAGGGAAGCGGTTCCACCACAATGCGGAAGGTTGGAACTGAAGAGCCTGCAGCCGATATAGAGGATGTACCTACGACCTTGCCCGTTTCACACTCTTCTAAAGCAAAAAGATAACATTGGTCTGAAGGGTGATTTGACGAGCTTTTAAAAGAAGCAATCGACTTCTCAATTTTCTTGGCCACCTCTTCTCTTTTGACTGGCAAACTTGTGATTCCCACTTTTGCCAATTCAAGCAGTTGGTCAAGGTCTTCTATTTTGGACTCTCTCAAAACGTACATTTAAAGGGCCTCTTCCACAATCTGAAACACTTTTTTAATGTCAGATTCTTCTAGTACAGGTGAGGGCAAAAGCATCCTCACTTTTGTCGGGCACGACCCGGCTAAGAAAGCGATAACCCCTTTATCAAATAGTCTTTGTAAGAATTGCTTTACCTCTTCCTCTGTCCCTTTTCCAGGGACAAAAGCCACCATCGCGCCTTTCCCATAGGGTCCTTGCAGACCGATTCTTTTGATCTCTTTTTCGCACCATTTGAAGACCTGGGCATTTTTCCCTTCTGGGCCAAAGAGGGGGAGCTCTTCAAACATTTTCAATGTTTCAAGCCCAGCAAATAGGGCAGAGGAGGCTCCAGTAAAAGTTTGGCTGAGAAGGCCAGCTTTAGGTTTCATCTCTTTTTTGTAGAGGGTAGCGCAAATGTTAGAGAGTTTTCCTATGGTGACAATATCTGCAAATCGTTCAAAGTCAAAAACTTGAAAGGCGAATGGTTTTTCAAGTCGGCCAAATGTTTGAACTTCGTCAAACAAGATGGGGATCCCCTCTTGTTGGAGTCGTTCAAAAATTGGGGTGAAAAAGCTCTTTGAACCCACTCTAAATCCCCCCTCACCTTGGACGAGCTCGGCAATGATCAGCGCGTGTTCTTGAGGGTAACGTTTTAAATGGAGTTCTAATTGTTTGAGCGCATCTGTCGGATCTTGGTCGTCTGGGAAGGGGAGATAGTCTACGTGAAGCGTATGGGGCAATCCCTCTCTGTAGATAGCCTTATCTGTCACTTGAGAGAGAGTCAATGTCCTACCCGAAAAGCAACCTTGAAAGGCTAAAACCCTGTAGGCCCCTTTCCGTTTTTGGAAAGCTATCTTGAATCCATTTTCAAGGGCCATCGCTCCAGAAGAGGTTAAAAAGCAATGGTCTAGTCCTGAGAGTCTAACGAATGACTCCATCACATCTAATGTAACACCTGTCTGTTGCAAGTTCCCTTGCATAATGGTGTCAGAAAGAGCCCCTCGAATAGCCGCTTTGATGAGCCGTTTATGAGAATGACCAAAAAAATAGGGGCCTATCCCATTGATCATGTCATACTTGACACTGCCATCTAGCAATTCAACAAGGGGACCTTTTCCTACTCCTGAACCTAAGTAAGGGTAATAAAGGGGTGTGCCACGGATATCGGCCAACCTTTTCAGGGCGGCAGCATACCCTTCTTTAAGGTCACTTGTAGGTCCTTTAACTCCAGTGATTTGGTCTTGAATTCTCTCGACTGCAGCGCAGAGTTGATCTGCAACCAGTTCAAGGTTTTCTCCCCAAAGTCTTTCTCCAACGGCTCCATCCATGATTCGTCATATACGTGATTCGACCATTTTTAGGCTGGTATAAACAATAAGGAATAATCGTTATAGAAAGGGAAAGTACCAGGCTACATGAATAAATATTTTTTGCTTTTAGTGATCGCTTTAGGATTTTTGGCCGTCGTATTCAATGGCTTTGTTACGTTTGAATCTAATCGAAAAGCCTCTTTACTTATTCTAGAACATAGCCAAATCGATAAAAATATCGATTTTTTTGAATATTTACTCAGCTCAGTGATTGAAGCTCAATCGGGCGTGAGGGGCTTTGTAGCAAGCGGAGATGATCTCTATCTAGAATCCTATGATAGATCTCTTGCTCTGTGGAACGATCCTAAAACTGACGCATTTTGGTCGGAAAATATCAAAGATGATCCGTCCCTAGCAAAATTGAGGACAGAGATCAATGAAATGCTAGCTTTCCTTCATGAGGTTATTGAATCGTACCGTTCACAAGGACTGCAAGCAGTTCTAAAAAAGGTGGCCGGTGGTTCTGGAAAAACACTGATGGATAATATACGGCTTAAGATTGAAAAGATCGTTACAGAAAAAAAACAGAGGATAGAAGGTGAGGAGATAGAGTTAACAGATCAATTAAAAAAAATTAACTTCATTGCGAACGTCGGAAGCGGAATCGCTTTTCTTTTAACCGGATTCTATTTGATTTCCATCTACACCTATGCAACTAGATCGGAAAAAGAGAAAAAAGTTCTTTTTTCTTTAGAGAAATTAAGAAATGCGATCATGGAGAATTCCAGAGAAGTCATCCTAACTTTGGATACGAAGGGGATGTTCACGAGTTGCAATAAGCTGGTGGAAAGGATAACCGGTTTTCCCCCTTCTAAAATTATCGGCACCTCTTTGCTTCGATTTATCCGTCCTGAAGATGATGAGTTCAACTTAAAAAACTTTTCCAAAAAATACTCAAGGCACTTTGGATCTTTTGCTGAGCTTTTGCTCTTTGCAAAGGATCAGCCTGTTGAAGAGGATATTATTTGGACGCTTCAAAATAACGAACGGGCCTATTTCCAAGCCTCGATTGCCCCTCTTATTGATGCAGATGGGACATTTACAGGGTATTTGGTAGAAGGCAATGAGATCACAGAAAGGGTCAAACTCAATGAGAAGCTTATCGAAGCGCGTGCAGAAGCCGAAAATGCAAACCGTAGTAAAAGCCAATTTTTAGCCAGCATGAGCCATGACCTCCGTACTCCCCTGAACGCGATTATTGGTTATACCGACATTCTCCAAAATAATGTCGAAAATAATTTGAGTAAGAAGCAGTTCATCTATTTAAAGAGGGTCGAAGAAAATACTCAACACCTCTTAGAGATGATCCAAGACCTCATGACTTTAGAAAAAATTGAAAGTCGGAAGGAAACCATCCAGTTTTCTGAGGTCAGAGTGGGAAATTTGATCGAACAGATTTTTCAAGAGGTGGAACTAAGGGCAGCAAAGAAAGGGATCACTCTAAAAGCAGAAGGGTTGGAGGGCTCAGAGCCTCTCCACACCGATGAGCAAAAACTCTACCGGATTTTAGCCAACCTTATTACTAACGCCGTCAAATTCACCGAGAAAGGTTCCGTTCGGGTAGTGGTCACACAAGATAAACAGACCCATCAACCTATCCGAATAGATGTGGTTGACACTGGCATCGGGATCGATACTATCCATCAAAAAAAGATCTTCCAACCTTTTTTTCAGGTCGATCGAACGTCCAAAAAAGGGGAAGAGGGAAGCGGACTTGGTCTTTCGATTTGCAAGTCGTATTGTCACTTGTTGGGCTACTATATATCGTTTAAAACCGAGTTTGGGAAGGGAAGCACCTTTACCCTCGATCTAGCGCAATGAGGGAAAATATGGATAAGATTTATGAATAAATATTTTCTGATCATTGTGATTGCACTAGGAATTTTTTCTCTCTTTCTTCGTGGTTATATTGTCATTGAACCTATTCATCAAGCTTCTGTTATTTTTACAGATCGAAACAAACTAGATGAAGAAAGGGAGTTCTTTCAAGATTTACTCGGTGCTCTGGTGGATGCGGAAACTGGGGAAAGAGGTTTTATTATTACGGGGGATGATAAATTTCTAGAGCCCTATGACCATGCTTTACATTTGCTTAACGATCCCAAAAACAAGGATTTCCTGAGGGAAGAAGGGAAGAAGAGCCTGATGGTAGCCCATCTCAGCACGCTCATTAATGAAAAACTGGCGTTCATTAGGAAGTTGGTGGAATTGCGTCGTCTCCAAGGATTCGAAGCCGCTCAAAAAGCCGTAGAAGAGGGTTCTGGAAAAACAACGATGGATAAAATTCGGGGTATTACCAAAGAGGTATTGGCAGAAAAAAATCAGTCGTTGGTAATCCGAGAGGAAGATATTAGGGATCAATTAGGAAGACTTGTTCAGAGCGCTAACATCGGTAATGTGGTCACTTTTCTGTTCATGGGTTCGTGTTTAGTTGCCCTCTTCCTGTATGCTAATCGGTTGGACAAGGAGCGGAAGAATCTTCTGGATTTAGAGAAATTAAGGGATGAGATCCTGGCGAATTCTCGAGAAATTGTGCTGACATTGGATCCAAACGGGAGGGTCACCTCTTTCAATAAGATGATAGAAAGGGTGACGGGCTATATTCCTTCTCAAATCATTGGCGCCCCTTTTTCACAATTCATCGCCCCGGAAGATGACAAAATCAATTTGAAAAATTTTTCCAAAAAATATTCAAAGGAGTTTAGGACTTTCTCAGATCTCCTTCTATTTGCAAAAAATCAGTCTGTTGAAGAGGATGTGGTTTGGACGTTTAGAAATAGCGCGCGATTTTATTTCCAATTCTCAATTTCCCCTCTCAAAGATATGGAAGGTAATTTTTCAGGGTATTTGCTAGAGGCAAACGAGATTTCGGAAAGGGTGAAACTCAATGAGAAGCTCATCCAAGCACGTGCAGAAGCCGAAAATGCCTATCGTGTTAAAAGTCAATTTTTATCCAGTATGAGCCACGACCTCCGTACTCCGTTGACAGCGATCATTGGTTATACCGATATCCTCCAGCATAATGTGGAAGATAATTTGAATGACAAGCAGTTCACTCATCTCAAAAAGATAGAAGAAAATAGCCTTCACCTCCTAGAGATGATTCAAGACATCATGACTTTAGAAAAACTTGAGGCTCGGAAAGAGACAGTTCAGCTTTCCGAAGTCAGAGTGGGCAATTTGATCGAGCAGATTTTCCACGAGGTTGAAATAAAGGCTGCTAAAAAAGGGATCACCTTGAAAGTCGAAGGGTTGGAGGGTTCCGAGCCTCTCCATACCGATGAGCAAAAGCTCTATCGTATTCTGATGAACCTTATCGCTAACGGTGTTAAATTCACAAACGAGGGGTCAGTTAGGGTGGTGGTTACACAGGACAAACAGACCCATCAACCTATCCGGATCGATGTGATTGACACGGGTATTGGGATCAAGCCCATCCATCAAAAAAAGATCTTTCAACCTTTTTTTCAGGTCGATCGAGCTGCCGAAAAAGAGGATGAGGGTACTGGTCTTGGGCTTTCGATTTGTAAGTCGTATTGTCAGTTGTTGGGCTACTACATCAGTTTTAAAACAGAGTTTGGTAAGGGAAGTACTTTTACCCTTGATCTAACATAAACAGGAGGAATATGGATAAGATTTATGAATAAGTTTTTTCTCCTTCTAGTAGTCGCCATAGGATTTTTAGCCGTCTTATTCGATAGCTTTGCAACTTTTGAATCTAAACGTAAGGCCTCGTTACTTGTTGTTGAACAAGCTAGAGTTGACAAAGAGATCGAATTTTTTGAAATTCTGCTCTCCAACTTAATGGCTACTCAAGCAGGGGTAAGAGGTTACGTAGCAACTGGTGACAAGCTCTATCTAGAAGCCTACAGCAAATCTTTGACTTTTCTGAAGGATCCTGAAATCAACGCTACTTTATTGAAGTATATCGAAGAAAGGCCCTCCTTAATCCAGCTGAAGGCTTTGATCGATGAAAAGATAGGTTACCTTCACAAGATAATCGATTTGTATAATGCCCAGGGACTCAAAGCAGTACAGGATGAGGTGATAGGAGGTTTTGGACAAGGGTTGATGGATAAAATATGGATCATTGACCAAAGGTTCATTTTAGAAAAAGATCAGGTATTGGCTAATAAGGAGAAAGATTTAAAAGATCAGTTAGAGAAAATCAATATCTTTTCTAGCATCACAAATTGGGTTGGTTTTCTTTTAATGGCTACTTGCTTATTGGCTATTTACACTTATGCAAGCAGGTCGGAAAAGGAAAAAAAAGATCTTATCTCTTTAGAGAAATTAAGAAATGAGATTATGTCAAATGCTCGAGGCATCATCCTGACTTTGGATCCAAAGGGATGCATCACCTCTTTCAATAAAATGGTAGAAAGGATTTCTGGTTTTCCCTTTTCAGAAGTTATAGGCACCCCATTTTCGCAATTCATTGATGCAGAAGATGATAAAATCAACCTGCAAAATTTTTCCAAAAAATATTCAAAGCAGTTTGATAGTTTCTCAGATCTTCTTCTCTTTGCAAAAGAACATCCTATTGAAGAGGATGTGATTTGGACTTTTAAGAAAAACGAGCGCCGTTTTTTTCAAGCTTCAATTACCCCTTTAGTTTGTTCTGAAGGTTTTTTTACCGGATATTTGATTGAGGCAAACGAGATCTCTGAAAGGGTCAAACTCAATGAAAAATTGATCGAAGCACGTGCTGAAGCGGAAAATGCAAACCGTGCTAAAAGCCAGTTTTTAACCAGCATGAGCCATGACCTTCGTACTCCACTGACAGCGATTATTGGTTATGTCGATATTCTGGATCAAAACCGTGGAGAGAATTTAACCGAGAAACAGCTCACCTATATAAAACGGATCGGAGACAATAGCCAATACCTCCTTGAGATGGTCCAGGACATCATGGCTCTTGAAAAGTTTGAGGCTCGGAAGGAGACCATCCAATTTTCCGAGGTCAGAGTTGGGAATTTGATTGAGCAGATTTTCGAGGAGCTGGAAATTAAGGCTACTCAAAAAGGGATCATCCTAAAAGCAGAGGGGTTAGAGGGCTTAGAGCCACTCCACACCGATGAGCAAAAACTCTACCGCATTCTGATGAACCTCATCGCAAATGGTGTCAAATTCACAGACGAGGGGTCAATTAGAGTGGTGATCACGCAAGACAAACTGACCCATCAACCTATACAAATCGATGTGATAGATATGGGTATTGGGATCGATTCAGCCTACCACGATCAGGTATTCCAGCCCTTTTTTCAGGTGAACCGTGCTACCAAAAAAGGGGATGAGGGGACTGGTCTTGGTCTTTCAATTTGCAAGTCGTATAGCCAATTATTAGGTTACAAGCTCTCGTTCAAAAGTGAGCTCGGTAAGGGGAGCACCTTTACCCTCGATCTATCCTGATTTTTTGAAGAAACTGTTTTAGTTTGTCGAGACGAGGCTGAATGGACGAGATGAGAAGGTGCTCATTCGTTGAATGGAGGTTGAAACCTGTCGGTCCTAGTCCATCCAAGGTTGGAAGTCCCGCTGCCTCCAGAAGATTGGAGTCCGATACCCCAAAAGAGGGGTCTGCAGGTAATCCAAGTAGCTCTATGTATTTCAAAGTTTCAGGTAAGCAGTTCCGGGGTGGTCGATAACTGCTCTCTGTGACTTGGAAACGAATTTCTCTTCGTTTGCCGATCTCTTCTAGTCTGTTTCCAAAAGGTTCAATCTCTCCCCGAATATTCACAACCAAAACAGCTTTGTCAGGAATCACATTGGCGGAAATGCCCGCCCGCATCCACCCTGGGTTGACCGTGATCCCTTTTTTCAGATCTTGCAGAGAGGCAAAATAGAGGGCCACCTCTGAAAGGGCCACAAGAGCATTTCTTCCTGTGGCAGCATCTCTTCCGGCATGCCCACCTTGCCCATAAGCTTCTATGACGATTGTTTTTGAGCCGGGGCGTTTGCTGACAATGGCTCCAGAAGGGAGTGAGGGTTCAAAAACAAGGCCAAGTGTTTTCCCACCCGCTTCTTTTTGTAAATGAGGGCCAGAGGAGGGAGAGCCGATCTCCTCATCAGGGTTTAAACAGACTTCCCAATCAAAGTGCTCTTTGAGCGGCGTTGACTCAAGCCATTTGAGGAGAGAGTGCATCATGATAATGCCCCCTTTCATGTCGGCGATACCAGGCCCAAAAAGAAAATCCCCCTCTTGACGAATAGGGAATAACGCTTTGTAAACAGTGTCGTAATGGCCTACTAAGAGCAGTTTGATTGGGGCATTTTTTCTAACTTTCGTGAATTTTAACAATTTCCCAACAGGAAAAGAAACCCACTCACCTTGATCATTGAGATTTTTATAGGGGGATAGAGAAAGCGCTTCAAAATGGTCTGCAAGGGGTGAAAACAGCCTTTCCAGGTGTCCAGCTGTTTTTTCCAAACCATCCACATCAAGCGAATGGCTCGATAAAGAAGCTAGGGCAATGATTTTATCCAGCATAGCCCGACCATAGCAGAAAACAAAATAACGGGGCTGCATACTTGATGCTGGTAGGGGATCTTTTCTGGCTAAAACCGTTACGAAATTGCGCTCCAATTTCTTGAGCACAAATTCTTGACCTCTTTTTTCTCTAATTCGCTATGCTTAAGTTAAAGAAGATCTTGCCAGAATAAACACCATGAAAAAACCACTTCCTATAGGGATCAGTGACTTTAAAAAGTTAATAGATGGAGGTTATACCTACGTTGACAAAACACTTTTTATTGAAGAAATTATTCAAAAGGGGACTCATATTGCCCTCATCCCTCGCCCACGACGTTTTGGTAAAACCCTCAATCTTTCGATGTTACGCTACTTCTTTGAGAAGTCAGAAAGTGACACAAGCTATTTATTTAAAAACCTAAATATCTGGAAAAACGAAATCATTAGGGGTATGCAAGGGCAGTTTCCCGTTATATCGTTCTCACTTAAAGATGTGAAGCACGCCACTTGGGAAGAGACGTTTAAGATTTTTCAGAAGCTCATTGCGAAAGAATTTGAACGTCATAGCTACATCTTAGTAGATGAAATTCTAACGCCAAGAGAAAAAGAGCTTTATCAAAAAATTCTCTCCGAAGAAGATGATAAACCTTTAATTGAGCAAAGCTTACTTTTTCTAACCGAATGGCTACATCGGTACCATAAAAAGCAGGTCATTCTCTTGATAGACGAGTATGATACTCCAGCGCATGCTGCCTATATTGGAAAATACTACGATATTTTTATAGATTTCATACGAAATTGGCTGTCTGGAGGTCTGAAAGATAACCCCTATTTGGAACGGGGTGTTTTAACAGGGATTCTCCGTATAGCTAAAGAAAGCATTTTTTCAGGATTAAACAATATCAGCACCTTTACGATTCTGGATGAAGAATTTCAGGATAAATTTGGCCTACTTGAATCGGAAGTAAAGGAACTTTTAGATCAGTCTGGCCTGCTGAGTAAACTTCCAGAGGTCAGTGGCTGGTATGATGGTTATCGTATTGGATCTTGTAGTGGAATTCACAATCCATGGTCCGTTCTAAACTGTATCGCAAAAAATGGCGCAATGTCCCCTTATTGGGTCAACACAAGCGATAATACTCTGATGAAGCATCTTATTGCTAAAGGTTCTGATGACTTTAAGGCAGACATAGAGGAACTTCTTCGAGGGGGGATAGTAGAGAAAACCATTGAGGAGGGGATAGTATTTCCCAACCTAGAACAGAGCCCTAACGCTGTTTGGTCATTACTATTAAACAGTGGTTATTTAACGATTAATGCAGCTCCCTCTTATGGCGTTCCAGTTCAACTAAAGATCCCAAACATTGAAGTGGATGAACTTTACAGGACGATGATTATAGATTGGTTTAAAACCAGCATCCATGAACACAAATATCGTATGCTCTTGAGCAGTCTAACCAGTGGAGACGTCGATACTTTTTCTCAGCTTTTTAAAGAGTTTATGCTCTCACCCGTAAGTGTTTTTGATGTGCCTTTCGAAGACTCAGAGAAGATTTATCACGCATTTATTTTAGGTATTTTGGTTGGGCTTAAAGATAAGTATGAGGTGAAATCGAACCGAGAAAGTGGCCTCGGAAGATACGATGTCATGCTCATTCCGAAAAATTCAAGCGATCTTGGGATTATCATGGAATTCAAGAAAGTCGGCCGCTTTGAGAAAATAGATTTAGAAGCAGCTGTGACTTCAGCGATAAAACAAATAGAAGATAAGCAGTACGATCAAGAGCTTCTTGATCGGGGTGTCCAACGTATCCTCTATCTTGGATTTGCCTTCGAGGGTAAACAAATCCTAATCCGCTCAAAATTTAGAGTCTAGAGGGAATTGCAAAACTCCTGAAACCATACATTTTCCCCTTTTAAAAAAATCATCTTGTTTTTGATTCGGCTAACCCACAGTGGGTTAGGCCTCATCTCCAAACAAGCGCTTTTTCGAAAAGCTTGAAAAGTCTGGTTTTTCAGTGGTTTTGCAACTCCCTCTCTAATGTGTATTATTCGTTTTTTATATCTTTCGTTCTTAGAGAAGTTCGACGGCGATTTGATCGAAAACAAAAATGCCCTTCAATGTTAGTTTTGGCCCTTTTTCTATGAGGCCTAAATCTTCCAATTTGTTCAGTGTTTTGAAAGTGCGAGGGGGGAGGGGGCCCCATTTTTCCTGAAAGGCGATGAGATCTATCCCATCTAACCATCTTAAATTGACGGCTAAGAGTTCTAACAGTCGCTCTTCGGGTGGCAACGGATCTTCAAGTGAAATCGGTTTTTCCCCTTTTTCCAGCGCTCTCCACCATTTTTCTAGATGGGGAATATTTTGCCTTCTAACATTATCTAAAAAACTGAAACTTGATGGACCTATTCCATAAAATTCTCGGCCCAACCAGTAACCTGAATTATGAATGGCTCGAAACCCTTTTTTGGCAAAAGCTGATATTTCGTAGTGCTCAAAACCTGCTTCTATGAGCCTTTCTCTGACATACAAAAATTGCTCTTCGCTCACTTCGGGGGATGGCCTCATTTTTTCAAGGGCCTGTCGCCGTTTATAGAAACTGGTGTGGGGCTCAATGGTTAGATTGTAAAGAGAGAGGTGTGTAAAGGGGAGTTTCAATAGTCCATTTAAACTTTTCTTCAAACTTTCAAAGGTTTGTCCTGGAACGTCGTACATCAGGTCGATCGAGACATTCTCAAAACCGACATCTGCCAAAGTGTATAAGAAGCTCTTCTATACGGTCTGGAGCATGTTCTCTTCCAAGAAGAATCAGTTCCTCTTTTTGTAAGCTTTGGACCCCAACGCTGCAACGGTTGATCCCTGCTTTTTTAAAAGCTTTTAGTTTCTCTTTGGTGATCCCTTCGGGATTGATCTCAATTGTGACCTCTTGAGGATTAGAAAATAGTATCTGTTCGATGTATTCGGGGGGCATGAAAGAGGGGGTACCCCCTCCGAAATAGACGGTCAGCGGATCAACGATGGAATAAAGAGAAAGCTCTTTCAAAATCCCTTTTAGCCATGTTTTTTGCCCATCCTGATCTTCAGGAATGACAAAAAAATGGCAGTAGGGACACTTTTTTTTACAAAAGGGGTAGTGGATGTAGAGAGATTTATTACCACTCATCAGCATCGGGATCGATGATGCCACCACGGCGCCACCGGTTCCGGTCGGAGAAGTAGGACTCTTCGTCTTCCTCTTCTTCTTCCTCTTCACCCTCTTCCTCTTCATCTCCAGCAGCAGCAGCGCCACCTTCAGACTCTTCATCTCGTTCGCTACTAGAAGATTCAAAGCCTATCGAGCTTTCTGAGTCGAATTGGCTTTCCGATCCATTGATCGAATCGCCCATGTCGATATCTGGAATAGAGGGCATGTCGGTAAAAGAACGGTTTTGAGCTTTTTTCGGAGTGGTATACTCTTCTACATCGCCACTTTCACGGAGGAATTGGAGTCTTTCTTTCTCTTCCTCAATTTTTTGGCGTATCTGACCGATCTCTTCTTTGTGTTTGGTGATATCTTTTTTTGGAACAAGCCCTAATTTCAGCCATTGTTCTAGGTCACCCAGCTCACTTTCTAATTTTTTGAGCCGTTCGCTCTTCACATGTTTCATCCAGTCATCCGCAAATTTCGCGACGATTTTTCTCTCTTTGTCGCTTTCTTGTCAAGAAAAGAGCTCCTGAGAAAGCCAAAAATAGAAATTCGAACAGGACAAAGAGGAGGTAGGGGACCCACCTTCCTTTGCCAAATCCATAACTATGGAGGCCCACTCCCAGAAGATAGTTCACTCCATACCAGGTAAAGGTGATCACAATCAACCCCGCAATTGCTCCCATCGAAAGTCCGAATGGTCCGATTTTCTTAAACCGATAAAGATGAACAAGTAATAAATAATATAATGAGGAGATAAACGCCCAAGACTCTTTAGGATCCCAATCCCAAAAACGGCCCCAACTCACTTGGGCCCAAACGCCACCAAGTAAAGTACCTGCAATCAGGGCGATCACCCCTCCATATAAAAGGGGAAGTAGAGGACGAAAGACATTGTCCTTCGGTTTCAGTACATAAAAATGGGCTAAGAGTCCTGCCAAAAAGAAGAGGGCGTAACTTCCTACCACCAGTAAAACATGGGTTGTTAACCAAAAATTGGAATTTAGCACAGGGGGTGGAAGGGACAATGCGATCTTTTCGTCGAAAAGATAAAGCCCACCAAATAATAACATGCATAGGGCACTTGCACCTCGTCTCACCCCGTTATCTTGAAAAATCCAAGCAAAGGTGGCGCCCACAAAAGAGACCCACAAGTATGTTTCGGCCATATTGGTAACCGGCGCTCGTTTTAGTAAAAAAAGTCGAATAGCTAAATCTGCAGTGAGCAGTAGATAGGGCAATAAGAAAGCCCGAGGGAAAATGAGGGTGAAACTAAAGCCTAAGGAGAGAACAAGGGCCCAAGGGAAGGAGAGGTAAAATTTCTCTACTTTAAGCTCCCAGATTGTTGGGAGGAGTAAAACAGAATGGGAGGTGAGGTGCAGCCGTTTTCCGGCGATCTCCTCGTAGGCAATCCAGTAAGTTTCCTCCATCTGTTTTTCATTTTCGCTAAGATAGGCCTTCCTCAAGTTTCGGTAAGCTTGATCACTAAAAAGGGTGAAATTTTCAGGGTTCTCTAAACTATCTAGCTCATACCAACGCTCGGGTTGAAATTGAGCTGGAAGGCAGTGGGCGTTCTCTTTTGGGGTGATCCTACCCTCTTCAAGCGAAGGGAGCAGGATTGTTAGCAGTAGAGCAAGAAGGAGGTTCATAACTTCAAGGAAGATACTATCGTTCGACCATTTTACGGAATGAGATAAGAAACAGAAGTCAAGTTAGCGATTGGGGCCACCATTACTGAGGCAGCACTAATATCAGAAAGTAAATAGCTTACGCGAAGCATTTGGAGGCGAAGCTTCTCTAGACACTGGCAGAATTCGGTATATATACCAGCATCTAGTCGAAATGGGCAATTTCAATTAGATGCTGGTATAAGTGGAAAACAGTCCCGGAGGGACGAAATATGAAAGCAAAGAGGACTTTAGGGCTCCAAACGCTTCGCTACCTTTATCAAACGTGGTAGCTCAAAAATCATGTAAAGGGGAACGGATAGTATCCCTTCTTTGAAAGAGAGGGGAGCTTGCGATAGTTGCAGGCCTATAGGGGCCTTTTTTTCTTCCATGAATTGCCTTAACGAACGGAGACGGCCTCTTGCTCCAGACTTTACCTCGATGGGGATAATATGGGCTCCTTCCTCGATGAGATAGTCGACCTCTGCTGAGGACCCTTTTTTTTCTCGTTCCCAGTAGAAAAGTGAAGCTCGTCGATAAGGCTTTGCGTAAGCCACTAGCTCTTGTCCCACAAATTGTTCCGCAAGATGGCCGCTGTTAACGGATGTTAAATCATCAACGTCCAACACAGTTTCCAGTTGTTGCGGAAGAAGCCCTATGTCAAGAAAAAGCAGTTTGAATTTCTTTTCATTTTTTTGTGACTCTAAAGGGACGCCTGATGCTTCATTTGCGAATACTTGGTGTAAAATGCCGGTATGGGACAAAACATCAAGTGCTTCGCTATAGTCCCTAGACTGTGCGTGAGGCTGTATTTTTGCATATTTGAAATGCTCTCCCACTAATCGTCCGGCAGCTTCAAAGAGAAGCTTCATGAATTTTTGTTGGCCGCTGCGAGGGTATTTATCCAAATCACTTTCATAAGTGTTCAATAATGTTTGGTGGATCCTGTCAAGTTCTAGAAATTGTCCAGTACGCAAAAATGCGGCAACCGCTTCAGGCATTCCTCCAACAATAAAATACTCTTTAATCGCACGAAGGAGGCCTAAATGGGTGGATTCTCCAATGGGGAGCTCAGGGGTGGCTTCTACTAGCCAATCCAAAGCTTGTCGTTCGCCTTTTGCTTGCAAAAATTCCAGGAATGAAAGGGGGCGCATAAACAGATATTCGATCCTTCCAACTGGAAAGGCATATCGTTCATCCGCTAAAATAAATTCTAACAATGACCCTGCTGCCACAAGGTGGAGCTCTGGCATTTGTTCTTTAAAAAAGCGGAGGCTCACTAAAGCTTCAGGACAGGCTTGGATCTCATCAAAAAAAAGGAGTGTTTTGCCAGGTGTGATCTCTTGTTTTAATCGGGCTGCAAGATCGCGAATGATGAGCGCTGGATTTAGATCTCCACGAAAGGAAGCTTTCAACTCCTTCATCTCCTCAAAGTTTAATGTAACAAGCGACTCAAAATGTTCTTTTCCAAATTTTTCAATAACAAACGTTTTGCCTACTTGTCTTGCGCCTCGAACAAGTAGAGGCTTCCTATCTCCTCTCTCTTTCCAGGCCTTTAATTCTTTTTCAATCGATCGTTTCATACCTTATGCATAAAATACCCCCCCTATTTTCTGCAAGTTTTACAGAAAATAGGGGGGGTATTTTCAGGAGAATTGCAGGAAATATGGGGGTTATTTTATGCAATTGATTCCGATCAGATTAGGGACGTTTTTTTCTGAATAAGAGGAGGAGGGCTCCGAGGACGACAAGGGCTCCTCCAGGGTAGGTGAGGAAATATTTGGCTGGGTCGTAGTTGACTGCTAGGTGAACCTCTTTGATTTCTCCGGGATCACCTTGGATATTGGATAGATAATAACGATATCCTTGTTCACTTTCGTAAACTTGGTTCATCAACAAGGTGAAGGGCTTTCCATCAACAGTGACTTTGGCTTCGTAGGACTCAGGGGTTGTGGTTCCTGGCCGGAAAATTGTTTTGGCTTGATGGAGATGGAGATGATTGGGGACACGGGCAACGACAGGCTGAAACTTCAGTAATGTTCCAAAAATGGGCTCGAAGATCGGAGAGTCATAAAGCAAAAGTTTTTCGACAATCTCTTCCCCTTTTTGGACTTGAAGCCGTAAAACGGGGCGTGCCTCTTCTTCTTTTACCGGTTTTTCAAGGGGTGTGACCTCGTAAAAAATAGGAACTAGTTTTCCCTCTTCTTCAACTGCATAACCGGCTTTTCCGCCATCTAGCATAAGAATCGAATCGGCTTGCTGACTCCAACGCCCCTCTCCATGAGGATATATTTGGAGGGGAGTGTAGACTAAATCTCCCTCGTGAAAAGAGACGCCTGGTTGTGTGGGAAAGGAAAAGCGCCATTCACCATTGCGTCCATAGAGCCCCTCTGTCTTGGGAAATACAATCACGTGACTTCCTTCTCCTTCGTAAAGGCGCATCACCCCTTGCACCCCAAAGAAACCTTTGATGGCGACACCCAAAATGACCATCAATAGGCCCATGTGGGTGATTAAAAAAGGGATGTGACGAAGTTTAAATGGCCATCGGGTGAAAGTCGAAAAGAGGATGTTGACAAAGTAAAGGCTCAAGAGAAAGTAAAAGAACGGGTGGTGGTAAATCCACCCCTCAGCTAAGGCGTGAGAACCTGTTTGCCCCTCTAAAAAAGTTGCAATTGCAACGAGAATGAGTGTGAGTATTAAAAGGGGAACAGTAAGATATAGACTTCCTAAAAATCTAATCATGGACAATCTCAAAAGGGAGCTGGACTGTTTCAATCCAGTCGAGGAGGTTCCATTTTTCTTGTTGTAATTCTTTTGCAGGCCCTTTCACCACAAAGGTCCAATCGCTACACACTTCAGGATGTTGATGGAAAGCTCTTTTACCTCTTTCACCTAGAGAGAAGGCAGCCCCTAAAAAGCCTTCGTTAGCACTTTCAGTGATTAAAATAAGGCCTGCAAAACCACCTTGTGATGCACCCCTCACTTCGTAGAGGGGTTCAGCCGAAAACTTTTTCAGCCAACGGGTCACCTGTGCTTCGGGTGGAATCGAACTGACACGGTAGGGAAAAGAGTGCAAGCGGGCCTCAAGCCCCCCTTTTATCCAGGTGATCAGCGGTTCGCGAGTGTCAGTAAGTTTTTCTTGGGGGGTTGAAATTGTTTCCCAGCCTGGCGGAACTTCTATCGAATAGAGCCACTTTCCCTGACGGCCATTCACATCAACGGCAGAAAGAAGGTTTAGGAAACATAGGAGAGGAAGAGTGTAGCGCATCCTCGAAATAGGGGCTCAGTTCGTATCAGTTGAAAACCGGTGTTTTGCAGTTCTTCTGTAATTTTTTCTACAGGAAGAAAAGTGTCTACCGATCGGGAAAGGTAATCATAAGCCCCTTTGTTGCCAGAGGCAAGCTTTCCGAGCAAAGGAATGCAGGTTTTTAAGTAGATTGAGTGAAAAGGGGCAAACCAACCGGTTGGCCGTGTCAGTTCCAATATTGCAAATATGCCCCCCGGTTTTAGGACTCTGAAGACTTCTTGAAAACCTTTTTTCAAGTCGGGCAGATTTCGTATGCCGTATGCGACAGTGACCCCTTCGAAAGTCTCGTCGGAAAAAGGCATATGAAGGGCATCACCTTCTACAAAGTGCAATCGTTTGTCTTTCAGATTCTTCTTAGCAAGTTCAAGCATGCCAGCAGACACATCTAAAAGGGTTATTTGGTGGTGGGGGTCTAAAAGAAGTTCTTTTGTGATAGCGCCGGTGCCTGCACAGAGATCCAAAAGATGGCTATGGGGGGGAAGATATTCAATAATAGAACGGGCTAAATATCTGTTCCACCCTTTGTGCAAGTTTAATGACAAAAGGGAATTGGTCTTGTCGTAAACAGGTGCAATATTGTCAAAAAGAGTCGAAATAGTTGAAGGGCTTTTATCCATAGATCCTTTTCAATACATCCCTTTGAAGATGTCCAAGGGCTGTTTCAAACCGATCGTCAAAGATAAAATGGAGTTGTTTCCAGTAGGTAATGAGTTCTTCTTTTGAAAGGGGTGATTCATCTTTTGCTATGGCTGCAACCTGATCATAGTGATTTTGTGACCATTGTAGGCCAGCCCTTAGATGGAAAAGCAGCTCGTTTTTGACCTCTTCCGGCACACCTTTTTGAGCAACTAACACGGCAAAGGGGAGGGGCAAATTGGTGTAACTTTTCCATTCTTCCGCCAAGTCGATCTTTTTAAAGCCTTCCTTTGTCCTCTGTGAAAGGCATTTGTCCCCGATGAGAAGAAAAGTGCTTTGTGGAGCTGGATCATGAGAATAGCGGGGTGTTTCTCTTCTGATTTTTTCCATGTACCATTTTAAAAGGCCATTAGAGGTAGCACTCTCGGGATCGAGGGCAATCGTCACTCCATTGAAATGGGTGACATGGGCTGGATAAAAGAGGGAAACGCTTCCCACTGGCCCATCTGCCCCTATTCCCATTCCGGGGATGAGATCAAGTTGATCAGTATGCTCCAGGTAAAAAAGAGAGCTGACAAACGAGATGGGAAGGGTTTTTTCAAGGACCATCTGGTTCAACTTGGCTGGTGTATCCCGGATCCATTCAAAAGGCGTGGGGAGGGCATTTAGGAGGTAGGGGGCAATTAAAGGGAGGGAATTGAGATATTGGATAACACCTACACGTTGCATAAGGCCCCTTTTTCACCAGAAGAAATTTTTCTTGGGATGCGTCCTTTTGAGCAGATCAGCTCATCCATCGTAGGGCCATCCATTTTGATTTGCACTCCACCTGCAAGGGTGATGATTTTTTCATCCAAAGCAGTCGAGCCTAAATCGTTACCGCCACAATCGAGTAATTCCAATGCTTTTGGCACCCCTACATAGTTCCAAAGGATTTTTAAGTGGGCAATATTATCGAGATAAAGGCGAGCAAGTGCATAGACAACATTGTCATTTTTAAATTTGAGCCGGTCCTTTCTTTTGCCCATAGCATTATTTTCAACATGGTATTTTAGGGGGACAAAGGTATTAAAACCCCCTGTCTCATCTTGAACTGCTCTCACTTTTTCTAGATGGGTAATGATATGGTCCCACTCTTCAATGCTGCCATAAAGCAGGGTGATATTCGAACGGAGTCCCCTGCGATGTGCGATTTTATGGACGTTTAAAAAAGAATTGGAATCCATTTTCCCTGGAGCTAACTTATCCCGGATTTCATCGACTAATACCTCTGCCCCTCCACCGGGTAAAGATCCAAGGCCATACTCTTTCATCTGATCAAATACTTGTTCAACCGTGAGGCCATGCAAACGGGCTAAAAAGTCGTACTCAACAGCTGTTAATGCCTTGATGTGAAGAGAGGAATCCAACGATTTAATGCGGGAAAAGGTCTCTTTATAGTAGTCGAGGTCACATTCCCTCCAGAGGCCGCCAACGATGTGGACCTCATTTAAGTCATAATGTAAATGTTCCTGTACTTTGGCTTCGATCTGCTCAGGTGTCATAAACCAACCCTTTTTCCAGCCTGGTTTGGCATAAAAAGAGCACATGGGGCAGGATAATTCGCACAGATTGGTTGGATGGATGTAAAGAGTCGTTGCGTAAAGGACCTCTTCTCCTACTTCCTGAGCCCGTTTTTCATTGGCAAGAGAAAATAAAAGAGGCCAATTTTCCTCTTGGATTAAAACATGGGCTTCTTCTCTGGAAAGTCTTTTTCCGGCCCTTATATTCTCTGCAATGGACTCAGGTCTCATTATTTCCCCTCTTTTTTGCCACCGCCGCAAAGTGAACAACTTGTATTGTCATCTTCGCATCCCTCTTTTTTCACTTGCCCCGGAGTTTTTCCGCAGCCACCACGGACTAACTTAGATTTCCCAGTGAGAATCCATCCAATGGCCATGGCGGCAAGGGCCAATGCGATGACCACAAAGGCGATACCGGTCGTTGTGACCCATTCTTCCATTTTTCACTTCCTGTTGGAGCCGATTCTAACCTGAATTTTGAGTTTATCTCCAAACCGAAATGGATCACCTGCCTAAAAGAGCCAGAGTTTGATGGAATTTTATAAAATAATATATTTAATAAGTGTTAATTTTTTTGATGAATCAAGAATCATTCAACAAAGGAGAGGATGTAAAATTAAACGAAAAAAACTAGATATTTCGTCTATTTCGCAGAGCGTCTGTGGAGTACGAAACTCCCCCTGTTTGGCTTTCATTAAAAGTTAACAAAGCGAAAGAGGGGGAACCTCTATTCTTTTGGAGCTATTAGGCGCTATCAGATGTTTTTAGCGCTTGGTAGCCTAGCAAGCCAATTGTTGATGCAAAAATATGCAAAAGGCCAACAGTCCCTTCTCTCAATCTGCTTGGAATAAATTTGCAAGTGGAGTGGAAGGAGGGTGTTCCAAAAGCTATAGCAGTCGAAACTAATGTCCCAAGGGCAAGAGCTCTTATAGTGTTTTTTACAAGCTTTTTGGCGTCCCATTCAGGAGGTTTGTAATCAAAGGAATCTTTTTCCCGGCAATATTCAGCTAGAATAAAAGCTGCAGGAACGGCGAGGTGGGTCGCAAAGGACCAAAGGGGTAGGTTAATATTCATAAGTATAAAATTTTGCCAATTCCACATTAAGTCACTTTAAAGACAAAGTTAATTTTTAATAAATCGACTATCCGGAAATGATGGAAGCATGTTGATAATTCAGCACCTCGTAGGAGCCAACAACTTGCTCAGCTTTTCCGCCGTAAATTCGAAAGCCTTTTGAAACACGCTCTTCAATAAGATTGGAAAAAAAATCGAGGTTTTTAAAGAAGCTACGGTTAAAAGTTTCAGCCGATTTTGCTTCTATAGGGATCAGTTCGTGACCCGATTTGAAAATGAAGTCTACTTCGTGTCCTTGTGCATCCCTAAAGAAATAGAGGTGAGGGTCTAAACCTTTTCTGGTGAAAAGAGAAGTTTTTCTTTGTATACGAATTTCGAGATTTTAAGGGTCGTGATTGTTTTTAAGCGACGGAGAAGACTAAACCTTTAAGATAGTGAGATTCGGGGTGGGCTGGGTTCATCGGATGGTCGGGCTGGAGAGAATGACGATGCAGAAGGGTAAGGGCTCGGCCAGCTTTTCGGGCAGCATCCTGCACGATTTTAAGGAAAAGGGACTCTTCCATGTGATGGGAGCAAGAGCAGGTGATGAAAAGGGAATTAGGGGCCATTTTCTCTAAAGCCTGTCTGTTGATTTCAAAATAGCCTCGGCAGCCAGCTGTGAAATCGTTTTTCTTTTTGATAAGGGCAGGGGGGTCGAGAACGATGGCGTCGTAAGGAAGGGGGTTTTCTTTAAGGAAGTTGAAAGCATCAGCAACAATAGCAGTGTGAGCTGCCTCTTTCAGGCCATTGAGTTCAAGATTTTTTCCAACCAGGTCGATCGCTTTGGCAGAGGAGTCCAAAGAGGTGGCGCTTATTGCACCCCCTTTCAGGCCATAGATTGTAAAACCGCCGCTGTAGCAAAAGACGTTTAATAGAGAACGACCTTTGGCATTGTCTTGCAACCATTTACGTAGTTCCCGTTGATCTAAAAAGAAGCCGGTTTTTTGCCCTTGATAAGGATCGACACTGAAACGGTGCCCGTTTTCTTCCATGATAATTTCTGTCGGAACTTCGCCATAGAGCACTTTTGTCTCATCTTTGAGCCCCTCTTCACGGCGGCTAGGTCCGGATGATTTTTCTAAAATCCCTTTTGGAGCTAGTTTTTGGACTAATAATTGGACGATCTTTTCTTTGATCTTGTCCATCCCGAGTGTGTGGATCTGAATGACAAGATAGTCGCCATACTGGTCGACAATCAACCCCGGAAGGCGGTCTCCTTCGCCGTGAACCAATCTGTAGCTGTTTGTCCCGGGTGCTTCTACAAACATTTTACGTCTATCGAGTGCGCTAAAAAGTAATCTTTCCAGTGCAACGATAGGATCTTCATTTCCAAAAGATAGAATCCTGCCCCAAATAGTTCTCGGCGTCGTATTGATAAAGGCGTGGGCGACCAGCTCATTGGCGGAGGAAAAAATAGGGAAAATATCTCCATTGGCTTTTTCAGGACACTCGGCAAAAGCGCCAGAGAAAATCCAGTGGTGACCTTTGAGAAGACTTTCTTCCCGGCCTTTTTTGAGTATTACTTTTGTCATAGGAAAATTTAGAAGTAGATCAGTGAGATCTTAACATATTTGGGGTAATCGTGTTGCCAACATGGATAAAATTGTCGATTGGACGGCCGAATATGGCTCCATTTTGGACTAAACCCCCTTCTTTTAAATAGGAAACTAGGGCTGTTTTAGTCTCGGGTGTTTTTGCCACTATCCCGATGATCATCTCAGGAGGAATACGTTCTTTGACCATGACTTCATTGCCGCCGTTTGGAACTTTTTGTTCAGTTTTGATGAAAGAAAAAAGGTTTGGGCGATTGTCATATAATGGGCCTGTTCGAGTTCCGTAAGAATCGTAGTGGTAATGGTAGGTTCCAGTTGTCAGGAGCTGAGGGGAAAAAAGAAAACGGATGTAGCCTCCATAGTACAAGTTCTTGATATTAAACGTTCTTTTTATCAATGAGTCTGTGACAAGTTGAGTAAAAACCGAGTCACCCCCTCCGTCCATAAAATCGGCACCAGAACTCATCCCTTTAACATTTATTCCTGCAGCAAAACGGGCTTCTGATGATAGCATACCCACTTTCAAAATGTTCAATGCCCTTTCTGTTGCCGCTGTGATAGAGCCGCCAATTGAAGATGTTAAGGCACGTGCGCCAAGTTGATAGACCTCACGGTTTAAGGTTGGAATGGCAAATCGGTTTTTCCCAGGACAAATTTCATAGGGTTTCATCTCATGGAGGTGGGTTTCAAAGGAGGTTTTCATCTCAGGGGCACTTTCGATGATTTTTGCTTTGAGATTTTCTATAGGCAAGTCGAAAAACTCTTCGGTTTTCGCTAGCATTTGTGCTTTTTTGGGGTGAAAAACTCGGAAAAGCTGCCCTATTTTCATCCTTTCAATCGCTTCTTCGGAAGAAGGTTCAAAAACCCCCTCTAAGTTGAATTTTGAGAGGATTTTATGCATGGCTGGCAGCCCTTTTTTCTCATTCACCACAACGCGAACTTTGTTGTAAGTGGTAGAGGAGGTTGGTGCTGCTCCGATGTAGAAAGTGCCAAGATCTTTAAAGGTGAATTTATGATCAGTTATTGAATAATGATTTATCTCTCTTGGAATACTTGTAGTAGGGACTTTCTCAACTTTTATCAGTCGATCATCTGCAGCTAAAGCCACTTCTTGTAGCGCCTTTTCCAGGCGATCTCGGTGGACCTTATTCAGTTTGAATTCAAGGGAATAGGTATTTCGTTTCTGTCTGAAGGTTAAATTCATCCCTTTGACGAGATCATTTCCAACTTCAGATTGGTTGACGCCAAAAAGGGCGATGGGGTCATCCAAGTTAGGGAATTCTGGTTCGCCTGGATCATATTCATAAAAATCGTCGTTTTCGTCATATCCCAACAAAGACCGAAGACGTCTATCAGCGTCCCTGAGCTCTTCTCGGGTATAACGGCGTTTGTAGGTTTCAAAGTCATCAAATGCTTCCCGGGACAAAGCTTCTAGGATTTCTTCCTTTTTTTCCCTGCTCAAACCATCTATGTTGGTTTCTACATCGTTAAGAAAATCAAATGGAGAGGAAAAGCGGCTTTCATTTTCTCCTAGCTCCGTCTCACGATCAAAGTACTTTGTCTCTCCGTTACTTTCATTTTGGACAAAAAACTCTGAATCAGACGATTCTTCCGATTCTTCCCCCTTTCCACTCCTCGCCCTTGCAACCTTGGCTCTCAAAATATTCAGAGCGGCTCTCAATTTATTGGTTTGAAGGGAAGCTTGCAGTAATTCCTCTCCCTTCATGAGCTGGTAATGAGAATAACCTTGGTAGAAACGGATAGAAGCCATCCCCAATTTTCCACACATTTCAGGCCATCTTAACTTCGTTTTTTCTTGATAAGCTTGGAAAAGTTGGAGAGCAATTTCAGAGACAATGGAAACTAGAACCACTTTCCTAGAGTTTTTGAAGAGGAGGGGTAAGTAAAGGGCAAGGCTGGCTGCTTGTAGAAAGCTGCCAAAAGCTTCCATTTTTTTATTATTTGAGAGCTGTTCTTTCAGCTGAATGAGTGTTTTTATTAAATCGATTCCGGTCGTGAAAATTAATCCTCCTTGAGAGTGGAAGAACGTTGATGTGACCGCAATAACAGAGAGGGAGCCTTCGATTAATTTTCCTTCAGCGAAGTGGTGGATAACCCGTCGGGTTCCCATAACCAGGTTGATTGTTGATCCGAAGGGGCGATAAAGGCTTAAAAAGGGGAGGGCGATTGTTGCAATTCTACCGGGTGATGTAGAAGAATCTAATCCATCAAATTCAAAGACCCTTTTGAAAAATGGGATTTCAATTGTTTGACTTTTTATAACATTAAAAATGTTCATAGTTGATATACTATAAACAAATTACTTTTTTATAAAAATATAATACTTCAGACTGGACAGTTAGATGGTTGCTTCGTGATGGATCTGGGTATCAGACTTTAGTGACACTCTTTTCATAAGAAAACTTAGCGAGGAATCGTTGGGAATAGACGATGAGTGGCAGCAAAATGAGGGTGATGCCGAAGGCGCCGCCGATCACGTCGGAGAGGCCATGGGCGCCGGCCATGATCCGTGGAAGAGAAAAGAAAATGGCCAATGTCAAAATTGGGCTAAGTACTCTTTTCCCAGCTGCCATTAAAGTCCAAGCAGAACAAATAAAGACGGTGGTTGAATGATCACCGGGAAAGGAGCGGACTGTTGTGGAATGGTTATTAGGGAAGGGGAAAAGCTTCTCGATATTTATAAAGAAGTCTGCGTGAAGAGAAGGGCTATCTTTCAAAAAATTGAGTGCAGCCTTAAAGAGGCAGTAATTGACCAAAAATTGAGTCAGTATGGCAAATACAACCATCCCAATCAGAGAATAAAAGGCCTCTTTTCTACGGGGAATGCTCGAAACTAGGATAGCGGAAAAGGCCAAATGAGAGATCCAATCACCTAATCGGGAATTTAAAAGAGAAACAAACGCACCAATTGAGTCATAGGCCAGCCAAGAATTGGTCAAATAAAAGAATTTCATGTCGATTTCTGCCCATAATTCTTTTGAACCTGGCAGGAGGGCTGACAGGATGAGAAAAAGACCAATAAAAAAAGAAAAGAAATAGGAATTCATTATATATCAAATTCTGTCAGATAGTATAATTAATTCAAATGATCTTTTTTGATTTCAGCTAGGTGAGAAACAGTTTCTGCAGTTTCACCAATTAAAATCTGTTTGCCTTTAACCTCAATGAGATAAAGGGCACTCTTTGGGGAAAGGGACCGTCTCTCGAGAATTTGGATATCAGACGTTTGGCTCTCTTTATTCCATCTGGCTCGACCGATGCGGCGGATTAAGTAGGTTGCTGTCAGCAAAAAAGCAACAAAAAGGAATATAAATAGTAGTGTTTGTAGCAAGGGACCAAGGAGGTCTATCGCTTCGGGGGGGGCTGGGGTTTCTGGGTTCATCAAACGTATCTTCAGGAATTGTCGATTTTTACGGAAGATCTTGGTACAGTTTGATGTTTATGCCAACTTCAAAAAGACGCAACCCCAGGTCGTTTGACGGAACCCGTCAGACAGCACACCCTTTGAAAGAGCTTTTACCAGGTTTTTTACAGGAGATGAAAGGTCACTATTCCACTTCGGCTGACCAAATTTTCGCTTATTGGGAACAGATGATGGGACCTGACCTTGCAAAATTTGCACGTCCGCATATGTTTGCTGGTGGTATTTTGACCGTAAAAGTGTTAAACAATGCCCTTTTTGCACTTTTATCAAAGCAGGAAAAACCCAAGCTGCTCAAGCGGCTTCGAGAGGCGTTTCCCTCTCAAGAGATTAAGACAATAGAGTTCAGGATCGGATAAATGGAAAAAGAGAAAAAAGCATACGACGCAAGTTCGATCACCGTTCTAGAAGGGCTACAAGCTGTTCGGGAACGTCCAGGTATGTATGTCGGCGATACCGGTGTCAATGGTCTGCACCAGCTTGTTTACGAGGTGGTCGATAACTGTATTGATGAAGCATTGGCTGGCCACTGCAACCTGATCAAGATCACACTCCATCCTGATGGGGCTTGCGAAGTAGAAGATAATGGCCGTGGTATTCCGATTGGAATCCATGAAAAAGAGTCGAAGAAACAAGGAAGAGACGTTACTGCGTTAGAAGTGGTCATGACCATTCTTCACGCTGGGGGTAAGTTCGATAAAGACACCTATAAAGTCTCGGGTGGTCTGCACGGCGTCGGGGTTTCTTGCGTCAACGCACTGTCAAGAAAACTGGTTGTTGAAGTGAACAAGGATGGAGAGATCCATGAGATGATTTTCTCTGAAGGGAAAATGATTTCGCCTCTCAAGACCCTTGGGCCAACGGAAAAGCGGGGAACAAAAGTTACCTTCTGGCCCGATCCTAAGGTGATGCAGATCCTAGACTTCAACCACGACCTCCTAGTCAAACGGTTCCGCGAGCTTGCGTTCTTGACCAAAGGGATCACCCTAACTTTCAGAGATATGCGTCAGGATGAAAAAGATGAGATCCGCTTCCACTATGAGGGTGGTATCTCTTCTTTTGTTAGTTACCTAAACGAAGTGAAGCAACCGTCTATTTGCTAAACCGATCATGTTGGTGGGATCAAGGGAAGGGGATTCTGGGCCTGTCGAATTCGAGGCTGCTTTGCAATGGAACGAAGGGTATGCAGAAACGGTACTATCTTTTGTTAACAACATTTCGACTGGCCAAGGTGGAACTCACGTCTCTGGTTTTTCTACATCTTTGACCCGCGTTTTAAATACCTATATCAAAACCCACAACCTGAACAAAGGGGATAAAAATCGCCTTGACAGGGGAAGACATGAAAGAGGGTCTTGTTGCTGTTGTCTCAGTCAAGGTGCCAAATCCTCAGTTTGAAGGGCAGACTAAGCAGAAGCTAGGTAACAGCGATGTGGGGTCGATCTCGCAACAGGTCACCTTTGAGCAGCTGACCACTTTTTTAGATGAAAATCCGCAGCTTGCCAAAATCATTGTCGATAAGGCGATGCTTGCAGCCAAAGCAAGGGATGCGGCTAAACGGGCGCGTGATTTAACTTTACGTAAAGGGGCTCTTGATAGTGCCCGCCTTCCAGGTAAATTGACCGACTGTCAAGAGACCGATCCTGCTCTTTGCGAAATTTATATTGTTGAGGGGGATTCTGCGGGTGGTAGTGCCAAAATGGGACGTGACAGACGTTTCCAAGCGATTCTTCCGATCCGTGGTAAAATTCTTAAACGTCGAAAAAGCCCGTCTTGAGAAGGTGTTGTCCAACACAGAAGTCGGCACGATGATTTCAGCCCTTGGTTGCGGTGTAGGTAAAGATGGTTTCCATCTTGAAAAGCTCCGTTATCACAAAATCATCATTATGACGGATGCCGACGTCGACGGTTCCCATATCCGTGCGTTGCTGTTGACCTTTTTCTACCGTCATATGCCAGCGTTGGTGGAAAACAATTTCATCTATATCGCTCAGCCCCCCTTATTCCGTGTTACTAGGAAGAAAGAGGGACGGTATATCCACTCCGAAAAAGAGATGGATAGCTACCTCCTCGAGCTTGGTTTGTCAGACATCCAGATTGAAGTTGATTTCTCGAAAGATGAACCGCTTTCTGGATCATCTCTAAAAGAGTTCTTAGACTTTGCTTTGCAGGTTGAGAGTTTCAACCAGCGGATTGAAAGGAAAGGTATTCCTTTTAGAGAGTTTCTTGCGGCTCATAAAGATGGTTACGGTTATCCACGTTATTATCTCCACCTCATTGATGGCGGAACATTTGCTCATACGCAGGAAGAGATCGAAACGTTACACCACAAAGACCAACATGACCGGCAAAAGGCGCATGAGGAAGCTTTACAAGCCATTCCTACAGAGGAGCAAACGGAGGAAATGAAAATTTTCCGTCCTCAGCCTCTGTCGTTTACCGAACTTTTTGAATTGGATGAATTAGAGAAAATGTTGCAGCAGCTTGCTGCATACGGCATCACTTTAGACCAATACCATGTGGCAAAAGGTGATCTTGCAGAAGTTATTGAAGAGGGTCAGGTTCAGCAAAGTTTTTACACCTTGCGAGAGCTGATCCAATTTTTCAGAGACAATGGACGTAAAGGGATTGAAATCCAACGGTACAAGGGTCTTGGTGAGATGAACGCCGACCAGTTGTGGGAAACTACGATGGATCCAAAAGTTCGAACACTTGTCCAGGTCAATGTGCCGGATGCCATTGCCGCCGACCACATGTTCTCGATGTTGATGGGGGAGGAGGTCCCACCACGTCGCGCCTTCATTGAAACACACGCCTTATCGGTGAAAAACTTAGATATTTAGAGCTTAACGTCATGTCCTACACCGAAAACGAACATATTGTCCCACGAAATGTCGAAGAAGAGATGCGAGTCAGCTATCTTCGCTACTCGATGTCTGTCATCATTTCACGGGCGCTTCCTGATGTGAGAGATGGTTTGAAACCTTCTCAGCGGAGGATTCTTTACGCGATGCGGCAGTTGAACCTCTCGCCAGGGGGAAAGCACCGTAAATGCGCTAAAATCTCCGGGGATACATCTGGTGACTACCACCCACACGGTGAGATGGTGATCTACCCAACGCTGGTCCGTATGGCCCAAGATTGGGTGATGCGCTACAACTTAGTCGATGGTCAAGGGAACTTCGGTTCCATTGATGGCGATAACCCTGCTGCGATGCGTTACACCGAAGCCCGATTGACCCATGCGTCGGTCGAGCTGATGGAAGACCTCGACAAAGACACAGTCGAAATGGTCCCCAACTACGATGAAACCAAGAAAGAGCCGGTTGTCTTTCCAGCTAAATTCCCTAACCTGATTTGCAACGGTTCATCTGGTATTGCTGTCGGGATGGCCACCAATATTCCCCCCCACAATTTGCTAGAACTTGTGAAAGCAACTGTGTTGGTATTGGACAATCCTGAGACGACAATTGATGAAATCATGCAGGTGATGCCTGCTCCAGACTTTCCAACAGGCGGCATCATTTTTGGCTACCGCGGGATCAAAGAGGCTTACCATACAGGAAGGGGCAAGCTTTTACTTCGAGCAAAAATTGAAGTGGAGCAAGACAAAAAGACAGAAAGAGAACGTCTTGTTGTCACTGAAATTCCTTATAACATCAACAAATCTCGTCTGATCGAACAAATTGCTGACCTTGTAAACGATAAGCAGATCCCCGGTATTTCGGATATCCGCGATGATTCGGATAAAGATGGTTTAAGGCTAGTTCTGGAACTTAAAAAGAATGAGTTCCCAGAAGTCATTATGAATCAGCTTTACAAGTATTCTGACTTGTCAATCACTTTTGGCTGCAATATGTTAGCGCTTGATAAAGGGTTGCCACGAGTTTTGAACATCAAGCAGATGATCGCTTGCTGGATTGAACACCGTATTGAAGTGATTCGTCGTCGGACTCGCTTTGAATTGAACAAAGCTGAAGCCCGCGCCCACGTCCTTGAAGGGTATTTGAAAGCCATCGATTCTCTCGATGAGGTTGTAAAACTGATTAGGGCAAGCTCCAACAGAGAAGAGGCCAAAAAAGGGTTGATTGAGCGGTTTACTTTCACCGATCGGCAAGCCCATGCAGTTCTTGATCTCCGTCTTTACCAATTGACCGGTCTAGAAAGAGATAAGATTGAGGCGGAACACGGCGAACTGCTGAAAAAAATTGCATACTTCAAACAGGTATTGGCTGATGAAGGGATGGTTCGTACGATCATCCGTGAAGAACTGTTAGATCTAGAAAAAACTCACAAATCGCCCCGAAAAACGGTTGTAGTGCCGATGGAAGGGGAGATGCAGATGGAAGACCTCATTGCAAACGATGCGATGATCGTCACCCTTTCAACAGACGACTACATCAAACGGATGCCGATCGACACTTTCCGCGAACAGCGGAGAGGTGGTGCAGGTGTGACCGGTGTGAAGCTGAAGAAAGAAGATGATGCGATCAAGGGTGTCTATCTGGCTAATGCTCACGACACATTGATGCTCTTTACCAACAAAGGTCGTTGCTACTGGCTAAAAACATGGCAGATCCCAGAAGGGACTCGTCAAGCCAAAGGCAAACCGCTTATCAACTTGATTGAAGGGTTGCAAAGTGACGAAAAGCCAACAGCTTTATTGACTGTCGACTCCTTTGAGAAAGATTGCTTCCTCTTCATGATCACCCGCCGCGGTGTTGTGAAAAAGTGTCAGCTATCAGATTTCTCTAACGTTAGACGGAAAGGGATCATTGCGATCGATCTCGATGAAGGGGATAGCCTCCTTTCGGCCCACCTTGTTTCGCAAGGTCAACAAATGATGTTGTTTACCCGTCATGGAATGGCAGTCCGCTTTGATGAAGAGGATGTCAGAACAACCGGAAGAACAGCTCGTGGAGTAAGGGGAGTCAACCTCAAAGAAGAGGGAGATGTCTTAGTCAGCTCTGAAGTGGTCAATGGGGATGAATCGATCCTAGTTGTTTGCGAAAATGGATACGGCAAACGTTCGCTCGTTGAAGATTTCCGCAAAACATATCGCGGAGGGATTGGTGTCCGTTCCATTGTGACAAGTGACAGAAACGGTCTTGTGGTTGGTGCTCAGTGCGTCACCGACAAAGATAGTTTGTTGCTCGTCTCTCAACTGGGCCAGACTGTCAGGATCCCGATCGGACAGATCCGGGTATTGGGCAGAAATACTCAAGGGGTGAAATTGCTCAACTTGAAAGATAACGATAAGTTGATCGATATCCAAAAGTTGGATGATGCCGGAGTTGTTACAGAGGCAGAAGAATCATTACAAATATGAGACCACTTTTCATATCAGTTGAAGGGGGAGAAGGGTCGGGTAAAACGACCCTGATCAAATTCCTCAAAAGAGAGCTCGAAGATGCAGGCCATGAAGTGGTTACTACTCGTGAACCTGGGGGCTCTTTTTTAGGTGAAGAGATCAGAGAGCTGCTACTTCATATCCGACGAGATGAGCCTGTGGTACCGAAAGCTGAGCTCTTTCTTTTTTTGGCAGCCCGGATCCAGCATGTCGAAACTTTGATCCGTCCTTCTTTAGAAGCGGGTAAGGTTGTGATCACTGACCGTTTTTCCGACTCGACCATGGCTTACCAGTCAGCAGCTCGTGGTCTTGTCCCAAACGAGGTGAAGCATCTTTGTGAAGTGGCAGAAGGGGGGGTTACCCCTAGTTTGACCTTTTTCTTAGATGTCGACCCAAAGATTGGGGTGAGAAGGGCAAGAAAACGGACTTTGAAGGCTGAAGTGGGGTATGATCGTTTGGAAGAAGAGGATCTTTCCTTTCATGAAAAGGTCAGGGAAGGGTTTGTCTCTTTATTAGAAGCCAACCCAGACCGGATTTTTAGGATCGATACCACTAAACCGATACCCGAAGTTCACAGAAGGGCGGGAGAAATTCTGGAAAAATGGATCAAATCATCATAGGTCATGAAAAGGAACGGCTTTTTCTAGAGCGGTTCCACTCGTCCGGTAGAACCCTCCATTTCACTGGCCCTTCCAGGCTGGGTAAAAAATGGATCGCTTTGCAATATGCCCTGAAACTACGTGGAGAAGGGGAGAGGGAACTTGCCCAAGTTTTTCGGGGGGAGCATCCCGATGTGACGTTATTTTCACCAGAAGGGAAAACGGCTCTCCATTCTGTCGATACCATCCGTGATCTGATCGATAAATGCAGGCAACCTCCCTATCAAGGGCAATATCGGATTTTGATTGTCGACGGGGCCGATCGGATGCAAGGGGTGTCGAGCAATACCTTGTTAAAAAGCCTCGAAGAGCCCCTTAAAAGCACCTTTATTTTTCTTATTTCTGAAAGGAAAGAGCGGATGTTGCCGACTATCCTTTCCCGCGCTATCGAAATCTCTTTTTCCCCTATTCCAAAAGAGACTTTGATGAAGGAGATACAACAATCGCTCCCCGTTGCTTTATCGCGAGGTTCCTATTCAAGGGCCAAAGAGTACGCAACCGATGGATTGCCAGTTTGGCGTGAGGGAATCGTAAGCCTCCTTTCAAACCATGGAGAGACCTATTTCATGTTCCGCGAGGCGATCAAGCAACTGGTAGAGCCGATTGTTGCCCTGAAAGAAGAGACGCCGATGAAGTTTTTTGAAACGGTTCATGAACTGTTTGAGGCCGTTTTAAGCTTCACCCGAGATTTGCATCTATTGCGTGAAGGGGCACCGCATGATTTACTTGCCTTCCCAGATCAAGTTCCAGCTCTTGAAAAAAGACTCGAGCGTGGCCATATTCCACTTTTGGAGAAAGTATTGGCCCAAACCGAAGAGGCCCATCTAGCGATCGCTCGCTCCGGCTCCCTTGCTTCCACCCTAGAGTCACTTTGTCTTTCCATTTAAGTTCTTGAGGGCCAGTTTGGATGAATCTATAGTCGATTCTGAAATTTATTTCTGAGAGACTAAGATCTAATCGAGGATCAATAAGATGTCCAATATAGCAAAAGTATTCTCTGGAAGCCCTCTTTTCTGTAGGTTTGTATTTGGTAAGAGTGTAGCCAGAGTTTCAAAAACATCTGCCCTTTGGGCTTAGAACTATAAGGACGGTTTCTTCTATGGGAAGGAGGTCTCGCACTCAGGTAGAGGCATATGATTTAACAATCAAACTAGACAAAGGGATCGTGATAGGTTTAAAGGTTTTGGGATTTGGTAAGAATCGGTTAGCAATAGGTGCGCAAAAAGCTGATAACCGAGTACCCCTCATGGGTAGAGAGGAATTCATAGAAAAACATCTTCACTCAAAGGATGCATTCACAGAGGATTTTAAAAGCAAAAATCCTCAGATATCTGACCAAGAAAAAATAGAAAGAGCCTATTACATGTACTGTTCAATTAGGTGGAATAAGTATAGACAGTTCTTAGTGGGCGGGAATCCTGCTTTGGCAATTTAAATATTGGAGCTTTGATTTTAAAAACCAAAGCTCCAATTATCACGCTCTAATGGAGCTACACCGACAACGAGCGAGCCAATTGAATAGCCTCTCCATTGGGGTCCAATTTTTCTAGCATTTTGACAGCTAATGTTTTGTGCGACATTGCGTGTTCAGGTTCATTCAATTTGGTATAGGCTTTTGACAACAGGATGTGTGTCATAGCGACATCAATATCTTCTTTACCCAACACCTGCTTTTGAACATTCAGAACCATCTTTGACGATTGGATATCAGTTTCATCAATAGGATTGCTGGTCATTCTATCGTTAGTTTTTCTGTAAAAAGCAAAGGCCCAATAGAGTGAGTAAGGGTTTGGGGTATCGGATAAACTTTGAATTAATTGTTGTTCTTTTCTAACTGTGTCCTTTGAGTAAATCTCAAAAGACCTTTCTTTGTGTCTATTGGCCTTATCTTTGTTCCCTAAATTTTTGTGAGCCCTGGAAAGGTAGTGGTGAAAAAAAGCTGATTTAGGGCTATCTATCTCTCCAAGCACTTTCTCATGAATCCGCAACCCATGCATAAACTCGGTTACTGCTTGATCAAAATCGCCTGAAGTAAAGTAAAGGGTACCAAGGACATGATGAACTTGTTCATGTTGAAGGTCCTCGTTAAGAAAGTGTTGCTTTGTCAAGGTAAGGGCTATATTAGCATGCTCAAGTGCATCTTCTCCATTCCCCCAAGCTTGGTGTGTTTGAGCCAAAAGCAAATGGAAACCAATTACTTCTTTATGAGAATCGGCCTGTTCTTTTGCAATTTTGAGAGCCTGCGACAGTTCTTGAACCGATGAGCTGTACTTCCTCTCACCCATGTAAAAAATTCCCAAGGCTCTACTCAGAACTAAGATTTTACCATCTACTGCGCTTATTATTGACGAACGTAATTTAGAATAGCTAGGGTCGTCTAAATAGACTTTGCTTTCAATCTTCTTCGTCTCTATTAATACTTCCTTTAACTTCAAGAGAAGAGGAATTGTGTCTGGATCAGAGAATCCATTATATAACAGTGCAAAAAATGGTAGAACTGTATACGACTCAGGAAAACCGATAACTTCAAAAAACACATCAAATTCGGACATATCCGCAGGATAAAGAGCGGATTTTCTTACTTTGGAATCCAAAGCCTTTTTTAGGGCATCAATAGACTTAAATGCATATTTATTAAAAACTTTGGGTTGACCTGACTCAGTGCTCTGTTTCTGTCCCACAAGCCCAAGTCTCTTTAACATGCGAGCCAATTCTAAAAAAGTTGAGCTATCAAAACCATGCAGAGCCATATCATTTATATTTGGTCTCTTTTCAAAAGCCGGATTAATAAAAGTATCCAAGTGTCTGACTAAATTTTTGTTCTCTAAAACAGTAGTGGCCCCATTTTCAACTTCTCCTTTAAACCAATTTACAATGGTTCTAAAAGCCTCGCCTATTCGTGATGGGTCAATATGAAGCTCTCCTAATCTTTGGTAAAGAACCGGAATGACCTCATGATAGTCTCCGCTGCTCGAGGGTTTGAGTAGTTTGACCTGTGTTAAAAAGGAGAGATCTTGCCGGGAGGTAGAGCCTACCGCCAACAGAGAGTCAGGAATGGGTTGAGGAGCCAGTAATCTAGCCCTTACAAACAGGTCAATGTTCGATTCTGAAAGACTTCTATACATGGCAAGACTGAGAGGCCCAAACATCCCGACGTTTGTAGTCAAAGAGGTAGCATACGTCTCGAGGCGATCCCAAAAAAGATGGGTAAACCTATCTGACAAACTGAAAGGGGGATGATTAAGTCCTATCGCAACAATTTTGAGAGCAACAATGTCTAGTTTTACAGCCCGGGCAATTTTTAAAGCAGCTTCTTGGTTTTTCAAGCCTGTTTTTTTCAGAAGAAACTGTGCATAAAACGTCTCAGGTAAATTCAGATCACTTGGTTTTAGGGCTCCATCGTATTGGTCAACGGCTTCTACACATCTCTCCAGCTGCTTTTCTGTTTCAGGACCTTCCCCTTTTTTGGACGAGGAAAGGTAATCGTTACAAATGGCTCGTATAGAAGAAATTCCACGGCCTTGTTTAGCTTGTGAGTGCTCATCTGAACATCTATCCCCGAAACAAGTCCCTGGGACTTCGTCTGCAGCAGCTCCTGGTGGGAAGCTTAAAAAGTTATTCAACCTTGAAAACTGATTAAAGGCAGCTCTCAAAATCCTTCCAATCACTACTCCTGGGGGATGTTCTTCAACCTGAAATTCATCGGGAACTCCTCTTTGGACAGAAGGGGCAAAGAGTGCCACACCTGAACCGGCTACATGCGACGAATTATAAGCTTGCAAACTCATGCGAACACCTTGGAAAAGAGCCGATTTTAGGCTTCCTATCGATATTGATCAATAAACCTTTGAAAATTGTAGATCACTTGTTTCGCTTTCATAAAGAATTGCTCGAAAAATGCATTAAAGACAAAGCTAAAGAGGGCTTTCGCACTTCAAAAATTCTGCGAAACAGACGAAATTTCTAGTTTTTTCGTTTAATTTTACAGCCTAGGACTCCAATTTTATTAATGATTATTACCTAGGACTGCCGTCCTAGGTTTAGATATTTCGTCCCTCTGGGACTGTTTTCCATTTAGGCTGAATTCTGCAAGCGTTTCTCTTGTTTCGCTTTTGGGTCTATTTGGTAGAACACGATTCTGGTTCAGCTGTGTTCTCTATTTTTACGCCCCAAAAGCTGTTACCAACTTTTTCACTTTCTACTAGCTGGATCAGCTTAGTCATATTGTGTGTAAAAGAGGCTTTCCACTCTTCAAAAGAAGGGGGGACATCATCGTTTTTAGGGATAGAATTTACAAAATCCAAATATTCTTCACTCATCGGGCAGCTGACTTTAATCTCTACGAGAATGACATTGTCTTGGGCCTCAATTGAGGAGAAAAATAAAAACGCACCAAGCGCAGCTTTGCAAAAACAGTTCATGAAAAGACTCCTTTAGGAAATAGTAAGAATTTGCCATCCGGGATTCTTTTATTCCAACTCTATTTTGTCCAATCAACCCATTGTTATTATTTCGACTTTGTACAATTTTTGAACTCATCCTTGGAGAGGCATACGCATCAACTTAGGGAATACCAATTTCTCAACAATCTGTTAAAAGCAAATTACTTACAAAGAAACGTTTAGAAATCAATTTAGTCAAAAACGGCTTAAATCTTCGAAGAAAGGCCCAAGATTACTCTCTGTGTTCTCCGTGAGCTCTGTGGTGATCTTTTTTTTATTTTTTACCACAGAGCTCACAGAGAGCACAGAGAGAGGATTTTGAATTGCCCCTTCTAGAATAATTGACTCTGATATCCTACTCTTTTTTTATTCCATCTATTTGTGGTTAATTAGCTTAGCATCTACCTCTAGGTTTAGGTTGATGCGTATGCCTTGGAGAGGAGCTTTCTCAAGGTTTCATCCAAAAATTGTACAAAGCCGAGATTACTGTTTAGCTACCGGGCACTATTTGATCATCATCTTCATCAAGAGGCACCACTTCTACCTCATTTCCCATTCGTATAGCGAGATAGGCTATATGATCTTGTTGCCGAACTTGACCATCGATTTCTGGCACTTCTGCATCACTTGGAGGGTGGCGAAGGCGAAAAAATAATGTCATATTATTTAAGTGCGTGGGTTGTTGATCTCGAATGGGAGTTGGGGTTCTTGGAGGCGAGCTATTTATAGGAACGGCCATTTTATCTTCCTTTTTTTAAAAAATTTTAAACTATGAAAATTAAGGGACTTTAAAAATTGGGTTAAAAATGGGAATATGTTCCTGCTATGCCAACATTTGTCATCGACAAAGCGATCGGAAAAAAATTGAAGAGCGATATGGAATCGCAAGGATTCGAGCTGTCTCGGCCCGACTACACCGTTTTTTCCGGAAGAAAAGGGAAGTTGGTGGTGACCTTGTGGGAGTCTGGCAAGTTGACTGTGCAGGGAAAAGGGATGGAAGAATGGATCCCATTTTATCTTGAGCCAGAAATTCTAAAAAGCTTTCCATTCTCTCATCCTCAACACGATTTAGTGGCCCGTATTGGTGTGGATGAGGCGGGGAAGGGAGATTTTTTTGGCCCTTTAGTGGTCGCTGGGGTTTTTGCTGATGAAGCCGGCATCAAGGCACTCATTGAAATAGAGGCTCGTGATTCAAAGACCATAGGTGATCCACAGATCATGGTCATGGCAAAAAAAATCAAAGCAGCCTGCCCACACAAGGTTCTCTCCCTTTTCCCTGAAACTTACAACAACCTCTATCCCAAATTTCCTAACCTCAACTTCCTTTTAGCTTGGGGCCACGCCACTGTCATCGAAGAATTACAACAAAAAACGGGGGCAAAAAGGGCCATCATCGATCAGTTCGCGCATGAGTCTAGGGTGATACAAGCTCTAAAAAAGAAGCAGATCGAGATCCATTTAGAGCAGAGGACGAAAGGGGAAAATGACCCAGTTGTAGCGGCTGCTTCTATCTTGGCTCGTGCGGGCTTTCTAGAGGGGCTTGAAAAGTTGTCCAGTATGCTAGATCATCCCCTACCAAAGGGAGCTGCAGCTCACGTGGTTAAATACGGCAGACAAATTTATAGTCGTTTAGGGGAAGAGGGGCTTTACACATTGGCTAAGAAGCATTTCAAAACTTGGAATGAGGTTGTCGGTGGTTAATCGTCTTCTGATCACTTTGGGCATCATTGCCTTGTTTCTGGTCATTTTGCTCAACATCATCCCTCTATTTTGGAGCCCCAACTCTGAGGAATATATCGCTCAAGACCATGTCGAAGGTGTTTCTTTAGTGGTTAAAAACGTCCCTTATACACTGAACTTTGATCAACAAAAAGCGACGATCGATATTTTGAACCGGGCCATTCCTATTGGGCAGTACCAATCAGCTCAAGATGATCCCCCCATCTTTTTTGATACGATCGAAATCTACCGGTTCGATCAAAAACCGGTTACTATCAAGCCCCTTGCTTGGGTAAACGAGAACCTTGTTTTTTCAGCTCCTGCATGGTCAGAAGGGAATTTAATGGAAGTGAGCAAACGGGAACTCTACGAGATTCTGAATGAGGCTTATGACAAGGATCTTCCTTAAACAACTCCACATCGAAAACCTGATTCTAGTCAACAAAGCCACCGTTGAGTTTGAACGGGGTTTTACTGTTATTTCTGGCGAAACAGGCTCTGGCAAATCCTCCCTTCTTTATGCGTTAAAACTTGCCCTCGGAGAGAGGGGAGATGTCGATAAGATCAGGGAAGGGGCAGAGAAAGGGAAGGTGACAGCCCTTTTTGAAGTCGAAGGCCCTTTTCCTGCCTTGCGTGAACAGGGGATTGAGATCGACGATACGCTATTGATCACACGAGAAATCACAAAAAGTGGCAAAACCCGTTCTTTTATTAACCACGAGCCTGTTCAAGTTAATCTTCTCAAAGAAATTGGCCGCTATTTGATCTCCACTCTTGATCAAGGGTCGAGTCTCTTGATGAAAGATGAAAAGCAGCAGCTCCATTTTCTTGATGTTGCTGCCAAAAACGGATCTCTTTTACAGGAATTACAGGTAAAAAAAGGTTTGTTAAGCTCTGCCAAAAAAGAATTAGGAGAGCTTGAAAGACTTTCAGTAGAACGGGAACGGGAAAAAGCGATCCTTGAACGGGAACAAGACGAGATTCTTCAAGCTAACTTAAAACCTGATGAGGAGGAGCGACTTTTTCAAGAGTTTCGACTTCTCACAACAGCAGAAGAACGGCGAGAGCTTTTGTCCAAGTGTCATGTGGCCTTACAAACGGCTCAAAATGCCTTACACCCCCGTTTGCGAGATGCTGAAAAGTTAAAAGAGCTCGATCCAGTGTTGACGGGTGATCTTGAAGAATTTCCTAATATCCTTATGCAGTGTAATGAGATTCGGTTGTCGATGGAGCGGTCTCTTGGAGCCCTTGAGATAGATGAGGGGCGTCTAGAGGAGTTAAATGAACGGCTTGATCTCATTGAAAAACTTAAAAGGCGCTATGGGCCAACAGTTGAAGAGGTTCTTTCAACACTAGATGAGGTTGAAAAAAGGCTGTCAATTTTAGAAGGGCTCGACGACAAGATCATAGAGGCAAAAGAGAAAGTCGCACGGTTTACACAAGAAGTTGAGAAAGTGCAAAACACTGTTACAGCACGACGGAAAGAGACCATTCCTTCTTTTGAGACCTCCATCGAAACCCTTTTAGAGGAACTCAATTTTCCCCAAGTAGACTTTGAAGTTAGACTGGACGGACATGAGAAGTGTTCTTTCTGGATGGCACCGAACGTTGGCGAAAAGATGGTACCTGTTGCAAATGGTGTCAGCGGTGGCGAAATGGCCCGCCTACTCTTGGCTCTTCTTATCTTACTTAGTTCTGAAGAAGGGCGTGTTGTCCTTCTTTTTGACGAGATGGATGCCCACATTGGGGGGACAACAGGCGCTAAAATTGGTCAGAAGCTCAAGAGCCTTGCCGCAGATGGGCAGGTGATTGCGATCACCCATTTCCCTCAAGTGGCAGAGGCGGCCGACCACCATATTGCCATCGGCAAAAAGGTCGAAGCTGACCGTACCATCGCTACCATCACCTCTCTTAAAGAAAACGACCGAGCCCTCGAGCTTGCCCGCATGTCTGGCGAGACACTTTTAGTTTGAAGAGAGAAAGGTTTTATCGGAAAAATCCCCTCTAGCGAGTTTACCGACAATTTCAAGCAACCAATTACTAAATGAATTCCAATAAAGCTGTAAATTCGGCTGTAAGGGGGGTGGAGTGAGGTTTAGCTTTTCCAAGCTATTTTGAAGGCTTGTTAAAAGATTTCGGATTTCGACAACTTTTGTGCTCTCAGCATTTTTTTCATTACGCTTAATGCAATCACGAAATTTTAGTAAGACTTCCAGAGTGAGTCGCCAGGAGGGGGCAAACTCTGGGATAGGACTCAATAGATTGATAAGTCGATCATTTTTAGTGATTGAGTATCGGTATTGATTTCTTAGTGTGGATTGATGGAAAAGACCGCTTAGGCTGAATTGTTCTAAGATTTCAAGGAGATTTCTTTTAGTGTAACCTATTTCTTCTAAATCTGATGCTGCAAAATCTGATTTTCTATGCGTTAAGAAGAAGGTTATCAAGTCAGCGCGAGCTCCAGGACTGAACATCGAGCGGGCTCTTATGTTTAGTAAAGCAGGAGATTCAAGTGGCCGTAAGCAAGATTTACCGCTTGGGATGAATGTGAGAGGCGGTGTATCTATGAATACTGGCCATCCGGTCCTGGAATCAGAATTTAATGTAGTGGCATAGATTGAAAAAGGGAGGCTTAGAAGTGTTCCTAAGTCTTTTAAAATCGATTTTAGGCGACTAATTGAAATGTAATGGTGGTAATTAGCACACCAATCTAATGATTCATCGCGTAAACGTGGATCAGTTTCTGATAATATGGCTGTAAGTAAAATCAGTTCTTCGGGAAGAATTAAAACTTTTTGGTGTTTCCTTACGACTCCATTTACCCCTAATTCAATCCAAAGGCTCCAGGCTAGATCGACGAGAAGAAGGTCTAAGTCTTTGCTAAGAGAGTTCATCGATACTCTCTATGGCTTTGTTGATTTCTATTTCAAAAGCTTCTGAGACATCATGAGTGATACACCAATTTTTAGCTTGAATAAGCTCACTTGTCGATGGCTTCAGAGCAACAAGATCTGAAAAATGTTTACTTTTTGGGCCTTGATCAACACTGGCATATAGTTTGAAACAAATTTGGTCGAATCGATCTGCAAGGTGCAACGTTAGCCCTTTATAATATCGAGTATGCATTCGTTTAACAAAACCATGTGGTAACCCCATTTCTAATAGAGATGCTGGGCCCATATTTAGCCAATCAGCTCTTAAGTTGAGGGCTTTTCCTACATCTTCTGCAGCTTGAAGCAATGCAGTTGGCAGTTGATTTGCATAAAATGGTTCGCCTGCTTTCACAAATGCCACTAGATCGGGGTCTTTGGTTGTACGTTCAATTTGTTTTAGGAGTAGTAAACTTCCTCCACCAATTGCAACAATTTCAAAATGATGACTTCTGTCTGCAAGTAGTTGGCCTAGAATAACTAAGACTTCTTCTAGAGTTTGTGAATTTAAAGAGTCATCCATTTTCCGCCTATTCGAGAGGATAAAATTCACTTATCGTGAACTTAAACTTCACGATCTCGGTTAGGGTCTTTCTTTGCAACTTTGCCGTAATAGCATAAACCTGTTGTCTCTAGAGTTTGTCAACTTGCTTCCATTGGATCACATGATTTTCAGATAGATCTACAGTGGCTGTAAATTGTGTCAGGTTTTCGTATTCTGAGGCGGGGATGGCCCCTTCAAAATGAGGGCGTAGGGTTGTTACATTTTGAGGGGTGAACTTTTCTCCCTTCTTAATCGCTTTTAAAGTGACTAATGAGCGCATGGCGAAGAAATAGTTTTTCTTTTCACTGTTAGAAAGAAGGCCGTTCTTTTCTTTTAGACATAATTCGGTTGTCCGGATATTGGTTACCATCTGTTTGAGCTCGTCTGGTTCAATAGCGAAGCTATGGTCGGGCCCTTTGAGCTTTCTTGAGAGGGTGTAGTGTTTTTCGATAACAGTAGCACCTAAAGCGACAGCCAGAGGTGGCACTAAAATGCCAAGGGTGTGGTCTGAGAGTCCCACTTTGAAGGAGGCTTTGCTTTTATACTGCAATAATTTCGGAATTTGAAGTAGATGGATGTCTTCAAAGGGGGTCGGATAGGCGTTATTGCAATGGAGAAATGTCACATCAGGATGGGCATTTTCTTGAACAACCCAAGATAGAATCTTTTCGATGGTTTCGATATTGGAGCCGATCCCTAGCGATATGATGAGAGGCAATTTTGTTCGAGCCACTAGTTTTACAATTCTTGGGTCGATCGCCTCAAAGCCTGCTATTTTCATCCTTTTAACGCCTAAAGCGACCAATTCCTCGACGGCTGGTTTGTCAAAGGGTGTCGACATGAATTCGATTCCTTTTGCATCAGCGTACTTTTTGAGCTCTTTTTGCCACTCCCGGGGCAGCTCTATGTCTTTGATCATTTTGGAAACATCAGCGCCAGTATTGGGGTCGAAAGTTCCTTTGGCGTATAACGTTTCTGATGAGTAGGTCTGGAACTTAACTGCATCGCACTCGGCATCCTTTGCAACGTCAATTAACTTAAAGGCTTGATTTAGGTCTCTATTATGATTAGAGCCCGCTTCTGCGATGATAAAGGTACTCATGAAATTCCGGTGTTATGATATAGGTCAATATTTAAACAGGAGAATAGACCAATGGCAAGGATTGAAAAAGTAGCAGAAGAAGAAGCAGTAGGTGAAGTCAAAGAGCTCTATGGAGCGATCAAGAAAAAGTTTGGAAAGGTGCCTAACATTTTCCAGTACATGGGCCGTTCGCCCCAATTACTAAAAGGGTTTTTGACTTTGGCCGAGATTTCAAGCAAATCAAGCTTGTCACCAAAAATACAAGAAAAAATAGCTGTTGCAGTAGCTGAAAGTAACCACTGTGGCTATTGCCAGGCGGCACATACAGCAGGGTTAAAAGGACTAGGGGTGCCATTAGAAGAGATCCAAAAAGCTCGTGGGGGAAACGATAACGATAAAAAGACCGATGCCATCCTCAAGTTTGCAAAATTGCTAGCAGAAAAGCGTGGACAGGTGACTGACGAGCAGATCAATGCGCTCAAAGCAGCACATATTTCAGATCAGGAAATAGGGGAAATCATCTTGTCTGTCTCTGTCAATATCTTGACGAACACTTTCAACGAGACTGTGAAAACACCCGTCGATTTCTAATCGCGAAAACACACTAACATTGCAGAATTGGAATGTTAGTGTGTTTGAAAACTAAACGGTGATGCCTAAATGGTCCCAAACATCTTGAGGTTTTCGATCGACTAAGTCCTTAGTGACAGTTTCTGCGACCGTATCTAGCACGTCTTTTTTCCAAATGTTTCGGACATAACCTAAAAATCTTGCTTCGCATACAAGATAGATATGTTCAAAGTCTTCCCTTTCGTGAGCTTCTCTTAAGAAATCGTAAAGAAGCTTGGCAAAGGTGATACATTTTTTATCTTCGATCGTGGTTTCAGGTTCCATGGCATGACGTCCTCCCCCCATACGATCATAGGCTCTGCCCAATCTATCCTCTTGATAATCAATTCCTTTTTTGCCCATGTCTGGGTGGACTAAACTCGCAACCTCTTCAAACTTACCGACTTTTACAATCTTGTAAATTTTTGCCTTTTCTTTGTTTGCGACGACGATCCATGTATGAGTTTTCATAGAACCCGTACCTCCTAATCTACATTCTATCATTTGAACTCTTGTTGGCAAAGAGATGATTAAGACTGTATAAATGGATCCATAAAAAGGAGTCTCTATGAAGAGGTTTTTGTTTGCTCTATTCTGCTCTGTTACCCTGTTTTCAGGGGACTATGTTGCTAAGTCTTATGATGGTCTACTTGGGCAGCTTCCAGGCATTGATGATAGCGTTCTAAAGATGCACTTTAAGCTTTATCAGGGCTATGTCACTAACGCTAATAAGTTGCTTTCTATACTGCAAGATATGGAAAAAGAGGGGAAATTGAGAAGCCCAGAGTATGCAGGGTTGAAAAGGATGCTTGGATGGGAGTGGGATGGGATGAGGCTCCATGAGCTTTATTTCGACAACCTAGGCAGCAAGACAAAATATGACACAAAAAGTAACCTCGCTCAGGCGATTGAGAAGGAATTTGGTTCTTTTGACAAATGGGCGGCTGATTTTAAAGCGACAGGGCTGATCCGTGGAATTGGGTGGTCGATCCTCTATTTAGATAATCAAACAGGCCGTCTGATCAACACGTGGATCAATGAACATGACTTGGGTCACTTGGCTGGAGGAACCCCTATTGTTGTGATGGATGTGTTTGAGCATGCTTACATCACCCAATATGGTTTGGACCGTGCGCAATATGTAGACGCCTTTTTCAATAACATCAATTGGGACGTTGTCAACAAACGTTTCTCTGAGTCCCATTGAACTGGTTCTTAGGATATAGTGTCGAGGCTCCTTGGCCAGAAGATCTCCCCTCCGGGGAGATTGTTCCAGCGGAGTCTCGCCATCTTACAACGACGTTTTATGGTTCTACGAAATTTGAGGGAACCCTTGTTAAACCTCCCTTTCTTATAGCCCCAGCTGGGGTGATCGACGGTGTTCTCTTTTTGAAGCACGTTGTTGCCTATGCCCCTTCCTTTTTTGAGCCCCTCGAAATCCAGTTGCCCCATATCACTGTTTCACGTACGCCGGGGCACGAAAAAGAGTGGGAAAAAAAGTTTAAACCTTTTCCATTTTATCTAAAGGAATACAACCTCTACCACACTGTGGCCCATTTGCAATACGAGAAGGTGCAGAGCATTGCTTTGGAGCCCCCTTTTGAAGAGATTCCCCACACAGCTGATATTGCCTTTAAAGTGAAGGGGAGGCATGTGAAAGATCTTTATTTCCATGCTGCCTTAGCCCTCTCTTTTCGTGTCCCCACCTTGTGTAAGTGGATACACGGCTATATCCCAAATTCTCTAGATGAGGTGGTGACATCTCTTAATAAGCTGTTGTATCTCTTGGATATAGAAGAGGGTTCGCCGATGAAGGCAGTCTCTCATGCAGGTTTTGTTGAAGAAAAAGGGCAACTTTTAGAGTGGGAGATGATTGTCGATGTCTGAGAAAGGTTTTGTTTTCTACCCTAAAGAGGGGGCGATGCGAGTGCCAGCTCTCTTGGTTGCTTCTCACAAGATTTTACTTGAAGATCTCTCTAAGCCCATTGAGCAGCTCAAAAATGTGGCCACTTTGCCTGGCATTGTAGGTTACAGCTTAGCGATGCCCGATATCCATTGGGGATATGGTTTCCCGATTGGGGGAGTGGCCGCTTTCGACCTTGAAACAGGTGTTATCAGCCCCGGCGGAGTGGGTTATGATATCAATTGCGGCGTTAGGCTTGCTGTTTTGGATCGAGAGATCAACGAAAAGGAAAAAGATCGGCTCATTAATGCCCTTTTTGAGCTGATCCCTTCTGGAGTCGGCCGTGGAAGTGGTAAGAAAGATGAAACTTCTGACCGGGACTACGAACGTTTGTGTCATGAAGGGGCTAGATTTTCATTGGAACGTGGCGAGGCCTTTCCAGAGGATTTAGAGTCTACTGAAAGTTATGGAAAAATTGCAGGAGCTGACTTGTCCCATGTTTCACAAGAGGCAAAAAATAGGGGAAGGGATCAGCTTGGCTCGATAGGGTCAGGGAACCACTTTGTCGAAGTGGGGACAGTGGAAGAAATTTTCAACTCTGAGATTGCCGCCCTTTGGGGTATCAGGAAGGGGATGACCTCCCTTTTGATCCATTCCGGTTCAAGAGGCTTCGGTCACCAAATTTGCCAAGATACACTCGATTTTTACATGAAAAAAGGGCTCCATAAGGGATTGGCAGATCCGCAATTGGTAGCAGCCCCTTTCAAAAGTCATGAGGGGCAAACCTATTTTGCATCGATGGCAGCAGCTGCCAATTTTGCTTTTAACAATAGGCAACGGATTCTCTACAGGGCGAGGATGGCCTTTAAAAAAGCTCTTGGGATCGATCCGAAAGAACTTCGTTTGATTTACGACGTCTGCCACAACATTGCTAAAGTGGAAAATCATGGGGGAAGAGATCTTTTGGTACACAGAAAAGGGGCGACAAGGGCCTTTGGGCCAGGTCATCCTGAACTTGCGAAGGCCTTTCAGGTCACAGGTCAGCCGGTGATTGTCCCTGGAGATATGGGGAGGGCTAGTTTTCTTTTAGCAGGCCTTGGTCACCCACTTACGTTTGCTAGTTGCTGTCATGGTGCGGGCCGTCACATGAGTCGGATCCAGTCGATGAAAAAATGGGGAGATAAAGACCCTGTAGCCTATATGAAAAGCCAAGGGGTTTCTGTTAAAGCCACATCGTCTCGTACCATCCGCGAAGAGATGCCAGATGCCTACAAAGATGTTACAGTTGTTGTCGAGGCAGTGGAGGAAGCTGGCCTTGCTAAAACGATTGCCCGCCTAAAACCCTCCCTCGTCATCAAAGGATAATGTTAGCCGTATACCCTTTTATAGAGCATTTCTAGAAGGCCAAAGTTTATACGCTCATGATTCTGGATGGCGAGGTAACTTGTTGCTAGAGATCCAACTGCAATACCAACACTTTTCATTGGGCTTAAAGCAAAAGAACGGATAGTCAAAACTGTTCCGTGGAAGGCTGCACCAACACCTAAGGCAAGGAGTGTGGAAGGAAGAGATAGTGCTGAACCAGCCAGCAAAACAGCAGCCCCTTTCTCAAGGGTCGCCTTGTTTCGGTGCAATACATAGAGGCCAAGAGTTGCAAGGGCCAAACGGAGAACTAATTTCAACCAATCTGGTTTACAGACATAAAAAGAATCTAAGGGAACACTTCCGTTGCTGTCGAGAAGAGTTTTAAATTTAGAAGCATCAATTTCTAGTGGTGGGAGAGTAGATACTACGTTTGCACTGTAACTTTCAATTAGTTGAGCACCCTGCTTTTTAAAAGTTTTGGTTATTTGATCAGATAGTCTTGCTATTTTGTCTACTGATGTTGTTCCATAAGGCTCAACCGAGCTTACCGTTGCCGCATAGAGGAGCAAATCTTGATTAGTTGGACCGTCACGGAAAGTAATGGCATGGTGATAAGTAGCGGGTGGTGAGCTTACTGTTACTGCAGAGCTAGACAATCCTGACATAAAAAACCTCTTATGAGCTCAAATCATAATTTAATTAAACTATTTTTGCAAAGTTCTATTCAAATTCATCAAGGCAAACAGTTTTCTCTTTCCCGCTTTCAATTTTGAAAATAACAAGGCAAAACAGGAGAGACGACTGCAGAATTCGGCCTAAGTGGAAAAACAGTCCCAGAGGGACGAAATATGAAAGCCTAGGGCGGCAGTCCTAGGTAACAATCGGTAATAAAATTGGAGTCCTGGAGGGACGACATGTCCATTTCCTCAAGCACTCTTGGAGCCATTTAATGTCGCCCCTTCAGGACTCCGATATATATTTGATCGGTTTTCCTAGCCCTTCAGGCTAGGCTTTCATATATCGGCCTTCCAGGCCTTTGCGGATTATTGCTAGAGTCTCAGGCGTTTGGCACAAGCGCTTCGCGTTAGAGCTGCTCTTCTAGTTTTGTTGTAACTTGTAGAAGTGGCTGGTGGTGTTACGGGCTGAGGAAAAAAATGAGCGGTAGTAAAGGCCCCAAAAGAAATGGATGAAAGAGGCAGCCTTATCTTCGGGTTGAAAGGCAACGACACCGAGATTGGGGTCGTAGAATAAAAGGATATTGTCTCCTTTGACTAGAATTTCAGAATGTCCAAGCGCTTCTCCCTTTTCATTCTTTTTTTCTTGGATCATCCGATAGAAATAGACACCATTTTCCATGTTTTCTAATACCCGTTCCAGTTGATCCACTGTTGGCATCGATTTGTAAAAGGGTAGGCCGTAAGGGGTTGTCTTTAGATCTAAAAATGCACCAAGTCCTTTAGCTTTTTCATGTTTGAAACTCCAGGAGAGAGGGTCGACCGTCTGAGAGCTTCTGCTGATTGTATTCATGGCCCCTTGTAAAATGGCCATCTCCTGATTTTCGCCATCTTTCACAGGGGTCGTAGCAAAAGCTGCTGCAAGGAGAAGTTCTTCCGGGGATTTTCCTTTCAGTTCATTTCCGATTTTTTGTAGAAACGACTTAGCCCACAAGAGCGAAGCTGCACTACAAAGGCCTCTTTTAATGACCCAGTTCCCCTCTTCTACTAAAAGATCGTCGTTATTTGGTTTCGGTTCTGAAAAAGTGATCTCGGTACCGCTAAAGGCTTTTGCCATTTTGATGGACAGGGCCTTCATCTCTTTAACGTCTTGAGATGAAAGGATATTCGTTTGAAGTTTGTTTTTGCCTTGTGAAACTCTGGAAGGGAAGTAGATAAAGGAATAACGGATCATGTCGAGGAACTGATAGGAGAAAAGGTAATTTTCAACAGGATTGGGAGAAAGTCCGGCAAGTTTTCTGATCTTTTGTTGGATTTCCTCTACTTCATACGGGGCGCCTGAGGCCATGTTGAGAGTGTGTCGTTTTTCCCAGACCTCTTTTGCTAAAGGAAGAGGATCTTTGGGTAGTGTTAATGAGAAGATAATTAAGAAATAAATGATCAATTGCATCATGAAGATACAATTTTAACATTAGATTGTTAAATTTAATTAAACTAACCTGAGTTGAAAGCCCCTCGGAGAATTCCGAGGGGCAGGGAAGAAGAAAAAACAACTAAATTATATTTTTTGTTATTTAGCAGGAGGCGAAATAACTTCGTCAATCACGTGGATCACGCCGTTTTTCGCTTTGATATCAGGTTGGATCACTTCGGCATCGTCGACAGTGACTAACCCACCAACTGCTTCTAGGTTAAGATCTTGTCCATTAAGAGTCCTGATCTTTGTGGTTTTAGCATCTTTAGCTAAAATTTGTCCTGGGACGACATGATAGGTCAAAATGGCAACGAGATCTTTTTTATTTTGTAATAGTTTATCAAGAACCCCTTTAGGAAGTTGATTGAAAGCATCATTGGAAGGGGCAAAAATAGTATAAGGGCCTCCATTTGCAAGAGTATCAGCAAGTCCTGCAGCTTTAATGGCAGAAACAAATGTTGAGAGGTTTGGATTATCTTGAGCTTTCTCAATGAGATTTTTAGTTTCTGTATTTACATAATTGGCTGGATTTTTTTGATCATCCATTGCAGGTGCTATCGTGCTTGGTTTGGGGACGGCAGGCAATGCTGTATCTGTTACGGGTGTATATTTTATATTTTGGTTCGTGTTCAGGAACCTAGATGGGATCTGATCTCCCATAATGGGAGAAATAAGAGTTAAGCCGATGATGGCGACTCCTGTTATAGAAATCCGATTCATTATAAACCTCCACGTTGGTCTTATAAATTCCCTAATACAAAATAAACAATTTATTAACAAAATAACGTCTTAGTTTTTCTTTTTTAGTTTAAAATCAGCGATTTGACTCTCCTTCACTTTGATCTACCCTTTTAAAAATTGCATTTGCTATAGGAGGGTAGAAATCGGAGCAGCTATGAAAGATCACCCAGTTTGGTACAGTAAGACATTGTATGTAGAGGGAATCTGTTTTCTTCTTTTAGGTTTGCTTGGTCTCTTTGCTCCCGTGATCATGACATTTGCAGTTGAGTTGCTGGTGGGAACACTGTTTTTAGCTGGTGGCCTAATCCAAGGGTGGCGTGCTCTCACTACACCAAAGCTTCCAGGTTTTTGGCCCTCTATATGGAGTGCTATCCTCTATATCATTGTGGGCTGCTTACTTCTTTTCTATCCGATGAAAGGGGTGTTGACGTTGACATTCTTGCTCACCGTTTTCTTCTTTGCTGAAGGATTTGTTGAGATTGTCTTTTCAACGACCGTCCGTCCGATGGCCAATTGGGGATGGGTCTTATTAAGCGGTCTTGTCACCATTTTGTTAGGGGTTTTGATCTGGACAGGTTGGCCTGGCACCTCCCTTTGGGTGATTGGCCTGCTCGTCGGCATCAACCTGATCTTCTACGGTGCTTCCCGTCTCTTTTTGGCTAAGAGCTACCCAAGCTAGCATTCACCATAAAGAAGAAAAAATCTTCAGGAAACTTCGTGGTGAAACGACTTTGATTCCGTTTTTTACTGGTTCAAGAAGGGGGCGGTGACGCTTTTGCTCGATTTGGCAATTGTCTCGGGTGTGCCTGTTACAACGACTTTGCCGCCGCTAATTCCGGCTCCTGGACCCATTTCGACCACCCAGTCTGCTGATTCGATCACGCCTACATGGTGTTCGATCACCACAACGGTATGGCCTTGGTCGATCAACCGGTGCAATAGCAGCAGTAGCTTTTCAACATCGGAAAAATGGAGTCCCAATGTCGGTTCATCCAATAAGAACAATGTTTTAGCTCTTCCACCTTTCACAATTTCCCGTGCGAGTTTAATCCGCTGCGATTCACCAAGAGATAGGCTCTGCATCTCTTGACCAAGTTTCACATAGTCAAGACCGACCTCTTTTAGAAGATCAAGGCTTTTCTTGATCGGTTTGTGCACTTCAAATACAACAGATGCCTCAGCCACCGTGAGATTTAAGATATCTCCAAAATCGAGCCCTTTATATTGGACCTCGAGGCTGACAGGGTTTAACCGTTTCCCTTTACAGACCTCGCAGGGGACTCTGACGCTAGGCAAAAAGAGGAGGTCCACTTTTTTGTAACCAAGGCCAAAGCAGTTGGAGCACATCCCTTTCAGTTGGTTCGTACTAAAATGGCGAGGTTGTAACCCTCTGATTTCAGACTCTGGAAGTCTGGCAAAAAATGTTCTGATTTTTGGGAGGACATCGGAGTAGGTCCCCACATCGGAACGGGAGGTCATCCCAACTGGGTTTTGGTCCAACAAGACTACTTGATCCCAAGTGGCTCCTGAAATTTTGCCAAAAGGGGTTTCAAACGATCCGTCTCGCTTAATGGCCTCAGTCGCAAGAGGGGCTAATAAGGAGTGGAGCAGAGTCGATTTACCCGACCCAGAAACCCCTGTGATCACGCTGAGACATTCATGTGGCAAATCGAGATCTACCTTATGCAAATTGAAAAGGGTTCCATCTTTTAAGCTAAAGTGGGTTTTCCCTTTTTTCCTTTTCTCTGGACGATGGAGTTTTTTACGCCCTGATAAGTAGAGGCCCGTTTCAGAATAAGCATGGTCATGGATGTGTGAATAGCTCCCTTCTGCCATGATCCTTCCCCCTTCTTGACCTCCTTTGGGGCCAAAGTCGACGATATGGTCGGCAATTCCAATCGTAAGTGGATCGTGTTCGACAACAACTAGGGTATTGCCTTCGTCTTTCAAGCGGATCAAGGTTTGATTGAGCCTTGTCACATCACTTGGGTGGAGTCCGGTGGTCGGTTCATCTAACACATAGAGAACGCCTGTTAATCCGCTGCCAAGCTGCCTTGCCAAACGTACCCGCTGGACTTCGCCGCCACTTAAAGTAGTAGAGGTCCGATCGAGGCTTAGGTAGCCAACACCAATTTCATCCAGAAAGCGGAGTTTTTTTTGTAAAGTTTCTAAGATCTCTTCTAAGTAGCGGTGTGGGGGCTTAATTTCACTAAAAAAAGAGGGGAGTTGATCGAGAGGAAGACTCGAAAGCTCTGGCAAGGTTTTCCCTTCCACTTTGACTGCGCGAGAAACTGCATTCAATCGACTTCCATGGCAGCTTGGGCAGGTATGGTGTTTCATTAAAGGGGCCAAAATATCTTTGCTATCTTTCGGTCCAATCCGAGCGATCATCTCAAGACCTTTTTCAAGGCCGCGCCAGATGAAGCTGCCCCCCTTTTTAAGGGAAATCGGTTTGGAGTCGCCTTTAGTCAAAAATTCAGCTTCTTTGAGAGTCAGTTCATCTAAAGTTTTTGAAGAGTTGACCCCAATCGCTTGAAGAAGAGCCCTTCCTGGCGTACTAAAGAACAGATCGAAAATTTGTTTTATACTTAACCCGAGCAGTTCATCTCGATGCAACAGATCGGCACCTACATCTTCTCCTGTTCCTGAGCAGGTTGGGCAGTATCCTTCCGGTAGGTTGAAGGCAAAAGATTTGGGGGTAATGGGGGGGAAAGTTTCTCCCGTTTCTTTATCGGCAAAGTCGAGGAAGAAGGTGATGATCTTGTCGTCGATCAAAAGGGAAACCCGTTTTTTCCCTACTTTAGAGGCATTTTCAATCGCTTCTAGCAAATGATCACTATCATCCTTGTGAAAGACAAGCCGATCGATGACCAGGTAAAGATCGTTTTTCTCTTTCGGATCAAAAGGGATTTTATCGAGAGGAAGTTCCGGATCGTCTAAATGATAAAATGTCCCATTCAGGTAGGCCCGTTGGTAACCGCCCATTTGCCACCCCTTCAGAAAAGTGACAATATCCTCACCCCGTTTAGGAAAGAGGGGAGATAAAATAAACACTTTTGTCCCTTCTTTTAACTCTTCCACCAAGGCTTTTAGAAGGGTGTCAGGGCGTATTTCTTGCAGCTTATTCCCTGTTTTTGGGTTATAAGGAGTGCCAAGTTTTGCAAAAAGGATCCGCAACAGATCGTGGATCTCGGTCATCGTACCGATTGTACTGCGCAAATTTCCACTATTGGCTTTCTGTTCGATAGCAATAGCAGGTGATAGCCCTTCGATCGATTCAACCTTCGGTTTAGCCATCTGAGTGACAAATTGCCTTGCATAGGGAGAAAGCGATTCTGTGTAACGTCTTTGCCCTTCAGCGAAGAGCGTTTCGTGGGCGAGGGAGCTTTTGCCAGATCCTGAAGGTCCTGTGAAAATAGTCAGTTGATCACGAGGAATTTTGAGGTCGAGCCCTTTCAGGTTATTCTGTTCGGCTTTTTTGATGGTGATGTAATTTTCACCCACCTGCGTCTCTTTCGGAAGCGGGGAGGGGAGAGGGTAGGGTTCACCTTTTAGAAGGGGGATGAGGGCAATCCCTGTGGCGGTTTTTTTCTTGGCGATATCCTCAGGGGTTCCTTCGGCAATGATTTCGCCCCCTTTACTGCCTCCAAGAGGGCCAAGTTCTATGACCCAGTCGGCTGTTTTAACCACCTCCATATTATGCTCAATGATGACGATGGTGTTTCCTTCATCAACAAGCCGATGGAGGACTTTTAACAGTTTTTCAACATCAGATAGGTGTAAACCGGTGGTTGGTTCATCCAAGATATAGAGAGTATGCCCTGTAGAAGGGCGGAGCAATTCTTTTGCTAATTTGACCCGCTGCGCCTCTCCGCCAGAAAGGGTAGGGGAGGGTTGACCCAGTTTGAGGTAATCGAGCCCCACCTCTCTTAAGGCTTGAAGACGGTGGTGGATCTCTTTGTGGTTCTCAAAGAAAGGGATGAGTTCTCGGACCTCTGCATTCAAAATATCGGCGATTGACTTGCCCTTGAACTTAATTGAAAGAGTTTCGTTATCAAACCTTTCACCGCCGCAGGTGGGGCATTCAACCCAGGCCTCTTCTAGAAAATCCATGTCAACACGGATCATCCCCATCCCATGGCATCCAGGGCATGAACCCTCTTTGACGTTGAAGCTAAAACGCCCTTTATCAAACCCTTTCATACGTGCATCTGGAAGCTTTGCGAACAGGTCTCTGATCAAATCAAACAGTTTAATATAGGTAGAGGGATTAGAGCGGGGATTACGGCCGATTGGGGTTTGATCGATCCCAATCACCTTGTCCACAAGCTCTAGCCCTTTGATTTTTTCGTATTTTCCAACTGCCAAAGTGCTTTTTTGGACCGAATTTGAAAGGGCTGGAAAAAGGGTTTCCAAAAGGAGCGATGATTTCCCTGACCCTGACACCCCTGTGACAGCGATGAACCTTCCAAGAGGGAAGGTGGCATTCACTTTTTTCAAGTTGTGGTGGGTGGCACCAGTGATCTGGATCTCCCCTTTTTTTCCCTTCCTTCTCTTTTTCGGTAGAGCAATTTTTCGGTCGCCCCGGAAAAACGCCCCTGTGACCGACTCTTTACAGGCTATCAGATCGCTGATCGGTCCATTCACTAAAATAGTACCGCCAAGCACACCTGGACCTGGACCCACATCGACGATACGGTCAGCAGCAAGGATGGTCTCTTCGTCATGCTCGACAACGATCACCCTGTTGCCTCTGCCGCGCAGTTTTTTTAACGTTTCAATCAGAGCGCTATTGTCTTTTGGGTGAAGACCGATCGAGGGTTCATCGAGAATATAGGTGACACCAACAAGCCCTGAACCGATCTGAGAGGCTAATCGGACCCTTTGTCCTTCTCCGCCTGACAAGGTCGGTGCCCCCCTGTTAAGGGAAAGATAGCCAAGACCTACCCGCACTAAAAAGGTGAGTCGCTCGTGCACCTCTTTGACAATTTCCCCCGCAATTTCCTCCTCTTCTTTCGTGAGTTTGATTTTTGTAAAAAAAGTGAGGGCCTCTTCTATTGAACCATCGACCATCTGAAAAAGGGTCAGGTCATGGAAGCGGCAGGCAGCAGGGTAGGGTTGTAAGCGGGATCCAGAGCAGCTAGGGCAGACCATCTCAGTTAAGAGCGTTTCCATTTTCTGACGGTAAAAGTCGCTTTTAGCCTCTGCATAGCGCCGTTTGGCCTCAGCAAAAACCCCATCCCAACGGATATGGTCGACCCACTCGGCTCCGGTGTCTGGGTGGACAAAGATGATACGGTGCCATTTTTTTCCTGTGCCATACAAGAAGACCTTTTTGGCCTGTTCAGAAAGTTTTTTCCATGGAGTGTCGAGGGAAAACCCATAGGTTTCAGCTAAATGGCGGTAAATATTTCCAAAACGGACTGTGGAGGCAGAGCTTGCCACTTCACAACAATCTTCACTGATCGACTTATCGGGATCGATCACTTTGTCGACATCAAACTCTTGGATGAACCCGAGACCTGAACAGGTCGAGCACATCCCTTTAGGGCTGTTAAATGAAAAATCTTGAGGATCGAGCGGGGGATAGGAAGTTTCTGCCTCTTCAGAGTAGGCAGAGAGGGAATAGAGCTCCTTGTCCACAAGAAGCATCCCCTTTCCCCACTCTAATGCTGTCGTGACAGCTTCGCCAATCCGGGCCCGGTTTTCTTTTGAGAGGGTGATCCTGTCGACAACCAAGTCGAGGTCGTGCCCTTTTTTAGGATCTAAAGAAAAGGGATCGTCAAGATGGTGTAGATGTCCATCGATCTGAACCCGCAAAAACCCTTTCTTCTTGAGAAAATCGAGTTCGTCCTTCAGCTCCCCTTTTTTCCCTCTATAAAGTGGGGCAAAAAGGGTGACCATTTCTTTAGACTCTTTTGACTGCAAAGAGTGGATGATCTGGTCGCGGCTTTGGGCTTTTAACGGTTTTCCAGAAACAGGGCAGTAAGGGGTGCCGACTTTAGAGTAAAGAACGCGGAGGTAGTCGTAAATTTCGGTCAGAGTCCCGACAGTGGAGCGGGGATTCATCGTTTTTGTTTTCTGTTCGATCGAGATGGTGGGGGTCATGCCACTTGCAAAATCGAGTTCAGGTTTGGGAAATTCACCCAGCTCTCTTCGGGCCTGCGCAGAAAGCGATTCAATATAGCGCCGTTGCCCCTCGACATAGATGGTGTCAAAGGCAAGGGACGACTTGCCTGAACCAGAAACACCAGTGAAAACGATCAGCTCACCAGAGGGCAACTCCAAATCCACCCCTTTCAGGTTGTGGACTCTCACATTTTTTAGGATTAAGGGCCTTTCCATTCCAGGAGATAATACCATATTAGCAGAAGAAAAGAACATGGGTAAGCAAGCGGGAAAAAAGAACAAGTTTGTTTTCCTTCTTTTCTTGTGTTACTAGCTGATTTTTTGTATCTTGAGAGTGCATTTTGAGGTTTTATGCGTTATTTTCTCTCTCTTCTTTTCTTTGTTTTTCCTGTTGTTGCTTTCGATGTCGCTGTGAATGGAACCGGTATTGTTGGTGTCTGGACCGCTTATTCTTTATCGACAGAGCTTGAAAAAGCGGGACTTGGCGATCAAGTGACTATCCATATAGTTGGGAAGTGGGATTGGCAAAAAGGGGAAGAGGAAGCCTCTCTTCAGGAGATTGCCGCTTTTGATCATGAGACAAGTAGCTGGGGCCCGGTTGGTTTGCAACTTCAAGCAGAAGCTCCTTGGAATTTTCGAGATCTAGTAGGAGCTTTTAAAGAAAACATCGGCAATACGGAGGCAAGCTACTATATTTCCCCAGATCTAGGTGACGAAGGGAAAAGGGTGATTGAAATGTTTGCCGGTTGGCACGAGAAACATTTAGACACTGAAGAGAGACGTCTCCAGTCTCTATTGACCTTCAATAGCCTTGCACAAGACCAATGGTTAAAATTTCAAAGTCAAATCAGTCCTGAGACGAAAAAGGATATCTGCCTCTCGATTGAAGGATGTTGGGCCATGAGGAGAGACAATTTGGCAGTCGAGTCCCTGCTCAAGGAATTAGAGGACATGAAGAGTGTGGCTTATGGGTGCTTTGATTCGACAGAGTTTGCCAATATCCTCCCCTTTTATGCTTCTCAGATCAAAGAAAAAGGGTTCAAAGGGGTCTTCTTCCCAGAAGATGGGATGGTGGAAGGGGACAAACTACGGAATTTGTTATGGGGGAAACTGCTCGAAAAGCGGGGAGGGAAGCCCGCTGTTGCTTTGCACCAAGGGAAAGCCGTGAAGAAGCTTTTACTGTCTGAGGATGGGGTATGTAGCGGAGTCCAATTTGAGGATGGATCGACCCTTCGTTCCGATTTGGTGATTTTGGCAACAGGATATGGGACAAAAGCCCTTGTGAAAGATCTTGGGGTTGATCTTCCTCTTTGGAAATTGTGGGGTGCATCAGTTAAAGCCAAATTAAAGGAAGAGGCAACCAACCTATTCCCTGGACCGATAGGAACGAGTTCTTATGGTCTTTTTGTGGCAATTACTGGGGGGAAAAACATCTCGGCTATAGATTCACGCTCTTTCTTTGTACCAGAAGATTCGATCCCTTCCCCAATGCTTTTTAAGGAGAGGTTAAAAAATTGGTTTTTTAATCTTTTTGGAGACAGAGCTGATCCAAACTCCATCCGATATACTATTGCCCCTAGAACATTGATTGCTGATGAGTTGCCTGTTGTCGATTTAGAACAGGTGGCGAAAAATCTGGTGATTTTACTGCCGACTTACCACTTGGGTCTCACACACAGCCCTGCTATGGGGAAAATAGCGGCAGTTTATCTCTTAAACAAATTGGGGGCTTCGCAACAGCTCCCTTTATCGCTTGAACCCTATCGAGCCGATCGATTCAAGGATGAAACAGTCGAAAAACAAATCTTCGATTGATCCTTAGAAATCCTTAGGTTGATGTCTTTCTCATACGTATCAAGTTAACGAATGGTGTTGAATTGCGTAGGCTCTTTTTACTTATTAGAAATAGTCATTTTGTCGATCAAAAGCCTGAGGGGCGGTGTTTCAGGCAGGTAGAGGTCGCCTGTCACTTCAATGACTTGACGATTTTTTTGTGCGAGGTTGAGCTGATCGAGCAAGTCACCCTGTAACTTGTGGTTTGCAAGGGCGCCTCTACTTATATACTTAGAGGTGCTTTTGGGAGCAGGGCCAATCAAGTTAAATCGGGTATTATCACCAATTGAGGTAATGACCATATCTCCCCCTGATGTTGATAGGGTGCCCCTCACTTTGATTTGGAAAGGTTCTAAGTTAAGGCCAACGCCAACTGCTTGAAAATTCCTTTTTAAGGCTTGGTAGTTAAAGGGGGCATTAGGTTTCCAATACATGACGACCTTCCCACTCGTGAGCTCAATCTTCTGGATGTCCCCGTAGGCATTTAATTTCTTTTCCAGCTGTTTGCCACAACCTTCGTTACAGATTCCAGGGTTCCAAGTCGCTGTGACAGTCACAATCTCAAGGAGCAAAGAAAGCAAAAAGGGGGTAAACATCGTACACCTACAGGTTAACTCCGTTGTAAACGACCCCCTTTTCTGGTTCAAGGGTGATCATTTGCCCCTCTTTTAAAGTGCGTAAAGCTCCATCAGCGCGCATCAGCAACGGAATATGGTATTTTTCAGCAAAGCGGGATGCAACCTCTTCAGAAGCAACGTCATCCACTAGATTTTCCAGTACTATCCCAGAAGACTGCTCGATAAACGGTTCAAATTGCTCATCACAATGGGTAAGGACCAAAATATGTCCTTTAACTTGAAGGGGGTTTTTGCCAGAAAGGGCGGGTAACAAGAAAACAGAGCCATGAACACGAGCTCCTTCCCTTGGTGTACCTCTTGCTAAAACGTTGCCAATGTTTTCCACAAGCATCGTATTAGTCGATCCAGAAAGACCAAAGGGTCGACCTGCTGTAATAATGACGAGATCCCCATCATCTGCAATTCCCAAGGCTCGAGCGGAGGCGCTTGCTTCATTAAAAGCCTCTCCTAAGGTCGTTGTGGGCCGTAAAAGAGGAATCACACCCCAGTTAAGGGCCAACTGATTATAGCTTTTTGGGCTTGGAGTGAGGGCAAGAATCGGCATTTTAGGGCGCAAACGGGAAATAAGTCTTGCTGTGCTTCCAGATGTGGTAAAGACAAAAATTGCCTTGGCTTGAGAACTGTAGGCCGTATTGACGCTTGCCAGCGTGACTGCTGAAGGAACATCGTGGAAAACCAGCTTGGCATGCTGATCAAAAAAGGTTCTAAAGTCGAAATCAGATTCTGCTTCTGCAATGATCTCACGCATCGCTTGTACAACTTTAATGGGGTGTTTTCCAACAGCGGTTTCCCCAGATAACATCACAGCGCTTGTGCTGTCATAAATGGCGTTGGCCACATCGGATGTCTCTGCACGTGTTGGCCTGCTTGAGGTGATCATCGTTTCTAACATCTGGGTGGCCGTGATGACAGGTTTTCCAGAGATATAACATTTTCTGATCATCATTTTTTGAAGACGAGGAACCTGGGAAGGGGGAACTTCAACGCCTAAATCGCCACGCGCGATCATGATACCGTCAGCTGCTTGCAAAATGCTGTCAAAATGGTCGATCCCTTCTTGGTTTTCGATTTTGGCAACGATGAGGATGTCGGCTTTCTTTTCTTCCTCTAACAGTTTTCTGATCCGTATCACATGGTCTGCAGAGCGGATAAAAGAGGCCGCAATCACATCAACATCTTGCTGGCATCCAAAACGGATATCTTCTATATCCCGTTCAGTAACAGCAGGCAGGTTTAGAGAGACAGAAGGGACATTCACCCCCTTTCCTGATGAAATTTCCCCTCCCAATTCTAGCCGAACTGAAAGCCATCCATCTCCCTTGTCGATGACTTCTGATGCAATATAGCCATTATCAAACAAAACACGGGAGCCAAGGGGAATATGTTCGATGACAGAACCTGGAATCAGGCAAGCCCGTTCCGAATCGCCAATGACCTCTTCACGTGTGAGTTTCCAAACCTGCCCTTCTACTAAAGAAATTTTCCCTCCAGCCATTTTTCCTAAGCGTACTTCTGGCCCTTTTGTATCGAGGAGGATAGCAAGGGGAACCCCTTTTTCTTTGCGGGCCCGCTTTAAATTATCGATAGTCTCTTTATGCTCAGCATGCGTGCCATGGCTAAAGTTGAGGCGGGCAACATTCATTCCTGCGTCGATCAGCTTCAAAATTTGATCGTAGTCTCGGACACTGGGGCCCATGGTGCAGATGATTTTAGTACGTGTAAGAGGAAGAGGTTTCATATTTATATCTTAATGTAAAAGTAATGCGGCGGCAACTACGGCGGCTGTTTCGGCTCGCAAAATATAGGGACTCAGTGAAAAAGGGTGGCCGCCGATATTTGTTAGTTTTTCCCTTTCTTGGTTACTCCAGCCCCCTTCAGGACCGATAGCAAACAAAAGTTTGCCGTTTTTTGGAGGCATCGGTGATTTGAAAAGCTCGATGTCGCCAAAGAAAAGAGGGTGTTCAAAACGTTCCCATTTTTTTATCGGAGAGACCATTTGGATGGTTGGAAGTGTTCCTCTTCCAGACTGTTTCATAGCAGCTATTGTGATTTTCTCAAGGCGTAACATCTGATTTGCAGACAGCTCTTTCTTTTGGCTTTTATCACCAGGAAATAGGAGGAAGCTTGCAACACCGAGCTCAGTCCCTTTTTCGATTGCCCACTCAAGATGGGCCGGCAAGGTGAGAGCCAAAGCTAAAGTGAGTTCAAGAGCGTGAGGGGGGAGAGTTGTGACTGCATCGATCAAAACCGCATTCGAAGATTGGATCTTGCCTGTGGCTAAAACCCCTTTTCCGTTGACGATCTCGACTAAGTCTCCAACTTTTTTTCGCATCACTTTTAAGTGATGGTTCTCTTCAGCTTCAAGTCCGATGATGGTCCCTTCCTGTAATTCTTGAGGGGTAAAAAATCGATCATGAGGCATTGACGAGTGTTTCCTCTACAATACGGTCGACAGTGTGGTGGAGGTCAAAAGAGGCGACAGAGGCTCTTGTCTGTTCAGCAAGCTGATAACTTTTTTTGCCATGGCTGAAAGCAGTTTTTAACGTTTCAGCAAATGAGGACAAATCGCCCATTGAGGGTATGGTAAAGCCGTAAGGTTCTTTCAATATCTCGTGGCCGCCATTTTCTTTGGAGGAGACAACTCGTACACCCATTCCAAGGGCCTCTACTGTGACATTAGCAAAAGGGTCGTAAAGAGAGGGGACAATGACTAGATCTGCCATTTGGTAAAAAGGGATAACCTCTTTTTGTACTCCGAAAAAGGTGACACGATCTTCTATGCCTAATTGGTGGGTGAGGTGAAGGTAGGTCCCTTTTTCCCTGTCTCTACCCACAACAGACAAGTGCCAATCTTCTTTTTTTAGGAGGGCGAGGGCTTGTAATAGTTCTTTTAAACCCTTTCTCCTAAAACCATGGCCAATAAATAGGATCTGTAAAGGAGACTCGGGGAGTCCGAAACATTTTTTAAGAGTCTTGGCCTGTTGAAAACCTTGTTGAAAAGGGGCTTCAAGCCCTTCCCAATCGATACCATTGGGGACAAGTGAGATCTTTTTGGGGTTGACATCGTAATAGTGGAGAATCTCCCTTTTAACCATGTCGGAATTGACAAAAAGCCTTTGTAAGTCTGGATGTTCAAAACCTCTTTGCTCGACTTGTAGCAACATCTGGTGATAGGGATTGAGCTGAAAAGAGAGCCTTTTCCAGAACCCCTCCATTTTTTTTCGTCTATCTAAAAAGGCCGCATGAACACCGTTGCCAGCTCTTAAGTGGGTTTGGAAAACGTGACGGTCAAAACCAAAAACAATGCTTGAGGGGTGGTTTTTAAGCCATTTTTGAGCTTTGATCTCAAATCCAAGAAGATTTTTCAGGGAGATCGACGAAAGCGGAGCGATCGACTCTGTTTTTATCCCTTCAATCGGAGAGGTAACTGGCCCGGAGGTTAGAAGTGTGACCTCTTTTCCTCTATCTCGAAAAGCTGTGGCAATGAGTTTTGTTGCTTTTTCAAGACCGCCACCCCTCTTGGCCCCAGGTTTTAACATGACAATATTCATAAAACCTCGATCCCCGAAGGTTTGGCATGTATTTCAAGAGAAAGGGGTTTTCCATCTGTTTTAGTTAAGCAGATTGACTCTAAATAGGTTCTAAAGTGTGATCGTATTCTCCGGACAACATCAGATTTTGCCCAATCTTGTGTTTGTAAATGGGTAAAAAACGTTTCAACATACTTATCTTCAAGTTCTTCTGAAGCTAGCACAACTAAATTCCAAACAAGCTCCTTTTCATGTGAGCCATTTCCACTAATCACAATCGCAAGATAGGGGGCAATCAGTTCGGCAAAGGCTAGGCTTGTCCCTTCGATCTGCAGCGGCAGATTTAAGAAGGAAAGTCCATTTTTTTGCTCTACTAAAGGACCTTCGAGAATGGGGAGTGGGGTACTGGAAAATGGAAAAGATACAAGCAGTGGAATGGGTTGGGTTAAGGGAACAGCTTCTTCTTTGACAAAAAGGATTTCAAGCCTAGAGGCGTCTGCTGAATTTAAGGGAACCATTCCAGAGCTGAGCCAAGGGACTTTGACCTTTTTCCATCCAGCAGGGACAGTGAATAAGACCTCTCCACCATAACTTGGAAGCTTGTCTAGCTCTTCTTTTGTTAGCCGATTCAGGTCAAATTCAAGAGCGACGCCGCTTCTTTCTACCTCTTTCATTTCCTCTTCAGGTCCAGTCATCGGCTGCAATAGGACGCTTGGGGAAATGTCTACGAGCGCATAACCCTGCGGAGCAGTCCCTTTTGGTGGAACGACATAGAGGGGGATATCGGCATTGACCAGGTGACTTAAATGGATGACTAGATCGGGTTGAGAAACCTCTGTGATATGTCTACCTAAATCGATGTCCGGGTTGAGGCTGATGAGGTTTTTCTTGTTTAGTTCGACAGGCCACTCGTCTGGTGCTAAAGTTGCATCCAACACAATTTCCAGATCGCCTGGTTCGATATTTTCGATAATTTGACGTGATCCAGTTAAGGTGAGTTTTACCCTTTTTTGGTAGACACCATTTGGCAGCAACCCGCTGATCACTTTGTCCTGAGGGATATTCATGATCCGGACAGGGATGTTGGGTATCGTTTTGGAAGAAACGATAGCCTGATTAACAAATATCCAGATGATGAATGCCAAAACAATGGCAATCAATTTCTCTTTCCAGCGGTAGCGCCACCAGGATTCTTTAGGTTCTCTTATGTTATCCATGCCCGTAACCTATCCACAAGATTGAACCGTTTAATTGTTTCTAAAGGAGCTGTAAATATGCTTTTGATGATCCCTTTGAATCGGTCAGGTTTGATGCTACGTGTCATAATGCCATCTCGCGCAATCGACACTTTCCCTGTCTCTTCCGATACGACGATGACAAGGGCATCGGTTACTTGGCTAATGCCAAGGCCTGCTCTGTGTCGAGTCCCCATCGATTTAGAGACCTGTGAATGGTCGTCGGCAAGGGGTAATATGGTTGCAGCGCTCAAAATCCTGTCTCCACGGATGATGACACCACCATCATGTAAAGGTGTGGTGGTTGCAAAAATAGTTTCAAGCAATTCACCGCTAAATTTGGCGTCGATCAAAACCGATCTGGAGGCATATTCTTGAAGGGAATCGTTGTTTTCTAACACGATCAAGGCCCCTAGATGTTTTTCTGCTAAGTTGTAAACAACTTGGGACAAGGTATCCAAAAATTTATCAAATTCAGAAAGGTCTTTTCCTCCCCTGGCTTTAAAGCTCAATTTTGATAAAGCCAACCGCATCTCAGGCTGGAAAATGATTAACAAAGCAATGGCGGCAACGGCCCCGACACTTTCAAGCAATCGGTGGATCACTTTAAGTCCCATCCATCCTGAAACTAGATAGGCAAGGAAGAAGGCAAAGAGACCGATGACGAGGTCCATCGCGCGAGTATTCCAAAACATGGATAGAAGCGCATAGATGAAGAGGGCGATGAGAAAAATCTCAACCTCTGGAACAATGTAGGTCCAAAACTTCATGTAACTGATCAGCCTTTTCTCGTGTCTTTTTTGGGCGATTGTGTGGGAAATGGCCCTTCTCTTCAAGGAAAAAAAAACCACAAAGAAAGAGGCTAGGCATTCATCAAAATTAAAAAATAGAGAATTGGAAGAAGGAGAACTCTCTCTCTGTGCTCTCCGTGAGCTCTGTGGTGATATTTTTTTTATTTTTTAACCACAGAGCTCACAGAGAGAGTTCTTGGTGGCTAGAAAGGGTTAATGAAATTGATTGTTGCTAATTCTATGTTTAAAAAACTTAATTGTAGTTCGTGATAGTTGTTGATTATTCTTAAGTCACTTGACTTCAGTTTTCTGTGGTGGTTGTTTTGTTGTTTTGACAATTAATAAAAATTGTGTGATCTCTTGTTTTAGTAAGAGGTGATTATGTCGATAGAAGTCTCGGTTGCGATTGCCGTGTTTATATTTGCCGTCCTGGCTGTTTTTATCATCATCACGCTCGTTAGATTTAATAAAATTCTTAAGGACGTTGGGGATAAAACAAAGCGTTTAAACTCAGTTGTCAATGCAGTCTCCAATCTTGGTGAAGTTTGTGAGAGAAGGACTAACCAATTAAAGGTAAATAATTTAAATCAGCCTGTTTCTTTGGATGAAAATAACAGTTATTATCCAGAAGTAGCTGCTTTATTATTATTGGGCCTAAAACTAGGTGAAAAACTTTTAAAAAATAGGTAATCAGATGGTTAATTCTTTAGATTCTAAAGACCTAGTCAAAGGAATTTTAATCGGTGGGGTTGTTGGGGCTGCCGCAGGATGGATAGCTTCTTCTTGCTGTTTCCAAGCAGACACATGCGCGATTGAAGAGTCTTCAAGCAAGGGCTCTGTTGCTGTAGGGAGCATTCTTGGAGCTGTCCTTGGTGTGACTGCTGGGCTTTTACTAGCGCCATCTTCCGGAGAAGATCTAAGAAAAGATCTTGGTGGAAAATATGATGAACTCCGGATAAAGGCAGAAAAATTTTTAAATGAGCTCAACGAAAAAGGGCATAGTGCCGCGTCTAATCTTGACGATTGGAAAGATAGCCTAGTTTCTTTGGTCGATGATCTTTCTGGCCCAAAGATAAGAAAGCAAGCCTCAACAAAGATCAATGAAATTGCAGAATGGGCCAATATTGGGATCAATCTCTGGCAGAAACTGCAAAAGCGAAAGTAAATGATTAACTTATACTGACTACTTGGCGAAGGGGGATAAGAACCTCTCTTCGTCTCACTATCCTTTCTAAATAAATCAAAATTTACTATGATCTTTGCGCTATGGCGCTTCCAGTTTATTTAGCACATCAGGCATTTGTTAACCATTTTGATAAAATAATCTATGGTTTTGTAGCTATTTCTGCTGCGCAAGTTCCTCTAACTTTTTACCAAACAAAAAGTCTTCGGTCTTTTGAAGCTATTGAGAAAATTAACCTCATTTTCGAGGCTGCAACCGTTTTACTTGCTTTGGGATGTTGGGGAAAACTCAAGTTGCCTCTGGTGGCATCCCCCCTCATGGCTCTTCCCATCGGCGCTACCTATTGGGGATGTCGATTAGTTAATCACTATTTTAAAAATCGAGAAATCTCAAAGGCTATCCTTAATAGTGGTTTCAACGATGAAAAAGTTATTAATGCAAAATGGGCCTCTTTTTCTCGAATTGAGCCCCTGAATGTAGCCATTTTATGTCAGATGATCAGTTTTTTGGCTCTTAGCATAGTTTCTTCTTACCAGCCTTTTTGTCTTTTAGGGGTCGCTTTTTCAATTGCTAGCTACGTTTTGGCCGCGCCTGTAGGTGCTGTCGAATATAAATGGACTACAAGCTTTTCGGAAGGAAATCGTTGGCTCTTCTATTTAGATACAAAATATTCCTTTAATTTTTTTAGAGGGTTGGGGCGCACTGACGATGACGACCATTGCACAGCCTATTGTGGGATGATGGAAGAATCTTATCCTCTTTGTGAAAAGCATGCTTACCATTTTCATAGTATTGTTTTGGGTATATTTAGTAAATTAAAATTCATATATAATGAATATACTGCTAAGGTCGATAATAGCGGTAAACTAGTTCTGACCCTTAAGTCCAGTAAAATTCCTAACTGCCCTGTATGTCGTGGATTACCGAAAAATGGTTATGGTATTTCTGTTCTTCGTGGCTCAACTCCGATCGAGGTGAACATTGATTACAACTCTTGATGCTATCGAAAAGGGGATGGAGGGCCTTTGTTTGGCTTTTCATGTGGCAGAAGCTGGTTCTGTTCAGTTAGAAGAAGGAAATCCTGCCTATTTTCAGTTGGCCCATAAACTATGGGGGTTTTCTGCCCTTTTGCACGTCTCATCCTTAGCATGGACAGGAAGACATTTTATCAAGCTGGCTTTGCCTAGGGATCCCAGAGCGATAGGATTTATCACTATTGCACTTGCTGGGGGAGCATTCGTTCTTTACAAGCTCATGGGGCTTTTTAATGCAACTTTTTCTGGCCCCTATTCTCTTGATCATTGGGCCGAAAAGACTAAAACCAAGATCCCTTTAGAAGAGCAAAAAGATATCCAAGTCTACTGGACTGATAGCAATTATCAGAGGCTGATGGAGGCCTTTTACTTCACAGAGATCATCCTTAATGCGGCTCTCGCTGTCTTTACCTCTTCACGTGTCTTACCTACACTTTCCGCAGCCACACAAATCTATAGTCTTTATAAGACAGCTCAATGGAAATGGCTGGCCTTTGATCGGACGTTGCATGATAGAAAAACCTTTACAACAGGTCAATTTTTTTGGGATAGAGCTCAAGATGATGTTTTTGGTTACAAGGTGTCTTATCAAAGCTCTTCTCGCCAAGGGTGTACTCAGCATGGGAGCTTGACTCTCATCGACGATCTATATCAGAAAAGTTGCCAGTTTTTAAAAGATGTCAAAAATTTCGTCCCCACACATGTGATAACCCGAACAAATGGGGTTAAGTCGGCTGAGCGGATGGATTATGCGATTACTTTGAGCACCAATCAGAAACTGGACTGTCAAGTCTGTCAAGAAGAGCTCCCTCAAAATAATGTCTACGTTTCGGTCTGGCACAAATTTAATGGGATGACTCAGATGACGCCAGCAACCATTAAATGGATTAAAGTTGAGAGCAATTCTGCTAAACTCTCTTCCATATAGCTTAAATAGAGGGATATGAAAAAACTGATACAAGGGATCATCGACTTCAGAAGAAATTTGACTGAAGAAAAAAGTGCCCTCTTTGCGCAACTTGCGTTAGGTCAAAAGCCTGACACCCTTTTCATTGCCTGCTCTGATAGTCGTGTGGTACCTAATCTCTTTGCTTCGACCAATCCAGGCGACCTTTTTGTTATCAGAAACATTGGGAATCTCATTCCCCCTGCGACAGCCCCTTTACATGAAGCAAGCGCAGCTGCAGCTCTTGAATTTTCACTTATGAATCTCAATGTCCGCGACATTGTGGTTTGTGGCCATTCTGAATGTGGTGCCATGCAAGCCCTAGTGAAGGGAATAGATACGCTCTGTTGCCCCCATCTGGAATCATGGTTAAAATACGGAGAAGAATCTCTTAGAAAGGTCAGAGGAGGATTCACTTTAGACGACTCTTTGTCTGAACATAATCAGCTTTCTCAGGTTAATGTATTGCAGCAGATTGAGCACATTTCAAGTTACCCGTTTGTTCGGGAACGGCTGGAGAAAAAGACTTTAAGAATCCACGGCTGGTGGTTTGATATTGCAAAAGCCCATGTCTATTGCTACGAAGAGGGTCTTAATCGGTTTGTCCTCATCAACGAAGATGAAGCCGAACTCATCATGCAGCGATTAGGTTGATCATTTCGAAAAGGCGTTTTAGGTAGTTCAACTGGTAATAAATCCTGCTGAAGGTCTATGAATAGACACTTTGCAGGAGAAAATTATGGATGTTGAAACTCTGGCGCGGGTGCAATTCGCAATGACCATCATGTTCCATTACATCTATCCACCCTTAAGTATCGGCCTTGGCCTTCTCATGGTGTTTTACGAAGCCTGGTATCTAAAGACGGGGAAAGCCCTTTACCTGGAGATGGCCAAATATTGGACTAAGATTTTTGCCCTAACATTCGCTATAGGGGTTGCTACCGGCATTGTGATGGAGTTTGAATTTGGGACGAATTGGTCTACCTATTCCAGATTTGTGGGCGACGTTTTTGGCTCTGCATTGGCTGCTGAAGGTGTTTTTGCCTTTTTTCTAGAATCGGGTTTTTTAGCCTTATTGCTATTTGGTTGGAATCGGATCGGGAAAGGTCTGCACTTTTTTGCCACAACAATGGTCTGTTTTGGAGCTCACTTTAGTGCTGTTTGGATTGTGGTTGCCAATTCCTGGATGCAAACGCCTGCCGGCTTTATGATTGAAGGGGAGGGGGTTAAAGCAAGGGCTGTGATCACCGATTTCTGGGCAATGGTGTTCAATCCCTCATCAGTCGACCGTCTAACCCATGTCATTTTAGGCTGCTGGCTGGCTGGAGCCTTTTTAGTTATCAGCATCTCTGCTTATTATTTACTGAAAAAGAGATTCCAAGAATTTTCCTATGCTTCTTTAAAAGTTGCCCTCCCTTTTGCCCTTGTCGTCTGTCTGATGATGGCAGTGTCAGGTGACAGCAATGGTAAAATGGTCGCCGCCAACCAACCTCTGAAGCTGGCCTCCTTTGAAGGCCGTTTTAAAACAGAGAAAGGGGCGCCGCTTGCGCTGTTTGGTGTGCCAAACGTCCAGGAAAGGAGGCTCGATTATGCTGTCGAAATTCCAGGCCTTTTGAGCTATATCGCTTATGGTGATTTCAATGCTGAAGTGAAAGGGCTTGAAGAGTTTCCAGAGGCCGATTGGCCCCGTACAGTTGCCCTATTCCCTATTTACAGGTTGATGATTTTATGCTGGGCCTTGATGTTCATTTTCTCGATCATCGGCTGCTATCTACTTTGGAAAAACAGGTTGTCGCAACACCGATGGATCCTTAGGGGATTGGTTCTTTCAGTTTTGTTACCGCAGATTGCCAACCAGGCTGGTTGGGTAGCGGCTGAAATGGGACGCTTTCCTTGGATTGTCTACAACTTGCTCAGAATTTCAGAAGGAATATCGAAAAAAGTGACCGCAGAACAGGTTTTAGGATCTATGATCATGTTCACCGTGATCTATTTTTTCCTTTTCATCGTTTTCCTCTACATGCTGGATAAAAAAATACGACACGGCCCCACATCGACTGTCGAAGACATTCCCTACCATTTACAAGAACAACGTTTGGAGAAGCATTAAAATGGAACTTATCGATTACCAATTCATCTGGTTTTCAGTTTTTGTGATCCTGATCACTGGATATGCTGTTCTAGATGGTTTTGACCTGGGAGTTGGCATTCTTCACCTTCTGTCTAAAGAGGATGAGGAGCGCCGCTTGATGTTAAACTCGATTGGGCCTGTGTGGGACGGTAACGAAGTGTGGCTTGTCACTGCTGGAGGGGCCCTTTTTGCAGGTTTTCCCATCATCTATGCGACCCTTTGTTCAGGTTTTTACATCCCAACGATGGCCTTACTTGGGGCGCTCATCTTCCGGGCAGTCGCTATTGAGGTGCGCAGCAAGTCTGCAAGTCAATGGTGGAGATGGGTCTGGGATATTCTCTTCGCGTTGGCCTCGTTTTTAATCACCTTTATATTGGGCCTTTTAATGGGCAACCTCATCAGAGGTGTTCCGCTTGATACTGAAGGGGAGTTTTCAGGCCATCTTGGCGATATTATCCATGCTTATCCAACGCTTGTCGGGTTTTTTACAACAGCCCTCTTCACCATGCATGGGGCCATTTATCTCATGATGAAAACAGAAGGGGCGTTTCATGAAAAGATGAGAAAGTTTGTGAATCCATCGATTATCACTTTTATCATGCTATATGCTGCGACCAGCTTTGCCACTCTCATTTATTATCCTCACATGGTGGCATCGATCAAGGACAGCGCTCTATTCTTTGTGGTGGCCATCATCAACATGCTCGCCATTGCCAATATTCCTCGTGAGATTCAGAAAGGTCGAGACGGAAGGGCGTTTATCTCCTCTTCGGTCAATATCATCTGCTTGATGGCTTTGTATGGGCTTGGCACCTATCCCAATGTTGTGCTGGATATCATCCCCCCACATCTCAACAGTTTAACTATTTTTAATAGCTCCTCCTCGCTTAAAACACTGCAGATTTTGCTATTAATAGCAGTGATAGGAATACCTTTGATTGCCTCATACACCATCAGCATTTATTGGGTTTTCAGAGGAAAAGTGAGGTTAGAAGAGAACAGTTATTAAAACAAAAACATTACCCACATCTTTCGATAAAATGAGATAGCACAAGAAAGTGCCTTCAAGCAGGTCTGGAGGATCGAAATGTAAAAGCGCAGCGGCAAAGCCCTCGGTAAAATGCAAAATAAGATCAGAGGCCTACAGGGCCGGCATGAAATTTTTCCTAGAGTGTTTGTGCTAAAGGGGATGTCGCCCCTCCATGGCTCAAAACTATATTTTACATCCTAACCCAGAGGGCTTCGTCGCTTGGCTTTTACAATTCGGTCCTCCTGACCTGTTTCGAAGCACAATCGTCTCCTAAGGGAGTTGTTAATGAAAAAAATTTCATAAACCCTGTTATTTTTGTTTTGTAATTTGTTTCTTGTTAGACTTCTTATCTGTTTTACCCTAATTATATTATGTCTATTGTTACATCCCTTCTCCAAAAAATACGTACTCATACCCTGGAATCTCAAGATGCAGCAGCTGTTCAACCAAAAGAATTAGTTGAGGCTTTGAAGGTTGTTTTCAGTGAGACGATGAACGAGGGGGAGGCTGAAAAATCGTTTGCTCTCCTGGAGAAGGTGATCTCGGTGATCCCTTTGCAGAAACTGGAAGAAGCTCTAGAGGTCAAAAATTTGCTCAATGAGACAAAGAACCATTTTGAAACGGCTAAAATTTACTTTGGGACTAAAGAAGTAACGCCTCTTTCATTCTATATTCATTCTGTTTTAAATGCCGTGATTGCAGTCGTTGAGAGTTTAATCAATGCGTTCGGTTTTGGAGATTTTTTTGAGCCCTCCGAAAACCAAGAGCAGAACGAAAGGAAATCTTACAAATTAATGCAGCTCAGCCACAGTTTTAGTATGTTTTCTGCTTTGATGATCCCTGTGTTTGGGGAAGAGAGAGGGCTCAAGATTTTTGCAGGTTTTTTTGCCTCTATTGCTGTCCTAAGCCTGGTTTGGTCGAAAATGAAGCCGATGCCTACCTTCCTTCCAGCTAATGCTAAAAACTTGTCCAAAGAGGTACTTGCAGGTCGTTTTTTCCATCAAGTTTCTGTTGGATTATTAGAAGATATAGAGAAAGTCTTCGATTCGGGGAAACATCCTATTTTAGTAGGTTCTTCAAGGGTTGGGAAAAGTCTGACAGCTAAAGCCTACGCTGAATATGCGACAAAAAAGGGGAGGAGTGTCTTTGGGATCAACACTTCCAATCTAATTAATAGAGTAGCCGCAAGTTCTACAGGTGGTGGGAATAATATCCTGGAAGAAATCAGTAAAGCAATGGGCCAGTACAGGAAAAAAATTGTCTTGGTTTTGGACGAAATCCATATGGCCTGTTTCCCAAATCAACCTCTTGCGGATCAGATGAAATCCTTTCTTGATGAAGGGGGTGACTTCCCCATGGTGATCGGAATCACCACTGAAAAAGAATTTGAAGACTATGTCGAAAAAAACGAGGCCTTCCGTAATCGATTCAAACGGATCAACATTTTAAGTACCGATAAGGATGAGACTTTACGTGTCTTAAGTGCAACAGCCTTGCGAAATCCTTCTAAGCCCATTTTAGAAGATCAAGTGCTAGACTATATTTATGAAAATACTAATGGTGAAGGAGTTCCACAGCCCTATACTGCTGACAACCTATTGAAAGAGTGCATTAGCTTAACTCGGGAAACCCAAAAGTCGGTTACCGAGAAAGAAGTTAGAGCCCTTTCGGCCAAAATCCTTTCGATTCGATCTCAGGATGCTGCTTATGGTATTTCTACTGCTAATCTAGAACAACTTGAAGATCAGTTGAAAACATTGGAAACGACGTTTAAATCTGAACAAGTTGAGCTTGCGAAACTTTTTAAAGCTAAAGAGGCCTACAACCGTGCAAGAAAAATGGTGTACGAATCGGTTATCAAAGTAGCTGAGATAGGCAAGGCCCATTTAACACAAAAAGATGAAGAAGCATTAAAGCGCTTACTGGTCTCAGATCGCTTCCTGAAGCCTGTTTTTGTCGACTATATTAAAACAAAATCTGTTGGCGTCAAATCGATTATTGACAAAGCACTTGTAGACTCTGTTCTAAGGAAGGATATTAAAGTAATGTAAAATAATAGCAGTGATAGGGGTAGATTACACAGGTTTGTTGGTCATGTATTTGGCCAGGAGCATTTTGAAGGTGGATTCATCTGTCCAGGCGCTACCGAAAGAGATGTCTGGACGGTGTGAGCCATGGAAATCGGAGCCCCCTGTAACGATCCAGCCCCGTTTTTTCCCTTCTCTGATCCAGGGCTCATTTTGATCGGGACGCATACGGGCATAACGGCCTTCTAAGCCGTCTAAAGGAAGATTTAAAACCCCTTTTCGGATTTTGCCCCGCGGAAGTAAATGAGGATGGGCTAAGATGGCGAGCCCTTTTGCTTGGTGAATCCTTTCAATGACCTCTTCACTTTCAGGGTAGGTAGAGGGGACATAGGCTCTGCCTTTTTCTCCAAGCCAGGTACGGAACGCCTCTTCTCTCGATTTCACATACCCTTTCTGCAGCATCAGATTGGCAAGATGGGGGCGGCCAATGGCATGTTCACCCCGTTCCCCACGCAATTGCAACACTTCGTCCAATGTAAGGGGAAACCCCAACTCGTTAAGACGGGCAATCATTTGATGGACACGTGAATTTCTTTTTTCTTCCTGCTCTTTGACCAGTTCTTTGAGTGAGGAGGCGAGTGGATCAAAAGAATAGGCCAAAATGTGAACAGAATTGTTTTGAAAGTTGGAAGAGAATTCAGCCCCAGAAATGATTGAAAACCCGGTTTTTTCAAGTCGTTCAAGCCCATCAAATGTGTCATGATCAGTCAGCGCCATTCCTTGCAGACCAATTTCTTGAGCCAGTTTGACAAGCTCTTCCGGGGTGCTTGCACCATCTGAGAAAATACTATGGCAGTGCAAATCGGCCTTAAAAAGAGACAATTTTAATCTCCCTTTGTAGTTCGACGTTTTTCTTCTCTTTGACCTCTTTTTCGATCAATTCGATTAAATGTAAGACATCTACTGCCTTCCCGCCACCGGGATTTGTGATGAAGTTGCCATGGAGAGGAGAGATGTGGACGCCTCCAGTTGCGGTCCCTTTTAGCCCTAGCTCTTCGATCATTTTTCCACAGGAATATCCTTCGGGATTTTTAAAAACACAGCCTAAAGAGGGCTCATGGTAAGGCTGAGTTTTTCTCCGTTGGCCAAAAAGGGCCAGTTGCCTTCCTCTTGCTTCACGGTCAAAAGCAAGTGTAAAAGTTGATTCTAGAATCACCCCTTTTTTCTCTTGGAAACTGCTTCGTCTATAGCTGAAGTGGATATCGGCTTTATCAATCTTTTCTTCTTGTCCATCGGGATGGAGAAAAAGCACCGATTGCAAGGTGGCAGAGATATCAGATTGAGAGGCTCCTGCATTCATCACAATAGCTCCGCCTACGCTGCCAGGAATTCCAAGGGCCCATTCAAGACCTGCCCACCCACGTGAGGCTGTTTTCATCGAAAGCAACGGGAGGGCAGTACCCGATCCGACCCTAAAAGTGCCGGCTGCCTCTTCTTCTATCAGTGTGTAGCGGTTGACGATGACAAGGCCTGAAAAACCTATATCCTGAAAAAGGGTATTAGAACCTCGGCCTAAAACGAAAATAGGAAGTTTTTTTTCAATTCCCCATGCATAAGCAGATTTAAGCTCTTCTTTGGAAGAGACTTCGATCAAATAAGCGGCAGGACCACCGATCTCAATCGTTGAGTAGCTGCTGAGAGGAATTTTCTCCTTGATGAGCACTTTTCTTCTCTTGTTCCTTGAGTTGTTCGCTTGTTGCAACAATCGACTGGAGGTCAATTGGCTTGCCGATACTTTCTTTATATAGACTATCAAGGATGGCATTAACAAAAGAACTTGACGCTTCCGTTGAAAACTTTATTGCTAAGCGGACCGCTTCAGCAATCCCTACTTTAGGGGGAATTTCGGCGTCATAGAGAATTTCATAGGCTCCCAGACGGAGGATGTTTTTTTCCATCGAGTGGATTTTGTCAAAATCGTACGAGGTTGAAACGCGTCGTATGATCAGGTCGATCGTAGGAAGATATTCCATGATCTTTCGGAGACGTTCCTCTGCCTCTTTTACAGCTTTTCTAGTGACTTTTAACTCACCCTGTATCAGCTCGGCCAAATCTTCTTGGCTTGATGAAATAGTTTGGCTGTATAGGAGAAGGAGAAGGATCTCACGGGCTTTTTTTTGTGGCAATGACATAGCTTTAATTTGCAGAAACTAAGTTAGTCTATCCTAATAACCTCTAATTTCTCTATGCTTTTCTTAATTCTTATGGTAATTTTTGACACATGACAACAGAAGCAAAAAACTTAGGCGAACTCTTAAAGAGACGGCGGCAGGAACTTAACCTCTCACTAAAGGAGGCGGAAAATGCAACTTCGATCCGGATCCATTATCTGGCCTCGATTGAAGATGGGAAGCCGGAGAATTTGATCTCTCCTATCTACACAGAAGGATTTGTACGGCAGTATGCTATTTATTTAGGTCTAGATGGGGACAAGATAATCAAGGAGCATCCCCAAATCTTCAAAAGAGGCATCAAGCAAGAATTTGATTATGGGATTGGGACTCTAGAATCCAGAGATAATCCTGGAACCTCGGTTAAATGGCTTCCGAATGGAGTTTGGGTCATTTTTGGTGCCGGTCTTTTATTTGCAGGCTGGTATCTTGGTCGTCTTTTCGGAGTCTTTTAATGGGCAGATTACCCATCTACCTTATTTCTGCCCTAGTGGTTATTTGCATGGCATTTTTGCTGCTCAGGTCGTTTATTTTTCAAGATAATGCTTCTGCAAATGCGACAGAAAATAAAATCGTTAAATACACATCACCAAGTGGTTTGTGGTCAGCAAATTTTGTAGGCGAACCTAAATATTCTACCAACGTATTTAGAGACGACCTTGGGTTACCAACTGTCACTATTGAAGGGGCAACCCTTGATCAAGGGGGTGAGCTTTACATTGTCCGAGTTTATCATTACCACGATCAAGATCAGGTCAATCTAAAGCAGTTTTTAGAAAACGTAGTCCGAACCTGGACAAAAAAATTTCCGACTCTAAAAGTCATTCGACAAAATCCGATCAAGTTTCAAAATCAACCAGCTCTCTCTTTTACTTTAGCAGGTGAAAACCTCGAGATGTTAGGCGTTGTGTTTGGGATGGAAGACTATCTTTACCTCATCACTTGGGTTGGAAATATGAATGACAAAGAGTTAGAAAAAGTAGGAGAAAGCCATTTCAATGCCTTTCTGCACTCTTTTCAGCCAGTTTCGCCCCTGTGAGCCTCCCTTTTTTTTTAGAGGAGGGGTTGCAAGAATTACTGGCCTCTTCCAAGAAAAAGAATTTAAAGGAAGGAAGTGCTTCCCTATCGCATCAATATCGGCAAGAATTAGGGACTAAGGGGGTAGACCCTTTAGCTTACCTTGCCGTTCGTTTTCCAGCGACATTTGCAGCCGTTACGAAGGTGCTGGAGGAGGTGAAAAGAAGAATGCCTTCATTTGCCCCACGATCTCTTTTAGATTTAGGCTCAGGCCCTGGCACCGCTATTTTTGCGGCTTCAGAGCTTTACTCATTTGACAAAATCATAGGCTACGAGAAGGAATCGTCCCTTTTAAGTGTAGCAAAACGGCTTGGAACTGGCTTTGCAGTCGATTGGCAGAAGATAGATTTGGAAACGGTCGAATCATTGCCTAAAACAGATCTGATCATCCTCTCTTATGCTGTCGGAGAGCTTTCAGAAAAGGGGAGAGAGAAGCTGATAACAGGCTGCAGCCAGTTCAGGCTCTGTTCTTGTTGTGATTGAACCTGGAACCCCCTCAGGGTTTGAACGGATCCGCAAAATTAGAGCTGACCTGATTCTTGAAGGGAAACAGATGGTGGCTCCTTGCTCCCACACTCTTCCTTGTCCCATTATTTCACCCGATTGGTGCCATTTTTCAGTGAGGCTGCCAAGAACTTCCCTTCACCGGCAACTGAAAGGTGGAACATTAGGATATGAAGATGAAAAATTCTCCTATGTGGTGGTTTCAAATACACCTGTTTCACTACCTGAGGCCCGTATCTTGCGCCATCCGCAAAAGTTGAAAGGGCATATCAATTTCACCCTCTGCACAAAAGCAGGAGGGTTGCAAAAGCTCACCCTTTCTAAAAAGACCCCTGAGGAATACAAAGAGGCAAAAGAATTAGAGTGGGGAGATGCATATTCCGCCAAGCGCTTGGAGTGCTAAACTTCCGAGTTTCTTAAGCAAAGATTATTTCGTTGGTTGATGGACTTTGGTGGGTTTTGACTGCTTAGCAGCACATTCTTCCTCGTCATCAGCGCATGGAGGAAAGTCGTAAGGGTTAAAATCCAAGTGGTCATGGTTTCTTTCATAGAGGTTATTTTCATCTGAAGAACCGCTGTGATCTTCTCTGTCATCAGCCGCAGCGACCCAAGCAGAGGTGAAAAGAAAGATGAAGAATAGTGCAAATTTTGACATGTAATACCTTGTTGTTTCAGGCTCGATAAGAGAAATATTATTTTTTCACAAGTCGTTCAAAATGCAAAGCAAAAAATAACAGGATGAACCCCTGTTTGGTCTTTTTTATAAATATTAAGTTCTGATATCTGGTTAGATTGATGATACTTCTACCATTAGTCCTTTTTATTTTGGGTGCCGATATGCAGCTAACAAGCAAAGCTTTTCAACAGGGAAAGCCTATCCCTTCTATTTATAGCTGTGAGGGAAAGAATGTTTCTCCGCCCCTTTCTGTCACAAGTGTTCCTAAAGAAGCTAAAAGTCTTGCTCTTATCATGGATGATCCAGATGCCCCCAGAGGCACTTTTGTCCATTGGGTGGTCTGGAACATTTCCCCTAGTGAAAAAAATTGGGAAGAAGGAAGAAAATTTGCATCCCAAGGAACTAACCATATGGGAAAAGAAGGCTATTTTGGCCCTTGTCCACCACCAGGTTCTCCTCATCATTACCATTTCAAGCTCTATGCACTAGACACCAATGTTTCTCTCAATCGAGGTGCAACAAAAGAAGAGCTTTTGAAGGGTATGGAAGGACATATTCTTGCAGAAACATCCCTGGTCGGCACATATCAGAGATCTTAAAGCAGGAAGCTTTTTCAAGCTGGTAGCTGAAGGTCAGCATCTTAAGATCGTTTAGGTCTTTTAACAAAAAATTAATCCAACTTCCCTAAGTAAGGAGGGATGATGACTTTAGCTGAAAAAGATGACCGTAAGGGGTTAACTCAAAAGCAGCACGAAGAAAACATGAGACGGGCCATTGAGCTAAGTAAACGGGCTTCTCTAATCGAAAAGACAGGCGGTGTATTCGGTGCGGTAATCGTCGATAAAGACGGGAAGATCGTAGGCGAAGGTTATAACCATGTAGTCTCTAATAATGATCCAACAGCGCATGCGGAAATCTTTGCGATTCGAGATGCGTGCAAAAAGCTTGGCAAAACGGATCTAGAGGGGTGCACCCTTTACACAAGTGCAGAATGTTGCCCTATGTGCCTCTGTGCGGCTTACTGGGCCCACATTGATCATATTTTTTATGGCGCCACTATCCAAGATTCTCTGAAATATGGGGATTTTGCCGATGAGGACTTTCTCGAAGAAATTCGTAAAGAACCTAAAAATCGTAAGATCAAATACACCGAAATCTTGCGCCAAGAAGCTGTCGAGATTTGGAAGCAGTACCATGACATGCCAGGCAGAGTCAAATATTAAGCAGCTGAATATTATTATGACAGTCATTGCGAGAATCAATTTCCAAGGTCAGGTTAGTAGAGATTTTGCCCTTTTTGCTAAAGAAGAATTGGCTGTTGCAAATTCTGAGGTGAGAACAAGCTGTTCACAGCTTCGGTCTTCGGATCTGCAGTTAAAAATTTTTGAGATTGCTGCAAAACATCTTAAGGAACTCAACAAAGCTATTGAGGATCAAAAAGACGATTTTGATTCCCCCCTTGATGAAAAGCTTGTACAAAAGTTAATGAAAGAATTTATCGGTAATCTTCGATAAAGGCTAACTTCGAGCTCTTCAAAAATTTTTGTTAAAGAAATGTTAGCCGAACTTTCTCCCCGGACACCTCTCCCTCTTTCAGACCAACCCCCTATAAAGGTTTATACCAGCATCTAATTGAAATGCACAATTTCAATTAGATGCTGGTATAATTCGCCTCAATATATAGAGACGTTGAAAGCGCGGAGTATTGCTACAAGTTCTCCTAAGCCAACACTAGATCGGTTGAAAAGGACAAAAGAGGGTTCGTAGTCGGGCATGAACTTTTCCCAATAGTCTCTTCTTCCATCCAGGCTAAAGAAGTATCGAGCTGCTTTGAAAGCGGCTGTGGCAAGCCACTTTTTAAAGAATCCAAAGCCTTGGATGTCGCCTAAAGTTTGGCTTGGGACAACTCCAAAAGTGGCAAATTTGCATCCTTCGTTTCGTAATGCATCTAAGGCTGCTACAACAAGTTTTTCTGTCGTTCCAGCAGGGGCATTAGGTTTTGCTAAAAGAAGGTTGAAAAGCCATCCTTGACGGGCTTGGAGTTGGTTGAGCATCAAAACACCAATGATTTCCCCTTTCATTTCGGCATAAAACCACCGCTTTCCTGGCCTTTGGTCAAAAATATCAACATTTGCAAGAAAAACTTGAGGCCCCTTTCTTGAATGGATCCAAGAAGAGGCGACCTCTTCCATTTTCTGTTCCATAACAGGATCTTCAACTAAATACTCTTTTATTGTGACACCGGCACGATTGGCGACAGATAATTTATTGCGCAATTTTCTTGCTTTAGGGCCCACTGTAGGGTCATTTTCTGGATTGACAGTTAGTTCGTCGCCTATTTTCAATAGGGCAACTGCAACTCTTCCCATTGCCCACTGAGTAAATTGTTCTGAAACGGTGGCGTATACAATGCTTTTAGCCGTTTTCTGAAACGCTTTGATCATAGCAGGGGTGTCTGAAGGGGGGCAGGGAGGATCCCCGATAACAACTGCGCAGTTTCCCACTTTGTAGTAGCCAAGGATTCCGTCGATTCCAGACTCTTTGAAAATTTGACAGCCTGGGTCTAACAGAGCAATCGATACTGAATTTCCAAATTGCCGCACCTCATGAGGTACCGCTTCTCTCACTTCTTTTGAGCATGAATCGCTTGTATTGGCAATTAAGGTAGGGAAGGTCATTTTCCTTTGCATAAACAAAATATTTTGTAATTGCAAGCAACTTGCTGAAAATCAGAACAAGATAAATAGGGTCGGCTTAAGGCAATCCTATTTATCTTGTTCTATTTCGTTCTTATTCCAAATCTTCTTCTTCCTCTGCATCCTCTTCATCTTCCTCTTGAGGGATGACGATCGGAGGAGGAGCTACTTTTTCAGCAGCTTTCTTTGGTGCAGGTTTCTGTTTTATTGTGGAGCCATTGCCAATATCGACCCAAATCGGGGAGGACCAGGCAACATGTCCATCTTTTTGAAAAGCGCGTAAGAAATAATAAACAAAGGGGAGTTTGCCCCCTTTTGCAGGGAAGGCAGCTTTTGCAAGAGGTGTCATATCGTCATATGTAAACTCTAAAAAATAGGAAGGGGAGATGAGGGTATGGATCACTTCGCCATTGCGGATGATTTCAACTCTGTCGAGTTCCTTAGTTCCAGCTATAAATCCACGGATGTGACGATTAACAGCAAGACCTGGTTTGTCATCGGTTGACAACTCTTGCCCCATTTTTGCTGTGGCTATCGAGAATTCCACTACAATCCGTTCGCCAGTTGTGGCGTAGCAACTTCTATTGTAGAGGGCCTCTCCGATCGCATTTTTGGAGTGGGCGGTTGTTAAAATAGCGGTCAGACCAGGAGGGTATTGGACTTGGTCAGTATCGAATAAAGGAGAATAAATGCCCCTATCATCCAATCCACCAGCCACAAATCCAAATCGGCAGTTTTTATTAAGTGCTTCAATAAAAGAACCCTCAGAATCTGCTGAAATACCTTTTTTTGTTTTTCCAGGATTGATCGGCATCGGATTCATCCCTTTTTCAGCAGTTTCTGAAGAACCCCAAGCGTTGTAGATTTCAGCTACACGCTCAAATTCAGGGTCGAAAGCTTTAAAGTTGAAGCTATAGCCTTTACCCATTGTGAAGGAAGGGATAGATAACATTTCTTTAGGCGAAAAAGCTTTATAGAGTCGCTCTAAAGTCGATCCTTTAGCATCTTTTTTCCTGATCAGCTGTTTTTGATCTTTCAAGTAAAGGATGTGACGGACCCCTTCAGCTCCAGCATCGCCCACTCTTTGGAAACCGGCGAAGGTGGTGAAGCGATCTTCCTCATCAAATTCTTGAGTCGATTGCAGCAAGTTTTTCCATAGTTCGTTACTTGTCTCATCCCCATCTTCAAAAGGAGAAATGGCAAAAAAGTTCAAAGCCCTCTCATCTCGGAAATGGCGTAAGCAGTCTGTCAATATTTTCTGTTGAGTCGATTTTTTCAGATTCACCATGCAGAAGACCCCACATTAAAAGTCTGTCAGTTTCTTCTGAGCAGCGGATAGGGGCGGAACGGTAGACTTTTTTGTCTTTCAAGTTTTTTAACTTGATCGTGTAGATCCCCTTTTCGTTGAAATAGAGGTTTGGCAAGATCAAAAAGCCTGTTTCAGGGACAAAAAGGCGCCAGCTTAAATTTTCTCTTAACCCTTCGTAACTTAGTTCGATCAAAGTGTCATCATCAGTGTCGCTCGTGAGGTTTCCATACTGGTCTTCAAATCGGGCCGTGATGTCGAACCTTTTATTCTTGCCAACAAGAGAAGGTGTCAGAATTTTGATGGTTTCGAGCTTACTTCCCAACACATCTAAATTGAAAATTTCAGGATCGCCAAACCGATTCTTGCCGCTTGGGTCGAGATACAAAGAAAAGGCACGCCGTCTTTGAGAGTTTGTCTGTACCTTATTGCCTAGCTTTTTCTCATTTGCTTTTGGATCGTTTGAACCAACAAAAATAACAAAGGTTTCACCTGTGGCAACCCCTTTTGGTAGGGTGAATTCGTAAAGAGGAAGAACAGATGTAGGGGTCTCTACCTCTTTTGGGGTCACTTTTGTCCCGTCTTCCATTTCAAGCCAGATCGTGTTTGACCCTTTTTTGGAAGTTACTTCAGGGATCTCCCAGTCGATTTCACGACCGCTGCTTTGCATGTCAAAACGGAGCTTCGTCCCCTTTGGCAAAGACTGGGCTGTAGTGTGGATGAATTTCCAGGTGCCAACATCTCCAGCACGGACTTGGGAAGGTTCACAATAGGAAATGGAGCGACGCATAAAATTATTCCTTTTTTTGAGCAAAATAGCTCATGTTTTCCAATCTAACTCCCCCTCTACCCGCCGATAAGGCATCGGCAAGGTGGCAGAGAGAGCCAATCTGTGTTAATGGCTCGACTTCAAAGTGGTGGCACCCCACCCCGTTGCTGACAGCCTCTGATTCTCCGTGTGCCTTCAAAAATTCCATCCCAGCAATAGCATGAGAAGAAGAAGTGCCCACAAGTGCCTTTCCAATATCGTGGAAGAGGCCAATCCTCTTACCAACAGCAACAGAAAGGTGTAGTTCATCGGCCAAGCTGCCTAGTATTGTAGCAACTTCCTTAGAGTGGTCGAGCAGATTTTGGCCAAAACTATACCTGAATGACAACTTTCCGAGAACGTGAGAGATGCTTGGGTGGGGTAAAGAGAGGCCGAGCTCTTGGCAAGCCCCTTCTCCAACCTTCCGAATCTCACCTTCTAAGTGAAGAGAAACTTTTTCAATGACCTCTTCTATCCGTTTAGGAAAAATTTTTCCGTCTAAAAGGAGCATTTCAATGACTTTTTTAGAGAAAAATCTTTTTTCTGGGTCAACTGAAGTCAGGGTTAGTTCTTTTTCTAAAATCAGTTTGATGCCTAATTTTTCTTCTAAGAAACGGATGTTTTTTCCTTCAGGACCAACAATTCTTCCCCTTAGTGACTCATCAGTAAGCACTATGGTCTCAGAAAAGGTTGGCAAAAATTCGACAGGGGAGAGGCGATGAAGTGCAGTCAAAAGGAGGTTTTTTGCTTCTCTTTCGCCCTCTTTTCTTAAAGTAGACAAATGGAGTTGATTTTCTTTTCTTACCCGTTCTTCTAAATGGTTCAAAAGACGTTGTTTGACCTCTTCCTCGTCACCCCCTAAAAGTTCTTTTTTTCGCCGCTGAAGCTCGGTTTTTTCACTCTCTATTTTCTCTAGCTTTTGCAGAGAAATCTGAATTTTATTATCCCTTTCCTGAAGATCCCGCTCTTTGGCTTCAAAGGCTTTTTTTTGATCTTCTATCAGATCTTGTTTGAGCAGTTTCTTCCAGCTGCAAACTTGTCTGTTCTGCAGGTAGGGGACTGAGATGGCGGCAAGTACACCGATTAAAAAAGAGATAAGGGCAAGGAGTAGTAGCATAATTATTTATTAACTTCTGCGCTTCTCGATCCTGATCTTTCCGATATTACGCGGGGAAGAGCTTAGAACCTCTAGTGAACAATCTTCAAGTAAAACCCGATAGCCATTTGGGGGTATTGATGCCGTTAGGGCAAACAGATAGCCTCCGATTGTGTCGTAATCTCCATCATCTGGGATATCGATACCTAAATTCTCCTTGATATCATAAATACTCATTCTAGCGTCTACAATGAAGCTCCCATCACTAGTTTGTATAAAGTGAGAGGTCTCTTCATCATACTCATCTGCAATTTCCCCAACAATTTCTTCTAAAATATCTTCAATCGAGACTACGCCCTCTGTGCCTCCGTACTCATCGACCACAACGGCCAAATGCATCTGTTTCTTCCTGAACTCTTGCAATAATGCCGATATTTTTTTGGTTTCAGGTGTATAGAGAACAGGTTTCAGAAGTGTTTCAATTGGTGTATTCAAAATATTAACATCTAAAGTTTCTTGGTACTCCATGTATTTTGCAAAAATGTCTTTGAACATCAATATGCCAATGATTTCGTCCACAGTTTGACGATAGACAGGTGTACGGCTATAGCCCTCTTTTAGCAATAAAGTAGCTGCCTCTTTGATCGTTGTTGTCGAAGGGAGGCAAAAAGTGTCGATCCTTGGGACCATGACTTCTCTTGCTACCCTATCGCGGAAAGAGACGATCGACTGGAAGATTTTCTTCTCTTCTGGAAGGAGAGATTCTCCTTCAGATACATCGTCCAGAATGTCAGGAGGCATATCAGAGATCCGCTCTTTAAGAGCATCTCTTACGATATGCATCCGGCCAAAAAAGAGGAGGAATAAGAGCAGTAAGGGGAGTGATAAGGTCAAAAAGACAGAGGTGATGAGCCCAACCGACTGCGTGACTTTTTCAGGATGCCGGACTCCTATGGTCTTGGGGAGAAAATCGGCTAATAAATAGGAGATGAAGAAGAGGATAACGACAAGTGTGAGCTCCGCAACTATTGGAAAAGGATGTTGTAGCTCTTCAAAAATGGCAAAAGCAAAAAGGCCAAGTGAAGCGCCGTAGGCAAGTCGAATCCAGGATTGTGCAGCGTAGCAAGCGAAAAAAAGCCCTTTAAGCTGATGTTGGGGGAAAAACAAATGGTGAATAGGGAGATAAAAAAAAGAACTTCCCAGTATTTTCCAAGGCTTTTTAGTCTCTTTCTTATACATCCTTTTCAGGGCGTTGGTCAGTGCTGTAAGAGAGGACACCCCGATAAGGAGAAACAATGTAAGAAGAAGCCAAAACGAAATCGACATAATCCCCGATTAAAGGCCTTACACCATTTTTTAAGCAACGAATGTCTTTGAAGAATTCATCACGAAGAAAATAATATTTTTATCTTCTCAGCAGAACATGAAGTGGTTTAAACTTATTATGCATCACGAAGAACACGAAGAGACGAAGAAGCTTCGTCTCTCAGTGATGAATTATAAGTCGTAGCCTAACCGGCTTCGTGCTGAATCAAAGCTAGATTTGCCTCTGACAGGGCATTCATCCAGCGGCGTTCGGCTTGCCGCATTCTTGTCCGATCTTTTGGTTCAATGTCATCGTAACCGAGCATATGAAGAAGGGTATGGACTATGTAGAGGGTGATCTCAGTGTGGACATCGCCTCCATTCTCCTTGCAAAATTCAACAGCTGCTTCTGGACAGATGAAAGCTTCGCCTAAAAAGGTAAAACCTCCTTCTCCTGGAGAGTCGTAGGGGAATGTGATGCAGTCGGTAAATGTGGGATCGCCATGCGAAATGGCATGGAGTTTTTTGATTTCAGTTCTTGAGACAAAGGAAAAAACAACTTGGTCGTATTTGACTTTTGCCCTTTCCAGCAAAAAGGAGACAATCCTTTTCACTTGGAGAACAGAAATGGCCACTTTTCGCTGCTTGTTATAGACAATGACAGTGGCCAAGGGGAGATTTATAGCTTAAAGGACAGGTGTTTTAGGAAGGCCAGTGACCTTCTTAGCATCAGCTTTCCAGCGGCCGAGCTGCTTGAGCACGTCGACACGTTCGAAACGCTTCAGGACATTCCTTTTGGCGGCGTTTTTGCTTGATTTACCAAAGCTTGGATGTCTTGACATGCTACTACCTCTTTCTCATTTTTGGGATGAAAACTAAGTTCTTCAGCTCTTCTGGAGCGGCGTTCTCATGAGGTTTGAATCCCCCTTTTAGAACGTCCTTTTTAGAACCTGTTTTTGTTGAAGGCTTTCTTGGTCTCCTAAAAGAGACGGCCCTACGTTCACTTTGTTTACTTATCCGGATCATGTTCGTTTAAATCCTTAATCGAAAAATGAGATTTTAGCTTCTCTAGAGTTAGATTGCAAACTGATTTCGTGTTTGTCACTTAAGGCCAGTCTCGGATGGTGTAAAAAGACCCGCCTTAGACGCTCTGATTCAAAATCTAAATCGAATTGGATCCAGCCGCAGGAAAACTGGAAAGACAAAGAAGCCCTATTCCCAAAAAATTCTTTCTTCAATGCCGATTCGAAGGCATTAAGGGCCTCCCATCTTGGCATGTTATGGTAAAGGGTACCTGGTCTGAAATCTTCACCTTGCAGCAGGCCGACAAGTTCTTCGAAGCAGAGGTGATTAGGCAGCTCATGGCCAATGGCTTTTCCAAGATCTTCCGGCAGCGAGTAGGGATGACGGATTCTTGCTAAAAGATTGAAAATAGCACGTATCATGGGACTTCTATCTTAGACGATTTCCATGTGTTTTAACAAGTGTTGCCTTATAATTGTTGAACCCCTATTAGTTGCATTTGAAATCATTATTTTAATTCCGGGGCCCTAGCATACTTTATGATCCTTCTTTTCATGGACTTAGAAACCACTGGTCTAGATCCTACCCGACACAGAGTTATAGAAATTGCTGTCAAAGCAATAAATAGCACAACAGGCGAGGTGGTGGGCTCTTATGAAACAGTCGTCAAACAACCTTATGAAGTTTGGGAACGACGCGATTCCTTTAGTATTGAAGTGAATGGTTTCCAGTGGAATGAGGTGTCAAAGGGGATGGAAGAGGCAGATGTGGGTCACTTCATTGTTGGCCTCTTCAAACAATGGGGTATCGAAAGGGGGAAAGCGGTCTATGTTTGTCAAAACCCCGCTTTCGACCGGAGCTTTTTTGCCCAGCTAGTCGATCTTTATACACAAGAGAGGTTGAAATGGCCTTATCACTGGTTAGATTTTGCTTCGATGTATTGGGCGATGACTGTACAGAATTGTGTGGAAAAGAACATGAATGTGCCAGTCGAAATCAGCCTGTCAAAAGACGAAATTGCTAAACGTTATAATTTACCTCCTGAAAAAAAGCCCCACAGAGCAAGAAATGGGGTTGATCACCTCATTGTCTGTTATAACGCCCTTTTTCAAAACGCTCGAGTTGAGGCTACAGCCTCTTGGCAATAAAAAGTTTTGGTGCTTTTGGTCGATTGAGCCAAGAGAAGGAGATCACACCAAATTTTTGCCGCTCGAGCGAAGAGAGGAAGCTCTCCACAAAACGCTCCTCTATTTCTCCACCAACATGTCCTGAATAAGTTGTGACCGAGAGCATACCCCCACTTTTCAACTTCTGGATAATGAGAGAAAGGCTTTTTTGAGTTGTCTCTTCTTGAGTGATGCAGTTTTTATCGCCACCCGGTAGATATCCTAAATTATAAATCGCTAGGTCCAGACTTTGGTCAGGTATTTTTTCTGGATAGGTAGCATGAGATTCTAAAACCCACTCAATGGGGTAGGAGTCGCCAAGGAGAGCTTTACTTTGATCGAGGGCCGATTGTTGGATGTCCAGGGCTACTAATTTGCCTCCTGGAAATATTAAAGGAGCAATAAATGCAGTGTCATGACCGTTCCCAACAGTAGCATCCAGCACGTTCGATCCTGTATGAAGATGTTCTTTCCAAGTCGAATGGGCGATGGCTATGTGAGGTGATCTAGAAAAAAGGGGGGGAGTCAAAGATGTTTTTCGAAAAAGATGTCGAGTTGCCCTTCAAAGCCAAACTGTTCGGCCAAAAGGTTTGATAAATTCTCAAGAATTGAGGGTTCTGTCTGACCTGCAAGGATTAACTCTAGAAGTTTTCCACCCTCTTTCAATTTGCAGGAGATGACGTGCAGGCTTGGGTTTTCTGCCCTTACAAAAGTTTGTATCCCTTTTTTGAGGGTTTCAATAGAGACAGTCCCTTTCCCTTTTAGTAAATTGAAAGTGTAAGTCGGCAGCCCTTTTCCTTCTCTTTGGAAATTGAGCAAACTCAAAAAAAGTAGAAAAAGCGCCCCAAGCGTAAGTGTCAACCGATATTCGGTTAGCAATAAAAAGGCCTTTTCTGTTGACCAAGTCGCCCACAGAAGAAAAAATGCCAATAACAAAAAGGTTAGGGAGGTAACCAAAGAGATGATTTTATCGGCCATTAAACCCTTCAGGCAAATCCTCGATCGGACGGCTAGGATTTGAAAGTTCTCGCCCTTCTGTTGGTAGCAAAATGTCTTTGATGACTACATGCACTTCCGAAACGTGTAGCCCCGTGTAGCGTGTCACCTCTTCCGATATTCTGGCCTGAACTTCTTCGGCTTTGTCTGGAATCGATATCCCATAAGCCACATTGACTTCAACACGTATGGCAACAGTATGATTTTTGCTGTCCTGCATGATGATGACACCGCTGATTCCATCAGGGTTTGCTATTTGCAATAGGTTATCGATCAAATTTCCTTCGGAAAGAGTTACTCCTCCGACTGCTGAAATGACCCTTACAACTAGGTGTTGGAACACTTTGTTGTCAATATCCCTGACAAAAAGTGTCTCAGGATATTCAAATTCCGTCTTCGCCTGGGGGCGCTTTTTTAGTATTTCGCTCATAATGCATGATTCTAGAAGAGACTGGAATTTTCTGTGTACCGCCTTTTTCTCGAGAGAAATTAACCGTTTTGAGTTATAATTATTTACATCACTATGGGAATTACAGAGATATTACTGAAGGCAGGCCTTGCTTGGGCTGCCATTACAATAGCAAAAAATAGAGGAAGAGACCCCATCATCTGGGGAGCCCTTACCGCTTTTTTTCTTTTTCCCATTCTATTTCTCCTTTTTTTACCCCCAGTCAGAAGAGCTCGTCCAACAGCAAATGCCAAATCTCAACAGGAGGAGACCTTTACTGGACACACAGTGGATGTTAAGCCTTTATCTAATGAAGAAGAGCACCCTCAGGAGGGGACCAATTCTTTCAATTCAGTCCAGTGGTTTCTTTTAGATAGTGAGAGAAAGTCTGTTGGACCTTTCCCTTTCACTGATATGCAGCAAAAATTCTGGGATGGCGATCTCACTGAAGAGACTTTCGTCTGGACCCCCGAATGGAAGGAGTGGAAAAAAGTCGGCTCCATCCCTGGTCTCTTAAGCTCGTTGTCCAGGTAATGAACCTTTGAAGCTCATTAACAAGATTTTCCTCAGGGAGCATTCAATTTAAGGTACTGAAAGGAGGGTGCATGTTCCCAAAGAGTTGGGTTCCTACATTGTATCTTTGCCTAAACTGTTGCTCTTTGACAGGGAGTGATTCCAGTTGGTATCCACGGGCCTTTTTTTCTGGAAGACAGATCTGGAAGCCTAAGAATTCCGATATTTTCAAAGCTACAGGATCTTCTCAAAGATCTTCATATTTGATGGCTATGATCTGGGCCTCTTCAAGGGCTACGGTAGGATTTTGCCCTTCCACTAGACGAAATACTGTTGCCTTTTCTACATACTGATCGACCATCGCTTTTGCATGTGGAAGAATCATGTCATATTGGGCCAATACCGCATCAAAATTAGTTAACACGTCGATAACTACCTTAAAATCAAAGGTAAAGAATTCCTTCCCACCAGACTTCCTGGCAATGGAGGGGTCTAAGGGTGCTCTAGGAGAGCCAAATTTGGAAAAACGAAAAAATCGGCTCTACTCAGGTAGGCCGATTCGCAGTCAGGCATTTATTAGTTTTATCCAAAGTTGGCCTCTGCAGCCCCCCTTAGACTACCAGCTGGCTTTTGTGATGCCAGGGATGAGCCCTGCAAGAGCCATCTCACGGAAACAAAGACGTGATAGACCAAACTGACGGAGGTAGCCACGAGCGCGGCCAGTCAGTTTGCAACGGTTTCTTAGCCTGGTCGGGCTAGAGTCGCGAGGCATCTTGTTAAGAGAAACGCGAGCTGCATGACGCTCTTCTTCAGAAGAGTGGATGTTGCTAGCTTGTTCTTTCAACTTTTGCCGCTTCGCCCAATTGAGTTGGACTGTATGTTCGCGTCTCTTTTGCTTTTCAACAGAAGATTTCTTTGCCATATTCTCTAGAGTCCTTCTCTATTTTTTGCGAGCAGGCCCTTTTTGGCGCTGCTTGCGGTTTGGGTCTTTTTTATTGATAACATAAAGTCTACCTTGACGGCGTACTAAAATGTCACCTTTTGATGGGTCAGCTTTAACTGAGGCTTTCACTTTCATTTTTTGCACCGGAAAACAAGTAGCAGTGTAACCTTCAAGAAGGATTTGTTTCAATGGATAATCACGTTTTTTTACGCGGTCAGAGAAAAGGGCAGGCTTTTGTCCTTCTGGCCGTTACAGTTGTTTGGCTCTATGTGCTCTGGCTTTTCTTTCTAATGAGTCACCAACTCATCTTGACAATTAGGCAAGAAAATATCCCTATAACCTTGCTAAATGGCTTTTATTTAACCCTTTTTTATGCCACCCCCTTTTCGATTCCCGTCTCCATTTGCCTGATGTGGTTTTACTTTTTTAAACGGAAGATTTGGGATGGGCTTTTGTGGGGCGTAGTTCCTTTGGTCATGTTGATTTTGAGCCTTACAACTTTTTACCTTCTATCCTCTATTGCTTGAAGGAACTGCCCCTTCCAATAGTAATGATCCAGAAGCCCTTCGGTGCTCCGTCCGAGAGCAACGTACGCAAGATAAAGTGCTTCGATCGAGGCAAGCCCCCGCTCTGGATCTGCGCAGTCTGTCTGTCTACGAGGGTAGGCAGTCCTGGCACTTGGAGGTAGTGATCTTTTTGGCAGGTGAGAGATAAGGGGTGCCAGCCCTTTTTCCATATGGGCCGCCAATTTCCAGGTGGCGTCGATCAATATAAGGTTGGCATCGTTATCTTCTGGGGTGAGGGGAGGACCGTCGAAAGAAAGTAAGAAGGTATTAGGAGGGATTTGAATTTCAGCCTTAAGGGGATAGGGGATAAATCGGAGATCTGGGCGTCCAATAAGGGGCTGAAGGGAGCACTTTTTCAAATTTTCTTTTCTATGTCTGAAGATGATAGTAAATTGCATTTTTAAAAAGATTTCCTTATAATGAAGTATTCAAACTTTAAAGAAAGGGAGCCAATGTCAAACTTGTTAAAGAAGGGGCTCGTCTGGGTCCTCATCACCCTGATCCTCTTACCAACAGCCGCCCTTCTCACGGGTGCATCCCATTCTAAAGGAGCAAATAGCCTCCCTTGGACTACTGATTATAGCCTAGCGCTTGAAAGATCTAAAGCTGAAGGAAAGCCAGTCCTTCTATTCTTTACCGGATCCGACTGGTGCACCTGGTGCACACGCCTTGAAACAGAGGTGTTTGAAACATCAACTTTCATTGATAGCGTCAAAGACAAGTATATCTTTGTTGAGCTCGACTTTCCTCATAGCACTCCAATTGCAGCGGACGTAAAAGCACAAAACAAGAAACTCCAAGAAAAATATGCTGTAAAGGGTTACCCAACTGTCATTATCGTTGACGGCGAAGGACAAAAGGTTGTCCAGACCGGTTACGAAGCTGGCGGCGGCAAATTTTATGCAAACCATTTAGATAAATTGGTTTCACCTCACTTAGCTAAGTTCGCAAAAGGTGATAAATCCGCGCCTGTTGCTATGGCTGTTAATGCAAATACACAAAAAGTGGTAAAAGCAGTCACGCAAGAAAGCGTCGACATTGAATTGATCGCGTTGAAAGGGATGACTGCCCAGTCTCGTTCAAGAGCTTTGAGCGATGAGCTTGCTAAGTCTTTGCCTGACCAAAATTTTCTAAGGGCTGCCTACCTCATCATGGAAGAGGGGAGTCAGATCAAGGAAAAATTGCTAGCTTTAGATCCTAATCACGAACAAGGAACTAGTTACTTTCTCTCGTTTGCAGACTATGTCAAACAAGGTGAGTCGGTTCAGCCTCTGATCGCTTTTGTTGAAAAAGTAGGCGAAAAAGATAAGGCCAATCTCTGGAAGGCTGAATGGACAATAGCTAAAGGCTACCAAAAAGCTGGTGATTATGAGAAAGCGATGAAGTGGGCTGAAAAGTCGATTGCGCATGCTCCAGATCCTTCTAAGACAGAAGTACAGACTTGGATTAGCTCGGTTAAACAAGTGGCTCAACAGGACAAAGTGGCTCTTGAAGCCAATGTTGAACAGATCTAGTTAGAACAAATACTACAAGATAAACAGGGTAAGGCTACGAAAGTAGCTTTACCCTTTTTCATTTTAAGCTAGAGAGAAAAATAGCAGGATGAATTGGATAGCCTTCGGCTACTTAAAAATAATATTAGGTGAAGCTTCATGCCTGCCCATCACATACGCATCAACCTAAGCCTAGCGGTAGATGCTAAGCTAATTAACCACAAATAGATGGAATAAAAAAAGAGTAGAATGTCAGAGTCGATTATTCTAGAAGGGGCAATTCAAAATCCTCTCTTTGTGCTCTCTGGTAAAAAATAAAAAGAAGATCACCACAGAGCTCACGGAGAGCACAGAGAGTAATCTTGGACCTTTATTCGAAGATTTAAGCCGTTTTTGACTAAATTGATTTCTAAATGTTTCTTTGTAAGTAATTTGCTTTTAACAGATTGTTGAGAAATTGGTGTTCCTTAAGTTGATGCGTATGCCTGCCCATCCTATTATTTTTTTTGATTTAGCAAGCTGTGGCTAATATGACTTCAGTTGGAATAGCGGTCTTCGTTGGTGTGACAAAGAGTCGCTTGAGGTCTTGTGTAATAGCATCAAGTGTGACCGGACTCTTCGTTTTGTTAGAAGGACGGATGTTGATGATGATGGTAGGGGGAAGGATGTGTTGGTTTAATCGAAAAGCCTCTTTAACCAATCTCTTGAACCGATTTCTTTCGTGGGCTTTACCGAATTTTTTTGATACAGTGATTCCAACTCTAGGGCTAGAGCTTAAGTGTCTGTTGGTACCTTGTAAGAAATCTGCGACAAAAACATTCCCATACACCCTTTTTCCCTTTTGTGAAAGGCGCTTATACTCCGTGCTTTTTGTTACACGGAGTCGTTTTGGAAATGAAAAATTAGTGTCAGTCAAAGAAATAGTGTTAGACGCGAGTGAGCTGCTTGCGACCTTGACGGCGACGACGGTTAATGATTTTACGACCATCGGCAGTTTTCATCCGTTTCCGGAAGCCGTGGTTCTTTTTTCTGTGGATTTTGCTCGGTTGGTAGGTTCTTTTCACGTGTGGCAACCTTTATCTAAAAGAATGAGAGCAGATTTTAGACAATTTTCCACTTTCCAGACAAGGTTTTTCTTGTCTTTCCTCTAGAGGGAAGGTTATAATGTAGAGTAACTTCTGGGGGGTTGTTCTGCTAAAAGAATCGTTTTTTCCTATGATCGAGCTTGTCGAAGACGGCATCTGGTCTTATATTGGCTTTCCCCTAGTTTTGTTAATTGGTATCTATTTTACCTTCCGCTCTGGATTTGCGCAGATCAGATACTTTCCAACCGTTGTTAAAAACTTTATTGAATTGGTCTGCACGAAAGAATGTGGAACTGGGATACATCCATTAAAGGCATTTTTTGCCTGTGTCGGAGGATGTGTTGGAATAGGCAATGTGGTCGGTGTTGTCGTTGCTGTGCAGCTTGGTGGACCTGGCGCTCTCTTTTGGCTATGGGTTACAGCCCTTTTTGGGATGATGCTGAAGTATTGCGAAGTCTATTTAGGGATGAAATTCCGGGTCAAGGACGGGAATGGCGGCTACAAGGGCGGCCCGATGTACTTTTTGCAAAAAGTATTCAAAACGATGTTTGTCCCCTACATCGTCTGCGTTTTACTGTGCGTTTACGGTGTCGAGGTTTTCCAATTTAGTGTTGTTGTTAACAGCATTTCACAAAACTTTGTCGTAGACAAAACTGTGGTGACAGTAGCTTTAATCATACTCGTTATTTACGCAGCTCTTGGTGGTGTGAAAAGGGTTGGGTCGATTAATGCGTGGATCATACCCTTATTTGTTATCCTTTATGTGGGAATGGGGGCGTATGTTTTTTATCAGAACTTTGAAGCGATCCCCGGGGTGATTGCAAAAGTCTTCTCTTCAGCTTTTTCAGGGCATGCAGCCTTCGGTGGTTTCATTGGAAGCTCCTTGTTGGGTACGATTTCTCATGGGATACGCCGGGCTAGCTACTCTGGAGATTTAGGAGTTGGGTATGCCTCTGTTATTCATAGTGAATCTTCTTCTCGTAGTCCCGAAAAGCAGGCCTCGCTTGTCTTTTTCGACCTCTTTTTAGATGCGTTTATCATCTGTTCGACGACCCTGTTTGTTATTCTTGTGACCGATAGTTGGCACCAGTCGATCGATAGCACAATGATTGTTCAGGAGGCGCTATCGAACTATTTCCCCTACATGAACTACTTCATGCCGTTCTTCCTCTTCCTTCTCGGCTATTCCACTATCAATGCCTACTTTGTTGTGGGGTTAAAGTGTGCTGAATTCATGCTTGGGCGTTGGGGAAAACCGATTTACATCGTTTTTGGTGCTGTTACATTATTTGCTTTTGCCTTTGTCGATATCTACGAAGCGCAAATGGTGATGTCGTTAACCAATGCCTTGCTGTTGGTGGTGAACTCCTACGGTATTTTCCGTTTAAGAAAAGAAATCAGCTTCAACATCAAAGGGACCGCGCCAATACTTGTTCCAGTGCCACAAGACAAAGTCGTAGCAGTAGATTAAAGAACAAGATGAAGAGGATCGCCAGAGGCGAAAAGGATATAAGTACTTATCCTTTTCGCCTCTGGCGATCCTCTTCACCTTGTTCTTAATTTGGATAGTTTAGTCTTTCTTGCGAAGCTGTGTGATAAGATATTCGACGCCAGAAACAAATGTGTAAATGGCAGCGACCATTGTTAAAGTCATGCTGACATTGACCAAGTCATCCAGATCTACAATCTCAATCCTATAAAGGTAGAGCAGGGAAGTGACAATCATGATCACTGCGCCTTGCAAAACAGCCTTGATTTTTCCGCTCCAGCGAGCTTGCAAAGCCACACCTTTGAGGGCAACCACAGTTCTAAGTGTGCTGATCGATGACTCTCTGTAAAGGATGATCAAGATGAGGTAGAGGGGCAGAGAGACTGGAGGCATAGTCAGTGTGAGAAACACAGCCATTCTATAGAGGCTATCGGCAAAGGGATCGAGGATTTTGCCTAGGTTTGTTACCTGTCCCCATCGTCTTGCTAAGTACCCATCTAATAAGTCAGAGCCTTCTGCAGCGACAAGTAAAGTCAACAGCAGGAGTGCTGTCTGAGGAGAGTCTCCCGTGCTGTAGAAGTAAAAAAATAAAGGTCCAACGAGGAGCCTAAACAGAGTCAAAATATTGGGGAGTGTAAATTTCAGAGCCATAACCACTCATCATAAAGAAGATCGAAACCTTTTTCAAACAGATTGACGAAATACTACACATGTAGTAGATTTTCAGCCATGTTAGCCAAACGGGAATTCGGTGAGCTGGAGCTGACCATTTTAAAAACTTTTGAGGATCGGCACAAGCTGACTGTCAAGGAGGTTGTCTCTTTACTTGGCGGCTCTGATAAGTACACAACGATCATGACTGTTATGAACCGGATGGTAGAAAAAGGTGTGCTGAAAAGGGAACGAAATGGCTTGCAGTACCAATATTGGACCACTTCTTCCTCTCCCAGTTTTTTTGAAAGATTAAAGGGAAAATTTTTCGATGGAAACTCTGCCTCTCTCGCAGCTTATCTAATAGAATCCGGCGATATTTCTGAAGACGAACTTTCATCGCTTGAAACTTTGATCAAAAAAATGAGAAGGGAAGGGAAGTGATAGATCATCTACCCTCGATTGCAGCCTTTAATGTGATGGTCAATAGTTGGCTTGCCTTCTTTACCGTTTCATTGCTCTGTAAGCTGGTTGTTTTTATCTTCCGTGTGAAGGAACCACGAGTCAAAGCTTTTATTTTTTGCATCCCGGTTCTTAAATTGGTTTTGGACTTGGCTTTATACTACGATCACTCTAACTGGGCTTTGTTTCACTCGATTGATCCGAGATTTGCCGAAGACAATTCTCGGAAATTAAGCGTTTATATCGGTTTTTTCCCCTGGCTTATACCAGGGATCCAATTCTCGATTGGGGATGATAAACTATTCACTGTAGCAGATGTTTTGGCACTTTATTTAGGACCTTTTTGGACTAAAAGCATCGTCACTTTAACCTTTGGTTGCTCAATTGTTGCCCTTACGAGATGGATTTTAAAGTTAGGTGCGGCTAACTGTGCTGTTAAAGCACTGGTCAACGATTCTATCCCCATAAGCAAGCAGATAGCCATTTCTGATAGGATTACTTCTCCCTGTGCTGTCGGCCTATTTAAAAGACGTATCCTTTTCCCAAAAAATCTTGTCCGTCAACTTTCGTCTGAAGAGATGGAAGCCATACTTGTTCACGAAAAGAACCATCTTTTTTGGCATGATTCCCTTGTTCGTCTCCTTTGCCAGGGTTTTACCACTTTCTTTTGGTGGATTCCCACTAAGAGATGGCTTGCCTCCATAGAGAACCTTCAGGAATCGGCTTGCGATAAAAAGTGTAAGAATCGGTTGGACTTGGCCGAAGCAATCGTGAAAGTGGCAAAATTTGAAAAAATGACAACTCAACAGGCCATGATGAGCTGTTTTGTTGCAAATTCTAATATTACAAAAAGGGTTCAGACCCTTTTAAAGAATCAAAAGGAACAAGTTAGACCCTTGAAATGGTTGCAAATAGTGCTTGCAGCAATCACTGCTTTTTCACTTTTGCTAGGCCATTTTTGGTTGTTTTGATTTTTTTTAATTTTAAATACTACGTGTGTAGTAAAAGAAGGAAATATGAAGAAAACGATTTTTGCAATGCTGTGCCTAGGGTTAACGACCCTATCAGCCCACCTTGTCTCTTTGCCTGACTTGAGTCAAGAGATGTTAAACACACTATCTGAAGGGACAATGATCGAATTGCCTCAAGGAACAACTTTACCGATATATATCGGTATCAAAGGAGATTATTTTTCCACAAATCAAGTGGATGAAACTCCTTATCAACTTACCATAGAAAAAACTGTCTATATAAAGCTTGAGAAGGATAATTTCCTTTTTAGCTCAGACTTAACTGAGTGGATACCAATGGAGACCTTTTTCACAGGTTCTTTCGGAGTCGTTTTAGGGGTAGTTGATGGGAAGCAGCAGATCTCTTTGTTGGGAGAACTGAAAGAAAGGGGGAATCAAACCTTAAATCTGATCTACTCGACTGACTAAAAAAATAAAAATGGGCAGGCATTTTTTACCTGCCCAAAATGTATTTAGTTATTATTTTTTGGCTCTAGCTGCTTCATCTGCAGCAAATAAAGCGTCGTATACTGGACCAGATTGTTTGCAAAGTTCAGACGCACGTTTACACACGTCATTGTATTTCAATGGATTAGCACCATTTGCCACTAGAACATCGATCCGTTTGAGGTCATCCTCTTTCGGATCAGTTTTACTTCTTCTTGCAATGACCATCAGGGCAGTTTCGTCGTCTTTTATGGTTGCATTCGGATCCAACCCAGCTTTGATTAAAGCTGTAAGATTTTCAACAGGGGCATTAACCAGTTCTTCAACAGGGTTTGCAAATGATTTTTTCTCTGCTTTTGCTTGGACATTTTCAGCTGTTTTGGCTTGAGCCGCAGTGGGTTTGGCTTGAGCCGCAGTGGGTTTGGCTTTAGCATCAGCTGGTTTGGCTTGGGCGCGTGATGCTAGTATGTTTCTAATCGCTAGTGCTGCGAAAGAGAGGATGGTGATTGTCCCGATTGTAACAGTAGCAGCGATCGCAGTCGCCTGGACTGGGGTGAACTTTGGGTATTCTGATCCAAACATTTTAGAAAAAGCAGAATTGACAATGGCGGCAATCTGGTCTCCTGCAATGCGCAAGTTTGTTTTAAAGCCTTGTTGGCTGATGTAATTTTGGTTTGCGAATATGGATGAATAGATCCATGATGAACTTTGACCGATTAGGTTATTCATAATTCTCCTGTAAAAATAATACAACCATTTTACATTTTAGTTATTTTTTTGAAAACAAAAACGATCAAATATAAAATTAAATATTTGTATTCTGTATGATGTGATTAATTTATAGAGTGACCGATTTTGGTAATCCTTTGATTGTAGCAGGAAGTAAAGAGCTTAAATGCTTATACATCCCTACGTTAAAAAGAGATCCGCCTAAAAGGGGAAAAAGGAGGCTAATTTTTTCGAAGCCAAAATTGGGACTATCCACTTTTTTTCTGTTATTTATTATATTTTTCTATCACTTCTTTTAACTCTTTGGTCAACAATAGTGGAAGATTCGGAAAAGGGGATGTTATACCGGGAATCCTGGGATCGTGGTAAAAAATGGGGAGTATATATTCAGTGGAGCAAGGGTAACGGCGACCGAAAGAAAGATATCCGAACCGAAAAGGGGAGATGACCCTGACCCATGGCGTTGCCATGGGCTGTTGCAGTTTCAGCCTTTCAGGCTGCTTGTAACGGTATTTTTGCAAATCGAATTTTTGTTGAAATCACATCATTAAAATCAATCAGAACCTAAAAAAGACACCTTTTCTTAAGTTAGCGCTTATGTGGTAACGCCCGGGCGTTGCCAGCGGGCTGTTGCAATTTAAGACCTTCGGTCTATTGTTCGGAGCATTTCATCATGAAGATTCTCTCGCGATCTCACAGTCTGAAGTAGCTAGTTATGTAACAAGGCCCTTTTAATCTAGCACGAAAGAGAACTTCCTTAACTGATAAGGCTTTCATAGACCTTTTCGTAGGAGAGGGCGGGGAGCCTCCAGCTTGAGTCGTGTTTCATCCCATTTACCTTTAGGGCTTCCCATTTTTTGGGGTTGTGGAACCAGCAGTCGAGAGCCCGGTCGAGGGCTGAGTCAATTCCTGCTTGGTCGGGGCTGTCGAAACGGTACCCGTTCCGCCTTTCGATGGGCAGTTTGGAATTGTCGATATCTTCGATGGTATCGGCAAGGCCCCCCGTTGTTCGGACAATGGGGACAGTGCCATAACGGAGAGCGATGAGCTGGGTGAGGCCGCAGGGTTCGAAAATAGAGGGAACTACCATCATGTCAGAGCCTGCGAAAATGAGGTGGGAGAGGGCTTCGTCTGTCCTTAGGAAAAAGAAAACATCGGGATTTTGCGCAAAAGTTTTTTTCATCGTTTCAAAGCTAGCTTGGATCACCGGATCTGGGCTAGAACCGAGCAGTACAAATTGCCCCCCTTTTTCTGACGTTCTATAGAGAGCCCGTTTGATGAGGTGTAATCCTTTTTGAGGGACCAGGCGTGAAATGCAAGAAACAATCGGCTTGTTTCCATTGGCTAAGTGGAGGGCCTCTTTTAAAGCTCGCTTATGCGCCTCTTTTCCCTTGAGAGGGTAAAGGTAAGGATCGCTTTCAGGATTCCAGGCGTCATGATCGATCCCATTTAATATCCCTTTCAGTTTCTTCTGGTGGTAACGCAAAAGAGGGTCAAGGCGGCATCCCCCCTCCGGCAATAATATTTCTTGTGCATAAGTTGGGGAGACGGTGGTGAGTGCATCTGCATAGGCGATACCCCCTTTCAGGAAATTGATGTTTCCTTTTCCATCTGGGTCTTCAAGTTCGTTCCAATGGCGGTATTTTTCACTTGGCAATCCAACCTCATCCAGTCGAGAAGCGGGAGCAACTCCCTGATAACTCATGTTGTGGACGGTCAGAACGGTCTTAGTTTTTCCAATGATATCATTTTTATAGACCTCTTTGAGAAGGAGGGGGATCAAAGAGGCATGCCAGTCATGGATATGGATGACATCAGGGACAATTTTTTCCCTTTTTAAATACTCTAGAACGGCTCTGGCAAAAAATAGAAACCGTTTGTCATCATCGTGAAAACCATAAAAACTTCCTCTGGAAAAGAGGCGGTCCGGATGGTTAGGGTCGACGAAATGGACAGGCAGATCTCCAACCAATCCGAAATGGATTTTGGTTTCATGCCAACTCTTATCATAAAATGAGAGGAAGGGATCGCCCTTTTGCTGGAATTTTGAAGAGGAAGCATCGGCAAAACAGTCGTACTTTGGAATAAAAAGATCGACTTGATGGCCTTGTTTGATCTGTTCGCGGGAAAGACCGAGAAGGACATCTGCAAGTCCTCCCACTTTGGCGATAGGGGCAAGCTCTGAGGCAACGTGAACAATACGCATAAATCGGCATCCTAAAAGGAAACGTTATTTTTACCAACAATTTCGAACGAAGTTTTTAGATTCATCAAAGAGCATACTAATTCCGACCTGTTTCCCCCTGTCGTTGTGATGAATTTGAAAGTTTATTGCCTTGCTCTAAATTTAGGGGATCTTTATTATCTTCCTTTATTACTGGGGTATGGCCAAGCGGTAAGGCAGCGGTTTTTGGTACCGCCATTCGGGGGTTCGAATCCTCCTACCCCAACATAAACCCAACTTGTGTACAAGTTGTTGAATTAATTCCTTCTCGCTAATCGCTGGTGGTTAGCTTGAATCCAAGAGAAGGTGTCTGTCGATCACTGACACTTTTTTTTGAGAAAAATTTTTGGAGAGACTATGCAACTCGACGTGAAAAAACGCGAAACTGTGAAAAAGAAAGATCCTAAGCGTCTAAGAAGAGAAGGGAGCATCCCTGCTATTCTTTATGGCCTAGGGAAAGTTGGAAAGGGTAATGAAGACAAGGGAAATAGCGCTCAGCCTCTTTCGATTGATGCAGCCGCTTTCCAAGCCCATTTGAGGAAGATTCCTTCAGGACGTCTGTCAACTGTTGTATTTGATCTCAAAGGTGAAGGTGTCCATACAAAAGCGATTGTAAAAGACATCCAATACCATGTTGTGAGCTACGATGTGCTTCACCTTGACTTCCAAGCCTTAGAAAAAGGGAAGACAATTTCAGTGAATGTTCCTGTTGTTTTAACAGGCGTTGTTGACTGCGTCGGTGTGAAGCAAGGGGGCCAACTTAACCAGCCTTTACGTTACATCAGTCTAAAATGTCCTGCGACAGAGATCCCAGAGATCTTTTCTATCGATGTGAAAGATTTGATGCCAGATCAAGTTGTCAAAGTAGAAGATTTGAAGGTGGCAGATAATGTCCAAGTTCTAACTCCTGCTGGTGATGTTGTGGTGATTGTGACGAAGAAATAGTGTGCTGATCGTCGGTCTTGGGAATCCTGGTGCTGAGTATGAACATACAAGGCACAATTTAGGCTTTTTGATCGTCGATGCTTTCGCTAAGAAAAAAGGTGTTTTTTTTAAAAGAGACCGCCTTTTTTCAGGTTCAATAGCAAGAGGAAGTAACTTTCTCTTACTAAAGCCTGAAACCTACATGAATCTCTCCGGAGTTTCTGTAGAACTGCTTCTCCGAAAGGAGAAGATGACAGTGGAGAACCTTATCGTTGTCCATGATGAAATCGCCGTCGATTTGGGAGATTTCCGACTTAAAGTTGGAGGCTCAAGCGGTGGTCACAATGGTGTGCAAAGTTTACTTGAGACTTTAAACACCGGAGATTTCACCCGTTTAAGGGCGGGGATAGGCCCTTTTAAAGGTTCTCTCAGTGGGGAGACCTTAAGTGAATTTGTATTATCTCCCTTTGGGGAAAAAGAAAAAGGACTCTTGCCAAGCGTGATCGAGCAAGGGGTTCTCATACTCGAGAAGCTGCAAGAGCGGCCTCTCAATGAAGTAATGAAAGAACTCCACTCAAAGAAAGTGCAAAAGGCGGAGAATAAGGAGTAAGTGAGGATGACTCAAATTAAAGAGCAACTCTATGAAGGGATGTATGTCATTGCTGCAAATTTAAGCGATGAAATGCGTAAAAAGGCCATCGAAAAGATACGTATGGGTATCGAACATGCTGGTGGAGTGATCAAAAAAGAGCATGATCTTGGCAAGAAGAAGTTGGCTTATCCAATCAACAGACACAAAGAAGGGTACTATCTTCTTTTTTACTTCACCCTCCCTGCAAAAGAGATGGGTATGTTGTGGAAAGAGTGGCGTCTAATGGAGGATGTCCTCCGTTTTGTGACATTGAAAGTAGACCAGGTGATGGAAAAAATCGAATTTAAAACCCTTGTAGAGCAATAGAGAGGAAACTATGTCAAGCCAAAAGAGAGAATTTTATCCTCCAGAAGGATTTGCTCCACCAGATGCGCCAAGAAGCCGTCGGAAGAAAACATGTCCTTTTACCCAATCGGGCATCGAGAACATTGATTACAAAGATGTAAATACACTACAAAAATTTATCACCGAGCGGGGCAAAATTCTTCCTCGTCGGATTACAGGTGTCTCACAATCTCATCAGCGTCTTTTAGCTGCTGCGATTAAAAGAGCCCGTTATATTGCCTTGCTACCTTTTGTGGCTGAAGGTTAAGGAGGATATTGATCATGGCATACGAACTATTATTGACAGAAGATGTCGATGCTTTGGGCCGCAAAGGACAAATTGTTAAAGCGCGCCCTGGCTATGCGAGAAATTTTCTTCTCCCTAAAAAGCTTGCTGTTATTGCATCACCTCATGCTTTGAGACTGCAAAAAAAGTTGCAAGAAGAGCGTGAAAAGCAAGCAAAAATCGACCGTAAAGATTCGGAAGAGATGGCTGCAAAACTAGCTGCTTCTACTTTCTCTATCATAGTGAAGGTTGACCAGGAAGGGCATATGTATGGCTCAGTTAACGCTTTGGACATTGTTGATCTTCTCCAAAAAGAAGGTGTTACAATTGAAAAGAAAGCTGTAGCTCTAAAAGCTCCTATCAAGACAATTGGTCTTCACCAAGTCAATTTGAAGCTCAAAGAAGGGGTGCTTTGCACTATCCCTCTTACAATTGAGCCAGAAGCTGAGTTTCTGAAAAGAATGCAAGCTCCACCGGCACCTCCCGCTTAATAATGAATCTATAAACTAAATCGGGTAACAGCCCGGTTTAGTTTAACTTCTTACTATCTATCTCGCTAAAGCAAAATCACACTCTTCCTCTACCAAAAGTTTATCAATCGTGGTAAGCTTACCCCTTAGACGACATCTCGAGGGATCATGAATGATTTTCAAAACGTCACTTGCTCAATGGATCAAGCGTTGTATTGGATTAAGCAAGATTTGGAAGCCTCAGGATTCGATCGTGTCGTTTTAGATTCCACTAACAACTTTTTTTGCATCGGTGACGGAACGCCAGATCCTTTTGATGGATTTAAGATGGTTTGTGCTCAACCCTTTCATAAAAAAAAACCACTCTGGAAGATATATGCCAATCGATGATCGCATCATCATTGTTACTGGAGCTGCTGGGTTCATCGGTTCTTGTTTAGTTCGACATCTAAACGAAAAGGGGTTTACCAATCTCGTTTTGGTGGATGATCTTGGAACAAGTGAAAAATGGCAGAACCTCGTAAAAAAGCAATATCAAGATATTCATCCTATCTCTGCCTTCCCAGGGTGGCTCCAAGGAAGAGAGAGTGAGGTACAAGCCATCATCCATCTGGGTGCCTGTTCCGATACAATGGAGAAAAATGCCTCCTACTTATTGGAAAACAATTATCGATACACTCTTCAGCTGGCAGAGTGGGCTTTAGAAAATGATGTGAGATTTATCTACGCTTCGAGTGCAGCAACATATGGCGATGGATCGCTTGGATTTAGTGATCATCATGATTTATTGCCAAGCCTGCGTCCCTTGAACATGTATGGGTATTCTAAGCATTTATTTGACCTCTGGGCATTAAGAGAAGGTGTTTTAGATTCTATTGTAGGTCTGAAATATTTTAATGTGTTTGGTCCAAATGAGTGGCACAAAGGGCATATGGCTTCTGCTATTGTCAAATTTGTAAACACCATTAAAAAAGAGGGAAAACTCACCCTTTTTGCTTCATCTGAACCAGAAAAGTTCAAAGATGGGGAACAGGTTCGAGATTTTCTTTATGTTAAAGACGCTATTGTAGCTACGGCAGCCTTTTTAGAAGTTCCTGAGGGTGGCATCTATAATATTGGAACAGGTAAAACTGAAACTTGGAAATCCCTTGCAAAGGCAACATTTAATGCGCTTGGTGTTCCAGAAAAGATCGAATTCATCCCCATGCCGCAAGATTTGATTGGTAAATATCAAAATTACACCAAAGCTGAGATGGGAAAGGCAAAAAGTGTGATTGGAAAAGCAGCAGAAACCCGTCCACTTGAAGTTGCCGTTAAAGATTATGTCGCAGGGCATCTTGTCAACCATACATATTGGTAATCATGCAAAAACTTTCTGATATTCTGACCCGTTTAGAGCCTTGCAAAGTATTGGTTGCTGGAGACCTTTTACTTGATCGGTACACCATTGGCCAAGCAAAGAGGGTTTCACCTGAGGCACCTGTACTGGTTTTGCAAGTCGAGTCGGAAGAAGTTCGACCTGGCGGAGCGGGCAACGTGATGCTTAACCTCCTCTCGCTTGGCGCAGAGGTCGTTGCTGTTGGTCGGGTAGGAAAGGACCCATCAGGTATGGTTTTAAAACACCTTCTTGAAGAAAATGGGATTGAATCGGCATTTGTTGTAGAAGAAGAAGGTTATCTTACCCCAACAAAAAATAGGCTGATTGCTGATAGGCAACAGCTGACACGTGTAGACCATGAAAGGAATACACCTTTAATCCCTTATCTTCAAAACACACTTATCCAGCAGCTCGATAAAGCATTAGAGGGCTGCTCCGCCATCGCATTATCAGACTATGGGAAAGGCTTTTTGACCGATCCATTGATTGCAGCTCTTATACAAAAAGGTAAAGCACTTGGCATCCCTGTGATAGTAGATCCCAAAGGGCATAATTACCAAAAATATGCCGGTTGTACGTTGATAAAACCGAACCGGAAAGAGGCTGTTGAAGTTTCTCCTCTTAAAGGGACTCACTCCATTGAGTCTCACGGAGAGGCCCTTCTCCGTTTTCTCGATGCTGAGGCTCTCTTGATCACATTAGGGGAGGAGGGGAGCGCTCTTTTTAAGAAAGATGCGCCTACTCAAATGTTCCCCGTTATGAAACGGGAAGTGCGGGACGTCACTGGTGCAGGGGACACGGTTCTTGCAGCGTTGACAGTCGCGGTTGCTTGCGGTCTTTCTTTTGAAGAGGCCGTTTTCCTCGGGAATATTGCTGCTGGGCTGGCGGTCGAACGGTTCGGTTGTGCGAGGATTTCCCTGGCCGATATCTCCTATTACTTGTTGAAGGAGCACCATACTTCCAAGCTCTTTGATACAAGCCATCTCTTTGCATTGAAGGCAGCTCTGAAAGGGAAAAATTATCACTTAGTCCATTTGAAAAGCGGCGACGCTTTAACGACCGAGTTTCTCTCGACCTTGCGTCAGATTAAAAAATCTGGAGAGCTGCTATTGGTCCATCCAGAAACGCCGCAACCAGCCCTTCTAGAGCATCTTGTCTGTTTGGAAATGGTGGATGGTGTATTGCTTGGAGATGAGATCGATTCTCTTATAGCCCTATGCCCCAACAAACTTATCCGCTTCTAAGAAAATAGCAGGATGGACAGGCATACGCATCAACTTAAGGAACACCAATTTCTCAACAATCTGTTAAAAGCAAATTACTTACAAAGAAACGTTTAGAAATCAATTTAGTCAAAACGGCTTAAATCTTCGAAGAAAGGCCCAAGATTACTCTCTGTGCTCTCCGTGAGCTCTGTGGTGATCTTTTTTTTATTTTTTACCACAGAGCTCACAGAGAGAGGATTTTGAATTGCCCCTTCTAGAATTGTCAAGCGACAGCGTAAACTGATCCACTTGCGACATTGAAAAGTGATCCACCCCCTTCAAAGAGGGTATGTATGCAAGTTGATAAAATCTCTGCTAATCCAAATGGAGGCAACAGAGATCAAATGGAACCACCTAGCATGGTTGATAAAATTCTAGAGTTGTCTTCTTTCGGTTGGGGTAAGAGTTGCCAGTCTTTGTTGATTTTCTCTCACAGTAGTTTCAAGGATACCTTCCAGTTTTTTTTACTGATTAAAGAAATACTTGCCCCTAAACCAACTAAAACGTAGAAGAGACCAAGAACTGTGACTTCCCATGGAAAAACATTTTCCATGTAGCCAGTATCATGAAAACCAGTTCTACTAGCGTATGTCATTTCAGCGTGCACAATGCCGCCGACGGATGATGTCGCTACTACACCAAAAGTGCCCAGGTCAATCAAGAATGTCCCTACTTTGTGAGCAGTTCGTTTAGCAGGAGGTAAGTTTTCTATTGCCGCCTCCATCTGCTTCTTTGAAAGGTTTTGTGGAAATTCTGCTCCTATGGCTCCTCTAGCTAGAACGATAGGAGCTGCGGCTGGAATTACATGCGAAGCAACACCCACTCCCCAAATACCCAAAGTTACATAGTCACTAACGCTCATAATTTAACCTAATTGGTGGATTTGTCATGTGATTTGTCATAAGGCACGAACTTTAGCGAAAAGTGTTAGTTTTGGCAAGTTAGGAGGTAGGTTTGGTCAATGCATTCACTCCCGATAAAGATCCGAAGGTGGCAAACGTCTTCGAAATAGCGTCAAGGTGCTTAGACTCAGAAAATCCTTTTGGTAGTACAATCATAAAAATCAAAAAAATTATCTTAAAAAAATGGTTTTAAATTGACTCAGCCTTACTCCTTTCCTTTCACGCTAGCCTCTTCAGGAAATCTTACTCTCTACACTGACGGAATGTGCCAAGTGTTCGGTACAATCAACGGCAGAAAAGTAGAAGCAAAGTGGCTTCCAAGAATGCAAACCTTATCCGACATAGAAAAGTGGGTAGAGAAGCTAAAAGATTGTACTCTTTACCAGGTCAGAGGAGAGGTTTGGGTGAGCGGGTGGTTGAAGAGGAAGAAAACAGGCGGCCAGCAAACAACTTTAGAAAAGGTGCAATCTCTTGCAGAAGCTATGCATGGAGCTAACGAGACCTTATCCAAAGACGCTCTTGAACAAGCTAAAAAGTGTGAGGAAAGTGGGAGAAAAGCCCTTAAAGACAATGACCTAAAAACGGCACACAATCAGTTCAAGCGAGCCCTGCTTATTCAAAGGCCGCTCTTTTCAGGAAAAGAGCGCGCTGCACTCATCCCCAGCCTCAGAAGTTTGGCTGAAATAGCCTCTCGTCAGGCGGCCCACTCTATAGCTCTCCTCTACAATGAGGAGATACTTTCGATCTGCAGGGAAACATATGGAAGCTCTCATGTCGAGGTTGCAAAAGCGTGCAGTAGTGTAGGTGAAAGCTACATGGGAATAGATGATTACGCAAATGCTTTACCAATGTTAATGTCCGCTGTTTCTTTTTTTGAAAAGGATAAAAACGGATTCCTAAACTATTTCCAAACACTAAGCCAGCTCGCTAAGTGCCATTTTCAGCTTAAAGAATATGAAAAAACCCTTCAAAACATTGACAGAGTGGCCCAACTATTCAAGCCGGGTAGACAATTCCCTAAAGACTCTGTTTACCAACTGCAATTGATTAAAAGGCAATCAGAAATACTCCTTGAAAGAGAAACGGTAGGTAATTTATTCTGCCTTCCATTTTTGAAGGGCAACTTTTCTGACCCTTTAACTGCCGAAGCAGCTTTTCAAATAGGAAAAACCTGTCTTATACATAATCCTAAAAGTTCAGTTGCCGTAGATTTTTTCAATCTGGCTTTAAATCTATTTTCTAATACAGAAGAGGTTGGTAGATTTGAATGTCACATGGCATTAGGTGACTTTTACAGAAGATGCGATAGGTTAAAAGATGCTGCAAATCAGTATCAAGCAGCCGATAAAGTTATATCGGAAGATTTTATCAACTATGGGAGAAAAGCCACCTGTAACTTTAGCCTAGGTTGCATTTATGAACAAATGGGTTACTTGAAAGAAGCCTATGCATCTTTTCTTAATGCTTATTTTTTAATCCACTACGGATCAAATCCTCCAAAAAATCTTTTTTCACAGTGTGTTACTAAACTCCTAGTCCTTTCCTCAAATGAAAATGCAACACATTCAACCCCTGTTATCAGCGCCAAATGGGAAGAACAGGCCTCTTTTCTTGAGGCAGCTTCAAAAAAAGATGAAGAACTTAAAAAGTTTGATGAGGCGATAACAAAGCTGGAAGAGGCTTTAGTAATAAGAAGTGCAAAATCTGATAAAAAAGACAGTTCGGCAAAACAAAAAATAGCAGATCTACACCTCAAAATAGCCGGGCTCTATTCAGATGAGCAACTAAATCCCTTTAAAGCAGAGCCCCATTACGAAGCTTATTTAGATTGGTGTAAAGTGTATGAAAATGCCGTGCACCTTTGTAGAGCTTATTTCGAAGTTGCTAACTGCAAAAATAAAGTAAGGAAGAAAGAGGAGGCGCTCAAAAATGGGAAAGAGGCGCTTCGTCTTCTTAACAGCCTACAGCTTCAAGAGGTGACAAGATACTTGCCAGCTGTCATTCATCATGGTTTAGGTGAAGCCTTTGGTAGCGATTTTATCGAGAGATCAATTGAGCATTTTGAAACGGCTATTAGGCTTTATAGTGACATTGGCGAGTATAGAGACTCAAAAGCTCAAGCTTATATACAATTAGCTCAACTCTTCGTCTTAAAAAATGATGAAATTAAAGCAATTGACTTATTGAAAAAAGGGATAACGCTGTACGAGAAATTGTCAAACACTCGAACGCGTGTATTCGAGGCAAAGGAGTTATTGCGTTACTTAGAGTCAGATAAGCGGGTTTCTGATTGGTTGCAACTTTTCGATCAAAGAGCAGATGAATATGCCCAATCGAACCAGCTGCAAGAAGAGTTGGCTGAACGTAAAAAGAGTTTGGAACTTTTACTTAAATTTTATGGAGACAAAAACCATCCCAAAATTGCCCAAACCTATTTCGAACTTGCCGTTAGATACCTCAAGCAAAAACACAAGGAAAAGGCACGTGAATGTTTAGAAGCATACCTTCCGATCGTTGAAAAGCTTTTTAGTGCAGATTTTGTTGGTATTGCGTTTTGTTGTTTAAAATTGGGTGAAATCGATGCTGCTGAAAACAACCCCTTACAGGCGATTATCCAATTCGAAAAGTCTAAAGCGATATTTGAGAAAAGTAGGATGGAAGAGCCTCTAGCTGAAACCCTCTATAAAATGGCTTTTGCCTGGTATCAATTTGGGCACTACCCGGCGGCTATAAGTTATTACGAGAGGGCGCTTGCCCTTTCGGATAAGCTGACAGTAAACCCAGTTTTTTCCCAGCGTCAAGATTTAGTCCGTAAATTAGAAGATAGGCGTTTAGAGAAACTAAAGAGGCAAACTCTCCCCCCTAAAGTTGATGTCGAATGGATCGGCGGTGTCGATTAATTTAAATAGCAAAAGAGCTTTGAATTGTGGATCGAGCTATCTTAAGACTGCCCCGGTCTTTAAGATTGAAGATTCTAAACTAAAAACCTTACAATAATTACCAATTAGCAAATCTATTGGTTTTATGGCTACTGTTGGAACTTCCCACTTACGCTTCTCTATTTGATGATTCAGCATCACCTTCCAATTCGCAGACATCTCATAACATAGCAATTCAAGAAATCGCCGAAGAGAACTTACGACTGGCAATAAAACGGAGAAGGAGTTCTAGACTCAACGGAGGATGCCAGGTTCAAATAGAATTTAGATCTGGCGTGGAAATTTCACAAAATACTGACCCTTCCCTTTTTAAATTTAATAATAGTGCATTTGTTACACGTCGAGATATTCACATCCAAAGGCTGGAAGAGAAAAAGCACCTGTGGAATCGTTTTAGTACATATATCCCCATGAAAGCGAGAGAGATATGCTTCGCTTTTCTCCTGTAAACCGCCCTCCTCCTAATGTTGGTGGCATCAATCCAGAAACTGTGTTTTTAAAGCCATAGATCAATCCCGCAAAGACGTTATGTTTTTTGTAATTGAAGTTAGCTGCGACGGAAAGGGAGTCATATATGGTTTGCAACATGTAGGAGTGGGAAATAAGGTAGGGACTTTTACGAGGTAATCGTATTCTGTGAGACAGGCCGGCTCCAACAGATAACATGGGATTAAATAGGTAACCAGTTCCGATGTTGATGTAGGTTGCATCATTTAGTCCGGGCCCTGGCGATTGATCTGAGCCACGCTTGTTCATGTTCAGGCTTCCATCTGGCAAAAGATTGTTATTCGCGCCAGGTAAATTGCCAAGGTTCGTCCAAAGGACTTCTAGGCGTCCTCCAAATTTTGGAGTGAACCGATAGGTGAATCCTGCACCTAGTGTTTGTGGTGCAAAATTTTTTGCGTGGTGGGGTTCATACCCTTGGTATTTTCGATACTGTCCGCAATAGCTTTTTCTTGCCCAAGCTGTTCCAAAATTTAAGTTTTCTGTGATCTTCCATCTCCAGCCAATACTGAACCCAACTCCATCTGAATGATCGTTTCCATTGTTTGTCACATTTCCAGGGGAAACGGACTTGGAAGAATTGTCTGAATGTTGAAAACCATTTCTACAGTGAGAAAAACGGTAATAATCGATAGAAAAACCAAGAGAATGGGCAGGGTTAAGCTTAAATGAAAAAATTCCAGAAATCGCATCAGTTCTATTCCATACGTAAATGGGGGTAGTTCCACTTAGGGGAAACGGTACTTTCGACTGTACTTTGGTGTATGAGGGTAGGGTATAAGCTGCCAGGCTGAAAGAGGCGCAAAATGTATCGATGTTTACTTGTTTGTGTATTGCAGCATCTACAGTAAATAAGTTCCTAACCCTATACGAGAGATCTGTTTTACCCAAAGGAAAAAACGGATTGTTGTCACGGTTTGTCAGGCTTGATTTTTGATGAACCCAAAAAGTTCCGACATCAAAACGGTCTTTGAGCCATACAGCATTGGCAGGATTGACAACGCCTGCAAAAGCATTTTCCCCTACTGAAAAAGCGTTAAGGCGCCCTCCTGCAAGGGCTCCATAAGTTGAATGGACTGTGAATAGGCTAAGGACGAGCAGATACTTCATCATGATTCTAAGAATAGAACGACAGCTATATAGAAAAAAGCTGATAAAATAAAAGCGTTTAAGCTGCCGGAAAGATGACCTGAGGTGTTCCCAGAAATACCACCATCTAAACTTAGATCTCTCAAGCAAAGATAGGTGACTTCTTTCCCTTAGGAACACCAGAACAACAAGAACACTTTTTACTCCACATCTGGAGTTGCTCCTATGAAAGCGGACCACCTAGGCAGCCGGTTTATTCTCTCAATCGGCGGATCCTCTACATCCCAAGCACCCTCTTCCTCCAAACAATGTACTTGGAATAGGTTTGTTGTAAGGACCGTTGCCCAAAATTCCTGCAAAATTGCTTCTGTCCCTATGATCACACAGTTGGCGCAGGCTCATCAAGAGGGTCGATTGGAAGAGAAGATCAGTCATTATTCAAAGCCTAAACTTTTGATCATCGATGAGCTTGGCTATTTGCCTTTTGATCCGAAGGCTGCGCATCTTTTTTTTCAGTCTGATTTCGCGCCGTTATGAAAAAGGGAGCGTGCTAATTACGAGTAATCGTCCTGTAATTGAGTGGGGTGAGGTGTTTGGTGACGCTGTGGCAGCGACGGCTATTTTGGATCGTCTTTTGCACCACAGTCAAGTCATAACAATACGTGGGGAGAGCTATCGACTTAAGGAGAAGAGAAAATCTGGCTTATTGAAACCATTGCAAAGTGGAGCTGTAATTTAAAATGTTTAATTTACTCCCTCCCCCTAGGGGGAGGGAGATTGTCTTTTCCCTTTTGGGAGGAGAAAGTACTTAGTCTTATGGTCTACCTGAAGTTATATAGCAGCTAGGTAGCTATAACCCTTGAGCTGGCAGAAGCCAAATGAACTATCAATAAAAAAGGGGGTGGGTGGATCACTTTTCAATGTCGGGGGTGGATCAGTTTCTGGTGTCGCTTGACAGCTGCCAAAGAATGGCCAACGGCATGTCTAAAGCAAAGTATGCTGGCTTTTGTGACATGATTAGGCCTCGTATTTTAATGACAGGTTTATGGTCCATACCAACAACTTGCATATAGTCTCTAAAGACCACGACCTCTTTTAAATTCTTATAAAATTCTCCCCATTCCTCTTTCTTAAAGGGGGTAAGTTTTTTATCTGGTGTGAGTGTAGAAAAGTCTATTCTGTCAAATAACGCTATCAGCTGTTCTGCCAATAATTTTATTTCAGTGTGATGCATCAAGCTTAATTGGCGGTTCGCATTGTCTTGTGCAGCGGCGACGAATGTAGTTACAGCAGTGGTCATGTCGATATCCTCGATTGAATTATCCTATTAACAATATCAATTAAAAAATGATGTGGAATTTGCTTCAAGCATCTTTATGTCAATGACATGCGATCAATCATTCAATTTAATTAATAAGTAATTCAATTAACTGGTATAGGACAGTTAAATGAATTCTGAGGTTAATTATGGACTCCGTTGTAAAACCATTAAGCATTGGTGTTGCACTAAGGCAAGCCTGGGTCGGATTTAAAAACAATTTATCTTTCTATCTTGTTTCTGTCCTGGTTCTTCTGGCTGTTCAGCTTGGGTATTCCTATTATATGGGAGACTTAGCAACACCAGATATGACGACAGAGGATAATGGTGAAATCATTGCGGCTTTATTACCTCCGGGCACCATGTTTGCTCATTTCTTAGGGTTCTTAGCCTATATCATCTTCCTGCTCGGTTTTTTTCTTGGGATATTTCGTGCTTCTATCGAAGTGATCCGCGGTGGTATAGCCTCACTTGCCCACTATTTCCGGTCGCCTGCCGATCTTTGGAAATTCTTTGTTGGTTATATTCTCTATGCTTTGATTATTTTGGCTGGCATTATTCTCTTAGTATTTCCTGCAATTATTTGGGGGGTTAAATTCTCTCTTTTTCCTTATCTTGTAGCTGACAAGCATGCTAGCGGATTGGCATCTCTCAAGCTCTCTGCCAAAGCCACAATGGGGGCAAAATGGGACCTTCTTGGCTTCTATATGATTATCCAACTTCTTTGGCTTGCTGCGGCATTGACCATTGGCCTTGGTTTGTTTATTGTAACGCCTTTGTGGGCACTGACTAAAGCTGCCTTCTATGTTTCTTTGACAAAGGATCAAGCATGAGATTTATTCTCAATTTTTTCTTATTCGGGTTCATTTTCTTCCTGATATGGTATTATTTTCCTGAAGCTTTCAAAACGCTTGTGGGTTGGGCTGAACAAGTTTGGACTTTCATTCTCGATGCGGTCCATTCAGTGTTCTCAAAAAGTGAAGCTCCTCCAGCAAACCCTAAAGTTATTTAAATCTGATTTTTGCAAGTGACTCTCTCGTGTGATATACTTTCTCCTTTCTTCCGTCTAGAGTGAGAGAGTATGAAAAGGATTTTTGCAAAAGAGCTTAAAGAACACGCTGGCCAAGAGGTCACCCTCTGTGGGTGGCTGCATAATCTGCGCGATTTAGGGAAAATTTCATTTCTAATTGTTCGTGATTCCAGTGGCTTTTCTCAAGTTGTTCTGGCCTCAAAGCAACTTCAAGAGCTCGTTAAAAAACTTTCCTTAGGTTCCGTCTTGCGAATCAAAGGGAAAGTGGCCCTTGCCCCACAAGTTGAGGGGGGCGCTGAGGTCATTGATCCTGAAATTGAGGTTCTTTCAGCTGTTCAAGAGGCGGCTCCTGTCGAATATTATCGGCATGAGATCCCCTCTGATTTAGAACACATTCTAGACAACAGGACACTTTCTCTTAGAAACGAGAAGATCCAAGCTGTCTTCCGCGTACAGGCCGAACTTGCCCATGCCTATCGGCTCTACATGCACGATGTGGTTAATGGGTACGAATATTTTGGGCCTAACATGATTGGGGCCTCTTCTGAAGGGGGCGCTGAATTCTTCAATGTCGATTATTTCGGTTATACTGCCACGCTTGCCCAAAGTAGCCAGCTTTATAAGCAGGTCATGGTGGGGGTCAATGAGAGGGTGTTTGCCCTTATGCCTTTCTTCAGGGCAGAGCCAAGTCATACGCCTCGCCACCTTTCAGAAGGGAAGCAGTTTGAGTTTGAAATGGCCCTTTGGGGCAAATGGGAAGAAGTTTTAGATGTCCAAGAAGGTGTCCTTCGATTCATGGTAAAACACCTCCATGCTACAGCTGCCACAGAACTCAAAACCATCAAATGGGATCCTATCCGACTTCCTGAAAAACCGTTCCCACGTTTGACTTATGCTGAGGCACAAAATCTCTATTTCGAACGGACTGGTAAAGACGATCGGGAAGAACCAGACTTATCACCAGCGGCAGAAAGAGAACTTTGCCTTTGGGCTCGGGAAGAGCATGGCTCCGATTTTCTCTTTGTGACCCATTGGAAGAGAGAAAAACGTCCCTTCTACTCTAACTATTGCAAAGATAATACCGCTTTAACCGAGACTTTCGACCTCCTGTGCCGCGGCACCGAAATTACCTCTGGCGGTGCTAGAAGGCACACTTATGATGGAATGGTTGAAGGGATTTTAGAAAAAGGGATGGATCCTAAAAACTTTGGAGATTACCTGGCTATCTTCAAGTTTGGAATGCCTCCACACGGTGGTTTCGGAATGGGCCTTGAAAGGCTGACGATGACGTTGCTCGACTTAAAAAACATCCGTGAAGCTTCCTTATTTCCCTCAGACCCTAAAAGGATCGCAGGGAATAGGATACGGGCAAAACTCTTTTTTGGAGCAGAGACGATCAGAAATGAAATCCTCCGACTGTTAAAAGAGGGAGAGGTTAAATTCGATCACCAGATCCATGCGCCCACACCCACATCAGAAGATTCCGCCCGCGTTCGAGGAACTAAACTGGAAGAGGGTGTGAAAGCGATTATTCTTAGGGGCAAGAATACGAAGAAGAACTTTCAGTTCAACATCCCTTCTCATCTGAAGCTCGACATGAAAGCGGTTTCAGAGGCAGTAGGGGAGAAATGTGAGTTTGAAGACCCGATCATCATCCGTGAACGGTTCGGATTGGTTATTGGCGGTGTCCCTCCTTTTGGTCATTTGCTCAATATCGATACCTACTTTGATGAGAAGGTGCTGAAAGAGGCCCGCGTGGCTTTTAACTGTGGATTGCAGACAGAGTCGATTGTAATGCCATCACAAGCATTGATCGATCTGACACAGGGAAAGCTGGGCTCCTTTGCCAAAGAATAAATTAGAGCAACATGAGCAGGCCCACTTTTGCTTGTAAAATTTTGGATTTAAAGTGTTTTGCAAAAACTACAAAAATCTAAAAACAGGCCTGAAAGGGCCGAAATGTGAAAGCCTATGTCGCAGGCATGGCCTTTCACATTTCGGCTCTTTCAGGCCTAATCTTTAGTCGATTTTCTTGAGCGGTATTTGTAAGGGAGGGGGGTGGGGAACAGTCCCCCCTTACATTTCTGCAATCCTACGATTTAGATAGCGAAGATTTGTTTCTTTTTTGTTAAAAATAATTTAGAATATTTACTTTTTATTTCAGGTGTTATTATGTCATTATCTATCTCGGGGCCTTCCGAGCCAAACCCTCAGTCTTCATATTTTTCATTGCCTGTATCTCCAACACCTCTAAGTAACAAAAGGGTATGGCAGACAGAGGATCTGGAAGCGACGCTTGCCCTTGCGGCACTTCATGATGGTAAGCCACCAGCAAAAAGACAAAAAAAACTGTCAAAAGAGGAAAAACTTTCCGAAATACCGCGTCCTTTCAAACCTGCAGATTACGTTCGGATGCCTAGTTTGCAATGGTTTGAAGCAAACCATCTTGCGTATTTAAAATTGGCATTAATGGAAAGGGTGGGGAAAGATTTTCCCCACTTAATGAGCCTACCTCTCATGGATATTCTTTCCGTAGGGATCACCCAGAATTTCCGTTCGAATGTCACTATGGAAGATGTCTTTCGTGCATGGTACGAAGATTATAGGCCTGCTAGTGTTGACTTAGAGACGTTTATTGAAGATTTAAAAAAATTAAAGACAATCTTCAGCAGTCTTATTAACTATACAAAAGATTTTCGGGATAAACACAACGTGAATACTCATGAGAGGTACTTACCATTTGATAGTTTCGAATTGCATGATACTCGTTTTATAAGAATGGAAAGGGTGAACAAGATTTCAGGAGAAGCGCTTAAACAGTTCCAAGATGCTATGTTTACAAAAGTACAAGAATTTCCTGAACTAAAAGATCTTGAACGCAGTCATTTATGGGATTTAGTAACAGTGTCTGTCAAAGAAACATTTGGCAACAAAGTCACCAATTCACAGTTTTTTAAAGCCTATTTTTTAAAATTGATGGAAGCATCTGAATTTTTTGTAGAGTCCGATTTGACGGAGGAGAAACTTGTCAGGTTATGTGACCAACTGATAGCCATCAAGAAATGCGTCCACGATCTTTCCGATCCAAGACGTTATTTCCCACGTCACTAGAGTTCGAGTTCACCATACATTTCTCCAACGCTTTAGGGCAACACCCTTTTTGGCCGGTGTGTGTAATGCCAATTGCTAGAAGAGTTTGCGGAGTCTGGCAAAGCCAGGCAGAAGGGCAGCCCACAAAATGGCTGTCACAACTGAACCTATGATAACGCCTCTTGGATAATTCACTGCCCCAACTAAGTAGGCGGTGTAAAATGCGATTGGAGCGCCAATCAGTCCAAAGAGTGCAAGCTTTCCAGGGTGTTCCCCCTTGATCCATTGCAAAATATCGTCAAAAGTGGCTCCAATAATGCCCCACAACCCTAGAAGCCATAGAGGGGCTCCACCTGAAACAAAGCTAAAAGGGGAGGCGTAACTGACAATTCCTAGTGCAATCAGGCTGGTTTCTACAAAAAACCCAACGATGATGAACAGCAAAGTGAATAGGCCTCGTTTAAAAGGCTCAGGGCTTATCCCGACCTCCCATAAGATGATAGGTATCAAAATGGAGGGGGCTAAAACGGGGTAGTCATTAGCAGCCAAGATGAGGGCTCCATACCAACCTACATAGAGCAAAAAGCAGTTAAAGATAGTCAAAAATAGCTTAGTCATATAGGTGTAACATAGCATTTGTCCGATAAATTTCAATAGGCTCTAAATTTCTAAAAATGTTATACAGTGGTTTTTTAGACCAATGAAAAGAGATATATGACCATCCATTTTAGGCCTCAAGATCCTCTGAGAGTGCTTACTCAAGAAGTTGTGTTTTCTGAAGGAAAAAAAGAGGAGCAGGAAGAGGAAGAGGAGGAAGAGAAAAAGGATAGGGAGCGTTTGCTGCAAATCTGGAAAAGTTTTTTCGGATTCGAAAGTGGAGCTAAAATTCCTCGCCGTATTGTTTTGAAGAAGCCTTTATTGAAAGCGATTGCTAAAAAACTGAATAGCTCCACATTGCAAGATGAGATTTATGAAAAAATCCTCATTGCAGAACACGGCTCATTTAAGGATAGGGAAGAAGGGGAAGCGCTTATCAAAAATTTAGAATCGATCAATGCGAAAATTGACAAGGCCAATAGCAGTTGGTTCAGAAGGATCCCCATCCCTCTTGTGAATCGGATTTTTTCTGTTATTGAGCGGGTCAAGATCCCGACTTTAATGAAGTGATGGCTTCCTGGAATTGTGCTATTGGAAGTTCACTGCCTTGGCTGCTTAAATCATGAAATAGATCTAAACACATCTCTCTTGCCGGTCCTGATAGCTTTCCTTGTAATTCTTCAAAAGTGTCCCCCTGTACCTTCCCTTGAATGTTAAGGATTTCTAACGTGTAAATTAAAGCAGGAAAGGCCCATGTATCGGTGTTGATCCCTTGCTGAGGTAGTAGAACTGCTGTTGTTTTGCCGAATTTGGCAAAGGCCTGATTAGACAGAGAACCGTAGACCTCTAATGTTGAAACATCGTTTAAATCCATCCACTTATTCAAATAACCTTCTATTCTACCGAATTGTAGGAATTTTAGAATGTGACCCTCGTTACTTGGTGAAAGTACTTTGAGATTTCTATTTACAATCATTGTTGTTGATTTTTCTTCTTTAGAAAAAGCTCGTTGTATTTCCGGTGATAATGTGCGAGTGACCATTTTAAAATGACTTTCTACGTAAAATCCTATTTGTTCTAACTCGTGGCTACTTTTTGGAGGTAGATATTGTAATTTTTTGCAGGGCGAATGTCGCTTGAAAAGTTCATTCATTTTCCTAACCAAACATTTCATTGTATAGGATGTCATATTTCCCACAACGGATTGCTGAGGGTCGTGAGCATAAGGGGGAAGGACTGGTCCTGCTAGCCATGGGGCCGTAAGAAAAGTCTCTTCTAGTGTAGAAATAATGGGCCATTCTAATTCCACCACCTTAATTTCATTCGGAAAGTCGAAAGTATCTAATATTTGGTTTTTCCATGCGTGGAGCGGATTGAGGAGACTTAGTTTAGGAAAAAGAAATTTGCAAAGACGGGAAAAAAAATTCGTAATTGAATAGATGAGAAGTTCAGTATCCTTGTTACCAACGAAAATGGAATTTTGTTGGTATTGTTCTGAATCGACGACTCTGAATTCAGCGCCTTCAAAAAAAGGGTTCTCTAGAGGAAAAACAGGAGTTACAATGCGCAAGCATAACCCTGCATAGCCATTTGAATGTAGGGTGTTCCAAACCTCTTGTGGGGTGAAAGGGATGATTTTTTCTATTATCCCTTTCAGGGGGGCGTTGGGTGGGACGACTGAGAAATTCAACTCATTTTTAATGTAAGCTATTGAAACAATGGACATAAGAAAACCAAATATAGATTTTGACCCTCTTATAGTCAATTACTTAGATTAATCAACAGTGACTACAATTTTTCCAAACTGCTGATTCGATTCTAAATAACGATGAGCGTCAACAATTTTTTCTAAAGGAAATGTTTTAGCAATAACCGGCTTTAGCTTTTTAGCTGCTAGTGCCTCGACGAGAAATTTTTTTGCCCTCTCAAATCGTGTGGGATCGTTCACAATTTCAAAAAGGACATAGCCACGGAAAGTGAGAAGCTTTTTCAAAGAGGTGATCAAAGGGAATGGGGTCGGTTCGCGGCTTAAACTTCCATAGAGGATAAAAAGACCCTTTTCTGCCATCCCCTCAGCTATTGCTTGCAGAGTGTGACCACCTACTGGGTCGAACACAACGCGTGCCCCCTTTCCTTTAGTCATATCAAGCAGTTTTTTAGTGATGTCCTCTTTTTCTGAGACGATCACGTACGTCGCACCTGCCTTTTCAAGGGCTTTTCTCTTCTCATCCGTCCGTGTCATGGCGATAGGCGTTGCTCCTACAAGGTGACAAAGTTGAATGGCCGCCAATCCGACGCTAGATGAGGCAGCGGGGATAACAACATAGTCGCCCTTGCCAATCCCTGCGATATCTACCAGAGCTCCATAAGCGGTAAGATACTGCATCCAGGCAGCAGCCGCTTCGACAAACGAGAGGTTGGAAGGATGTTTGACGACATAGGCAGCGGGAACTGTGGCAATCTCACCATAGACACCATATTTCCCCATCCCAGGAGGTGGGACGACGCTGACGATATCTCCAGGTGCAAAATTCTTTACGCCGGGACCGACCGCTTCGATGATGCCCGCTGCCTCATAGCCAATCTTTGAGGGGAGTTCGGGTTGCTCAAGATATTTTCCTTGTCGAAACAGGGCTTCAGCCCGATTAAGGCCTAAAGCTTTGACCCTGATTTGCACCTCTTGATTTGCTGGTGGAGAAATTTCTACCTCGTCAAGTTGTAGAACCTCAGGCCCACCCGTCTTATGAAACCGAACGATACGTGCCATACCATCTCCTCCTTAGGAACCTTGATAGAGTTAAAACTCTGCGTTTGCTCCGAGATAGAAGAAGTGGTCTCTGAATAGGGTATTGCCTTCAAATTCGTAACTTGCCTCTAAACCAAAGCAATCTGTCAGGAGGAACTGCAAGTCGATACCGGCAAGGAGGATATTTTTTCCAGGTCCTAGAACACTAACTATCGACGAGGTTCCATTGGAGGGCAGTGCAACGTTCAACCTTCTCTTCTGATCACAAAATTCGCTCTGCCACGCCACATTCACCTCTGGAATGAAGCTAAAGCAAGATCCCTCAAACAGCCAATTGGCTCTTAAGCCAAGGAGGGAACGGAGCGATCGAAAATTCTGTCGGTCAAATGAGACGTTGAATACTCCAGCATCTCGTTCTGTGTAGCCTTTCACGTTGAGAGAGATATATTGGACAGAGGCCATTGGGATGAGGTGGAAACAGGAGGGGGACCAAAGGGTATACTGTACCCCTGCAAGAGTGTCAAAAAGATTTGCATGAGGTGTTCCCCTGGCCACATCGGCATTGTTGACGCCAGTAGCCCTGTGGAAATGGACCCAGTCATGTCCACCCCCGATAAGGAGATCGAATGTTACATCTCTGATAGGGTCGTAAGAGCCGTAAAGGTTGAAATGGAGTTGATCAATGTCGACTTTGCCAAAACGACCTTTTCCACGCCCATTCAGCCTTTGGTAATCGACCTCTAAGCCGAGCGAGGCATTTGTTAACGCATAATCAATTCCGACAATCCCACCAGCAGAATAGGTGTGAAGTCCTTCATGTTGCCCTTTAGAGCTGATGCTTCCCACAGATCCTAAACCCCCAGCATAGACGTTAAGCGTATGAGGCTGACAGCAACAATTTTCGGGGTCAGATAAAAGGTTTTCTCTGACCCAATCCAAGTGTTTAAAAAGGAGGAAATTTGTCTGGTTGATCGACGAAAAGACCATCTGGTAGAAATTGCCTGTATAGCTTGGAAGAGCAGGATCGATATTTAAAAGAACAGAGTCTGGCAGGTAGTCGACGGTGGCAAAATAAAGACCGCTAGAGTTTACTAGATCGAGTTTTGAAAACACACCGGTCACCCCATTTGTGGTGCTAACGATGGTGAAAGTTTTAGCCCCTGATGTGCCAAATCCTGGTAAGGGGACAACCTCGAGTGTCCCATCCAGCGTTGCTGCTTCGGCAACAAGAAGGCCAGCTATATGACTTGCTACGTTGATCACAAGAGTACCATCGGCCGTCTGCACATAGAGGCCAGGGTCTAATGTCAACGTCCCTACGCTCGTTGGGCTGCCTGGGATGACTGTTCCACCATTTAGAAGGGTATAGGTGGAAGAAGGAGTTTCACCCATGAATCTTCCAGATCCGGTCACGACACCAGGTCTTGATAGGGGGAGGGTTCCAATGGGGATAACAGTTCCGTCGACGACCAAGGTCCCCCCCGTCATCGCCATCGTGGTCGGTCCCACCGTGCTGGTCGGATCGACACTCAGTAAACCCCCAGAAATGTTCAAGTTCCCCATATTTTGTCCGAACAGGGACCCGTTTGTCACTTGAACGGTTCCTCCCTCAAGGTCGAGCACACTCGCATTTTGCCCCATGGTGCTATTGTTGAGATAGACAAGAGTCCCAGGAGAACTGATAGCTCCCTGTGTAAAATCGATCGTAGCGCCTGAGGTGTTATTGACGGTGGCTTGCCCACTGATATTTAGTTGATTGGCAGGTCCTATTAGGCTTGGAAAAATAGAGTTATTGACGACCGCATTTCCATTGATCGTAAGGGTTTGAACCGATATGGCTAGTCCTCCAGGGTAAATACTATTTGAAAAATTGTTGACTACAGCATCTCCGGATATGGTGAAAGTGGTGGTACCTGCGGCAACTCCAGCACCGTCATTGGTAAAGGTGCCTCCAGAGATTTCAAAGGAGAGGCAGTTGAGACCAACTCCGGCCCCGTCTGAGATGTCAAAGGTTCCTCCAGTCATCAGAAAACTGATCACAGGAGTTGCCGTGGAAGAACCTCCTGTCAACATGACAGTCCCATTGTTTAGAATAAAAGAATTGGACGAATCGACAAGTTGACAACTATTCGAGCCGGATAAAAATCCCCCATTCATCGTGAAGGTGGAGATATTGTTGGCAAATTGGCCGAGGGTATTAACGACAGAGCCCCCATTCATTTCTACAATCGTTGCAGTATTGGCAAATTGTGCGTCATTATTGGTGATTGAACCCCCATTGATCTGAATCGTTGTCGTTCCTATCCCAAGTGTGCTACCAGCATCATTTAAGAGGGTGCCCCCATTGATCACCAATGTGGAACAACTGGATGCCATATCGCTTCCATCTGTATTTGTAATATTTCCATCATTAAAGATGACGGAAGTGGCGCCAAAGGCAAATTCTCCACCATTATCATTCGTTACATTACCACCATTGATGATCAGTGAAGGGGCGCTGTTGGCAAAATTTCCGTCATCATTATCTATTGAACCCCCATTGATAACGACAATAGAGGTTCCATCAGAGAACATATTTCCGCTAGCGCTGTTATTAATGGTGCCTGTATTCATCACGAAAGCATCGGGGGAAAAGTGGGTTGAATCGTTGTTTAAAGTGCCGGTCCCTTCTAAAGTGATCCCAAAGGTAGAGCCAGAGGGGATTGTCGAATTGCCTGTGTAGTGAACGGTCCCATTGATATCGAATAGGGTGTTTGCCCCTAAAGCTGTAGGACAGTCGATCGTTTGGGTCCCAGCGTTAACATTGAATTGGACGTTTGTCCCTGCAAAAGTGATCTGAGCAGTCCCAGATGGGTTGGAGATCGTATAACTTGAAGCGCCAGTCAAAAAATTGAGCTGGTTGACAGTAGGGGAAAATGGGGCCGCGACACTATTTAGCAAATTGACAGTGGTCAATCCGGCAGCATTGAAATTAGCCATATCTGTGTTTGCATTAGGGATACAATTCGGAGTCCAATTGCCGCTATCACCCCAGTTTGAGGTGACCCCATTCCAAGAGGAGTCGCAAACCCCAGAAAGGCTTCCCACTTGAAACGTGACAATTGCTAACGTGCAAACTTTTTTGATCACAGACATTTTTACAGCTCCAGATTCATCACTCATTTATAAGAAAGTACTTTTTTCAACAATGGGATTCATTTAAAACATATTTTTTTATGTTGAAAAGTAGATGTAAAATGAGAATTTTAAAAAAAATAGGGTGAAAATATGCAAATCGAGAAATCTGACTTCAGGGCCTCAGCTCGATTAAGGCCTAAAGCTTTGACCCTGATTTGCACCTCTTGATTTGCTGGTGGAGAAATTTCTACCTCGTCAAGTTGTAGAACCTCAGGCCCACCCATCTTATGAAACCGAACGATACGTGCCATACCATCTCCTCCCTTAGGAACCTTGATAGAATTAAAACTCTGCGTTTGCTCCGAGATAGAAGAAGTGGTCTCTGAATAGGGTATTGCCTTCAAATTCGTAACTTGCCTCTAAACCAATGCAATCTGTCAGGAGGAACTGCAAGTCGATACCGGCAAGGAGGATATTTTTTCCAGGTCCTAGAACACCAGCTGTCGACGAGGTTCCATTGGAGGGCAGTGCAACGTTCAACCTTCTCTTCTGATCACAAAATTCGCTCTGCCACGCCACATTCACCTCTGGAATGAAGCTAAAGCAAGATCCCTCAAACAGCCAATTGGCTCTTAAGCCAAGGAGGGAACGGAGCGATCGAAAATTCTGTCGGTCAAATGAGACGTTGAATACTCCAGCATCTCGTTCTTTGTAGCCTTTCACGTTGAGAGAGATATATTGGACAGAGGCCATTGGGATGAGGTGGAAACAGGAGGGGGACCAAAGGGTATACTGTACCCCTGCAAGAGTGTCAAAAAGATTTGCATGAGGTGTTCCCCTGGCCACATCGGCATTGTTGACGCCAGTAGCCCTGTGGAAATGGACCCAGTCATGTCCACCCCCGATAAGGAGATCGAATGTTACATCTCTGATAGGGTCGTAAGAGCCGTAAAGGTTGAAATGGAGTTGATCAATGTCGACTTTGCCAAAACGACCTTTTCCACGCCCATTCAGCCTTTGGTAATCGACCTCTAAGCCGAGCGAGGCATTTGTTAACGCATAATCAATTCCGACAATCCCACCAGCAGAATAGGTGTGAAGTCCTTCATGTTGCCCTTTAGAGCTGATGCTTCCCACAGATCCTAAACCCCCAGCATAGACGTTAAGCGTATGAGGCTGACAGCAACAATTTTCGGGGTCAGATAAAAGGTTTTCTCTGACCCAATCCAAGTGTTTAAAAAGGAGGAAATTTGTCTGGTTGATCGACGAAAAGACCATCTGATAGAAATTGCCTGTATAGCTTGGAAGAGCAGGATCGATATTTAAAAGAACAGAGTCTGGCAGGTAGTCGACGGTGGCAAAATAAAGACCGCTAGAGTTTACTAGATCGAGTTTTGAAAACACACCGGTCACCCCATTTGTGGTGCTAACGATGGTGAAAGTTTTAGCCCCTGATGTGCCAAATCCTGGTAAGGGGACAACCTCGAGTGTCCCGTCCAGCGTTGCTGCTTCGGCAACAAGAAGGCCAGCTATATGACTTGCTACGTTGATCACAAGAGTACCATCGGCCGTCTGCACATAGAGGCCAGGGTCTAATGTCAACGTCCCTACGGTCGTTGGGCTGCCTGGGATGACTGTTCCACCATTTAGAAGGGTATAGGTGGAAGAAGGAGTTTCACCCATGAATCTTCCAGATCCGGTCACGACACCAGGTCTTGATAGGGGGAGGGTTCCAATGGGGATAACAGTTCCGTCGACGACCAAGGTCCCCCCCGTCATCGCCATCGTGGTCGGTCCCACCGTGCTGGTCGGATCGACACTCAGTAAACCCCCAGAAATGTTCAAGTTCCCCATATTTTGTCCGAACAGGGACCCGTTTGTCACTTGAACGGTTCCTCCCTCAAGGTCGAGCACACTCGAATTTTGCCCCATGGTGCTATTGTTGAGATAGACAAGAGTCCCTGGAGAGCTAATCGTCCCATTTGTGAACTTGATCTTAGCGCCTGAGGTATTATTGAGGGTGGCATGTCCATTGATGTTTAACTGACTGACAAGCCCAATATCGGTTACAGTACTTGAGTTATTGACGACCGCATTTCCACTGATCGTAAGGGTTTGACCGAACTCTGCTAGATTTGCAGGTTGAGCAGGCATTCCAAAATTGTTGACAACAGCATCTCCAGAGATTGTGCAGTTGATAGCAGAGGGCGCTACAGCAGCACCCGCATTGGTAAAAGTACCTCCAGAGATTTCAAAGGAGGGGCAATTGAGGCCAGTTTGAGCGAAGGCTGAGATATCAAAGGTTCCTCCAGTCATCAGAAAACTGGTCACAGGGTTTGCGATGGAACCTTCTGTCATCATGACAGTCCCATTATTTAGAATGAAGAAATTGGATGAATCGACAAGTTGACAACCATTCGAACCAGATAAAAATCCCCCATTCATCGTGAAGGTCGAGATGTTATTGGCAAATTGGCTGAGGGTGTTAACGACAGAGCCCCCATTCATTTCTACGGTTGTTGCAGTATTGGCAAATTCTCCTCCGTTATTGTTGGTGATTGAACCCCCATTGATCTGAATCGTTGTCGTTCCTATCCCAAGTGTGCTACCAGCATCATTTAAGAGGGTGCCCCCATTGATCACCAATGTGGAACAACTGGATGCCATATCGCTTCCATCTGTATTTGTAATATTTCCATCATTAAAGATGACGGAAGTGGCGCCAAAGGCAAATTCTCCAAAATCACGGTTCATTACGTTACCACCATTGATGATCAGTGAAGGGGCGCTGTTGGCAAAATTCCCTCCAGCATTATCAGTTGAACCCCCATTGATAATGACGTTAGAAGTTCCATCTGAGAACATATTTCCGAGTAGGCCGTTATTAAGGGTGCCCGTATTCATCACGAAAGCATCGGGAGAAAAGTGGGTTGAATCGCTATTTAAATTGCTGGATCCCTCGAAAGTAATCCCAAAGGTAGAGCCAGAAGGGATCGTCGAATTGGCTGTGTAGTGAACGGTTCCATTGATATTGAATAGGGTGTTTGCCCCTAAAGCTGTAGGGCAGTCGATCGTTTGCGTCCCGGCGTTAACATTGAGTTGGGCATTTGTCCCTGCAAAAGTGATCTGAGCAGTCCCAGATGGGTTGGAGATGATATAGCTTGAAGCGCCGGTCAAAAAATTGAGCTGGTTGACAGTAGGGGAAAATGGGGCCGCGACACTATTTAGCAAATTGACAGTGGTCAATCCGGTAGCATTGAAATTAGCCATATCTGTGTTTGCATTAGGGATACAATTCGGAGTCCAATTGCTGCTATCACCCCAGTTTGAGGTGACCCCATTCCAAGAGGAGTCGCAAACCCCAGAAAGGCTTCCCACTTGAAACGTGACAATTGCTAACGTGCAAACTTTTTTGATCACAGACATTTTTACAGCTCCAGATTCATCACTCATTTATAAGAAAGTACTTTTTTCAACAATGGGATTCATTTAAAACATATTTTTTTATGTTGAAAAGTAGGTCTGAAATGAGAATGGTGAGGGAAATAGGGTGAAAGTATGCAAATCGAGAAATCTGACTTATTGTCCGCTGCTGAGAAAGCCGGAATCTCTAAAGCTAATGCTGAGAATCTGTGGAAAGCATTGAGTGCTAAAAGCGGCCATGAGGGCTCCACGTTCGATCTGTCTCATTTGCTCTATTATTTTGGCGCCATGATCGTCATCATCGCCATGGGATGGTTTGTAGGGATAGCCTGGGAAAGTTTTGGTGGCGGGGGTATTTTAACGATTGCGCTAGCTTATATCTTTATATTCCTCTCAGCCGGTGCAACTCTCTGGAAAAAAGAAGGGCTCGAAGTGCCTGGAGGTTTGTTCATCACCATGGCTGTTTGTTTGATACCACTTGCAGTATATGGTTTTCAAAGATGGGCAGGGTGGTGGAGTACAGAAGAACCTGGACAGTACAAAGATTTTGTCGATTGGATACGAGGTGGGTGGTTTTTTATGGAAGTGACCACGATCGTTGGTGGGTGCATAGCCCTTAAGTTCTTCCGTTTCCCTTTTTTGACATTGCCCATTTTTTTTGCGCTTTGGTTTATGTCGATGGATATCACCCCGTTGATCTTTGGAACGGCAGAAAATCATTATGAAAATGGTTTATGGGTCTCAATCTGGTTTGGGCTTGTTTTGTTGATCGTAGCCTATGTGATCGACCTGAAGTCTCGACAAGATTTTGCTTTTTGGGCCTATTTCTTTGGCGTCATCACCTTTTGGACCGGGCTTTCGTTGTTGGATACCTCAACCGAATGGGGCAGATTTGTTTACTGTTTAATCAATGTCGGACTCGTCCTTTTATCGGTCTTTTTACAGCGCACGGTTTTCTTAATTTTTGGCTCTATTGGCGTTTTAGCCTATATTTGTTCCCTTTTTTATCGTTATTTTTTCGATTCTGCCTGGTTTCCGGTGATCCTCAGCCTGCTTGGGTTGTTAGTTATTTTTGTAGGTGTGATCTATCACAAAAACAGACAGAAAATCAATAGAGCCATATTAAGCTTATTACCCCCTGCCGCTCATGCATGGCTCCCAAAACCAAGAAACTAAAAAGCTCTGCGTTGGTTAAAGAGGCTCTGTAACTTTAGCTTCAGCTTAAAGAATAGATAAGGAGTGGGTTTTTTTTCTATTTTTAGCTGCTTCCAATGCTTCACGAATAGGCCCTTTTTCAGGAGCTAAGTCGACTGCATCTTGCGACTCGCTATTTTTGATTCCGGGATTTGCACGGAGTCGTAGCAGGGCTTCGATGCGAGGAAGATGCTCTTCTGTTCCTGCTCTTTTTGCTTCGCTGGCTAACTTTGTGAGAATCGTTTCTCCGTTGTTTGTCTTATTCACCTTAACTTTGAACTTAGGAAGACTTGGAATGTACTGAACAGGAGTCTCCATTAGAAGGACGAAGTTAAGGTCGACGTCAGAAGGTGCATCTGTAATGAAACTTAGCTTTTTATGAGAGAGTATGAACCCTAACTTCTGTTTGGCAAGGTCGGTTTGAGCGCGCAAAAGGTAAAGAAAGTCTCGTGCAGGCATATGGTTAACAGCTTTGGCGAGTGCAGTAAAAACGTCTAAAGTGACATCATCCTTTGTCGCTAAAGATAGTAATTCATTTTTTTCACCCTTATCCTTAATTTTTTTCTGTGAAAGAAATCTGTTTTTGGTAGTCCTTTGGATCAACTGATGGGTCAGATCTAAACTATGTAAAATTTCACGAGCTGTTTCTTCAGATGGACGGATCTCTTCTAAGAACTTGTCAACTTGTGAATTTTCATTTGGATTATTTGTTTCAGGTTGGCTTGCTGGAGGTTTTTTTGATGCGCCAAACACGGTGTAGAAGAGAGCACCAACGGCTGTAAGGGTTAAACAGCCTACTAGGATTGTCGCAGTGAAAGGTGTGAATGGCGGTTGTTTAATCCCTACACGCTTAGACAGGGTGTCATTGATAAAGGAAGCTAATGTGGTCCCCAGTGGTTGTAAGTTGTTAGAGAAGTAGACGAATAAGGAATTAAAATTTTGTGAAATGGCTGGGTATTGCATAGAACTCTCCGTAAAAAAAAATATAGTACCAGAACCAACAATTTCGTAAATAGATTAGATGAGGGGAGTGGGGGCAACCCCACTCACCAAGGGAGAGTGTTATTTTTTGCTTGGGAAATTTTTGGCTGCTTTTACCAATGCATCATGAATAGGCCCTTTTTCAGGACCTAAGTCGACTGCATCTATCAACTGACTATTATTGACTGAGGGATTTGCGCCACATTTGATTAAGGCTTGGATACGAGGAAGATGCTCGTCTGATCCTGTTCGCTTAGCATCGCTGGCTAACTTTGTTAGAATCGTATCTTTCTCTTTGTTTCTAGTATTTACCTTAATTCCGAAGCTAGGAAGTTTTTTAATATACTCAAGTGGAGTCTCCATTAAAAGAGTGAATTGAAAAGCAGGAGGTGATTCGATAATGAAATCTAGCTTTTTGTAAGTGAGTATGTGCTCTAACTTCTGTTTGGCAAGGTCGCCCGGAGTGCGCAACAGCGAAAGAAAATCTGACCCGTGCATGTGCACATCTTCATTTACAAGTTTGCCGAATGCATTAAGAGGGACATTATCCTTTATCGCTAAAGCATATAATCCAATTTGTTGACCTTGATCCGTAATTTTTTTCTTTGAAAGAGAGCTCTTTCTGCTAACCCTTCGGATCAATTCACTAGTGAGATCTTCACTTTCTAAAATTTTGTTTGCTGTTTCGATTGCTAAAGTTGCTTTACTAAAGAACTCGTCAACTGGGGAAGTTTCTTCTTCTGCAGTATTTTTTTTAGTTTGGGTTACTGGAGGTTTTATTGATCCGCCAAACAAGGAGTAGAAGAGAACGCCAACGGCTGTGAAGGTTAAACCGCCTACGAGCAGTGTCGCTGTGAAGGGTGTGAATGGCGGTTGTTTAATTCCTACATGTTTAGAGAGGGCGTCATTGATAAAGGAAGCTAATTTGGTTCCTAGTGGTTGTAAATTATTAGAAAAGTAAGCGAATAAGTAATTAAAATTTTGTGAAATGGCTGGGTATTGCATATATCTCTCAGTAATAAAAAATAATACTAACCAGAGCTACCAATTTCGTAAATAGATTAGATAAGTATAAGGGGCATTTAAAAAATAACCCCACTTGAGGGAAAGTCCCTTCTTAGGCCTTCTTTAAAAAGCAGGTTTTTAACACGATGGTGTTTCTGCCCTTGCCACACTCTATCTCTTCATCATTATCTGTGAGGGTGATGTCCTTATAGAGAGTCCCCCTTTTAATGGTCATGGAAGCGCCCTTCACCTTCAAATCTTTAATAACGGTAACGCTATCGCCGTTTTTGAGCTCTGTTCCGTTGCTGTCTTTAACACTCATATACCCCTCGTAGGTTATTTTGGTTGATTCAGAAGAAATAAATTTTGTGATACGGATGCCCTATTTTCATCTATGGGAACGAATAGAGATTGCATCAAAGTAGCGCTTGAATCTACTGCATAACAAGAAAAATCCACGACACCAGCTTCTCGGAGTAAGGCTTCGTCAGTAAAAAATTGGCCTGTACAGTCTTGAGAGGGTCGTACAACTAATGCATAGGCAGCATCGGCCATAATCGAAGGCCAGCGACTACCTGCATAAACTTGAGGGGAGAAGTGGTCTTTAATCGTTTGGGTAGCTATCGCTGTCTCAGGCCAGAGGGAATTTACAGCAATGCCTGCTTGTTGGAACTCTGCCGCCATACCTAAGGTGCACATACTCATTCCGTTTTTTGAAATAGAAAAGGCTAGGTGATTTTTAAACCAATGGGGATCCATGTTTAAAGGAGGAGAGATATTGATAATATGAGGATTTGATGCCTCTATAAGATAGGGAAAACAGGCCTGCGCCATAAAAAAAGCTGCACGCATGCTTGTTGAAATCAAAAAATCAAACTGCTCTGGCAAGGTATTCAAGGAATTTGTGAAACACTGTCCGCTTACATTGTTAACTAAAATATCAATGCCACCAAACCGATTGGTCGTTTGAGATACTGCTTGCTTAAGAGCGTTATAGTCGGAGACATCTACATTAAGAACTAAGGCTTGCCCCCCGGCAGCAAGAACCTCAGTTGTCACATTCTCTATGTTCTCTGGTGTGTCATTAGAAAAGACAACAATATTTGTCCCATCAGCAGCAAAACGTAACGCGATAGCCAGGCCAATTCCACGGGTTGCCCCTGTAATAACTACAGTTTTTCCTTTAAGAGACATTTTCACTCTTCCAGAGAATTTTCCACTTCAAATAGTTTATTAAGTTCCAATAAGCAAAAAAAAAGGGGGCTAAAAGCCCCATGATTGCCCAGGAGAGGACTCGAACCTCCACACTGCGAAGCACCAGAACCTAAATCTGGCGTGTCTACCAATTTCACCACCTGGGCAGATGATGGAATAATTGTAGGATAGCGGGTATTTGCTAGGCAACAATAGTCTTTTGTCAGCTAAGATCTACTCCATGAAATATGGTTTTATTGCTCTTCTCCTCTCGGTCTACTACTTAGCAGGTGAGGGGACAATTGCTGTGAAGACGTGCGGCGGTCAGCTGGGGAACCAGATGTTTGATGTAGCGGCAACAGTTTCCTATGCATGGGATCATGAATTAACCCCCCTTTTCCCAGACTTTGAGAGCGATGAGAACAATCTCTCTTACAATATGGAACAAGTTTTTTTTAGACTCGATGCCAATAAGGAGAGTCCGGTTCCTCTGACCCTTTACACAGTTGCCAATCCAGGTTTTGTCCAATTACCTCAAAATTTGAAAAATGTGCAGTTAGATGGGGGGTTCTTCTCATGGAGATATTTTGACCATCACCGAGATAAAATTATCGATCTTTTTGCTCCCAAAGAGGAGATGGTGGAGGCTTTGAGGGCAAAGTTTGGTCCTCTCATCGATGCTGAAAAAACTGTCTCCATCCATGTGAGGAGTTATTCGAAGGCGGTGCATGATTCGGGCCTCCATTTTGCTGGCTTCCTTTTTTTTGATGAGGCCATAGAAAAATTTCCCCCTGACAGCCTATTCGTGGTCTTTTCAGACCGGATCCAGTGGGCAAAGGCAAATTTTCTCAACCGTTTTCCGGATAAGCAATTTGTCTTCATCGAGGGGAACAACTACATTGAAGATTTTTATCTGATGTCGATGATGAAGAGCCATATTTTATCCCGCTCTTCCTTCTCTTGGTGGTCAGCCTATCTCAACAAAAATCCAGACAAAGTGGTCTACTATCCCATTTTAAAAGAGGAGGGGGTTCGGGGCTTTTTTAAACCGTATGGAAAATGGTTTTTGAGCCTGTTTGGGTGGGTTTTCTGGTGGGACGAGAATTACTGGCTGCCAGAATGGAACAAGATCTATTACTCAGTCGAATCGTATCCTGAAGATATTTATAGCTATGGAGACGAAACCCCTTCCCTTTATCCTTTAGATAAATAGTTCTTAGATAGGAACTATTACTAGAGGGCCTTGTGGTTTTTTGAAAGTATCAAAATAGCTTGGGGCTACATTGAAGATCGATCCGAGGACTTCGTTAGAGTAGGAACCAACGACTTCGCCGATGCCAATGTAATCTGGGTCTGCATGACTGAAGAAGGCGATCACCTCGACATCTTCACTTCCAACGTTTTCGATGTTGTGGAAGTGTGAGGCAGGAGCAAAGGCCCCTTGACCCGCCTTTACATCTAAGACATCTACTTTTCCATCGGGAGAAAGGACAGTGATTTTAGTTTGCCCTTTAACAATAAAAACAAGTTCACCTGCATTTGTATGCCAGTGGGGTTCTACAATCCCTTTTGGATTTAGCCCGAACCCTAAAATGCCGAGGCCACTAAGAATGGGGAGGTTGAGTTTTGTTCCCAACTGAACATATCCCCCTTTAGTCAAAATCGGCTCGCCACTTGATTCAATATCAAATTTATAGCGGCTGGACATGTCATGAACTGGAGCTTTTTGAGAAGATAGAGTTTTAATGAGATCTTGATTTTTTCCTTTATTAAGTCCGCCAACAAATCCAGCTTGTGTTTTAAAGGTGGAAGTAAAGACTGAGTCTGAGATGGAGAAAACAGCTTTGGATAGACACATCACTTCAGGTTCGGTGTGGTTAAAAGCAAAGTTGATGACAACCTCTTCATCACCAGCATTAACGATGTGGTGGATGTACCCTTGTGGAACAAAAAAGATTTCCCCTTTTTTTATTGTAAAAGTATCGGAACTTCCTGGGCTACGAATCGACACAAGAGCATGGCCTTCAGTGCAATAGCCAATTTTATTGGCATTTGGGTGCCATATAGGTTCTAAAGAACCCAATTTATCCAACTTCAAAGCAGCAAAGGAGATGTTGACAAGTCCAGGGACTTGATCTGAAGTGACATAAGTCAGACTACCACCAGAGCTATTTTTCTGTGGTTTTATAGAGGATAAATTGAAAAAGTATTTGCTGCCCATATGTGGTTCCTTTTTGGGTCTCAAGACCCATATTCCGTCTTATCTACTTTGATTCAATTATTTAACTAGCATCGATTCGATCACAGCGACCAATTCTCTAAATTCTGGTGACCCATTGTACCGGTGTTGATTAATGAAAAAAGTAGGAGTACCGTTGACGCCGCTCTTGACGCCTCCCATAAAGTCTTCACTGATTTTAGCTTCGTAAGCTTTTGTCTGGATGTCTATTTCAAGTTGTTTTACAGGCAGTTTTAAGACAGTTGCCAACCCAAGCAGCATGCTTTGGCTTAAATTGGTTTGATTCTCATAAATAAGATCGTGCATTTGCCAAAATTTATTATGCTCGGCTGCAAATTCTGCTGCTTCGGCCGCAACTTTGGCAAAAGGGTGAACCTCGCTTAAGGGGAAATTCCGAAAAACAAATCGGATTTGATCTCCAAAATGCTTTTGTACTTGTTTGATAACTGGATAAGCTTCTCCGCAGTAGGGACACTGGTAATCGCCATATTCAACGAGCGTGATAATAGCATCCACATTGCCTTGGATATGGTCACTCGATGTGACAGGAACTCTTAAGATCATCGTGCACTCTTCACTTTTTCTAAGTTTCCAGCAGTCAGCATTTGAGCCACAAAACACCTCGCATCGTATAATTTTCACAGTAGAATCAATAATTAATTAAATCAATTGAAAAATTGAATAATTAACAGGATAAGAGGATCGCCTGCGACGAAAAAGATAGAGTGAGAATTTTTTTATCTTTTTCGCTGTAGGCGATCCTCTTATCCTGTTCTAAAACTCATTCTCTCTGTAAATTGTTTCCCTATGCGTTCTGCCGCCCTTGTCGTCCTCCAAGATCCAATGAATGGAGACATTCTCCTTGTGAAAAGGAAAGATGTACCTGTTTGGGTATTGCCAGGTGGTGGCATTGACGATGGTGAGGATGCCGTCACTGCGGCTGAAAGAGAGCTAACTGAAGAGACAACACTAACTGCAAACGGGTTGGTTTTGCGCTGCCACTTCATGCCAGTCAATCGATGGGCAGCCGAGACCTCAATTTTTTATTCCAATCATTTTGAAGGAACGCCAGCAGCAACCACAGAAACTGTGGATGTTAAATTTTTTCCACTTGATAAGTTGCCCGACTCCCTTTTTATTCTCCATCGCCAGTGGCTTTTAAGGACCCTTTCAACTATAGAAGTTATAGAGGGGACTATAGAGGAGGTGACTTGGAAGAGTATCATCGGTTATGCTATACGCTCTCCTAAGATTGTCCTGCGCTTTCTTTGGACCTATCTGACAAAACTTTAATGGTAATTTATGAGCATAAAATCTGACGAATGGATCCGTGAACAATCTGAAGCAATGGGGCTGATCGAGCCGTTCATTCCTCACCAAGTCAAAAGAACCGATGACGGGGCGCCCCTTGTTAGCTATGGCCTTTCCAGCTATGGCTATGACCTCCGTGTTGCCGACGAGTTCAAAGTATTCACTAACGTCTATAACACCATTGTCGACCCAAAAAATTTTTCTCCAGATTCCTTCGTAGATATCAAGGGTCCTTATTGCATCATCCCTGGCAACTCTTTTGCTTTGGCTAGAAGCATTGAATATTTCAGAATACCAAGAAATGTGTTGACCCTATGCATAGGTAAATCAACCTACGCCCGTTGTGGAATCATCGTCAATGTCACCCCGTTTGAACCAGAATGGGAAGGGTATGTGACGATCGAAATTTCGAATACCACCCCACTTCCAGCAAAAATCTATGCCAACGAGGGAATTGCCCAAGTTCTCTTTTTTGAATCTGACTCGGCCTGTGCTATATCCTATAAAGATAGGAGTGGCAAGTACATGAAACAAGAAGGGATCGTTGTCCCCCGGATTTAAGGACTACTTGGAAGAAAAAAGGCTTGCCTTCAAGCCTTTTTTCTCTATCTCCTTGATCCAGAAATGGCCAACCCTTCTTTTAATTTTTTTACTTCTTTCTCTCCCTTTTGTTTTTCGCTTCCTTCAGTTACATGATGAGGAAGATAAGTTAAAGCGGAAGCAAGCCGAAATCGATATGGAAATTGTCAAAGAGAAGGAAAGGACAGACAGACTCAAAAAAGAGCTTCAATATTCAGAAGATCCCCGTTTTCTTGAAGTTTTGATGATGGAACGGTTAGGGGTTGTCCCAAGAGGTTCTAAAGTCCTCTCAAAGGAATGATGATGGATTCCGATCAGTTTCTTATTATCCCCATTGTGCTGTTCACAGCTCTCTCTGCTTTTTTCTCAGCCTCGGAAACAGCTTTTTTTTCATTACCCCGCGCCTGGGTCAAAAGTGCTGAAAATTCACCTAAAAAACATATCAGGTTGATTGCCAAACTTCTAAAATCGCCTCAAGAATTATTGGTTACTATTTTTATTCTAAATACAGTAGTCAATATTCTAGTTCAGAATAGTGTGTCAGCCTATATTGGAGAAAACGGTAGTTTGGCTGCCAAAATCTTGATTCCATTCTTCCTCCTTCTTTTCTTAGGAGAGGTTTTCCCGAAACAGCTTGGCATGGTGAAGAACAGATCCCTTGCAGAGTCTTTTGCGCCCATATTAGATAAGCTAAACCGTTGGATTGGTCCTTTAAGGGTGGGTGTTATTAAAGTCACATTGCCGCTTTCTCGGATGCTTTTTCCCTTTTTGCAAAGAGACCGCTTACTAGGACAGGAGGAGATTGAACATGTCCTTTCTTCTTCGCAAGAAAGGGGAGTGATCTATCCAGAAGAAGTTGAGTTGGCGTCTGGGTTTTTAGATCTGAAAGAGTCTTTAGTCCGTGATGTTCAGCTTCCAAAAGAGGATATGGAGGGCTATGACATCCACGAACCTCTTACCAAACTATCTCATCTATTGTCTGAAGGGGGGCATAAAGAGGTCCCTATTTACCAAAGAAATTGGGACCATCTCCTCGGGACGATCTCGGTAAAATCGTATCTTTTGAACCGAGATAAGTTAAAAACTGGGCAAGATCTTAAAAAATACATTGAAAAACCCTATTTCATCCCAGAAGTTGCCCCAGCTCGTATTCTGCTTGAGACATTGATCAAAAAAGGGAAGAGCACCGCTTTTTCGATCGATGAATTTGGGGGGCTTGCAGGAACTTGCCTGCTTGAGGATTTAGTAGAGGTCGTATTCGGAACCCTGGGCAGTTCCGTACGTGAAGAAATTGATTACCAAATCGTTTCTCCAACGGCCATCATTGCAGATGGGACAATGGATCTAGATGATCTTGAGACATTTTTTAAAACTGCTTTAAGAGGGGAAAGCGCCTCTCAAAGTGTGGGAGGATGGTTGATCGATGAAATGGGCGACATCCCAAAAATGGGAGCTGTATTTGAAAAAGGGGGAATCGAGTTTCAGGTCGTTTCCGCGGAGCCACACAGAGTAAAAAAAGTGTTTATTAAAAAAAGAGAGGTCAAATGATTGCTTGGCTTGTTCTCGATTTTCTCTCGCTGATTGCCCTTTCATTTTTTTCAATGTTCGAGATGGCAGCAATCTCATTTGACCGCTTAAAAGTGGATTACTATGTCGCTAGAGGCTACCGTCGCATCATTTGGCTGCAAGAGCTGCTAGATAAACCTTCAGCCCTTTTCGGAACTACTTTAGTCGGTGTCAACCTGTCGCTAGTTTTTGGTGCTGAATGTTCACGTAACCTCTTTTTCGCATGGGGGATTTCGCCAGATTTTGCACCTCTTATGCAAATCACTTTGGCCATTATTTTAGGGGAATTGGCCCCCATGTTTGCAGCTCGTAAGCACCCGGAACATGTGGTGTTCCTCGGAATTCCTTTAATTTATTGGACGTCCCGCGTTTTAGCCCCTTTTCTCCATCTCGTTGAGTGGTTTTCTCGCTTCGGCAATAAGTTAGTTCGCAGTCATCAGGGCGAGTTAACTTTCATCCCGAGGGAAGAGCTGGTAGAGATGATCGAGGGAAGCACCAATCAAGATGTTGGAGAAGAAGAGGGATCTCGTCGAACTCTATCGGCTATTTTTTCGCTTGGCGAAAGAAATGTGGCCAGCTTATTACAACCTATCGAATCGTTTCCCATTTTGCCGCTTAAAGTAACTGTGGGGGAACTTCGTGAGAGGATTAAAAATAAAGAACACTCTTTTGTCCTCCTAAAAGCAGAAGACAGAGAGGGGTTTTTGGGGTGGGTGGCTCTCCGCGACCTTTTGCGTGTTCCTGATAATCGACGGGTAAGAGACTGGTTGAGACAACCTACTTTTGTCGATCAAAAATCTAGTTTACTGCAGCTTTTAAATACTTTTCGAAAAGAGAAAGTGGAGGTCGTTGTTGGCGTTGACGAGAAAGGGATGCCAAAAGGCTTACTGACCTTTGAAGACCTTATTTTATCCCTTTTCCCAGTAGATAGGGGAGGGGTAAAAAATCCCAACCTTTTTGTCGATCGCACTTTTGACGGCAATACCCCTCTTTCAACTGTTGAGGCGCAACTTGAGACCCGTCTTGGTCTCCCTCCAGATCTTCAACTATCAGAGTTTATGGAGCAGCAGCTCGGCGAACATCCAGAAGAGGGTGCCCACTTCACCCTTGGGGGTTTTGATTGGCGGGTTCAGAGCTTGGCCTTATTGGCAGTTGAACGGGTTCGGATCAAAAGCTTCTCTTGATTTTTGTTTCCTATTCCAGCTATGCTAATTGCCATCTTGGAAGAGTGGCAGAGTGGCCGATTGCACCTGTCTTGAAAACAGGAGGCCCCTCCGGGGTCCGTGGGTTCAAATCCTACCTCTTCCGCCATTTAACCTACTCATTAGGTTTAACGTGAATTCGGCCATTGCGTTTTTTATTTTCTTTTGAATCCTCCTGGCAAAATGCTAAATTAAGGCTTTTATGAGGAATTCAAATGGTAAGCCGTCCAAAAATTTTAGCCTTTGCTGGAAGTCTCCGGAAAGATTCATACAATAAAAAACTGATCAAAATTGCTGTAAAAGGGGCTCAAGAGGCTGGTGGGGATGTTAATTTGATTGATCTATTCGACTATCAACTTCCCATTTACAACGAAGATATTGAAACTGCCTCAGGGTTACCAGAAAAGGCAAAAGAGCTAAAAAAAATCATGATTGAAAGCGACGGATTTTTACTCTCTTGCCCAGAGTACAATAGTTCGATAACGGCTGTTTTAAAAAACACCATCGATTGGGCATCAAGACCGGCTTCTCCTAATGAGGAAAACCTGATCTGCTTTAAAAAGAAGGTAGTTACCTTGATGAGTGCCTCTCCAAGTGGTTGGGGAGGGCTCCGTGGCCTTGTTACTGTTCGTTCTATTTTTGGGAACATCAACTGCATCGTATTGCCCAACCAAAAATGTATTTCTCGTGCCTTCGAAGCATTTAACCCCGATGGAAGTCTTCGTGATCCAAAAGCGCAAGAGGAGGTCATCCAGCTTGGCCGGGACCATGTTAATTTCCTCAAGAAGATCTAAAATTAAAGATTATTCTTTTGTTTTCGCTTGGCGATATAGCAAATTCTTACAGATTCACTAGCCTCATCATGCCGGGGGCGTAACGATCGCCTTTAGGTTGTGTGAGGTTGTTAAGCAACTCGAGCTCTTCTTTTGATAGTTGAACCTCGACAGCTTTTTGGTTTTCTTCAAGTCTGCTGATCTTCGTTGTTCCTGGAATAGGGACAATGAAAGGTGCTTGTGCCAGAACCCAGGCCAAGGCCAGTTGGGCAGGGGTACATTTTTTCTTTGCAGCCAGTTTCTCAATCTCTTCAACGATTTTTAAGTTGTGATCGAGATTTTCTTTGGAAAATCGGGGGAGCGACTTACGGGCATCGTCATTTTCAAGCTTATCGATATTTTTAACTTTGCCGGTTAAAAAACCTCGGCCGAGGGGGCTAAAGGGGACAAACCCGATATTGAGCTCTTCGCATGTTTTTAGTACTGATTCTTCTGGATCACGTGTCCATAAAGAATATTCTGACTGAATGGCTGTGATCGGATGGATGGCATGTGCTTTGTGGATAGTTTCTGCAGAAGGTTCTGACAACCCTAAAAACCGAACTTTTCCTTCTTTGACAAGTTTTGCCATAGCCTCCACTGTCTCTTCAATGGGCGTTTCTGGGTCGACCCGGTGTTGGTAGTAAAGGTCTATCACATCGATGCCAAGTCGTTTTAGACTCTCTTCGCAGGCTTTTTGGACATATTCTTTCTTTCCAGAAACAGTCCGTTTTTGCAGATCTTCATTTTCTTTAGGACGGATAAACCCAAACTTTGTGGCGATGACAGCTTGGTCTCTTTTGCCTCTGAGGGCTTTTCCAACAAGTTTTTCATTTTCACCATGTCCATACATGTCAGCAGTGTCAAAAAAATTGATTCCAAGTTCTAGAGCTCTGTGAATCGTTTTGATCGACTCGTTTTCATCGCTATGTCCGTAAAATTCGGACATGCCCATGCAGCCTAATCCTAGCGCTGAAACTTTCAGTTTTCCAAGTTGTCTAGAAGGGGTTTTCATATGGTCAGTCCATCACAAAAAAAAATAGAGATAACAGAGCAAAAATAAAATTGCAAAATTATAATTTACAAATTCATCACGAAGAAAACGAAGGTAAAAATTTCCTCTTCAAGAAAGGAAAAGACTTTTATTGCTAAAGAATGAGTTACCTTTGCGTCTTCCTATCTTCGTGTTCTTCGTAATGAATTTTCTGCGTTATAATTGCTTATTTGGAGACTGTGATTTTAACGATTTTTTGTTGCTCTAGAGGTTTGTCACCAGAATCGGTCTTTGTGGTCTCAATTTTTTTGATCACTTCATAGCCACCTGTGACTTCGCCGAAAATGGTGTGATTTCCATTGAGCCAGGGTGTTTCAGCTGTGGTGATAAAGAACTGACTGCCATTGGTGTTAGGCCCTCTATTGGCCATAGCCAATAAACCAGGACGATCGAATGTCAAATCTTTGTGGCATTCGTCTGGAAACGATTTGCCAAAAGCCGATTCGCCGCCGCGGCCTGTTCCAGTAGGGTCGCCTCCTTGGATCATAAAATTTTTGATTACACGGTGGAAAATGACATCATTGTAGTAGCCAGTTTCTGCCAGTTTAAGAAAGTTTTCGACAGCCTTAGGGGCTTTCGCAGGAAATAGGGTGATGGTGAAACTCCCTTGAGTCGTCTCCATCATCACTTTGGGTAAGGGGTCTTTAGTCATGTCCAATAGCATATCACCCCTTGTCGTTAAAGGGGAGTGGGGCATACAATTTTCCCATCTTTTGGAAGAGTGGCAGAGTGGCCGATCGCGTCTGTCTCGAAAACAGAAACACCCGCAATGGTGTCGTAGGTTCGAATCCTACCTCTTCCGTTTCCATCTGCTATTCCAAACGGCTGTATCAACACTATACTGCCCGAGTACGTTGTGCTTCATTGATGCTGCTGCCGCGTGTCGACTTATAAAAAAATTCATCGCCCATTTGATTTAATTGATTTTTACATTGTTTTTTTATAAAATGTAATTTTTTATTAATTTGTTTGGCAGTGTCTTTTTACAGCAGTTGTTACGTTAGCTCTTCACCCAATCATTGTTTGATTGATTTCTCTAATCTTGTTCTGTGCGCCCAACGGAAACAGGAAAATGGAGAGCATCTCTACATCCATCGATTTGCGTCTCCTTATTTTAAAATTGATCAAAAGTATGAAGAGATTTTAGTCTCCAATCATCCTGCCCGTTCGAAAGATTTTTTTCTAAACGACCCATTTCCACACAGGTCAAACTTTGATTTTATCTGTAAACAAGCACTTTCTCTTTCAGAAGTACTTGATCTCTTTGATAGTTATGCCACTAAAGCAGTGGTCACAAATAAAAAGTCCTTTTTTGCTTTGAAAGTTTTGAAAAAGCAATCTTCAAAAAGATACTACTCAGGAATTTGTGGGAAATTGCGACAACTTCTTCATCAGATTTTTGGTTGGTACAGTTTCGAATCTACAGAAGTTGCCAAAAGAATAAATAAAATTGCCGAGAGAGTGCTCTCTATATCGATAAAACCTCCTTCCTCTAAAGTTAAAGCTAAGTCCCTATCATCAAATTCACCTTATTCTAAAGCCACTGCGGTTTTCACTGACAATCTCGATGACCGTGGGGCTATTGGGGCGCTTTGTGGATTTAGTTCTAAAAGATATTCTGTTAAGTGGATGTCCCCACGTCAGTTTTTGCATGAGGTAGATCCTTATTTTAAGCGTCATGCAGATGAGGAAAGTATGCCCTGGCTCCTGTCACAGATGAAAGAGCTCATCCATGACAAACAGAAAGGACCTAAATTTTCACCGCTCATGATGATGCCTACTACACGAAGGGTATTTGTGTAGGTTACCCTACACTTGAGCATGAAGGCCGCCATCGAGCATTAGCTGCAGAAAGGCTAGGCATTCCCAGGGTTCCTGTTGCTATCCCACTCCAAAGCTGTTCCGCTTAAACTGGAAATGGGTTGCGCTCTTCAAAGGTGTTTTTTTGATGCCAATAGGGGTAGGGGAGGGGCTGTTCGCTTACTTTATCTAGCCTTTTCATCTGTTCTTTAGTCAAATTCCAGCCGATGGCTCCCAAGTTGTCTTTTAATTGCTGCTCATTACGAGCTCCAATGATGACATTAGAAACAGTTGGCCTTTGTAAGAGCCAGTTGAGGGCTATTTGAGGGACTGTTTTCCCTGTTTCTTTTGCAATTTCCTCTAAAACATCAACAACTTTTAAGAGGAACTCATTGTCTACTGGAGGCCCTATATCAGCTGTTTTGTGGAGGCGGCTAGTGGCAGGAGGATTTGGATTTTTCCTGTTAATTTTTCCTGTTAATCGTCCCCATCCTAGGGGGCTCCAAACCAGCAGACCTAAACCTTGGTCTATGCAAAGCGGCATCAGTTCAGTTTCATAATCTCTGCCAACTAACGAATAGTAACCTTGGTAAGCGACATACCTTTCAAGCCCATATCTCTCTGAAACTGATAGTGATTTCATGAGATGCCAGCCTGAAAAATTAGAACATCCAATATAACGAACTTTTCCACTTTGAACCAGGTTCTCAAGGGCGCGCAATGTTTCTTCAACTGGAGTCAGGGCATCAAAGGTGTGCATTTGATATAGATCGATATAATCAACGCCCAACCTCTTTAAGCTGGCTTCACAAGCGTTAATGAGGTGAAAGCGGGAAGAGCCTACATCATTGGGGTCGGTTTCACCAAAACGAAAAGTCGCTTTGGTAGAAATGAGGACTTTATCACGCCGTCCTTTGATCACTTTTCCAAGAATCTCTTCTGAGGCTCCTACGGAGTAAATGTCGGCTGTGTCAAAAAGGTTGACGCCATGATCAAGACAGAGGTCAATTAAACGGCCAGCCTCGTTGGTGTCTGTCTCTCCCCAAGCTTTGAAAAGTTCCCCTTTTCCACCGAAAGTGGCTGTCCCAAAGCTCAAAACAGGGACTTTAAATCCACTACGCCCTAATTGTCTGTACTCCATGGAATGGCCCTACACTAGATGTTTTGCAAAACCTGCACGTTAGAGGAAAATTGCAAAAATCTACAAGTCAATCGTTTCTTAATAATTCTAGACTATGAAAAGGGTTAATGGATGAGCCACTTACGTTTGACCTTTTTCGGGAATTGCAGGGGAAATTAGAAGGGACGGGCGCGCCCTTATCAGAGTATAATTATCCTAATCTATTCTTTTTTAGGGACAAGCACGATTACCGCTATGTGGGAGATTTTATACGAGGGAAGAGCCCCCAGGGGGAGGTCTTTTATCTTCCGTTAAAGACCGAATTTGAGCCTCAAGAGGGGCCCTATTTTCCTATACCAGACGAGTGGTTATACAGATTTCCAAAGGCTTCTCTAGAAGAAAGGGTTCAAGATCAAGATTACCTTTTTAAAAGGGAGACATTGTCACTATTGCCTGGCAGAAATCGATCCAATCGCCGCAATTTAATTGCGCAGTTTGAGCGGGATCATCCCTTTGCCGAGCTGCACCCGGTAGAAGATGACAAAATACCTCTTATTTTAGGTCTATTAGACGAATGGGAGTCGGAGCATCCTAGTGGAGATGCAAAAAACGCAAAAGAGGCACTCAAATATATGGATCCCTTTGGCATAGAGGGGATTATGGTTGAAGAGGGGAACGAAGCTGTTGCTTTTGCCTTATTTTCTCCGCAAAACAATGAGACTTTGTTGCTACATTTTGCTAAATCTTTGCCTCGATTTAAGGGGGGGCATGCTTTTTTATTGCGTGCAGTAGCCCGAGCAACTTCTTACCCTTGGATTAATTTAGAGCAAGATCTTGGTTTGTCAGGGCTTAGGCGAGAAAAAGAGGCATTTGTTCCCGACCTGCTTAAGAAAAAATGGTGGGTTACTTCTAAATAGATAATTCCAAATTCAACACGAAGAGACGAAGAACGCGAAGGTAATTAATTCTTTAGTATTGGGATCTCTTTTCCTTTTTAAAAATTATTTTACCTTCGCGTTCTTCGTCTCTTCGTGTTCTTCGTGTTGAATTTGGAATTTATATCCTTAAGAGCTGTCTCGCTTCGTGATGAATTTATCAAGTTCAACCAGTGAAATAAACAGGTTATTGAGTTACAAAGTGCTTAATGGACACTAAGCTTTTTGGACAATTGTTCCCTTATTCTATTTCTTTTGATGAAAAACTTAAGATCCATTCTTTAGGTGATAATCTCAAAAAAGTGTTTCCTGAAATAGTTGTAGGGCAATCATTGAGTCAATATTTTAATCTGCAGCTCGAGCCCTTTACCTTGAAAAGTAAAAACCTCGACCTTGCCTTTGTAGGGGAGTTGATCAAAGAAGGGGAGATCTACTTTTTAATTGGTGGAATTTGGCCTTCAAACAAAAAGATGAACGATTTTTTGGAGCATCAGAAAAGGATCGATCAAGTGGTTAACTTGAGTCGAGATGGACTTTGGGAGCTTAATCTGGAAACAGAGGACTATTTTTTTGGGCCCCAGTCTTTAGGGATGCTGGGATATAAAGAGGGGGATCTTAAAGGCCGTTTATCGACTTGGGAAAATCTGGTCAAAGAAGAGGATCTTTTATTAGCTGAAGGGATACTTGAGAACCATATACGCCACGGTACCCCCTATGAATTCAAGTGTCGGATGAAAACCAAAGAGGGGAAATGGAAGTGGATATTGATCCGTGGATCATTGATAGAGCGAAAAAAAGATGGTTCGCCCCTTCGGATGTTAGGGACCTATTCAGATATTGACCATGAAATGGGGGTCGAACAGAAGTTGCACCTATTGCACAGCCGTTTGATAGATGGCATTGGTGCTTTAGAATCTGGCTTTGCGATTTTTGATCGAGAGGAGAAGTTAGTTGTTGCAAATTCAATGTATAGCACTCTTTTTAATTTGTCAAAAGAGTTGCTTGTGCCAGGGGTGTCTATCGAAAAGGTTTTAAGGGCAATCCATAACGACGATGCCTGGGTAGCGCGAGAAATTGCCCATTTTAGAGATCCGGGGCCAGAACGTGAGGATCCTTTTGGTCAGAAGTGGCTGAGACATGTAGAGAAAAAAACATCTGAAAGGGGTGTTGTCTCTTTAGTCATCGATATCACGAAGAGAAAAGTAGCGGAAGAAGAATTAAAAAGGGCACGTCGAAGAGAGATCGATGTAGGTTATCGTATCCAAAAAACTCTCCTTTTCGGGCATTTAAAGGTTAAGCCGAAAGGCTTTAATGTTTATGCCCTTTCCGTCCCTTCTCAAGGTGTCGACGGAGACTTTTATGATTTTTACGTTCTTGGCAGGGATGGCTTCGATCTTGTAATCGGAGATGTGATGGGGAAAGGGATACCTGCAGCATTGATGGGGGCAGCAACGAAAAGCGCTTTTAGTCGCGCTCTGACATCGCTTTCTGGCTCAATCATGCCAAGTCCAGAAGAGGTAGTTACATTTGTTCACAATGAAGTCTCTTCTGAGATGATCAATCTAGAGACTTTTATGACAATTTGCTATGGAAGGTTCGACTGGACGAATAAAAAACTGACGTTTGTCGATGCAGGTCACACTCCCACATTACATTTTAAAGCAAACGACAAAACAGTCGACGAAATTTCAGGTGATAACGTTCCTTTAGGTTTTTTGAAAAGCGAGATATACCGTGAAACGGATGTCACTATAGGTTGTGATGACCTCTTCCTTTTCTACTCTGATGGCGTGACAGAAAGTAGGTCAGAAAAAGGCGAATTCTTTGGGTTAGATAGATTAAAAGCTGCTTTTAAAAACTTCTCTTCTTTAAAACCTCAAGAAATAGGTGAGAAAATCTTAGAAGAACTTAAAAGTTTTTCAAACTCAGGAAGATTGCAAGACGACCTGACGATGATTATTGTAAAAGTTGAAAAGGAAGGGCCACAGATTTTAGAAGCCCAACAAATGGCCGTTCAAGCCAAGTACAAAGAGCTCGAGCCGATCCGTTCTTTTGTCAGGGCATTTTGCCAAAACCTGAAAGAGCACAATTGGGGTGAAGCAAAAACCATGCATTTGGAGTTGGCCGTGAACGAAGCGGCGACAAATATCATGGAACATGCTTTGGAAGGTAAAGAAGATGCGACCATTCTTATCCAAATTGAAAGGTTTGAAGATCATCTATTGTTACACTTAGATTACGAAGGCCCCCCTTTCAAACCTGATAAACCCATTAGACCAAAAACCGAAAAGCTGGCAGAAGGGGGACTTGGACTCTACTTGATGGAACGTCTCACTGAAGGGGTCGAGTATAAAGAGATGCCAAAAGGTAAGCAGAGGATCACGTTAAGGAAAATTTTATGAAATTGAGTCTGATTTTTGCAGCAATCATAGGGATATTCACTTTTTTAATCTTTTCTGGTGAAACCTCAGATACCTCTATTTTTGAAAGGCTTCTCTACTCTCTTGTCCTTTTTGGTGTATCATTTGGGCTCTTTGAGCTATTTAGGTTCACGTGGGATTGGTTGAGAGACTGTTTCAAAAAGGACAAATGATGAAGAAGCTTTTTTTATTTTTATTCTGCTGCGTGACACTTTTTGCAGCGATAAATCCACTGCCGTTTACTGAAGAAGACGAACAGGATTTTTACGAGCAGCTACAAGATGAGTTACAAGATTCTCAAAAAAGGCTCCATGACATGGTGATGGAAAAGGCTAAAAACCGGAGTGTTTTTACCCATGGTCGACAAGTGATGCTCGATTCTGCAAGAAACGCGATGGAAACAAAGCACACCCTTTATTCCAACTTTTACGGAACACCTTCGATTCAATCGCCTGAAGTCAGAAAAAGGCTTTTAGATATTTTTCAAAGCGATGAGGTCACAACCGATGACCTGCAAGATTTACAAACAGCTGTCTACAATTGGCAGCGGAGGAAAAAGGAAACACAATGAAACAGATTCTCTCCTACCTTTTTGCAGTCTGTCATGGTTGCAGGGGTACCCCTTGTTGCGGCTCTGCCTGCAACAAACAACACCTCATTCTCTAAAGCAGATGAAGATCATTTCTATGCTCAACTAGAAGCTGGTTTGAAAAAGTCGCAAGACCGTGTTCATCGTTTGCAATCGGGTGGTACTAGCATGCAAAATGAAATGGCTTTAGAGACCGCTCAAGCTACTTTAGCCATTAAACAGACGATGTTTGCCAATTTCAAGGGAACACCAGCTTTACAATTCCCAGAGATACGGGGGCAATTGCTTTCTCTTTTCCAAAAAGATGAAGTGAGTGCAGAAGATTTGGCCCTTTTACAACAGGCTATCTACGATTGGGAAAAATCAGCTAAGCATTAGCACAAAAAACAGGATGGGCAGGCATACGCATCAACCTAAGCCTAGAGGTAGATGCTAAGCTAATTAACCACAAATAGATGGAATAAAAAAAGAGTAGAATATCAGAGTCGATTATTCTAGAAGGGGCAATTCAAAATCCTCTCTCTGTGCTCTCCGTGAGCTCTGTGGTAAAAAATAAAAAAAAGATCACCACAGAGCTCACAGAGAGCAAAGAGAGTAATATTGGGCCTTTCTTCGAAGATTTAAGCCGCTTTTGACTAAATTGATTTCTAAACGTTTCTTTGTAAGTAATTTGCTTTTAACAGATTGTTGAGAAATTGGTGTTCGTTAAGTTGATGCGTATGGGATGGGCAGGATAAAAAAGGCGGCGATTGCTCCGCCGCCTTTATAAGTTAAATTCTTGCTGATTCCGTTAGGTAGTCACTTGTTGTTGTAGTGTGACTGTTGGATAAATTCTTTCTTTCAAACCTTGAACAGCTTGGGTGTTCCATAAGTAGTCAAGAGCAGTAGAGACTCCAAGGCCTATAGCTGCTGTAGAGAGTAGTCTAACTGTGTTAGAAAGGTTGTACAATGCATACAAGCCGCCAAATACGGCAGCTCCTGGGATACCGCCACGGATCACGCTGGCTCTGAAAGGTTGCCAGGCTTCCGATCTCATTACATCGGTCGCAAAATCTTTTCCGGTCTGATAATAAGAGACATATTGTTCCGGGATTCGAGAGAGAAATAAGGACTCAAATGGTCCAAACTTTGCGGAAATTACTGTGGCATCAGGTGCAGGCTCAGCAGTGTCAACTGGTTTATTAGTGTCAGGGGCAGTGGTAGTGGCAGCTGGTGGAGGTGTAGTTGCAGAAGCGGCAGCAGTTGTTGGCTCAGTAGTATCAACTGATTTAGTAGCATCTGGCGCATTGGTGGTAGTGGCAGATGGGGGAGTAGTAGCAGGTGTAGCGGCAGCAGGTGCAGCAGGTTTAGAAAGTAGGAAACGGGCTGCAATCAGAGCTGCTACAGTAGCGGTTGCAATCGCAAGAACTTGCCATTTTTTATCAATCAGTCCAGTAACAATAGGGCCTTGGTTTTCGAAGAAAGGGGCAATAAAGTTAGAAACTTTTGAAGTCGAGTTAGAGACAAACACCCCAATTGAATTGGGTAGTTCTTGAACGGAGCTCCAGGAAATCGATGAGAAAGAAACTTGTGGAAATTGCATTTTTATTACCTTTAATATTTTAAGAAATATTAATTGAAGTTTTAGTGCCCGATCAAGTTGTTTTTTTTGAGGGGTCGGTATTTTCTCCTAAATCTGGAGGGGAGGCAAAGGGGATCTGTTCTCTCCTTTTTGCTTGTAGTTCTTCTTTCGATCCAAAGATAAATAGATAGATCCAATACAGTGAAATGCCTATCGAAACACCTGCGATGATAACAACCCTATTTTTGACAAAAGCATCACTGAAAAGTGTCCTTTTTTCCTCAATGATATTTGAAATTTTGCCAATAGATCCTTGCAGTGATGAAAGATAAGGTAAGCAGAATGCTTTCATATCCTGCAGAGTTGGGGCGAGATTTTTATAAATTAATCCGGTCATTTTTACTCTAGTAAGATTTAATGCGGTTCCAGGCTTCATTATAATAAATCGTTGCTTTACCAACATCTAAAATTGGGTAGCATTTGCTAACCTCGTATTCTGGAGGAAAAATGAGGGTATTATTCTTAAAAGAAGAAGGAAGGTTCTCGAACATTGCTTTATTAGCAGGATTGCCGTAAGCAAACTCCATATTTAATTTTGCGATTGCCGGTTCCAAAAGGTGGTTGATAAAGGCATAGGCTAAATCGACATCCACCGCTCCTCTCGGGATAGCCAACATATCGGCAGAGACGATGCTCCCTTCGTTGGGGATCGAGTAGTCGACCTCTGGGGTCTCCTGGATGACCTGTTGAATCTCGCCCGAATAGGCTTGGCAAAGGAGGAATTCGCTGCTTGCAATCCCATTTTTATAATCAGAATCAAATTTGGCTATATTTTCGCGCCATTGTAAAACAAGGTCTGCAGCAGCTTCTACTTCGCTTTTTTCCTCGGAATTAACAGAGTATCCAAGTGTTAAAAGGGCTGCACCTATCACATCGCGGATATCGTTTAGCAACAGCATCCGTCCTTTGTAGGCCTTGTCTCCAAAGATGGTCCACGAAGTCGGACGTTCTAAACGATCAGATCGATAGCCAATCCCTGTTGTTGTTAGCATGTAAGGAAGGGCGCTAGTCGTTTGGGGGATATGGAAACGTTCCAATTCTTCAAAGTCGACATTCTTTGTGTTGGGAATCTTATTAAAATCGAGCGGAACTAACAAACCTTGATTTTCCAAAATTGTCACAAAATACTGGGTGGGAAAAATAATGTCATAACCACCCCCACCCGCAAGGAGTTTAGCGACCATCGATTCGTTCGAATCAAATGTGTCGATGACAACATGGCAGTCATGTTTTTCTTCGAATGTTTTAATCGCTTCTGGGTGGATAAAATCACTCCATACATAGAGGTGAAGCGTCCTCTTCGATTGAAAGCAACCTGTCAATAGTAGAAAAACAAGTAAAAGCCTCATCCTTCTTCTCCTTTCAAATACTCGGTGAAAGCAACGATGCAAAAGGTGATCACTAAAAAGAGGGCTGACAAGGCGTTGATCACAGGAGTAGTGCCATATTTGATCATTCCATAGATATAAAGAGGAAGGGTCTGCGATCCAGGTCCGGCAACAAAAAAAGTGACGACAAAATCGTCGATTGAAAGGGTGAAGGCAAGCAGCGCTGCTGCGATGATGCCGGGCCCCATGATTGGTAGTAGCACCTTAAAAACCACTTGAAGCGGTTTGGCACCTAAGTCCCAAGCGGCTTCTAAAAGGGAAAAGTCAAAATTTTGCAATCTTGAGAGGACTACAAAGGTTACATAGCTAATGCAGAAGGTGGTGTGGGCTAAAAAGATGGTGAAAAGACCCAGCTTTAAGTTGAGGAAGACGAAAAAAATCAACAGGCTCACACCCATCAATAGATCGGGAAGAAGAAGGGGGGAAAAGATCAGGGCATAGTGGGCTTTTTGAATGCGCCCTCGAAATTTATGGATGGCAAAGGCTGCAAATGTCCCCATCAAAGTCGAAGCAATCGTCGCAGAGGTAGCAACGATCAACGAATGGAGAAGCGCAAGTAACACCTGGGGTTCAGAAAATAGTTTCTGATACCACTTCAATGAAAAGCCTCCCCATACTGCCCCAAAACGAGATGCGTTGAAAGAGCTAATCAATAATAAAATAATGGGTAAGTAGAGAAAAACAAGGGTGACACCGATCAGAATTTTGGGAAGGGCGCTTCTATGTTGGTTCATTCCACATTCCTCTGGATTTTTAGTTCAAAACCCTTTTTCTCAACGCGAGATAACAAGACAAGAGGGATGGTCGTTGCTAGTGCAAGCAAAAGAGACAGTGCAGCTGCATCGGGGAAATTTCTTTCCACCAAAGTTTTCTGTGCGATTTTATTACCAAGCATCTCGGCATGTGTGCCGCCCACCAAGTCTGGAATCACGTAGGCTCCCATAAAGGGGATGAACACTAATAAAATAGCAGCGGATATCCCTTTGCTGATCCCTGGAAGGTAAACACGGAAGAAGGCTTGATAACGGGTGCACCCAAGATCTGTAGCGGCCTCAAAGAGTTGCCAATTGAATTTTTGGGAAGCTGTGTAGATGGGGATAATGGCAAAGGTGAGATAGGTATAGACCATGACGAACAGAACAGCAAAGTCGTTATATAGCAAAATGGTGTCGGTAGGGACAAAGAAAAATGTTTCTAAAAAACGCTTTAGAAGCCCTTCTGGATGGAGAAGCAATTTCCAAGCGTATACACGTATAAGAAAGGAACTCCAAGAGGGGACGATGATTAAAACAAGAAGAAGGCGTCGCCAAAGGGGGGAACTTCTTGCAATGCCGTAACCAACAGGGATGGCTAAAATGAGGGTAAAGAGAGTAGCAAAAGCGCTCAATAAGACCGTTCTTGCCAATACCGCAAGATTGCCGGAGGTAAAAAGAGATACAATAGAGTCAATCGACCAGCCGGTTCCAAATCCCCCATAGAGCCCTTTTTCTTTAAAAGCGCAACCGATCAAAATAAGTGAGGGTATTAAGAAAAAAACGGTGAGAAAAAGGAAGCTTGGAAGTGTGAGGAGAAGCTCTGTTCTTCTTTTATTCATTCTCTTCCAAAGTCATTTCGGTCAGCGCCTCATCTTTTTCACTATATCTTTCTAGCAAGAACCCATCATCAGCATGCCATGAAAGCCAAACATTGTCATTCCAGGTGATCGGTTTTTCGTCGAGAAGAAATCTGGAGTGGGGCTGAAGAACAGATATTCTGTAATCTCCAACTTTGACCCAAAACTTTGTGTGGTCTCCTTTATAGATAACGTCATCCACTTTTCCTGGAATTAAATTGTGTTGAGGAGTGGGTTTGGGAGACTCTCTTGAAATCCTGATTTTTTCCGGACGGACAGTCAAGTGGACGAGCTCTCCCCTGCTCAATTGTTTGTCGTTAAAGCAGATCACAGATGGGAAATCTTCGATCATCAATTCGCTATATTCTGGAGTGATAGGCTTTGAAACAATCCCATCCAAAAAGTTAGTGTCCCCGATAAAAGCGGCGACAAAGCTACTTTTTGGGGCCTCGTAGACTTCAATGGGAGAGCCCACCTGTTCAACAAGTCCCCCATTCATAACGGCAATCCGGTCAGATACCGCCATCGCTTCAGTTTGGTCATGCGTGACAAAAATAAAGGTGATGCCGACTTCATCGTGTATCCGGTCCAGCTCGATCAACATCCGTTGGCGGAGCTTGAGGTCGAGAGCAGCAAGCGGTTCATCGAGTAACAAAATGCGTGGACGCATGATTAAGGCTCTTGCAATCGCAACTCGCTGTTTTTGTCCCCCACTGATCATGTCGGGCAATTTTTCGACCTGCTCTTCCATCTGGATGAGGTGCAGCATCCTTTCCACTTCATTTCTGACTTCTTGCTCGCTTTTCTTTTGAAGCCGTAGGCCGAAGGCAATGTTTTCAAAGACGGTGAGGTGAGGGAAGAGGGCATAGCTTTGGAAAACGGTGTTAACCGGTCGTTTATTAGGGGCAATCTTTGTAATGTCTTGCCCATCGAGGAGAATAGCTCCGTGATCGGGTTGCTCAAAGCCGGCAACAAGCCTCAATAAGGAAGTTTTACCACAGCCGCTTGGGCCTAAAATAGAGAAAAACTCTCCCCCTTTCACTGAAAATGTGGCCTTTTTGACGGCCTGGACATTTCCGTAGGATTTACTGACCTCTTGGAACTCTAATGTTTGGGACATAAATTAATGGTATCATGAGAGAGGAAAACCCGTATATAATGGATCGCATGTCTCAATCCCGTTTCACTAAAGAAGAAAAGTTTCTCATCGAAACGCTCCACATTGCTGAGGAGAGAAAAACTGAAGATGAAGAGCTTACCGATATTGTGATCGACCGGAATGATATTGGTTTCCGAGTCAAGATCAACCCAAATGGCGTAAAGGCTATTATTGCTCAGATGATCCGGGGCAATCTACTCAAAAAAGAGGGGGAAACATCTCTTGTTCTCACCCGCACCGGTATTGAAGTCGCCCGCAATCTGCAACTCTAGTACACAGGGCGAGCCGCAAAAAAACTAATACCTATTAATTGTTGGCTAGCCACTCATTCAATAATCACTTGTGCAATTCTATTGTCAATTTAATTTTGGGAAACTTTTTGGGCGACTTTTTTTTGTAAAAATAAGAGATGAAAAGGGCGCTTGTGGCAGTGACCACAGAACCAACTACAAATTCAGTAGCCACTTGTCCAACAGATGAAAATAGGGTGTCCTCTTGAAAGTAGTGGTCTCCTAAAGCCTTTCCACTTAAAAGTCCAAATGTTGATATCGCTATCATCAACATCAAAAGGAGGTTGGTCTGCTGATCTGGAATTGAAGAAATGGAATCTAAAATACAAATTCCTGCAGTTGTTAACACGGGTGTGCCAATGGCGGTTATCCCTTGGCGTATGAGAGGGTAGGCATAAGTAGATGTAGCAAATGACATGGTATAATCTTGTTAAGGCAAGTACGCAGTTAAGCTAATTTTGACATGTTTTGTTCCACGTTAAAATCAACTTAACTAAGTAATAGATGCTGGTATAAATAATAATCTCCCTTTAACCATATATGGTTGAGAAGATAACTGACTTTAAGACTCTGGAAAGTGCGGGTTTTTGGGATCAGTATTCGAGGATTTTTTAGTTAAAGGAGTTGGAGGACGAGGATTTGGACCTTTATTGTTAGCACTTCCTTTATAAGCCAAAAAGAGAGTTGTATGAGCCAAATAGAGAGTTGCTCTGCCGAGTACTATTTCAGAGAATATTTCCCCCATTGGTTTAAGAATAGACCATTTCAAACGATTTGGAATTATAAAATGAGCTATATCCCTACCGCTTAAGCAGGCAAATGCAATTATAGCAAAAGAAATAATGTTAATAAGAATTTCTCTGTTTTTGTCATCTGCGAAGATGTTGGTTTTTCTAGCGATTTTGCTACCCAATATTGCACCATTATATCCCGCCATTGTACAAGTTAGTGCGTTACGGAAAACTGAATAAGCAATATTTCCAATCGACATTTTGGTTCCTTTATTAATTTAAACTCACAATTTAACAAGTCAGTAGAAATTTACAATCTATCTCGAGTGGGTTACAAAGTAAAGATCTTTATTTCATCCAAGGAAAGAAAAGTACATCTCTAATAGACTGTGCTTCAGTGAACAGCATCACAAGTCTGTCGATGCCAATGCCGACACCACCAGTTGGCGGCATCCCCTGCTCGATGGCTTCGACAAAGTCCTCGTCGTAGGGAGAGGCTTCATCATCCCCTTTCTCTTTCCTTTTAGCTTGATCAAGAAGCAGTTTCTTTTGCAAGACAGGATCGTTTAACTCTGTGTAGGAGTTTGCCCCTTCAGTCCTCATAATAAAGCTTTCGAACCGCTCAACAATCCCTTTTGCTTTTTCAGCAGGATCACGATGTAGTTTAGAAAAAGGTGTTGTCTCAATTGGGTGGTCAATGATGTGGTGTGGTTGGATTAAATGTGGTTCTCCGAATACTTCAAAAAGAGCACCAATCAAAAGTCCTTTTGTGAGTCCTTTTACTTTATCTTTATCGACATGGCCCGATTTTAGTAAAATATCTCTTAGTTCTTCTTCACTTTTAGTCTCGACATCGATTCCGGCATAAGTTTTGACAGCTTCTTTCATGGTCAATCGTTTCCATGGGGCCTTCATCTCAAGATAGATGACCTCTTCAGTTCCTGGCAGCTTGGCCGGTACTTGGGTTGTTCCAAAGGTCTCTAGAGCTAAACGTTCATACAACGTCTCTACAAGAACCATCATATCGTTGTAATCGTTGTAGGCGGCGTAGGCTTCCAGAAGTGTAAATTCTGGGTTGTGGCGAGTGCTTAACCCTTCATTACGGAAAACCTTGCCAATCTCAAATACCTTTTCATAGCCACCTACGATCAATTTTTTAAGGGAAGGCTCGAGAGAAATTCTCAAAAACATCTCTTGGTCTAAAGCATGCAATGTCGTTGTAAACGGTTTTGCTTCAGCACCACCATAAATGCTTTGTAATACAGGTGTTTCCACCTCCATGTACCCTTTTTCAAAAAAGAAATCGCGGATCGTCCTGAGGATTTTGCTTCTTCTTTCGAAAGATTTTTTCACATCTTCGTTCGAGATAAGATCGAGCCATCTTTTCCGGTAGCGGGTTTCTTTATCAGACAAGCCTGCATGTTTATCGGGTAATGGGTGGAGTGATTTGGAAAGGAGGGTGGTATCTTCTACCATCAGGGTCAATTCCCCTTTCTGTGTCCTGAATAGATGTCCTTCAACGCCGATCCAATCGCCTAAATCAATCTTCTTTTCGATCCATTTTAAAGGGTTTTCTTCTTCAGGCAATGCCGGTATTTTTGTTTTATCCCGGTTGAACATCACCTGGATTTTCCCTGTGCCATCTTGTATTTGAGCAAAGGCATTTTTCCCCATTGCACGGAAGAGAACGAGCCTTCCTCCTAGGCGATAGGGAGGTGTTTTTTTCTCTAGAGCCTCTTCATAAGAACCAACAGGTTTTCCTTCAAAAAGGATGTGCAAATCGGCTGCTCTGCCAGAAGGTTTGAAGACGTGGGGGTAGGGATCTACACCTTGTAAACGGATATCTTCTAGCTTTTGCATCCTATTAGTGAATTCTTCCGATGTCATGGTGTTCCGTTGGGGCTTCAGGGATTCTGACTGTTTCAAGTCGGACATAAACAAATACCGTGGTGAGAATGATGGCTAAAAGATAGATCCCATAGGTAAAGATTAGAAGCTGGATCGAAGGAGGTTGCTCCTTCCATTTATAAAACCATTCAAACATGAGTTCCTCAAAATTTTAAACCATAAATTTCACAAAGTAAAGCAGGCAGTGAAGTGATAGCTCGTCCTGTCAGTTCTCGGAGCTGCGATCGGCAGGAAAAGCCGGTCGCCACTACTTTAGCCGTTGGGTGCTTATCGATGGTCGGAACCAACACCAATTTGCCAATAGCAACAGAGAGTTCTTGGTGTTCCTTCTCGTACCCAAAAGAGCCTGCCATTCCGCAACAACCGGAGTCGATTTCAGTGACAGCCTCTCCAACTATCCTTTGTAACAGATGGAGGGGGATTTTTGCCTCTTTTGTCGCTTTTCTGTGGCAGTGGACATGTAAAAGAATGGGGTCGCTGTCTCTTTTTTCCCAAGGCAATTGATTCAAAAATTGCTCTAACGATTGAAGGGGAAAAGTTGTCTCCAAAAGCCCTTTAGCCTCATCGATAGCCATGGTTTGGCAAGTGGGTTCGATGGCAATCACCGGAATATTCCGGTCTAAAATAGCTGACCCTAGTTTCTGCAATTTGCGCCGGGCTTGTTCTAAAAGCCCTTTTGAGTAGGCTGTTCGACCACAGCAGTAACCTGATAGTAGCTCCACATCATATCCAAAATACTCCAGAATTCTTACTGTTGCCTCTCCGACTTCCGGTTCAAACCATTCGGTGAACGTATCAACAAAAAGGATCAACGGTCTCCCTTTTTTTCTTTCCCTTTTTCTTTTCGAGAAAGGGATTTTAACTTTTTTTGGAAAGGGCCTATCAGAAAATCCTAGAAGCGATTTTCCCAATTTGAGGTTGAAAAGAGGGGAAGGAATATAGGGGAGAAGATCTGGCATACCCGCAATCAATCGGGAGCGGAGCGGTACGCCATAACGTTTCTGATGTCTATAGAGTGCCTCTGCTTTCATTTTGGCAATATCGACATGGGAAGGGCATTCGATTTGGCACCCTTTGCACGAAAGGCATCGATTCAATACCTCTTGTAGTTCAGGGTCGGCTAGATCGCCGCTATGGAGGCAATTGCGGATAGCTTGCGCTCTGCCTCGTGGTCCATCGACCTCTTCTCCTGTCGCTTGAAAGGAGGGGCACATAAAGCCCCCTTTTTTACGACAAAGGGCGTTTCCATTACAAAGATCTGCAGCTAAAGTGAGCCCCCCTTCGGGTTGGAAATTTAAAAAGGTGGGGGGCTCTTTTTCACTTAAGTCGAGAGTTTTTTTCAATTTTTCTTCTGGAAAAGGGAATGGAATGATCTTTCCAGGGTTCATGATCCCAAATGGATCGAATAACTCTTTGAGCTCTTTGAAAAGATGGATGACCGCTTTTCCATAGAGATCTTCGTTCAACCAGGAGCGTAGCCACCCATCGCCATGTTCGCCACTTAACGTTCCGCCAACCTCTTTCAGCAATGCAGTGGCCTCTTTCATCGTTTGTAAAACAAGCTCAAGCTTTCCCTGCTCTCTTAAATCGACAAAGGGACGGATGTGTAGACAGCCGGCTCCAGCATGGCCGTAGACAGCCGTTTCCCCAAACCGTTTTTCTAAAAGGGGGATAAACTTATCCATAAACGGAGCTAAAAGCTGAGGAGGAAGAGCCATATCTTCCAAAAAACCACAGGGGCTCGTATAGCTACGGCGTGAAAAAAGACGTTCAAGTTCGCTTCGGCGCATCTCAAGGAGGGCCTTTTTTTCTTCTCCGTTCACAGTTTTTGTCGGTTTAAGTGGAAGATCGGTCCCTTCGACTAACAATGTTGTCTTATCCATCAACTCAAGAAACGTAGGGGAGGCTGCAAGCAAAGGAGGCACTGCCTTCAAAGCTTCTTGAAGATCTGAAAAGGTAAACACATGAAGAGGTTTATCTTCAGGTATGGGAACCAATGCGAGTGTCACTTCGGTCAAAATGCCCAACGTCCCTTCTGAGCCGGCTACAATTTTCATTGGGTTGGTCAAAAGAGTGTCCAAAGCATATCCAGAAACTCGTCTTGGCATAGGTGGAAAATGCTTTTCAATCAATTTTCTATTTTTGTTGGCCCATTGAACTAATTTTTGGGTGAGAGGTTCTTTTGGTGATAAACCAACCTCTTCCCCGGTTGAGAGCAGCAGTTTTATCCCTAATATCGCATCTGCCATACTCCCATAAACGAGCGAAGATCCCCCTGCAGCATTGTTCCCAATCATTCCGCCTATTGTTGCGCGGCTTGCTGTTGAGGTGTCGGGCCCGAGGCGTAGGTTGTATGGCTTTAAGAATCCGTTTAATGCATCAAGGACAATCCCAGGCTCGACTGTGATTGTTTTAGCCAGCGGGTCAAAATGTAAAATCTTGTTCAGATGGACGGTCATATCGATGACTGTCCCTTCCCCTAAAGGCGCGCCTGTGGTGCTGGTGGCTCCGCCTCGTGCGATAAGTGGTTTCCTCTTTTTGACTAGATGGTGCAGATCCTTTTTAGACTCAGGAATGACAACTTTTGTCGGCATCGCCTGGAAAAGGGAGGCGTCGGCACTATATGCAGCTAAGGAGGCACTATCGGTTAGTGTTTTCAAGTGCGAGGGTCCGTTTTTTTAATGATCAGGCTCACATTTTTCTGGTTAAACCCTTTATATCCTTCTCTGCGCTGTAGGTTTTCTAAGTGGCTTCCTAAAGCCCCCTCTTTTTCAAATTTATGGGCTTGCTCTTGAGTGATCTGTCCATTTTTAAGGAGCTTTTCAATACGCTCAGGGGCCACTTTCCAGTGTTCACCTTTTGTAAAGGCTTGTTTTAAGTAATTGAAATGAGAGAAAGGGGACATCATTTCCACACCCTCTTTGACTAAATCCTTTCCGAGCTTCTCAAAGAGGAATTGGGCTTCCAGATGGTGCATCCCCGACTCATTGATCGAATCCCCATGGAGGGCACACCAAAGGCCGATGGTCCCTAATTCTTTTCTATTAGGTAAATCGGCATGGGCAAAGTCGATCTCTATTTCACTAGGGGAGAGGTCGACGTCTAAAAATGCCACGGCAAATGCATCTGGTTGCTCCATCACCTGCGCACCCCAACCAGCCTCTTTGCCTGCATAGAACCGTTCTCTACAGTGAAAGCCCAGTTCCTCAAACAAATTAACGAGACGTCGAAAGCCTACTCTAGACGAACGGAAGGTGTGGTGATCGTGGTTGGCCCACCCCATCCCTAGCCTATCCTGCCGCTCCTTTTGGATTTGTCCCGCTTTGTTTTTCCTTTGCCAAAACTCCCGCTCCACCTCTAGAAAGAGGGAGGCCGAACGTCCCTTTCCTAAATCGTTGATCATTTCCTTGAAGTTGGGTTCTTTGGTACGATCTCGTTTTTGCAGCCATTCTTTCCATTTCAAATGGAACTCTTGGATTTCTTTTGGTTCGTTGATAGGGACAAGGGCTCTTGTTCCTCTTCTTTCTATCACAGAAAAGCCATCGAGTTTAGCTTCTCTGAAGGGTGAGAAGGGGGTCCCCTCGATCTTGGCTTGCAGATTATTTTTCTTTAAGAAGAGGGAAATGTCATCGACCATGACCCCGAGGTGTGGCTTATTCCCGATCACCACTCTTGGAAGTTGGGCTCCGGGGTGGTAAAACACCCCTTTTACCTCTTCGACGAACCCAGGAGGGGATGTATTCAAAGTCAGGTGAGATAGCCAGTCGAATAATCTGGTGCTACTTTGTTTTTCAAGTCTTTCAGAAAAATCTTGGAGCCAAGGGGTTAGGCTTTTTTGTAACCCTTCTTCCAAGAAAATTTCAGCGTCACTATGACATTTCCATAATTCTTTCATGTCCTTGTTTTAGACGAATTTTAATGGAAGAACAAGGAAGATTTTATCTTGAGAGTTAAAAATACTCTTAATACAAAGCGAGAAAAATATTATTCGCTTTTCTGTTCCTCTATCAGTCGTGATTTCAAAAGGAGCTCTAACATTTTTGTCGGCGGTAAGGACATCTGGTAGGTCTCCTCATCAATTTCCCCTTCAAGGCCAACAAGCGAGGTTTGATCTCTTATTATATTGAACATGGCCCTCTCATTTTCAGTACGTTGAGAATGGTGAAAAATCTCTGAAAGTCTTTCAGCAATTTTTCCTGGTGTCAGATACTCATGAACGAATCGATCTAAATCTTGTTGTGGAGGGTTAATATTAATCAGTAGAATCCGAAAACGATCATGATAAGGTTCGCTAATTCCCAGGGCCTCTTTGATAGAATTGTTATGGTGAAGTCGCTCATGTGTCGGTATTCCCTTTAGCTCTTTCCTACTTTTTGCACAGAGGACTAATCCACATATTCATTTATCATCGGGACTAGGACACAATCTTGTAAGATTTCCGCAAAGCTTGTTTTAACTTTTCTATCCACTTGACTCTTTGATTTTAAAACCTTTTGAAGTTCGTCGGTTTTAATAAATCCTTTATTTGAAATGCTCTCTTCAACTTTCTTGACAAGTTCACTTAAATCTGTTTTACGACGTTTTTGTGTATTGGAACGTGTCTCTTCTATTGTAGGTCCTTTGCGGATAAGAGGATTTGTTGGGGATAGATGACTCATGGGAAATACTTATAATTTTAATAGATACAATTCCCTCGAAAAGAGGGGTTAAAAGTCAGCCTATTATACCAGCATTTAGTTGAAGTAATCAATTTCAACTAAATGCTGGTATAAGATGTTTAAGTGTAGAAATGTCGTCATAAAAGGAAAGTGGCGAGAAGAGAGGGGTCCTTTCGCCCTTTTTAGAACATTATGTCCTAAGCTCGAGTTTGCTCTTCTTTAAAGGCTTCATCCAAAAATTGCACAAAGCCGAGCTAAAGAGCTAAGGCCTGACGGCGCCCACCAGGTCGTAGCCTGCAACTTCAGTGATTTTGACGTTGTAGATTTGACCAAATTTGTTGACTCCGCGTGGGTCATTGATGAGGACCATCCCATCTATGTCAGGACATTGTCCACGGTGTCTACCAATCATCAATAACTGGGTCTCGGGATGGTACCCTTCAACAACAACAGGGATGTTTTTACCAATCCACCGTCTGTTCCACTTTTCGGCCTGTTTGGCCTGAATTTGCATCAGTTTGTCCCAGCGGCGCTGTTTGACATCTTCTGCAATCTGGTCAGGGAAGGTGTAAGAGGGGCTTTTTGGTTCATTGGAATATTTAAAAATACCAACGTTGTCAAGAGGAGTTTCTTGTAAAAACTGGCAGAGCTCTTCAAAGGCTTCTTCCGTTTCGCCAGGGAAGCCAACAATCAAACTGGTCCGGATCGATACTTCAGGAAGTTTTTTTCTTAATGTTTCAATCGTCGAGACAATCTCTTGTTTCGATGTCATCCGCCGCATCGATTTCAACATGGCATCGTTGATGTGCTGGATTGGCATATCAAGATATGGGCAGATCCGTTTGTCTTTGGCCATCAAATCGAGTAATTCTTCGCTGATTTCATCTGGGTAGAGGTACAAAAGTCTTAGCCAATAGTCACCCTCTTCTTGAAGGAGCGTCTTCAATAGGTCAACAAGACCTGACTGATTCCGTAAGCGGATATCTTTCTCAAAGTCCCCTAAGTCTTGGGCGATCAAGATGATCTCATTGACCCCTCTCGACCTTAACATCCGGAATTCTTTGACAATCTGATCAACAGTTTTACTCTTAAGCGGACCTTTGATCTCTGGGATGATGCAGTAGGCGCACCGCTTCCGGCACCCTTCGGCGATTTTCAGATAGGCAAAGTGCTTTGGAGTGGACAGTTGACGAGGGATTTCTCCGGCTTCTAGATAACTTCTGTTGCTGGTGATCTCTTCGCCCTGTTCAGTCGATTTTACGGCCTTTAAAATGCCTTCAACGTCGCCTGACCCTAGGTAGTAGTCTACTGTGTTAAACTTTTCTTTTAATGTTTCAGAATGGGTCTGGACCATGCAGCCTGCAACAATCAGCTTAGCGCCAGACTTTTTATTCTTAAGGACACGATCGACAGTGTCCATCGACTCCTGTCTGGAAGCTTCTAGAAAGCCGCAGGTATTGATGACCAGGTAGTCGGCTTTTTCGAGTTGCTCTGTAGCTTCGTAACCTGCTTGCAATAAAATGCCTAGCATCACCTCGCTGTCTACGAGATTTCGAGGACACCCCAGGCTGATGAAATGGATTTTATTCCCTAACTTAGGAATTTTCAGCGTCCCATCCTTAGGAGTTGGGGCATTAGGAGGTGTTGGTCCGTTTTCTTTATAGAGCTTAAGCATATGGGGTAAGAGTTTAACACAATTTTAGAATTTGACCAAATTCGAAGTTTCTTATGAAGTTCTCTTGATGGATTTAAAAGAGAGAGGTGGGGTCGACGTCGACTTTGATTTGGACCTCTCGCTTTTTTTGGAAAGGTTTTAAGCTGCCTTTGGCCACCCAATCTTGAAAAGGTTTCATAGAAGGGGCTTTCAATAGACACTGATAATAGAATTCGTCGCGGACTTTTTCTCGACCGCAAGGGATAACAGGATAGAGGGTAAAACTGGCTGGCAAGTGTTTGACCAGTTCTTCTCGTACCGATTGACCCGTTTTTAGAACATCTTTTTCTTCTGGTCCTCGGAAGATAATTTTGGCAAGACGGGCATAGGGAGGAAATTGCAGAAGTTTTCTTCCCTCTTTCTCTTCCTTAAAAAAGGGCTCGTAGGCATGTGAAAGAACATGGTGGAGAATGGGATGATTTTTGAGGTGCGTTTGCAAGATCACCTCTCCTTCCACGTCGCCACGGCCAGCTCGGCCAGAAACTTGAGTTAAAATCTGAAAGGTCGCTTCCCCTGCGCGGAAATCGGGAAGATGGAGGTTTTGATCGGCATTCAGTATCCCCACAAGGGTCACTTGTGGGAAATTGAGCCCTTTTGCCACCATCTGTGTACCAATAAGAATGTCTCCTTTGCCACTTGCAAAAGCCCTTAAAATAGTCTCATGGGTCCCTTTATTTTTTGTGGTGTCACGGTCCATTCTTAAGATGCGTGCTTCAGGAAAAATAGCATGCAATATAGTTTCGACCCGTTCTGTCCCAAAACCCCGATAGACTAAAAGGGGGCTTTTACATTTTGGGCATTCACGTGGAGGGGGTTTGGCTACTCCACATCCATGGCAATGGATCTGGTTTTCATGTTTATGAAAAACTAAAGGGATTGTGCAATGATCACACTGCAAAGCCTCTTGACAATGGGAGCAAAATAGGGAGGTGTGATGACCTCGTCTATTGAGGAAAAGGATCGACTGTTCCCCTTTTTCGAGCCTATCTTTGATCCTTTCAATCAAGGGGTCAGAAATAAGACAAAAGCCCCCATGCTTTTCATCCTCTCTCACCATATCCACAACAACAACTTTAGGGAGGGGCTTGGCTGTCGGCCGTTCTTTTAAAAGATGGAGGGTATATTTCCCCTCAATGGCTCGGGTAAAACTTTCTAAGCTGGGCGTTGCGCTTCCTAAAAGAACGAGGGCGCCAGCCTCTTTACCCCTGAGAAGGGCTAAATCTCGTGCGTTATAGCAGGGAGCTTCATCGTTTTGTTTATAAGCTCCCTCGTGCTCTTCATCTACAATGATCAGCCCTAAGTTTTGGATCGGGCTGAAAAGAGTAGATCGTGCTCCAATCACAATACGGGCATTGCCATTGAGCAAAGCTTGCCAGCCTGCGTTCCGTTCACCATGCGATAACCTGTGGTGCAAAACCGAAAGCCCCTCATTGAAACGACTTTTTAGCCTTTCTAAAATCTGAGCCGTCAAGGCCACTTCAGGGACGAGGAAAAGAACCCCCTTACCCATTTCAAGGGCCTTTTCCATCAATTGAATATAGACCTCAGTTTTTCCACTTCCAGTGATGCCAAACAGTAGATGAGGTGAGAATCCCCCTTTTTCTAGGGCCTCCTGAAGATTTTTTAAGGTTGTCTGTTGCTCCGATGAGAGTTTTTTTGGTTTCGTTGGAAAATAGTCGGCTTCTTCTAGAGGGGAAAAGGATCGGTCGCCCTCGATCCTTTTGACATAGCCTTTCTCTATTAAGGGGCGTAAATGGGCGGGGAGCCATCCATTCTCTTTCATCTCAATATCTGAAAGGGCGCCACCTCTTAATTTTAAAAGGATAGCCTTTTGCTTTTCAGAACGTCCTTCGGCCTCTTTTCCTTCCTCAGTGAGTTGATAGATTCCCACTTTTCGAGTGACCACATTGTCTTTGACCCCCTTGGGTATTGCAATTCTTAGTACCTTTTGAAGGGGAGTGCAGTAGTAATGGGAGACAAATTGATAGATACGAAACAACTCTTCATCAAAGAGAGGATTTTCGTATAAAACTTCAGTAACAGGAAGTGGAGCGGGACTCTCGTGGGTCTCCTTGGAGCGCAATATCCAACCTTCCACCTCCCGCCCTCTTAAAGGAACTTTTACCCTCATTCCAAGGCAGGGTTGAATGGTGTCCTCTACCCAGTACTCAAGCGGTTTTTCAATCCCCTCATCGAGGAGAACTTCGACATACTTCACTTAGGGTGTTCCAGAGGGCTTTTTTTGCTTCTTTATTTTCAGAAAGGACCGACCACTCTGGATAGGGTATTTTTTGTACGGAAACTGAGACTTGGGCTAGCGTGCTCGTCGTACCAAACAGGGCCCTATAATTGAGCTCTTGGGAGGAGATTTCTTCCAAGATAATAAGGTCGCAAGGGGCAAGTTTAGTTCGAATGGCGGATAATAAGGCCTCAGAATCTTTGACTTCTGATCTTTTGGCCACTAAAGCAAAACCTTGCAAACCCATCTGAGGAAATAGTTCCCCAAGTTTGTTTTTGATCGATTTATTTTCAAACGAAACTGGAGGGGGCGGTGCGTGTAATTCTATCGTCTTCGACACCTTTGTTTGAGGTGCCGCTGCTTTCTCAACAGGTGGGGTTGTTGTTGTAAATTCACTCATAGGGATCATCGCACCAGGAGGGTAGGTCTTTAAAAGATGGAGCTTCAATCTTGATGCGAGGTCAGAATAGCAGAAGTTGGTCATTTTTCAGTGGTTTCGTGGTGGGGCGTTGCTTTCTTTCATTCGACAAGTTCTGCTCGTTTCCTTCCAGTTTTTTCAGCGTTTCAAAAGCCGATGCAATCACAGAAGGGGGGAGTCCGGCTAATTTTGCCACATGGATACCGTAACTTCTATCGGCGGCTCCCGGAACAATTTTCCGGAGGAATTTGATGTTACCATCGGTTTCTTCCACAACAGAATGGTAGTTTTTAGCTTGGGCATACTGTTTTTCTAAGTCGGTCAGCTCAAAATAGTGGGTGGCAAAGAGGGTTTTGGCCCGTTTTCCACGTTCAGTCAGGAGATATTCAGCCACGGCCCAAGCGATAGAAATACCATCAAAGGTGCTAGTGCCCCGTCCAATTTCGTCCAGAACAACCAACGATTTTTCTGTCATGTGGTGCAGGATGTAGGCAGTTTCTGCCATCTCCACCATAAAAGTGGACTGTCCGCGGCTTAGGTCGTCACTTGCACCAATCCGAGAGAATAGCCGGTCGATAAGGCCTACGTGGGCATATTCGGCCGGTACATAGCTGCCCATCTGAGCCAGGATGACGACAAGGGCCACTTGCCGGATGTAGGTCGATTTCCCTGCCATATTCGGGCCGGTGATCAGCTTCATCTGGTTATTTTCACCGTCCAATAGGGTGTCGTTGGGGATGAAATTTTGTTGGATCGTCTCGACAACAGGATGACGGCCTCGTCTGATTTCCAAAATAGATGAAGAGTCGACAATCGGCTTGGTGTAGTGACCACGATAAGCTACGATGGCAAGAGAGGTGAGGGCGTCGATGGTTGCCATCCAGCGCCCGTTTGCAAAAAGGAGATCGAGGAAAGGGTTTAAAGAGGTGATCAGCTCAAAATAGAGATCTTTTTCTAGCTGTCTGACCTTTTCTTCACTTGCAAAAACTTTGGTCTCAAACTCTTTTAGTTCTGGTGTGATAAACCTTTCTCCATTGGCCAAAGTTTGTCGTCGGGTGAAGGTGGATGGAACTTTATCAGACTGGCCCCGGCTGACCTCGATGAAGTAACCGAACAGTCGGTTAAACCCAAGCTTCAAAGTTTTAATGCCGGTCTCTTCCCGCAGTTTTGCCTGATAAGAGGCCAAATGGTCCTGGGCATTTTCTCCAAGCGATCTGTAGGTGTCGAGTTCAGCATTGACTCCGCGACGGATCACATGGCCATCTTGCAGCTTGGCGGGTGGTGGATCTGAAAGGGTGGCCAATATTCTGTCGGCCGCTTCTTCAAGAGGGGCTAAAAAGTGGTGAGCTGTTGCAAGAAGGGAAGGGGCAAGCGATAAAGTTTCTAGATGGGCTTTTAGAGGTGGTATTGCTTTCAATGAATGGGCAAGTGCGCTCAGATCGCGTGGCGAGGCCATTCCTGTAGCAACTTTGACAACAAGCCTTTCAATATCCCGCACTTTTTCCAATTTTTTAGGGATGTCTAGAAGAGCAGCAGGTTTATCAAGCAAAATCTCCAAACTTTTTTGCCGCTCCACGATGAGCGCCAAGTCTTGCAGAGGTCTTTTTAGCCACTCTTTCAGTAACCTTCTTCCCATCGGGGTTTCTGTTTTATCAAGTAAAGAAAAGAGGGAATACTTGGTGCCAAACAGCTCTAAATGGTTTTCAGTCGCTTTGTCGATCGCAAGAAACCCGTTCGGATCGTAATAGGCAATTTTTTTAACTGTTTTAAGGGGCTCAGACAGCTCATCGTTAAAGTAAGCTAAAAGACCACCTGCAGCTTCAATAGAACCATTTTTTCCCTGAAGGCCAAACCCGTCTAGGGTGTAGACAGAGAAGTGTTTCCGAAGACGTTCAAAACTTTCAGGTTGTTCAAAACGCCAGTCGTCGTAGGTATGGATGAGAATATTGTAGCGCTCTTTCCATAGGGCAAAAGCCTCTTTATTCTTTCTCCAGAAACTTTCTGAAATGAGCACCTCTTTAGGCGCGGCTTTTAATACTTCAGTTTCAACTTCGTCAAAACTGTTGAGTTCGGTTGTTTGGAAGTGGCTACAAGACCTGTCTAGAAAGGCTATTCCAAAGGTTTTTCCAACCTGAGAAATGGCAACAAAAAGATTTAAATCCTCATCTTTGATCAACGAAGAATCTAATAATGAACCTGGCGATAAGATCCGGGTGACTTCGCGACGGACAAGTCCTTTAGCTTTTGCAGGATCTTCAGTCTGCTCTGCAATTGCAACCCGATATCCTTTAGCAAGAAGCTTATCGAGATGTCCTTCTACTGAGCCAGCAGGAACGCCGCCCATCGGAATCTCTTGCCTTTGTGTCAAAGTCAGGCCAAGTTCACGGCAAAGGATTTCGGCATCTTCATAAAAGGCTTCGTAAAAGTCCCCCATCCTAAAGAGAAGAAGGGCTTGCCCAGCCTTTTTTTTGCACTCTTCCCACTGAGCCATCATCGGAGTGACTTTCTTGCTATCCGCCGTCGTTGCCATAAGACCGCCATCATACCTCTCCCTTTTTTTACAGACGAGCTAAAATATATCTTGCGATCAAGGTTGTTACTTACACCTTTCGATTTTTTGATCCATAAGCTTCGCCACTCTTTAATGAGACCTTTGGATAGGCGAAGCTTATCCTATTATTTTCTTTGTTTTTGTCACTGATTGCAGCTAAAACATTTGCCTTTCAACTTGAATAGATCTAAAATATAATAAATTCATTAAGGATTAATAGTGTGTTCTTGTGTTCCATTAATTAGTAACGTGGTTTTTATTGGCGTTGCTTACGAATCTAAAATGATTCAGGGGATTTTATTTTTTGGAGATAAAAAGGCGCACTTCTTTGAGCCTGCTTCAAAAGTTGTCGCCCTTATGGGCCTGTTAAAACAAAATGGTTCTGATCCTCAAATAGACAATGGACATTTTTATAAAAGATATGAAAAAAGTCCTGCAGTTAGCGAAGGACTTGAAGTCTGGGTCGAAAATCTTTGCAAAAATGCTAAATAAACATTATACCAGCATCTAGTTGAAATGCGCAATTTCAACTAGATGCTGGTATAAGTTAGATGTTTCAGCTGTAAGGATCTTGAATTTCTTTCGCCAATAGGTTAACTGTTCCCCTTATGGCAGAAAAGGATTTCCATACCGGCGGACGTTTAATGCTGCTCAACGTAGCAATAGGATTGGGAACTTTTATCCAGATTCTGGACACTTCGATTGCAAACGTTGCGATCCCTTATATTGCCGGGAATCTAAGTGTGAGTGCCGATCAGGGGACTTGGGTCATCACCTCCTTTGCTGCAAGCAATGCCATTGTTTTGCCTCTTACAGGTTGGTTGTCGGACTTTTTTGGTCGGGTACGATTATTTGTCTGGTCGGTCATCCTCTTTTCGATCACCTCTTTCTTATGTGCATTGTCGACAAGCCTGGCCATGTTAGTTGTTTTTAGGGTTCTTCAAGGGGCTGTCGCCGGGTCATTGATCCCTCTGTCCCAAAGCTTGCTCGTTGAGAATAATCCTCCAGATAAACGGGGGTCTGCCCTCGGTTTTTGGGGGACCATTGTGATTGTTGCCCCTATCTTAGGGCCCATTGTGGGAGGGTACTTAACAGAAGAATATTCGTGGCCTTGGATTTTTTATATCAATGTACCGATCGGATTTTTTTCCGGTTTTGTTGTCTGGACATTTTTGAAGGATAGAGAAAGTGTTATCAAAAGGGACCCCATAGATTGGACAGGTCTTTGTTTCTTGGCTGTCGGTGTTGCCGCTCTTCAAATTATGCTAGATAAGGGGAAAGATCTCGATTGGTTCGACTCTAATGTCATCGTGGGGTTGACGACGATTTCGATCATTTCTTTTGCCCTCTTTTTTGCTTGGAATCGGTATCAAGCATTCCCCATTGTCGATTTCTCGTTCTTTAAAAATAGAAATTTTGCCATCGGCACATTAGCTGTGACAATTGGCTACCTGATCTATTTTGGAAGCACAGTGACAATCCCATTGTGGTTGCAGACAGAGCAGGGATATATGGCTTATTGGGCTGGGATTGCGGTGGCCCCTATTGGGTTGGTTCCTTTTCTTTTTTCAACGACTGTTGGCAAAAATCTTAACCGTTTCGATATGCGAAAAGTGGTTGCTTTAAGCTTCGTTTTACTTGCAATCGGCTTCTTTTACCAAGCTAATTTCACTACAGATGTAGATCTTGGCACGTTGATGTTCTCAAGATTTATTCAAGGATTTGGCATTCTCTTTTTTTTCTTGCCCCTTGTTCAGCTTTCAATGGGAGATATTCCGCAGGAACGTTATGCCAGTGCGACAGGCCTTTATCATTTCATCAGAATATTGGTGGGAAGCGGCTTTGGCACATCCCTTTCCATCGAACTTTGGACACGTTTAGAAATCTTTCACCATGCAAGGCTTTCAGAAGCAATCGCATACTTTCAGCCCGCAACAGTCGACTATTACAATTCTATCCGCGATTATGACCCCTCCTTCACTTTTAGGAAGGCAAGCGAAATTCTAGATATGTTGGTGGAACAGCAAGCCTTTATGCTTTCGACCAATGATGTGTCATGGTTAGGGGCTTGGCTCTTTTTGGCGATGATCCCCATCCTTTTCTTGTGTAAAAAAGTGAAGGGAAAAAAAGAGGAAGTCTCCTCAGCCCATTGATCGCTTCATTTACAAGGCGTTGAAGTTGATGAAGCCACGTTCGATATCGACGCTAACCAACTCCAAAAGTACTTTGTCTCCCACCGCAAGTTTTGTTGCTCCATTGACGATTTTCCCTTCGACAGGGGGCTCTATCACCCGTGCCCAAATCCCATGCTCATTGACACCTGTGATAAGGCCATTGAAGGTTCTCCCAATTTGGGATGAAAGGAGAAGGGCAGCTGCCGATTTTGTCAAATGCCTTTCAACTTTGTTCACAGCATCCTCTTGGGCGGTGCAGTGATCTGCTAATTTTTGTATCTCTTCAAAAGAGTAAGGATTTTGTTTTCCAAAAATAAGTGCCTTATACTGACGCTGTGAGATGAGGTCAGGATAGCGCCGATTCGGCGCTGTAGAGTGGGTATACTCTCGCAGTGCTAATCCAAAGTGACCGACAGGCTTATCCCCAGGGGACTCGACCACATATTCGCCACGGCCAAGCAATTTTACGATCGTTAAAGAAAGCTCTTGGAATAGGTCCGGAGCGGCCTCTTTTCTTTTGACCAAAAAAGTTTCTAAGGCTTTAGGATCTGGTTCTTGAGGGAGTTTTTCACCAAGCACTGCAGCCACTTCAACAATTCTTGGCCAGTTTTTAGGAACCTTAACAACACGTCGAAGGGAAGGGACTTTAGCCGCTAGCAACTTTTTGGCAATGATATGGTTTGCAGCAATCATGAAGTTCTCAATCAGTTGATTAGCTAAATTTTGTGAAGGCTGCTCAAGAAGAACTTGCGTTTTGTTCACTACTTTTGCTTCAACATCTACAGGATCCAGTGTTAGAGCGCCCAATGAATGGCGCTTTTGTCGGATATTTTGGGCCACCTCATTCTGAAGGCGGAGATTTTCTTCTAATCCAGCTACTTTTTTGATCTTTTCGGGCATTTCGTGACCCTCTAACCAGCCTCCTACACCGTTGTAGGTCAATTTTGCCACGTTCTTAACGACTGCTTGGCAAATGTCTCCGGTTAGAATATCTCCCGATGGGCCTATATTGACATTAACAACAATGGCCACCCTGTCGACTCCTTCATTCAAGGAAGTTAAATCGGTTGAGAGTTTGACCGGTAACATGGGGAAGATTTTGGCAGGGGTGTAAACCGAGGTGGTATTCAGTGACGCATGTATATCAATAGCGGTCTTTAAGAAGACAAGGGCATCTACATCGGCGATCGCGACATAAAGAGTTACATTCCCATCATGACCCTTTTCAGCGTAAGTCAGTTGGTCTAAGTCGAGAGAATCGTCGTTATCAATCGAACACCAAAGAAGATTTCGCATATCGACAGTTTTAGAGCTTGGCTTGGCCGGTTCATTGATTCTGCTCAGTTGTTCATTCACCTCACGAGAAAATGAGGGATCAAGTCCATGTTCTTGCATCACTTTTTCAGCAAGTAATTCTAGATCGATTGTCTTCAAAGGTCGCTCACATTTAAGGGGACTGTACTGTATTTCCAGGTATTTCTAAAAGCCTGCTCTGTCCAAAATGCATCCCACTGTTTGTTTTGTTGCTTTGTTTGCTTGTGAGAAATTGAAAAATAAAATACACATTCAATTATGTTACTTGGCGATATTGCACCAGATTTTGAAGCCCAAACTTCGTTGGGACCTATTAAATTCCATGAATGGTTAGATGGCTCCTGGTGTGTGTTTTTCTCACACCCGAGCGATTTTACCCCTGTTTGCACAACCGAGCTTGGCTATGCGGCAAAGATCAAGCCACAGTTCCAAGAGCGTAACGTCAAGGTTATTGGATTAAGCGTAAATGACTTAGAGTCACATGAAAAGTGGATTAAAGACATAAACGAAACGCAAAAGACAACCGTCAACTTTCCGATGATTGCCGATCCTGAAAAGAAGATTGCCACCCTTTACGGTATGATCCATCCAGCTGCCTCAGATACGAAGACGGTTCGGACGGTTTTCATTTTAGACCCTGAAAAAAAGATCCGGTTGATGTTGATTTATCCAGCTTCTACAGGAAGAAACTTTCAGGAAATTCTACGTGTGATCGATTCTTTGCAATTGACAGATAGCTACAAGGTTGCAACCCCTGTTAATTGGAAAAAAGGGGAGGAGTGCATCATCTTGACGAGCGTTACAGACCCGAAACCCCTTTTTCCTAAAGGGTATAGAGAATTAAAACCTTATCTCAGATTAACCCCTGACCCATCAGTGGACCAGAAAAAGTAAAAATGCCAAGATAGCTTTTTTCGCTCCTCTAGGCTTACATAGTTGTGTTCAAACATCGGCAAAACCTGCCTGGTTGAGGGCTAAATCAACGCGGATTCAAGGGAAATTCGCACCGAACTCACGTTAAATCATCCATCTTTTACGCTTCAGTACATTCTGATAAATGTTATCTTTACATGCTAATGCTTCCCTGAACGCGTTTCTGACTTCTTGGACCTCGTCTGCCGTTATATTGTCACACTTAGAGTGCAAATATCTTAAGTAGAGATCTTCACTGCGGAGTATGCAAGCCCAGCGAAGCGCTAGTTCTATCGATTTTTGGGATAATAACTCCTCACATCCTATCCATTGGAAAAATTCCAACATTTGTGGGGCATACCTTTTATCAAAACAGTACCACATTTCCAAAGACTGTTCTTCTGGGATCTCAGTGCAGACGATAGAAGCTTCTTCTATCCAACCATTCCTCACCTCTTCAGGGGTCTGTCTGAGGTTGGAGATCAGCCGTTTTTTTTGTGCTGAGGAAAGCGGATAATCAAGGTAGAAGCGTAGACAAAGGTTGAGGTCAGAGACGGGTACGCTTTTAACACCCTCTAAAAAATTGTCCTCTAAACTATCCACAAACTCATTCAGCTCATCAAACTGGGTGAGTTTACTGCTTAACTGCTTTAGCGGCACGCTATCATACGTTTCCCACATCGAAAATTCAGCACTATAGGCTTGCTTGATCACAGGAAGAAGAATCCTCAGATAGGGATACAGCCTAGCTGCTTCAGTTTCATCCTTTTGAATACGGGTTAGTTGGATTTTAATCCAGCGGCGTACCCAATGCGGATCAAAGTTGAGCGGGTCTATTTTTTTCATCAAATCGATTCCAAGCTCTACTTTTGAGGGATCGAGATTTTCCGATTTATAAGAACAGTTGGCTATTATCATACTTGGGAAATTATGTAAGATAGCATTTCTTAATCGCTTATTTTCAAGTTTCATTAAAGCCTCATAGGGCCGTTGACTCGGCACATCAAGAATCCTCTGCCCTACATAGCTCACCACATTACACAAACTGTCAATAGGACTATGGGGATAGTCCCATCCTGAAATAACGCTTAAAGGCAGCTTTTCATAATCTAAGCCATTTAAGTGTTCGACGAGAGCGTCAAATCCCCCAACACCGTACAAAATCTTAAAAATACCCGTTGCATAATCTATCCGTTCTTTTTTATTTCCGAACTGAATCTGGTAAGTCCCTTTCTCTTCAACACGTTCACAGAATTCTAAGTTACGGTCGAAGCAATGACTAAATACCTGCTTTCTTAAGTCGAAATCGAGCTTAGAGATTTGGACAGGAACGTCTTTAATTGCTGATACATTTTCTATAATGTCATCAAAAGCTGGATCCTTTAGATCCACATAAACGTGATCACTCCCAATCAGAGTCCCATTGGCTAAAGTGACCTCAAATTTGGGGGTGTAAACGATGCTATCAGAGCTCAAGGGGTCTACAACCTTTCCAGAAGCACTCAGATCAAAGAATCCACGGTCTCTAAATAGGCGAGCTATTCCATAAGAAATAGGGCTCTCAATGCTTGCAACAGCTGGAGTGAGGACACGAAGAAGGGTACATTGACAGCACACGACCTGAAGAAGTATCTGGACAAAATCAAAGGGGCCCCAATGATGGCTACGAATGGTATACTCCCCTTTTTCATCGTAGGAGGGCAGTCCAATCTGCTTTTGATCAATGACCAAATCGGGTTCTGGGAGGAGCTTCATCTTTCCGTCTTGAAAAACAATCTCCGCTTTACCCTCAACCCAAAATTTAAAATTTCTGGGAATATTAAAGCCAAGGGGGATATCTATAATTTCACAGGATTTTTTTCCAGTGATGATCTGATCAATAGTATCTACTTGTGTGCCGAGTGTCTTGATTTCCTCAGGCGTATTAACTGCCATATAGGATAGTGAGAAAACAAACGCTGAAATCAGTTCAACATACTGTTCGAGGTGTAAAACATCTTCCACTCCAACAGACAGCCGGATGGCATTTTGTGGAACCTCACTTAGGTTCGAAAGCGAGAAACCAAAACTTTGACGCCCAGTTAGTGGCAAACGACTGACTCTTGCAAGTTGAAGGAGAGAGGATCTGATCTCTGAAACAAGGTTTGGCACTCTCACCCTGTCTAATAGAGGGGAAAAATTAATCGCTACATAGACAGTGTTTTGGTCCACATTCAAAGCAATCTTTGCAGCACAAAACCCTTTCCATTTCGGTTCACTGTTTTCCTGTGCTTCAACTTCGTGTACCCACTCGGTCACAGCTTTAAACCTTTGCATTAGCCTTTGATACATCCACTCGGTATTTTTACGGACTAGAGCAAAGTACCGATCGGTAAGTTCTTGGAAATGACAGATCAAATGGCCAAAAAATACCCCTTTTTGGTGCAGGGGAGGCTGGAAACTGGGCACTTGGTTGCCTGGATAACCTAGATAGACACAAGCTCCTCCCGAAAAATTGTCAGCCCCTAATTGTATTAGCTTTGCTAAACTTTGGATCAGAAAAATTTCAAGCCTAGATTCTTTAATGTAAGGAGCAAATTTTTTTAGGAGGGTTTGAAGGGTGGGGTCTTTGAAGTGGTTAAGGGTAACATCTAAGACCAAAATCAATTTGGCATTTTCATCGTCCTCTAAATATTTTTGCACCCATGTACCCACATCGTTTTGAGATAGGGTTTTTTGTGTTGCGTCATTTGGATGAATGTCAGCCACCAAAACATCTGGCCTACCCACTATTTCGTTTAATCTTTCTACTTTTTTACACTTCACATGACCTACTCCATCCTTCTTTTCAAGGATGTCGAGTATCTCGAAATAATTACGGCTGATCGTAGTGACTGTTATTTTCTGATCTTGAAATCGGCTTAAGACAATATCTAAAGTGTAAAATGCAGCCGACATCCCATAGGAGAACAGTCCCGCCCTTTTGAAGACACCATCTAGATCTTCATTTTCGTCCAAAGATTTTAATAAACTTTTTTCAAATGAATTTGATTCGAATTTATCGGGAAAGGATTGGATGCAAAGAAGAACAATTTCACAGAGGTTTTGGTAAGCTTTCGACCAAATAACAATATCGGCACCCTTTCCAAGTCCTGGTAGAACTTGTGAATTCAAAAGTGGTGCGGCAAATGGAAGTAGTTCGAAAGGCTTAAAAAAAGTGGAATTCCAAAGGATAATGGCGTCACGATAGACTTCAGAACCTGGATCGTTGCTTAGATCATAGCCTGTCATTTCCATCCATTTAGGAGGCCAAAGAATACTTTGGTAATCAACCCTGATCGTATCGGTCAATTCAAATTCAGTATATTCAATACTTTGAGCTAAAAACTCATTCAAAGCCATTCTGTCAGGGACAGCTCCAGCGCTATTTAATAAAGAGAGTATCTCTTTTCCAAACAAGCTCTTAAAACTTTCCACGCATAGATCTGAATTCTGTTTTGGCTTTTGCCATTTTGCTATCCAAATAATAACGCAATCAACCGTGGGATTTTTCAATTGAAATAAAAATCTGAGTTGTTGATTTTTTCTGATTGTGCCAAGGTTTAACCTCTGGCCAAATTCTTTAATCTTCGCCGTTAGTATTTCAGACGCTTTTTTGTTGAGATCTTGCGGCAAAATTTCAATGGGAACCAACCTTAGATCATTTGACTGGGTCGATTCAGAACACACTTTTTCAAGTGAAACTATCTGATGAGGGGAAAAATATTTAAGGACCGAAATGGCAGAAGAGTCTGTCAGTCTGATGAAGTCAATGGGGTTTGGTGCTTCCCAAAAGGAATTTTGAAAAAATGGGTGTAAATATTTTTCGATCCAGGGCTTCACCAGCTCAAGAAGACGGCCATGTTCTGTCCTTACATAACCAGAATCGGCTTGAACCGCGCAAAGGGGAGTTGAGTAATGTAAGCTTTTGTTTTCTTCTAGAGTCAATTCTGCATTATAATGTTGAGAGTAAAGACAATAACAAATTAGAGCCCTTTTTTTTAAGGGAGAGTCAGCCCTCAAATAGGTGAAATCTACATCGCCAAGTAAGGGATTAGACACGTTTTCCTGTTGTCCAAGCAGCTTGTGAAAAATTGTAGAGATGGTTTTGTCTTGAATTGGGGTTTGTTCACTGATATTAAGGGCATTAACCCTGGATGTAGTTGATGTTACTGAAGTTGCAAGTAAAGCCATAACTGCAATATGCCTTTTCCCCTCCCCATAAACCAAGTCTTTTTATTTAATTTTACAGTTAGCCGCCGCTATGCTTCTGACGTCAGTTGCAAAGGCCGTTTATTACTCGTTTGAGGTTGGGCAAAAATAGAAATCCGTTTCAATTATAGAGAATTAGAACCTACCTCAGATTGACCCCTGACCAATCAGTAGACCAGAAAAAGTGAAAATGACAAGATAGCTTTTTTATCAAAGGCTATCCAAATGCTACGATTTCTTTCCCCCTTTTTTTATTTCGATCTTTTAGATCTCTTTTCAGAGGCCCCAGAGAATTTAGCCTGAACTATCAACTGACGGCCACACCTACAGTTCCCAGCTGGCTCAACTTGGTAAACGGAATCCTCTCTGGGAATCCTCAAGCTGCTAATGTAGGGACTGTCAATCTCACAATCACTGCAATAGATCTTTTTGGTGCAAATGCCTCATTGAATGTTCCATTGATCGTCGGTCAAACTTCGAGTTATTTGCCACCTCAGGTAAATCTTCCTATAGTTTCTTCAACGAAGCCAGCAGGTAAGATTTTTATTCTTTCTGTGGCATCTGCTTTTTTCGACTCAAGCAGAAATGCCTTGACACTCTCCGCTTCGCTGGCCGACGGAAGTCCGTTGCCGAGCTTTCTGACCTTTAATCCCTCTGCCGCACTCTTCATAGGGGATCTTCAAGTCTCAGATGTAGAGATGGGCACTGTATCTTGTAACAGTCGTGAACATCTTGGAGCCTTCGACACAAGGAGTTAATCCATAAGTGGACCAGAGGAATTATTGCAACGGCCACTTTCACTAAATTTTCAGGCTTTCTTTTGAGTTTGCTGTTCTTTAAGTTCGCATCAAAACAGTATGCGAGCGTATAAAAATCCCACTCGCATGAGAAATTTGGAGATGTTGGGTGAAGAAATGACACATCGTCTCGCTACCTCTTGCCCAGTTTGTTCGACCCCTCGATGGAGGCCGGTTGAAAGGATTCTTGGTCTTTTTTGCAATCCTTGAGAAATAGAAGCTCGAAAATCAGAATGTCAAACAACGGTAACGCTATAGATATAAAATCTCTGCTGCCCTTAATCTCATTCGTGAATTAGGAGTTTCAAGATGACTATTTTTGCTGGCTATACACTCATCGCTACTAGGAGCATTGCAGGATCCGAAACATTAAGAATATTCCAGAAAGGGGCTGCAGTCGTGGCCACAGTTTCCGGATTAGGGGCTGTTTACTTAAGTAACTGGCAGGAATGTTGTGCTTTAGATCCTGAAGCTACCTTTTTCAGTAAAATCGGAAGAAATGTGACATGCCACCTCAAAGTGGCCGGAGGGGGGTCTTCTAGTTCCAAGACAAAAAATACCCGTTCTCCCGAGGACGCCTCTAGAGTTAATCAATTCGTTCAAAGTGGAGGGACCTCCACTTCCGCTTCTTCAAATTTCTTAGCCAATGAACAATCATCAGCAATTGCTTTATCTCTTAACTTTGAGACATTAGTGAGAGCCAGAAATGTATCTCAGCTTGCTAAGAATTGTGAAGCTCTCATTCGAAATTCTCTTACCCTTGAGACTCAAACGGAAGACCCCTTTTTAGTCATACAATACATAACAAAAGCACTAGCAAGTGACGAGGCGACGGGACTGCCTATAGAAATAAAGCAAAAGTTTGCGGAAGCTCTCCACCGGTACGTCGACTTAACTGTCTATACCTACTCAATGGAGAAAAAACAAAAGGTGCTTGTCACAACCAAACAGGATATTGACGCAAAATTACTAAAGGCTTTGTCTCTGCATCAAGAACAACCAGAGGCTAATGAATTTTGCTACCATCTCCAAGCTTCTCTTGCGGGCATTGACACCTTACGAGACACAGACACTATGGTTATCAATAGCCTGATCCAAATGGCAACAGCTTTAGGAACGCGCAACGTTGGAATTGCAATCAACCTCCTGCAAAATACGGTCAGTCGAAAAGTGAGGGCTTCCAGAGCCGAATGGTACCTTGATTCAGCCGTTTTAAGGCTCATGCAAATAGATGGATTGATAGACCGATCCATTTCAAGCTTAGATGAATTTAAAAGAGCTTTAGAAGGCCATCAAGACTGGCAATTTTTATTTGGAGGAATACTCATACTTGCAGATCTCGTAAAAAGTGGGAAAACAGAGTCAATCAGAAAGATGGCTTTTGATGCTTTGGTCAGTTTTGCCAGTTTTGATGAATTCAAGTTTCAAAATAACTGGAGAATTAGATTAGCGACCCTTGATGCTCTGATCAAACTTTTTGGACAAGTCGATGACGAGATCAATGAACTGATTAAAAACCAATTAGTTACAAGGGAAGCGGTTGAAACAGATGCTCGAGTCCGTTCTCTTTTTGGCAAAATGGAAAAAACAAAGGAACTGCAAAAAGCCTGGGAAGAGCTACTCGATGGCGAAGCCTATGAAAGGTTAATAAAAGCAGAGCGCAATAGGCTCAATTCTTATCTTGGCCAGTTTGCTGAAAATTCACCTCAATGGTGGGAAGCTAAAGTTGAAATAGATGAACGTGTTGATGCTCTCACATCTCGTCAAAAAGCCCTTGAGAAGGGGCATCAAGAACTCGCTGCTAAAGTTGGCAAGTTAGAAGATCGTCAATTACAAACGGATAAAAAGGTCAGTGACATCCAACAGCTTTTGGCTTCGAGAAATGCCATCTACGATATGACTCTGCCGCCTCATCTTCAAGTTCCACTCAAAACGGCTGCCTTTGTCGAGAGGGCTGAACTTTCTACTAGAATTTTGAAGCATTTCAGTTCAACGACTTTAGATGTGCGAAAACTTGTTCTTTATGGAGAAAAAGGGGCAGGTAAATCGACTCTAGTCAACAACTATCTTTATGGCAAAAAAGAGTACTATGGCCATATTTTATGGGCCCAAGGAAACAACATTCCTCAAGCGATCAGAGATTATGTGATGAAATTGGATATCGGGATAAAGGAAAATGATCCGCTAGAAAAAGTTGTTGCAGCCTTTAAAACATACCTTGGAGATAGAAATAGATGGCTGGTGGTTTTTAATGGGGTCAAAAGTGAAAAGGATGTTGAAGCCTATATCCCCCCAGTTTGTGGAGATGTGATCATCATAACCGAGACCCCCATAATAGGCGGAATCGAAGTGCCTAGAATGACAGAAGAAGAAGCCTCCAATCTCTTCATGAAATTAACAGGATCAAGAGACGATACAACATCGAGAAAAGAGCTTGCCAAAAGGTTCCACTACAATCCTCAAGTCATCACCTTCGCCGCCCATTTTATCAGGCAAAAGTCAAGCTTCTATATGGAGTTTCTCTCTGATTTTGATAAAAAGAGAGGCAATAGAGCTGTCACAACTGCAGAAGAGTCGCTCGGAATTGTTTTTGAACTACTTTTAGACCATTTCAAAGAGCATCATCTAGTTGTATCTTTACTCTATAGAGCTGCCTGTTTCAGTCCTGTCAATATACCAAAAAACTTTTTGGAGCCTCCTGGCCTTTCAACAGGTGATCAACTTCTTTCAAATCGTGCCATACTTGCCTTGGGAAATAGGGGGATGGGCATCCTAACATCTAGTCAACAAGGGCTTTCCTTTTTGATGCCAGAACTTTTGCAAAAGGTGATACGAAAATCGATGTCTACTGAATTGCAAAAACAGGTTTTAGGCGAACTGTTCGCAATTTTGAAAACCCAGTGGAAATTTTCGGGAAAAGACCCATCCACCTGGCCTGGATCGAGATTTGAAGCGCCTAACGTCGAAGCACTATGCGATTTTGCCGAAGGCAAAGGCTTTAACGACCTAGTCAAGAGCCTTCGTAAAGACTTAGTGCTTCTAAAAACACTCTAGTTAACTCCGATTGGAAGTCTGGACAATCCTCGTTAAAAAAGAGCTTTCCCACTTTCATTCAATAAGTTTAAGCTCAAAAATCTTTAGTCAGTAAGGTTTTCACATGTCTACACTTTTAGGTTGTTATCCACTTCTTAACCACTCAGCCACAGCGGTTGAGATCCACGGCTCTTCAGGTAAAGTTTGGGGTGTAGTTGGAAAAGAGACGGTGAGCTTAAAAAATATCCCAAAGACTATCTCTGAAAATCAAAGAGAAGCGGCTCAAAGGCTGTTGGAGCAATCTACTTTTTCCTGGAATGGCTTGGGGTGTGATGTCCGCTTAGGTGGTAGAGGGGGAGGTTGTACCCAGTCACGCTCACGCTCTACAACTGGAACAGAAGAGAGAAGAGTTACCGAAGATCCAGTCGCTCCACCAGCATCCCAATCGACCATTGTCAACATTGCTATGGCCAATATTGCGGTAGAAGCACCGCCCGCTGTTATGGAGCAAAGCCCCCTTCCGACACTCTGGAATGTTCCGCCTAGAAGCCAAACCTTTACCGGTCGAGAGAGTGTCATCGTCCAATTCATCGCCCAACTTAAAGATGCTGTTGTTGAGGTGCCTATGGTGACCATCACAGGGCAACCCGGTCTTGGTAAAACCTGTTTGGCGACTGAGCTTGTTTATAGATTACAAACTCTCTGTTCTAAAGTTGTCTGGATCTCTTCAGAACATCCTCTTAAAAGTTATAGGGAACTCGGAGAAAATTTAGGCATTGTGCAGCAAGACGATGCACCTGAACTTGTTGTCCAAAAAGTCAGAACATGGATGGAAAGTCAGCAGAAAGAACTGTTGGTTGTCTTTGACAACGCATCAGGTCCAGAAGCAATGACTCAATATTTACCAACAAAGGGATGTCGTGTCATTGTAACGACAAAAAATACCCACTGGGAAAATGGGTTTTCTTTATCGACATTTACCCTAGATGAAACTGAGGAGCTATTCTTTAAAATCACAAGACAAAGAGATAGACCTTCCGTTGAACAACTTTGGGAAAGATTCGGAGGGCTTCCTTTAGCTGTGGCTCAAGTTGGAGCCTATATAGAGGCTACAGGTACAACAATTGCCTCCTACATTCCACTGTATGATGAAGTCCCCCTAGATTTGTGGAATGACGAAACACCTCCAACAGGTTACACCCTAACTGTGGCAAAAACTGTGCATCTTGCCCTCCTTCAAATCGATCAAGAGCTGAAAGGGGCGATAGCACCAATCCGTGAAGCGGCCCATTATGCAGCTGACAATATCCCAAGAAAGCTTTTTGTAAGAGCCGGTCAAGAGACAATAGAACTTCAGAGATGGCTCCATCTTTTACAAAAATATAGCCTGCTCACAGTTGGCTCTAAAGAAGACACCTACAACATCCACCGCCTTGTCCAAGATGTGGTTAGGTTATTTCTTTCCAAAGAAGAAAGTGATGCGATCATAGGGGGACTTTATACAAGGATAAAAGGGCTTTGGTCATTTAATAAAAACGATTTACTAAATTGGAAACAAGCTAAAGCTTATTTCACACATATTAGACGTTTAACGGATTTGACTGTCTCTTCACATCAAGAAGAGAAGGCTTTTTATCTGCATGAACTTGGACATTATCTACTCAAGGTTGAAATCGATTACCCCCAAGCAATCGAACTTCATACAAAAGCGTTAAAAGTGAAAGAAATACTCTTTGGTACCCGAAGCACACAATATGCCATTAGTTTGCTCGATCTGAGTATAGCCTATCAGAATAATACTGAAATCCCAAAAGCAATAGAGGAAGCTTTGCAGGCCCTTGAAATTTTAACTGCCAATGAAGGGGAGGTGAGCTTAGAGGTTGCAGAGGCTCATACGATTTTAGCCAAGCATTTCAAATCACAGGGTTCCTATGTCATATCAGAAGGGCATTTTTTGGATGCGATCAGGATCCGAACAGCTTTAGTTCAAGAAAGTGACGAGTATCTATATTCTATCTACAGCCATCTTGGTGGTCTTTATCGTGAGATGGATCGACAAGCTGAAGCCAAATTGGCTTTCGAAAAGGCCTTAAAGATGGTAGTAGAGATACATGGGGAAAGCAGTCAACAATTTGCAACGATGCTTTCCAATTTGGCCCTTGTAGAACCAGATTCTGAAAAGAGGATCGAAATGTTTGAAAGGGCCCTAAATATTAAAAAGGCCGTTTTAGGAGAAAAACACCCCGACCTGATCCTTCTCTATGAAAATTTAGGTGTAGCTCATGGCCCTTCAAGAACAATGCCCTATTTTGAACAAGCATTGGCCCTTTGCAAAGAGGTTCATGGAGAAGAACACAACGAAGTTTCTAGGATCCTTCAAAGGATGGGAACCTTACAAAAAACATTGAGAAATCCTAAGGAGGCTAGAATTCTCTACGAAAGGGCTTTGGAGATCAGTTCTAAAGCGTTAGGAGCGACCCACCCCGATTTGGCCCCTCTATACTCTGATTTGGGGATATTAGCAGGAGAGCAAGGTGATCATTTTGCTTCTTTAAAATACCATAAAAACGCCTTAGAGCTTTTGCAGGCTTCCGCGGGGGAAAATGATATCGATGTGGCTCGTGGATTATTTGATGTGGGGCAAACACTTTGTCTCATTGGCTTATATGGTGAGGCGATAAAGTATTTTGAGGGCGAATTGAAGATCTACCAAGCTCTGGGGGATCCACTGGCCCCAGGGACCGATTTAACCTACAGAAGACTTGCTGACTGCTACAAAGATGGTCGCGAATTTTATAAAACAGCCGTTGCCTACACTAAATACAGAGAGTCGATAAAAAAGAATAAAGGGAGTGAAGTGAACGTAGATGCCGTTATAGGAGATTGCTATGAGAAGGCCTTGATGACTGCTTCTACCTGTAGGAATACATATTACCTGGGAAAGCAGCAGACAGACATTAGGAATATTAAATATCTCCAAAAACTGCAGCAGAGAGACATGAAGAGTGCAATTGAGTACTTCGAGCAAGCTAAAAATATTCTCATTCTCGATGATCAACCTGACAGCCTGATTCTTAGCGACATCAACTTAGACTTGGCCATGCTTTATCTTGACCAAGATGATAAACAAAAAGCCCTAGCCTGCTTTAAAGATGGCCTCAGGATAGCAAGGATTGGCTCCAAAAGTTCTGCGGATATATTAAAATTTTTAGAATCAATTGCCAAAGTTTATAACGATTTGGGGCAGCTTGAGAGAGCGCTGGAATTTCGGCTTCAAGCTTTAGAAGTAGGCAAAACAATAGAGGGGGAGGATCATCATAAGAAGATCGTTAGACTCCTTGAAATTGGAGGATGTTATTTTGATCTAGGGAATTTTGATCAGGCTAATATCTATTATTTAGAAGCGCTTAACTTACAGAAAAAGAAGGAAAAGGGACGAGACCGAGATGTCAGCATAATTTTAGGTCTTTTGGCAGGTGTTGCACAGAAGCAACAGAACCTCTCTCAGGAATTAGACTACAGACTTCAGGTGAGGGAAATTGAGAAAAAAATTGCCGGAGAAGGTGGCGAGAATTATGCCTTTAGCCTAGTAGCTCTTGGAGCTGTCTATAAAGAAATGGGGGAAAAAGAAAGGGCTGTTGAGGCCTACAGCGAGGCCCTCGTTATTTATAATCAAATTGAAGGGCCTATTGAAGAAGTTACCAGACTTTTTGAGGACCTACAGAACGTGTACACGGAACTTGGAGAAACAGAAAAAGCTTTAACTACTGCCTTGTCGGCTTTTGATCTGCTAAATGAAAAGGTGGACCAGCCTAAAAAAGCACTTATGTTAGATGGGATAGGAATTCTTGCTTTTCAATGCGGCGATTTAGATAGAGCCTACGATTTCCTTAATAAGGCACTAGACATAAGAAAAGCAGTTTTGGAACCAAACGATCCGAATTTAGCAGACTCATATAACAATATAGGGCTTGTCTATCGGGATAGGGGACAATTTGATGAGGCAATTAAGTTGCTGCAGATGGCTAGGGAGATACGATCGAAAGTATTTGGGGAAATCAGTCAAAACATTGGAGAAGAAGAAATCATTTTTGCTACCGTTTACGAAAGACAAAATAATATTGCTAAGATGTGCGAACACCTTTTAATTGCTGGAAGGATCTTTAATCAAACCCCAGATTGCCAAGGTTTAACTCCTTTTGAGTACCTTAAAATAGCTGAAGAAAAGGCTTTAAAAAATGGAACAAAGAGTAAGAAGTTGGCCTTCTTTATCGAAACTCTCCCTTTAAAACGGGAGTTATTAGGTGAATCGAAACCTCTGGTTATCGCAAAGCATCTTTCAGATTTGGCTGAAATGTATGAAGAAAACAAGCAATTAAAAGAGTCTTTAAATTGTAGCCGAGAGGCCTTTCAAATCTATGAAAAATTCGGAAGCAGTTTAGATATCGCAAACTCAAGCTATAGTTTTTGCGTGACCTTACGAAATTTAGGCCAATTCGATGAAGCCCAAGTGTATGGCCAAAAGGCGATTGAAAATTGTGTGAAAGCTGAAGGTGAGAAGAGTCTGAATATTGTCTATAGCATGGGCCTCATGGGGAGTATCTTACGTCAAGAAAAGCGTTTCATAGAAGCTATCGACCAATTTCAAAAGACAATGGAACTGCTTAAAGAGATCGAAGGCCCGGAAAGTGCCCTTCTTCCGTTTTATATGGATGGTCTAGGTCTTTGTTATTTAGGCACAGAAAACAGCGACAAGGCTGAAGAGGTGCTTCAATTAGCATTAGCCTTAGAGCAAAAAGTTAAAGGGGAGAGTGAAACCTTTTCAAGTATCTTGCTCTCTTTAGGAAAAGTATGTTTATTCAAAGGGGAACAACAAGCAGCAATGGATTATCTGCAACGTTCGCTGACAGTTTTGGAAACACTTCATGCTGAAAGTAGTACAGAATATGGGCATCTCCTTCTTACAATGGCTAAGGCCTACAAAACAAGTGGGGACATCTCAAATGCTTCTAAATACCGTGAAAAGGGGATTGGTATCCTCACTATAAGTCTCGGAGAAGACCACTATGATTTACAACAAGCCATTCAAGATGCGTGATTTTAAGGTTTTTCTATGACCAATTCTGTACGTCCATATTCTTTTGTTAACCAGCTTGCTCCAAAGTTTGAAATTCCAAGCGAAGCGATTCTTTTAGGAGAGTGAGTCCAAGCCCCGCTGACACTGTCTATTTACCATCACCCAGATAAGGCTCTTTTTGGTCTGATCAATGTTAATCTCAAAGTAAAAGTTAAGGGCCCTTTATCTACTGTCGAGGAGGGAGATATAGACCATGTCATTGAATTGCTTGCAAACAGTGCGATACGTTGGAATAAAACGGAGATCACCATCAGCCAGGCATTGCAGGGTGGAGGAAATGGCCGTTCAAGAGTCGCATCGCCTGTGCAAACATCAGAGACAGTCCCTCTACACGCACCGCAAATAAGCCAACCCGTCCAGTTGCTAACTCTTCAACAACATTTCCTCCTCACTGGAGTGTACAGAGGCAGAACCCAAATTTTGTGGGGCGAGAGTCTTTCTTTCGAAAAATTGATGAAAAGTTGAAAGAAAGCCAGGGTATTACCCCCATCCCTGTTGTTGGGATGGGAGGTGTTGAAAAAACGACCGCGTTAGTTGATTGTCTGCATCGAATGCTGTACAGAATCTATCGTCGTCTATGTGTAGACCGATACCGCTCTGCCGTAAGACATGACTCTTGCAATTCTTGCATCTACAACAGCTTGAGTAGTCTTCCCAAGCTTGTTTAACCAATCTGAGAAAGGCGACTTACCATTCTTGGTATGATGTATTTGAATGTTGACATTTGTCGCGATGCCCTATTTGTAGCATAAAAGCTACATTTTAGTTAATTAGCAGGAGGGCAGTGCCCTGAACCTTTTCTTGGGCACAGACCCGAAACCCCTTTTTCCTAAAGGGTATAGAGAATTAAAACCTTATCTCAGATTAACCCCTGACCCATCAGTAGACCAGAAAAAGTAAAAATGCCAAGATAGCTTTTTTTACCAAATGGCTACCCAATGTTCAGATTTCTTTTTCCCTTTTTTTTCTTAGTAACAGCCTGTTTTGGTACGTGGTCATCACCTGTTTCTCTCTCGTTTCCTCAAGATGTGAATGTAAACGACTTAACTGGAGACATCGATTCCTCAGGAGATACAGTCCTTGTTTGGCAAGATCCAATAACTGGTCATCAACTCTCTGCTATCTATATTGCAAATAGCTCCACCTGGGGACCTGTTCAAACTGTGACAACGGATGTTGTTGTGAATATCGGTACCTCTATCAATGAGGTTGGCCAAGCGGTTACGGCATGGGTAGATTCAGCGACGGGCAATCTTTACTCTTCGTTCAATCATGGTTCTGGTTGGGGAACCAAGAAGCTTGTTTATAGTCCACCAGCGGGTGTAACCCTTTTTAATCCTCAGATGGCTATAGATGATACTGGAAGTGTGTTGTTAGCCTTTTCTGATCTAGATGGTGACACCACCTCTATTTATGCAAGCTACTATACAAATGGAGTTTGGATGCCCTCGCTCCTCTTGAATAGTGCTACAGGGTTGGTCGTAGCCCCTTTGGCTAGCGTTTTACTCGATCAGGCTGGAAACGGTTTGATTGCATGGGGTTTTTACGACGGTTCGACAGTATCAACCTATGGGGCAGAATTCATAAAAAGTACCGAACAGATAACGGTTGCTCCCCCTTTAGGGCTGAATCAACCGGCTGAAGCTGCTTTTATCAGCTCAAACTCTAACTATGTGACGACTGCTATTAGTCCAAACGGACAGGCAATTGTTACTTGGACATTAGGGACAGGGGGCGTTTGGTCCTCCCTTTTTTTAAATGGCTCATGGTTGCCAGCTGTAGAGATTGTCGGAAACCCTCATTCTAATAACCCTGCTCAAGTTGCCATCAATGATGCCGGAATAGCTTTGATTGTCTATGCATCCCAAGGGGTTACAACGACTATTATGGCTGCCACCTACGATGGAACTTCGGTGAGTTTCTCAGAAGTTGTCGATACATCTAACTTTGTCCTTGCTCTAGCAGCGGCTATTGATCAGTTTGATAACAAAGCCCTTGCATGGGGAGATTTTAACTTCGCAGTCGGTACTTTATTTCCGACTCTTTATGTAGCTACAGAGCCTGTTGGGTCAAATACTTGGTCTGCTCCTGCCGCTCTTTATGTTGGACCAGTAAGAGATGTCGTTGTCACATTTTCTCTCGTCATCTCTCCTTCTGAAAAAGCCTATCTTGGTTGGGCTTTTGGCCCCTTTCCCAATCCTAATCTAAATGTTTCCGTGGTCAACATTTCAGTTGGGAGCGCCCTTTTTCCTCCACAACCTCCGTCAAACCTGAAAGGGGCATTAGTTAAAAAACAATACCTCCTACATCAAGATCTTGTGCATGTCCTGACGTGGAACCTTAGTCCTGACCCATCTACAAGCTCATATTTGGTCTACCGAAATGGAAAATTAATTGGACAAGTCCCTTCAAATGTCAGCTCTTTTGAAGATCACAACCGAACGAAGGGAGAAAAAGATGTTTATAGGGTGGAAGCTTCAAATAGCGCTGGTGTCAGCATTCCCATAACACTCCAATTCTCCTCCTAAAGAGAATCACATTTGGCTGCGAGGATAAAGTCGCTCATCGTTAGCCCATCTACTTTGTGAGTCCAGAGAGTGATCTTCACCTTTCCCCACGCTAAATAGATGTCAGGGTGGTGCCCCTCGCTTTCGGCCAACTCTCCGATTTTATTTGTGAACTCAAGCGCTTTTCGAAAGTTTTTGAAGGTGTATTCCTTTTCCAAATGATGTTCGTCAATGACTTTCCAGCCATTTCCAAGATTGGATTGTAATACGATCAGCTCGTCGCCTTTTAAAGCAGGAACGCCCCCACGGCACGGTACACAATGTTTTTTTGCAAGATCTGAAGCATCCATTGGGCACACCATCAACAAAGAGAGGGAAAGTAAAAAGTATTTCATGCTTATCGAGCTTATCGAACCTCTACAAAAAATAAAATTGGAAAAGCTTGCTTAAGCAGCAGTGAAACTAAATTTCATTTTATAAAAGAACAAGATAGATAGGATAAGAAAGGATAATGACTAACCTCTCTTTCCGTGTGCTCTCTATACACCAGAAATAAGGACTGCTAAAGTTATCCTTTCTTATCCTATCTATCTTGTTCTTTTAATTTTTTTGAGCATGAGCCATTACTTTTAAAAGCTCCCTGTTTATAATTTCAAGTTAGCTACCATCTATTTAAATATCAAGATCTTCAAATAAATAATCTTTTGACGAGATGGAGAAAATCCTTGGCTTTAAGGGGGGAAAAAGCTTATCAAAGATGCTTTCTATAGGTAAAAGATGCTAAAAAATATCCTCATCGTTGCATGTATTGGAACTTTTGTTAATGAAGTGCAAGCTGCCCCTGTCGCCTGGACAGGTGGGACTTCAGATTTGGCTCTCGGGTCAAACTGGGCTGGTGGTATTGTTCCCACCGCGGTGGGTTCATCCGGTGAGTTTGGTGGTCTAGGGTTAAGTCCCACACTTAGCAGCGTATTGACCCTAGGATCGATCGATTTTACTGTAGGCAATCTAACAAGTTATATTTTTCAACTTCAACCAGGAAGTGCCCTATCGTTTGCTGGAGATCCCGGCGTAACGAATAGCTCCCCGATTTTGCAAAACTTTTTTATCGGACAGGCAGGATCACCAGGAGCGACTCTCACTTTTCCAGCCAATGCGGATAGCATGGGCCCTATTAACTATACGTTTACCGGAATGGTCGGAAGCCCATCTCAACTCATATTTGAAGGGAACTCACCTGGAAGCCAAAACATCGTCACCCTTAATGACTACTCTCTCATGCAAGTGGGGGCAGGTTTTGATGTGAAAATAGGGTCCCTTTCGGGAACACCTTTTTCCTCTGTAATCGTTGGGGCTACTAGTAGCTTGACGATAGGCGATCTAAATCTTTCGAGCACGACGACATACTCAGGCTCGATGAAAATTGACCCTAGCGCAACCGTTATTGTAGGTCCCCTTAATAACCTCACATTGGCCGGCTATCTTTCAGGAGGAAAACTGTCTGTCAATGGGACGGTCAACTTCATTGGAGCAGGGGCTGGGCCTCTAGCCGGATTGATTGTAGGGGGTGAAGTGAATATGAATGACCAAACCCTGACAACTGCAGGGCTCGATGGGTCAGGTGTTATCAACCTAGGTGTTGCGCCAACCACAAACCTTGTCGTTACAGGTCCAGGCACTTTCTTTGGCTCTCTGACTGGGGCAGGCGGTCTTGCCTTGGTTACGCCAACACCTGAAGACTTTTTTCTCGCAGGTCCTAACAACTATACAGGTCCTACAACATTGCTAGCCGGTACCCTTGTTCTGACTAATACCGGGTCTTTAAACCCAAAGACAGTTTTACTGTTTAACCCGAATGAACTGGGTGCTACCTTCAATCTTTCTGCAGCTTCCCAAACTATTTCTGGTTTGGCAAGTTCAGAGACCAATTCTTCACTGATTGATTTATTTTCCAATCAACTAACCATCCAACAAAATCTAAATTCAAACTACTTCGGTGCTATCGAAGCTCAGGCGACAGGAACAATGACAAAAACAGGGAAAGGTCTTCTGAATTTAGCAGGAAATTCCCCTAACTTTAGTGGCATCTTACAGCTCAATTCGGGTGGTGTTGCGGTCAATGGCACCTTCGGAGATGGTTCTGCTCACGCTAACGTGAATGGAGGGATTTTAAGTGGAACGGGAAAGGTTGCAGGTTCAGTTTTAGTTGTGAATGATGCTGCTATTAAACCTGGAAACAGTGTGGGAACCCTGTCGATTACTGGAAATTTAGAATTATTAGCTGGTAGCTCGTTTCTCGTTGAGGTAGATGTATCTGTTGGGAGTTCACTGTTAAATGTTGGGCAAACGACCACTTTAGAAGGGGCAGTTGTACAAGTCATTCCAACTGGCGCTGGCTTGGGTCTGAACCAGGTCTATCCCATTTTGAATAGTGGAACACTGATTGGCACTTTTGATGGGGTCTCATTTGTTGGGATCAACCCTGCACTTGTCCGTCCAATTTTGACTTATGGAGGGAACTCGGTCTTTTTAGAGGCTATGACAAACTTTGGGCTTGTAGCCGGATCTGCAAATGAAAAAGCTGTTGCAACTGTTTTAGATTCGTTTGTTCCAACGTCAGCTCTTGCACGGAAGTTTTTAGGGGCTTTAGTGACCCTTCCTACAGAACAGGTGCAGGATGTTTTAGATGAACTTTCTGGTAACCAACACACTGTCGACCTTTTTGCGACCTCAGTATTGTCCAGAAACTTTTTAAGAAGACTCTACGATCCGATCAGAGATATGGTCACCACATTGCCTTGCAATCAGTATGAAATGCCTCTTTATTCTGGAATTGACACATGGGCAGAGGGGAGTTTTGACCGGCAAACTTTAAGAAATGATGGAAACGGTTTTGGTTTTACCTTGTCAGGTTGGGAGCTCACTTTTGGTTTTCAAAGTCACATGAACCAAGATTGGATTTTAGGGTTTGCAGGGTCTTATGTTGAAGACACTCTTCAGTACAATCTGGGAGGACATGGTGATATGACAGGGGGTTTTGCAGGTTTTTATGCTCTCTACCGCCCAGAATATTTTTATGCGTTGGGTAATTTAGCTTTCGGCCACACCCAAAACCATCTCTTTAGAAAAGCAAGCGCCGGGGGTGTTGTTTTTGATGCTGATAGCCGTCCTGAATTGACGGAGTGGAGTGCTTATGCAGAAGCTGGGGTTGACCTACCTATTTGCGACATCCTGATCCAACCTTTTGTCGGTATTGAAGGTTTTACCTCAAGCAGGAACAGTTTGGTAGAGGACGGTGCAAGTTCCTTTAATCTTTTAGTTTCTAAAAAGGATAGGGCATCTGCAGCTTCCCGTTTGGGTCTCCATGTGACAACGATGGAGTGGTTTTCAGACTTCTCATTCAGTTTAGATGTCGCCTGGGAATACCAACTGACCACTACGCAAAACGATCTGAGATTGGCATTTAATGATTTTGGGCCTGAATTCACAACACAAGGAATACGGGTTCCTCGTAACAGCGCAGACGGTGCTTTAACAATCCAATATTTTGCTGAAGAAACTGTGCAATTTTATGGTCAGTTTGCTGGAGAAGTGTGGAACAATTCGACAAACTATTCCGTTCTTGGAGGTCTTCAACTCCGTTGGTAAAACAAAAATAAAGAAAATGACAGGATGGGCAGGCATACGCATCAACTTAAGGAATACCAATTTCTCAACAATCTGTTAAAAGCAAATTACTTACAAAGAAACGTTTAGAAATCAATTTAGTCAAAAACGGCTTAAATTTTCGAAGAAAGGCCCAAGATGACTCTCTGTGCTCTCCGTGAGCTCTGTGGTGATCTTTTTTTTTATTTTTTACCACAGAGCTCACAGAGAGCACAGAGAGAGGATTTTGAATTGCCCCTTCTAGAATAATCGACTCTGATATTCTACTCTTTTTTTATTCCATCTATTTGTGGTTAATTAGCTTAGCATCTACCTCTAGGCTTAGGTTGATGCGTATGGGATGGGCAGGATAGTCTTCGGCTACTAAAAAAATAATATTAGGCGAAGCTTCATCCTGTTATTTTTTTGTGAGATTGCTGGAGAACAAATGTAACCAACTGAAGGGTTTATTTTCTGGTTCTGAAGATGGAGGTGCAATCGATGTGGTTTTTTTTGCATGTTCGTCTAGCAGCTCATCAATCAACTTCATATTGATGGTGTAAGCATCTGGGTGCTGCGCCTTTTTTTCCTCGATAAGGGCTTGTAGGGCATTTCCTAGATAATGGTGACATAAGATAAAGGAGATGAGATCTCTGTCGGTCACGTTTTTCTCTCCAATCGCTCTAGTAAGAGGAAGGGCTGCCCATTGTTCCGTTGTTCTTCGTTGATGCTCTTTTTGAAGTAGCGCAGAAAAAGACTCTAACTCCTTTTTCTGTTGTTCCATTTGTTCTTCGAGGCCAACAATTTTATTTGCGATTCTTCGGATTTCTGCGGCTCTTTGCTTTCCCTGTTCAGTATAGAGGAATCTTTCTGCTCCAGTTGTTAAACCTTGCTCACATTCCAATACCCTTTTCCGATCTTCAAGCCTAGATCGTTTCGAAGACATATCGTTTGATCGAGGAAAATAGGCTTTAGCAACCGCTAAAGCTAATATCGATTTTGAAGTAAAGGGTTGTGCAACTCCTTTGAAGCGTTCGTCTTCACGCAGAGTGGCTAACTTATGAATGGCTTTAGGGTCTACAATAAGACCTGCTGCCTCTGTTTGGATCATGTCTGAAAGTACCCCAAATGTTTGATTATCAGAAATAGACTCAAGGGAAATAGGGTTAAAACGGCGTTTTAGGGCGCTATCGGGTTTTATGTGCAGCTCGTATTCGGCTTCCGTTGTTGCGCCAATGCAGTATTTGAAATTTCCTTGGCCAGGGTTAAAAAGAGGTTTAAATTTTTCACTATCGGCCCCTTTCTTCATAAATGGTGTATGAATCTCATCTAAGAAAATGATGGCCGGTTGCCCATCAAGAGAAGCTTTGATTTCTTGTAGTTTTGTGTCCGCTACAAACTCTCCCATCAGATCGCTTGCCGGGATCGAAAAAAGCTTTGAAGGTAGTCCAGGAACACCTTTTGCAAGCCTCCAGGCTAATGCATTGATCAGGACTGTTTTACCCACACCAGTTTCGCCTAATATGATGGGATGAACATGCGTTGTGTTATTGGCAAGCAATTGATCAATGATCTTCTGAACTTGAACTTCCCGTCCAAAGACGGGGGGAATATTCCCTTTGATCACTTCGGTTACCAGGTTACGGTATCCCATGAACTCATCTGGTGCGGTTTTAAACCATTTCAGGTAGGCGAGAATAAAAGCAGTTCCAACGCTTGTGGAAAGGGTCAAGACAACGATAGCTTTCCACTTACTATCTAAGAGGACAGACAACCCCAAGAACCAACCTGTTAAAAGTTCAAAATTATTGCGCATTGCATAGTAACGTGATTGTGCTCGAAAGGATTGCTCGCAAGGTCCGTAAGAGCTCGATTCTTTTATATTGAACACGTAAAGAAGCATTTCGGCTGCTTGATCAATCCCATTGATCAGATAGATCGAAGCAAGTCGAATCAACGATTGTCTCGATTCTTTACTTTTGAGCTCCAAATCGGGACCTGAAAGGCCTGAAATGTCATTAACGGCTTGCTTTACCGTTCCAAAGAGGGGGAACTCAGAACGGATGGTCGATTCAATCTTTTGCAAAGATAATACTTTCGTCAGCCGATCGATTAGAGGGGCAATCGATTGATTTCCTTCTTGAAGGAACAGTTCTTTTAATAAGATATTTAACCTTTCATCAGAAAGAGATCTGAAAATTTTGGAAAATTGGGGGATTTGCCACTGTTTTGCGATAGGGAAAGCTTGGAGGAGAACCCCTTTAACTTGATCAAAATTCCCCTCAATATTTCCACTGTTTACATATTGATCAATTATATTATCCAATTCGGTTTTTATAGGGGGATAGAGTGTTAATTGAACTCTAGCGGCATAGTTTATGAAGGGATGAAATAAGCGGGTGACTTGGTGTTGGATACCGCGATCCTCTTGGTTTAGCAAACCAAAATCACGAAAAAAACCGCGCTGAATTATAGGGTTAAAATTAACAGACATGGATACATTTTATGATATTAATTAATTTATTTAAACTAATTATTGTATATGGAAGTTATGTGTTGTTGAAGAAGCTGTTGATTTGAAAATTTAAAAAAAGGGGGATTTTTTAAAGAATTTAGATAACTTCTGTCGTAGTAATCTAAAAGAATGGAAGCTGCTGCACCATAATCTTGGCATTTCAGGAGGGATTCAACCAGTCGAGTCCGCTCTGAACCCAGCTTTTTCTCGATTTTTTTAACAGCCTCAAGAGAGGGGATAGTATAAGTTTTTAGAAGGAATTTTAACCTTTCTTCTTTCGGCAAATCTAGAAATAGGAGGGGGCTTGAAAGGATAATCTCGTAAAGAGAGGTTGGTATGACAAGCTTTCCAATCAAACGGCTCTCATTTTCAATCAAAACTGTGCAGTTACTTGGAAGAGCAAGAAGAGCGCTGAAAATTAGATTTTCAAAGTGCTCCTGTGTTGGTTGAGATATCCCTTCTAAGGCTCCAAAGGCACTGCCTCTGTGGCTAGCCATCTCTTCTAAATCAAGATAGGGAAGCGTAGTTTGTGAGCGGAGAAATTCAGTTTTACCACTTCCAGTCCACCCGCCAAGAATGAGGAATTTTTTATCTTTCAGGAGCGGGGAGGGATGGGTAGCTGCCCGTCTAAAGGTTTTGTACCCCCCTTTTAGTGTCTCTGTTTTCACTCCCATGAGGTTGAATAGCCAGGCCATCGACTGGCTGCGGCTTCCGCCCCGCCAGCAGTAAATCCGGACCTTTTGTCCTTTGTATTCCAATGCTTTAGCTGCAAATTGGGAGAGTTTTGGCCCGACAATATCTAGCCCTTTAAGATAGGCGCTTTCAGCCGAAGTTTGTTTGTATAGAGTGCCAACAGCGGCTCTTTCTTCGTCTGAGAACAGGGGAAGGGAAATGGCGCCTGGGATATACCCTTGTTTATATTCTTGCGGGCTTCTCACATCTAGGAGCGGCCCTTTTTTTTCCAGGAATTCTCGAATCATCGCCTATTATCATAGAGCAAAGGAGAAAAGATCGCTGCAAACTAAATGTTTCATTTGAGCTTAGCAATTTCTTATGCTTTTAGATGTCTTATGTCTAGAGGTAAAAAGAGCGAGTCTAAACTTTTTTTCGCAAGAAAAAGTTTAAAGTTCGAACATTCTTCAGGGGTCAGGTATTTATTTACCCATCCTGAAATTTCCAATTGCCTCAATAATTCAAAGGCTTTAGAGCCATGGAGAAGGTTATTTGTTGAACCGTATGCAAATAGAGCGCGAACAACAATTCTCAGCCCTTTAGCGAAGGGAGAATGAATATGTTGAGTCGTGATTAAATCTTCAATCTTGAACGCTTTACTGAGGTGATGATCTTTAAGGAAATCATTAATCAACGTCGAGATAGCTGGAGTGGTAACGGTCATTTTTGTAACGTTATCTAAATTCTGAAAAATTTTAATGTAAGCTACGAACATTTCATCGCTATACATTCTAGACAAGTGTTGTTCAAGTAATTTTAACGAATATGCAACATCAAATGAATCATCATTTATATGAACAGTATCGGAGCTAAAACGTCCTAGAAATTCGGCATGCTGGTCGAGGCCATCGAATAAGCCGCCTTTATTATTTAACAAATGCCCAATATAATGAGATATTCTATTTTTTCTTTCTTCAGACGTCCACCCAAAAAGAAAAAGGAAGTTCGTGTTTAGCTCATGAATAAGAGAGGTTATTTTTTCTTGTGTTAGAGAGGAAAGTGCAAGGACCCAAAAACAGTAATCATGCTGATTATTCGTAACAAGATTATAGATGTTCTTACTAGGCAAACTATTAAAAAGTTCAGTGTATTTATTAAGATGGTGAGCTTTTAAAGTTGGATCAACTGCTTGAGCAGCTCTACTTCTAAGTTCAGATTCTGTTCTAAGGAGAGTATCGGCAGGTTGTTGAGAAAACTGTTGAGGCAAAGAGTAAAAATGAGTGGGATTAGCCATAAAAAATTTAAATAATCTGGTGGTTTTGAGTTAAGGTCAGTATTTTATATCACATTTTTTATAAGGTCATCAACCTTAAGGTAATAAAGAAAACTATTTAGTCATTTTTTTCTCAGAACATAGGGAAGGATATCATAGAGCAAAGGAGGAAAGATCGCTGCAAGCTAAAGGATTTTTCGTGAAGCTCTAAAACGCGATTCAGCTTATTTCTTGCTGTTTCTTCCAGCTTTCTATCTGCAAAAGGTCTTTTTGATCCTTTTCTCGGTTCATCTTACGCTTGAAATGGATTACACTTTCCAGAGGTTCAAAAGGCAATCCATCGATGATTTCGACCTGAAAAATGATCTCTGAAACGGTTAGGCACTCTTTATCTTTAGGTTTAGAATAAAACGAACCTTCCCAAAAAGCTTCGATATATACTTCAGGAAACACTATTTTTCTAACAGTACCATCATCTACTGTCCCATATTTTTCAGCTAAAATCTTTTGTAAACCGGCTGTAACGACGATATCAATATCATTGATCTCTCAAGGATTACGAATGCCAAGGGGGCCGCTTCCAATAACTGCATACTGCCCCAAGGGCAGATTCAATTTTTTTAGCTCTGCAAAAAATTCCAGGTTTTTATGACTCATTTAAGTTGGATCATGATGAGTTCGATCTCATCGGCTGATTTGTTGACACTTCTGTGTAACTCTTCTGGAGGATCGATATTACGATAGACGGCAACTCCAGTAGGGAAGTGGACGTCTGTTGTCGTTCCATTGGCCTCAAGCCTTGTGATAGTTCCCCCTTTGAGGGCAATCACTACAGTTGGGATAGCATCACGATGTAATCCAATTTCCTCCCAAGGGGCAATTTTAGCTTTCAAAATGGACACTTTCTCATTCTCAAACTGAGATTCAACCTCGATGGCATTCAAACCCCATGTTATTGAGCAAATGAGAGTAAATAGGATTCTTTTCATATTTTAATTTTCCCAAAAAACTCTATTTTACAGTTGGGAAAGGCCATTTTCAAGAAAATTTCATTTAATTTTATTTAGCGTAGATCTCGATATTTAGAACTTTTGTGAAGGCAAGCTCGTTGTAAAGATTTTCAGCGACTGGTGAACTTAGGAGTACAAGGCTATCAAGGTTGAGTTGGTTGGCCCTGTTCATCAGATGTAACATGAGCGCAGTGCCACACCCCTTTTTCTGATGTTCAGGAAGGGTTGAGACGTTAAAAATGCCACCGATTTTACCTTGAGGGAAAAGTGTGCCAGTGCCAACTGGTTCACAGTCTAAATAAATGAGGTAATTTTCAGCGTCTATTTTATTAGTCATTTCAGCAATCCCTTTTTTTGTTGTCTCATCGCAGTGGAAGTTTGTTGCCATAATATCCATAAAAATAACCATGTTCGCTGGACGAATATCGAATGAAGGAACTTCAACAGGCTTGACTTGCCATGTCATCAAGGGGCAAGTAATGATCAGTTGAAAGTCGCGGGATTGTAAAATGGGTGTAAGCCCTTCTGCATGGTTCTCATCGTGAATCCAAAAAGATAAAGGGGCTGTAGGTGGAGCCATTGCAATGAGTTGGTCGACCTTTTCTTCGACATCGATTGAGGGAGAAAGGTGGATGACTGCATTAAAAAGCGGGTTTGGCAAACTTGTGAACCAGGCAAATGCTTCCTTGCTATTTTCTTGGGCAGGTGACAATGCATCATAGAAATTTTCTAAATCTTTTAAAGCCTGGATAGTATTCATAGGTTCCTCTGCTTGAGTAAGTGTTGTAAAAAGTAAAGTGCAAACGATTGGTGAAACATTTATTTTCATTTGGTTGTCCTCTTTAATTAGAGTGTCTCATCGGATCCATTTGAAAAAATACCGTAATAACTACGGTGTTATAGAAGGCCTAAGCCTTGAAAAGTTTTGGCAAAGGATAACAGCTCTTGCTTAATATAGCAGCCAAGCTTGGTTTTGATGTTGTCGAAATAGAATTCAATAGTCCGTGGAGAAAGACCCAGGATTGCGGCGATTTCTTTTGATATTTTGTCTTGAAGCAACAAAGACAGACACTCTCCCTCTCGTCCTGAAAGTCTAGCCAATTTCTCTATCTCATTCTCCATTCCTAAGTCTGACAAAAATGCCAGTCTTGTTGAGGAGTCAATCAGAGGGGTAATGGGTTGGTCGCAGAGATAGTCGTCTCCTTTCAAGTCGTATAAATTGTTAGCTTCTTGTCCCATTTTTTGGAGTAAGGGTTCGAATTCCCTTCTGAAATGGGCTGCAAAGGAGCTTAGAATTTGAGGGTTATTTAAATAGAGTTTCTGAAATGCGGCATGCGATTTTCTTCCGGCAAATCCAAAGAATTCAACACCATCTTCATTTTTTTGGATAAGAGTCAAGCCCATATCCATATCTAGGATTTTGATCCCTGCATCAATCAACATTTGATAACGTTCAGGATCTGCATGGGTATCGAGGAGGCAAAGACCCGATTGATAAACCTCGGGTTTCCTCAGATAGGGGTCAGCTAAGAAAAACTTTTCACCTACATAATGTTCGGCCCAATCTGGTCGGTCTAATAAGACCGTGTACTTACCTTGGTTGTCGATCCGATGATAAGTGAAATAACCAATCCCAAAATGGTCACGTAAAGGCTGTGTCACCCTTCTAATTTGATCTGAATGCTTGATGATATATTTCTGTATCATCTCTTCCCAGCTTAGAAACTTCATGAATCTCTCTAAGGTTTAACGACATAGTTATATCGTATTTTAATGGAATAAATCAAAGAAATGTTAGTAGGTTGAATGTTAAGGTTTTAGGGTTGTGTTTGAGGGCTTTATCGTTCTTTTATCTCTTTTGTTTTTAATGAGGTGTAAGAGGATCACCTTATGACCACCAAACCTACAGAGGGCGCTTTGCAAGTCGCATTGGCATGGAGTTATTATTCTGAAAAAATGGGGGATAAGGCAAAACATACGATTCTCGCAAACTCGGAAGGGATGGAAATTGTTAAAGTTAACCAACTTTTCCAAAAATACACCCAGTCACCACCGCCAGTTATTGAATCAATTCAGAATGCAAATATCCTTGTCAGTAAGCTGAAGGTTGATTTTGTTGATGAAATTAGACATTTGGTCTACCGGTTCTTTTTCCCTGTACAATCTCAAGAGCGGGCTAAAATATTTTCGCAAAGGATTGATCTATTTTTGAACTCGGTGTTTACAAGTGAAGAAACAATATCCAAGGCAGAGTTGATTCAAAAGGCAAAATCCCTATTGAAATTTCCTGAAAGGGAAATTGTTTTGAAAGTTCTTCAGAAGGGTATAGGGGAGTTTAGTAAGAAAGAACTACTTGAGTCTATTTTGATACGCTATCAAAGAATCCATCCTGAAGATATGGAGGACATCCGTTCTTTCTTCCCCAATGTCTCAACAAGTGCTGCATTAAAACTTAAAAGAATCTCCAAGCCCGATCAAGTAGCTAAGGCATTTTCAGCTGGAGTTCGTGATGCTAAGGCGCTTGGAAAGAAAGGAGAGCCAGAATTGTGGAGACTTTTTACTGAAGGTGGAAACTGGGATGCAGGTGTTGCAATCATTGATCTTATCACCAAAAGATTAGGTGATCAAACAAAGCAATTTGTTTTAGACGATGCGGAAAGAAAGTATTTATCCATAGCTTACAACTTGGGCGTTGAAGGCGCTGATACACTTGTAGATAAGCTAATAGTATCAAATAGTTCCGATAGGGCTTACTTAAGAGCTCTTAAGGTGAATGATCCCTATTATTTGAGCTTAAATTTTACTAAGGGCCAGTTGCTTCCATTAGAAAACTTTGAAGATGAACCCATGGTAGATGAGATTCCAGATAACTTCCCTTGGAAGGAGATCCCTTTAGAGATTGCACTACAACGTTATAAAGAGATCATCAGAGACCTTGCAGAATATGATGAGCAGTCCCGTGTTATTATCTATGATGCACAAGACTCTGCCATCGTGCCTAAGGAAGTAAAGGCAAGGATGACAGCCAAGATCGCTCCGGTTATTTCTAAACGAGAACTTTTAAGAGCTGCACTGCAATACATTGACGAAAATGTCTTAAAGGAACTGGAAGATGTCAAAGGAAAGATAGACTCAATTCATATAGAAAACTCTAAATTTCCGACAGCTAAAGAGATGATCCTGATCATTGAAATGATTAAAACGTTTGATCTACAAAAACAAAAAACGGTCCATCTCTCTGAATACAGTGCGCTGGAAGCGCAACTTTTAGATCTTTTGAACAAGGTAGATGATAAGAAGAAAGCAAGGTTATCAACATCTGAATTGCTCCGCAGATTCCTAAGTAAGCAGTCTGTTTGATCATAAAAAAACAAAATTTCAAAATTGTAGATCAAATAGATGCCATCTTTCTCGCAGCATTCGTTATCGAATCGGTTTACACACCCTGAAATTTCCAATTATCTCAATAATTCATGGGCTTTAGATTTGTTGTGAATATGATTCATTGAATCATATACAAATATAGCGTTAATGACGATTCTCAGCGCTTTGGGGAAGGGTGAAGTGGTCGGCAAAAACTGGACACGAAAACAGGTAAAAATAAGTAAAGTCTAAACTCCTAAACCGATCACAATCTATATCTACTAGGAGTTTGATATGGCACGACGAACACGGCATAGCGCTGAATGAGGTGGTCCCAGGAATTTGTACCACAGGTTAAGCTTAGACCTCTCAAAAAAATAGGCGACAAATGGTGCGAAAAAAATACTCGCCGGAGTTTAAGGTCCGAGCAGTTTTAGAGGTCCTAAAAGGAGAAAAGACAGCCGCTCAGCTGGCTGGGGAGCTCCAAGTTCATCCCATACAGCTTTCTGAGTGGAAGAAGCAATTTTTAGAATACAGCCCTCAAGTGTTTGAAAAGACGAAAAGGAAAGTTGGCGCAAGCTACGAGGAAAAGCAAAAAAGCGCTCTCTTTGAACAGATTGGTAGGCTCAAGATGGAGAACGAGTGGCTCAAAAAAAAGTTGGGGACCTTGGGGTGAGCGAGAGAATGGGTTTTATAGAGAAAAATCATTCCGAGCTCTCTTTGAGGTCACAATGTGCTCTGCTTAGCGTTAGTCGAACGATGCTCTATTATCAACCAAAAGGTCCTTCAGAAGAGGATTTGAGGCTGATGAGAGCCATTGATGAAGAGTATCTTGAGCACCCTCACTATGGCAGACGGTCGATGACGTGGGCGATGCAAGACAGAGGCTTTGCTATTGGGCAGAAGAAGGTTCGTACGTTGATGCAAACAATGGGGTTAGAGGCCATCTACCCGAAGCCGAACCTAAGCGCAGCAAACAAAACACACAAGAAGTACCCCTACCTCCTTCGAAATGTAATCGTTAACAAACCCGATCAAGCATGGGCCGCAGATATCACCTACGTGCCCCTTGAAAAGGGGTTTGGTTACTTGTTTGCAATCATCGAATGGTACAGCAGGTATATGTTATTGGCTGGTCGCTTTCCAACCTCTTGGATGCAGAGTTTTGTGTGATGGCCTTACAGGGTAGCCTTGCCAGAAAGAAGCCAATGATTTTCAACACGGACCAGGGCGTGCAGTTCACAAGCCATCGGTTTGTGGGGAGCCTGGAAGAGGCTGGGATACAAATCAGCATGGATGGGGAAGGGAGAGCTCTAGACAACGTGTTTGTCGAAAGGCTCTGGAGGAGCGTGAAATACGAGGAGATCTATCCCAGAGGGTACGAGAGTATGAAAGAGCTTGAAAGAGGCCTTACTCGTTACTTCAAATACTATAACGAAATCCGGCGTCATCAGGGGCTTGCCCTTCGGACGCCTGCGGAGGTGTATTTTTGTGGATAAGGCTTGGCCTAGTAGCTGGAGGGCAATGTGGTTAAAGCTTGTCGGGGGACGCTGTCCCCCTGCGCCCCCTGTTCCGCCTTCGACGTCTCATTAGGAGAGATATATAGAGGTTTTTTTATGAGGGGGCAAACCCCATCAAACTCCCCCCCACTTTGTGGAGCAATAAAAGTCTTTTGGTAAAAGGAATAGAATATTAGGATCTGAAGATCCTAAAAAGGAAAGCCCTCTTTAGATTGTTAAGAGGCTTGTAACAAGTAATGAAACCGGTGATCTAAGTCTAATTTAATCAGTTTGTGGTTTAAAAAAGGGAACCACCTCAATGAGAGACTTAACCCGTATCCAAGAGCTTGGGCAAATCAGAATGCTTGCTGAGTTAATCAAGGAGCAAGCAGGTGAGTTGACAAGTTATACTTCCTATGCCAACAAGATCAATGTCAGCGTAGATACTGTGCGTAGGTGGATTGAGACTCTTAAAGCCTTTTATTATTGTTTCACCATTCAACCTTGGTCTACCAACATCGGAAGATCCTTAATTAAGGCGCCCAAAATTTATCTATGGGACTGGTCTTTTTTAAATGATCCAGGGGCGCGAGCAGAAAATTTCATTGCTTCTCAAATTCTAAAGGCTGTCCATTTTTGGACCGATCGGGGCCTTGGTGATTACGCCCTTCATTTCCTTAGGGATAAGGAAAAAAGAGAGGTTGATTTTTTAGTCACTAAAGATGGTAAGCCTTGGTTTTTAGTCGAAGCGAAAGCCTCTAATAACAAATCTATTTCAGACTCTCTTTATTATTTTCAAACAGCTACCAAAGCCCCTTTTGCTTTTCAGGTTGTCATTGACATGGACTATGTTCAGAAAGATTGCTTTTCGGCAGATAAACCGATCATCGTCCCTGCTAAAACTTTTTTGTCCCAACTCATTTGATCTGGAAGTGTTCTCTAATTGCGCGTAAGAAGTTTTTCCTAATTTTTCCGGTCAACTGTGTTTACAAAGGGCCTTTGGCTTATTCTGACCCCATAAAACTACCCTCCAGTATTCCTAGGCTTTTCCTTTTGCTCCGCTCAAAAATCTCTCGGTTTAGAAAACTTTTTAAATAACGGGAGTTGTACCGATTATTTCAAGACACAGCACGCTTTTATTCAGGTGGCCTCGACAAGGTTCAGTAGATTTAACTCATCCAACCAGGGCCTTAGAATGGTCTCGTGCTGGAGAGGGATTAAAATAGAAACAACCTTCTTGGCTATCTCTAGCGAGGGAGAACAAGATGGAGAACAAGGGACGTGGCTGATAAAGGCTTTTCCTTCTCGGTAAGCGTAAGGATTAATGAGCTTAAAGGTGCCTGTAAATGGTTGGCTGATGAGCCAATTCTCGAATGAATCAATTTGCATTTCTCCAACTTCTGCAATTTTGCGATAACAGCAAGTTGGGTAACCAAGCAGTCGCCCAAGTTCTTCTTCGTGAGGGTGATGGGAATGATCTACACTATTGACTAGGTGAAGAAGCTCTTGATCTTTTGCGATATAAATAAAGCCATCGGTGCTTTTTTCAAAGTGGAGTTTAAACTGTTTACACCACTCTTCAATTGGCTTAAGTTCATTTTGAAAAGGTTTCAGCTTTGTCCGCACACACAATTTGAGCCCTAAGAGGAATAGGAGAATATCCACACGGGCTGACAAAGGGAAGAAGGGGTGGAGTTTCTCAACAAATTCAGAAAAGGTATGAAGGAAATCACTCATCTGCTGGAATCTCTACTCCCGATCCATCGTATTTGCTATCTGATTTCCAGAGATACATAATCAGACTGTTCCGTTCCCCTGCAACAGGGCTTACAAAGTGATGGGAATGGGGTGAAATCTCAAAACAAATACCGCTATTTGAATGATATGGATATTGCTTAATGACGTCAGATTTATTTGTAGAGGATAAAAAATAAATTTCTCCCCCCGAAACGAGTTCCCCTTCTTTGGCAAATTGAAAGATAAAACGAAAATTTTCATAGCCAAGTTCAGGGTCGCAATAGTCGTTGTGAACATCGATTTCTTGCGAAGTGATCAGTTTATTCGCTACCAAACGAAATGCATTCCTTAAACGGACCCCAAGCAATTTTTCAACAGAATTTTTGAAAGGGATGAAAAAACGGGGGTCAAATAAGCGTGCTAGATCGTGTCCATCAGATGGCTGAATCACCGATTCATACTGCCGATAAAAATGGGTTTGTTTTTCTTTCCAATTAACTTGAGAAAAGGCGTTTTGCAGTAGAAAATAGCTATCTTCGGAAAATATTTGTGAACAGGAAAAAAAACGGACTTGTCCCGAATAGAAAAAATCTGTCTCGAATTTACCGAGTTTAAGGGAATTCTTCATTGCACTGATCATGGGGGAAGCTGGCTTTAAGGTACTCGCTGAAACCGTCATCTTGAATGATCCCGAATTCTTGAGCTGTTGTAAAAAGGTGAGAAGTGACCTCTTTCCAATACTCGGAGGGAAAAAAGTCGGGAGAAAGGGCCACATTCATAAATATTTTGGCTTGAAGCATGCTAACTTTCTCTAGCAATGTACTGATTTTATCTTTTGTTTGCTCAAGATTCAAATCGATCGATGGGGGATGTTGGTTCCAGCTGCTGTTGCCATTATAACGGTTATTAAAACCATCACAATCAATGTGTAAAAACAACAACGAGCTATATTTAGCCTGATTTAGAAGTTGGGCGGGGCTGGACGCGATGGTATAGCTATGTTTACCATCTGGTATATCTAACTCAAGAGCAGGTCTTGGCTTGCCTTTTGCTAGGAGTGTATCGACGTGGTGGCTGCAACCCAGGCTATGAGGCTTCAGTTCCCCTTTATAAGAATACTTTAAGTGGAGAATCTCCACTTCATCGATCTCATGGAGAAGAGGGGAAATAAACGAGCCAATATCAACCGATTTTTGCAAGATTGCTTCTTTAACAGATTGTGTGTCGTTAAATTTCATTTCTTTCTGTGTAAAGATACATCTGTAAGATCTGTCATCTAGTTCCAAGAGAGGGCTTCCAAGATCTGCATGATCATCGACATGAAAGAGACAAATTTTATCTACAACCCTATTCTCAGACCTCAACCACCGAATAACAAGAGCCCAATAGTAAAGGGACCATGAATCATTAAAAGAAAGCATTCCATTTTTAAAAAAACGGCAATACGAGCCAAGATCTTCAAAGGAGATTTTTTCAAACCAATGATCCAAAGCAGTCTCCATCCGAGGGTCCGCAAAATATTTTTTGTAATCTCTGGGGAATGAGGTGACGTGCCACTGATTGGCGACTAGTTCCTCAAATGGGATTAAATCGAAAGGAAAGTAGTGGTCTAGAAGTTCTCTTCTTTTAAGTTTATTATCCGGCAAAGCTAAACGAGGAAGGGTAAATTGCATCGCTAAATCTCAGCTAGGGCATGTGATTTTGGCAGAGAGAGAAATTCTTTCCATAGACAATCAAAGAATAATTGACCTGTAGTTGTAAAGGAAATTAAATTTTTCACATCGTTTAGACAAGGAGTCAATTTTTCAAGATGCATATTTAGCTCTCTTTCGGCGATGTCCAAACATTTCTCTTCGGCTTGCATAGCACTCCAGAAATGGGCAACTTGGGTAAATACGTACACAGCGTGTAAAACCCCATGAGGAGGTCGGAGCGTTTTTGGCCAGGGAGAGTAGATCAGCGTCTCTTTGTTAGTGAAAAGCTCAAATCGGCTCATCAATAAGTACAATTTTTGATGGAGATGTTCGTGGATAAGAGAGGCAGCTACAACATAGGGGGAAAGCAATCCATCCGATTTCCAAGTCCCAATAAAAAGTGCACCTGGGATTGTTTCATCGCTAAATGAAACATCTTTGTCTGGATGTGCGTTCGAGTCTTTTACAAGCTGAATATGCCTGCTTACCAACAACATTTCTTGGTAGAGATCTGCATCATAATTTTTCAGGATTTCCAAGGCCTCTTGTAGATTTCTCACCCCCTCTTGAAGAGTTGAGTGGGGATGTTCAATAGTGATATTAGTTCCAAGCGATAATCGGTACCACCTATCTTGTGATTGGATGGTAAATCCAGCAGTTTCTTTTTTAGAGACAAAAGAGAGTATTTCATCAAAATAGTCAGGATCTTGAGGAAGCTGAACTTCGTCGATGTTATAAACGTGGCGATTGATGCTGAAGCTATACATGGCTCTCAGCCATGCTCTCGTTGTCGGTTGCATGAGTGCAGGCTTAATCTCTTCAAAAGAGAGGTTTTTACATGCCATGATAACCTTTTGCTTGTCCTTAAAATTTTTTAGAGCAAAGGGGATGAGAGAGGAAAATTTGACATGTTCTTTCCTGGCTATGTGATCTTGAAGGATGTGGATCTGTTTATTTGAGGTTTGAGGGTAGAAAAATGCTTCCATTTCATTGAGGTTGAACTCTGGAATTAATTTTAATCCCTGCTTTCTACTCTCATCCTGCAGTTTTCCTTTCAATCTTGAAGTGATGTGATCAATAAGAGTGTACATCTCTTCGCAGTAGACAGTGGGATTTAGATAGCCCTCTTGGCTAAAGCGATGAGCTATGAACCCACCTCCGCACACATTGATATGCTTGCAAGACTGACATTGAGGACTTAGTCCTTCTTTGGTTAAAAGCGTTCGGTGAAAAAGGATTTTTTCTGCCGTTTCTGCAGCAAGTATGGGGTGTTCTTCTAAACTTAGACCAAGAGAAGAGGAATTTTCCTCTGTAATTTTCAAAACGTCATGGTTGTGATAAGTGCCGTCTGTTTCGATAACAAGAAGGCTGATATCGCCTAATCCAAAAGAGTCTGTCTCACTAGTGTGGCCTAAAACAGCCTTGAGTAGCCAATCGAAGTACTTACACTTGAGGTGAGAATAGTGGTCGAACCAGCAGTCAAAAGCCTCGATTAACCAATTTTTGTAAAGATCTGGGTTTTTATCTCGACCAACAGGTGGTGAGATGTGGTTAGCGTCTGGAATAAGAATATTAAACTCGGAAACCCCGTTTTCATCAAAAAATTCAAAGAGTTTCCGGGGCTCGTAATGGGGGTTAATAACGGTTATACAGCCTGTAAACACATCTGGGTACTTTTTTAAAAGTTGCAAGGCAGCATAAACCTTATCAAAAGTAGGTCTGTTTTTCAGATCTACCCGATGTTGGTCGTGCATATCTTTTGGACCATCAATACTAAGAGAAACAGAGATACCATTTTCATGGAACCTACCTAAATGTTCCTCTTTTAAGAGCGTTCCATTTGTTTGAACTCCAAAATCAATTTTGCAATTGAGTGAAGACAGCTCGATTTCGAATGAGTCCTGTGAAGCGAATGATATTTTCGGCTCCGAAGAGAAGAGGTTCCCCGCCATGATAAATGATCAATACATGTTGTAGATTTTTTGCAGTCACATACTCGTTAAGTCGCTTGGCAAACAATTCTTGATGGTGTTCTGAAAGGCATTTAGGTTTATTTCTCCACGTTTGATCTGCGTGTTGGTACATATAGCAGTAATCGCAGTTAAGATTGCACCTCGAGGCAACTTTTAATACAAACGAAGAGAAGTTAAGCGGTCTTGTCATAAGATGATCTGTTTATTTTTTATTTTTGTTTACTTAGTGATCGATTCTAGCTTCTGTCATGTTTGTTAATGGCCCTGCTGTATTAGGGACCCATCTCCTTACATACCATTAATACATTTCCTCATACGCTTGAGCAGCTTTTCATCGGTGTCGAGAGGTTGAACACCGGGTTGTGAGTGATTCTGGGGAAATTTTATTTTTTGTCGACACAAGACTAATATTCTCTTGTACTTGGGTACAAGCACTGCAGTTAAGATGGCTTCAAGAAGCAATCTTAACTGCAAACGAGGTTGATTAGTTTTAACTTCTATTGTGTGTATGATACATTCTGTCGTAAGCTTGCTTTGCTTTTGTGTCAGAATCAATCGGGGCCTCTACAGCGCATCTTTGAAGTGCTGGATGATCGAGGGTAGAAGGATCATGTAATTGCAAAGCTTCTACCATAGCTTTCTGCTCTTCTGGATTACTTGGCTTAAAGAATGGTGGGAGGTTGTTTACTTGCATAGTTTTGCTACCTTTTGAATTGAATGTTTGAGTCCTGTGTTTTGAGCAAAACAGCCCAATACACAACTTAGGAATTTGTACCTTTTTAGGAAAATTGGGTCAACAAAATTTGGATTTCGAGAACAACATCCAAGGACCACTATCGATTTCAACAGCGGGCAAAATCTGTTTGTAGTGACCTTCATGACCCCTATCTTTTGAAACTCATGCTCTGATCGAAGAGAGAAGTAGTTTCAGCAATTGGAAGAGGTTTTGCACCTATACTGAATAGAGCGTTTGTTGCCATAAATTTTCTCACTTCAGCTAAAAAAGAATCTGAGCATGGAACATAAGAGGCTTATTGACCGAATGCCAATTGCATCAGGTATTCTTCTTTAGCAGTAAATGAAGTTCAGCAACCGTAAAACCAGAGGCTAAGGAAACAGTTTCTTCTGGCACTCTACATTTCAAAAGGTTTAGAGCCATTGCTTCTTTGGCTTTTTTTTTCCCCTCTTCCAGCCCCTCTTTTCTTCCTTTAGCTTTTCCTTCTTGTAGCCCTTCATTTTTGGCAGCTAGGAGGGCCCCTTTGGCGTCGGCCGCAGCCATGGCGACTCTCTCGTAGGCCAGGAGTTGGTTCTCTGTCCAATGGTTTTTATCAAGGACATGGTAGGCTTGCCGGATCTCTTGGTTCTCTTTGAGGGGTGGCACCATCCTCTCCGCTCTCCTCGGCATGCTTTAAAAAGTAGTACCATTTGTCTTCTAGGGTGGTCAGCTCGTGTTCTTTTTTGGTGAATTTTGGCAGCTCGACAAAGGTAAAGTAAAAATCTTTGAGGTCGTGTTGATGGCTTTCTCGATCTAAAATCACATGATCAGATTTATACTGATCAGGCTTATCGGGAAAAACCTCATACGAGGTGATGGCCAAAAAGATCACTTTTTTCAGTTCACCATAGGGGCCGCCTACATTGAAATGGGAGCAGTAGGTTTTAGCTGCATAGTACTGGGCCCTCTTTTCAAAACCCTCTATTTTGGCCACTTGCATCTCAACAATGTATTTGACCCCTCTTTTGTCTCGGACCAGCACGTCGACAATGCTCTCTTTTCTGGCTTCCACTTCCGGAGGCTGGACCGTGTTCAAAAACTCCAAATCTTCGATCCGATCGACCCCTTCCAGGTTAAAAACGGCATTTAAAAAAGAGATGGGGATATTCTTATGCTTCTCTTCGCCAAATATTTTCTTAAACGCTAGGTCGTTTTTAGGATCTAAATACTTTTTAATCATACATCCATCTTAACAAACGAGATACTCCTCTAAAAAGGAGTTTTTATTGACCTCGTCTATCAAAAGAACAATCGAGAGGAAGTTCAGCTCCTTATGTTGCACCGGTCTCACAATCCTGGATTTTTTGATCAAAAAATGCATCATATCTGTTGCCTTCGCATCTACGGCAGATCTCTTTGGCTTTTAGGTAGTATTCTTTAGCATTTTTTAAATCTCCTTTAAGTTTTATGACGTCTCCGATGCTGCTGTAGCTTTTAGCCACTTCGATGTGGTTTTCGGTGCCTAAGCAGGCTATCTTGATCTTGAGCGATTTTTGGTGCATCTCGAGGGCCCCCTTCAGGTCACCTTGAGAATAGAGCACATTGCCGATGCCCATGTAGCTTGCAGCCACATCGGTGTGATTATCGGTGCCCAAGCAGTCGATCTGGATCTTGACCGCTTTTTGGACCATCTGGAGGGCCCCCTTCAGATCACCTTGATCTTTGAGCACAAGGCCGATGTTCATGAAACTTGTAGCCACATCGGTGTGGTTCTCGGTACCCAAGCAGGCGATTCTGATCCCGAGCGCTTTTTGGTACATCTGGAGAGCACCCTTCAGGTCCCCTTGGCCTTGTAGTACAGCGCCGATGTTGTTGTAGCTTGCAGCCACATCGGTGTGGTTCTCGGTGCCCAAGCAGGCGATTCTGATCCCGAGCGCTTTTTGGTAGATCTCGAGGGCCCCCTTTAGGTCTCCTTGAGAATAGAGCACAATGCCGATGTTGTTGTAGCTTGCAGCCACATCTGTGTGGTTCTCGGTGCCCAAGCAGGCGATTCTGATCCCGAGCGCTTTTTGGTGCATCTCGAGGGCCCCCTTCAGGTCCCCTTGATCTTGGAGCACATTGCCGATGCCCATGTAGCTTCCGGCCACATCGGTGTGGTTCTCGGTGCCCAAGCAGGCGATCTTGATCTTGACCGCTTTTTGGTAGATCTCGAGGGCCCCCTTTAGGTCTCCTTGACCTTGGAGCACAGCGCCGATGCCCATGTAGCTTGCAGCCACATCTGTGTGGTTCTCGGTGCCAAAGCAGGCGATTCTGATCCCGAGCGCTTTTTGGTGCATCTCGAGGGCTCCCTTCAGGTCACCTTGAGCTCGGAGCACATTGCCGATGTTGTTGTAGCTTGCAGCCACATCTGTGTGGTTCTCGGTGCCAAAGCAGGCGATTCTGATCCCGAGCGCTTTTTGGTGCATCTCGAGGGCTCCCTTCAGGTCCCCTTGGTCTTCGAGCACATTGCCGATGCCCATGTAGCTTCCGGCCACATCAGTGTGGTTCTCGGTGCCCAAGCAGTCGATCTGGATCTTGACCGCTTTTTGGTAGATCTCGAGGGCCCCCTTTAGGTCTCCTTGAGTTTTGAGCACATTGCCGATGCCCACATAGCTTCCAGCCACATCGGTGTGATTCTCGGTGCCCAAACAGGCGATCTTGATCTTGAACGCTTTTTGGACCATCTCGAGGGCCCCCTTCAGGTCACCTTGAGAATAGAGCACATTGCCGATGTTGTTGTAGCTTTGAGCCACATCGGTGTGGTTCTCTGTGCCCAAGCAGGAGATTCTGATCTTGAGGGCTTTTTGATACATCTCGAGGGCCCCCTTCAGCTCCCCTTGAGCTTGGAGCACAAGGCCGATGTTGTTGTAGCTTGCAGCCACATCGGTGTGGTTCTCGGTGCCCAAGCAAGCGATCTGGATCTTGACCGCTTTTTGGTAGATCTCGAGGGCCCCCTTCAGGTCCCCTTGAGCTCCAAGCACACCGCCGATGTTGTTGTAGCTTGCAGCCACATCGGTGTGGTTCTCGGTACCCAAGCAGGCGATCCTGATGTTGAGCGCTTTTTGGTGCATCTCGAGGGCCCCCTTCAGGTCCCCTTGACCTTGGAGCACATTGCCGATGTTGTTGTAGCATCTAGCCACAGAGGTGTGGTTCTCGGTGCCATAGCAAGCGATCCTGATCTTGAGCGCTTTTTGGACCATCTCGAGGGCCTCTTTGAGAAGGGCAGATTTGTAAAAAAATATCCCCACAGAGTTGGCCAGCGATCCCCCTGCTTCGGTCCAGAGGGCTTTTGCCTCTACATGCTCGACTAAAGATTTGGCATGGTTGACAAGGCTCTCGGCAGCTTCCCGCTCCTTTTGGGTCCCCACATCTCCCTCGAACTGGTCGTTGACAACTTCAACGCCAAGTTGGAGGGTGTTGCTGGCCTCTTGGGGTTCACATTGATCGCGGGTCACCAGATGGATCAGCCGGTGGATCGAGATCCACTTGGTGCGGGTTCCCTCTTTCTGTTCGATTTTTTGGTCGATCAGGGCGTAGGTCTCAAGGATCCGGAGGGCGTCGTGGAAGTCAAGCCCCATGGAGGTGTTGTGACGACGGTCTAGCCAGGTGGAGAGGACCTTTTCGGGGATCCTATCAGGAGCAAGGTAGCTGCAGAGGTTCAGCAACTCAACAGCGTTGGGATCTTCTTCGGTCACCTTCTCCATGCTGATCTGCCAGGTGGTAGCGACTGTGCCGGGATATCCTTTTTCTCTTTGGGTCAGAAGCTGTTGTCCTTTCTCTTTGAAGGTCGCTCGGTAGGTGGCCACGTCAATCTGTTGCCGACGGATATAGGCGGCAGCTTGGGTGAGGGCCAGAGGGAGGTAACCGAGATCTTGGGCAAGAAGGGCAAGTTCTGGATCGGTAAGGCCGGTGACACGGGTCAGGTAAGTGAGGGCCTCTTTAGGGCTGAAGACATCGACGGTGACCGTTTTATCCCAGTTGGGGTTCCGGGAGGTGACGATCATGTGGCCACCACGTGTGGGCATCACCTGTTTGAGAAGGGCGGGGTCTTCGGCGTTGTCAAAGACCAGGAGCCAGCCGGATTTTTTCTCGAGGACGCCCTTCATCGTGGCGATGACAAACTCATCTTTGAGAAGCTCTTCGTTGATCCCCATTTGCAGGCCGAGGGCCCGGAGGTCAATCCGGATCTGGTCGATCGACTCAGAACGGATCCAGTAGACCATGTTGTAATCTGCCTGGTGGCGGTAGGTATATTCGAGGGCCAGTTGGCTTTTACCAACTCCACCGGTTCCGGTGTTGGTGATCGCGCTATAGAGCCCTTTTTGCAAGGTACTTTCTAGTTGGGCCATCTCCTTGTCCCGGCCGGTGAAGTCTTTATTCCGACCAAGGGGAAGGTGGAAGATCTCCTGCTTGTAGATCCCCTTCTTTTCGAGCTTCTCTTGGCGGGCCAGCATGAGGGCCATCGAGGTGTGGAACTGGGTCGAGAGTTGCTCTTCGATGGAGGTTGGTTGAGAGTCCCGAACAAAGCGGAGGTAGGGGGCGATGAGGCGGGAGCCCTCTTGAGCGAGGGCGATTTCTTCAGGGGTGGCTCCAGTGTTTTCTAGTCTGACAGCCTCCTGTTCCCAATAAGTTTGGTAGGACAGGATCGTCTCATCGCTCAGGTCTGTTCCTGATAGAATAAGAGGAAAAAGGCGCTGTCTCCAGTCGGGATCTTGGAGGGTGGTGACGATCTCAAAGAGGCAGTTAAACGATTTTAAATAGGCCGTGTTGATCACGCTAAATGTGTAATCAGCCTTCTGAATCACCTTCTTCATGAACTCTTTGACACTGGCAAAGGTTTGTAACTCTCGGGCATCCCGAAGGAGCTGTATGCCCATCTGATGGAAGCTGCTATCGATCTGTTCCACGTCTGACTTAGCGCTCCAGCTATACGAGACAAAGAGTTGTAAACCTTGTTGGATAAACTCTTGGATGACCTGGCTGTGGGGCATTTTTAAGTATTTTTCGATGGTTTGAGGAGTGGGGTCCAGGGCGGAGGAAGCTAAGACCACTCCAGAAGAGCCTCCTTTGGTTTTTTTTGCTTTCTGCTGCTTATTTTCTAGTTGTCCTTGGTTTTTGTAGTAGTAGGCTAGGTAATCTTTAGCTGACATTTTGGTCTGCTTGATGTAAGCAATCGCATCGGCTAGCTTTCCAGGATGGTTTTCGAGGGTTTGGGTTAGGAATTGCGCTTCTTGGCCAGAGAGATTGAGTTGGCTTGATAAGAGCTGCTCTGCCTCCTGGGTCGTAAACGGTTGGAGGGTGATCTCCCCTTTGAGTTTGGAGCTGAGAATCAGGGTGTGACCAGAAGAGATTTTAGGAACGATCGAGGGGTTGGTGACATTGTCAAAGATGAGGAGGAAGTCTTTCATTTTTGAAAGACGTTGTTGGACTGCTTGAGGGTCAATCCCTAGCTGAGAAGCTAGTGTGATAAAACTAGCATCCAGAGTTTGTTGGTTAGTGGCATCGAGAAGAAAAATCCCTTTTCGGTAGGTGGTGGAACTTTTGGCATACTCGATGGCTAGGGTGGTTTTACCGATCCGTTCTGGACCTGTCAAAGTGACGATCTGCTTTTGTTGGAAGAGGGTTTGAAGTTTTGTGAGAGAGGCTTTTCGGCTTTCGGGTAGATCGACTTGGCTCTCTGGAAGGAAGTAAAAACTTTTTCTCTCTAATAGATGGGATCGTTCTCCGATCGCTTCAGTCACTTTGGCTAAGCGATTTTGTAAGAGCTCCTCGATGGGGGGCATTAGGGTATCGCGGATAGCGCGGATGAAGGGGCCGATCTTATCCCTAATTGCTGGCTGATCCTTCCAGTAATCAACGTAGAGATTTTCAGTGCCTGGGCTGAAGATCGATAACCCCTTGTCGACAATCACCGGAAAAAGCCTTTGCTTGAAGAAGGGGTCGCTCATCTTCTCCAAAAGGGGCAAGAGGAGTTCTTGCGACTTCAGAAACGAGTCGGTGATGAAAAGAAAATAATGAGTGGCAGTTGAGGGTGCATCAACCGCTTTGATCTGCCCCTCTTGCAGACACTGGATCACTGCTTGAGCTTGTGCAGTAAAAGGGGCTTCGGCCCCCACATAGACTTGGGTGACAGGGATGGAGGTGGTTAGCTCCATTTGGCTCGGGGTAGGCTCCACTTCCCTCGAGCTACCACAGCCTCCTCCTAGCAATCCAAACTGACCTAAAATGACCTCTCTTGAAAAGTGGTCAAAGGTCAATAGGCCTGGATCGATCTTTGAACTAGATAAGACTTTAAAGGTGACATTTTGGATGAACTGACCATCTCTCTCTAGATCGCAGACCAGACGCCCCTTGAGCATCTTGAAGAAGATCTCGTAACCTTGAAAGTTCTTGATCCTTGTTCCCTCAAGCATTTGCTGCTGATTGAAGGGAAAAGGTGCGAATCTCTTGGATAAGCCAGCTGAAAGGGGTAACGCCATATCTTCCTCACATTTTAAAAAATATGAATGTGTGAACATAGAGGCTTATTTAACGAATGTCAATTTTTTGAGATCCTGCGATCATGAATCGCAGGATCTCGAGGCACGGCCCCTTTTACTAAAATGTACCTTTTTTTGTCACAATAATCGAAAATTGCGACAAATTAAGCCGGATTTCATTTGTTTTTTGTCGCAATTTAGAGTATTGCGACATATAATTAGACTAACATACCGTAATGTTAGGAAATTGTGACAAATGGAGAAGGTAAATGGTTCAGTCCAGCAAAAAAGAAAAGTTAGATGCTTTTTTGAATGCGATTGCGCAATTTTCTGGTGGAGCTGCTATTGGTGATCTCATCGAAGCTCTCGATGGAAAAATAAGTTTACGTGCCGCTCAAAGACGCATTGCGTCCTTGATCAAAAGTGGACAAATCATTGCTTTAGGTAAGGCACGCGCCCGGAGGTACCATCTCTCTCGTTTGCCTGAGGTCAATTCTGACGTAGTACTTCGGATGAAACCGATCGCTTTTTCAGAAGAGGCAAAAATCTTACAAGCAAAAATCAGACGACCTGTCAAAGAACGGGGTCACCGAGTTGGTTATAATCGAAAATTTTTGCAGCAGTATGAGCCTAATAAAACGTTTTACCTTTCCGAGGAGGATAGGAAATATCTTAGGGACATAGGGAAGGTGCCAGACGGGGAACGCCCTGTAGGAAGTTATGCCCGAGAAATTTTAAATCGCTTGCTAATAGACCTTTCTTGGAACTCGAGTCGTTTAGAAGGAAATACCTATTCACTGCTTGAGACAGAGCGTCTTCTAGAGCTTGGGGAAGAGGCTGATGAGAAAAGCCACTTTGAAGCTTTGATGATCATTAACCATAAAAGTGCGATCGAGTTTTTGATCGAATCGATCGACCACATTGGGTTCAACCGTCGCACCATCCTCACCTTGCATGCATACCTTTCTCGCGGGCTATTGCAGGATCTTGCTTCGTCAGGGGCTTTGCGAAAAATACCTGTAGGGATAGGTCAATCGGTCTACCAGCCACCTGCATTTCCTCAGCTCATTGAAGAGTGCTTTGATGAATTACTTGAAAAAGCAAATGCCATCCAAGACACCTTTGAGCAGGCTTTTTTTGTGATGGTCCATTTGCCCTATCTGCAGCCCTTTATCGACGTCAACAAAAGAGTGTCACGACTTTCTTTGAATATTCCTCTATTTCGAGATAATTTTAGCCCACTTTCCTTCGTTAATGTCCCTGAAGATCTCTATAAAGAAGGAACTTTAGTTGTTTATGAATTAAACGAGACCCTCCTTCTGAAAGAGGTGTTTATTTGGGCCTATGAACAGTCTTGTATCCGCTATTCTGCAACACGAGAAGTATTGGGCCAGCCAAAAAGGATCGATCTTCTCTATAGAAGACACATCGAAGAAATGATCAACAACATTGTTCGTGAGGGTTTAGATAAGAAAAAGGCCATTGCAGCCATTAGACAACAAGCGATTGCCGTTATACCCCCTAAAGATCAATCCCTTTATATCGAAGAGGTAGAAAGTTCTCTTGAGGGCCTTCATGAAGGAAATTGCGCCCTTTATCACCTACAGCCTTCCGAGCTATTTAAATGGAAGAAAACCTGGTAAGAGGCAATAGAGGCAGGGAATAGAAGAGATTTTTACGCAGCAGAGGCCCCACACTCCTGGATTTTTTCATCAAAAAATGCATCGTACTCATCACCTATACAGTGACGATAGCTCTCCTTGGCTTTTAGATAGTATTCTTTGGCTTTTTTTAAATCCCCCTGAAGTTTAATGACATCCCCGATGTTCACGAAACTTATAGCCACATCGGTGTGGTTCTCGGTACCCAAGCAGGCGATCTGGATCTTGACCGCTTTTTGGTGCATCTCGAGGGCCCCTTTCAGGTCTGAGGTGGTCCCAGGAATTTGTACCACAGGTTAAGCTTAGACCTCTCAAAAAAATAGGCGACAAATGGTGCGAAAAAAATACTCGCCGGAGTTTAAGGTCCGAGCAGTTTTAGAGGTCCTAAAAGGAGAAAAGACAGCCGCTCAGCTGGCTGGGGAGCTCCAAGTTCATCCCATACAGCTTTCTGAGTGGAAGAAGCAATTTTTAGAATACAGCCCTCAAGTGTTTGAAAAGACGAAAAGGAAAGTTGGCGCAAGCGACGAGGAAAAGCAAAAAAGCGCTCTCTTTGAACAGATTGGTAGGCTCAAGATGGAGAACGAGTGGCTCAAAAAAAAGTTGGGGACCTTGGGGTGAGCGAGAGAATGGGTTTTATTGAGAAAAATCATTCCGAGCTCTCTTTGAGGTCACAATGTGCTCTGCTTAGCGTTAGTCGAACGATGCTCTATTATCAACCAAAAGGTCCTTCAGAAGAGGATTTGAGGCTGATGAGAGCCATTGATGAAGAGTATCTTGAGCACCCTCACTATGGCAGACGGTCGATGACGTGGGCGATGCAAGACAGAGGCTTTGCTATTGGGCAGAAGAAGGTTCGTACGTTGATGCAAACAATGGGGTTAGAGGCCATCTACCCGAAGCCGAACCTAAGCGCAGCAAACAAAACACACAAGAAGTACCCCTACCTCCTTCGAAATGTAATCGTTAACAAACCCGATCAAGCATGGGCCGCAGATATCACCTACGTGCCCCTTGAAAAGGGGTTTGGTTACTTGTTTGCAATCATCGAATGGTACAGCAGGTATATGTTATTGGCTGGTCGCTTTCCAACCTCTTGGATGCAGAGTTTTGTGTGATGGCCTTACAGGGTAGCCTTGCCAGAAAGAAGCCAATGATTTTCAACACGGACCAGGGCGTGCAGTTCACAAGCCATCGGTTTGTGGGGAGCCTGGAAGAGGCTGGGATACAAATCAGCATGGATGGGAAAGGGAGAGCTCTAGACAACGTGTTTGTCGAAAGGCTCTGGAGGAGCGTGAAATACGAGGAGATCTATCCCAGAGGCTACGAGAGTATGAAGGAGCTTGAGAGAGGCCTTACTCGTTACTTCAAATACTATAACGAAAGCCGGCGTCATCAGGGGCTTGCTCTTCGGACGCCTGCGGAGGTGTATTTTGGTGGATAAGGCTTGGCCTAGTAGCCGGAGGGCAATGTGGTTAAAGCTTGTCTGGGGACGCTGTCCCCCCGCGCCCCCTGTTCCGCCTTCGACGTCTCATTAGCAGAGATATATAGAGGTTTTTTTTATGAGGGGGCAAGCCCCCTCAAACTCCCCCACACTTTGTGGAGTAACAAAAGTCTTTTGGTAAAAAGGATAGAATGTTAGGATCTGAAGATCCTAAAAAGGAAAGCCCTCTTGAGATTATTAAGAGGCTTGTAACAAGTAATGAAATCGGTGATCTAAGTCTAATTTAATCGGTTTGTGGTTTAAAAAAGGGAACCACCTCAGGGAGAATGAATAGGCTGACTACTGATTAAATAAAGGCAATGTTTAGCTGTAGGTTCATTTGTCTAATTTTAACCAGTAGCGGGTATGACGAAGTTCTCCGCTCTTAGTTAAAGTCCCTTATTGCACTAAATCTGTCAGGTCACGAGTGGCTGTAGCTCTTGAGCTCTTCGTGATCGCAATGTAATTCTCTGCGCTCAATCCCCTTTGAAAGCCAGTGATGCCTTCCGCGAACATCCTTAACAGAACTTTTTCCTGACGTGGGTTGATTTTTCCTGAAAGAGTCTCTAGCAGTTTGGTTTTACGGATTAAAAAAAGAAGGAGTTTCATCGATTCTTGCTGCCCTACAAACGATAAACTGGTTATATTCTTGTTCGTTTATACTTTTTAGGTAGGCGAAAGTGCCTCCGACCCCAAGAAGGAATTGTCTTTCTTGATTCGCTATCGTCTCGACATTAAAGTTGAATTTTGGCCAATCTGGCAGTTCCCAGTTCCAGGTCATGAGCTATAGAATCTCCCTCTATAACTCATGATTTTGACGAAATGTGAGTTGTAGAGCAAAGTTCTATCACTCATTGATGGGATACTTTGATTCTTAAGAGATTAAATCGTCGTCTTCTTTCCGCTCTTTGACCTCTTCTGGGCTTAATGCCTCTTCTTCATCGTAGTACTGATCATCTTCATTGTCACCCCGGAATTCTTCTGGTGTCATGAAGGGCTCTTTTAAATGGTCGCTGGGCCCTTTTTCCTCATCATGATCAAAGTTGAGGGGCTTAGGATCATCTGGATTTCTTTTCTTCTTTTTATGAGGCATCGACCTGATCTCTCTAGTTAGCTTTATTCACACCTTGATAACATAAATAACGGAATCAAAGAAAGAGGCGCGAACAGTTAAAATAATTGAGTTGGGGGAAAGAACTCCAAAGGCTTCGCGCTAAGTCTATTACTTTCTCATATTAGAGACGGCGGTCTCTTCTTTTCCAAACGCTAAAGCGTGGTTTAAAGTATTAATTGATGAAATGATGTTTAATTTCACAGCCACTTCAGGACTCCCAAATATTTATATTTGATCTTGGTCCAGAATCTTTTTAAAAAACGGCGCTTTTAATCGCCTATATTCTTCACCTTGCTCGTTAGCTTCATCTGCAGCTAATTCCTTCAACCTTGCGTACTCTTCAATGGCTTCCGGGTGATTTCGAAGATAATCTCTAAAAGCAAGTAAATCCCTCCAGTCTTTGTTTGCTGCGATAGCAATGTCAATGATCCCTTTTCCTCCAAGTTTAGGAACCGCTGTGCTTCCAACATGCTGAAGATCTAAACACTCTTCAATCGACTGAGAAATCCTTGCTTTTTCTCGGGAAAAAAGATTCTGAAAAATTTCGCAGTAAGGTTTAAAGACATACTTTTTAATCTGATTCCCCTAGTCTGTTTTTTGTTATCTTGAGCAGCTCTTTTAATCTGTTGCGAAAAGCAGCTTGGTTGTCCAGGTAGGTTTGTCGATTCTTTTGTCCTATCTGCTCTAGCTTTTCCATGGGCCAGGTCATCATTTTTTTTACCATTTTAACTAAGTCTCTTTGATCGTAGAAGAATAACCTTTCAAAGTTGTAGATTAAATGAATGCCGTCGTGTTTTACTGGAAGGAGACATTCAGGGTCGATAATCCTTTCGTTCATAGGGGGTGCGTTACAAGTAATAATGACTGCTCCGGTTGACATCCCTTCTTCTAGTATATGGCCAAACCCTTCAGCTGCACTGGGGCAAAGATGGATTCCGCACCTATTTTGAAGCTCGATCAATTTGTCCTCTGGTAAAATTTCGTGTAGAACTGTAAGGGAGCCTCTTTTGTAAGCAGGGGGTAAACCGCCAAGGATAGTCAATGGGGGGAGTGTATAATCAGTGTTCCAAGCTCTTTCGACCCAGAAAGTCCCTTTAATCCCCTTTCCAGTCCCTTGATAGTGGAATAGCTGTCGAAAATTTTTTTGAACATTTAAATTTAAATGATCAAAGCTTGTGAAACCTAAAAAAAAAGTTTTTTGTCCAAATTGTTGAAATTTTTCGACGGCTCTTTGTGATTTACATAAAATCAAATCAACCTTTTGGAGGATTTCTACCTCCTGGGTATAACACTCAGGGTTAGGTATAAACCAATTTAACTTGGCATTCCTTAGATAGGGGAGGGCAATTTTCTCTATGTGGAGATTGATGTCAGCTTGGGGAGCCGGTAGATAGGAGAGTAAATCGTTAGGTGAGAGGTGTCTTTTTTCATAAATAAACTGTACATCATGCCCTAATGAACCAAGCTCTTTCAGGAGTATGTTTTTGTCGGCTTTGAGGCCAGGATAACCATCATCCTGAATTAAATTAATTTTCACTTGGCTGCTGCCCGTTTTTGCTTCTTCTTAGATAATAAATTCACACTGTCTCAAAAAGACCGTTACTATTCAATTTTTTTCCTGTTATATAAAAAACAATAACCAAGCAGGGGTGTATACCAGCATCTAGTTGAAATGCGCAATTTCAACTAGATGCTGGTATAGGTCAATAAACTTGTCAGCTATGAGATGGAAAGCAAAAGAAGATCACCTACTGATGGGCATGGTGGGCGATGTAATGATTGGCCGAATGGTCAATGATAATATTACAGAATTACCCCCAGAATACATTTGGGGGGACTTACTGCCTATATTAAGAAGTACCGATCTTAATTTGATCAACCTTGAAGCTGCGTTGACAACAAGTCAGAAAGCAGTGCCTAAAGTCTTTAATTTCAAAGCTGATCCAGAAAGGGTCGCTTGTTTAAAAGCGGCTAATGTGACAGTTGCCAACCTTGCCAATAACCATGTTTTAGATTATTCAGAAGCAGGATTGCTAGAGACGCTGAATGTGTTGAAAAGTGCAGGCATCCAAGTTGTGGGCGCAGGTAGAAATTTGGAGGAGGCAAATCAGGCTGTCATCATTGTTAAAAAAGGGATCAAGATTGCCATTCTAGGATGCACAGATAATGAGCCCGATTGGAAAGCCTCTAGTACTAAACCTGGAACTCATTATTTACCGATAAAGGGAATTGAACCTATACAAACTGATTTGGAACGGTTGAAGAAAGAGGCAGATATTGTTGTACTGACCATCCATTGGGGACCGAATATGAAAGAAAGGCCGTCAGCCCAGTTTGTACGTTTCGCCCATGCTGCCATTGAGTGTGGAGTGGATCTTTTCCATGGACATAGCGCACATATCTTTCAGGGAGTAGAAGTTTTTCATCGCTGCCCGATCCTGTATGACACCGGCGATTTTGTTGATGATTATTATGTGGACCCGCAGTTAAGAAACGATCGCTCATTTCTTTTTTTGGCGGAGATTAGCCAAAGGGGAGTAGTGGGGTTCCATATGATCCCAGTTTTGATCAGCAACTGCCAGGTTAATTTAGCTCAAGAAGATGATTTTGAATGGTCCTTAGAAAGAATGGTGGCTCTCTCTAAAGAATTTGGGACAGCTGTTCATGTCAAAAATGATCCGATTCCACATCTTTATGTGAATCTGCTAAAAGAAGTTTAACCCTAGTTTTGGAGTTTTTTGTGTTTAGCTGCCCTTTAAATCTGTTTGCAACCTGTTTGCTCATGAGTGTCGTGACTCTAGAAGGGCAAGAAACTCAAGCAAAAACGTTCAGGGCCAACCTTCTTGCAGGGTTCGCAGTTAAGGGATTCCTCTTGATGGTACTCCAGGGCCTTTGAATGCTATTACCGATGTAAAAGGTGTCGAAGTAGGCCAAACAACGCTAATTTCTGGCAGCGGGAAGTTAGAGGTGGGGAAAGGGCCTATTAGAACAGGTGTTACAGCCATTTTGCCTAAGGGAAAGAATTATCAACCAGTTTTCGCCGGATGGACCCCTCTTAACGGAAATGGTGAATTTACAGGGGCAATATGGGTTGAAGAGTCGAGTCTATTGGAAGGTCCTATCCTGATCACAAATACACATAGCGGCGGTGTTGTTCGAGATGCTGTGATCGCATGGATCTATGACAATAATTTATATGATACAAAAGAAGGTTTAGCCGCCTTACCAGTTGTAGGAGAGACCTACGATGGCTATCTAAATGACATCAATGGTTTCCATGTTAAAAAAGAACATGTCTTTGCCGCCTTAAATAAAGCAAGTTCTGGACCAGTGGAAGAGGGGAGTGTTGGTGGGGGAACAGGGATGATTGTCCACCAATTCAAAGGGGGCATTGGGACCTCTTCAAGAAAGGTCTCCATTGACGGAAAGCAATATATGCTCGGAGTACTCGTACAAGCCAACCACGGAAAGCGGGAAACTTTTTATAGCGGGGAACTGCTGATGGAATCCAAAAAAGTTGAACAGCAAAGTAAGAGCCAAGAACCCATTCCTCCTAAAAATCCAGAAGCACCTTTGCCGTTGGAAAAATATGCTGGAAACTATTCTAGCAAAGTTTATGGAAATGCCAACGTATCGTAGATGGTAAATTGATGTTAACGATGGGGAATAATGGTGTGTTTATAATGACTTTAGGCCACTGGAATAAGGATATTTTTCTTTTATATGGGTCGCTCTATTCCAAGGATGAAAAAAACGGTTTTATTATGTTTGAGGTTGATCCGATCGATAACGTCCAAAGTTTTACCCTAGACCCTCTCAATGAGAAATTCCAAAAGCTGTAAGAAAAATCATTTCCCGAATGAAGGACTAGCCCTTTTTTAGTCGAATTTTATTTCTGGAAGATTCCAGCCTTCTGGTGTGTGATAAATGTGATGAGGTGCTGGTTGGTTCTTTTCATCAAGATAAGGGATCCGCTCTGAGCCGGCGGGGATTTCTTCAACAAGTTTGAGCAAGATCACGGAGAATGCTTTCGCTACTGCCTCTATTCGGCTCAACAGAAGCCCATAAACCTTTGAGGCCCCAGTTCGATATTCCATATTGAATAGCTCCTTCGGTGTGTACAAAGAGAGGGTCGCCGGTAGCTGGAAGAAAGCCTTTGGTCATTTTCGACGCTGATCAACACAATTTTACCTAAAGAGGAGTCGGGTGCTCGATCCCAGAGCGTCTCAATGTTAAAGCGGGATTCGGTGTTATCGCCCCTAAAATTGCCGACATTGACATTGTTGCCTTTTCTGAATTGCAGAAGACTTTAGCTGCTTGATTCTAATTTAGATTAATTATGTAGATGTGTTATGGTTTAAATTTTATTATATAGAGTTAGGCAGGCATGACACTTTCCCTTTCGACAGATTTGACGGGGATAACCCTTCCTCCTGTAGCAAACACTTTCCATATCCGTTTTTTACGCCCCTTTCCTCGGATAGACACTATAAGAGAACTCTATCATACAATCGTTGAGCAAAAATTTACTTGTCACACACTGAGTATTATTGACTTAGCAGATGAAGCTCCACCTAGAATCATCAACCCTGAACTGAGTGCTTTGATTGGACGAATCATAAAAGCTCTGCCAAATTTGGAATCTCTTTCTCTAGAGCTTGACTTCCGTAGGGAAGGGCTGGAGCAGTTATTTGCTGAGCTTCATGACCATCCAAGCCTATCCCATTTGTCATTCCCTCTTCTTTTTCGAGCACCTTTTCTTGGGGTTGAGAGTGCAGACCTTTTCCGTAGACTCATTTGTAGTTTACCAAGACTTCAGTCGCTAGTTTTAAGAGGGGATGTTGCCCTAAGTGAGGCGATCGTACCGATTTCTCTGGGTTTTCAAGCACAACAAAAAAGATATGGTCTTGTCGGCCGGATTGCAACAGTGAGTGTCGCTTGGTCTTTTGCCCACCCTGACATAGCTCAATGGAGGTACGATGATCAATTTTTACAAACAAAGTTAGAGGGAATTCATCGTCTTTTCCAAACTGTCCATGACTGCTTTAGAGAAAAAGAAAAGTGCCACTTTGATAAAAATAAAGGGACCCGAGTCTGGGTTGACTTTCTAGATAAAAACCCACAGCTAAAGGCTGTTTCCCTTAGTGGAAGACACTTAACTCCTGCTTGTCAACTAGGCCTGGTCCGTGCGTTTGCTGATCATCAAAGTCTGGAAGAGGTGCAATTTCACCTATGTGAAGGAACTTATAGGCCGGGAAAATTACTCACGTTTGATCAACAATTTAAACTCATTAGATCTCTTATCGTTTCTCGCCCCTTAAAAAGGCTTACTTTGGAACTTGTACTAAATACGCATGAAGGCCCCAGAGTTTTGCTCAATGCGCTAGCTCGATTTTTGCAAAGTCTCCCCACAAATTTAGCAGTTGAAATTGAACTTCAGATCAAGTTTTGTCAGACTATAAAGGCCGAAGAGCCCCCTTTCAGAATCTCCGATGTAGGAAATGATAAACGGTTAGTTGTGTTAAATGAGACAGATATCGCTGAACTCTGTGCAGCGCTCCCAAGAAGCCCTGTATCATCCATCAGATGTACTCATCAGCTTAGCATAGGTGCAGCAAATCGACTTGCCGAGAGCTTGATGCAGTGCTCGCGTCTTAAAGCATTACAACTATTGATTTTTAAAAAAAGCGATCAAACAGTCCATGATGGGATTGATCCTTTTGACCCACCCTATGAGCTGTTTAGCCACCCTACACTTGAATCTTTTGATTTATCTTTGATGGATGTACCTGATATGGACAATGGTGATCCCGGCCATGGGGATTATTTTGAACCAAACTTTTTGATCATTGCAGGTTCTTTGAGCGAAAACAGTATGCTTCACCACTTCACTGTCAATGGTCACCCTCCAGATGATGATGATATTCTTGAACATCTTAACTTTTCTGGAGCCATTGCGAGGTTAAGGAAACCTCAAAACCATTTGGCAACAACTCTCATACAAGACATTCTCTTCTTGCACAGCCAAATGGCAAAACAATTAGATGGAAAAAAGAAAAAAGCTGTAGAGGCTGTTTTAAACAATCGAAATTCAGACTCTGAAAGAGTTCAGTTTGCGGCTGCCAATTTTGTGCTTTTGCATGGGCAAGAAAAGACGGTTGGAATTGATATTTTATGGCAGATACTTCACAACACTCCAGATGAAAATCTTTTTCGAGAAGTTTTAGATGCGCTTCATGAATACGTTCGATTCGTGACTAAACTTCAGGCTGACGATATTCTTAGAGTGCTCGTTCATGCCTCTTTCATTACTCAAGGGAGTGCTTGCAGGCTCGTTTTACAACTTTTTGTACGGTTTCCCGACCTTGGAGAAAAGTATAAAAATGCAGGAAACATTGGGATACTAGACGCTTACTGTATTGCCGAAGCTTTAACAGAAATGGCTTCAATAAAAAAAGATCGGGAGAGGTGGTGGCTAAATAGACTATTTGCTTTCGCCAATATTTTTGATAGCCAATCTGGAAAACGACTTCCTGGGGGGGACATCCGTGAGCTGTTTGTTGTTTTCCAAGAGCCCGCCTTGAAAAAACTTCTTAAAATCAACGAGAGAAAATTTACTTCTCTTCTTTTTGAGACCTACTTTCCTGGCATCCATTCCTTTTTAGTGGGGAAGCAAATACCACACTGTATTGAGACGATCGATTTGCTCCTTTCTCTTGCGGAATTATATCTAAAGGAAGCTGATCATTTTAGTTTAATTAAAGAACATGTAAAAGTTCTTCAAGAAACAATTCTAAAAGCAAATTCAGAGTATGCTAATGAGGTGCTTCTTCCAAAAATCGAACGCCTTCTAAGCCAAATTACAAGGAAATATACCCGCCTAGAAGAGATCTTGATAACCTATTTGTCTAGTATTCTTAAAAGGAAGAGAGATGAACGTGAGAGTCAAAGAAACGTCAGCGCTCGATTAGACTCCAGTGACACTGGTTTTACCTTTCCCTAGCGCTGAATGACTAAAGATCGACAAGGGTGATGTAATGATTGGCCGAATGGTCAATGATACTATTACAGAATTACCCCCAGAATATATTTGGGGGGACTTACTGCCTATATTAAGAAGTACCGATCTTAATTTGATCAACCTTGAAGCTGCGTTGACAACAAGTCAGAAAGCAGTGCCTAAAGTCTTTAATTTCAAAGCTGATCCAGAAAGGGTCGCTTGTTTAAAAGCGGCTAATGTGACAGTTGCCAACCTTGCCAATAACCATGTTTTAGATTATTCAGAAGCAGGATTGCTAGAGACGCTGAATGTGTTGAAAAGTGCAGGCATCCAAGTTGTGGGCGCAGGTAGAAATTTGGAGGAGGCAAATCAGGCTGTCATCATTGTTAAAAAAGGGATCAAGATTGCCATTCTAGGATGCACAGATAATGAGCCCGATTGGAAAGCCTCTAGTACTAAACCTGGAACTCATTATTTACCGATAAAGGGAATTGAACCTATACAAACTGATTTGGAACGGTTGAAGAAAGAGGCAGATATTGTTGTACTGACCTTCCATTGGGGGCCGAATATGAAAGAAAGGCCGTCAGCCCAGTTTGTACGTTTCGCCCATGCTGCCATTGAGTGTGGAGTGGATCTTTTCCATGGACATAGCGCACATATCTTTCAGGGAGTAGAAGTTTTTCATCGCTGCCCGATCCTGTATGACACCGGCGATTTTGTTGATGATTATTATGTGGACCCGCAGTTAAGAAACGATCGCTCATTTCTTTTTTTGGCGGAGATTAGCCAAAGGGGAGTAGTGGGGTTCCATATGATCCCAGTTTTGATCAGCAACTGCCAGGTTAATTTAGCTCAAGAAGATGATTTTGAATGGTCCTTAGAAAGAATGGTGGCTCTCTCTAAAGAATTTGGGACAGATGTTCATGTCAAAAATGATCCGATTCCACATCTTTATGTGGATCTAATACACATTTAGTCGAATTTCATTTCTGGAAGATTCCAGCCTTCTGGTGTGTGATAAATGTGACGAGGTGCTGGTTGGTTCTTTTCATCAAGATAAGGGATCCGCTCTGAGCCGGCGGGGATTTCTTCAGCAAGTTTGAGCCCAAGATCTCGGAGAATGCTTTCGCTGCTTTCTCTATTCGGCTCAACAGAAGCCCATAAACCTTTGAGGCCCCAGTTCGATATTCCATATTGAATCGCTGCCCGAATCGCTTCTGTGGCGATGTGTTGCCCCCAATGGTCGCGATCTACAAAATAGCCAATTTCCCATTCTGTTTCGGAATTGGCAGTTACGAACAGGGAACTATCAGGCTCAATGGCAATCAAGATAGCCGCGCCAAGAAGTTCATCACTTCTGTATGGGTAAATCGAATTGATTAACGTTCTATCAAGTTCGCCTGATGCAGCACTGTCACCTAACTTAGCATAAGCTAGAATCCGTTCCTCAATTGGCAAATGCTGAGTTTTTTGATGAAAATGGATGTAAGGGTAGCTAAACCCCTCTTTTGTACAGAGAGTTTGAAGTGCTTGATAATCTCTTTCCGAATCCATGGGAATCAGTCGATAGTTCGGTGTAAGTAGGGTAACGTTGTAGTCAACACCATCTGCCCACGTTCTTTTTTCAGTGATGTGAGTGAGTTCGTTGTCGGAGGCGCAGCAATACCCTGATCCAGCAAGAGTTAAAAATAGAAAGACTTGGCAGAAAAAACTTTTAAAATATGTATCAATCATGGTTTCCAGCCAAATTCGTTGAAGTATTCTTTAGAGAGATGGTTTTCAATTCCACATTTTACGTAGGGGATTAAATTTTCGGGAAGTTTGCCAAGGGGAAAAAATTTTAATTCTTCGCATTTGTGTGGTTCGCAATTTCGGACCTTCTCCTTATAAACCAAAGTATTAAAGAAAAATGCGATGCCATCACGACCGCAATCTTCTTCATCTTTGCCATGGATCACAGATGAAAACTGAAGATCTTTTTCCGACAAAATAATGCCAATTTCTTCCTTCGACTCCCGGATCATGGCTGCTGTGATACTTTCGTTGCCTTCTACACATCCTGCGGGCAATGCATACATTCCGTCTCTAAAACCTGTATTCATTCTTTTGAGAAGAAGGATTTCTGAATTATCTATCAAAATCAGATGGACTGAAATGGGACACTTATACCGTTCTTTAACCATATCCCTAAGAGTTTATACCTCTGCCTGTTTTTCGATAACTTTAAGAAGGGGAAATGAAAAAAAAGCTGCCTATTGAAAGAAGGCTGCACCTTTCGGTTCAACAAGCTCGGATAAAAGGGCTCTACTATGGCTCAAAAATTGCCCCTCTTCGATCTCTTCCTTAGCCAATTGGCTAAGGGTTATGATTACAGATTGGAGCTGCTCTGGAAAGGCAGCAAAGTCTTGGGTGAAAAATCCGAGATAGGTTTCAAATAAAACAACGTGAAGTTGACTTTTTAGTTTAGTAAAAAAGTCTTTATGGGTGCCGTTGTTGATAAAATTTTCGATTGCTTCCTGTGTTCTTGTGGAGAAGTAGGAAGGATAATCGATACCACGACAATAGCTGCTTCGATTCACGAGGTAATGATACAAAGCTTTTATTACGAAAAAATGATCGGCAAGAGAATCATTACCCAAAAAAAGCCCCTTTAAATGGTCTGGAACGCACTGACTGAAGATGGCAAAAGCAAAACGATTATAAGATGCGGGGATAAGTTGAAGCGATCCACCCATAGGAAAGGTAAGATGTAGACTAGCCCTTCCATCCTGCTTAGAGACGTTACACATACACCCTGAGTGGTAGATTATAAATTCAAAGCCAATGGGGGCAGCCATGGCTAAGGCAGCATTAAACTGATGGCGTAACTGATCCCCATCTGAGCTATTCTCTGGAATATGTTCTGAATTGGGGAGATGATGGAATACAATCTGTTGTAAAGAGGGTAGGTGGATAGTCATTCGATTTTCATTCAACATTTTATCCCCTATTTGTTGAAAATCAAATATTAAAGGACCTTCCTCTAGGCAGAGAGATAGAGCGGCTTGGCTTTTAAGCACAATAGCATCTCCTTCAGCCGACAACTCATAGCTAGCACCTCTGATGCTGCCGGTAATGTGGAGCGATTGTCCTAGAGTAGCTACAAGTTGTGAAAAGAAAAAAGGACCCCAAGGAAGATGACCGTCAAAATATTGGTTATAGTTGTCCCGGATCGCTATAAATTCGGGGGCTCTAAAATAGAATGGTGTATTGGGTGGAAGCCGAATAGACCCATATTGGAGGAGCAGACTGTTGAAATTGGGTGATACTACCCATCGAGTTGTCTTTAATGCGCAGTGTGAATGTAAATCCTTCCCCTGCTTTCAAGACTATCCCTGTAAATAAGTCCCTGAAGTATCTGATTCTGCCTCTCAATAGGTTGTGTTGAGAGATGGAAGTTGAGAATAATGCAGGGACTAGACCATCCATCTGTTTACGAAAAATATCGGAAAGGGTGATTTCACCTCGATTGACCTCTTTAAAAGCCTCTTCGTCGACCCCCAAAATCACGAGTTCCTGATCGGGTTGTAGCTCCAAAGTTGTTCTTCCAGAGCGGATCATATCTTCAAATAACACTGAAATGTTGATATAAAGGGGAAGTTTACGTGCAAGAATTTGAACTCTACCAGAGAAAGAAAAGTAAAAGCTTTCTCCTAAAAAAGAGATTGAGGTTTCACCTGGTTTGATCAGATTAAATTGGGCGCCGAGACCACTGAGCCAAAGGATTTGGCTTAAATAATGACAGGCAAGGTTATAGGGTCGAAAAGGGGCCTCTGGAGAGAAGACATTGAAATGACCAACATCTTCAATAAGTAGAGGGTGGTGGTCACTTACTTGCAACGGGCTCTGTTGCATGTAGTTTCTAAAGTGTTCTGAAGAGCTAAATACCGATGGGGAAAGAACAACTCCGCTCATTTGTATGCCATTTTTTTGTCTGTAATATTTTAATAAAAATTTGCTAATTGTTCCGGTGGTCTTCTAATACTGCTATGCGGCCTTCTAATGCTTCTCTAAGGATAATTTCATCCGCTGTAACATCTTGTAAAGCTCTTTTTAAAAGATATACTTCCAACCCATGATTGGTTTCAAAATCGTTGGTAAAATCTTTTTTTAGATCGTCAGTATTTATGGCCATCACCTTTGAGATGAAGGCCGAGCCTTCATGTGTAGAAGCTGCAAACGAGAGGAGGAATTGCTCTTTTGTCCTGATATAGTAAGCATAAAAAATGTGGGACTTAACTCGAAGGGGTTTTTTACCATTCCAACTTGAAAGAGAAGGTAAAAGCTGCTTTATTAAAGAAGGTTTTTGATTAAATGTTGCTAACATCTGTTGATTTAAAAACTCTTCAATAGCATCAGGATTTTGGTGAAAAAGAGCATGGAGTACTTGGTTTTGTAATGGCTCTATTGTCTCTTTAACCAGTTGGCGTAAGGGTCCGAGTGTCGGGTCGTTATCAAGAGAGCATAAATCAACGTTTACAAGCCAATTGAGAGATTTAGCAGAGCAGTTATTGTTGACTATTTGTCTATAAACCGTTTCTCTAACCTTGGCTGTCTCTGGATAGACTATGCCCGTAAAAGTTCTTCCTATGAGAGGGAAGATGGTGCTCTTATAAAGCAGGTCTCTTAGATCTACGTCTGCTGAGAGGTCTTCCAAAGCTTTAATAATCGGATCCGTACTTGGTAGTCCCTTAGGGTATAAACTCAAAAGTAAGGAAGATAAAAAACGGGCAGCTTGTTCGGGGTTGTTCTTAAATAGAGATTTTTCAACAGTTTTTATCAGCAATAAGGCCTGTTTCTCCACCTGGAATGGATGGAGATAAGGGGCAAAAAATAGGAGGCAGTCTCGATAGTTTCTTAATAGCGGTCTGAAGGAATCATCTAAGTTATCTTTTAATGAGATGGCAAAGCCTTTTCTTTCCCATAGAGTGGTGAGCTTATTCAATTCTTTTTCACTTTCTTCAGATCTTGGGACTCTTTCAGAAAACAGGGACTGAAAGATAGCAAAATCTAAAAGCACATCAGAGTGTTTTTTACAGATCTGGATCACTTCTTTGAGGTTTCCAACCTTGAGCATCAAATTTTGAATATTTTCTCTATCTGTGGCAATAGTGTTTTTAAATATAAAACAGTAGACTTGCAAGTAAATAGAATCGAGACTGTCTTTTATCCAAACGATAGTCTCCTTTATTTTCCCACTAGGTAATTCTGGGGGAGTTTTGAGTACCTCAGTGATGAATGTATTGGTCCTCGCCCTTATGTCGGATAAAACGTAACTGTGTCTGCCATTGCGAAGCAGAGTAGGAACACGACTTAAGCTAGGTTTCCGAACTAATGTTGTTTCGCTGTTTGTGGATGGAGTCGACCTGAGATAAGCTAATCTTGAAAAAATGAGAACCGTCACAGCTGAAAGGGCAGCTAGGATCTTTGGATCCATTTTTGACGAAAGTGAATGAAATTGATCAAGGAATGGTTGAATATTTGGGAACGTAATTTTCATATAAACAAGTATAAACAATTAAATATATTTTGTAAATAATTAATAGTAAGTGACTAATTTTTTTAGAGGTAAGGATCCGAGGCGAAACTTGGGGGATCATCACGCTTTAGCGATTGGAGCCAAACTGAATATATTATTTTTAAAATAGCTTACACAAAATGAAGTATACCAGCATCTAGTTGAAATTGCGCATTTCAACTGCGCCAAAGCCCCGGGGTTGAACGATCGTAAGTGCATTGTCTACAAGAGGAAGATAATAATGGAAGATGTTCTTTATTCCAGCAAAATAGCGTCTACGAATTATCTCGGCTTTGTACAATTTTTGGATGAAGCCTTGAGAAAGCTCCTCTCCAAGGATGAGTTCAAAAATTGTACAAAGTCGAGATTATGTCTTCAGGGATATGATGCCCTCCCTGAGCAACACGTTGTTTGACCCGTTTAACCACCTGTTCAGGAGAAGATAACCATAGATAGATCAAACTGGTTTCAAAACCTTCCTTTTTAGCATTTTTTAAGTGTCTAACGTAGTTGGTTCCTGCTGCAGTAGTTTCAAAAGCGAAACTTTTTTGTGCATCGATCAGTTCCTTTAGTCTTTTAATCATCAATTTACTTGCACTGAGAGCCATTTTTTCAGGATGGAGAGGTGCGAGTCCTCTTGCAATTTCATCTGCATTAATAAATTCATAAAGTAGAGACAGGTCAGGAATAAGAGTTAATGCCATGGTCGTCTTACCAGATCCGTTCGGCCCGGCTATCATCAATACTCTTTTCGACATATCCGTAGGATAGGCCTTATGGCCTAATTTTTGGAATGTTTTGAGAGGATTTTTTCGATGTTAATCCCTTTACCAAGGACTGGCAAAAATAGATCCCCTTTTTTTTCGATCCGTTTAAGGGTGTTTTTGATGTTGAAATCGAGGGGGTCCAGCCCCTTTTTCACTTCTGACCAATCGAGGGGGGTGGAGACCGGGGCCCCTGGTCGAGGACGGACCGAGTAGGGTGCGGCTAATGTTTGTCCAAAGTTGTTTTGTAAAAAGTCGATATAGACCCTTTTCTGCCTTTTTTTAGGCAATCTCTCGACCGATGTTATTGTAGGCAACCTTTCATGCCCTTTGTAGGCTAAAAGCTCGGCAAATTGTTTAACCTGCTCGTAAGAATATTTTGCAGCAAGAGGAATGTAGAGATGCATCCCTGTTGCCCCAGATGTTTTCGGGTAACTAGAAATACCCATCTCATCGAGAAGTTCATGTAGCATTCTGGCTGTTTCAACCACGGCGTCAAAAGATATGGCCTCTGGATCAAGATCTAAAATGAGATAATCGGGATTTTCAAGGTGCTTGATTGTCGAATTGAAGGGGTTAAAATCGATACATCCCAAGTTTACAGCAAATAGAAGGCTCTTTTTATCCTGTATCAGGAGATAGTTGATTTCTTTGTCGCCGTGTTTAACTTTAATGGTCTCAACCCAGTCTGGAATCCCTTTGTCGACATTCTTCTGAAAAAAACCCTCTTCTTCAATCCCATTTGGGTAGCGGAGTAGACTTTCTGGGCGGTTTTTTAGATAGGGGAGGATGTATTTTGAAACAGAGTCGTAATAGGCTAAAAGATCCCCTTTGGTATATCCCTCTTTTGGCCAGAAGATTTTATCGGTGTGAGTAAAAAGGGGATTTTCCCGTTCCACCTGTTTGGCTTTTTTATCTTCTCTGGTTCCTAAAAAAACGGGCTGACGCATATTTCCCTCCGAAGTCCACTCAGCAAAAGAGATTTCACATAATATTTTTGGTTTAACCCAGGTCGCTTTGACCCCTTTTGGAGCTGTTTTAAAGGGGCATTTTGTTGTGATGAGAGGCTCTAACTGATTCATCAGATCGTGAAGAGTTTTTCTATCGAATCCAGTTCCAACAGAGCCCACATAGCGCAATATCCCTTTTTCAAAAACACCCAGGACAAGTGCGCCAAATTTTTCTCTTCCCCCTTTGGGTGCTGTGAAACCACAAATAACCGCTTCTTGACGAGCGTGCGTTTTGATTTTGAGCCAATTACGGCTTCTGGTTGATAGATAAGGACTATCGCTCTTTTTAGCCATGATCCCTTCCCACCCTTTTTCTTCAGCTGTATGGAATAAAGCTTTTCCTTCACCCACCACATGGTCGCTGTAGAGCAAGATAGAGCTATTTGATTTTGGTAGGAGTGTCTTTAACATTTTTTTCCGGTCTAAAAGGGGAAGCTCCCGTAAATCCTTGCCGTTGAGAAATAGAAGGTCAAATATCGCGTAACATAAAGTTCCCTCCGGTTTTTTGAGGGAGTTTTGTAACAATTGGAAAGAGGATTTCCCTTTTTCATCAATCGCCACAATTTCTCCGTCAAATGTGGCATTCACATCTAACTTCTGTAATGCCTCGACGATAGATGGAAATCGATGATTAAACGATTGGAAGGATCGGGAATAGAGTTCGACATTCTTCTTTTTAACTTCAGCAATGGCCCGGAACCCATCCCACTTGACCTCGAAAAGCCAATCTTTATCGTCGAAGGGCCCATCGGTCAAGTACGAGAGCATCGGCTTGATTTTACCCATCGTGTGCAATCTCTGTAAGAGATCGTTGGGTCAAAACAGATTTATCTTTTTTCAGAATGTCTTTTGGGGTAGCAAAAGCATCTCTATTCTTAAAGAAAAGCCATTCGTTATCTTTGTCTCGGTTTTTGAACTTCACTAATGAAAAGTGCCCTTTCAGTTTTTCTCCATCAAGAATGAAGGTCAATTTTCCCTCTTGGATTGAACCATCAACGAGTTCGTAATGGCCTGTATCCCATACCATGACGGTGCCTGCTCCGTAACCTTCCGATATGACCCCTTCAAAGTCTTTGTAATCATAAGGGTGGTCTTCAACGAGAATGGCGAGCCTTTTGACCTCTGGATCTAGTGAAGGACCTTTGGGAATGGCCCAACTTTTAAGCACACCCCCCATTTCTAGCCGGAAATCGTAATGTAAATGGCTTGCTTCATGTTTTTGAACGACAAAAATCAGCTTCGACTTTGCCGATTTTTTCTTTTTAGCTTCAGGTTCGGGGCTTTTTTTCAAATCCCGCTTTTTCTCATAATCTTTTAAGGACATCGGATCATCCTCTTTTTCTTGATTTGTGTTTTGTCTCTTCTAAACTTGCTTTTAGCAATGCGCTGATGTCGTGAACTTTACTAGCTTTCTCAGTTTCAGCGAAGTGGAGGATTTCGATGGTTCCAGCCCGTTCTCTTTCAGCGCTTTCAGCTTTTTTGAAGTCTTCGTCGGTGACAATCACATAGTTGTCTTTCTCAATGGCGTACCCCTTGACAATCTCTTCGTAGGGGACCTCTTTGCCCTCTATCTCGCAGATTTTGGCGTAGCGGATATGCTCATGGTCTTTCTTATGTAAAAGGTCGAAATCAAGGCCATGCTCTTCAATTGCAGCATATAAGCGGACAGGTACATTGAGCAGGCCAAAAGTGATAGCCCCAGACCATATAGGACGCATCTGATTTCCCCTTTTCTCTTATTTCACAGAAAACAAGAATCAGAGCAACTGGTTTCAGCCGGTGTTGATCTAATCCAAAAAGCTATGTAAATTTGTTGCTTAAAAACTGACTTTAATTTCGCATTAGCACTCGAAACGCTAACGCGAAGGAAAACTATCTATTTCAATTGGTTGTTTGAATAATGTATTAGTTTTTAATGACATTATGGAACCAATTTAGAGCATTCTTTACGATTGTCTCATCCACTTCTGTGCAGAATTGGCCATTGTAGTGGAGGGGAGAGCCGATCTCTTTGAGGATGACAAAACGGGGTTTGCCTTTCACCGATTTTTTATCCAATACCATGGCATCTAGAATGGAATCTAAAGAGAAGGTGGGAAGTTGTAGGGGCAGTCCATACCGTTTTAAGATGTTTAAAATGCGGTCTAAATTTTTTTCAGAAAGCTTTCCCAACTGCATGGCCATGTGGCTTTCAACAAGGAGGCCGATCGCCACTGCTTCACCGTGGGAAAGGGAGTAATGGGTTAATCTTTCCAGAGCATGACCCACGGTATGCCCTGCATTCAAAAGCCGTCGTTTTCCATTTTCCTTCTCGTCTTGTTCGACGATCTCTTTTTTGATGCGGCAGCTTTCGAAAATCCCTTTTTCGACCGTTTTAGAATCTAAGGCTAAAAGCTGTTGGGTGTGCTTTTCGAGGAATTCGAAATAGGCAACATCTGCAATTAATCCATGTTTGATCATCTCTACAGCCCCTTCTCTTAGCCTTTCAATCGGAAGGGTTGAAAGAACATGGGGATCGATGATCACTTTTTTAGGTTGGTAAGTCGATCCGATCAGATTTTTTCCGTATGGGGTATTGACGCCAGTTTTTCCGCCGACACAGGCATCGACCATGGCTAAAAGAGAGGTTGGGAAGGTGATAAGAGGAACCCCTCGACAATAGGTTGCAGCCAAGTAGCCGACAAGATCGGTGACAACCCCCCCTCCCATGGCAATGATGCAGGTGTCTCGGCCGAACCCCTTATCCAAAAGTTGATCTTCTAAACGGGTTTTGGTCTCTCGGGTCTTGTACTCTTCCCCCGTTTTAAAGGAGAAAAGATGAACCTTGAGGCCTGCGGCTTTAAGGGTATCCAATAACTTGTTTGCATAGAGGGGGGCGATCATCTCTCCTGTAATAATAGCTACTTGAGACCCCTGTTTTTTTAGTTCAGCGACAAGTTTTTCACTATGATTGAGATAACCAGGCTCGATCTCAATTTCATAGGAGATAACGGAGGAGGGGAGGGTGCAGGTGAGCTTTAAGTTCATACTCTTGCACACCTGTTCATCAACAGGGCGTCGGCAAGAACTAAAGCGCACATTGCCTCTACAACGGGCACAGCTCGGATGGCCACACACGGATCGTGTCTTGATCCATCTGGCAGTTGAAAAGGGGTTGTTTCGCCTGAAGTGGTGAGTGTTTCTTGTGGCCTCATGATGCTGGAGGGGGGCTTGAAAGCTACTCTTCCGATAATGGGCATCCCTGTCGAAATGCCACCCAATGTACCTCCAGCATGATTGGTCTCTGTTCGAATATTTCCATCTTCAACAATGAAGCGATCATTATGTTCCGATCCTTGCATGGTTGCAGAAGCAAATCCTGAACCTATCTCAAACCCCTTTGTAGCAGGTAAGCTCATCATCGCTTCTGCTAGTTTTGCCCCAAGTTTTTCATAGACTGGGTCGCCTAAACCTGGAGGGACTGAGAGAGCTGTGAATTCGACAATGCCACCCCAGGAATCTCCTTCCTCTTTTGCTTTTTGAATGAGGGAGGCCATTGTTTTGCTTGCAGAATAGTCAGGGCAAAATACAGGGCTTTCGTAGGTGAGTGTCCGGAGTTGTTCGACCGTGTTTTTTTCGATCATTGCCTCAACGGGTCCGATTTGCTTGATGTAGGCGGCAATCTCTATTCCTTTAACTTGCAGGAGTTTTTTTGCAACAGCGCCGGCTGCAACGCGGCAGACCGTTTCTCTTCCTGAAGAACGGCCTCCTCCGCGGTAATCAAAAATTCCATACTTTTCAAGGTAGGTAAAGTTGGCGTGACCAGGCCTTAAGAGATCTTTAATCGGCTCATATTTGCTGGAGTCGGCGTCTTGATTGGGAATCAAGATAGAAAGTGGTGTTCCTGTTGTTTTCCCTTCAAAAACACCTGAGAGAATTTCAGCTTTATCTGTTTCTGTTCTAGGGGACGTATAGGGGCTTTTCCCAGGTGCCCGTAAAGCTAGGGCAATGTTAATGTCGTTGTTATCTAGTGTCAATCCTGCCGGACATCCATCGATCACAACGCCCATCGCGGGACCATGGGATTCTCCCCATGTGGTAAATTTGAAAATGGTCCCGAAAGAATTACTACCCATTGTCCCCTATTAGTTTATTTAAGATCATATCTACGATCTGTTCCGGGGTCAATGTGTCTGTCTCTATCGTATAGTGGGCCATCGACTCATAGATAGGAATTCGATTTTTAGCTAATTCTAGAAAGCTTTTTTTAGGTTCGTTTTGATCTAGATGGGCTGGTATCGCATCGATCCTTGTCCAAAGGAGTTCAGGATTGGCTTTAAGATAAACGAATGTTCCTATCTGCTCGAGAATACTTCTGTTCTCTGGATTGACTAATGATCCGCCCCCCGTTGCAATCACATAGTTTTTCAACTCTTTCAGAGAGTCAATCGCCTTTTTTTCAAGTGCTCTGAATGTGGATTCTCCCTTTTTAATGAAAATCTCACGACAGGTCGCATTCTGGCCATATTGATTCTCTATCAGTCGATCAGTGTCGATGAAATCCCATTCCAGTTTTGTGGCAAGAAGTTGTCCTACTGTCGTTTTGCCACTGTTTTGTAACCCGCTTAAAATCAGGTTCACAACAACTCCTGCAGGTTAGCGCCAATGTTCTTGAAGTCTTGTGCAAAGCTTGGGAAAGTTTTTGAAACACACTCAACAGATGAGATGTCGGTTTCTCCCTCAGCTCCAAGCCCTGCTATGGCAAGAGACATCGCCATCCGATGGTCGTGATGGGAATGGACGTGTGCCCCTTTTAGAGAGGATTTCTTGATCAAAAGCCCATCGGCTGTTTCATTGATTTCGGCCCCCATCTTTCTCAATTCGGATGTGATACAACCAATCCGGTTGCACTCTTTTTCCTTGGCTATAGCACCGTTTTGGATCAAGGTTTCTCCCTCAGCATAACAGGCAACCACTGACAAGATGGTGATTGCATCAACGAAATTATTAATGTCCACAATGGTCCCTGAAAGGGGAGGACCCCTCCTAACTTGTAAGACTTTATTCTTTTCGTCTATCTCGATGATGGCTCCCATCTTTTGAAAAACAGTGATGAGCTCTTTGTCTCCTTGTACATCTTGCATATCGATGTTTTTTATAGTCAGCTCCGACCCAGTGATCAAAGCACCTGCAATGGGGAAAGCAGCAGAGCTAAAATCGCCAGGGACACTGTACTCAAACCCTTTGACCTTTACATTCCCTGAAAGTCTGAAATAATCGAAACCCCGATTTTCAAAAGGAATGCCAAGTCGTGTTAACCAATCGAGGGTTAGGGCAACCCAGGGTTTTTCTCCAGCGCTCTCGACTTCTATTTCGATAGGGCCCTCCGTGAAAGCTGCAGCTATCAGGAGGGCAGAGACAGGCTGTGAGTCAGCCCCGAAAATTCTTGTTCTTCCTGCCTGTATAGGACCTCGGATAAGGATAGGGGCATACCCATCGCCACGGATCGATTGAGACGACACTCCCAATTGAGACAACGCATCGAGAAGGGGTTGAATGGGTCTTGAGTGTCGGATTGAATGGTCTCCTGTCAATACCACAGGATAATGACTTAAAGCCCCAATCGCTGTAAAAAACCGGTAAACAATGCCCGAATTGCCAGCATCGATCACATTTTCAAAATGATCGATCCTTCCGTTGATTCCTTTGATTTCCAACCTGTTTTCGAAAACATCGATTGTAGCACCCATCAAACGGCAAGCCTGTATCATCGACTGCGTATCGGTGGAGGAAAGATAGTTGTGAATCACACTTTTGCCATCGGCTAAAGCAGCGAAGAGGATGGCTCTTAATGTGTGTGACTTAGAGGAGGGGACAACAATCTCCCCTTTCAAAGAACCTTTTTGTATTCGGTATTGAGACATAGAGTCATTATTGATTTTGTTTCTTTTCGAGTTCGTCCCAGCGCAAAAAAAGTTGCTCTAACTGTGTCTCTGCAATGCTAACTTGTGTACAGATGGTCTGTAACTTCATACCATCTTGGGCAATCACAGGATCGAGTAGCAATTGGTTTAAGCTAGCGATCTCTGCCTCTTTTGCCTTGATCGTGGCCTCCATCTGCTCATACTCCCTTTTTTCCATGTAGGAAAGTTTGCCCTTATTTAGGCTTGGGATAGTGGCCTGTAACGGCACCTTCTCTTTGGCCTGTTCTCTTTCCTTCTGAAAGCTTCTTTCCCACTGGCTATACTCGGCAAACATGGTGGCTTGCTCTGGATCGCCTAAAGCTAAAAACTCGTTGCAGGTCCGCTCTAGCATACAACGGTCGTGGGTGATCAAAACAACTGCGCCAGGGAACTCTAAAAGGCTTTCTTCAAGCGTCTCTAAAGTGGTGATGTCTAGGTCGTTTGTCGGTTCATCTAAAAGCAAGACGTCAGCTGGTTGCAACATCAGGTGGGCAATGGAGATACGGGCACGCTCACCCCCAGACAATGCACCAATTTGCAAATCAAGAAGGTCCGGAGAGAATAAAAAACGTTTGCACCACCCATTGACATGGATTTTTTGCCCCATGAAATCAACATATTCCCCTGCTGGGCAAAGGGCTTGCCTCAGTGTTGTACTATCAGGCAGTTTTGAACGATGCTGGTCAAAGTGGACCGTCTTTAAATTGTCAGCCCGTTTAATCGTCCCCATGTCGGGTTCAATGTCGCCGGCTAACATTTTCAGTAACGTCGATTTACCCGAACCATTAGGCCCCATCAACCCAATCCGACGACCAGGAGATAAAAGAAAATTAAGTCCTTTGAACAACAAGCGTCCGCCAATTTTCTTCGTTAAGTTATTAGCGGACAATAGCTTTTGCGTTTCCCTTTCGGTGGCAGCAAAATCGATATTAGCCTTTTTACCACGGTTTCGTTGTTGCAAATCAGACAATTCATCCAGAACTTCATGGGCTCCATCAATCCTCGATTGAGCTTTCGTGGTTCTGGCCTGGGGTGAGGCTCTCAACCAATCGAGTTCACGTCTAGCTTTAGAAGCGACAGACCGCTCTTGTTGCAACTGCCCCTGTAAGAACTCCCCCTTTTTTTCTAGGAAGTTATGATAGCTTCCATCGATTGAAAAAAGCCCTTCAGGGTAGGCAGGATTGATTTCGACAACGCGGTTAACCATGTGTTCCAAAAAGAACCGGTCATGGCTGACAACGATATAAGAGGCTGATTCCCGTTTTAAAAACTTCTCAAGCCACAAAATCCCTTCCAAGTCGAGATGGTTTGTCGGTTCATCTAACAATAAAAGATCGGGCGAACGGATCAATTCTTGGGCCAAACTCAATCGCTTTTTCCAACCGCCTGAAAGGAGAGTAGCAATCGGCTCATCTCCACGAAATCCCAATTTACTGAGCCACGTATCGGCAAGGTTCTCTTTCTCATAATCGGCTAATGGTTGGTCTAAAAGAGCATCCAAAAGCACTTGTCTTGGTTCAAGAGGTTCAAAGACTGAAACCTGAGGAACGTATCCAATCAAAAGACCTTTTCGAGCAGAGACGATGCCCTCATCGGGTTTCTCTTTGCCGGCCAAGATTTGGAGCAATGTTGATTTGCCAGCCCCATTAGGACCGATCAGCCCCAGTCGTTGTTTAGCAAAAATACTGAAAGAGAGGTCTGAAAAAAGTTTTCTAGACCCATACGATTTACTTAGATTTTGGCAGTTAAGGAGAAGTGTCATCAGAATACAATATTAATGGCGCCGATCAGGCTAGAAAAGCGGGAACTATTACGCCCGGCAACAGTAAACCAAGAACCGACGATCACGCCAATGTCTTTGTCAAAGTTATATTCAATAGCAGGGGCTAAACTCAATTGGATGTCAGAGCCAAGGTTTAAAGGGGCTATTGTATGACCTACAAACCGATTCCTCGACCCAAAAATAGACATGACATCTAAAGCAAGCGCAATGTGTTCTGTCAAAGTAAATTCTCCTGCAGCAAAAATACGGAAGATTTTGCCCGGGTAAACTGTTCCATCTGTTGTCGGATCGCCACCGTAAATATTGAGCCCATGAACGTGGAGGCGTGTTAAGTAGACGTAGGCCGTATTGAGTCTTAAGTTGAGATAGTGTTCGCCACAAAAATGGAATAATTTATTAGTTGTTAACCCAATGAGTGTCCCCCAAGAACCGAACCCTCCGGCATCTGTGCCAAGCGATTCAATTTCGAGATCTTCAAATTGCCCTGTTGGGAAATATTCTTGGATGGTCAATTTGACCGGCATCCCTTCTTTATCTGCTGTAAGGAGGGCAAAATCAAACCCGGCGTTGATGTCGCCAAAACTGGCATTTGAGACATCTTGAACAGTGTTGTAGAAACTGCGCATTGAAATTGTAAAATTTACCCTGTCGACTAGCCCAATCTTCGCCACAAATTCAGGAATCACTTGGTAGAAAGTGGGCACTTTTTCTGCCGACCAGTTGTGCTGATAAAAGCCATCGGTCGCAAACCAGTAAACGTAAGGTTCAACGATCCCATGGCCCGGATCGACCAGCCTGGCTGAAGGGGTGATAAGTGGTCCTGTAAACCATGGTTTATCTCCTGAAAAAGGAGGAGACACCGAAAAAAGGGAAGGCGCAGCGAGGATAAATAGGAAGGGAATAACTCTTTTCACAACAGACAGTTTAGCTGAAAGTTCAGGATCATTTCACCTGTTAAAACATCAAATTTCTTGCTGATGGTGAAAAGGTGTTGTATTGTTTTCGTATCTGAAAACATTAAGGTGAAAATATGAAAATCTTTTGCACGCTATTACTTTTAGCCTCCACTCTCGTTGGGGTTGTCGCTGACCCTGTTGTAGAGCTCAACACCTCTGAAGGGGTGATAGAGTTGAAATTGTTTCCAAATGTGGCTCCAAAAACAGTAGAGAATTTTGTTGGGTTGGTTGAAAAAGGGTACTATAACAACTCTATTTTCCACCGGATCATCCCAGGATTCATGCTCCAAGGGGGAGACGCAGAAAATGGAAACGGAACAGGTGGTAAATCGCTTTGGGGTGGAAAGTTTAGCGACGAGTTCAGTCCAAATGTCACTTTTGACAGGCCTTATCTTTTAGCGATGGCCAATGCTGGTCCAAACACAAATGGAAGCCAGTTTTTTATTACAGTGGCAAACACGCCGTGGCTAAATAACAAGCACACCATTTTTGGTGAAGTAGTTAAAGGGCAAGATATTGTTAAGAAGATCGAAGCGCTCGGCAGCAATTCTGGAAGGCCAAGTAAAACAGTTACGATTATAAAAGCTACAGTCAAAAACTAGATAAAGTATCATCCGGAGGGAAAATTCCCCTCCGGATTTCCCCGGAAGCAAGCCTTATCATTACCCACATCTTTTAAGAGCTGGACGGCAGTGCTCTCAAACAGGTCCGAAGGACTATGTGAAAGCCCATTGGCGAGGTCCTGGGTAAAAAGCAAAATAAGATCTGAGGCCTACAGGGCCGACATAAAATTTCTTCTAGGATGTTTATGTTGAAAGGTATGCCGCCCCTTCAGGGCTCCAAATTATATTTCATGGATCGGAATTGTTCCGGTCTTGTCTCTTTTCTCCCTTTTCCTCCCGTATCAATACCTTCGCAACCTTTCCTGCCCCAGACCATTTAACCAGTATGTACAATATTTTTGTACATACTGAATGTTGAAATAAATTTAGCCAATATGTATAAGGATATCATACATACTGGTGATTTATGCATATCTATGAAATACGAAAACGGGCTGGGCAAGATGAGTTAGATTACACTTTTCTCATGGACTGCCTCAAAGATTATAAATCCCCTCGAGCAAAAGTAACTCAGTTGTTAAGAAAGGGAGAATTAATCCGTGTAAAGAAAGGGATGTACCTTGCTGGAGATCAATGGCGTGAAGGCATTGTCTGTCTTGAGCTTTGGGCAAACAAAGTTTACGGCCCTTCTTATGTGTCGATGGAATATGCTTTAGCATTTTATGGGACGATTCCAGAACATGTTGTCGAGGTGACTTCGGTAACAACAGGGAGAAAAAAGAATTTCAATACTCCCATTGGTCGGTTTTCCTATTCGACCCTTCCCCTTAAACTTTATCAAGTTGGATATACATTGCAAAAGATAGATGCAAATCGATCGGCATTGATAGCGACAAAAGAGAAGGCTTTAGCGGATTTGTTTTACTTTAGAGAGTATAAGATTAAAACCTTAGAGGAGATGAAGAAGTTGTTATTTGAAGATCTTCGCATGGAGCCCTCACAGATTTACGAGATGGAGATCCCCCTTTTGGTCCGGATCCGTCAAGCAAACGGAAGTGCACTTATAGATCTATTGATTGAAGTGATTCAGGAGCAACGATGAATAATGCAATTGAAGTGATGTTGAGCAGGTATCGACTTGTCACGCGAAATGATTATGACAGAGCAATTAAGGAAATTATTCAAGAGATCACCCTGGTTGGTCTTTGGAGAGCCCGCTTTTTTGAACATGCAGCTTTTTATGGAGGAACCTCTCTTAGAATTCTCTACAACCTAGACCGGTTTTCTGAAGATTTAGATTTTACTCTTTTAAAACCAGACGCTAATTTTTCTTTAGGTCATTATAACGAGGCAATTGCAGAAGAATTGACTGCTTATGGTTTTACAGTAGAAATTGATAATAAAACAAAAGAATGGCAGACGAACATTAGGTCTGCATTTATAAAAGCTAATACTTTAGGAGAGATGTTAAAAATCGGCATTCCTTCTCATTTAACTAAGGGTTTACACCCTGAGTCGAGGCTGAAGATTAAAGTTGAAGTCGATACCCATCCTGCCCCGGCATATGAGTATGAAACTCGTTATTTGGAACTTCCAGTCAACATTGGTATTCGCTCAGTCATTGAGAGGGATATCTATGCAGGGAAGATGCATGCTTTGTTGTTTCGAGAATGGAAGGGACGAGTAAAAGGAAGAGATTGGTATGATTGGCTCTGGTTCGTTCGAAGGAACGTTCCCCTCCAACTCGATCGGCTAGAAATTCACTTAAAGGAGCAGGGAGGCCTACCTGAAAAAGATCACCTGACTCTTGAGAGGTTTCGAGAATTAATGGTTGAAAAAATCAATAAGCTCGATCTTGACAGTGCTATTAAAGATATCATCCCTTTTGTACTGGATAAGCAAGTGGTTGAGAGCTGGTCTAGAGATCTTTTATTGGACAGACTCAACCGAATGAATATTAAGATTCCCGACTAAAAATAATGGTTGGGAATCTTGTTTTAACGCCAGTTTCTCTAAGAACCATGCCTCTTCATGGGTTTGTGTGGAGGCCCTATATAACGAGCATTATGGTAAAAAGAAACCCAAAAAATAAGTCTGAAGAGATTGAGTTCACTGTTGGATCAGGGAATGTCTTTGATAGCGAAATCACTACAAAACCGCATAAACCTAAGACAGTGTCTCCAACCAATTGCTGTTGTCAGCTTAATCGGAATAAAGAACCTTTTTAATCATCTCTCCGTGTAACCAAAGCAAACAGCCTTCTAGAAAGGAATTATTACTGACTCGCCTATGAAAAATTGAAGTGAGTGACACCATTTTTTCTTCTCAAGTTGATAACGACCTCTCTTATAGAGCCATTCTCGCTGTGAAATCCTCGAAAAGATCCCAGAAGATTGTCGAGGAGGCTCAAGCGAGAATGGCTCTAAAACTTTTGCTATTGATTCAAGGGCTAGTGATGTGTAAAAACAGCTCTTGATGAAGAAGCCGTTTGAAAGCACCTATCACCGTTACCATATTGAGGCCAAAAAGGCGCCTCATATGGTGGCGCATCCTAGTCGTTTTCAGGTCAGGGTCAACCGTTTAGGTTTGGCAAAACTCCTAATCAAGGAGCTGATCCACCACAAAGGAAAGCTTGATGTAGTGAAAAGCCGACCTTGTGTTTATGGGGTTTTTTCTGGACCGATCGGGGGATTTGCCCCACAGGAATCGCTCTGCGTTGGTTGCATGCGATGCATGACAGAACATCCTGATTTTGTCCGTGTTTCCCATAATCCCAAACGAAACCATTTGGGCGACGATTACTTTACACCCAATCATGTCGATACAGTGGTTCAAGAGGCCGAAAATGGACGGGTCCCTATCCGTGGAGCTGGTTATCGAGGCCCTTTTGGTGGGGAAGGCTGGGATGGGATGTGGACCGACATGTCTGAAATTGTCCGTCCTACTAGAGACGGGATCCATGGTCGAGAGTTTATTTCTACTGTGGTTGACATCGGGTTTAAACCAAAACAGTTGCAATTTGATGGAAAGCAAGAATTATCAGAGGAGGTTTCTGATACGGTTTCAATCCCCATCCCTATTTTATTTGATAGGTTGCCTGTGCAAACAAACACATGCTCTAAAATCGTGAGCAAAGCAGCTCGTCAATTGCAGACGTTTTCTTTCTTCCCCTTCAAAACTGTCTTAAAATTTGGACTGAAAGGCAATCACATTGTCCCGATTTTAACTCACCAAGATGTTCATCTTTTTGCAAAATTGAAACTCCACCCAAAAATGGTGGAGATGGATGGCTTCGATAGCAAGTTGTTCTCTCATTTACAAAAGCATCACTCTGACTCCATCCTTATTTTACGTACCGACTTTGAAGATGACATTTTGACAGCCTATGAAAAAGGTATACGAGTTTTTCACTTAGTTGCAGATGCTCATGGCCGTTCAAAAAGTGGTAAGTTTGTTCTCGATCTGATTCGGGATGCGCACCAAGCTTTTGTAAATCATCGGGTGAGTGAAGAGGTGACCTTGATTGGGAGCGGCGGCATTATCGCTGCCGAGCATCTAGCTAAAGCGATCATCTGCGGCCTTGATGCGGTCGCACTAGATACCCCCCTTTTAGTTGCCCTCCAGGCCCGTTTTGTTAAAAACGGTTTTCGTCTTCCGCTATTCATGAAAATTGAGTGGGGAAGGCAACGGTTAAAAAACCTTTGTAGCTCTTGGCATGACCAGTTGATTGAAATTTTGGGGGCGATGGGGATGCGAGAGGTGAGACGGATGCGAGGCGAAATGGGACGGGCCATGTTCCAAAAAGAGCTTGAAAGAGAGGCCTTCCGAGGGATTGTTGGCTATGAGTGAAGCGGAAATTATCGCCAAACATACCGGAAACTTGCGTCGAGGCTTTCATATATGGCCTACCCTTGAATTTGGGAAAATGGAGGCGCTTGGTGACGCTAGATGGACATCAGACCTCATCTATTCCACCTGGTGGCAGGCTGAAAAGGGTTTTCCTCCTGATAACGGCCTTGTATACTGCGTTGGGGCATCAGGTGGCGGGTTTGATCGGCTCCAATTCATTTTCTCTGATAACCCATTGCCAGACACCTTTGAACCTAGCCTTTCGATTCCTCTGAATAAACGGGAGAAGGGGCAAAAGATTGAGATTCCGATTCCCTTTTATGGGGCAGGGATGTCGTACGGATCAATCAGTGAAAATATCATGCTTGCAAGGGCCAAAGCGGCAGAAAAATGGGATACCTTCACCTGTACAGGGGAGGGGGGATATCCTGCCACCTTGGTCCCTTATAAAAAGCATGTGATCACCCAAATTGCGACGGGGATGTTTGGTGTGAGGGAAGAGACGGTTCAATATGCACGTATCATCGAGCTTAAATATGCTCAAGGGGCAAAACCAGGCCTTGGTGGCCACTTGCTAGGGGACAAGGCGACAACCGCCGTTGCCCTTATGCGTGAATCGGTCCCATGGGTCAGCCTATTTTCTCCATTCCCGTTTCATAGCGTTTATTCAGTAGAGGATCATCGGAAGCATATCGATTGGATCCAGATCATGAATCCTGAAGCCCTCATTTCAGTGAAGGTTTCTACGCCGGTTGATGTCGATATGGTGGTGGTAGGCAGTTATTATGCAAACGCCAATATTGTGCAGATCGACGGAAGCTATGGGGGAACGGGAGCTGCACCTGAAATTTCCAAAAAGAATATCGCCATGCCCCTTGAGCTTGCCCTTCCAAGAATCCATAAAACTCTGATAGAGGAGGGGATTCGGGATGAGATTGTCATCATGGCAAGTGGGGGGATCAGAACGGCCTACGATATGGCCAAAGCTATAGCTTTAGGTGCAGATGGTTGTATCCTCGGAACAGTTGAATTAGTGGCTTTAGGTTGTACTCGCTGTGCCAACTGCGAAAGGGGACGAGGATGCCCTTTTGGTTTAACAACAACCGATCCTGAATTATCGCAATTGGTGGATCCCGACTGGGGAGCTGAAAGAATCAGCAATCTTTATGGATCTTTTGCAATGCAACTTAAAGACATTTTGCGAAAATTGGGTCTGAAATCAATCCAAGAGCTACGTGGCAGAAAGGATTTACTAAAGTATGTTTGAATTTTTCACTTATGAACAATCACATTCCTTTATAGATTCATCACGAAGAACACGAAGAGACGAATTGAGGAGAGATACCGAACAGTACAATTTTTTCCTGCAAAAGAGGAAGTATGTTTGAGGCAGAAGGGGGATGTGGTGTCATAGGGGTAGCTTGCGCCGAAAAAATTTGTGGGAAGCACCTTCTTCCTGCACTTGAACAGATGAGAAACCGTGGCAATGGGAAGGGGGGTGGCATTGCCGCTGCAGGACTGTCGGCCGATTTTTTTGGTGTGACTCAAGAGGTGCTGGATGAGTGTTACCTCTTAGCGATTGCTTATTTGGATTCTTCCTGCTTAAACGATGTCGAGAAGGGATTTATCTACTCACAGTTTGAGGTTGAGCATGCATTTCCCTTTCCGCATCTAGACCGTATCGACTTGCCCGTGACCCCGCCCGAAGTGGTCGTTTATTTCGTCCGCCCAAAAGAAGGGACAGAAGACCCTGACAACTATGTCTACAATAATTCTACGAAGCTGAACGAGTCGTTTTACTCCGCGACAGGGGAAAAAAAAGCTTTTGTCCTATCGCATGGGAAGGATTTATTGGTTTTGAAGTTGGTTGGGTTTGGCGATGATGCGATTCGATATTATCAACTAGAAGATTTTATTGCCCATGTTTGGATTGGCCATCATCGTTACCCTACAAAAGGAAAAGTGTGGCATCCGGGAGGTGCTCACCCGTTTATCGGAATGAACGAAGCCTTGGTACATAATGGGGACTTTGCAAACTACTTCTCTCTTTGCGAATACTTAGGTCAAAGAGGAATCCGTCCCCATTTTCTAACTGACACAGAAGTGGCAGTCCTCATTTTTGATTTATGGCATCGAGTTTATAAATACCCTCTTGAGTATGTGATAGAGGCTCTGGCTCCCACGACCGAAAGGGACTTTGTCTTGTTGCCTCAAGACAAGCAGGAGATTTATGAGCAATTGCAAGTAACTCACATGCATAACTCTCCCGATGGCCCTTGGTTCTTTTTAATAGCTCAATCGATTGCTAAACATCACAGGCTCATCGGTATCACCGATACCAGCATGCTAAGGCCGCAGGTTTTTGCCCTGCAGAAGGGGAGTGTGCCGATCGGCTTGTCGGGCTCAGAAAAACAGGCCATCGATGCCACACTTACAAGCCTTGCTGCTGCGGATTCACGCTTTTGGTCTACGGCTGATTACTATTGGAATGCACGTGGAGGAAGCCATCAAGATGGGGGGGCTTTTTCTTTTACAGTCCATGATGGGAAAATGAGTTGTACAGACAAATTTGGTCATGAAGTGCATACAGAGCTTTTGCACTCTCCAATGAAAGGAAAAGAAAAATCTCCGATAGAAAATATTCCTGAAATATCTGTCGAAGAACTTTATTTATGGGCTGTAGGACGCTTTTTTGAATGGGACTATGATAAAGCCGAAAGTTTGATTGCAGCACTTTTAGAACAAACTCCACACGTTGCTCTAGAGGTGCTAACTAAGTTGTTAGATGGCCACTATCCGTTGCAAAAAATGAGAAGAAGTTCGCTTAAGGCACTATTAAATAAAGCGTTATGTAAATTTTTCGAACAATCCAAGATTGGACTTGGTACGATGGTACTGAATGGCGATTGTTTTACATCTGAGGGTCCAGGCTCACTTGCGCTTGAGGCAGTGAAACAATACAAAGAAGGTTTTAAAAGACAGATTCTGTTCAATTGCAAAGGGCATCGATTCATCGGAAGTGGATTTGGGCCATCGACTCAAGGGCTTGAAATCGATGTATACGGATCTTCTGGCGATTATCTTGGATCTGGAATAGATGGTCTTGAGATTAGAGTTCATGGAAGTGGTCAAGATCAACTCGCCCAGATGATGAAGAGTGGTAAATTGATTGTTTATGGCGGTGTAGGACAAACCTTTATGTACGGCGCAAAAGGGGGTACGGCTTTTATACGGGGTTCAACTGCAGGCCGCCCCCTCATCAACGCTGTTGGTAAGCCACGGGTCGTGATCAATGGAACATGCCTTGATTACCTTGCAGAATCGTTTATGGCAGGAAACCCTCTGACAGGGGGGGGCTTTGTCATCATTAACGGTATTACTTTTGATGAGGAGGGGCATGTCATTGAACTTCCCACGCCTTATCCTGGAAGTAACCTCTTTTCATTAGCGTCAGGAGGAGCGGTCTATATTAGAGATCCAAAAGATGAGGTCACAAAAGATCAACTCAATGGCGGCCGCTTTGAAAAAATGTTGCCCGAAGATTGGCAGCTTATTTTGCCTTATTTAGAAGAGAACCATAGGCTTTTTAATATCCCCGTCAAAAGCTTGCTTCAATTGAATGGACTGAGCTTGCCTTTTGATCAGGTCTACCGGAAAATTTCCCCTGCCGCCACACGTGTCTTACAGGAAGAGGAAGCCTGGGTCAAAGTAAGAGATTAAATTAGAGTTTAAAGGATGAGTCATTGATAAAAATATCGTTTAAATTGTAAAAGATTGAATGTGCAAAAAAACGACAAAACGTCGTAGCGTAGGACTAGGGCAAGATTTTTAAGCCAAGAAAAGGATGAAAAATGACGACGATAGCCTCCGCAATTGCTACAAATTCAATGACAGTTGATGCAGTACAACGTTTGTTTCACCCCGTTCAGAGGGAAAGTGAAAAAATGGCTGAACTGCAAAAGATCTTTGAAAGAATATTAGTTCCCCTCTACGGTTCACAAACAGATGCGTTAAGTAAAATTGAATCTGCAAAAGACAGGTCTTGTTATCTCTTGTGCGAAGAAAATCTACCAGTTGGCGTGCTTGTTTTCAAAACTATTCTCAGTAATGAATTTTCAGAATTTGGAATCAAAGATAGCATTGAAATTAAGTCACTTTTTGTTGTTGATTCTGAGAACAATTCTGGGCGGGGTTTAGGATCGACGCTTTTTCAGAAAGCCGTCGAAGAAGCCAGTAAATTGGGGCTAGGACATAAAGCCTTTCATGTGACAGTAAGTGAGACAAAGGAAGAGTCCTTAGCGTTTTTTAAAAGGAAAGGGTTTCAGATCGTACATAAATGGGTCGGGAGATATATCGACAAGGTGACCGAATATTTGCTCAAGTATTCTCTTGAAGAGGAGGCAATAGAAGGGAGGGCAAGCGAAAGAAAAGTTGATCAGTTGGGCATTGAGAAACTGCAAATTGCTGGCGGCAGTAATAGGTGGATAAAAGTTATTCCAAATGCTCACTGGGGTGATATTCACGGCTTGAAGCTATTATCTGACGGAACGATCGTCAGCGGTTCAAAGGATAATTCTTTGTGTAAGTGGAACAAAGAAGGGAAGATGGTTAAGATGGTTCACGAAGTAGAGCCCTCCCTTGCTGGAGAGAAGGAGTGGATCACTGCTATGGGAGTTGCCTCAGAAGATTTTTGGGTTAGTGGTGATCGAAGCGGAAGAGTGTCCCTATGGTCCACTGATGGGGATTTTATTAGAAATATTACTCCCAAACTTCCAAAATCTGGTCATGTCAGCAATGTTTACAATCAAAAGCGTGTCACCTGCTTTGCAGCCGGGTTAAATCCCCAAAATCCAGCTCTTTTTATCGGTTTCCCCACCCTGTTTGATGAATACAGTACTGGATAGCAGGAAAAACGGTTGCTTCCACAAAAGCTCACGATAACGATTGGGTCTATTGTATCCATCCACTATCTAGCAAGATAGTACTTACTGCGACTGCTGCAACCCTCCAATCTTGGGAAAAGCAGGGAAAGAGATGGGTGCGGGGCGCAGATTTTCTAACAGAAGGGAGGAGGCAAGGGAACCAACGGCCATTCATTTCTTCGATGGCCCATGTCGGTTCGAATTCTCATCATCTAGGATTGACACTATTTGGTGGTGGAGTAAAGGTCTTGGATATTAGCCAGAAAAGTATTGCCAATGAGTGGAATGAGCATCAAAAGAGGGTGTGGACTCTAGAAAATATTTCTGAAAATACATTTGCGACCAGCTCTGAGGATAAAACAACAAAATTCTGGGATATCCGCTTAAGAAGAAGTGTCAAGACGATTAGTCACGAAGAAAAACAGATGCACGCGCTACTCAAGATCAACGAGAATACCTTGATAGCCGGATCAGACGCACACAATCTTTCTGGAACTAACGAAGGGGCCCATATTTTCTTCTATGATCTTAGGCAAAACTAACAAGTGATTTTTGACGTATACTTACAAAAGCTCTTCTTGCTGGATTAGAATCCAGGAAAAAGAGAAAATCCAATTTCAATAAGGAAAAATTATGGCTCTATTTGTACATCCCGATTCTTCAGTATTCAATTATCAGCTCAATATCCAATGCGACATTTTCAATGTAAGAACTTATTCGGAACGAGAAGAATTTGTAGCTTCCCTTTTTAAAGAGAAATTAGCCCCTTATTATGGCGATCAGAAGGATGAGCTAAGCAAAATGTGGAACTTGGGCTCAGACCGGAAGGTGAGAGTTCTTTGCAAGGGTGAAGAACCTGTTGGTGTCGTCGTTTTTAAGACAGTAATCTCTGAAGACCCCTATTTTGGTAAAACTCTCAAAATAAAAAACCTGTTCATTCTTAAAGAGGAAAATAAGGGAAAAGGATTTGAAAAGAGTCTGATAGAATATGTCAAGAAAGTTACGGAAGTATCTTTAGGCTATTTGCCAGACCTTTCTTTTACAGTGAGTGATAAAGAGCCAGAAACATTAAAGGCTTTCAAAGAGGCCGGTTTTAAGGTCGTTCATGAGCTTAGGGATTTCTATAAAGTAGGTGTGACCGAGTTTTTCTTGAAGTTGAAGGGAACAGAGATGCCGAGAAGAAATGAGCAACCCGTATCTACTAGGCCAGCAGCAACAAAGATAGAGATGCCAGGATTGAGCTCAAGCACATATTTTGAGACACCTCGTCAGTCTATTAAAAGAAAATGGGAACAAGAGGACGATGCAAGACCACCTAGAAGAAATGAGCAACCCGTATCTACTAGGCCAGCAGCAACAAAGATAGAGATGCCAGGATTGGGCTCAAGCACATATTTTGAGACACCTCGTCAGTCTATTAAAAGAAAATGGGAACAAGACGACGATGCAAGGCCACCTGTTCGAAGAACGGACGAAGCAAGAAGCACCCCAACTAATGCTAGGCCCATAGATGTGCCACTTAAGCAAGTCTACCTTGCTCAAATAAAATCAGGTAGAAAAACTGTTGAAGGTAGAGTTGACAATGGGATGTTCAAAAGAATGCAAGAAGGTTCTACCGTCAAGTTCTTTAACCAGACAGATTCGGTTATTTGTGAAATTGTGAAAAGAACCCATTATCCCTCTTTTAAGGATATGCTAGAAGGTGAAGGTGTTGAGGCCTGCTTACCTGGTTGTAGGAGTCTCCAAGAAGGGGTGAGAATTTATGATGGCATACCTGGATATGCAGATAAAGCAAGACAGTTTGGTGTTGTTGGACTAAAACTGTTGTTAAAGCGTTAGTTTTTAGGAGAGTTGATGAGTTTACCGATTCAGATTGTTAATGGTGTTCACTGGGATGATATTCACGGGTTTACCCCGGTAGGCGCAAATTTTATCAGCGGTTCAAAAGATGGCGCTCTGAAAGAATGGTCTGACAAGGGTGAGCTCGTCGAAGTTATAAAAGATATCGCTAAGGGTGAGGGAGACGTTCTTGATTATACAAAATGGATAACTGCTCTTTGCACAGTTAATGACAAATCTTGGTTATCTGGCTCTCGAGATGGCACCATCACACTTTGGCAAAAAGGGAGTGGTCGAAAGACGATATCGTTACGGCAAGACAATCGGCCTTCCTGTAAACCAAGGAATGAAGATCGGGTCACTTTTTTAGCGGCAGATGCTCTTTCTGAGAGCACTCGGGTTATTTTTGTTGGCCAGGCGCGTTCTTTTTCTTTAATCCATCTTGAGCGTGGAAAGCTTAGAACGGTCACATTAAGCGGGAACGACTGGCTCTATGGTATGCTTTCTGTTAACGCTGGGCAGAAATTAGCGATTGTGGGAACAGCTTTGCATTTACTCAACAAAAATAGGGGGTGGAAAACCGAATCTATTCTCTATAATGATATAAGAATTTTTGATGCAGAAAGGGGCTATAGGCCCTACATTTCATGTCTCGTTAAAAATAGCGAAGAGGGGCGGAAATTCTCCTTTGGTGTTTTTGATGGAGCTGTAAAAACGATCGATCTTGAGCGGCAAACACCCATCGGGAATATTAAAGCTCATGGTGGCAGGGTCTGGTCGGTTCTTTCACCTAAGGAGCACCAATTGCTCAGTAGTGGAGATGATGGTTTTGTCCGTTTGTGGGATCTGAGGCAAGGAGGCCCCGCAGCAATAACTTTTCGGAGAGATGTTGGCAGAGTTTCATGCCTCCACATTTTTTCTGACAAAACCTTTGTAGCAGGCTCATGCCCCAACCGCCCATCGAAAGAGGCACCTTCTGCTAGATTCACTTTCTGGGACATGAGAATGGCTTCTCAAAAACGGGATGATGACTAATTGTCAGTAATTACCCCTGTAAACATCAATACAAAGCGTCCTTTAATTGACGAAACATCGGGATCAGCGCCCAAGCGTTTGCGAGTAGTAAAACCCGTTGGGCTCACCCTAAAGAAAGAGTATATTGAGCAAATCCGGGACGGCCTTTTGCTAGCTGATGGGACAAGAATCTATAAAACAGTTGAAGGGCGGATCCACAACCGTGCTTTCAAAAATCTAAGAGAGGGAAGTCTAATCGATTTTTTCTACATGTCGAATAGAAAAGACAATGTAGTTTGCCGTGTCACACAAAAAAATATCTACCCCACCTTTGCTGCGATGCTAGCTAAAGAGGGTGTGTCCAAGTGTCTTCCAAAATTAAGATATGATGAGTTAGCTAAGGCAATCAAGATGTACGAAGCTATTCCAGGATATGGGGAAAAATCGAAGAAATTTGGCGTTGTCGCTCTCCAACTCGAAGTAAAGTTATAGTGTCGAATCGAATGCCGTGAGTTTCTGCCACTCTAACGTAGAGTCACATCAAACTATGCATTTCGCTTGGCCTTCTTTACGACTGGTGTAAGTATTTTCTTGTCGACCTGTCTCATGAAACTGAGTCGGTTTCCCTCCTTAAAGCTCATCGTATTCTCTAATATGTAAGTCCCGAGTTGATTTTTTTTTGGGTGCTGGCGTAAGTTCTTTAGCAAAACTGTTGTTACGGAGCATTCTCATGGGTATTTTCAGAACATCGTCTGCTGTTCTACTGGCTTTAGGCGCAAGCTTGCTTTCAGCTGATGTGGGTATCCCTTTTCCCATTTCGATTGATGTGACAGCAAGTGCTGACACCTTCCGAAGCTTACCTGAGGGGAGCTGGATGGATAATGATGGCGCCTATATAGGTCTGAATGTTGGACTGCCCATTCCTGGATTATCCTGTGAAGGAATTGGAGCACAAATCGGCGGCAGTTGGGGCGCCTATGACTGGAACGGTCGTGAATCTTCCCCTTTTGGTAATCCAAGAGCCATCCAACAACAACTTTTTTTGACCGGCGGTCTTTTTTGGAAAACAACTTGCTGTTCCGGGATCAACATGGGTGTTGTCTATGATTGGATGATTAACAAGTACTTCGGTGCTTATGGTATGCAAGCAAATATGGACCAAATCAGATACCAAGCTGGTTTTCTTTGGGATTGTAGTGATGAGTTTGGTTTTTGGGGCACAAACCCTGTCTTCACAGCTCACCGTTGCCCTGCAGGCGTTATTGTCAAATATCGAGCTATCAATCAGATCAACCTTTTTTGGCAGCACAACTTTGACAATTGTGGCTACGCGATGATTTGGGGCGGAGTTCCCTATGGAAAAGGTCTGCTTTTTAGTTCAGATAATGCAGTAACCAAAAGAGTCATTAAATACAAAGATCAGCGGCCAGGTCAGTTTACAGTTGGATTCCGTGCAGGCGCCCCTCTTTCTTCCTGTTTAAGTGTTGAAGGGCATGCAGCCTACATGCACCCTACTTCCTTCGTAAAAGGTGAAGAATCGCAAAATGAAGCCTTCAACGTATCTATCGGTATTACCTATTCTTTTGGCGGAGCCGGACTTTGCGATGATTGTGGTGTCAGGCCTTATCTTCCTATTGCCGATAATAGCAACTTCATTGTAGATACAAATACAAAATATTAAAATGTGATCAAATCGATACCTTTGGTCTTGACCCCTCATCTTACACGATTGCAATAGGGCTCTTTGTCCGGTTGCTAGGGGTCATTTACATTTTTGCTTATATTCCCTTCGTCCTGCAAATCAAAGGGTTACTTGGAAGTGAAGGGATATTGCCAATTAAGGACTATCTCCCATTTATCAAACGCCGTTTTGGTAAAAAGGGATATTCACTGATACCAACGCTATTTTGGTTCAATGCAAGTGATCCTGCTCTTTTGGCTTTGAGTTGGTCTGGAATAGTTTTTGGAACGCTTCTAGCCTCGGGCTTCTATCCCCCTGTTATCCTCTTTTTTCTCTATCTTGTGCAGTTATCTCTCACATCTGCTGGGCAGGATTTCCTTTCCTTTGGTTGGGAGACCTATTTATTAGAGTTGACAGTGGGGGCTTTTCTGGTCGTTTCAACGACCCCTTATAACATTTTTGGTTGGCTTGGACTGAACGTCTTACTTCTGAGGTTCCATTATCAGGCGGGCATTTCAAAAATACAAAGCGGCGACAAAAATTGGCGAAATTTAACCGCCCTATCCTACCACTATCTTACACAGCCTTTGCCGAACACACAGGCTTGGTATTTTGATAAATTGCCTATTTGGGTTCACAAGGTGTGCGCCTTGATCATGTTTTACGCAGAGTTGATAGTCCCTTGGCTTGTTTTTTCTCCACCTGAAGTGAGGTTGTTTGTTTTCACGCAATTAGTGGGTTTACAGTTCACCATCTGGTTTACGGGGAATCTTTCCTTTCTAAACCATATGACTGTTGTCAGTTGCATTATCTTGGTTCACAATAAGTTTTTAGAACCTTTGAGTAGTTTGGCCCTCTATGCAGGGGAACCATCGCCCCTTTTCTGGGAAATCATCATCTCCGTCTTAGGTGCAGGTTATCTATTTCTGCAGGTGATCAATTTATTGCAAACTTTCATTCCTCTACGTTTTTTCCAATCGATCCTCCACTTCTTCTTATCGTATCACCTGGCCTATCCTCACGGTATTTTTGCCGTCATGACAACGAAGCGGTACGAGATTATTGTGGAGGGGAGTGATGATGGTGAAAATTGGAAGGAGTATGAATTTTACTTCAAACCTGATGACTTAAAATGGCGCCCAAGGAGAATTTCTCCTTTCCAACCAAGATTAGACTGGCAAGCATGGTTTTTGCCATTTGGCCCCTATGGAGTGGGGCGACAAGCTTGGTTCCAATCTTTTTTAATTAAACTTTTGCAAGGATCAAAACCCGTTTTAAAACTACTTAGAACAAACCCCTTTCCTGAAAAACCCCCTCTGTATATCCGTGCTTTGATTTACGATTACAAATTCACCTCTTTCCAAGAAAAAAAAGAGACGGGACAATGGTGGAAAAGGGAATTTGCGGGAGCCTATAGCCCCACTTATCAGCTAAATAAATGATCCGTCGTTATTTTTTTCTTTCTCTTTTTGCCTTTACCTCTCTCTATGCAGAGCCCAAAGTCACTTATGAATCTTCTGGCGGTAGATTCGGGGATCACCTGATCACCTATCTCCACGCCAAGTGGATCTCCTATCGTTATGGCATTCCTCTTGCGTTTCATCCTTTTTTATACTCAGATGCATTGGCGGTTCATGGGTTAGAAACCCCACTAGACCCTCGCCAGAAAGTTGTGCCAGTAACAGACTTGTCACAGCTTAATCATCTTGAAGACAAAATCTATCAAATTCTCTATGTGACAGATTGCATGGGTGAGTATTTAAATGGTCATCCCTACTGGAATAATAGACCCTTTATCCATGTCGACTGGAATGATCGGAACTTCATTGAATGGGTTCGTCCTTGTTTAGAACCCCATATTCCACTTAGTTTACTCAAACTACCAAGTGATAAAGTGACGGTCGCACTGCATATTCGTAGGCCGTATGGGATAGATGGGGACGAGAGTATTTATCAGATCTTTCCCTACAAATTTTTACCCGATCAATTTTACATCGATCAGCTCCATTGGATTTACGAAGAGATGGGTAGGCGACCTCTCTATGTTTACATCTTTAGCAATGATCCTAGGGCAAAAAAAATTGCAGCGGCATTACAGCTAGGAGCAAAAAACAGGAACATCACCTTTGACTATCCAAAAGTGCTGAATGAAAATATGGAGGGCGTTCTTGCAGACTTCTACTCGATGATGCACTTTGATTGCCTATCCGGCCCGATTCTAACCTCTCGATTGTTGCCTCCAAATTTGGTCACCAAAAGATTGTGATATCACCTGAACATGTGACGGTGAGCAAAAAAGGGAATGTAGTGGATCGTGTCCGCATTGAACGGCGCTAACCTAGAGTATAGATTCATCACGAAAAATAACTTTTATTAAGTGATTTTTCGTAATGAATAGAAAAAGACGAAGGTAAGATTACGAGAATATTACCTTCGTGGTGAATTTGGCTTATTATTTTGAGGTGGCTTCGCTGTTAATGCCTGCAGTAAGAAGGCCTCCTTCAGCAATTTTTGTAAGCTTTTTGTCTATGGCACTTTCTTGGTCTAGAGTTGTTTTGATCAATGCTTCAACCTCTTTTAGCTCAAGTTCATTGGCAAAGCTTCTCAGCGAGCCATAAGTTGCAATTTCGTAATGCTCAACTCTTTGCACTTTGGCAATGAGGGCTGCATCACGAAGTGCAGATTTTGGAAATTCTTCAATGACTTCTGAACATTCATCGATTAGATCTTTTATTGGTTCACATTTCGAAGTTTGTGGTTTGAGTTTTAGAAGGGAAAAGATCTTAAGCAATCTTTCTACATGCCCTTCAGTTTCTTTGAGGTGGAGAGATAAAGCATCTTTTAACTCAGGAGAGTCTGCGGCTTTGATTAGATTTGGGAACCCCTTTATATTTTGATTTTCTGCATCGAGAATGCTTTTTAGCTCATCTACAAATAGATCTCTCATGTTTTCTTTAGTCATATTTTCTCCTTACTTATAATCTATATAAAAATGCCTTCCCTCAAAAAGAAGGAAGGCGAATTTTAGCAAAACTGATTACAGTCTAGCTTTTTCTCTTTGCTCAGGGCCTTTTTCCCGTTGTTGTTGGGATTGGCCTGGCTGACCTGGACGTTGTTGTTGTCCTTGAGATTGGCCTGGACGTTGTTGCCCTTGAGCTGGGTTTTGGCCTTTAGAAGATGTTGCCAGTTCTGGTTTAAAGTCCCGGATTTGTTGCTCAGCTTGCTCTTTTTTGCAGCCATAAGCTTTCTGGATACAGTTGCACAATGCATCGTATTTACCGTTGCAAGTGTTCAGGTCGTTGTCTGATAACTTGTTCCATTTTTGTTTGATTTGGGCTCTAAGTTGTTGAAATTGGCCTTCTAGTTGTTCTTTTTGCATACAGATTCTCCTTTTTTTGGTTTAATTATCTGTGATTTTGAATGGTAATGTTGTTTTTGACACTTTTTACGCCTTCAACTGATTTAACGATTGATTCAACTTTCGATTTTTCAGCTTGTGACGCTACTGAACCAGAGAGAGTCACTTGTCCATTGCCATCTGCTGTAACGAGAACGGCTCTAGCATTACTAGAAAGGGCAGTATCTTTTTGAATAGCGCTTCGTACTCTTTCACCCACATTAGACGTTGTGTCGTTTAAAGAAATATAGCCTGTACGATTGATGAACTGACCTTGGATTGGTCTTGGACCCTGGCTGTTATTATTTGAGTTTGGGTCGTTGTTCATCGATCCTGAGTTTGAACTGCCGTAAGAACCAGAATTCATCGATTCATTCATCGAAATCTCACGACCTGTTTGCGTTTGACTTTGTTTAGGGGCATTCATTTGGCTAGGATTCTTGTTGTAATCGTACTTGTTGTCGTTGTTGTAGTAAGGGCCCATGGCTCTTTCATCATAATTAGCTTCAGAAACACTACCACCTCTGTAGTAAGGTTCGCTGTAATAACCATCTGCTGGTTCGTAGTCTTGATGCTGTTGGTTGTTGCCATAACCCCAAGCTGCTAACGAAGAAGCGCTTGCAATTAGGCCGACACAAGTAATCATCAAAGTTTTATAAGTTTTCATAGTTTTCTCCCCTTCAAGGCGATGTTTGTTTACCGTTAATATGCAGTTAGATAGTAGATCTATCGCAAGTAACTGCGTCTCTTTAAATCTCTCATATCACTAAACTGTTTTAAAGAAATGTTAATTTCTTTCTTTTTGAAAATGTGGGGTTTGTGTGATTAAAAGGGTAAGATGTGCTTTTCTGCAGAAGTTAGTTTTACCTCAGCGGCTCTACTAGGAGCTGCCGGCTTCTATCTAGGACATATGTTCTGGGGGGATCGCCGTTTCCTTGTAGCCATTACTCCCCTGTTATTTGCTGTACAGCAATTTGCTGAGGGGTGGCTCTGGGTTGGGCTGACTGATCACGGCTATCCACAGCTTTGGAGCTTATTTGCCGAATATGTCTATTTGTTTTTTGCCTATATGTTTTGGCCGGTATGGGTTCCCTTTGCAGGCTTGGTTGCAGAAAGAGTTCCGGAAAGGAAAAAATGGCTAAAACTAGTCCTTGGGCTTGGTTTACTTCTTTTTATTTTCAATGGGATTTTCCTGATTCATAGTTACCCGATAACTGCCTCTGTAGTAGGTAACAGTATTGGATATGGACCAGCGGCCACTCTACTCGCCTTGATTTATGGTTTTGTTGTCATTTCCCCATTTTTTATCACTAGTATTTCTAGGATGAAATTTGTCGGATTCCTTGTAGCTCTTTTCTTTGTTATAGCTTTTTTTGCTTACACCTATGCCTTTACATCCCTCTGGTGCTTTGCTGCAGCGTTGACAACGCTATTATTCCTTATCGCATTGAAGAAAGATATTTGCGCTTAAATCGATTGCTATTCAAACTCACTGACTAAAACGTTGTGAGTTTTATGAAAAAATTCTGTCTATTACTTCTTTCCGCCACAGCCTTATTTGCTACACAGGGTCAACCAGTTAGCGATTTGGAGTTTCAAAAGTATCTTCAAGACTTTCCTTTTGACCATTATACGGTCGCGGTTGTCCATGGACAGGGTAAGTTTTATCTAGACCCTATCCAAGACTGCATCAAAAATTTTCTCCGTGCTGGAATGGTCTGGGAGCCCCACATTGTTAATTTGCTCAGAAAGCATATCAAAAAAGGGTCGACGGTTGTTGATATAGGGGCACACATTGGGACACATACAGTGGTGATGGCCAAGTTTGTCGGAAAACAGGGGAAAGTGGTTGCGATAGAACCTCAGCCAAAACATTTCCGCGAGCTTTATTGGAACTGCAAATTAAACAATGTGGATGATGTTGTTGAGCTTCACCATTGTGCTGTTGGTGGCAGCGAGCGTGTTGTGCAGATTAAACCAGGACCTGTTGGCAATGAAGGACACGCAGAAATTGCTAACGAAGGGGACAATACAGGGGACTACGTCAGGATGAGAACAGTCGATAGTTTTCATCTGCGCAATGTCTCTCTAATGAAAATTGACGTAGAAAATTTTGAAGAGGAAGTCCTTGGCGGTACTAGAGAAACTATTCTTGCCAATCGACCTGTTATCCTTATTGAAATATTAGGTGGGTCCTGGTTTGTCTATGAAACAGTTTCTCCAGAGCTGAAATTGCAAATCGAACATGTTAAAAATATACTTGTTAACATGAGATACCATGTCACCCGTATCTATGGTTGTGATTTTTTAGCTATCCCAAACGAAAAAAGAAGATAACAACTAAAATTAAGAGGAGAATATTCCTCCTCTTATTATTTTAAGCGTCTTTTTATTTTTTTATTAGAAAGGAGGAGGAGGAGAGATAGCGGCGCCTATCGCATGAAAGATCCTTATTGGTAGCAAAAATTGCCTATCGCGAAATATTACCGATTCTTTTTAAATGGTTCCATTGAAAGCACGGATGATGCCGTATATTTCCTTAAGCCCAAGTTGTGAAGCGCTAAATAGAATATAGGAAGGAACAGCTACCGGCTGAAATTTTAGCCAATATTCTCTTGCTCCATGAACATCGAAATATTTCGTTGCTGTTCTGAAAACCTTTCTTGCAATCCAAGCAGAGGCCCTTCCAATGCCGATAATTTCTCCTAATTCTTTAGATGGAGAAACGCCGAAAGAAAAAAAACGACACCCCTCTTTTCGTAAAGCCTCGACGGCGGTAACGATAAGTCTCTCAGATGTTCCATTAGGTGCATCGGGAGTGATCATCAATAGGTAGACAAGCCACCCATCATGAAAATCTAATCGATTCATGACGAGAGCACCTACCGTTTTACTCTCATGCATAGCATAAAACCATCTTTTCCCTTCTCTTGGGAAAAAAGGCTGAGCTTGGGAAGCTACCACTTTTGGGCCTGTTTGGTGGCTCAACCATGTTACTGTAACTTCGACAATTTGTGCTTCAATTTCCTTGTTATAAGGGATGTATTCGAAAGCTTTGACCCCGATTTTTTCAGAATGGTTCATTTTCTTTCTGATGATGTGTCCTTTTGAGCCGGCTGCAAAATCCTTCTGCGGATCAACAATGAGTTCCATACCAATTTCGATCAGTGCACCGCAATATCTCCCCATTGCCCAGTTTTTAAATGAAGGAGTCGTGGTTAAGTAAATCACCGATTTATTTTGCGATTCAGAAAATTTGTGAAAAGCTTGAACTAATAACTTATAATCATCAGGCGAGGCAACCGGTTCTCCATAGACAGTATTACAACCCAGCCCTGAGCGATAGCCTATGACGCCATCTACCTCTGGAATGGAAAAGATTTCGCAGTTAGGATCAAGTATAGAGATGGCAGCAGATGAGCCCCAGCGGCTCACAAGTTCTGCGATGTTGGTCTTATTGGCGGTGATGATGGTCATGAAGCCTTACATACTACAAACACTTTAAATTTGTGAAAATAATTAGGATATGAAGAGATTCCACAAGCTAAATGAAGAAGAAGAGAGGGTCATCCTCCACAAAGGGACAGAGTATCCTGGGACAGGGGAATATGAGGATTTAGAAGACCCTGGCATCTATTTATGTCGTTATTGTGATGCCCCGCTTTATCTATCTTCTGACAAATTTTCGTCCCATTGTGGTTGGCCAAGTTTTGATGATGAGATTGCTGGAGCTGTTGAAAAAAAAGTGGATCGAGATGGTGAAAGAATTGAAATTCTCTGCACCCATTGTGGAGGACACTTGGGGCATGTTTTTAAAGGAGAGAGGATCACCCCTAAGGATGTCAGACATTGTGTCAATTCTGTGTCATTGAGATTTAATCCACTAAAAACCCCTGAGGGGTATGAACGGGCTGTCTTTGCTGGTGGCTGTTTTTGGGGAGTAGAACACTATTTCAAAGATCTACCTGGTGTGATCAAAACAACTGTAGGCTATTCGGGGGGACATGTTGTTGATCCAACCTATGAGGAGGTGTGTACTGGGAAGACCGGGCATGCCGAGGCAATGGAAATCATTTTTGACCCGAATAAAACAAGTTTTGAGAAGTTAGCCAGGTTATTTTTTGAAATACACGACCCAACCCAATTAGATAGGCAAGGGCCTGATCGGGGACACCAATACAGATCTGCTGTTTTCTACTACACTCATGAGCAACAAAAAACAAGCTGAGAAGTTGATTAAAGAACTAAAAGGGAAAGGATTTGATGTGGTCACAGAGGTTGTTCCTGCCCGACATTTTTATCCGGCTGAAACCTACCACCAAGATTATTATGGCAAAACAGGCAAGGAACCTTATTGTCACGTTCGGGTAAAACGCTTTTAAATACAAGTTTCATCACGAAGAAAATTCAAGTTAAAAGATATTTGAAGATTCATCGCGAAGAACACGAAGATGAGAAGACACGAAGGTAACTAGTTCTTTAAGAAAAAAATGAAGAATCTCTTAATTTCAAGAGAGGGTACCTGCGTGTCTTCTCATCTTCGTGTTCTTCGCGATGAATTGTTAGATCTTACTTAGGCATTTTCTTCATGATGAATCTTCAGGAATTTAAGCTAGTTTGGGTTTGAACCAAAAATGGCGGAAAATATTGAAGCAGGTAAGGGCGATCAATACGGGGTAGATGGCTTCAAGCAAAGGTCCTATAAATCTAGCAATCCCTTGAAATTCAAGGGTTGATACCAAAAAACCGATGCATAAGGTGATCAAGAGAGCGGGGATATTACTGATTTTATCTCTCAACACCTCTTTACGGAGAAAGTCGGCAAAGAGGGTGACTAATACAATCGCAGTTGTCAGGCAGGCAAATACAACAGCCGTAGCAACGGCTGGCATTGCCCATACGCCAAGTGATTCCATTGCAATTCTGCCCAGCATTTCTGTCGGTTGGTAGCCGGCAAGTGAAGGGGCAAAAATCCAACCTAAAATGACGAGAGAAAAGTAGACGAGAGCTAAAATGCCTCCCCCGATGCAGGAAGCTTTGATGAAGTGGTTATAAGGTCTATCATCCTTTCTTCTAAGCTGTTGGATAACAAAAGTTGAAAAGAAAAAGGCAGCTAATAGGTCCATCGTTTGGTAGCCCTGAAGGAATCCACCTTTGAAAGCATTGAAGCTGCTCATCTCCATTTGTGGAGGTGGAGTTCCATGCTGCAGTCCAAAGAAGGTGATCAATCCTATCGATACCAATAAGAACGGTGTCAAAATGATGCCAAGGGTCGACAAAATCCTACTTTTGTTGACAGCGAGCAGAAAAACAACCAGGCAGAGATAAAGACTTGTCCAAATGAGAGAAGCTGATGGGAAAATGAGGGAAATTGCACCATGAGCAACCGTTAAGCAGCGTGCTAATACCCCAAATGGACCCATGATCGAGAGGGCTAATAGGGAAAAAAGGAAAATGCCTGGCTTACCCAGGTAGCTAAAAAAACTATTGAGATCTCCTTTATAAAGGAGCATTCCAAAAACCCCTAAAAAGGGGACAACAACTCCTGTCAGCAAAATGCCGAGAGCTGCAAGAATACAATGGCCCCCACACTCAGTGCCTACCGCAATAGGAAATACCAAGTTCCCTGAACCAAAGAACATTGAGAAGAGGGCGAACCCTGTACTAATAACAAGCCATGCATTTTTCATTGTGTCAATGAAACCATGTTTACTGTTTTTTTGACAAGTAAGATCGCCGTGTTTGCTCAATTTGATCTACCCAGTAGGGGAGGAAAATCTTTTCCATTTGGTAAGTATTTAATTGCATTTCAGCATATTTTTGCCTGAGAAACCTGGGCGAAATCTCTTTCCAATTATTTACTATCAATACTGGAAGGTTTTCAAATTGTGGGTCTAAATCGGAAGTTTTAACGATGGGGATGGCTCCCATTAGTAGGCATTCCCATGTTCTATGGCAATCGAGTCCGTGGCCTCTTGGGCTCAAAACAAACTGTGTTCGCTGTAGATCATCTAAATATTCTTCAAAACTTCTTCCTTGAACTTTTAAACAATATGGTTTGCTTTTAAAAATATTATAAACAAATTGCCGCTCTTCTCTGTTTGTGTCAATATTGAAATTCATGTAGAGAAGGATATCTCTGTTCTTAGGCGGCTCTGCTGTTTTTTTGTTTAGAATGGCAATGTCTCCACACCACCATCTCTTATTAGGAATGCCAATGGGCAATGGATGAAGTTTGGGATGGGTGGCTTTTTGGACATTTTGCGCGAACCAAGCGATGACCTTATCGTCGCTTAGTAAAGAGCCATATTCTCCAGGTATTGGGTTGTCATCATCATGCGTTACTAAAATGTAAGGGTTCTTAATGTACGGGTGAATGCCTTTAAAAAAGGTATCTAATAGTGGTGTGACAACATATACAGTATCGCCGTCACAAATAGATAATGGGTCTAGAGAGGTGTCTTCATAATCAAACAGGTGATCGCAAGATGATTTAAGATTATCCCCAGTAAGATAAATATTATCGGAAGCAGATAATGAAAAGATCAAGACTAAAAAAAGAAGTAAGAGTTTTTTCATAAAAAGAAAGGTTCACGTGTTAGGTTAAAGAGCTTTTTATCCAAATTTGGGAACAGGTTGCCTGTTTGACAAAAGGTTTTAAATAAAAAAGGCCTTAAAAGGCATTGGTGGAGAAGTTTGGCTGCTTTAAGCCTTATATAATGTTTTTTCTGCCATTCTTTTTGAAATCCCAACGCATCATCTTTAATGGCATAATCTGCCGATAGAATGCCTGAAGCAATGGAAAGGGAAAGCCCTGCCCCTGAAGCTGGAGGAATCGTATTTTGAGCATCTCCAATAAAGAATGCGTTATGGAAAAATGGATTCCTTTTAATGCCAAAAGGGGGAATAGAGGCGGTCATCCATGTAGGAAAAACCATTTTTCCGTTTTCAAATACTCGGGCAAACTCGAGATTTTCAGAAGCCAGCTGCTCTAGCGATGGAAGTGATTTTCGAGAAGATAACATCGCTACATTATAAACACCTGTATCAACCTCTGATATCCCAGCGTAACATCGTTTGAAAGAGAACATCATAAGAGGCGATTGTAGATTGAGATGGGTAAAATAGGCCTTTGCCCCTTGATAGATGGCTTTATTTTTTGAGGGGAAAAAAGGGAGCCTTCCAGCAGCGATGAAAAGGTGGGAACAGGGGAGTATGCCATGTTTTTCGGTTATAACTTGAAAACCGCCATTTAGAGGGTTCACATTTAGCACCCGTTCTTGAGGCAAAAATTCTGCCCCCTTTTTTAGGGCATAGGCTAATAATTTAGCGTCAAACTTAAGATGAGACATGGAGCCAGCAGGTCGATCAAAGGAGAGGACTAGGGAAGTGCCTTTAGTTATAAATAGGGCTTTGTCGATAGTTTGATCGAACGTGATCCCCCACTGACTGAGCTGAGGAAGGCACTCGGGCGAAAAAAATTCGCCGCAGACCTTATGGGCTGGAAATGAAGATCCTTCCAGAATTAAAGGTTGAATCCCGTGATCGACGAGGCGACAAGCAGCTGCAAGTCCAGCGACTCCTCCTCCGATGATGATGAACCGTCGATTATCCAATTTCCACGCACCAACGGAAGGGCCATTTCCAGCGGATTTGCACCTTTTTTAGGTCAATATTGGTCTGGCTTATCAATTCTTTCCAATCTTGCCGTTTAAACCCTTTTTGAATAGATAAAAGTCCATCATGCAAGATCAACCTATTCCTAAAAAAAGATCGTGAGATGCACGCAAAGAGAAAGTAGGCGAGGGGAGAGCGATGGAGATCGTTGATAATAAATTTCTTTTTTGCGATAGCCTGTGCTCGCTGGATAAAAGGGACCAACTGCTGATTATCTAAGTGATGGCAGACAAGGGTTGCTGATACGACGTCGTAGCTGTTCACCGGTATTTTATTTAGGTCAGTTTTTTTGAAGGAGAGATTGGGTAAAGAAAAGTGGGTGGAAGCCCGTTCTATAGCCCCGCTGTCAATATCTATCCCAACTACTTTACTTCTTGGAAAACGTTTTGCTAGTAGGTAAGCAAAATCGCCCCCGCCGCAACCGACATCCAGTATGGAATCTGGTTGATGGGCTTTGATAGCATTTAAAGAGATCTTATTGCCTCTTAGCCATTTTCCAATCTTTGCTAACATTTCGAGGCATTCAACATATTCGTTTTTAGTATAATGATCAGCACCTAAATCCATCAGTTCTAGAGCTGTGGCTCTTTTTTGAAAGGCTTTCATCTTGTTCTCAACAACATCCCTTCGATTGACAACCCAGGTCCCATTGCAAGGCCAACGCACCAGGGATTTTTTCTACCTTGCCGTAGCAGTTCCTCAAGTACGAATAGATAAGTCGCACTGGACATATTCCCATAATCTCGCAGTGTATTCCAAGAGGCAGATGTTTGTTGAGCGGTAAGGGAAAGGCCTTTTTCAATATTTTCCAAAATGGCTCGTCCCCCAGGATGGATAGCCCAATCAATCTCACGCTTGTTCCCTGCAAGTGATTCCACAAAAGGGGAAATCACTTTTCCGAGTAATTCAGGAACCTCTTTGCTAAGACGCATTACAAAGCCACTGTCTCCCATGTCCCAAGACATTTTATCTTGTGAGTCTGGCACGCCTAGGGATGTCCTTTTAACAATTTCCCAAAGCCCTTTTTCTTGGCCTACAACCGCTGCCGCTGAACCATCTGCAAAAAGGGCGTTGGAAACGACCGATTCCATGTCATTTTGTGTTTGAATATGAAGTGAGCAGAGTTCCGTGCAGACAACAAGTACTCTGTGGCTTGGATCTTCTTTAGCAATAGCGTCTGCGAGGCCTAATCCTTTGAAAGCTCCGAAACAGCCCATGAAATTAATTCCATACCGGCCTACATTTCTTTCTAGGCCAAGTGTGTCCATTAACATGTACTCAATTCCCGGGGCATACATCCCTGTGCAGGAAGCTGAGATCACATGGGTGATATCTGAAGGGGAGCCCCCCCACTGCGCTATAGCTTTCTTGGCAGCTTTAAGGGCTAATTTAGGGGCCTCTTGTTTGTAGATGGTGTTAAGTTGGCTTGGTTTTGGCGGATGTTTTAGATGGTCAAAAAGAGCTTCAGTTAACGGCCGAACAGTATGCCTTTTAATGATGGCAGAGCTTTGATGAATTTTTTTTAGTTTTGTGGCCAATGGTCCAGTTAAGGAGAGGATGTCGATCATCTTCTCGGCAATCTCTTCTTGAGACATGAAATAGTCAGCTTCTGCTGTGGCAATCGATAGGATTTCAGCTGTCATTTACATGGTCCAAAATAAAATAACACCATGATCGTAAGAGGCTATTTTCGTCCACCGATTCAATATTTTTGGAAGATTTGATAACATGCGCCGTTATGTACACGATTTTACTCTCACTTCTCCTTACAGTTTCTGCTGAGACTGCGACATTCAAAGAAATTTCAAAAGAAAAACAGCAGAATTACCAAACGGTCACACTCAATGTGCAATCGATCCAATGGCTAAAAGCACCGGCATGGACACACCCTGTTCGTCTGATCATCCCTGAGAAAGTGGAAACTGAAAATGTCCTAGTTTTCCTCAAGGGGGGCGATACGACAGGCCCCCTTCCAGCTCTATCTCCAGAACTCCTAAAAGGGGCTTTAAAGACAAACACTATAGTGGCCGAAATCTTTGCCATTCCGAATCAGCCCTGTGTTTTTGAAAATGGGGAAGAAAAGCGCAATGATGCATTGGTTGCTTATACGTGGAAGTGCTTTTTGGATGATGGAGATAAAGAATACCCCCTTCATCAGCCGATGGCTCAAGCGATTAAAACTGTGCTGACGGCCTTGCAAGATTACTTGAAAGAGAAGGCTAAAGGGTTTGTGCTGACTGGGGAATCAAAAAGAGGGTGGGTTAGCTACTTAGCTGCAGTTGATGATGCTAGGGTCAAGGCGATTATCCCTGTGGTAGCCGATTTCCTAAATATCAAAGAGAATTTTACCCACCATTTTCGCTCGTTGACTTGCTGGTCTCCTGCTATAAAAGATTATTTAGACTTAGGGCTTGATGACAAGATGTTCACACATGAGCGTTATAATGCTTTAATGCAGAGGGAAGATCCCTATTCCTTCCGTCATCAGCTAACGCTTCCTAAATATCTCATTTTGGCCTCAGGCGACCCCTTTTCGATGCCAGATACAACTAAGACCTATCTGCATGGGCTTTTAGGACCGACATATCTTCGACTTATTCCTAATTGCGGGCATAAAATTGCAGCTAGCGAGTATTACCCTTCCCTATTTACCTTTTTTAAGCTGGTTAGCTCGGGAGGGGCGTTACCTGCATTGCGTTGGCATGCAAGCAATGGGAAGCTGCAGGCAACTCCATCAACAAAAGCTCAAAGTTTAAAGCTTTGGAGCGTTGTTAATCCTAAAAGTCGAGATTTTCGGTTTGATTTCACCCCTTGTCGCTTTGAAGAGACTAAACTTGATGCCCCGTATGAAGTGACACTTCAGGCCCCTCAAGAGGGGTGGAAAGCCCAGTTTGTTGAAGCAACATTTGACACGTCTGCGGGACCTTTTGTGGTAACAACTGAGGCTTTTGTCCTTCCTGACAACTACCCAGAGAACGCTTCTTGCCAATAATATAAGAGGTAGTGTAATTCCTGAAATTTACAATTTAGTGGAGAATTTCATGCTCAATTGGGCCATAACGTTTCTGATCATTGCGATTATTGCTGCCATTTTAGGCTTCTCTGGCATTGCAGGGGTCGCAACGGAATTTGCAAAAATCTTATTCCTCGTTTTCATCATTCTTTTCCTCATTTCTCTCATAAGAGGTTGGATGAAACGATAGCTCTTGCATAAAACGTAGGAGTTCGGGTACATTTTCAGTCGTCCTTGGGGGTTTAGCTCAGTTGGTAGAGCATCTGATTTGCATTCAGAGGGTCAGGAGTTCGAATCTCCTAGCCTCCATTCGCGGTTATAGCTCAGTTGGTTAGAGCGCGACACTGATAATGTCGAGGTCCCAAGTTCAAATCTTGGTAACCGCACATCTTTTTTATTTCGAAATACTCTCTTCCTATTATTTTTTTACTATCCTTTACTTTTAGATACTAGCAATGTGCAATCCTGCGGGCTCCAACGCTAAAGTGTAATGATCCTTTCTTATCCTACGCATCCCATACGCATCAACCTAAGCCTAGAGGTAGATGCTAAGCTAATTAACCACAAATAGATGGAATAAAAAAAGAGTAGAATATCAGAGTCGATTATTCTAGAAGGGGCAATTCAAAATCCTCTCTTTGTGCTCTCTGTGAGCTCTGTGGTAAAAAATAAAAAAAAAGATAACCACAGAGCTCACGGAGAGCACAGAGAGTCATCTTGGGCCTTTCTTCGAAGATTTAAGCCGTTTTGACTAAATTGATTTCTAAACGTTTCTTTGTAAGTAATTTGCTTTTAACAGATTGTTGAAAAATTGGTATTCCTTAAGTTGATGCGTATGCCTACGCATCCTGTTCCATTATTTATCCTTTCTCTCGATAATTTCGAACCTATTTTTCGTTACAAATTGCTCGACGTTCATGATGTTTAGGGTCGGTAAACGGGATGTGGTAGGTCTCTTAAGGTTAAGTTCATTCTGGCTCTTTCTGTCGGATTTTCCAGATTCCTTTTTTCGTTTCATATTTAGAGGGAGATAGGAGGGTATTTTCAGAAAAGTTAAACAGGATCGGGAAAAAAAGGTTTTCAAAAAAATAGGGTCTGGTGGTATCACGGGTAAGAACATGAAAAAGGAACCGAATGTCCGCAGTAGCCAGAAATTCAACCAGAAGCGCAAACACCACCGTCACTCTTACTCTTATAGAACCAGCTAGCATCGATATTTACATAGGTCGAATGGGACCTCATCAAATCCGAAAGACCGACTTTGCAACCGAAACAATGCACTATGAGTTGTTTCGGAAACAACGTTCAGAAAAACTTACTGTTATTATGCGAAGCACCTTCCCTACAACTTATGTTGTTAGACTTTTACCAACTTATAACGACTTTAAATTGGGTGTGGGAGTAGCAGGAGAGGTTATGTCGCTTGACAACCATGCTGAGGTGAAAGTAGAAAAAACACCTTATCGAACTGATTCAGACGAGAATTCTATAATCAGAAAGCAAAGGTAAAATGAGAAATGCCAGCTCATTGCCAGAGTTAATTTTGGGTCAAAATTAACTCTGGCAGTGTGGTTAAGGCTTTAATTACCACCTCTAGGGAATCTTTGAAGCGGAACCATGTTAAAGGCTTGGTCCACATCTCCTGGGACTTCATCAAAATTTAAACGGACGCGGACATTTTCGTCCCTGACTCTATTTCTATGTCTGTTTCCTTGGTTGACAGCTAGTGGGACTCGACCAAAAATTAAACGGACGGGGTTTTGGACGCCTCTGACCCTATTTCTATGTCCGTTAACTCGGTTGACCCTATTTTGGCGCGGCCTTTGTCGATCATCATCTACAGGTTGTAGCTCAGAGAAACGATTGATAAGATGCGCAAATCGTGACAAAGTGTGTCTATCCTCTATGGCCTCTGCTAGATCTTGACGCCCATACATCCCTTCCGGGTCTACTGCCCGTTCGAATAGTCTAAACGCAGTTCTAGCGGCCTCTTCCCAAAGGGCAAGAACCTCACCATGCATTTGTAGATTTTGCAGAACCTCTTCAGTTATAGGACGAGCAGCCAGTCTGCCCCAAAGGGCTCTATACTGCTCTCGCTGAATGTTCAGAGTCTCAAAACGGCCTTCCTCAGGATTTTGTAAATCTCTTAATTGTTCGACTCCATTTTCGAAAAAATCAAGGGATTTACCAAGAATGTTTCTTGCAAATGATTCAATGACTGATGCGATGGTTACATCAAGGTTTACTAAGTTGCGTTGTTCCGCTATCTGGTTGAATTGGTAGACAGCTATGTTTAGCTCTGCTAAATCACCATTTTGAAATGTTTCTACTGGCGAAAAGTCCATCTGATTTAGTAAGTGGCATATCGTAACAGTTGTTGCTTCTAGGTTTTCTATGGTAGCCTCTAAAGGGACAATTTGAGGCCTTTCAGGGGAAATATAGGGGTTGAAAATCCTAGTTCCAGCCATTTGAGCGGCAAGGCCTCGGATAGGTGAAAGTGGGGGGATGTTAGCCATGTGATTTAGTCCTATATATAATTTTGAAACTATAATAACAAACATATAAGTTTAAATAAATAATAATTTCTTTTCGTTAAATATTTTAGTTCAGTTGCAAATAAAAATGTTTCTGAAAGAACAAGGGTGGGTCTTAGCTTATCCTTCAGAGCATAATCACCTTACGATCTTTCGTAAGAGTTGTATTGTTTGTTTTGAGAATCTATCTATGTAATAAACTTAAGGCCATTTTATTCAAAGGCACTAAAAACATGAAACAGCGCAAAATTTGCTCAGAAAGATACCTCAGAAAATAAAAGTGACTAGTTGAAAACTAAGTGGCTAATGTTCAATAACCCCAAAATAGGATGTCGAGAAAGTTTTGACAAAAAGGATTCTTTCTATAGAATCCGAAGCTAAAGATAAATAGGGGTTTCCTATGAATGTAGAGGCAGTGAAAGGGCAGAGCTGGGACGATTTTTTTGTCGAACTGGACAAAAAGGCAGATTATATTCCTGTCGTCAGCACAGTCACAAATGTGGCTGATCTTGTACTGAAGGGAGCTATTACCCTGATGGATCAGCAAAGGTTGGAAGAGGCTTTACAATCCAACTTCTTTCAGCATATCCAGGATAAAAGTATTGCACGTTCTGTCGCTCTCTTGGTCCCTGTGGTAGGTAATGGGATTATTTATCTCTATGATAGAGAGACAGGGAAAGTGTCTGACCCTGAGGTCGTCGATGCGGAAGGGGAGCTGTTGCCACCCGAAGAGGCTGTCGTTATTCTTCAGAAAGCGTCAGAATCTGCAGATGGTGTGATATTGGTGACTCTTTACATTCCACCCGAGCAAGTTCAGACCGTCAGTGATCAGACCGTCAGTGAAGTAAACGGACTGGTTGTTCAGGCCATGTTAATACCGCAAGTCCTACCCCCTTCTATCCCAGATAGTCAGAAGTTGCCTCTTTTAAAGCCAAAACTTATCAAAGCAGGCCTTCGTATTAGAATTTAGGGTGTGATAAACATGGCATTCTCCTCCTAAATTGCAATCGAGGAGGGGATAATTGGCAAAGAAAGAGGGGGTTTGGCACAATCTCGGCTTTGTACAATTTTTGGATGAAGCCTTGAGAGTAGCTTTCTCCAAAAATTGTACAAAGCCGAGATAATAAAAAACTATTATGAGCCTATCTGTTTCTTCTTCTAACTCAAGTCTTCTGGTTTTGCCTTTGCCAACCACTGATTTTAAGGCTGTCTTGTCTTTTGCGGAAAAAATTAGACCACTTCCACCCCCAAGCGGGATGTTAGCAAGAAGAGTTTCTTGGATCGAGTCGTGTTCTCAACAACTTGTTCAAAGTGCTTATCGCCTCTATTTATCCTATGGTAAAGATCAGGTCAAAGCGTTAAAAGAACAGATGGCCGGGGCCGAACCAAGCGAAATTGCAAGGCTTGCCAAACCTTACGCAAAGATACTGCCTGAATTTGCATTTCTAACGATTTGGTACGGAGAAAAAAATAAAGAGACAGCGGCATTAAAAACCTACTGGCTTTCTCGTGGTTACCTTCTTTTTTCAGATAACACCACAGGGGTGATTGAATTAAGTTCAGAGGATCGCCTTCTTTTAGAAAATTATGCTGACATCATCTGCTTTGAAGCTGAAATTTTACAGCTCCCATTAAGTGAGAGGGTATCAAAAGCTGTCGATTTTCTTGAGGTCGCTTCAAGTTCTCTGAATAAAGACAACCTCCCTTTTGTGGCTAATGTCATCACAGAAACATTCTACGCCCTCTTTCCTGATGGGGTTGGCCCAAAAGAGACAGAACTATGGAGTCTTTTAAACGATGTTATAAGTGATGCAAAAGAGATTGATGGAGTAGCTCAAGGAACATATTTTGATGATCAATTATTGATCTTTGTGAAGCTATTTTTGAGAAAGACAGAATCTGATGAAAACGAGGCGTTGCATGCGATTCGACATCACCTTAGAAATGCCAACACCCCCCAATCCAATAGCCTCCTCCGCTATCTTGCAGATAAAAAGTGGAAGGCTTTTGACTCTATAAATGAACTTGCGATCATTAGAAAAGAGATCAGTTTATCTGAGAAATTAGTTCCAGAAACATTAATAGGACAAATTTTTAAACAGTTTCTGGATAACCCTATTTTTGAACCTCAAGCTCAAGCAGAGCTCTATCTATTCCCTAGCCCATGGAGAGACCATCTTTCGGCTGTGTCACTTAGGTATTATTTAGGTCCTTTGGCTCTACCATCAGGACAAGAAAACCTTTTTACAGCCATTTTCTTAAGTGACAAGGAACTGACACGCTACGTGTCTCATTTATTCCTCACCGAGGATAAAGCGGTGATCACTCCTCCCCTTATCACCCCTAAGGACGGGAATGCATTTGTCTCTTTTCGGATCTTCCGATTGTTTGAAGAATCGATGGAATATTTGAGGAAACATCAGTTTAATCAAATTGGAAAGCTTGTTGAAACAATCTCTTGGAGGAATATTCAAGAATGGTTTCACGATACAGCCAAAGATGCGGTTAGTTTAAAAATCATCACCGACATTTATCAATCTAAATTTCTTTGCCTCAAAGAGCTGAATTTGCCATCTGATAGAGTCAAAAAGCTTAAAGAAGAAACAGAGATCACCCGTCTGGAGCTGATCAACTGGATGAAGGCTTGTTGGAAACAGCTACATACAGAAGATACTCAAAACTTTCCTTTCGAAAAATATACAGAAGAAGAGTTGGTCATTTACGTTCCAGCTATATTGAAAGTGATGGAACCCAAAAAGATTTCGCTTTTAACAGAGAGTTTTGATTTTCTGGAGGAAGTAAAGTGTCCCCTCCCGACTTCTGCCAAAAGCTAAATAGATAGAAGCTTGTAGATGTAGTTCGCTGATTTACATCTACTTACGATTTGCCTTAGTGCAAAAAAACCGCACTAAGCATTATTCTCAGTGAATGAGCGGATCTCTTTTTATCCGAAAAGTCCGAACAGCATCAGGTGCAACAGCCGTGCAAGTATTCCGATATGCTCAAAGCAAGCGTATTATCGTTCGACATATTGGCAGCTCTCACACAGATGAAGAATTGGCTGTGCTTTGCCATGAAGCAGAAATTGCACGAGAACAACTATCTCTTCAACCTTCTCTTTTTCCCATCACAGAAAAACCGTCTAAACTACTGCATGAAGAACATCTAAGACTGTCATCAGTTACACATAATTTTGCTTACACCGCTCTGAAAAAATGTTCCCAACTGTGCGGGCTGGCATTTCTCCCTCCCTTGTATCAAGATCTCGCACTGATGCGGATTGTGGAGCCTGCATCGAAACTCCGTACAATTGAATTGTTAGTAAATTATTTTGGAATATCTCACGCAGAACGCTCCATCTATCGTCTACTTCCCAAGCTTTTGGAATACAAAAATGCCATTGAAAATGCTGCTTATCAAGTAGCCAAAGAGCACTTTGGCGAGTCGTTTGCTCTTGTTCTTTACGACGTGACGACGCTGTATTTTGAAAGCCACGAGCCCGATGACGAACTAAGGGTACGAGGATTTTCGAAAGACGACAAGTCAAAACAACCGCAAATCGTTGTTGGCCTGCTTGTAACTCCCCAAGGATTTCCTCTAAGGCACGAAACCTACAAAGAAAACACTTTTGAAGGACACACCATGCTTAATGTAGTCAAGCAGTTTCAAAAGTGTCACCCAAATTCTAAACCGGTTGTTGTTGCTGATGCAGCGATGCTGTCTCAGGAAAACATGGAGTTGCTTGACGCTGATGGTTATCAATACATTGTGGGAGCTCGGCTAGCGAATACGTCAAAAGCTTTCATCGAATCGATGACGTCTAACTTGAAAAGACGTGACGGGGATCTAATTCGCTTACCTTACCCGAATCGCCCTTATGATGTGATTTGTAGTTATTCCGAAAAGCGAGCAAAAAAAGACAAACGCGAATTTGATAAACAAGTAGCAAAAGCTATGGAGCTGATTTCCCAGCAGGAAGCAGGGAAGCGCGCTAAATTTGTTAAAAAGTCTGATGATCACAAAGATTCATTTGTTTTGAACGGCGAGCTAAAAGAGAAAGCCGAGAAGCTTATCGGCATCAAAGGATACTGCACAAATATTCCTGAGAGTGTTTTATCAAACGATCAAGTTGTTGAGTATTACCATGGACTTTGGCGCGTTGAGCAAGCATTCCGCATGTCGAAAACAGACCTTAAGACCCGTCCGATCTTTCATTACGCGCATGAAGCAATCAGGGCTCATATTTTACTTTGTTTCATGGGGCTCATGATGGGGAAATTTTTAGAAATTAAAACGGGACTATCGTTGCGAAAGGTGCGCGACATTCTCTGGAACGTTCAAGAAGCCCATATTGAAGATACGTTGACAGGGAAACGCATTACCTTGCAGACCAATATTACAGATTTTAACGAAAGCGGGCTTGCTCAAATTTTCAGACCGCACTAAATGGCAGAAGTCAGGAAAGTGATGGAACCCAAAAAGATTTCGCTTTTAACAGAGAGTTTTGATTTTCTGGAGGAAGTAAAGTGTCCCCTTTTGCTGGGTGATCATTAACTTGAGGGTGTCCATTGAATCTTCCAGTGCATCATTGCCGATGAGGGGATTCATAAATGTTAACCAATCTAAAGACCGTGCAGGGATTTTTAAAAAATGGGCAATTTCGATGGCTTCGGGCTTTAGTCGCTCGATCTCTTGACGCAGTTTTCTATAGACTGGATCCTTCATCAAGATATCAGAGGTGATCTCTTCATCTGGAGGGATAATCCAATCTTCTGTCGGTGTTCCAGGTAAATTGGTTGATTCAACCTGTCCCTCAACACGCTCCCATTTTTCAAGTTTCAGTTTTAGAAACTTTTCTAGGGCGTCTAGAAGATCGTGTAAAATCTCAGCGTCTTTCTTTTTATTTCGTTTAGTCATCTTACTGCTATCTCTAGCAGATGTTGTATCCTTTCTTCAAGGGGGGGGTGTGAAGCAAAGAGGTTAAACCACCCTTTAGGGGTCGAGATTTTGAAAGCTTGAATGTTTTGCTGGCTCTGATCCCGTGGGTCTTGGATGGCAATGACTTGCTGCAGTTTTTTTAATGCTCTCACCATTTTATCCCGTCCCGCAAGGGCAGCTCCCCCTTCATCGGCACGAAATTCGCGGCGTCTGGAGTAAGTTGCTATCACAATCATCCCGAGGAACATGAATACTGTTTGGAAAAGCATCACACAAAGGTAATAGCCCATACCTAACGATTGATCGTTTTGATTGCTGCCAGATCGTGTGACCACTAGTGCTAAAAGTCGTGCTAGAAACATCACAAAGGCGTTAACAATCCCCTGTAAAAGTGACATGGTGACCATGTCGCCGTTTGCGACGTGGGAAATTTCATGCCCTAGAACCCCCTCGATTTCAGCATCATCCATCCGATCCAATAATCCAGATGAAACAGCGACGAGAGCTTTTCTGCTAGAAGCCCCTGTCGCAAAGGCGTTGACTTCAGGAGAGCGGTAAACGCCAACTTCAGGCATGCCAGGTAATCCAGCCTGTTTTGTCAATTTACTAACAATATCCAACAGTCTTCGGTATTGTGGCGAAGAGGTGTTTTCTGGGATCATCTCCATTCCAGTCTGCCACTTTGCCATTGTTTTAGAGAGAAAGAGGGAAATGAGGGATCCGGCCATCCCCCAAATTAGGCAAAAAATGGCAAGGGTCTTAAGATCGATACCGTGATCTGTTAGATAAGGCTGAATACCCAATAAATTAAGGACCAAAGTAATCGTGGTAACGACCAGAATGTTAACGAGTAAAAACAAAGTGACACGTTTAAAGATCGACATATTTTCCTATGCAAGGTGAAATTAGATTAAAACAGCAAGACGGATTAGGAATCAATCCACTTGAAAAACTTTATACTCTCGAAAAGGTAGATCCTAAAACAATACGGACTTATGTCCCCGCGGTTGCACAGAAAATTAAGGGGGAAAAATCTTCAGTATTGCTACCCCATCGAGAGATAGGTGGAGGTTACCCTGTTTTAGCCCTTTATGACACGCTCGATCGTTTAAAGCTTCCGCCTCAGTTGCATTATCAGCTCAAGAAAGAGGGGTGGAAAACTGTTTTGGAGTTACTTCAAGCTGAAGAAGCTGCACACCCTAAAATCTTGGCTCTTCCGAGAGCCCATCAGAGCATACTAATAAATGCTTTAAATCCTTGGAAAGAGCTGATCCGTTGTGGGAAAACAACCAAACTGGACTTTAAAGGGTATTTTAGAGGCCTTGGGGTTGTTATTGATCCTATTACCTATCTTACTTTGCTCCATTCAATTGGTTTAATCCATTACATGGAGGCAACATCCTATGAACGTATTCAAGTTGAGCGGCTTGTTCAAAAAGAAAAAGATGAGAAGATCGCATCAGCGTTAGCGAAAATAGTGTTAAATAAAGAGATTGAGGCCATTTTTCATGGACTGCTATTTGGTTGGATTGAGGAAAGGGGAGGGGTCACCACAAAAAAAGAGATAGTAGAACGTCTGGAACAAGAATCGCTCGATCAGGGGGCAGCGAATGGCTTTTTAGAGTTATTGGAGCTGAAAAAACGTTTCCCTGGGTTTTCAAGTGGTGACATATGGTTTTTTGATCCCTTTTTGAAAAAACAGCTGATTCAAATCCAATCGTATCTGAAGGAACTCTTTTATAAGCCTAAAATAGCTTACGACTTAAAACAACTTGAGGAGTGGATCCAAAGCGAACTTTTGAAAAAGGGGGAATGGCTTGACCCTCTACTTCTTAAACGGTATTTGCTTCTATCAGAGAGCTATCGTTTAGAAAGAAGAGATTTGGTAAATTATGTGGTTCATCTATGAAACCGTTCTTTTTTTCCTTCTTATTTATATTTTCGCTCTCTGCCGCCATCGAATTGCCTGAGGACGATGATTTTTTTGTTCCAGATCTTTTTACAGCGGCAGCCGATACCTACATGTCACCTGAGGTCGGCGCCATCGACCTTTATTCGGCCTTTCGTATCTACGAAGCGATAGACGCCACTTGGGTAAAGGGGTGGTTGGGCCCGATGCCAAGTTGGTATGGAAAAACTTTGCGATTGCTGGACATGATTTTAATCGACATGCCTATCGCTGAGACGGTGATGGTGCTACAGCACGAAATTTTTGGTCATGGGGCTTTTTTGCGAAAAGCGGGGATGTCTACCGCCTATACCATCAACTTCCCGACTCCTTATGGACAAGGGGGAGGCGCGACCTTTTTTTCAGACGATGAATTTTTAAAGCTTCCTCCCTATCAGCAAAGTTTGATGATTACAGGTGGTGTTGAGGCCACCTATCGGATGTCCAATGACATTGCCCTTTATAGGCTAAGAAGGGATGGATGTTTTCCTGTTCAAGAGGCGATTCTTCATCTTTTTACCGTTTCAGATTTGACTTTTTATGCCTTAGGTTTACAAACCGACACCTCTTTTGAAGATTATGAAGATGCAGGAAATGACATGGCTGCTTATGTGGACCAGCTGAACATCTATTATGGAAAAAGGGTACTTTCTCGGTCGGGTTTAAAGGGGAGTGTTCTGCTTAACCTGTTTGACCTTCTATTGTGGAACGATTATGCGGCGATGTGGGGATATTTTTGGGATGGCGATTGCGGAGAGCGTCCTTGGGGCTTTGATCTTTGCGGAGCCAAAATTATTCCTGCAACTCGCGTTTGGCTTGCTCCTTATGGACTGGAATATGGGATCGGCTCTTATGTAGGTTGGGGACCTATTTGGAGTTTTGTAACGATTAAAGGGGGCTGTACCTCTGGCCATGGTTCTTTCTCAGTTGGTATTGATACGCCTTACCTTTTTAACGATGGTCCTTGGATTTTTGGGGTTAAAGCTGATCTGTGGTTACAGCCTAGTTTTGAACAAAATGGGAATGATGCCAGAACACAGTTTGGCGCAAGAGGTGCAGTTTGTGTTAGTTACAGATTAGACGCACCATTTTTGGTGACAACAGAACTGTCAGCTAAGTCGAGAGGGTATGTGCCAGGTCTTGTTGGGCAATCCAACGTGAACTTCCTCTTCGGTCTCTCATACATCTGCGAATAGTTGATTGATTAAGAGGTACCAGTTAGATTTTGGTTTATGACGAAGCCTCTAAAACGTGTTGCAATCACAGGTGCTGCTGGCCAGATTGCCTATAGCCTTCTTTTCCGTATCGGTAACGGGGAACTCTTTGGTGATGATACCCCTGTTGCTCTACATCTTCTTGAATTAGAAGACGTTCTTCCTCATCTTCGGGGTACTGTGATGGAACTAGAAGATTGTGCCCTCCCCCTTTTAAAAGAGATAATAATAGGTTCTGACCCGTTCAAAGTATTTCAAGATGTCGATTTAGCCCTTCTTGTCGGTTCAAAACCGAGGGGTCCTGGCATGGAGCGGAAAGACCTTTTAGTGGAAAACGGCAAAATTTTTGTGGAACAGGGCGCCGCTTTGAATAAAGTGGCAAACCCAGATTGTAAAGTGGTTGTGGTGGGAAATCCGTGCAACACCAATTGTTGGATTGCCAGAGAAAAAGCCTCAAACCTCAAAAGAGAAAACTTTTTTGCTATGACAAGATTAGATGAAAATCGTGCCCGTAGCCAACTTGCGGGCAAATTGTCGGTTTCTGTTCCTGCCATCAAATATTTAGCCCTTTGGGGTAACCACTCTTCCACTCAAGTGCCCGATATTTTTCATGTTGAAGTGAATGGAAAACCACTCTCAAGTATAGGTATCGATCAGAAATGGCTAGAAGAGGAATTCATCAGGCAAATCCAATCCCGTGGTGCTGATGTGATCAAAGCACGTGGCAAGTCGTCAGCTGCTTCTGCCGCCCATTGTGCAATTGAAACGGCCCGGTTTGTCTTTGGAATGGAAAAAGGAGACGATTGGTTTTCGGTAGGACAAGACAGCGCTAATAACACTTATGGAATACGAGAAGACCTTATTTATTCTTATCCATCGCAGTATAAAAACGGGAAAGTTGTTCCTCTTGCAAACATCGAAAACAATGCGTTCATTCAAGAACGGATGAAAATCAGTGAAAAGGAATTAGAAGAGGAGCTTGATCAAGTCTGGTTCTTTTTAAGAGGCTCAAGCTAAATGGATTCTGAAATTCTATTCACCATCACAAATGAGCAATTAGACACAGGTCTAAGAGGATTTCCGATCGGGACAGTGAACACCTCGACTGTCAACCCTGAAAAGGGGCTCTATTACCGAGGCATACCTGTCTCTGATTTAGTCGATAAAAGCCCTGAAGAGGTGATCTACCTCCTATTTGAAGGCCATTTACCAAAAAATGGGGAACTAGAGGTCTTTTCAAAAGAACTCAGAAAGCGCTCTTCTCTTAACCCCAAAGCAAAAGAGGCTATTTTAAGATTGCCACGTGAATCTTCTCCCATGGCCTTGTTATCGATGGCAATCATGTTAGTTGGCGTCTATGAAACGACAGGAGATTGGAAAGAGGATGCTCTCCGCTTGATTGCCAAGATGCCTAAAATTGCGGCCCTTGTGATCAACCACCATGCCAATTTAGGCGACACTCCAAATTCTAATGAAGAGCTTGGTTACGCCGAAAATTTCATGGCATTGCTGAATGTTAAAAATAAGTCAAAGTACCTGCTAGAGGTGCTAAGATTGTTTCTTCTCCTACATTTTGACCATGGTGGGGGCAATCTTTCAACGTTTGTTGGAAAAGCCGTTGCCTCTGGTTTAGAAGATTTATTTGGGTCGATTTCAGCGAGTATGAATGCACTGGCCGGCCCTTTACACGGTCGTGCCAACGAAGATTGTCTCATTTTCAATCAGTCCTTGATCAAAGAGGTTGGCCCCAACCCTATGGAAGAAGCTGTAGAGAAAGCTTTAAGGGGCAGGTTAGAAAGAAAAGAGCTTGTCTTCGGTTTTGGCCATGCTGTGTTAAGGGTTGAAGATAGCCGCGCTAAAGTGCTCTATGATTTTGGCAAAAGCCATTTTCCCAATGACCCTTTAGTGAATTTTGCCCTCATTTTACGGAAAGTGGGCCCTAAAATTCTGAAAGAAAATCCAAAGATTGCTTCTCCTTATCCTAATGTCGACGCGATTTCGGGAAGTGTTTTATCGGCCGCTGGCTTCCCTTATCCTGCCTATTTTACCGTTTTGTTTGGTCTAGCAAGAGTGGTGGGTATTTCGGTTCAGATTGTCCACGAAAGGGTAGAAGCTAGGGGAGGGAAGGGTGTTCCTATCTATCGCCCAAAATATATCTACAAACCCTAGATTTGTGTAGTTACGATCTTGTCTTTTTGTCATGGTGTCGGGTAGCATCGCTAACATGCAGAAAAATCAACTTGTCCTCACATTTCTTACACTCTTTCTCCTGTTTCTTTTGTTCCCCCTATTCTGGATGGGTGGTTCACGTGGCCTCCTTTTGCCCGTCTATCTTTCGGTTGGGCCCTTGTTAGCTGCCGGCATCCTGTTCGTTGAGTTAAAAAAGAAGAAATCGATACGGGATGTTATCCAAAAAAAGCTTCAGCTCCTTTCACCAGCCCTTTTTCTTTCTCTTGTTGCAGCTGTCGTTTTCGGAGTGTTGATTTTTTCTTTGATGTTGTTTGAGTGGCTGGTGTCGATGGCGGTGTTGGGCTCTCTGATCCAAATTGTCCTAATTGGAGTTCCCCTCCTTCTGGCTTTAGTTTTACTGGCTGGTTTGTTGCTGATCCCAGTTTTGCTCTATTTTTTGGTTCCTCTTGTCCCCAAATTGGGTTGGGATGTGCGGCCACTAGCTCAAGGTGTTACAGAGCGTCTTCGGCGTCCGTGGGTCTCTAACTTCTGTTGGACAGTAGCGCCTATTTTTGCCCTGATCATTGCCTTAGTGCTTGTATCGAATTTCTATATCCCCTTTCTTTTTGAATATGGTTCTCCCTCGTTTGCCCTTCAATGGTTATTTCTGAGCCCCGTTTTGGCAGCTCTTTTCACCTACCCATTGAGCTACTTCTATTCGAAGTTGTAAAAACAAAACCCAGTCACGTCAACTGGGTTTTTTTGTTAAGTTAAAGACTACTGCTCAGCAGCTGCTTGAGTTTGTCTTATTCTCTGGAAATATGCGGCTATTGCGACTTGAGTTGTTAACCATTTTTTTGTCTCTAGACATACAACCGTTGTCAACCCTGCTGTAAGAGTTTTAATAAATGCGGGATATGGTGGGATGGGAGTGTCTCCAATTAGACTATCACAAGGGGCCGTGACACAATAACAAACCGCCATATCAAGAAATAAATCAATTGCAAAACCCTTTATCTTATTGCTCAAAGGTGAATTCAAGAAAGGGTATAGAATAGACCTGGCCCCTTCTTCAGACAACCTAAGTTTGTTCCTAAGTTCTAGAATAGATTTTTCATTTTCCGCCCCAGTCCCAAAAAACATCTCTCGAGCTGTTGGAATCGTATATTGAAAAGACATGATAACTTGGATACTTAAGAATAATCCCACCTAAAACCTCTCTTTAGGCAATTATTCTAATCTTTTATCCTTTCCTAAGGTACCTACAATCAATTTTATAGTAGGTCGATCATTTTTTGGGCGAAAAGGGCGTGGTAAAGAAGGCCACGAGAACCAAGGCCTGTATAGGCAAAGAGACGAGGAGAGATTCTTTCTGTAATTGGAAGACGATTAGGCGAAGAGGCTCGTACACCGGCTTTTAGAGAAAGAATCGGATTTTTTGAGATGCCGGGTACCATTTTCTCCGCTTTATCTAGCAGCTCTGGAATGCAACTTGGATCGGGTTCTGCCGAGCTAAAGTTTCGTTCATAGGTAGAGCCGACTGTACAATTCCCATCTTTAGGGATGATGTAACCGTCTGCAGCAATAGGGTGGGGAAGTGTGTGGGCCAATTCTAGAAGTTGGCCTTTCACTCCTGTAATTTTTACAAACGGGGTTTGCCATCCTTGGCAGAGGATGATTTTATCCTGTGGCAAGGATTGAGCATCCTCTATCTTTTGTTGAATCATCTGCCCGCCGTTTTTTTCAATTTCCCCCATGAGCCACAGCAAATAGGCTGGAATATCAACTGCATAACCTTCTTCCTGCCAATACCCATTTTCCTTTTTTTCGAAGGCGGTATTGTTAGCAAACCCAATTTCCATCTGCTTGTTGATTGGGATACGGAGTAACCCTTTATGCAAAATATGGTTTTTCACTAGCCTCAAAGAGGCTTCCATTCCTTCCCAGCCGAAGGTGTTTAGTTTTCCAGTCTGTCCGACAAAAGGGTGCAGTAGTCCGGCAGCAATGCCTGAAGTGCCTCCTCCAACTCCTTTTATGTCAAAAACAGTGACATTGCACTTGGTCGACAGTAAATAACCCAAGGCAAGCCCTGCTAAACCAGCTCCAATGATGGCTATAGTCGGTTTTACCATGCTTTAGGATAGATAAAACTGGTTAAAAACTTTTCCCTTAGAAAGCTGGCCATTTTTAGCCCAAGAGTGTACTGAGCAAGCGGCTGAATAATCTCTGCTGCAATTTGTATGATAGGATGGGCTTTTCGGAGCAGCGCAATTCTTCCAACAAGATCCACAGAAAAACAGAGGTAATGGGAGAAGAAGTTGATGAGCGCTTCAACTACAAAACCCGTTATTTTGGTGGCGAGAGGTTTGCCCATGTAAGGGTAGGCGAAAGCATCTCCTCTTTCTGGGAACATAGCGTGCCGACTTTCCCCTGTGCTGGACACATGTCCTTTAAAGATAACATAGTAACTAACATAGAGATGATGAGCTGTTAATGTGAGGGGTACATCAACGTGATTTCCAATTATCATATTCATACAGGATAGGGAACGGAGGATCAATCGTAAAGAGAGAATTTTAAACTAAATTCTTGTCGGTAACTTTTTTTCTTGGCAGCCACTCAATATGTACTCTATAACTACAGATAATGAGAGAGATTTGGCAATTTTTATTAGTGTTGTTGGCAGGTGCTATATTTGCCTGTGCCCTTGTTTTTTGGATGGTGAGGGGAGATGCTCTCGACAAAAGGATGTACCTTTACCAAGTTTTGTTATCACCTGAGACGATTGAAAATTTAAGCAATCGTGCTGTTGCAGGTGGAAAGGATCGACCGCCAGAGTATTTGATAGAGTCGATTCGATTTTCCTATTTGGATGAAACGACAAAAAAATGGGTTGAAAAACAGATCAATATAGGTCCATATGGACAATTTTACAGCAAAATCGAACACGATCGGGGAGTGATCGATCCATCAGAATCTGTTTTGCAAAGCTTTCAAGCTTCAAACGCAACAAAACTATCCATTTACATGAAACATTATCATCCCCTAGTCAATGAGGGGAAAACAGAGCTATTTCAAATGGTGCAGTTTAACCAAGAGGGTGATGCCTACCGTGTCAATCTGCATGTCGAATCGAATGAGATGCAGTGGGTCTATTTTTTACATCCTGGTGTTGGGAAGGTGGCAGAGGGAGAATTGATTGAGTAATGATCGGTGCCTTTTTTTAGGAACAGGGGCTTCCCTTGGCATTCCGATGATAGGGTGTCACTGTCCTGTCTGTTTATCAAATAACCCAAAAGATAAGCGGTTACGTTGTTCAGCCCTCGTAACTTTGGGGGGCAAAAAGATCTTGATAGACACTTCTCCTGATTTTAGGCAGCAACTCCTTAGAAATGGGTTAGAAAGGGTTGACGCTATTGTCTGGACCCATGCCCACCAAGACCATGTGGGGGGAATGGATGACTTGCGCCCCCTTTTTTTAAAGGGGAAAGAGGCGATCCCCTGTTTTTTGTCCCCTTCCACTTTTCGTGATATTAAAACCCGTTTTGAATATATAGTAAATCCAGATATAAATTCCCCCTCACTTAAGCCAAAACTAGATTTCAATCTATTTCCAAATCATGGTGTCGTCAACGTCCTCGGAATCAATTTAGAGGTCTTTACCTATATGCAAATGGGGATGGAGGTGACAGGTTTACGGTTTGGTGATTTCGCATATGTCGTCGACATCAAAAATGTGGAGCCTTTCCTGTTTGAAAAGCTGAAAGGGATTGAAACTTTAGTGATCAGCGCTCTCCGTTACGAAGTGAGTCCCCTCCATCTTACACTTGATGAAGCAGCAGCTTTTGGGAAAGGAATTGGAGCGAAAAGGACCTACCTGACCCATATCGCACATGAGATCGGGGCCGAAGAGGGACAAAAACGACTTCCTTCCGGGATCGAACTGGCGTATGATGGTCTTGAAATTTTATTATGACGATCCATTCACAGGAAATAAAACGACCAAAGGCCATGATCCTGTCGTTTTTCCACCACTCTTACGAGAGGGATAACGCTCAAGAGCATTTAGAAGAGCTTGCCCTTTTAACCGATACCTTCGGTGTTGACGTTGCCTATAAAGAGGCCATTTATTTGCGCGAGATCAACTCAGCCACCTACATTTCAAAGGGCAAGCTGGAAGATTTAGTCGATCTTGTGGATGACGAACATCCTGTAGATCTTGTGATTTTGGATGACGAGGTTAGCCCAGCCCAGCAGAGAAATTTAGAAAAAATCTTTAAAAGGCGTGTCATTGATCGGAATGAGGTCATTTTGGGGGTATTTGCCCAACGTGCCCGGACAAAAGAGGCTAGATTGCAGATTGAGTTAGCCGAAAAGACCTACCAATTCCCTAGGTTGACACGTCTTTGGACCCACTTATCTCGCCAAAAAGGGACCGGCGGAGGGGGGGGAGGTGCTTACCTTAAAGGGGAAGGGGAAAAGCAGATCGAGCTTGATAGACGGATCTTGAAAGATGAGATTGTCAAAATCAAACGAGAGATTGAAGAGGTCAAAAGCATCCGTGAAGTTCAACGCCGAGATAGAAAGCGGAATAATATTCCAACCTTTGCCCTTGTTGGTTACACAAATGCAGGGAAATCGACCCTTTTAAACGCTTTAACGGGTGCCGATGTCTATGTTGAAAACAAGCTGTTTGCGACCCTCGACACCACCACTCGTCGGATGACACTGCCCAATAGCCAAGAGGTGTTGGCTATCGATACAGTCGGTTTTATCCGGAAATTGCCTCATTTGTTGGTGGCAGCTTTTAAAAGTACATTGGAAGAGTCTTTAGAAGCCGACATTTTGCTGCATGTTGTTGATATCAGCCATCCGATGGCAGAAGAACAACTCCGTACGACAGAAAAAGTTTTAAAGGAATTGGGGGCAGGAGACCGACCTAGTATTTATGTCTTTAATAAGATCGATGCCTGTGATGATCAAAAAAAGATCCAACGGTTGAAGATCCAATTTCCAAAACATGTTATTATTTCTGCCCTCACTCGAGAAGGATTCGATGATCTCTATGCTTTCATGGAGCAGGAGATCAAAGCACTGCGAGAGCAGGTTACATTTCGAATTCCCCAAAGTGATTTTAAAGTTGCGACCGAGCTGATGAGGCTGGGCACCCTTTTAAAGCGGGAGTACGATGAGAATGATGTGATTCTCCATTTGGAACTTCCCAGAACAGTTTCTGGAAAATATGACCTCTACAGAGTCTAAAACATTTAAAATTGTCACCCTTGGCTGCCGGACGAACCAGTACGAAGCTGAGGGGTTTCGTCAGCAGATGCTTTCCCTTGGAATGGGGGAAACGGAAGAGGGTCAAACTCCTGATGTTTGTGTGGTCAATACGTGTACTGTCACAGACGCAGCTGATAAAGAAAGTCGATTGCAAGTCAAACAACTGGCAAGAAAATTCCCCCATGCAAAGATCGCTGTCACCGGCTGTTCTGTAGACAATGACCCAGATGGGTATGGATTGATGCCTGGTGTCGAATCGGTCAAACGGAATCAGGAAAAGGAGAAGTTACTTCTTCCCCTTTTCCCTGAATTGGAGCATATCCCCTTTAAAATTGAAGGGTTTGAAGGGCATACCCGCGCCTTTGTCAAAGTGCAGGATGGGTGCAATTCATTCTGTACCTACTGCATCATCCCTTATACACGTGGCCGTTCTCGCTCTAGAACGATTCCTGAAGTTGTTCAGGAGGTCAAGGGGCTTGTGGCCAACGGTTTCAAAGAGGTTGTCCTGACCGGTATCAACATCGGTGATTTTGAAGGGGGCTTAACTGATCTTGTCAAAGCTGTGGATGAGGTTAAAGGGATCGAGAGGATCCGAATCTCTTCTATAGACCCCGATGAGGTGGATGATCTCTTGATGAAGTCTGTGCTGGAAGGGAAACACACCTGTTTATCGTTCCACTTGGTTCTTCAATCAGGTTCAAACGTTATTTTAAAACGGATGAACCGCAAATATACGCGACAAATTTTTCTAGACACTTGCCATCGGCTGAGACAGGAACAACCTGATTTTGAATTCACTACCGATGTGATTGTTGGATTTCCTGGTGAAACAGAAGAAGATCATCAAGAAACTCTTTCGGTGATACGAGAAGTGGGTTTTGCAAAGGTCCATATGTTCCCTTTTAGCCCGCGAAAGAGGACACGGGCCGCTTTATATCCTAATCAGATTGATGCAGAGACCAAGCAGCGGCGGAAGAAAGAGGTGTTGGAAGCTGCAAACAGTTCTGGATATCACCAAAGAGCAAAATATGTTGGGCGTGTGATGAAAGTATTGGTGGAAGGCAATGATGGTAAGGGGCATACCGATAATTTCTTACCTGTTGAAATTATCGGGCATGTAGAAAGGAACACCCTTGTCGATGTGCTGTTAGTCGAAAACACACCTACTAGTCTAATTGGTAAGTTGGCATCCTGACTCGGAAACGTTTGGAGTGCAAAGCTCCTGCTTCGCTTTCATATTTTAGGAAAGAAAAAGGCTGGCGGGGTGTAGGGAAATAGCCTTTTTTTTATTCCTCAATGAAAATGCGTGGGCTGAGGGGGCCGACAAGTCGGCTTAACCCTTCTTTAATAAACTTTAGTTCATTAAATAATGATAGTTATTCTATTACTAATTAATGTATTCTATTACTAATTAAGGTATTGTATGGCTAATTATGATGTTACCCTGAATGCGAAGGCACACACTTTGGAAATACGTCCACACGAAGGTATGGTCACTACAGAACAGGCTAAGGAATTGGATGTCAAAGTGGTAGAAGCTGTTAGAACAGCATTGTTAAATGGATATCAATTAACCATAGTAGACTCCTTAAAGCCTGGTGAAGTTAACCTGATAACAGCAAAAACAGCAATAAATCCAAATGAGCCAAATAATATGGCTCGCAATATTGTTGAAATGATTGCAAGACGAAATCCTTCCGATTCACGAATAAATGAACTTGCCTCTTCAATTATTAATTACACCCCATTCAGCAAACTGTCGGATGATGTTCTACAAAACCTGCAAAGCTTTTTCTCAAATCCTTTCAGAGTTGATAGACGAACACGTGTATCAGCCGATGAGGAGCTAAAATCTCGTGTCTTTAGAGCTAAAGCACTTGTCTTGAAAGCTAAAGCACTTGGTTATAAAGATGATCAAACTGCAGAAAAAGATAAGCTTGCAGAAGCTGCTGCATTCATCAAAATGACGGCAAAGTTTAATGGTGATCGGGAAGAGTGCGTTAAATTGGCAAACGAATTTCTTAAAATCGATGCCCGTTTATTTTCAGGAGATCCTGAAGTAGACAGACCTTTATTAATCCTCATAAGCTCCCCAAAAACCTACCTTACAAGGTTTTCTGATCATGAATTTAGTCCACGTTGGCTGCAAAACAAAACTCCAGAACAATTGAGAGATTTTCTGGCTTCTATTCCAGGTAAAGATTGGATACAACTAGAACGAGAGTTAGTTGTTGTTTCTTCTAATAATGCTACGCTTTTTCCCTTTAGCATGGCAGCAGTTCTTATAGCAGCCCAAAACATTCACGATGAAGTCGACCAACAAAAATGGACCAATTGGGCTTATCTTGTTATTCATGAACCTATAATTCTTCATAATCGTTGGGCAGGGTTTGAACCTCCCTATCTAACCCCCGATGAATTGAGAAGAACATCTGAAGCATCTGGAAAAACTTCAGGTGAAATTAAACAAATTGAAGATGAATATTTTGGAAATTTACTGCCAGAAATTGACGTGGAGCAACTCGAGCAATTCCCGCCCATTACTGTTAAAGATTTTTTTTCCGGGTTAAAAACTATACTCTCAGTACCTCCAACAACCACATTAGAAGAGTTTATAGGATAGTCAAGCCCTCGTCAAAGAGAAGAATGAGGGTTGTCGAATTATTTCTAAGGCCGCGGCTAGCTATGAGAGCTTCATCTTAGAAGGAATCGGTATAGCAGCAGATTTAGATTTTAATGGAATCCACATCTTTTTGCTGAATTAAACGACCTGAAAACCTGGATCTATACTCCAGCTCTTCAAATGTCCGAATGCCAGGCCTGACCCCAAACTGAATGCTCTTAGAAAAGAAATGACCTCTAGATAGTGCTAAGAAGGAATTCTGCAGTCCTTCAGACTGCCATTTTTATTTTCCACTCTTACCCGGGGCGTTGCCCGCGGGCTGTTGCAATTTAAGACCTTCGGTCTATTGTTCAAGCGGAGCATTTCATCATGAAGATTTTCTCGCGCTCTTACAGTCTGAAGTAGCTAATTATGCAACAAGGCCGTTTAGTACTCCAAGCGCATCGCGAAATTAAAGCAGTTTTTAAGCAACTAATTTATATAGCAAACCCTGCAGCAGAGTGGTTGCTTTGTATGGAGTGAAGGGGTAAAATTTTTTGGAAAAATGAGAAGCAAACGTCAGATGGCGCAAATTTCAATCCGAGAGCGATTTCACCCCTTTTCCCACACACCGGGTGTCAAAGTGCTTCTGCCAGGGACATCCCTTTGCTTACAAGTCTACCCTACCAGTGTAACCTACTGGGATCTAGAGGGTAAAAACAATGGGAAGATCGATTTACCTCTCGCTGGACCTGTTTCTCAATTTACTGTGGTTCAAGATCTTGAACAGGGTGCCATCCTCATATTTGGAAAAGACAAAAATGGTTTTTTCCGATTCCGCTGCTCCAGAGATTTCACTTTTAAACAGGAAAAAGGGGGAGATTTCAACCTTTCACTTTTTCAACCAACAGTAGTCTTCAATACTCCTACACCAGCCGAACGGCTCTCAATTGTTTCTTTACAAAAGCGAAGCATTGAGAGATTGGCAGAAAGTGGAGATTGGTTGCAGCTTTTGGCCCCACTCTATCGCCTGATGATGTGGTATGACCCGCTCGACTTACCCATGGAAGAACCTTTGCAAACCTACCTTTTGGGAGGTTTTGAGGGGCTCCTTGTCCCAACTGGAAAAGATGTCAAAAAAGCAGGCTACTCCTTTTCATTTGAATCACCTATCCAATTTTTAAGAGGCCTTCGGAGTAAGATTACCTCGTTTTTTGTAGAGCAAACAGGGCAAGAGCTTCTTCTTTGTCCTAACATTCCGCATGAAATGCCGGCTGGAAGAATTAAAGGGCTAAAGTCTGGTGATTTATCACTTGATGTGGAGTGGAGAAAAGGGATACTCCGACGTCTTTCTCTAATTTCGTCTAAAGAAAAGAGTCTCAAGATTTCTGTGAAGGGGCACTCTTCAGTGCGCATTGAACGGAAGAAGGTTAGCTTGCTTACACCCATTGCGGTGCAAGCAAACCAACTCCTCTTTTTTGATCGGTTTGAAAAAAACTAGGCTGCAGTGATAATCCTAAAGAAGGGATTTAGCAACCACGCATTTTCTAATCCAACTTTTATCTCTTGTCCATCTTCTGCAGATTTGTATTCGAATAGGTTTTGTTCTTTAGCTATTTCCCTGATCTCAACTTCATAGTGGTCAAAAATAGCTTCGAATTTTTTCTCTGCAGCAATCAGGGAGTCTAGAGCAGGCTTTAATTCGCTTTGAGTAGGGGCTCCCTCATTTGTGGCAAAAGTTGCTATCCGTTGTGAGAGATTGACCATTGTTATTCGGTGGTGCCAAGCATTTTCTTGCCCGTTTTTTAGGACCTGAATTTTGTGGATACCTTTTATGAGAGGATCTTTTAGATAAGATTTTAGTTCTTGCTCAGTTATAGAAATGAAAAAAATCTCTATCACACCATCAATGATGGCACTAGCAATCCAGAAGACTGCCCACGGAAGTAATTTCTTGATTAGAGGTGATCCATCATTCTTGAACAATGAAAAATCTTCGGGGAGTCCGATTTTGTTAGCAGTGAAATTGAAGACGTTAAGTTTATTTGAAATCGAAGGGGAGATGTAAAATAAAGCGACCATTGGCCATGTACGCTTTAGTACTGATAAAGCAACGACACGGGCCTTGAGATTGAAACAGCTTTGAGTCTCTGTTTTTTCAATTTGTGTGATAGCTTCTCTTACAGATTCTTGAACCGTTTTAAACTCATCGTTAGCTTGAATTGTAGCCGCATTAACGATGGTATTTACGCGGAGTAAGGCATCGGTCCCAAGTTGCAATTGAATAGATGTCATCAGATCCTCATGTATTTTTAAAAGAAAGGATACTATAAGCAGGTTTTATAAAGTAAGAGTAAAGATGGTCCTATTTTCTCAAATTTCGTCTACGCAACTCCATGATCCTCACAAGACATTGGGTGCCCACCCTGTCGAAAATAAATGGGAAATAAGGGTGTTTAGGCCAGAGTGTAAAGAGCTTTGGTTTGAGTGGAAAGGGGATAAGGTCAAATTAGACCCCGGGCCTGAGTCTGGTCTTTTTGTCTACCGTCTTTCAGAGCAGCCAACCTTTAAAGATTATAAGATTTTCCACCATTCTGGCTTGTTGGCCGAAGATCCTTACGCCTTACCTCCGAGCTTTGGGGAGATGGACCAATACCTATTTTCACAGGGAGTTCACTACAAACTTTTTGAGGTGATGGGGGGAAGACTTGCTACCCATATGGGTATTAAAGGGGCACGGTTCACTGTATGGGCCCCTTCAGCAAAGGGGGTCTCAGTCGTGGGAGATTTCAACCATTGGGACGGACGGGTCAATCCGATGCGGAGCCTTGGCTATTCTGGGGTGTGGGAACTCTTTGTCCCTGGGCTTGAGGCTGGCGTCCGGTATAAGTTTGAAATCAGAACAGGCAACGATGAGCTGTTGATCAAAAGCGATCCTTACGCTTTAGCTTTTGAAGAGCGGCCTAAAACGGCTTCTATTCTAGCTGAATCCCATTTCGAATTCACAGATCAAGCTTGGCTTGAAAAGCGGAAAGAGGGGACTTTTAATAAGCCTTTTAACATCTATGAAGTCCATCTGGGATCGTGGAGAAGAGGTTTGGGTTACCGTGAAGCTGCACATGCCCTTGGCCGTTATGTTCAAGAAATGGGCTTTACCCATATTGAGCTGATGCCATTATTAGAACACCCTTTAGACGAATCTTGGGGCTATCAGACAACAGGATATTTTGCCCCGACAAGTCGATTCGGAACTCTGGACGATTTTAAATACTTTATCAATTACCTCCATAACCTGGGTATTGGGGTCATTTTAGATTGGGTGCCGGGCCATTTCCCCTCAGATAATTTCTCCTTGGGACGGTTTGATGGGACCGCTTTATATGAACATCAAGATCCAAGGCAAGGGTGGCATCCCCATTGGAGTACCTATATTTTTAATTTTGGTCGTCCCGAGGTCAGGAATTTTCTGATTGCTAGTGCCCTTTTTTGGCTGCAAGAACTTCATGTGGATGGTCTGCGCGTTGATGCAGTAGCTTCGATGATTTACTTGGACTATGGTCGTAGTGAAGGGGAGTGGATTCCAAATACCTATGGTGGAAAAGAAAATTTAGAAGCGATCGATTTTCTGAAACACTTGAATTCTGTTGTACACGAAAAAGCCCCAGGAGCTTTGACTATTGCGGAGGAATCGACAGCCTTTACTGGCGTCACCCATCCTTTATCATCCGGAGGTCTTGGCTTTGACTACAAATGGAATATGGGGTGGATGAATGACACCCTCCGTTATTTCTCGAAAGATCCGATCTATCGAAGCCACCATCAAGGCGAACTGACTTTCAGTATGATCTACGCCTTTTCTGAACGGTATGTGCTTGTCCTCTCACATGATGAGGTGGTGCATGGCAAAAATAGCCTAATGGGTAGATTCCCAGGGGATATGTGGCAACAGTTTGCCAACGCCAGGCTTCTTTTCAGTTATATGATGACCCACCCCGGCAAAAAACTCACTTTCATGGGAGCCGAGATTGGCCAATGGAACGAATGGAACTGCAACAGTGAAATTGAGTGGTTTTTAACCTCTTTCCCTATTCATGACGGGTTAAAAGCCTATGTTAAGGAGCTAAACCACCTCTACTTAAAAGAGCCAGCTCTTTGGTCTCACGATAGTACGAGCGATGGATTTGAGTGGATTGATTTTTCCGATAACCACAATTGCGTTCTATCATTCTTGAGAAAAGATGGAAAAGGGCGAGTGGTGTTGGCTGTCCATAATTTTACCCCCAATTTCCATGCGCACTACAGCATACCTCTTAGAAACGCTGTAACGTGTAAGCCTGTTCTTTGCAGCGATGAGGAGCGATTTGGAGGGACTGGGAAGGGGAACCGAGTGGTCGAGGTCGCAGGTCATCATGTCACGATTGAGCTGCCTCCATTAGCCTGCTCTTTATTTGAAGTCACTTTTCGCTAACAACATACAAAAAAATAACAGGACGCGCAGGTATACGCATCAACCTAAGCCTAGAGGTAGATGCTAAGCTAATTAACCACAAATAGATGGAATAAAAAAAGAGTAGAATATCAGAGTCGATTATTCTAGAAGGGGCAATTCAAAATCCTCTCTCTGTGAGCTCTGTGGTAAAAAATAAAAAAAAGATCACCACAGAGCTCACGGAGAGCACAGAGAGTAATCTTGGGCCTTTCTTCGAAGATTTAAGCCGTTTTTGACTAAATTGATTTCTAAACGTTTCTTTGTAAGTAATTTGCTTTTAACAGATTGTTGAGAAATTGGTGTTCCTTAAGTTGATGCGTATGGGATGAATAGGTATACGCATCCTGTTTTGTTTTACTATGCTTTGGCCTCAATTCAGAGGCATTAGGACTAAAGGGATGTTTGCCTTAGCGGATAAACTGCGTGTCCCATCTGTGAGAAGGTTATTAGCGTTTCTGTCGTGGACAAAAACGATGTATGGTTCACCCCTCGACTGCCCATTGATTATATTATGAGTGATAAAATCAAGTCCTAGGTTGATCTCCTCTGTGGGGAGGTCGGTTTCTGATAGTTGGTAAGTGACAGAAGTCTCTGTTCCAATAAGGGCGACATTTCGCTTGTGAGCCTCAATTAAAAGGTCTTTAAAGAGGTCTGGGGCAAATTTAAGGGTACCGGCTTGATGCTGTTTCTCTATTTCTATAAGAAGTTCCTCTGTTGGAATGGGAGTTTCTTTTTGATCAAAGAAAGCTCTCATGAGGGGGAACTTACTGAGGATTCCGGGAACAAAAACCCGCTTAAACTTGATTCGGCAAGAATTGTATTGATCATGGCCGAAGAGGTTAAACAGGTCATTTGCCAAGTCCTGAAAAGTTCCGACTGAAGCAAGACAAACTCCATTGGAGCTTTCCAGAAGCTTTGCAACTTCAATCGCTACATCTCTTGGGCGAGCGTTGATAAGTGATAATGGGGAGAGTAAAAGTTCAGTTACAGGGGGATTTACCTTTTTTGCAGTTTGGAGAAGGGTTTGTAGATGATCGTCTATAGCTTCCAACCTTTGACGTTTTGCAGGAGAATCTTCTTCTTCTAAAGGCCTCTTACGATTATTTGATTCCTCCGTGTAATCTGCAAAGTGTCTGAAGTCTGAGATGGTCTCGGCAAGTTCTTTAACTGATAGACCTTCTAATTCTACTATCAATTCAATCACAAACCCTCTATGGATATCCTCAGCCCATTTTTTAATCAATTTCTTCATTGAAAACTGGATAATGGACATCACTGAATTCGTTTGAATTGCAGCAAAATCAATCATTAAAGCAGCAAGAGTTTTAATAGGGCTTGAACCATAGCGCCCAAAGTCTGTTGGTTGATGAAATAGGTTGGAAAAGAAACTAGGGTCCTTTCTTTTAACGGCATCATTAAGTATTGATTTTAGGCTTGTAGGAATTTGTGGGAGATCTTCTTTGAGGGTATATTCAAGCTCATCATTTCCTAAAGGGGTCTCGATATTTCCAATATAAAATTCCATTGGGGCTGGTTGGGTGAGAACATATTCTGATGAAAGGATTGTGGCCGGTACAAAGGGTGCAAAATTTGCAACAATTTCATTGAGTTCTGCAAGTCTTTTAGCTTTCAGTCTTATTACAATCTGCTGGAACCAATTAGGATTTTCGATTTGAGCATCGACAAGGGCATCCATTACCCTATCTATAAAAACCTTGATCTTGTTCGATTGACCAGTTTGTGCTGCAAAATAGGCGATCATCTCCGCAACATCTTCTGATTCTTGCATACTGAGTGCCATCAAGAAGGGAACTAAGTCGTCCTCAATTAAAGGCACATCGGATTGGTCTAGATAAAGCATTGCCTTTGCCGCGTTGCTTAGATCGTTAGCTGGTTGCGGAGCAGGCGCTTGAGGAACAGTCTTGAAGTGACTTAAGGGTTGAAGAGGGGTACGTATTGGAGCAACTGGAGGAGGGGAGAATGTTTGTACTCCAATGTTGTTGGCAGCTGCTATAGTGGAAGAAGTTTTGACAAGTTCAGCACCATTTTTTTTATTTCTAATGATAAAATTTGCTGCGTCGAGCGCTTTAGTAAATGTGAATATTTGACCGTCAGATAATTTAACTGTATGCATGATGAACTCTTTTAGTAAGTCGTTTCATTCTAGTTGTTTCTTCTGATTTTTGTAAAATTAATTATTTTAAAATAATTTCATTTTTTCTCGGAAGAGAGGTTGAAGTAAATCACCCTTTTATGTAACACTATTCTTTAATTTCAGAGGTTTTTTTACCATGATGACAGTTCGACAGATGCAGCAAGCCGCAGCTAACTTCTTTGGCAATCTTGCTTTTCCTGATTTAGGCAAAATGTCAAAAAGTGGCTGGACACCTGCTAAAATTGGAGCCGTTGCCTTGGCAGCTTTGGCCACCTTGTTGATCTTTACAAAAGCGGTGACCTCTCTTGCTGGCCGGATCACTAAAAACCTACCGATTAGAGGAACTGTTTATATAGCTAACTGGCCTTCAGGTCTTGTCGGGAAAGACAAAACTTTCAGTTTTTCTAAAAACATAACACTGTTGGATGGAACGCCGGTTAAAATTGATGATAAAACTTTTTATGTTGAAGTGACGGGAGATGTCACATGGAACTTTAAAAGGCTTTTCGATCTGCAAATGGGATGTGAAACTATACCAGCCCCTCGGCTAACTATTTTCCTACCCTCAACCCTCTTTAATTTCGATGACATAGGGACAAAAGGTAAGCCTATAATCAGTTTTTTATATAGAGGAGAGCGGGTCGACTTAACGTGTGATCAGTCGATTGATCCTAAACCTAATCTTAAACGGTTAACCTTTAAAGAGACGTTCGATTATTTACAACTGGACATCTCGAGTAAACAGGTGCAGTGTCTTTTTGATGCAGATATGGACAAAAGCAAAATTCTTTTTGGAACCGAATTTACAAAAGTAGGATCGATAACTGAAGACAATGGATTAGAAGAAGTTGATTTAGGTCTATATGATGACGACCAAGCAGTTAACGGTCTCTATCAAGAAATTACCAATATTGCTTCTTACGTTGAAGAGCATTGGGTTTTCCCAAGCCTTCACAGCGATAGAATGCCTCTTAAAGACGTTCAATTGGTCCATGTCGTGGGTCCTAACCGAAATGAACTTTTGGTGATCATTCCTCATAAGCCCGAATTTAATCGGCTACGTCCAGATGCCGGACGTGTAACATTTGGTGGTGGAGGTAGACCCTCACGTACGATTTACGCTTCTGAATTTCAGCCACAAAAAGGTGATCGTCTCCCTCATTACCTTCATGGACAATACGCACGAATTCGGTTAGATCAGTGTGTTGATCTCACAGGGGTGTCTGTTGGTTATACGAAAAACGGCCTCCTTAAACTGACCAAACCCTAGACGTTAGAATAGCGCTTTAGCGTTTTTACTAGTGGACTTTAGCTCCAAAATGTTCTGCGAGAAGAGTCACCCCTTTCTTAAAGCGGGTGGTTTCGTTATATTTGACCGTTCAAACTTTGCTGTAGATATTTCATGGTTGTCAAAGAAGATTATGATCGGCTGTTAGAAGAAATCTGGCGCCATAACCGCCTCTATTATATCGAAAATCGGCCTGAAATTTCAGATCAGGATTTTGACTTTTTATTGAAAAAGTTGGAGGCGATGGAACATGAACATCCCGATTGGATCTCTGCCGAATCGCCTACACAAAGGGTCATGGAGGCACTTGTTGGCAATTTTCCAGTTGTCAAACATTCCAAGCCGATGTTGTCATTGCAAAACACCTATTCAAGAGAAGAGGTTGAAGCCTTTATTGAGCGGGTGAAAAAGGGGCTTGGCAATGGGAAGTTGGCCTTTTGTCTTGAGCTTAAAATGGATGGGATTGCCTTTGCCGCACGCTACGAGAATGGGAAATATGCAATAGGTGCCACCCGCGGCGATGGGAAAATGGGTGACGAGATCACCAACAACTTACGCACTGTGGAAAACCTGCCATTGAAGTTGGAAGGAGATGTTCCAGATGTAGTTGAGGTAAGGGGAGAGGTCTATATGCCCCTGAAAGCCTTTCATCGCCTTAATGAAGAGCGGAAACAAGAGGAACAACCTCTTTGGGCCAATCCAAGAAACGCCGCTTCAGGTTCTTTGAAATTGCTTGATCCCAAAGAGGTGGCAAAGCGGGGTTTAAGAGTTGTTTTCTACACGGCCCTTATTCCTTGTAAAACGCAAGATGAGATCCACCACTGGTTAAAAGGGGTCGGATTTCCGACACTGCCGATGATCAAGGTGACAGAAAGTGTCGATGACATTTTCGGTTTCATCGATGAAGTACATAAAGCGCGAGCCACATTGCCATTTGAAATTGATGGAGTGGTCATTAAAGTTAACTCGCTGCAAGCCCAGGAGGAGTTAGGGGCTGCAGGAAAAAATCCTCGCTGGGCCGTTGCCTATAAATTCCAGGCAGATCAGGCAAAAAGCCGAGTATTAGCTATCGTTGTTCAAGTGGGGCGTACGGGTGTTTTGACCCCTGTAGCAGAGTTATCACCGACACCTTTGGCCGGCAGCACGATTGCACGTGCCACTTTGCATAATAAAGACGAGGTGGAACGTCTCGATGTTAGAGTTGGGGATGAAGTCCTCATTGAAAAAGGGGGAGATGTTATCCCGAAAGTGGTTGCAGCTTTACCTTCAGAACATCGTAACCAAAAATGGAAGCCACCAACCCATTGCCCTTCCTGCGGCACCGCTGTGGAAGATCATCCGGAAGAGGTGGCCATCAGGTGTCCGAATATTGAAGGGTGTCCGGAACAACGCTTTAGAAGGCTTGTCTTTTTTGCTAGCAAGCAAGGGATGGATATTGAGGGGTTGGGCGAGAAAGTCATGGAAAAGCTGATGACTCTCGGCTTTGTGCGAGAACCCTCCGACATTTTTTACCTCACAGCAGAACAGCTTGCCCAAGTAGAAGGATTCAAAGAGAAGTCTGTTCAAAATCTGCTGAAAGGGATTGAGGAGGCTAAGAAAATCACACTTCCAAGGCTCTTACATTCTTTAGGAATTCGGCATGTAGGGATAGGAACTGCAGAAGCGATCGGGGCCAAATGGCGAGAGATCCGTGATCTGTTTAACCGTTCCAAAGAGGTATTTTTAGAGATCGAAGGGATTGGAGAGAAGGTTGCAGATGCGTTGACAGCCTATTTTTCAAGTCCAACTCATCAAAGAGAAATCGAAAGGATGTTGCAAGCAGGCATCCAGATGACACAGTCTGTTATTGTCGAAGATCCAAAATTTGCCGGTAAAAGTTTTGTGTTAACAGGGACATTGTCGGCATCTCGAGAGAAGGTAGCAGCTTTGTTGCAATCGCGAGGGGCCAAAGTGTCAGATACACTATCGAAGAAGACCAGCTTTTTGGTGGTGGGAGAAAGCCCTGGTTCCAAATTGGAGAAGGCCACAAGATTCGGTGTTAGCATCTTGTCCGAACAAGAATTGCTGCAGATGCTAGATATAGCAGCATTCTGAACGAAGTTTTTTGAAGATTCATCACGAAGAGATGACGACACGAAGCATCATTTACTTAAGGCTGTTCTTTTTCCTCTAAAAATGAGAAAGGTGGTGATTCTTATGGTAAAAAACTGCCTTCGTCTCTTCGTGATGAATCTTCAAACGTTGACTTCCTGTTATTCAACTGCCTATCATCCGGACCATGTTCGATAAGCTCATTAAATCGGTCTCTTCTGTTGGGGAGTATGTCCTTCTTGTCATTAGCGTTGTGGTTGTTTCGGTCAAAAAATTTCCCCATTGGCCTCTTATACGCGACCAGCTTTTCAATGTTGGTGTCGCGTCGCTTCCTGTTGTGGCCATCACAGGTTTTTCTACTGGGATGGTTTTGGCGGCACAATCGTTTTTCCAACTGAATGACAAGGGGCTGGCTTCTGTAACAGGACTCATGGTAACCAAAGCGATGATGGTGGAATTAGGCCCCATCTTAACTGCGTTCATGGTAACAGGCCGGGTCGGTTCGGCTATGTGTGCAGAAATTGGGACGATGAAAGTGACAGAGCAGATTGACGCGTTGAACTCCATGGCTGTCAACCCAACACGTTATCTACTAGCACCCCGTATCTTTGCTGGCATCATTATGCTCCCCCTGCTCACTGTTTTTAGCGCACTGACCGGCGTGATAGGGGGCTATATGGTGGCTGTCCATATCTATGGGATGGCCCCAAACGTCTTTTTAGACCCACTTCCCCTGAATATCCATGCTTTTGACTTCATCATGATGACCACCAAAGCGCTTGTTTTCGGCATCATCATTGTTACTGTCTCTTGTTTTCAAGGGTTGAAAACAAAGGGTGGAGCGGCAGGTGTAGGCAGATCTACAACCCATAGCGTAGTCGTCTGCTATAGCATTATTTTAGTGGTCAATTTTATTCTGACAGTAGGCTTAAATTCCTCCTACACCTATATCAAAGAGATTTTAAATGCCTGGTTCTGAAAAAAACGAAGTTCTTATAGACATTAAGGATCTGTGGAAATCATATAATTCCCTACAGGTACTTAAGGGGCTATCTTTACAGGTTTATAAGGGTGAAACGCTTGTCATCCTAGGCCGTTCTGGGGTAGGGAAAAGTGTTCTGCTTCGTCAAATTCTAGGGATCGAAAAGCCTGATAAAGGTTCGATTTTCGTCCAAGGACAGGATATCACCAATTCAACTGGCCCGCTTCGTGACCGTTTGACACGTAACATGGGGATGTTATTCCAAGGTTCGGCTTTATTCGATTCGATGGATGTCGGACACAATGCCGGGTTCTATTTAACAGAGAATCCAGACCCATCAACAGGGGAATGGGTGAAAGGTGAGGCCTACGAAGAACGTGTTCGAGAGGCCCTTTCATTAGTTGGACTTGAGGGAACAGCTGATAAGATGCCGTCTGAACTTTCTGGTGGTATGAGAAAAAGGGCTGCTCTAGCCAGATTAATCCTTTACCGGCCACAAATTCTCCTTTATGATGAACCAACAACAGGATTAGATCCAGTGACAGCAAGTCAGATCAACCAACTCATCAATACCATCCAAGACAGACTTAAGGCCACAAGTATTGTTGTGACACATGATATTAAATCGGCCCTCTCTGTTGGAGATCGGTTTGCTTTTCATCATGATGGAAAACTTCTCCTTGTTGCAGACAAAAAAAACTTTCTCCATTCGAATGAGCCTTTGGTCAACGCTTTTTTTGAAGAAGCTGCCTTGACAGAAGACCTACTAAATCGCTAGAAACTGATAAGATATGCAGGGTTCAACAAAAACTTTTTCTATTGGGCTGTTTGTCCTAATCACCTTCATCATACTTGCTGCCATTATCGTTTGGCTAAAGCCGACTATTGGAGATGAAGGGCTCACCCTCCATGTCCGTTTTATCAACTTGGATAAAATCAATGAAGGGACTCGCGTCAATTTTGCTGGGCAGCCAGTAGGTTCGGTTTACCAAATTCTAGAGATACCCGATGCAAGAGAGGCTACACATGATGGGCGTGTCTATATTTATGAAGTGGTTATCAAAATTGATAGCCATCTCGACGTATATAAAACAGACCGTTTTTCGATTAAAACAAGTGGGCTGCTAGGTGAAAGATCGGTTGAAATAACCCCCATTGCACCACGAGAAGGTCAAATCCTTGTAAGGGCCACGCCAGATGACATCTTATTTGCCTGCTCTACAGGCTCTGTTGAAGAGGCTTTTGATCAGATCGGACGCCTTTCTAATACAGCTCAAGGGGTCATCAATAAAATTTCAAGTGCTTTAGACAAGTTGGATGACAATCAGTTCTGGGAAAACTTAGCTTCTGGCGTTGACCACTTTGAATCGCTTGCAAGTGCCCTCGACCAACCGGAGATGATTGAAGAATCGATCGAAAATTTTCATTCTTTTTCTGAAAATCTGAAAATCACCGGAGAAGATGTCGCTAAATCTGCTGAGAACGTTGCCCATCTTACCGAAGTATTAGATCGGGTCATTGCAAAGGTTGAGTCGGGTGAAGGGACCGTTGGAAGATTGTTGATGAAAGACGATCTTCACCTCAGTGTGAAAGCAGTGGTCCATAAAGTGGAAACTTTAGTCAACGATATCTCCCATTTTGGCCTTCTTTATCAAAATGATAAGAAATGGCAGCGGCTCCGTGCAAAAAGGGCTAATCTGATGGCAGATCTTTGTGATCCAGAATCCTTTAAAGCCTTTTTTGAAGAGGAGGTCGATTCAGTTGCACTTGGACTTGCTCGTATTGAATCGGCTATTGATCAATGTGATTGCAATCCTGACGAGTTTGGCTGTCTCTTTAGAGACCTTATTCGACGAGTTGAGGCGCTGGATGAGCACCTCAAAGATTATAATATTCAGCTTCAAGAAAGCCGAGGGGAGTGTCCATAGTGCAAAATTTGCCATACTCACATCTTGAGAAGGGAGCTTTTCTCATTTCTACCCCGGAAATCGATTCAGGTCTTTTTTTCCGTAGCGTTGTTCTTGTCTGTGAACATAATCCAACAGGTTCTTTTGGCCTTGTGATCAACAAAGCTTTAGATATTCAGCTACCTGAAGAGGTGGTTAGTTTGCACGAGATGGCTAACCCTAAAGTTAAAGTCCGTCAAGGGGGACCTGTTCAGACCAATCAGATGATGTTGCTTCATACATCTGACTCGATTCCTCAACAAACCCTTGAGGTGTGTCCTGGGGTCTTTTTAGGTGGCGATCTCAACTTTTTGCAAGAGGCCATTTTAGATGAACAGGGCCCAGACATCTACCTTTGCTTTGGCTACGCAGGATGGGGAGCAGGTCAACTCGAAAGAGAGTTTTTAGACGGCCACTGGTTTTTGCAGCCCTCTGATAAAGAGACAATTTTTGGCATCCCAGCAGAAAAATTGTGGCAAAGCCTACTTCGAAAGATGGGGGGCAAATATGCCACTATCTCCATGATCCCCGAAGATCTTTCCCTCAACTAAACAACAAACTATAAAATAAATAACAGGATGAGCGGGATCGCCTACGGCGGCAGGATAAGCTCCGGTGCGCCACGAGGCGCACCGAAGCTTCATCCTGTCTATCCTGCTCATCCCATACGCATCAACTTAAGGAACACCAATTTCTCAACAATCTGTTAAAAGCAAATTACTTACAAAGAAACATTTAGAAATCAATTTAGTCAAAAACGGCTTAAATCTTCGAAGAAAGGCCCAAGATTACTCTCTGTGCTCTCCTTGAGCTCTGTGGTGACCTTCTTTTTATTTTTTACCACAGAGCTCACGGAGAGCACAGAGAGAGGATTTTGAATTGCCCCTTCTAGAATAATCGACTCTGATATTCTACTCTTTTTTTATTCCATCTATTTGTGGTTAATTAGCTTAGCATCTACCTCTAGGCTTAGGTTGATGCGTATGCTTGCTCATCCTGTTATTTTTAAATTAATACTGAGATAGATGTAAAACTTAAGCGGAAGTTAAACTGTTTCCATGTTGTGTTTTCATGGGTGGGGTGCCCCTGCCGAAGTCTTTTCTCCTTTTTCATGTGTCGATCGAGGTTATTTTGGTCATAAAGGGGTTGTAAAGCCCTCTAAAAAAGTTATAACCCATTCGTTTGGCTTGCACTGGGCAGACTTGAGTGAATGTGAAGAGCTTGTGATCTTATCTGGTTTTTTGAGGCTGGGCGTTGGCTTCTTGGAAGAGATGAAGATGAAGCTAATAAAAAAATATTTGCAGGAAGATCCCGTTGATCTGCTAGGCGATTTTTACTCCGAATCTGGTTATACTGGTCCGGCTCCTTGGCTCGAAGGGACGATCGATGTGGAACTGCTGCTTGCAGACTTGGACAAGATGCAAAAAGGGCTGGATGTAAAGCCTTTATTGAAAATTCCAAAGGTTACAATGTGGCAAGCAAAGAAAGATAAGATCGTTTTGAAAGACAGGGGAGCAGAATTACAAGCGCTCCTTCCCCACGCCCAAGTTGTATGGGTAGACGGGGGGCACACGGCCACTTTGGAAAAATGGAAAGAAAAACAACAATTGCACATGCTTTCGGAAAAGCCAGAGGAACCTACCGTCTAAATGGCGATTTGCAGAAAAGGGTTGCTAAAGAACTGTGTCGAAAATTTGCCCCATTTCCTGCCGGTTCTTGGCTTGAAATAGGATGTGGAACCGGTTTTTTAACCGAAGAACTTCTATCTTTTAATCCAGAGAAATTATTTGCTAATGATATCTGTGATCAGATGGGTACAGCTCTTCCACAAGATGAACGGATCCATTTTCTTCCTGGCGATGGAGAAAAGCTTCCACTGCCTGCTGTGTCGATGATAGCCTCCTCTTTTGCTTTGCAGTGGTTTTCAGAGCCTATTGAAACGTTAAAAAAATGGTCTGGAGCTTGTAAAAAGCTGATTATCGCTCTCCCCATCGACCCTTCTTTTGCTGATTGGGAGCAGGTTGCAAGAGAAGAGGGGATTACTCTTAAGCTCAATAGACTGTTAACATTCGAAGAGCTATCAGTCCTTAAGGCCCGAGTGGTGATAGAGAAAATTCCTCTCCATTTTCCTTCTCCATGGAGCTTTCTGGTGTGGTTAAAAAAGTTGGGTGCTAATATCTCGTTAAGTGAAGAGAGGGTCTCACCGACCCATTTGAGGCGTTTGTCAAAACGGATCGAACCCTTCCAGACCCAAGTGACCGTAGCATTTTTAGAGGTAACGCATGTTTAATTGGAACCGCCATTTTCCCTATCCAAAACGCTTTGTTGTAACGGGAACCGATACAGGAGTCGGCAAAACTGTCGTTTCGACACTGTTGACAAAACACCTAAATGGAACCTATTGGAAGCCGATCCAGGCGGGTGAATCTCCCACAACAGACCGAGAGTTTGTCCTACAACAAGGTGAAGTGCATTTAAAACAGGTTTGGAAAGAAGCCTATCTATTTGAGATGGCAGTATCTCCACATTTAGCTGCTCGAAAAGAGCATCAGGTGATCTCATTCGATAAATTGATGATACCTCCTGTTGAAAAAGAGCCATTGATCATTGAAGGAGTTGGAGGGGTGATGACCCCTTTGACCGAGGAAACACTGTTTATTGATCTTCTGAAGTTTTGGGGACTCCCTGTTGTGGTTGTGGCCAGGTCTACCTTAGGGACGATTAACCACACACTTTTAACATTAGAGGCCTTAAGGTCCCGCAAAATTCCAGTTCTTGGAGTTGTTGTGAATGGTCCAAAAAACGATGCGAATAAAGAGGCGATCGAACAATTTGGCCGGGTCGAGATTTTAGGGGAACTTCATCCCATCGACGATTTTAAAACCTATTGGAGAACTGAAAAGATCAGTGTCTAAGACTTCTAAGATTTGGCATCCGTGGACGCAGGTCAAAACAGCAGGAGATCCTCAAAAAGTCGTCTCAGGGAGCGGGGTCTATTTGACTTTAGCCGATGGGCGCAAGTTGATCGATGCCACATCCAGCTGGTGGGTCAATCTCCATGGGCACGCTCATCCAAAAATTGCAGAAGCTATTTATCAGCAGTCATTGAAGCTTGAACATGTGATGTTTGCTGGCTTTACTCATGAACCGGCGGAAGAGTATGTGGAGAAGCTCCAGCCCCATCTTCCAGCTCATCTCAATCGATTCTTTTTTTCCGATAATGGGGCAACTTCTGTTGAGGCTGGTCTCAAGATGGCTTTTCAATATTTTTGGAATATCGGAAAGCCTAGGAAGACCTTTGTTGTCTTTGAATTGGGCTATCATGGAGACACTTTAGGGGCTGCCTCTGTCAGTTCCATTGCCGTTGTTGCTGCACCTTTTGAACCCCTTCTGTTTGAAGTCGTACGAACCCCTTATCCTGCCACCTTTTGGGGGGATGATGAGGTTGAGAAAAAGGAGAGACGTGCTCTGCTTGTTTTGGAAAAAATTTTCCAGGAACGGGGAGAGGAGATCGCCGCTGTTGTCATTGAACCGTTGATGCAAGGGCTTGGTGGATTGCGCCAAGCAAGGCCACAGTTTTTCAATGAGGTAGAAAGAATGGCCCGAAAATGGGGCGCTCTTATCATTTTTGATGAAGTAATGACAGGATTTGGCCGTACAGGAACACTATTTGCTGTCGATCAAACGAGCTGTAAACCTGATTTTATTTGCCTTTCAAAAGCGATTACAGGGGGTTTTTTGCCCCTTGCCTTGACTGTGACAACGGAAGAGGTTTACGAGGCTTTCCTATCTGACAATGTGGGGAAAGCTTTTCTCCATGGTCATTCTTACACTGGAAATCCTCTAGGGTGTGTTGCAGCATCTGCATCTCTTGAGCTTTTAGAAGAGGGTCTTTTCAAAACAATGCATGAGCGGATGAAGATAAGAGGGCAATTTCTTTTGGAACATCCCAAGGTTAAAAGGGCACGTGGCCTTGGCGGCATTTTCGTTTTTGACCTGGATGCCAACGAGGGATATGGAAGCACAGTTGGGAAAAGGTACCGTGAACTTGTTGAGGAGCAAGGTGTATTGATCCGCCCCTTTGGGGAAGCCGTTTTTATCACCCCTCCATACACCACCACAGACGCCGAATTGGACGATATTTTTTCTGCCCTAGAACATGCCCTAGAAGAAATTTAAACCTATAAAAAATTAATTATCATGATTCATAATAGAATACTATTTTTTGGGGGGCTTCAACACCCGCAATGCTAAGCAATGGATATTTTGATTGGCAGCCCCCTCTAACTAATGGTAGAAAAGTAAAGGATTTAGCCCGAACCTTTTATTAGGTGAAAGTCTATTTTTCAGAATAAATTTTTGTCTTATAACCGTTTAGGTTAGAGCTTATGGGGCTTCTTTCATAATTCGGGCCTTCCAGGCCTATTTTAAAGGCATTTCTACAAAAATAGTACGCAAAGCTAGGTTTGTCGACCTTGCGAAGCCTTGTTCTTTTTAAAGTGGGTAGATATAGATAAAGCCTGATCAAGGAGATTGTATGTCCGCCTCACCTGTTGCCCTAAGCGCCTTTCCTGAATGGGTATTTCTCTGGATTACAGAATCCAGTGACACAGCTGAGTATGGAGGCGATCAATGCATTGTTCGTGGAGTGGCAGCAATCAAAGAGTGAGGATATTCCCAAGGCCTTGCAAGAGAGATGTTCGAAAGAACGTGATGCTGGCTGTCTTGCCCGGTTAGAGGAGGTGCTCAGGACAATTGTTCCAGAAAAAGGGACTTTGGATCCTTCGAAGGGGCTGGCTCAACTGAGGGTGGAAGCGCAAGAGTGGGAGATTCTCTAGCTAAATGGTGATTCAACAGGGCCGCTTCTACAAAGTGAAGCCAAAAACGATCAGTCCGTAGAATCTGAGAGTAGTTGGAGGATTGTATGGCATGAGATCGCTTAGTTTACCTTCCCACTATTTTGGCTTTAGTATTATATTTACACCGATGAGCGATGAGATAGCTTTTGGTTTCTTGGTTAAACGAACGAGTCACTTGAACTTTTTCATTTATGTAAACAGAAAGTTTCTAGTTCAGCTTTAGCCACAATTTTGAAAGAGCGCTTAGAACAGGGGAGCTAGGGAAAGAAGTAAAATTTTTGGAAAAATGGTGTTTATGAGTGTTTCTTTTATTTCTTTGAATTTGCAATCCCAGTGGGAAAATGTCCGGTCGATTTCACTTAGGGAAGACAAAATAAAAAAAATTGCCTTCATGATATTGAGCGTAGCCATAGTGACCTACGCAGCTTATCGGCTTTTTCGAGCTATTTATCCCCTTTCCAAAAATGATATCCCAAAGGAAATTCCAAGCCCGATTGACTCTAAAGCTGATGAGATACCTCTATCTTCCCCAAAGGCATTGGATGGAAGTCATCATGACGAACTCGTGACATCTTCTGCAGATGATCTCGAAAAGTTAAATCCTATAGCTGCAACAGTACCTAGAACTTCAGAGCCTGATTCTACTAGTCAAGAACCAGGCCCTTCTGCGATTCCACAGGCTACGCTTCCCGAGGTTCCTACACCGATTGCTTCTCCGCAGCACGGACGGCGGGAATCGATCAGTTCAGAGGAATCGTCCTCTGATCCGGGCCATTCAGCAAGGGGGCTTGTCGATGAGAGTAAGGGGGATGAGTTTGATGATGAGTCGGATTCAGAGTTAGGAGAACCTAACCCTTATGACTCTGACGATTACGATAGTCAAGACGAATTGTTAACTATAAAGGCTTATCATAATAGAGAAAGGGCAAAAAGGCAAAATCTCCAATCGGCCACAAGGAGTGAGCCAATAAGTGCCTTTCCACGTACCCCTTTAAAAAAGCGAATGGTACCGGTTGATCAAAGTGGGTTTGACTCTCCATTGCTAGAAGAATTGAAGAAGATAGAAATCTCGTTGCCCTCAAGCAAAATCCCCTCAACACATGACCTTTCAGAAAGGAAAGCAAAGATTCCAAAAGGTGAATTGATGGTAGGTCTTCGTTTGCCTATCCCGAACGAGTTAAAGGGCGAAGACAAGGTCGTAGAAGTGTGTGAAATGATTTTTTCGGCGGGTGGGAATGAATGGAAATTTACCGGATTTAAGGAACCAGATAGTGAAAACCTAAACTATGGAAAACTGCTCTATCCTGATGGCATGCAATACATTGGTTGGTTTGAGGATAACTTACGAACTGGACGTGGAAAAATCATCATGCCAAAGGATCAAGAGACATTCATTGGCTTATTCAAGAAAGATACTCTTACTTATATAAAATCGAAAGTAAGCATCGCTGGCGCATCATGAATAGTTACTAAGCACTTGCTAATGATCGCGTTACAAGGATCTAGTCACTTCCCCTAAAAAATAGGGGATGCAGTTCTGCTATGGAAAACGCCCTAGAAGAAATTTGAGCAAGAAAAAAAGAGCAAGAAAAGAAGGATCGCCTACGGTGGTTGGCTAAAGTCGATTTTCATCTTATTATATGAAAATGCCTTTAAATAGGTTCGAAGGACCGAATCAAAGCCTAGGACTTCGTCCTAGGCTTTGATAATTCGGCCTTCCAGGCCTATTTAAAGGCATATTAGTTTACATCTTCTTATCCGCCCTTCCAGGCCTATTTAAAGGCAAATTAATTTATTTCCTTCTCACCAGCCCAACCCGCTTTTGTTTTAGCAACAGCCGGCGCTTTGTTCGATGTGGCCAGGCATCCCTTTTAACCCTAAAGTGTTGAACAGCTCGGCATCTGCATCGAAATCTGGGTTGGGGCTTGTAAGTAGCTTTTCGCCGACAAAAATGCTGTTGGCACCGGCAAAGAAACAGAGCGCCTGTTCTGCGGGACTCAAAGAGAGTCTGCCTGCCGATAAACGGACCATCGATGTAGGGAAGACGATCCGTGTTGTAGCTATCATCCGGACCATTTCAAAAGGATTAACCTTTTTCTGATGCTCAAGCGGTGTCCCTTTTGTTGGAACAAGGGCGTTGATCGGGATCGATTCTGGTGGTGTTCCAAGCTCAGATAGTGTGAGGAGCATGTCGATTCGGTCTTCAACTTTTTCACCAAGACCAATAATACCTCCACAGCAAACAGAGATACCGGCCTTTCTAACGACGTCTAATGTATTTAAACGATCGTCAAAAGTGCGTGTTGTGATGATGTGGCTGTAATGATTTTTCCCTGTATCGAGGTTGTGGTTGTAAGCATATAAACCTGCCTCTTTTAAGCGATGGGCTTGCTCTTCTGTCAACATTCCTAATGTGACACAGCATTCCATTCCCATCTCATTGACCCCTTTAACCATGTCGAGAACATTTTCAAAGTCTTGGCTATCGCGCACTTTTCTCCAGGCAGCACCCATGCAAAAACGGGTTGCACCACCTTCCTTAGCTGAATGTGCAGCTTCTAAAACATCCTCGACCGCCATCAACTTTTCAGCTTTAACTCCCGTTTGGTAGTGGGCAGACTGGGGACAATAGCTACAATTTTCTGGGCAACCACCGGTTTTAATGGACAACAACGAGCATTTTTGAACTTCGAGCGGATCAAAATGTTGACGATGCACCGTTGCAGCTTGGTAAACAAGCTCCATAAGTGGAAGGTTATAAAGGTCGATAAGTGTCTGTTTTGTCCAAGTCATTTTATACCAAGGGAAGGCCGGCTTCATTCCATGCAAGGATTCCACCGATGAGGTTATAAGCTTTTGATTCAGGGAATTGAGATAAGAACAGGTTTAAAGCCGCTTCTGAACGTCTGCCGGAACGGCAAATAAAGACGGTGGGACGCACATCATTTCCTATTAATATTGGATTTATCTGATAGGTATCCAAAGTTATGAGGGTGGACTTTGCAATATGTCCAGTCACAAATTCATCGTTTCTTCTCACATCGATAAGGCGGAAAGGCTCATCTTTTTCTAGGCTTGCGAAAAGCTCTTGAGGAGTGATTGCTTTAGTCATAATTGGAAGTATTATAGTATAGCGGCTATGAAAATGCTACTTAATCGCCTGCTCGAAGGGCTCCTCCGATTTCTCGTATCCTTGCGCTATAAGGTTGAAGTCGTTGGGCTCGATGAAATTTCAAAAGAAGTTGGAAGAAATGGGAGAGGTATCCTCTTTCTCCCCAATCATCCAGCTGCTTTTATAGATCCCGCTATCGTGATGTTAGCTGCACTTAAAAAATTTAAGATTAGGCCAGTCATCGTCGAATACATGTATTTTCTTCCTGGCGTCAAATTTTTGATGGAGAGGATACACGCTGTTCCTATTCCCAATTTTGGTGTCACGAGCAATAGCCATAAAGTTCGCAGAATGAACAAGGCTCTACAAGAGGTGATTGACGGGTTAAAAAACGGAGAATCCTTCCTTTTTTATCCTGCAGGGAGGGTAAAGGGTGGCGAAAAAGAACAGATCGGTGGCGCCTCAGGTCTTCACTATCTCCTACAGGAAGCACCCAATGTCGATTTAGTTCTTGTTAGGACGACAGGTCTTTGGGGGAGCCGGTTTTCTCGTGCCTATACAGCAAAAACTCCGCTGGGCGGAGAGATTATTAAAGCAGGTTTTTGGATCACTCTGAAGAACCTAATTTTTTTTAATCCTCGCAGAAAAGTTAAGATGACTTTTGAAGTGGCGCCAAGCAATCTTCCAAGTAATGAGAGTCGGCATGCGATGAACCAAGCCCTGGAAGATTGGTACAATTTTGAGCCAGATCCTTTAATAGAAGTGCCCTACAGTCGATTTGGTAGTGAACCGACGTGGTCTGAAGAGAAGATCAAAGAACGTGTCATCACCAAACAGCATGAGCAGGTTACTCCATTAGTAAAACAAAAAATTTATAATAAGTTGTCTGAGCTGACTGACATCCCTGTTGGCCAGATCCGAGAAGATATGGAGCTTTCGAGCGACCTTGGACTCGATTCTTTAGATACCGCTGAAATCTCTCTTTTCTTAGAAGAGGATTTTGATGTAATGGATTTATCGGGAGAAGATTTGATCACTGTGAAGGATATTTTGGGTTTTGCTATAAAAGAAATTCTTCCTGTTCCTGATGAAGACCTGCCAACAAACTTAAAAAAGTGGTTGGAAAAGCAACCTTCAAAACGGGCAACTTTTGAAGGTGGAAACACAATTGTCGAGGCTTTTTTAAGAAAAGCAAGTGTCCATCCTGGACGGGTTATTGCAGCCGATGCCATTAGTGGGGTATTGACTTATCGTGATTTAAAAATGCGGGTGGCCTTACTTCGTGAAATATTTGCAAGAATGCCAGGGGAAAGTGTTGGCATCCTTTTACCGGCCAGCGTCACGGCCCTTGTCTGTTTTTTAGCCTGCCTCGCAGCAAAAAAAGTTCCCATCATGATCAATTGGACGTTGGGCCGAAGACATATCGAATCGGTCATGCACCTGACTGAGATGAAAGCTGCAGTGACGTCGTGGGGCTTTTTGGATCGCTTATCGAATGTCAATTTGGGCGAATTAACCGATAAATTGGTTCAGCTAGAAGACCTAAGGCGAGAAATTACCACAGGTAAAAAAATAAAAGCTTATATCAACTCATTTTTGCCTACGAAACTTCTGATAAAGAGATGGGGCTTGAATACTGTCCACCGTGACGATAGAGCTGTTGTCCTCTTCACAAGTGGAAGTGAAGGATTGCCAAAAGGTGTGGCACTTTCTCATCGCAATATTCTGAGCAACATTGAGGCCATCAATAGTTCTATTGAACTGTTTGAAGATGATGTGATGCAAGGGATTTTGCCTCCATTCCACTCCTTTGGCTTAACAATATCCACACTTGCAGCCCCCTTGCTAGGTATACGGGCAAGCTTTTACCCGAATCCAAATGAGTCTCACCGTATAGTGAGGGGGATTGAAATGTATAAAGGGACTATTTTGTGCGGAGCTCCTCTTTTCTTAAAAAGGATACTCAAATCTGCAAAACCTCATCAGATTAAAACAATCCGCCTACTAGTTTCAGGTGCTGAAAAGGCACCGGCAGAGTTATTTGATTTAGCCCGGCATTTAGGATTGGAAGATTGCATCATCGAAGGGTATGGAATCACTGAATGCGCGCCGGTTTTAACTTTCAACCGACCAGGAGAAGAGGCAAAAGGAGTGGGACGTCCTTTAAAAGGGATCGAGCTTGATATCGTCCACCCTGAAACTCATGAACCGATTCCTAAAGGTCAGGTCGGGCTGGTTTTAGCACGTGGACCTAACGTCTTTTCCGGTTATCTTAATCCAAGTCAAGCATCCCCATTTTTGACCTATCAAGGGAGAGTGTGGTACCAAACTGGAGACCTGGGGTATCTGGATGAAAAGGGTTACTTAACTTTAGTGGGAAGGTTAAAGCGATTTGTCAAAGTAGGAGGGGAAATGGTCAGCCTAGCAAGCTTGGAAGAGGTTTTGTCAGAGACCTTCCCGACTAATCATGACGATGAAGGGCCTTCATTTGCTGTAGCGGCAAAAGAGGGGGAGGCAGAAAGGCCACGGTTGATTTTATTCACGACCATGCCGTTAACCCTTGATGAGGCAAATGGTGTCTTGCGCAAAGGGGGCTTTAGCAATTTGGCCCGTTTCTCATTGGTTTACCAGTTACCTATTATCCCGATTTTAGGGACAGGGAAAGTCGATTATAAAAAGTTAGAGGGAGAATTTCTCGAGTGATCACATTTTTCAATACGCTAAGTCGATCCAAAGAGCCCTTTGCCCCTCATGAGCCCAATAAAGTGCGCCTCTACACTTGCGGCCCTACTGTCTATCACTTTGCACACATTGGCAACTTCCGCACCTATGTGTTTGAAGATCTGCTGAGGAGGGTATTGAAGTACTTTGGATACGATGTTGAGCAAGTGATGAATATCACCGATGTGGATGATAAAACAATCAGAGGGGCTATCAGAGACAACATCACTTTAGATGAATATACGGCTCCCTTTACACAGGCTTTTCTTGAAGATTTAAAAACACTGGCCATAGAAGAAGTTGAACACCGTCCAAAGGCCACCGATTTTATCCCCGACATGATCAAAATGATCGAACAGTTGATAAAAAAGGGTGTGGCGTACCAAGGCCATGACGGAAGTGTCTATTTCTCCATAGAAAAATTTCCCCATTACGGTGCCTTATCCCATCTACACTTAGATGAATTGAAAGAGGGGGCCTCAGAACGGATTGTTCATGACGAATATGACAAAGAGAGAGTTGCCGATTTTGTCCTCTGGAAAGGTTATGAAAAGGAAAGAGACGGCCTTATTTTCTGGGAAAGTCCCTGGGGAAAAGGGCGTCCAGGCTGGCATATTGAGTGCTCTGCCATGGCAACATCCCTACTAGGTCCAAAGCTTGATATCCATTGTGGTGCAGTCGACAACATTTTTCCTCACCACGAAAATGAGATCGCACAATCTGAAGCCTGCAACGATTGCAAGTTTGTGAAGACTTGGCTCCATTCTGAACATCTAATTGTCGATGGGCGAAAAATGTCTAAATCGCTTGGTAACTTTTTTACGTTAAGAGATTTATTAGAGAAGGGATATCACGGAAGAGAAATCCGCTATTTACTGTTGTCAGTACACTACAGAACCCAATTGAACTTTACTTTTGAGGGGTTAGAAGCTGCACGCCATGCACTACGTCGGCTCGATGATTTTATCGGCCGATTGCAAGATGTTACTCCGAACGAATCTGAGGGGGATGTAAATGAGCTTGTTATGACTACAAGAGAGAAAATCAAACATTCTCTTGCCGATGATCTCAATATTTCCCCAGCTCTTGCTGCCCTCTTTGATTTGGTTCGTCATGCTAACCAGATGATTGATGAGGGGAAAGTAGGACGTCATGGGAAAGAGGTTCTTCTAAATTTTCTCCACGAAATCGATGCTGTGTTGGGGATTTTTAACTGGAAGCAGGAGTTAGAAATCCCTGCACAGGTGCAGGAATCTTTTGAAAAGCGTTTAGTGGCAAGGCAAGAAAAAAACTGGGCTGAAGCAGACAGACTTCGTTCCTTGATCACCGCATCCGGTTTCCAAATCGAAGACACCGCCAACGGCCCCAAGCTCAAGAAACTATAAAAGGGGGTTTAATTGCGGGTAAAGCGGGAGGCGGCCCACTGGGTGAGGCGGCAAGAAGCTAAGTATAAATTTGTTGTCCATTTGGACAGATATTTCGAGAATTTAAGTAAAAGGTGGCCTACACGGTAGCTAAAAGCCAATAAAAGCTTAAACAGCCAAGCTAAGAAACGGCCGACTTTTCTAAAGAAAGATTCTAGGTATTTCCCCACTTTTGCCCCCACAGCCCTGCAAAAATTGGAAAGAACGACATATGCCATGCTCCCTTTTTTTGCTAGAAATTGGGATCCTTGCTTAATGGGCTCGGCAATTTTTTGAATGCCACGGGCAAGAGGTATAGCTATGAAGGTGTTGATGAATACCTTGAATGGTTTGATGAACATTCTTTCTAAAGGTTCAAAAGAAAGACTCGGTTTAGGAATGGATGGCATTTTCTTTGCCAACCAATTTTTCCCTTTCTTAAGGGGTGTATAAAGCTTTGTCAGTACCGTTTGAACGGTCTCTAATGCTTCACTTAAGGGGGCAATCACAAACTCGATGACTCTTTCACCCTCTCTTTCTAACATCAGAAGGGTCATTTCAAATTTTTCAGAGATGTAAGTAGCCGCTTTCTGAAGCGGTGGCAACACATTTTCTTTTAAATAAATGAGGGGTTCAACAATGGTTTTTATCAGAACCTTATCAAGGAGCTCTTCCCCTTTAACAAGTCCCTTACCAAGGAGATCAAGACCTGCCATTGCTAATTTGTATGGCGGTTTGAATAGAGGTTGTAGTCCTTTGCCAACAGCAATCAATAATTGATCAGATTTATCTTCGATTTTCTTGGCGATCTGGAAGTCGACCCTTTTTTCGACCCTTTCCTTTCTTTGGATCGGAGCTTTAGGTAGGCGTGGGACATTTGATTCCGATTGCCATTTAGGGAAAATTGAGGAGAGCAGCATTTTGAAATACTTAACCAGGATCTCATTCTGCTTCTTATGGTGCAGTTCTATCCGGATATCATCCATCGAAGGGGCAGGAGGTATATAGCCATCTCGTTGGAATAGCATCTTACTTGCCGGACGGGGAGGAGGAGGCGCTTGCGCTCCACCCATCGGATTGTTGTAAACCGAGACTTTATCCTGCATAAAAAAACAGTATAGCAGATTCTTTTAAATTTATTTTTAAGAATCTTTTTTTAAAGGGGCAGATCCCGCAGAAATGGACCAACGTAGAGCGTTTTCGATGGGGATATCAGTCGTTGTTAGCCTTTTTTTGTCCACAAACAGGATCAAATTGTGTAAGGGGCTGGGGCCGGTATGGATAATGGGGACATGATTTTCAAAAACGTTCTCATTTTTCGGGATAATCCCAACCACCATTCCATTGGTATTCCCATATTCGAAGGTAACTACCGAAAACTCCCGACTTTGTTCTCCTATAACCGAGGTGATGGCTTGATAACAACTTTTATAAATTTTTTTAACTAAAGGAATTCTAAGGAAGAGATGATGGATGGTTTTTATGAATCTCCCGAGTATCCATTTACGAGCAAGAAAGCCAAACAGTGTAATAAAGACAATGGTCAACACAAATGCAAGGATTCGTAGGATGATTTTGTGGCGGACGATACTAGAAAACCACAGATGAAGGGGGTAGGTGAAAAATTCGACCAGCCAGACGACGATGACAACCGACAAGATAAACGGGATCAGGATGGCGATCCCGTCGATGAAATATTTTCTCCACATGCCCATGCCTGTACCATACAAAATTCAGTTCGACCTGTCGACACCAATCCGGCCAAATTCATCACAAAGGGAAATTGTGAAGATTCAACACGAAGAACGCGAAGAGGTGAAGACCACGAAGGTAACTATATCCTCTCCAAGAAAGCTTTTATTTTTTCAAAAAGGAAAAATTAGAGTTTTATGTAAGAGCAAGCTGCCTTCGTGGTCTTCGTCCCTTCGCGTTCTTCGTGTTGAATCTTTAAAGAGGAGAGGAGCCAATAGAGAGGTTCCACTTCATGGCAGATCCTATGGCAACTTCTGAAATGGCCATTTTTTCATTTTCCACATAGAGGACAAACCCTTGCAGGGGGTTTGGTGTGCCTGGCAGGAGTACTGCGGTACTTTGTTCAAATTGACCATCTTTCCGTGGCAAAAAAGCGACTGCATAGCCGTTTGTATCGCCAAAAGGGAAAAGGACAACCTCTTTAAAGCCTCTATCTTCTTCTCGCAACATCGTGTGAACCACTTCATGCGAGGCGTGAAAAACTTTCCGGATGATGGGGATTTTGAGGAAGAGCTGGTGGACCCGTTTCATGATCTTTCCTAAAATCCAACGGACGCCAAGAAAGCCAACTGTCATGATCAAAGTTAACGTTAAGACAAGGGCAATGACCCTTGAGGTAAACGGTTTAAATGGTATGTTTGGGAAAAGAGACTCTATCCAAATATCTAATGGGTAAGAGAATACCTCGACCAGATAGAAAAAGATCAGAAAGGAAAGAACGATGGGAAAGAGGAGGATCATCCCATCGATAAACCATTTCCACATATTCGAGACTAGCCTTCTGTAATAGGTTTTTCGATCCGATTGATCGGTGAGGTGATCACACCGCAGGAGATGACAAATTTCAAAGCATCTTCAATTGGCATATCAAGATAGATCAGGTCCTTCACTTCGTAGAGCAGAAGAAAGCCAGAAGTTGGGTTAGGTGTTGTGGGGACAAACACAGTGACACGGTCTCCTAGAACCTCTTTATCGTGGCTTGTGACACCCTCTTTTGTGATGAGGCCAAGCGCATAGGTCCCTTTTGCAGGATAAGGAGCTAAAACCACCTGTTTAAAGCTGCTTGTTTTCGAGGTGAAAATCGTTTTGATCACATCTTGCGAAGTTTTGTAGATCGAACCAATCAAAGGGATACGGGTTACAACAGCTTCGCCAACGCCAATCAGCCAGTTAATAAAAAACCAACGGGCAATAGCTCCGAGTAAGACTGTAAGGCCGATAATCAAGATCAAGATCAACACTTTGCTGGTCAAGTTGATCAGCTGCTCTTCAGAGAAGATCCAAAATCCACCATGGTAGATTCTTAGCGTCGTCAACAGACTATGCATCATCCCTTCAAATGGAGCGGTGAGCAGGTTGAAAAGGAAGGTGACGATGATGATGGTCAAAGCAATAGGGAGAAGTAAAACCAGGCCAGTCAGAAAATAGTTTCTTAGGTGGGTGGTGTCAAACTGGAATCGACTTTTCATCTTCTACTCTTTCTCCTTCTGGGCTTTTTTTCATCTGCAGAGCCTTCTTGGCTTGGCTGTCCAGATAGATACCATTTTGCTTCTTGGAAGATCAAATCGACATCTTGCAAATAGACGCCAATTTTTGCACCAACAAAATAGTTGGTCCCTGTCCGTTTTCCGCTTAGTGAGCGGGTCTTTTCGTTGTAGACATAATAGTCGTCGCCTAGATCTTCAAATCCGAAAAAACCTTCTAAACCATATTCTACAACTTCAAAGGCAAAGCCAAATTGTTTGACACGCGAGACATAGGCTACAAATTCTTTATCTTTAGCCTCTTTCTTAAGAAGGCGCAACTTCTTTAATAACTTAACGCTCTGTTCAGCTTTGGCAGAGACCCGTTCTTGGCTTGATGCCTTATCGGAGATGGTTGCCACCTCTTCTAGTGTTGCTTCGCCTCCAAAAAGTAGACGATGGACAACAAGATCAGGATAACGTCGGATTGGGCTTGTGAAGTGGCAATAGTTTTCAAGTGCCAAGCCATGGTGACCAATGTTTTCGTGTGAATAGACCGCCATTTTCATCGAGCGAATATAGCTTCCGATCACAAATGAGGCAAAAGGGGTTTTAGCAGCTTGGTCCAGTACCTCTTGCAATTGGCGAGGTGTTGGATTTTCTGGTACTTTGATGTCGAAAGAGCTGACAAGACGGGCAAATTCTTCTATATCTTCCACATCTGGACTTTCGTGAATCCGGTAACTGACTGGTTTACCCTCTTTGGATAGGTGGGTTGCGACCAGTTCATTTGCTTTTAGCATGAACTCTTCGACCAGCTGGTGGGTGATATCATACTCTTCCCATTCGATTCCGGTGGGTGTTCCATTCTCGTCGACACGGACAAAAAGATCGGGGAGAGAAAGCTCAATGCTGCCGCGCTCTTTCCTTATCGCTTTTAAAGCCAAAGCCAACTCTTTCATCTGAAGCAGAGCATGTCGATAAGGGCTCTCTTTTTTACCATCGATAACAAGCCGTGCTTCTTTGTAAGTGAAACGGTAGGCACTTTTGATCACCGAACGGGCCATCCTGAATCGGATCAGCTCGCCATTAGGTTTAAATTCCATGTGAACGGTGGCAGCCAGCCTTTCGACATCTGGTTTTAGACTGCAAAGCTCGTTAGAAAGGATTTCTGGCAGCATCGGAATGCAGACACCGGGCAGGTAAGTGGAGTTGAGCCTTTTTTGAGCCTCTTCATCGACAAGTGTCCCAGGTTTTACATAGTGGGAGACATCGGCTACGTGGACTGCCAGGTAAAAGGTGCCATCGGCCCTTTTTGAGATCGATAAGGCATCGTCAAAGTCTTTTGCAGTGTCAGGGTCGATAGTAAAAGTGAGAAATTTAGTGAGGTCTTCCCGTCCTTTCGTATCGCTTTTTTTGACAGTTGTCCCTAATTGCTTCAATGACTCAACTAATTCGGCTGAAAAAGGGCCAGGGAGTGTGTACTCTTCAACAGCTGCTTTGATGTCATGAGCTGGATTGTCAATGTGGCCAATGATCTCTTTGAGTCTGCCCGTTGTTTTCTCGCCGTTTTCACCGTGAGTCAAAATTTCTAAGATGACCCGGTCTCCGACTTTACAATCGCCCTCGTCGAGTACGACATGGTTTTCGCTGCCCAAAATGGGGACATAAACGACAGGTCTGTCTTTTGAATTGATACGGAATACCGTTCCGGCCAGATGAGTTCTGCCCCGCTCGATAATTTTGACGACTTTCCCCTCTTTTCCCTTGGGAGAGATCTCGTTCTTAACTTGGACTTCGACTTTATCACCGTCGACCGCTTGGAGGGTGAGGTGGCGGGGGATGAAGACTTCCTCTTTGGAGCCCCATCGTCCTTCCGGTACTAGGAATCCGAACCCGCGAGGGTGAAGACGGATGATTCCTTGTACAATTTCTTCTTCGGTTTCGGTCTTTTTAGAGGAGGCGCGGGTGGTAGGCTCTAGTCTTCCTTTTCGATTATTCTTCTTCTTTGTCATACTCTATTTAGTATACACCCTCTCCCATTGAAAATCATGAAAAAGTACGATCACAAAGCAGTAGAAAAGAAATGGCAAGCGCGTTGGGAAAAAGAAAAGCCCTATCGCTCAACCATCGATTCGAAAAAGCCCAAATATTACGTTCTCGATATGTTTCCCTATCCATCAGGTGCGGGACTTCACGTGGGCCATCTGCTTGGTTATACTGGAACCGATATCACTGCCCGGTTTAAACGGCAACGGGGATTTAATGTTCTACACCCAATGGGTTGGGACAGCTTCGGCCTTCCTGCCGAGCAATATGCGATTCGTACGGGGACACACCCGAGCATCACGACCGATCAAAACATCGCCACTTTCAAACGGCAACTGAAAGCCGTCGGATTTTCTTACGATTGGGACAGGGAAATTGCCACAAGTTCCCCCGACTACTACAAGTGGACACAGTGGATTTTCACGAAACTCTACGAGAAAGGGTTGGCCTATGAAGCCGAGCTTTTAGTCAACTATTGCCCAGCTCTTGGATCTGTTTTGGCAAATGAAGAGGTGGAAAACGGCGTTTCAAAAGATTGGGGTTACCCAGTTGAGCGGCGGCCGCTGAAGCAGTGGGTTTTGAAGATCACCGCTTACGCTGAACGGTTGCTAGAGGATTTAAAATTGCTCGATTGGCCTGAGGGGTTGAAAAAGCTTCAAGAAAATTGGATCGGTAAAAGTGTAGGGGCCTATGTCGATTTCATTGAAGGGCAGACAAAAGAAAAGATCACCGTTTTCACAACAAGAGCCGACACACTAGCAGGGGCTACTTTTATTGTCCTTTCGCCAGAGCATCCACTCGTTAATAAGATTGCGACAGCAGAACAGAAAAGCGAAGTTGAGAAGTACCAGAAGGCCACAGCGACGAAAAGCGATTTGGATCGGACAGAGCTTAATTTTGATAAAACGGGTGTGTTTACAGGTGCTTTTGCTCTGCATCCTTTGACACAAAAAAAGATACCCATTTGGATTGCAGACTATGTGCTAGCAGGTTATGGGACTGGCGCTGTTATGGCTGTCCCGGCGCATGATGAGAGAGATTTCGATTTTGCGAAAAAATATGCCCTTTCAGTTATTCCTGTGATCGATCCAGATTTGTCCACTGCTCCCGAGCAGGTGGGTCCAGAAGTTCGTGAAAAGGTGTTGGCAGGTCAAGTTGCATGGCCACATGGTGGTCGTTCGATCAACACAAGGCTGCCTGATCGGTCATTGGAAGGGCTTTCGATTGCAGAGGCGCAAGAGGCTATTTCGAACCATTTGGAAACTGTGGGTCATGGGAAAAGAGCTGTTACCTATAAATTGCGCGACTGGTTGTTTTCACGTCAGAGGTATTGGGGTGAACCGTTCCCTATCCTCCATTTTGAAGATGGAACAAAAAGAGTTTTGGATATCGATGAACTTCCGCTGATCCAACCCAAAGTCGAAGACTATACACCAACTGGTGATGGGAAAAGTCCTTTTGCAAAAGCCAAAGATTGGGTTGAAATTGTCGATCGGAAAACAGGAAAAAAAGCCCTCCGGGAAACAAATTCCATGCCTCAATGGGCAGGTTCTTGCTGGTATTATCTTCGATTTGCTGATCCAAAGAACGATAAGGAAGCTTGGTCAAAAGAAACCGAAAATTATTGGCTGCCTGTCGATCTTTATGTTGGGGGAACTGAACATGCTGTTCTTCACCTTCTTTATGCAAGATTTTGGCATAAAGTACTTTACGACTGCGGCTTGGTACATACATTAGAGCCTTTTCAGAGATTGTTTAACCAGGGGATGATGGTCGCCCGCTCTTATCAGAAGGGCAATGGACAATATGTACCTCCAGAAGAGGTCGAAGAGGTTAATGGGAAGTTTATCCATAAAGAGACTAAAGAACCTCTACGTTCACAAATAGATAAGATGAGCAAATCCAAACTCAACGGGGTAACGCCCGATGAGGTAATTGAAGATCTGGGTGCCGATTCTCTTCGCCTCTACGAAATGTTCATGGGGCCTCTTGATAAAGAAAAAGTATGGAATAACGAGGCTGTCACTGGCTGTCGTCGATTCTTAAACCGTCTTTGGGATGTCTGCACGTCAGAAAGAGTGACAGAAGAAGGGGATGATGAGGGGTTAAAGCTTGCTCATCGTCTTTTGGATGGTGTCTTAAAAGATACTGAGGCCTTGCAGTTCAACACAGCCATCGCCAAGATGATGGAGTTTATGAATAGCTTTTCTAAGTTGGAGAAGGCCCCTAAATCTGCGCTTAAAATAGCTTTGCAATGTGTGTTTCCATTTGCTCCGCACATGGCGTCAGAACTGTGGGAAGAACTTGGTTTCAAAGAGGACATCAACACATGCCCTTATCCAGAAGTTAACCAAGCTTACCTGCATGAGTCAGAAGTGACCTATGTGGTTCAAGTTAACGGAAAGGTTCGCGGTCGCTTCGAGTTGCCAAAAGATCTGTCTGAGGAAGAAATTCTCGTGAAAGCAAAAGCTCACAACCAGATCCAGAAGTATCTAGCTGAAGGAACACTGAGACGGGTGATTTTCGTCCCCAATAAGCTGTTAAACTTGGTTATCGAAAAATAGAGGGGGAATCAGTCCCAAAGAAGCTGAGAAATTAAACAACTAGAAGCCTAAAAAGGCTCTTTACTTATTAATTTCACAGCTTCTTGAAGACTCCGATGTTCCTTAGTCCTTTGTAATTAATACCCTTCTAGCTATAATTATTTTTTTTAATAAAGGTTTCCTGTGGCAACAATCAATCCTTATATTCCTATTTTCGATCCGAATGACAAGTACCCTTTGCTGGGACTGCGTCAATTAATCATGGGTTTTTTTGAGACAAATGGACGGCAATACAGGGTTGTAAAACAAGAAGACTTGAAGGGTGTTCTTGTAGAAGAGCAGCAAAAACCCTCCTATTCCCAAACTTTGTTGAAAGTGGTCGCACTTTTTACTGGTGTAATACCTTTACTAGCAGTTCTTTGGCAGGCGTACCACTCTAAGACTTGCGAAAATCGGTACAAGCTACAGGTCAATAAAGCTATTAGTGGAAGCGGTTCAACCCCTACTTCAGCTGCATCAGCTGAACAATCCAAACAACCTGATTCTCTCGACACAAAGAGTGCTCCGGAAGGGGCTCAAGAAAAACAAATGGAAAAAACATCCTTAGATCTTCTCAAAGATTTCGAGGATCTTTTCAAGGATCTTAAAGACCTTAAAGCTGAAAAAGGACAAGAGTTGCAGAGAAAAATTAATGAGTTTGAGAACAATTATAAAGATCACTTAAACGACGAGCACAGCAAAGCAATATTGCGCTTTAAATATGTTAAAGATACCTTTGAGGCTTTAAATAAGCTTAGCAAGACACTTTTCAGTTCTCATCAAGTCAGTAACCCGCTTAAAGATCCTGTAGTGGAAATGCCCGGAGATGGTGCCTGTCTTTTTCACGCGCTTTCAATAGGCCTCAGATTTCTAGGCACTGTCGAGATCACTCATGAAGCGCTAAGGGCACAGGCAGTTCAGTGGATGCGTGATCATTATGAAACGGATTCCACACTTCAAGCCTATATTGCAGAGGCTATAGAAGCCTATCAAGCTGCAACTAGATCTGGTTGTGGGTTAGAGCTTCAATGTCTTCAGGCTGCTGTAGAGATGGATGGCGGCAATGAAAAGCTTGTTTTAGACCAGATTGATGCTTTACTGAAACAGCTCCAAGCTGCAAGTTCACCACTGACACACCATGACTACTTCAACCTAGTTTCAGAAAACTCATTTTTTGCTTCTATTGCAGAACTTTATGCTGTCAGCATGCTTTACCAACACCAGGTCAAAATCGTTAGAAGGATTGGCGATCAATTATTTTACGATTTCGATCTTCCTATTAATCCACAATTTAAAGCACGCACCATCACTGTCCGTCATGTGAATGGCAACCATTTCGATCTTGATGTTCCAACAGCTTAGCTAAAAACAGAAAGCGATTGTCTTTATATTGTTATTGCCTGATATAGTTTTTTGAAACATTTAAACTAAGGTGTTTATGAATAAAACAATCATTTCTTTGCTAATAATTTCGCTTTTACTTTCAAGTTGCTGTTCTGCGTTCCTTGATCCAGTTGAAAAGGTATCTGTATCTGCTGAACAAGAAGGTGCCGATGTTTTCATTGACGGTTACGAATGTGGAAAAGTGCCCCTCATCGCAGAGCTTGATAAAAAGAGAAACCACAAGATTGTTGTTTCAAAACCTGGTTACACCCCTCAGGAGGCTCTTATTCAGTCGAAACACACCATGAGGTCCGCTTATAATGCGACAACACCTCTTTCAGGAGCAGCCATAGGATCAATTATTGGAGCGATTTCTTCTTCCTCAGCTTCAGGTTATATTGCTCCTATGTGTTTTCTTGGAGCATATGCTGGTGCCATAGTGGGGGTTGGCGTTGGTTTGGTCGGGTTTGCTGTCGATTGCCTTTCCAGAGCCGATTGTACTCTTAATACAGACAATGTTCATTTTCAACTTGTCAAAGAGGCGACTCCATAACGCCATTTAACTTGGCTTTTTACAAGATTTGAGAACTTGGGTGGAAACGATGAGCTTTTGGTCTATGGGAAACTCTGTTTTGGTGGCTCTATTAGTTGTAGAATCACTATTTTTTCTCAACCTCTAACGAGTTCGAGAAATAGACGAAATTTCCACTCAGGATGTCCTGTTGTAAACAATTGTTATTTAGGTCTGTTTTTCCAGTTCTCTTTGATTGTGGAAACAGTTGTCCCTGCAGCTTCTTCTAGCCTTCTCACAATCTCTTCGAAGGGTGGGGTTTTTTTCGGGTCAAGTGAAAGGAGGTCGCCGACAAGTTGGGCCACCTTTTCTCTAGCCGGTATGGTGGCAGGGAAGTCGTTTAGGATTTTTTGAGGGTTAGCAGGTTTGGTGATAGCCTCTTTTGTAGGGTTGAATCTCTTGGTAAATGATTCACCTGTAAAAGCTGTGAAGAGGACGATTCCAAACTCAAAGGCCATGATTTTTTCTGACAGATCGCGTGACTTTTGCGCCACTTCATCGTAATTGGAGATCTCGGGCACTTGCCGTAAAAGCTTTACGTTCTCTCTTAAAGCAATATACCATTCTTTTGGGGTAAATTCGACTGTGCGGATGATACGAGTTTCTGGGGCTGAAGTTTTTGGAAATTGTTTACGGAACGCTTCTCTCTGTTCTGTAGTGCTATTTGTAGGGGGAAGTAAAAAATTTCCGTCATGATCGATCCATGTCATCCGAGCAAGGGGACCAGTACTTTCGAAGAGAATGTTATCAAGCTTTACATCAGCATTGACGAGGCCAATTTGGACTGTTTGGCGCATCCCATCTGCCACCCCAATTAAACCCATCATCAACTGATTTGGGGTTAGGGGAGTTTTACTAGTAATACCTTTGATGAGATCGCCTGTTTTGGCTGAATAGACCACTCGACGCTCATCCTCTCCCTTGATCAGATGCCCCACTTTAGAAATGCCCCCAAGCTCCTTAGAGGAGGTTTTTTCTCCCCAGGTTGCTTTTAAAGCTTCATTACCTACAAGGAATGCTTCAAAGACTTCGGGGGAGTGGAACGTTTTGACGGCAAACTTCCTCTCCTTCAACTTTTGGGTCTGGAGGTTTAAGACAACCCCTTTGGCTATAGCGACACTCCCATAACCGCCTGCCCCGATTGCTTTAGACTGGTCTTGAAAAATGATAGCGACCTTTTGAGCATCTCGATGCCAATGGGGGATGACGACGATGGAGGGATCTTCATAATGGATGCTTGCAAGGAAAGAAGCTGCAGCAAATTTTACATTGCCTGCAATGTGGGAACTTGACGTTTTAACAATGTAGGCTGCAATGGCAGGTTCTTTGACGACCAATTCTTTGAGCCATTGTTCATTTGAAGATAAAAAAGATAGCGCGCTATCGAAAAGAGCCGTTTCTTCTTTGGTCAGCTTATAGGCATTGTATTTCAAGAGTGAAAGGGCTTCGATGAGTCGGCTTTTGTCATTTTCTGCATCACGAAAACCCTCTAGACTTTCTTCGAAGTCGTCAATATGTAGCCGGATGTCGGCTCGATAAAAGGTCTCATTTTTTAAAGCATTCTTGTCTCGGTTTGGACCAGCTTTTAAAGCCTCCATCCTTAATTCCCAAGGAGCGGTGTTATCTTCAAGAATGCTCTCTGCGAGTTCAGGAACTTTTAAAAGATTTTTTTTAAGGAAAGGATTTGACAACATCAGTTCAAAGAGATGATCTTTTCCGCTAGCATTTGCCATGAATGCTTTTATAAGATGAGGACCTGCTTTCTGGATTATAGCAGTAAGCGTTAAATCTTCTAAGGATATAAGAGATTGAACGGCAACATTTTTGATCTGATCCTGAAGCGGTTTTTTTGGAACAATCGAGGCTATTTCTGAGTCATTCAAACTTAGAAAAAAGATGGCGCTGACACTGTTTTTTTCAAACATCCCCGCGAAGAGGTCTGGAGACCTTGATGCTAATTTGAATAAATCTAAAGAGGCTTCATCATCTAGTTCGTCCCCTATTTTGTCTTGCAATAATTTGACAATAATAAGGTTATTTGTAACATCACAATATTTGAGTATCTCATCGAAGTTGAACTCGATGTGTTTTTCAATGAGATCTATGGCATGGTCATATTGGTCTTTTGTAAGAGAGGTTTTGGCATCTTTTCGATTCAACAGATCTAAAGCTGCAAAAATTTGAAGTTCTCGTCTCACATTTTTATCAAAAAGGAGCCCGATTTTATAGGCATCTTTACTTCCTGTAGCCACTCTCCCCGTCAATGTGCTACCTGCAGCTTCTTCTAAAGTTTTTTTGTATCCATCGAAACCTGCCTTAACGGCTGGGTAATCGAGGCTTTTGTCATCTTTTAAGTAGGGCGAAAAAGAGAGAGCCGATGGCTCAGGGCTTTCTTCGTATGATGAGGAAGATATAGGAGTACTACTCATGATTTCACTGTAGATGATCGATTTAAATGAATTGCTTGGATTGTATAAAGAATCGAACAATCAGGCTTTGAAAACTCTCGGGGCAATTTTCTCTAATACACAGTTAAGTTAATTTTGACTATTTTTGCCAGGTCAAAGCCCCGGGATTGAACGATCTTAAGCCGGTTAATATCTCATTGATAACCGCTTAAGATCGTTCAATCCAACCGTATGACGGTTGTTTGACGGGATTTGACTAAAGCATTAGAATGATATCTGTGGGGAAGTATAAACCTTATCATCCCTCTAAGAGATTTTATGTTAGTTAAACAGCTGTCACAAAGTGGAAATAGTAAGGCTATCTTAATTGACAAAGCGCTTTTGCTAGCAGCAGGATTAGATGAAAATGCTTTATTTGGTGTTACCATTAATCCAAATGGTGGGCTTACCATTCAATCGCTAGAATCAACCGATCCCGAAATAAAAAAGGCCGCGTTTAAGAAAGTTATGAAAAAGAATCATGACCTTCTTAAGAGACTCAGTGATAGATGATTTTCCTAAACGTAGAAGATGTGATCGATTTTCACACCGATATCATCAATGAGTTCGGCGGTTCCCACGGGATAAGGGATATGGGGCTACTGATTTCAGCGGTTGAAATGCCTAAAGCCTCTATGTTTAGTCAAGATCTTCATCTCACTATTTTTGATAAAGCTGCCGCCTATCTTTACCATATCATTTGCAACCATCCCTTTATTGATGGTAATAAACGCTCAGGCACTGTTGCAGCTCTTACTTTTTTAGAGGTTAACCATGTTGCGGTGCAATTCGATCCTTTTGAGTTTGAAGAAATAGTTGTTCAGGTAGCTCAAGGAAAAATGAAAAAAGAGGAACTATCCCTCTTCTTTTTCGAGGGCAGTGTTTCAAAAATAGCGGCGGAGTAACCCTGTTATCTAATAGCAGTAACCGACATTTCCCGCTGCTGCTGATAAGTCTTTTTTGGCTCCCCAAGTTTTTCTGTAAGTTTCTATCGCTTTGAGGTCCTCGTTTTTATTGACTCCTGGATCGGATAGATATTTAACTAAATCGCCGAAATGCGTTAAGGAGTGAAAATGGATGTCTCTCATATAGAGAGATTGGCTCACTGAGAAGGGGGTATTTTTTCCTCTTTTTTCATCTGGATCGTAAACAGTGACGACACGATCTACTCTTCCTTTAAGTTCTTCAACTTTATCGATGGCTTGAAAAAGTTCATTTCCTGTGATGGCCATCATGTCGACAATGATCACGCTTTTCCCTTCCAGTTGGGGAAGGCTGTGCCCGCCAGCAGTTGATAAAGAGCAGAATGAGATCTCCTTTTTCCGATAGGCTGTTAGGCTCATCGCTGCGGCAGATGCCAAATGCAAAGTTCTCTCGCTAGGGGAGATAATGAAGTCCGGTCCGCTATGAATCCCTGTGATCCTCTTTGTGAACAGACGCGCGATTTGATTGAGAAGTATCCCTGAGGTGAGTAGGCCGCTGTCAGGACATAGGGCATAGGGTGATACACGTCCCTTTTCGATCTCAAAATCTCCTAATCTAAAGCATCCGCTCTCGAACAAAGCTGAGATGATTCTAAGTCGTTCTAAGCCGGCCTTTTGATTGAGCGATTCTATGGATTGACCAATTTCCACTCCAACTGAGAGTAGGTAGTTATAAGTGCTAGGTTGAACCATAAGATGCTATCCAGGATAAACGTTTTTGTAAAAGATGAATTTAACTATCTCTTATGATTGTTTCAATAAAAAAATCAGTCTTGTGGAATGCTAAGTGTGGCCTAGGATGGCCATGAAGAGAGGGAATTCTTTGCGGGCGCGGTTTTCCATGCGGGCCATCCGACCAGAGCTTTCCTTGTGGCTGCACCACTCTTCGATGTTGTGGATGAGGATGCCTGCATCGTAGCAGCTTTCTGTCCAGTAGGAGAGGGGGAAGTGGAAGGAAAGGGTGTTTTCAGTACTTTTACCGGGGTTGGTCTGGATGGGGATTTCTAGAGGGGACATATACCGGTCTATGCGACGGTACTGGATTTTTTTGCTTTCATCGATGCCCCAGCTTGATTGGCGGGGAATGCGAAAGCAGGGATGGTTCAAAACAAGGATCACTTTTCCTGTTGTGTGAGTAGCTAATTGCTTAAGTGCGCTTTTTGGATCGGCCATGTTCTGAAGTGACAAGATGCAAATGGCGTGGGTCGCCTTCTCTTTTAGGAGGTAAGGCTTTGTTGCGTCGGTAACCAAAAAGTTACCAGCCGGGTAACTTGCTTTTGCTTTTTTTATGAGAGTAGGGGAGGCATCAATGCCAGAGTATTTCACCCCTTTGGGGATTGCCCGTGCAACAACGCCCTGTCCGCAACCTACATCCAATAGATGGTCATTTGGCTTTAGATCAAGCAGGTCAAGAATGGCAGGTAAGATGATCTCTTGATGGTAGGTGTGACCCTTTTCGCCGACAATGTCGTCGTACCATTGACTAGATCTTTCCCAAGAAGTTTCCATACAAAAAAAAGAGCCCTCCAGTATTTAGCTGGAGGGCTAACGGTTAAAGCTTAATAATCCATACCGTGACCAGCAGGAGCTGCAGCTGCCTCTTCTCTTGGCAACTCGGCCACAATGGCCTCTGTCGTCAGAAGGAGTGCAGCAATCGATACAGCATTTTCAAGGGCTGTACGGACCACTTTTGTTGGATCTAGAATCCCTGTCTTGATCATGTCGACAAACTCACCAGTAAGGGCGTTGTAACCCATATTCTCTGTCAGTTTTTCAACATGTTGCAAGATGATAGCGCCTTCTTGCCCAGCGTTGTAGGCAATTTGGCGAAGTGGAGCTTGAAAGGGCTCGTGCAATGATTTGAACCCCTGTTTTGACATCTCCATCAAGGGTGTCAATCAAGGCTTTTAGAACCGGGAGGCAACGGACAAGCGCTGTACCACCGCCAGGCAGAATCCCTTCGGCAATGGCAGCAGCTGTCGCTTGGTGAGCATCTTCTACACGGTCTTTTTTCTCTTTCATTTCAACTTCTGTCGCAGCACCCACACGGATAACAGCAACGCCGCCAACAAGTCTGGCACGTCTTTCTTGTAGTTTTTCTTTGTCGTAATCAGATGTTGCTTCATCGATTTGACGGTTGAGCTGTTCGATACGCCCTTTGATGCTTCTCTTTTGATCCCAGCGCCTTCAATGATGGTTGTATCATCTTTCTTCACGACAACTTTCTTTGCGCGACCAAGTTGCTGGATGGTGACAGCTTCGAGCTTGATGCCAAGCTCTTCGCTGATCACTTCGCCGCCAGTTAAGATGGCAATGTCTTCCAACATCGCTTTTCTTCTGTCGCCAAAGCCAGGCGCTTTGACAGCGCAAACTTTAAGGCCAGCGCGGATCTTGTTCACAACAAGTGTTGCAAGGGCTTCACCTTCAACATCTTCAGCGATGATGAGGAGAGGTTTTCCGGTTTCAGCAACAGCTTGCAGAATAGGGATCATCTCTTTGATGCCGCCGATTTTCTTGTCGAAAATCAAAATAAAGGCGTCTTCGAAGATGCACTCTTGTGTTTCTGCATTTGTCATGAAGTAGGCAGAGAGGTAGCCACGGTCGAAGTTCATCCCTTCTACAACATCAAGAGATGTTTCAAAGCCTTGTCCTTCTTCGATGGTCAGTGTTCCATCTTTGCCGACACGTTCGATGGCTTTTGCAATCAACTTGCCGATTTCTGGGTCATTGTTAGCAGAAATGGTTGCCACTTGCTCAATTTCTTGAGTGGTTTCCACTTTTTTACTTCTTTTTTCAAGTTCAGCAACAACGGCTTTTAGCCCTCTTTCCATGCCCCGCTTTAAATCCATTGGATTTGCGCCTGCTGCAACGTTTTTCAACCCTTCGGTGTAGATAGCTTCTGCAAGAACAGTTGCTGTCGTCGTGCCGTCACCAGCTTTATCAGCCGTTTTGCCAGCAACTTCTTTTACCATCTGTGCGCCCATGTTTTCGAACTTGTCTTCCAGTTCGATATCTTTGGCTACAGTGACACCGTCTTTTGTGATGTGAGGACCGCCGTAAGATTTGTCCAAGATCACGCAGCGTCCTTTAGGACCGAGAGTTACTTTAACAGCGTCTGCGAGGGTTTGAACCCCTTTTAGGATCTTTTGACGTGCTTCTTCTTTGAATTTGATTTCTTTTGCTGCCATTTCGATTACTCCACAATTGCAATAAGTTCGTCAGCCTTCACGATCACGTAGTCTTGGTCGTCGAGTGTGATCTCCTGGCCTGAATATTTTTCCATCAACACGATGTCTCCCACTTTCACTGGAATTGGGATGAGTTCCCCATCAGTTGTTTTTTTTCCAGTGCCGATGGCAACAACTTCAGCTTGTTCTTGTTTTTTCTTGGCTGTATCGGGAAGAATGATGCCGCCTTTCAGGGCTGTTTCTGCTTCAAGACGACGGACGAGCACCCTGTAACCTAACGGTTTAAACTTAGGAGGCGCATTTTTTTTTGTCTCTTTTGATGACTGAACTGCTTGTGTCATATATTCACCAGTGTTTTGATTTTAGACATTACCTTAGCGGAAGAGGGTGTTTTAAGACAAGGGCGATTTAGCACTCAAATCACCCGACTGCCAATTCGTCCATCAATTTGCTAAATAGGGCTAAAGTGGCTGCAACAGCATCCCCTTTGGTCAAGTCGACGCCTGCCTCCTTTAATAGGGGAATCGGGTAGTCCGATCCGCCAGAAGAGAGGAATTTGAGGTAGCGACTTCTTTCGGTCTCTCCACCGTTTGCAACTTGTGTAGCCAGTTGCAAAGCGGCACTTAAGCCAGTGGCATATTGATACACATAGAAGTTGTAGTAGAAATGGGGGATACGGGACCACTCGACCTGCCCGAAGCTGTCAAAAGTTAGGGATGGGCCAAAGTAGGCTTCGGTTAGCTCTCTATAGAGGGTATTTAATTTTTCGGGGGTGAGAGGAGTGCCCTCTTCAACCATCTGATGGGTTTTCACCTCCAGCTCTGCAAACAAGGTTTGTCTAAAAAATGTGGCTCGGATGTCATCCAATTTCTGGGTGATCAGGAAGCGGCGCTTTTTCTCATCCGTTGTATTTTTTAACAGGTGTTGAAAAAGAAGTTCTTCATTGAATGTAGAGGCAACTTCAGCCAAAAAGATCGGGTAGTCTGCGATTGGATAAGGCTGATTTTTTTTCGATAAGTAGCTATGCATGCTATGGCCAGCCTCGTGAGCGAGGGTAAAGAGGTCGCGGAATGTCCCTTTATAATTCATCAGAATATAGGGGTGGCTATCGTAACAACCTGAGGAGTAAGCCCCAGACCGTTTATTTTTGTTTTCGTACCTGTCAACCCAACCCTCTTTTTTTAGTCCGCGAGCCAAGGTGTCTTGGTAATCTTTTCCTAAAGGGGCCACCGAGGCGATGACCAAATCGACAGCTTCATCATAGGGGATTTCGACATCGACCCCTTCTACTAAAGGTGCATAACTGTCGTATAGGTGGAATTCATCGAGGCCTAAAATCTTCTTTCTTAAAGAGATGTATTTGTGATGAGCGCCCATCCCTTTGTGAACAGCATCGATCAGAGCCTGGTAAACTTCTGTTGGAATGTTGCGGGGGAAAAGGGCAGCTTCAAGACAACTTTTATAGCCTCTAGCTTTAGCATGGAACTGATGGTTTTTTAGTATACCCTGAAAAAGCTCGGCTAATGTGTTGCCAAATTGAGAAAAACTTTTGTGAAAGGTGGTGAATGCCTCTTTTCTTAAGGTCCGATCGGGCGAACGTAAATAAAGTCCATAAGCTCCGTGGCTGAGAGGTAAAGTTTTTCCTTCTCCATCTTTGATGTCAGGAAAAGTGATGTCAGCATCGGTGAGCGCTTTAAAAGTTCTGTAGGTAGTTGCAAGGGCCTCTTCACTTTTTGCAAGTAAGGCTTCCCCTTCACCATTGAGAATATGGGGCTTCAAATGGAGGATGACCTCAAGCGGGAAGCGATAGTTGCCAAGTTTGGGATCTTTTAAATACTTTTTTAGAAGGTCGTCTGGAAGGCTTAAGATCTCTGGTTCAAACCAGGCCCGCTGATCTTGAAATTGTTGATAAAGGCTTTGGATCCTCGCAAACTGTCCTTTTGGCTCTTCTTTTGTGATCTCTTGATCGTGTAGAAGATGGGCATAGGTGTAGAGCCTCTCAAGTTCTTTACCAATCCCATAGATTTTTTCAAAAGCTTGAACTAAAACATCGATTCCATCTTTCAGATGCCCTTTAAATTCATCTAGAGAGGGCAAATGTTTAGCCTTCTCGAAGGCTTTTTCCCAATCCTGCTGTGCAGAATAAAGAGGTTTTAGGTCCCAAGTATCTCTTGGATCGATCTCATCGCGCGTTCTCATTGTCATCTTTTGCCCTTCTTTCTATTTTCTCTGGATGCCTTTATAATGTTATATTCCCTAATTTTGAGTGTATCGTATGAGAATTTTAATCCTTTTTTCGTTAGTCCTAGTGGCTGGTTGCTACAGAATGCCAACCGATGATGATTTTTGCGTGATCCCTAACACAAATAATCCTAACATCACACGTGAGGCAGGGCATCAGTCGGCCCTTCCGGGGATGAAGATGTAAGATGCAAATCAACTTAATCACCCTTTTAGAGCTGATCAAAAAAAAGGGCATTGAGGCCGAAATCCAAAAAGAGACAGGGCAAATTCTGTTTGGATTTGAAGAGGAAGGATCAGCTTTTCCTATCTTCATCCGTATATTTGAAGAGAGCCAATTGCTCCAAATTTTGGTCTTTTTGCCCACGAAATTAAAAGAGGGAAGGGAAGGGGAGATTGCACGATTACTCCACTGGATTAATCAATCTCTGGACCTACCAGGTTTTGGAATGGAAGAAAATTCCAAGAGCATATTTTTCCGTGTCATGTTGCCGGTTTTAGGGATGTCTTTTGACGAGAATCTGCTTGAGCCTTTTCTAGGCGCTGTCCGGATGGTTTCAACAACTTTTTGGCCACCGATCAAAAAAGTGAATGACGAAGGGGCCTCTTTTGCAGAGGTAAGGGATAAAACAAGTTGAGGGCGATTTTTTACGATACAGAGACGACAGGACTTCGCGCTGAAAAAGATTTCATCGTGGAGATAGCAGCCTTATGACCCGGTCAAAAATGACCATTTTGTCTCTTTCATCAATCCTGGCGTCCCTATTCCTCCTGAGACGTCAGCCATCCACCACATCACAGACGATATGGTTCAAGATGCGCCGCCGTTTAGTATCGTAGGCCAGCAGTTTACCGATTTTTGCGGGCCAGATGCTCTGTTGATTGCTCATAATAACGACCGGTTCGACAAGCTCTTTCTCAATGCCGAATTTAAACGGAATGATTTGGTTGTTCCTGCCACCTGGCGCCATCTCGATACGTTGGTGTGGGCCCGCCGTTATAGGCCTGATTTGCCTAGGCATGGGTTGCAAATTTTGCGAGAGCATTTCCAGATCCCTTCTAACCAAGCCCACCGAGCTTTAGACGACGTGATCGTTCTTCATAAGGTTTTTGAGTGTTTAATAGACGATTTAACACTGCAAGATGTCGTCGAGCTGTTAGATGGTTCTAAAAACACCTCAAGCATGCCTTTTGGCAAATTCAAAGGGACACCTCTTGAACTTGTGCCGAAAGACTACCTGAAATGGTTACATGGAAGTGGGGCACTCGACAAAGAAGAGAACATTGAGTTAAAAGCAGCCTTTATGGAGAAAGGTCTGCTGAAGTGAAAAAACTTGCATTTTCCCCTTGTCCTAATGACACCTATATTTTTGGGGCATGGGCTAATCGGTGGGTTTCCACCGATCTTAAAATGGATGTCGAGCTATTAGATATTGAAGGGCTCAATATTGCCCTAAGAAGGGGGCAATTTGATGTGCAAAAAGTGTCTGCTATAACTGCCTTACAATGTTTAGAAGACTTCGACATTTTACCTGTAGGTGGGGCGATAGGCTTTGGAATCGGGCCCATTGTAGCGACTAAAAAAGAAATGCCCCTCAGCGACCTTTCAGGCAAAAAAGTGGCTTTTCCAGGTGCAGGGACCACAGCCCATTTTTTATTTCAACTCTTCGGGCCGATCGATGTGATCCCGGTCTTTACCCGTTTTGATCGTATCATCCCCATGATCCAAAAAGGTGAAGTGGATGCCGGCGTCTTGATCCATGAAGGGCGCTTTATAGTCGAACAGGAACAGTTAATGACCATCGCTGATCTTGGGGCTTTGTGGGAGGAGAGGGAAGAGCTTCCTTTACCTCTTGGCGTGGTCGTTGCAAGAAAATCTCTTCCTAATAAGGGGGAAATTATCGAAGCGATTCTGAATTCTTTACAGTTTGCCCGAAATAACCTTGAAAAGGTTTATCCCTACATCCTAGAACATGCACAAAATAAGGACCCCGATATCATTAGAAGGCACATCTCTAGCTTTGTCAATGCTGAAAGTGGCGGATTAACCGAATGGGGACAGCGTGCTTTGCAAAGATTTTACGAGAGGGGTAAAGAGATGGGGCTCTTCCACTCTGAAGAAAACCCCTTTCGTCTCTGCAACTTTTAATTGGCCACTGAGTAAAAAGTTATTTGCGTTTGTCTCCAATAGTCAGGCTTTGACCACCTATCAACAATGTGGCTAGTCGGATGGATAGTTGATGTACTAGAGTTGTTGATTTCAGTTACCGTTTCGCCGTCACTGTTTCTGACGTATGCCCACCAGTGTCGACCTCCGCCAACTCTAATGACTCTCCAATTTGGGTCTGCCAGCGCTGCTTCAAGGACAGGACGTAATTGCTCTTCTGTTGGGGCTTTTCCGAGGGTAGCTGTCAGCTTAGAAAAAGGATTCATACCTGGGAAAACGTCGTAAGCTTCTCCTCCCACTAGTATGATCTCTATATCCTGTCCAGCTAATTGGCGGACAACGCCGCAGAAGATCCGGGCGTCATCTTCTTTAAGAGTGAAAGATGTTTTTGTTCGAAGAATTTGTAACAGCTCGCGGGCACGGTTGAGATTTCTTTGATTGGTCTGTTTGGTCGATTCTATAATAAGGGGTCTATTTGTCTTTAAGTTAACAACTTCAGCTGTCAGCTCATCTAGGCCTCTTTTTTCATCATTTAGCTGGTAGGTTATTTTTTTTATTTCGCCTTCCAGTTTTCGTATTTCTAAGTCACCTTTTTCTATAACTGCTAGGAGTCGCTCTCTTGCTTTTTCATTTATAGTAGGAGTGAGTAACGCATTTCTATTTTTTTTCAGAGCTGTTTCTTTTGCTAACTTTTCTTCTAACTCTTGTAGAGGCGTTTCTAGTTCAGAGACACTTTTGGAGCGGAATCCTAGTGCACGTTCGCAATCTGCGATTCTCTTATCTATTTGAGCTATTTGATAACTATTTTCAACATGGTTTTCTGGGAAACCTGCAGATAGTAGTTTGTCCACAAGGCCAGTGTGTGCATAAGCTGTTGCAAGTGAAATATGGCTGCAGCTATCTCGAGTGTTTGTAAAACCAACTCTTCCAGAATAGAAGTGGGGACCTGTGAGGGCTGGTTGTCTTATAGCTGGAGCCGGTCGAGCTACAGTCGGAGCTGGTTGAGCAGGGGCAGCAGCAGGTTGAACTGGATCGGGTCGTACTGGAAAATGGGCTTGCATCATGCTAACGACTTTGTCATGCGCTTGTCTTTGCGGACCACTATTCCAGTTATTCTCCTCAGTTTCCCCCCAATCAAGAATGTTTTGAACATTCTCTCTGATCAATCTGATAATATGCTGTTGCAGAGGGGTTTGCGATTGGGTTTTATGGATTTGCTGAAGCGCCTGTTCTACAACGTTCCAAATTCTTTTTACGTCAGATGAATAAATCAAAGGGTAAAAGAACCGGCCAAAGAAGCCTGGTTTGTTGATAAGACTAAGGTTGCCAGTCCACCGGTTAACGACGAAATACTGATCCGGTTGGCAGCGAAATACTTTATCTAATAAAAAATGGGTGTTTGACGCCATCAAAAAAGCTCCAGGATATTGTTAAATTATAGATCATAAATATTAATTTACCTTAAAGAAATGGAGGTGTGTTGCTAAGTAAACCTTTAAAAAGCTACTGTTGGTGATCTAAAGAAAGGATTCTGGATGCCTTCAGACGATATAACCCCTATCTCTTCAGCAGATAAAGTACGGAATTTACCTCAGCGGGATAGCGACCCCTACAAAGATTTCCTGAAAGAGGAGAAAAAAGAGGTCTCTTCCACACAGAAGAAAATTCTTTTCGTTTTTGCAACTTATCTGGAAGCCCAAGCTTTTGAGGAGTCGGAACACATTCTGATCACAGGGATGGGGCCAGAAAAGGTGAGAAAAGCATTAAAGGCCTCGCTCCTTTCTAAATACGATGAGATTTGGAATATCGGATTTGCAGGGGCGATCGATAAAAAGCTGCCATTTGGTTCGATCTACACCGTCAGTATTGTTGGTCGCCACGCAACAGAAGAACACCTTCCAATTCACAAAGAAGGTAAACGGTTGATCACATTCGATACACCCTTGCATGACACAGAGGTACGGGACCTCCTTGCCCACAAGTGGGATCTTGTCGATATGGAGGGGCATGTCATCGCAGAAGTTGCCCGTGAGCAGGGCATCCCTTGCCATTTGATCAAAATTGTCTCAGATAATGCAGATGCTAACACGACAGCGTCGATCCTCGATAATGCCCCCAAGCTTTCAGCCTTGTTAAGGAGATACATCCAAGAACGACTGGGTTGAGAAAGAACATAAACAAAAAAACAGGATAGTTAAGATAATAAAGGATAATGACCCAGAAACCATTGGAGCTACCCCTTTCAATCTTAACTATCCTGTTCTTTTGTTTTTTTCCTGTTTCGCACTCAGGCCTGGTTTGTTGCTAACACAGGCACTCCGGTCAACTTTGAGTTAAGAGCTCCAAGCCTTCGGGCAAGACCCTCAACAATTAAGTTTCTACCGATGTGTGCTGTAGTGACATGGATTAAGCTGCCGGTCTCTTCGTAAGCAATTGTGTACAATGGCTGTATAAGAGTATTCAAAACACTAGCGGCAATTTCAGCCTTACTTCGTCTTTTCCCGCTATCCATAAAGTAATTGAGAGAGGCGTAGAAAATGCTCATCAGCACAACTCTAAATGTTGTGGAAACCAAGACCTCAAAAACTCTGGTATCTTTCAAATAGTCTGGTGCATCTTGGCTGGCCTTAGCTTGTGCATAGAAAATAACATTTTGAATCAGCCCTCTGATGACGATCTCCTCGACGACCGAATAGACCATGAGGGTGGAAAAAGGTAAAGGTTTAGCGCCTGCTGGTTTTGTTGTGTCAAAAAAGCGATTTGTAAATTGTGTAACCGCAATACTAATGAAAAAACCTCTCGCAAAATCTTTTACAGCATCGGTGGCCCCGTACAGGATGTGTGCTATAAGAGTTGAGTCAGCAGATCGGTTCGCTGCCAATTTAGCTTCCATCCCAGCTCCATCAAAAGCTTGGGCAATAGAATGGGTGTAAAAAAATCTTAAAATACTAGCCATGCAAATCCCGTTTTTAAATAATAAATTTACTACGTTTTAGTTTTTTTAGCAATTTTGAGTTCTCTCAATCTAACTTCTTTATTCTTCAGTTGAAGGGCCTGTTGTTCTTGGTGAGCTTATGCATGAGCTCGAGGACCCCCTTGTTTTTCTGGGCCTTTGCCTTGTATAGATAAAAGATATGAGAGTCGGGATATTAGGGGGGAGCGGGTTGATAGGCTCGTACCTTGGCAGAAGATGGCAAGATGAGGGGCACACGGTCATTTTGATACCGCGTGAAGTACAACCATCTCAACTGGAAGGGCTTGATCTTTTAGTTAACTTGGCTGGAGAGAACATTTTGGGCCGTTGGACCCAGAGCAAAAAAGATAAGATCTTGCAATCGAGAGTCATTGAGACCGAAAGATTGACCAATGAACTTGGAAACCTGAAAAACCCTCCAAAACTTTGGGTCAATGCCTCTGCTGTTGGCTATTATGGCGATAGGGGAGAAGAGATTTTAGATGAGACCTCTTCTCAGGGGGATCTTTTCCTCTCAACTGTGTGTTCCACTTGGGAAAAAGCTGCAAAAGGGCCTTGCCGGATTGTTTTTAGCCGATTTGGAACTGTCATCACTCCGGATGGAGGGGCCCTCAAAAAGATGTTGCTTCCCTTTAAGCTTGGGATGGGTGGCCCGATTGGTGAGGGGAAACAATGGATGAGTTGGGTCACCCTTTGCGACATCAAAGGGGCCATCGATCATCTCATTCAACACACAGAGATCAAAGGTCCTGTCAATTTTGTTGCCCCAGAACCGGTTCTCTCCAAAGAATTTACATCGACTTTAGCCGCTGTTTTGAATCGTCCCCATCTTTTTCCTGTCCCCAAGTGGGCATTAGAAACCATTTTTGGTCAGATGGCCGATGAGGTTTTACTCGCAAGTCTACGGGTGATCCCCACCAAATTACAGACTACTGGGTACGTGTTCCGCGATCCGACGATCAAACAAGCTTTAACCCGCCTGATCGGCCACGAGTAACTTTCATTGAGGGACTTGCGAATTTCTAAACTTGACCTCTCTTGAAATTATCCCCAATATGAGGGATAATGGAAGTTGGAGACAGAGTTATAAAGTTAAAGCCTGTTATCTGGATTGCTTCGACGAAAAGTGATCTCATTGATTTGCCAGAAGGTGTTCAGGATGAGATAGGATTTGCGCTCTATCAAGCTCAAAAAGGGGAAAAAAGTGACAAGGCAAAACCCTTTAAAGGATTTGGAAATGCAGCTGTTCTAGAGATTGTTGAGAATGATATAGGAGGTACGTACAGAGCTGTTTATACTATAAGATTTAAAGAGGCTATAGCCGTATTGCATGTTTTTCAAAAGAAATCGAAGAGTGGGCTAGCAACTCCTAAACAAGATGTAGATTTAATTAAAAGCCGGTTTAAGTTAGCAGAACAAGAGTACGAAAGATTATTGCTTAGGGGGAGGAAGTTATGAAAAAAGATAGACTGATTGAAGAGCAAAAAGCTGAGGGTAGAGTTGAAATAGGAGAGGGTAGTGTTTATGCTCAACTTGGTTTGAAGAATCATGAGGAGATGGAAACAAAATCTAATCTTGTCATAGAAATTAGTAAAGCAATAAAAAAAAGAAGGCTTACTCAAACAGAAGCTGCCAATATATTTGGAATCACTCAGCCTAAGTTGTCTGAACTATTAAGTGGTCGTTTTAGAGGATATTCTGTAGAACGCCTAATCCACTTTCTAAACGAACTTGGGCAAGATGTAGATATTGTTGTGAAGACTAAGCCACGTAATCGAAAGGCAAGAGTAAGTGTCTATCATTTCAATAACGAAATCTGCCAACAGATTGTGCCCCTGTCTGCAAAAGGACGTTGATACTGCATTTAGGACACACATCTCCAATTTTATTATGAGAAAGACTGAAAAGAGATCACCTTGGTATTTTTAAATGCTTCTGCAAGAACTGCGCATCAAGTTGTTCTCTTTTTTGGATCAGAATTTCGTGAATTTTACTTGTTGCACCAAAGCACTTGAGAAAATGCATCATCTGCTTCTTTGGAAAACTTTAACTCAAAGCTAATCGGGTTCATTTTCTAGTTCAGCTACGCGTTTATCGAGCTCTTCTTTCGATAAAACGCGTGAGAGTGAGATCCGATTCTTTTCGTCCTTAGTAACTCTTGATGTATGGCTTTCCATAAGGCCCTTCCTTGTATCTTTATTAGAGCAAGCGTGGGATTTTCCCACAAAAGGGGGGAGGTTCTTAATGAACTCTTAACAAATTTGTCTCCTTTGCCTTCTGCTGACAGAATAGAAGGGAGTGGGAAAGAGTTTTGTTCCCATTCTTCTCTATTGGGGTTGTCAAATCTCACCTTCGCCCTGTATAGAACAAGAGGATGAGTGGTGTCGGCAGTTATGAGTGAGTTTCCTTATGAGACGCTTGGGTTTCAAAACTTGCGATATCTCGAGGACCACTTTTTTAAAGAAAAAGAACTTCCCCCGCCAAGTTCATTAGAAGAGACCTACAGACGTTTTGGTCACCATTGGGCCATATTAAGCCCCATCCATCCTCCTCAGCCTCATCCCCCACTTGATCCAAGACTTGGTCCTCTCTATTCGGGATTTGTAGGCGTTGAATTTTCGGGCATTGTCCATCCTGAAGTTGAGCAATTCTTGATTGATAAAATTGAGAGACAAGGAGGGTTTAGTAATACTCTGACTCCTGAAGAAAAAAGAACGTTGCTGGATGAGCTAAACCAATCGGAGCTTTTCGAAACCTTTCTCCACATCAAATTTCCAGGCCAAAAGCGATTTTCGTTAGAAGGGGCAGAAACTTTGATTCCGATGATGAAGGAATTGATAAAAAGTGGAGAAAAAGAGGTTGTCATCGGGATGGCTCACAGGGGTCGACTCAATGTCCTTTCAAATATCCTTAAAAAAAGTTACTCCGAAATCTTTGAAGAGTTCGACGAAGGGTATGTCCCTCGAGAGGTCGCTGGCGACGTGAAATACCATTTAGGTTACAAGGCAGAAAGGATCACCCTTTTGCCTAATCCAAGCCATCTGGAATCGGTCTATCCTGTGTTAGAGGGATATTCTCGAGGAAAAATCGATAATGGAACCAGTGTATTACCGATCATACTCCACGGAGATGGGGCCGTAGCAGGTCAGGGTGTCGTTTATGAGACGATGCAATATGCAAATCTTCCTGGTTATACTGTCCATGGCTCTATCCATTTAGTGATCAATAATCAAATCAGTTTTACCACATTGCCTGAAGAAGAGCGCTCGACCCCTTATTGCACAGATATTGCAAAAACATTTGGTTGCCCTGTTTTTCATATCAATGGAGATCACCCTGAAGAGGCGATTGTGGCGACACGGCTAGCTCTTGAAGTGAAAGAAAAATTTGGGATCGATGTCTTTTTGGATCTAGTTTGCTACAGGAAGTATGGTCACAACGAGGGAGATGAACCAGCCTTCACTCAACCCATCGAGTACCAGGTGATCCGTAAAAGAAAAAGTGTCCGGGAGATTTACAGAGATCAATTGATTGAAGCTGGGCATCTTTCCGAATCGATCGCCAAAGAAGGGGAGGAGTCGTTTAAAAAGCTTCTGTCTGAAACTCTGGAGTCCTCTGTCTCGACAAATAACCCAGATACACCCGACAAGCCTCAAGAAAAAAGACCGATCGAAAAGTTGTCGAAAGAGCAATTAAAGGAATTAGCGACAAGGGCAACTGCATTGCCAATCGACTTTACACCTCATGCAAAAATTGCCCATGGATACCAAGGCCGTCTTGAGGCTATTTTAAAGGAACAGCCCCTCGATTGGGGAACGGTTGAGATGCTGACCTATGCTTCGCTCCTTAGAAATGGGGTGCCAATCCGCTTTTCAGGTCAAGATGTAGGCCGAGGGACATTTTCCCATCGGCAACTTAGGCTCGTCGACCAAAAAAGCGGAGCCTCTTATTTTCCTTTGCAACATCTTTTCGAGGGGCAACCAAGATTTGATCTGATCAATTCCCCTTTGAGTGAATTTGCTTCTGTCGGTTTTGAATATGGCTACAGTGTCGGTTCGCCTAAAACGTTAGTGATCTGGGAAGCCCAGTTTGGAGATTTTGCCAACGGCGCTCAGGTGATGTACGACCAATATATCTCTGCAGGTGAACGGAAATGGGGGCAACACTCTTCCCTGGTGTTGTTTTTGCCTCATGGGATGGAAGGACAGGGACCCGAACATTCATCCGGAAGGTTAGAAAGGTTTTTATCCTTGGCTGCTGAAGATAATTTCAGAGTGGTTTATCCGACGTTGCCGGCTCAAATCTACCATCTTCTACGTGAACAGGCAGTTTCCGATAAACCCCTTGTGGTGATGACACCGAAAGGGTTATTGCGCCATCCTAAAGCGACAAGCAGCTTAAATGATCTGGTGGAAGGGGGCTTTAGAAAGACAATTCTTGATAAATGGAAAGGAGAAATCCATACTTTAGTGCTATTGACAGGACGTTTTTTTGTAGAATTAGGGCCAAAAGAAGGATTTGCCTTTTTAAGGGTTGAGCAACTTTACCCATTCCCAAAAGATGAAATTGAAAAAGTGATCAAAAGTTTTTCAGCTCTAAAACAAGTTGTTTGGTGCCAAGAGGAGCCTCAAAACATGGGGGCATGGACCTTTGTGAAAGGGGAAATGCCAGAACTTATCTACGTCGGACGAGAGCGACATGCATCTCCTGCTTGCGGAGCACACAAGTTACATGAGATAGAAGAGAAGGCCATACTCAACAAACTTTGGAGTTACAGGTGACAGAGATCAAAGTGCCCCAGATGGGGGAATCGATCAGCCAGGCAACGGTGGTCAACCTTTTGAAAAAAGAGGGGGACAGGGTCAAAATCGACGAAGAGGTTTTAGAGCTTGAAACCGATAAGGTGAACCATGTGATTTATGCCCCAGGGAATGGTTCTCTCCATTTTTTAGTACAGGTGGGCGACACAGTTGAAGTAGGACAAACTCTGGCAACATTATCAGAAGGCAAAGTCGAAGCTGCACCACCTTCTGAACCTGCAATAAAACAGGTGACTGAGAAGGTAGAGACCCCTATAAAAGTTGAAGAGAAGGTCACGCGGACAAAGATGCCTAGAATTAGGCAGGTGATCGCCGAACGGATGTTGCAGGCTGTTAAAACAACTGCCATGTTAACCACCTTCAATGAGGTCGATATGACACCCATCATGAAAATTCGGGAAGAGCATGGGAAAGCCTTCGCAGAAAAGCATGGAGTCAAATTGGGTTTTATGTCGTTTTTCGTGAAAGCGGCAGTTTCTGCTTTAAAAGCCTTTCCTGCCGTTAATTCCTTCATCGAGGGAGAAGACCTGGTCACTCGGCTAACTTACGATATTTCGATCGCGGTGAGTACTGATCGGGGTCTTGTTGTCCCTGTGGTAAGGAATTGCGATACGTTATCTCATGCCCAGATCGAAAAAGAGCTTGGCACCCTGGCTGAAAAAGCAAGAAAAGGGGGGCTAACGGTCGATGACCTTAAGGGGGGCAGTTTTACCATCACGAACGGAGGCATCTTTGGTTCGATGCTTTCAACACCTATCCTTAACCCACCACAGGCTGCTATTTTAGGGATGCACAAGATCATGAAGAGGGCTGTGGTTGTTGATGATCAAATCGTGATCCGTCCGATGATGTATCTGGCTTTAAGCTATGACCACAGGGTGATCGATGGGAAAGAGGCTGTCTCCTTTTTGATCCATGTGAAAGAGCAGCTCGAAAAGCCCGATTTTTAGGCTTACACATGGAAAAAGAAGAGATTCAAAAAACAGCATCATCGTTTAATCGTGCCGATCACATGGCCAATGAAAGGACTTTTTTGTCGTGGATCCGGACCAGTTTAGGGATCATGGCCTTTGGGTTTGTGGTTGAAAAATTTGCGTTCTTCATCAAGCAGCTCACGTTTTTTCTAGATAAGTCGGGCACACCCCAGCGGCTTTCAGAACATCCAGTGATTCAAGGCTACTCTTCGATATTCGGAATAGCCCTTGTCGCTTTGGGTGCTTTGATGTCCCTCTTTGCCTATATCAAATTTTGGGGCATGGAAAAACAAATAGTGGATAACACCTATCGCCCATCGATCTTACTAGATACATTTTTGGCTTTGCTTGTTATTTTTATTGGTATTTTTCTAGTCGTTTATTTGATTTTTAGTGTTTAGATGATTGGATTAAAAGAATTGAATCGATTAATATTTCCCTCAAAAATGGAAAACTATGAGTTCAGTTGCATCAGAAGACAGACTATCAAAATGCTCATGCGAGTTTGAGTTAGAGTGGTTGTACGGAAATGATAGAGGACCTCCAAAAGCTCTTAAAACAGAACTGTATCAACTTCCTTGCGCTTTGGGGCTACCCATCTTGTACGATTTAGGGCAAGATCCCCCAACGACTAGAACAAATTTTTTTTATGTTCGAAGGTTAGTATTATCTGACGGAGTCAACACCTATTCTTCAGATGGGGATGTCCCCCTTCTTGCAGCTTGGAAAATAGATCTTTTTGTAAAAAACGAGATATTTATGCCTAGTCTCGTTAAGCCGAAAGAACAGGAAAGTAAGGCGTCTGTACCATCTGAAGACAACACTCCGCTTGATTGGTGGGTTATATGTGGAGGTGCACTCATTGGGGGAGTCATTTCTGCTGCAGTTACAATAGCTTTAAAACGAAGATAAAAAATAGCGTCGCACTTGTCGCACACATTCTAGCAAACTAGCTGGCTAACCAAACAATTACTAAAGATCGGGAACGCGTTTCGCACTTCTCTAGTCATACGCATCCTAAAAACCAGGCCTTGAATGTGAGCAAATAGACCTAAGGTCTTAAACTACAACGCCCTGGGCTGTTGCAGCTTAAGACCCTCGGTCTATTGTTACTTCTTGATTTGTCAGATGGAAACTTTTCCAGGCTCCAAACGCTCTGCCGAAATAAAGGAAATCTCTAGTTTTTCCTTTTTCCGTGTTAATAGCCGTGGGAAGAGCCGCAGCCGCATGAGCTTTTAGCTTGTGGATTTGATACTTTAAAGCCACCGCCAGCTAGACCATCGACATAATCAATGACTGAGCCGCGGAGACGATTAGCCGAAGCTTTGTCGACATGGATTTCGATGCCAGAAGAGGTGAAGATCTCATCGTTAGGCAATGGTTTCTCTGAATAATCGAGGATGTATTCAAATCCGCTGCAGCCAGCCATCCTGTCGCCAAAACGGAGGGCCCATCCCTCTTTTCCTTCTAGACGGAGGAATTCGAGGAATTTTTCAGCCCCTTTTGGGGTGAGTTGGATTTTTGAACCGTCGTAGCTAGGATCTTTTTCTTTCAAAAGAGTATTGAGTTTTTGAACAAGGCGGGCGATCTCTTCTTGATTTTTTCCGTGACCTAGCATTCCCCCTTCAAGAGTTTCCCAAGTTGCCGCATGGCAACCGACACAATGGAGACCTGCATTGGTAATCTCTTGGGAAAGGCGCTGCGCCTTAGTAGGAAATAAAGAGAGGATATCCTCAATCGTCATTTGTGCGTGGATGGTTGTTGCTTCTGACATGTTTTGTCTCCCTTTAGAATGTGATGCGGACTGTGCCACATTTGATCTTACACTGACAAGCTAGTCGCTCGTCAAGAACTCCTGTACCGAGAAAATCTTCCTCTTCTTCAGTTGGAGGTGTCAAATTTTCTTGTCCTTCTTTGACTTCAATCACGCAAGTGCCGCAAACACCTTCTGTGCAAGCAAAAGGGACCCCAGCCTCTTCGCAGATCTCTTGCAAAGGGGAGTTCTCGGGTAAATCGAATTCTTCGTTTGTTCTACTAAAGATCAGCTTGGGCATAACGTATACAAATTTAAAGACTTTATTATAGTACATTTTTCGCTCGATAAATGCAATACTCTGATCCTTATGATACGCGCACTCCTTTTTGTGGGACCTCCAGGATCTGGGAAAGGGACCCAAGCCAAAAAATTGGCCACAATAGCCGACCTTTATCATCTTTCATCGGGAGACATTTTCCGCTCGATGCCAAAAGATAGTAAGGAAGCGGCCTTACAGCAAGAGTATATCAATAAGGGGCAGCTCGTCCCGGACGAAATCACCCTAAAGATTTGCTTAAGTTATATCGAAGGGTTGGAAAAGACCTTTAAGTTTGACAGGAAAAGGCAACTCCTTCTCCTAGATGGGATCCCGAGAACCAAAAACCAAGCCGAACTTTTGAAAAAAGAGATTGACATGGTTGCTGTGGTTCTTCTGGATGTGAAAAACGAGGAGATCTTGATCAACCGTCTTGAAAAGCGGGCATTGATTGAGGGAAGAGCTGACGATGCTAAGCGGGATGTGCTACAAAAAAGGATGGAAGTCTACAAGAAGCAGACAGCCGATGTTTTAACAGCCTACCCATTAGACAAGCAGATCCATATCAATGGCGATCAGCCACCTCTTAAAGTTCTGCATGATTTGCTGGGCGCTTTGTTGGCCAAAAAGATTTTCTAAACATCAAGAAAATTCCCAATAAAACAAGCGGAACACTCAGGAGCTGACCCGTTGAAAGGAAGGCTCCATCAAAAACCCCTTCTTGAGAGTCTTTGAAAATCTCTAACACAATTCTTCCACCAAATATCAGGACAAAAAACAGGCCAGAGACAAAGCCTGGCGTTTTTGACACCATTTTTCTCAGGATGAAAAAACAAGCCAAGTAGAAAAGCCCTTCATAGAGTTGAACGGGATGGCGTGGAACAATAGGTCCACCATCGACTGGGTGGAGAAAAGTGACGCCCCAAGGCATGTCGGTAGGCGTGCCTAAGATTTCTTGGTTAAAGAGGTTGCCAAACCGGATAAAAGCTGCCGTTATAGCAGTAGGAGGTGCAAATCGATCGAGGAATTGGAGGAAAGAAGCTCCCAAAAATTGGTCCTGATATGTTTTCCAGAACAGGGCGACTCCTGCCAGTAAACCAATAGTACCACCGTGACTAGCAAGGCCTGGTTCCCAGATGCGAAAGAGAGAGAGGGGGTCGTTGATGAAATAGTCGAAATCGTAAAAGAGCAGATGGAATAGGCGCGCACCGACAACAAGAGAAAGGACCGAAATCCACGTCAGCTTATCCAATAATTTTGTCGATCGTTCTTTGGCTTTATTCAACTGTTCCCCTTTTTCGAGGAAAAGTGAAATGAAGTTTTTTCGGATCAAGAGCCAGGCGAACCAGGCGCCGAGGGCAAAAAGTACGCCATAAATTCTAACTTCATGGCCTGTTGCTGGAAAAGTGAAGAGCGCTTTTGGGGCGTCCCAGATTAAACTCATAAGAAAGGAAATCGGAGTAGAGGGATTCGAACCCCCGACCTACTGCTCCCAAAGCAGCCGCGCTAGCCAAGCTGCGCTATACTCCGATTAAGGCATGAACATAGCAAGTTGCCTATTTTCAGCTCAAGCATTTGTGCTTACCGATTTAGAGTGTCCTAAGACATTAAGAGCTTTTGTCATTTTTTAGCTGGGGGATGTATAAGATTAGATTTTTGGAGAAAGTTTTATGTCCGTCCAAGGTTTTTCAGCTCTAAAAAGTTTTTTGAGTAATCCCGGTTCTTATCTTGAAGGATTAACTCATACTCCCCTTTCTCTTAAGGAGAGGATAAAACTTCTTTCTAGAGAGTTTTTTGAATCTCAAGGCCAACAAATAGAGATACCTTCAGATTTTGTAACCCTAGCTGAAAAATTTTCTTTCGAACAAAAAGAGCTGGTCAACCCCCTTCTCTTACAAATATTCATTTCACAATTTGGTCCACAAAACGGACAGCTCAATTTTTTTGTTGAAAATGTGGATGAGCTTGCTGCTATCAGGCAAGCTTTCAATCTTTTGCCACGAGAGGCTTTTAAAAACGTTCAAACGACTAAAGGGGTAGTGACTCTTTTCAGTGGGCATCTTGGTCGTGATGGAATTGATCGAATTCTACGTCTATTGCGGTTGATTCCAGCTGATGCAAGGGTGGGGGTCATCGACTTGGCTATCCCATTGATAAGCAAGACCGAAAATGGGAAAGAGCGAGAAGCGATTCTTAAAGCCATCAAGACAATCCCACTGCATCATAGGGCTAAGTTGATCGAGCTTGCGATCGCTTTTATTGAAGGGACTGAAGATAGCAATGGGGTCGCCGATGTTCTTCGCACCCTCAACCGAACCTTAGTCAGTGAGAGGAAAGGGTTGGTTGATATGACGATTCCGCTAGTGATCGGCATGCCAAATACCAATCAACGTGCAGAGATCCTTAAGGCCGTTAGAGGTATTCGGGCAGATGAAAGAGAGGAGGTGATACGATTAGCACTCCCGTTATTTATTGGGGTTTCTGACCCTCAAAAGGGAGCTATTCTTTCGGCTATTGGTGAGATTCAATGGGATGAAAGGGCTTTAGCCGTCGAAATTGCCTCCCCCTTGTTGAGAGACATCCAAGATGACAAACTACGTTTAGAGATCCTTAAGGCCATTAAAGACATTCAGGCCGCTGAAAGGGGGGAGGTTATACGATTAGCACTCCCATTATTTGTTGAGGTTTCTGATCATCAAAAAGTAGCTATTCTTTCAGCTATTGATAAGATTCGATGGGACGAAAGGGCTTTGGTCGTCGAACTTGCCTCCCCTTTGATGAGAGGCATCCAAGATGGCAAACTACGTTTAGAGATTCTTGAAGCCATTAATGGCATTCGGGCCGATCAAAGGGAGGAGGTGATACGAATAGCACTCCCATTATTTGTTGGGCTTTCTGACCATCGAAAGGTAGCTATTCTTTCGGCTATTTGTAAGATTCAATCGGACAGGCGTTCCACCATCGAACTTGCCGAGGGGGGGCTCCTTCGCGCTGTAGATGATATGCCAGTTGCTGAGATAGCCAGTCTGCTCAATCTGGCGGTTCCCTTTATTACAGGAATTCATGATGGCGAAGAAATATCAGACATCTTTAAAGCAATCGGATATATTCCAGCAGATGAGAGGATGGGGGTGATCGACCTGGCGACTCATTTGATTATTAGCCTTCCAGATACCCGGGAAAGGGCAGTTGTCATGCGGGCCATCCATCGGATTCCTGCGAGCGAAAGGGCTCATGTGATAGGCCTAGCAGCCCCTTATATTAACAATTGTGAAGATGGCCCTCAATGTGCAGCTATTTTAGATGCCTTCTTCTATGCCGGTGATAATGGAGAGGTAACGGCTCAACAGCTGATTCCTTTGATTAGCGGTATCAAAACTAGAAGTGATCGCTCATCTATCATTGAAATTATCAGATCAATTCCAGCTGATGATAGGGCTTCGGTGATAGAGCATGCGACTCCATTAATGGGAGGAATCGCCGATGATTCTAAGCGGATAGGTATCCTTCAAGGCATTGGCCGCCTCTCAAGGGCTGAGAGATCTGAGATTGTTGGTCTTGCGACTCCTTTGATTCATATCGAAGTGCAAAATCGAAACAAAAAAAGAATTTGGGATAGCCAAATCGGGGATGTGTTTGAGGTCATTCGCTCAATTCCAAGAGATGAGGGGGAGGAAATTATTGCTCTTGCAACGCCTTTCATTAGCTACATTGGCTATGTGAATGTCGCCGGTATTCTTAAAGCAATCGGATCAATTCCAGCTGCTGAAAGGGCCTTTGTGATAGAGCGTGCGACTTCTTTAATGAGGGAATTCCCCGGTGATTTTCAGCTCGTACATTTCCTTAGGGGTATTGGCCGTGTTTCAAGGGGTGAGAGGGAAGAGATTATTGCTCTTGCGGCCCCCTTAATTTGCTACATTGAAGATGGTAAAGTCGCCCCTATTCTTAAGGCCATCGCGCCAATTCCTGCCGGCGAAAAGAGAGGTTTTATGAATCTTGCAACCTCATTAATTGGCCGGACTGAATACACTGTTAATGGATATACACTCGCAGCTATTCTTGATCTTATCAAAGAGATTCCAGTCCATGAATTGATCAGTAGTATCGATTTAGCCAGACGCTTGATGCATAGCTATCATAATTTTCAAATCGATAAGACGTTTGATCTCATCAAAAGGATTTCAGCTGATGAAAGGGAGGGGTTTTTCGAGCTGGTGAATCCCTTCATTTGTAATGTCCCCTGCGGCTTAGATGCCACAAATGCCATCGATGAGATTATTAAAATTCGAGCCGATGAAAGGTCAGAGGTTGTCGAATTAGTAAGTCCCTTTATTAACTGTCTATCTAACCATGAACCCTATACATATTTAAGAGTCCTTCGGTCGGTCGTTGAAATTTCAGTCGATTAGAGGAGAGGGGTGGTTGAGCTGGTCTATCCCTTGATTAACCTCGTTTCAAATAGTGAAAAATATTTGGATGAATCGATCAGTAGCGATCTCCTTATCTCTTTGTTTAAAACGATTTGCAAGATTCAAAAAGATGAGAGGGAAGAGGTGATTGAGTTAGCGGCTCCTTTTATTAGTAAAAGACAGAAAGATTACAAAATCCAAATGTTTAACGGCAACGGCACTGTTCATCGAATCCCAGAGATCCTTGATACCATTAATGAAATTCCAGTCGATGAGAGGAGAGGGGTGGTCGCACTTGCGGCCCCTATTCTTAGAGGTGGCTTTTCAGAGAGAGATAGAAAAATCCTTAAGGCTATTGTTGGCATTCCAATCGATCAGAGGGAAGGGGTGCTTGAGCTGGCGTCTTCTTTTGTAAGCGTCATCCAAGAAGATGTTTCGCTGGGTGATATCATTAAGATCATCGGATTAATCCCAGTCGGTCAAAGGGAGGGATTTATCGAAAATTGGATCGCCTTTATTAGCAATATTTCAGATAGCTATGACCGCTCAGATATTCTTTCGATGATTGAATCGATTCCAGCTACTGAAAGGGTAGAGGTTATTTTAGCTATCCAAAATCTAATTAGAGAGGTCCCGCTCAATCCTAATACCAGAATTGAAAGCTTAGCTTTTAGGATGATCAGCTTTCTGGCTGCAGATGGAATCGGTATTGACGAGAGGAGATCGATCGTTGCAGCTTTGGGAACAATAGATCCTTTAGAAAGAGAAACGTTTTTTAACCAGGTAGAGCGATTAATTGGACATAAAACTGTTGAAAATAGTTATGAGCGCTCAGAAATCATCCAAGCCCTCCAAGCAATTCCCGAAGTCGAAAGGGAAGAGGTTGTCGATTGGATGGCAACTTTTATTCACTACGGTTCTGATCTATGGGTGATCGCTCCAATCCTGTCTGAATTGCGCAAAATACCAAGGGGAGAGATCACGCAGGTGATTGAGCTAGTTGGTAATCATAATACATGCTTAGCAATTCTTGCTCTCCTTAAGGCTATTACCGATGTTCCAGCAGATGAAAGGGAGGGGATGATTCAACTAGCCCACGATTTGACTCGCTACCTAGATGATCGTGAACGCTTGCCTCCCCTTTATGAAGTCGGTCGCATTCCAGCTGAAGAAAGAGCAGAGATCATCAATTTAAAAAAATCCTCTATCACCACCGTTCAAGATGGATATCAACGGTTAGCTATTCTTAAGGCCACCTATGGCATTCCGGCTGCCAAAAGGGAGCGAGTTGTTGAGTCAGCGATTAATTTTATTAAAGGGATCCAAGATCGAAATGAATCAACACATGTCCTTTGGGCTATAGGCGGCATTCCATTTGGTGAAAGGTTGGGTGTTATGGAGCAGGCGATTTCCTATATTGACGCAGTCAACGATGGTTATAAACGGGCGGCTCTGCTGAGGACAATCAGCGGCATTCCAGCCCCTCAGAGGGGGGAGGTGATCGAGCTTGCAAATGTCGTCCTTCAAGGTCATCGTCAAGACGTCGTAGAGGTTTTTAAGGTCATCAGTACCATTTCAGCCACTCAGAGGGGGCAGGTGATCGAACTTGCGATCCCTTTGTTTAATGGGATAATAAATGGCCATGAAAGGGCAGCGATCTTTGGGGCTATCAGTGCCATTACAGCTACTAAGAGGGTCCGTGTGGTTGAACTTGCGATCCCTTTGTTTAATGGGATAATAAATGGCCATCAGATGGCAGCGATCCTTAACGCTATCAGCGCTATTCCAGCGGGTAATAGGACGAGGATTGTTGAGCAGGTGCTCCCCTTTATTAACAAAATTGCAAATGGCTATCAACGTGCAAGAACCCTTGATCTCATCAACAAATTCCCATCTGATGAAAGAGCGCTCATTATAGAATTGGCAGCCCCTTTTATTAGTGTTCTCCAAGATGGCAACCAAATCCCGGAGATCCTTTATAAGATTAGCTGTATTCCAGCTTTGGAAAGGTTAGAGGCACTTAAATTAGTGCACAGCATGATTAGCGGTTTAGAGAGCCAGTCACTAGGCGAAGTAATTATAGAAATTCTTAAAGTCATTGGCCGTATTCCAATCGAAGAGAGGGAGGGGGTGATCAAACTTGCGTGCCCATTGATTGGCGGGTCACAAGATCCCTTTGATCGCCCAGCTCTTCTTGATGAGATCAGCTCAATTCCACTCAAGGAAAGGGTGGGGATCATCGAATTGGTAACTCCTCTTATTTGGGATATACCCTATCGGTTTGAAGGTAGAGCCATTCTGAAAGCAGTCTATTCTATACCGACGCATGAGAGAGAGGCGATTGTTAGACTTGCGTCTCCTTTTATTCCTGGTATCACAGAAGGCAATCAACGGGCAGCTGTCATCCATGCATTCCGCCTTCCAGTAGAGTGTAGAGAGGGGTTTGTTGAAAAAATAACGTCCTTAATCAGTTCTCACAAAAATATTTGCTTTGACGTACTTGAAGCTATGAGCTTAATTCCAGTCAGTGAAATGGTGGAGTTTGTCGATTCAATGGCGACTTTGAAGAGCAAAATTTCTGGCATCAAACACATTCCAGCCCAAGAAAGAGCGGGTGTGATCAAGTTGGCAAGTTTATTGATTAGAGATATTACATGGTCAAAGGAACATACAGACGATATCCTTAGAGCGATCAGCTCAATTCCAACCACCGATAGGGCTGAGGTTATATTAGCTATCAAAAACTTGATCGGTCAGATGACTTTCAACTTCAAGAACCTAGAAATTGGGGATTTAGTTTTATCCATGATCGAGTTTGTGACTAAGGGGACAACAAGTGACCATGAAAGGAGATTGCTTGTGGAAGTATTAAAGGCAATGGTTCCTTTACATATAAAAAGGATTTTTTTTAAGGCAGAGCGAATCATTAGATCCGAATCTATTGAATGGTATCACCGGGCAGAACTCATCGGTGCTCTCCAAGCTGTCCTAGAAGGCGATTCGTTAAAATTTGCCGATTTCATTCATTTTGTCGATTTCATTTATTCGGTTAATCCTATGATAGATGGTGTTACTAATCGATCAATTGTTCCACCCATGGTTGCTTTATCTAAAATTCCAATTGATGAGAGGGACTTTGCTATTCAAGAATGCTATTCCCTTCCAGACGAGGTGAGGGTAGATGCTTTATTAGCTTTTTCAGTGCTTAAACCCATTCAACGGATACATTTAATTGATCTAGTTCATGCAATGCCTTCGGTATATGAGAAAAAGCTTGTGATTGGTGTTGCCCCCTTCATTGAAAACCATGAACAAGGACAAAAAGAACTGATCGCAGCAAGTCTTTTACGGGGCGATTTTCTTGCACAAGGAAATGAAGGGTTATTTAGAGAGGTATTTGATGATGAAAATGCCTCTAACTATTTTCTCAATATTAACCAAGAGTTTACTAGATCTAAAATAGAGGCTGGAGGTGGCTATGACCGCTTTAGTTTAGATGAGAAAATCGTTCTACTTCCCGTTCTTCCACTTGAACCCATGAAAAAAGTTGTTGTAAATGCATCAGAGGAGGACAAGGTCAAACATCTCTCGGACACTAAATACTACAATGTAAGCGGAGATGAAGGGAACTTAACTGAGCTGCTTCCAACCTTTCTATATGAGCGTAGCAGCTTTGAGGAACAGTTCAGGGAAGAGAAAAATTATTTTGTTAAAGAAAATGCATTTCTAAACCAAAATCCTCTCCCTCTTTACCCACAACATGGCGCAAAGGAGTTTTTAGATAAAATTCCTTTCTATTCCCTTGCCCTCGCTGCAACGGATCCACGTCTTCAGAAAGCGATTATTGGTTATCTGAGAAGCATGAATCAGGCTCAGCTTTCGGTTGTCCTCCCGTTTATTCATTTCGATCTCTTAGTGGGTCAGCTTAGGCAAATGAGCTTTATGGAAGCTGCTCCTATTCTTCGGGCTGCCACGCTCGAGCAGAAAAGTGGGTATTTTGCCGAGCTCAGAGAAAAGGCAACAGCGCCATTTGAAAATACTTATACAGCCTTCCATAAGGCCGCTGTAGGCCTTGAAGAGGCATTTTTATACAATGTAGTAGATGACGGCTTTAAAGAAGATGTTCATACCTATTTTAGGGTCATTCTACAGCCTGTTTTTTGAGGAAAAAGGAGCTTTTTTACTTTGGTTTGCAGGACATAGGGGTGAAACTATCCGATTAATGTTTAATTTAGAAATCATCTCTTTCCTCTACGGTCAAACTATTGCCCTTTCTTTGTAGTGCTTTTTTATTAGGCTTTTTCTTCGGAAGCGGTAATTCGGCTGCCGAGATTTTCACGAGGTGGGAGATCCACTTTCGGTCAGCTAATTGTGCCTCTGAAATAACGAAATAGGGTTTTGCACCTGGATATGGAACGGCTTCTGTACAAGAACCAATAAATTTTATGCCGGCAATGGTCGGCTTAATAAACAATTGGTCGTCACAAACGAGTGCAATTACTTTTTCTTCGCAGTAAACTGCATATTCGCCAAACATTTTCTTGGCTATAACTTCTCCAGCATCAGCTATTTGCGCTAGAATAAAATCAATAGTACTTTGTTTTGATGCCATGTATTAAATCCTCATCTTAATCAAGCTAAATGCAATTTCTTGAAGAGAGACTGTAGATGAGAAGGGACTTCTGAGGAAGAGATGAGGAGTTCTTTGTGCAGTTGCTTTAAGGCGCTCATCACGGTGGAGTGGTCCCTTTTGAAAAGATCGCCGATTTTGGTGTAGGGGAGTTTCAAGATTTCGCGGCAGATGTACATAGCCATTTGACGGGGCAAGATAAGATCGCGCCTTTGCCCTTTTCCAGTTAGGTCTTCGATACGCATTCCAAAATGTTCAGCCACTGTACTTAAAACGCGAGGTGGTGTGACATGATGACGATCTTCTTCGATAAGCAGGTCTGAAAGTATCCTTTTTAAGGAAGGGAGGGTGAGATTGTCATATCCATCCGAACCCCCTTTGGTTCGAAGCAATAGTGTGTTGAACGCTTTGACAAGGGCTTTTGGGGAGCTGGGGAAAAGTTCGAGAAGAAAAGTGGGGACTTTTTGAGGGAAATTGACCTTTAATGCTGCCATTTTCTTTTTCAGGATCTCTCCATAGTCTTTTTTATCGATCGTCTCAAGGGGGACGACAATGCCCCACTCAAATCGACTGATCAGACGGGGTTCGACCTGAACAAGTTCCTGCGGTGTTAGTGTGGAGCAAAGGACAATTTCCTTACCTTCAGTATGTAATGTATTAAAAGTATGGAAAAATTCCTCTTGCGTGGCCGATTTCTTAGAGAAAAGATGGACATCCTCAACAATCAAAACGTCACAAGAACGGTAAGTAGCTCTAAAAGCGGCCATATCGGTGGCTCTTAACGCAGAAACTAAATGGTCTGTGAAGGTTTCTGCATGAGTGTAGATCACCTTTTTCTTTTTGTTTTGAAATCCCATTGCGATGGCTTGCAATAAGTGAGATTTTCCTGAGCCCGATGGGCCTACAATATAGAGGGGATTAAACCCAGAAGCTCCTTTTAAAATCTCTTCAATCACCTTGATAGCTAACCGGTTGCCTTCGACTGGTATGAAAGAAGAAAGGGTTGCTGTAGGGTCAATAGGAAGGGAATCGTAATGACGAAGGAGATTCTGAGGGGAGGGGTCGTTCCGTTTAAGACGGGGTTGTTGTTTTTGGGAGGGGAGGGGCGTGCCAAGTCCGAGATGCACCTTAACAGGCCGATCATTCCCTGTGGAAAGTCCCTTAGGAATTCTTTTTCGGATATGTTCTTCAAACCAGATGATTTGAAACGTATTTTGGGCCTCTAAATAGAGATTGCCCGCATCAAAGCGGGCAATCTGAAGGGGACGGAGCCATTTTTCAACGATCTCCTTTCCTAAGCTCTTCTCCGAGGAATGGAGAAAATCTTCCCAAATTTTCATTTTTTCTTTTTCCCAAACAATTTCCCCGATGTCCAAGTTTGCTGGCCGATAGCCAGAAGCATGGAGAAGAGCCAGTAAAGGTTCAACCCGGATGGGAAACTGTAGAACATTACAGCAAATAAGATCGCCATGAAAGTCATCATCGAACGTTGCTGACGCTGCGCATCGGTCATTTTTGCCACGTCGGCAGGAGCAGGTGATGAGACCTTAGCCTGAACGAACATCACCAGACCTAATAAAATGGGGAGGAGGTGAAACTCAGAACCGATCAAAGGAATTGAATAGTTCCAGTCAAAAAGTACATCTGGGGAAGAGAGATCGTCAATCCAGCCTGGAATAAAAGGGGCGCCTCGTAGAGCAAAAGCCGATTTTAGCAGATCAAACATCCCGATAAGGAATGGCATCTGGATCAGAAGAGGAAGGCACCCAGAAAGAGGATTCACTTTATTTTCTTTGTAAACCTCCATCATCTTCAGCTGCATGGTTTTCTTATCGTTTTTATACCGCTCTTGGATCTCTGCCACTTTTGGGCTGACTTTTTGCATAGCTGCCGTTGATTTAGCAGACCAAGCATTGAGAGGCCAAAGTAGAATACGGAGCACTAAAGTGACGATGAAAATCGAAAATGCCCAAGAGTGGGTGACATAATAGGCCCCTTGCATAATCCAGAAGAGGAATTTAGCAAAAGGTTCGGAGATAAAGGTGAACCAGCCATGGAAAGATTGGCTCAAAATATACTCTGGACTTCCACCTGTTAAATTGTCGACCAGTTTTGCGTCGAGCTGCTTTAAAATCGGAGTTGAAAGGGGACCTGCAAACACTCTGAATTTAGATGTATTACTTCCTGGTTTTACTGGAAGCAACATCATATAGCCAGGCAAGTCTTGCAAATTCCATTTCGGGAAAGCTTGAGCCAGGGCAACAAGACGTGAAGGGGAGGTAGCTCCTGGCAATCTGGTTGCCCGAAATCCGGTTGCTGCCTCGGTTTGAGGATCAAGGATAATAGCAAAAAAGCCGTTGGAATTACAAATCCAGTCAGGAGAAATTGAATTCAAAGAAACTGATTCGGTGGGTAAAGAGGCATCTTCAGCCTGGGCAGACCCATTTTTTGTGATACGGTATTTTAAAGCTGGAGCTGGGCTGCCAGCAATCCACTCAGCTTCAGGTACGCCTGTTGTCAGCCAAAGCCCTTTTGTGTCTCCTTCAACTTTCATTTCAAGTTCAAAAATATAAGGAAGGGCATTGTCTTCTTTTGGAATCCGGAATGTTTTCCGGATTTTTCTCATCTCCTGCGCACCTTCAAAGGTGATTTCAGTGTCAGAGTGGGAAACAACTTTATACCGGAGGTTTGCCAATTCTGGATAAGCAGAAACAACTGAGAGGGCGTAGGTGTCGGGTGAAACTTTTAATTCAGTTTTACCATTTGGACCAATCAGGTTTCTCCGGATTAACGGATAGTAACCCCCTGTTGCTTGCTCGACAAGAATTCCATCTCCTTTCAAGGATGGGTGCAAAGGGAATTGCGCGTTATTAGGATCGATTTCCAACATCCGACGGTCAGCGTCAATAGGTCTGACCACACTAATTGGGTGTTTATCAGAGATGAAAGGGAGGTTGATCTCAACGATGGCACCACCAATTTCTGAAAAGACAAGCTGCATCGTTCCATTTTCAAGGAGATAAAATTGTTCTCCATATCCTTGTACAGCAGCAGATTTTGCTTCGCCCATGACAATATCGGGACGCAAATCAGGGAAATCATTTAAGGGGATAAGGTCGTCGTTTTTGATAAAACCAATTGGACGGTATCCATCTTTTCCTTTTAAAAGGGCAATGCCAGAAGGGATCCGCTCCAGACTGAGTGTCGTATAGGCGCCGTCATCAAGCGAACCTAACATCACTTCGGCTGGATGATCAGGATCAAGAGTGAAAGTGATCACTTGCACATCATATTGACCAAGGTGTGGTGTAGGTAGCGCTTCGATTATTGCATGTTCGCTGCCTGAAGTGTAGATGCCTGCTGCAAAAGATTTGAGATGATCTTGGTGCTCGAGATGGTAAGCGGTGAAGGATCGGGTAGATCCAAGCTCTCTGCTATAAACATTTTCTGGCAGTTCACCTTCGTGGGGAGGAAGAGCAAGCACCGCCTCTTTCGACTTCCAGCCAACAGTCAAGAAATGGGAGGCAGAGTCATCGGCGTAGAGTTCAACCAAGCTCAAGTCGTCAAGGTTAGCGGTTCGTTGGGCAATGTCTGTTGCCTTTTCTTTAGCTAATCTCTCTTGTTTGGCTTTTTCTTCGGCTTGCCAAAGTTGTTGCTTCTCCGCTTCATCTCTTGTGAAGTAGAGATTGATGAAGAAAAAAGACAAGCTGATGAGGACGATAAAAAGGAGTGAACGGCGATCCATGTGCAAATACTTTTGAAAAAAATTAATCCGTAAGACTAGCACACTTTTTAACTCTTTGGAAAGGTTCATTGCCTAGAAAAAGCTCGCGACTCTATTCTAAAGTTTTGATACTTGATAAGGAAGAATGAGTCGATGGAGACATTAAGCGACTATACGATCGTGAAAAAAATAGGCCAAGGTTCACTTGGAGGGGCGTTTTTAGCAGAGCACCGCTTCATGAAAAGGCAGATGTTGATCAAACTTTTGCCCGAAGAACTTGGGCAAGATCGGCAGTTTATCCAACGATTTGAAGAAGAAGTGGCAGTCCTTTCAGGTCTCGATCATCCGAATATTGTTAAAATTCACAATATTTCTTCGGATAAGGGCCGTTACTTTTTGGTAACCGACTGCGTTGTAGATGCTCAAGGGGAGACCCAAAACTTAGCACAATACATGGTCGCAAAGGGCGACCGTCTTGAAGAAAATGTGCTGTTCTCACTTTTAAAAGAAATTGCATCAGCCCTCGACTATGCACACCATACCGCAAATCCCTCTCAGCCGATTATCCACCGAGGGCTGAAACTCAATAATATTTTGTTGACCACTGTTGATGGGAAGCTGTCATGCAAATTATCAGACTTTGGGTTGTCTAAAATCATTGGAACAGGCGCCGTGCTATCTCGCACATACAAATATGTTGCAGATGCAGTCGGTCTTAAAGATTTTGAAGGGTATGGAATGCCCCTTTTAGATGAACAAAAGATCCAACCTCTTCATGCCTCTTTCTTGCAAAACTTTGCTTTTCTAGCTCCTGAGCAAAAAAGATATCTAACGCAGCAGCCAATTACCTATAAAGCCGACAATTTTGCCTTTGGGGTGTTGACCTACTTTCTGATCATGGGGGAATTTCCTGAGGCCCTCTTCGAGATGCCCTCTAAGCGTGTTCCTGAGTATTTTTACAATTGGGATGCACTTTTAAACCAGCTGCTGAGACAAAATCCTCAAGAACGTCCAGAGTTTTTGGTCCCTCTTTTAGAATCGATTGTGCCGCAGGAAAAAAAGAGCTTTGCCTCGATGGCAATCCCCGCCGTTCCAGAGCATTTAGTTACTTTGCAATTAGCTGAGGCAACAGTTTCTTCCAGCCGTGGCCTGAAACCGATTATCATGCGTCAGCCTATTGATCGTCCTATTTTTGATGCCGATCCAGCTCTCAGCATTCAAGTTGATGCTACTGTAAAACCGTATCATCCTGAAAAAAAGGTCATCAACATTGAGCCCCTCTCTAACGAGATGTGCATCATTGAGGGTGGCATTTATTACCGTGGCAGCAATGTGGGGAACAGGGATGAGATGCCGCGCCATCAAGTAAAACTTTCTCCCTTTGCTATTGATATCCACCCAGTGACCAATGAACAGTTTGTACGGTTCCTAGAAGTGATGGGTGGGGAAAAAGACCGCCATCACCATGATATCATCCGATTAAAAGATTCACGGATCAAACGAGTGGCTGGCCGGCTGACCATCGAATCTGGGTACGCAAAACACCCAGTCGTTGGTGTGACCTGGTACGGTGCACTCGTTTATGCCCGCTGGGTAGGAAAAAGGTTGCCAACCGAGGCTGAGTGGGAAGTGGCCTGCAAAGGGGGCGACGACGATGCAACTTATCCAACAGGGGAGAACATTGAAAAACCTCAAGCCAACTTTTTCAGTTCAGATACAACCCCTGTCATGAGTTATCCTCCAAATGAGTTTGGCCTCTACGACTTGGCCGGCAATGTCTATGAATGGTGTCAAGATTGGTATGGCTACAATTACTATGAACTTTCTTCGGTAGAGCCAGAGAATCCAAAAGGGCCTCTTCAAGGGGTCTACCGGGTTCTTCGTGGTGGCTGCTGGAAAAGCTTGAAAGAAGATTTGGGTTGCTCAAGACGGCACAGGAATAATCCTGGCACCGTTAACGGTACCTACGGCTTCCGCTGCGCCGCCGACGTCCAATAAAAGCCTGGAACTTCTTGCATTACTAAAAATGTTCGGAATATCAAATCAGACCTAGTAATAAGCCTTTCGAGAGCTGAGACTTGTCTGGTCTTTGTCGAGGGCTTTGCCCTCGACTGATTCGAAGACTCCTGGGATCGGTTTTTTGTTATTTTTGTCTCTTAGAATTACTATGAATAGAAATCAACAGTTTGGTTAATTCCATTTCTTCTTTATTGAGTCCTTGTGTTTTACAAAGCTCTAATTCATCAAACACTTTACTTAATAAGGACCTTTTTAAATTGTTAGGAAGACTCTCTATTTGAGATTGTATTTCTGCAGGAAGGGGGAAAAGGTTTTCTTTTGTTCTACGAGAAGTCCTGTGAAAGAGCCATACACAAAGAGGCGAAAATAATCGGTGAGCTTTCCGAAAACGAAATAGCTTTTGATTTTATCAACAGTAAAGGCCTCATCGTTCAGCAAAAACTGAAGAATCCCCAAAAGGCTCTGAAAGCTGAGCTCTTTGAAAAAAATCTCCATCTTAGAGGTGATAGGGATGTTTCCCCAATCTAGAGATTCAAAAAACTCTACAGTCTCTAAAATAATGTCCCAAGTAAACGTATGAAGAGCACCAGGTTGTTGCAAATCGGTTATCCCCTTCCATTGGATGGGGGGTAGATGAAGCAATTTTCTTGTTTGTCTTACGGTTAGATTTCTGGCTAGATGGAGTTGGAAAAAAACGATTGGAGCTGTCTTAATGTAGTTATGAAGAGTTTTCTCATTATGAGAGCTAGGGTTATAGAATTTTCCGTTGGCGCAAAAACTTTCCAATTTCTCTTTTGACTAAGGACTAACATGGTAAATACCCCCTTTAATTGGATGTTGTGCTCCGTAGGAAACATAAATTCTTTCACCTTCAGCAATTGTTTTATCTACAACAACAACAGGCGTTTCAGCACCTTCATAGTCAGATATAAAGTTGAAATGGGTATTAGGGGGACCATCATTTAAACAAGAGGCTTCATTCCTAAAGTGTGTTGCATCGATAGGTCCCAAAGCGTAGGTGACAGGTTCGACTAAAGCGTTATCTGCTTTAGGTGGATTGATCAAACCAGCATATAGACAAATGATCGATCCATCCCTGATTACTTGCCCGGCCCTTAATCCAAGTCCAATAGGGGGTTCCTCGTCAATGATAAGAAGAGGTGGTTGCTTTAGGAAGATCTTAACCGCTTGATCATTGACAGAATAATTGGGGACTGAGCTTTTTGATGGGCTTTGAGGAATATTTTCGATTTGTGCCTTCACCACTTTTAAGTTGCGACTTGTGAAGTAGGCACCGGTCTTATTGAAAAATTCCCTCTGAGTTAACTTTACGACTTTGCCATCACCTCTCATGAAGTGACAAACTTCTTCATTCCAGCTAGGAAGTGGATGATTAAAACCCGAAATTTTGGAAGAGGAGATTTTATGTACAGCCCAAGCGCTCTTTTGACATGCTGCGTCACAGTAGCAGACTTGCCTACACCGGGTACAATTGAAAAGCTTTTCGGGTGTTTTTTTGCAGAAATCGCATGCTTTGATGATTTCCCCTATTTTTTCCACTGAAGGTGGTTTCTCATTTCCCACAATACTTTGGGCGCTTACAGGAGTTAAATTTGATTCTAATACTTTTTTTTGCGAATATCCTGATTCTTATTCAATGAGGTTGAAATGATCCTTCGAGTTAAAGACCAGGCTGAATTTTCTTATGAAGATCGGTTCCCTGCAGCATCTGCCCAGAAGCAGGTGAGAAGCCTTGATAGAGGCTACAATTTCTTGAGTATTGAAAAGAAACTTTCATCCTTCCTAAGAGAAGAAAAATATTCATTAGATTGGCGCAATAGAGTCCAAAAAGTTAGTCCTAAGGAATTAAGTGGGAAGCTAGTAGACAGCAGAATTAGAAATGCTGCTGGTGAAATACACAGTTCTTTGAAACTAGAAGATGTCACGAAGTCAATAATAGCCCCCTCCTCATCACCTACAGTCCTTTCACTCGATCAGAAAAAATCAATCGATGCATTATTCCTGCTGGCGCTTCCACCTGATGAAAGGGTCCAAAGGATACTATCTGCCACTTGCCTTCATGTAATGGCTGATGTTGAGCTCTTTTTAAAGAATTTCTTCCATCAGAATCCAGATGAAAAAAGCATCCGTGCTCTTCAGCAAAGATTTAGTGAACTTTTAGCTGGTAGAAGCCCTCTCTCTTTAATTAGCACGATGGAGCTTTTTGCAAAGGAGGGCAAACAAGATATTTTAAGTCCTTACACCCTTAAAGAAGCTTTAAAAAATAATGGTGACCTTCAAGAGATTGCAAGTTCGACTTTTCCCTATGAAAGAGATTGGCTTTCTGCCACTCATCTAAGGGAGAAGTTAGCTGCATGGAATGAATCCTTGGAAGACATGCTAAAACCGGCGGAGATAGAAGTCTCTGATAACAAAATAACTTTGAAAGGTTCTTTTCCTAAGATCAGCCAGTTGAAGGAGATCCTTGCGTCTTCTAAAAAAAGGGAAAGGATAGAAATTTTTGCTCTTCACACTGCCACGATCGATGCTGATCTAATTGGTGACAATTTGAGAGGTGTCGATCTTGTAATTATTGCACCAAAATGGGACATACAAGGCAAAAGAAAAATCGATTTAACAGGTCCAGACTGTTTGGAGAGGTGCAATTACCCGGCAGGCGTCAATCCAGATACCCCTTGGGCCTCTCGACTTCGCCGTACAGGAGAAGATGGCTTAGAGGGAAATCCAGGTAAACCTGGAGGTTATGGGGGGCATTTTTTTGGAATTGGAAAGGAAATGCCAAATTTGGAAGATCTCGCCATTATCACAAGTGGTGGGAGAGGGGGTCAGGGACAAAATGGAGAAAACGGGACAAATGGGGCTGCAGGAGCAAATGGAAACCCCTATCCTTGGTCCGAACAGCCTACATTACCTATTGTGGACAGATACAAATGGGATAATGAGGGCTTCATTTTGGGGAATCCACCTCCAATTCCAGCCGCCCCACCAGCTATTGGAAGTAGGGTAAGAGTTACAAATTTTGGTCAAATGGGTCAAAAGGGTGGGAATGGTGGAGCTCCTGGCGGGGGCGGGCGTGGTGGCTTTGCGGGCACCATTGTCATGGTGAATTTAGAGGATCAGAAAACCCCTATTTTCAAGTCTGATAGAGGAGAAGAGGGTTCACCAGGAACCCCTGGAGAATGCGGTGCTGGTGGGTTGAATGGGTATGATCTTACCGGGGTTTATGAGTATAGGTGGCCTGGTGGTGTCCCAGCTCGTACTCGAATCAGAGAAAGATTTTGGATTGAACATCCGTCTCTTATTTCACAACCCCACCTCTTTAACAACTCGGACCACGGACCTTCTGGACAGATTGTGACTATAGGGAATGTGACAGGAATACAAGAGCCACTTTCACCTTCTCCATTGGACATCCCTTCACGTTTAATAGAATACAAAACCTACTTGCTTGATCGTTTGGTCAGGGAAAATAAGAAACAATGTTTATTGACATTAAATGCCCTAGAATCTTTTTCTAGTAGCTATGAGAGCGATGATAAAGTTAAAGGAACCTTTAGTCTTGCAGCTTTAATAGGGGAATGCAATTGGTTGGAGAAACGGTCCTCCGAATCGAAGGAGAAAATAGTCTTCCACCCTTTTTATGAATCTATACTGCAAAGGCTCATTCACCATCCTTCCGAAGATAACTTGTACCGATCGCTTTATACAGCTGTTGCCACTAAAATTTCTCAATTACAAGCCATTCAACAGAAAAGATTAGTTGTTGAAATTGGACGTTTTCTTGATTTAGCAGTCACTAGGATAGGGAAAATAGACAAGCTGGATAAAGAACAAATGATTGAGTCTTATAAAAATCAATTTGTTGATCAGATTGAAGGTAATATAGAAGAGGCCGCTGTTTTTATAGATAAATTGCACCAAGAGATCCATAGATCCAGCAATGAAATTAACGAAAAGGTCAAAAAGCTTTTAAAGGAAATAGAAGAATTACAGGCTAAGGGAGAATCAGCAAGGGAAGAGGCAAAAGAAAAGATCACACAATTAGAGAATGAAATGAACAAAAAGTTTGTTTTGGGACTGATTAGTGTTGCTGTGACAGGTCTTGGCTGTTGCTTCCCACCAGCTGGCCCATTTATTGCTGGTGCTGCAGTTGCCGGTATTTCTATCTATGAAAACCCATCAGGTTTTATCGAATCAGGGGGTAAAATCTTAGAAAGCGCCGGTAACATTGTAGATTTTGTTTCTTCTAATCAAAAAAAGACCCATTTAACTGGGCTAAAAGAATTTGGTAAGTCTATCTACGCACCTTTAAAAGACATTGCTATCGATTTCTTTGAAGCAAGAGATTCTAATCAAGAAAAGCTTGCTGCTTACAAAGATGCTATTCTAAAAGCTGAATTGCTTATACAACAATTGGGCAAATACAGAGAGCAGGTCAAAGATTCATTTGGTCCCTCATTATTAAGTTTTGTGGAGGATGCCGAAAAAGTTCAAACAGAATTGGAGGGAAAGTCCATAATTTCAAGGACCTATAGCAGGTTTGAAACGAAGAATACTTTTGAGACTTTTCAGCAAAAAATAGAAGGATTTTTGAAAGATTTTTCTTCAGATCAAGATCTGATCAATATAATAAAAAAGGTAGAAGGGGCTATCACAACCTCTATGGATATTTACGACCGGGTTCAAGACTATCGGGATAGAATCACAATGGTCAAATACATGGCGAATCTTGCAGCTCCAGGATCCAGCTCTGAAGATCCAAACTTTGTAGCATTCAAGCTGAAAGTCAAAAAAAATCTCCTTTTACAGCAATATGGGGAAGCAATGAATGCTGCTCGCCAATGGTCTTTTCCTTTTTCAGAATCACTTTTCGGTCCATCTATTGATTTACGACAGTTTGGAGATAATGCTACTTATGAAGAAATGGTAAATCTAGTAAAAGAGAGTATAGAAAAAATACGTGAGGATATTTCTGACTATGCTTCGAGAGTCAATCCTCAGGTGGATAACGCAATCATGTTAGCAAAATTTGATGCAACGACTGCTTATCGTCCATTCTATGTTTGGGAAGGTGAGACCTATCAGGAGGATATAGAAGGCTTGCTTCGAGGAGAAGAAATTATATTGAATGCTGATGTTAATAATTCGCCCCCGTTTTCTGCAACGAAGTTTACAAGCATTGGTTTAGAAATAAGATGCAGAGGAAACCTAGAGCTAGAAAGAGAACTAAATGATTGTCTCAAAAACTTCACTGTTGTTCTGCACCATACAGGGAATTCTTTCTTCAGATATGGAGGTGCCCTCTATCGGATACCTAGTGAAGGAGACCTCGAAATTGAATCGTCTTTTCAAAAAGGTCAAGATGGGCTTCCTATTGCAGTAGGGGGTACCTATAGCAAACTCGATAAAGGAGTTCCCATTCTAAGCCCTTATACAACATGGGGAATCAAATTAGAACCTATCCAAAAAGATCAAGACCTCTTCCACCTTTTTACCCAATTCAAAGAACACTTTTCAAATTTTGAATTACATCTTGTAGGACAAGGACTCTTTGTAAAAGAGTACAATAAAGATATAAAAATCAAACTTGATCCTCAAGATAGTGAGCTCCTCTATAAAGGCTAGTTTTGCTCATAGCAACTTTTGACAAAATCACCCATAAAAGCCCTCTGGCAGCTCTAATAGGCACTAGAGGGTCTCATTCCATAGCCATTTAGGCTTGTTAAGTGGTCTTATCTACACAGTTTTTATTATTACATTTAATTTTATAATATGTTACATTTGTGATTATTTTTTTAAGTGAACAACATCTATGTGCTGGTTAATAACAACATTTGGTTTAAACCAAAACATCCAAAATTCTTCTAACGGTGAAAGTTATCCTAAAAGTGGAAGGCTGCCCAACAAAAAATTTATCAATGCGCACAAACTGTTTTCATCGGGCTAGGCGCATATCTCCTATGTGAGCTATTATTAGAGTATCCTTTATCGCCAATTCGCGAAACTATTTGCCCCTTCAGCACTTTGCAAAAATAGGATATTTCTTAACCCGCCTAGAGGTAGTCACTAAGGTCATTCTATTTTTATCTTTAAAAGAAAGGCTAACAGATGGGCTTTATTATTGCGTTGTTGGACCCGTCCTAGAAGAGCTGTCACACCGTTTATTATTTCAAGATCTGATATTGAAAGATGGGGTCAGTTTTTGCGCAAAAAACTTGGAATATCCTTCGATCCTAAAAGCATCCATGCCAAAGTATTCAGAATAACGTTTTCTTCTTTGGTTTTTGCAGCAAACCATGCTTGGGCTTTTAGTACCTCTAAAAAAGTTAATCCCTACGGAGCAGCAGCATTGGTATATATTGTTGTGATGGGGTCTATATTAGGTTGTTCGCAAGAGGCTACAGGGAATGTTCTCCATCCAATAGCCATTCACATCATTAACAATTCACTGACCCTCTATTTAACAGGAAATATTTGGAAAGATTAGGCTAGTTGACCTATGATAAATATCAATTTTTTAAGGTTTTTTCATGCGCGTTTTTTCTTTCATCCTCTCTTTGACGTTTGCCTGCTCTCTTCCTGCAGAGCCTACAGCTGAAAACTTAGAGTCACGACAGTGGTTCCAAGACAGTAAATTTGGACTGTTTATCCATTGGGGTGTCTACAGCGAACTTGGAAGAGGGGAGTGGGTGATGGAAAAAGCGGGAGCTTCCAATCTGTTGGGCAAAACGGATCACAATAGTCCTATAGGGAAAATGAGCATCGAGGAATATGAACCCCTTGCTAGCCGTTTTAATCCTGAGCAGTTTGACCCTGTCGCTTGGGTGACAATGGCTAAAGAAGCGGGGATGAAATACATCACCATCACAAGTAAACACCACGATGGTTTTGCGATGTGGGGAACCAAACAAAACGGATGGAACATTGTAGATGCCACTCCTTACAAAAAAGATGTGTTGAAACTGTTGGCTGATGAAGCCCATCGACAAGGGATTAAGTTGTTTTTCTATTATTCCCATTTAGATTGGCACCATCCCGACTATTTCCCCCTAGGACGTACTGGCCATTTTGCAGGTCGACCAGAAAGTGGGGATTTCAACAAGTATCTCGATTTCATGGATGCACAATTGACCGAACTATTGACCAATTATGGACCAATTGCCGGGATTTGGTTTGATGGGGTTTGGGACAAAAAGCCGGATAGCTGGAAAGAGATTGGTGATCTTTGGCGTTTAGAACAAACGTATGCTTTAATCCATCGGTTACAGCCAGCAGCTCTTGTTGGTAATAATCACCACTTAGCTCCTTATGAAGGGGAAGACTTTCAGGCTTTTGAGAAAGACTTGCCTGGAAGCAATACAGCCGAATTTAATCAGACTAGCATCAGCGCTTTACCTTTAGAAACATGTGAAACCATTAATCATTCTTGGGGTTACAACAGCTCGGATGACAATTTCAAAACAACAAAACAACTGATCCAATATCTAGTTTCAGCTGCTGGGAATAATGCCAATTTATTGCTCAACGTAGGGCCAAGACCCGATGGGACCATCCAACCTGAGTTCATTGAAAGGTTAAAAGCGATGGGAAAATGGACCAAAAAGAACGGGGAATCGATCTATGGAACGTGTGGAGGACCTATGAGCTCCACTTCTTGGGGCGTAATGACCCATAAAGGGGATATTGCCTACCTCCATATTCTTGATTGGAAAGAATCTACTTTACCTCTTCCAATTGCAGCAAAAAGGGCCCGCCTTTTCCCAGATGGTCCGATGCTTGCTATCGAAGATGGGGTTCTTCAGTTGCCAACTCAGTTGGATGAAATCGACACCATTATAGAGCTACAGCTATAACAAATTTTAAAACTATTTTTTAGGTTGCGATGTTTTTATTATTCACCCTTTTCTCCATTATCTTTCAGCCTTTTTGCTTGGCCACTCCCTTACCAGACAAGGAGCCGATAAATCAGCTGCAAGGTTTTCTTAAAGCGATGGAAGTTGAAATTGTTAACCATCAAACTAGAATTGAAAAGAATGAGGAAAAGATTGCTCATGTCGATGATGATTCTACAAATATAGAATTCAATAAGGTCAGGAGGGAGCTTTTAGAAGAGAGACTAAGGATCAACAAAGAAGAAGCAGAGCTCCTTAAAAGAACTGTTATTCCTCTTAAAGCACTCCTTCATTCGATAGCAGAGGCTCAATTGAACAATGATCCAGCGGATACCGATCTGAAATTAACCAAATGGACTGAAGCCCATGAGAATTTTAAGAAGGAATTGTCGTTTCTTCTAAATCAGAGATCGGTTCTCGATGAATTTTACGAGATACTTGCCGGTAAAAGAAATGTTGAAAGTTCATCTGAAAATTCAGACTCGATTGGTAAAGCCGAAATGTTAGCCGCTTCAATAGAGCTTCTTAACCATTTTGAAGAGGCAATGAAGATCATCCCCAACGATAACGAGAATATCCATAAAATAATCAGTTCATTGGAATCCACCCTATTACTAAAAGGCGAGCGGATGGCAAAAGAGAGGCGTACCGAACTGGATAGCCTTTTATCCTTTGCAAAGGAAAGCCAAAAGCAATATCTCTCTTTTGTTGCAAAATTCATGTGTTTTAGAGATGAGCTCAAAGTTTTTATCGAGCAACTTAAAGAAGAAGAGGCACATTTCTGCAGAGAAATAGCCCGTCTCAATCTTTATCGACGCCATTTGAAAGATTTTGGTGACGGATTAAAACAGCTGATAGCAGATAATCGGACGCTTTCAATAGAATATTCAAAGTTTATTTTTAGTGAAGACCCTTAAACTTTGGTCTAACTAGTTTTTGGTTCATCGACCACACGGATAAGTGGAACAAGATCATGAAAAAATTGTCGTGACCATATCTCCAGTTTTCGTTTGTCTGCAATAAAGACAGAGATATCTGACTTAGCTAATTCCCAGTCTATTTCATCAATTTTCTTGTGCAACCGCTCTAGTAACTCTTTTTCTCCGAACTTTTCTTCGGGTTTTAGATGTTTTGTTTGAATCATCCTCTCCCTTAGGTGAGGCAGATTAATAGCGATCCCACTCTGGGTGTACCAGATCAGATCGTACCAATCCCGTCCCTTGATTCTTTTCTGCCAATTCCTACAAAGAACTGCGTGCATTTTTCCTGCAAAAAGATCGGTGATTGCATAAGTTGTCACATAGAAGGGGATTGGGTTTTTCACCAATTTACTTTCTATTGGCAAATGGGCTAAAGGAGGGTCTGTATCTATTTCTAGTTTAATCTGGATTTTTTGCTCGGGATGTACGCCCGTTATTTTCGTTTTCTCTTGGATAGATAGAAGCAACGAGAGTGTATTGGCCTTCAAAAATGCAGACCAGATCCCTGTTTCAGAGTTTTTTTCTCGGACGGCCACATTTAGATCAAACCCCATGGCCTTTAACTCTCGATTCATCCCTTCTAGAAAAGGGGTAAAGTTAAAATCTAGATTGGGTTTCAGAAGAGAAAAATCAAGATCCTCGCTGTAGCGGTCTAAACCATACAAAATCCTCAGTGCTGTTCCACCATAAAAGGCAGCATGTTCAAAAAAATGATGTCTTGCCAAGCCTAGCAGCGCTGTTTGTTGTAAAATTTCCCTTAACTTATCGATTTGAGGTGTGTTATCTGCATAGCTTGCTAACATTTGTTTAATACTTAGGTCCAAATTCATATGACACCGACTAAATCTAACAAATTTCTTACGCTTTTCGACTGATAAGCATTTGCAATTTCCATTAACAATTTCTTATCCAACTGAAGAATCGATTCACGATCAATCCGTTTTGACTCTAGCAATTCTTGTTTTAACTGATCTCTATTAAGGCTTTTGCAAGTAACAAAAACTAAATCTGCAAGGGCTTTTTCGGGGCTTGCCATCAAAAATCCTCCCACAAAATCCACGGCTTTCTTTTGTGTCACCCCAATCGAGTAGCGGTCAGAAGACAACCGATGATAGACAAAATTTCCCACAGAGGTGTGATATTCTTTGTTTCTCCCAGTGGTCATACTTGTAACGGTATGCACCCGTTCAGGAATCATTCCATAAAAGGATAATGCCCACTCAAGACTCACATAAGAGGGGCCATAAAGTAAGTTTGCGATCTGCTCATAAGGAAGGTTATGTCCTTCTATTTTCTCATTTATGAGATAAAAGCCATTTTTTAAACGTATGAGTTCATTATTTTTCACCATACGTAAAATGGCTTCCCTAGGCTTTTTATAATGACCTAAAAGGCTAAGGAGTGTTGGGCCGTCAATATAGGGAGTTTTAATCTGTTTTAATAGGCTTTGCATGATTCCTCCTTACATCAGGATCTTACCAGAATTCCCCTTTTTCGTGGGAATTCTGGACAATAATCCATTATATTTATCTTAAATTCCTCTGAAAAGTGGGAATTGTGGTTGGTTTTGTCTTTAAGGATAAAGAGGAAAGTAACATTTTGAATTGTGGTGTGTCAGTGGCTGTGGCGCCCCATACCGAGCACCTTCTGTTCGATTTTCCCTGCTCTAGGCAGCTTTTTTAAGTGGGTGAATGCTTACCCCAATTCCTAAACGAATATCTTGTATTGTAATGGTTTGTTTTTGGTCTATTCCAAAACAAAAATCACTTACAACAGTGGATAGGGTTGGATCATAAAAAGAGTCAACAGGCACAAACTTCTTCATGGCACTTATGCCAGGGGCAATATCATTTTCTTGGTCGGTCATGAAATAACAATGGTAAACAGCCCCGCCTTTTAGAGTGACCTCAATATGCCCTTTGAAAGGTTTTTGGCCTGGTAATTGAAGAGTCACAGGGATTTTCCAAAGATCACTAATCTGTTCTATTCCGTATTTACCCAATAGTTCTGTTGGAAGTTTTATGAGAGGATAAGCTGGCATCCGATGACGGACTATCTTTACTTTCCACGTTAAAGGATCGCAATTGTAATCCTCAAATACTTTGGGATCGGGAGGAACGTCAAAACTGGCTCGATCCCATCTTGCCACTCTGCTATGAACGGGTAGTTTTTGAAAGGCTTGAATGAGTGATTCAATAGTGGGATGAAGAAAAATAATGGGTGTGTTGACTATTGAAGAAGCAGATGGTGTTTCACCAGGAGGTTTCTGGCTTTGACTAGGATAGTCGTCCTTAACAGCTTCTTGAGGCGCTTTAGATGTCAATGATATGGGGTTATAGGGGGGAGTCCGTGTAAATAGTTCTGGAGCTATCGGGTAATATGCTGGGTCGCTGATAGTGGTGAAGAAGGTCTCCTCCATTATATTGCCTGCATCAGACTTTCCAAAAAATGAACCGAAGAAGCTGAATGTGTAAATATTATTTTTCCAATATTCACTCCAAGGGGTATAGGTTAAGCACCGTTCTAAAAACCTTTGAGGGGTCTGAAGAACATCAGAGTATTCAGGAAAAAGAGCTTCAAGATAAGCTTTAATTATTTTTCGATCTTTTTGTTCGAGTGGTCCCGTAGCCGGATTAAGGATAAGTTTTGCTAGAGCTGCAATGCGGGTGGCAGACACCTTCTCATTTTCTGATAATTTGCTTATTTTTCTCTGATTGATTAAATAAGATTCCCAAATCATCACAGAATCTACGAAATCTTTGAAGAGAAGAACCTCTCCCATCTTAAGAAAGTTATCTCTGTTTCTGTTCATCCAATCAAACAACTCTTGATAGCCTTTAATTAAATCATATTCAAGACGTATGTCGTAGTATATTTCAAGCCTTTGTCTCTCAGGTCGAGTGAGATTAAATGAACTTTCAGTAGCACTGTTATTTAGTTTTTCTTCAAGCTTGTTGAATGTTTTCAAGAATTTTTTAAAAAACGCTTCTTTTGTTTCTGACGAGGTGTTACAAAGCAATTTAAGAGTTGTATAACCCCAATATTTAAATACTTCGATTCCTAGAAGGTGAATCAAGTTGAACTGTTGAGAAGTTAGTTTTTGTAAGGGGTGGGTAGCCGGTTGTTCTGCAAGTAGAGGAGTTTGAAATCCCATTTCTTGTGTTAAATGAGTGTGATTTTGTTTTATTAAAATTGACATGAAGATTATTATAACAAATTGTAATCTTAAAATCAATTTTACCAACTTAGGGCAAGTTGGCATTTTGGCTGGAAAATTAGAATTGTAATATAATTCACAAAAAAACTTGTTTATATATCTATATTTTTTCGGCGATTGTTTAACATGTCAACGGACTTTTGACATTTTTTGAAAGCTAGCTGATTTTCATCTTTCTTCACGATGAATCAAAAGAGTCGTGAGTGCTACACTTCCTTTCTTTATGTTTTTTGATACAACGATAGATGCCGATTTTGGTTATGCCACAAGCGCTTTTCACTGGAGCATCGGTTCCGACGCAGGACCAAAGATTGTCTCTGAATTAGAATGGAAAAAGCTTCGGGGCCCGTATGGGAGGATCAACTTAAGATCAGAGTGGAATGATCTGATTTTTGGGTTCATCGAACTGGAGGGGATGCGAGCTTCTTCTGGCTATGTCACCGATTCTGATTTTGACGGAGAAGGGCGTACAGAAATGAGCGATCGGGCTGTTTGCAACGCTGAAGGCAGTTCGGAGGGGAGTATCCGGTTCGGTTTAGGCGGTTCCGCCTATTTTTGTTACAGGACAATAAAGATCGAGGCCTCTTGTGGCTATCGGGCTGCTGGTCAGTGGCTCAAGATGTTTGGTGGAAACGTTACCCATTCTATCCATTCTGATGTTGGCCCTCTCGATGGGTTGCATAATCGCTTCAATGCGTTGTGGCGAGGCTTTGAGGCCGATGTGACTGTAACAAAAAGGGAAGGGCCCTATTCAGCATTTATCGATCTGAATGTTTTTGCCCCTTATTATTCGGCAAAGGGATACTGGAATTTACGGACCGATTTTATCCCTCCATTTCCTAAGCAACAGGCACATGATGCTTTTGGTGTCACCGTCCGAGTCGGTCTGCTTTACTATTTTAACTGTTGGAATGTTGGTTTGACCTATCAATGCCAACATTTTGCAGCCTATCGAGGCAAAGACATGTGGAAAGGTTTGGATGGATTTGGGAATGTGTATACCGGGGCGGGCAGGCTTAATGAGGTGATCATGACCACCTCTTCCTACACGGCCCACCTCGGAATCGTATTCTGATTGACAAAGAGTCTTCACCTCCCTATGTTTTCTGATTGAACTTTGTAGAATCTATGGTCCGAATTCCTTTTCTCCTATCCACTTTGGCACTATCTTCCGCTCTCTTTGCAGGGAATGGTTACGATGGTCGTTTCAATCTTTATACAGGGTGGCGTCAGGACAATCTTGATTGGAGTGTACAAGGTCCCGGCGGCGATCCAAATGTTTTTGCTGAGATCAATTGGAGAGATTTTGAATCGGTCTTCGTAGGGGCCAGAGGCTATTTGGCCGGATGGGACCATATCTATATCAAAGGCCAAGCAGATTACGGAAAATTCATGCAAGGCAAGGTCATTAATTCCGTTTATGCCTTCGACGATCGCCAAGGGTTGTTTACCAGAACGGACGCTTGTCAAACAGGCCGTTTGCTTTATGATTACAAGATTGCTTTAGGTGGACATATTCTCCCCAATTGTGGCCCTTTCGATGTCGCGTTTTCTGGGGGGTACTGCTACCAGTCCCTTTCACTCCGTTTTCAAAACCCGGTTGTTGTTTTGTCACCCCTTGTGGACACCCGATTTGGGGTTGAAGGTTTACGTGCTCGGAATTTGACCCATTGGAAAAGTGGATTTTTAGGGATCGATGGTTTTTGGAACGCTGGATGCTGGAGCTTTTCCGTACAGGGCGAGTTCCACTACGTCGCCTACAAAGGTCGGGGACAATGGATTTGGAACGAGCCCGACTTTGAGCTCCACCTCAATGAAACCCCCCAGTTTTTTGACCTCCGTTGGAGAGATTGTGCAAGCGGTTGGGGACAGGTGGTCTCCGGAACCATCGGCTTCGGTGGCCTTCAAAATTGGTACTTTGGTCTCGTTGGGGGTTACCAACGTTTTTGGACCCGACCTGGCGATTTTACTGTCGACTTTCACAGAGAAAAAATCCATCCCGACCTGCTTTTCCTTGCCACTTTCCCTTCGGAAGATGCGACGCTTAATAAAATTGTCTGGGAAAGTTTCTTCATCTCTTTTAACTTTGAATGTCATTTCTAACTTATGACGGATAAATGGTTAAAAAAGCGCTTATTACAGGAATAACTGGACAGGACGGATCATATCTTGCCACTTTCCTTTTAGAAAAAGGGTACGAAGTTCACGGGATCAAGCGGCGGACGTCGCTGATCAATACCGATAGGATCGACCACCTCTACCGTGATCCACATGAAGGGGGTCTCCCATTTTTCCTCCACTACGGCGACATGACCGACGGAACTTCGATCATCAGACTTGTGCAAGAGATCCAACCGGATGAGGTTTACAACCTCGCAGCTCAAAGCCATGTTGCGGTTTCTTTTGAAACGCCCGAGTACACAGCGAATGCTGATGCACTTGGAACCATGAGGTTGTTAGAGGCCATCCGGATTTTGAAGCTTGAACATAAGACAAAATTTTACCAAGCCTCAACATCTGAATTGTACGGCAAGGTGCAAGAGGTGCCGCAGAAAGAGACAACACCTTTTTACCCTCGCTCTCCCTATGCTGCAGCCAAACTCTATGCCTATTGGCTGACTGTGAACTACCGAGAGGCCTATGGGATGTTTGCTGCCAATGGCATTTTGTTTAATCACGAATCGCCTGTTAGAGGAGAAACGTTTGTAACCCGTAAAATCACACGCGCTGTTGCAGCGATTGTGCAAAGAAGGCAAGCGACCCTTTTTTTAGGCAATCTCGATGCTAAAAGGGACTGGGGACACGCAAAAGATTTTATTGAGGCGATGTGGCTCATTGTACAACATCCTGTCGCTGACGATTTTGTCGTGGCAACCGGAGAGCAACACTCCGTTCGGGAATTTGTTGAACGGTCGTTTGAAACGGTCGGCATTGAGATAGAATGGAAAGGAAAAGGTGTCGATGAGGTCGGAATCGCTTGGCCAAAAGGGGGTGTCTATCCTTTCCTAGAAGGGAAAACTGTTGTTGGCATTGACCCTCGTTATTTCCGCCCAACGGAGGTTGAAACGTTACTGGGGGACTATTCCAAAGCAAAAGAGTTGCTTGGATGGAGTCCCAAAACCACTTTTGAACAGCTTGTTAAAGAGATGGTGTTATCGGACCTAAATGCACCTGTTGAGGAACCATGTTTTCCCCTTTAGAAAAAGTGTTGATTTTGGGAGCAAGTGGACTTGTTGGCTCCCATCTTTTGGCTTTACTTGAGAAGAAAGGTTTTTCTCCGCTGATTCCAAGCTCTAAAGAGCTGGATCTCACCCGGCAGAAGGAAGTGGAAGATTACTTTGCTGAACAAAAGCCAAAAACGGTCTTTTTCTTGGCAGGTCGAGTCGGGGGGATTTTAGCTAATAGCGAATACCCGGCCGATTTTGCTTATGACAATTTAGCAATGGCACTGAATGTCATTAAAAGTGCGACTGATGTTGGTGTGGATCGGCTTTTTTACATGGGTTCTTCCTGTATCTATCCTAAAATGGCGCCACAACCCATGAAGGAGGAACATCTTTTAAGCGGCCCTCTTGAAGAGACAAATAGAAGCTATGCCGTGGCAAAAATTGCTGGTGTGGAATTGGTAAGAAGTTTTAATCAGCAGCATAAAACCAAGTACCTGGCTTTGATGCCCACTAATTTGTATGGACCAAAAGATCGTTACGACCCTTTCAAGTCCCACGTGATCCCTGCAATGATTTTAAAAATGGACCGGGCCAAAAGGGGAGGGGAAAAGTTAACCTTATGGGGAACAGGTCAGGCCAAAAGGGAGTTTCTTTTTGCTGCCGATTTAGCCGAAGCTCTTCTGTTTTTAGCACAATTACCCGAAGAAAAATATCTGCCCCTGACAAAAAGGGCCTTGCCTCTATTGAACGTGGGTTCTTCTGAAGAGGTGTCGATCAAAGAATTAGCAGAAACTTTGAGAGGTATTATCGGTTTTAAAGGGGACATTGTGTGGGACACGACAAAACCTGATGGGACACCGAGGAAGTGGTTAGATTCCAGCTTGATTCGGGGGCTTGGTTTTCTGCCGAAGTGGAAGTTGCAACAAGGACTTAAAGCGACCTACCAGAGCTTCCTAGAAGAGGGAATCTTTTGAAAATTGGGTTGATGACGATTGGGGACTATGCGCAGGCAAGTACTTGGTACCGTATTGGGCAATATTTGCCTTTTCTAGAATCGCGTGGTTTCAACGTCGAAAAATTTTTTCTAGATAGGGTAGGGGAGTACGACCTGGTCATCGTACAAAAAGTGCTGCTACCCACTTCTCTAGCTAAGAAAATCGTTAAAAAAGCTCGTAGAATCATTTTCGATTTTGATGATGCGATCTGGACAAGGCCTGGAAAGGATTTTAGCTTCATCACCAAATGGCGTGTGAATAAAAGGCTGGCGGTTTGGCTGGAAGGGGCAGACGCTGTTTTAGTGCCGAATAAAGTATTAGAGGCAAAGGCCTTAAGTTACACCAATAAGGTCCATGTATTGCCCATGGCCATCGATATCGCCCCTTACAAAAAAAGAGACAAAACTCCTGCCATTATGGGGTGGAGTGGTGCACCTCACAATCTCCCTTATGTCGAAGCCATTCTTCCTGCAATAAAAAAAGTGGAAGGGAAGCTTTCGATCTACTCAGGAAAAAAGCCAAACTTTCCCTGTGAACATATCCCTTTCACTGTGGGTGGAGAGGCTCCCTATTTAGAACAGGTAGGTGTAGGGCTATTGCCTCTGCCTCTAGATGCTTACTCTAGAGGGAAATCGCCCATCAAGGCGCTGCAATACATGGCTGCAGGGATCCCATTTGTCTATTCTGGAAGTGGTGGGATTGAGGAAATGGTCGATCCTTCTTTTGCTTTTAGAGCTGATTCTGAAGAGGAGTGGGTAAATTTGCTAACTAAATTTTTGAAAGATGAGACATTCCGGAATCAGGCGGGAGTTGCAGCAAGAACTTATGTAGAGAGATATTTTTCTGTTTCTTGCCAACAAGAAAAATTATTGAAAGTGATCAGTGTGTGTTAAGGGCATGATAGACAGATTGCCAAAGATCGATTTCTTTAGTGAGCCTTTTGTACTCCGCACTTCCCACACCTAAAGGCGGCCCCTTATAGTCCTCTTTCATGTTAATTTTTTCTCCGACGTTTCGTTGCAACTGAAGCAATCGCACATAGATGGGAAGAACCTCTTTATGTGTTGCATAGGCAGATAAATTAACAACCATTTTATGTAGAGATTCTACATCCTTTGCTGTAGATGCTTTGAGATTCGTTTCATCACTTTTAATTTTCTTATAGAGTGTATTGACCTCTCTCATCAACCTTGCAGGGGGGATGGGTGCATTGGCTTGAATCTCTTGCAGCTTCTTTAACTTGGCTACTGAATCTACGTTCCGTAACTGCGAAATTTGTAACCTAGCCTCTAGAATTTTGGACTCTGCCTTTCTTTGTGAGGACCCAAAAAGTTCAACAGCAGTCAATATATTATGGTCTGTAGCAAAATTGGGCGGCTTGGTATCAAGGTCTTTATTAAAAAGATCTAAAAAAGTATCTCTTTCAAGAGGATCTAAAGCCCAAAACTCAGGCTGCTTTAATATTAAATTTTTTTGGGCATCTGTAAATTCAGGGAATCCACGGAGCAAAGGTCTCTTGAAAGCATCTCTTAGATGCATTTTAAAGGTTTCTGTGGTGACTCTAAAAGGATTAAGGTTCTCATGTACCAACACCATAATTTTTGTTAGAATACCCACTTTAGGAGAAGCGACAGACAGAGCTTTCATTCTTTCCCCTAGCGCTTCAAGTCTTTTATCAAGACCTCCTTGTACATGTAAGGCATTCTGGGTTAGAGCTTTTTGTAATAGAATCGTCTCTTTTCTCGTCAGTTGAGTTAGTTGCTTTTTTTCTATTAAATCTTTCGTAAGTTCATAAAAACTATGGACTTTCTGGAAATTAGATCTAGATGCAGCATCTGGAATACTCATGGAATAACACCTTCAGCAATATATCTTGATTGTAGCCTTCCTTTATAAAGGAAATATTTGGCAGGATGGGGAAATGATGACCAATAGACAGCTCCTGCTTGTTTCCTTCCCAAAAGGGATGCCCCAGGATGGGAATTTCGCCCTAAAAGAGGCCCCTATACCAAAACCTCAGGAGGGGGAGGTTTTAGTTAAAACCCTCTATCTCAGTATGGATCCCTATATGAGGGGGAGGATGAGTGATCGAATCACCTATATGGCCCCATTTGAACTAGGCACTACTCCAGAGGGGGATGGGATTGGGCAAGTCGTTGAATCTAGAAACCCTAAGCTAAAACCCGGCGATATTGTCACCGGCTTTCTAAAATGGGCAGATTATTCTGTAGCTAAAGCGGTCGATTTACAACTTATTCAACCTAATGGGCTTCCCATAACAACCGCGCTTGATGTCTTGGGAATGACTGGGATGACAGCCTACTTTGGTCTATTAGACATTGGAAAGCCTCAGGCTGGCGAAACGGTTGTGATATCGGGGGCTGCAGGCTCTGTCGGTACAACAGCCGGCCAAATAGCTAAAATCAAAGGATGTCGCGTTGTTGGAATTGCTGGCGGCAAAGAAAAAGTGTCCTATCTAACGAAAGAGCTCCATTTTGATGAAGGGGTCGATTATAAAAGCTCCACGTTTGCTTACGATTTAAAAAAGGCCTGCCCGAAAGGTGTGAATATCTATTTCGATAATGTCGGCGGAGATGTCTCCGATTCTGTCGAAGCTTTAATGGCTCGACATGGACGGATTGTCCTTTGCGGTCAGATTTCCCAGTATAATTTAGAAACCCCAGACTTTGGACCCCGTCCCTTTGTCAATTTTCTAATCAAAGCCATTTTATTAAAGGGCTTTAGTATCAACGAATATCAAGAGCAGTACCCTCAAGCAAAAGAGCAGATCACCCAATGGATCAAAGAGGGGAAAATCAAATACCGGGAAAACATCGTAAAAGGGCTTGAACATATCCCCGAAGCCTTTACTGGTCTCTTCAAAGGGAAGAATATTGGGAAACAGTTAATTAAAGTAGCTGATCCTTAATAAATATTTTATTAAATCTGAATTTTTGAAGTTCATAATAATAGCATATTATTATTGAGGACTTTGAAGATGCTAACCAATATTGCTGCCAGATGGATAGATGATGTTAGGCAAGAATGTAACTTATCTAATCATCAGATTTTTTATCTTGTAAAAACAAGGGCGATTAGCGCCCTTGTTTTTCCCATTTTTGCATTAATAGACACCATTGCTCAAACTGGTTTGACACTTAAAGACCTAGGGCTTGCGGCAGGAAGTACAGGCGAGCAAAGGAAAGTGAATCTCCTCCATGCGAAAGAGCATGCGGCCCTTGCAAGAAAGTGTTTTGATGGGATGCTCTTTTCACCTGTCAGCCTTATCTATTCCGATATTTGCTCTCGCCATTTCATCCCACCACGGCAAGAAGAACCTGGAGTCGTTAGACCCCATGGACAGCTCTACTCTCAAAAAGTGCAGGAAAAACGACCAGAATCGATTGAACAAGTACAAGAGATCGTCAAGACATCTGCAGAGAATGGGCAACGAGTGACCGTGTCAGGAGCCCGATATAGTCAGGGAAAACAGATTCTCCCTTCTGAGCCCAATCAGATTTTACTCGATATGACTCACTTCAAAGGGATTACCATCGATGGTAATATTGCTAAAGTGGGTGCTGGCGTTGTCTGGCACGAATTACAGGCTGTAGCGAATCAAAAAGGGCTAGCCATACAAGTTCAACAAGCTTCGAATGTCTTCAGTGTGGCCGGTTCGATTTCGGCTCCATGCCATGGTTGGGACCACACAATGGGTGCTATTGGAAATACAGTTAAATCGCTCACCATCATCGATGGGCAGGGGAATTTGAAAAAGTTATCCCTGGACGACCCAAATCCTGAGGTACAAGACCTGTTTAAATGCGTTGTAGGCGGCTGGGGGATGTTCGGTGTTATTGTCGAGGCAGAACTTGAACTCACAACCAATGATAAGTTAGTTGAAGCTGGTGAAAAGGTCGAATTCAGTGACTACCTCAAGTACTTTGATGAGCAGGTGGCTGGGAATCCAGATGTTAAAATGCACCTTTACCGTTTATCTCTCGATCCAAAACAAGGATTCTTTAAAGAAGGGTATGCTCAAAACTATTACAAAGTTGGAGGGCCCCCAACAAAGCCCGAACTCATTGTACCAGAACCTGAACATGGCGATAGACTACCCAGAATCCTTTTCCACGGTGTCAGACAATTCAGAGCTGCAAAACCTCTCTTTTGGCAAAACGCCAAGCAGGAGATTTTAGGGACACGGGAACTTGATCGTAACCATGCAATGACCCCTCCTATTTTAGCCACTGTCAACAATTCAAAAACAGATTGTGAGTGGCTCCAAGAGTTCTTTGTAAAAAGAGAAGATCTTGAGGAATTTATTCAAGTTCTTGGAAAAACGCTCGATAAGAATAAGGTGTCGCTGCTCAATGCTTCCGTCCGGTATATCAAGCAAGACACGACAAGCCACATGAGTTATGCAAGAGAAGGGGAGCGGTTTGCTTTGGTTCTCTTCTTCAGCCAAAAACTAACTCCAGAAGATATTGCAAAAACAAAGGCTTGGGTCAGAGACACCATCGACTACCTACAAAAGAAAGGGGGCACTTACTACCTCCCCTACCAACATTTTGCAACGAAAGAGCAGTTTAGGGCCTGTTATCCACAGTGGGCACATGTGGCCTATAAAAAGAGAAAATATGACCCGCAAGGTGTCTTCCATAATGGACTCTTCGATGATTATCTTAACACAAAGCGTAACATTGTCTTAAGACCAGTTTAACTTTTAAGGGTTATAATTAATCATCATTTATAGATTTTAGGAGATAAATAGAATGGCTTCAATTGGTCAAAGTAGACAGGTTAGGTTTGATGATTTTGGTGCTTTTGGTCCAGAGCCTGCAATACATGCTCCAGATGACGGGTTTACAAATGTCTCCTTTCAGCAACCCGAACGGGTCTCAAAAACACCCTTTAGAAGAGTTTTTGAGAGTGTTAGACTCCGAAAGGAGTTCGAAGGGTTTTTAGATAATGTCTTCATGCAGCTGGATAAAACCAAACTGTATGCCCTTATAGATGAGGTGATGACAGATAAATCATTATCAGACGACCAGATCTATGAACAAGTTCACAGTAGAATCGACGAAGCACGCCCAAAGGGTCTTGCCAAAATCCGCCAGCAGTTGAAGTCGTTGAGCAGGCTGCGCGAAGTGATGTTAGGTCAGGCTAAGTTTATCATTGATCAGATGAAAGGTGTTTATCTTCATAAACTCAAAGTCAATGGGATCATGGAGATTGGTTACCCAGGCCGTCACTTAAACGGTGCCAAAAAAATCTTCGACGTAAAAGGTCCTGTTTATGCGATGGAAGATGCTGAAAGGGTGACCGATTTTATCCAACAGGGTAGCCTTTTTAAACCTTACGACAAGATGATCCACTTAGGCAATTACGAGGGGATTTCAGACGAGGTCAAAGACCAAAGTCTTGACATGGTCTATTGCTTCACAGGGCTTCACCACGCCGATCCAGAACAAATTGATAAATTTATAGACGATCTATTCAAGAAAATCCGTCCAGGTGGCCACTTCATTTTAAGAGACCACGATTGTGCAAAGTTTGATGACAAGGGTAAAAAAACAGGCTTACGTTCAATGGCCGTTGTTGTACACCGTGTTTTTAACCTAGGGACAGGTGTCTCACCGGAAGAGAACAGTAAAGAGATCCACAACTTTCAATCGATGGACTACTGGAAGGGCTTGTTGGCAAAACATGGCTTCCGTTGCATCACACAAGGTAAAGGGCAGGTTCAAGACGGGGATCCTTCGATGAATACCCTCGTTGCCTTTGAAAGGATGCCGATAAACGGTGATCAAGATCTCATTGCAGCAAGAAGGGTCGCAAATAACGATCCAGCTTATATCCGTCCTATCGCTGACTCTGCGATCTCTGCTAACGAATGGCACATCGTCGACATTGCAAAAGAATACAAAAATTTCATGGCTGACTGGGATAAAGGGGACAAAACGTTTGATCAGTTCCCATTCTGGTCACAGATTGGTGTTCTATGGCGGTTATTTAACGACTCTTGTCAGGCGATCAGAAAAAACCACGGCGCTAAAGCGTTATTTTCAAACCTGGGCACCTACATGAACGGAAGTTTTGCCGTCATGTTGACCATCGATATGCTTTTCAAATTGATCGTCTGGACACCCGTCTACTTGTTGGGTTCTAAAGGGGTTAAGCAAAAGGCTCTAACCGTTCAAGCTTTAGCTAACTATGCGAAAAACTATGCCGATTCTTTAGACACCAAGTACTTCCATGAATATAGTTATTTTGGAGAGATCAAGAACTTCTGGAAAGCGACTCGTGCGGATGGTTTTGGAAGAAATACCCTTCTCAACCTCTACATCGCTACGGTGATGACCATTGGGCTCACTGTAAAAGGGATTTTCTGTGGCATCGTCAATGCAGGTTACGGAGAGGCCGGGAACCCAACACTTGATATGATCGTTAAAGGCAATATTCCTGAAAACGATAAGGTCAAAACAAAGGCTGCTTACGGAGATACAAAGGTTGTCTCTTTCCCCCGTTATGGTGAAGGGATGAACTACTTGATCGAGCTTGCGCAATCGGGTGCAGAGATTGTTGAGATCGCAGGACAAACCGAGATCTACATCAAAACAGTTGTTAAACCCCATGGGGCCGATTTGGAGCCAATCGAAGGCTGCGTCAAAGCCTTTGAGAAGCCGATCGTTGGTGATGAAAACAAATATGTCACCTTCAAGGTCGAGCTGAACAAATTAGGTCCAGTTCTACGAGCTTTTGAAGAAAAAGACATGGCAGTGGCCTACATCCACGATTACTAAAATAAAGAGGTTAGAAGCGATATTATCTCTTCTAACCCTTTTTTCATTTGGAAAGGGAACGATCTAGTTCGTTTAGAAGTTCATCAAGCTTAGGGACTAAAGGAAGTACATCGTGAACAGTTTCAGTCTGTAACTTCTGATAAACTTCAGAATTTTTTATGGTCTTCTGAAAGGTATCCCGAACTTCAGGCCCAAAGAAATTTGCCCTCTGGATGAGCGATTTCATGAGAATCATCATCGTATTTTGACTGACATGCACACGTCCCCAAGGGGATTTTGGCCCTTTCAACATCTCTACATACGATTTTCCTTGGGCAACCCGATCCCGAAGAGCAGATTTTGCAAACTCAGGGTTATGAAACATCGCTTTCTGGATTTTAACGACACTTTCTTCATCAGGTTTAGAAAGGTCGCTTGATTTTAACCTGTTAGCTAGAGAGGTAAGACCTTCAAGATTGTCTGAACTGAAAACAAAAGGGGTCTCTTTGACTAGACTGGTCACGTCATAAAGTGCTTCTCGTTCACTTTCAGGCAAGCGGGCTATCGCCTTGTCGTTTCCACCATTTTTAATTGCAAAGTCATTCCACCTATTGAGAATGTCCCCGGCATCTAATTGCGTGTTTTCAATGTTCATAGAGTTATTTTCCTAGCTTATTGTTAAGCCAAAATAAATGAGGATTGTTCAATTACCTTCTTTTCTAGGGCTAAGGCGGTTAAAGGGTTATTTCTTAAAGCAATTGCATCTCTTTTTCTAGTGATGTAAAATGCCTCTTTTTTTGATGGGTGGGAAAGATGACAAGTTCTAATTTTATAAATCCTAATGTTCCTCCAAACGTTTCGGCAAAGTTACCTTTATCGGCAAAGTTACCTTTATCGGCAAAGTTACCTTTATCAGAAAGGCCCTTGTCCTTAATTGAAAGGCTTCAACAAAGAGTCGAGAACACAGCAAATTATGAATTTCAGAGACAATCTGGAAATGCCCATCAAAACTGGAAATGCCCATCAAAATCCGACAGATAACACTCCTCTTACTTCTCTACGCATGAGGCTGCAGCAAGATACAAGAAATTGGGCTGGATTTGCTCCTTGGAAAGTACCCAATGGTCGTTTCATCGGAAGATGGTGGGATTCACCTTGGGGTTCACATGTGCCTCCACCACAGCATACGCCTCCCTCTACACCTACCACTACTCCTACGCCTATCCTTACACCTACAACTACGCTTAGCCCAAATCAACGATCAGTCGATGTGATAACATGGATCATGTTGAGTTTAAACCCAAAAGAAAGTCAGATTATGCGAGAGATTGCTCCAGGCACAGGGGAAGAAATTGATCAAGGTAATCGGTCGCTGCATGGAAGCATCGGAATGAAAGTTGCGGCTCTTGAATTTGCGGAACTACTTGATAAAATCAGCTCAAGGGCTTTTCGAATGATGATAAATGAGTCAAATGGAGAAAGAGATGACAGGCAAAAGCATATAGATTTTTCCGAACGTTTGTCAGGTATTGGAAGAGAACAGATTGCCACACTTCAAAGTCGTTTAGAAGAACGAAGAGGATCTAACTCCCAAATTAGTCTTTGGATAAGGGAGCTTACAGAGTTACAACTTTCTTTAGAAGCGTCAAACGGACGCAGAGATGCTTACTTTACTCCTAAAGAACGGTTAAAACGTAGAAACTGAGCTTCTCACATTCGAAGAGGCTCATTCGTTTCTAAACTAAAAAAGCTATGGGATTGAGTGTTCAATCCCATAGCTTTAACAAGTCAGAAGTAATTAGACAGGTCTACTAGTTGGAGTAGGCAAATTTAGGTTTGCGTCTACGGCGATTGCCAGAGCCACCGCTCCCTTCTTTTCTAGGCTTTGGTTCCATTCCAGCAACGGTATGTTGCTCGATCTCTTTCCCTATCAATTTGTAGATTCTTGCTAACTTAAGCTCTTCTTTATGGGTTGAAAAGGTAATAGCAACTCCTTTTGCACCAGCACGACCAGTTCGGCCAATCCGGTGAATGAAATTTTCAGACTGAAAAGGGAGGTCAAAGTTGATGACATGGGTTAAAGCAGGGACATCGATTCCTCTTGCTGCCACGTCGGTAGCAACCAAAAATTGGATGTCGGCACGTCGGAGTTTATTGATCGTCTGTGTCCGTTCTCTTTGGTTCATCTCACCATGTAAAGCGGCAACTAAGTAGCCGTTATCGCGAAGATAATCGGCTAGATCGTCTGTTAGACTTTTAGTCGAAGAGAAAATAATCGCTTGGTAGATGTCACTATTTTCTAAAAGATGATCCAAAAGTTTGATCTTATGGTCTAGGCCATCCACATAGTACAAACGTTGTTCAATGTTGCTGGCCGTTTCTGGATCTTGTTCTACGTTGATTTCGAACGGATCTTTTTGTAGTTTTCTTGAAAATGGGATGATTTTTCGATCGATAGTCGCAGAAAACAGTAATGTTTGCCGATTTGCAGGACATGCATCTGAAATTTTCTGAACATCTTCGGCAAAGCCCATGTCCAACATTCTGTCTGCTTCATCGAGAACCAGTACTTTAATGCCAGAAAGATCGATGAGGCCACTTTGCATGTGGTCCATCAGCCTTCCAGGTGTGGCTACTAAAATTTCATAGCGGTTAGCTAAAGCTCTTCTTTGAATTGGGTAGGGGACGCCGCCATAAATACAGACAGCTCTTGAAAGGGGTAAATTCTGGGTGAATTTATCAGACTCTGCAGCAACCTGAATAGCAAGCTCTCTTGTAGGGACAAGAACCAGGACAGAGGGGCCGTTAGGATTGATGTTGCCTTGAGTTAACAACTGCAAAGCTGGCAATAAAAATGCAGCAGTTTTGCCTGTTCCCGTTTGTGCGGTCGCAATAACATCTCGGCCTTCCAAAATTTTAGGTATTGCCAATTCTTGGATTTGTGTCGGTTTTTCGTAGCCGATTTCTTTAAGGAGTTCTAAGAGTTTTGCATCAAATGAAAATTGAGTAAAAGTAGACAAACGTCGGGCCTTTTTTAGGGTGAAAGTTTAGTTTTAAGAGTGGATCTACTTTCTTAAAACGGGCCTTTCACAAGGCAAAATCAAAAGACGGATACTCTTTTCGTACAGATCATTCTATCTAAGTTGTTGATTGAAATCAACATTTGACACACCCGATAGACAACTCCCTAAAGACAATGGCTATATGTTAATAAATTCCGCGGCTTTTTCTCGGAGAATGTCTTGAAGGCATGGCCTGCTTAAAAGCTTAAAATCAGTGACTTGCCTGATTTAAGTGAAATTAATGATACCGAATCATATTAAAATCAAAGCAATAGGAATAAAGGGGGTCTTTATGAGCGTTCCTTCATCAGGTGATAATTTCAATAAGTTTGAGTTACCCGATGGTCAAACTTTCTTCATTAATAAGCCTGTGAATACAGAGTATGTGGAGTTCAATGGAGTAATTTACAGTTTGGAAAAAGAGGAAAAGCCTCTTACACAGCAAACTAGAGCTATTTTAGAACAAATAGCTTCCGAGAAGGAAGGCGACCAGCTGATGTATGCAATAAAAGCCCTTCAGGCAGGTAAGGAAGAGGTGTATAAGTGTAAGGTTCTGGGTGAAGAAGCACTAGCTCCAGCTCAACCCCCAGCAGCTGCAGCTTCATCTTCACGCACAGTAGCTGGTCCAGTAGGTACAGCTCAAGGGTTTACCCCAAGCAGCGCAGCGGGAAAAAGATGTCTAGCGATTAGAGAAAGAGGTGGTGGATATTATTCAAATGTTCAATTCGGCGGCGGTGGCCACGATTTTCTAAGTAAGGATTTTGTCAAATGGTACCAAAGCATGGATTGGGGAAAACGCGAAAGGGACTTAAAACCCTTGGTCGGTAAAATATCAAGTGATGTTGATTTAGGGGAAAAACCCTCAGGAGCTATTGATGATATGCTTTACAGACTTGAAAACGAAACAAAGGAGGGGGGTGAAAGAAAATCGGTTTTCATTGAAACATCTTCAGGTCATGCATTTCTCTTTAGTTGCTATAAAACACTAACAGATGACAACTGGAATAATAAGCACACTGAGACAGTACACCGTCAATTGGTTTACCTATCTAATGATGCAAATCCAAAGGCAATAGTCACTGAGTCCTCACGTACAGTAGATTCTCGAACAAAAAGGCAAACGAACGAAACAACAACAGAGGTTTATTGGAGTACGCTAGCATCGATTATGACTGATTTCCGAAATAGCCTCCCAAACCCAGAAGAAAATAATACTCCAACGACTGCAACTGTCGTGGAATTTTAGCAGAGAAAAATGGCTCCACCTTGAAAAAGTATCGAAGAATTAAAAAGTTGTCAAAATTGGTGGATTTCAATTTTTTTATCTTAGGGCGGAGTAATGCTGGAAATCTCAAGTAAGCACTCAAAAAACTTACTTGATGAAAATATGAACGTGCCTATAGCAAGGATCATAGTAACTATTTCTAATTTATCTAGGCTATCCTGAGCAGCAGGCACTTTTTGAACGATCCTGTTTTTGAAACAGGACACAATGCAAGCCGCAGCGAAGCCGGTTGCAAAGTAAGGTGCTTTGAAAGCTTTATAAACGGCGTAGCTGTTAGCAAGATTAGCTACAGCACAGCACGTTTTTTCCATCCTTTCATTCTTTACAGAGAAAGAAAGAAAGGATCCGACACCGGCTATTAAGAGAGGGTATCCCAATGTACTTACAGAAATTGTCATTTTTAGATCCTTTTTTAGAAAACCTAAATTTTTAAGTGATTTTCCTTTTTTTTTCTATGGCATAACTGAACTTTTCCACAAAACTTAACGTCCGATAATATATGTTATGTTGTGTTTGCGGTACGAAGTTGTACTGTATACTATGGGTTCTGCTAGCATTATGATGCTTGTTCCCAGATGGAAACATGATTCTCATAGTTCAGCACGTATAGGAAAACAATGGCCACATTAACTGCAGCCGCTACTCAGATAACTCGGAATAGGGCTCATGTACTTGAGATTTTTGAAGAACCGTTAGCCGGCAAATTGCTCGGCAGAGAGCTAACACTTGCTGAGGCAAAATCTGAAAGTTTTCAGAACCAATTGATTTCCACTATAGCTAGACAATTCCTCAGGTACGATGATGTTAAAAAATGTCATCAACTAGATAAAGCAGGTCAAAACATTTACTTAGAACTTCTCGGTGGTTCGCCTATAGGTGTTTTACCTAGGGATAATTTCGACTCTTATCAGGCTTTTCTCAAGCGGATGGGGCAAAAGGTTGTTTACGTTTACACGCCCTGTGACACAACGCCAAGCGCTGTTTTATTTTTAACTTCACAGTATGCCAGTGGGGGTTTTCACCGATTTGGTTTGACTACAAGTGAAGTTGATCTTTTAGCCAAAAAATCCGATCTATTTAGGTCAACTTTTCAAGGGCAAAAATCAGGTGAATTTCAACTCGGCATGGTTCATATACATGAGTTAATAGAGCTTTTAAAAGCTTTATCAACTCACCTTTCCATCAATTCTTTGCAGGATTTAGTGAAATATCTAAAGATGGCTGAGAAGTTTCAAGTCCCCTCTTTGCAGGAAGCTTGTCTTAACTATCTCGATAAATACTTAGCCGAAAGCGAGATGAACGGAATTTTTGTAGATGATTTAGCCAAGCTATTCGCGGAACTTGAAAATTTCGGAGCATTCAAAGTGATCGAAGCTGAAAGAAGAGTCAGGGAATTTCTCATTAAGAACCAGGACAACCCCACTTTCCGCAAACACCTGAACGATTTTCATAAATCCTTTTTTAAGGGTAAGCGTCGTCTAAACTCCAGGTTGATAAAAAGATTCCGCACGTGCTTAACAGTATCACATGGAGGCGCCACCACCGGAAGCTTGCTTTAGTAAGCGATGAGGATTATTTATTTTTGGATGCAGCCCAGTTGTCAGGAAGAAGCTCTGAGAGCTTATTGGCTGGATGGTCTAAAAGACGTCTCATAATGTCCTCAAGGTAATCTCGAGGGTTGATCTTGAGTGATCTGCAGGTCTGGATTAGGGATAGCGCTACTGCCGCTGCTTCGGCACCTCCCTCACTTCCAACAAAAAGCCAGTTTTTACGGCCGATCGCAAGGGGACGGATCGCCCTTTCGGCTGCATTATTATCTAGGCGGCCTTCAGGGTGATTCGTGTAGTTTTTTAGATGGGGAATGAGACTGCAAAAGTAGCCAAGGGCTTCTCTTAATTTTGATTTCGGGAGAAGCTTCCCTGTGATTAACTTCTCTTTCACCTTCAAAATCAGTTCGTCAATGATCGGAACCTCTTCTGATTGCCGGATTCGGAGTCGTTCTTCTAGAGGTAACCCCAGCGCTTTTCTCTCAAGTAGAAAAAGGGCTTGGATTTTTTCTAGTACCCATTCTTTCAGTGGATCGTTTGTTTCTGCTTCGAAAAACTTCCGCCTGATATGGCTAAAACATGGCTGCCAGATGATCTCTTTCTTCTCCGCTTGTTTGTGATAGGCGCCATAAGAGTCGGTGTGCAGAACACCTTGATAGTCTTTTAAAAGCGTTTCAGCGTTCTTATGCTTCCGATCTTTGAAAAACCGGTAAAATTGGTAGGGAGCTTTTTCTCCTCCACACATAACCCACATATAGCCTTGATGCAGCGATCCTTTTCCCTTTTCTTGAAGGTCAACAGGGCTCTCATCTACAAAAAGGGTTCCTCCTGCTATCAACCTCCTCTCCATCTCTTGGTAGAGAGGGTAAAGAGCTTTCCCTGCTCGAACGACCCACTCTGATAAAAGTTGCCGTGAGAGGTAAATCTGCTCTCTGCTCAAGATCTCAGAGAGACGGTAGAGAGGAAGGTGGTCGCCGAACTTACTGACAAGGATCGATGCAAGCAAACTGTCATCTGCTAAGCAGCGATTCAAAAGGGTTGGAGGAAGAGGGGCTAGTTGAACACCAGCCTCTTTCTGGTTGGGGGCAGCATATTTGAGACGAATGATCTCTTTGATGTAGAAGCTGCCTGGACGGTGAGCAAGCTTTCTTGTGACCTCTTCACCGATTTTGACAAGAGCTTCTCCTGTGACTTTGCAGACTTTCTCTTCAGCGGGAAGATCGATCTCGATCCTCTCTACTGGAAGGTCAGCGGGAAGGGTGATTGAGGTCTCTTTAGGCTCTCCTTTACCTCTTTCGTATCCTGCTATTTTCTCTTTTTTGGGCTTTTCAACAGGTGTCATCTCTGGAAAGAGGATGAGTTGTTGGGGGGAGTCTGACACAACTCTTTCAGATTTTGAGCCGAAGAATTGCTTTTTGAACCAATCTAGCTGTTGCTTGAGAAGGGCATTTTCTTCTTTGACAACAACAACTTCTGCTAAGAGTTCTTCATAGGTTGGAGCAACTGCTGTCATAGAGGAAAATAGTACTATTTTCTCTCGATAAATGCTAGAAAAAAATGCCCTTAAGATATCTTGTAACGGTTATTCAATCTTCTTGGTGTTACCCCCTCAAGGATCATCAGGAATTTTCTTCTGTCAATTTGTGGTTGTTCAGAAGACAGCTTTCCAAATAATCCTTTCTCGAGCCGCTTTAACCAGATGACCAGACCATCGCCGTCCCAATATAAAATCTTCATCAAGTTTCGTCTTTTATTGAGAAAGACAAAGTAAGCTCCGCTGATCACCTGCTCTTTCAAAATAGATTCTACTAAAAATGAGAGCCCTTCAAAGCCGTTCCTTAAATCAACAGGTGATCTAAAAAGGAAGATCTTTGCGTTGGCTGGGTAAGCTAGCATGACAAGTGTCTTAAAAGCGCTTTTAGTTTTGACAACTGGTCAATGCCACTCAAGGAGATGGTAACACCTTTCCAATGAATGGAAACTTCTTCGGTGGTTGTTTCTTTTAGCTCAATAAAGGCTGTTTGAGGTTCTGGAGATTGCCCTAGCTTTTTCTTCCATTCGAGAAGCTGGATGTAAGAGATTTGGTTTTCCTTAGCCCATCGCCAAGCGGTTTTACCGCTTGCCTTCCATTCTCCAACTATCTTTATCCACTTTTCTCTAGTGGCTTTCCTGATAAGTCTCATCCTACTTCTCCTTAAAAGAAGAAATAAGTTAACGGCCTCCTAGTGCGAAAACAACCTGTGCCTCATCGGACGCTTACTTTTAAGGCAATACTGCTGTCCCCTTTTGACAAAACGATTGAGTGGTTTATAGCGCATGAAAAACTACAACCTTCAATATTACAATTTGATGAGTTTTCTAATTCGATTAGCTATTTAGTAACTTTTTCTCAGCTCACAACCCTTCATTTTACCAATCTGGAGTTTGCGAAAGATTTGAAGAGCTTTAACTCAATTAAAGAATTAATTGTCGACCTTAGCCTCTATCTCAATCCAACTGAAGTCTTTGAGACACTCCCCAACCTGGAGAAGCTAACTCTAAATGGAGAAATATATGGGAAACCTAAAAACACAACAGTAAGGTGAAGAAGATCACAAAGATGTTGTGGGCATTCTAATCCCGAATCAAGGATTGCTAAATTTATTCTGAATCGCTGCTTTCTGCTGAGCTAGCTGAGCCATCGCCACTTTCAGGCTGAAGAAGCTCAGGAGTTATTTGAGTAGATAAATAATCTATTCCGTTTAAGGCTTTTTCGAATTTAGACTTTAATTTTTCGTATTCTGATTCGGCACGCTTATGATTAGTTTCAATCTGATTTTGACATTTGATTAAGCCCCTGAGGGTATTACTTACAGAGTCACTAAGCGGGCCCGCTCTTCGAGAATCAGAACCATAATTCTTTATAAGTGAATCTATTTGCACTAAAGTTTCAATCTTAAAATTCTCTAAAGTAATTGCTAAGCCTGTTTCTGTTTCAAAACTTTCGCAGAGGTCTTCAAGCCGGTCTTCCCAAGTGATAAGAAATTGCTTAATTTCTTCTTTTTTATCTGGATCATCTGGATTCTTTACCCAAATATCAAATCCGTTGATCATGCTTTTAAGCTCTTCATCGGCTTCGAAGTAAAATCTTTCTTTTCTTTCAGCGGCATTTACGCTCACAAACATCTTCTTAAACTCTTCTGACTTCAGCTTGAAGTCATGCAGTGTTTTCGATATTTCTTCTAAATGTTTAAGTGTTTCATCACATTGGACAAACTCCTCTTTATCTGACATCTTCACTTTCTTGAGAATTCCGGCCACCTCAATGTAAATTAATTTCGATGAGAAGAGCTTGAGTTCTTCAAGTAAATCATCAACTCTTACAATAAAATCATCTCGTCTTTCTCTTAAAAAGTCTATTTTGAGATTGTCTGGGATTTTCTTGTTAAAATAATCGCCACTTTCAGCGTAAATATAATTTTTCAATGCTGACACCAAAGAATCAATTTTAGGCAAACTGGGCAAAGCTTGGGATAATAATTTAATTTCATCACTCGGATTGCTAGCATTTGAATTTGATTTAACACCCGATAAAACCATAATACCTCTATAGAAATAATTTAACCGAGTTAGATTAAGTCATGTTAAAACATGGATTTACGTTTAACATATTGTAATTCAATTAGATAGAAGATGTTTTAAAGGAGGTCGTAATGATAGGCATGGTAATCGGTGTGGCCGCTGTTTTCTTGCACTCTGTAATAGTTATCAAAAGTGCGGAAACTATTGGCTAAGGCTTCTTTTGGGAAAATCCTTTTTTCGCGACCAATGGCCAAAATAGTGCAGGTCGCTTCCCAATTTCTCCATTCTCTCTGCTCTATTTTTCGGACGAAATGTTTTTTAGAGATGCGCCGTTCCCTGGCTAGGTCCTGTAAATGTTTGATCCGTTCATCATTAGCAGCGTTATGCAGCTCAAAAAGGACTGAGACGATAATCCGACCAGGACTTGAATGGTTACGTGAATTGACCTCAATGGTCCTTCTATTCGGGTTCCATTGCGCATCAAAGGGGGCCGCTTGGTTTTCAATCACTCTGAACCCCCCTTCCCGTTCCACTTTGTCTAAAAGAGGTCTGCATTCTGGGAGTTCACGGATGGCAACAACTGCCTGTTCGAGAGGAGATAGAGATAATAAGATGGCGGCAAAAATAAACATAGACCGCTCATATTATAGTTAATCAACCACAAATGCAATTGAACTAATTATTTAATAAATATGGTAATAGTAACAAGGAATTGCATCCATGTACTGCTAATTACCAGGTTTTTAAAGAATTAATCATCTATTAATACAGATTGTCGATTTTAGGAGTATGTCGACTGGTCCTATTACTCCTAGCCCCACCCCTCGTCAATTCCCTTCAATGGGACTTGGCCCTTTGAAGGATAAGGTTGGCTACTATGAAAAAATGAGGCTGGCCATTTTCAGCAATTTGACCGGTATCCTACCCCTTCAGGTGGAAGATGAAGTACGCCTGATAAAAGCTAATGCCCGTGATATCACAGGGACAGAAAGGCAAGAGGATGAACTCAAAACAGCGTTGGTTAAATACTTAGAATTTATATTAAAAAATGATGCTGGACAGAAAGAGATTGCCGATTTCGTTATTCAAGTGCAAAACCGAGCTCTGACCCTGTTTGGAACTGATTTGCAAAAAGAGCAACTCCCAACCATCCTTGCCAATCTACTGACTCAACCTAACCAACAAAGGGCCAATGCATTAGGGCAACTCACTCCCTTTACAACAGGTGGAAAACTAACTCTTAACCTTTCTCATCCCGCAGATAAGAGAGTTAACGATCTCATTTTAGCAAAGGATAAATGGCAAATTGTTTCAGCATTTCAGGCAATTTATACGACTTTAAATCCGCAGGAAAGACCGACAAAAGTCGAAATGTCTCTAGATCAAATTGGAGGTGCTTTTGATACCCGAGAACAGTTAAGAGAATTTTTAGAGGGATGGTTCACTAGAGAACTTCAAGCCAAGCCCGACATAGGAGACGACCTTGTAGCGGTATTAACACCGGTTAAATTGACGGCCTCCTCCCCTTCACCTCCTGCTCCCCTTTTAGTTGGTTTGACCCGAAGTTTAGCCCCACGGATTGTAGATCAACTTTTATCTAGCCTCACAGGGGAAACGTTAACTAAGATAATAGATCATTCGGCTGCAAGGTTAAAAACCCACCTAGACTCATTGAGGAAAACTGAAAATGAGATCGGGAAAGTGAAGAAAGAGATCGATTGGCTTCGAAAAGGTCTTTTGAACGGTTCTATTCAATCGATTCAAGAACTCCAAAACTTTTCATTGAATGTTTGGGGACAGGATCTTTTTGCTCTGTCACAAAACAACAGGAAAATATTTTTTGATACCCAATTGAGCAAAGATCGAGAAGAGCATTACTTACAGGAGGCCCATTTCAGAATATGGGGCTTAGAACCTGTGATGGATCCTGAATTACAAGCTTTTAGAAAAGCGCTTTTCGCCGATTCTATTCCAGCAGATCAACTTAAGGAGCTCAATAAAACCTCAAGAAAACTTTGGGATATTGATTTTAAAGAGATCCATAAAAATTTAGATGTGGAAAAACGTTATCTTGTCATGATCCCTGCCTACAAAAAGGCCCTACAAAAGGAGATGGCACAAAGTGTCGCAGAGGTGTTTGGGGCCTATGTAGGAAGCCTCATCACTCCCGATCTTATCAAAGAAACCATCATCGATTTTAGCAACATTCCAAACAGCCCATGGTCAGAGCTTGAAAGAAGTTTTCCTCCAGCTTCTCAACTGAGACGACAACTAGAAGAAGGGGTTGCTAGGAAGGAGGATCTGATCAATTTTCTCCCCTTTTTAAAAGAGGGACTTCCTGAGCTTTTTAAAGGAGCTATCCAGCTCTCTTTAGAACAGCAAATGGTTTCCGATGTGTTGAGCGTCAAATGGATCAATCAGATGATCGAAGAGACTCTACTTCCTACTGCGATCGATGCTATCCATGGGGTGATGATCTCTCGGATCATCAACAACCATCGTCATCTTCTTCTAGATGCAATCGCCTACCCTATCGTAGAAGCAAACCTCATTGCGATGGTGCAATTAGATTATGAAGAACTTATCAGGGAAGAAGGGCTCTCGATTCCACCCGGTGTAGATGTTGGGGATGTGGTTAGAGGTTCCCTGAAAAATCTACGAACTAAAATGAAAGACCTTTTAGCTAGGGGTTATGATCCAGGTACCCTCAGGTTAGGGATGATTGAATTTTTAAAAGATGAACCAAAAGTACCGTCTCCAGGAGAAAATAAAGATGTTTATCCTGAACTCATTTTAACTGCCCTATTCGATTTAGTTGGTCTTCCCCCTTATCTAAAAGGTGTTTTGCAGTCCACACCTGGATATCCTTATGCAGCATCTCAACTGTCTAAAGCTGTCACTTCGTCGATTGCCCCCTATAGAGAAGGGCATGGAGAGCTTGTCCGTGTATTGACCTCGCTTTTTACCGATCTTATCCAACCAAAGACTGAAAAACGACTTAAGCCATTGCCACCGCAACGTTCTCTAGAGGAGCAAGTAGCCGACATTTCCAAAGTCACTGTTGCCCTCATCAAACAACAAGTGGGGGCTAATGAGGGACTTTCTCGTTACGCCTTTAAGTATCTACCTGTTGAATCGATCGTTTCCACACTCTTTAACCGAGGGTTAGAGATTTTAAAACATCCTATGATCCGCGACCCCCTTTACCACCACAAAGGAGTCATTATTCTCATGGGAGGTGCCAAATGAGCAGTCCACTTGGTCCTGTTGAGCAAGAGAGTTACAAACCTGAAACATGGACAGAATCCATCACCCATGCACTCCCTTCTTTTATTGTGGATTCTTTCACCTGGTTGGGACAAAAAGTTGGATATTTAGATCCACTAGAGCGACATCTACAAGTCATCCTTCATGCACCAAACCTTGCAGCATTACCTGAGATAGAAGAGGAAAAACGAAAACCGACGGCCTATCTTACCCCGATTGAAGGGGCTATCGATATCCTTGCTACAGCTGCAGGAAGGGCCGCCTCTATTTCATCTTCAACAAAAGACTATCAGGTTAAAAAGACTCGTGCTATTGCGACCGAACTCCTTGAAAAAGCCGTTTTGAACTTAGTGGAAGACTTAACGATAACACCTACAAAGGCAGATGAGAAAGCAGCTGCAGAGATTGTTCAAAAGTTGGCCCAGACTTTTGCTAAAACATTGTTAAAAGAGACAATTCCCCCTCCTACCTATACCGAGTCCCCTCATTTAGAAAGAGCTGTAAAACAGCTTGTCAAACCTGTTTTAGAAAGTGTTTTTAAAAAGCTGCTCGAGCTGGATGAGAAAGGTGCTATCAGAGATCTAATCGACCGGTTAGTGATTCAACTCGACAATCACGTCACAGCACTGAAGAGAAACTCATTTTCTCTACAAGACTTCCAAGATTCGAAAGAGCCAGGTTGCCACCGAGTTGTAAGTTATATGCCGTATGAAGGGGTGAATGATCCTAGCTTTAGAGAAGACCTCAGAGATGCCCTTATCCTCCATTTCGATAGGGCTATTAATACATTTTTTGGAAAGTCTGAACGAGCAGATTTATTCAAAGCGCTTTACCAAACAAGGGGCTCTTGGTTAAAAGAACTTGCGCCAGATTTTGTTGGAAACGGAGTCGTCTCTAAATTGATCGAAGATGAAAGTCATTTTGTTCGGATTGCAGAATGTGCCTATCAGTTTTATTCGCAAGAGTATGGGGATTTGGTTCTTGCAGAAACAGGTTCAGCTCTCATCGATTTCACAGAACCACAGAACATCAAAGGGATACTCTACGGGGCAGCATTGCCTCCTGTTATCAACCTACTCAAAGAGACGATCCTTACAAAAAGTTACTCCGAAGCAATGATCAATGAGGGATCTCCCAACACCCGGTTAACCCATCTATCCCTACTCTTGCAAGGGATTGATGTGGAAGAGGATGTTTTGGCCGATATTAAATCGGTTGCCCAATCAATGGCCCCCCCTTTAGATGTTGATGCAGAAATAATCAAAGCAGTTCTTGAAAAATTCAAAAAATTGCCTAGGACAAATGACATTTCAACATTGCAAGCAATGATTAAAAACCCTTCTAGTCCTGTTGCAACTGGCTCAATTGCAGAGACAAGTATAACATCAAAGGTTGCATCAAATGCTCCTGCAGCTTTTGGACACCTTGTGAATCAACTATTGTTCGGTGTCATCCTACAGACTCCAGGTGCCTCTTTTATGGGAAAAATGTGGGAAGGACGTATAGCCAACGCGATCGCCTCGGGCATTAGTTTCGTTCGTGATGACCCTCTGCCCTTTGTTAAAATATTAACGTTAGCCTACCCAGCCATTGAAAGTTCGTTAACGCGAGAAAAGTTATATAAGATGATGACAACCCCTCCAAAAGAGGGCCCATCCCCTGAAAAACAACTGGATGAGCTTGCCGACCTACTTGTCCGAGTAGCGAAAATCTACTTGCCAGAATCAGTCGTTCCCGCAAAAGAGACTATTTATGAGGCTATCAGGACCAGAATTGACATGTTATTCGATGCACAGTGGAAAAACATCAATTTGCTTTTAGTTCTAGGAGAAGCCTTTCAACCTACTCCACAACCAGATTCAAAAGCTTCTTGAAAATTCAACACGCTACCAAGCACTAGCTAAAAATCGCGGGTGCTTTTGGAATGCGAAGCTCCTGTTCATCCCATACGCATCAACCTAAGCCTAGAGGTAGATGCTAAGCTGATTAACCACAAATAGATGGAATAAAAAAAGAGTAGAATATCAGAGTCGATTATTCTAGAAGGGGCAATTCAAAATCCTCTCTCTGTGAGCTCTCTGGTGTCATTTTTTTTATTTTTTAACCACAGAGAACACAGAGAGAAAAATTAGGTAATTTTGTTACTTCTTAATATTAGAGATTAATGTCTTTTGGGGCTCCAAACGCTTCGCGATCTTTAGACAGTGTTTGAGCTCTTGCAAAGTCGAAGTTATAGGAGGTCGTAAGATTGGGCGTGGTATTGGGAATGCCCTGTCTGCTGCTGAATAGTGAAATAATTCAAAAATGTCTTAAAGCTGGGTAAAACGGCCTCTTTAGGAAATAGCCCTTTTCTTCGTCCTGCTTCTAAAATAACGCTGGCCGATTCCCAATTTTTCCACTCCATCTGCTCCATCTTTCTAACAAACAGTTCTTTAGAGATAGAACGTGAACTTGCGAGAGAATAGAGGTGTTGTAGTCTCTTGTCGCTTAATGCGTTGTGCAGTTCGAAAAGGACAGAGGTGATGATATGACCTTGACTTGTATGCTTTTCTAAATTCACCTCGATGGTTCTTGCATCTGGATTCCATTGAGCTTCAAAAGGGGTTCTAGGTACAGCTTTAATGTTAAATCCCCCATCTTTTTCAACCTGCTTCAGCAAAGCCCGACATTCTGGGACTTGACGGATGGTTTGAAGGGCATCATCCAGTGGAGATAAAGTGAGTAGTAGGGCTGCAATAATAAACATAAGCCCTTGAATGATAGCAATTAATTGAAATTAATTGAAATAAATAAATCATTACTAGAATGAGTCTAAGGAAGGAGGTATAGATTATGAAAAAACTAGCATTATCTCTATTGGTAGCTGCGGGATTACTATTGTCAGGGTCAGGCTTACAAGCTATGGGCGTTGGAATAGGATTCGGCAATGGATATTACGGTGACGGATACTATGGTAATAGTTATTACGATGATGGTTACTACGGTGATGGTTACTACGGTGATGGTTATTATGGCGGCTACGGTTATGGCCCAGGCGTTTACTTCGGTGGCTGGGGTGGTGGCTATGGACACGGCTGGGGCGGTGGTGGTCATGGTTGGGGTGGTGGAGGACATCATCACTAAGATTGCGTTGGCAACAAGGGGGCTTTTCTTAAAGCCCCTTTTCTGACTGTAAAGAGGTTTGTATGAAAAAACTAATCTTAAGTCTTTTAATATCAGCTGGTCTAATCGTAGGTCTTCAAGTCTCATCCCCTCCCCCGGTTTCAATCTTTAATCAAGCAGGTGTTTTTGTTCAGGTGAGAACCTACTCTCCCTACGAATACTCACTTTATCCCAATTACACTCATCCTGACCAAAATTGGCACCGTTGGCACCATGGTTGGTGGGGTTGGCATCATCACCCTTGGCGCCATTGGCACTACTGGTAAAAATTAACGAAATGTTAATGAAAAACCACTAAACTACAGTATTATGGCATCAGTTGGTCCAGTCCCTACTTCTGGAGGAGCACCGCCTCCTCCCGCTTCTTTACTCCCAAAGAAGATTACCTTTTGGGAAACGGTTGTCTCTTTCTTTCAAAATCTCTTCCATTCTGAAAGACATTTTACGGAAGAAATGAAGAGAAAAATCACCCTTGCCAAACTGAGTCCTCATGTACCGACAGATGTCTCAGCTAAAGAAGAGGATGAAAAATTTAAAGAATCTCTCCTCAAATTCATTGGGAAAACCCTTAAGAATAGGAAACAAGAAAAAGAGATCGGTCGCTTTTACGATCTTTTGTACAAGATGGTTGGGCGGGTCACCGAAAAGAAAGGTGAAGTTGAAAGACTAAGAAGAGAGCATCTCCCCACCATTTTAGCAGAGCTTCTGCAGAGTGAAGAGGGGGAATCGGGTGAACAAAGAGAATTATTTGCTGCACTCTGCCCTTTTTTTACAAATGGTAGACTTGAACTAGACCCTACAAGGCCTGAAGATCGGGCTATCATTAGTCCGCACGAGAGTTTTTTTGATTGGCTTAATCCTCTGTCAGCGCAACCCTCCGTTTCTCTGCAAGAATTGATCGCCCATTTTGGAGATAGAGCGAAATTGACAGCCTACTTGGTGGCCAAATTCAAGACTCAAATGGAGAAGGACCCTGATCGGGCCAACGCCTTTTTGGAAACGATGGGGAATCCTCAAGACCCTAAACTCAACGTCGCTCAACAAAAATCAAACCTTGAAAATATAGCGGCCCTTTTGGTCCCAAAGGTTGTCGACGCTTTCTTAGAAAGAGTGAAAGGAAAGGGCGATACCAGCCCTCTTGTAGAAAAAGTGAAAGAAGCCGGCGACCTCGGTACTGTTTTTGATCAGGGGATAGAAATCCTAAAAAAACACTTGGAGTCTTTAGAAGTTGCTAACCAAAAACAGGCTGAGGTTCGACATACAATAGATGAGTTAAGAGCTGTTCTCCTAACCGGAAATGAAAGCTCTTTAGACGAAGAAGCGGTCTCATTGGTTGGAAACATTTGGGGAGATGAAGAAAGCCTTTTAGAGCAAACAGGTGGTGAAACTCGTAATCAATTAGTCGAAAGGAGAAAAGCTTTTCTTAATAGCCCTACCGCTCGTAAACGGGAAGATTATTACCTCAAAGAAATCCGATACCGAGAGATGAAAATTGAGGGGGAAGATGTCGGACAAGCGGCTTTAGAAGTCATTGACAACCTCAATTGGGCAAGAAAGGTCATACGTCATGAGAAAAATCGACCAGCCTTAGCGGAAGAAGATCTTAAAGCCATTCTAGACTTGCGTCACTTAATCACCACAGGCGCGACCTTATCCAATGAGGCGGAAGAAATAGCCTTGATGATCTGGCCTAACCCTGTGGTGATAAGAGACGGTTCGGTTGAAGAAAAACAGGCCTATTTCAAAACAGAAGAAGCAGATCAACGTCAAAAAGCCTTTATAGAAGACCCTCCCGTTCACTTCGTAAAACATATCTCGGAAATGCCTCAATCTCCAAGGAAAACTAGGCCTCTCTCCCCTACGGGGCCAAGAACTCCTGTACCATTGCATTGGAAAGTAGAACCCAATGAGGTCCAAAAGTTAACAGTGGAAAAAAAGAAAGAGCTAGATGAGCTGTGCAAAACCACTTGGGGAATGGGCTTTCAAGAACTTGTCGCTCTTCCAAATATTGATAGAGAGTATGCTTTCCGCGAAGTGGCCTACAAAAACTACGTCAAAGATAAAAGGGCAGGGCAGATAGCCACAGTTGTCAGCAATGAAATCAATGCGATGTTAAGCGACACCCAATATGGCAAAGATAAAATCATAGGAGAAGCTGCAACAAAAGCCACCTTTTTGGACGATTTGATAGAGACTCTTAAAACTTCAGGAGAATTGGGACCTCTTGGAGGCCTTTTGAATGATGAAAATTTTGTTCGCTCCATCAAAACGTTATTGCCAGCCCTTGTTACGAATGGAACCAAGTGGGCATTAAAAAACACTGTAGCAGACATGTTCCTTGAAGGGCCACAGCTTAAACGGCTTGTAGATGAAATCCTTCCTGATTCAATAGAGGCTGTTCACACTGTTTTGATTAAAACTCTTCTACAACAAAGGCTACCAGATCTTGCCTCTGCTCTATTGGACCCTAACAAAAAAAAAGCCATTATCAGCGAAATTAAACGTCAATACGAGTGGATCGTTAAAAAAGAGCTTCTTGAAAAGCCCCCTTTTGACCTCGATAAAGTACTTGGAAATGTTTTTCAAACGATAGAAAAAGATCTCGGTGCGGTGATAACCGAAATAAAAGGGAATGACACGCTTTCTGAAAAAGAAAAGCAAAATACCATGCTTGAGGTGATGAAATTCTACCTCAAGAGTATGCCAGGAGTTAATAACCCTATTTATTCTGATCTAGTAGCCGTCGCTGCCTTCGATATGGGTGAAATCCCTCCATCAATTAAAGCCCTGTGGGGTTCATGGCCTGTCAAAACAACAATGGATAAACTGGGCATCAATCTCAATACGATCATTACAAGCAGTCTTTATCCTTATCGAAAAAGTCACCGAGAAGTGATGCGGATCTTGACGAAGAAGTTCGAAACAATGGCTACAAAGGAACCTCCAACCACAGTCCCCTTTGAAATACGGATTCCCTATAGAATTCGACCCGCTGCGCCAGAAAGAATTGAAGAGAGAGACGCCCTTTTAAAGGTTTTAAAAGAGAACACAGCTATCGGCTCAGGGGGAACGATTCCCGGTGTAGGGGACAAAAATCCTGAGCTCATCATTCGGTTTGAAGCCAATAAAAAATGGTTGGAGGAAAATGATACCAAAACAGTCTCTGAGATCTTAACGGCTTTAAGGCTAGCTCCGTTTATCGACCAACTTATCCCTGATCATCTTCAGATGCCCCTTCGGGAGAAGATGATCGCTGACAAAATGCAAAAACTTGTGAGACCGATACTCACCATTGCTAAAGTCAATTTAGGCATCGGCGTTGCAACTTCATTTTTTGGAAGGATCAAAGCGGCAATCTCTGAACACTTCATCACTAAATATGTGACAGAGACAAGGATACTAAAGTTGATTGATACGGTGATGAAAAAAACCCTTTTCTTGGGTCTCCTTTATCCCCAAGATACCATTGCCCCTACGACCTCCACAGCAAAATCACTTTCCTCTAGAAGCATCATGCTAATAGAAAGCCGAGAACTTCCCGAAACAAGACATCTTCTATTTGCAAGAGATGAAGAGCAGACTCCTCAAGGGACAAAGACAAATCCTCTTGCAGATCCCCATCCTAACATAAAAATTCCTGCCGTTAAAAGATTCGCCTCCCTTCTTAGCGATGGGATCTTAGTCATTATTCCGGCGTTCTTGACAGCGAAAGCTTGGCTATTCCAATCTGCCCTCACTTTAACCGGACAGGCCTCCCGAACAGAGACTCAAGCGATTGTTAGAAGACTTTTGCAGACAGCCGATTTTACCCCTCCAAAACAGGGAGGCTGGGAAACAAATAGTGCCTATAAGATAAGGTATGACAACTTTATTCAAAAAGTTCGCTCCACTTTAAACGGTTTAAGAGCTTATGCAAAAGATAAAGAGATCATCGAGTTAATCAATTCACCAGAAGCCCGATTCACAGGTGAAGAGAAAGACAGAATCCTTCAAGCCTTAAGGATGCTGATGGCTGACGGGATAGAAGACTTTTTAAACTTACCCCTTCCGTTGCAGCATAGGTTTTACACTGCCCTGCAAAACCATGTAGTAAATAAACTTCTCGCAACTAATACAATCATGAGCACAGAGGAGAAAATAGGTAGAACTCTTGCGACAAACCTTGTTCTTCGCTCAGGAGCTGAAGCAGAAATTAAAGTGGCGCCTATGCAAGGAGCAGATTGGACAGAAAAACTTTTATATCCTCTTTTGGACAAATTGGAAGCTGACCCCGACTATTTGATAGCCCGATCAGAGATGAGAGCCCTTGGTATAAAACGTGGCATCCCCGAAGTCAAAGGTTATCAGCTAGCAGCCCTTATGGAAGCTGAAAAGAGAAAGGTAGGCGGAAAGGTCGAATATGATCCGATTACCGCCTATTTGCGTACTCACAAAGAAGAGCTTGAGCCCCTATTACGCCCCCTTCTTTTATCTTTAGTTCCTCCAGATCTTCAAGATTATACAATCGATGAACTAATTCCAGAAAATCCAAATGAGGAATGGCCCGATTATTTATCAAAAATTACAAGCTCTCAAAGATTAATGGGCCTTTTAATGAGAGAAGTAGGTAGGGCGCAAAGTCCATTCTACCCTCTCCTAGATTATTTAGAGAAAAAACAAGATTTCATTCAAATAAGAGGGAGAAGAAACATAGAAACACTAAAAGCCTATTTTGAAGAACACTTAGAAAAAGATTCTTCCTTTGCTGAGCTTTTCCGTCCCGTTCTTACTAGTTTCCAAAAACCTGAGGCTGAAGAGGCCAATCTGAGCAAAACAACTCAGCAGCTCTATGAAAAATACAAAGACGAGCTTTTCCTTCCTCAACCTCTCTTTAAAGAAAACTTCAAAGGTTTGATGCGAGATCCTACAGACTTTTCTCAACTTCTAAGACCTATCCTAGAAAAATTCCATAGTGATTTCTCTACGGACGATCTCTCATTAGAAGATCTGTATACTCAACACTTGCCAGAACTCACTGAGGCAGCTTTCGAAAAAAGAATTAAAGAAGATGTCGGATTTGGCTCATGTGTTGGCTCTCTTATTCTTCATTTTTTGAGCGACGATGAAAAAAAAGAAATTGCAGGGCTTGAGTCAAAAGGCTTATTCGAAAGGTATAAAAGAAAACTTTTTGAACCTAACCTACATGTCTCTCTCATGATGGGCGACACTGTCAGAAAAACCCCTCCTCTATACGAAAAATTAGCAGAGATTCTCATCCCCACACTTGTTGGGGATATAATCCTGAAGCTACAAGACTTAGATAAAAATAAAAGGCTTATAAAAAATAGTGTCGATCGGGCAGCTGAACTGGCCCATCTCCATTTTGAAGGGCTACTTGCTGTTGAAAGAAAAAAACCAGAAGCCGCACTAGCTGCTTTTAAAGATAATAAAAAGTCTATGCACCCTGTTCTAAAGAATCGAAACGCTAAAGGGGTAGATCCAGATTACGAAATGGGGGTTAAACAGTTTACTCAGCAACTGGTTAAACAGCTCCGCTCTACCTTTTTAACCGATCCAGAAAAAGACAAACTTGTCCGCTTGCTTTGGGATAGAAAAGGTGAAGTCATTCCATTAACCGGTTTAGATCCAGTGATTTTAGAGGGTTTGCTATCAGAGAAAGATGCGTTTACCTCGTTTGTATTGACTCTGTTAGAAAGTTTTATGGTTCCCATCCGAGAGGAAATTGCCAACGTCATCAAAGGACAAATTCTAGACAAGTCAGAACCAAAGAAATTCCAACGGATCCTCCTAAATGCCATTCCTGCCATTACAAACGTTTTAAAGCCGTTGATACTTTCGACCCTATTTATCCAGGATGCGCAGAAAAAAGAGGAACTCAGCAGACTTCTCTGGCACTACACCCAAAAAGGGGCTGGTGATATCGGGAAAAAATTAGACGAATTTTCTAAAACAATCGATGGGGTGACATTTACTCCGGAGCAAGTTTTGGAAGTTGAGAAATCTCTTTTTGAAAAATACTCAAAATTGCCGCCTGCAGCAACTTTAGATGCCTTTAAGGGGCAAATGAAAGCAACAGTCGTAAAAAAAGTTGATTTTGCTGAGCACCTCATTAAGAACGGTTTCAAAGGGGGGAGGTTCTCCTCAGATAAACTAAAAGTTGGGATAAAAACAGACGAGGAAATAGCGGCCTTCCATAAAGTGGCCGACGACGAAAGGAACGAATTGGCAAAGAAAGGAATTTCTTTTGATGAGGCCGAATTTAATTTAGCAAAAGAAAAGGTACTAAAAGCCCTGCAGTCTGATTCTACAAAGGGATTGACTTCGACTCCTGCCAGAGACAATTTGCTTAAGCAGTTAGGCTTGAAAAAATCTGAAGCTTATGGCCCTCTCGTTAGTCAGTTTGCCTCAAAAATCATCAATACTGTCGTTCCCACCAGCTTTTTGCAGAGCACAGCTATTGCCGCTTTTCGCTACACTGCTACAGAAACCATCAATGATGCTGTTGTTGATGTGTTAAAACCGATCATTGAAAGTGAAAATCCTGTTGCTACCCTTTCTACCCTATTACAGCCTGCAATTACCGACGTTTTGAACAGAGACACCTTTACCAAGAAGGGAGACGAGAAAGTGCCTGATGAGGATGCTTTTAAAGAAAGCACGGAGCAATTGGGAAAACTACTTGAACTTTGGCTAATTCCAGATACAGTAAAAAAATTTATTGGTGCTGTTGGATCTTCAGTCTCTGGAAAAATCTCAGACACAATAGCAAAGACCCTTTTTGATTTGACAAATGAAGGATGGAAAAATGAAAATCTGATCCTCCATGTTATCACAGCTATTTCGGAGCAACTTGATCCACCTGAAAATTGACGAGGTCTTGATTGCCTCTGATGTCGATCGGACCCTTTTAGCACCCCCTGCTAGATTTTTATCTGAAGAGATAGCCTTACTTGAGCACCTCCATTCCAGAGGGCTTCGGTTTTTCTTTGCCACAGGTCGCAGCGAGGTTGCAGCAAGAGATATCCTTTCAGCCCTCCCTTTCCCCTATTATTTGTCGCCGCAAAATGGAACAACCCTTCTGCACATGCCTCAAGGGAGGAAACTGCAAGAAAAGACGATCTATCTCGATGAATTGCCCGATCATTTATTAAAAGGCTGGTTATTGATGGGCGAAGGTGTCTCGTTTTACGACCCTAAAGGTTTTTCAAGCGCCGAAGAATCCTATGCCCTTTCAAGAGCCATTCTTTTAAATGAAACGCTTGTGTTATCCCCTGCAACAACTTCAGTGTTTTCTTTAAAAAAATTTGGAGAACGGGACAAATTAAAAGAAGAGATCGCACCTTTCCTAGACCTCGGATATACCGTGACGTTGACTAAAGATATGTTGAAGCCAAGTGTCACAGTGGCGCAAGTCACCCCAAAAGGTGTGGACAAAGGGAGTGCTTTGGACGATGTATTGCATATTTTGCCCAAAAAGCCCTGCTGGATCATCGGTTGTGGGGACGATTATAACGATATTCCACTTCTAGAACGGGCTCACCACAAAATTGTCATGAGCGATGCCCCAAAAGAGGTGTTAGCAATGGCTGATCAAGTGGCCGACGTTGCCGAGGCAGGTGGCCTGTACAAGGCCTTGAAACTTCTCTTCAAATTAGAAGACTTTTAGGTATGCTGATTCTATGGAATTTACGTTTCTTACCCCACGCGGGACTTTTATCAATAACCAATTGACTCTCAATGAGCCTTACTCTGAAGAAAAAGAGAAGGAGGCTGAATTCCGCTTTCCAAGAGGAACCACAAAATTATTGATGCATGGCAAACCCTTTACCCATACACAAATGGGGGTGCCTATCGAAATTGTCCAAGGGGACGAGAGGAAAACGTTAACCCTCGACTTCCTAGAAGGTTCTGGTGATTTTTCTCTGCATGTTTACTTTGGTAAGCCGATGGAGGGCGATCAACTTATTTTAGCATTAAAGGCCCTAAGGAGAGACGATAAGGTTGTCATTGCCTTCAGATGGGACTGATTCTTCTTCTTCTAGCTCTCTCTTTCCCTTCTCCCTATAGAGATGAAAAGCTATTCCGGCTGCACCCTCCAACCTCCTCTGATTATTCATTAACCATTTTTGTTGATGCACGCCATTTGGACTATTCAAATGGTGAAAAATTCCTCATGACGCTGGCCAAACACCCTTCCGATTGGTCCAAAAATGGAGATGTAGGCCATGCCTGGATTTGCTTGAGAGCACCAGGCAAGTCGATGACTGGGGGACAGACAGGAGAAAGGGAGGGGATGACCTATACCCAGGGAGTCCTTCAACGTCTGATAAAAGACAATCCCATTGCCTATTTACAGACGTCTCGTACCGATGGTGCGTTTGAAAAAGGTTCAGGAGGCCATTATCCCACTTTTGCAGCAAAATTCGATTTAAACGAAGAGCAGTTTAAGTCAGCCTTAAAAACGATCCAAACCTACCCATTTCGCCACTACTCGTTGACAACGGCTCAGTGCACAAGTTTTGCCACTTTAGTCGCCAAATCGGCCGGAATAATCCTCTCCGACACGATTGAACTGTCATTTCCGGCTGAACTTAAACTTGGGAATAACAAATTTCTCCTCTGGACCGATGAGATTTACTCCAAACTTCACCTTCCTACCCCCGATCGGTTGGAAAAAGCCCTGCAAGCAAAAGTCTTGAGTGGAGAGGCAGAATATGCCCTCTCACTTCACCAACAAGAACCACTCCCCTCCTGGTCTACACATCTATTAGAAAACATACAAAGGGCACCGGCTCGCCTCTGGCGCTGGCTAACCCTTTAAAATTAAGGGGCATTCCTGAAGATTCATCACGAAAGTTTTCTGAAGATTCACCAGGAAGAACCTTCAAAATGCACTTAACAAAAAATTCTTCTTCGTGGTGAATCTGTCGTTATTCGGTTGTGACTCGCACGTCGATGGTCGTTGTCCCTTCCAAATCGGCTAATGTCACTGTAGCTGGTTGCCCATCGGTGAGAATTAGCGTTGAGTTCATGATCAATTCACACTGATCATCGGTCACTTTTGTCAGTTGGATTTCTGCAACATATTCGCCGTTTAACGCAACAAGGGCAAAAAGAGAAAGAAAAAAAGATGTTTTCATTCAAGGTTCCTTAGGTAGTTTTTTGAAAAGCTGGAGAGTGGACGGCAACGCCCATCGCATGCAGGCCGTTGTCGACATAAAGGGTGACGCCTGTGATGGCAGAGGCTTTTGGAGACAAAAGGAAAGCTGCCGCCTCACCCACTTCTTCAGCTTCTAAATCTTTCACAAGTGGTGCATTGTCTTTTGAATAGGCAATCATTTGGTCGATAAAACCAATGGCACGTGCAGCACGGCTTCTTAAAGGTCCTGCCGAAATGGAGTTAACCCGGATCGCCCATTTTCTTCCCGCCTCAAAAGCAAGCGTTCTTGTATCGCTTTCAAGGGCAGCCTTGGCACTGCTTAAACCGCCGCCATATCCAGGGACAGCACGTTCAGAAGCAATATAAGTCAAATTAAGGGCACTGCCCTCTTTCGACAAAATAGGCCCCAAATGTTGTAAGAGACTGACAAAAGAGTAGCTTGACGCACTGACAGCTGCTAAATAGCCATTTCTAGATGTTTCTAAAAGAGGTTTTGAAGCTTCAGGCCCGTTTGCAAGAGAGTGGACAAAGATGTCGATCTTGCCGAGGTCATTTTTCAATTTTTCGGCCAGTTCTGAAATGGTATACCCTACACATCCAGCATATCGCTTATTTTCTTTGATATCAGCAGGAACATCTTCAGGCTTATCAAAAGCGGCATCCAAAGGATAGACACCTTTGATTTCAAGAAGCGAACCATCTAGAAGTTTGCGCGATTCATCAAATTTGCCCATTTCAAGACTTTGGGTGAAAATTTTCAAAACAGGAGGCCAAGTCCCAACGTAGATATCGACACCCTGTGCCGCAAGGGCCTTTGCAATCGCCCATCCAAACCCTTGGTCGTCACCGACGCCCGCGATAAATGCTTTTCTTTTCATAAAGTCGCTCCTAAAAAGGTGATATTATAGCTGAAAAGAGGGTATTTAGCAGATATGGCCGATATTTTTTTGTTTTTTGGTGGGTTATTAGTGGCCCTTTTGGGCGCTGAACTCCTCGTTAGGGGGGCTTCACATCTTGCTAAAATGTTTGGCGTCTCTTCGCTTGTCGTCGGCCTCACCGTTGTTGGCTTTGGGACGAGTAGTCCCGAATTAGCTGTCAGTTCGGTTGCAGCTTACAAAGGGGCCTTTGAATTAAGCTTAGGCAATATTGTGGGAAGCAATATTTTCAATCTTCTTGGAATATTGGGGATGCTGGCCGCCATACGTCCTATTAAAGTCCATTCTCAAATTGTCAGGCTCGACCTTCCTGTGATGTTGCTGGTGACTGTCCTGCTGTGGCTCTTATTGCAATATACGACGATTCCGATCTATTGGGGCTGGATATTACTTGCCCTCTTAGCCCTTTACACGACCATTTTATTGATTTGGGTGGAGAAAGAGAAGCTTGAAACGCCCCCTCTTTTTGACATGAAGGCTTTTTTTCTAGCCCTGGTTTGTGTTGGGGCAGGGTTATTCATGCTGATTTATGGTTCTGAATCGCTGATTCAAGGTGCGGTTGGGCTTGGAACTAAAATAGGGGTCAGCCAGCGGGTTATTGGTCTCACGATTGTTGCGATTGGCACCTCCATCCCAGAAATTGCGACCTGTCTAGTGTCCCTCTACAGAAGGCAAGTCGATTTAGCTGTCGGCAACATCATTGGGAGTAATATCTATAATATTCTGGCCATTTTAGCCGTTTCGCTTCTTTCTTCGAAAAGTGGGGTCGATGTTTCTGAAGACAGCAGATCTTATGACCTCCTTTTCCTCGTGATCATCTCACTACTCACCTACTTGCTTCTTAAAAAGGGGCACCACATGTCCCGTAAAGCAGGCCTTTTTTTCATCAGCCTTTATTTTCTGTATCTGGCTTTTATCTTAATCTAGAAGTTTTGACCTTTTTTCAAAGGTCAAAACTTTTCGGAGTCTGAAGGCGATCGAATCGAATTAATATAGGTAGACTGTTGCTTCTTTCATCTTGTCTTCCCTTATCTCACTTTTAATAATATTAAAAACTTGTTGCATAGTTGAATAAAAAACCAAAGACCTATGATCGTAAAAATCACCTTTTTTTGATTTCGAACAGGCCAGCTCAGTTGCAATCGGTTGAAAAGCTTCGAAAAGTGGGTTGGGAACGTAAAGTAACTCAAGATTATTTATTTGACCTTCTACTTTGACACATCTAAAGTGGACGGCAAACCCTTCTGCCGTTTCTATTAGAACCGATTTTGTATTTGGTGATGGATCATTTTCAATATCTTTAATTTGTTTATACATCTGATCAGCTAGATCTCCATTAATAGCTGAAATTTGTTTGATCTCAATTGGCTTAATGGTTGAGGCATCAGCGACCTGTTGTTCTTTCCAATCAATAGTTTGATACCAGGCAAGGAATGCTTCGCTATGCTTTTCGTGGCTAAATTTTTGAGAGGTGAGATGATAGTAAGATCGTCCCTGGCTTGCAATGTAGGCACATTTTTTTCCTGAAACAGAGGTTGGCCCACCAAGACCTTCGGTAGAGCTTGAACCAGCTGTTTGGGCGACCGGAACTGCAGATGGTGAAGCAGGTAATTGCGCTGTGCTTGCAGAGCTTGCTGAAGATGCTTCCTTCTGTACAGAAGGTTGATGTTCAGATGCAGGTGTGGCATCTGGAAGATCGAAATTTAACCTCTGCTTGGCTCTTGGAAAAGGTGTTGGTGCAACCTGACTAGAAGACGGAGTAGCAGGTAATTGTGCTGTGCTTGCAGAGCTTGCTGAAGAGGGTACATTCGGTCTACTCATCGGCTTAGGTGCAGGTACTGGTGTTAATACGGGCAGTGCCGCTGCTTGGACATCCGATGTAAGAGAGTTGCTCGGAGGTGGGACTAACCCACCAATCAGATCTTGATCATCTGGCTTAGGTGTTCGATGAGTGAGTATGAGTAGCTGTTCCTTACCAAAATAGGCTGTTTGAAGTAACCACTGTCTTTCCCTCAAGGCAGATAGCTTTTCCAAATCGGTGGCTTGAGCTGGCGGGAAAAAACTTTGAAAATACTTTTTAACAAACTCAAAGAGTCTCGAAACACGGACTGATAAAGAAAGCGAACTGACATCTTTATGAACAGAATAGCCATCAAAAACTTCTTTACCACCAGTGATAAACACAGGCTTTCCAGTAGGGGGTTGAACTTTAAAAATTGAAGCTGCAGACATAAATAACCTAAAATTAATTAAATTAACATTCTATATAAATTGGTTTTTTTTTAGCCAGAATTTTTCCTTACGAAGCTCTAGAAGCTTTATCTAGAAAAGACGGATCTTAAAAATCACCCCTTGTCTTTGGGATGGATGACTAAGAAATTGGCATCATAGGTCAGGATGCCTAGCAAAATCGAATTGATCACTCGGTCGATCTGCACTTTGTATTTTTGCGAAGCGTAAGGGTTTGTACCATAAGGATCTGCAATGTAAACCATTTTATTTTCTCGACGGTAGCCACGGAGCACCACAAAGTGGCCTGTTGTCTCCCCTTTGATATCATCAGACTCGTTTGTGTCTTGAATATCTCGAGCAGAATTGTAAAGAAAGTTTGAGTTCAGCCCTGTGATGATCGGGATATTCTTGGTCAGAAAGCTTCGGATAAGATCGCGAGTTAAGTCCTCCATATGGAGCTTGCCGCCGAGCTTTAAAAACTGGGTATAAGCCTGAGTGACTTTTTTAAGTTTGGGGTCTTTTTTGCAGTCCAACTGCTGTTTTAATTTATCGATGATCTCCTCACTCCCCACCCCCTTGTCAAACCATGTAGGATCGAAGGACCTGAGGTCGTAAGTGTAAATCGAGGCATCATAGCCCCTTTTTAGAGCGTGACAGGCTAACCAAGCAGCTACGGTCCCCCCTTCGTCAAAAGAGATGGTTTCGTCGATCACCTGTTCAAGGATGATAGGATCTCCAAAGTACCGATAAACAGCATGCAAACAGGTCGGGCCACAAGTTGTTGCATTGGGTTGCAACAACATTTCCAATGACAACTTATGGGGTGGGACATCTTTGGTAAACCACTTCCCTTTCCCCAAACTTTTTGCAAAGTCTTGCATTGAATTTTTCTTAATCATCTATTCACTACTATCATAAATAGAGAAGAGAATCAATCACCGGTTTAGGATTAAAAGGGGCATGTTTTTGGTTCATTTCAAGCTCGATGCCAATATAGCCTTTACCTAAAAGCGGTCGTAGAGCAGTTACCAATCCATCGCTGGTTCCCCTATAGGGGGTATTTTTCCCAATGACCCATTCTGGCAATTCTTTTTTCAGTGTAGTTTGCCAAGCCGTCGCAAAATCCCTCTCATTCTCCCTTTTAGGGTCATACAGGATCCCAACGTCGGCTTTTCTGACTCGCCCCTCGTAGACAGGGGTAAAAGAGTGGATCGAAAGGTGGAGAGTATTATTTTTTCCTTTTAAGGCTTCTCTCACTTTTTCCCAGTAGGGTTCGTAATATCTTTGCAAAAGATCAAGGTGCAGCTCTTCCGGGACGAATTTGGAGAAAATTTTCACCGTTCGATTCAATTCGACCAGTAATCGGGACACCTCGCCTAAAATCAAGGGTGCATTTAGGGCTTTAGCTATAGCTTTAGCTAATTCTTGGGCGCCGGGATCCCACCCTCGGTGTGTCTCGAGAATCTTGTTGTCAAAAAGCCCTGCATACTCCTTGGGCACATGGTTTGTCGCATGTTCGCAAGTGACGAGAATGTTAAACGAATGGCTGTCCATTCGCTAGGCTCCTGGTCAATTCGCGGTAGATCTGCTCCAACTTTTGCCCCTTTTCAAAACGACGAAGGAGCCGTGTGGATAATGTCCCTTCTTTGAAAATATGGTCGAGCCGCTCCTGATACGGGGCCTCAAGCTTTAGATCGGCCAGTTGCTTTTTCCAAAGCTCCTTTGCTTTCAGAGGTTTTGTCTCTCCAAAAATTTTCAAGAAGGGAGCAAATGTGATGGGTGTCTCCTCCCCTTTTGCTATCACTTCACAGAAAATTTTGTAGAGATCTTCGGTTGAAATAGCATTGAGCTCATCAGCCCTTCCCTCTGCTGCCAATTTTTTCAAGACATGGACAATGGCTTGCAAAATAGCTAGATCGGCTGTTGGGTGTTCTTGGGTGTCGATGACTCGTATTTCAATCGTATTCCTTTCAAAGCGGGCAATACAGCCTCTTGCATTCAGCCATTCTTCTTGCAACACCTTCTTCGGATCGATGGGGGCAATATCCTTATAGATCGGCTCCAGTATTTTCTCGTGGTAATCAGCTTTAGAGACAGCCACTTCTGGAATAACCAATCCAGTAATCCGGGGGATGCGTGTGGCATTGGTTCGGTAGACCTCCATCCTGTAGTCGATGAACCCACTCTTCTTCCCTTCGACAAATGGGGTGCTGGCAGCAAGAGCCGGTATCAGAGGTAAAAGGACCCGAATAGCTGCGTGTAGCCTTTTAAACTCTTCATCGTCTTTGAAGGGTAAATTGAGGTGGACGCTTTGCAAATTGGCCCACCCATGTCTTTTGCAATCAAAAAGCTTATGGAACGTCTGGTAGATTTCCCTCCCTTCGTGTGGCCAAAGCAAGGTTTCAATTTTTGGAACCATCCAGGGATGCATCCCTGTTGGCATTAAGACGGCCCCTTTGTTAGCTAAAATGGCATTTGCATCGTAAATTTGCTGCGCAATCTGCCTGTCGATCCCCGCTAGAGACTTTGCTGGCTCTGCGGTTTTAAATTCGATCAGGTGAAGGGTGAGTTCGTTATTCCATGCCATTTGGCCGCGCAAAATTTCGGGCTCCGGCGATCCGTTAGCAGCTTCTATCAGCCGATCTGATATCGGAAGGACGCTTAAAGAGTCGAGCGAGACAATCATGTACTCAAGCTCAACGCCAAAGTGGCTAAAGAGGGGGTAGGCTTTTGGAGGGCTCATTACTTACCATTCCAGGATTTCATCGATTCGACGCGCCGCATGATGGTCCACATGATTTTTTCGTAAAGTTCATCATGCAAAACTTCATCTTCGCAACCCGATTCGATGCTAGGGTTATCGTTAACTTCTATCACGTAACACTGATCTTCGAATTCTTTGATGTCAACTCCATAAAAGCCGTTGCCAATGACCGCTGCGGCTTTTATCGCAGCGGACAACACTTTCTTCGGAGCATTCCCAACTGGCATGGTTTCATGTTTTCCAGAAAGGACCTTTCCTGAATTTAAAGTCTCATAAATTTGCCAATGGCGCCTGGCCATGTAATATTTGCATGCAAACAGAGGTTGCCCATCAAAGATGGTGATTCTCCAGTCAAAAGCTGTTGGAATAAATTCCTGAGCAATTAATAGGTCAGATTTATCCAGCAGATCTGGCAGTATTGCAAGGAGATGGTCAAGATCATTGACTTTGATCACCCCATTGGAAAACGAACTGTCGGGCTGTTTTAATACGCAAGGAAAGCCCAATTGCTCGGTTAACTCGTGGATATTATCTTTCTGCAAAATCACCGTTTTAGGTATCGGGATTTTGTACCGATTCATCACTTCGCAAAGATAGACTTTGTTGGAACATTTCAAGATCGAATCGGGGTCGTCAATAACGACTAACCCTTCAGCATGGGCTCTTCTTGCAAAGCGATAGGTGTGGTGGTTAACGCTTGTTGTTTCCCGCAAAAAAAGGGCATCAAATTCAGCAATCCGGTTGTAGTCCTCCTTGGTGATGAATTCGGTCTCAAAACCTATCTTTTCTGCCGCTTTTTGGAATTTACTTAGCGCCTTCTTATCCGAAGGAGGATGCTTTTCAAGAGGATTCACTAAAATGGCTAAGTCGTACCGCTGGTTGGCCCTTTTTTTAACAGAGACCCTTTTCCCAGCCAAATATTCGGTGGCAACTTCTTTAAAAAAAGGGGCATGTTCGACCGGGATCTCGGTCGGTATAAGGGTGTGGATGTTATGAAGAACCCAGCGTCCCTTCAAATTCTGAAAATGGGCCTGTATAAGTGGAGCTGGAAATTGGCTGAATAAATGGCCCGACAAACGGTCGTAGGTATGATTAACATTCTTTCCAAAGTAGATAGAAAGGGTAAATTTATCCGATTTTAGATGTTTCAAGCTCTGCTGGATCATTTCCTCCAGTTCATCGGAGGCAAAACGGGTCATAGCAGGAGACTTCAAGTCACTCACTGTCTGCACATTTGGCATCGGTTTGTGTCCCCTTGCCTCCGCTAGCAACGAAACATAGTAGCCAAAAGATTGATAACGGTAAGACCGACACAGGTTAAAAACCCTGGCATGCCGGACCTGGGCAATCTCTTCGTTCGTCAGGTAATCTTTTGCGGTGATGACTTCGATCCCTTGAAGGGTGAAATTCCAATCGGCTAACTGGTCTACAATAATAAAAAAACGCATTGGGGCCTATCTATTGAGATGCTTTTATAAGTCGTTCTAGAAGGGCCTCTTGAAGAGCACCCTTTTGAGGCAACTCGCAATAGACTCTTGCTACCTCATTTTTATCTGAAAGGGTAAAAAATGCATACAGTTCACGTGCATATTCTGTGTTGGAGCTCACTTTTTTGCTCAAAGCTCCTTTGCCCGTCACTTCAAAGCCTATTTCAGAGAAATTTTCTATAGTATTTATTTCCAATGTGTTATGATAAACAATCACTTTGCCGGTCGGCGCATAATGGCGGTATTTCATCCCCGGTGAGGGGTGAGCCTCTCGGCCCGACCAACGGCTAAGAGTTGGGAGAAGTGGCAAAAGCTCCTCAAAACTGACAACACCCGGACGAAGATAGAGCGGAGTCTCTTTTGAAAGATCGATGACCGTCGATTCGATCCCATGGATTGGCTCTTCTCCAGCGAGCAACAGGTCGACAGACTCTGAGAAAATATCGATCACATCTGCAATCCTTGTCAAAGAAGGTTTGCCCGATAAATTCGCGGAAGGGGCAGCGACCGGAAATGGCAGAGCTTTTAACATTTCAAGGGCTTTTTCATGTGCAGGAATACGGAGCCCAACGGTAGGGAGACCGGCGGAAAAAAGGTCGGATCGCCGTTTTTTGAGAATTAGCGTGAGCGGCCCTGGAATAAACGAGGAAAAACTGTCCAAAACGGACTCGGAAATTTCGCCGAACTCCCGAAGCGCTTTGGTGCTTCCGGTGTGAAGAATAAGAGGGTTGTCGGAAGGCCTCCCTTTGATTTTATAGATCCGTCGGCACGCTTCGGGATTGGTGGCATCGGCCCCAATTCCAAAGACAGTTTCTGTCGGGAAAATAACAATTTTGCCCTGCTTCAAAAAAGCAGCGGCTTCCAGTGGGTCGTCGGTTATTCGCATATCCCTGGATTTTAACAAAAATGAATGGCAATTGCACTTTTTGGTCGAAAAGGGGTATGAATCGGTGTTTTCTACAACATTGCCAATTAATACCCGGAACGAGCAAAGTTTCCGAGCGCTAGCAACTTAAAATCAGGTGTATATGACTAGAACCGAACCTATCTTAGAAGAGAACAAAGACCGCTTTGTCCTATTCCCTATCCGACACCAAGAAATCTGGAACATGTACAAGCAGGCGGAAGCAAGTTTTTGGACTGCCGAAGAGATTGACCTATCGACCGACCTGCGCGACTGGAAAGATAAGCTTAACGATGATGAACGGTATTTCATTAAGCATGTGCTCGCCTTTTTTGCTGCCAGCGATGGGATTGTTAACGAAAACCTCGCAGTCAATTTTATGAGAGAGGTTCAGTACCCTGAAGCCCGATGTTTTTACGGCTTTCAGATCATGATCGAGAATATCCACTCTGAAGCTTATTCCCTTCTCATCGATACCTACATCAAAGAAACTAAAGAAAAAGATTATCTTTTTCACGCTCTTGAAAATGTCCCTTGTGTCAGTAGAAAAGGAAATTGGGCTCTTCGTTGGATTTCTAAAGGCTCTTTTGCTGAACGCTTAATTGCCTTCGCGGCAGTCGAAGGGATCTTCTTCTCCGGCAGCTTCTGCTCTATCTTTTGGCTAAAGAAAAGGGGCTTGATGCCAGGTCTTTGCTTTGCAAACGAACTCATTTCCCGCGATGAAGGGCTGCACTGCGACTTTGCCTGCCTGCTCTACAACCAACTCACTAACAAGCTGGATGTATCACAGGTCACTGAAGTCATTGCATCAGCAGTTGAAATCGAAAAAGAATTTGTTCGCGACGCCCTCCCCGTTCGCCTCATTGGGATGAATGCCGACTTGATGTGTCAATACATCGAATGTTGTGCTGACAGGTTATTGCAAGCCTTGCACTGCCCTAAACTTTTCGGAGCTGCCAACCCTTTTGATTTCATGGAATTGATCTCACTGCAAGGGAAAACCAACTTCTTCGAAAGAAGGGTTTCTGAATATCAAAAATCATCCGTTATGGCGTCAAAAGAGGAAAACGTATTTTCTCTGATCGAGGACTTTTAGATGTACGTTTTAAAAAGAGATGGACGGCGCGAAGCGGTAAAATTTGATAAAATCACCGCCCGTATTCAGAAACTGAGCTACGGCCTCGATGACCATGTAGACACCTTTCAAGTAGCCAAAAAAGTTATTGAAGGTCTTCACGATGGGATCACGACATCAGAGTTGGACAATCTAGCTGCAGAGATTGCAGCTTCGATGACCACAACTCATCCCGATTATGCCATTTTGGCAGCCCGTATTGCTGTTTCCAACTTGCAAAAAAACACTAAAAAATCATTTTCAGAGACGATACAAGATTTCTATCACTATGTGAACCCTAAAACTGGACAAGCATCTCCTCTGATTTCAGATGATGTTTACCAAGTTGTTCAGCAACATAAAGATCTGCTCAATTCGACCATCATTTATGACAGAGATTTTTCGTATGACTATTTTGGTTTCAAGACGTTGGAACGTTCTTACCTTCTCAGACTTAACGGAGAGGTAAAAGAGCGACCACAACACATGTTGATGAGAGTTGCCTTGGGCATTCACAAAGAAGATGTTGAACGGGCCATTGAGACCTACCATTTGATGAGCGAAAAGTGGTTTACACATGCCACGCCGACTCTTTTTAACTCTGGCACACCAAAACCACAAATGTCATCTTGCTTCCTTTTACAAATGCAGGACGACAGCATTGAAGGGATTTATGAAACGCTTAAACAGTGTGCAAAAATCTCTCAGGCAGCTGGTGGAATTGGCCTCAGTATCTCTAACATTCGTGCTACTGGCTCCTATATCAGGGGGACAAATGGCACCTCTAACGGTATTGTGCCCATGTTGCGGGTCTTTAACGACACAGCACGCTATGTCGACCAGGGTGGTGGAAAAAGAAAAGGCTCCTTTGCAATTTATCTAGAACCTTGGCATGCCGATGTCTTCGAATTCTTAGACCTCCGGAAAAACACAGGGAAAGAAGAGGTGCGAGCACGTGATCTATTCTTAGCACTCTGGATACCCGATCTATTCATGGAAAGGGTCGAAGCCAACGAGAGCTGGTCTCTGTTTTGCCCTAATGAAGCGCCTGGTCTTTACGACTGCTGGGGAGACAAATTCCGCACCCTCTACTTGCAGTATGAGAAAGAAGGGCGTGCAAAGAAAACAATACCGGCCCAAGAGTTATGGTTCAAAATATTGGAAGCCCAAATTGAAACAGGCAATCCTTACCTCCTTTTCAAAGATGCGGCTAACGCCAAATCGAACCAGCAAAACTTAGGGACAATCCGTTCTAGCAACCTTTGTACTGAAATCATCGAGTATACCTCGAAAGATGAGATTGCCGTTTGTAACTTGGCCTCGATTGCCCTCCCCCGTTTTGTAGAGAAAGGGAAATTCAACCATCAAAAGCTTAAAGACGTGGTCAAAGTTGTCACCCGAAACCTCAACCGGATCATTGATGTCAATTTTTATCCAGTTCCGGAGACCGAGCGTTCGAACAAAAGACACCGCCCTATTGGTATCGGCATCCAAGGTCTGGCTGACGCCTTTGTCATGTTACGCATGCCATTTGAGTCTGAAGAGGCCAAAAAGTTGAACCAAGAGATCTTTGAAACGCTCTATTTTGGCGCAGCAGAGGCTTCAGCAGAAATTGCTGAAGAGCATGGCCACTACGAAACATTCCCAGGCTCTCCCCTCTCGCAAGGGAAATTCCAGTTTGATTTGTGGGGAGTCACCCCTTCAAACAGATGGGATTGGTCTACACTACGGAAAAAGATCGTGAAAACAGGGGTCAGAAACTCTCTTTTCTTAGCTCCTATGCCAACAGCCAGCACGTCACAAATTTTGGGCTACAATGAGTGCTTCGAGCCATTCACTTCTAACATCTACTCAAGACGTGTTTTAACTGGCGATTTTGTCGTCGTTAACCGCTATTTATTGAAGGATCTGGTCGAAAGAGGCATCTGGAGTGAAGATATCAAGAACAAATTGATTGCCTCCAACGGTTCAGTTCAATCGATTGATGAAATACCTGATGACCTCAAAGTGCTCTACAAAACTGTCTGGGAGATCAAACAAAAAACAATGATCGATATGGCAGCAGATCGAGGGGCTTTCATTTGCCAATCTCAGTCGTTGAATTTGTTTGTGGAGAGTCCAAACTTTGCCAAACTCACCTCTATGCATTTTTATGCGTGGAAAAAAGGGCTTAAAACAGGTATGTATTATCTGCGGACAAAATCTGCTGCAGATGCGATCAAGTTTACGGTCGACAGCAAGTATACGATGAAGAAACCTACTGCGGCAGCACCTCCTGAAGCCCTTGTGTGCAATTTGGAAAATAAAGACGGGTGTCTTGTTTGCTCAAGCTAAAAGAAAAAATAGGGAAAGAAGATGAAATTATTGAAAAGACTTTACGAGTGGTTTTTTAGCTGGACACCTGGCTTACAGTCGGGTTTTCTTCTTGCTATCCGTCTCATTTGGGGCATCCAGTTTGTTTTTTCTGGGTGGCCTAAGTTGAATGATCTAAGTGGTACAGCAGATTATTTTGCCTCTTTAAATATACCAGAGCCAAGTATTGCCGCCCTCTCGGTAGCTTTAGTTGAATTTGTTGGAGGGGCATTTCTTGTCGTGGGGTTTCTCTCCCGCCTAAGCGCACTTGTCTTAGCAGGAGCCATGGTAGGTGCCTACATCTTTGCCTACCCAGAAGCTTTAACAAGCTGGAGTGTCTTCATTAGCAAAGACCCATTTCTTTTCCTCTACGCAAGTCTCATCGTCCTTGCTTTTGGTGCTGGGGCCTTTTCATTGGATTACTTGATTCGTCCCAACAAACAAAAATAAAGGTTCAACATGAAAATCGTCTGCTATTTCCTTCTAGCAACTTCTTGCCTGTCAGCCATCGACTCATTTTCAACTTACGAAAGAGCTGCATTTTATTACGACCACTCATGGCAACAAACAAGCGTTGCTTTGGATGCACTGAATCGAATCCCTTTTCGTGGCGATGAAAAGGTCTTAGAGATCGGCTGCCGTGGTGGTCGAGTCGCATCCAACCTTGCAGGACGTATCCCACACGGAAACGTTACCGGAATAGAAATGAGAGGAACTGGCGCGATAGACTTTGCTAGTAAAAACCATTCGCCACAGCTTTACCCAAACCTCTCTTTTGTAGCCGATGATTTTAAAAAATCAACCGATCAAAATGTTTACGACCTCATTGTTTCTTTTTCCTCACTCCATTGGCACAAAGACCAAAAAGAGATCCTGGAAAGAGTGCACGCTGCTTTGAAGCCTGGTGGTAGGATATTTTTCACCATTCCTTGTAAGCCTCTCCCTGAAATTCAAGCCGTAACCGATTCTTTGAAAGAAAGTGAAAAATGGAAAAGCTACTTTGCCGACTACGTACACCCGAGGCACAAATTCACAGTGGATGAGTACAAAGTCTTCCTGACAGAAACTGGCTTTCAATCATTGAATGTTGAAATCGAAAGACATGGCTATGATTTTGCAAATAAAAGAGACCTGATCGATTGGCTCTCTGCCTTTTCTGCTCTACTTGACACCGTCCCAGTGGATAAGTGGGATGACTTCGTAACAGATTTCGCCAACACTTATGCCCTGATTAACCCGATCACTCCTTCAGGCCAAATCCACTTCGAACAGGACGAACTCTACATCCAAGCGCAAAAATAAAAGGTCATATGACGCTCATGTGCACACTGATTTCAAGTGTTAATTTAAGGGCTGTGCAGACAGCCTTTAAATTGCCTCAAAATTTGCGAACCTTCAGTTCAATTTCAGCAGTTCTAAGATCAGAAAAAGATGCCATCAATGATAAACTCAAGGACAGAAATGTCATTCGACATGAAAGCGGTTTACTTACGATTAAAAGGGCCCTTTCTAAAGAAGAGCAGATAGCGTTAGCTAATATTGCTCTAAATCGAGGAAGCGATCCTCATTCAGGTTTTTGGAGAACGGACTCAAATGGAAAATCAATACTCAATTCTACTGAACATCGAGGTAGAATTTTCGATTCTCTTCATACCTTTCCCGCACTAGTCTCAGACCTTTTTCAACGATCAGTAAATGAAGCTGCTAGCTTGGACCCTGCAATTGTGCCAAAAAGGGCTACCCACGTTATTTTGCTACGTTATCAAACCTTAAAAACAGCACCAAAAGAGGGCTACATTCCTTGGCATCGGGATAATGGAGAAAATGATGGGGAAGAGAATTACCCTGTAGTCTCTTTTAATATTGGTGATAGTGCAGACTTCCTCGTTAACCACCATAAACCGAAACTCTCACCTCAACACACTCTTGCAGATCCGCAAAATCTGGGACATCGCATTCGGATGGATTCAGGTGATGTTGTCGTATTTGGAGGGCCTTGCCGCTATGTTTGGCATGCTATTTATCAGCTTTATAACAATACAGCCCCCTCTTTTTTACCCTTTAGCGGGGCAAGGCTTAACTTCACCTTCCGCCACACCCCAACACTTCTTGGAGATGAGGCCCGTTTTGCTACTGAGCCAGCCGCTACATTAAAGAAAGACAACCAATTCTTTCGAACCACCGAAATGCGCTAATAAAAGCGCTATCTCAACTTTTGGCGAAAGTATGAAGTTGGGTGAAAATTTTATCGGCATTTTATCAGCGGTTTATCGGCGGTTTATCGGCAGTATTGCTAAATCGGTCACCGAGTTTAGTTGTATTTTCTTTCCCAACTTCCCAAAAACTGCTGATATTCTTGATCGGTCCAACCGACGTTCTCTACCTCAGCTATCGTCAAATAATCAGGGTTCGCGCACTGTTCAGGAAAAAAATATTGATTAAAGAACTCCCATCCATCAATCTTTGATCTGAAAAAATCGAATTGGGTTTTTGCCCGACTTTTGATCGCTCTGCTTTCTATTTCTTGTCCCGTTAACTCTTTATTAGCGACAATTTTCAACACCCTTGGTATACCCTTACCCTCTTCTTTAGCCCTTTTCATAGCAAAATAACGGGCCATTTCGATCGTATCAGAAATGTAAAAACCGCTCTCCCCATGTTGACTTGTCACAGCTTTCTTCGGCTGTATCCCATTTTGGAAATCCTCTTCGGGGCTTGTTGTTCCGTGATAACCAACAAATTGCCCTTTGGTAAAAGTAATGGCCTTATCACTGATTAGCCTGCCAACGCGAAATCGGAATTCAAACTGCAAGAGTGAGACCATGATTTCATTCGGCAGTCTTTCCTTATGTACTGGGTCCTTAAGGGTTTCGATGTAACCCCATAACAACTGTATTTCTTTGGAATATCCAGTTTTTGCAGCTTTCAAATAGGCCCTTTTTGCAAGATCAAAATCACCCAAAATGGTCATAATCCCCGAAATGGTAAAGTAGACTTGATACTCTATTAGCGGCGCTTCATTGAAAGGAGATCTATAGCTCGTTGAAGACTCTAGGTAAGGCATGAGTAACTGTTTTGCCTTAGCAAATTCCCCCTTAAAAGCATGGATCCTCGCAAGACTAACTTTTGAAAGATTATTTTGTTCATCTAGTTCTAATGAACGTTCATAGAAAACCCGACCTTCAGTGAGATAGTCTGCTCCAAAAGATCCATAGGCATTCCCAAAATTAAAGAGAGTATTACTTATTTCTGCTTCTTCTAGTTGACCAGTGGAGTTATTTGATAAGGGCTTAAACCGATCCCAAAGTGCAGCTATTTTGTTTTTATCTTTTTTTCAGAGTATATTTTTAATAAAATATCATAGGCAATAAGTCTGGCGTTATCTATTTTAAGAGCGATCAAGAGATGTTCTTCAGCCTGCTTAAACTGATTTAGATTTGTGTGAAGCATCCCAATGACTATATGTAATTTCACCCTTTCTTTTTCGGCGATGGTTCCAGCTTTCGCAAGCCTGTCAAAGGCATCTAAAAATGTTTTGTAAAGCGTAAGAGAATATTCGAATCTTCCAAGCTGCCCTAAACGGAGAGCAATGTCTGGTACCATGGTCGTAAAAAAGTGGTCGGCAACTTGACTAATGGGGATAAAATTAGAGGTCTCCTGATCCAAGTCCCTCGCCTCAACACAGACTTTGAAAAACTCTTTAGCCCCTTCCACTAGTTCCTCAACCTTACCCTGAGAAGGGTGCTCTTTAAAGGATTCCAATTCACGAAGATTATTCTTTGTTTTTTGTGATACAAGCCAAAGCGTGATCTCTAGATTATCAGGAGAAAGAGCATGAGCTTTTTTAAATGCTCTCAAAGCCTCTTGGTTTTCCCCCATTGAATTAGCTAGCTTCCCTAGGGATAGATGAGTAACCGGGTCATTTTTCGACTCTACAAGGTTTTCAAACCACACTTTCGCCTCTGCCATCCTCCCTTGAGCAGCCAATTCTCCACCATAGACGTGGGAGTAGAGCAGATAATCCTCTGAATCCTCCTTTTCCCTCCCCAAATACTTTTTTAACCATGGGGTAGACGCGAACGCTACAGCTGCCTTTCCCTCAATCTTTTCTTTAAGCCTAAGAAACATATATTTTCGGAGAAGCGCTTCTGGCTCTTCAAAAATTTGCAAAGCAGAATCTGTCCATTTCAAACCCTTTTCAATAAGGTCGAGTCTATCTTCATCCTTTAAAACCTCAATGCTCCTCTCATGTTGCTGAAGTCTGTAGAGGTAAAGTGTTGAAAGTTCAAAGCAATGCCGATAGTTAATGACAGGATCTAAGCTAGATTCGTTTGCAAAACGGAGTAAATATTTTTCTGCTTGTTTCCAACAACCTGTGGCCGAGATTTGTTCTCCTGCTGAATAGCGGCTTATTGCAAAACTGACGAAGACTTCTCCCATTTTTATTGTTAGGAGCTTTAGAGATGGAAAAGTAAGATTTCCCTTGCTGAGCCGGGGCCAATCACTTGAACTGGTGATTAAAGTAATTTTTGCATCTATGTCAAAGACTTTTTCGCAAAGTTCATTCTGCGCTAGGCCTCCAAAATTTGCCTGAAATAATTCAGCAGCTTGTTCAAAGATAACTGGCAGAGGAGTATAGCTAACAACCCCCCGTTGATTTTGCTGGTTCGCTTGATGGACCAAAGCCCCGTTTACAGGTGTTAAGCTCATTTCAAAGCCCCTCTTTTTATCAGGTTAAAACATTATAACTAAATCGTGATATGCCGATAAATCTAGAGACTTCCCATATTGCAAATTTTTATTTTGTGAGGGTAAGATGGCGATAAATCATGGGGTTAAGACATGAGGTGCCGAAAGAGGTGGATCTAATTCAGCTTTTACTCCATACTCGCCTCAGGATTTCTGGTAAAAATCAGGAATTAAAAAAGTTACTAACAAAAATAGAGAACAAAATGAACAAATCTACAGGAAAAATTAAGTTTTTCAACGCGCAGAAAGGCTTCGGCTTCATCACACCAGACGATGGCAGCAAAGAACTATTCGTTCACGTCAGCAACATCGAAGGGAATGTCAAAACCTTAAGCGAAGGTCAGAAAGTGACTTACGTTGAAAGAGACGGCCGTAAAGGACCAGAGGCAGCAGAAGTTAGCCCTGCCTAATTGGCCATCAGCTTTAAACTTCTCTGTGAGATGTAAGCGGAACTTTTTAGTTCCGCTTTTTTTATGTCATGTAGCTTAGACATTAGTCCTCTCTATAACCGAAAACAAGTTCTAGATATTGCAGGTTAAAACCCGCAAAAACAAACTCAGACTAAGGAACTGGGGCTGACTTGACCCCGCTTTGTTACTTTTCGCTTTAAAGCCTCAAAGAGCCATTCCCGCTGTGAAATCCTCGAGGCGATTCGGGATCTTTTCGGGCGAGTTTACCCCATTTTTCGAAGTCTGATATCTTTAAGGTATACGGACTTCGAAAAATGGAGGTAAAATCGACGAAAAGATCCCAGAAGATCGTCGAGGAGGCTCGAGCGGGAATGGCTCTCAAAATAAATCTCTTGCTATTTGCGTAAGTTTTTGAAAGAATGTTTATTCTTTGGAGTCAAAATGCGCATTGCACCACAAATTCCGATCTTTAGACCCGATCAATCGATCACATTGGAGGCTGGACTATTCCATTGGGGTCCGGAAAATTATACTTATGTAGATGTTGGTTCAAAAACTGTTCGTCTACATATGGCACCCCAATCTGTGGTGCGATTAGGTATAAAAGCTTTAATTATCGCTTCTCCTATATTAGCTAAAGTAGCTTCCTTATTTATCCGAGAGTCCTTTCTTGCAAAAGTATTGAAAGTTAGCGCCTTAGTGTTTTCTTTTATCCCGTTGATCTGTCTAATCCAGGCTCGAATAAATTATTTGAATAGAAGAGGTGTTGAATTTACACTTGTTGAAGATCAGCAACCGCCTACGGAACCTCCTCCTCATCAATATGCAACGTCCACTCTAAGAGAGCCTCCTTCTGCAACTGCTGCTGAGCCTCCTCCTCAGCAATATGCAACGTCCACTTTAAGAGAGCCTCCTTCTACAACTGCTGCTGAGCCTCCTTCTCAGCAATATGCAACGTCCACTTTAAGAGAACCTCCTTCTGCAACTGCTGAAGAGCCTCCTCCACCCCTATATGCAACGTCCAATTTATCAGAACCTCCTTCTGCAACTGCTGAAGAGCCTCCATCTTATGAACCTGTACGTTTAGTGGCCCCATCATCAAGAAGAGCAGTATTGCAGCCCATTTATGACCAACTATATGAACTTGATCGAGTTTATTGCCAACATGGCAATCAAGTGGACTCGCATCTAAGTTCTGCTCAGCGGCAATGGCTAGACTCATTAGTAGATTCCCCTGATCGCTGGGGAAAAATGGGAACGGTTTTACCCGCTCTTCTAAAAGAACTTTATACATTTTTTAAAGCTGCTGAAGAGAAGGACTTTTCACTTCTTATTAAAGAGCTTCCTTCTACTTCTCCAACCTTAAAAGAGCTCATGAAAGCAGTGACTCTTGTTAGTTTTTTAAAAGTTAATGAGACAGTCTCTCAAGTAATAGAGCTGCCTGACCAGAGTCAAGTCCTCGCTGCATGGCTCACTTTTCTCGATTATAAGTCGATCCAGAAAAGAATTAACGTTATTCCGAATAATTTTAAAAATATTTTCGAACAAATGGATGAACAGGCAAAAAGTATCAAACAAAACGAGTCCGATTTGGGAAAATGGAATCGCTACTTAGAAAATAAAGCCAGAATAGATGCCTGGATTAAGGCCTCTATATTTGGAAATGATCCTGACAAGCTTTTAAAGACACTCAAAGTCAATAAAAAGCAAACATGGTTTACAGCTTTTTTTCGTTAAACCCACCACGCGAGGCGTTTGTAACTTAAGCCTAAGGAAAAGCCAGTTATATCAGCATCTAGTTGAAATGCGCAATTTCAACTAGATGCTGGTATAGTACTTCCTGAAGGGAAAAAACAATTGCATAACCCTTTGGCAAGCAAAGAATCATAGGATTTTTGCAAGAGGCTCTAAAGTCTAAGCTACAAACGCATAGCGCATGGTCTCATTCCTCTAAAGGAATGACACTATTTAAAACTTCGCGGGTGCAATAGACAGGGACATCGGCAAGAAGGGCTAGAGTTAAGCAATCGGAAGGTCTTGCGTCAACCTCGACGATGTGGGTCATCTCTTTACTCATCGTTTGCTCTAAAAAGAGTCTAGCAAAATAGGTCGTATCTTGAAGATCGACAATCACGACCTGCTTGATCTCAATTTGAAAACCTTTCAGAACTGAAGAAAGCAATTCGTGGGTCAAAGGACGAGGCCTGACACCCTCTGTAAGATAAAGTTGCATCGTTTTACCCATTTGAGGGTCTAAATAGATCGCAAATTTCTTTTCTGGAGTACCCAAAATCACCAAGGTGTAAGCATGGGTCTGCATGATTTTATCGAATGTGAGCTGAACTAGTTCCCCTAAACCCAAACATCTACCCCTTTCTCATGACCAACTAATACAGTATTAGCTAAATTGAAGAAAAGGCCTGTCTCAACTATGCCGGGTATTTTTTTCAATTCTTTCTCTAGATCTTCAGGCTTATTTAAAACCCCTTTTAACTCGATATCAATGATATGGTTTTGGTTGTCAGTGACAACCGGGACGCCATTTTCTTTCAGCCTGACAATTGCGTGAAAACCTAATTTTTCGATTTGCTTTACAATCCAAGCATCAGCAATTGGCACTACTTCAACAGGCAACAAACAGTTGCCCAATTTTGTCACTTTCTTGCTTTCATCGATCAAGATCATCCGGTCGAGTGCAGCCGCGAGAACGATTTTTTCACGCAACAAAGCGGCTCCTCGACCTTTGATCATCTGCTTGTCTTTGTTCACTTGATCAGCTCCATCTACCGCAATATCGATCTTATCAACTCTGTTGATAGCTACGAGGGGGATTTTTGATTGGATAGCTAATCTAGAACTGCTTTGAGAGGTGGGACATCCCTTGATGTTTAACCCGTGCCTTACCCTCTCTCCGAGTGCCTCTATAAAAAAGGCGACGGTAGTACCTGTACCTAAACCGACTGTTGCTCCATCTTGGATTCTTTCAGCGGCGACGGTGCCCAAGGCTTTTTTGATAGCGTCATAGGCCATATTTTTTTTTGGCCGACCTTACAGAGAATATTGAGGAATATGAGCTTTCTGTGAAGTAGGCTTTATTTGCTCTTCAATCAGCTCTTTCATCTTTTTCCCTGGTGTAAATTTCACAGCATTCCTTGATGGAATTGGAATTGGAACCGATGCTTTACGTGGGTTACGGCCAATTTTTGCTTTGCGTGTAACAACTTCAAATACGCCAAAGTCGCGGAATTCAATCCGATCGCCTTCATTTAGGCTGTCTGTAAGTTTATCAAGAAACGCTTGAACGACGTTGCGAACTTCAGTCGCACTCATTCCAAGCTCAGACGAGATCGCATTTACTAGGTGCGTCTTCGTGATGGTTTTTCTTTTTGATTGTTCCGACATGGAAACTCCTTCAAATCCGTGGCCGAAGCCTTTTTAGCCATTGTACCTGTCGGCGAATTTCACTCAAGATAAACTTTCGTGTGAAATTAAAGCCTCAGCTCCTCAGAAAACCCTAAAAAGCTGATTAGGAAGAATTTTGACACTTTATCACCCATTTTCACTTTTTAGCCGGACGATCATTTTTTTCTTTTTGCCTAACGCAACAAGCAAAAGTTTTCCTTCAATCAAATCGTTCGGCCCAATTTGGACGGTTTCATTTTCGACCCGATTGTTATTTAGGTAGAGACCACCATTTTGGATTAATCGTCTCCCCTCTCCTTTACTGGCAAGTTCTTTGGTCGAGACTAAAAGATCGATAAGTTTTGCACCAACGACCTCTTGTGCAGACAAATCAAAAAATGGGATTTCTCCCTCAAGTAATTCTAAAGAGGCAACAGAAAGTTCAGTTTTAGAGCCAGGCTTTGCGATTTCTGTGGCTGCTAGGGCTGTTTTGACCCCCTCCTTTCCATGCACAAGTTCTGTGACTGCTTCGGCCAAATATTTTTGAGCCGTATTCGGAATATAACCTTCTTGACTCATCTCCTTTTCAATTTTCCTGATCTGTTCCATCGGCATTTGTGTAAGTAGACGAAGGCACCGGATGACATCGGTATCGGGCATACGGAAAAAATATTGGTAGAACTCGTACACAGGCAATTTTTCTTCGGAAAGCCAAACCGTGCCAGACTCAGTTTTTCCAAATTTCTGCCCATCGCTACGTGTTAATAAAGGAAACGTGAGACCAAAGACACCAACACCTGTCTCTTTTCGGACTAAATCAATCCCTGCTGTGATGTTTCCCCATTGATCACTTCCTCCCAACTGCAGATTGACCCCATACTTTTTGTAGAGGTGAAAAAAATCGTAAGCCTGAAGAAGTTGGTATGAGAATTCGGTAAAACTCATCCCTTCCTCAGAGTTTAGCCTCGTTTTAACGCTCTCTTTTGCCAACATAGGGCCTAAGCGAAAGTTCTTACCCACATCGCGCAAAAAGTCGATAAATGAAAAGGGTGAAATCCAATCGTAGTTGTTCAATAAAAGAAAATCTGTGCTCTTCAAAACTTGCTGGATGTTTTTTTGAATACCTTGAACATTTTTTTTGATCTGGTCAGGAGTTAAAAGATTTCTTTCTTGCGATTTGCCCGACGGATCTCCAATCATCCCCGTTGCCCCTCCTACTAGAGCAATCGGTATATGCCCTGCCTGCTGAAACCATTTCATCCCGATTAGAGGAATCAGATGACCCGCATGGAGACTATCACCTGTCGGGTCAAAGCCACAGTAGAGATGGGCTTGTTTTTTGAGTGTTTCATCGAGACCGATGCCTGCTATTTGCTCGACAAAGCCCCGTTCTTGCAGGGTAGAAATCAAATTCATTGTGTAGGTTCTCTCTTTATTCAGATGGTTCAAAGTCAGTTCTCTTTCAAAAGCGCAGAGAAAAATTTATAGTCTTTCTTTACTCTCTATTAAAAGTGTATAGAGGAGATTGGCCTCTTTCAAGGAACAAAAGTACATAGGAAATATTTAACCTGAAAAATTTCATATTTTTAAGTTACAATAGGTACCTACAATGAAGCTTTTTATCTTTACTACACTGGCCTTCCTAGGCATGCTTTTTCTCTTCGATAATTGGAGCACAAGTATTCCTGCTCCTGAACAGGTTAAGTCGATCCCTATTACCTTAGAAGTAAAAGCAAAACCTGTCACTAAAACAGAAGAACCTCAACCTCTCCCTGTTTATGACAGAGTCGGGGAACTTTTCACTCCCGACAGCCCATTTCCTTTCATCGAGACCCTCACCTACAAGCCAAAAGTCAACTGGCTAAAAGGGCGATCAGCCTGGGTGATCGACTACGCCAATCACTTCCGAACTTCCCGTTATTTTATTAGCCGATCACTCGGATCGGACGAAGCAAAGGAGGGGGACCGTTTCAATATTTTCAGTTTGGACTACCCTTTTCATTTCCATCTTTTACTCGATCTGACGCAAAAACAGCTTTGGCTGGCAGTAGTCGATGACCAAAACGACCGACTGGAATGGCTTAAAAATTACACAGTCTGCATCGGTCGGGAAGATATTACCCGTCCTTCAGGCTACCTTACTCCAACAGGAACCTATTCTCTCGGCGACCGCATAGCAGTCTATTCGCCGGAATCAAAAGGTTACTTTCAAGGTGACAGGGTCGAGATGATCCGCCACTTTGGTACCCGTTGGATCCCTTTTGAAAAAGAGATAAAAAACTGCAGTGCCCCTGCCAAAAGCTATGGGATCCACGGTGTTCCTTGGACAAAAGAACCTAATGGGTGGCACGAAGATTGCTCAAGTCTTGGCAAATCGGCCAGTGATGGGTGTATCAGACTAAAAACTAGTGATGTTGAGGAGCTCTATTCCATCATCTCCTCGCGACCACTTTCTACAACTATTGAAATAACACACGACTTTGCGAAGGCGGACCTAAGGCCATGAATGACATTCTCCCCCATGAAAGAGAGATCGAAGAATATCGGAAAACGATCGATCGGCTAAAAAAACAGAGCCATCAAAACCCGATGTTCGATCAAGAGATCATCCGTTTGGAGCAAAAACTTGAAGAATTGAAAGCCTCTGTCTATAAAAACCTCACCGCTTGGGAACGGGTTCAAATCTCTCGCCATCCAGCAAGGCCAAGGGCGCTCGACTTCATCAAAAATATAACTGAAGAGTTCATCGAGCTGGCTGGAGATCGCCATTTTGGGGAAGATCAGGCAGTGATTGGCGGTCTTGCCAAAATCAAAGGCCAGCCGATTGTTGTCATAGGGCAAGAAAAAGGGAAGGACACCGAGACTCGGATCAAACATAATTTCGGAATGGTCAACCCAGAAGGGTTTAGAAAGGCCCTTCGATTGATGCAACTAGCTGAAAAATTTTCCCTTCCTGTTTTATCCCTTCTAGACACACCAGGGGCCAACCCCATTCTAGAAGCTGAAGAGCGTGGCCAAGGGTGGGCCATTGCAATGAACTTGCGAGAAATGGCCAGGATCAAAACTCCTATTATTGTGGTCGTCATCGGCGAAGGCTATTCAGGCGGTGCTCTTGGTATGGGCGTAGGCGATGTGATTGGGATGTTGGAACATGCTTGCTACTCCGTTATTTCACCTGAAGGGTGTGCCTCGATCCTCTGGAAAGATGCGAGCAAAAAAATCGACGCTTGTGAAGCTTTGAAAATGACCTCAGACGATCTTTTAGAACAAGGAATTGTCGACAAAATCATCAAAGAACCACTTGGTGGAGCCCATCACGATCCAAAGGTTGTCTACAAAGGGGTCAAAGCGTTTTTCCTCGAAGAGTGGGGTGCTTTACGTCACCTTCCTATAGATGTGTTACTTGAGGAACGGTATTTGAAGTTCCGAAAAATTGGACAAGGAGTTTAATGAAAACCCTTTTTTCCCTGATATTCCGCAAAAGGTGGCACCATTTCTTATTCATCGTCACATTGTTTTCGATGGCATTGATGACCATATCTTCTCAGTTGGAGGTGCTGTCGGTCGGCATATTAACCAATAAGGGTCCCGATCTTTTCACTTTTTTCGGAAATGAACGGGGGGAAATTGAACAAAAGAGCTTAGTAGCAACTTTTCAAGAAGCGGCAGATGGAAAAGAAATTCTCACAAAAAAAGAGGCCGAAAATTATTTAGCTCACAAAAAAGGGGAAGACCTTTTAACCTCTGGATACCGCTTTTTCAATGACTTTTTCGGCTTTTCGACAGATTATCGGAGGTTTGCGATTTTCTTAGGGTTTATCGCTCTCTTCCGTGCTTTTTCCCTCTTTTTACAACGGTTTTTCACCAAACTTCTCTCTATAAGGGTCAGTGCCGACTTGCGAGCTGACTACTTTGACCACCTCCAAACGTTGCCACTTTCCTTTTTCCAGAAGCACCATGTGGGGTCGCTTGCCTCGCGTGTCGCAGGTGATGCCTCGTTGATTGCTGAATCGATCAATAGCTTCCTCTCAAACTACATCCAGACACCTTTTACAGTTATCTCAACATTTCTCCTCTGTTTTTTCACTTCGTGGAAATTGACGATGTTGATTTTCATCGGTTTTCCTCTGATCGTTTTTCCCGTTCTGTTCATCGCCGGCCGCATCAAACGTCTATCGAAAAAACTGCAAGAAAACCAAGAGAGCTTCACCTCCGTTCTGATCGATTTTTTGTCAGGGATACAAACAGTCAAACTGTTTTCGATGGAAGATTTTGCCGCCAAAAAATATGGGGAACAAAATGAGCGGATGGTCAATTTACAGCGGCGCGCAGCACGCTACGATGTCTCCTCTCGACCTATTGTCCACACGATTGGGATGTTTTTCATGGGCTTTGCCCTGATTGCAGGTCTTTATCTTTTTGATTTAGGCATTTCTGATGTTTTGATCTATTGTGGTTTCCTCTACGTCTTCTATGAGCCGATCAAAAAATTTGCTGAAGAAAATGGGAATATCCAAAAAGGTGTGGCTGCCGCAGAACGGATGATGGATATTTTGAATACTGCTCCAGAGATTATTGACGAGCCAGATGCAGTCCCATTGCATAGCTTTGAAGATGAGATTGTCTTTGAAAATGTATCGTTCGGCTACGGCGACCACAAAGTGATCCACGATCTATCTTTCACAGTTAAAAAGGGAGAAAAGGTTGCCCTCGTTGGATCGACTGGTGCAGGCAAATCAACCGTAGCAGCGCTCCTTCCTAGACTATTTGACCCTCTCCATGGCGACATCAAAATCGATGGACGGTCCATCAAGAGTTATACTCAGCGCTCTCTTCGTGAGAAAATCTCTTTTGTCTCTCAAAAACCGTTTCTTTTCTACGATACCATCGGGAAAAACATCTCATTCGGAATGCCTTTTACACAGGAAAATCTCTCAAGGGCTGCCCGTCTTGCCCATGCAGAAGAATTTATCACTCCCCTACCCGATAAATACAATACACTCCTTGCAGAAGGGGGTAAAAACCTTTCTGGCGGCCAGCAACAACGTCTTGCCATCGCACGGGCCATCTTTAAGGACGCGCCTATTCTCATACTCGATGAAGCGACAAGTGCGCTTGATGCTGTCAGCGAAAACGAGATCCAAAAGGCCCTGAAAAGCCTCCGTGGCTCTATGACTCAAATCGTCATCGCCCACCGTCTTTCCACAATCGAGGATGCCGACAAGATCATCTTCATCGACCGTGGCAAAAAGATCGCCGAGGGGACGAAGGACGAACTCCTCATCTCCTGCCCCCCTTTCCGCGCCATGTGGGATTTGCTCAAGGTCTAACTTTTGCTGAAGTTGCTGTTTAATTTGACATATGTCAAAACATTTGCTACCTATGAGATAAAGAATGGGCAAGCAATGGAAGATCGCGTTCAAGATTATATCCAAATCACTATTCAAGTACCTGGTAGCAAGCAAGTTCTCCGTCATCTTCCGAACGACAAAGCGACTCTGGAAAGTATAAGTCATTTTCTCCATCAGTTGGAGGATGCTTCCCCTCAACACACTTCTTGGAAAGAAACTAAACCATGGGAAAAACTTGCTAAAGATCGTATTGCAAAACACACGAAAGCTGGCCTTGCTTTAAGAGGGGCCCGTTTTCGAGAAGATCTTTCTCAAAAAGCTTTAGCGGATCTTGTCGATATTTCTCAGGAAAATATCTCCAGAATGGAGAATGGGTCCTTAGGTGTCTATTTGAGGGATTGGAAGGCGGCGAGGGCTTTTTCTTTTGCCACAGAATGGTCGACAATCGGCTTTGGATAGCTTAATGACGTGGATGATAGCCATGGTGTATGGATCAACTTAGGTGGAAGTGCGGACAGCTCCGGGCAGTAGTGCTTAACGTAGAGGCCGTCTGGATCGAATTTCTGGCCCTGAAGTGTCGGGTTAAAGATTCGAAAATAGGGTGCTGCATCGGCTCCACAACCTGCTATCCACTGCCACCCAAAGGTGTTATTGGCTAAATCTGCATCTACAAGGGTGTCCCAGAACCAGTTGGCACCCTCTTGCCAATCGAGAAGAAGATCTTTTACCAAAAAAGAGCCGACAATCATCCGAACACGGTTATGCATCCACCCTGTTTGCCACAATTCTCGCATCCCTGCATCAACAATGGGATAACCTGTCTTGCCCCGTTGCCAGGCTTTGAAGAATTTCTTATTGTATGCCCAGGGGAATTTTTTGAATTCTTCCCTTAACGGTTGATCGACAGTGTGGGGAAAGTGGAAAAGGAGGTGATGGGCAAACTCTCTCCAAATAATCTGTCTCGTGAAAACAGGATAAGCCTGTACTTTCTGAACGAGTTCTCGTACAGAAATTTCTCCAAAATGGAGATGGGGTGAAAGGTGGGAAACTCCATCGTCTAAAAAGGGATAATCTCTGTTATGACTGTAGTGTTCGATGGGCCCTTTTAAAAAAGCTTTGACCCGTTTCCACGCCCCCTCTTCACCTGGCTCCCACTTTTTCCAAAAACCTCTATCCCAGGGGATCGAAGGAAGGAGGTCAAGATCATCTAAGTGAAGCGAACTGACTTTAGGGGTATGCCCCCCAACAGCAGGTGTTCCGATGGGCTTTTCGATGGGAAGATGTTGAACGGTTTTCCAAAATGGGGTGAAAACTTGGTAGGGCTTTCCTTGAAGATTCCGAATGCTCCCTAATTCATATAGAAGATTGGGTTCATTGGTAAAAACCTCATGAGCCCCACCCTCTTTTTTTAGCTCTGCTAAAACTTTTGCTGGGTCTCCAAGTTTCAAAATAAGATTGAGGCCAATAGACTTAAGCGACTCTGCAAACACTTTTAGGGAGTGATAAAGCCAGGCCTTGCTTGCGCCCCCTAAATTCGGAGGTAAGATGAAAACAGGAATAATTGAATTTGTTTTTTGTCGGGCCTGAAATAGGGCTGGGTTATCTCGGATCCGAAGATTGTTGTTAAGATGGACAATGACAGTTTCCATAGGGTATATTTATTTCCTAAATATCTTTTCATGTCTACCAAGTTAACTTCGGAGTCCCTTTGTCAAATATAGATAATGAAACTGTTCAAACCCTTTCGATGTTGGCTAGGATCGATTTGACCCCCGATGAGGTGGGGAAAATCAAAACATCTCTCGAGAAAATCCTCAAATTTGTCGACACCTTAGCCGAGGTAGACACTGATGGAGTCGACCCTACCTACCATGTTGCAAGTAACCTTGTGAACGTCGTACGTCCCGACAATCAAAAAACCGATAATGAACTATTAGACCGAGCAACTTTCTTAGCTTTAGCACCCGATCAAGTGGGTGGTATGGTCAAAGTCCCCAGCTTTATGGGAGGACAAGAATGAAGAATCTCCACGAAATGGGGGCAAAAGAGCTCCACAACGTGTTTAAAGAAAAAAAAGCCACAGCCAAAGAGATCGTCGACGCCCATTTTGCCCAAATTGAAAAACTAGATAAAGAGATCGGTGCGTTTCTTTCCCTGTCTAAAAAGCTAGCCTACGAGCAGGCAGATGTGCTGGATAAAAAGTTGGCCAATGGAGAAGAGGTGGGCCCTTTAGCCGGTGTTCCCATAGCTGTAAAAGACAATATCCATGTGAAAGGGGAACCCTCAACTGCCGGTTCCAAAATTTTAAAAGGATATATTGCCCCTTTTGCTGCAACAGCCTGCAAAAGATTGGAAGAGGCAGGCGCTATCTTTGTGGGGAAAACCAACCTGGACGAGTTTGGAATGGGCTCTTCCACAGAAAATTCTGGGTATCAACTGACTCGAAACCCATGGGATCTCGAAGCGGTTCCTGGAGGTTCTTCCGGCGGTTCTGCAGCGGCAGTAGCAGCTAGAATGGTTCCATTGGCCTTAGGAAGTGACACAGGTGGATCAGTCAGGCAACCTGCCTCTTTTTGTGGTATTTTGGGCCTTAAACCAACCTATGGAAAGGTCTCTCGCTATGGTTTGATTGCTTATGGTTCAAGTCTTGATACGATCGGCACTTTTGCCCGCTCGGTTGAAGATCTCCAATTAGCAATGGAGGTGATATCAGGCCCTTGCGAACACGACTCCACTTCCCTTCCAGTGAAAGGTGATTCTTTTTTACAAGCTCCCCTCTCATTGAATGGTTTAAAAATTGGGGTGCCAAGCCGTTTCCTTGAAAACCTTAACCCTGAAGCCAAAGCTCTTTTCCAAAAGAGCATCGATCTCCTCGTAGCTCAAGGGGCAAAAAAGGTCGATATCGATCTTGACCTTCTGAAGTATGCCCTGCCAGTTTATTACATTTTAGCTACTGCGGAAGCTTCAACCAATTTGGCCCGTTATGATGGGGTCCGCTTTGGTCACCGCTCCAAAAATGCCAAAGATTTGAAACAGGTTTACACCTTATCAAGAGAAGAAGGCTTTGGGGATGAGGTCAAACGGCGGATTCTTTTAGGGACATTTGTCCTATCGTCAGGTTTTCAAGAGGCCTATTACCAAAAAGCGCAAAAAGTCAGAACACGCATCTTGCAAATGTACGCCAAGGCTTTCTCAAGCTGCGATTTCATTGCAACACCAACCTCCCCTTTTAGCGCCTTCAAAATTGGAGCAGTCCAGGACCCTATCCAGATGTATCTGGAAGACCTTTATACCATTGGAGTAAACTTGGGTGGTTTGCCAGCTATCAGCTTGCCAACTTCTATGACATCACAAGGAAAGCCAATGGGGTTACAACTCACCGCCCCTTTTGGACAAGACAGTACCCTACTACGGGCTTCTGCAGCTCTTGAAAAAGTTTCGTTTTTTACCTCTAGAGACCCCTATAATGCCTGAATTTGAAACAGTTATCGGACTTGAGATCCACGTCGAGCTCAACACCCTTTCCAAACTCTTTTCTCGTGCTAAGAACCTCTTTGGTGATGAGCCGAATACCAATATCGGTGTTGTCTGTACAGGTCAGCCAGGCGCATTGCCTGTTTTAAATAAGGCAGCTATTCGAAAAGCTGTTCAGCTGGGTCTTGCCATCGACGCAGAGGTACAAACTTACAGCCGCTTTGATAGAAAGTCCTACTTCTACCCAGATAGTCCTCGCGGTTTTCAGATCACCCAGTTCACCCATCCGATCATCAAGGGTGGGAAAGTGACAGCCGAAGTGGATGGAGTGGAACAAACGTTTTCCGTCCGGAGTGCCCACTTAGAAGACGATGCCGGTATGTTGAAACACTTTTCTTCTTTTGCTGGTGTCGATTACAACCGTGCAGGCGTTCCTCTCATCGAAATTGTTTCCGACCCCTGCATCCACACACCAGAAGAGGCGGCAGCCTATGCGATGAGCATCAAAGCCATCCTTCAGTATCTGGATGTATCTGACTGCAATATGGAAGAGGGATCGCTTCGGATAGACGCCAATATTTCACTGAGGGAAAAAGGGGAAACAACACTTCGAAACAAGATCGAGATCAAAAACATGAACTCTTTCAGCTTCCTAGTTCTAGCCCTCCATGCTGAGATCAAAAGACAGACTAAAATTTACTCAGAAGGGGGAACAATCACCCCTTCAACCTACCGTTGGGATGCCGAAAAAGGGCAAACAGTCTTGATGCGTAAAAAGGAGATGAATGAGGACTACCGGTACTTTCCTGAACCAGACTTAGTCCCCATTGTCTTGACCAAAGAATATATCGAAGAAGAGCGGAAACTGCTGCCAGAACTGCCCCGCGCAAGGGAAAAAAGGTATGTAGATACGCTTGGAATTTCGCTTCACCACTCCTTCCTTTTAACTGCTGAAAAAAGACTTGCCGACTACTTTGATAAAGCCCTGGCCGTTTCAAAAAATGCAAAAAGCCTTTGTAGCTGGATCTTAGTGGAATTCCCAGGTCGATTTAAAGAGCATGGTAAAGACCTTGTTGGCTCTGGCATCTCACCAGAGGCCGTTGGCGAGCTTGTCAAACTTGTCGACGAGGGAAAGATCACCGGAAAGATGGCCAAAAGCGTTGCCGACGAAATGGTTGCAAAGCCAAGTCTCATGCCAAGCGAATTGATTGCAGGGAATGCGGCTTACCAGACAGTAGGAAGCGCTGATGAGCTCTCTCCCATTATCCAGGAAGTGCTTCATCAAAACCTTCAATCTGTCACCGACTTCAAGCAAGGGAAGGACAAGGCTTTTGCCTTTTTAGTGGGCCAAGTGATGAAGAAAACACAAGGAAAAGCAGACCCTTCTATTGTGAATCAATTACTTAAGGCAAACATCGAAAAGATGTGATTCACAAATACCTGAGAATCGTTAAAATCGGTTCATTCAGGAGGTGCACATGTCTTCAGCTTGGTTTCCGTCAGTAGGGGCAGTTTTACATTGGTTTCAAACTCCTGCGAATAGTGCCCATTCAAAAACTGTTCCTTCTTCACCCCAACAGCCATCAGTCCCCCGTGGAGCTGATGTTTGGGTGTTTGTGACTGAGGATGTCTCTCCACTAAATAAAAAAGAGGGTGACACCTTTGATAAAATTGAGAAATGGGCCCCTCAACTTTTCATTGCTTTTGCTGCGACTTGTTGCTTCTTTGGTGCTACAAGAGCTTTTATCTTGGGAATTGGGTTTGCAGCCTATCAGAAAAAATACCCTGACCAATTATCGACGACCATTGACCAACTAGCCCAATCCTTTTTCCCTCTCAAAGGGAAAAAGTTTGGGAGAATTTCTGTCCTCATTGAAAATCCTGAAACAACCATGGCAGCCATTGCACTGGCTTCGATGTGGAGTTCAAATTTTGCGCAAATGGGTGCCGTCGCCTATTTCACTTACAGAGTCACAACGGTTATTCTCTCCATCCAACCAAATGAAATCAAACAAGATCCTAAAACTTAAACTTCCTGAACCCATACGAGGTAAAACATGGCATCATCATCATCACCAGTAGGCTCACCACGAACACCAGTTCCACCCCTACCAACCGTCGGAGCCGATGGCTCTGCAGATAACACATGGACTTTAAGGCGCGGCGTAAAAGTTATTTACGATATGATACCTCCGGGCATCAAAATCCCAGAGACGTTAGATTTAAAGGATGCAGGAACAGTCAAGAAAATTCATGACAATGCCTTTCACATCTTGATCGGTTTAGGTACCCTTTATTGCTTGATGAGCAATTACAAGTTAGCTGTTTTTTCTGGTGTAGCGTTGTTAGGAGCCATCAAACTCAAACCAGAAGAGGTCTACCAAAAACCAATTGGACTTATACAGACCTATTTGCCGTTTGGGGATCAAAAAGGGGGAATCCTTTCTCTCTTTGTAAATTTAGACGAAAAGGCTGACGACAACAAAAAATTCCAAGCTTCTAGAAATCTTTTTCTGGCTGTTTTGATAGCAAATTTATTCATCCCTTGGCTAGTGCAGAATGGCGGTGCCCTCTTTTTTGGCTATAAGGCTGCAGAGTGGATCCATGGCGTCTCAAAGACTAATAAGGGTGCTAGTGATGCTGCTGCAACACCTTCCCCTCCAATTGACTTTGATATGGTTGAGGAAGAATAAATACCCTACCAAACACTTGCTAAAGGTCGCAACACGTTTGGAGTGCTCTTCAGTCCTCTTTAGCTTTCAGTTCATGAAAGCGAAGTAGGGGCTTCGCACTCCAAGCGCTTCGAGTAAGATTATGTGTGCTTGCTTTTGCCCGGAGGACGTTTTTTGGGTTTTTGGAGCAATTTTTTGGCAGCTTCTGCCTCTTCCTTAATGGCACTGTACTTTTCATCATGATTGGCCATTTCAAGGGTCCATTCCAATGCTTCAAGGGTCGCTTCCCTCTCGCCCATGCCAAAAAGAATTTTTGCCAATTGGAAATAAGGAAGTGGATTTTCTCCACCACAAAGAGTACTTAATTCAAGTGCATCGCGTGCCCCTTCTAAATCTCCTTGTTGAACCAAAGCAGTTCCTAGCCCAAACCAATAGTCCCCTTCTTTAGGGTTGAGAGTCGCTAAAAACAAGAAGGCGTTAGCTGCAGATTCCACTTTACCACCTTCAAGAAGGGAACGGGCAGCTTGGTGAAGGATGTGCATATCTTTGTTAGAAACACCGAGAATTGTTTGGGCGCTTTTCCCGCTTTCAATATCCCGACGGAGCTTTTCCTTATTCTTAAAGCAGCTGTTGAGCTTCTCACTAAAATTGAGACTTTCTAAATCATCATGAGGCATAAAAACTTGGGATAAGGTTATACTGTCTTAAAATATTAAAGGATTACTGATAACAGAATGACTATTGCTGCTGCTAGATCTTTGGCCACTTATGCTTACAATTCGTTACCGACCATTTCGGAAGTAAAAACATTCCTAAAATGGCGCCTCGAAGAGGCTGTAATGTTTATTGTGGCTAATGCTCTTTTAGCGCTCAGGGGTCACCCGGTTTTGTTCATCACTGGCTATTTTACAGGAATCGTCCTTGATAAGGCAGTACAAGAAAATTTTGAGAAAATTAAGAGGGTGGCTCTCTTCACTCTCTTTGTCCCAGGCTGTTTAGGACGAGAGACTTTACCCTATCTAGTCCATACCGCTACTTTCCTATTAGCTGCCAAGATAGGGAGTTTCCTCTCTCTAAGGTACAATACAGAAGAGGCAGGGCAAGGGTTAGGGTTAGAACTGCCGAAATCAGTTCAAAATTTACTAATGGTGGCCACTGCAAATATTCTTTGGCTGCTCAAAGGTCACCCTTTTTTATTGTTAGGCGGCTTTTTCACTGGAAGCTTGCTAGAAAAAACAATCGAGAAAAATTTTGAAAAGATAATGAGAGTAGCTTTTGGCAATCCCTTTATCATTTTTGGCCATGGCTGGTTTATTGCGGCCGTTTGGCCCTTTGCATTCCGTGCGGCATCGTTCTTGTTTACCGCCAAGATTGGAAGTGTCTTATCTCTTACGTACCTCCCAAAGCCGGGTGGGAACGTTTAAATTTTTCTTTTAATTCCCTCATCGAAACTTGGGTGTATCTCTCGGTAGATGCAATAGCCTGATGACCCAATAATTCCTGGATCACTCGGATATCGGCACCCCTGCTTAGCAAATGGGTTGCATAGGAGTGGCGCAGTGTATGGGGAGAAACAGAAGACTGAAGGCCGGCCATTTTTGAATATTTTTTTATCACATTCCAGATATCGATCCGGTCGATGAGCTTTCCTTTTTTATTTAAAAAGAGAGGATCACCTCTTCCCCCACCCTCTCGAGTCGCTAAATAACGGTCTAAAGCTAATAAGCCATTTTCTCCAATGGGGACAACTCTTTCCTTACTTCCCTTTCCCATGACCCGAATCCCTTCCTCATCTACAGAGTAAAGGGTCAATCCGACCAATTCACTGACTCTTAAGCCTGCGCCATAAAGAAGTTCTAAAATAGCTCGGTCTCTTAATCCGATAGGCGTCTCATCTGGCTGAGCAAGTAGTCGATCGATCTCATTTTCTTGGAGTGCCTTTGGCACTTTTTGCCACACTTTAGGTGAGGTTAAAAATTTAAATAAATTCCTATCTATCAATCCCTCCTTATGGAGGAATCGGTAAAACACCTTAAGGGCCATGAACCTTCGCCGCAAAGAACTTGAAGCAGAAATATCCCGCTCTTTTAAAAAGAAGGCGATCAGGTCCTCTTCATTAATCGAGGTTAGAGCTTTTTCTTTAAAAAAGGTGGATAGTTTTTCGATATCTCCGAAATAGGCCTCTACTGTTTTAACGGAAAGACCCCTTTCGGTTGTTAGATAAACTCTGAAAAGTTCAAGTTCGTTGTTCAATCAGCTTTTCCAAACGGAAATGAAATGTAGGCAATTCTTTCAGCGGAAGGGTTTGCCGTTCAAGCTCAATGAGTTCAGCTGTAATAACAACCTCAACAAATTTTGACCCACGCCAACGCAAAATCCCTTTACGGAGAAGGACTTCTGCTAAAAATGTGGTCCATAGAGGTTCATCTGTATGGAAAAGTTCCTCTAAGATTTTTTCATTCGAAGAAGAAAGTTCCTTCTGTTCTATTTCTCGGATTTTTCCCTTCCAAGAAATCGAATCAGTCGGCTTAAAGCAGGCCGAACAACGATCTTCTCGAGACCAAGCCTTTCCCTCTTCCTTGAGTGTTGTATGATAAAACTGTCCAGCTTTGAGAGTGGTGTGGCATTCCTTACAGATCTCTTTAGGAGGGGGGAGTCTTTTACGTTTCATGACGGCCATTTTGCCCTCTTCAGTAGACGATCTGCAACTGGGAAAGGATTCCCTTTTTGCTGCATCCGTTCAAGCACTCGTGAAGCTAAGGTTTTTCCTAGCTGAACACCCCACTGGTCGAAGGAATTAATACCCCAAATAAATCCTTGAAAGTCCACCTTATGCTCATAAAGTGCAAAGAGGCTTCCCATGGTCCGAGGATCCAATTTTTCTCCCACAAGTAAACTGGAAGGTCTATTGCCAATACATTCTTTATTCAAATCGGTGTTTTTTTCACCTGTTGCCAGCGCAATCGATTGAGCCAGAACATTGGCAAAAAGTTTTGCCTCAGAATTTGTTCCCTGCACCACAAAATCCTTGTGATACTGCGACTGTCTAAAAGCCACTAATTCCAAAGGAATGAAACTTGTCCCCTGGTGAATGAGTTGAAAAAAGGAGTGTTGGGCATTTGTACCAGGTTCACCCCAGATAATCGGTCCCGTTTCAAAGTTGACAGGCTGACCATTTCGACCAACATGCTTGCCATTGGACTCCATATCTAATTGCTGGATATGGGCGGGCAACCTGAGAAGAGCCTCTGAGTAAGGAATCATGGCAACGGTAGGTAAATTGAGAAAATTTCGATTCCAAATCCCCAGCAATGCCAGTGTAAGGGGAAGGTTTTTCTCGGGAGCGGCTGTCCTTGCATGGTTGTCCATCGCTTCAGCTCCCCGGAGCATCTCCAAATAGTTTTCGATGCCGATCGTAAATGAAAGGAGCAATCCTCCAGGGGCCGCTGTTGCTGAATAACGCCCTCCTATGAAATCAAACAGGTAGAAACATTCTCTATATAGAGAAGGATCATCCATCGGACTTCCCTTCTGAGTAATAGCAACGACGTGGTTTTTTGGATCGAGTCCCTGTTCCTCAAAAAGCTTTCGAATGATGGTCTCATTCGTTACAGTTTCGAGAGTTGAGCCAGATTTTGATACGACCGAGACAATGGTTTTAGATAAGTTTAGTTTTCTCAATACCCCAACAGCATCATCAGGATCGACATTGGAGATAAAGTGGGCATCTTTTCCTGGCTTAGTTAGATAGGCTAAAGCCTGGTAAAGGGCACGTGGGCCCAAATCAGAACCACCAATAGCAACGGTCACAATATGTTTAAAATCTGAAACTTGCTCTACAAATTTTCGGATTTTTTCAATTTCAGCTTTGGCTAGAAGGGCTTCCTTTGAATTAGAAGAAAGGGCACGCATCGCTGTATGGAGAACTGCACGATGTTCAGTATTGTTGATGATTTCCCCTTGTTGCATCGCCTCCATTTTGGCGGGGGCTTCTGCTTCGGCTGCTAATGAGTAGAGTTCAGTCATGACCTCTTTTGTAACACGCTGTGTTCCAAAGAGAAGAGTCCAACCTTCAGCATCAAAAGAGAATTGGTCGATCCGATCAGGGTGATCTGCGAGAGTGGTAAGATCGAAAGGCTGTTTGGCCAGTTCCTTCAACTTAGCGTAAGAAGGATAGTCGACGAGTGTTTTAGTCCATGTGTCCATATGTCGGCATCTTAGCAAGCCGCCACATTCATTACGAAGTTTTTGAAGGATTCATCCATTACGATATTTTTGAAGATTCATCACGAAGAGACGAAGATAACTTTCTTACCATCGAAGAACTTTTTCTATTTTTAAGAAAGAAAAAAGATTTCTTTTGTTAAAGCGCTAGCTACCTTCGTCTCTTCATGTTCTTCGTGATGAATTAGAATGGCTTAAGCTCACCGCCGGCGGCTTCAAAGCCCCTTAACACCCGCATCCCCATTTTGGTCACTCCGGCTGGGATGTACCACAATGTCTCCAACCCATCCCACTCTAAACCAAGTGTCTCTTCGGTCAACAAACGATAACGCTCTTGATCTTGAAAGCTTTCAAATTTTTTAAGCATCTCATCTGTCTCAATATTGGGGAGCAATAGCCCCTCGCTTTCCCCTCCCCTTTTTCTTTGAATCCAGGGGAATTTTGTTGGGTGCAACCACCATTTAGGACCTTCAACCGAAAGAAATAGGGGAACCTCAGGAAAAGTGAACTCCTCTAAAAAGGCACTGAGCCGATCTCTTCGAAACAAATCAATTCTTGTGTAACCGCCTTCTTCAAAAAGGGGCTCTTCTTGATATTGTAAAGGGCCTTCATAATAATTTTTATGAAGAGGGTAAAGATAAACTCCTTTTACAGCAGAATGGAGAAGCTCTTTTTTGAATTGTTCTATGGCGATTCTGTAGGGTTCAAGTGGTTGGTCAAAAGGGGCGGTTCCCCAATCAAGATGATAGACGATCCCTTTTCTCCCTTTTAGCAAGGTTTGCACCTCTTCCTTCTCCCTTTCAAATAATAGGGAGGCAGATGTAGAGAGATCGACACGTACACTCATCGGCGCACAAAGGGTAAATAACGGATAATAAGTCCCCTTTCTCTCCACATCTCTTCAAAATATGAAGAACCATAATCTTCCATCAAAGGGGCGTGATGAGGGGCTTGCAGTAAGGGAGAAAAATGGTTTGAATGGATCATCAGCTTTAAAATAGCCTCACTGTACAGGTGGTGGTCGGTCACAATCGTAATAAATCCACCTGGTTTGAGGATACGGGCAAGTTCCGCCACAAAGGGGCCATCGATGAGTCGATTTTTTGTATGTTTGTTTTTAGGCCAAGGGTCGGGAAAATTGATAAACACCTGGTCGATTGTATGGTCAGGGACATACCTTTTGGTCCACGATTCGGCCTCGCCGCATACCCCAAGCAAATTGGAAATATTTAAATTTTGGATCTTCGCCCAGATCTTCCGTATCCTTTTGTACTTCATTTCTACACCGATCCAATTCTGATCGGTTCGAGAAGCTGCTCGATTAGCAACCCAAAGCCCATTACCGCTGCAATATTCTAGGCAAATGGGGGCCTCCCTACCAAAAATAGCTTTAAAGCCGGGAAAGGTGAAGGGTGTTTCAACGTCAGGAGCAAACCAGATTTGATCGATGATCACCACCTCTGGCTTACTGGATGGAAAGGGACTTGGAAAATCTTTTGGACGAACCATGGGTGAAGAGGATATCATGTTTGCATGATTGATAGAAACGACCTCTGCTGGTGCGGAAGTGGTAAGAAATGGAAGAAGTGCCATTGGCCCAATACAGGCAATGCTGCTTTCGATGCCCTCCGCAAAAAATATTGGAATAATTACAAGATCTACATCAAAGATGCCCATGAGATAACCGAAATACGGAAGGCTGGCCATCTGGCTGCTAAAATCTTAGATGAGGTCTGCGCCGCGGCAAAAGCTGGTGTTACAACCAAAGCCTTGGACGACTTGGCACTTGAGTTGACATTAAAAAATCATGCCACATCGGCCACCATCGGTTATGGGACTCCTCCCTACCCTGCAGCCATTTGCACCTCTTTGAATGAGGTGATCTGCCATGGCATCCCAGACAATCGCCCACTTCAAGACGGGGATATAGTGAATATCGATTATTCCTGTATTTTGAACGGCTTTTGGGGTGACTGCAGCAAAATGGTGATGATAGGCAATGTATCTCCAGAGAAAAAAAGGGTTGTAGAGGTGTGCTATGAAGCGACCATGGCAGCTGTTGCTATTGTCAAACCTGGAATACTTCTAAGCGAGATTGGCGATGTTATTTCAGACTTAGCAGAAAAGAACCATCTATCGGTTGTAGAAGATTATGTTGGCCATGGTGTGGGAGTAGGTTTTCATGAAAATCCACAGGTTCCCTACCATAGAAATAAAGTTGCTATACCTTTAGTTCCTGGCATGATTTTTACTATTGAGCCCATGCTAAATGTGGGTGTGATCAAAGGGGTTGTGGATCAAAAAGATGGCTGGACCGTCCGTACCATCGATGGAAAACCATCTGCCCAATGGGAGCATCAGATTTTAGTAACTGACACAGGGGTGGAAATTTTGACTCCCTGGAAAAGATAAGTAATTTAAGGGGATTGCAAATCCCTCATTTGATCAAAATCATCAGTTTCGATAATGTCCGACTTTTTAAAGGAAATGGATGGGAACATCCACCCCCTTTTCAAACCAGAAACAAAGGACCGCTTATGAGACTCAAAATTGCAAAAGGGGAAACTACCCCCATAAAAAACAATGTCGCTTGCTCTATACAAATTAGCTGTACGCATGTTGATGAAGATGGACATATGCAAGTCGAAATGAATTATGAAGGAGATGCTTGTCTCGCAGCGTATCTTCTTGAAGGGGCACAACAAATCATCAGCGAGAAAATTGAAGAAGAAGAAGTTTCCTACCCCACCAGCAAGTGCATCTAACTGCCCTCGCGGACACGGCTCTCTCATTCGAAGAGAGTCGTTCGCGACCGGCGACTCCTATACTATTTCCCTTAAACCACTTACAGATATCTTTTCTGACAAAGGGAATGATGTAGCTTGAGGTATCACAACGGTTAAAAGCCCCCCTTTATTCAAGGGAAATTGATTAAACCACCTTGTAAATTCGAGGTTCAACCTCGAAAATTCAAGGTATTTTGTGCGGACAATGATTGTGAAAATAAGGCCAATGCTTCAGCTGTGGAAATTCTTTCGACTGGATTTATCCTTAGAAATTGCTTAGCTATGTTAAATAGAGTTTCACACCCTGCCGGTACTGGAAACGACTCAAGCTCTGCATCGAGTTGTTCTTGCGTTAAAGTTACAACAGAGATGTCATAGGGTTTTTTTGACCAGTCTATACCGTTTCGAAGGCAATTTAAAGGGGCATTGTCGTTTGCAATGATCTCAAGAATGAGTATCCCCATAGCCCAACAGTCATTTGCCCGAGCAAATTGTCTGTTATACTCTAATCGTTCAGCTAGAGAAGGTGCTAAGCTCTCATCATTTAGTGTTTTTGCCAAGAGAGCAATAAGTTCAGGAGGTCGGTATCCCACTCTTCCACGGTATGAATGAACTTGTAATGAGTTGGAAAAGTCTGTCCATCCCACATTTACAAATCCATTTTCTATCCAAACGTCAACACTATTTAGAGCAACTCGACCGTGGTAAAAAGGAACGTCTCTATACTGAATTATTTCTCCATTATAATCCCCTTCCAAATAATCTAAAGTAAGGGAGTGGAGCATTTTCAGCCCCCGAAGAAGAGATTTTATAATGTGTGTTTTTACAGCCAGATCTTCTAGTAAGACGCTTTTCATAAAGGCAGCTAAAGACCCATCATTAAGAGGTTTTAGTAGCTGCAATCCTCGAAAATTTATGACCGAACCTAATGGGTAACCTGGAGACCACTTAAAGGCTCCAAAGTGATTGTAAATGGCTGACTCAACTCCTTGTTCGATAGTCTTTATAACATAAGGTTTTCCATCGGTTACACGATATCCAGCTAGAACTGCACTTTGGCCAACTGTTATATTGTCTTCCGGAATAATCACTGCGATCGACGAATGGGTTCGAGCAAATAAAAAGACAACTGGGAAAACATACTTGGCAATAACTTGCTCCTGAGCATCTAAAAGCTCGACAAGTTGGCTCAATCCACTTCGCCAAAATAAAGGGCTGTGGGCAGTTAATCCAAAGTTTTCCAACTGTGACGCGCGTAAGAATAAATCGCTAAGAGCAGATTCCACCCGTTTTCTTTCCCAGCTAGGAACCCTAAGTTTCTCTAGGGATTGAGGCAATCTAAAAGGATTTGCATTGACTAAGCTCATAAAACCACGAATTAAAACGTCAAATCTACATCACATCTTCTTAACAATTAAGTGTTTTTGTGTTTTCAAAAAGAAATTAGGTAAGTTTTACAGCTTCAACCATGTTGATGGCCTCTTCTATAGAGATTCTCTCCTTAGGATTCGCCCTCAACATTTTCCCCACTACTCTTAGTAGGCTATCAGCAGCGAAAAAAGCTGGATCAGTCAAAATCTTAAAATTATAAAAACTAAGCTCATCGTCTATAACTTGCTGAGTCAAATTTTTGACATAAAAATCTTTAACTACACAATCTTCAGATTTTTTTATTGCATTTTCGATACAAATTAAAGGAAACGGTCTACTGGGGTCATTAGCAATAATGACCAACATGACAAGTGCCATCCCCCATACGTCTCCTTGTTGACCAAATTTATAGTTATGGTTCCCAATGTCGATTAAAGAGACAGACTGTGTTATCTAAAGCCCACTTAGCCTTGATCTCAACACGCTCTGGAGCTTGACATCCAGGTGTTCCATTTAAAGAAAAAACTTCTGACGAGATGCCGAAATCTGTCCAGACAGCCTCAGGTAGAGCATTTGTATTTCGCAAAAGCGCATTACGCGCTTTGATATCTCCATGATAATTTGGGACACTTTCACACGAAAAAGTTTCTCCATTGATTTGGAGCGAACAGCAAGTCGTAATGGAATGAAAATGCTTCAAGCCATAAAGGAGATCGAGAATAAGGGATTTTTTTACATCCCAACTTTTAAGTCCTTCACTTCCAAGACATTGTTCTAAAGATTCTGTATAGCGTGGCTCTAAAATCTGTGACTTTTTGCCTATTGTTCTAGTAATAGTATTTCTTGGAAGTCCACGAGAATTTGGTAGTTCCTGAATCCACTGATAAATTTTTTCTTCCATAATGTTACTGATTCTTTTTTTAACATAAGGTGTGCCGTTTGTTAAATCGAAAGCAACTTTGACTTTTCTCTCTCCCCCTTCTGCTATGACTTTCTTCCCCATTAATAAAACAACAAGTCTTCCGTTTAAAGATTTTATTGAAACAGTGGAAGGAATAACGTAACCTCCGATCAACAGGTCAGCTTCATCAAAAAGCTTAATCACACGGGTTTTTGAAGGATCAGGGAATTTAATTATCTGAAAGGACGTTTTTCCAATCTTTTCCATTTGAGTTAAGCACTCATTGAGTGCTTTGTCTAAAACCTCTTTTTGCTGCGGAGTCACACCCAATTCAACAAGCCCCTCGGCGGAGGGCCACTTTAAACGACTAGGAGGAGGAGGTGGCGGAAGAAGGGCTTGAATCTTGTCAATCGTCGCAAAGAGAGCTGCTTTATACTTCCCCTTTGTTTTCTGGTTTAGACATTTAATAATCTTTTCGGACACTTGATCAACAATCGTTTTGTTAAGAGCTCTCTTATTTTCTTCACAGAGTAGAAAGAGCTGCTTTGCAACCTGATCGGCCCGCAATGGGGCATACACATCCAAGCCAAAAAAAGAATAGACATAATCCAAAAGGGAGAGGAGTCGCCACTTAACCCCCCATTTCTGTACGACTTCAAGCCGTTCATTAATGAGTAAATTCTTTTGACCATTAGCCAACGTCGAAGCGATTGTACTAATTTTCGCTTGAAAACTTGAACTTACTGAAGACATATAACCACCAAAAAAATTGATGATTAATATTAGTTCACTTCAAAATAAAACTCTATTTTTTTCGTCCACAATTTTTTGAGATTCTGATACTCTTTCAACACGATGTTATTTTTGCTACCCCACCCTTTTACAACTCCCACTATGGGAAATTTTGCCGAGATCATCCCTACATTAGATGGGGTGATTGGAGAAAGCTCAAAAGAAGTGTTAAAGCTATTTGGAAAGTTTGGCTCCAAATTTGGACCGCAAAGAACACCCTATGCGATTTTGGATGAGCACACAAAAAAAGAAGATATCCCTTTTTTAGCTGAGCCCATTTTGAAAGGAGAGACTTGGGGTTATATGAGCGATGCGGGACTCCCCTGCCTTGCCGACCCTGGCTCTGAACTTGTCCTGTACCTTAAGACAAAAGGGATCGAAGTTAAGGCATTGCCTGCCCCATCCCCTATTTTTTATGCCCTCCTTTTGTCTGGTTTGCCCGCTCAAAAATTTTGCTTCCATGGTTACTTGCCCCGCGATAAACGGGACTTGAGAGAGACACTTTTATCTTTTGAGGATGGGATCACCCACTATTTTATTGAGGCCCCCTACCGCAACTTAGCTACTTTTCAAACTGTTGTAGAGACTTTAAGGCCAAGATCAATGCTATCGATTGCCTCCTCACTTTTTACGCCCGAAGAAAAAGTGACCACCAAAAATATCCATGATTGGAGGAATTCTGAGGTGCCTCCCATCGACGACGTCCCAACAATATTTTTAATTTGTACAAAAAATTCAAAAATAATGTAAACGAAACCACATGCAAGGTTTTGTTTTTTGTGAGTTTCAAGAATATGTCCAGAGGAACTTTGGCCCAGAGACATGGGATCAAATTTCTGAACGGGTAGGTGTCAAAGGAAAGGTTTACAGCCTTTTCTCGTCCTACCCGACAACCGAAATAGAGGGGCTGATTAAGAGTCTTTCAGAAGTCGTAAGACGGCCCTACCAGGAGCTCCTTGAAGAATTTGGGGTGTATACTGCTCCAAAATTATGGCGGATTTGCAAAAGGATGATCCCTTCAAAATGGACCCTTGCAGATTTAGTCATGAACATTACAGGGTTCACCGACCACCTGTTGGCCCATGCTATTTCTGGTACTGATGTCCCCCCTGTCATGAGATGCGAACGGACAGGGCCAGACGAAGTAACGATGCATTACTATTCTCCACGTAAAATGTGCGCTATGGGCAAAGGGATTGTGCGAGGCTTGGGAAATCAATATGGGGTTGAGGTGACAGTTTCTGAACCTCAATGTATGCTAAGGGGCGATCCTGAGTGTGAAATTATCTTCCACATGCACAAAAAAGCCACCATCCCCTCCTAAAGCAATTCACCACGAAGATTCTGAAGGTTCCATCTCTTTAAAGATTCATCACGAAGTACACGAAGAGACGAAGGTAACTATTTTGATAGAGGAATTTTCTTTCTTTTCTTAAAAAGAAGAAGTAATTTTCTTCTGCTAAGGAAATTACCTTCGTGTCTTCGTCTCTTCGTGTACTTCGTGATGAATTTCAAAGAGGTGGAATCTTTAAAATGCCCGTAAGGCAATTACTTTTGAGACGACATAATCCAAAAAGACGGCATCGCTTCGAGAGCCGCTTTTGTACTCTGTTTCTAGCTGATCAATGAGACATAAGGTCTTCTGCACTTGTTTTAGATTAGTCTTTCTAACGGAACCCAGGAGTTGTTCCAATAACCTCCCTTGCATGAAGGGTAAATCTTTTTGGATCGCTTCTGGTGGTTGACCAGTAGCTATCAATGAATGAACCTGCATCAGATTTTGAAAACCATTCCTCATCAACTTCAAAAGGGCAATCGGAGACGATTCTAACGCCAGCAGGTCTTCCAATCTTTTAATTGCAAATGCCCCATCACCTCTAAGCAAGGCGTCGACAAAAGAGAATACTTCCTCTTTTGGTGATCGTATCCCTATTTTTTGCAGATCGTCAGCTGTGATCGTTTTTCGATCTCCCACATAATTGACAAGCTTTTCCCACTCTCGCTGCAAAAGTCCAAAATTTCCCTCTTGCATCTCGACGAGTTTCTTCGCCACATCGGGTGTTATCCCCTTCTTTTCTTTAAAAGCTGCTTCCATTAACCATTCCATCAACAGCTTTTCTTTCTCGTATGTTTTCATCGAAGGCAATTGAAAAATCACCCCCTTCTCGTCGATCTCTTTGAAAAGTTTGGTGTTGGAAAGGAGCCTTTTCCCATAGAGAATCAGCACTCGTCCTGCAGGAAAATAGGGAGGAATGGCTTCGTTATCTTCTAATGGTGCTATGAAGACTTCCCGATCTCCAAACAAGGAAGGTGACAGAAAAAGGGACAGCTTTTCCCTTGTTAACCGATCCCACCGTTGAATAGTTGCACCAACTTGTGTGGCCAGAACAACTTTTTCAGCCCACTCACGGAATCCATCTTCTTCTGAAAGGATCAGGTAGAAAGAGCCACTATATTGTTTAACATGCTGTTCAAAGGCTTTTGGCTGATTAAATTTCATTTTAAAACTTCGTCTATCCAATGGCTGCGCCCCGAAAGGATGGGCACTCCGCTAACTAGTGCTTCGAAGACTGCCTCTTCTTTCGGGTCTTTCAGAATAGCAAGAGGAGGCAAGATCTGTCCTCCACAAAATTGGGTAGGGACTGTTTTTTGTTGTGGTTTCTCCCCTTTGCCTGAAAAAAACTCTTGAACCTGGTGACTTGCTTCTCCCATATCCCAACCATGCCATTCTCTAACTACAGGTTCTGAAGAATAGATGATTCCTTTATCGAAATTGGAATCCTTTGGGTTAAGGATAAGTGGCTTTTTCCCAGCAAAGTAGACTGCAAGGGTAGCTACAGCCCGTTCAAAAGAGTATGGAAATAACAGGGGAATTTCGACTCTAGAGTCGGATAACGCTTTGGCAATCCCAAATTCCATCCGTTTTAGTAAAGCTTTTGGTGAAAGGAGCCCCAAAAATTCATCATAGGCAACAAATTTAAGTTCACTTTTTTTCAAGGCACGTAAAACATCGCCGAGTGTATAAGTTTTAACTTCTTTAAAATTAACATTCTGACTCGACAGTTTATTTAATCTTTTTTTGTCTTTCTCGACGGCATGTTGGTACCGATGAGATCTCCATCTCCCCTCGATTTGTAAAGCGATATGATAAGGAGTGATCAGCTCGGGAGAATAGAGGTGGGAAAGATGATATTTTTGCTCGATCAGGTCGAACAGCTCTGTCGCCTCCAAAGAATCGAGCCCTAAATCGTAAAACAGATGTGTATCTTTGTTAATTTGTTCAACAGGGCATCTGGCTATACTGGCCATCACTGCTGCGACCTCTTTTTCCAAAGGGGTCATTTCTCCACCTTCTACATGGGGGAAAAAGGGGACCGGTGCAAAGGAGGGGCAAACTGCCTCACCTCTTTCACCATGAGGTGCGTTGTACCACCTCTCCAATTGTTGATTGAGTTCTTTCCTCCCAGGAAGAGGGTTTGGGGCTGTATAAGGCTCTAACTCTATAGTCACTTTACGTTTAGGAGGAAAAAGAAAGTGTTTAAACCAGGTCTTAAGCCCATCCAGAACCTCTTTTTTTAAATCAGGCGTCATCCCATGAGGCGCAGGTGAAAAACGGCTTCCCCACAGTCCTGTCGTCCTAACGAGAGCTAAACGAATGTTAGGATTTCGTGATAAAAGGGTGTGCAAGCCCGATTGCCCACCCAATTTTTCTACTCCTGAAATCTTGAGGTGTCCGGCCGGATAAAATAGGATATTATCCCCATTTTTCAGCCCCTCCAGAACTTCTTTATAAGACTTTTCAAGCTGAAGGACTTTCACACTATTTTTTGCCACTGTGCAGTCAGGCACTGTAATAGCCCTTATCAACTTGAACATTGGCTTTAGAAAAGAAACGCTTGTGAACCTAGATGTGGCAAAAGGGCGTGCGTGGAAACGTTTCCAGGTAAAGACCTGAAAAATAGCTGCATCGAGAGCCGAAACATGGTTTGCAAGAAGCAGCAGGCCGTTGCCCTCTATCTTTTCCATTCCCCTTACCTCTACTTCATAGCGGCGCGAAAGGAAAAAATGGAGAACCTTTCGAAGTAAAAGAGCTAAAATATTTTCCATCCAAACTCCTGAGGAGATAACCATTCTATAATAATCGGCCTGAAGTTTATCATATTTAGTACGATGTTACGAGTAGCTATTAAGATGTTGATGGGTGATAAGGGGAAGTACCTCCTCTTAATATCCGCCCTAACTTTTTCCGCCCTTTTGATTACCCAGCAAGGATCGATTTTTTTGGGGCTTCTCCGCTGGTCGACTGCCACGATCCGAAACACGAAAGCTGATGTCTGGGTCGTTGATCCTCTTGTCGAGCAGGTCAATGAAGTCCAGCCGATGCGGACCATCGACTTGAGCCGAGTCAGATCGGTTAAAGGGGTCAAATGGGCCGTTCCTCTCTATTTTTCTCTCCTGCAAGCTAAACTGAGTACAGGTGTTTTTAAGCCAATCCAATTGATGGGGCTTGATGCTTCAACTTTGATTGGCGCTCCAAGCCGGATGATAGCTGGCAACATCGAGGGCTTATGGCAGGCCAATAGCGTCATCATCGACGAATTAGCCCAAAAAAGATTTAGCGAAGGACGAGCAAAACCCATTGGACTTGGAGATACTTTTGAGATCAATGACCACGAAGCAAGAATCGTTGGTATCTGTAAAGTCGAGCGATCATTTTTTGGCTATCCCTTCATCTACACCACTTTTGACCGTGCCGTCGAAATGGCCCCTAAGAGACGTAAAAACCTTAGTTTTATCCTCGTTAAACCGCAAGAAGGGATCACTCCTCAGGAACTTGCTCGTACCATAGAAAGACAGACCGAACTGAAAGCCTACACGTCTGATGAGTTCGCAACTAGCACCATCAATTGGTTATTTAAAAATACCGGTATTCCTATTTCTTTTGGGACGACCATTCTTCTTGGATTCATTGTCGGCATTGCCGTTTCAGGTCAAACTTTCTACGCATTCATTCTAGAAAATCTCCCCCATCTTGGTGCTTTGAAAGCGATGGGGGCCTCCAACCGCGTTCTATTTAAAATGTTAATTTTACAGGCGTTGATGGTTGGAACGATAGGATATGGGATAGGAGTCGGCCTCACCACCATCATGGGAAATTTTGCCCTTTCTGGTGGGGACATGCCTTTCTACTTTGCCCCCCAGATTCTGTTCATTTCGTTTGGAGCCATCCTGATGATCTGCTGTTTTTCAGCACTTTTAGGGATACGTAAGATCCGTTCGATCGACCCTGCAGAGGTGTTCCGTGGTTAAAAAACACTTTCACTTTTTCAAGAAAAAAGAAACTAAGCTCTCATTTATACCAGCTCCGGTTTCTCATGATCATTCCGTATCGGTCCAGCAGGTAAAAAAAACCTTCATGCAAGGGGGGGAACCCACCTACGCATTGAGAGGTGTCGATTTTCATGCCAAGTTTGGCGAACTTGTCATGATCGTTGGCCCATCGGGCAGTGGAAAAACTTCCTTATTGAGTGTCATTGCAGGAACACTGCGTTGTGATGAAGGGTCCATTTCGGTCATGGGCCAGTGTCTTGACAACCTGTCTAACAATGAAATAACCGACTTTAGACGACAAAACATCGGTTTCATCTTCCAACAATTTCATCTCATACCGACTTTAACGTGCGCTGAAAATGTTACAATTCCTCTCTTACTACAGGGTTGGAAATCAGGAAAAGCGCTTGCTAAAGCTAAAGAAGGGCTTGAATCTGTTGGCCTCGGGTCAAAAGTGAATAGCTACCCAAAAAAGCTGTCTGGCGGACAGCAACAGAGAGTGGCGATTGCACGAGCTTTGATCCACGACCCTCGGTTAATCATTTGCGATGAACCGACTTCAGCTTTAGATGGTGAAACGGGAATAAAGGTGATGGAAATGATCAGTGCGCAAGCAAAAACTAATGACAGAACTGTGGTCATTGTCACCCACGACAACAGAATTTTTCGATATGCCGATCGGATTGTAGAATTAGAAGACGGGCAGATTACAACAGGAGGAAAACATCATGTTTAAACGGAGCATCCCTTTTATCCTAGCCATTTTGGGACTCATTTCAGCCCTCTTTTTAATTAGACGGTCTCAGGCACCTATTCCAGACATGCCAACTGTTGCCCTCCCTGCTTCCAACCCCTATGCGCATGCAGTCGCCGCAACAGGAATTGTCGAAGGTGTTCATGACAACGTCGCAGTCGGTGCGCCAACGGATGGATTAGTTGAAAAGATCTTTGTTAAAGTTTGGCAAACAGTTCAGAAAGGCGACCCCCTTTTCCGCTTAGACACCCGTGAACTTGCTTCAGAAGTTGCTGTAGAAGAAGCTCATCTTCATGTAGCTAAAGCAAAGCTTGCAAGATTGAAAGATCAGTACGATCGTCTTGCCTCTATTAATGACACCCGGGCGATTAGCGTCGACATGCTTAAAACAAAAGAAAACGATGTGCTAGTGGCCGAAAAAGAGGTGTTGCTTGCCGAAATGAGCCTCATGCATCAGCTAAACATGATCGATAGGATGACAGTCAAAGCACCAAAAAGTGGTACCATTATTCAAAATAATCTTAGAGAGGGAGAATATCTCTCTTTAAATGGTTCCCAGCCTCCTATCCTTCTGGGAGATCTGACCGAACTTCAAATCCGTGCCGATATTGACGAACAAAATGCTCATCAGGTGATCCATGGCGCTATGGCACGCGCTTACCCTAAAAGCAATCCAGACCGCCCTTTAACCTTACAGTTCGTGAGAATAGAACCCTACGTCCTACCAAAAAAATCGCTCACAGGGATGAGCGACGAGAGGGTCGACACACGTGTGTTGCAGGTCATTTACCGTTTTGACCCACCAAAAGACTTCCGTCTTTACGTAGGTCAACAGGTTGACCTATTTATTGAAGCAGAAGAGCATGTGGGGCTTAACCTATGAAAAGATGGTTGACCGCTGTTGCACTCCTTTCCGGGTGCATGCTGCCGCAAGAATCGATGCTCCCCCCTCTACAAATCGATGAATGCTGGAAAGGGGGCGATCCAACCATTGATCAGTATTTGACTGAGAGCTGGTGGACCCAATTTCACGACCCCTATCTTAACGACTTGATGGAACAAGCTCTCGAGCAAAATCCTGACCTCTGGATTGCGTGCGAAAGGATACAGGAAGCTAGGGCCTTAGAGGGAGTTGCCTTTTCCAGTCGCCTCCCGAAAGTCAATTTAACCCCCTCTTGGAACAAAGAAGGGCTTTTATTTAACCCTAATCAGGTAACAGGGAACGATATCCCAAATCTTGGCCTCACCCGTGTCATCCAAGAAAGTTATGATTTTCCCTTTAACCTATCGTATGAATTCGATTTTTGGGGAAAATATTGCTACGCCGATAAAGCAGCTCAAGAACGTTTGATCTCCACAGAATTTGGCTACCTCTCGGTGGTTAATATTTTGACTACAGAAGTTGCAAGGGTCTACTTTTCTTTAAGAACATTGGACGAAGAGATTGGCTATCTCAAAAGTGTCGTCGATGTCCGATCGGTTTATGTCGATATCAACAAAAAACGAGTTGCAGGCGGTCTTGATCCAGAAGTTGATCTTGAGAGGGCAAAACTTGAAGTGATGATAGCTGAAGGGGAACTGCTCAACGCAGTGAGACAAAGGAGATTATCTGAAAATGAGCTAGCTGTTCTGATGGGACAACAAGCCTCTACTTTCTGCATTCCTCCTGGCAAACTTCCCGAACGCCTTGTCAATGTATTACCAGAGCTTCCATCCGAGCTTCTGCTCAGAAGACCAGACCTCAATGAGCAGTACAGAAAAATACGGGCCTTTTTCTATGAAGTAGGGGTCGCAAATGCCAATTTTTTCCCTTCTATCTCTTTTACATCCGCACTGGGTACAATCAGCCCCCTCCTCTCTAACTGGTTCACCTGGGAAAGCAGATATTGGGCTTTTGCCTTTAGCGCCATCCAACAAATTTTTGATGGAGGACGTCTCTGCAATGAAAAAGTAGCTACCCTTGCGCGATTCCGCAGAGAAAAGGCTGTTTACCAAAAAATGGTCTACACGGCTTTCCGAGAGGTGGAAGATGCCCTTTCTGACATCCATTACAGACGGGAACAATTCCAAGTACAGGAATATGCCTCTCAGCACGCTTCAACAACAGCTTATCTTGCCCGTCAACAATTTGATGGAGGGCTTATCAACTATTTACAAGTTGCGGATGCAGAAAGGACAGAACTCGATGTTAAAAAGCGGGCTATTCAACTGAAAGGAAATGCTTTTGCAGCTTCAGTAGCTCTGATAAAAGCACTAGGCGGCACACCCTTTTGCGGAGAATAAGTTATTCGCAAAGAAAAATAACAGGATGAGCAGGCATACGCATCAACTTAAGGAACAACAATTTCTCAACAATCTGTTAAAAGCAAATTACTTACAAAGAAACATTTAGAAATCAATTTAGTCAAAAACGGCTTAAATCTTCGAAGAAAGGCCCAAGATGACTCTCTGTGCTCTCTGTGAGCTCTGTGGTGATCTTTTTTTTATTTTTTACCACAGAGCTCACAGAGAGAGGATTTTGAATTGCCCCTTCTAGAATAATTGACTCTGATATCCTACTCTTTTTTTATTCCATCTATTTATGCTAATTAGCTTAGCATCTACCTCTAGGCTTAGGTTGATGCGTATGCCTGCTCATCCTGTTATTTTTTTAAATGCTTTAATATTTGCTGTTCAAGTGGAGTCACTGTTCTTCTTGTTCTCTTGTTGTTGGATCAGGTCTTTTTGTGTTAGACTTTTGGACTTTCGTGCGTTCGTAGCTCAATGGATAGAGCGTTGGCCTCCGGAGCCAAAGGTTTCAGGTTCGACCCCTGACGAGCGCATCATTTCTTCCATTTTATCCAGCATTTTATCAAACGAGAGCATCTTGTCGATCTCTTCTAATATCTTCTCTTTATAAGGCTTAAAATTATGCATGAAGTCGTCTGCAGATAGCTTATAAAAGACATCGGGTTCTACTCCACGCCCCTCAATGATTTGTCCATTAGGTCGCGTGACAATGCTAGTAGTCAATTGAAAATCCCCAATACCTAGACGGTTAGGAAATGTAATGGGCGGAGAAACTCCACCACCTGCCCCTACAGTTTTTGCTCCCAGAATACGGGCCCGCCCAGCATCTTTTAATAGGGCTAAGAACAACTCTGCACATGAAAAATCTAGAGCATCGGCAAGCAAGAGGAGAGGGCCGCTGAATCTGATTTTTGGGTGAGGTTGAACCTTTTCTATTCCAAGAAAGGGGTAGCTTTCAGTGATAGGCTTTTCATAGGATGCCTCTTGAAGGACAAAATCGGAATATCTTCGGATCGATTCTAGGAATTGGTCATCCACAGGATAACCATCATAAGATTTTTTCCCTTCAAATTCTAATTCGATCCCTTTATACCGAGTCAGCTCTCCCTTCACATTTAATGCTAAATTAATCTGCTCACTAGATAAAACTTCGGCTTGCCATAACGCCTCAATTGGCTCATCGATGAATAGCGAGGCAACAGCATACATATTGAGCATGTAACCTCCCGGATTATGCATCAAATCGATCACTATAAGAGTTGCACCTCCATCTTTTATTTTCCTAATCGACCTTCCAAGAGCAAAAAAATCGGTAGTCCGAGTTGATCGAAAGTGTGGAATACGTACATAACCAATTTTATCCCCAAGGTTCGTTTCAAAAAGGTAGGCCTCATAGGGCTCTCTTTCTCCTGCTTTCCAAAGGATGGGTCCAAGAGGTGGAAGATAACTTTGTTTGTTCCCCAACCTAAAGGGGTGCATTTTCTTCTCTTTTTTGATTTTCTCTTGAAAAGCTGTATCCCAAAAAGGGATTGTAACGTCCACAGCTAACAGCTGCTGAATAGGTGACAAGGTTGTTCTAAACTTATTGGCATCTGACCTCATTTGCACCCTTTTTGGGGCTAAATGACTAGGAAAAAGTTCAGGTAAAGTGATCCATGAAAAAATCTCTCCTCTCACTTCTCCTTCTCTCAAAAACTGGACATAAACCTCACCCAACTCTTGTTCCATTCCAAATTCACCTTGCCTTAAGGTAAAGTAGAGAAGGGCCAGTTCAAACCAGCTTCTATCACAGGAACACCGTGCAAATTCGTCCGCTAAATACTTATTTACAACCTGATGGATCGCCTCTCCATTCCAGAATAGAACCTCATCTCCAACCTTTATAGAATCATCGAAAACAATGTCAGTATCAACATAGACAACAAAATAGCGCCCTTCGGCCTCCCTAATCTCAAAAGGCAAATAAGACAATGCCGAAGATTGGAAATGGATCTGTACGTGGGCATCTTGCGTTGCATCAAAAAACTCTTTAAGAGCCCTTCTCCACACTTTTACATTTTTCGAACGGAGAGCCATCCGCAATTTTTCAATCTCTACATCTAAATTCCAACCACAAACTTCTTTCTTAAGAATCTTTGGGGCATAATTTGTCTCAAAATTGTACTTGAGATAATCGATGACAGCCTCTCCCTCATAAAAGGGGGACGACAAAGCGATCAAAGGGCAGATAAATAAAAAAGGGAAGTGCATGACAGGAAAAAGAATCTCATCTGATCCTACCACCATTAGCGATCCAAATCTAGAGGTTTGGATGAAAAAAGCGATTGAGCTAGGGAAAAAAGCTCGTCTCCTTTCCCCTCCTAACCCTTGGGTTGGCGCAATCATAGTGAAAAAAGACAAGGTTGTAGGCATTGGGTTCACACAAGCCCCTGGTAATGATCATGCTGAAATTGTCGCTCTAAAACAGGCAAAAGATAATGCCAAAGGGGCAACTCTTTTTGTTACGTTAGAACCCTGTTCCCATTTTGGGAAAACCCCTCCCTGCACAGACGCCATTTTAGCTGCAGGAGTTTCAAAAGTAGTGATCGGAATTGCTGACCCTGATCATAAGGTGGCTGGAAATGGTCTCTTAGCTTTACAGAAAGGGGGTGTTGAAACAGTCGTAGGGGTTTTAGAAAAAGAAATAACTTCAGAGCTTCTCCCCTACTTACACCACAGGAAAACAGGTCTCCCTTTTGTGATAGCTAAAATTGGGATGTCAATGGATGGAAAATTAACCGATAGTTTGGGCGCTTCCAAATGGATCACATCAGAAAGTGCCCGTATTCAGGTGCATGCCTTACGTGCTGCTTCACAAGCGGTCATCATTGGCTCTGGAACCTATCTTGCAGATCATCCTCAATTGAATGTTCGTCACCCTCCCCTCCCCTATAAACAACCCTTAAGAGTTGTAGTCGATCGAAGAGGGAGAATTACCGATACAACGTTTGATATCCATTTTAAACAGAATAACCTACAGTTACTTCTTAAAGAGCTTGGGGATCGTGGTGTAGTACAAGCTATGATTGAAGGTGGATCGACCCTTCTAAACTCTTTTCTAAAAGAGAACCTTGTTGATCATCTTTACACTCATATCAATGGCCGGATTTTTGGTGGGGGAACAGCCCTTTCAGCTCTTGATTTCATCCATTCTCCAACCCGCTTTTATCCAATTTTCACCTCATTCTTTGGGGATACTTTAGAGGTCTTGTGGAGCAGTAGGAAAAAAATAGTTTCCAATCGAGGTTAAAAAATTCAGAACGAAGCTTTTTTTTCTAAGGTTATCATCCTGCTCATGATTAATACTTGACCTTCGACTTGAAGGTCCTTTTGAGGGAGTTCTGGAAGACGAATTCGAAGAAGATCCAGAAGGCAATTTCGAAGAGGATCTAGAAGGCGATGATTTACTGCTTTTGCGATTTTTGCCAAAAGAAGTGAGACTAGCATCTTGTTGCACTTTTGTGAAATAATCTCCCCCATTTCTTTTCAACTTTGGCTTATTTTCAATAGGTGAAATATCAACTTCACTTGCAAAGCCTTTAAAGACATCTTCAGAATGGCCACTTCTAGTGAGTTGAGGTTTTACTCCTGAGAAACTTGACGAGCAATCTAGGCGTAAACGCCGTTCTTTCTCGATTCTTTCCCTCTCTGCTTTCACCCATGTAGTGTTCTCTAGCTCTTCCCGCTGTTTCGACATTCTTTCTTTAAAATCATCAATAGACTCAGTACAGGGTTTATAAGAGTCCTCCTTAGGAATGGGCTTATATGTAAATGGTTCCAAGCCCAATGCTGTGTCGAGTAGGAAAACATTTTTTCTCCATAATGCTTTATAGTTTGCAGCACTATTTTCAGTTTTAACAGGAATTGTTTGTAAGCAAAAGTTTTTTTCTACATCATTAAATGTTAGAAGCGCTTCAAAATAAACAGATAAGAGATCAACATGCCCGTTAGGAAGGCCAAGTGCCAATTTATATACGGATAGACACTCAAATTTTATTCCAAATTTTATAAAGTATTCTACATTTTCCACCCTCTCATTTAAAAAAGAAGCCAATTCTATAGGTTTATGATGGGAGAAAAACTTTACTTCTTGAAGACAACTAGAGACAAAATCTTCTGAAAAGACTTTCTCTTGGCGCTTATCAGGGACAAAGATGTGTGAATCGTTAAACTTTATTGCTAAATGGGTAAAGTTGCGGTACTCAACACTCGGTTTCTTCTCACCAATCTCAATGGGTTTGATTCTAAAGCCAGAACTAGAAGGGGAATAAATAAGCTCTTTCAGAGGAAACTCAACGAGTTCACCCCCATTTTTTAGCAATTCATCTTGTACAAATTGGACAATCCAATCCTTCGAAATTTCATCTACTCTATCTATTAGTGCAGCTGTTCTAGTCAATATTATCTCATTTAGCCTTTCTTGGGCTTCGAAAGAACGACTAGCCATCTTTTGAGAAATAATAATTGCTGCCATTCAAACACCTTCTTAGAAGTATATTAAGCTCTCAATGGAAACCGGTAAGGGACAACAATTTCTCGTTGGACCTGAGTGTCAAATTCAACCCTTGTTCTACATTTTTTCTTAACCATAACGACAGAAGGTTGAATAGCAACCTTATCACCCTTTGGGATAATTGATATCTTGAAAAACACTGTCAAAGATAACGTTGCATTTCCTTTCTTATAAGCCCAAACTAAATCGGGGAAAATACTTTTATCGACATTGTGCTCACCTTTCAAGGCAGTTTTGACTCTGCCATGGAGATCCGATATTTGATCAGCAATTTCCTCTCCCCTAGGAACTGTAAGTTTCCAATCACTGGCAGCTGACTGCAATTTTCCGAGACAATAATCAACAATTGTGTCGGCGACTGACGCAATCGTTGAAGGAGGAGTCGTCATTTCTAATGGTTCATCATTGTTTGAACCCGCAAAATTCTTAAAACTCTCTAAAGCTAAAGTATCTGCTATCATTTGGTTAATTGAGCTTGAACTAGCTGAAACTGAGGTTGCCATTTACATCACCTTAAGTTTTAGGACAACAATTGGAAGCTCACATTCAGTTTCAACCTTTGTTGTACAGTTCTTGTCAACCGAAAGGACAGAAGGTTGAATGGCCACTTGATCACCCTTTGGGATAATTGATATCTTGAAAAACACTTGTAAAGCAATTGTTTCATTCCCTTCATCATAAGCCCATACTAAATCGGTGCGAATATTTTTAACGGCCTGCTCGCCGTCTAAAGTAGTTGTGATTCTGCCATGAAGATCCGATATTTGCTCAGCAATATCATCAATATCATCTTCAGTAGGGACTCTAAGACCCTGATCACTAGCAGCTGTGACGAACTTGTCGAGACAATAGTTAACAATTGCTTCTGCTACATCTTCAACCGTTTTTGGAGGAATCGTCATTTCTACGGATTCATCATTCGTTGAACCCGCAAATTCATCCAAACTCTTTAAAGTATCTGTTATGAGTTGGGAAAAAAAGCTTGGACGACCTAAAATTGCGCCTGCCATTTACATCACCTGAAGTTTTAGGACAAGAGTAAAACATCTCCTCAATTAAATCAAATCATTTCCAATATCTTTTCGGAACTTGGCCATCCTACGGACCATAAAAGTGAGATTGTGAATCGTTGCAAGAGTAAGCGCTGCAAGCTCTTTGGCCTTAAAAAGATGGTGAAGAAAGGCAAGTGTTGTGCTCTGACAGGTAGAGCAAGGGCACTGAGGCTCAATGGGGCCTAAATTGTATCGGTGTTCACTTTTTGTCAAATTAACGTTCCCTTTTCCAGTTAAAACCATTCCATGCCTTGCAGCTTTTGTTGGATATGAACTATCAAATGTATCAATTCCAAAAGGGATTGAATGGGTGAGCGATTCTAAATCACCAATACCTAATAAATGGCGAGGCTTTTGAGGATCAAGAGGTTCTATAGTATAACCAAGAAGGCCATAGAGCTCTTCTTTGGTTTTTCCTAAACTCCCCCCGATAGCAAAACCGTCAAAAGGCAGCGCACTCAAGTGTGCTGAACTCCGCCGTCTTAAGGTTTCGTTTACCCCTCCATGGATAACAGCAAACATCGCCTGATCTTTTTTGTCAGCCAGGTGATATTGCAACGAACGTTCTTCCCAACGGTGTGTCCGCTCAAACGACTTCAATAAAGCTTTCTCGTCAATATGGTAGGGAGGCAATTCATCAAATGGAATGATGATGTCCGCGCCAAGCTGTTTTTGAGCCTCAACAGAGCTCTCAGGTGTTAATAATACTGGTTTACCATCGCGATAGGAACGAAAAAGGACACCATCTTCTGTAATCTTTAAAACGGAACCGTCTGATTTTTTAGTCCCTTTACTTTTAAGTTCATTTGCAACGCCTCCGTAGGCCAAGCTAAAGACCTGAAAGCCCCCAGAATCTGTGATAATGGGTTTATGACGACCAATATATTTATGAAGACCTCCCCCTTTTTGTACGACCTCAGTTCCAGGCTGCAACATCAAGTGATAGGTATTGCAAAACATCAGATCGATCCCGATCTTGTCAAGCTCCTGGTGGGTCAGCGCTTTAATCGTTCCGTTTGTCCCAACAGCTACAAAACCCGGCGTTTCAATGATGCCATGAGGGGTATGAATTCTCCCTACCCTCGCATTCGATCTACTTGAGGTGTGGAGAATTTCAAACCGGAAGGGGCTTTCCATACAGTACCAGCTTTGTAAAAGGAGCCACTGTTAAAACAACAATTCCTTTGATAATTAAACTTAATAGAATGAGGTCAAAAGGAGAGGAAAGAAGTCCAAACAACCCTAAGAATGTAAATAATACTGTATCGATGACTTGGGAGATGATCAGAGAGATTAAATTTCTCCAAAAAAATGGAAGCTTTTCTCTCAACCATCCGTAAAGTGCCAGGTCAATCCTCTGAACAACAAGCAAGGTAACAAGTGAGGCGACGAGGATCCGTGGCATGTAGCTTAAAATAGCGGAATAAGCCGTGTGGGCACTATCTGTCGCTGTTGGGTTAAATGCAAGTTGAAAATAGCTAATGACGACCACGAACAAAAAGGCAACCGTTTGAATCTGCAATATCCCTTTTGTGCCTCCTTTCCCCCATTTTTCCTGTAAGAGATTCAAAGAAAAAAGAGCGCTGACTGCAAAAGGGTCTGTTGGTGTAACAGACAAACCAAAAAAGGGGATTTCCTTTAGCACAAAAAGATTAGCGAAAACACCCTGTAGAACGATCCAGGAGACAAGCGCCTCTTTTGAGTGCCACATCGCTAGAAGAGTGAAAAAGACAAGCGCTCCTATTTCTAAAAAAAATAATGCTTCATTCATTCTATAGTAAACTGTTTAGGTAAAGTGCGTACGTTAAAAAAGAATCCCTAACAAGCACTTTTCTTTTAACACCATTAATCTCAACTTCTATGGATCCATCTTTCAGAGCCTGGTTGAGGGCAGATTTTGATAAACGGATCATCCCATCGATTGCTTCACGCTCATCAGGGACAACTTTCTTTTCTTCGACATTCCGCGCAACAAACATGGGGACGCTCCATTGCAACATCCCACTATCTGGATTCATAGTGCCAAGATATTTCCAATCGTTTGTCTCAAATCCTGTTTCTTCTTTTAATTCACGCTTTGCTGTGTCTAAAGGTGTTTCACCATGTTCTGCATTACCGCGCGGCAATTCCAATTCCCATGATCTTGTGGCGTGTCGAAACTGTACGATTAAACCTATATCTCCGTTTGAGAAAATAGGTAATACCGCCGATCCCCCTTTCGATTCACTTAACAAACGGTCGTAAAGACCCGTTGTGCCTGAAGGGAAAATAACCGGATCACGGACAAGCATGATGTATTTGTCTCTAGCAATTTCCCCAATTTTGGCCCATTTACTGGCTCGATCTGCAGCTATACCGCTTTCACGTAAACGTTCGTAGTAACGTTGTTGTATCTCTTCGATTTTTAGTGGATCCGAAACAATTTCGATCTCCCCTGCTTTATAATTACCTTTCGGCAACTTCAGCTCATCGGGATAGTCTTCCGATCCTAAAAGAGGAAGGGCAAAAAAGACAAATAAGGTAAGAAACTTTTTCATAGCCTAACTATTTTAACAGCTTAGTATTGAAATTGCAAAATTTCATATTCATCACGAAGAGACGAAGGACGCAAAGGTAATTTATTCTTTAGCAGGAGATAATTCCTTCTTCTTTTTTAGGAAATGAAAAGAAAGGAAATTCTTTTGTATAAGAAATAGTTACCTTCGCGTCCTTCGTCTCTTCGTGATGAATCTTCAAAAACTTCGTGATGAGTCTAAGTTTTGAAAAGACTTAATCTGAAAAATTTCCTTGTCAAATGTAAAGAATTTGTTGCAAGTTACTATTTCATGTGTCGACTGCCATTCCTCTTCATACTTTTATTTGGTTGTACTCGGGAGGTTGAAAGAGCCCCCTTTGGCCCTATCCCCATTACCCAGAACGCACGCTACATTCCTTACAGTCCTTCAACCAAAGCCCACTTCGGAGAAGACCCCCTCTTTTGCGAGAAAGAACTTCAACCTCTTTGCAAGTTGATCGATATCGCTCTCCGGCATAACCCCCAAACATGCCTCACCTGGTCCAATGCAGAGGCTGCCTACTTTGCCATGAAGAGCGCCCAAGGGGAATATTATCCACAAATCACAGGCTCTGTCCAATACGGAGCTATTGATAGTCGTGGAGGTCAAAGTGGCCTAACCGCCTCTTCTATTGCCTCAACAACTGGAAATATAGTCGGCGGAACTGGACTTGGTACTGCCATTACGACAGAGAGCATGTCCCTCTCTTGGCTTTTGATGGATTTTGGCGGTAGGGAATATAACGTCGATGCACAGAAAGAAGCCCTCCTAGCAGCAAATTGGACACACAATTTCACATTGCAACAGGTCGTGTTCAATGTTGTTCAGGCCTATTATCAAGCTATCGCCTCGAACGAAACCGTAGTTGCTAGGCTTGCCGATCTAAAGGACGCCATCACAGCAGAGCAGTCTGCAAAAGCACAATTTGAGGCTGGAATTGCCAACATTGTTGACTACTTGCAAGCAGAAGCCAACAAATGGAAAGCCGAAATTGCCCTTCAGCAAGCCTATGGCACCATGGCAACAGATTACGCGACTTTGGCCGAATCGGTCGGCCTTCCACCAGAAACCGAGCTTAACCTCTATCCAATGCCAAAGGATCTTGCCTCCATTCAACTCGAAGAAAGTCTTCATGACTATATTGCCAGAGCAAAATTGGAACGAGATGATTTGCAATCGCTGGTGGCGCAGTATCGTGAAGCCGGAGATCAGATTGGAATCAAAAGATCGGCTTTATTTCCAAATTTAACTGGTATTGTCGATTTAACAGGGGCACAATTTGACAACACACGCTTTAGAGCAAGCCACACGTGGTACAGTGCCATCTCCTTGAACTGGAATATTTTCAACGGTTGGTCGGATACTTACAATCTTTACCAAGCAAAATCTTTACAAAAAGCCGCCTATGCCAGTTGGAAAGAACAAGAGCAGGCTGTTGTTTTAAGCGTCATCCAAGGTTTTTACCAATTTGAGGTGGCCAAAGAGAATCTCATCTCTGCTGCAGAATATCTCAAATTTGCTCAAGAGGCCTATAACGCCACATTAATCAGCTATCAAGCTGGAATCAAGACCATCACCGATCTGTTAACCAGCATGGCCACTCTTGCCGACGCCAGAGAACAAGAGATTCTATCGAGAAGCAACGTTTTAACCGCTTCTGCCAATTTAGCCTATGCTACAGGAACCATTTACCAAACACCTCCCCACTCATGTCGATGAAACCTATTTTTCTCCTTTTAATAATCGCAGTTGGGTGTTCCAAAACTCCTGAAAAGGAGACATCCAAAGTCGCTGTCAAAGTGGGGCAAGTTGTGGAAAGAACCGTCCCCTATCACCTTGACACAGTTGGTAACGTTTTAGCCAATAACATTGTACAGGTCACGCCCCAAGTTGGTGGCATGGTGACCCAAATCCATGTCAAAGAGGGTCAGATGGTCAAAAAGGGGGATCTCCTCTATGTGATCGACCCTCGTCCTTTTGAAGCCAGCCTTTTGCAAGCCCAAGGGGCACTTGAAAAGGACACCGCCACTTTGGCCTACAATAAAGTGCAGTTGGAGCGGTATTCGAAGTTGATACCGGGCAACTATGTGGCTCCCCTCACCATCGAACAATATGAAACCAGCATTCAAACAGCCGCAGGTCAAGTAAAACAAGATGAGGGAGCTTTAGAGATTGCAAAAATCAACCTCGACTATTGCTACGTTCGGTCTCCTGTCGATGGAAAAATCAGCCAATACAACATCAACTTAGGAAACGTTGTCACTGCTAATGACACCAATGCTTTGACAGTACTACGCCAACTGCAACCGATTCAGATTCAGTTTAGCTACGCCCAGCGAGACTTTGAACAGATTCTGAAGTCGTGGGATGGAAAAACTTTCACCTTTGAATGCAGCCTTTACAACGACAAAGAACGTTCATTTAAAGGGAATGTCTACTTTGTTGATAACACGATCAATACCAATACGGGTGCCATTATTTTCAAGGGGCTCTATCCCAACGAAAACCTTGAACTCTGGCCAGGGGCTTTCGTCCGAGTCAAAATGTTCATCAAGACGCTTGAAAACGCAGTACTTGTCCCTCTTACGGCTGTTGAAAAAGGGCCAAAAGGGTTTTCGGTTTTTGTATTGAACAAAGACAATACGGTAGAGCTGCGACAAATTGATTTAGGACCGCAAATTGACGATTATTACGTGGTTTACAACGGACTGAAAGCTGGCGAAACCGTTGTCACCTTAGGGCAGATGAACTTACGTCCTGGCACCGAGGTTGAAGTCAAGTCATGAACCCATCGCGCATTTTTATAGAACGGCCCATCATGACCATCTTGGTCATGGTTTTTTTCCTCTTCATGGGGAGTCTGGGCTACTATAAACTTCCGATCAGCGATATGCCCGATGTGGACTTCCCCACCATTACTGTTAAAACGGTCTACCCAGGAACAAGCCCCGAAACGATCGCGAACATTGTATCGACCCCTCTTGAAAAGCAGTTCATGCAAATTCCAGGGCTCACAAGCGTTACTTCTCAAAACACTTTAGGTAACAGCCAAATTGTTTTGAACTTCGATTTGACCCGCAACCTCGATGGGGCAGCGCTTGATGTGCAAGCCGCTATCACACAAGCACAAGCCTACCTACCCCCCAACCTCCCCTACCCTCCGACGTTCCAAAAAGTGAACCCTTCCGATACGCCTGTCATCTATATCGTGATGATGAGCGACTCTGTCGACTTGGCAGAAATCTATCGATACGGCTTTACGCTTGTTGCACAGCGTCTTTCGATGGTAGAGGGTGTGGCACAAGTTTTAGTCCATGGACAACCGTATGCCGCACGCATAGACGTTGACCCCTATCTTGCCTCAACCATGAATCTCAGCTGGGATTATTTAGCCTCTCAAGTTGCAGGAAGCACCCCTGATTTACCTACAGGGCAATTGGATGGGTATGAACGCTCCTGGATTGTCGATTCAGAAGCGAACCTACAAAAGGCCGATGAATTTGCTCCCATTATTTTAAAATGGCAGGATGGAATGCCTGTCCGATTTCAGGATATCGGTAAACCGATTGACAGCGTCGAAAACATCCGTTTTGGTGTCAAATATTACGACAAAGACCATGTCGACGGCACCCCTACCGTTGTTTTGGCCGTCTTAAAACAACCCGGGGCCAATACGGTCCGATTATCCGAAATCATCCATGAGCAGCTCCCCAATTTAATGGAAGAACTCCCCTCTTCAATTGAACTCAAAGTGATGTATGACAAAGCAGTCACCATTAAAAGCTCGATCAGAGAGGTGGAAGAGACGCTCATCATCGCTTTCATCCTTGTAACGCTTGTTATTTTTGTTTACCTTGGCAGCCCTACAGATACCTTTATACCGGCTGTTGCCATGCCGATGTCGATCATGATGACTTTTTGGTTCATGGATGTTTTCGGATTCACGATAGATAACCTTTCCTTATTGGCCTTGATATTGGCCACAGGGTTTATTGTCGACGATGCTGTGGTTGTCTTAGAGAACATTGTCCATCATATGGAAAAAGGGTTAAGCAGGTGGAAAGCTGCTTTAGAAGGCTCGAGACTGATTGGGTTCACCATTGTTTCAATGACACTCTCTCTTGTCGCCGTTTTTATCCCGCTTGTTTACATGTCTGGCATCATCGGAAAGCTATTTTTCGAATTTTCGATTGTTTTGATTGTCGTTATTTTGTGCTCGGGGGTGATCTCGCTGACACTTACTCCGATGCTTTGCAGTCGTTCATTGTCACTTAGAAAAGAGGGGAAAAAGAAAAACTTTTCCGATTACTTGAACGAAAATTTCAATCAACTCTACGAAAAATCGTTACGTAAATTCATCACTTATCGAAAAACCATTCTACTGATTGGCCTTGCCAACGTTGTCCTGTCTGGTCTTCTTTTTTATATTCTTCCAAAAGATTTTCTGCCCGACGACGATGTCGGCTTTATTCAGGGCTACACTGTAGCAGAGGAAGGGACTTCGCCTTTGCAAATGGCTAGTTTGCAACAAAATGCTGCCGATTCGGTGAAGCATGATCCAAATGTCCTATCGATGATATCGGTTTTTGGCTCCCCTCAGCCGAACCAGGGGATCCTTTACATGAATTTGGCCCCCTACAATGAAAGGACAGTCCCCAATACGCTGCTCCATCTGATGGGGGTCTTAAAAGAGGTTCCTGGCCTCAACAGCTTTCTAAAAAACATGCCGTTGATCAATTTAAACATCGGTTCTGCCAGCCGAGGTGCTTACCAATACACTTTGCAAGGATGGAATGCTCATGATGTCTACAGTGGTTCGGAAAACTTGCTGTCAAAACTGACGGCAATGCCAGAACTGCAAGGGGTCAACAGTGATCTGCAAATCCATGCGCCCCAAGTCAAATTCAACATTCTAAGGGAACAGGCGTCGGCTTTAGGAGTGACGGCACAAGAAATTCAACAAACTTTGCTCTATGCCTACTCTGGAAATAGGGTTGCACGGATCAATACATCATTCGACCAATATGATGTGATTTTAGAGGTGCCTCTCTCTACGCAAAGGATCATGGAGGATTTAAGGGCCCTTTGGTTGATGAGCATCAACACGACCGACCTTATCCCACTCTCTTCTGTGGCTGATTGGGAAATTGGAATTGGACCTTCTCAGGTGAACCATATCAACCAACTACCAGCTGTCACTTTTGCCTTTAACCTTTCCCATGGTTCTGCTTTAAGCACGACCCTTGAAAAGATCAAAAATGCGGCTAAAGAGGTGGTCCCCAAAGGGGTTTTCGCATCGGTTAAAGGGGCCGCTCAAACGTTCAAAGACTCCGTCTCATCCCTCGGCCTTCTTTTTATTTTTGCCATCATCGCCATCTATATCATTCTCGGAATACTGTATGAAAGCTTCATCCACCCTCTCACAATCCTCTCTTCGTTACCTCCTGCGATATTAGGGGGATTGCTCACCTTATGGCTGTTCGATATGCCCCTTAACCTCTACTCGTACCTTGGCCTGATTTTGCTGATCGGGATTGTCAAAAAGAACGGGATTTTAGTGGTTGATTTTGCTTTGGAAAATAAGCGTCTTAAGCATGAAGACCCCGTCCACTCGATCGTCGATGCTTGCATTGTACGTTTTCGCCCCATCATGATGACCACCTTTGCTGCCATCATGGGGGCAATCCCTATTGCATTTGCTTCAGGTCCGGGAGCTGTCGGAAGACGTCCTTTAGGTTATGTTATCATTGGCGGCCTTCTTTTGTCTCAGCTCATCACCCTTTATTTGACACCAGTGATCTATCTATACATGGACAAGTGGAACGATAAAATATCATTACCAGTAGAACAAAAAGAAAATGGCGGGTAAGACTTGACCACCTTAATCATGAGTTATAGAACAAGTTTCTATAACTCATACCTAGCAAGGGTCATAGACGTTGATGAATTTCCCCTTTCCGTAGTTTATTAATTTTTTGTCATGAGTGACTAAGACAGCATGTTGGTCGTTCGCAGTAGCAATGAGAATGCGGTCAGCGGGATCGCCATGTGGCTCTTCAGGTAATCGAGAACTTTGTATAGCTATTGCAGGTGTTAAAGGGATGAGATTCATTCCAGGTCTTTTTAGGCAACTTTCAACCCAATCTAACGGGTCTAATTCAAAGTTAATCCGCTTTCTTTCTGCAAGCATCCCAATCTCCCAAACTGAAATAGCCGACACTAAGAGAAGATCGTTCTGTTGAGCAACATCAACAGCTTGGACAAAGTGTTTGCTCAGACATTCATCTCCTGAAAAAAGCCAAATCCACACGTGCGTATCTAGCAATAACTTGTTTTGTTTTAGCTGCTTAAAGATTGGCATCCCATTCCTCATCTATTGGGCTAATGATGTCGCCTTCAATTTGAACGGTCCCCTTCATCGCCCCAAATAAAGACTCCCCTTTGTCTTCAATCGGAACAAGCTTGGCAACAGGCCTGTCTCTTTTAGTGATAACATACTGTAGCTTGTGGATATCCACTTCATCTAAGCAATGAAGGCATTGAGCCTTAAAGACCCCTGCTTTTATTGTCCTTTTCATATCTCGCTCCTATAGTCATATTACCATGACCACATCTTTTGCGCCAAGGCTTGCCTTGGGGTGTACTAAACTGTTATCTATGTGGGTGAACTGGACCAGATTTCTCTCTATGCGCTCTCCGTAAGCTCTGTGGTGTATTTTTTTTAACTGATCACCCTTTATTTGACACCGCTGATATATCTCTGTATGGACAAGTGGAATGATAAAATATCATGACCGGTCGAACAAAAAAGGAATGGAAGGTAATACTTGAACCCCTCCCGTCTATTCATAGAGCGCCCTATCATGACCACCTTGGTCATGGTCTTTTTCCTATTTATGGGGTGGTTAGGCTATTACAAGCTCCCCATCAGCGACATGCCAAATGTCGACTTCCCCACCATCACAGTCTCTACCTATTACCCAGGTACTAGCCCCGAAACGATTGCCACCATCATCACAACGCCTCTTGAAAAACAATTCATGCAGATACCGGGTCTTACAAGCGTCTCTTCTCAAAACACTTTGGGTAACAGCCAGATTGTCTTGAACTTCGATTTAACTCGGAACCTGGATGGGGCGGCGCTTGATGTGCAGGCCGCAATCACACAAGCGCAGGCCTATTTACCCCCTAAACTTCCCTATCCTCCTATTTTCCAAAAGGTCAACCCCTCCGACACCCCTATCATGTACATCGTGATGATGAGCGATTCGGTCGAATTAGCTGAAATTTACCGATATGGCTTTACATTGGTAGCACAGCGACTTTCGATGGTAGAAGGTGTGGCCCAGGTATTGGTGCAAGGGCAACCTTATGCCGCCCGAGTCGGTGTCGATCCTTTCCTTGCCTCTACAATGGATTTAAGTTGGGATTCGTTAGCATTTCAAGTCGCTGGCAGTACTCCCGATCTGCCTACAGGACAACTGGACGGATATCAACGTTCCTGGATTGTCGATTCCGAGGCCAACCTACAAAGGGCAGAAGAATTTGCCCCTGTCATTTTGAGATGGCAAGATGGAACGCTTGCAAGGTTCCAAGATATTGGAAAACCGATCGACAGTGTTGAGAACACTCGATTTGGAGTGAAGTATTACGACAAAGAGCACAGCGAAGGGACACCGACAGTTATTTTAGCGGTCATGAGGCAGCCTGGTGCCAATACTGTAAAGCTTTCCAACACCATCCAGGCAGAGCTGCCCATGTTAATGGAAAAATTGCCAGCATCTATTGAGCTTAAAGTGATGTATGACAAGGCAGCCACCATCAGAAGTTCTATCGAGGAGGTGGAAGAGACATTGATTGTGGCTATTGTCTTGGTCACCTTGGTGATCTTTGTCTACCTTGGCAGCCCAACCGATACATTCATCCCAGCTCTTGCGATGCCGATGTCGATCATGATGACCTTTTGGTTCATGGATGTCCTCGGATTTACGATTGACAACCTTTCATTATTAGCTCTGATATTAGCCACAGGCTTTATCATCGACGATGCTGTCGTTGTCTTGGAAAACATTGTCCATCACATGGAAAAGGGGTTAAGTCGTTGGAAAGCTTCAATAGAGGGTTCCAGACTCATTGGATTCACCATTGTCTCGATGACTCTATCCCTTGTAGCCGTCTTCATTCCTTTAGTCTATATGTCCGGTATCATTGGAAGGCTGTTTTTCGAATTTTCGATTGTCCTTGTTGTCGTGATCTTGTGCTCAGGGTTCATATCCTTGACGCTCACTCCCATGTTATGCAGCCGCATATTGTCCCTTAAAAAACAGGGTAAAAAGAAAAATTTCTCCGATTATCTCAACGAAAATTTCAATCGCGTATATGAAAAATCGTTGCGCAAATTGATTGTCTATCGAAAAACCATCTTGCTTGTTGGACTTGCCAGTGTGCTCCTATCTGGCCTCCTTTTTTACGAACTTCCAAAAGGGTTCTTGCCTGACGACGACATTGGCTTTATCCAAGGGTATACTGTAACTGAAGAGGGGACATCGCCACTTCAGATGGCAACACTGCAAGACAGAGCCGCCGACGCCATTAAGCATGACCCTAATATCGTTTCAATGATTTCAACCTATGGCACCCCGCAGGTTAACCAAGGGCTCCTTTCGATCTACTTAATCCCTTTTAACCAACGGACTGTTCCCAATGCCCTCCTCCATTTCATGGATCTTTTGAAGGTTGTGCCTGGCGTTAATAGTTTCTTGAAAAACATGCCGCTTATCAATTTGGATATTGGGTCCTCCAGCCGAGGCGCTTACCAATACACACTGCAAGGATGGAATGCACACGATGTCTTTGCCGGGTCTGAAAAGATGCTGACAAAACTGTCTGATATGCCAGAGTTGCAAGGTGTCAACAGCGACTTACAAATCCGAGCACCCCAAGTCAAATTCAATATCCTTCGAGAGCAGGCCTCGGCTTTAGGTGTGACAGCACAAGAAATTCAGCAAACATTGCTCTACGCTTACTCTGGAAACCGAGTAGCCCGTATCAACACCTCTTACGATCAATATAACGTGATTTTAGAGGTCCCTCAATCGGCTCAAAGGATCATTGAAGATCTAAAAGCTCTCTGGCTACCAAGCCTAAATACAGGAGACCTTGTTCCTCTCTCCTCCTTAGCGGAATGGGAAATTGGGATGGGTCCCTCCCAAGTGAATCACATCAACCAACTTCCAGCCGTCACCTTTGCCTTCAATTTGTCGCATGGTGCCCCCCTTAGTACAACCCTTACCAAAATCCATAATATTGCTAAGGAAGTGGTCCCCAAAGGGGTTTTTGCATCAGTCAAAGGGGCGGCACAGACGTTCCAAGAATCAGTCTATTCGCTTGGCATCCTTTTCATTTTTGCCATCGTCGCCATCTACATCATCCTAGGGATACTGTATGAAAGCTTCATCCACCCCCTCACCATCCTTTCTTCTCTCCCGCCGGCCATCCTCGGGGGCCTACTCACCCTCTGGATCTTTGATATGCCTCTCGACCTTTATTCCTATCTCGGACTGATTTTATTGATTGGCATTGTGAAAAAGAATGGGATTTTAGTCGTCGACTTTGCCCTTCAAAATAAGCGGGCCAAGCATGAAGAGCCGATCAATGCCATCATCGATGCCTGTGTGGTCCGTTTCCGTCCCATCATGATGACCACTTTTGCCGCTATCATGGGCGCTGTCCCTATCATCTTAGCATCGGGCCCAGGAGCGGTAGGCAGACGCCCTTTAGGCTATGTGATTGTAGGCGGCCTTCTTTTATCTCAATTGATCACCCTTTATTTGACACCAGTGATATATCTCTATATGGACAAGTGGAATGATAAAATGGCTATGAGCACACCCGAGGAGATCTAATTGTGCAGTCCCTCATTGAGCCACAAGACTTCCCTTCCTTGAGAGGCATTCTAGGTAGGTGGAATAATGATGTTTTGAGAATATCGTTTGTTTTTGATAGGCCATTCAATGAAACCACACAGGAAGATGCAGCTGTTCTCGCAACTGAAATTTTAGCGCAGTATCCTAAAGGACTTATCATGGATAAGTACATGCAACTTCAATCAAACCATAAGCTACCAAACAGTCCCTACTGGTTGTTCCTACAAGACCAAAACCGGTCAAAATTGATTTAATAGCTTACTAGATCAACGCCCTAGGTCAGCTTTAGCAATCAGATCCCTGAAGAGACAGACAGTAGAGGCAAGTGTCTCGTTTATTTGACAGCGTTGACATATCTCTGTATGTATGAGAGAAATGATTAAATATCGTTTCCCACAGGAGAAGAGGTAGAAAATGGGCAAAATGCCTGATTGGGTTAAATGGACGATTACTGGTTTCGGCGTTTTTTTACTTTTTTTCTTGGCCGTCCCTTTTTTTCTATCCTATACAGCCACAGAAAACTACAAAGAAGATATCGATATCAAAAACCTATCTGTCGACCCTGGCCATAAACACTATTACGAATTTGAGGACAACGGCAAAAGTTACCATTTCAATCTGGTCGATCCAGGAATGGCTCCAATCTTGATGCGAGATCAGGTGAAATATGGGTTCGACATCATCACTCAAACAGAAAAGTATGCCGATGAGTTTATCGGCGGAAAAATATCGTGTGTCGCTTGCCATTTCTGCGGTGGTAATACTTTCGGCGGAAAAAATGGTTCCATATCACTTGTGGGGGCTACCTACTGGTTTCCACCAGAAGGTTTTACGTTAAGGGACAGAATCAACAACTGCTTCATGAGAAGCTTAAATGGGAGACCTGTTCCGATGGATCACCCGATCATGGATGCGATAGTTGCCTATATCAACTGGATTTCCCATGAGGTAAAAGGCTTACCCTCCTATCCTTGGAGAGGGTTAAAACCCCTCACGGTTCAACATACGCCCGATATTGAAAACGGAAGAAAAATCTACAATGACAAGTGCGCACTTTGTCATATGATAGACGGCAATGGATCATGTGAAATTGGATGCACAGTCCAATTCCCCCCTCTTTGGGGCGACCAAGCCTTTAATGATGGGGCTGGTATGAATCGACCCGAAAAGATGGCTACTTTCGTCTTTTGCAATATGCCTTTTGGACAACCCTCTCTAACTGAAGAGGAGGCAATTGATGTGACAGCTTATGTCCAAGCCCAACCCCGACCCCACTTCATAGAACATGATCAGCGAAAATAAATGGAAAGAACTTGAAAACCAGATGGAAAAACTGGGAATCAAAGAAGAGGAGATCACCGAAAAATTCATCCTCGGCTCAGGACGCGGAGGGCAGAACCTGCAAAAAACCTCATCTTGTGTTTATTTAAAGCATATTCCAACAGGTTTTGAGGTTAAGTGCCAGAAAAGTCGATCTCAAGAGCAAAACCGTTTTTTTGCTCGCCGTGAGCTGTTAGATAAAATTGAGCATCAAATCCATGGTGAAAAAAGTAAAAAAACTCAGGAAATCGAAAAATTAAGGCGGCAGAAGCAGCGAAAAACCCGAAAGCAAAAAGCCAAAATGGTCGCTGATAAGAAACAACGCTCCAGTGTAAAAGAGACTCGCAAGCCCCCATCCCCCGAAAGCACTTAAAATCAACACCAACAAATCATAATATAATGCTCGAAAAGGCCTTGAGATCTGTAAGAAAATAATAAAACTTAAAAAAGGGGAAAGAGATCTTTCGGATGATCGAGTTCAACACAGCAAATACGCCAGCTGCAGCACTTGTGGTTAATCAGCACTTTTCTCTTTTGTTACTATATCTTTAAGGTGAGAATACCTGTCGCACACTTCTTGCATAGTTTCACCCCATTCATTTCTGGCTTCGATATTAGCTTTTTGATCGATCAGAAACTTTGCTAGAGGTAACAACACCTCTTTTGAACCCACAAAAACTTCATACGCCAGCAGTGCGAAAAGAGCTTTTGTCGCGTCATCGCTAAAACATTTACTTAAAGCCTCCCCTTTATCTATGTCTTCCTTACAACTCGCCAATAATAAAATTTTTTCCACCTCTGTTAACGTACTCAAGTCACCGTAAGTCAAAATATCCTTTACTTTTGAATCTTCAAACACCGTGGACTGGTCGACTTTAGCCCCAGCTTGCAGCAATTTCACAAAAAGCCCTTTTGTGTGAGGTTTTACTTCACCTTTAGCCAAGTTTAAAAGGGTAGTTTTTTCGCCGCTTTTGTATACCAGCGGACGGTCAAGCAAGCTTTTGTCTTGTTTCGCCAAGGTTAAAAGTTTTTCAGCCGCCACTCGATCTTGTAAAATTTGGAAACCTAATTCAACACTGCACCCTACTTTAGGGTCGCTCTCCACAAATCGACCTACAAGATTTTCACTCTTATGCCGAGGGTAAATGAAGAACTGAGCTATAGCAAAATTAGTCATAAAGGCGACCATCATGTAGCTCTGAAGCCGCATTAGGGACAAATAGTTCATGGGAGGGGTGAAGAATGATCCAGGGATAAAACTGCCCAAAGCTGTGATCAAAGCAATGGCAATCGAAGTGATGGTTGCGACCTTTAGTGTCAGCGGGTAGCTATATTTGATCCTACTTTGGAGGGGGGAGGTTCCATTGCCGGGCTTTAAACCAGCTGATACTTGACGAGAAGGGTCATAACTGGCCTCTTTTTCCCGAAGATATTTTTTTAAAACCTCATTTTTGATTAAATCTGAAGCCTTTTCTCTATCTCCATTTACTTCGTTAGGGTTGGCATTGAACTCTTCGACGAGTAGTTTGACTACTTTATCGAGGTCTTGAGTCAACCTTGGATGGTAATGTTTTGCCACTGCTAACAACCCTTGGCCAGCACTCTTTGAAATATTCTTGTCTTCTCTGAGAAAAAGGTTATCCAGAAGACTCTTAAGTGTCTCTTTTTCCTTAACAGAAACGATGAGAAGTGCTTTATGTTTTTCACTCAAACCTGAAAGATCCGCAAGTGCAACAGCTAATTGAAAAACATGCAGGTTAAACTGTCTTTGAATGGATTGCATCTCGACGAGAGAAGGCTTAATGCCCCCTTCCAATAGCAATAAAACGGCTTTTGGATTTTCAGGCGAAATAGCAGTTGAAAAGAGAGTAATATTCTCAGGATCGTTGGTAATTGGGCGATTTAGCAACTCCAACTCCGGACTTGCCTTTGATTCCTTTATCAACGCCTCTAAGTAGGGGCGACTCGCGAGGATTTTGTTAGCTTCTTCTTGAGTAGTAGCCGTTTTTGGATCTCGGATCCATTCTAGGTAATATGCATCAAGACAATTGGTCTCTACCATAGCTTTTTTATATGCCTCTGTTACCTTTCTATTGAAAAAATAAAAAGAGGTGCCACTCAAAACAACCACCCCTACGAGGAGGGGAGAAAATAGTGCAGGGGCAAAGTATCCTAAGGCAAGTCTAGCGAAAATGGGGACAGATATTGCCGCGAGTCCAGCTAAGCTTCGTTCAGCCAGAAGCCTATTGCCCAAGCTATGCGCCCTTTTACAAGCAATTGGGGTGTATGTAATGTTGACTTGCTGACTTGAGGTAGGCTGGGCCACTTTAATCTCCAATAAAGTTAATAAAAAAAACATAGCGTAATTGGCCTTTTTAATGTGAATTCAGAAAGCCAAAACGGTTGCAGACAAAAAACAGCGGTCAACCGTGAAAGAATCTCGAAAATCTCCCCCCGAAGAGGGATAGGTCACTGCTTCTATTACCCCCTAAGGTTAAAGGTCCCCCTGTCTACAGGGAAACCTTAACCGATTCTTTCCTTGCATGGAAGGATTTGCCATAACTGGCCTTATGGACAAGGATACAAACATGAGGCAGCTGTTAGAAACGCTGCTTGAAGAATTTGAAGATACTCAAAAGGGGTTCTCTGAAATCGTCCACAGGGATCTTGAGTTTCCAAAAGCTCCCAACTTGATTCAAGTCGCTTTTGATATTTCGGATCCTGCTATTTTGGCTAGAGAAGAATGGGCACTCAAGGAAGCTGAGAAAGAGTTAGCTATCCCTAACCGTATCATCGACTTTAACACCTATATTAAAACTGGCCTGTACGACTAGTATTTCCTATTAAAAATATCCTTTAATTTCGCAGCTTCTTTATAAAAACTAAATACTTTTACATGAAAATATTTATTTTATCGGGGGATTTATGATTCTTATTCGACCAGCTCCTCCTCCAGAACCGCCCCCTACTCCTTCAGAAAATGGATGGAGCTCACGGGATGTAGGGATTATTGTTTTGAAAGGTTCTGCGACGCTGCTTGCGATTGCTGCCCTTTCGACAACTGCCGGTTATGGATTTCAAGCTTTCGGAAATAGCTTATCCTCTTCGAAACAACCTTTTGCAGCATCCATTGGTTTTGGGCTAAAAGAAGCCAGTAAAATATTGTTCGTAGTCGGAAAATATGCCTTTTTGACCGTTTCGGTTCCACTCTATGCGCTTTATAAAGGGGCAAAATGGACAGTTCTTGAGGGAATTCCGCTGGCTGGCCGTTCCATTTCATCCATGATTCAGGCCCTTTGGAATAAGGTATTAGTCCCGATTGGCCAATTTCTTCTCAAAAACGCCATTTGGTTAAAAGATCATCTCTTGATCCCCATCTTAAAAACGATCGGAGATATCGCTATTGTCATCAAGGATGTTATTGTTTCTGTTGGAGAAAAGGCTTACAGATACGTTCTTAAACCCGCTGGAGAGATTTTGTGGAAAATCGCAATTCAAGTGGGCCAACTCTTATCCGCTCTTAGCAAAAAACTCTATCAATATGTCTTATTGCCGCTTGGAAGAGAGATAAAAACTGCCCTTGTGAATTTTTTTAACTACATTTTGATACCTGCATGGAATGGAATCAAAACATTTTTCACTTGGACCATCGCAAATGTGATCATCCCAACTGGAAAACTTCTTAAATCGACTATGATCACTTTGGCAAAAGGCTTATACAATCACCTGATTGTGCCCATTGGACAGCTCCTTCAAAAGTTGGTGGTAGCAGTTGAAGCCACAGCGAAGTGGTTCTTAAAAGAGGTGGTCTTAGCGGGCGCCAAAGCCTTATACAACCACATCTTAGCCCCTTTAGGCTCACTGCTCTCGGAAGCACTTAAAAAACTGGGATCTACCATTACCTATCTATTCAAACAATTCATCAGCGGGCTCCAACGATTGGCTTCAGCCCTTATTAAGAAGGTCCTCACCCCCCTTTATCAAATAACAGTGATTGGCTATAACAGACTTGTTTCTCTCCTCTGCTCCATCTGCCAATTTATCTTTAAGTACTTACTGAAGCCCCTCTTCTGGGCTTTTAAAACTGCTATCGTAGCTACAGGCAAGGGGCTTTACAGCTATGTATTAATTCCGATTAGTCAAGGTTTTCTTACAGCTTCAAAGTGGGTGGTAGAGAGCGTGAATGCCATTTTCGTCCATGTTCTACAACCTGGCATGAACCAAGCCCTCACATTTTTTTCTTGGTCCAGTCGGCAAGTCAACTCTATTTGCTCCCAAGTTGTTACTGACCTTGCACAAACGATGAGTAACGTTCAGTCTCTATTCTTTCAATTGAAATAATTGCAAACAAGTCATTGGGCGCCCTGATAAAGCGCCCCTTCCTTAATAGAGTTGAGGATGGCAAAGACTCACGAAAATACCCACCCTCAGAATGATTAAATTGAATTTAATAAATGAGTCACGAAGAGAGGGGTTCCAAAGCTTTCAATACTCCTGTAAAATCTTCTCAGGGTTAAACAATGACTGCATCAGTTCTTCCGACAACATTTCTTCGTACATCTGCCCCTTTGCTTAATGAACGAGATTTAACCATCTGTTTTAAAAGACCTTGGTCAGCTCATTCCAATTTAGGTGGACGTGTCGTCGGTTACTACAAAAACAAGGAAGTCCCATTTAAAACCGATTTACCTTTTCCCATCCCTCCAACTTTGGAGTCAGCTACTACAACTTTAATGGAACACTCTTTCTCCTTAAGTTTTGATGGCAAATCCATGACTTTAAATAACATTACCTCTGAGGAGTTTGAAAAGGCAACTGAAGAGAAAGATCGGGGTATTAAAATTCTTTTCCGAAAAAGAGATCTGGGAACTATCACCTTAGTTAGAGAGGGTAATACAAGCAACCCCATCAAAACCTTATCGGATCTATTATCTACCCACATTCAATGCAGCAAAGTAAATTTTTATAAAGGAAACTTTGCCAAAACATTATTTCATAGTAGAAAAGGGTTGGAATATATAGCTTTACTTGGTCTAGAACCTGATTTTGAAGAGATGAACCTTTATTTTCAGCTCGGCATCGCTTACGGAAAATTAAATCATTATAAAAAATCATTATTTTACATAAATAAATCGCTGAATTTATCAATTGAACTTGACGACCCAGAACTAAGGATCTGCTCCTTAAATGAACTCGGCATGGCAACTTGGAAGCTTAAAGAGGACCCGTCTGCAATCAGATTCTTTAAAGAGGCATTAGAAATAGCGAACAAATTATTAGACGGATCAGAGGATATTGAGAATGATCAGATAGTAGAGGAACTGCAAATCATCTCTTTAAAATCTATCGGTGATATTGCTTACCAGTCACAAGATTTTGACGCAGCACATGATGCATATCTTCATGCACTGGTTATAGCTAAGCGGGTGGGTTCTGAAGAAGAAAAAAAGGAAATTGATAAAGAAATCGATCAGCAAAAAGCTGAAGGACAAAAAATAACCACCCCAAATAAAAGCAAAATTTATCAAATTCCGAACTCATTGAAAAAATTGCCGATCACATCTAAAAACGGCCCCTTTTCCCCTTTTCAAATAAAACATGAAAAATTAGGCGACAAAGCGATGGCAAAAAATGATTATTCATTAGCCATTTTTCATTTTAATCGAGCCGATCAACTTGCAAAACATTTTACCTCAAAAACTGATGAGAATATCGATTTGTATACAAAGTTGGGATTGTGTTTTGCAAAAAATAACGATTTTCAAAAAGCCAATCATCTTATGACTAGAGCACTAGGTCTCATTAGGAAAAATGTTGGGGAACAGTCTCCCGACGCAATCGGTGCAATGAATAATTTGGGATTAATTAATTACTTGCAGAAAAGCTATGTGAAAGCGGCTATACACTATAGTAGAGCGATTAAATTAAGTGAAAAACTGAATCCTGAAAGTGATCCTTTGATTGCTCAATACTATGCTGGAGCACTTGATGGGATGGGAACTGTTCTGATGGATCAAAAAAAATACATTGAGGCGATAGGCTACTATACCTCCGCATTGAGGATCGCCACCAGCTTAATACCAGAAGGTTGTAAAGACACGAGCTATATTCTGAAACATCTTCAGGAAGCCAAAAAACTGGCGGCACCTTAAACACATATGCATCAACCTAAGATATGTGCTTTGCAAATAAAAATAGCAGGATGGCCTACCCTGCTATTTTTTGGTGTGACCCTAGAAGATGGCTCTGATAATGGAATTGAGTATGGCAAAGACTATGGCAAATAGCATGCACCAGCCAAAATTTTCCACATGGAAACCTGGAACAATGAGACTCGTCAACCAAACAATGAAACCCATGATCACAAAAGTAAACAGGCCTAAAGTCAGCACGTTCAATGGGATGGTGAGCACGAGGAGAATGGGGAAAATCAAAGTGTTTAAGACACCCAGAATAATGGCCACAACCAGTGCAGGAACAAATCCTGTGAGAGTGACACCTGGAAGAATATAGGCCGTAGCTAAAGCGACAAGTGTGCTTAAGATAAGGCTAATCAGCGTTTGCATGTTAAATAAGTCCTTCTTTTTGACGAATGAGGTTCAAGGCGCTGCCTGCGTAGAACCATTCGATCTGGTTTTCGTTTAAAGTGTGTTGGAGGGCAATTTCCTCTTCCTTCCCATCCTGATGCTTGATCTTCAAAAAAAGAGGTACACCAGGCATCAACGATTCTACACCCATTAAAGTCAGAAGATCATCTTCTTGTAGTTTATCGTAATCTGAGCCAAAGGTAAAGGTAAGGGCCAATACCCCCTGCTTTTTTAAGTTAGATTCATGGATCCGTGCAAAACTTTTCACAATGATCGCCATCGCCCCTAAAAAGCGTGGTTCCATTGCGGCATGTTCTCGGGACGAACCTTCCCCATAGTTTTCGTCTCCAATGGCAACCCACCCCGCTCCCCTCTTCTTCAGTTCTCTCGCAATGTCAGGAAATGGTTCTATATTCTTAGTGAAAGGGTTTTTTCCACGGCCCACCTCATCTCGGAATGCGTTGACAGCACCGGTGAACAAGTTGTTGGAAATATTGTCGAGATGGCCTCTGTATTTAAGCCATTTTCCGGCAGGAGAGATGTGGTCTGTTGTACATTTTCCTCGAGCCTTCAACAAAATGCGCATCTCTTGGAACAAAGATAGAGGGCGGGCAACAAAAGGCTCAACAAGCTGAAGACGATCGCTTTTAGGATTCACAATGATTTCGATAGATGAACCATCTTTCGGGGGTTCGACAAAACCACTTTCCCCTTGATCAAAACCATCTTTTGGCAATTCTTGACCAGTGGGGGGCTCTAAATAGACCTCATTCCCCTCGCCATCGATCAAAGGATCTTTCAGAGGGTTGAATGTCATTTTGCCTGAGAGTGCCATGGCAATCACAATTTCAGGACTTGCCACAAACGAATGGGTGCCAGGATTGGCATCGTTACGTCCTGAAAAGTTTCTGTTATAGGAGGTTAGAATAGAGTTTTTCTCGCCAAATGCCACATCATGACGCTTCCATTGACCGATGCAGGGCCCACAAGCATTTGCTAAAACAAGGCCGCCAATCCCCTCCAGATCTTCCAGCAGTCCATCCCTTGCAATGGTAGCTCGCACTTGTTCGGACCCTGGAGTGATTGTTAAAGGGCATTTAGCTCGTATACCTGCCTTTAAAGCCTGCCTTGCAATGCTTGTAGCTCTGGTGATGTCTTCATAACTGGAATTAGTACAGGAACCGATGAGGGCAACAGATATTTTTTCGGGATAACTCTGTGATCTGACAGCGTCACTCAGCTCTGCCAATCTCCACGTCTTATCAGGGCTATAAGGACCATTGACGTAGGGTTCCAGGGTATTGAGGTCGATTTCGATGATCTGATCAAAATACTTATCAGGATCCTTGACAATCTCAGGATCGGGAATTAAAGAGGACTTGATTTTGTCGGCTAGATTCGCAATTTCTTTCCTGCCCGTTGCTTTGAGGTAAGTGGACATCTTCTCATCGTAAGGGAAAATCGATGTGGTCGCCCCAATCTCGGCCCCCATGTTGCAAATGGTCCCTTTACCTGTACAAGAAATGGAGGAACATCCCTCACCAAAATACTCGATAATGGCACCTGTACCCCCCTTAACGGTGAGGATACCTGCGACCTTTAAAATGATATCTTTTGCACTTGCCCACCCATGCAATTTCCCTTTCAGATGGATCCCGATCAGTTTTGGGGCTTTAAGTTCCCAGGGCAACCCTGCCATCACATCGACCGCATCTGCCCCACCTACGCCGACTGCCACCATCCCAAGCCCACCTGCGTTTGGTGTATGGGAATCGGTACCGATCATTAATCCGCCTGGAAAGGCATAATTCTCGAGCACGACTTGGTGAATAATGCCGGCTCCAGGCCTCCAAAAGCCGATTCCATATTTTTTAGAAACGCTCTCTAGAAAATCGAAGACCTCTTTACTCTCCTCTTTTGCCCGAATGAGATCTGGACGTGCTCCCAGCTCGGCTTGTATGAGGTGATCACAATGGACGGTTGTAGGGGCCGCTGTTTTCTTTTTCCCAGCAGAAACAAACTGGAGTAAGGCCATTTGAGCTGTCGCATCCTGCATAGCAACACGGTCTGGCGTCAGTTCGATATAGTCTTTTCCCCGTCGTATTTCTTTTGTAATCGGTTCAGAAAGATGGGTATAGAGAATTTTCTCTGATAAAGTTAGCGGACGGCGATAGACCGCTTTTACTTTCTCTAAACGGCCGGGAAAGCTCTTATAGAACTGTTCTAAAAGTGGAAGATCAAAAGGCATAACTTACCCAACTTGGAACTTACACTAAAACAGGAGTTTTAGGTATTAAAATATTTTATATGAGCATGACCTCTTTGATCGCTTCCCTTCTCCTTTTCATAACCCCTGAAAAGTTAGAAACCTTTGAAAAACAGATCGAAACAGAACGAAAAGATTGGAAAGTTCCTGGTGTTGCTGTTGGTATCATCCAAGGGAATAAAGTCTATTTTGCTAAAGGGTTTGGAACTAGAGGATTAATAGACAAAAGGCCTGTAGATGAAAAAACCCTTTTTCAGATCGGGTCCATCAGTAAATCTTTTACCTCAGCCCTTGTCGCTAAGGGTGTTGATAAAGGATACTTTAAGTGGGAAGACCTGGTAATCAATCTCCTTCCCACCTTTAGGATGTTTGATCCCTGGGTCACGACACAGTTTCAGGTTGTCGATCTCCTCTCGCAAAGAAGTGGATTGCCCGAACACGCAGGAGATAGCCAAGCATTTTTGGGTGCGACTGCTGATGAGATGATTGACAATCTACGGTACATCGAACCGATCTCTAGTTTCCGTGCAGAATATGCCTACCAAAACGTCTTCTTTTTGGTCGCAGCAAAAGTGTTAGAAAAACGGACAGGCTCTTCTTTTGACCGCCTCCTCTTATCTGAAATTTTTTCCCCTCTAGGGATGAAGAACAGTAGTTCTTCTGTAGAAGAATATCTAAAAAATGGGAACCGTGCCGAATGGCTTTACAAAAGTAGAGATGGGTCGATACTTTCACTTGGAGACGATTTTTCTTATAGAGATTGGAACTATATCATGGGGCCAGCAGGTGGCCTCAATTCCAATGTCGAAGATATGAATAAATGGATGATATTGCAGGCCAACCAGGGGAAATCTGGAGGACAGCAACTCATCACAAAAGAAAGCATGGAACGGATGCGTCGAGCCCAAATATTTGTCAGTCAAAAGGATGATATTTCCATGTACTATGGACTCGGCTGGGTCAGGATGGAAAATAGCCCCTACCCTATCATTTGGCATGACGGTGCAACGCTTGGCGCCTATGCGGTCGCAGCATTTATCCCTGAAGAGCAATTGGGTATTGTCGTTTTAAGCAATGTTAGAAATACCCAGCTATCGCTAGCTCTAGTTTTGCAATTTTTCGATCTCTATTTCGATAAACCTGACAGGAAGTGGAGCGAAAAGTTTTTACAGAAGGGTGAACAAGAGGAAAAAAGCCTTCTAGATCAGATCAACAAGGCACCTCCCGCTAACCCCCTATCCTTTACCGGCACCTATCACAACCAAATACTGGGTGATGCAATCGTTAAAGAAGAGAAAGGACAATTGGTTTTAGTGATCGGGAAAAAGAAAGTGGAACTGGCCATGAAACCTTGGACACGCCATGTCTATACAATCGATTGGGCCCCTGTAGATGAAACCCCTCTTAAAGTCATCTTTGTACCTGGCGACAACGGAAACATTGACTCTATGATCATTGACGGCTTCCAAAAAGAGGGCTCAGGAACTTTCAAGAAGATCTAACTCTTGAGGAAACGTACCGCTTCATCTGCCACCTGATATTGGATCCACTGTAATTTTTATTGTGCAGGACGTTGTAACAATGTTTCCCAAGTTTTTTTTCCGATACCTTGTAGTTGAGACATCAGTTTAATCCCATTTTCACCCATTGCCTTTCGCTTCTCTGATTTCTTGAGCAAATCAGTCAGTGTCGGCAATAACGTATCGAGTGTTACTTTCATTCCCGCGTTGTGTTTAAGAACCAACTCTTCCATTTCAAATTGGGTCTGAACATGTGGCCCAAAAAGGACAGGGACCTTATAGGCGCAAGGCTCAAGTAAGTTGTGCCCTCCAATTTTATCGTTAAAACTTCCGCAAATAACTGCCACATCGGCAATCGCAAAGATTTTGAGTAACTGTCCCATCGCATCGACTAAGATCCAATTGGAGGTAGTCTCTTGAGGGTTTGAGAAACGACGTGCATCTGGCACCAGTTTTGCCACCTCCTCAAAACGGTAAGGATGACGGGGGACAAGGGCTATTTTAACGGGTAATGAGGATAGTTTTTCAAGCAGCCAAACCTCTTCAGGGGCATGGGTTGATGCTAAAACAACCAGTTGTTCCCCCTCTTTTAATCCAATTTTATGACGTACCTCTTGCACTTCTTCAGGCGTGAAAACCGGAAACTTCGTATCGAACTTTAAGTTGCCAGTGATTTTCACCTTTTCTGGAGGAAGACCGAGAGATAAAAATCTTTTTTCGTACGTCTCATTTTGAACAAGCACTTGATCTAAAGACCCGAATAACCGATTGGCGAAAAGAGGAAAGCGTTTCAGCCGACCAAGAGACCGCTCCGAAATTTTTGCAGAAACAACAGCAGTTTTAGCCCCCACCTCTTTCCCCGCGTCTAATAGATTAAGCCACAAATCGGTCTCACACATGATCATCATCTTGGGCAAATAAAATTGCACTAAAGGACGAATCAGGCATTTGAAATCCCAGGGAAGAAAAAATCGGATCGCATCAGGAAACAGTTTTTCCGCCTCTTTAAAACCAGTTTCGGTTGTTGAGGTAACGATGAAAGGAAGACCAGGATAACTCTTTTTAACCTGTTCGACTAGCGGAGCAATAGCTTTTGTCTCACCGAGGGAAACAGCGTGAAACCAAAAGGCCCCTATTCCCTTAGGATTTCTGGGTAGGCCAAATCCCATCTTTTGGTATAGTGCTAACCGTCCCGACTGACTCCTTGCCTTCATAAACAGACGTGGTAAATAAAAAAAAGCAACAATGATGAGAGCCATTCCATAGAGTAGAGAAAAAAAGGGGCTTTTCGAATTTGATCTCATCGTATAAAACTCTGGTCTAGTGCTCGCAATTTATATCCTTCGAGCATAAGGTCTTTAGGTTCCTTTATGCAAAGAAAGTTTGTTTTTATCACTGGGGGCGTCTGCTCCTCCCTCGGAAAGGGGATCACCTCCGCAGCTATTGGCCTTTTGCTCGAAAGACAAGGTTTGAAAGTCACCCTCATGAAACTGGATCCTTATTTGAATGTCGATCCCGGAACCATGAGTCCCTATCAGCATGGCGAAGTTTATGTGACTGAAGACGGGGCGGAAACAGACCTTGACTTAGGCCATTACCACCGCTACACCCACTCCCCACTCTCTAAAGCCTCTTCCGTATCCTCTGGGCAAATTTACGAATCGGTGATTAAAAGGGAGCGTAGGGGTGACTATCTCGGGAAAACTGTTCAAGTCATTCCTCATGTTACAGAAGAGATCAAACAAAGGATTTACCAATGTTTTGATCAAGAAAAAGGGACCGATGTGGCCATCGTAGAGGTAGGCGGTACAGTTGGAGATATTGAATCGCTCCCCTTTCTTGAAGCCATCCGTCAGCTAAAGTACGACATGCGGGAAGAATGTGTCACGATCCACCTCACTTATGTCCCTTTTATCCAAGCCGCTCAAGAGGTCAAAACTAAACCGACCCAGCACTCGGTACAGATGTTGAGACAGATTGGCCTTTTCCCAGACTTTATCGTTTGCCGTTCCGAGCATGCCTTGTCTGATGATGTAAAAGAAAAAATTTCCCTCTTTTGCAACGTTCCACGAGAAGGTGTTTTAGAGTGCCCCGATGTGGAAAATACCATTTACGAAGTCCCTTTGAGTTTAAAAAACCAAAACCTTGACCATCTCCTCGTTAAAAAACTGAAGTTTCCCTACAAAAAAACACAGCTAAAAGATTGGGAAACGTTGGTCAAAAAGAAACTTAGCGCGAAAAAGAAGGTCCGTATTGCTCTTGTAGGCAAATATGTCATCCACCAGGACGCTTACAAATCGATTCTGGAATCTTTAGACCATGCTGCTATTCCACTTGGCATTGATTTAGAAATCTTCCCTTTTGAAGCTGACAAGATATTTGACGGTGGGGAATTAAGCAAAGAGGTTCAAGGCTTTGATGGCTATCTGGTTCCTGGCGGATTTGGAGAAAGGGGCTGGCAAGGAAAGATCATGACTTGTCGTTATGCTCGAGAGAAAAAAATCCCTTATTTCGGTATCTGCCTAGGGATGCAAGTACTCGTCACAGAATTTGCACGGAATGTGTTGAAATGGCCTGAAGCTAACTCGACCGAATTTGACCCAGCCACCGAATATCCTGTGATCTCATTGCTCGAAGAGCAACGGGATGTCAAAACCTACGGTGGAACCATGCGATTAGGGGCCTATTCCTGCGCCCTTAAAAAGGGGACTCATGCTGAAAAAGCTTATGGTTCAGGCACCATATCAGAGAGACATCGCCACCGTTTTGAATTCAACAATCAGTTTAGAGAAAAACTTGAGGAAAAAGGGCTTGTAGTCGCTGGCATTCTACAGGGTGGAGATCTGGTTGAAATTGTTGAAGTCAAAGACCATCCTTGGATGGTGGGGGTCCAATTCCATCCAGAATTCAAATCTCGCCCGCTTGAACCCCATCCTCTTTTTGTCGACTTTTTAAAAGCAGCAGCAAAATGAACGAAAGGGTTCTTGCCATTGATTATGGACTAAAAAGGATAGGGATAGCCATATCAGATGCCTCAAGGCAAATCGCTTTTCCTTTAAAGACACTGCCCGCAGGAAGGACGATTAAAGAGACACTTGCTATCATTTTAAAAGAGCTTGAGAGTCTAGAAAAAGAACGAGGGTGTAAAATCAATCCCATTGTCTTAGGGATGCCATTTCACCTTTCAGGAAAAGACAGTACACTTTCAACACCGGTACGAGCTTTAGGTCAAGCCATCAAAGAGGCCACGGGAAAAGAGGTGATTTTTTGGGACGAAAGGATGACTTCTAATCGGGCCAACGCCCTATTAAAAGAAACAGGAAAGAGTAGAAAAGAGAGAACTGCCATTGTTGACCCGATTTCAGCCTCCCTTTTATTAGAGAACTATCTGCAAGGACATCACTAGAAAATGGATTTAATGAGAAAAGGGGCAAGCCCAGCGATCATTGTCATCTTTGGCGCTACTGGCGATCTCACTGCACGAAAGCTTCTTCCCGCTCTCTATAACCTCTCTTATGATGGAGAACTTCCTTCCCATTTTGCCTGTGTAGGTTTTGCTCGAAGAGATAAAACAAATGAGATGTTTCGCGAAGAGATGAAAAAAGGGATTGATGCCCATTCAAGGAACCGCCCTGCCGATCCAGAACTCTGGCCCCACTTTGCAGAACATGTTTACTATCACGTCTCAAATTTTGATGAAGATGAGGGGTATCAAAAACTCAAAACCCTACTGCACGAGTTAGATGCAAAACACGGGACAAAAGGGAATAGAATCTTCTACCTCTCAACCCAACCTAGTTATTTTCCTCAGATTGTTGAAAAACTGTCTAAAAATGGACTGATCTATTCTCCTAATGACACCGAAAAATTTTCTCGTGTGATCATCGAAAAGCCTTTCGGACACGACCTGGAATCGGCCATAGCTTTACAAAAAAGCCTTTCAGCACATCTTTCAGAGAGTCAAATTTATCGGATCGACCATTACTTAGGCAAAGAGACAGTTCAAAACCTTTTGACATTCCGTTTTCTAAATCCCATTTTTGAGCATCTCTGGAACCGTCAGTTCATCGAATCGATTGAGATTACAGCGGCTGAAGAATTAAGTATTGGAACACGTGGCAACTTCTGGGAAGAAACTGGTCTTTTCCGCGACATGATACAAACCCACGTCACACAACTGCTAACCTTGGCTCTCATGGAACCGCCTGTCCATTTCAATGCAGAAGGTATCCGTGACGAAAAGGTTAAAGTGCTAGAATCGGTCCGTCTCTTTTCTGAAGAGGAGGCTCCAAAGTATGCAGTTAGGGGTCAATATGGACCAGGCATTGTCCTAGGAAAAGAGGTCACTGGCTATAGACAAGAAGATAAAGTGTCCCCCACATCAAACGTTGAAACATTTGCAGCAGTCAAGTTGTTTATTGACAACTGGCGTTGGGAAGGTGTTCCGATCTATTTAAGATCTGGGAAACGTTTAACAAGGCGCTGCACCGAAATCGCAATCACCTTTAAACATCCCCCGCGTTGTATTTCAGATCAATATCACACCCATTCATCAAACGTTTTAATGATACATATTCAACCCAATGAAGGTATTTCGTTGAACGTCCAGTCGAAAGTGCCCAATTTACAAGATGCCACTCAGACAACAATAATGGCTTTTCGCTATGGATCAACATTTGGCATACAACCCAAAGAAGCGTATGAACGGCTTATTTTAGATTGTCTTTCTGGTGATTCAACTCTTTTCCTTCGGGACGATGAGGTGTTGGCATCCTGGAAAATCATGACACCTATTGTCCATCACTGGGCTAAAGTTTCCCCCACCGATTTCCCAAATTACTTAGCTGGTTCGAACGGCCCTGATGAGGTCAACCGACTCCTTGAACCTGGCGATAGCTGGAGGAGGTTTTAATCCATGCCATCAAAAGCTTGTCTCTACAATTTACTGGTGGTCTCTCGTGATCCTGAACAGCTAAAAAAAATGGAGCCCCTATTTTTCGATTTGCTGGCAAGGTTTCCTGGTAAATGGGTCTCTCTATTATGCAAAGAAGATGCTACAAAGAGCATCAAAGTCGAAGAGTTGCCTCCTATTCCTTTGTCTGGCAGCAAAGCACTAACAGAAACAAGAGTGATAATCACAATCTCGGGATATGAAGAGAAAATAGTTGAACTTGCTCCTCTTCCCTATTTGACCCCTGACTTCCCTATCCTCCTCTTCTGGTTAGACAACAACTTTGACACTATTTTATTTAACAGTTTTTACAATCTTGCAGACCGCCTTCTTTTAAACATGGAAGAAACAGCCCAATTTCAAAGAGAGCTTCAGCAATTATGCGCGGGGCCCAATCCAGTTGTCGAGCTTGCTTGGTGCTTTGGAGACGGGTGGAGAAGTGTTATACGAGAACTGCTTTCCTCTGAGCATCGAAGACAAAGCCTCGAAAAATGTCGGATGTTGCAGATCACCTATGTAAAAGGGACTGTCTCTAACGCTCTCCTTTTTCAAGCATGGCTTGCAACTGCTCTTGGATTCCATTTCAAAGAGAAAAGAAAAGATGGAGAAACACTGGAGCTTGTCTATGAATGGAAGGGAAATGATGTACAAGTATTTCTCTCTCCAAGAGAACTCCATGGGATTCAGCCAGGATCTATTTTAAACCTTCAGTTTACCTCTTCCGATGGAGAGCAATGCCTTATTTTCCGTGGTGACGATGCCCTCGAGGTGAAGGTTCACATCACCACGGCCGAAACTTGCGACCTCCCCTTCACACTTTATTTACCCAACCCAAAAAGGGATGGATCCTTTCTTTCCAACTGGATATGGGGTGACACCAACAAAGAGATGCTGGAGACATTGCCATTACTCGAGAAAATCTTTGAATAAACGCTGAGCAATGACAGAAAAAGTTTATTACAGCAAAGAGAAATTAACAGGGTAAGCAAGATCGCCAACGGCGAAAGGATAAAGTCAAGACAGAAACGCCAACTTTACCTCATTCAGATCTAACAGCTCTCATCATAGGATGTTGTTTTGAAGTCATGCAAGAACTTGGGACCGGTTTTTTGGAATCTGTTTATAAAAAGGCCTTAGTTGTGGCTCTAGAAGAAAAAGGGGCATTTGTAGAGGTCGAATCAGCTTTTGATGTTTATTTTAGGGGACAGAATATAGGCCTATATAAGGCAGATCTTGTCTTGAATCATACTGTAATCATTCAATTGAAGAGTTGTAAATGCTTATTGCCTGAACACCAAGCTCAAGTCATCAACTATCTAAAGGCTACAAATCTTCCTGTTGGACTTCTTGTAAATTTTGGAAATCGAAAATTAGAATATAAAAGGTTACATCATCCTATTATCCATCCTTCCGCCTCTGGCGATCCTACCAATCCCATACGCATCAACTTAAGGAACACCAATTTCTCAATAATCTGTTAAAAGCAAATTACTTACAAAGAAACGTTTAGAAATTAATTTAGTCAAAAACGGCTTAAATCTTCGAAGAAAGGCCCAATATTACTCTATGTGCTCTCTGTGAGCTCTGTGGTGATCTTTTTTTTATTTTTTACCACAGAGCTCACAGAGAGCACATAGAGAGGATTTTGAATTGCCCCTTCTAGAATAATCGACTCTGATATTCTACTCTTTTTTTATTCCATCTATTTGTGGTTAATTAGCTTAGCATCTACCTCTAGGCTTAGGTTGATGCGTATGCCTACCAATCCTGTTGTATTTTCTTAATTCGTGATAAATTGTGTGATAATTCCTGCGAGATGCCTGTATGAAAAAGTGGATATTAGACCCTAAAAATGTGGCGATTGTGCCAGGTGATGACAATGTCACCCTGGACTATGCCGCTAAACACTTTGTCAAATCGTGCAAAGATGCCATTGAAAAAAGGGGTGCTGCATTTATTGCCCTATCAGGTGGATCCACACCTAAAGCCATTTTTCAGAGAATGAAAACTGAGGGTGTTGATGGGAAAAAGGTTTTCCTATTTTGGAGTGACGAGCGGACAGTTTCCCCAAACAGCCCTGACAGCAACTATCGGATGGCCATGGAGTCTGGTCCATTTGCCAAATGGATCCCTGAGGATCAAATTTTTAGGATAGAAGGGGAAAAAGATCCGAAACAAGCAGCCGAACACTATGAAAAAATCATTCGTAAGATAGTGCCTGAAGGTATTTTTGACTTGATCACTCTTGGGATGGGAGATGATGGGCATACAGCTTCCCTTTTTCCTGGAACCGAAGCAATAAAAGAAAAATACCGCTTTGTCACTGAAAACTTTGTCCCTAAGCTAAATACCCATAGAATCACCTTCACTTTTCCTTTGATTCATAGAGCACGAGAAACAGTTGTTTATCTGATAGGAGAAAAAAAAGCAGAAATGGCAAAAACCATTTTGATTGACCGGCCTGGCATTTATCCTGCCGAGCAGATTGGAATCGTAGACCACCCTGCCACTTGGATACTGGATCAAGGTGCAGCAGCCTTGCTGGAGCAAAGTTGTTAACCTTAGGAATTGAAACAACCTGTGACGAGACTGGCATTGCGATTGTCAGGGGAACAGATCAAATTTTATCCAATGAGATCGCCTCTCAAATAGAGCTCCACAGGCCTTTTGGAGGCGTTTTGCCTGAGCTTGCCTCCAGGCAACATGCTGATGTATTTTTGCCTTTATTTGACCTCAGTTTGAAAAATGCAAAAGTCTCTCTGAAGGAAATCAACCTAATCGGGGTGGCATCAGGTCCTGGATTGCTTGGCCCTCTGCTTGTCGGTGTCAATGCTGCAAAGTCTCTATCCCTGGCACTTAACATCCCTTTCATCGGTGTTAACCACTTAGAAGCTCACCTTTTTGCGGCACTGATGGGACATAAAGGGGAAGAACACTATCCAGCTCTTGGGGTGATCGTCTCAGGAGGGCATACCCAACTAGTCTTGTGCACTTCTGAAGACACTTTTAAACCCATTGGCGACACGCACGATGATGCTATGGGTGAAGCCTTCGACAAAGTAGCAAAAATGTTAGGCCTCCCCTACCCAGGTGGTCCTGAAATTGAACGACTTGCAAAAGAAGGTGATCCTCTTCGCTATAAATTCCGTCCTCCAAACATGAAAGACTACCCCTATTCTTTTTCACTGAGTGGCGTCAAAACAAAGGTACTTTACACCCTTTATGGGCAAGATTTTCGTGGCGAGCTAAAGCCGATAGACGAACAAATTAAAAGGGATGTAGCCGCCTCTTTTCAAAAAGGTGTTTTTGAAGATTTGATCGATAAAACCCTCAGAGCTGCAGAGACTTTTGCTTGCAAAACGGTCATTTTTGGTGGCGGCGTCACGAGCAGCAAAACCTTGCGTTCTTGGTTTGAAGAAAGGAAGAAAGATTTAAACCTACTTTGGCCAGACAGAGATCTTTCATTAGACAACGGTGCCATGATTGCCGGCCTTGCCGCACACCTGCACGCTAAAGGAAAACAAGGCGACCCTCTCACACTGAAACCACAACCCAGAATCCCCTTCAAAGTTAATTAAAAAGACTTAAGAGAAAAAACTATATATTTTCTTTCTTTACTTAGTAAGTTCCAGCATCACTTCATTTCGACGCAAGAATGGGATGGTCCATGGAGGATTGTAAAAGGCAAAAACAGGTTCCCCTGTCACTTTCAATTGATTCTGACTCACGTAACTTTTCAGTTTATCCAATTGCTTTTGGATATTTGCCTCAGTGGCTAAACCTGAGAAACGGATCACCACAAACTGCTTGGAAGGGACTGGTATGAGTTTCACCTGGTCAGAATTTGGTTTAGGCAATCTTTCCATTGTATAATCGTCAGGCATCATGAAATGCACTTTCCAAACATCGCCTTTCAGCTGTTGCGTGACAGGGGCGGTCATAGCAATCTGTTCCCCTTTTTCCATATCAAGGGCAGAGGAAGGAATATTTCCTCCAAAAATATAATCGGCAAGCAATTTGAAGCCTTGACTGATCGCCTCTTTTCTTGGACCTGCCATTGTCACTTCAGCAACAATTAAGGGGGGATATTGACGAATCTCAATTTCCCCTTCTTTTTTAACCAATTTGAATTTTGGCTCATCGACTTGACTCATCATGGTACCCGAAAATGCAAGGGCGACTAGAATCGCAATCACCAGTAGAACTAAAAATATTTTCATAAAAAACGTTTGGTTAGATTGACAGCTATCAAACTGACAACGCCTGTTAAAAGAACTCCCCAGGCTAAATCCACAAGGGTAACAACAGTTGGCCAACTTCTCATGGTAGCCTGATTTGTCAAGTCATAGGTTGCGTATGTGGCAAGTCCAAACAACATTCCCATCATTAGAAAACTTCCTATACTAGACTGATGTTGCACAGCAGGTAAAACGACAAATAGGGCTAACGAAAAAGCAAAGATCAGGTAAAAAATAGCCGCAGGTAATATCTTAGGTGTTTCGCTTATCAAGTGGGCAAGCTGAGGTTGATAAAATCGTTTCATCATCAACCCCAGCCACAAAGCATCCAGAACCACCATTGAAAGGAGAATGGAGAAAAACGAGATAAAAAATAGTTTTAGATCCATTAGAAGCCCTCAGCTCGACTTTATACAATTTTTTAACTCATCCTTGGAGAGGAGCTTTCTCAAGGCTTCATCCAAAAAATTGTACAAAGCCGATCTCAAAAATAAAGCCCCATTCATAGACTGTAAAATCATTTCTAGTCAACTCTTCAGGAAAGCTGCAAAGGGTTTGAAGCAGAAAGTTATTTCTGGTACACCTAATCCCTTTAAGGTGGCTCTATGGCTTGGCTTTGGCTTGCAATTGCAATTGTGTTTGAGGTGTGTGGAACTGCCTTTCTGAAAAAATCGGATGGGTTTTCCAAACTTGTCCCTACTTTGACGTCTATCGGCTTTTACATCGTAAGCTTTTGGCTTTTGGCAATCAGCTTAAAAACAATCGATGTGAGCATTGCCTACGCCATATGGGGAGGCGTTGGTATTGTTCTAGTGACCCTTATTGCCTTCTTTTGTTTCGACGAACCGATCTCTCTTGTCAAAGCACTCTGCATCTTTTTGATCATTGCAGGTAGTGTCGGACTCAACCTAATAACTACAGCTCATTAGTAGTTAAATAAAGCCTTGTTGAACTAAAAGCTCTGCCCCCAAAATGGCCCCTTTGGCCCCACCTCTCAAGGCATTGTGGGATAGTGCCACAAAAGTAGCATCGAAATGAGGGGTCTCTCTTAGCCGTCCAAGTGTTACCCCCATACCGGCATCGCGCATCCGATGGAGCCTCGGTTGAGGAGAAAAGGGGTCTTCTAAATAACTGACAGGAACTTTCGGCGCAGATGGCAGATCGAGCCCAATAAACCCCTTCCAACACTCTTTCAATTGAGCAAGAGTCGGTTTTTTCTTACAGGAAAACGAAACAATAGCCATGTGACCATCGATCACAGGAACTCGTGTGGTGGTTGCTCCAATCGAAATATTAGCTTCAATAATTTTGTTATTTTGCAAAGTGCCAAACAGCTTTCTTGGCTCAATGACAATCCTTTCTTCCTCGCCACCAATGTTGGGTATGACATTATCTAGAATTTCTAAACTAGCAACACCAGGTAAACCGGCCCCAGAAAGGGCTTGCAAGGTCACAACTTCGATTCTTTCTACACCAAATGCATCATGAATAGGCTTGAGGGCTAAGGCAATCCCCACGACGCTGCAGTTAGGCTTTGCAACAATCCAGCCATTCTTTTTCCCTTTCAACAAGGCCAAATGGTCGCTATTGACCTCAGGAATTAAAAGAGGAACCTCTGGATCCATCCGGTGAGGTCTCGCACAGGTGATGATCTTGTGGCCACGGTCTTGAAGTTTTTTTTCCAATTCTTCTGCTACATCCCCTTTAACGGCAGAGAAAAGGAGATCTATAGGGATATGTTCTTCGGTGGATAGAATTCTCATCTGCAAGATATGGCTTGGGAGAGCAACTTGCTCCCCCAAAACCTCGCCCAACAGCTTCCCAGCTGTTTGCTCGGAGCCAACAAGGGCTCCGATTTCAAACCAGGGATGTAAGGCAAGCTCTTGGATGAAATGCCTTCCAATTAGCCCACTTACACCAATGACGCCTACTTTTTTCATGATTTTAGAAAATCAACAAGGAGCCTTACCCCATATCCAGTCGCATGTTTTGGATACGGCGGAGCAACATATTTAGTGTAAGCACAACCGGCGATATCAAGATGTGCCCAAGGGGTTTTCTCAACGAAGTTTCTCAAAAATAAGGCTGCTATAATCGCGCCCCCCTCTCGTCCAGCCGCGTTGACCATATCAGCGATGTGAGATTTGAGCTGCAGTTTGTAAGATTCTATCAGAGGCAATCTCCAGATATTTTCTCCAGACTCCCCACCTGCTTTTAATAACTTCTCCGCCAATTTGTCGTTGTTGGCGAAAAGACCCGCACATTCTGGCCCAAGCGCTACTGCGCAGGAACCTGTCAATGTTGCAATATCGACAATTTGATCAGGTTTGAGATTTTTTTCTCCCCAAGCCAAAGCGTCAGCCAAGATAAGCCTCCCCTCAGCATCGGTGTTAGTGATCTCTACCGTTTTACCCAAAAAGCTTGTAAACACGTCCCCTGGCTTAAAACTGTCAGGTCCGATTCCATTTTCAGTGGATGGGATCAACAAAGAAAGTTGGATAGGCATTTTTAGCATAGCCGATGCCCACATAGTCGCAAGGGAAATGGCTGCCCCACTCATGTCGCACTTCATGGTTTCCATGCCGCCAGTCGGCTTCAAATTCAACCCGCCTGTATCAAAAGTAATCCCCTTCCCCACTAAAAGTGTGTGGAGGGACATTTTAGATTTACCGGTGTAGCTTGCTTCGATAACGACAGGTGCTGTTTTGATAGAACTTTGACTGACTGCTAAGAACAATCCCCAACCAGCTTTTTCAATCTGCTGTTTGGACCAAACTTTAACTTTGACATCTTTATGCTTTTTAGCAATAGCTTGAGCACACTTTCCTAAAAAAGTGGGCGTCACAACATCTGCATTAGCATTGATTAAATCCTGTGAGAAGAAGACGGCACGTGCGACGATTTCCCGCTCTTTTAAAGCTGGAAGCCATTTTTCATCTAACCCTAAAAGTTCAAAATTCGAAACCCGTTTTTTCTCTTTCTCTTTGCTTTTTCCTTTGTGGAAAGGAAAAAGATAGGAACCAAGCAACAAACCATCAGAAGTAGCCTGAAATACCTCTTCCATATTTAAAGAGATATTAGTGGGCAAAACCACTGCAATTTTTGAAAATTCCTTTTCATTGAGTTTAGAAGCCAGCTCGTAAAAAGCTTTTTGCAAAGAACGTTTATCTATTTTGTCCTTTTTACCTAAACCAAGAAGGGCCAAGCGCTTTTCTTTTTTCCCATTTTTATAGAGAAAAATGAGCTGCCCCTCTTGACCTTTGTACTCTCCTTCGACAAGTTTAATCTCTTCGCTCCACTCTTTTGGAGCAGACGGCATTGTCCCCTCTACAGAGGACAAGACCAAAATATCGGAAGGGTTTCTGGATTCAATTTTTTTTACGATTGAAAGGGATGGCCACTTTCGATCTAAAAAATCTTCTGGAGTGATTTTCATTAGAATGGCAACTCACTTGCTTCGTCTGCCATTTCCATGCCTTGACCTTGGCTAAATGAAACACTTTGTCCTAGAGAAAAAGTAGAGGCTGATGGGTTGGATTCTCCACCTGAGTAGGCTCCTTGAGGTTTATCAGTTGCCCTTGAGGGGAGGAAGCGGATGATATCTGCAGTTAATTCTAGAGATACTTGAGGTTGTCCTTCTTTGTTAGTAAAGATTTCAGGCCTTTTCATCTCTCCCATGACAAGAATCAGACTTCCTTTTTTTAAGTGAGGCAATAGATTGTCAAAAGTATCTCCCCAGATGGTCACACGCCACCATGTAGTCTCTTCTTTGCCCTGCTTTTTTGTATTTGAGGCAATGGTCAATGTAGTGACTTTTTTGCCTGTAGGGGTGTAACGGGTTTCAGGATCTTTGCCTAAATTCCCTATCACTTCAACAATGTTCATGCGCGCTCCTTAATAGTGGGTAAGGCTGAAGTTTAGGGGGACTAACAATTTCTTGGAACCCCCTTTATCATAGAAAAGAAAGAAAAAGAACAGGGTAAGCAAGCATACGCATCAACCTAAGCCTAGAGGTAGATGCTAAGCTAATTAACCACAAATAGATGGAATAAAAAAAGAGTAGAATATCAGAGTCGATTATTCTAGAAGGGGCAATTCAAAATCCTCTCTCTGTGCTCTCTGTGAACTCTGTGGTAAAAAATAAAAAGAAGATCACCACAGAGCTCACGGAGAGCACAGAGAGTAATCTTGGGCCTTTCTTCGAAGATTTAAGCCGTTTTTGACTAAATTGATTTCTAAATGTTTCTTTGTAAGTAATTTGCTTTTAACAGATTGTTGAGAAATTGGTGTTCCTTAAGTTGATGCGTATGGGGTAAGCAAGATCGCCTACGGCGAAGGATAAAAAGACTAATTGTTTTATCCTTCGCCGTAGGCGATCTTGCTTACCCTGTTCTTTTTCTTACGAAATTAGATCTTGATAAAGCCAGGCTGTCCACCAGGAGACATGCCAGATCCAGGACTAGGCAATTGCTGTTGACCAGGACGTTTTGGAGGCTCTTCAGAAGGCTCTCTTCCTTCGCTCAAGTCGCGGCAAATACGGCGCCATTTTTCGACAGTCTCAACATAAAGCGGGGCAAAAGCTCTTAATGCTGAAGAAACTGCGTGTTCCATGTCGATAGTGCAGTGGATCAAAATGATTTCTTCTTTAACCGCAACGCCAACACCGCCACCAGCCATTTGACCGCCGAGCATTGAACCTTCCAAAAGTTTTTCGTATAGCTTAAGAAGATGCTTTGGATCTTTTGGGAGCCCGTCTAACAGTGGTGAGTAAAGATATAGCCTTTTGGAATTTGGCTCGTAAGTAATATGAAGAGAAAACTCATCATCTATCCCTAAGATACAGGTGTTGTTTTCGTCGAACTCAAGCTCTCCGAGGCCCAGCTCTTTTCCAAACTCTTTTAAGTTATGTCTCGCATTCTCGAGTGACATAATATGACTTCTCCTTGACTGGGTGTATTACCCTGATAATAAAACTTTTTTATAAAACTTCCTACCTCTTTTGTGAACTTTTTAAACCACTCACATAAAAGAGGTTGAAAATCTTACTTTTCTTGACAGCAGGATTATAGAGACAATGGGACCAAGGATGCAAATCTTTTCCCTTTCTGCTAGGAATAGTGGATATGAAAATCCTACCTGGCTCCCTTTACCCTATGGGGGTAACAAAGACAATTCAGGGTTGGAATTTCGCTTTTTTTTGCCCCCAAGCCACTAAAGCGACGCTTCACCTCTATGATATAGAACGGAAGCCCCTAGGCACTTTTCCCGTGCAAAAAAGTGGCACAATCGCCCACTCAGAGATAACCGATCTGAAAGCCCCATTTGCTTATAGCTGGGAATTAGAAGGTGTAAAAGAGCATCTAGTTGACCCATTTTCCAAGGGAATTTTATCGGATAAAAAGTGGGGCACCCTCCCCTATCAACCTTTAAGCCTCCATTTTGAGCATACTTTTGATTGGCAGGGAGACCAGTCCCCCGCTATAGAAGACAAAGATCTTATTGTCTATGAGGTTCACGTCAGAGGTTTTACAAACGACCCTTCCAGCGGTGTAGACAAAAAAGGGACTTTGGAAGGATTCATTGATAAACTTCCCTACCTTAAAGAACTTGGTATCAATGCCATCGAGTTACTCCCCATCATGGAATTCAATGAGGGGGAATATCAAAAAAAAGAACCTAATAGCGATGAAAGGCTTTATAATTTCTGGGGCTATTCTACAGTCCATTACTACTCGCCTTCCAATCGACTGATTGCTAACCCTCCGTTTGGCCTAGAAGAGCTTTGCAAGTTTGTACAAGCGGCTCATAAGCAAGGGATGAAGGTCATTTTAGACATCGTCTACAACCACACTGCAGAAGGGGGAAAAGAGGGGCCCACTTACCACTTTAAAGGGATGGATAAAAGGCTATTTTACTTAATGGATGATGATAACTACCTCAACTTTTCTGGCTGTGGCAACTCTGTAGCAGCGAACCACCCTATCGTTATAGAATGGATTATTAAAACGTTACGAGATTACGTTCTCGAAGCGCATATCGATGGATTCCGCTTTGATTTGGCATCAGGACTGAAACGGGGTGATGGAGGCGGCCCTCTGAACCCTTCTCCACTCATTGAGGCAATATCAGACGATCCCTATTTGTCTAAAACAATTTTGTTTGCAGAACCTTGGGATCCAGGCGGCCTTTTCGAACCTGGCCATTTCTATACCAAAAGAGCCCGATGGAAAGAATGGAACTCCTTTTTTAGGGATGGTATAAGAGAATTTATTAAGGGAACCGATGGGACAAAGCAACATTTTGCCACACGGATTTCAGGGTCTAAAGATCTTTTTGGCAACAATAGAACCCCTCTAGAAAGTTTAAATTTTATTACATGTCATGACGGTTTTAGCCTGAATGACCTGGTCTCTTATAATCAAAAACACAATGAAATTAACGGTGAAGACAATCGGGACGGAGAAAACAACAACCAAAGTTGGAACTGTGGGGCTGAAGGGGATACCGATAACCCTGAAGTTTTAGTCTTACGGAAAAAACAAATCAAAAACTTCATGGTTGCTCTATTAATCGCTCAAGGGATACCGATGATCCTTTCTGGCGATGAGTATGGACATACAAAAAACGGCAACAACAATACATGGTGCCAGGACAACCGTTTAAACTGGTTTCAATGGGATACTCTTGCTTCTGATGAGGGTCAAGAAGTCTTCAAATTTACTAAAGAAATGATTGCCTACAGAAAAGAAAACCCCCATTTCCGAAAGGGGCATTTTTTAGATGATAAAGATATAACTTGGCATGGAAGAAGACCTTCTGAACCCCATTTCGAAAGAGAGGATCGTTGTGTTGCCTTTTGCTTACATGATGAAAAAGATCCGAAAGACATCTTCATTGTTTTAAATGCCAGCAATGAAAAACATCTGCTTATTCTACCCAAACCTAAAGATGGGAGCCGATGGTATCAGGTGGTCAACACCTCTTTAAGCTCGCCTGATGATATTCTGACAAAAGGCAGAAGGGTGATGGTAGAACTTCGATTCCTTGCCGTACCCAGCCACTGCTGTATTATATTAGAAAGTCAGCCAAGGACACCTTAAAAAAGGCTGAGAGTCTGTGGAGTACAGCGACTTGACGCTCCACTCCACAGATTACATTATCTCAATGAACGCTTTTGCGAGGCGCCTTATCGTTGACAGCTTCGGCAAGTTCCCTTCCTGCACCCGAGTCGACTGTTGTGTAGACCAACGCAATGGTTGTGTTAGGGAAGATCTGGTTCAGAATCTTGTCCGCAGGTTTACCTTTAGAAGCTAAAAGTTCAACCTCATCGACAGAAAGAGAGGTGGTATTTTCTCTTTTGTTTACTTGATTCTTTGTAACAACTGCTGTTGAAAAAGTTGTGATCTCTCCGGAATAAGCCGATGACTGGCTCATGACCATGTAGCGTGTGTTGTCGACAGCTTCGCGTACACCGTTATGTTTGCTGCCCAAGGCATACCCTTGATAACCAACTTGTTTAGCTTGGACATGCCATAGCGGGTTTTGCGCATGTTGTGAATGGTGAAAGGCATCTGTCCTTGTAGCAATGGCGATTGCGTTCATCGTCTCTTTGGAAAGAGCATGATCAAACATCGGAGAAAGAACGGCGACAACATAATCTTCTATTGGCACTTCGTTAATGATACTAATCTTTCCACCACCTACATCGTAAACATAAAGAACACCATTGTATTCAATTCCATTCACGACTAAACGGGTTTTAGCATCATCTGGAATGATTTTTACTTGAAATCTATCCAGAAAAACCTCTCCCCACTTCAAACCTTCTTTCGTTGGTTCAATATAGGCACGACGCGGAGAAAAACGATTGGCAACATTCTTATTGATGAACGGATCATCAACATTGTATTTCCCTTTAACTTCGACAAGGGCCGAAGGGATAGAGTGTGCAATCAGCACACGGATGGTGGGTGCTTGTTCTGCCTCTGGTTCTACAAAAACAGTTTTGATCCGATCCCAGACCCCAGCTTCTACCTTGACGGGAGAAAAGACTGATAATATTGCGCAAGAGAGTAATAGCGTCTTCATGGTTTATATCCTATAAAGTCTCAGGATATATCCTTTAGAAGGCCATCTTGTCAAGGTGTTGATAAGCCCTCTCAGTGGCAACTCGTCCTCTCGAGGTCCTTTTTAAAAAACCTTGTAGAATCAAATAAGGTTCATGCACCTCTTCCAAAGTATCGGCCTCTTCTCCGCAAGCCAGAGCAAGAGTTGAAAGTCCAACTGGACCTCCCTGGAATTGTTCAACAAGTGTTTTTAAAATCCGTTTGTCCATCTCATCCAGACCAGCTTCATCCACTGCTAGCAACTCTAGCGACTCTTTTACAACTTGCGGCGTCAGCTGTCCCTTTACACGAACTTGAGCATAATCTCGCACCCATCTCAAAAGGTGGTTAGCAACTCTCGGTGTTCCACGGGCCCTTTTTGCAATTTCTAAAGCCCCTTCAGCATCGAGTGGGACATTTAAAAGATGGGCTGTCCGAATGATTACATCAGTTAACACTTCTAGAGTGTAATAATCAAGCCGTAATGGATGTGAAAACCTTGTTCTTAGGGGGCTGCTTAGCAAGCCGCTTCTAGTCGTTGCGCCTACTAAAGTAAAGGGCTTTAAGCTTAACTTTACAGTTCTTGCATTTGGGCCTGTATCGAGCACTAAATCAAGGGTAAAATCCTCCATGGCAGGGTAGAGGTATTCTTCTATGTTTTTGTGAAGACGGTGGATTTCGTCGACAAAAAGAACATCTCCCTCTTTTAGAGAGGTCAAAATCCCTGCCAAATCTCCTGCACGCTCAAGAACTGGTCCACTTGTCACAATACAGTTTGTCCCCATTTCCCTTGCGAGGATGTGGGCAAGCGTTGTTTTGCCAAGGCCAGGAGGCCCTGATAATAGGCAGTGGCCTAACGCCTCTCCCCTCCCCTTTGCAGCTTCTATAACGACAGATAAACGGTCTTTAACGGGTTCTTGCCCGATGAAATCGGCCAACGATTGTGGTCGGAGTGGCGTTTCAAAAGTGAGATCTGTTCCTTCGAAACTCGATTCTATAAAACTTGGTCTTTCGTTATTCATGATATTATCGACTGGAAAAGGACAATCCCGATTAAAAGGGGTGCGGCATATTTCACGCAAAAGGTCAAATAGGGGCGAAACCAAGGATTACGTCCGATAAAGCCATGAGCACCTTGCGTAATCTCTTCCATCCACTTTTTCCCTTTCCATCTCCATCCAATCAAGAGCGCGGCAGCAAGACCACCAATAGGAATTAAAATATCGCTTCCTAAGTAGATCAACCCATCAACAATCGAGTGGCCAAAGGGGCGGACATCAGCCAAAAGATTGTGTGACAACGCACATGGGATACCGATCAAAAATGCTCCAACACCAACAAGCGTCACACATTTTTTTCTAGACCAGCCAAACTTATCCATTAGGTAAGCAACTGACGGTTCCATAGCTGACACTTCAGAGGTCAAAGCAGCCAACATGACCAATAAAAAGAAAAGTGGCGCCAGCATGTAACCAAAAGGGATCTGGCTAAAAACGACTGGAAGCGTGTGGAACAGCAAAGCAGGCCCACCTGCTCCCTCTGCTCCAACAGAAAATAGAATAGTGAAGACAATGCCAGCTGCAACAAAAGAGACAACTGTGTCCATCACAACAATCGGAAAGCAAGAAAAAACCAGGTTTTCGGACTTAGGTGTATAGCTTCCATAGGTCACCATGGTCCCCTGTCCTAAACTCAATGTAAAAAAAGCCTGCCCAAGAGCTGCCAAAACAGCATAAGGAGTCAATGCTTTAAGATCTGGCATCCATAAAAATTTGACAGCCTCTCCTGATCGAGGTAACGACAATCCCCAGCAAAGTAAAACCAGAAGGAGTAAAAATAACATTGGCATCAAGACTTTGTTGGTACGCTCAATCCCTTTTCGTACCCCGAAGTACAAAATAGCAACTGACATCCCTAAAAAGAGGATAAGGGATCCCAAAGTCAATGCTGGATTTTGGAGCCACGTCTCAAAATATTCCTTTGACTCCCCTACAGTTGTAAAATCGGTCAGATTTCCTCTAAAAGCTTCTATCAGATACCCAACAATCCAGCCGGCTACCGCGCTATAGAAGCCGCTGACAATAAATCCAGTAATAATGGTCATGCCACCAACGGCGCCCCACCCTTTACCGCCTAGCATTCGAAAGGCTTTAGCGGGGCTTTGACCCGTTGTCCGTCCTACCGAAATCTCCCCTAATAACAAAGGAAACCCGAGTAACACTAAAAAAATTAAATAGATGAGGACAAAAACTGCCCCACCATTTTCACCCACCAAGTGTGGAAAGCGCCAAATATTTGCAAGGCCGACAGCCGAGCCCGACACGGCCAGGATAAATCCTAACCTTGAGCCCCAAGATTCTCGTTTCATACACTGATGATAGTGAAGCAAACCACTTCAATTCAAAAGGAAATTCCCTTCCATCAAAAAAAACCACCAAAACCGTTGATAGAAAATACCCTACCCCCTATCATTTCGCGTCATACCGTCGTTCCGGAATAGCTCAGCGGTAGAGCAGCGGACTGTTAATCCGTTGGTCGTAGGTTCGAATCCTACTTCCGGAGTCTTTAAGCTTTAGGCAGTTGCGACGAGAGTTGTAACTGCCATTTTTGTTTAATGGTGCACTAGTGGTGCACTACACCACAAACAGTGGCAATAAAACTCTTGTTTGCAATATCTTCCAAAAATTTATAGACACCGGGACAAAAGAGCCAAATCAAAATATTCTTTGTCGCCAAACCTTTTTTGAATGCACCACCAGTGCACCAAAAAACGGTTAGAAAAGGCAAGAACCCTTTCTAGCACATGCTTGAATGGTGGATTGGACCATGCGACCAACGGATTACAAGTCCGCTGCTCTACCGCACCACGGCATACCAAGGACAAAAATGGCCTACATCCAAGAACGCAAAAAACAAGATGGCAAAACACAATTCAGGGTTCAAATTCGGCTTAAGGGTTACCCTATTACAACTGCAACATTTGAAAGGAAAACAGATGCTAAACAGTGGGCGCAACAGACCGAAGCTGCTATGCGCGAAGGACGTTACTTTAAAACTTCCGAATCGAAAAAGCACACTGTTGCTGAACTAATCGATCGCTATATCGAGAATGTCCTTCCTACTAAACCCAAAAATGCAAAAACAACAAAAGCTCAGCTTCTTTGATGGAAGAAACAAATTGGTCATTGCCTTCTAGCTGACCTCTCCCCTGCTCTCATTGCCGAACAAAGAGACATTCTTCTAAAAGGCATCACCCCAAAAGGGAAAACTCGTTCCTCATCCACGACTGTACGCTACCTTGCAGCCCTTTCGCATCCCCTTTCGGTAGCAGTCAATGAGCTAGGCTGGTTAGAAGACTCGCCAATGCGTAAAGTCACAAAGCCCAAAGAGCCAAGAGGAAGAATCCGATTCCTAAATGATGCTGAAAGAGAAGCCCTTTTGACAGCATGTCAAGAGAGCACAAATCCTTACCTTTACCCTGTTGTGGTTCTTGCGCTTTCTACGGGTATGCGTCAAGCCGAAATTATGAATCTCCGCCTTGAAGATATAGATATTTTTAAATGCCGAATAACTCTTCATCAAACAAAAAACGGCGAACGTCGTTCAGTTCCTCTCCGTGGCCTTGCCCTCCAACTATTACAAGAGATGATACAGAAAAAGAAACAGCACATCGGCCTTCTTTTTCCATCAAAAGGAGAACCCCAATAAACCAATAGACTTGCGATTTCCGTGGGAACAAGCTTTGAAAAAGGCTTCACTTACTGACTTCCGCTTTCATGACACTAGACATTGTTGCGCGAGTGCACTTCTCATGTCCAAAGCTAGCCTAGCAGAGATTGCGGAGGTGCTTGGTCATAAGACGCTTACGATGGTAAAAAGATATTCCCATCTATCAGAGGCTCACGTTTCTGGTGTTGTCGAACGCATGAACAATCAGATATTCTCTTCTAAAATCGTCAGTCCAAGTGAGGAAGAAAATGACCGCATCACTACCGCTTGAAGAAATTTTGAAACACATTAAGCGCACTCCCAGGGAAGTCAATCCTAATCAGGAAGAACCAAAAAATCCGAATCGCCCAACTTTCGTCAGCTCCTCCAACAAGACCGATTTCGGGGATGGCTCTCTCTTACACGAGTCTGAACTAGAAAATGAAACATTTTCTCTTCTCTTCAGTGTCACAACACAAAGAGGAAAATGGTTAAGCGCCGAGGGCATCAATCAGTTTGTTGATGAACTTCGCCATCGTTATCCCTGTACTCCACCTTTCTTTCGTAGAAGCACATGGACACTAGAAGAGGCAGGTCTTATCTATTACGGAATCAATCCAGACATTCTCAACGACCTTCCCATCGACGACAAACTCATGTTCTTACAACCCCTATTTGCTCTTATTGATTCTGAGAAAGTTTATGAAAACTTTGTCGACTATATCAAATTGAAACAAGGTATACCGTTTCTACGACTAACGGTCTCCATTCCAATTGAAGTGTTCTATACTTTCCTACAAGAGAAAAGCTATCCTATTCCCCCTCACTTTCCGAACCGCAATCAACAAGATGAAAGCCCGAAAATAGAGGAAAAGAGCGCCAATGAAAAAACACCTCTTTTCGCGCCAAAAGTACAGGCACTTTTCGAAAAAGTCAAAAGAACTAGGGGAAATGCTATTCATTTGGCTCTAGATAGTGTATTTAAAACTGATAAAGATGCCATGACAAGCCATCTAACCTTAATAGCGGAATTTAATACCCCACCATTAAATGAATTCGAACAGTACGCTGAAACAACTCATGAAACGCCACTACTACTATTTTCTCATAGATGCAGAGCGGTAGGTAAATTACTTAAACACCTTTTTCCACAACTCAAAGTTAAAGAACTTTATGAACATGAGGTCATCAAAGGGCTTCAAATGACAATAAAGAAAGAATTCACCCCGGAAACCTTCCGAGATTGGATGAAAAAGGAGGGAATATACGACAGAGGCAAACGAAAGTAACCCTTTTTCCAGCTCCATTTTTATACAGAATAAGTTCTATCTTAACCTTTGACATCTAAAATTAAGCCGTCAAACTGTCCACTTAATCGGTCAAACTTTTTGCCTAAGGCGTCAAACTCTGTGGCTCTTACAGTGTGTGTGACCTCTTTAAGCCGTTAAACTTTTTTCTTAAGCGGCCAATATTTCTTCTCATCGCATCCTGCAAACTAATTTACTAAAATCCGGTCCAATAGCTCGCAATATTGTTCAGCATTGTGCTGACATTAACCTGAGAGCTAAAGAAGGGACAATGTCTCACAAAAGACTACTCAGTCTAAATGACTGGGCAAAAGAAAAACCATGGCCTCCATTAGGAGGACTGCGACACCTTGTTTTCCATTCCAAAACTAACGGCTTTGACAAGGTCATCAAAAGAATCGGCCGTCGAGTCTTAATTGACGAGGAAGCCTTTTATCGTTGGGTCGAATCAAAGAACCCATCATCAAAGGAGGTCACTAATGGATAAAATGAACTATTTCATCTCCGACCCTAGGGAGAGGAGAGCAATAGAAGTCCTAATTCAAGGAGAGGCAATTTCCGTTAAGGACATTGGCCCTATAATTGGAGCACTAAACCCGAGACAAATCATCTTTCAACTTAGAGAGCACTATGGCCTTCGGGAAGTCATCAAGACGAGACTTTTTAAGGTCAAAGACCGAGATGGAAAGGTTTGTCGGCCAGGAGAGTATTTTGTATCGCCTGAAGATAAGCGAATTCTTGAAGAGCTGCTAAAGAAAGTGGCCACCCCATCGAGTGAAGGCGATGAGATGGCTAAAGTATCTCTAAATACAACCATAATGGATGGAGGCCAGCAATGACAACCCCATTCTTTGTTGGATGGACTCCCCCCGAATCTTTCGGTGGGGAGCCACTAAAACTATGGCCAAAAGGCGTCTTTCCAAACCCCTTTGAAAGCTTTGCGCATGAATTGGCTCGATCAACAGAAACACCGGTTGAAATGGCTGCTTTGACGGTTCTTGCTGTAGTGGCTATAGCTGGTCAGAAGCGTTATACCGTACAGGTAAAACCGGACTATGAGGAAATGCTTTGCTTATGGACTTGCGTTGCTATGTCGCCAGGGTCAAGAAAAAGTGCTGTGCTAAACGAATGTCTTATCCCCGTGAAAAAATTCGAGAAGCTACTAATTAAGAATACAGAGCCGCTTCGAAAAGGGATTGAAAGTGAAAATAAGCTCTTTAAATCGCAGCTATTGGATATTTCTAGCCGTGCAAAAACTGCTAAAGGGCAGGAATTTGAAACCTTAAAAAGTGAAGCCTTGGAGATTGAGGGGGCAATTAGAAGCATCCCCCCTCCCCCTCAACTTTGGACATCGGATGTGACACCCGAGAACTTGGCAACCATCATGAAGGAGAATGATGAGTCTATGAGCATTCTCAGTGATGAGGGAGGCATTTTTGATATTTTTGCAGGCAGATACAGCAAGGGAGTACCCAACCTTGACCTTATTCTACAAGCACACTCGGGAGGAAGTTGCAGAGTAAATCGTCTATCAAGGCCACCAATCGTTTTGGATAAGGCTCGTCTGACTATGGGTCTTACGCCACAACCATGCGTTATTGAGGGTCTTGGTAACAATAAATCGTTTAGAGGCCGAGGACTTTTAGGACGATTCCTGTATGCCCTACCGACCTCAAACCTTGGCACACGTAGCCTCAATCAACCGCCCATCGACGATACGATCGTTATCAACTACCAAGAAGCTGTAGAAAACCTCCTAGAAACTTGTTCTGAAGGAAGCTTTTTATCTCTAAAGTTCCTCTGCAACTAACGGTTGAAGCCTATGAAACATGGCGGTTAAACGCCCTCGTTATTGAGACAAGAATGGGGACTGGAGGTCCCCTTGCTCATATCACTGATTGGGCGGGAAAACTACCCGGTGCAATTGCCCGCATAGCTGCTCTTTTGCACCTAATGCGTTATCACAACAATAGGCCAGAGAACTTCTTAGTTTCTAATCAAGAAGTGATGGCAGCAATAGCGATTGGCAACTTTCTTCAAGCACACGCCATTGAAGTCTTCAACCTCATGGGAAGAGACAAACGAGAGAGTGGCAGTAAAACTGTACTAGAATGGCTTCTGAACAAGCAGCTTTTAAGCTTTTCTAGAAGGGATTGTCAGAGAGCACTAAAGCGGCATTTCCCAAAAGTTGATGACCTCAAACCTGTTTTAGAGCTTCTAGTAGAGCATCATTACATACGTGAGCTTTCAAAAGAACCTCAAGGCCACCGATCAAGCCTCATTTACGAGGTCAACCCTTATCTCTACGAAGGAGAAAACAAAGGGCCATAGCTTTTGGCCCTTTTGTCACCATGTCATTTAGACCTGGAAGATTAGTTAATTTATTGAAGCAAATCGAATGCCAACACAGAAGGAGGCCAAATGTCGATAACACTCATCAGAGATGATGACAAAAATAAAAAACCACTACCCTTTAAAATTTCCAAGCCAGCGGAAGCTACACCGGTAAAATTTTGGAAAAGAGAAGGAGATGAAAAACTAAGTGTTGTTGCCTTTGACAAAGAAGGGAAAGGCGCAGATTTTTCAGAAACTTTAACTGGAATAATGGGCGTTAAAGATATTGATCTGGCAAATAATATATTCGTGGAAGGAGCAACAGCTATTCAGTGTTTTAGTAACGATGAGGCAGATAAATTTAACATCGTTGCTCAAACTCTACATGACCTTCAACCTAAGGACGCTATCGAAGCGAAACTCGCTGTTCAAGCTAGTGTCCTCTTCTCACACGGTCTACTTAACCTAAAACGTTCTGAAAAGGCCGAAAGATATGACGCTTCTAACCATTATGGCAATCTGGCGATTAAGCTTATAAGGCTCCACAATGAAACCATCGAGACCCTCAGCCGCTATCGCCGCGGGGGAGAACAAAAAGTGACAGTTCAACATGTCAACGTTAACGATGGGGGCAAAGCTATCATCGGAAACGTTAGTGGGGTGGGGGAAACAAACAAAAACGGAGGAACAACCCTATGTTCAGAGAGTGCGGAGCTAAATCCAAATCTAACCACCATAAGCCCTGCCGACAACCCGCAATGGCCAATGGACGCTGCCGCTTACATGGCGGAAAAAGCACCGGCCCCAAAACGGAAGAAGGCAAAGCCCGCATGAAGGCAGCAAAAACTAAGCATGGTTTTTATTCAGCGGAGAATATAGCCGGACGTTAATACATTCGAGAATTAATCAGAAAGGCAAGAGAGAGTTTGTAATTTGCCATTTCAGGCCAGGCAAAGATTCCCCATAAAAAGTCTGGGATTTTAGGTCGAAGGCGTTAATGCTGATGTCAGTTGACTCCTCGCTTTTGCTTCTGAATTGATTCGACGGAGGCGCCAGCAATTTACTAGGTAAAAACCCCCAACTGAATAGGCAATAGAAGAAAAGGTGATGGTGAAAACTTCTGGGCCATCCGTATAGAAATTTTTCAAGTCCTGTATCATGTCATAGAGAAGCCGAAGTGATGCGCTAAAAAGAATCCAAGAAAGCCACGCAGTCCCCTTTTTCCTATAAGAACAGTAATATGTAATCCATGCAGGAATAAAGATTAATAAGGAACTAACTGTAGCCAAAAGAATTACTGTTGAATCTACAAGAAATCCATTCCCTGTGTAAGCATATTTTAGTAACCCAGCAAGAAAACCGTCCAAGAGCGTAAAGGTAAAAAATACTATATAAGATATAAACCAAGTTCTTCTTATTTTACGTTCTTTTGCCGAGATGCATGGATCGAAGGTTTTATTTTCAAATAAAGCGAGTTTATTTTCGTTAACTAAAGAGGGCACACTTCTTTTGTCGAGCCATACTCCTAGAAGAGAAAATGCCAGGCTGCTACCAGTAATAAGATAAGTAATCAGTGTATTAACTTCCATTCTTCGTAATTTGTTTTCGACTCTAATGAAGCTTATTTTAATCTGTAACAATATATACGAAATAAATATTTCAATCAAACAGAGTTAGACATTTTTTAATTATTAGTGAAAAATTCAAATTCAACAACCTAGGCAAAAGAAAGAAAAAGCTCCTTGAAATTACTAGACAACAAACGCTCTAACAAAATAAAGTATTCATCAATTAACTAATTAATACTGGAAAAGAATGCCGAAGGATAACCGTTAACGCTGGCAGCATATTTATGGGAAAAAAATATTACATATTTCCGCTTCTGCTTATTGCAGCATTCGCTACAGGATGGTTAATTCCAAAACACAATTATTCCATTTTTGGGTCAGGCGAAGGCGCTATCATGATAGACCTCAATACCGGTAATGCTTGGGTCCTAGAAATCCAACAACGCACTATCACTACAACTTCCACTAATCCACTTTGCTGTGAAGAAGATTTTTGCAGCCCTAATGGTGTTCGTTATTATTGGGTTCCAACCGCAGTTCGATCTTGTTACGGCAATGCGATATCAGTTGGTCGTAACCCCGAAGAAGCAGACAAAGCAGACAAAGACGCTCTGGCCTCATGGGAACACAAATCAAAGCGCTATACTCAACAAAAAAATTAGATAAACTAGAGCTCTATCCATAAACTCTAAAACAAACCATGAAAGTCGAAAGGAAAATCAATTAACGTAGGCCAATTTATTATAAAAATAAGTGTACGTATTGGAGTTATTCAAGTAAAACAGAGTCTTTTGTCTTGGATTCCTTTTTAGCCACTTATACATCAAATAGGAGAGGCTAATTGAAATTCTTTCCATCAAACATAAACAATAGTGTTGAAAATTTACACAATTGTATTTATATTTTACAGGAAAAGAAAATTATATTGATGAAATTCAGAAAATAAAGAGGATTATAAATGTCAGACCAAATTCCGTTTACACTACCCGATCTTGTTGAGAACCCAGAACCACGATGCGCCTGCCTACTCTTGTTGGATACATCAACGTCTATGCAAGGCCAAGCCATTGCCGAACTAAATGAAGGGCTTCGCATTTTCAAACAAGAACTCATATCCGACTCCATGGCCACACAACGGGTGGAAGTAGCCGTCATGACCTTTGGTCCCATACAAGTCGTTTCTGATTTTCAGACGGCTGACCTATTCAATCCTCCAGAATTAGTAGCCAATGGTAATACACCCATGGGCGCTGCTATTGAGCAAGGACTTGATCTGTTGGAGGCACGCAAACAGAACTACAAACAAGCAGGAGTAAGCTACTATCGTCCATGGGTTTTTCTTGTTACTGACGGAGGCCCTACGGATGCTTGGCATCGAGCTGCAGAGCGAGTAAGGGCAGGAGACAACAATGAACGCAAGCAGTTTAGTTTCTTTGCTGTCGGGGTAGATGGAGCCAATATGGCGACGCTGTCTCAGATTTGCAGTCCGAATCGTCCTCCTTTGAAATTAAAAGGCCTTAGCTTTAGAGAGCTTTTCTCTTGGCTTTCTAGTTCTCTTGGCGGCGTTGCTCGTTCACAGCTAGGACAATCTGTTGCTTTGAGTGCTCCGACAGGATGGACTTCGGTATAAAATGGCAGAATGGTCGTGGAAAACAGCTTATGCATCAGTCATAGGCACTTCACATCAGAAACAAGGAACTCCTTGTCAAGATGCTAGCGGTTGTCGCGTCGTCCAAGGGGCCGACGGGGAAAGGATTCTGCTGATGGTGGCTTCTGACGGTGCTGGTAGCGCCATTAAGTCTGAAGTCGGCTCTAAAACCACTGTAGAGACCTTTCTAACTCATTTTGAGACTTTAGTCAAATCGGCGCCTTTAAAAGCAATAAACAAAGATCACGTGATAGATTGGATGCGGGACCTAAATGCCAAAATCATCTTGCAAGCGAATGAAGAAAATCTGCAACCAAAAGAGTTTGCTTGCACAGTCTTGGCAGCTATCGTAGGTGCAGAAGAGACCGTCTTTTTTCAGGTTGGAGATGGGGCCATCGTCATTGCAGATGCAGATGATTATTCATATGTCTTCTGGCCTCAACATGGCGAATTTGCGAACCAAACCAATTTCATTATCCAAGAAGATGTGGAACAGGTTCTTGAATTTGCATGCATTCACCAGCCCGTTCAAAAAGCAGCTATCTTCACAGATGGAATAGAGCGTCTTGTACTAGATTTTGCCTCACAAAGTGTCCATTCACCTTCTCTAGCCCCTATTTTTGAGTGGCTGCTCGGTAGTGATGGCGCAGCTGATGTGCCTTCACCAGCCTTTATGGCTTATCTAGGTTCAAACCACGTCAATGCGCGAACAGATGACGATAAAACCCTTGTGATGTGTGTGAAAACCATCTTGTAAGGATATCATGTCTTCGCCCCGTCTAATCTGCCAAGATGGCACTTCAATCATCCTCGGCCCAGAGCTTGCTAGAGGAGGCGAAGGGCGCGTTTTGCATATCCAAGGAAAACCGGACAGAATCGCAAAAATCTACTTTAAACCGCCTGATCGCGAGAAGTCCGATAAAATTAAATGCATGGTAGCAGCCGTTAACGAGCGGTTAGCAAAACTGTCCGCATGGCCTCTGGCCTCCCTCCACAATCACTCAGGCCAACTCGTAGGGTTCGTTATGCAGAAGCTGGAAGACTATAAGCCGCTGTTTGAGCTTTACCTTCCCAAGCTTCGTCTACAAAAGTTTCCTAAAGCTGATTGGCGGTTTTTAATTCATGCAGCCACTAATACAGCTAGGGCATTCTCAGCTATTCACGAATCTGGCCACGTCATAGGCGACATCAATCACGGCAATCTCCTAGTGGCAAATGATGCGACAGTGAAGTTCATCGACACCGATTCATTCCAAATCACAAGTAGCGGAAAGCATTGGCTGTGTGAGGTGGGCGTACAAACTCATCAACCTCCTGAAATGCAATACCTCTCAACTTACCGAGGGATTATTCGAACGCCTAATCACGACAACTTCGGGCTAGCCGTGTTGATCTTTCAACTCCTTTGTTTGGCGCGCCATCCATTCTCCGGCAAGTTTCTAGGCAAGGGAGACATGCCGATAGAAAAAGCCATTGCAGAATACCGTTTCGCCTTTGCAAGAGACCATAGACAGACCCAGATGCAGCCACCGCCTGCCAGCTTGACAATGGACTCATTCCCTATGTCTATCAGCACACTTTTTGAACGAGCTTTCACTTCCCCCTATAGAAGCTCTCGCCCAACAGCCAAAGAATGGATTACAGCGCTCAACAGCTTATCTTCGTCTTTGAAAATTTGCTCAAGAAATCAAGGGCACCACTATTTCAGCGCCCTACCAGCTTGCCCCTGGTGCGACATCGAGGTGAAAGGCAGTAGCTTGTTATTCCCTATTTCAGCTCAATTTACTCAGAGTTACAAGCACAATTTCATGGCGCTATGGCAACAAGTGATGGCCATCCAAAGCCCAGGCATTGCACCACCCTTTCCCAATGTCTCCTCGGCCCAAGCATCTCCCTCAAAAGAATCGCAGGAGATCAGGAAAAATCTTAAATTCCTCAAATTGGTGATTTCATTTGTGACATGCCTTCCAGCTTTGATCGGCACATCGCTAATCATTCATGGTGCTCACTTCATGGGGGGTGTGATTTTGACAAGTTCTATTTGGATTGCACGGTGGTTTTTCAACTCTACGAAAAAAGAGATGGCCGAAGAGATCATCAATCAATTTAAAGCCGCACAAACTCGCTGGAATGTCATTACGACCGCTTGGAAATCTTGGGCCACGGATGCCCATTTTATCCAGAATAAGAGTTGCCTAGACGATTTAAAAAACAAATACGATCGCCTAGAAAGCGAAAAACAGGAGCTGATTAGACAGGCGTTTGCGCTCAGTAAAGACCAGCAGTTACTAAAGCATTTACAAGGTCATAGCATTGCATCTGCTGGCATATATGGCATTGGCACCCAACGAGTTACTACGCTTCAAAGCTATGGGATTTCAACTGCAGCAGACGTCGCCTCCTGGCGACTGAGTGGCATTAGCGGATTTGGTCCTAAACTAGCTCAACGTCTCCTGGATTGGCGACATTGTTGCGAAATGGGTTTTGCGTTTGATCCGAATCAAGGAGCTGTGCGTTCTAACCTCCAATCAATTGAAAAAAACACCGTCCTAAAACGTCAAAATTTAGAACAAAGCTTGGCATCAGGATTGCTGGATATGCGGAAGATTGTAGATCTCACTCTAGAACGCCGCACGCAACTACACGCACAGGCCATGAGTGAGATGCAAGCGTATGCTCAAGCATTAGCAAATGCTCGTGAAATTAAATTAAAGCCATAACTAAGGTTAAATATGAATAAAGGTGGATTTTCTTGGAGAAGGTTGATGGGAATCTCGGCCTTCAAGGCAAAAATTTCTAAGACAATAGGTGTGCCCCTCACTCGATCCGGCAGGCTAAGAAAGCTTGGCGCACTCATTGAGAAACTCATTTTAAGGCCCTTAGGGATAAAGCTGTAGCCACGTTTTCGATTATTTTTTTTATTTTCATCGTCGGGCTAATCGTCTCCAGCAACATGCACCTCAATAGACATTCATAACATTACCTTTGATAGCTTAGAGCAATTTCTTGCGTTAATCCATGGTGCACTGGTGGTGCACTTGGTTGCAAAAATATGCGGCAATCGGCAACTTAAAGCGACAACTCTATCCCGCTTAATCCCTTAAGCTTGTTGTTGCTACGAATTGCATGTTGTTTTAGATTATTGACTGTTAATCGGTTGGTCCTAGGTTCGAATCCTACTTCCGGAGCCTTTGCACCCTTCAACTTAATGAAGGGTGCCTTTTTTAATGCACAATCTAAGATAGCTCAGTGAAAAATGGATGACAGTTTTTGGGGAAATTTGGGAATTAATCTTCTTAGTGCTGTAATTGGTGCCATTATTGGCTGTTTAGGCACTCTTTACCTTGACAATCGAAAAGAAAGAACGCTAGCTAAAGCTCGTTTTAAGAACCGCCTTAACTCGCTAGCTCATGAACTGAGAATGAATTACCGTTACGTTGGTAATTATGAAAATCCATTCCTTACAAAAGCTCTGGAAAATTTAGTTTACAATGAACCGTTGATTCATGAAGATCAGCAACTTTTTGAGAAGGCTCAAAAATGTTTAAGTACAGCTCAAATCCTCTCATCTTCCAAGAACCCCCAACAAAAACCAAGCGACGGGCAGCACTTAATGGCTGACCTCGCTGAATTTATCAAAAAAAAGTACAAGATTGTCCAATCAGATTTCTAATTGCACAAGCATTGACGATCAATGACTCCTTCCAATTCGGAGACGAAGCCATTCGTTGAGCTCTTCTATAAGGCTGAGAATATGAGGCGGAAGGCTTTGCGCCTGATCTGCTTTTAGTCCGACCCGATAGCTAGCCCATAGCGATTGCAACTGTTCTACTTCATTTGCTTCAAAACTGAGGGGTAGAGCTAATGACGTTGTTCGATGCTGAAAAACCACTGGAACAATGTCTCTTAGCGTGTTTTCAGAAACAAGCTCAGGAGTCTTCATCATCGTGTATAAATCATGGAAGTCTTTCATACGACTATTGGCTCCGCCCCGGTATACGACTGTCTCTAGTTTTTCTGCAAAGATAAACTCTTGAGGGTAGCACAGCAGGCTCACCTGTTCTTCAAATAGAGGCCCCTTTAAGGAACTTGTAAGGGAAAATTTCTTATCAACAGGCCTGACAGTATCGCCAAAGCCGATGTCAATGGTTACACGAAAGCGAACTTTCCCATAGTGCGCCATCATCCCCACCTCCACACCTGCATAGGCCATGTGAGGATAGTTTAGTTCATTGATATCAACGTTTTGAAAAGTAAAGCCGTCTCCCAGATCGATAGTCGCTATCTCGGTAAACACAGCCTTCAGCTGTTCGACATCACGACTCGTCCTGATAGCAAGAAAGTCTAGATCTCGTGTCTCCCTTCCCAAAGGCATATACTTGGCCAAAAGCACACCGCCTTTTAACACAAAATGACTGCGGTATGGTGATGCGGCCAGCCTAACCAGGAAACGCTCAAGAACAAGCGACTGCCATAAGTCGGCTGGATTTCGATCAGTCTCTTTCGCAATGTTGCGAAGTCTTGCTTTGAATGATTTTTCGGCGTCGGTTGTCATGTCGTATAGGCTAAGATGTAAGGAACAAGGTTCACACGAAGCTTTTTCGCATATTCTTGAAGCTTCTTCAAATCAGGTTTATGTTCTTTGCTGCGCAAGTAGTGCTGCAGCGCCTTAATCGCAATCTCTTTGCTCAAATAACGAAACGCATCTACCACAGAACGTTCCCGGTCAAAAATACGCACACTATACTCCCCTAACATCATCTTGATCTGCCCAAGGCTGATATTGCGCATCCTGATGATACGCGTGTTTGCCCGCCTGGGTGCGCGCAAATGATGTGGCACCGCTATCCAGGATTCTCTCATCACCTGATCGGTTAATTGATGATAGGACAATGCGGAAATTAGACAAATAACTCCATCTGGAATGCTTGTGGCCACCTCCGCCAATCCTTCCCATTCAAACCCAACTTGAACCTCATAGCTCGTTGAACGATAAACACCGGGACTAAGTCGCTCTAAAATGCCCTTGTTCGCAAAATAGGCAAGAGCCTGCCTAGAAATGCCCTGTTCTTCTGCATCATCAACAGTAAATGAAGGGAGAGGAAGCAGCAGTGCAAGGGCCTTTTCAAATTTAGAGTGTCTCATAGCTGAAGTCTACAAAATGCACCCAATTTACACAACTGGGTGCATTTTGTAGACAAATTGGGTTAATTTCCATGGTGCACTGGTGGTGCACTTGGTTGCAAAAATGGGCGACAAACGACGACTTAATGCGACAAACCCATCTTACTTAACCCCTTAAGCTTCTTGTTGCTATGTATTGCAAGCTGTTGTAGATTATTGACTTACGTCGGACTGTTAATCCGTTGGTCGTAGGTTCGAATCCTACTTCCGGAGAACTAGCCACCCCTAAACGGGTGGCTTTTTTTTATGTCTTCAACCGTTTATTGACAATAAACAATTTTTTCGTTTTTTATCGTTATTTAATTTAGGAGTACACCCATGGCCATGACCACTATACCCCAATTGGGTCCGATGCCTATCGGAATCAATCAACAACAATTTGAGCAACTGATGAACGATGAGAGCTTTTCAACTATTGCTAAGCATGCGTTCATAATTAGCAATTTAGCCCCTTTAAAATTTGATGGCTCATATTGTAAATATGATGTTCAACAATCAAATAGAGCATTCCAGAAACTTATTAGCTTGGTAAAAGCTTTCGGCGCGGCTGTTAGTGTCGCTTTATTTGTAATTGTAAAGCGTTTTTTTTATAGAAAGTCAGTTATTCCTGCAGCCATTCTCTTGTTAGTTGATTATTGTGGATTATATTTAATGATGAATCGAGTCGAACAAAAGCGCAGGGAAAGCCTTATAGCCCTTTCAAAAAAATTAGAAAAAACTCAGCTTGCTTACACTTTCATCACCGCATCTCCAGATGAGATCGACCGCGCATGGAATTATGGGACTGTCCAACAGAAAGTTTTAGAGATTGGACTTGAAATCAGAGAACGGGCCATTGCCCAATATCCAGAGCTTGCTAAAGAAACCTACGATGAAGTCGTAAAGATTTGTGAAAGAGTCCCAGTGAGTGACGAGGAGAAATCGAGTCTCCTCGAAAGGTATAGGGAAAAAGTCATTGCAATGCACGCTGATCAGGTTAATAGGATCAATGGATTGTTGTTGAAGGACAAAGATTAAAGCTTGTGGAACAGGAGGCTGCTTTCTTTGACCTGGGATCTTAACATTGCGGCTTCTTTGTTGATTTAGAAATGGAAGAAATGGGGTCAAAATGGGGTCAGGCCTGACATTCGAAAATGGGATCAAGCCTGGCCCCATTTCTAACCTCTGCTTATTCCAACCTCTGACTCCTCTAGAGAAAGCCTGTTAACATAAAGGTTGAATGGGCGGTGTTTTATGACTCTGAGCGAAGAGGAACTAAATTACCTGGAAGAACATATTCCAGAACTAGCTAAAGCTGCATTTACACAAGCCTACTGGGCAGCTCTTGCTTCTGGAAGCAGTGTCCTTATGAGCGAAAATGGGAATCTGGTCGAGATTTTCCCTAGCGGAAAAAGAAAAATCATCAAGCCCCTTCCCCCATCCACAAAAGTAACTATTGGCCAGGTTCTGGAAATTTGATGAATAAGGAGATACCTCGCCTTCGGATGTTTGCTGGTCCAAACGGTTCATGCAAAAGCACATTAAAATCAATGCTACGCCCGGAACTATTAGGAATCTATATCAATCCCGATGAGATTGAAAAAGAGATTCGAGACTATGGCTTTCTCGATCTTCAAAAATACCAAGTGACGACTATTGCAAAAGAGGTGAAGGATTTTTTCATCTGTTCACAGCTTCTAAAATCAGTGGGCTTACTAGATCAAGTCAATCAACTTCGCTATGATGATGGAAAATTGATCTTTTACGAAGTAGGGGTCAATGCATATTTTGCTTCCGTCGCTGCAGACTTTATCCGAAATAAACTGCTTGAATCTTCTATATCCTTCACTTTTGAGACGGTCATGTCCTTTTCTGATAAAGTGGAATTACTCAAGAAAGCTCAATCAAAGGGCTACCGAACTTATCTCTACTATATAGCTACTGATGGCCCTGCCATCAATATCTCACGAGTCCATTTTCGAGTTAGTATGGGAGGTCATCCGGTACCAGAAGATAAGATTGTAAGTCGCTTAAGGAACTAGTAACCTGTAAAAAGAACTTCTATCTATGTCCACAACACATGAAACCCCTCGTGACCTAAGAAAAAAACTTGTCTCCAAGGAACATCTTTCTCATTAAGAACAATGGCCGACCACGTCACTCCCCTACTGCAAGCCGCGGCTCCTTTCTCGGTAGAACGACTCATGAGCCCCGTAAGCTTGTTCCTAGGATTCGAATTGACAACTAATTGAATGTTTTGTGAAACTATTTTTTTTCAAAATAAAAATCATGTTAAATGTCTTAGGGCGTTATATAAGTACCCTTCCAATCCAATTCTTCACGAGTGGTACGATTGCCACCACTTACGTATTATGTTATGCTAATGTCCATTCAGTTTCACACGTCGCAAAGATAATTACCAAGTTCACTTGTGTAGGGCTTGCAGCGGCAAGCGTCCCTTCGATTCTCCTCTTTTCTGTTGCTGAATCTACTCCACCGATTTCAGACAAAGCCAAAAAAGTTGTGAACAAGGTGATAGCAGTGGTTTCTCCCATCCTCGGCATTGCTGCGCTAGCTGCCTATTGCATTCTTAGCGTCACTATGGTTAGTTTAAGCATAATTTCTGGGTTGATCTCTTTTGGAATCTTGCGATCGCTTACTAATGAAGACCAAGTAACGAAATACTTTTCAGAGTATTTAGAAAAATCGACTTTCTATTTTCAACCAGGTCTTAAGATATTATCTTTCATTTTTGATAAATAGAAGGATTGGATGCAGAAAATCGACTGTTAAAGGCTGTTGTTGTTCATAGCAAAAAGCATGTTTATCTCCGCCCTTTTCCACATGACCCCAACACCAGCATTAACTTAATCGAAGATTCAATCCCATTGCCACGCATAAGGAAATAAGCGTATGCCATTTGGGATTGCCTGTTCCTGAAAGTGTTTTATAAAGGCTCTCACGACCGACATGAGCTTTTTTAGCCAATGCACCAACACCACCTTGCGCTTCTGCAACATTTCGTAAAGCAATAAGAAAAAGATGTTGTGACTCTTCATCGCCTTTAAGGCTCTCTTCTAAAGCTGCGTTTAGGTACGCGACGGCTTCATCGTGATCTGCTAAATGCTCAAGTAGAAATTCTTGATATTTTTTACTTCTTGCCATGACCTATCTCCCTTGATTGATAATCCTTCAAATACTCCTTTGCTTTAGCTATGTCCCTATCTTGGGAGCCTTTATCGCCACCGCAAAGAAGCAAGATGACTTTATTCCCAATCTTCCCGTAATAAATTCTAATCCCGGGACCGTAATGAATCCTAAGCTCGCAAACGCCTTCTTGTAAGGTTTTGCAATCGCCAAAGTTCCCAAGTTTTAAGCGATCAAGCCTTGTCAGGATTTTGGCACGGGTATAGATCTCTTTGATATCCTTAATCCAGATCTCAAAGGGTCGCTTGCCATTGGAGGTTTCGTAGATTTCAATGTCGATCTCTTCCATATAACCTTATTGTATCTTTTGGGATACATTAATTTCAAATGAATTTAAACTACTAATTTTGAGAGTGTTGAAAATTCTTGAGAGAGGCTAAGCCAGTCAAAAGTTCGAAGTGTACCCAGTAGCTGGAGACAAAGCCTCGACCTTGCTGCCGAGGTTTTTTTATTTCTTAATGCTAAACGTAGCGGGCTTTCCAAAGAGATTCAGTCTTTTTAAGCAGAGCGAGGTACTGCAGACAACTCATGAGAGGGATTGTTTGAAGAATATGCTCTGAAATCGCCTTTGAGACTTCTTCCGGGCTTGGAACTGGAGGAGTGGCCTGATTGTTTGACTTGACGAACATAATCTGCCCATCTTCATCAGGGGTGTTTGTTAGTCGTGTAAATCCAAATTTTTCATAAAAGCTCAAAGTTCTCTTATTATCTAAAGCAGCATCTAAAGTGATGTGATCGATTTTCTTTTTTCCGAAAAGCACCTCCAGGGCGAACTCCATCACCTTTTCTCCCACTCCAAGCTTTGCTACACATCCTTTACGCCCCAGCAAATTGATGTAAAATTGCGAAGTTCCATTACTCGTGAAGTGAAAGCCAGAAAGGATCCCTACAATCTTTCTGTTGATTTTTACAGCATAACATTCTGCATCCTGATCACTTAGTTGATATTTATAATATTGTGAAGGAAACAAATTGTGTCTTGGAAGAAATTCATTAAAAATGTCAATATGGGCTTGCACCACAGCTTCAAGCGCTTTTTGATCTTTCAGATTAACTTTTTCACAGGTGATATTTGGAAGGCGGCTTGTTTTTACTATCTTTATGGCCACGGAGCAGTCGAGTTTTAAAGGAGGCACTCCCACTCGATCGATTGTTCTCCCATTGATGTTCTCAAGAATTTTCCCCCAAAGATATTGGATTCTTGCTCTGTTTTGAGTCTCTGATAGTGCAATCACCTTCTTTGTCACACCGACAATCCGATCAAAGAATAGAACCCCGCTTTCAGTAGTGGCAAATTTTTTGAGCGCTATCAGCTGTGTGAACTGTTCTAATTCAGAAACTAGGGACTGGCTTTGACTCGGATTATCTTTGTTAATAAGCCCTACCAGTTCTGCTGTTTCATTAAGACTAGCTGTAATTTTTTTGTTCCCTAAGTTGGTTTTTTGTAGCCTTACAAGAGTTGATACGCCATATGCAAGCACAGCTAATACTGAAAGTGCTAAGGCAGACAAAGAAATAATTTTAAGCGTGGTGGCAACGTTGGAATTCGAATAAAATTCTGGATAATTGAAATTCTGAATACCTTTAACGCATTGGTTGTAAACGGAGTAAACCATTGCAATCATCCTTAAGTAAAGAACTATTTTATAAAATTTTTTCTTATCAATCAAATGAAAATGCAGTTTCTTTTGACATTTTTGCAAGTTGCTCTTTCTGGGAATATTGTTTGAGCCCCCGTCATAACTTTTTTCCACCACAGCTAGCTGTTTTGTGACCAAGCTTTCCCCTTCTAGAAGCTATTGGTCTCCTACAAAGGCCGCCCTTCAAATGTCCGAATGTCAGGCCTGACCCCATCATGACCCCATCACTAGAAATTTGATGAATAAAGATATACATCGCCTTCGGATGTTTGCTGGTCCAAACGGTTCTGGTAAAAGCACATTAAAATCAATGTTGCGTCTCCAGGCTTACCCCCTTTTTGCAAAAAAATATTCTGCTAACATGAAACGTAAATACCAGGTAATAGGAAATACAAAAAGATTATGGGCAATATGACTAATGCTCACTGTTAAAAGACTTCCTGTTTTCTCATAGAGAATGGAATGAGTTGGATACAAAAAAATACGGACTGCTTGCCGAATAGCTCCCATATCAGTTTTTGATCTTATTGAATTTGTTAAGTGACTGATGCTGAAGAAAAAATTCGTTGTAATTATCCTAAACGCTGTTGAGGAATATAGCTTATAGACCCGAGTATCTTTTATCGAAACGGGCAATATATGCTCACTTAATCTTTGAATCTGATAAAGGCTGTTCTGAAGAACCCCTCTAAATACTAACTCCTCGAAAATTGAACCTAAAACAATCATAGCCAGCGTATAATCTACAGGATTGAATTGGCCATCATCTGGTTTTAAGAAAGTTTCAGTTATCCTCACAATTGAATAACCAACTAGGACTGAATTTAAAGCCGAACTAAAACCGCTCTCAATTCGTCGAAAATTTTCCTTATAAAACTTGGAGGGATTGCCCTATTTTTCTCACGTTCCCCTTCAATCTCGCCTGAATTTAATGCTTGAAGGATTGAATTTGGATAAAAAGTATTTACGACAATATTTCGTGCAATTCCTAATATAATTGTAGCTGCCAATTAATCGTCTCCAAGACTCTTATTGAAAAGAGAAGAATATTATCTATTATTTAATAAATTTGCAAAAGAACCAGAGAGACCTCTTTCTCTGCAGGAAAAAATGGGGTCAGGCCTAGGGTGTTGATCTAATCTAAAAGCCTATATAAATTATATAGTTAAAAACTATCTTTAATTTCGCGCTAGCGCGAAGAAAAACTATTTTATTTCAGGACAAGTTTGACAGCCTCTCTGGAGGCCCAAAACTGGATTGGATCAACACCCTAGGCCTGACACGAAGTGTTTCATATTTCGAATTGCCAAATTGCAAGCTTGACCCTGATTACAGATTGTTACCTCGTAAAGACCGTCCTTTAGGTTCATAACCTTCACGTAGTACACATTTGGAATGTAGAAGTTCTACAGCCTCAGCTGAATCCTTCACTTTAGAAGCACTACGCTCTAACATTTCTTCTTCAAATTCAGTTAATACAACTTCTCTCACTCCGGTTTCTCGCCATTTAGACAAAGGAGTACAGGCTGTAGAAATGGTACGAGCCAGTGACAGTGCATCCAACAGGGCCTGATTTGCACCTTGCCCTTTAAATGGACTCATAGGATGAGCAGCATCTCCAATCATAGTCACTGCCCCTCCGTTTTTCAATAGTTCCGGCATGAGCAATTGTCGGTCATATACGGGATAACCTGTAATTTGTGTCGGTAGAGTTGCTGATAAAATTTGAGGAATGGGATTATGCCACTGTGTCCGACGGCACGCTTCTTCTTTCAGTGCTTGAGCTCCTCGTGCACTCAAGGCCTTAGCCTCATCTTCGGGCAAGGGGAAACTCAATTGCCACATGATCGAATCTGAGGCGAAAGGCATCATGTAGATTCGCTCATGGCCGTTGACGCTTTGAAACACGGTGGATGAGTCGAGCAGCGCACTCTCAACCCCTTTAATAGCTTCTAAAGAACAAATACCCAAAATGACAATATAACCCAGATAGCGTAGGGGGGTTATATCCTCACTAATCAAGAAGCTGCGCACAACACTACGAAGTCCATCGGCACCCACCACTAAATCGGCCTTGGTACTCTTCATCTCTCCATCAACTTGAAAGCAGAGCTCAACACTTTTATCTTCACATTGTTTTAAGCCAACTAAGCGGTGTCCCCACTGCACGGCATCCTGCCCACCTAACTGATCTAGCATCACTTGGCGCAAGGCCTGTCGCGGGATATGCACGTTGATCCTTTTAGGTGACTTGTTTGTTTTTATATGGGTCCTCAATCCCCATTCCGTAATTTCTTTTCCATCTGTTGTATGCACCACATGGCGTGTCGATTTTCCCGCATCTTTTAAAGAGAAAAGACCCAATCCTTTAATTGCGTTACTCGCTTGTTGCAAGGTAAGTCCGTAGCCCTGAGCTCGTGCATCGAAACTGCTATCGCGCTCATAAAGGGTAAATGGAATGCCACGATGTAAACAAGCTACAGCAAGCGCCACGCCTCCTATACCTGCACCAATAATTGCTACATGTGGATAGTTTTCTGAATCTGCTATGGGGTGACTAGTAGCAGGAATCAAGCCAAATCCACTGCAATTACCGCATAAATATTGAGTAAGCTTAGGCCGAACCGAAGCCTTTCCTTCCCCCTGAGTTTTTTCAAATTCCTTAATTGCGATTTGGTAGCGGAGTCTCGCTTTCTTGCGGAGCTTCAAGTTTTTTTTGCCGCGTCCATAACATTTCGGACAAACAGTCCAGTAATTCTCTTTATTTTTCATTTTTTCAATCTTCTTTAAGGCTAATCAGGCCAGAGGTAAAAAACAAGGTTCAATGAAAGGAATCGGGCCTCGTGATTCTGCGATTCGCTTATAGGCGACAGGGCAGGGCTGTCCCCGTCTCTTATTTATCCCGTGCGATGAAGCCGGGAACGCCTGTCTTCACCACTATGTTGAGTCGTTGCCTGGTTAGCAACTTCCATTATTGAGCGCTATTTTACTTAGACGAAGATCTGAAGAGACAGTCATGGAAACACCTCTGCCTGTTAAATAAGGAAAAATTCGCAAGTTACAAGGCTGTTTTTTCCCCACGCTAATCCAGAACCTGATATAAGGAATCTGATAGCGCTTATCTAGTTACAATAAAAAGGGCCGTTCCGTTTTCCTTTTCTAACCCAATAGATTTATTGAAAATTAACGATAGGGAAAGAGGATGTAGTAAGGAGGTAGGCCGTGGCAAACATTGGAAATCATACGCCCCAATTCTATCAAGGACCACTACAGGGCGAGGTGGAAAAGGAGGATGAGGCTGGACCTGCAGGAAGCTTTCAGCCATCAGAGCCCCCTCCAGCAGAATTACCCGCTGAAGAAATCAGGACAGTTGCTGATCCGGTCCGTATTCAAAGGCAAGATGCTCTTATAGAAAGACGTATACCTGGAAACAATCTCCCCTGGCAGCGGTTGGTTCCTGGTTTTGATCTAGGTCGGGTTGCTCCCAATAGGGGATGCACTGTTTTAGTAAAAAATAAGAGAGTCTACCATGCCTCCTACGACGACAAGCAGATTGTGATCAAATATGAGGATGAAAAACAAACAACCGCTGCAAGGCTTGCTTTATCTTCCAGCATCTTGAGAAATCTAAGGGCATCTGCCCCTCGGGTGGAGGTTGTGAGAGACGGACAACAGATCGCCGAACTGCAAAGAGCTACAGGTGATCGTAAGGGAGGGTCTGTTGCTGTGATGAGCTTTGTAAGAGGACGGGATCTTGCCGATATTGCAGCTAGTGAGGACCCCGCACAGATAAGAACACTTTCTCAGACCTCTTGTTTCCGAGAGATTGGCAGGATCACGATGATAGATTATCTCCTACATGCCAAACCCGATCGGTTGCAAAAAGATGCCTGGAACCCCAATAATCTCATGGTCAAGCCTCAGCGTTTGATGATAGGGGGCCTTCGTGTTGTAGCGATTGATAATAGTACCGATCTGATGTCCCAGAGGAGAAACGCAAATACTGGTGAGTTGGAACCTTGGGTCAGCCGAGCAGAGTTAATGGAATTCAGAAACAACGCTTTCATCGGTGAGTTTTTTGAGTCCTTTATGAGATATGGGCTATTCATTTCTGCCCCTGCGGATTCTTTGAGATCAGCTTTTATACAAGGGGCCAAAATGGGAGTCTATGAGATCGTCGATCGATTTACTTCGGTTGAACAAAATGCGAGAGTTCTAGACCTGCAAAAAATAAGGCAATTTTTAATACAATCGGGTTGCGACGAAAGAAATTTGGATGCTACTGTTGCAAATATGGCAGCGAGAGTGACAGTATTCATCGAATTAAGTGGAGCAGAACACCTAAGAATGGGTACAATAGAATATTACAGAACAAGAGGCTTTGATAGTCAGCATCGCATTTTTTCATAGGAGTTAAAATGAGCGCCATTAGTTTCCAAGATCTACAGCCCTGCATTTCACATTTGACTATAGGTGGCACTAATCTTTTGGGCCTGTTTAAACAACGGATGCCATTGACTAACCTCACCTTTCCATTGGCCGATCTTCTCATCGTTTGCTTCAACAAGCGAATAAAGGCACTTGAGACGAGCTGGGATCCTGAACAAAAAACCTTAGCTGCCATCGAAGAAAGGAATGTCAAACACCTTACTCCCCTTGTAAAGGCTCATCTCTCGAAAGTGCTTAACGACCAGAAAAAAGATCCTGAATTTCTTAACATTCGAGCCATTTTGGCTTCAATTCGACTTTTAAGCAAGGTCCACCTTGAAGGGGTTGATCAAAAAACTTTGATCAAAGCTTGGGTTCAAAAGGCTCGTGAGGCCATCCAGAGGCTTCCTATCTCCCATAATGAGCCTCTTATGTTGTTGGACAATCCTGTTTTATTGGAAGGGAACAATAAAAAGACCAAGGCGATTGTTGAAAAGGTCTTAAAGCTCCTTCCCCCCATGATCTATTAGATCTGGTTTCGGAAGGCCGGCATTCTCACATTGCTCTGGACGATCGACCATCAAGCTACTTAACATCCCCCTCTAAGAATGGGGTCAAGAATTGACATTCGGATTGGAGGTTTGCACGCACTGGGTTAATCGATTTAAAAGTGTTCTCTGGGAAGCAAAAATTGTTCTAATTTTAAAATGGAACGTTCTAGAATGTCTCTCTAACCTTAAGGTTTATTATGTCAATATCTCCTTCATCACCTTTAGCTTCCCAACCTCCACTAGGGGTTTTTCCAAGCCAAAATCTTTCCATGACTCAAGCTGATTCACAAGCAACTGAAGTGGTTGTGCCACCAGAAATGACAGACGATATCGAAGTTTTACGGCAAACGATCCAAGAACTTAGGCTTCTGACAGGTCAATTAAGAATTGAGAATGCCCAGTTGGTTGTTAGAAACCTACATCTTGAGAATCTATTGAATGCTCATTTGCAAAGTCAATCACAGGTTCCCACCCAGACGACTCTTGTACAGCAAACTTTACCTAGTGACAGTGGACTAGGAGATCCCTCTCAATTATCTTCTCAATCAATTTAACAAGATCAAAGGCCAAATCATGTCCAAATGTCAGACCTGGCCCCAGCATAGAACTTTTGAATGATGGGCTTTCCATCTTGCCTTTTACTTTTTCTAGACATGTTCTGTCTCCTCTTTTTGAGAAAATAGTGACAAGGGTTAACTCTCAGCTCAACCTGGGGCTTAGACAATGCTTACTTTTCAGGTGCATCTTCAAACATAACAAGGCATGAAGCAACTTTTAGATTTTCTCTTATTGCGTTTAATTGAAAATGGTCTTTTGGCAGAAAACGCTCTCCGATTTCAAGCCCAGTGGTATAGACTGAAACGGCATTGCCGTAATCTTTTTGACATAAGTACACAGTTGCTAAACCATAATAAGAGTCTACTGAAAGCTGTCCAATATGGAGCATATCTTCTATTGCGCTAACAGCTAAAAGATCATAACAAACTGCCATGGCTTGATTATAATATGCGATAGCACTTTCATAATTGTTTTGTCCTACAGAGATGAATCCCAAGTTATTTAGATACATAAGAGAATCTTTATGGGATTTCAACTTATTAGATATCGTAAGCGAATTTGTCACGCATTCATTAGCTTTATCAAAGTTCAGTATCTTGGAGTAAAGAGTAGAGAGATCGAAGCACAATTTGGCATCATCCATTTCAGGCTCACTGTAAAGCTCTCTTCGGAGTTGAATAACTGCTTCCATATGATCGATCACTTTGAGAGTATGTTCTGAAGAGAAAAGTGTAGCAGCAGCTTTCGTATGTGTTTTAAGCAGAATTTCATTGATTTCGGTAAGAAAGTTTTGGGAAAACTTAGTGTTGTGGCCCAAAGCCTGCTTAAAAAAGTTAATTCCTTCGTCAAAATTTGACATGTCACAATAGGTCAGACCTATATTCAGAAGGGTTTTAATAACCGCATCGTGTTCATTCTGCTCCCTAAAATACTCCAAGACAGTTTGAAAATGGGAGATTGCTTGGAGAGGGTTGCCTTTATCAGCTAATCCAATAGCAACATTGGTTAAGCCATCCATTTGTCGCCGTTTTAGAGCTACATCAATCTTTTGTATATCTTCAGGAGTTGGATAGATGGCAAGCAGCTTTGCCGTTTTTAGGCTTTCTCTTAATGCCATGAGCTTAGGATCGTCGTTTTGAAAAACTTTCATTCCGAACTTTTCTGCAGATTGATAAAACATGACAGCTTCATAAAAGTTTTCTAGTTTAATTGAGGTGTTACCACCTCCATTAAATGAATGGAAAGCAAGTTCTTCAATTTCAGGACAATTTGATACGTATTGCTCTCTCAGAAGAAGATCAACAATTGCAATTGCCTCCATGTAATATTTGTGGGCATTTGTACATTCATCATGGCGCAAATAAAGTACAGCTAATTGATTTAATGCCCTAATAATATCTGAGACAGATTCTAGTTCTCTTGCAATTTTCAAGCCTGTATTTGCATAGTCAATAGCTTTTTCAAATTTATCTTCTTCAAAATGAAGAAAAGCTAAATCATACAAATAATAGGAATCATCTTTTTCCGGCTTTCCATAAAGCTCTTTTCTGAGTTGTAAGATTGACTCAATATGATAGATTGCTTTCGGTCTATCTACAGCGAAGTGCCTGTTTGAGAGGATCACATGGGTTTTTATTAGATGGTTTCTGATAACTGTTTCATGTTCATTATGATATTTCGTACTGTAATCTAATGCCTCCATAAAATAATTGAGACTTGCTGCATAGTCCTGAGCAAAATCTGAGGTGACTCCAAGATTTACAAGAGTCCTGACGACGTCCTGATGTGAACCCTCTTCTCTGTATAATTTTAAGGTCTTTTTATAAAAATAAATAGCAGCCCCTAGTTTGCGGGTACCTGCTAGACCTAGAGCGAAACTGCTCATTGCATCTAAATAGATTCTTGCTTGATCGCGAACATTTATTTTCCTGCTCAATCTTAGAGCCTTTTCAAAAAAGTTCAGCGCTTGTTTAAAATCTTTTTCATCTCTTGCGTTGAAGCCACTAGTAGTTAGTTTTTCGATCTCGTTAATATATTCCATGTCTTGTTCAGTGGATTTTAAGACAGTGATCGTGGTGTCATTAAATTTTAAAAAATACGCTTCAGTTAAAGCTTCAGAAGCTTCTTTGAAAGATGGGGGTGAGGAGAGAGACGGTAGACCATTAACTTGTACTACATTTAGGCCATGGTACCCAACAATCTGTCCTCCTTTATTTGAAAGTGGAGTAAAAGAGTGTCTGTAGACGAGATAAAGATCTCCATCCTGAAGAAGAATGTTTGAAAATGGCAAAGAGTGGCGAGCGCTTGGAGTATGAAGTACTTCAACAGAGTTAATTAAAGGAGTGATGTGGCTACCTATTTGCCAATCTTGTAACGCATTGAATGCCTTTCGACTAAAGGCGGTAGGCCCCCTTTTTTTTGTGGAATCGAGCCAGGGCGCTTTGTTGTGAAGACATAAAAGAACTAAGGAGTTGTGGGCTGGCAAAATAGACATTAAAAATTCCTGCAAATTTCTAATAATACATTAAAATTATTTTGTTTTCAATTGTTTAATGAATAAGCATAATAGGTGAAATGCTCGTATCACCCACCTGAACAGCAAGATGAAATTGCTCATAAAACAAAAGGCATGGACAGAACGTCCAAACCTTTCTACACCTTCCTGCATCAACAGGCACATACGACATCTCTCTTGGTGTTTGAGAAAAAAATGGGTTGCCCCTCATTGCCTCTCAACATGACTTGATATCAGTCTTGACCACAACATTTTATTCTAATCTAAAACGATTAGCTCACCATATGCAAGTGTCGACTTAAGCTGGAAGATGGGGGTTTGAGGTTTGACCTAAGCCCCGGCCATTTTCATAGCGCTTTGGGTTGACAATAACTTTAGGCCGACAATTCCAGCGAGAATCAAAACGAAACAAAAGATTCTCATTAGGCTACTATCTTCTCCAAGAAAAAACATACCATATGCTGCTGTTCCAATGGCTCCTATTCCTACCCAGACTGCATAGGCAGTTCCAATCGGTACAGTTCTAGCCGCTAGTGAAAGCAGATACATGCTAAGCGAGATGAATACTAGGCAAAATAAACTGGGGCCAAAGCGGGTGAACCCCTCCGTTTTGGGCATTGCAGCTGCATAAAATATTTCTGTCATGCCCGCTAGTACCAGATAAACCCAATCCATTTTTCGCCCTTTACTTCAAAATAAAACCATTATTCTATCACATTTTATTGGCCAAGCTCAACCAAGAAAAAAAGTGGATTATTCATCAAATTTGTAGTAAAATATTATTCAAATGACGGCAAATTTTCTTTCCAAATGGACTTCGATTGGTGTCAATGACCGGCTTGTTATCAAGGACTCGTTTGACCCATATGAAAACAGTAGCATCGGAATTCGCCCTAAAAATCGGGCGAAACATAAAAACCTCCACCATGTGATTCAGAGAATCATCTTAGAAATAGACAGCGCCAACCGTTCTAAAAAGCTCTATTTAGCTGATGTAAACGAGGAGATTTCCAAACTTGAGACCATCTTAAAAGACCGGGTCAGACGTTACGAAAAGTCTTATTGCTCGATCTACCTCCTAGCAAGAAAATGGCTGTTTCAAGAAGATCTCACAGCAGATCTTCTTGCCTTTCATCGTTTGGTTGAAAAAGCCCAAGCAGCGCGAGAAAATCACCGGGTAAAGCCATCTGCCGCGTTGCCAACACTTCCCGACCCTTTGATCCCAATAGATCACACGGCAGAGCTGGATCCCCTTTTTAGCGCCGATTTTTACCTGAAAACCTCCGAAGAGGGCCGTCTGCAGATGGTGTCCTGCTTTATCCATCTCCTCCCTCTTGCCAGTTTTTTGGGCACACCCTCGACAAAAATTCTTGAAATTCTTCCCTCCATCCCAATTGATGAAAAAGATATTGAAGGATCGAGGAAATGGGAATCACGGAAAGATTTTATCTGCAAATCAGCCATTAAACTCGTCGAAAAAACACTAGGACTTACATGGGAAAACGATTGGAAGATCATCTTAAAACTCTTTTTCAAAAGTGGTATGAACGACTATTTTTACCATGGGACACATGAAGTCGCCTTCGAATATATGCTCCAAAATGGATTAAAAAGCGAAAAACGGGATTTTTCACGTGAAATGTTTCAGGGATTTAGAATGTATGAAGGCATTTCAGCATTTACCTCCACATTGTATGTTGCGGGCAACCCGACCAACTCCTTTGAATATGGCGCAAGCTCGCCTGAATGGCTTCTTCTTTTCAAGCATGATAACCAAAAAGATCACAAAGATGACCCCTCTTATCAACGAATTGTCCAGCGCTACTCAGGGAAAACCCATTTTATCCTTATCCAAATCAAAACAGCTCCAAACGTTCGTAAAGACACTCATGATTTAACCAGAATATCTAAACTTTCCGCTCGACCGCGTCTCGCAGATCAATATGGAACTCGAGACCTCTTGATCGACCTCATCCTCCACTCCGATAACAATCGCGTTTTCAATGAATCTGCTCTGCAAATCAGCGCCTTTCGAATCCCTAATCCCCGCAACAAGGCAACTTGCTGATTTAAAATTGATGGAAGAGGAAACTGCCACTCATCAAATTTCCTAATATTGCCCAGATGAATTTGTGTTCATGGAAGGGATAGAACTTGAAGAGTTGACGTTAGGCGTTTGGGGTAACGTTTTAGGCTTTATGGAGCCCTGCGCTTTTTGCTCTTCTGGCAATAAGCCGTTAGAAGGTGTGATATAGGCGTCAGCGTGAAGAGATATGACGAACGTTGCGGATATTAACAAGGCTTTAAGTCCCATAATTATCGATTTCCTGATGAGCTATTGTTCAATATCGGAGGATTGATAGGAGAATTTGCAGGAGGAAGTGTTTTTGGCGTCGGAGGGATCAGTTTTGGTTTTATAGGACCTTGCGCTTTTTGTTCCTCAGGCAATAATCCATTGGATGGGGTATTATAGGCATCAGCCTGAAGAAGTTGCAGGGTTAATAAGCCTGCCCATATCATTAATCTTACCTTCGACAGCACCATTTTTTGACCTAAACAACCTTTCTTTCTACTAAAACCACTTTTACGGTAGTTCAAAAAACAAAACAAGCTTTTAATTGGGCATCCTTAATAGTTTACACCTTTTTTGATTCGCTCCCCGACATCCTTGTCAATGTTATACCAGTACTCAAATGCTCTCTGTAGAACAGGCTCTGATACCCCTTTCTTAAGATGTCCGACAACATTTGAAACTAGCCGATGACGTTGCGCATCGTCCATGACTTTCCGTACCAGGTCGCCTGCTTGACTCCAGTCGTCATCGTCCTTTCTTAGGGTATAGGCGGCACGTACAAACTCCCCACTTGCATCCCACACTTCCATAGGTTTTCTTTGGCTTTCTTTTCGAATGAAAGTACGTAGAATTCATGTTAAAAAAAAGTCTCTTTAAAAGAGCTCAGCCCCCTTTTATTTGTTATTGATGTGCAAACGGTTTGATTTTAAAATTACAACAATGGATATTTAATAATTTATTTTTAATTCACAAGTCCGAAGGCAAAAGGAGAATCTTCATGGTCGCTCTAGCAGGTTTTAACCCTGCAGAATTTTTTACGGAATGGAGTCTCCTTTCACAGCATCTGTTCTGAAATAAGGTTAAAATCTCTTTCAGGAATCGAAAAAAAACCTCGCCGGAAAGGGAATCCCCATCTTTTTTTATCCCCAATAAAGGTCAACTGATCCAACAATGGGACAATGGGAACCTCTTTAGCTGGCAAAAATTTTACATCTCTGCGGTAAGGAACAAAGTCATCGCTCATCCGAAACGAATAAGGTTCGCCCTTTTGTATTTGCCCAATCGCAGTAAAAGCGCGGCAAGGCTCTTTGCCTCCAAATAATAAAGTCGGGGAATAGTAGATGATCCAGTCGTGTGGCTTCATCAGTTTCAAAGGGGCAATCTTTCCATGACAGACCTGAAAAAATCCCCCCTCCACTCCCCTCAAAACATGCTCTTTGCTCGCAACACAAATCCAATGGCCCATTTCACTCACTCAATTTTTGTAAGATTTCAATACATGTATCAACATTTCGACCCAATTTAGCAAAAAAATGGCGATCGACATTTTCGACAATAGGCAATGCTTGCTCCACAAGTTTTGCCCCTTTGGCTGTCAAACGGGAGAACTTTGAACGCTCATCCCCTTCCCTTTGGATCCGTTCGAGCAACCCCTTATTTTCCAGAGCACGCAATACTTGTGAAGTCATGGTGATATCGGTACCGCAATGGCGCGCCAGCTCCACTTGGGTCACCCAGGATTGATCACGCGTTAACCACCCAATGCTTGCCAAAAGGACAAATTGGGGATGTGTAAGGCCAATCGTTGCTAAAGCTGCCTCTATTTGACGGCGCCAACGGGTTGTGACCTGCCAGAGCAAAAATCCTGGACTATCTTTCGGCCCTTCAAACTGGCTGACCTTCTTCCAAGAGACATCTTTCATCTTCTTTCAGCCTTTTCCACAAGGGCCATCATTTCATTAGGCAAATTCTTTTTCATATTGCGTCCGATCAGAAAGGCAAAAAAGAAGGCAAGAGGTCCGGTCATCTCAATCTGATGGGTCACCTCTGTGATCCCATCAGAGACATTCAAGAAATGGGAGACAATGATTTTTGCTAAAGGTAATTTCGACTCATCCACAAATGTTCTCAAGGGTTCAACCACCGTCAGCTTCGTATGGACAAACGGCCCCCCTTTTGGCTTCAGAATCCCTGTTGTTCCCACTGCAAACGGGCCCTCGATCGAGCTGTACTCAATCCCATGGTCCCAACTGTTCCAATGACTAACATCTTCCCATATCTTCCAAATAGCCGCTGGAGAGGCTTTCGTTTTCACTGTGTGCTTAATGATTAACAACATGCCAACCCTCGTTAATATACATGCACATGATAGGTATGCATACGATATAGAGTCAACAAGGAAAGGAGAGCTCCAGCTCCAATGTGAATCTCCCTCTCTTCTTTAACTTGGCCCCCTAACACTGCCCTCTAAATAACAAATACTTACGATTTAATTAAATATTAATAAAATTTAATGATACAAACAAAACAAGAGTAGTTGTTGTTAATATTTAATCTAACTTAGGGGGATTTTATGGATAAATTTCAATTTTTAGGACATTGGAATCAGATTAAAGGTAAACTTAAAGCAAAATTCGGAAAATTAACAGATGATGATCTGATCAAACTGAGTGGTAAAAAGGACGAGCTGATTGGAAAGTTGCAAACCCTCTATGGCGTAAATAGAGAAAAAATTGAGCATCAGCTAAGAGAACTTGAAAACGCCTATTATTCTGAAGCGTTACGCAACGATTGGAATCAACTTCTGACACACTTAAAGAAAAAATGGAACGCGCTGACTGAAGATGATATCAAGCGGATAAAGGGAAACAGCGATCAACTTCTTTCTCAACTGCAAGAACGGTACCACCTAAACCGAGCAAAAGCAGAGGAAGAATTCCACGCTTTTATTGAATCGTTAAGCTCTACTCTCCCTAAAGAAAAAGTAGGTGCAGGAGTACAAGAAAAGGGACATTCTCACGGAAAAGAGTACAAAAGATAATCTAGAACGCAATGGGTCGTAGGTTTTAACCTTACTGCCTGAGAATTAGCCTCTTCTTTTGAGAAGAGGCTTTTCTATTTCAAACTACAAAAAACTTGTAAACCGACATCGAACACCTCTATTTTTAGCCTTTCAATGCATCAAGAAAGATGATTTGCGCCAGGACTCGAAGCTTGCAAACCGAGGGGTGAATACATGCAAAAGGATAATGATTTGGAAAAATTTTACAACTTATCGAGTTTAAGCTAATTTTTCTTAGATATTCGAAGGGTAAGGTTCCAGATGTTTTTGCTAAAGATCATTTTTTTTCTAATCGCTTTTTCCTCACTATCCTCTCATGAGGTGCCACTTAACATTGTGATTATAGGAGGAGGGCCTGCCGGACTTGCAACAGCTCTTGAAGCAAAATCTGCCGGGGCAAACGTCACAATCATTGAAAAAAGGGAAGGTTATGACAGAGAGCGATTCATCTTTCTTCTTGAGCCTACTCTAAATTTTCTAGATAAATGGGAAGTCTCAATTCCAAATTTAATCATTTTTGATGGAGAAAAAAAAACTGGGCTAACAAATATTAAAGAATTGGAAACCGCTCTTTTTCAAAGAGTAAAAGCTTTCGGGATTCCAAAGATCTTGGGAGAATTTAAAGAGCTTAGAGATAGAAAAGCTATCATTCTACAACAAAATAAAATAGTAGAACTAGCCTACGATCTTCTTGTAGGAGCAGATGGACCCCATAGCACTACCCGAGATTTTTTAGATGTCGGTACAAAAAAATATGGGCAGGCTTTTGGCTCAATTTCTATTCTCCCCTTTCCTAGAAGTGAAAAATTAGAATTTATTCTTCCCTTTAAACATGGGGCCATTTTCATTAATAAGATTGTCGTTCCGATTGGAACTATCTTTGCTATCCAGGGGAAAGAACTTTCAAAAGAGATGATCTGTGCTGCATTGATAGACTTAGGTTGGACAGAAGAAGCATTATCCCTCTCTTCTAACAAAGGAATGTACATGGATCATATTGAAGTAGCGCTACAACAGTCGGCCACCTTTTCGAATACAAAGGAATCGGCGATTATCTTAGGCGATGCAGCAGCTTCAGCCAGTTTTTTACGAGGGATGGGTGCCAATTGTGCGATTGAAGAGGCTATGATTGCTGGTCATCTTTTCAAAACTGAACTCAATCCATCGGACTTTTCAGCCTTCAATGAAGCCATGCAAAATATTACAGATAAATTTATTGAAGATAGCGCCTTTCTTTTTAATGAATGACGGCAGCTATACCCCCTTTTACTCCAAGCGCTTCGCGGGAAAAAACAAAAATTAAATGCACTTAGAAGTGAATAACTCTTTTTTCCCTAGAGGTCGAATTATATTGAAAATTTTATATAACAAAAAAACATTTAGTCATATAATTATAAGTAATTATAATTTATAAGGATAATAAATATGACAATCAACTTATCTCCTACTGTTCAATTTTTTCGGCAAGGTCATGAAACCTTAATGCCAGATCCAGAATTTGATAATATAATAAATGCCATAAGAGATGAAAACAACACGGTTTCAACTTCCCGCATTGTTAATAATTTTTCAAGCTACGTAGATGCCAATCCCACATCACTCCATCTAAGAAGATTAAAGGCAGAAGATTTTTTTATAATGGCACAAGGTGTAACTCATGGAATTTTAAAAGATAAATTGTTAGCCGCAGCGCAAAAACTGGTCGATCTCAACTCCCTAGAATTTACCTGTAAGCAGAGTCTTCCAGAGCACCAGAACTTGATCACCTTAATCGGATCACCAACGGTAGAAACTGCAAAGGATTGTTTTGATAGAACTTTTACCTCCATTGAAACGCTTTATAACAACAATTCATCTTTTAGACGGACTTCTACCTCGATAAAGGCCCTTCAGGAAGAATTTGGCAGACCTTTACTCGAAGGAGATATGGCTCTTCTATTTATGGCAAGCGTCGGTCGCACTCCTATAGACGACATTGAACGCTATAGCAATTTGCAGAAAAAAGTTACCGCTATGTTTGATAAGATTTATGAAGCTCTCCCCTTCTGTTTCAGGTCTAAAGAACAACAATCTATAGCCTCAAGGAGGGTCTTCACCTATTTGCAATACAGCGAAGTAAACCCTACCCCTACTACCCCTATCTCAACCACTGATGACAGTGAACCCTCCACTCCCCGCTCAACCACTAACAGTGTATTTTATGCAGACTTACAATGGCGCCGTGGAAGTGCGACCAACAGTGTTTTTGAGCTGGTATTTACTGAGAAAAAGTGCTCATGAAAGGCCTTTAGTCTAATAACCATCCTATCAAAACTTGTCCTTAACTGGCGCTAGCTAGCGCCAGTTAAGGACCTCTATCACTGGAGTTTTCTGAAAAATCAATAGTAGCGTTAGGCACACTTTCAAGAAAATAAAGTTGGTTAGGTTTTATATTTTCTTTTCAGTATTCTTTAACGCGCTGCTACTAAAAGTATTTGCTCGGCGGATCCCAAGATTGGCTCCGCCACTGGCCGCGCTTGAAGTGCTCGCGACAGGTGTTGTATTGCTTGGCACGCTACCTACAGTATCTGAGCGGCTGCGACCAAAAGGTTTACCGCCTAGGTCTCTAGGGTCTCTGACTGGGGTGTTCGGGACAAGTGTTGCTTCGGTTGATATGGCACTAGCAGCACTTGGGCGACGTTCAATAATGACGCTGCTGCGAGGTGTGCTTGAGATGCTCGCGACAGATATTACATTGCTTGACACGCTACCCACAGTTCCTGAGCGGCTGCGACTAAAAGGTGTACCGCCTAGGTCTCTAAGGCCTCTGACTGGGGTGTTCGGGACAAGTGTTGCTTCGGTTGATATGGCACTAGCAGCACTTGGGCTACGTTCAATAATGACGCTGCTGCGAGGTGTGCTTGAGATGCTCGCGACAGATATTACATTGCTTGACACGCTACCCACAGTGCCTGAGCGGCTGCGACCAAAAGGTTTACTGCCTAGGTCCCTAAGGTCCCTGACTGGGGTGTTCGGGACAAGTGTTGTTTCGCTTGACATGGTACTAGCAGCACTTGGGCGACGTTCAATAATGACGCTGCTACGAGATGTGCTTGAGGTGCTCGCGACAGATATTACATTGCTTGACATGCCATTAAAAGTATGTGAGCGATTGCGGCCAAAAGGTGCATCGTTAAGGTGAATGGCTTGGATGTTCGGGGCAAGTGTTGCATTGCTTGGCACGTGGCTAATTGTATTTGAACGGCTGCGGCCAAAAATTGCGCTATTACGAGCCGTGCTTGTAGTAGCTGGTGAAAGCGTTCCGTCGCTTCCCTCGCTTCCATCACTAGTTGTCGGGCTACTAACAATTCTTGTGTCGTCAAAAGATACGCTGCTGCAGGCCGTGCTTGGCGTGTGCAGAGCACTACCTCCAATAAATCGAGTTGAAAAGTCACTAGCTTCACTAAAACTGCGCACATGCTTTGGGAAAAACTCGGTGCTGCTGAAGGTGGTTGGAGTGGTAGGTACATTGTGAGTTCTCAAAATATTATAAACACGCAACCAGGCAGGACTCTTTCCAGGAGGGTAAAATACATGATTAAATGAGGTATAAAACTCAGCAAATATCGCATTGACTCTTAGCTGCAACTCGTTATTTTGTGCAATTTCGTCTACAGTTACTTGACCTGCTCTTTGTAAAAATTGCAGAGCAATGTCTATTTCAAGAAAAGGAGTGCCAAATTTTTCCATTTCGATTTCCAAAGAGGAAGAAACCACACTGGTCGAGGGTGGATTGGCGCAAAGAGCTTCAATCTTTGCACCAGTCTTTTTAAACAAATCTCTTGCATTTTCTATCTTTGGGCTTTCAACAAGTTGAAGCAGAGTTTGTTGCTCAGATTTTTTCATGGTGAAAGCCAGAACATTTTTTTCGATTAGCTCTTTTATTTTCTCAATAAGTTTTCCTTTTAAACGGAGATTTTCCGTCCCTGGTAAAGCTTCTCCCATTACAAAAAAATCTTCAGCCGTTAAAAGACACAAATGGGGGGAATCAGGCTTCATCCCGACATAGAACAAAAAACTTTTGACGACCTCGATGATCTTGGTTGTTCTTTTCGGGTGTCTTATGCCACTGATCATCTCTTCAAAATCAGGATCGTTCGTTAAGGATTGATGACCCGCTCGTACGAAACGAAGGGTCGGCGCTGAGTTAGGGGATAGATTGAAAGACATCGTTTTAATCCATTGTAATGGGTATTCCTAACGAATATATAATTATTGGGAATTTTTAGTTACTTCAAAAATGGGGATGCACGGGCAGCAATGGAAGCGCCCTCAAGAAATAGATGAAATTTATGGTTTTTTCGTCAATTTCTCAACAGCGCTTATTAGAATTTAGGGCATCTATTAAATTAAATAATTTGAAATTTCTTCAGGAATAACGGTTTTGAGGATACCGGCCTCTTGCAGATGGTGCTCGGCCAACTCAAACATCCTTTGCTCAATTTGAGCGTCACACTTAGCGATGTCTGCCAGCATCTTTTCAGGATCTTTGACTTCAAGTGTTGCATCCTCTTTTTCAGCACTCAATTTGCTTATGACGGGATCTTTGAGCACAGATGTCTGAAATAAGAGATTCTTTGCAACAAAATGGATCACAGCTTCAGGATCCATCCAATGTGTTAAGAAGGATTGAACTGTCTGACCATGGGGGACCAAGTGAGCATGATGACCTTCTCCTAAACGGTGTAACCAACAGGCCGGATATCCACTTGTGTGTTCAAAATGGGGAAATCTTGCAGAACAGCCTGCTCCACCCAAAATGTCATTGAGCCTACGGTACATGGTAGCCACCTTTTCCCGATTTTCATTGCCTACACCGAAATAGCTGAAGTGATCAGCTGGAATATTAGCCTGATAATTTCTCACAAGACTGTGGAGCAGGTCTCTCATCGTCCCCTCAGGATTTGTTTTTACATCTAAAACTTCGAGAGCTTCATCCACTTGTCGGTTTACATCTACAAGCCACGTGGGACAAGCAGGATGGGTCATATCTATATGAGTCGGCCTTAGGAATTGAGCTAATTGAGGAAATTGATCCGTTTCGTTTCGTTCCTCCATTCCTTTAAAACGGTCGAGTAACTGGTCCAATTTGGCTGATTGTGCCTCAAGCTTCGGCAAGCTAAGAAAATCAATAGTAGCGTTATTAAAACGTGCAATTACATTTAAAATTTTTTCGACAGATTCCTCGTATAGACTTATCACTTCCAGTCTTGATCGAAAAACTGCATCTAAAACAGCCCGACGGGTACTTTCATTTAATTGCTCGAACAACTGAGAATGGGGCAAACACTCCACAAAGTCTTCTTCATCCAAGCTATTTCTAAAAACCCCTTTCCTTATTGCATCTATAAAGGGGGAAGTTTTTTGTCGAACACTTTCCCCTTCCATTTCGGATATCAGTCCTGCAACACACTCAGCAAGTTGACCCGCAACTTCTCGATTAATATCTTTAATATTTGGAACTGTTTTTTGAACTAATAGAAAATAAAGTTGGTTAAATTTTTCCAGATTTTCTCTGACAAGCTCCCTTTTTCTTTCTACACCACCTCTTTCTGCTCTTTCAGGCTCTATTTGAGGGATATCAACAACTCGTCCTGTTTTTGAAATTCCCTCTAAGATGGATCGATTCATAGCTGTCACTACTTCATCAAAAGGGTATAAATCCGTCGTAGAAGCATGGTATGTTTCATCATCAAGCCAGATATTAAAAGCTGTGTCATTTTCAATGATTGCTAATCTACTTTTGGCTGTAGCCCGGATAGCTTGACTTGCCTCTGCAACGGTCTTTTTTGAACCAACTCCTTCATTTGGCGACTCTGGTGTGACTGAACGTGTTATAGATCCACTTACAGTACCCGTATGCTCTGCAATTTCTTTTATCGCAAGAATGATCATATTTGGATCAAATTGGGGCATCGTTTCCCCTTTTACAACAATAGCACGACACTTTACGAGATCGCTTTGTAGCTTACCGGCCTCAATTCCCGAAAAAAAATCTTTATTAGACTCCCAAAACTCTTTAACGCTGGCGGAAACATTCTCATCTATCTTATTTTCAGCATCTTGAGCAGACCACATTAAGATTGTAGTTGCCGTGTTAGTATCTATCTCTGTGCCAGTTAAATAACGAGCAAATCTGCCGAGCACATCCTCTGGAATACCACCACCCATACTAAAGCTCCTTGTCTATAGAGTTAGACTAACAAGGAAAAATTAAATATATATTCAGATGAATTTTATTTAACTAATTGAATTTTAACAAATTCAATAGAGATTTAAATAAAATTAACAGTTCAAAGGCTGGAAGATGTGAATAAATAACTTAAGCCCGCTTGGAGCTGGAAGGGTGAGCCACCTGTAAGCACATCCTTCATGAAACAGCTAATGCAAAATCGATGCTTTAGTCTCTTCTTTGATCTTTTTAAGGTGGATGCAACACAAAATGTACAGAGCCCAAGCAACATTAGGGGTTAAAAACGAAATGAGGAATGGAATGACATTCATTTCGCCGATTGCCATTTTAGTGAATTCTAAAAAGATAACAATGATTTGTAGAGGCCATGCCATTAGAATCCAAGTATTAAGATTAATGCTCTCTTTTTTATAAGTGAAAAAACAAAACCATCCACCTACAGATAAAAAAACAATGGAAGTGGAGACAACCCATAGATAAAGACCAGAGTCTATAAGAAGTTTTTCGCCCACTTCCTGCTGATAAATTGAACGGAAAATCTGCTCTTTTGAATAGCCTTTATCCAAGTAAAGGCCCATTTCCTTCTTAAATTTTTCATCTCCCCTCAAAAGGGTATTGAATTTTTCCCTCGCATATATTTCCTCGACGCTAAAAAAGGAGAACAGTAACGAAAGAGCAGCACTGACAATAAAAGAAGATAACCACAGTTTTCTTGCCCTTTGTTCCCTTTCTTTCGGAGGTAAAGTTGAAACAGTTGATTGAGCAGGGACTTTTTCTCCTAATAAAAAGGCCCGTTTAACTTTGTAAGTTTTTAAAATTTCGTCGTAAAATTTTGGGTTTGCAGACAATGTTTCATGAAAGGTCATGTCCAAAGCTGCTATATCACTGGAAGCGTCCATCTGGTTAAAAACTTTATCTAGAGCGAGTTTATCATTAACCTCCTTCTCCTTTTTCTTCTTTGAGGAAAAATTCTTAAAGAAAAGTCTCACACAGGCAATCCCTATCAAAACTACAATTACATATCCCTCTTTCATCCAAAACACCTCTCAACAAATTGAAAATTTTACAGTTTATTAACAAAATCAGCAACGATTTGCTAAACATAAGGTGATGGCATTGAAAAAGAAGAACTTACGTTAGAAAATATTTCATCACAAACAACGTTAGAAAGTGATGTTTATTAATTAAATAATTGATAGTTTAAAAATAAACAAGGGGTGAAAAATGTCATTAGTTCTCGCAAAAATTCTTGGATTATATCTTTTGGCGATAGGAATCGCATTCATAATAAATCCGGATCGTTTTAGAAAATTTTGTGCACAGGCAACAAAAGATGAGAACACCCTATTTTTTGGGGGAATGTTTGCTCTACTGTTCGGCGCGATTGTGGTGGGTATTCACAACGTTTGGGTCATAGGTTGGCCCTTGATCATTACACTGTTAGGATGGTGGGGCGTCATTAAAGGTTTTGGCCTATTAATTAGTGAGAAGTTCATTAAAATCTTCTCATTTATTCAAAGCAGATCAAATCTGTTCTACAGAACTATCAGCGCCGTATACATATTAATTGGTTTATTTCTCGCCTATAAAGGTTGGAGTTAATTAATAAAACGGCTTTGCTACAAGAGCTCCTTTTCGCTTTTGCGATTTTACCAGCGTCTAGTTGAAATGCGCAATTTCAATTAGATGCTGGTATAGGAGCTCTAACCCTCACCATAACGCAATCGTGGTCAAAGTCGACTTTTCTCTACCTTCCACCTCTTTCAATCAGTTGAATGATGAGGTTACAAGTTTTTCTTAAGCACGGGGATGTGCCGAAGGCGCTTCTCCATCGCTCGGGACTTATGCTTTTGACCCAGTTTCACCCGGAGATGTACTTCATCAAGGAAGTTGAGGGGGAACTAGACTCTCCCATCGTGAAAAACAAAGCCTTCTTCGATTATTTCCTCAGACTTGCAGCTTTCAATCATGGGAACAGAGCTAACGTCGAGGCAGTCGGTTGAACCCAATTCGCGACACTGTTTGGAGTGCCCTAACTCCTGTTTCGCTTTTATCAATATTTGTCCAAAAATGTTCTTAAAACATAGCGAAAGTGGACTTTGAGCACTCCAAACACTAAAACGGCAAGTCATTATTTTTTGAATCTTTATTATAAATTAATACTTTAGCTGTTATGATATATCTTTATGAATACGAGCTGGTTGCCCCCACTATCTTTAAATGTTCATTCAGTCGCCACTTGGCCTGAGACGATTCACCCTATAACGTCTTTACTTTCTGCTGTTTATGAATTTCAAGAGGCAATTAAGGAGCCGACCTTTTCCGATCTAAAGCTCGCAGGAAAAATCCATCACCTTTCTGACCAAAAAATTGCTTATTACAACGGACGATTCGGCTCAATCCTCGAATTTTTCTCTTCCCTGATCAACTATTTTTTTGTTGGAAGATTCATTAGCGCAGGACGGCTGGGGCTTGAACTAGCAACACCGGTCATTGAAAAGCTGAAGACTAAAGAACGTGAGGCTGAACTTTTAAGAGCGCAAATAGAAGCTGAGGAACTTGAGGTTGAACGTGAAAGACTGAAAGTTCAAGAACGTGAGGCTGAACTTTTAAGACCAAAAAAAGAAATGGTTGCGACTCTACAGTCTCATTGGCCAAATTCATTTGAACAGACCCACTTTATCGACGTCCTTGCGGCGATTATCCCTTTTGAGAACATATCAGCTTGGAAAAAGGGTGCGTCTGAAGAAGAGGGCTATCGGCTGGAACTCGTTAATCCTGTGCGAGGGATGATCGATTTAAATGGTCGCCCCCTCTTTGTCTCGACAGGAAAAAGCATCCCGATCGAATTTTTTGGCCCAGAATCGAAACGAACACTATCTTTTTCTCCTGGCGCTGTCGAATTCACCACAGAGCTCTCCCGTTTAGATTGGTTTTCGTTAATGGGACCATTCGGGTTACTTTTGCCTCCTGATCCCATGGCCCATGGCTGGATCAATAGCTTTACCGCAGATCAATCCACCGTCACTGTTTCCTACACCTTGGCCGGATTCGTTGAAAGTGCCGTTATCCCTTATTCAGCTTTCAAAGAGACTCTAGAGAAAGGCAAATGGACTTTCGATCCTATTGTAGAAAAAATCGAAACGGCCGCTCAGCCTACTGTTGCTGAGGCTGTGCCTCCACTCGTTGTTGAAACCGCTCCGCAACCTCCTAACGCCCTTGAGGCCGCTGCGGCTCAACCTAAAGAGCTAATGGAAGAGACTTTCAAGTCCATTTGGACAAAAAATTCACTCAACTTTGTCACTCGTTGCTGGAACCATCTTTTGAAAGGATCTGACGTTTCTAGCTGGAAACAGACCGGTGAAGATCAGTACACTTTGGAATTAGCTGGAAAAAGCACCATCACACCAAAACCATTGAAAATGGGGAATGAGCTTGTTTCTGTGCCTTTCTATTTCGAAGTTGAAGAAAAGGTCAAAATGAACATCAAAAAAGATGATATGGGCCTTTATTCTTTCGATTTCCCTGAAGGGGGTTTCTCCTCCCTTATGGATATAGCAGCAATGAGGACTTTTCTCTCGAAAATTTCTAATTTTATGAAAACTGCCGATTCCGAAGAAAAAGAGATCTTTTTGAACGATCTGAATCAGCTTCTTCCAAAACGAAAAGGGCTAGAGATCACAGAATCGGTTCTTACTGATGAGGCTTGGAAACTCAATGCAGCCCTTTACGCAGTCAGCTGGACAACTAGTACGATCACAACTCCTGTCGAAAAAATCACCATCGGACCTGGCATCACCCAAGTCAAATGTACGTCACTGATCCCCTTGGTAAAACCTAACATTCACCTCGACTTCAACACATTTTTGAGCCTATTGAATAATTTTGTAGGGCACAACCCTCAAAATTAATCCTCCTCTAATTGTGTGTAGGTGACTCTGATCGCCTCGATCACTTGGGGGTCAGACAATGTTGAGACATCCCCCATCACCCTCCCCTCGGCAATATCGCGCAAAAGACGGCGCATGATTTTACCACTTCGGGTTTTTGGGAGATCGTAGATGAAAATGATCTTTTCTGGCCGAGCAAAAGCGCCGATTTTCTTTTCCACCTGGTGAAGAAGAATTTTTCTCCTCTCCTCGTCCGCTGCTTGCCCCTCTTTTAAAGTGATGAATACTGCAATCGCCTGACCTTTGATCGGATGCGAAATGCCGATAGCTGCCGCTTCTGCAACACTTTTGTTGTCAACTAACGCATGCTCTATCTCTGCAGTGCCGATCCGATGGCCTGAGACATTGATCACATCGTCCACTCTACCTAAAAGCCAATAATCGCCTTCAGGATCGATTTTTGCTCCGTCCCCGGTGAAATAGAAACGATTATCCCATTTTTTCCAGTAGGTTTCCTGATACCTTTCGGGATCTTTGTAGATTCCACGCAGCATAGAAGGCCAAGGGGAAGTAATGGCTAAAAACCCATTGGAAACAACATCGCCACGGTTATTCAAAACAGCGACTTCCATGCCGGGAAGGGGTTTGGTTGCACAACCTGGTTTAAGTGGGGTTTTTCCTGGAATAGGGGAAATAACAATCGAGCCAGTTTCAGTTTGCCACCAAGTATCGACAACAGGGCACCTTTGTTGACCAACATTTGCGTAGTACCACAACCAGGCCTCGGGATTGATCGGTTCACCTACAGAGCCTAGAATACGTAACGAAGAAAGATTGGCCTTTTCCAACCACTGCTCTCCCCATTTCATAAAAGTGCGAATCGCTGTTGGGGCTGTATAAAGGGTGGTGATCTTGTATTTTTCGATCAGTTTCCAGCATCGGTCTTTATCAGGGAAATCGAAAGAACCCTCATACAAGAAAATGGTCATCCCATTAGACAGTGGGCCATAGACAATGTAGCTGTGGCCCGTCACCCAACCTACATCGGCTGTACACCAATAGATATCGGTAGGTTTCACATCGAAAACTAAACGGGTTGTTTGGGTCGTTTGGACCATGTACCCACCCGTTGTATGGACGATCCCTTTTGGCTTTCCGGTTGTTCCTGAAGTGTACAAGATGAAGAGAAGATCTTCGCTATCCATCGGCTCTTGAGGACAACTATCAGAGGCTGCTGCTACCAATTCGTGAACCCAGTGGTCTCGATGAGACATCATATGAATTGGGTTTTCCGCATGACGGACAACAAGAACATGGCTAACTGTCGGGCACTCTTTAACGGCCAAATCGGCAGCCTCTTTGAGGTGTGTGACTTTTCCTCGACGAAATCCCCCATCCGCTGTAACGAGGACTTTAGCGTCGGCATCTTGGATCCGATCACGGAGGGCTTCTGAGGAAAATCCTCCGAAAACTACAGTGTGCACAGCTCCAATCCTTGCACAACTGAGCATGGCAATCACCGCTTCTGGAATCAATGGCAGGTAAATAGCTACACGGTCCCCTTTCTCTACACCTAAGGCCCTTAGCACATTACTAAAACGGCAAACCTCTTTAAGCAGTTCATGATAGGTAAACGAACGGCTCTCTCCCCGCTCCCCTTCCCACAAAAGGGCCTTTTTTTCACCGAATCCATCATCCACATGTCGATCGAGACAATTGTCACAAGCATTGAGTTTTCCACCTAAAAACCATTTGACAAATGGGGCTTCCCATTCCAAGACTTTGCCCCATTTTTTTATCCAGCGGATACTTGCCGCCTCTGTTGCCCAAAAGTGTTCACGTTCTATTTGCATGGGCTGCAGCATTTCAAAAGTGCTTGTTTATTTCAACGCGCGAACATAACCGATCCAATCTACAAAAAAATAGTCAACTTACTTCCGAAGTTTCTAACCAGATTGACCACAAGAATATGCCTAAATAAATTTTCTATTGATAAATTCAAATGTTGGCATCTAGAATATTGCACTTAAAGACAAATCAGCTCCTAAAATATGACCTCAACTCAAGCATCGTACGATTCTTACACCTTTGCTAGCGCAACAGAAGAAGAATCAAATTCACTAACTAGCAAAATAATCGGTGCTGCTATCGAGATCCATCGTACATTAGGCCCTGGACTCCTTGAATCAGCTTATGAAGCTTGCTTAAATTATGAGTTAGGACTTCAAAAATTAAAAGTTGAAAACCAAAAAGCATTACCTCTTTTTTATAAAGAAGTAAGACTTGATTGTGGCTATAGGCTTGATTTGATTGTCGAAAACAAAATTGTTGTGGAGGTAAAGTCCGTTAACGAAATAACTCCAATTCATCAATCACAACTATTATCCTACTTAAAATTATCAAGTTGCGAAATTGGACTGCTCATCAACTTTAATGTAAAATTCCTCAAGGACGGCATACGCCGCTTTAAATTATGAGCGCTCTCCGTGCTCTCCGTGGTCTCTGTGGTGATATTTTTTTACTCTTTTAACCACAGAGCTCACAGAGAGCACGGAGAGAAAAACTGGAAATTTCAGAATTTGTTAAACCAAAAAAATCAAAATCATTTCAGTGGTTCTATACGTCAGGTTCATTAGTGATTATGAAAAAGAAATGCAGATGTCAGTGGGTGGTAGAAGGGAACGCTCTCTACGAGGCGTACCACGATGAAGAGTGGGGGGTACCGGTCCACGATGACAGGAAACACTTTGAGTTTCTGATATTGGAAGGGGCACAGGCAGGTTTAAGCTGGCTCACTATTTTAAAAAGAAGAGAGGGATATCGGAAGGCTTTTGCCCATTTCGACCCAGTCAAAGTCGCCAGATTTGATCAGTCAAAAATTGAAGAACTTCTGCTCGACGAAGGGATCATCAGAAATCGTTTGAAAGTGACCTCTGCAGTAGAAAATGCGAAACGGTTTTTAAAGATTCAAGAAGAGTTTGGCAGCTTCGACACCTACATTTGGTCGTTTGTCGGTGGAAAAACAATCCAGAATCAAAGGAAGACGATTCAGGAACTTACCCCACAATCGAGCTGAATCGATTGCACTGAGTAAAGACTTGCGGAAAAGGGGATTTAACTTCGTAGGGCCTACGGTCATGCATGCCCATATGCAGGCCATGGGCTTAATCAACGACCACACTACCGACTGCTTCCGTTACAATGAGGTGACAAAATGAAGGCGATGCTACTAACAAAACAGGCACCTATTGAAACGGGGCCACTTGAACTTGTCGAAATGGAGATTCCAGAACCTCAAGAACATGAAGTGCAGTTGAAGGTGCATGCCTGTGGTGTCTGCAGAACCGATTTACATGTCATCGAAGGGGATCTAAAACATCCAAAGCTGCCTTTAATCCCTGGTCATCAAGTAGTGGGTGTTGTAAGTAAGCTTGGCTCTAGAGCAAAACGTTTTAAATTAGGCGATCGGATTGGCGTCGCTTGGCTAAGGAAGACATGCGGAGAATGTCCTTTCTGCAAAGAGGGGCGTGAAAACCTGTGCAAAAGTTCCCTTTATACTGGATATGAAGCTAATGGGGGGTATGCAGAGTATGCTGTTGTTCCAGAAGATTACGCCTACTACATTCCAGACCGATTCTCAGATGTTGAGGCTGCTCCCCTTCTTTGCGCCGGTATCGTCGGCTATAGAGCTTTTAAGAGGGCTGCATTGCCACAAAGAGGAAAGCTTGGCGTCTATGGATTTGGCTCATCTGCCCACTTGATTTGCCAAATCGCTAAATTCCAAGGTGCAGAGTTTTATGTTTCTACTAGGGACACAGGTCATCAGGCATTTGCCAAAGAATTGGGAGCTGTTTGGTCAAGTGGTGATCCAAAGTTTCCTGTTCTTTTAGATAGCATCATTGTTTTCGCTCCGGCAGGCGAGCTTGTACCCAAAGCTTTAGAGTGTTTAAAGCCAGGCGGCACCGTTTCTCTTGCCGGCATTCACATGAGCGACATTCCCGAAATGCAATACGAGGCTCATCTCTTTCATGAAAAAAATTTAGTCAGCGTCGAATCAAATACCAGACAAGATGGGGAGGAATTTTTGGCATTAGCTGAAAAAGCGGCATTAAAACCACGTATCACGGTGTTTCCGCTTGAGAAGGCAAATGTTGCCCTCCTAAAAGTAAAACAAGACGCCCTCAAAGGGACTGGGGTCCTCCTTTGTTAGGAACAGTACTTCAAGAACCAGGCTGCGGCCAAGTCGGCTACAGTTTTTAAAGCTCCCGGTTCCTCGAAAAGATGGGTAGCTCCAGGGACAATCTCCAGTTTTTTAACACTTGTCAGCTCATCAAATGCCACTTCGTTAAGGGGAATAACATCTCGATCATTGCCACCCACAATCAATAGGACAGGGGCCTTAACCTCTGGAAGGACATCCAGTGCCAAATCAGGCCTTCCTCCTCTAGAAACGATAGCGCTCACTTTTCCCTTTTCTAGAACAGCCGCTACAAGGGCAGCCGCAGCACCGGTACTTGCTCCAAAATACCCAATTTTTTTGGTTCCAAGTTCAGGATCTCTTTTGACCCAATCGGTCACCCCTTTGAGCCTATCAGCTAAAAGGACAATATCAAAACGATATTCGGCAGTGATCGAATCCTCTTTTTCCTCCTCCATGGTTAGAAGGTCAAATAATAGGGTTCCTAAGTGATGGTTCACTAAGTTGTCTGCAACAAACTGGTTGCGAGGACTATGCCGACCGCTACCACTTCCGTGGGCAAAAAGGATTAAACCTGACGCTCCCTCCGGCACTGTCAGTATGCCATGTAAGGTAACACCTTGAAAATCAATCTTAATTTCTTTTTTTAGCATAACCATCTGAACACCACTTATTAGGACTCTTAACATTAGTTAACAATTCTTATCAATTTCTTAAAAGAGGTCAATGCTATTAAAAGTTTAAAGAGACATGCAGGTTACGTGCCAATGTGTGCGGGGTCTGTAAAAAGCTAAACAAAATAAATAAATAAATAGGAGAATGTATGAATATCATCGTAAAATGTACTTTAGCCGCTTGTGCTATGTTATTTAGTGGGTCTACACTTTCAGACTGATTATGATTGTGGTTACTTCAATGGCCAAGGGGAAATTGTCCCAATGAAAAGATGTGTGGTTGAAAAGTGCTGCTGCACAAAACCATGCCGTCCTTGCCCAAAACCTTACTGCCCACCACCAAGAGTGATTTGCTACTCATGCCCATCATGCCCTGAATATGCTGCTTATTGGGCAAACCAAGATGCTGCTATGGCCAATGATGTTAACAACGTCCGTGGTGCACCAGCTCCTAGCCAAGTAGATAAATGGGAAAGCACTGGCTTCAACGATAATGGCAATCGTACAGGCAGCAATGCTATGATGAAAGATTCTGGCACCATGATGAAAGATTCTGGCACCATGATGAACAAATAAACAACCGTTTGAGGGATAAAGTATGAAAGCATTTCCGTTATTGATGATTGCCTCTCTGATGGTGGTTTCAGAGGTTGCTGCTGGATACGGCGATTATTCAGTATCAACACCAAGTAGCAACTCAACTAATAGCGATGATGTTTTAAGCAGAGTGAGAGCGACGCTTGAGAACGATCCGATGTTGTCCAAAAATGGGAACAACATCCAAGTAACGATCGACTCAAGCAACCGGGTCACTTTGACAGGCACTGTTGCTCAAGCTTCTGATAAACGTAGGGCCGAGACCCTTGTCAGAGGCATGAGAGGGGTTAAAACAGTGAACAACAATATCACTATCCCTCGGTAATAAAGCTGGATCGGCTCTCTCCCAAGGAAAGAGCCGATCTTTTTTCTTGTCCTAATTTCCCCTAAAAGTTTAAAGGAAAGAGTTCGGCAATTAAGCCGATTTAACCTTTAGGTGATCAAATGTCATTTATCAGCAACATCGGCTTTATCTTGTTAGCCATTTACTTGATACTCGTAGGCTTGGGTACACTTGCAGGCTTTGCAATTCCTGCCATCATCATGGGCATTCTTGCTATTGCTTCAGGCGTTTTTATCCTGCTCGGAAAATAGCCCTTTTCCTTTTCTTAAATCCGCGCAGCCTGTAAATTTTGCATTCATCAATTTAGTTTGCAATAATTTATGGCTGCATTGAAAAAATTCCATTTTTTATTTCTTTTTTCCCTCTTCATTTTTGGTTCTATCAAAGGGGAAATCAATGAAGAAAAATGCAGATGGGATTTGTCGATTTGCGCTATCTTTCAAGATGAAGCTCCCTACTTAAAAGAGTGGCTCGAATTTCACCTCATGGCCGGAGTGCAACATTTCTATCTCTATAACAATAACAGCACGGATAACTATTTACAGATCCTTTTGCCTTATATAAAATCTGGAACTGTAGAATTGATGAATTGGCCAAGCCCAATCGATCAAGATTGGACCCCCTTCCAACATAGAGCCTACATCCACTGCCTCGGAAAGGCCATCGGCCAGACACGTTGGCTTGCAACCATTGATCTAGATGAATTTTTAGTTCCTGTCTCTAAGCCCGATTTAAAAGCTATTTTAAAGCCCTTTGAAAAAAGAAGTGAAATCGGCGGAGTCATGGTATTCTGGCAGATTTATGGGACCTCTTTTTGCCCGAACATTTCCGAAGGGAAACTGCTTATCGAAACCCTGACTAGAAAAGCCCCTCAAGATTATCACTGGAATCGCCATGTTAAAACGATATGCCGTCCAGCTACTGTGCAACAGATCCATGTTCATACACACGTGTACAAATCTGGGTATTTAGATGTGACTACAAATGGAGGAGGAGGTCCAAATCAACCCATACAGGTCGATCAGATGAGGATCAATCACTACTGGACCCGAGATAATGACTACCTTTTTAATGTTAAATTGCCCCGGAGGAAAAGGTATGAGAAAAGAGATTACGAGCAACATGAGATCGACTATTTCATCCACGATTTCAACTTTGAAGAAGATCCGATCATGCTCCGTTTCGTCCCTGAACTAAAGAAGCGTCTCTCTCAATGATCCAATGGTTGATATTCCTTACATTTTTTTTACCGCCCCCTCCCCTCCCCTCGCAAAAGCCTTTGGATCAAACCCCCTACGTCAAAGGGGTTCTCCACAACCAACTGGGTAACCAGATGTTTGAAATCGCAGCCACACTTAGCCTTGCCTCGGACAATGGGGCTGTCGCCCTTTTTCCAGACCTATTAAATGACAACAAAGTGAACTGGTGGAAATTCACCACGAATCACCGTTATGTTTTTTGGAGATTGAATACTAACCAACCCAAACGGCCTCCAAACTATATCCATAACTACCACGAGATGCCCTACCAAGAAGTCCCCTATGTTCCTGACATGGAACTTTCTGGAGGTTTTCAATCGGAAAAATATTTTGCCCACCATAGAGAGGAGATTTTAGAGCTCTTCAGTCCTCATGAAAGTTTAGTGAAATATATTGAACGTAAATTTCCTTGGTTACAGGGAGACAAAACGGTAGCTGTCCACGTGAGATGTTACTGGCCAAACTTTCCTGGAGGTTGGCCTGATGGGCAGGGAGTACTTCCATCCCTTCCTCCTGAATGGTTTGAAAGGGCCATTTTACAATTCCCCTCCGACCATCTTTTCGTTGTGTTTTCGAACAATATTCCCTGGTGCAAACAACACTTAGGGCATATCAAAAGGAAACTTGTTTTTGTTGAAGGTCAACCCCACTTTGTTGATTTGTTTGCGATGAGCCTGTGCAAACATAACATCATCTCAAACTCTTCTTTTTCATGGTGGTCAGCCTACATGAACAAGAACCCCTCCAAAGTTGTCATTGGACCAAGAATTTGGTTCACAGAAGAGTCAGGGCTAAACAGTTCCGACATCATGCCGGACAGTTGGATAGTCATGTGATTTTAAGATTCATCACGAAGAAAAATAAGTTTTTATTTCTCAGCAGAATGCGAAGTGGTTTAAACTTATAATTCATCACGAAGAACACGAAGGTAACTTACTTTCTTAGTATCGAAGAATTTTTTCTCTTTTTAAGAAAGAAAAGAGATTTCTTTTGTTAAAGAGCTAGTTACCTTCGTGTCTTCATCTCTTCGTGTTCTTCGTGATGAATCTGCAAAATTCTCATAACAAAAAGTTATTCTTCGTGATGAATCTTCAAAAGCTCAATAGCCGTAGGGGCCTGGTCGTTGTGCTTGTGGCACAACCGCTTTACTTGGCGGTGTGGCTGGCGTTGGGAAGATGCTGTCGTCTGGATTAATACCAGGCATAGAGTAATCTTCGTTTCCAGGGTTTTGTCCAGGCATGTCAACTGCTTCTGCAAAGAGAAGCGGGCACGAGAACAATAGGATAGCAAATGCTTTCATAAGGGTACTTTCTTTCCGCTGATCCAAGTACTCATCACCTGGATATTTTTTACTTTGAGTGGATCTAATTTTTGGGGATTTTGGCTTAACAAAACGAAGTCAGCCTGTTTGCCTACTTCGATACTACCAAGTTCTTTTTCCCTGAAGGTCTGCCAAGCGGCGTTAAGTGTCATAGCTTTGATGGCATCATCAACAGTTAACCTCTCGTCTAGGTTGGAACGACTTCTTCCTAATGTCTCCTGAACGGATGCAATCTCTAAAAGCAAAAGAGGGTGGCACGATGAAGAAGTGACATCATCATTGAAGGTAAATTTTAACCCCAGTTTCTTTGCCTTGGCAGCTGCATCGATCTGTTCGATACGTGGCTCGCACAACAATCTCTCTTTACAAGCCATTTCCCAATAAAAGACGTGTTGATTGGTGAGAGTGGGGGCAACTTTAAGAACCTGCATCTTCTCTAACAACTTTTCATCAGTTATTGAAGCGTTTTCCACTAAATAACGGTGATCTTCTTTAGGATATTGCTGGAGGGCATTTTCGTATGCTATTAAAGCACTCTTCACCCCTTCGTCTCCTTTAGCATCTAATACAATCTGCAGATTGAGTTTACGGGCTTCCAAGACAAGACTATTCAATAAGGGCTGATCACACACGATTTTCACTCCGAGTATGCGGAATCGGTCATCGTTATCTTTTTGCAAATCTGGTAGCTCTTTGATCCTTTCAAATGGAAGGTACCCCTGCAACCTTATAGGTGCATTTTCCCCTTTTGCAATTTCCAGTAAAGGATCGAGCGACCCTTTGATAGCCAAATCTGTGACTGTGGTAAACCCATTTTTGGCATATCTTTGGGCAAGCTGTTCAGCCTCTTCTTTGGTAAAGGGATCGAGTTGTTCCGTGTAATGTTTGAAAGCAATAAAGCCTGGAAGGAGAGTACACCCCTTTAAATCGACTAATTCGGTCTGCTCCCCTTTCCACTTCATCGCATCGGACTTTTTTCCAACGGAGAGTATTTTCCCATTACGAACAGCGACACTCTCAGCAGTTGGATTAGATGGATTGACGGTGAGGATATCCCCACCAAAAAAAATCGTATCGGCCCGATCAGTTACCTCAGCCCCTAAAAAGGAAAAGGCACTGATGAAAATAAAGAAGCGGAATAGATGAGAGCACATAAAGTTCTCATTTATCAAATCCTCCAATTCTAGGAAAGCTATTACGTATACTTAATTAGTGAAATCTTTTAATATACTAAATATTTTCAATTGGATTTTTTTATGACACAGTCTGCCCAAAGTTCAACATCGGCACCAAGTCAGGCATCCATTGCCACATCAGCAAAGCCTTCTTTGGCCCTAAATGTTGCTACCCCGCAACAACTTTTTAAAGAGGTCTGTGCCCAATGTCATCAAAAAGAGGCTACATTCCGTTGTGGTAGCTGTACGATAGTCTGGTACTGTGGAAAAGAATGCCAAAAAGCGGCATGGGCAACGCACAAAGCGGCCTGCTTTTCTTTTAGTGGATTAGGAGTCACAAGAGAGGATTTTAATCGGTTGATTGCTCCCCTTCCTAAGGACTCCGAAGTTGTTTGTGAATTCATAGATCGGGAAGGGCATGTCACCCCTTTAACTCAAAAAGCATTTCAAGAAAAAACAGGGGCCTCTTTTGCACCCTATTTCCATGCTTCAGCCAACGCTTTCCGTCATTGGAAAGAGCTTGCAAGCAGCGACGTGGATACTGGGGCCATTCCCCCCTCCATGTTACCTGACCAGCAAGCGATTGAAAGGTTTGAAAAATCGCCTCCAGAACTTGTCCTAAAAGAAGAGCCACTCTTCGGTGGTTTTGGCGTGGCTGTAAAAAAAGCCGTTAAAAAAGGGGAAATTATTTCCCTTTACACAGGTGAAATCACCCCGAAAAACCAACCAAAATCTTTCAAATCGACCCTCTACACCATGAGAACTGTCGACGGGTCAGCGACAACTGGCTTAGCCGCTTTCATCAATGATGGTCCTCCAAATTGCTGGTTGACTCCCCTCCAAGATTATAAAGGGATTCGCCAAGTCCCTGCCGTTATAGCCACAAGAGACCTAAGGGAGGGGGAAACGCTTTGGACTCCCTATGGGCTTGAGCACCCTTTACACTACGCAGGCTATAGGGTTGATCCAAACAAATACCAAGAATTAAGCCGCTATTGTAAGTCTGCTAGGTTTTATAACAAGCCATCTGACCTAGAGGAAATGGCCAATTTCTTTTACACCATCACCACATTGAGCCTTTTTCTCCGACTCCTCCTGGACGGATCGCTCAATATTCTTAAAGCTGAAGAGATAGTTAATAAATTCCCCAAAAGTTCAGATGAAGGGGCAAAAAAACTCGTCCAAGATCTTAACGATCTGATTCAACTTGCCAAGCATGTCTTATCTTTTGGAAACCCTCTCCTCAATCAGGCTGTTATTGATGCGTTACTGACAGGTGTCCGTCTCTCTTCGCTCATCGAAATGTTAGATGTTTTAAAAACAGACCAGAAACTGACTGTGGAGAGGGTAAGGGACTATAGAACGCTTGCAGAGTTGGGCGATCAAACCTATCTACTTGTCCATAGGACCCTTATTGGGAGTTACATTGGAAAGACAGATCCGATGCCCCCTTTCGACACAACTCAGATCAAAACTCTTTTTCCTCAGCTACCCTCCCATTTAAAACGGATCTATCTGAAGTCACTATCCGATTCTCATCAAATGAGTGTACAAAGGGGATGGACCCACGCCGCCGATCTCCTCCAGACACTATTAACCGACTTTAAACCTATTGCCATGGCACTTTTTAAGGAAACAATGAGAGACAGACTTCAAACCGCTCCAAGTTAGGCACTTGAAGATCCGCGCTTTAGCATTTGGTGCGAAATTCTTGTTCATTCGCATTAAGCTAGGCGCAAAAATCGTCCTGTCAATAGGCCGAAGGCCTGGACTGCAATAGCCCCGGGCATCGCCCAGGGTCAAGGTGTAAAATATATTTGGCAGTCTGAATGACTGCAAGATCACCTTTTGGAAATAGCTAAAATGCTTTTTTACTTGCAGTCCTACAGACTGCCAATTTATTTTTTACACATAAACACGGGGCGTTGCCCGCGTGCTATTGCAATTTAGAGCCTTTCAGACTCGCTAAGCAATTGAATTTAATACAGTTGCTGATAGAAAAGCATCCCTAGATTGATGCGTATGCCTGCATGTTCTGATATTTTTCTCGTTTAAAAGTGAAGATCTTACTGCTCAACATGCTGTAGTTGAAAAGTTTAGGAATGTCATGGGCCATCTTGCCGACCCACCTCACGGGAAACTTAACTTTGTCATCGTCAATTACGATCAAGCTCTTGCTGTCAATGGAGCGACTAAGCAGAAAGTGGCTCAAGGGGAATTTGGGGGCAGTTATAGCATTGTGGGTGGATATGACAGAGAAAAAGAGATGGTTTTATTGCTCGACTTAGATAAAGCCTACAACGCTGACAGATCAACACCTGCCAAAAATAGCGGCATCTATTGGGTGCCACTCTCAGACCTTGTCGATGCGATGAATACGCAAGATACCGATGCAAAGAAGAATCGTGGTTATCTTGCGTTTTCGATTACTACCTAGCTTCGTGAATCATCATCTCGTTGATCTCTTTGGAGTGGATGAACGCAATGTGTCCAAGCCCCCTGATCGTGATTTTCTGAATGTGACTTGCCGTAGTTGCCGGGTGTGCACGCTCGATCGGCCGAACCAACAGATCATTTTGAGTAGCCACATGGGTAAATTTGATACCGGTTTGTTTGACAACAGCTTGAGACAACTTGTCACTGCCGTTGCTTCCAGCTGGACTGATTGGTGATCCCAACGTCAAGACACTAGCAACTCTATCTTTTGTTTCAGCAGAAGCAAAAACAGTTGAAAGATATCCCCCCATCGAATGGCCAATGATTTTAACTTTCTTCCCATGGTTTTTATGGATCTCTTCGATTTTCTTGTCGATTTTCCCAACAGCGGTCTCTTCTGATTGAAGAGGCGAGCCTAGGTCGATCACATAGATAGGACCAAGCCCCTCCTTTTCCATTTCTCGGATATGGTAGAACCAGCAAGAGGAGTTACCAGCAGCTCCGTGGACAAGTAGAATCGGATCGCCATTTGATTGACCCCATACTTTATGGCTCAAAGTTAAGGGGGCTGCTAGCATCGCGATAAATAGAGTGATTAACTCCTTCCCTGCAGAGGCAGCATGTTCACGAACGGCATCAAACGTCCAGGCTCTCACAGTGGTTGGAAAGGTCACAAGATGGTGTAAAATCCCAAGTCCTAACATCCCCACAGCAGCGGCAGTCATGGCCATCCCACCTAACAGAAACGCTGCCCCTTTGAGGACGCGGAATGGGAATTGCTGGGGCTCATTGATACGTTCCCAAACCTCAGCAGCTAAAGCTTTTCCCACATCTAAGGTTGGCCAGCCCATCTCTGGTATCGGTCTTTCTTGGGGTTGTCTTTGCACGCTTGCTGTCATGGTAAACTCCTAATAAAGAAATATTTTAACAAACAAACATCAAGAATTCATAAAACAAGACTAATCCCCTTCTTAAAAAAATTGGATTGGAATAGATAGATAAAAAAGGGGTCAGTTCATGAAGAATGTCATTTCAGAAGTTGTATTAGAAAGCACAACGGCGGAATTTATAGACAAGTTAAAAAGTGTGGGTGGGAAGCCCATCTATACGCTAAAGCCACAGGAAGCCCGTGCCCTTTTAGAAAAACTCCAATCTGAACCTGTCGACATGCCATCTGTTCAGAGGGAAGACCATACTTTGCCAGGTCCTAACGGCCCGATCTCCATCCAAATTGTACGGCCACAAGAGACAGATAAGTCCCATCTTCCCATCGTGATTTATATCCATGGAGGTGGTTGGATTTTAGGGAGCCAAAAGACACACGAACGGCTAGTCGCTGAACTGGCGGTAGGATCCGATTCAGCCATTGTCTTTGTCAATTACACCCTTTCACCGGAGGCTAAGTTTCCCTCATCTATTGAAGAGGTCTTCAGCGCGACTAAATATGTTGTCGATCACGCTGACGAACTTGGCCTAGATGATAATCAACTTTCTGTCGTAGGAGACAGCGTCGGCGGCAATATGGCTATTGCACTAACACAATTGACCCAAGGAAGTAAGGATGCCCCTACCATTAACCGGCTCGTCCTTTTTTATCCAGTGACAAGCGGCGAATTGAATACCGAGTCCTATTCTCAATTTGCCGATGGACCCTGGCTCACAAAACCTGCTATGGAATGGTTTTGGAATGCTTATGAACCGGTCCTAGCGACAAGAAAGGACCCCCTCCTTTCCCCTCTCAACGCTACCCTCGACCAGCTCAAATCTTTCCCACCTACCCTTTTGATTACGGTAAAAAATGATGTGTTGCGAGATGAGGGACTTGCTTTCGGCTACAAATTAATTGAGGCTAAAGTGGCCGTAACATCCCTTTGTTTTGAAGGAACCATCCACGATTTTGTCATGCTCAATGCTCTAGCACAAACACCTGCTACTCGCGCTGCCATAGCCATGGCCAACCGATTTTTATCTTGAATTGAGCCATAAAAATTCAATGAAATTTGTCTTTAATTTAGATTGCTGTTAATTTTTGTTACAAAACAAGTTGTAGATATGAGACCTCCGATCACCATTAATTAAGGTTGCGCCCCCAAGCGTTCATTGGGTGTGACCTCTCTCTTCACCGAGACGCGTCTAGTGCGATGATATTGCGTGCTACCCTGTTACCTTAATTTTTTTTCGGAGATTTTTCCGGTGTTTAAACCAAATTTTCTAATTATTTTACTGATTGCTTTTGTAGATCACATGGGGATTGGCCTTGTCTATCCCATCTTTACAACGCTCCTTTTCGACACAAACTCTTCGATTTTGCCAGTTGACGCAAGTGCAAGCCTGCGTGGTGCTATGTTAGGCCTATTAATGGCCCTGACTCCCCTAGCTCAATTTTTTAGCTCATCCCTTTTAGGGGCTTTCTCTGACAGGAAGGGTCGACGGTTAGCCCTGACGATTGGGCTGACTGTAGGCGTTATTGGGTATCTGATTGCTGTACTGGGTATCTGGACAGAATCATTGCTCCTTTTACTGCTCTATAGAACTGCAGTGGGTTTATCTGATAGCACTGTGGCTGTCTGTCAAGCCTCTATCGCTGACATCAGCGATGAAGGGATACGGCCGAAAAGATTTGCTATTTTTGCCTCAAGCTTGGGCCTTGGCTTTACTGTTGGCCCTTTTGTGGGGGGAATCATGGCTGAAACTTTGGGCTATGTCACTCCTTTCATTGCAGCTGGCTCCCTCTCACTGTTGAACTTAATCCTCGTATCGTTCTTCTTTCCTGAAACAAGAAAAGTGGTCAAAGCTGAAAGCGAAACCCCCCCCTATCGTTTTTGGGAAAGCTTACAAAGTCTGCAAAAAGTTTTCTTCTGGCCCCACTTGAGATATTACTTTATAGGGGGGTTTGCGTTGAATTTTGGTTGGGCCTTTTTCAACGAGTTCTTCCCCATCTTACTGAGGAGTCAATTTAGCTTCTCCTTAACAGAAATCGGCTACTATTTTGCTGTCGGAGGCATCTGGTTTGCCTTAAGCTCTAGCATTGGGACAACCTATTTACTGAAGAAATTTACTCCAAAACTGCTTGTCATAATGGCTTTGATCGGTTGTTCTCTGTTCATGCTACTCCATCTCTTGCTCGTTGAAGGGATCTATATCTGGTGGATCTTGCCCCCTCTCATGTTCTTTCTGGCCATCGCTTTTCCAACATCTAGTGCAATCGTTTCAAACGAAGTGGATGATAGTCAGCAAGGTGAGGTGTTAGGAGTTTATCAGTCGATTCAATCGGCCGCTATGGGACTTAGCCCCCTTTTCGTTGGTTTTATCGTGGGCCCCTTCCCAGCGCTTGCCCCCCTCGGTGGCGGCCTGACAATGGCTCTTGCCTGCCTTGCTTTTTGGTATGCAACTAGAAGGATACCCGTAGAGGAGACTACTTAACCTTTTATCCTTAGCCCGGCTTTTGTACAATTAGACGATTAATGAACCTAAAGAATCCTTTTGGAACGACTTAAACTAATCAGGTTGATCTTTAAATTGTCTTGACTTGCAGATGTTACTAAGTGCCTAACATACATGTTAGAGGCACCATGAAGATCTTTAAAACATTAAACGTAAGTATCTTGCTTGCAATTTGAGATACAGCTTCCATGGCACCTAAATCAAAAAGCCGGGTGTTTATCGAATGGTCGATACCAAAAGACACAGCAGACCAGAGAGCTCAAGATGAGCTTTCTGAAGTGATGATCGCTCCAGAAGGGATCTACCATATCGCTTACACCGAAAAAGTACCTTCAATCAATCCAGATGTAAAAAAGATATGGATCCAGCGGCTTTCTGAAGCTAAGGTTGAGGGTCAGTAGAGTGATTAGCAAATAGATATTCCTGCACAGGCCGACCGCCAATAAGGTGCTCTTGGATAATACGTTCAAGAATATCCGGACTGCAGGAGTGGTACCAAACCCCTTCAGGATAGACCACAGCAATGGGTCCTGAGCAGCAAACACGCAAACAGTTGGCTTTAGAGCGGTAGATGCCTCCCTGCTCGCTTAGATTGAGCTCTTTCAGTCTGGCTTTAAGATATTCCCAGGACTTTAAACCAAGTTGGTGGCTACAACATTTGGGTTTTGTTGTATCGCAGCACAAAAAAATATGCCTCTTGATTTGGTTAATTCCGAGTGTTTTTACCTTCTGATTCAGCAGATCCATTCCTAGCTCTCTTAACCCTACTTGTCTCGGACTCACTCGTCAAGTCAACGCACTCCTTGGTAGACGGTACTATGCTGGACCCTTTACCAGATTGAGAAGGCTTTCCTCTCGATTTTTTACCCCACACTTCTAAATAGAGTTTCATGGATTCTACCAGTTGGTCTTTGTGCGGATGATCGCACCGTGGGTCTTTTAAAAAGTCCGTTAGGTCCTCCACGCTCATGATAGCGGTTACACGAATTCCCAGATCTAGAAGTGTTTGACTGACAGACCAAGGGGTAACTGCATCCCTAATTTCTAGGCGGTCACACAAAAAAGCAACGCCTTTTAAAATGCCCCCTAATTCTGTAATACGAGGTATCGCATCGAAAACAAGGAAACCTGCAACAGCTTCTATATCTAGAACGACAATTTTCTTTCCCCCAAAGACCTTGTCTACTTCTTTTTCATTAAACAAACTACCAAAAAATACCTCTTTATCAAACAGGCTTGTTAGTCGCATAGCGACTGCGCTAGCAATATGAAAGTGACTTCCGTTAGCAGGCACAATCATTTCGACATCAGGAAATCTAAGTTGAATCTTCTCTGCAAATAGATCTACAATACTATTTAATAATGTCCCAGAAGTCATCGTCACAACATTTAAGTCATAAGGTGCACGGCGATCCTTAAGGACCGGAAATCCTCCTCCAACGATCTTTTGACCCTCTACAATGAGGGGATCAAATTTCAGAGAACCTGAATTGTAAAGTGCTAAAAGAAGCTTAAAATGTGGTGTCGGGTGTTTTGGTAGTTGTTGACCAACAGGTGATGCCATATCTTTTTTTCCAATTTAGCTTTTTAGGGGGCGTTAGAGTAGCATTTCTCTAAATTCTTCTCAAACATCTTTGCCAATGCTTGTCTAATATTAAAATATATTGTAACAAACCACTTAGACCATTTTATTTTTGGAGAGTCTTACCTTGTTCTACCGCACCTGTCTAGCCTTTGCACTTGCCACGACCTCAAGCCTTTCTGCCTTACCGATTGTGTGGCATGGGGGACATGTAGGCGACCCAGCAGATTTGACCGAGCCCTTGAACTGGACTGGAGGTGTAGTACCAAACCAACCTAACAACGTTGCACAATTCGATTCGACTGCTACGACTTTAACCCCTACTCTTGGTGCCCTCTCCTTTGAAATTTTAGCTATTGAAAATCTTCTTTTTCCTGCAGCGACTCCAGCTGCCTACACTTTTCAGATTAGCAATGGCTCATTCTTAAATATTGGATGTGACTCAAGCGGTATTGTGAATCAAAGCGGGCTCCAACAACAATTTGATCTCAATAGTTCGACTTTTTCAATTGGTGCTAATGGCAATTCTCTGAATAGCGAAAATGTGCTGATCAACCTAAATGGAACAGCCTTAAACCATTCAAATCTGACGCTAAATAATTCTTCCGAAGCGATGTTAAACATCTCCAATACGGATGGGTTTTGTGCGATTAGCCTCAACAACGGCGACTTGATTGTTGGCTCTTCAAATGCCACCTCCACTTATGCTGGAACTATTTCACAAAGTACCTCAGGCACGCTCACAAAAATTGGGACAGGCACCTTAACTTTGAGCGGCAACAGTATCACTAACAACGGCTGGTCTACTGCTTTAAACCAAGGCGTTCTTACTATCAACGGAGCCAGTAACATTGGAACAGGTCCGATTGTCTTTTCACCAGGTATAACGACAAGCTCCTCAAGTCAGCTTCAGATCCAGAATCTTGTATTACAAAACTTTTCTAACCCTATTCAGATCGGCTCGGGCTTTACAGACTGAAATCTATGCCAACAATAGTGTCCAATTATCAGGGGGGATAACAGATCTTACAAACAATGGAAATCTTACTATCACAGGCCCTGGAACGGTTTTCCTCCAAACTTCTTTAAGCAACACCTACACCGGCCTAACCAGTGTCGATCTAGCCTCCACACTAGCTGCAGGCAATAATAAAGTTCTCTCACCCCATTCAGCACACCAGATCGAAGGCACGTTGACACTGAATAATGGGATAAACGATTTTTCAAACGAAATTTTCTCACTAGCAGGTACCGGAGAGGTTACCACTGGTCTACTTGGCACCGGCGCCCTAACCATTACTGGAAACGGCAACACAGTGTTTTCAGGAAACTTAGCTGGTAACGGAGCACTTCTCCTACAAGGCGGGGCTCTTGCATTATCAGGAGATAGCTCCAGCTACGCGGGAACAACCACAGTCACGGCTGGCTCTCAATTAAATTTGGGTGGGTCTTTAGGGGGTCAAACCTTCGTCCAAACAAATGGGGTTCTCTCTGGAACAGGAACAGCCTCCAGAATGACGATTGGCAATGGAGGGGTGATCTCTCCTGGCAATAGCATCGGCACATTGAGCTTTTCTTCCTACACTCAGCTCCCTAATTCAACCTATTTTGTCGAAATCAACTCTGCTGGACAAAGCGACTTGATTGCCGTGAGCGGCTCTCCGGGGACAGCTTTGTTATCGGGTGGAACTGTGGTTGTGTCACCTATTGATGAAATCGACTTTGGGGCTAAATACACGATTCTCAGCGCATCGGGCGGTGTGTCAGGACAATTTGCCAATGTGGTGAGCACAAATGGGTCTTCCCTTTTTAGACCTGTCTTGAACTATTCTGATCCGCATGCTGTTTTCCTTACGATTCAATCCTCAACCATCAATGGGGCTGTCTCTTTCAACGAACGGCAAGTGGCAAGTCAGCTAGACTCTCTGACCGCAGGCTCCGACCCTGACCCAGAAATCAATACCCTTCTCAATGCGCTGGTCGGCCTCTCTCCCCTTCAAATCACCGATGCTTTAGATCAATTGGCCGGAGACCCTCACACAAAAGATCCTTTTATCGTTGGGACTTTGAACCGTCAATTTATCCGTCGCCTTTATGACCCCATCCGACCCTTAGTCACCACCTCTCCCCTCTGCCGTTGTGCCCCTGAATGCAGCTTTGGAATCGATGTGTGGGTAGAAGGTGGATGGAACAGAGCTTTTCTGCGCAACGATGGAAATGCCTTTGGTTTCAACTTAAAGGGTTGGGAAGTCACTTTAGGTGCCCAGAAAACCTTCTCCGATATTTTTACATTAGGTCTTGCGTGCTCTTATGAACACGATTTTGTCCATTACAATATGGACAGCCGAGGAAAACTGAACAGTGGATTTGTTGGACTTTATGCCCTGTACCGCCCTGAAGAATTTTACATCCTGACAGATTTTGCCTTTGGTTATACCAACAATAAAATCCATCGCTTGATAGCAATTGCCCCACTAAACTTTGTGGCTGAAAGCAACCCTACACTCTATGACGCCACCTTTTATGGAGAAGCCGGCTTTGACATTCCAGCTGCTTGGGCCTTGGTCCAACCTTTTATTGGCATTGAAGCTAGCGGCTACTGGAGAACGAGTGTTACAGAATCGGGTGCAGGCGATCTTGACCTTATCCTCTTTAAAAGGAATAGAGGCTCTGCCACAGGCCGTTTAGGGCTTCATGTGACAACAACCGAAATCTGCACCTTCTCTCTTAGCTTAGATGGCGCCTGGAACCACCGCCTGACCTCGGATCAATTCCTCCACAACCAGGAATTTATTGGATTTGGCACCCCCTTTGTGATTGAGGGTGCACATCGCAATAGAAACAGTGGAGAAGGGGCCGTCACCCTATCCAGTCAAATCCACCCTAACGTCAGACTGTGGACCGAATTTGGGGGTGAAGTGTGGAGGAATGCTTCAAACTATTTCCTCTCTGCCGGCATCCAAGCTATGTTTTGAAGTTGAGGCCACAGTGGTAAGCATATTAGTTGACGAAGTCGGCGCTTCGTAAGGTGGCGGAGAACTCGGTACTTCTTGAAGTTCCGTATTGTTCGTACTGTTTCGTCGAGAGAGAGAAGTTCTAATCTGAGTTAGGCTGCGGGACACCAGCGCTTTTCCCGTTATAGCCCTTTGACGCCACTTTCTCCATGCAAACGCGCAGGAGGCAACCCCAGTAACAAATCCAAATACGGGGAACACAACTGAGGTAATCAATGAGGGAAGAGATATCCCAGTTATCCCAACAATAAATTCAGACTGTAGCTACAGGTAATTGTTGCCCATTAGGTCCTGGAATAGCACTTGTGGCATTTAGGTAAACAGTAAATTGCTCTGCCGAATAAGGGACATTCCCTACTAAGGAATACAACCCTGTTTGTGGATCTTGATACAGACTCATCCATGGGGTGGGCGGATCAAAACTTGCTGTGATGGTCAAAGGGTCCTTTGATGTAAAGACTTGGGACAAATCTATATAAGCACTTGAGCCAGTTTTTACAGTTTTTCCATAGGGAATAACCCCTACTCCGGGAGGTGTAGGTGATGGAGGTGTGGAGATAACCGTTGGGGTTGGAGTTGCAGGTGGCGGAGATGCACTAGGGACAGGAGAAACTGTTAATTGGGGCTTCCAAACCAGGCATTTAAATAGATCGCATATGTTGACAACCAGAGGGTAAATCCCCACATCGTTAGGGGCAAAATCGGCAGTCAAAAGTCCACTCGTTGGTCCGATACTGAGTGAACTTGGATTTCCAGTCATCCCATAATTCAAAGTGAACACATCGGTGACTAAATTGGCAAGATTCAGAACATAGGCACCCACAGTAGCATTGATGGAGGATGGGAGTGTGCTCATAGCTTGAGGAGGTAGGCTAACAGTATTCAATTGAACAGAATTCGTAGCCGACGTCCCAAGGTAGTTAAAGGCTTCGATCACTACAGAAAATATCCCCAGCCCATTGGTAGAAGCAGCCGTTCCAGAGATCACCTGTGTAGTTGCATTGAAATATAGACCAATAGGCAGTGTGCTTTGGAGGACGAAATCCAACGTATCATTGTAAATGGAGGTGATCGCGTTAACAGGCCACTGCCAAGAGAAGGGATAACCCAATGTGATGTTTTGAGCAGGTACAGAGCCTACTTGAAGAGGCGCATCAGGAACTGTCCCATTAAAAGAGGCAACAGCCGTTAGCCCTGCAGAATCGGTCGCTGTCAGATAACCGGTCACGTTGCCTCGATTATTGGGTTGCGCTGTCCCTATCAGGTGGGTTCCATTGTACGAAAGAAAAGGTTGTCCCGCAGCTGTAGCATTCGTTGTGATTGAGAGGGTGTCATTCCAGCCCCCGATGACATCTGCATCAGTAAATGAAACTGGTACAGCGACAGGCTGTTCAACGGGAAAAGTGACAGGCGAAGAGATGGAAGTGGCTACAAGAGGGGCAGCGTCGATTTGGGATAAATCGACCACCACACTGGTCCCTCCACTTTGTGGAATGCTGACCATCACCTGACTTTTTCCTAAGGGTCCCACAAGGGGTGAAACAGCCGACACAGGAAGACTTGCCACATTGTTAGTTGATACCGGAACTTTTCCAAGTAAAGTACCGGTGGGTCCAAAGTAATAGCAAGTAAGGGCCGATCCATTCTCAACAAAAACACCAAAACCATTTCGAATCGGGACAACAAACGTTTCAGACTCTCCTGTGCAGCCGTCTACCACCCCCTGAAAGACACCAGTTGTCAAGTTGGACTCGATGATCTCAACCGTTACCTGACCTGAAGAGTTAACCGAAGTAAAGACTATATTCCCATTTGTTAAAGCGGCCACTGAAATGGGACTGCTGCTTCCTACGGTATTAATAGGGTTCGCTGTCACGACATTGCTTCCTGTAGGAGTTACAACAGATCCGTAAATGAGACCAGAATCGGTAAAGAAAACGGCGATGTTTCCATTAGGTAAAACGGCCGAGCTAACAGCAGCATCTGTTACAGAGGGTGCCCCAAATAAAGAGACAGATGTTGGTGTTCCGCCTGATGGGGGATAAAGTAAAAGCGTAGGAGCTATGCTTGTGCCTGAAGCAGAGACAAGGGCGACTAAGACTCCGGCAGTGGTTGAAACTGCACTCATCGCAAGATCGCCTGTAAATGTAAGGACAGTGCTTGTTGTGCTAAGGACATTAGTAGTGTTAACAATAGAAAAATCGAACACATTTTTCCCTGTACCCCCTTGGGTGTACAAAGCAGACACTGTGGTATTTCCACTTGGAAGAGGGACTAAAGCGACATCCTGAATAGTTGCACCCGTACCAGGTGCTTGGTAGTTCAGATTAAAACTAAACTGAAAGACTCCTTTTGGACTGAGAACCGAAAGGTTAATGCCTATCGGGCTTGCAAAAGCTTCTAAAAAAGTACCGGTAACTAGATTTTGCCCTAACGACTGCACAACAAATGTTTGTGAGATTGTATTCGTATCAAGCTGAACAGCGACGTTGCTTGCTGTCGTGGCATTTGTGCAAGGGCCGCTTCGCCTGTTTCTCTCAGCATAGGCAAGGGCTAGTAAAGGTGAAAGAGCTGTCACTGTCCCCGTTACGGCTACAGCCCCAGCGCTTACGGGTAAAGACACCACTGTAGCAAGAGCAAGAAGAAATCCTGTAGCTGCAGTGATTTTCTTGATAGTCGGGGAGATCTTTGGAATTTTCCAGTGATTCGTGGACTGTACGGTTTGCCCTCTAGCGCTTGCAACAACAACCATTTTAATACCTTAATTGAAAAAGAATGATATTAGATCTTTGAATCAATTTAGTCAAAAAACTGGGGAACCTCAAGCGCCATCAACCCGCAAGTCAGTACGATGTTCTTTTTGAAGCAGTACCTGTTAGCAATGCAAAGCCGAATCAAGGCGGTGCAATAAACTACTTTCTAAAATTTAAAGAGGTTAAATCTTCTGGTATGCGCCCTTTACCTGACCTCCTAATCCCTAGTTTTAGGATTGCCTATCTGCCACCATATAGAATTTTTGGTATTCTTTGAGCAAAAGATTAAGGAGAATAATATGTCTTCCCATTCGCATCATCATCGCGTAAAAGTGACAATCGACGTCACTGAAGATGAAAGAACATATATCAAAAGCTCGCCACTAAGAAAAAGATGACGATGAGTGAATTCGTTATCTCTTATGTTAGACCTAATATTCCTCATGATGAACCTAATGCAGAGACTCAAAAAGCCATGAGAGATGTTGATGAGGGGAAAAACTTGACCCGCTGCAGTTCTATTGAAGAGTTTTGGAAAGAAATAGGAATAGATCCAAATGCTTAATATAGAGTTCACAAACTCGATGGAAAAGGATCTGAAAAGGTATAAACATGAAAAAGAGTCCTTCTAGACCTTCAAGCCATCATTGCATCTAATAAGCAAAAGACAAAGCCTTCCTGCAAAGCATAGGGATCATCTTTTAAAAGGGAATTGGACAACATTTAGAGAGTATCACGTTAGAAACGATCTTTTGCTAATCTACAAGACAAAAGGCGATACATTATTTCTTACCAGATTTGGTTCCCACTCCGAACTTTTTTAGCTCAAGGGAGTTCGACACCAGATTCTAGATAAAATTTTAACCATTTTCCCAAAGCCATCTGGTTCCCCTAATTTTTTAGTAGAGGGGTCTTAAAATGTCCGAATGTCAGGCTTGACCCCCGACTTCTGATTTTACCATCAAAAAACCGGAAAACTCCAAGCTCAACTTGCCTTAGCACAATTTTTCATTTAGTATCGTTTTCACGTCTAAAGGTTTTCTATGAAAATATTAGTGTTACTGGCCTATCTCCTGAGCAGTTTGTTTCCCGTCTGGCAAGATAAACAGCCACCAGAACCCATCGAGGGAACGGCCTCAATCACCTCTGAAGAATTTAAAACCCCTGTGGGCCCATATGAATTTGTCTTCAATTTTCCTGATCACTGGGGCATGGGTGACTATTCAGTTACCCCCGATGGGAAAGCCCATTTTGTCCTTCTGCCTACTGAAGGTGGTCTAGGGTGCACCATCGATGTTGAACCTTGCCTCGACAAAAAGAGCTTAAAAAACCAGATGTTAAGTTTGGAAAAAACATTCCGCTCCGTTACGCCTCTTAAAGAGGGTTTTGAAGCCAAAATGGATGGCGCCTGGTTCCTTTGCAAGAACGAAGGGCAATTTCTGCTACAGATTTGGTACGTAACACCTTACATAGGGAAGAATGATCTTCTCCTCTGGGAAGGGCTCAAACAATGCCTCACTATTCAAGATCCTCAAAAAGTTGCCTCCTCGAAAGTTAACCATTTACGTGTTACTGAGGAGCCATCAATTGGTTGGTGGTGCCATCAACCATCCAGTCAGTACGATGTTCTTTTTGAAACAGTACCTGTTACCAATGCAAAGCCGAATCAAGGCGGTGCAAAAAACTATTTTCTTAAATTTAAAGAGGTTAAATCTTCTGGATATTTCTATGTAAAGTGGCAGGTCGCCTCTCTTGATAAAGTCAAAAGTTACAAAGACCATCTGAGGTTAATGGAATCGGAAATCAAAAAAATCGACCCTACCCAGAAGTCTGATTTCCAACCTGAAATCGATTTAAACAATCGGTATGCAAAGTTATCGGGTTATCCCTATCAGTTCATCACCCTGGCAGGAGATGGATTTTTGTTTGGGTTTGCAGTTAAAGCCAATAACCCTTACGTCAAACCAGACCTTGATGACCTTATCAAGCGGGTTAAATGGAAGCTAAAGTCAGAGTGAGCCTTATACATTTAAACAATTTATTTTTAGCTTGTAGTCTATGCTTAGGGTTGCTTACAGCAGATACACGTCTTGCCCATTTGACTATCTTTAAGGATGGTCCTTCCTATGAAAATGTCGGGTTTCACAACCTATCAATGGAGTCAAATGGGGAAAAAATGGTTCTCAGTACCATTTTAGATAGTGATATCGTTTTTGATGTCGGGGCCCATGTTGGTGATTGGTCTTTAGCTGTATTAGAGCATGAACCTAAAGTTAAAATTTTTGCCTTTGAGCCCATTGCTGATTTGTCAGATGTTTTTAAACAGAGATTACAGGGTTATCGGGAAAGCAACATTTGTCTATTATCCAACTCATGCATATTTGAGCACGCTCCATCGCCGTCCTGAAGTAGAAAAGCAACTGAATATGCCCCCCTCTTATTTTACTACTAAACTAGAAACCATCGACCAGTTCGCTAAAGAACATCAGATCTCTCGCATCAACTTCTTGAAAATTGATACAGAGGGAAATGAATTGTATGTGCTGTTAGGTGCAGAAAAATTGTTACAAAAACAAGCCATCGATATCATCCAGTTTGAATATGGTGGTTGTTATTTAGACTCGAAAACAACTTTACATCAGGTCTACAGATATCTGCGCAGTAAGGGGTATACCATCTATCGGATTGCGTCAGATGGGCTGATTGAAATTCCAATATGGCATAAGAAGCTGGAAAACTTCGCTTACAGCAATTACTTAGCCGTAAAAAACCCTTAAGCGCAAAGAAGAGAACCCTAACCCATTCTCTCTGTGTTCTCTGTGGGCTTTGTGGTTAAAAAATAAAAAAATATCACCACAGAGAGCACAGAGAGAGAAATTTGGGTCTCCAAACGCTAAGGCGTGATTTAAAGTATTTGTCTAGATTTGGTTAATTTTTACGCAAAAGGATTTCCTAGGACAGCGATTGGCCCTTTCCCAATAGCTTCTCCCCAACATTGTTTGACAAAAAGACCACTTATTTCTTTTCCAGCAATGTCATTTAACGTCCTGAAAAATTCAGCAGCTTTCTCGTCTTCTATAGGCTCATTAAAAAGCTCTAAAGTGTGCAACTTGACCTGTACGACAGCCTTAGCGTCCTCATTAAAACCCCATGCTACTCTAGCTTCGTCAATCCTCTTTTTAGTATCCTCTTTAAAGAAATCTGGGATAGGGTGAGAAGCCGCTTCGCCTGCAACACAAATAAAGATGGCTTTGGTTAAGACCAAAGTACAATAGTCAGGATCAAAGTCCTTAATAGGCTCTACCAGCTCAGCATCTGATAATAGATAGCTCTGGAAAAAAAACACACCAGCCTGTATGGCTTCTTGGATTCTGATACGGGTTAGGGCGTCAACAAAGTCATCTTCTGGGATGTGAGGTTGTGCATGAACAGGCTGGGGCACTTGCCGAGGTGGAACCCGAGGCTGAACCTCAGGTTGAGGTTGAGCCCGACGACGTTGACGTTGTTCCTGAGGTTGAATTGGCAAAAGATCGGCTGGATCCTCTGGTGGGGGCTGCACAGGAGGGTAAATGGATCGATAATAACGACGATCTTGAGTCCGTTCATAGGGACCAAAGGGAACACGTTCCTCATCAAAATTGATTCTAGCCAACGATTCATGGGTCGAAACGTTGTAACGATTTATATTATGATCCACTAAAGTAAAAAGAGCCCATTTACAGGTAAAATAACTGCTATTCAGCAACTTAAGGCAATGGCTAAAAAGTCCTTTATTAAAGAACGCTGTAGGAACCAGTAGAACAGCATACGCAATCGACTCAACCGTTGCAGCCAGGGCCAATAATGGAAGTGCAAAGGATGTTCCGATCGCCCGGTGCCGCCAAGCCGTTAACTGTTGGGGGTTCATCGCAGGGAAATCACCGTTACGACGGGTCCAATTTCTCTCTGTTCCCTCTGGATTTCTGTTTGTTAACAACCATGTCATCGCTTGGCTTGAAAAACATTGCACTGGACTTGTCATGCTACCTCTAAGAAAAATGAATATATTACCAAGAAAAAAATTAAGAAACTGTTAATTTTCTTGATTTGTTAAAAGGGTGGCTCCCCACGTTAAACCAAAACCAAAGGCGGTGAGCAAAAGATTTTCCCCCTCTTTGATTTCTTCCTTATGAAGCAATTCATCTAGTGCGATGCCGATCGAGGAAGCGGAAGTATTGCCATATTTATGGATCGTCACATAGACCCGTTCCCTAGGCACCTCAAATCGCTTAGCTAAAGCTTCTATAATTCTCATATTGGCTTGATGGGGAATCAGCCAGCTAATGTCACTTTCTTTAAGACCAGACTGATCTAAGCAGACCTTGCAGGCATTTTCCATTTTACGAACTGCATGTTTGAAAATTTCACTGCCTGTCATATGGATGTAGTGTTTACTTTCTCTTACTGTTTCTTCCGAGGCTGGTAATCGACATCCACCTGCAGGGACAAAACCTAAAGGGGCAAACTCCCCGTCTGCACCAAGACACTGAGTTTGGATAAGAAGACCTTTTCCTGGTCTGTTGCTTACAACACAGGCAGCGGCCCCATCTCCAAATAATATACAGGTGGAACGGTCTTTATAGTTCACAATCGAAGAGAGCTTTTCAGAGGCAACCACCAAAACATTGTGATATAGACCCGACTCGATAAAAGCCTTGGCGGTGGTTATACCATAGAGAAAGCCTGAACAAGCAGCCTGGATATCCATAGCTGAAGCATTTTTTGCCCCTATTAAATGTTGGACTAAACAGGCACTGCTTAAAGAAACGTAGTCTGGTGTTGCAGTCGCAACGATCACTAAATCGATAGAGTCCGCTGTTAGATTAGCAGCGGAAAGGGCCTTTTTTGCAGCTTCTGCCCCCATATCGGAAGTGAATTCATTTTCCGCTGCAATCCGACGCTCTTTCATCCCTGTTCGGGTGAAAATCCACTCGTCGGTCGTTTCGACCATCTGTTCAAAATCTTTATTTGACAGCACACGCTCGGGAACATAAGACCCAGTTCCAATAATTTTCGCTTTTTTTCCCATAGCCGCTCCGTGAATTGAAAGAAGTATAACCTTTTAAAGAAAAAAATGCTAACTTAGCTCGGCCCGAGCCTTGTGATTTTCTTCTGAATCAAGCAGTTGCTCCAGTTCAGCTAAAAGATTGTCCCCTATCTCGCGCCTTTTCCACATCGCAACCAGCTGCCTCCTTTGTTCCTGGATCACCCGAAGTCTGGCCAACTCTATACTGTGCATTTTTCCGTGAGGATGGGTATGGAACAGGACACGCCGCTGCAATTTAAAATAGGTCCGTAGGAAATTATATTCTTCGTCATTGATATTTTCATGAGCATGGAGACGACTTAATTGATCATCTGCCACCTTTGTAAGAAGCTTACCGACTCGATGGGCCTCCGAATCATCATCTGTCTCATCTTGAACATCTAACCAACGGATCAACGTTGGCAGCGTCAATCCAGGGATCAACAATGTCATCAAAATAACGACAAAAGTGATAAAAATGATCTCTTCCCTCCCCTCAAGTGGCATCCCATTGCGCAGGGTTAGGGGCAGCGCAAGCGCAGTTGTCAAAGAGACAATCCCCCGCATCCCCGCCCATCCGATAATGGCAGCATCACGGGCAATTTTGGGGCAATTTTCACAAGCTCTTGGTTGGTAAAGAGCCTTGATATAGGCAATGCCACTCTTGGCAAAGACCCAAACCATCCTGACCACCATCATGGCAGTGCTAATGAGCAACGCATAGCCCGTGTAAAGCCACATCTTGTCAGCAGTCATCGTGCTTGTGAATGTTCTGAGTTGCAAACCAATCAGGATAAAAACAAAACAGTTCAGCATGATCACAAAAATATCCCATGTGGCATATCCAAGAACCCGTCTGAGAGACGAATGGTGGGTGAGGAGAACCCTTGAGCCGATCAGCCCCACTACAACGACAGCTAGAACACCCGAGACCTCCAAAGAATCTGCAACAATGTAGGTGATGTAAGGGATCGTAAATGAAAAAAGTACGCCCACAGCTGGTTGCAAGTAACGGCTTGCAAGTCTCTGGATGATTAAACCCAAAACAAGCCCTATACCAATTCCTCCAGAGACAACTTTGACAAATTCCCAACTTCCTTCAGAAACAGAGAAAGTTCCTGACAATAGGGCAACAATGCCCATCCGATAGAGAACAAGGGCCGACGCGTCATTGACCAAGCTTTCCCCCTCTAAGATCGATAGTAACCTGCTACCCATTTTGAATCTTTTTAGAATAGATGTTGCTGCAATGGCATCTGGTGGAGAGACAATCGCACCAAAAGTGAAGGCAAGAGCCCAAGGAAATTGGGGGAAAATCCATTTGAAAATGTAACCTACAACAACCGTTGTAACGACGACTAGAGCGATAGAAAGAGAGAAAATCTCTCTCCAATTTTTTCTGAACTCTCGAAAAGAGATGCCAAAGGAGGCGTAGTAAAGGATAGGGGGCAGAACAACCAGCAAAATGGTATTCGGATCGAAAGTGATGTCAGGCAATCCTGGGATAAAACCGATGGCCGTTCCCCCAAGAACCAAAGCGATCGGATAGGGCACATGGAGCCTCTGAGCTATCCCTACCAGAATAGCCGAAAAAAACATCAACGCCACTAAGATCTGAAGGGTGTCCATTCTTGGTACCTCAAAAAAATAGAGGTATAAAAGTACAGCAATGGGCTGTTTTTAGGCGACACGAAGAGCGGCTAAACGTTTTTAAAAAATAGCTAACCATTTCAAGTAAAGATTGTTTCCTTTATGAATTTGATAAAAAAAGGGAGGTTTAACCTTTATGAAGTATGTCTACGAGTTCATTGGAACTTTTTTTCTTGTCCTAACCATTGGGATGGCTGTTCTTAATCCAAATAGCATTGCCTTGTGGGCACCCCTTGCTATTGGTTCAGCTTTGGCAGTGATGGTCTTTGCAGGCGGTCACATTTCAGGCGGCCACTACAATCCCGCAGTTTCCCTTGCCGTTTTTCTTAGGAAAAAACTAAGCGCACAAGATCTGCTCCTCTATTGGATTTTTCAGGTGGCAGGCGGCATTGCCGCTGCATGGGTGACACTCTATCTTAAAGGTGCAGCCTCTTCGACACCTTTGCAGCCCGATATCATGAAGGCTTTAGTTTCTGAATTCCTTTTCACTTTTGCCTTATGCTTTGTTGTTTTAAACGTCGCCACGGCAAGAGCTACAGCAGGAAATTCCTATTTTGGATGGGCCATTGGTTTTACCGTATTGATCGGCGCTTATGCTGTTGGTACAATTTCAAGCGGCGCTTTTAACCCTGCGGTTGCCATTGGCATCACCATTTTAAACTTGGGCCTTTGGTCCAATATCTGGATTTACATTGTTGCAAACTTCTTAGGTGCCTTAGTAGCCGCCTTAGTGTTCAACGCTGCACATCCAGAAGTCCAAAACGGGCAATAAACTCTCGAATAAATAGGCCCGAAAGGGCCTATTTCTGATCATTTTCTTTTGTATTTATTTTTATGAGTTACCCTTGGACAGTTTATATCATTCAAACTGAATCGGGTAAATTGTATACAGGCATTACAAAGGACCTGGAACGCCGTTTTCAGGAACACCAACAACGGCAAAAAGGGGCACGGTTCTTTCACATCTCCCAACCTAAAAAAATACTGTTTATCGAATCTCACATAGATCGATCGTCGGCTTCAAAAAGGGAAAGTCAGATTAAGAAGATGAGTCGCCGAGAAAAACTTATCTTAATTCAATCTTCAAGATCTTCGAAATTAGAACTTTCTGTTGGGAAAAAAAGAGAAAACTCTTAGATTTTTCTTTTGATCCACTTCATAGATCGGCTTACCTCTTTGGAGTGCGGCGACTCGGTAGAGCCTAAAACTTTTTCCCAACCTCTTTGTGCGAAGCTCCAAACGCTAACGCGGAGCATCTGCAAACTTTAGGACGCCTAGACGGTATAGGGTTAAATGATAAAATCCCTTTAACATTTTTTCGGCTTGCCCAGGAATTGTAAATAGATCTGTAATTTCGTCTTGTTCACTTTCTGTGAACAACCCTTCTTTCCGGATGATGTATGTCATGTAGTCGTTATAATCTATCCGAAGTATATCCTTGAGAGCCTCCTCCAAATTTTCACGATAATTTGCATGAAAATCTTTGAAGAAAGATCCGAATAATTTTTCCAAAAGAGGGTTACCGATAATGAAATTTAAAATAAACTCCATCGCAAGGAACTCAACAATGCTAATTTCTGATCTTTCGTGGTTAGAAATCGGGTAAAACCCGAGTGATAGAAACCGTTCAATATCTCTCTCGACATGCATATTTTTCTTCATGACCGTAGGCAGCCACCTGAATAGAAAGGATTCGGTTAAGATTTCTGACTTAACTTGGATGCTGTGGTGTCTTAAACGTTGCAAGGCTTGAAGTAATCTCAACTCAAATGATTCGATCTTAGTCTCTTCGAAGCTCTTGCCCGAATCGATCGCTTTTTCAGCTAGAATCGCGTCCTTTAAACTCTTGGTTTCCCTTTGCAATTCTTCTGTACAATAGCCTCCACATGCAGCCAGGTTCAGAAGGCAATCTTCAAAACTTTTTCTATTTTGATCCATTTTATAAATCAAGAAGATATCTGCAGCATACTCCTGCTTCGAGAGGTCTGCATCCTTTGCAAGTGCGGTTAAATAGAAATCGGTTTGCTCTATCAACTCATCTGCTTCTACGCCTGGATGCAGGAGTTTTAGACTGTTTTGAAAAAGAGCATTGTTCTGCAATTGGTGCAAGACGTACTCATACTGGTCTTTTAATTCTGTATTGTCTACTGGCAGACTTGGATCAAGTGATGAGAGAATAGGTAAAATCACTTGAACATGCGATCTTGCTGTTTCTATATCGTGTTGATCCCCTTCTCTGTGATCTTGACCTGTTAATACCCTCACAAAGCCTTCCATGAGCCCTTTGAAGCGGTCTGCTGCATACTGTTGGCTTGTGATCCCCTTAGCTTGAGCCAACTGACCGATGAAAGCATCTATTCTGCTTTTCAAATCTTTCCGATCCTGAAGCCGTTGCGCAGCAGTTATTTCTACATCCTCAGGATAGACCTTTTGGTGGAAATGATCCGCATTCTCTTCAGGAAATTGATTTTTCAAAAATGCCAGAAACTGGTCATCGTCACAAAGAATTCCTAAAACAAGGTCATATTCATTTACCCAAGAAACTTTATCAAATAAAGTCAGTAACTCCGGGTAATTTTTGCTGGTTTGTAATGAATAAAGCTCTGATACCTCTTTGGTCAAATGGGTGGGATTCAACACAAATGCGTTATCTTTTGCGTTTAAAATCTTATTCATTAAAGAGAAAGTAACCTCTGGCGGTCTAATATGTGGCGCATCGCATTCCGATAATGAGTGGCCTTTCAGGAAAAAAACCTTTCTAAAGAGTGCATCCACTCTATTCTGCAACGAAAGTGTTAAATCCTGAGCAAAACCGACCGGCTCCAAACAAAGGGTTTGGAAGCGGCTAAGGACCGTTCCTTCTAGAAGGTTACCAACTAAAGAAATCGCAGGGAAATAAGTTTCGGCACGCAAACGGTTCTCAAGAGAAATGGCTCCTTTCCTAGCAGCATAATCGTACCAAAGGGCTAAAAAACCAAAGGCGCTGTAGACAGGTTGTCCAAGAGGAATGAGAGCGATCAAACCAATAATAGAGGCCACACGGACCACTTCAGTCGTGTGTTCTGAAATAAAATCGACTACAGCACGAGCCTGTCCATTCATCTTTTCAGGGAGTTTTAAAGGAGAAGGGACAACATGATTCCACTGCTCTTTTATCCAATCATATTGATCATGACGTAGAGCTGCCACTAAGGAAAAAATCGGGAGGGTTGCAAGAGGGACGACATTGCTCAGAAGCTTTATTCGAAAGGAGGCCTCTTCCCCTCTATACGTTTCAAATATTTTTTGAGCTAAATAACATATCGATGAAACCAAGCCAAATTGATGCATCACAGGAAAATAATAATTTTCCCCCTTCAAGTAAGTTTTTGCCGCAACCACATCGCCTACTAGATCATGCCCATATCCAAACCCTGCAAACGCATTGAAAATGATAGGAAAGATTGTGTTGCCCATAGGCCTCCAAATAAAAGATTAGTGTGTCCACTTCCACCCATCAAAGCAAGAGATTTTTAGATTTTATGTCTCGATTCAGCTATAGCTTAGAAACATGAAAATCCTTATTTTGAATCGCGGCTCCAGCAGCATCAAGTGCTATTTATATGAAATTCAAAATACCACTTCAAGCACCTTCAAACCTCAATGGGAAGCCGAGCTAAAGTGGAAGAACACCTTTGATAGTCCCGCATTGACAATTGGGGAAAAGAGGGTTGAAAAATTAGAGGTAAAGACAGCTAATGAGGCCTTAAAGCAACTCCTTTCCTCTATCAAGGGTCAGCACATCGACGCAGTTGGCCACCGGATTGTCCATGGTGGCGTCTATTTCAAAGAAAGTGTATTTATTACAGCGGAAGTAAAAGAAAGAATACGACAACTAGCAGAACTTGCCCCCCTCCACAATCTTCCCGAATTGGAAGCGATAGAGATCACGGAACAACTTTTCAAAAAAGTCCCACAAGTGGCCGTTTTTGACACCGCTTTTCACCACACACTACCAGAAGCTGCCAAAATTTTTCCTGGCCCCTACAGTTGGTACGAAATGGGAATCCAACGTTTTGGATTCCATGGCATCAGCTATCAATATTGCTCTAGACAGGCGGCCAACATCCTCAACCAACCGTTACCTAAACTCAAAATGGTCATCTGTCATTTAGGATCTGGCGCCTCTCTTTGCGCCGTTAAAGATGGGAAAAGCATCGACACAACGATGGGATTTACCCCTTTGGATGGGCTGATGATGGATACCCGATCGGGTTCTGTCGATCCAAGCATCCTCCTCTACTTACAGGAAAAGAAAAAGAAGGCTCCTGAGGATATCTCTAACGAGTTATATTTCGAATCTGGCCTTTTAGGCATTTCAGGCAGCTCAAGCGATATGCGTGATATCATCGAAAAAAAGGCTCATGGTAACACACGGGCTGCCCTTGCTTTTGAAATCTATCTCCACCGGCTAAACAGCCTCATCGGTTCGATGGTTGCCTCATTAAGAGGACTCGATGTTTTGATCTTCACAGCAGGGATCGGAGAAAATGCTCCACTAGTAAGAGAAAAAGTCTCCGAAACTTTTTCCTATTTAGGACTCAATCTAGACACAGAAAAAAACAGGCAGATTTCATCAGATGATCGAGTGCTTTCCACTGAATACTCTAAAGTTAAGGTGCTTCTTATCCATACCCAAGAGGCCTTTGAGATCGCATCCGAATGTTGGAAAAAATTGGGCTGTTAGTCTAAAAAATTGGACACAGTTTCTTTTATCGTCTTCCCCTTCCATCTCTTCACAAAATTTTCTTCTGTCATCAAAGTGGGCAAAAGAGCCCTGTCAAAATACAAAGTGCCGCCTAAATGGTCAATTTCGTGCTGCAAAATTCGGGCGTACCACCCTTTTGCTTCTATCGTGACAGGTTCTGCCCTCTCATTGAGACAATCCACCCGAACCGATCTTGCCCTCGGAACAATAGCTAAATAGCCGGGGACACTTAAGCACCCTTCAAAAAATTCAACGGTCTCTGTTTCATCTAGAATAAGCCGTGGATTGATGATCACATGATAAGGGACTGGATATCTTTCCCTTTCTACAAGCTGCTCAGCAGTTAAATGAAAATGATTGACATCCTCCAAGACAATCAGCTGAATAGATCGCCCAATTTGTGGGGCGGCAACTCCAACTCCCGGAGCTGCCCTCATAGTGGTCTTCATCTCCTCAATCAGGTTTTGTATGTCTGGGCTCAAGATTTCCTCTATAGAAAGTTCTCGTGCCTTTTGACGTAAAACAGGATCGCCCGTGTGGACAATATCTAGTTTATGTTGATTCATCGTTTGTCCTTCCAAAGTTCCGTATAGGGGGCAGGATGCTGCACAAAGGCAAGATAGTATCTTACTCAATAGGTTCAAGTTCTCTCTTCTCCCAAATAAAAAAAGGATATATAATAATAAATTTGCATTTGTCACGGGATTTTAATATTAATATGAATAAAAACAAAATCTGGCTCTTCGTTTTAATCGCGCTGTTTAGCTGCACAGAAATCCCAAGCTCCACGACAGAGGATGCCAATAAGAATCAGGAAGATCCCTACCTTTGGTTAGAAAAAATCGAGGATGAGCAGTCTCTTTCTTGGGTGCAAGCACAAAATACACGCAGCATACAAAGCCTCGAACATTCTCCCCATTTCGAGCCGATCCATCAACGACTACTCTCTATTTTAAATTCAAACGAGCGTATCCCCTCCATACAGAAAGCCGGAAATTACTGTTACAATGTATGGCGAGATGATAGCCATGTTCGCGGCCTTTTGCGAAGAACAACCCTTGAAGAGTATGCAAAAGAACCTATTACTTGGGAAAACGTACTTGATCTGGATGCACTTGCAGAAGCAGAAAATGAGAATTGGACTCTTAAAGAACTACAGTTCCTTTATCCAAGCTATGACCGTTTAATCATCTCCTTATCCCGAGGAGGGGCAGATGCAACTGTCGTTCGAGAATTTGATTTAGATCATAAGAAATTTGTCCCAGAAGGTTTTTATCTTCCTGAAGCAAAAAGCTCCGTATGCTGGAAAGATAAAAACACCCTCTATGTGGGGACAAATTTTGGACCTGATTCCTTGACCGATTCTGGCTATCCCAAAATGGTGAAAGAATGGACACGTGGAACGCCTCTCACAGAAGCTAAGCTGATTTTTGAAGGGGACAAACAGGACGTATTCATCTTTAGTTGGGTTGCACACGACCATGGACATGCCTATGAGGCCATCTCACAAGCTCCAACACTTTTTGAAAACAATGTCTATCTCAAGAGGGACGATCAATGGGTAAAAATAGATAAGCCAGCAGATGCTCGCCTTGAAACCTATGGAGAGCATCTCTTACTTACCCTGCAATCAGACTGGACCGTAAAGGATAAAACCTATCCTGCTGGAGCCTTGCTTGCCTTAGAGTGTGAAAAATATCTAGAAGGTGATCGTTCCTTTCATGTTCTGTTTGAACCTACAGAAAAAGCCTCTTTAGATGGGACAAGCAGTACAAAAAATTACCTCATCCTCAACATTCTTGAAAAAATTCGAAATAAAATAGTCCTTTACAGGTGCGAAAATGGGGTCTGGGTAAGAGAAGATTTTGATGCCCCTCTTTTTGGATCGGTGGGGATCGGTGGAATAGATCCCGATGAATCTGATGCCTATTTCATGGAGCATAGCGATTATCTCACCCCGACAAGTTTGTGGATGGGAGATTTGGCAAATGGCTCTCGGATAAAATTGAAGAGCCTCCCCTCCTACTTCGACTCAAGTGATCTGCAGATCGAACAACACGAAGCGCTCTCCAAAGACGGCACTAAAATTCCCTATTTTCAAGTCAGCAAAAAAGGGATGCCGTTGGATAACAGCCGCCCTACCCTACTCTATGGCTACGGTGGATTTCAGGTTTCTCTACAGCCAAGTTATCACCCCATTCATGGAGCAGCCTGGCTGGAACAAGGAGGCGTCTATGTGGAAGCCAACATACGTGGAGGAGGAGAATTTGGACCTAAATGGCACCAAGCCGCGCGTAAAGAGAATAAACAATGCTCCTATGATGATTTCATCGCTGTGGCTGAAGATTTAATCGCAAGAGGTGTCACTTCCCCTAACCACTTAGGGATACAGGGTGGTTCTAACGGAGGGCTATTGATGGGGGTGATGCTCACTCAACGTCCAGAGCTTTGGAAAGCTGTCTTATGCCATGTTCCCCTTCTTGACATGAAGCGGTACCACAAGCTTTTGGCCGGGGCTAGCTGGATGAGTGAATATGGTGACCCTGACAAAGAAGAGGAATGGGCTTTCCTTGAAAAATATTCCCCTTACCATAACCTCCGTGAAGATGTGACCTACCCGCTCGTGTTTTTCACCACCTCAACACGGGATGATCGGGTCCACCCTGGGCATGCTCGGAAAATGGCAGCAAAAATGTTAGAACAGGGATGCCAAGTCCTCTACTATGAAAACACCGAGGGAGGGCATGCCGGCGCTGCAAATAACAAGCAAATTGCCTACCAAAAAACTCTTGAATTCATGTTTTTAAACCAGCAGCTCCGATAAACAGTTAGCTGAAACATGAGTAGGATACAATACTACTTACGATCACAGTAAAATGAATCCCTTGTTAAATTAGAAAAAATAAATAAATATTTACTTTATAAAGTAGGTTTTGAGATAATTAAACAGGTTTAACTCTGGTGAAGCAACATGTCTATTGAACGATTAAGTCGTAGTTCCGCTATTGATATATTAGACATAGACGCCTTGGCTTCAGAGAAAAATGAAAAAAACCAGAGTAAATATAGAATAATATCGGAACAAAATTTACAGGCAGTCGAAAAATTCACTTTTCTTTTCGATAAAGTTAGATATTACCTAGTTTCTCCAATTACGCTAATTAATCGTCTGTTTCATCAAATAGTCAATACAAGCGCTTTCAATGAAATAAAAAAAGTCACCAGAATATTTAGAGATTCTTTTGTACAAAACCTGCTTTTTCTTTCCCTCGCAGCTGCACCGTCGAAAGCTCATCCACTCACTTCTTCCGACAAATTACTATCTAGAAAGGTTGATTCTATTGCGGCTTGCACAGGCAGGGTTAATCGAGCCAATCTTGCTGAACATATGCAAGTGATTGCCTCAAATTATTATGGGCAACCTTTTCCACATTATGACGAAATCTTAGTTGAATGTGATGGAAGAAAAATTCTTTGGAAACAACTCGCTCCTCAGCAAAAATTTAATGTTGTATACGAACATTCCCTTCCTCACAACAGGCCTAAACTAAAGAATAGCACCTTTTTCCCTAACGAAGAGGCTTGGGTTGCCCACATCGAATACCGTCTACTCAGGGGGAGTCATCATCCAGATGGAACGGCCGTTATCCCTGAAGGGTTAGAAAATGATCCTCGTCAAAGCCATGGCACTGACCATGGGATGCGAGTAGGAATTTTCAGCGCAGTTTACGCTGGCCTGTATTGCAAATATGACCCCGAGGTCCATTTGACCCCCTCAGATCTTTTAGCCATTCAGCTTACTGGTGCCTTTCATGACACCGGTAGACAAGCAGAAGGGGTGGATATAGATGATAGAAGAAGTGCAGCCAACGCAGCTAAAGATCTAAAAAGATGGGGATTTTCTGACTTTTTCGTTAAAGAAAGTTCAAAAGCAATTGCGGAAAAAGACAATCAGAAGCTTTCGACTAAGCATGTCATCGCTAAATGCTTACAGTGTGCAGATTCGACTGAATATGGAAGAGTGGGGCTATTCAACCCTGCCTTTCTTGATATTTACAAGGAATTCAATGGCTACACTGTAAGCCCTAAAGAAAGCTGGAATGAAAATATCGCTCAAAAGCCTCTAAGAGAGGGAAGAACTTTAACTGAATTTAATCAGGAACTAGCCGAACTCAACGAAGAAATGGCTAAGCTCATGAACGGCACTAAAGGCGATAGAGTGCGTGCTCAACTTTCTCAACCAGGCAAGAATTACTATTCAGAAATATTAAAGGCGATCAATTCACTGGATCACCCTCGAATCTACGCGATGTTATCTGAAATGGGTGTCATACAAGAGCCAAAATTTCTAGAGGTCGTTCCAACATTTTCCAGACAAATCGATCAAGCCCAGGCTGGGTCTAAAGCCCTCACAACCGTTCACTCTGTATCTGAAAAAGGGGAATTATTTCCCGACACGTTGACTAAGATTAAATTTGTCTCAACGCTCGGAGGTAGCACAGGAGCGTTAAAGGTGCAGGATCAAAACGGAACAATTTACGCCAAGAAAACATCTGAAATAACAGGCAATCCTGACCATTTAAAAGCTGAATACCACACGAATAAAGCCTATCAAGCTTTAGGGGTTAAAGTTCCACAAGTCGCGCTATACCACGCAACCACAAGCAATAGGATCAAAGCTGGAGAAGAAAAAATAACTTTTGAAGGTATCGATGGAGACAAACCTGTCATGCTCTCTAAATTTGTTCCAGAAACTTCAGTCGATCTTGATCTATATTTTAAAAATATACGAGAAAAAAAAGATCATGCTGTTGAGGTAAAAAGAGTTCAAGATGCAGCCAAGAAAGGTTTTGTCGCTGACTGTCTGTTAGCTAACTGGGATGTCGCTGGATTATACTTCGACAATATGAAATATGATGCTCAAACAGAGGAAATCTGGCGGATTGACAATGGGTCTGGACTCAACTTTAGAGCTCAAGGTGAGAAAAAAGATCCAAAATATTTCACCTCTACTATCCAAGAATTTGAAACCTTGCGCGACCCCAAGATCAATCCCAACACCTCTTTCCTGTTTAAGACCCTTACAAAGGATGAGATCGTCCAACAAATTAATGACATTCTCCCCAATAGAGAAGCTTTTTTAGCCACTATTCCCGCTCATCTGAAAGAAATCATGGGACAACGTTTTGACTATCTGAATGTTTACAAACAGAAGTTACTGCGTTTAAAAAGTAGGCTGTGAAATTAAACGGTAAGGGAAGGGATTTCGTCTGTTTCGCAGTGCGCTTCGCGGAAATAGCAGCAAAAATTGTGAGCCCCTTCCATATTTTTTACTTGAGCGATTATTTAATATTAGAAATCCGATTTAGGAATTCTTTGTACTTAACCAGATGCCCCTCTTTTTTTGACCAATCTTTGATATCCTCAAGATTGACTGAACAATGAGCAGTGACTAACAAAGCTTGTTCTAATGCTTGCGGGTCATTCCAGTGGAAGAAAGCGGCAAGCCGATCTTTAACGCAATCTGAAGGTGTTAGAAGAACAAGTGTACCAAGATTTGTCTGAAGCCGCTCAAATTTTTAACAAACTCCTCTCCTACAGCTATAGGAGTGTTAACGAAGTCTATAAAAAAAGGGCAGTCTTTTCTTACAAAATATTTCCCCCTTTTATCAAAACCAAGTTTTTTCAAAATCAACCCTACCTTATTGAGATCGTTGTAAGTTGCAAAATCTAAATCATGAGATTGATAATGATTTTCTGAATAAATTGTCACGCAAGCACCTCCTACCAGAACTGCTTCTACACTATTTTGAGCTAGATTTGCACAAACTAATGCTGCAAGTTGTTTTGCGTCGATAGTGGAAAAATCTATGGCCATGGTTCCTTAAAGAGGTTTGCCTGTTTTCCGGGGTCTTTTTCTTTTTTTTGACTGATAATACTGCTCTTGGATCTCTTTTGGAAGATACTCATCCATTTTTTTTGCAAGATTCTGGACTTCTTTTAGAAAAGGGTAACGAGGATTCCACTCAAAAATGCGAGTTTTGCCCTCGAGAAAGCTCACAAGCAAACCTCCCCACTCCAACTTCAACAGTGTTTTCTGGATAGGATCCAAGGCAGAATCAAAACATTTACTCAGCTCAGTTGCATTGCACTTTCCATGTAAGTAGAGAAAGTACAAGACTTTCTCTACATTCTTGTTGGCAAAGAGATACTCTAGCATATTCAACCTACTTAATAGGTTATATAACCTACTTTATAGGTTTCTGTCTATCTTTCGCTATGTGATTGATAGTGAGCAATTTCATCCCTTTGCCAGGCAGTACTGAAAAAAACAATCGTGTTGCCTCTATTTTAGGTTCTGAATTGATACCAGAATTTACCTCGAGGCAAATTCGTAAAATCTTCGGAGAGGGGTATAGAAAAAATGGATAGTGAACCTCAAGAAAATTCCCAACCGAAATATCTGTATACAACAGGTTTAATAGAGCGAATCCTTGAAAGCATGAATGAAATAAATGCCTTTTCTTTTCCTGGATAGAACTCCTCTGCCATACGATTCAAGTATGCTTCCACCCTCTCTTGAGAAATGTTTTCGCATCTTTCGAAAAAATCCTGGAGAATTCGGTTCTCTGGTGAAATTCTTGGCCTTCTTTTCATCTCTTCTGCAAATGACGAGGATACACGGACATATAGCTTTTCACCCCCCTGACCTCTTCTGCTTACTACAGAATCGGTTAGATGACGATCTGTTCCCAAATCCAAGTAGTCAACAGGATCTTGGTGCAAATCAAACAAAGCAAAAGCTTGTCCTTTGTCTAGACTTATAACGCCTCCCTCCCTGTTTAAACCGTATTGCCCCTGATGCGTGTCGAAATTAAAAATAATACAGTCTGCAATCACATGACAAAATAATTGATGGATTTGTTTTTCATTTAAAAAATCGAAGTTGAATATTTCACCTTCTACAAGAGCTGTAAATGGACCGGTATCTAGGTCTAGAAAGGGTTGAAATGTCCCTTCTTGATAGACACTATGCTCATCTTTGCGCCTTCCCATGCAAGCAACGGGGACTGCTCCCCCTGTCAGGTAGGCTGCTAGGGGCGATGCTGAAACCTCACTCAGATTCTCTTTCGGTTGCCCCTCTTTCCATAAGACCATTTGTCCGTTTGGCAATCGAATTTGTAAATTTGTACTCCACTCCCCTACAATTTCTTTGACCAAGTCTCCTTCAATAATGGTACTCGCTACAACAGGGCTACCCATGAACTTGCGATATAAAGTGGTAAAAGCGGGTATTAAGATGGGAAGCATGAACGTGAAAAGAATGCTAACTTGTAAAGCAGTTCTTTCAGGACATTTCTTTCTGCAGAGTAGTAGTAGAAAGAGAGAACCCATTTCGTAAGCAATAATCCTCATGGATCTTCGAAATGGTGAAGGAGATATATAGCGGAGTTCCACTAACGATCCCCGAACATTCTCCTCGCGCAAAACAGACTGTGCGATTTGACCTGTAAAGTTACAAAGGTCTTGTATTTTCGACAGAAACGGCCCAACAAGCGGTACAGGTGGGTTCCAGGTCACAGGGACAAAAGATCCAATTCTCATCATGCTATTCATTATCCACTCTCTCAAAATTTATAAAATTTACAGCATAGAATTGGGGGCTCGGCCCCCCAACTTTTAGCTTGAGCAAATTCGTAAGATCTTGTGAGGCCTTTATACATTCTCTCTCTCTTTAGGTAGGGCTTGCTTTTCAGTATGTAGGAATAGCGCTACGGTGACCAGCTTCAATTAACACCTCTCTTTCTAAGACAACAGGGATAGGCAGGCGATCGTTTATCATTAACTTAATAGCAAAGGTCTTCTGAGAGGATTTGCTGCGTGCATTAGCTGGGCATATTTGTCTAAACTCGGGCGTACTTGTGCTCTTTCGTAACGTGCATAAGCGTTGGGTGATTTTGAATTTAATCTCTCCGAAACATCGCGGATTGTAGAGCCGCTCTTTTCTCTTTGCCTTTTTAAACCTAAGGCAAAAAGCAATTTAGCATCCGATGCTCCAATACCTATTACCCCCTCTTCGTAAAGATTCACATCGAATCGAAAATTTTTTCCTATTAAATCTTTATATGAATCTTTCAAAAGCTCTAAAACAGCATCCTTCAACATCTCCAGAGCTTGTTTCCTTGTTTTCCCTTGAGTCATGACATCCAGAAAGGACACTTCCACAAGCCACCAGGAACTCTTTTCATCCTTCCAAACTCTACCTTCAAGTTCCATATTTTACTCTTCCCTCCTAGGAGGGTTGTTTTTTGCTTTGTTTATAATTTTTTTCGCTAAAAGCTCGTTTATTTCTTTGTACCTCGGAACAGGTTCCGTTTCTTCGCCCATTGGTCCATATCTCATGACCGCCACCTTGACGTTTTAACCACCAACCTAAGTCAGTCAGCGCCTTTTCCAAGTCTCTTTTCTTCATACCGGAAATGTACACATTTATGTGAACAGAGTCAAATTAATACCAGACTCGGCATTTTTTAATAAAATCTAATTTAAGCAGCTTTTAACCCAATAAAAAATCTGTCAAATTTTGTCCTTTCTTGAGATTTATAGAATTTGGCAGCAGATTGTTGTAGGCAACGGATATTCCGATAACGACTTCAGTGTTAAAGTCGCAACAGATAATAAAATCGCTGTGATTTTCCACAACAGACCAACTGATGCTGGTGATAAACAAGGCTTTCTCATCGACACAGCAAAAGGAAAAATTAAAGCGGTAGTCATTCGTACACCGGATAGGACACAAGACGCTGCCAATCAGGCCATAAGACAAGTTTTCGGTAGCACTGCCAAAGAACTCCCTGGCATAAGAAGACCATCTTTTCCACAAGAATGACCACTTTGCAGCACCTATAAGGCAATTGAGTTAGCCACAACATGAATTTTTGGTAACCTTCAAATGTGTCCCTTGCCGTTAAATCACCGACTATAATCAGAATATCGCCTCCTAGTAGAGCTGGAGTGTATCCATGAAGATTTGAAATACAATCAATTAACATTAGAGTTTACCCGGTACAAGTAAAGGCAAAGGCTCCCATGTAATAAAAGGCCTAACGCGACTTTTGTATCTACAACCAATGGGGGTGGTTGGATTCGAACCAACGTAAACCGAAGTCGTCGGATTTACAGTCCGAAGGAACCCTAATCCTTCCAGTACATCGCTACTGCTCGCAACACTATGATAGGAGATTCCCCTTTTTCGAATTAATCGTGATTAGTAAGCAACTGCTGGAAATTGATGTGGTGACTGTACCCAACCTGTACCTCAGGAGAGGGGTCTCCCAAACAGGAATGCGTTGCCAGATTCACAAACAGCTATTCCGCATCTGTATATGCAAAGGCAATTCCAGAGCAGTCGACCTTATCAGTACAGTATTCTATACTCTCCTGTCTTCGTATCTAAGATATATAAAGTATCATCCTTACGGCTGCCGTCAGTCTTCCAAAAGCTCTCTTTAGTCACAGCCACATATCTACCTACTACTTCATTTTTGGCGCGAATGGGTATAGTCGCTATCCCTTTCGCACCGATCTATAGAATTTGTCCGGGATAATCAATGGAGGTGGAGAGACGCATTCAGAACTTTTGATTGGCTTGCTCTCTCGCAGGAATCACCAATTCATTCTTTTTTTACCCGCTTGATCGATAATGACCCTTTTCAAAGACACAAAACCAAGATCCGCGGGGCGCTCGAAGAAATCGGCGAGAGGCCCGATGCGCGGCCGGAGGATCTCTCTTTACAAAAGTGGTTAGTTAGCTCGAAGACTCTAGACGCTCAGCTGCCAGACGAAACGTTTGCGCCCGATCGTAATAATTGGGATGCGTAGACGATTTTCCCGCGACAAGCGGCATGTACCTATTCTCAATAACCCATTCACGTAGAATTTGGTTGCGATTTTCTCGATTCTGAAACTCTGCCATCGGACGGCTCCGTCCACCTTGCAACGTGGGAAGGTTCGCAACCCAATCCTCAAATCGCTCTTCATAATAGGAAGCTACAGCTCGCAATTCTTGGCTGTTTGTCGTATGTTTGATGGCAAACTGGTCGGCGCGAGACTCCAAGTATAATTTGATGAAGCGTTGTATTCTCACGGTAAGCGGCAATTGGATGAAGATTCCGGCTATAGCTGCAATGGCCCCGATAGAGCTGTCTTGCAAGTATTCTTCCATCATCCAAGAAGCTCCATAAAGAGCTGCTGTTGCTGCAGAGCCTAAGCAGGTAGCCGCAATAGCATCATAATGATTTAAGTGCCCCAGTTCGTGTTTAATTTGCGTGCGTAAGAGCAATTCAGCCTCCAACGATTGCTCTATTCTCCCTGAAACGAAAACTATATTCGGGAAAACAGCACTTGCAGGACTATCCCAATCGTCTCTGACTTTACAAACATATTTGTTTGGATTTAACCCACATTCAGCCACGCATTCTCTGAAGATTTTTTGTACCTTCTCATCAGCAAGGGGCAGATTTCCAAAGCAAAAGTTGTCTATAATATCAACCGCCGCATGTCCAAGAGAAAATACACTTCCAACAAGACACGGGATATACTTATTGGAAGCAAGTAGAAAATCGCCGATGGCAGCCATACTAAACTCCTTAGTTCAACTTTGTAAAAAAACTAGCGCACTTGTATTTGCGAGGGCGCTCATAAAAACTTTCTTATTAGGTGTTTAAGAAAACATAATGTTATCATAAAGGATTTAAAATGTTAAATATTAAAAATGTGTTTTTATACATCTAGTGCGTAAATACTGCGTAATTGAGCTTTACTCAGTTAAATTCTGCAGTGTGAATTTCGTGCTGTATATCACTAAAAACAAAAGGCTTCAGTTGTTAAACTGAAGCCTTAAAGTTTATTGGAGGGGGAGAGACGCATTCAGAACTTTTGACACAAAGCGAATGCAGAATGTGCTATTATCCAAGGCCGCTTAACAATTATAATTTTTTATGACAATCATCTTAGAGAAAGCTGTGCCAGAAGACGCGGCCGCTCTGCATGCTATACAAATAAAGTCTTTTTTACCTCTCTTAGAAAAATATAAAGATTATGAAACTAACCCAGCTTGTGAGCCTACAAATAAAACTCTAAAAAGAATAAACGATCCTTTAAAAGGATTTTTTAAGATCTTAAAGGATAGCATTTTGGTAGGGGGAATTGCTATAAAACACACAACCCCTGGAACCATATTTCTAGGACCCATTTTTATTGACCCTAGTTTTCAAAATCAAAAGATTGCTCAAAGAGCTTTAAAGCTTATCGAAGGTCTGTTTCCAGCCATAGATTTTTTTGAACTCGCCACTATCGCCCAAGAAGAAGGCAATATTCACCTCTATGAGAAAATTGGGTATGTAGCTACGGGAGAGAGTAAAAAAATAAACGATTCTCTAGATGTTCTTTTTTTCAGGAAAAATTTAACACACACCTAAGAACGAAAGTCGATTGAGAGAGGCCTCAAAATTCTGCGATCATAAAAGGCCCGTAGTTTCTTCAAAACTTCAGGCATTGGGGGCTCTAGCAAATATTTATGCAATCGCAAGATCGCACTCCCAGCCACTTTACCGGCCCCTTTTACAAAATTACAGACCTTTTATGATACCTTCATCTATTGGATAAATGTAACTTGAAATCTTTTGAAACTCATGCCCGGAAGTTTCTAGATCATCTTCGAAATTATAATAAATAAGGGTATATGCTTGCCGGCGGTTTTTTTATTTACGGCCTTTTCTTTTTTTACAAAAACAAACCTGTATTTTGATGATTAGGATTGAAAATTTCTCCTTTTTTTCCTTTTGGCAGCTGGCACAAGGATTTGGCTTATTGGTCGCGGGTTGGCTAGCACTCGACTTTTACAATATCGTCCCATTCGGAATCGCTGAGCTTCCCCTTTCATGGCTTGCCGAATCAAAGCAAGATCAAACAACAGAAATGTTGTATGAGCATGCTCTAAAATACAGTCAAAAGAGCTAAGGAACGCGCCGCTTAGCTTTGTGTCGAATCTATTTAGGTTTCATTCTCACTAAAAGTGAAAGCGAAACAGGAGTCAGAGCACTCCTCTAGTAACTCAAAACGTAACCTAAGAAATTGTTTTACTGAAGTGGACCCCACAAGAGGGGTATAGATAGCGGGATCGCTATCCCCTTCATCGTGATCTCGTGATTTTGTCAGCATAAAGTTGGGGGAACCCCCATTGTTAGCTCGAGGCAAATCCGTAAGATCGGCGCGAATGGGTATAGTCGCTATCCCTTTCGCGCCGATCTATAGAATTTGTCCGGGATAATCAATGGGGGTGGTTGGATTCGAACCAACGTAAACCGAAGTCGTCGGATTTACAGTCCGATGCAATTGGCCGCTATGCGACACCCCCGAAAAGAAAATTGCTGGCAGTAGGACTTGAACCCACAACCGTCCGATTACAAGTCGGGTGCTCTACCAGTTGAGCTATGCCAGCAAGATGTGAAACAAGATAACAAAATCTGCACCTAAATGACAAGGGGCTAGGATTCTTTTTTCCATTCCTTGTAATCGGCGGGGAAATGTTGAGGAGGAACCTCGAGAGTGGGGGGGGCGGGTGGGGCCTCTTGTTGACTTGCTGCAGTGATCTCTTTAGCAAAGACATCTTCGAGCATATCTTTTGTTTTTCCTTGGATCAGCTTAGCGGCAAAGGTCCGTTTTGAAGAAGTGTTGGCTGTAACCGCCCTTGCAAAAAGGGGCTTACGGGACAAGTCACTCTGTGGAATATTTTTTCCCCAGCAGCAGCTTTTATATTTTTTCCCTGACCCACAAGGGCAAGGATCGTTTCGACCGGCTTGTTTAGACATTTTGTCAGCTATAAAGTAAAATTGTTGATAGTCCATTTTAAACGGTTTACTTAATTCTAGGAATGATTCTCTTTCGAAAGCTGGAATCCCAGGTCAGAAAAGCCCTTTTCACATACGAAATGATCCCTCCGGATGGCGGGATTGGCGTTGCCTTGAGCGGTGGGAAAGACAGTTTAAGTCTCCTCTACTTACTCAGAAGAATCTCAGGACGTGGCTTTAGGCAGTTCCCTTTGCATGCTTTTCATGTGTCAGGAGAATTCAGTTGTGGAGCCGGTGTGACCACAAGTTACTTGAAAGAGGTCTGTGACTCTCTCGATGTCCCCCTTACTGTCCTTAAATCAGACCGAACGCTTGAGGAGCTGGAATGTTACAGCTGTTCAAGAGAGAGAAGGTCCCTTTTATTTGATGCGGCAAAAAAAGAAGGGATGCAAACGTTAGCCTTTGGGCACCACCGAGACGACAATGTGATCACGTTGATGTTGAATCTATTTGGAAAGGGTGAGTTTGCCGGTGCCTTGCCGAAGATTCACATGAAGCACTACGGGGTTACCATTATTCGGCCTCTGATTTACTCAACCGAAGATCAGATCATTGCCTTTAGCAAAGAGGCTGGCTACTTGCGTGCCACTTGCAGATGCCCGAAAGGACAAACCTCTATGCGACGACAAGCAAAAGATGCTCTAGCCATGCTGGAGGCAACTTTCCCTGATCTTTGGGATAATTTAAATTCTGCAGCATTAATCTATGGGTCACAAAAGGCTTCAGAACCATGAAACACATTTTATTGACTAATGATGATGGAATCTATGCAACGGGGCTTCAACTCATTCTAGAAGCCATTAGAGGGCAATATCGGATCACAGTGGTAGCGCCTGATGTAGAAAAATCGGCTAGCGGAGTTTCGATCAGCGTACACAATCAGATACAGGTCAAAAGGGTATCTTTGGGTGACGATATTATTGCCTACACGGTGGCAGGAACCCCCGCAGACTGTATCAAACTAGCCCTCAGCGGTGGTCTTTCTGAAAAACCAGACTTGATCGTATCTGGTTTAAATCCTGGTTCTAATGCTGGTAGAAACCTGTTTTATAGCGGTACAGTCGGAGCGGTGATTGAGGCCTCCTTCAAAGGGATTGCAGGTGTTGCTTTTTCAATGGAGTGGGAAAAACCTGCCGACTCCTGCCTCCCTTTCGCTATCCCCATGATAAAAGAGATCATTGCCTATCTTTTATCCCATCCTCTGCCTGAAGAATCTTTTCTGAATGTCAATTTTCCAAGATCTTCTCCTTACAAAGGAATAAAGTGGACTAAGCAAGGAGTAGGCATTTGGAAAGAAGCACCTCACACATCATGTGACATTTCAAGTGGAAGCGCGTTGTTCCACCTAGGAATGAAGCATCATTTGCCCGAAGAAGAAGAGAGCGATACCTATTGGTTAGAAAAAGGTTTTGTCACATTAGTCCCTCTCCGCACGGAGCTAACAGACCATAAAATTCTTGAAGATCGAAAAAACTTCATTTTTGATCTATCCAAAAAATAGACAGCTAGATAGAATCTCAACCATCTTTGCTTCTTTGAAGGGGCGTATAGCTCAGTTGGTAGAGCTCCTGTCTTACACACAGGCGGTCATAGGTTCGAGTCCTGTTGCGCCCAAAGAACTCCATGCGGGAGTAGTTCAATTGGTTAGAGCACCGCCCTGTCACGGCGGAAGTTGCGGGTTCGAGCCCCGTCTCCCGCGAAATTTCATAAAGCTAAATTCGATGGCAATTAAGCCATGTCCCTGTTAAACTGCCAACTTCATGGCAACGCAACAAAACACTGAACCTCTCATCGCCCAGATCATGTATTATGTCTGGACCCTCATTGGAGCGATTCTTGCTGCCTTTGCGTTGGATCTTTTTTTTATCCCGAATAATTTATTCGACGGCGGAGTAGTCGGTATAGCGATGCTAGCCTCTACTTTTCTAGGGAAACAATTTTTACCGCTCCTTTTAGTCTGTCTCAACATCCCATTCATCTACTTGGCATGGAGGCATGTTGGTAAGGCATTTGTGGTCCATTTGATTGTGGCCAACATCTTTTTTGCCGTCTCTTTAGCGGTTATCCAAAACTATTTCCCCTATCCATTTAAGGGTGAAACAATCGAAGTCGTCGTTGTTGCTGGCGCTCTTTTGGGCATCGGCCTTGGTTTGATCATCCGTATGGGTGGATGCATAGATGGAACCGAAATCTTAGGCATCATCCTCCATAGGCGGACAGGCATTACTGTCGGCCAAGTCGTCATGGCGTGCAATATCCTGGTTTTTGCTGCAGCAGGGATTGTATTGCAAGACTGGCATCCGGCCCTTTTATCGATGATCACCTACTTTGTCGTCGTAAAAGTGATGGACGGGGTCATTGTCGGTCTTGACGAGACCAAATCAGTATTGATTATTTCCACACAATCAAAAGCCATTTCTCATGCGATCATGCACGAAATGGGCCTAGGACTGACTATCATGTATGGTCGTGGCGGTTTTTCTGGTGTTGAAAAAGAGATCATCTATGTGATCTGCGAACGTTTACAATTGGCAGACCTGAAAGCAATAGTTCTGCGCGTCGACCCCAATGCCTTTATGGCGATTGAGAACTTGCATGAAGTAGCAACTGGCGCTGCAGGCAATAAATGGAAACGTGCCACTAAAGTCGAGCGGATCTCCTCTGCCCTTTTCGGTAGAAAACACTACTAACACAACATTAAATAGCAGGATGAGCAGGCATACGCATCAACTTAAGGAATACCAATTTCTCAACAATCTCTTAAAAGCAAATTGCTTACAAAGAAACGTTTAGAAATCAATTTAGTCAAAAACGGCTTAAATCTTCGAAGAAAGGCCCAAGATGACTCTCTGTGCTCTCCGTGAGCTCTGTGGTGATCTTTTTTTTATTTTTTACCACAGAGCTCACAGAGAGCACAGAGAGAGGATTTTGAATTGCCCCTTCTAGAATAATTAACTCTGATATCCTACTCTTTTTTTATTCCATCTATTTGTGGTAATTAGCTTAGCATCTACCTCTAGGCTTAGGTTGATGCGTATGGGATGAGCAGGATCGTCTACATCCTCATCCTGTTATTTTTTTGCGTTATTGTCCCCAACGTTGGGTTGGAATGTGTATTCCCACTTGGTCGAGGATCCGGGCACACATCATCTCTTCGGCTTCTCGTAAAGTTTTGGGTAGGCTGTACCAAGCTGGAATGGGGGGGAAAATGCAGACACCCATTTTAGCTAATTTGAGTTGATTCTCTAGATGGATCACACTCATGGGGGCTTCTCGAGGGACAATCACAAGCTTCCTCCCCTCTTTGATTGTTACATCTGCCGCGCGACGTAGAAGATTGTCAGATAGCCCCATGGCAATGGCAGCTAAAGAGGCCATACTACAAGGGGCTACAATCATCCCCTTAGTGATGTGAGAGCCAGATGCAATGGGCGCCATGAAATCGTGGATATGGTAGATGTCAACCAATCCTTGAGAACTTTTAGGAAGCTGCTCTTTCATCTTTTCAGCTGTAGCAAAAAGGGGGCCTAACTCTTGGTGGGCAGTCAAAGAGGCGTCACGCGTCATGACAAGGGCTACCCTCTCCCCTATCGCGGTTAATTTCTCTAACAAAAGGTAAGACAAAATAATGCCAGAGGCTCCGGAAATAGCTAAAATAATCATGAGATCCAAAAGGTGAGAAGGAGAAGTAATCCGCCAAAAGTATTGCAGATTTGAAAAGCCTGGCTTGCTTGGGCGGCTTCTTTGATATTAGAGGGTAAAATAAACTTCCCCCACAATAACGCTAAAACAAAAGCACTCACAAAAAAATGGAGTTGGCATAGGCAAGCAATAGCCACGAGAACAAGGAGTCTAGTGGTCCAAATGGTTTTTGAAATGCCAAATATCGCTGGAAAACTTTTAAGCCCTTCTTGTTGATCGATCTCCCTATCTTGTATGGCATAAAGCAGATCCCCTGCAGTCATAAAAGCCGCAATCGCAACTCCCAACCAGATCGACTCGGGGTGGAGAGAACCATAAAGGGCAACCGAAAGGGCCGTGGGCAAAAAGAAATAAATAGAGCCCAGCCAGAAATGGCAAAAAGGCGTCCATCTCTTTGTCCATGAATAGGTTATGATAAGCGTGATTGGAAGTAGGGAAAACAAAAACACCTTTTGCCCAAGGAAATAAATGGGAAGAATCAGTAAAGCCAATGAGGCAACTGTAACCGCATAAGCTTTTGTGATCGAAAGTTTTCCACTTGCAAGTGCCCTTTCTTGTGTTCGAAAGTTACGCTTATCAAATTCGCAATCAACAATTTGATTGAGGCTCATCCCTAAACAACGGGCACCAAAAAAAGAGACTAGTACTGCCAACCAAAATGTAATGCTATGATTTGGTATGGGATAGGAAAATTGCAGATTAAGAAAGGCTACCAAAAACCACGGCAATGAAAAGACAAACCGGTTGAGCTTGAGATCGGCGATTAAAGAGTTCATTTGAAAAGTCTGTAGCCCTCGTAGTAAGGTGCAATTATGACTGATCCCAGTTTTTTTGAGTTCACCGATCCTAACGTCACACCGACTCCCGATGCATGGCGCGTTTTTAGGATCATTTCAGAATTTGTTGACGGCTTTGAAACCATGACCCACATTGGCCCGTCGGTCTCTATTTTTGGTTCGGCACGCACCCAACCAACAGATCCCTATTACAAATTGGCCGTGCAAACGGCTAAAGCTATAGCTAAAAAGGGGTTTGCGGTGATCACAGGAGGTGGCGGCGGAGTGATGGAAGCTGCTAACCGGGGCGCACAGCAAGCGAAAGGGATCAGTTGCGGTTTAAGCATACAACTTCCCTTTGAAGCAAACATCAATAGCTTTATCGATCGAAAATATGACATACACTTTCGCTACTTTTTTGTTCGTAAAGTGATGTTTATCCGGTACGCCCAAGGGTATGTCTTTTTTCCTGGGGGTGTGGGAACAATGGACGAGATGTTTGAGGCCTTAACCTTGATCCAAACTGAAAAAATCCACCCCTTCCCTATTTACCTAGTGGGTACTCAATATTGGAAAGGGTTGATGGATTGGATGACCGATACAGTCCTCAAATCTGGCTGTGTTGGACAAGTGGATATTGACAGGATGAGAATAACAGACGATCCCGAAGAGGTTGCCAACGGGATAGAGCTCCACTACCAAAAAAATCGGACAATTTCCAATTTTTAATGGTTATGAATATGTGTGACATTATTCGTCACTTGGGCAGGCTTAGTATTCCTTTCTTCCTCTTTTTTTGCCTCTTTCATCGCGATATTGACAGCGATTAATGTTCTCAAAAATACCCCTAAAGTATCTGTCCAATCTGTAACCACAGTTGTTTCGAAAGTCGTTGCAGGAGAATAGTGGATACCAAACCAATTCATTTTAAAGACAGACGGAACATAGTGTTGAACTCGGATGACTGTAGGCTCAAGTGTTCCTAAAAAACCGAACACTCCGCCTGCTAAAAGAGTTGTTGCTAAAACAGCAGGGGCCGACATGCCAACAGCGCACGATACAACCAATGTAGCACCACTCGAAATAAGGGCGGCTGGTACCGAAAAATTCGTTTTTGCAATTATAGCTGCCCGAGCTTGGACACTAGGTGGAGTAGATGGCGCTCTACAAACATCATCGTAGGCAGGTGGCTGATCAAAGTAGATTGGTTGACCTGTAACAGGATCAAACCGGGGAATTGGTGGATAATATATTGGAGCTGATGGCTCACTCCACTGAGGATTTTGGGGCGGCTGCTGAACGCCATATGCAGGTGTAGACATTTAAAAGTAACTCCTAGTAATTTTTCTTAAAGGGAAAATTGTACGATAGAAGTTTTAAGAAATAATTAAATTTTATTATAGAAATGTTAAGAAGCGAAGCATTTGGAGCTCCAAATGCTTCGCTTCTATTCACTTTCTGACTAGCTATCTTGTCGGCGTCTACTATCAACAGAAGCTCTTCCACTTTCTGAAGGAAATCTGGAAGAGAAGGCTACCGATGGGTCTGAAGGACGATCTCGTCTATCTGCTTGAGCATGTTCTTGTGTTGATGATCCATGCGAAAATGGACTAGACCATGTGGAATCAGAGGGTCTCAATAAATTATCTGTCGACCGAGACGCACGAGCTGCTGCTGCTCCTAATAGTGGAGCACCAGTGCCAGTATGAGTTGGCCCATAATTTGACCGGAGGCCCGAGACAGAACTACGTACAGGTTGAGGTGAAGCTGAAGAGTTATTGCTGTAGGTAGATGAAGATCGGCTTTGCGGTAATGGGTCTAATGAAAAAGTGCTACTACTACTACTGTAAGAGGCACCCGAAGAGTTACCACCCATACCGGGAGGGCGTCTGTTAAAAAAATTCGACCATCCCCAGTTAGAAAAGTAGTTATTTTGACCAGAAAAGAAAACCCACCGTCTTGTTGTGACAGGAGCTGGGTAATAAAGGCCCCAGTACCCACTGTCGATCATTGGAGGGTAAATACGATGAACCACTTTTATAGTACGTTCTCTTGCTCCCAGAAAACCAAAAATGGCGCCAACTAAAAGGCTGATACCGATAGCACGAGGACTAGGGACATCATGAGCATAGGTAACAAGAAGCGACACTGAGCCAGCTATCAGGGCTGCTGACCATGAAAAAATGGGCTTAGCCGCTCCGTCTGCCCGTCTAGCAGAATCTGCTGGGTTTGGATCGGTGTAGGCTGCTGTAGCCGGAGCCGGCTGAGCGTAATTTTGCGCATAGGTCTGCGCGTTTGGCTGAGGATATGGCTGACCTGCGGCTTCGCCATAGGAAGGAGGCGGAGCCCATTGCGTTGTTCCTTCCATGCTAGGGAGTTGCTGAGGATACATTGGTGGTGCAGATACTGCTGCATACTGCTGCTGTTGCCACTCTGAGATAACAGGTGGTTGAGACGAGTAAAGTGGAGGGACTTGTGTAGTCATGATAATTCCTAGTAACTTTGGAAGGTTGCAAAAACGTATTTTCTTTCTGGATCACGCAAGGTGACATTGAAGAGGATGGCCTCTCCGCCTTGTCCTGAGTTATTACACCCGGTCATGATCACATCTCCTTCTAGCCAGTCTTTAAAACGTCCGAAGTCTCCGTCCCAGATGCTCCAGATCGATCCATCAGACAGACGAACGGCCAGTTGATTTATATCCATTTTAATGACCCGTTTGATTTGTGGGCTATCTAAATAAGGCCCTTGCTTCAACGTAATTTTTACAGAGGTATTGGTCTGCAAATTATAGGCACGCATTTGATAGGAAGACAAAGTGTCTGCAGGGAAAAACACGATCACATCGTGAAGTTGCCATTTGCCAAGGATCACCTGATCATTATAAGCAACATTGAAGCTAGAACCATCATTGAGCTCAAACGAGTTCTTGAAGATCGACTGAACTTGGTGGTTGAAGCCAGAATAAAAATAATAACTTTCAGGAAGTTGAAGATTTTGATTAGGAATTTGGTAAATATTTCCCATCCCCATTTCTTTTGGAGTCCATCCAGTATGGTGAGCTGCATTAGCTACAGAAGTAGCCAGAAGAAGTGCTGTCAGTAAGATTCGAGACATTCTTTTTTCCATTTTTTGCGATTGAAGGCAGGAGTCTACAGACTAAATTTAAAGACAAAATTAATTTCTGTCCCATAAATATTAAGAACAAAAAAAATAGCAGGACGAGCATGATAGGTTAGGATCCAGCTTCGCCGAAGCTATATTTTTTAATAGCCGAAAGCTATCCATTCTATCCTGCTCATCCCATACGCATCAACTTAAGGAACATCAATTTCTCAACAATCTGTTAAAAGCAAATTACTTACAAAGAAACGTTTAGAAATCAATTTAGTCAAAAACGGCTTAAATCTTCGAAGAAAGGCCCAAGATTACTCTCTGTGCTCTCCGTGAGCTCTGTGGTGATCTTTTTTTTTATTTTTTACCACAGAGCTCACAGAGAGCACAGAGAGAGGATTTTGAATTGCCCCTTCTAGAATAATCGACTCTGATATTCTACTCTTTTTTTATTCCATCTATTTGTGGTTAATTAGCTTAGCATCTACCTCTAGGCTTAGGTTGATGCGTATGCCTGCTCATCCTGTTATTTTTTTTGCCTAGCTATTTTTTGGTTCTACTTCAAACTTGCAACCTTTATGAATCAGGTCGTCAATATAAAGAAGGGTGAAATCGCCATTTATAAAGTTAGGGTCATCTAACATGTATTGATGAAAAGGAATGGTCGAGTGTACGCCTCCAATATGGAATTCGCGGAGAGCCCTTTTTCCAACCCTCATCGCCTCTTTACGATCTTTCCCTCGAACGATGAGCTTTGCAATCATCGAATCGTAGTTTGGTGGAATGACATAACCTGAATAACATGCACTATCAACCCGGACGTGAGGGCCTCCTGGAGGCAAATAATACTCTAGTTTTCCAGGTGAAGGGGAAAAATTGGTCGCAGGATTTTCTGCATTCACACGGAACTGAATGACATGACCGCGCGGTTGAATATCTTTCTGGGTAAATGAAAGGGGGTTTCCTTGTGCGACCGAGAGCTGCTCTCTAACAAGATCTACACCTGTAAGCTCTTCTGTTACTGTATGTTCCACTTGAATACGAGTGTTAACTTCCATGAAGTAGAAATTCTTTTTCTCATCAAGTAGAAACTCAACTGTGCCAGCAGAGTAGTAACCTGCCTCTTTGACAACCCTTACCGCTGATTCACAGATCGCTTTTCTCAGTTCAGGTGTTAAAGCTGGGCTTGGTGACTCTTCTATCAGCTTTTGTCTTCTACGTTGTGTTGTGCAGTCTCTTTCGTAAAGGTGAACCACATTCCCCTGTTTATCACCAATGACTTGCACCTCAACGTGGCGAGGATTCACAATCATCTTTTCAAGATAGACATCAGGATTGCCAAAAGCGGCCTCTGCCTCAGCACGGGCTGCTGAAAATTGTTTAGCAAAATCATCTCGATCTTGAGCAATTCGAATCCCCTTTCCACCACCACCAGCAACGGCTTTGATAAAAATAGGATAACCAATTTGTGTGGCCACTTCGAGTGCATCAGCAAAATGTGTGACAACACCATCAGAACCTGTAATGATGGGGCATCCTGCCTTTTTAGCTGTCTCTTTGGCTTTCGCTTTATCCCCTAGCAACATGATAGCCTCGCTTGAAGGCCCGATAAAATTAATGCCAGAGCTTTCACAGATAGAGGCAAAATTGGCATTTTCGCTTAAGAAACCAAATCCTGGATGGATGGCGTCCGCCCCAGTGATCTCGCAAGCAGAAAGGATATGAGGGATGCGCAAATAAGAACGGGCAGATGGTGGTTCCCCGATACAAATGGCCTCGTCCGACTCCAAGACATGAAGGGCTTGCTCGTCAGCTGTCGAGTAAACAGCAACGGTACTGATCCCCATATCGTGACAGGCGCGGATAATCCGGACAGCAATTTCGCCCCGGTTTGCTATGAGAACTTTTTTCATGAAACGCGTATCAGTTTAGAGCCAAATTCGACAGGATTACCATTTTCTTGGAGAATTTCCTGAACAGTACCGGAAACACCTGCTTTGATTTCATTCATTACTTTCATCGCTTCGATGATGCAGACAATCGTACTGGCTTCGACCTTGTCCCCAACTTTTACAAAAGGAGGATCTTGCGGTGAAGAGCCACGGTAGAAAGTACCAACCATCGGAGAGTTAACAAAAATACCTTCCACTATCGCTGGAGGCAAATTTTGTTGTGCCACAGGAGCCAGTGTCCCTTCAGCCCTAGGAAAGTCTATCAATCCACGTTGCCTATCTTCGGCAACTTTCATGGCAGCGACGTGCAAAAGATCGCTTGGCAGAGTTCCTGAGAATTGATTTTTCTCTTCCCTTTCCAACTCAATTTCGACCCCTTCTCTCTTAATAACGAGCCGTTTGGTCCCATGCTTTTGCATAGCAACCATCAATTTTTCTATCTCTTTGCTGTCCATCAATTATACCCGTTGGATGTACTCTTCAGTTTTTGTATCGATCTTGATGATATCGCCCACTTCAATGAAGGGAGGAACCTCAATTTTTGCACCTGTTTCAAGGAGTGCAATTCTTGTTTCATTGGCTTTACTAGGCCCTTTATCTTCAATTTTGGCAATCATGAGCTCCAAGAATTGAGGAAGTTCAAGAGAAGAGACCTCATCGCCAAAGAAAAAGCCTTTGACCTCTGTCCCCTCTTTTAAATAGTGTACTTTCGATCCGACAACGTCGACAGGCACTAAATGTTGATCCAATGAACCAATGTCTAGAAAAAGGTATTGATCCCCTTCCAAGTAGAGAAACTCCATGAGACGTTCTTTTAGAGCCACATCATCAACCGACTGGTTGAGCTTAAAGTTTTTCTCAAGCACTTTGTGAGTGCTAAGCTCTTTTAGCTTCGTCTTGATGAAGGGGGCCCCTTTTGGCACAGTGACTTTGGTGCAGGATTCTACCCGATATAGCTTTCCACTGATCGAAAGGGTCATTCCTGGGGTGATCTGATCGCTAAGTACCACGTTTTTTCCTAATGGTTGAGGGCCTTACGCATGTCTTGTAGGGCCGATTTGAAATCTTGAGCTCCGTAGAGAGATGTCCCCGCTACAAACTCAGTTGCACCTGCCTCAAAGGCAAGCTTGGCTGTTATTGGGTCTATGCCACCATCCACTTCGATTGGAAGAGGGCCAAGAGGGCGACCATCTTCACGGCTATTCAAAGTGATACCACGGGTGGTAATAGCGGTCCTAACAAAAGCAATCTTTTCAAGAACATCGCTATCAAATTTTTGCCCCCCAAAGCCAGGTGACACAGTCATCAGAAGGATGCAGTCAACCCTATCTAAGTAACGGAGAATTAAAGAGGGCGATGTCTCAGGATTGATAGCTAATCCCACCTGAACATTGCACTTTTTGATGTAGTCGATAATCTCATCTACATCTTCGGTTGCTTCCAAATGGAACGTGATCCTATCGGCACCGGCCTTCACAAAACGCTCCACAAAATCGAACGGGTTGTAAATCATCAAGTGGACATCGAGAAAAAGTTCGGTATGTCTGTTGATAGCCGCGCACATGGCAGGCCCCATGGAGAGATTTGGCACAAAAAGGCCATCCATGATGTCGATATGGATTCCGTCGACTCCGGCAAGATCTGCCTTCTTCACTTCATCAGCGATATAGGCAAAATCGGCTGCTAAAATGGAAGGAAATATTTTGGGTTTTCTTGAAGGCATAAAAATAGACAGTGTAACACGACTCCCCGATAAAAAAAAGACAAGATCAAGTCACTTACTCACAAATCAAGCCAGAAAAAATGAAATTAACTAGATGTGCAAGATGGTTTAGGATCCAGCTTCGCCAAACATATTTTTTAACAGCCAAAGTTATCCATTCTATCCAGTTCATCCTGTCATTATTTTATGAGGCAACCTCATTCGATCGTGCTTATCTTGTTAATTTGAATCGTGCTATTTTTGGATTTTATAGGATTGCGAATGAATATCAGCTCCAACACTTTAAAAACAGGTCTTGCGATGTTTGCCATGTTCTTTGGAGCTGGTAACGTCGTCTACCCCCTTGCCGTTGGACACTTAGCGCAAGATGCCCACTTTTTAGGCATTTTGGGGTTACTGATCACTGCTGTTGGCGTCCCCTTTCTTGGGTTGATTTCTGTGATTTTATACGGGGGAGATTATGACGCTTTCTTTGGTCGGTTAGGGAAATGGCCCGGCTTTATCCTTGCTTTGCTGATTTTAGCTTTGATCGGCCCTTTTGGCGCCTTGCCTCGAACGATTACACTGTCTTTTGCCACGACAAAAATGTTTTACCCTACTTTATCGCTCCCTATTTTCAGCTTCACTTCTTGTATTATCATCTATTTACTGACAGTCAGAAAAAATAAAATTGTGGAGCTTATAGGCAGTTTTTTGACTCCCCTACTCCTTGTTTCTTTAGCCATTATCATTGTGAAAGGGATTATAACGGGCGTTTCTCATCCTTCTGCCCTAACAAAGGGACAAGCTTTTCTGACAGGCTTGAATGAGGGCTATCAAACGATGGACCTCCTTGCTACCCCCTTTTTCTCTGCCATCATCGTAGGTGCTATTGCAATGGGAGCCTCCAAAACAGGCGACACCTCGCCGAAAGCCATCGTGAAAGAGTCGTTAAAGGCAAGCCTGATTGGGGCTATTGCTTTGAGTGTGATTTACATTGGCCTTGGAATGGTCGCCTCACATTGGAGCCTTTTATTGAATCAAACGAAACCTGAAGCCTATCTAGGGGCTTTGGCCATCGAAATTTTAGGCCCCTATGCTGGTGTCATTGCCTGTTTTGCTGTCGCCTTAGCCTGTCTAACGACAGCCATAGCACTTGCTGCCGTTTTTGCCGATTTTTTGCAGAAAGATATTTTTCAGGACCGGATTGGATTTGGGGCCTGTCTGATTGTCACTCTAGTGATCAGCTACTTCTTTTCCACCCTTGAATTCACTGGTATCATGGCCTTTTTGGCCCCCATTTTAATGGTGTTTTACCCTGCCCTTATCACCTTGGCCATCTTCAATATGCTATACAAGCTAACCGGCCTGAAGTGGGTCAAAACCCCTACTGCGATCGTTTTCCTCGTTAGTCTCTTATTAACTTTGATTTGAACCCCAAAGGCTAAAGCGTGATTTAAAGTATTAATAAATTAGGTGAATTGGTGGTGGATGTGGTTGAGGAGGGCTGTTTTTTTCTCGGACTTCACATTTTCGACAAAGAGGCCTACCGCTTCGAAATTGTCCTTCTTTAAACGGGCTGTCAGACACTCTTGGGGTAAAAAACCAAGATCATTCAAAACTACTTGGAAATCCTTTTTCCCATCTTCATGGTGAACCACAGCCATCAAAGGATCTTCCCCTAATATTTTAAAATGGGGAACACCTGTCTTCAAAGCCTCCGTCATGGCACGGTAAAGGGATACCATGTGTTTTGGATCGACTAAAGTTCTCATCCGGATAGGTTGTAATGAGAAATAAAAGTTTTCCAGAAGGAAATCGTCTCGTGTCTCTTCAGGGCCGATCAGATTCGTTATCTCTTGCATCAATTCTTTTTCTTTGGCCATCATCCCACCGTTCAAGTCTCGGAAATTGCCTAGAACAAGTTTTAACTCCTTCACTAAACGGCCGCGTGCTTTGTAAAGGTCAACCGACAGATCTTTACGCAAAAACTGCTCTTTAGGTAACCGTGCACGTAAATAGCAGACCTCTTTAGGAAATTTTTTCTTGACCACACCCATCTTTTTGACCGACTCGATTTTGAAGCTGGCCATCGGAGCACCCTCTTCAAAAATATCGTAAAAAGAGCGCCCTTTAGCTCCAGATATTTTTGCGATCAGCACATCGTAAAGGAGTTCTTCTTGCGTTTGCTCTTGGAAAGAGAGAAGCACGTGGGGAAGATCGCTGACATTTCGGACCTCTGCAGCTACCTGCAACATATTTCGCATCATCTCCTCTTCATTTTTTGGCATGAAGACAGGAGGTATCAGTTTTTCTACCCTGTCATTAAGATCTGAAGGCAGCTCTTTCCTTAAAAGGCTTAAATCGGCCTGGGAAAAAGGATCTTGGCAAGCTTTTTCCACTTCCAGGTACAAAAATTGGAGCCTTGACGCCTCCTTACGAGAAGTAAAAAAAGAGCCGGGGACCAATCTGGCTTCTGGAAGGTAATATTGAATAGCTTTAAGGAGGTGACGCTCTTCCAAAAATTCCCTTTGATCAAGAAAATTTACACCCACTGCTACTGCTAGGACCGGCTTTTTCTTATCTTTTACTCCAAGTTTTACATGAAAAAGGTTGACCTTGAGAACTCGCTTATCTTTAGTGCCAAATATTTCCTCTTCAATTTGCTTTTTGAAAAGGTAACTGACGGTCACCATCCGGATCAGATGGGCAGGAACCCTAGCCTCTTTAAAAGTGTCTGGCATCCCCATCAGGGCATAATTCATCTCTTGAAAAAACGATTCATCAAAATAATTAGGAAAACGTTTGATGATCTGGTGGACATAGCCATTGATCGTCACACTTTTCTGATCGAGCGAAATCCCGTTTGTTTCCAAAAGTTTTCTTGCAAACCAAGGGGATCCGGAACCAAGTGCAATCTGTCCTTTCAAATAGGATAAATTTTTTATAGCCTCTTCCCGTGCTTCTACCGACTCAAACCGAGCCAACATCTCGCAAAAGGTCAACTTAAGGCCAAAGTCAGGAAGGGCAAAGTCGACTGTAAAAAGAAGGGGCGCCCCAATTGTTTGATAAGGAAGCAACCACTGGCACAAAATAGTATGGAAAAATTTAAATAGATGGGCCCGTTCAATAGATACAAGGGAAAGGGCCAAAGTAGGAGGGACATCTCCCCCAACTTCCGCCGAAATAATCGGAAGTTGTTTGATCAATTCGTCTGACTTTGCGAGAACTGTCTGCAATTTCTTTTCTAAAAAAAGAGTATGCAACTCTTCATAAGGATGCCCCTTAAAAGAAAAAGGAAATTCGATGTTAAAAGATCGACCCTTTTTCAAATTACAACCTCTTCTTCAAAGATTTTTTCTGTTTTAACATTTTCTTTTGATGCGATTCGTGTTCCACCCTCTTCAGAAAGAAAGCTTCTAACATAAAGTGGCATTCCATTGGCTTTTGCCAAAAGTAATGAACGTTCGTGCAGCACTTTTGCACCACCGCGGACAATTTCTAATGCTTTATCATAATCTAGTTCAAGAAAATGGTGCGCGTTAGGGCAAGCTTTGGGATCGGCTTCGTATATTCCCTTCACATCCTTATAGAATTCGATCAGATCAGCCCCAATAGCTACACCCAATGCAACGGCCGATGTGTCAGATCCGCCTCTGCCTAACGTAGTAATCTCCCCTTTAGAGCTCACACCTTGAAAGCCTGCCACTATCACCACTTTGCCTTGGCTTAAATTTTCTAAAATTCTTTTGGGTCGGATGTCTAAAATTTTAGCTTCGGAATGGTTACAACAGGTGATGATTCCCGATTGACTTCCAGTGAAGCTCACAGCTTCGCACCCTTTTAATGAGAGCGCCATGGCCATCAGGGACATGCTAATCCGTTCACCGACGGTGATCATCATGTCGTACTCTCTTTTTGGAGGTGAAGGATGGACCTTTTTAGCCAGTGCAATCAGCTCGTCTGTCATTTTGCCCATGGCGCTTACAACAATAACGATTTGATCGTAAATTTTTTTCTTTTCTAGAACAAGAGTGGCTACTTCTTGAAAACGTTCAGGGAGAGACAGCGCTGCTCCACCGAATTTCATAACGAGAGTACGTTGATTAATTTTATTCACCCTGATAAACTCTTTCCCGTGAAGCTTAATTTTAGCTCTCACTCCTTACTGGTTCGAATCCCCCCTGAGCACACCTGGGAAAATCGAGGTGATACCTTTATAGCGGTTTCATCCAATTCCCTCTAGTAGGAGTTCAATCTGTTGTCCTCATTTTTTGAGGAAATGTGTCCTTCCCTGGGAAGTGGTTAAAAAATTTAAAAAAACACATACATGTCCAAACATTCTAAAAAATCTCAAGAGAGCAACATCCTCGACGACTCAAGTTTCCGTCAGCAAGACAGAGACCAATTTGCAGCCTTTATGGGCCAAACCAGTTCAATTGGCGTCGACCAAACAACCCCCTCTCCTGGCACCCTTCTAAAAGGGCGTATCGTTGAAATCACAAAAGACCATGTTGTGGTCGACGTCGGATTAAAATCAGAAGGTTTGGTACCTATTGAAGAGTTTTCAGATCCATCAATGGTCGAACTCGACGGTGAAATTGAAGTTTACCTCGATCAACCAGAAGATGAACACGGACAGATCGTCTTATCACGTGAAAAAGCAGAACGGCAAAGACAGTGGGAATTCATCCTAGAACATTGCGTTGAAGGTTCGATCGTTAAAGGTAAAGTCCTCCGTAAAGTCAAAGGTGGATTGATGGTCGATATCGGGATGGAAGCTTTCCTGCCTGGTTCCCAAATCGACAACAAGCGTATTAAAAATCTTGATGAGTATATCGGTCATACATACGAATTCAAAATACTCAAAATCAATGCTGACAGGAAAAACGTCGTTGTTTCTCGCCGCGAACTTCTTGAAGCTGAAAGAATGACAAAGAAGACTGAACTTCTAGAAACAATTGAAGTGGGTGAAGTCCGTGTTGGTATCGCTAAAAACATTACCGACTTTGGTGTTTTCCTTGATCTAGATGGCATTGATGGTCTTCTCCATATCACCGATATGACTTGGAAGCGTATTAAACACCCTTCAGAGATGGTAAATGTTGGCGACGAATTAGAAGTTGTCATCCTCTCTATCGACAAAGAAAAAGGGCGTGTAGCTCTTGGCCTAAAACAAAAAGAGGCTAATCCTTGGGAACATATCGAAGAAAAATATCCTCCTGGCACACTTGTCCATGGAAAGATTGTTAATCTTCTCCCCTACGGTGCTTTCATTGAACTAGAACCAGGCATTGAAGGTCTGATCCACGTTTCAGAAATGTCATGGGTCAAAAACGTTACCGATCCAAACGAAGTCGTTCAAAAAGGCGATGAAGTCGACGCAATTGTTCTTTCTATCCAAAAAGACGAAGGGAAAATCTCACTCGGTATCAAGCAAACAGAACACAATCCTTGGGACAGCGTAGCAAATAAATATGCCCCAGGCACCAATGTTAAAGCAGAAATTAAAAGCTTAACCAACTACGGTGCTTTTGTTGAGCTGGAGCCAGGTGTTGAAGGTTTGATTCACATTTCAGATATCAGCTGGATCAAAAAAGTCTCACACCCATCAGAGATTTTCAACAAAGGTGACATTGTCGACGCTTGCGTCCTATCTGTTGATACAGAAAGCAAGAAAATCACACTTGGTATCAAACAGCTAGCAGACAACCCATGGCACTCGATTGAGAAAAAATTGCCAGTCGGCTCTATCGTTCACGGTATTGTAACAAAGATCACCGCTTTTGGTGCCTTTGTTGAACTCGACGGTGGCATCGAAGGGCTCATCCACGTAACAGAACTTTCTGACCAAGCGTTTGGTAAAGTTGAAGATGTGGTGGAAAAAGGATCTGAAGTTACAGCCAAAGTGATCAAGATCGACCCAGAGCACAAAAAAATCTCCCTTTCGATCAAAGAAGTTGCGTCACAAAAAGGGCCAACTACTTATGATGATATCGTCGTAAAACCGAAGAAGAAGGGCGATAAGAAGAAAAAAGATGCTGAAGAAGAAAGTCCCGAAGAAGAATCTGAACAAGGTTCAGAAGGATAATTCTCTTCTCATCTACTGACTGCTTGATAAAAAACGGCCTCTTTTGCGAGAGGCCAATAAATTTAATATTTATTCCGGTGCTTCATGAATAAAGATCTAATAGCCATCTTTGAGTATCTCGAAAGAGAAAAAGGGATCAAACGGGAGATTGTGTTGGCTGCCATCCAAGAATCTCTTGAAGCTGCTGCTATGAAAAGCGTCCACGGCGCCTCCAATGTTACCGTGAAAATTAACCCTAAAACAGGCGACATCGACGTCTTTTCTGAAAAAGAAATTGTAGACGAAGTGGAAGTCCCTGCCCAAGAAATTTCGATCGAAAATGCTCGTGAAATTGACCCAGATGCAGAACTTGGGCAGTTTATCGACATTATGGTAACCCCTAAAGATTTTGGTCGTATCGCTGCACAAAAAGCTCGTAGCGTTATTTCACAAAAACTCCGTAGTGCCGAAAGAGATGTGATCTATGAAGAATACCGTCACCGTATTAACGAGATCGTGTCTGGTACTGTTAAACGGTTTGTCAAAGGTGCTAACCTGATCGTTGATCTAGGAAAAGTAGAAGCCATTTTGCCTATGAGGAATTATCCTAAGACAGAAAAATGGCATGTGGGTGACAAGGTCATGGCTCTCTTATCCCATGTGGAAGACACCGAAAATGGTGGGGCTCAGGTCGTTCTCTCTAGAAGCGATCCTGAATTTGTCCGTCAACTTTTTATCCGTGAAGTTCCAGAAATTCATGATGGTCAAATCATCGTTGAAAGAATTGTAAGAGATGCAGGATACAGAACTAAGCTGGCTGTCCGATCAAATGATCCCAAAATTGACCCAGTTGGCGCTTGTGTCGGCATGCGTGGAATGAGGGTGAAAAACGTCGTCAGAGAATTGAATAATGAGAAGATCGACATCATCCCATTCTCTCAAGACCCGATCGAATTGCTGCAAAACGCGCTATCTCCAATTGAGATCCGAAAAATTAACGTATCTGATGAAGATCGGGTCATATCCATCGTTATTGATGATGACCAATTTGCAACAGTTGTTGGTAAACGACACTCCAATCAAAGATTGAATGGAGATCTAATTGGTTATACACTTGAAGTGCATGGAATGACCGATTACAATCAATCACAAGTTCAAGAGCAAAGTGCATATCTCTCATCTCTTTCAGAAGGACACCTCGATAAGCCGATCGAAGCTATTGAAGGGGTCAATCAAATGATTGTCGACCAACTGAAAGAACATGGATTTGAGAAGGTAAAAGATCTACTCATGACTACACCTCAACTGCTTTCAAAAGTCCCAGGGATTAGCCTTGAAAGCGCTGAAAAGATTATAGACTCGGTCAAAAAACAGGGGAAAGCCTCACTTGACTAAACAATTTAAAATTAACATCAAAAATGCTCAATTAGCAGAAGCTATCCATCTTGGAGATCTCAAAAAGAAGATTTCCCTTAAGAAGGAAAAGAAGGCGGAGGAGAATGCTCCGAAGCCAACAGAAGAGCTTTTAGAAAAGTCCGCTCCAGAAAAGCAGGCAAAAGTAGAGCCACCACCTGCAGAGGCTCATATTCCTCAGCATGCTGGAGAAGAGTCTTTGGCGGAAGCGCCTAAGGCGAAAGCTCGTTCGCGCTCTGCTTTTGCTGGCGGGACAAAGCCCCCAGCCGAAGAGGCTGCAAAGGAAGAAGAGGTTGTTATCCCTCAACCGACCGTTGCAAAAACTCCTTTGGAGTTAGCAGAAGAAAAACTTTCCTTTGTAGAAGAACCGCCTGCCGTAAAAGAAGAGCTAGAAATCAAGCCTGTCGCCCCTCCCATATCTCCCCTCCCTGCTCCTAGAGAGCAACCTAAGACACCAGCTCCTCCTTTACCAAGAGCTCCTCTTTTCCGTCCTGCTCGTCGTGATGGAGACCAGAGAACACCTTCCCCTCTACCTCCACGTGAGCACAGAGCTGGGACTGGAGCTGGAGCCGGAACCGGAGCACCACTAAGGCCTCCTTTTAAACAACACAAAGAGTATGTAAGCCCTTTTTCTGTTCAGAAGAAAGCCTCACCAGAGGGTCTTGCCAAATTACAAGCCTCTCAAAAAGAGCGTCTAGGTCCTACTGGAAGACATATTAGCGATTTCGTTAAGCCACCTGAGCCTCCACGTAGGGGACCTCCTCCCGCTGCCGGTGCTGGTACAGCTGCTGCTGACAAATCAAAAGTCAGACGGCCTGCAACGGAATCTGCCGCAGATGCCAAGAAAGTTGGCTTGAGACCTGCTAAGTCAAAAGACTTTAAAGATTTCAAACCAGTAAAGAAAACATTGACTGCTGCAACCGGATCTTTCGATTCTCGGGATAGGCAAGGGCTACGTGTTTCTGGAGATGAAGACAGTCGCCGTCGTCGTAAACCTAAATCGAAGTTTTCTCCTCGTGACGATGCACAAACTGTCCGTCCAACGACATTGAAAATTCGTCCTCCTATATCGATCAAAGATTTTGCAAGCGAACTTAAGCTTAAAGCCTCAGAGCTTATTGCCAAGTTGTTTTTGCAAGGGACAGTTGTCACATTAAACGACATGCTCGAAGATGAAACAACCCTTCAACTGTTGGGTCATGAATTCGGCTGTGAAGTGACAATTGACACTTCAGAAGAGCAAAGAATACGGATCACAAGCAGCACTATCAAGGATGAGATCAAAAATGAGCCATCTGATGTCCTTATTCTTCGACCTCCAGTTGTCACCTTTATGGGTCACGTCGACCATGGTAAAACTAGTTTGATTGACTACATCAGAAAAACAAATCGAGTTAGCCAAGAAGCAGGCGCAATCACGCAGCACATCGGTGCCTTTAAATGCTCGACCGCTGTTGGGGAAATCACGGTTTTGGATACTCCAGGTCACGAAGCTTTCTCAGCTATGAGAGCTCGGGGAGCTGAGGTAACTGATATTGTTGTCTTGGTTGTAGCTGGTGATGAAGGGATGAAACAACAGACTCTTGAAGCGTTACAACACGCTAAAAGTGCTGGCGTCACCATCGTTGTGGCCATCAACAAATGTGATAAACCAAACTTCAATGCCGAAACAGTCTACCGACAACTTTCAGAAAACGATCTTCTACCTGAAGCATGGGGTGGACAAACCATTACTGTGAATTGCTCTGCAGTGACTGGAGAAGGGATACCTCAACTTTTGGAAATGCTTGCACTGCAAGCTGAAGTTTTGGAATTGAGAGCTAATCCTCACTCTCGTGCTCGTGGTTCTGTTATTGAATCTGAGATGCATAAAGGGATGGGTGTTGTTGCAACCATTTTGGTCCAAAACGGAACACTCAAGAAAGGCGATGCAGTCGTCTTTGATACCGAGTGGGCACGTATTAAAACAATGAAGGACGAATTAGGTAAAGAATTAGTCGAAGCTCCCCCTTCAACTCCTGTATTAATCACAGGTCTTTCCGGACTTCCACAAGCTGGCCAAGAATTTATCGTTGTTAAAGACGAAAAAGAGGCCCGTGAAATTGCTGAAACCCGTTCGATTGAAAAGAGGACTAAGAGCCATCTATTGAGCAAACGGTCGATGGATTCGTTCCTACAGCAAGGTGGTGCTGGTAAGAAAATGCTCCGCTTGGTACTCCGTGCAGACGTACAGGGTTCATTGGAAGCGTTGAAGTCAGCCTTATTGAAAATCACTTCGGCAAAAGTGGATATCGATATTGTATTCACTGGTGTAGGCGAAATTTCAGAGTCTGATGTTCAGACTGGCTGCTGCTTCAAAAGCTGTGATTATCGGATTCCATAATTCGATCGAATCGCATGCTGAAAATCTTGCAAAAGAGATGGGCGTCGAGATCAGAATTCACGATGTGATCTACCACGCGATCGATGACGTAAAAGTCTTGATGGCTGGACAACTAGAAAAACTGGCTCAGGAAATAACCAGAGGTTCTGCTGTTGTTCTGCAAACTTTCAAATCATCCCATGTTGGTGTGATTGCAGGTTGCATGGTCACAGAGGGTACTGTTCACAGAAACTACAAAGCCGTCCTCAAGCGCAAAGGTCAACAGATCTGGCGTGGTGGTCTTGCCTCTCTCAAAAGGCTCAAAGAAGATGTGCGTGAAGTACAGAAAGGCTTTGAATGCGGGATTGTGTTAGATGGTTTCACCGATGTGCAGCCAGATGATGTGATTGAATTCATCGAAATCATCTACATTACTCAGGAGCTATAACAAGGCATGAGTACACGAAGAATTGAGCGGATTAACTCGCTTCTGCGTGAGGTGATTTCAGAGGTAATCAGGGAGGATGTTAAAAATCCTCACCTGAAAACTATTTGGACCATCACCGCTGTAGAGACAACCAAAGATTTGAGACATGCAAAAGTTTTTGTTAGCGTGATAGGCACTGAAGCAGAGAAGGGGGAAACGCTTCGTGCTCTAGAGTCAGCTCGTGGTTTCATCGCAGTTTCTGCATCCAAAAAAATTGTCATCCGTTTTTTCCCTGAGCTCCATTTTATTCTTGATGAAGGTGCCTCTCACCAGGCCAGGATCGAAGAGATTCTAACTAAAATTAGAAATGAGAAAGAGCAGAAGGACCTTGATAATCCCGAAACGGAAGAGCAAGAAACTGAGGATGAGCAGGAGGAGGAGGTAACCGATGGAGGGAATCCTTCTCATTGATAAGCCAAAAGGGATGAATGCCTTCCGACTTGTCTCGATTTTGCGAAAACGGACCAACGTCAAAAAAGTTGGCCATGCAGGGACACTTGACCCATTAGCTTCTGGATTAATGGTTCTCTTAGTTGGGAAAAAATTTACGCAGCAGTCTGATTCTTTTTTAACTAAAAACAAAGAATATCAAGCGACCATCTTTCTCGGCACCTCTACAACTACATATGATCAGGAAGGTCCAGTTACAGCTGCATCTGACTATATCCCCTCTCAAGAAGAAGTTCTCGAAGTCATCGCCTCTTTCCAAGGTGAGCAGCTGCAAATACCCCCTATGTTTTCTGCAAAGAAAATCGGAGGGAAAAAACTGTGCGATTTAGCAAGGAAAGGGATTGAGATTGAGCGTCCTCCTCAAAAAGTAGAAATGGAGATCACTTTAGTTGACTATTCCTACCCTTATCTAAAAATCGATGTTAAATGTTCCAAAGGGACCTATATCCGTTCTCTTGCCCACGATTTAGGGGCAAAGTTAAAGTCTTATGGCCACCTATTTGACCTCAGAAGGACCCGTTCCGGTGAATTTTCTCTGGAAAACGCCCACTCCCTAGAGCGCATCAGTGTTGACCCTCTCCCCTTCCTCTAACATTGCAATTGGCGTATTCGATGGGGTACATCTTGGGCATCAGGCCTTACTGCAAGCTTTAGCGCAATATGGGAAAGGGGTTGTGATCACCTTCTCTACCCACCCACGATCGTTACCCTTACTCTGTACGATTGAACACCGTATAACCTTGATCAAAGCCTTCGGGCATGATGTGGCACAAGTCACATTTGATTCGATCAAAGACAAGACAGCTGAACAGTTTTTGGACGAGTTGACCTTAAATGGACTTCAACATTTTATCTTGGGCTATGATAACCACATTGGCAAAGGACGAGCCGGAACACCTGCTTTCATTAAAGACTATCTCGAGAAAAAAGGGGTACTCGTCAATGAGGTTCCCGCCATCTTAGAAGATGGGCTACCCATTTCCAGCGGCAGAATCAGAAAACTCATCGAAGCAGGTGATTTAGAAGGGGCAAAATCACTTTTAGGCAGGCCTTGGGGCCTACTTGGATCACCTACTAGAGGCGACGGAATAGGGAAAAAAATGGGGACTCCGACCCTTAATTTTTCTTTAGAGGGACTAGTCACGCCTCCATTTGGGGTTTATACAGCCCTACTAAAGACATCAACTGGGACGTTCAAGGGGGTAGCCAATATTGGCATATCACCCACTTTAAAAAGGACGACCACTCCCCTTTTCGAGATTTATCTTTTTACTATGGAGAATCTTCCTCCACCACCTTACGAAGTCATACCCATAACATTCTTGCGACCAGAACAGGTTTTTGCATCAGAAACCGAACTTAAGAAAGCCATCGAAAAAGACAAAGAGCAAGCCTTCAAGTTGCTAAATTAAAAATAATAACAGGATGAGAGGATAAGAAAGGATGGGCTGTTGCTAAGCCTTTAGAACCCATCTATAGAAAGATCTATTAATCCAGAATGGTTTTTTCTAAATTGGGGAATGTGGCGCGCAATAAATCATGGAAAACAGGTGTTGGTTCTGGCTGATACGACAGATCAATTTCTGTAACCGACTTCAGATGCTCCAACGCTTGCCAAACATCTGATGGAATCGGAGGGGTTTTTGACATCAACAGTGTACGCAAAACAGGAAGATGGAGCGACCAAGCTTTTACCAACTCCCATCCCCACACAGTGTCTGAAAGATCAAGTCTCTCAAGATATTGAGGTGGTGATTCCTTCAACTGTTCAGGAAACACTTGACCCGACAATTTTAACGAGACAACCTTTTTTAAAAGCTCTTTAGGGACGTTCTCCGCCTTTTTTGCCTCTAACGATTTGATAGCATCTTTAAAAAACAAAATCTCTTCGGGAATTCTTTCATCTAAAATAATTTTAAGGCCACTTCCCTCCAAAGCAATGGTGGCCCCCCTCATTCTATTATTCAAAAGAACACAAAGTTCCTCTGCAAATAGCCACGACCTCTCTTTGATGGCTCGTGTCAACATGCCTGCAAGCGCCTCTCCTTGCAAATAGTTCTTAAATGTCCGAAAAACATACTCAGAGAGGCTTTTTAAACCATACTTTTCGGCAAGGGCATGCAGCTGGGCTATCCGATCGGGATCGGACTTCCACAATGTATCAACTTTGCCGTAGTAGAAATATTCCTTCAAAAAGGGGAAAAGCTCTGAAGATATGCCTGAAAGTGGGATGGGTAGCCCCTCATTAACTGTAAATGCTCTATAAAGACCCCGGAACCACTCCCCACCCTGTTCTTGAAATAATAAGGGATAAACAGTTTCCTTTTTTCCCTCTACAATCAGCTCCAAGGTTTCGGGTAAAAGGGGGCGTAGGTGTTCGATATTTAAGCGGATAGCTTCTGCAGAACCTTTTGGCGCGGTTTCTTCTGTTCCCCACTCCTCTAACATTTTTTGGACAAAGACCTTGCCCTTTGCCTCTATCCAGTTTGTGTCATCTAAAGCAGCAGAAAAAAGGGCGAAACGATCTTCTCGCCCCTTAACAGCTGATAGAGCTCTTCTCCATCCCCTGCATTTCCGACTGTCTCGACCCATTTGATGGGCAAACCAAATGGCGCTTCCATGGTTACGTGTTGTATGCAAGACACTAGTTTCTCGTAAAGGGAAAGCTACAAACATTTTTTCTTTGAAATGAAATAAGCTTTTGATTAAACGTGAGTTACAATTGCCTACTCTCCTGCAAATAGAGAATGGCATCCGTTTTCTCCCTTCTTACCTGCAAATTTAGATAGCGCCTGCACATTTGCGTAAGCTTGTGGTAAAGCCGCAGCAACAACAGGGATAACTAGTGCCACTGGAGGCATAGCAATCGCTCCTTCAATGATCACAATTGTTCCCTTCAGAAGCATTCCAGTCCCTACCCCGCTAACAACTGTCTCTGCTGCTACCTTGACCAAATTACAGGTAATATTTTCGACCGGGTCGTAAGGGCTTTCTTTTATTACTTCAGAGGTTTCATAGAGTACCTTTCCCGCGTCAGAAGCCGCTTTTAATTGATCCAAATGGGTCATTTTGGCCAAAAGATCGAGGGTTAAATCGCCAATTGATTCCGAAGCTTTCGGCTCCTGTTGGTCAAAGAAATCGATCATGGATTCTGGCCGCGGGGCGTTTAAATTTTTCATCAGAACGCTTCCTGATGATACTCCAAAAAAATCGGAGGCTACTTGAGAGGTGGGATTTACACTTGAAAAAGCTGACGAAGAAAAATTCACATCAACCCCCAACCTGTAAATATCATTCGTCTGTTGTGAAGCTGAAGGGCCCAACAACGGATAGGGATTAGAACTCATTTTTTCTCCTTTTTAGTAAGGTTTTTAAAAGTGACCATAAAAATTGTTCCTTTATGCCTAGGCTGCCATCGCCAATTTTGTTGAGACTTTAAATACTCCATCTTTTGTCCGGTAATCAACATTGATTTTCCAGCCAAAAATTCGAGTTAAAACCTCTATCATTTCACCCTCATTGATCTGTCTGCCAACAATTCGGTAGTGATAATTGTCTGTACGGGTATCATTAAGGCCGATCTGAACAACGATGGTACGGACTGCATCTGCCCCCGCATCTTCCATTTGAACAGTGATTCCGGCCTGAAGCCCCCCTCTTAACCTAGCGATAATTCGGTCAACCTCAGGTTGGTGATCAGCTGCAATCTTGGCTGCCCTAGCTCGATTAGCATGAGCAGATCTTTCAGACTCTTGGACCCCTTCTGCATAAAACCGAGGATAATCATCCTTTCTTAAATTGTTTGCAGTATCCAATGAGCAGAATTCTAGAGACTCAAACTTTTCAATAAAATTGTCCCTATCCCTATTTAACTCGTGAGCCATGATTCTCATATTTTCGAAAGCCAAAATCCCACAACTTGTCGAATCACCCCGTTGCTCAGCCACAGGATGGGAAATCAACTCACACTTTCTCAACTCTAACATCCTTGAAAGTTCCTCATTCCCCTGCCCGAAAGAGTCTTTGTAAAAACAATATAATTTATCGTCTGTGTCTTTAAATAAGCAGAGTGTCACCCAATGGACATTGCTGATATTGAAGACACAGAGCACTGGCCTATTTATAGTAACAGAGGCAATGAGATCATCATCGATTTTTGTTGTTAAATGTTCTGCTTGCATTCCCTGTATGAAATGGAAATTGCTCAATTCATCTCTAATTGTGGGAGATTGAACCATAAAACTGATATCGGTCGCTTGGTATAAATAATGCAAATTAGCGCTTTCAGACAAGGCATTACCATCTACCCTTTGTTGTCCGCCAGAGCTCTTTTTAGTCGGTTTTAAATCATCCTCTTGTTTCCCTTTAGAAATCGATGGAGAAATGTAACCGGGTCCTGGCTTACTGAAAGTCCTGTTTTTTGCATATTCATCTACCCCTTTTACATGGCCCAACGCTTTACTAGTGAGTACATACTGTCCTATTCCCACCAAGGAAACCTGGATGGTGTCCATCGCATCGGCAACAGCATGATACAACCCCTCCGCCCCTTTTAGGGTAACTGTCCAACTTGCATAAGGACTGAGCATATAGTCCCCATTTTTCATTTTTGTGTAGACGAGGTTTTCTGCTTCATGATCAGACACAGAAGCCCCCCATTTGTAAGCAATACAAAGGCCGGTGTCATTCGACATCCGATAAATTTGGCTTGCATATTTGTAAAAAGAAACACCAGAATGCCGCATCTCGACGGTCACCCCTTGAAGTGCTTTGGCTAACTTGACCTGAGAAATAGGATTGGTACTATTGATCTGCAGTTCGACATGGTTAAATTTGATCGCACTCATTTCTTCAACAGTAAGGCTCACGTCGGCAAACAATACAACCGGCTTTCCTGACAGGAGATCGACAACTTCACTTTTACTTTCTTTGTAAGTCCAGGTGTAAAAAGGGCCAACTGTGACTTTATCAGAAAATTCCCCTCTCCAAACGTAGGTATCGATGGAAGAGTTGGTCTCTGTCGATGCACTTTTTACCTTATCATGCAAAAGCTGTAGCTGGATGATAATGATCTCGACGAGACTCTCTAATGTCTTAGCATCGTTAAAGGATTTTAGAGTCACAAGGTCTGACAGATAGGCTGAACTAAACGGAAAAGCCCACTGATGGACGGCCGCAACAGCCCTAGCATACTGTTCTAGAACAACGTTACGCAATATTTTTTGTTTGTAGACCTCTATTCTAGGATCTTGAGCAGTGGGGGCTGCAAGAGCTGCTAAATAGTTAACCAGGACCCTTCTCTCATCATACTCTTCAACATATTCATACATGTTTGCAGTGGTTTGAAGTGCCTCTTCTAACTGTTGCAGGATCAGTAAAAAACCCCCTTGAGAGGGGAAAGAGGCGGTCGCCCCCTTGACGTGTCTTTGGGCAGCTTCAAACGCTCTTTTGATGGCTAGCCGACTGAACTCTAACCCCATTTTAGACTGTCCCTTTAGAGCCTGCTGAGCCTTTGACGCCCCATCGACCACCTGATGCAGCTTCGGCTCTAAAGTATCTTTAACTTCCTTTCTATAAGCATCCAACTGCTGCTGCTGTTTATCGATCTCGTCAATCGCCTTATCCATTGCAGCGATCTGCTGTTCTTCGCCCATTCCTGATTTATTATCAACAATGTCTACAAGAGCCGCCGGCATCGTCACTTCCCTTAGCCTGGTAAGAGCAGCCGTATGGAGGGAGGAGAAAGAAGGATTATTATCTTTATTGTCATTTTGAAGGACGGTCGCTATCCCGTCACCATAGGCAGCGAAAGCCCCTCCCAAACCAATAGCTGCAGCTCGGCTGTTGCTCATTGCTGTGAGCCCCGCTCCTACTACCCCGGCTACCACCTTACCCACAAAAGGTAGACAGCACCCAACAGCTTGAACAACGACACTGATAAATCCCAGCATCTTTCGCTTTTCCAGCTCAGCTTTTAGCTCGTCTCGTTTCGCTTTGAGATCACTTTGGTTTGCTCTATTTTTATCCCTTAGATCTTGCACTTCCTTCAAAAAGACCTTAATTTGATCCACAACTTCTTTGTCGGCAGCCCTGATATCGTCTCTTAATTTATCTACAAATTGATCGGCTTCGGCCATCTTACTTTTTAGATAACCAACGTAATCTTTCTCATAAAATTGAATGTTTACTATTTGAGTTTGATCTTTTAATTCATTTACATTCTTTTTAACCCCTTCAAGGAACCCTTTGATGTCAACAATGAGCCTTGAATCTTTAGCAGCCTTTATCTGGCAGATTTTACTCAAGGTATGAGTGTAAAGACATTGTAGAAGGGCGGCTTCTGCAGAGTTGCCTTTTGCTACCTGATAGGCTTGGAGCCTTTCACTCATCCATTGAAAAAGGGGCAGACATTTTGTCTTATCTTCCATCTCGGTAAAAAAATCTTCCATCCGTTCACATTCAGCAATGAAGTTATCAATGCTTTCCTTCCCACTTATCGAAGTGTTTTGATCGTAAATTCTTCTATGAACCTCGATCGACGCTAGAGTCAATGGATTCCCCTCACGGATCGCAAATTCTCGGTAACGGTAAAGATGCTCCATCGCATTGAAGGGGCTTAAAAGATATTGAGGTGCTCTATCGCTAGAATTTTTTTCATCTGATCGAATGCCCGGATCGCCCGTTTGAGGGCACTGATCTTTTTTTTCCGGATAAAACCTAGGGTGTTCATGTCCATTCCACCCCCAATCGGGATTACCACCTGCATGCCACATTCCACGCCAATCCCTTCCATTACGGCCTCCCAACCCCACACCTCCCGCAGCCCCACTATCTCCTCCCTTACCATGAAGTCTTGTCGTCGATAGCTTAAGAGAGGGATCGTTCAATGCAATAAACTCAAAACGACCAGGTTGGCCTCCAACGCCCCCAGCTCCTCCTTTCCCCCCATTCCCACCTGGTTTCCCAACCTTTCCTTTGTTACGAAGTTCTTGATCATACCTATTATTCCCAGAACGAAAAGGGGGAAACTGCGGTTCATCCCACCCACTCGGTTTTTCAATGAGAAAATAGAAGCTGGGACCAAATACAGGGTGAACCTTTCCACCCTGGTCGTGCTTTATAGTACCATCCTCTCCATCATCCCCAACATGTCCACTCCCCCCTGACTGCCCTGGCCCTCCTTTCCCTCCATTAGAAATGACCGTTAGATTATCGCGACCAGTAAAGGCAAGGCCAAATCCAAAAAAATGACCTCCATTATTCCCAGGTTGGCCCGGCGCCCCATCAGAACCACTCGCTCCATACGTTTGACCATTAGAGGCGGGGCTGTAGGAGTGATCAGAGTCTTTTCCGGTCAAATTGATCGTCTGTTTATTGGATATTTCCCATTTTGGAGCGATGATGGTGACATCGACACCTCGCATTTTATCTCCACCTAAATCTTCATCAATGAGGACGGTATGTAAAGCATGAACATCAATTTCACGAACGTCTGTGTATTTGTGAAATTCGTTTGTGATCTGGCTTATTCGTGGGAAATAGCCTTGCAATGTTAATTTAGTTTTAGAATCTGCCGTTATAGATACCTTTAAGACTGCATCTTTTGTGATTTCAGTTAAGGTTGCATCCCACTTTAGTAGAGGCTCTCTTATCCCCAATTCTTTTGCCCAGTCTCTTTGGTAAGGGTATTTTCTCGCTGTTCGATTCGGGAGCAAATCGAGAAGGAATTTCATCCTCTCTTCCTGATTATTCACCTCCTCTAAAAGCCCTGCGGTAAAGATATCAGGACTAAACTGCAGTTGTTTCAAGAAATCCGAGATCGTTCGAACGGCTTCTGAAGTGATCGCTTCATGATATTTTTTCTGAAAATCGATTAAAGCCCCTTTGGTGGGCACTTGGTTATAAAATCGTTCGAGATAGGGGGCAACTTCAGTCAGAATATTTCCAGCAAGCTCTCTTTTAAGATCTCTGATCAATGAGTGAATCCCATTTTCGACGACCGAAATGTGTTTCTTGCTCACTTTTGTTTGGATGGTGGTGTCAGTTTTAGCAATGTACCTCGATTTGTTACTATGAAGAAGTATATCTATCTCCTTCATGTCTCTCATGATTTTAGTGATATCCCCCTTTTGAGTGGGGGAACTAAATGTTTCCCATGTTCCAGCTTGAAGGACTTGACGTAAGATGGACCTTTCATTGTCTTTAAGACCATAAGGAGAGTTTACATAATTCTTTAAAGCTTCCCCTACTTCTTCTCGGATCGTTCTGTCATCTTCGGGAGGTGTGTGTGTAACGACTAAAATGATCGAATCAGCTAACGTCGCAAGTCTTTCATCCTTTATATCTTCGAAGCCTAAAAATTGAAGCAAATCGTGGAAAGTATTAGGGAGCATCTCCCCCTTTTTATCTATATCTGTCCAATCGATGACCAGCACAATTTTCATCCGATTAACATTTTTCAACACCTCTTGCCTAAAGAAGAGGTTGGCAATGTCCTGCTCTACGTAGCGAGTATCACCAAACCCGGGAAGGTCGATCAGGGTAAAGTTCTGATTGATTGGTGAATAGACATTTGGCCGTCCCGTGCAAGACTCGGTGTTTGAATGGCTAACTGGAAAAATGGGTTGAGGGTTAACTGGTTCTAATTTAAAATTTAAACCGACCTTTACTGCTCTTAAGGGTTCTTTTGCTAATAGGTCGCCGAGCAAACTTTTTCCTGCACCTGTCCGTCCGACTAACAAAACAGCGCTATCTTTGATCTTCATTTTGCTAAGCTCGACTAAACCAGGCTTTACAATCGCCATTGTTTTATCGACAAGATCTGGGTCTTCTTCTAGCTCCACCACTGTTTGGCCTCCCCCTGCTCTCAACCTAGGGTAGATCGACAGATTAATTTGACCATTTTTAAAAAACTGTGTCTGACCAAATACGTCGCGAAAAAAAGCTTCAAAATGGGAAGCGCTTTTCACTTCTCTCACTTCTTTAGGCATATTCTCTGGCTTAATAAAGAGAGACTGTTTGGGCCCCATAAAACGAGCGACCACTTGACCTAACCGCTCCAAAAAGACCACTTGAATAGATTCATTCTCAGTTAGGGTAGGGATAACCTTCAGGTGTAAGCCAGGGATAGGTCTTAAAGTTGAAATGGCCATAAAAATTCCTTCATTAAAAAAAGATAGTCATAAACACCCCCCCCCCATTTTAAACAATTATTTTTCGTTCAGAAATTTTGCAAGCTACCTAAACGTACCAAACGTGAAAATTCCTCCCCTAAAGAGGGCAGTTACAAACATTTTTTCTTTGAAATGAAATAAGCTTTTGATTAAACGTGAGTTACAATCATTAGGGCATCTAATCTATGGCGGCATTATCAAACTCTCCCCCTTCCACAACCCGTCCTTTAACTCAAAACTACGGGACAATCTTAGGGGACGAAGTTTGTGAGAACCTCATCCAAAGAATTGAAAGGATCCGTTTTTTAGATTTAAATACGTTTGAGGGCATTGCCACCTTTACACCCTAGGAGCCTTTGATGGGGTTGTGACGACTAAAGAAATTTTAGATAGAAAGTAATTGCCACAAAACTTGGACAATGTAGATCTGAACCACTATGATAGAGCTTGATGTGGGTGGCAAGGTCAATTGGGGACGCCTTCTATATAGCTTTAAAAACGCTGTTTTTGGAAAAGGAAAAGAGCCCCTCCTTCCCAGTCATCTCTTCAGAGATCTTTCACTCCCCATCAATCCAAAATAGCTTTATCTAATTTGGAGTAAGTAGCATCTAAAAATCTTCAAAAGAACACTTTTTCTGAGCATCTATGTGTGTGGGGGGGGGGGGGGAGTGAAACTTTTATGTCAGTCACCGATAGAAATTTCCTCTTACCTTAATTTACCACATTGCTGAAGTTTAGTCTTTAAAGCTGGCTGCCTATGGGGGGAGTTTGAGGGGGGCTCCCCCTCAAGGAAATCTAAATATCAAGTCACAAAGACCCGAACGAGGGACGGGGGCTGCGGGGGGCAGAGCCCCCGACAGGAAATTTAACCAAGGAATTCTCTTGGAATAATGCTTATAACCGCAGACTTGTTGGTTGCCTAGTTAGCCCACGCCATGGGTGCTCATTCGGAGGAATCCTTTTCTTTCTTGGCTCCCATGTCATCAGTTCTTTCCGGTTCATTTCAGTTACTTCCTCAGTTAGCTCATCGCATCGCATATACTTCAACTCTTTCCCTTCTAAAATTACCCTCATTCCTACTCTCGTATCGTAAATCTCTATCCTCTTCCCCATCGCTCTCCTTGGTTCCTCTATTCCCAAAACTTTGTAATATGTGTTAGCGTACTGGAAGGTAAGATCTTTCGTTAACTTGCGTGTCTCTTTCCGGCAAAGAACCTGACCTATAGTTAATCCTTCCCTAGGCCTCCTGTGAGCCTCTTCTTCGTTCACAGGAGGCTTTTTAAACCGTTCATTATAATCCTTTACATACTCTGGCAGATAAAGATTTGCTTCCTCTATCGTGTTAATCCCTCTTAGTCTAAGTTCCTTCACAAGTCGATCTTGTAACGTCCCATTTGCTCTTTCAACGCGACCTTTCGCCTGCGGCGACCTAGCACAGATCAACTCAATTCCAAGCTCATCTAAAGCCCTTTTAAACTGGGTTTTGTGCTCTTCCGCTTTTGCGCCATGGTTCACCTTGAAAACAGAAAATCTATCACTGTAAAGAGCGCAGGGTAGTCCATATCCGTTCACGTGTTCTTCTAAAGTTTGCAAATAACCCTCTAGATCTTCCCCCTTCCTGAACTTCAGGGCCGTTAACCTGCTCGTTGCGTCATCTATGAAAACAATTAAAGTGCATGGATTTGCTCGATCTTCAAACCATGCATGATGCGACCCATCTACCTGAATAAGTTCCCCAAATTTCTTTCTTCTCGCTCTTGTTGGGTGGAGAACTGGCTTTTTTGACTTCCTTGAGATCCAGATCCTGCCTTGAATCATCCACTGCCTTAGCGTCTCTACTCCGACTTTTAAATCATGCATTTTTAAAAGCTTTTCGGCCGCAAACGTCGGTCCAAAATCAGAATAGAATTCCCTGACTAGGTGTAAAATCTTCTCTCTAAAGCTCTCCCTATGTCGATGGTTGCTTTTTTGCCCTCTTCTTTTTGAGATTAAACCCTCAGGACCTTGGCTCTTTAAGCAGGCTAGCAGGCCCCTTACCCGCCTCGTAGATAAATGCAGTTGAGTCGCGGCTTCCTTGGGCCTTAACAGGCCTTCTTCAAGCTTCCTTAAGACTTCTAATCGTTCTAGTTCTTTTGCAGACATGGTCAGCAATCCCCCCATTTTTATCTCCTGGTCACAGGAATCCATCTATGCGGAAATCTCTATCGGTGAGAAAGCGGAAATTTGTATCGGGGGCTTACAACCTTGGTCACACTTTGGAAGACTTGTTTGCGTCTCAATTATTCACTGCAGACTAAGTAAAATCACTGGAAGGTCACTTTCTCTAAGTTGGGGAAAGTGGCATGTAACAAATCTTGAAAAACGGCGGTTGGCGCAGGCTGGTAAGAGAGGTCGATTTCAGTAACAGATTTTAACTGTTCTAAAGCTGGCCACACCTCAGGTGGTATAGGGGGAGTTTTAGACATCAAAAGTGTCCGAAGTTGAGGAAGATCTCCTTCCCAAGCTGCTACCAACTCCTATCCCCACAAAGTGTTAGAAAGATCGAGTTTTTCTAATTGCCTCGGTGGAGTCTCCTTCAATTGTTCTGGGAAATGGGGACTTGACAGTTTGAGTGAGACGACTTTTGTTAAAAGCTCTTTCGGGACATTTTCACCGTTTTCTGCTTCGAGAGTTTTAACATGTTCCTTAAAGAGGAGAATCTCCTCAGGAGCTCTTCCACTTAAAACAATCTTAAGACCACTTCCCTCTAACTGGAATGTCGAGCCGTTGAGCCTCTGATTAAGAAGGACAAAGCTCCTCTGCCAAAAGCCAAGATCGTTCTTTGAGGGCTTGGACTAGCAAGCCAGCTTAAACCCCCTCCTGTAAATAGTTCTTAAATGCCTTGAAAACATACGCAGACATCTTTTTTAAACAATATTTTTCGGCAAGTGCGTGCAGCTCGTCAATCGTTTTAGGATTCTCTTTCCATAGAGACTCGATTTTATCAGTATAAAAAAACTCTTTGAGGAAAGGGAAAATCTCTCTCCTTTCAATTTGGAGAGCTCATAAAGCTCCTCGCCATTTCCTGCGTTTCTAACTGTCTCGACCCACATGATGGGCAAACCAAAAGGTGCTTCCATGCCTTCAGTTTTGTAGGTTAATTCCCCCTTTCAAGTAAATTCGTTTTATTTTACTCCATGAAATGATCCGCTTGAATTCAATTAAGTTTCTGACTAAAAAAGCCTTATATTAACCTCGAGTATTGATTTATGGCTCTAACACCCACATCACCTCCTCCAACCAGAAAATTTTTGCTGAGCGATTATGGGACGAAATTAAACACAGAAAATCTGTACGACATTGTCGAAAGAATCAAATGTCTTAGAAGAGCTGCTATTGCAAACTTAGATGGAATAGCGATTTTTGATCATTTTGGAATTCTAAAATCGGTTTTAACTCGCCAAGAAATTAAAACAGGAGAAGAAGCAAAGATCCATTATGAAAAGATTGTTCGTGTTGTTGAAAAACAAAAATGTTTAATGGAGGAGTTAAATAGGCAATTTGAAGGGGCAAAAGATCTCCATCAACATGTCATGAATTTGCGTCGGCTTCAGATGGAATCTGACCATCAAAAAGATCTATACCACGCTAAAAAAATTGCCTATCAGGTTTATTATTCTCTTAGTCTGCTTAACGATCCAAATGCTCTGTCAACTTCAGAAACACCCTATTTTGATATTGAATCCCACTTTGCCAAAAAGATTCTTCTTGGCACCACAACAGTTGAAAAAGATAAAAAGGTCAAAATTTATGGGAAAGTGAGGCAGGAAGGGACAGTTGAAATTTCTCTTGAATCTGATCAAATCGTCCAGCTTTTTTTCCAGCGATGCTGGAGCATAGACGTCATCGCAGAAACATCTTTTTTTTCAGAAAAAAGCCCTGAACTCCCTGATCGTTCTTTTAAAGGTAAGTTATTACATGCTGAACTTGTTCAAAAAGAGGTCGCCAACGTAGAACTTGCACAAAGAGCTATACAACTAGCGGTTGAAATTTTTTCTAAAGAAGACTATGTGAAATTTCACTTATCGGCATCTGAGGCCGATCACATTTTAGCTCTAAAATCAGCTGGTTTTTGCAAAGTACAAAATGAAAATATAAAAGATTTGTTCCAGAATCCAGCAAGACAGAGCACAACGTTTTATTTAATGAAATCTAAAGAATGTCCTGGAACAGGCTTTGTTACAAAAAAGAAGAACCGAGGTAAATCAATAAGTTATCTACCCGCATTAATCCAAATAGACAAAAAAACAAAAATGACCTGGGAGATCTTTATCAAAGAAAATAGAATCCTTCCAGAAAATGGGGAGACTCCGATTCCCCCCTATCTTTTCAGAAACCTTTATTACCACCATAAGATTTTATGAAGCCTTTAGTCAACCGGACTTGTCTTTAAGCCGCGCCCTCTATTTTACTAGGGCCTGAAAACAAATCGAAGAGGAGTAGACGGGCTTCGATTCCCCCAGTCGTCAGAGGAATACGCCTTTTTGGCTTTAAACCTATTTCCTTGGAAAGGGGTAAACTGCCTGTTAAAACGGCCCCTGTGGCTGGGTGAGCCGTTTTTCTTTTTAGAAAGTCCCCTAAAGAACGGTAGAGGGGGACCAACGTCGCTTCATCATCCATCCGTACCCCATAGGGGGGATTGGCAATGACAAAGTTTGGTTTAATGGTCGGCTCAACATCTCTAAAATCGGCATGTATAACATTGATCATTTCGTCAAATCCAGCAATCTTTAGATTGTCTCTGCAGACTTTGGCTTGAGCTGCACTTTTTTCAATCCCAAAGATCTTATCTTTTTCTAGAGGGAGGACCCCTTTTAACGCTTGGGCTTTCATTTGAAGGAAATCTAGCTCGTTATAGTTGGGATGGGCAAAAAAACCAAAACGGCGCCGGAGCCAACCTGGAGGGGTTTTAGTGGCTATTAGGGCAGCTTCAACCAAAAAGGTGCCAGAGCCTGCCATCGGATCTAAAAGGATGTGTTCGCCCGTATAGCCTGCCATGCGAAGAGAAGCCGCGGCTAATGTTTCACTGACAGGTGATTCCCCACCCACTTCTCTATACCCTCTCATATGGAGAGGATCACCTGATGTGTCCAGGCTGATAATAGCGACGTTTTGATCGACAAAAAGATTTAAAGAGAGATCTGGTTGATCTTTGACAACACTTGGACGGGTACCAAATTCTTCGCGGAATTGATCGCAAATCGCATCTTTTACAACCTGTGCAGCATAGACAGAGTGGCGCAACATCGGGTGGTTGACGTTAGAATGGATCCACAAAGTTCCTTCGGGCTTTAAAAACTTTGTCCAATCGATGTCAGCTGCTAACTCGTAGAGGTCTTTGTCATCTCGGATGCGGGACCTTCTTAGGGGAAGTAAAACCCTTGAAGCCGTCGCTAGATAGAGATTGAGCTTGTAGATATCTTTGATATCTTTGACCTCAACATAAACCCCTCGAAAACCTATTTCAGCACCAGGGTAGCCTAAAGTTTCAAGCTCTGCAGCTAACACCTCTTCCAGCTTATCTTGCGTGGTGATAAAAAGTTCCATCAATGGTGCAAGAAGACAATAACGTCCCCATCCTTCACGAGATACTCTTTTCCTTCTGAACGGAGTTTTCCCTTCTCTTTGGCTCCATTTCGACCGTTATTATCGACGAAATCTTCATAGGCGATCACTTCTGCCCTGACGAAACCCTTTTGGATATCTGTATGGATCTTTCCAGCAGCTAAATGGGCTGATGTCCCTTTCTTGATAGTCCAGGCTCTTGTTTCAATCTCGCCGGTTGTTAAAAAGGTGATCAATCCTAACATGGAGAAGGCAGCTTTTACGAGCCGATCCAGACCAGATTCCTCAAGGCCCAAAGAGGCTAAAAATTCTGGTCTTTCCTCTTTCGGAAGCTGGGCAATTTCCTCTTCAATCTTGGCGCAGATAGGAATGACCGTGTTCCCCTCTTTAGCAGCGTAGGCTTTCACCTTTTCAACTAAAGGATTTGTCATGCCTGGAAGGTCCTCTTCACCAACGTTGGCGACATAAAGTACCTTTTTCTTCGTCAAAAAGGGATAAGGACGTAAAAGGTCTTCTTGCTCAGGATTAAACTCGATGCTGCTAACAGGAAGGTTGTTTTCCAGTGTGTGCTGGATATTCTTCAACATATCAAGAACAGGGACAAGCTCTTTTCTTGTTTTCACCTGTTTTTCTACCCGACCGATACTGTTTTCGACACTTTGCAAATCGGATAAGATCAACTCTGTTTTGATGATCTCAATGTCTCGTATCGGGTCTACTGAACCTGCCACATGGACGACGTTATCGTTTTCATAGCACCTGACGACATGGATGATGGCGTCTGTATTGCCGATGTGGACCAAAAACTGATTGCCCAGCCCCTCGCCCTTCGATGCGCCTTCGACTAAACCGGCGATATCGACAAATTCAAGAGTAGCCGGCACTAAGGCAGAGCTTCCCGATAGCTTACTTAAGATCGCCAGCCGCTTATCAGGGACTTGAACGATCCCTTTATTTGGCTCAATGGTGCAAAAAGGAAAATTTGCCGCCTCAGCAGAACCCGAGGTAAGAGCATTAAACAGTGTTGACTTCCCCACATTAGGTAAGCCAACAATTCCACAAGATAATCCAGACATAGCGACTAGTGTAGCACAAAGTCTCGATTGAATGACATGATGTGGGCGCTATTAATTCAAGAGGTCTCCCCTGGCAAGGCCTTTGAGGTTGGGAACAGCCGTTCAAATTCTAAGGAAGTGGCACTTATAGCGTATACGCTGTAGTTTTAACCATTTTATATGCTGGTATAAAAGATCTAACTACCTCTTAGAAGCCCTTCATCTCACCTGCTATAAATCTGGCAAAAGGCTCAATGTCTCTGTTAATTCCAGCTTCCTCTAGGGCATCTAGATACTGCTTTCTATTTTTCACTCGGATAACGGTCCATGGATAATTTCCTGAAACAAACATGGCATTCATCAGAAACCGCCCAATCCGGCCATTACCATCCATATAAGGGTGGATGAAGACAAAAATGTAGTGACCGAGCACTGCGCGAACAGCTGGATGCTTTTCATTTTTTAGACACTCAAATAGGGCTTCCATCGAGTCAACCAAAGCTTCCCTAGGCAGCGGAACATGTCGAGAATTACGGATATAGACCTGCCCTTTACGGTAGCCGATGAGATCCTCATACCGTAAAAGTCCTGCTCTGATTGAAGGGGCAAAGAGGCTTTGTACCCACCTTTTTAAATCCCTCTCGACCACATCTCCAGGATCTACTCCCTCTCTAAATTGGCTTAAACTTTTCTTCACTTCCTGGAAAGCTTCATAGTAACCACGGGCAGCGAGGACATCACTTGCACTTCGATCGACTAAGTCACCATCGGGATTCCATCGATTGCTTTGGACACGGGCGATTAGCTCATCATCCACATGATAACCCTCGATCGACAAGGAGTTATAAGCATCCGTCTGGTAAAGATCTTCAATCTCTTCAATTGAATTTTTCTTCTCCTCAATTAGCGGAAAATAGGGTATCACTTTTTCACGGTAGTCGGCCCAAAGCGAAAGAATGCGGGCCACATAAGGAGAGGTCAGCCGGCCAGATGGGAGCAACGGGGATGAAATGGTGAATGGATTTTCCCCTTTGATCTTCCACCCCATGCTGCTTAAGTCTTGTGTGATCTCCCCAGCCATTTGTAAATTTCCAAGAAATTCATACGCTCCAATCAGCCTTGCAGCTCCATTTTTAAAGCCATATTTTAATAAAATCTCGCTGACTTCTGCAGAAGCTCGGACCATTTTCAGTGCGATTTCTGCTTCTTGAGGACTTTTAAGAAAATAAGTTGGTGTTACCTTGCAAAGGGCATAGGGCAAAGTCATCACCTGTAAACCGTGAAGCTCTATTTTCTCTTTTGGAAGATTATCGGGATCTGAATAAACATAAACCGAAGTTCCAAACGGGAGCTCGACCGGAGCTCCCCCCCCCTTTGCTGAAATGATAATGACCTGCTTTGGAATGACAGTCTTTCCTGTATGGAGATCAAGCGAACTTTCTGCTGATAAACAGTAAGAGTTGCCGTAATGATGGGTCAAATAAATTCGCAGAAAATCCCAAAAATTTGCGTGCCAAGCTGAAGAATCTCCAGGAGAAATATCTGGTCTGACTAGTAAATACCAACCCTTAATTATTTCTTGTAGCCACTTAGCTCCAACAAGTAGTTCCCTATCTTCACGTTTCAATTGTTTTGACCGGAGGATGTGACCACCGTTAGCTTTTGCTATCTTTTGGATTCTTTTTAAGGCAGTCTGCAATAGGCGCAGGTAAAGACATACTGTTTACTCGACTTTCGTGTAATTGTTCACTCGAACTTCATGTAAACATTTACTCGACTTTCGTGCAACATTTTACTCGAATTTCGTGCAACATTTTACTCGAATTTCGTGATCCCATCAAAGAGGAGAAAACCATTTTACAGCCGAAGGTAGTAAATAATTGGACGCCCGAAGGGGCTGCAGGGAGCCAAATTTGGGAAAACGAAGACCTCGGCTCTACTGCGTAGGTCGATGGTCCGCCTCTAGGCGCTTGTTCGCTTTATCCAAAGTTGGCCTCTGCAGTCCCCCCTCGGTTACCCTACTCAAGCTTAGTCGCCCCTTAACAGCATCTTTTTATTATTTCCTGTTTAGGTTGCTATCATGATAATGGGGTAGTAGGAGAGGCTATGGGCGAAAAAACCGAGAAAGCGACACCAAAGAAGCTGCAAGATGCCCGAAAAAAGGGGCAAGTTGCTAAGGCTCAAGACCTTCCATCGGCATGGACGTTTTTAGCCTCATTTGGCGCTACTATTGTTTTGACAAATTACTTGTACCACCGAGTGGGTGACTTCCTACAAGGGCTGTTCGGTGCCATCAATAATGGGAATTTGGACACGACGGTCGCAAGTGGCTTTTTGCAATCGATTTATCTCATTTTCATAGCTTCCATCCCTATAGCTGCCTTTACCACTTTTGTCGGTGTTATCGTTACATTCCTCATCACAGGTCCTGTTTTCACCTTTGAAGTTTTCAAGCTGGAAATGAAGAAGTTCAACCCTGTCGAGAACTTGAAGCAGAAATTCAAGATGAAAACCTTGATCGAGCTGATCAAATCCCTCTTAAAAATTGGTATTGCTACCTACATCGTCTACGACATTGTTTACAAAAGCTTACCGGTTTTGATCACAACAGTTAAGATGCCTATCACAAGCTCGCTGCTTGTATTCAACCACTTCCTTATTGAAGCTGTTGCTAAATTGTGGTTCCTTTTCATCGTGATTGCCGTTATGGATTTCATCTACCAAATCCAAGACTTCCAAAAACAAATGAAAATGGAAAAATTTGAGGTTAAGCAGGAATATAAAAATACCGAAGGCGACCCCCAAATCAAGAGTAAGCGGAAACAAATCGCCCAGGAAATCGCTTACCAAGAAGGACCTGCGGGTGCCGTAAGAAAAGCGCAGGCCGTTGTCACTAACCCTACCCACCTGGCAATTGTACTGGCTTACGACCAGACAGTCGATGCTGCTCCCTATATTTTGTATATGGGGAAAGACAAAATGGCCGAACAAGTGGTAAAACTAGCTCAGGAGTATAATGTTCCTGTAATGCGTAATGTGAGCCTAGCACGAGACCTTTGGGAAAGGGGTGAAATTTACCAATATGTTCCTGAAGATACGTATGAAGCTATTGCTGAAGTTATCCGATGGGTCCGTTCGCTTAATGATGAATATCTTACCACCTCCTCGGAGAATTGAATTGTAAATGAGTTTAATAAGAGACGTACTCAACGGAATCACGGCCCGCCTAGGAGGCGAAGCTTCATACGAACGGATTGGGAGAAGTGCAGATATTGTTCTGATTTTGGTCATTATCGCCATTTTGGCCATGATCATTGTTCCGCTAAATCCCCACGTCATCGACTTCCTCATTGCTATTAACCTCACCATTTCAATGGCCTTGTTGATGGTGGCAGTCTATATCAATAGTGCACTACAACTATCCATCTTCCCCTCTCTGCTTCTGATTACTACTCTGTATCGATTAGGGCTTAACATTGCCTCCACTCGTCAGATTCTACTGCACGCCAACGCTGGAGAGATCATTTTCTCCTTCGGTAATTTCGTCGTCGGGGGAAACTTCGTTGTTGGAGGTGTTATCTTTTTAATCATCACCTTGGTTCAGTTTATCGTCATCACCAAGGGTGCTGAACGGGTCGCTGAGGTTGCAGCCCGCTTTACTTTGGACGCGATGCCTGGTAAGCAGATGAGTATCGATGCCGACATGAGAGCCGGTATCATGGATGCCAACCAAGCCCGTGAAAAACGTCTGCTCATTCAGAAAGAAAGCCAGCTTTATGGTGCGATGGACGGTGCGATGAAGTTCGTTAAAGGGGATGCCATTGCAGGTATTGTCATCACCCTGATTAACGTTGTCGGAGGACTGATCATTGGGGTATCGATGAATGGGATGTCGGCCATTCAGGCAGCCCAAGTTTACTCCCTTCTGTCCATTGGTGACGGTCTTGTCTCCCAAATTCCTGCTCTTTTGATTTCCATCACTGCAGGTATTGTGACCACACGGGTTTCTTCAGAAAAAGCTGAAATGAACTTAGGCCGTGAAATTTCTGGCCAGATTTTGAACCAACCAAAAGCGTTGATGGTATCCGCCGGCATTTTGTTGATCATGGCTGCAATTCCTGGCTTCCCTCCTGCTCCTTTCATGATTCTGTCATCTGCGCTGGGGCTTTTAGGCTATTCGCTTTGGTCTCAAGAGCAAAAAAAGGCCTTCTCGAGCTTCCGGCAGCGGCGCCACAATGGAATCGGCCACGGTCGACACCCCAATTAAGGGTCATAAAGTCATTTCTGGTGGTGGCGTCGATAGCTATGCACTCACTTTGCCAGTCATTTTGGAAACGGGTAGTTGGCTCACCAAAGAGATCCAAGACGGCCAAAGAGGCGCAAGCTTTATTGACCAGATGATTCCGAAAATGAGGCAGGCCCTCTATTCAGATTTAGGCGTCCGATTCCCTGGGGTTCACGTCAGGACCGATTCCCCCTCTCTTGAAGAAGATGAATATTCGATCCACCTCAATGAAGTGCCAATTGTCCGAGGGAAAGTTTTGAAAGGACATCTTTTAACCAATGAATCTGAAGAAAATTTAAAAAGATACAACCTCCCCTATACTACTTATAAAAACGCCCTTGGGTTGCCCTCTCTCTGGGTTGAAGATAAATACCAAGAGCTGATGAAAAAGGCTGGCATACGATACTGGAACCAGCTAGAAGTGATGATTCTTCACCTCTCCTATTTTTTCCGCCATTACGCCAATGAATTTGTCGGAATCCAAGAAGTCAAATCAATGGTCGAATTCATGGAAAAATCGTATCCTGACTTGATCAAAGAGGTGACTCGGCTCATCCCTCTCCAAAAAATGACCGATATCTTCAAGCGACTGATCCAAGAGCAAGTTTCTGTGAAAGACTTACGGACTATTTTGGAAGCTTTAGCAGAATGGGCTCAAACAGAGAAAGATACAGTTCTTTTGACCGAATATGTCCGTTCATCTCTCAAGCGTTATGTCAGTTATAAATACTCTCAAGGGCAATCGGTTCTTTCAGTTTACATTCTGGATCCTGAAATCGAGGATATGGTCCGGGGTGCTATTAAACAAACATCGGCAGGTTCCTATTTAGCCCTCGACCCCGATTCTGTCCAACTTATCTTACAAGCCATGCGAAGCACTGTCACACCGCCTCCTCCTGGTGGACAACCACCCGTTCTCCTGACCGCTATTGACGTCCGCCGCTTTGTGAGAAAACTGATCGAAATGGAATTTACTGATATTTCTGTCGTCTCTTATCAAGAGATTATCCCTGAGATCAAAATTCAACCTCTAGGAAGGATACAGATAAGCTAATGGATATGTATGGCTGATATTCCTAATGTTTCTTCTTCTATGGAGAGGATCATGCAAGCTGCCTCCACCACAAAAGAGGCAGAGACAGCCCAAAAGCTTGCCCAGACGGAATCAGAAGCCACTTTAGCAGAGACACTTAGCCCAACAGCCTCTCTTCGTCCGGGTCGTCAAATGGATATTAAATCCCGAAGCAAAGATGCTATAAAGGCTGAACTTGCCAAAGAAAAAGGGATGAATTTGCCGATCCAAGAGATTGAGAAAATGGCCGACGAGTTCAATCGGAAAAACCCAGAACTCGACACAAAAGTCCTCCTTCTTTTACGAGAGTTAATCAAAAAGGGAGATTCTCCAGAAAAGATCCTAGAAACAATCCGGAAGTATTTTGAAGATGTCAGCCTGATGGATGAGGCGCTCGATTTCCTCCTCGCTACTTGTAAGGATGAGCTTAGAGAAGAACTTTTAGAGGCAAAACGTTCTTTAAATCAATATTTTGGCCGAGAAATTGCAGCAGGTAAGAATGTCCAAGATGCGGCACTTGAAGCTTCTCGAGAAGGGCTGGATACCCCTGCCAGCCTCCGCGATCTTTACAGGAATATCACCGGTACACCAAGAGAAACAACAACCTTATTTGAAGAGCTAGCCAATAAATACTCCTATAAGAAATTGCGCGAAGTCATCAGGTACCTTCTACACTCTGTGGGAAGTGATTTGAAATCGAAAGGTCCTTCGATTCCTAAAGGGTTGTTGCATAACCTACTCAAAGAGGTTCGCGGCTTACAAGCCATCTTAGGGCTCTATAATTTTTTCAAAGGAAGGATGCCCCTTTTGAAGAAGCTGCTCGATAAAGAAAAAATTCCAGTCCCTTCAGAGCTCACTTTTGAGGCACTTGCCAAACAGTTCATGGGCCTTGTCGATGACCGGTATCCAAGCCCAGAAAAGATTTTGCAAAGTGCAGCTAAACTTGGTATTGACAAATCAATCATAGCGAAAATTTACACCTTCTCTCAAGAACGGGATGCTGTAAGAGAAGTGGCATTCAATCTTATTTATCGTTCATTAGACCATAGAGAATCTGTCAGTAAAGCGCTGATCGGGGCTTTAGAGTCTTTAGAAGATGAGTTAGATGATCTGATCGCAAAACAAGAAGAAGAAGCTGAGGATGATTTTTAATGGAAAGTCCATTTGATGGCCTGATGGATGAATTAGGCAAAATTTTAGAGACAAAACTCCATCCTGATCACCTCAATGTCTGTCGCATGCAATATCCTGACGGACTGATTGTTCAAATGGAAGTCGATCGAGATGAATCAAGGCTATTACTGGGAAGTAAAATAGGGACACTCCCCCCAGGTCGTTTTAGACAAGATTTTCTCGAGCAAACTTTAAAAGGCCATACACTCGACTTCCGTGTTGGCACCTTTGGTTATGCGAAAAAAAGTGGTGATCTCTATCTGTATGCCTATTTGCCCATGAAGAATATCAGTGCAAAGCAGGTGGCCGACTTCCTCGGGCCGTTCATCGAAAAAGCAAGGCTTTGGTCCAGTTCTTTAGCTGCAAACAGGATACCGACTCTGGATACTTCAGACACCTCTAAAAAGTCATCTGGGATGTTCGGTCTTGCTTCCTAACCGGCACGGGATTGCCCTTCCTATCACCTGTTTACACTCTAAAGATAGCTGTGGGAACGGCGAAATCCTTGATTTATTGCCCATTCTTGACTGGATGAAACAGGTAGGGTTCGACACTCTACAGCTCCTCCCCTTGACCGATTCTGGAGCCGATTCAAGCCCCTACAGTGCCATTTCAACAACTGCCATACACCCGATACTTCTTTCTCTTCATGCCCTTCCCAATAGAAAAGAAGAGTTACCAAAATTTGAAAAGTCCCCAAGATTTAACTATGGACAAATCAGAGAGGCCAAGCTGGCTTGGATTAAAAGGTATATCCTCACCCACGAACATGCCTTGCGCCATGAAGAAGCCTACACCGAATTTCTAGAATCGACCCCGTGGATCTATCCTTATGGCAAATATGTCGCGCTGAAAGAGAAAAATGAAAATAAGCCCTGGTGGGACTGGACAAGCTTTGAGGTAGCAGAAGAGGAGATCCGGCACCACATTCTTGTCCAATATCTCCTTCATCAGCAGTTAAAAAAAGTGGCTGATGCTGCAAAGGAAAAAGGGATCTTATTGATGGGCGACAGCCCTCTTCTCCTTTCCAGAGATAGCGTTAAATACTATGAATATAAGCACCTCTTTGTAGAGGGGGCGACTGTTGGTGTGCCACCCGATTATTATAATGCAGAGGGGCAATCGTGGGGATTCCCCCCCATTAACTGGCCAGAGATCCACAAAGCCAACTACCCTATTTTCACTGAAAGGCTCGCAGCGGCACAACGTTATTTTAGCCTATTTCGGATCGACCATATCATCGGATTTTTTCGTCTCTGGTATATCCCTGATGGGAAAACCCCAAGAGAGGGACATTTTGTCCCAGGAGACTTCCAAGAAGCTTTGAAGCAAGGCGAATATCTAATCCGCTGGATGATCGACCACACTCACATGAAAATGATGGGAGAAGATTTAGGGATCATCCCTCCTGAAGTACGTTCTGTGATGCATCAACTAAACGTTCCCGGTGTCCGGATCATGCGCTGGGAAAGACGCTATTACTACGAGGGGCACCCCTTTATTTTAGCCGATGATTACGACACCATCAGCATGACAAGTTTAAGCACCCACGATTCGGAGTCACTGGCTGAGTGGTGGGAACAATTTCCTCATGACGCCAAACTTTTTGCCCACACCTTTGGTATTCCCTACCATGAAAAGGTTTCGCTACATATGCGGGAAATGATCCTTAAACTCAGCCATCACACATCGAGCCAGTACCACGTCAATCCCCTTCAAGAATATCTCGATTTAGAACCTAAATGGTCGTTTGAGAATCCTTCACAAGAGCGGATCAACATCCCAGGCACCATCTCCCCCTTCAATTGGACCTTTCAGGTCATTCCCCCTGTCGAAGAGTGGACCCAAGATGCCCACTTTGCCGAAAAAGTTAAGCACCTTTTACCCTTACCTTCTCTTTGATATTCAATGGTTTAATGGGGATTTTTAACTCCTTTAACCCTCTTAATAACCTCTTGATTTGAGCTCACTAACCTGGAAATGAGGTAAAAGTTATGTCTGACATATCTACTTCTAGAGTATCCGGTGACTTCCAACCCCCCCTAAAAAGGGAGGTTGAACTGCAAATCCATCAGCTTAAAGAGGCCGGCAAAGCACGCGACATCGAAAAAATAAAGCAGCAAATTGAGCAAGCTAAAAAAATTAACACCAGCGTAATTCAAGCCATTGGTTCTTCAGAAAGTACAGAGAGAGCGGAACTTCTAACTTCAGCAAAAGAGCTTATTAGAGAAATAAAAGCTTTAGAAGGTTTTCAACTAGATTTGGAACCAAAGAGAAGCGAAATTTGGGTGGGCAAAATTATCACACGGCTCCTTTTTATCGCCGCAAAACTTGTTTCCCCTTCAAAAGGTCAAAAGCAACTCGCGCATGCTATAGAAGCGGCTGAAAAAGCCCTCTCCAATCCAAATGAGACAATTGAACATCTAAAAAGCCATCTAGAGTCAATAACGGAGCTTCGAAAGCAAATATCTTCTAAGAAGGGTGGAGGAGGAGTGATTTTCGACCTCTCCGCGCTGTGCCTGAATCGACTAACTTTTCATATTGGCTATGCTGAAGGGGAAAATCCTTACCTTAAATTAAGTAAGGCGGAACAGGCAGAGTTGTTGCTTCAAGAAGGTAAAAGCCCTCAAACGATTGACGATGTAAGGTTAGCCGATTTTAGAAAAGAGGCAAAAAGTCAACTTAAACCCTCTGACATTCAAATAGGGAGGGATACTACTATAGACACCATTGTCGATGAGCTCGGCGCTGCCCTCGCTCAAGAAGATGACCTGTTCCTCGAAAGTTTAATCAGTCAGTTTAAAAATTTTCCCCACACCCTTGATTCTGTAGAATTAGCAATCCATAAATACCCCCTCATTGAAGCTAGACTTATAAAACTCCCTTCCTGGCAAACAGCGATCGAGTATCGCAAACTCTCAAAAGTTGGAATCCCTGAGTCAAGCTTAGATCAGTGGAAACAGCTCATGCAACTAGCCACTCCCATCGACAAACGATTTTGGGAACAGTTAAAAACATTGAGTGATGCGGAAAGAGAGTTGATCCTAGAATTTTTTCCTAATAAGAAGGCTGAAATACTCAGAGAGGCCAATCGTCTAGCAGAACTTCCTCCTTCAGAAGAGACCCATCTATTAGCTACTGCCCTGCCAACGGTAGAAAAGCTTCTCGAAGAAGAAGAAGGATCTTTGACTGATCCATTTGTCACTTTATTTTCCGATGCAAAAGCTGCAGATTGGAGAAACAATCGATCTATTCATGAGATCGCCCCTGATAAAATTTTTGAGAATCCATTAGAACAGGCTATCCATCTAAAGGCCCTAGATAGATTAAGCCAACACATTGTTGATGATTTCAAAACAAGTCTAACGGAACTCAAAAACAAGCAATCACCTGGTAGTTGGTATTCAAAGGCCAATGGAATGCTGAAGAATGATTTGCCACTCCTACAAGCAATTCAAAAGACTTTAGGAATCAAAGGGGTGGATTCCCTTATCTCCACCTATCAAACCCTTGTCGATGATCTAAAAGTTTTCTCTCAACTTTCCGAGGCATCGATAGGAGCTGAAGTCAAAGCTTTTGAGGGGAGGCTAGCCGGAGTGAAAACTTACAATGACTTACTAGCACTTGAAAAAGATATTCTCAAAGTCGACCAGAAAGCTTTAGAAGATGAAATCACCCGGTTAAGGGAGAGCAACCCAGATCTTGCTCAAACTTTAAAGAGCACATTAAACCATGGAGCCGCTATACGAGAAAGATTAACCAAAAGCCTTTTAGGTGAGATTCGCAAGCAGAAAGAGGCTATCAGCTCTATTGCTATGGTTTCAAAAAACTTGAGCGCATCTACTTTAAAGTCCCCAGGATTAAGCAGTATCAAAAAAGGGTATGAAGGATTGTTAAAAGAAATAGACCCCAGAACAATTCTTGAGAGGGGTATACAACTTGAAAGAGAATCCAAAGCCTATTTAGCCCAAAATAAAGGGGATAAAAATTTTGAGAGTCTGCGAGATCAAGCTCGTCTGACGATCACTAATGCAGCGAACTCTCTGATGAGAACAGCTAAATTACAAGAATCTCAGGACCAAGTCTTAAAACTCATTCAAGATCTCCGCTGGAAATAGCCAAAAGCACTCTTTGAATAAAACGATTTTATTAGGATTGACCATCATTTCTTTAAGTATACCGGGATCATTCTCAAGAGAAATTGCAAAGTTTGCAGCTCCTAATCTATTCACATTGTCAAAGCAATTGTTCCAGACTTGCAAATTAGGATCATTGAGGTCTAACTTCTTTAATAGCCGAAGGCTATCCATTCCATCCTACTCATCCCATACGCATCAACCTAAGCCTAGAGGTAGATGCTAAGCTAATTAACCACAAATAGATGGAATAAAAAAAGAGTAGAATATCAGAGTCGATTATTCTAGAAGGGGCAATTCAAAATCCTCTCTCTGTGCTCTCTGTGAGCTCTGTGGTAAAAAATAAAAAAAAGATCACCACAGAGCTCACGGAGAGCACAGAGAGTAATCTTGGGCCTTTCTTCGAAGATTTAAGCCGTTTTTGACTAAATTGTTTTCTAAACGGTTCTTTGTAAGTAATTTGCTTTTAACAGATTGTTGAGAAATTGATGTTCCTTAAGTTGATGCGTATGCGCTTCTATTACATGGCTTGGATGATATTTGCCAACCTTTGCTGAACTTCTTGCAATGAAGGACGCGCCTTGGGATTTTCGCTGGTCATTTCTACTAACAAATTGGACAAAGTCAAGTTTTGCCCTTCAGGAATTACCGTGTCGATATATTCACGTATAGAATCAGGTATAGGAAATTCGAATTTGCTGTTCTCTTTTTCTTCTTCCCAAAACATGTCGACACTGCCACCGGTGACCATTTCAGCAATCAAACATCCCATCTGGAAGATTTGTATCTGTTTTACGATAGACGCAGCTTGCTCTGAAAGTTGGATGATTTCATCACGTGAAGGTGGAGGATTCCTTTTCCGCAAGGCATCAAATATTGACGACAATTTCTCAACTTCCGCTTGAGAGGTGTATTGAGGGGTAAATTCGGGGTCATAGGGTTTTCCATTCACATCATTTAGAGCTCTGTCGAAATGAGCTAGAAGCTCTTCATGTGACCTTGTATCACCTGTCCGTGGGAGGTTAAAGACCCCATCAAAGTCGGCAATAACAAAACAGGGCTTAACCCCCATCTTAGCTAAAAAATTTTGAATCTTTAAGTCAATGTGGACAACACTCTCTTTTTGCAGCACCTCTAGCCCTTTAAGGGAAGATAAAAAACCTTCTAAAATTTCCTTTCGTGTTGGCGGAGGATCGATCGTCTCTTCCCAATGTGCTAGATGCCCTGCATAAGCGGCCCCATAGGCAGTTCGACTCTTTGCATCGATCGACTCAAACGGCTTAACCAGCCCCTCGAGCTCCTTTCCGTTGCCATACTTATCAAGGAGAAGCTGAACAAGCTTGTTTCCCTGTATAAGCTTATCAAATTGCTCGTCGCTGTGTGAGATCTTCCTAACCAGTTGCGTTGTTTTGTGTTTGTTCGTTTGCTCTAGTTGGAGAACTTCGACCTCTCCTCTTTCAACCTTCCCGGCTTTTCCACGTCCAATTGAAACAAAGGTCTCTTTAAAAACTATTGTAACCTTAGTAGCTGTGTGTTCCCATACCTTGATATGTTCATCTTCATAACCTCCCTCTTGCCTCGCAAGAAAAAGAGCAGCAAAAAACCTTATCCCAGGTATTACATGCGGACTTGGACTTTCTCTTAAAAGATTAGCCACCTGACTTGGGACAACATCAATATGTCCAATTTGGCCAAGGTCGGAGGCTATCATCTCTTTTACAGTCTCCCCATGCCAAGTCCCTTTGTTCTCAGCCGGTGTAGACCAACCAAGGCGTCCAGGCTCCGGCCCTAAGGGTATATGATCAAAACCAACCTCTGTCATACCTTCAGAATGACCTAATTATATTAATCAAATTGAAAGATTTGGAGTGTCATAAAACTGTCTAATGCACTGATATTCTGAAGCTTGAAATTTATTAAGACTTTTTAAAGTCAATCAAACGAGCGAAATTTCCAATCGACAAGAGACAGCTCTTCATGAATGGAAGGTAACTTCTCAAATAAGAAGGAAATAGGGCATCATCCCTATAATGTTTTCAGGAATTGTAGAGGCTGTTGGCCATGTAGTTGTGGTAGAGGATCGGGGTGAAATCCGTTCTATTGAGATAATTGTCCCTTTTGCTGAGCTGGCTTTGGGAGAGTCGATTGCAGTAGACGGCTGCTGCCTGACCTGCAGAAAAATCGAAGGGAATAAAGTTGTATTTGACCTCATCCCAGAAACTTTAGAAAAATCTACGTTAAAACAATTGAAAGTGGGATCGAGAGTTAATCTAGAACGGGTATTAACTTTGCAGAAGGGGATCAGCGGCCATTTAGTCACTGGTCATGTGGATGCCACAGGAACCGTTGCTAAAATGGAAGCTATTCCGGGTGGGGGCTGGCTTGTTGAGGTCAGTGCCCCGAAAAAGGTGACTGAGCTTTTAGTTGAAAAAGGTTCGATTGCCGTTGATGGGGTCAGTCTAACTGTGATTGAGGTTAACAACAGCTTCTTTTCTTTTTCCTTAATACCACACACATCCACCGAAACCACTTTGGGGTCTAAAAAGGTTGGCGACAGCGTAAACCTAGAGTCTGATATGTTTGCAAAAATGATCAGGAAGTTACACCATGGATAGAGTAAGAACAGCCATTGATGCCATCCGACGGGGCGATTTTGTCATTGTCGTCGACCATTTAGACCGGGAGAATGAGGGAGATCTCATACTGGCAGCCGAAAAGGCGACTCCTGAAAAATTGGGTTTCATGATACGCCACACCAGCGGCATCATCTGCGCCTCGTTAAGTTCCTCCAGGCTTCAAGAATTGGGCATCGAGCAGATGGTGCACAACAATACGGATCGGTTTAAAACAGCTTTTACAGTCTCTGTCGACCACAAATTCAAGACCACAACAGGCATTTCTAGCAGCGATAGAGCCCATACCCTTACGGCGCTTGTAGACCCAGAGACAAAACCAAGCGACTTCAGACGTCCTGGGCACATCTTCCCTCTGAGGGCAACGCAAGGGGGCGTTGTTCAACGTCCAGGCCACACAGAAGCTGCACTCGACCTATCCATCTTAGCCGGATTAAAAGAAGGCGGCGTCCTTGCAGAGGTAATGAACGACGATGGAACTGTGGCAAAAGGGGAAGAGCTAACCGCTTTTGCCCACCGTTTTAGCATACCGATGGTGTCGATCGACGAGTTGATCCATTACAGGCTATCTACTGAAAAATGGGTTGAAATTATATCTAAAGCCCGTTTACCTACAAAGTCAGGCCTGTTTCAGGTTGTCGCTTTCCGATCCAAACTTGATGGGATCGAACACTTAGCTTTGATTAGAGGTAACTTATCAACAGAGACTTCTCCCCTCCTCCGAATCCACTCGGAATGTTTGACTGGCGACGTGTTTGGTTCGTTGAGATGTGATTGCGGAATACAACTAGAGTCTGCGCAAGAGATGATCCAAAAGGAAGAAGCTGGATTGATCATTTATTTACGCGGACAAGAAGGAAGAGGCATTGGTATTGCGAACAAGATTGCTGCCTATAGCTTACAGGATGCCGGGCATGACACGGTTGATGCCAATCTTCACTTAGGATTTCCTGCCGATGGACGCAATTACCATATAGCTGCTCAAATTTTGGATGCACTCGGAGTGACAAGCGTTAGGCTTCTGACTAACAACCCGAGAAAAGAAGAAAGTTTGAACCGTTTTGGAATCGAAGTGACAGAGAGAATACCGCTCATCTCACCTATCACCAAAGAAAATGAACAGTACTTAGCTACAAAAAGAGATAAACTAGGCCATGCATTTGTCTAAAGTTGCCGTTATTGTCAGTCGATTCAACCCAGAAGTAACAAATGGACTGCTTGATTCCTTCATATTCACTATGCTTGCTAATGGGTGGAAAGAAGAGCAAATCGAGGTGGTCTTTGTGCCCGGCGCTTTTGAAATTCCCTTTTTTGCACAAAAAATGGCCCGACAAGGATGCTTCGATGCGATTGTCACCTTTGGCTGCGTAATCAAAGGAGAAACGGCCCATTTCGAATACATTTCTGATTCTGTGGCCCATGCGCTGCAGCGTGTTGCTTTGGATGAATCATTACCCGTTCTTTTCGGTGTCCTAACAACCTACACAGAAGAACAGGCATTGGCCAGAATGGGCAAAGGGGCCGAAATTGGAGAAGCCTTGCTAGATTTGCTTGCAACAGAAACTCATACAAAAATAACGGGATAGGCAGGCATACACTATCTAAAGGAATAAAGAAAAAAACAGGATGAACAGGCATACGCATCAACTTAAGGAACACCAATTTCTCAACAATCTGTTAAAAGCAAATTACTTACAAAGAACTGTTTAGAAATCAATTTAGTCAAAAACGGCTTAAATCTTCGAAGAAAGGCCCAAGATTACTCTCTGTGCTCTCTGTGAGCTCTGTGGTGATCTTTTTTTTATTTTTTACCACAGAGCTCACAGAGAGCACAGAGAGAGGATTTTGAATTGCCCCTTCTAGAATAATCGACTCTGATATTCTACTCTTTTTTTATTCCATCTATTTGTGGTTAATTAGCTTAGCATCTACCTCTAGGCTTAGGTTGATGCGTATGCCTGATCATCCTGTTATTTTTTTTGATTTGCCTACCCTCTCTTGCCCCTGTTCTTTGTGTGATTCTCCCATTTCGGGTAAACTTTCCTTCTCGGAAATTGAGATGATGCGATGCAAAAACTAAAAGAGTGGCTATTGCCCATTAGAAGTGGTGAATGGGTTCCTGTTTCTCTCATGTTTTTGATCACCTGTCTGATCAACATCAACTACACCGTACTTAGAAGCGCAAGAAATGCGGTCGTTGTGGTCGACAAAGCTGGCAGTGCCAGCCTGATCCCTTGGTTTGAGCTTTTTGGAACTCTCCCTGCAGCGATCTTGATGACTTGGGGTCTGACCAAGCTGCTGAAACGGTACTCGATCGCCTCTGTTTTCTATACCACCACCATCGCCTTCCTCACCTTTTTTCTCTTTTACTGCTTTGTAATACACCCCCTACATTTCTTTGAAACGACCCCCTTCCTGCAACACATCCCTTCCCTTCTATTCTTTGTAGCCTCCGAATTGTGGAAAGTGATCCTGTTAAGTGTTTTATTTTGGGGATTTCTCAATCGACACCTGTTGCTCCATGAAGCCAAAAGGTTTTACCCCCCATTAATGCTGGGCGGCAGCATCGGTGCTGTCCTTGCAGGTCCCCTCACGACACTTTGCACTTCCAAAAATATTTGGGCTCTCTATCCCCTCGCTTCTGACCACTGGCAGCATGTTCTGATTGCAATGACCCTGAATCTTTTTGTCATTGGAGTGGCAGCCCTTTTACTATTTTCAAAACTGGTCAAATGCTTAGAGGGCAGAGAACCATCTGAAGAGAAAGGAAAAAGCGAGCCCCTAACCCTTGGCTCTGCGTGGAACTACTTTAGAAAATCGCCCCATCTTTGGTACTTAGGGGCTACGGTTTGGGCTGAGTATATTGCTTATTGCCTTGGCGAACTTTTCTTTCTCGATAAACTAAAAGTCTTCTACCCCCAACCTGCAGATTATTTTAACTATATGGGCCAGCTAAACCTCTGGTGCGGAGTGTTAACTGCATTGGGATCGATTATCATCGCTCCAGCAACTTTGCAACGGTCTAAATGGGTTGTAGCAGCTTTAGTGACGCCTCTTTGCGCTCTAGTAACAGGCTTTGGCTTCTTTGGAGCACTCTGTTTCCCTTTTTCTTTTGCAGGATTTTCACCTCTTGAGATTCTGATCTTCTTTGGCAGTCTCCATTATTGCCTCTGCCGGTCGGCAAAATATGCCTTCTCAGATTCTTCAAAAGAGCTTGCCTTTATGGCCCTCCCCCCCGAAGCGCAAGTGAAGGGAAAATTGATCATCGATGGGATTGGTTCTAGGTTTGGAAGGGGGGCCTCTTCTCTTCTGAGCATCACCCTGATTGCGGTTTGCGGCTCTCTTGCAAAAAGCAGTTGGCCTGCTGGTATCCTTGCCCTATTTTTTACCTTTGTTTGGGTCCGCGCCTCACAAAAAGTGGGAGAAGGAATAGCCTTCAGGAAAGAGCTAGAAAATTATTGAACCATTCTCTCTCTAGTATTCCTCGACGATCGGCGAGGAGGCTTACTAAAAGATCTGGTTTTTCAGGACCATTCTCCTCTATACTCTCTGGTTAAAAGTTTTCCCTATTGGACATAATATGAAATTCTGGACCTCTCTTTTCTCTATTTTAACACTCCCCTTGATGGCAGCAAACTTGCCAGCCTTGGATGACACCCCTTCATTTAATGATGTGCTAGAAACCCCACTAGAGCCCCCTTTTGTTACACCGGCTTTTTTCCAAGTGGATGGACGGGGCGATTGGATCCAACCTTCTACTTTGCAAGTCGCTCGGGCCACAACAGAGCGACTGGGATATGCCGAAACAGATGCAAGGGCAGGTTATGTTTTTCCTTGTGGTAGCGGGATGTATTCTGTAGCAGCAGGTTATCAAAAAACTTGGATCACGCTAGAAAATGTTTCTCTTTTTGATCGAACTGACTTCCAAAACGCGTATGTCACATTAGGAAGCAAAATTTTTGATGGGGAATGGACCTACCAAGGAGAGTTTCAATTCAATGCTGACTTAGATTTAGGCTGGAAAAGATGCTATCTCTATTTTTATGGCGGTTGGGCAACCTATGCCTACCTTCCTTGCTTCACAACCTCAGTCGGCTTTATTGGCCGCTCTGGCCTCCGCCAAGACAAGTTTTGGCCAGTTCTTGGTTTTGAATGGAACATCAATGAACAGTGGGAAATCCATGCTGTTTATCCAGTTAATATCTCTTTCATCTATCGACCTATTAAACCCCTTGCCATTGCTTTAACAACCCGGTTTATTAATTCAAGACACCGATTAAAAGAAGAAGACATCATCCCATCAGGGATTTTAGAGTATCGAAATGCTGGAGAAGAATTAGGTATCACCTATACGATGGGGCCTTTTTTAAGTATCAATGCCCATGCAGGTTACATGTTTAAAGGAGACTTGCAAGTCTCCAACACATATGGAGATGTGCTAACAGACCTTAAGTCTGAAGGCAGCTTCTATGCTGGCGGCAGTGTTCTTATTAGATTTTAGAGTTTTTAAAGGCATTTGAAATGTGAAACGCCTGCTTACCTCTATTTTAAAACATAGGCAAGCAGGCATTCTGCCCCCAAAAACTCCCAAAATAATAATTAACAAAAAAATCCACTTTATTTATAATAATTTTAATTAAAAATAAAACATAAACTATATAATAGTATCATGTCTTTTCCATCTATTCCTAACGGCTCCCCAATTAAGGAGCAATTAGCCACTTCCCCTTCTCGATCTCCAAATAAACGTCCACGTTATGGCACGTTAGCAGATAATATCACCGCTTTAGGGCAAGAAAGAATGGCCAATCTAGGCAATCAACCAACAAGAATTGATCTTCCAAAAGCAACTACATCATCTCCTCTCCAAAATACAGACATTCAAGATGTTACAGAAGAAAATTTATCGCCTTTTTCAGACAACCAATTCGAAAGGACCCTAAACGCTGCAGAACATTTTTTTCGTTTAGCAAATGAAAACCTTGATTCACAAAACGAGGAAGCTGCCATCCGCTGTTTATTAGAATGTAGAAATTATTATCAGCAACTTACAGATACAGACAACCAAATAATAGCCTGCAACAGTTATATATCAGAAATCTATTTAAGCATTGCGCACAACTTCTTAAATGGAGAAAACTACCAAGAGGCAATCATCAAATACACAAAGTCTCTTGAATTCAAAACACTTGAATACCAACAATCCATCGCCTATCTCCATCCTGAAGACTATCCAGACGGCAACTTACGGGAATATATTGGCCTTATTTATCATCAATTAGGCGTCTGTCATTTAGAGCTAGAATCCTTTGAAGAGGCATTCCATCATTTCAACAAAGCATTGGGACATTTAGAAGAAGCGCTTACCCTTCTTCTAAATACCCCTGAAGGCAACCTGCACAACATCGATGTAGCCAGGGTTGCAATTAGCAACACTCACCTAAGAATAGGTGACTGGTTCTTAAAGCAGCGAAATTTCAAACAGACTCTTGAACAATATGAAAAAGCATTGAAGATAGAAAATGAAAGAGACCCAGCGGACCCTAGACGACTCAGCGCTTGTCTATTATCAATAACAGACGCTCATGTGGAATTGGCAAATATTTGTGAGAAAAATCATGACATTTCTGGGCTCATTCACCACACCGAACGATTACATTCACTTATTCGTAATTTATGTGATGAAACTGGCGAGACAAAAGAAAATTTGATCAATATAGCCAATATTTATCAAAAATTGGGAATAGCCTACGGTAGAAAAGATGATTTTTTGGAGTCTGTTAAGCACCTCGAGAAAGCTTTGGTTTTGCGACATAAGTTATTCGAAATGTCAAATGGATCTGAAGAATCCGCCGCTTCTCTAAACAAAAGTAAAGTGTTGCTGGCTGAAGTCCTCTGCAATAATACCTATGTTCTCTTAGAAAACGGGGACTTTGACCAAGCCCTCGTCCGCTCTAAAAACGCACTGGAGGTGTTAACTGATAAACAACCTTACGATCCTAATCAAATCAATAAATGCTCTCAATTTTTGAAACATACCTATTTCAAGTTAGCTAACAGGTGTTTTGAAAATAACGATTATTTTAGAGGTATTACATACTTGAAGGAAGAACTTTCGATCGCAACCTTCTTAAGCAACCTCCTTGGCCAGAACAGAGAGATTAGCATCTGGGTTGCAGATATCCACGAAGCACTAGGATATGCCTTTTCTAGAACTAAGGACTTTCCCCATGCTATTGAATACTTTGAGCAGGTGCTAGTTTTAAGGAAAAATATTTTCGGATTAGAAGAGCAAATTATTAAAGATACTATGCTCAAAGTTGCCGAATTCCATGCTGCTCAAGCAAAAAGTTTAATAGCCATTTACGAAAGCAGTCGTCAAAGTGCAATAAGGGAAAGTGATCAACGTTTGCAACGTATTAAAAATAATAGACATATCCTCCACAAAGAAAGAAGACCTCTTATAGCCAAACAAAATGAGGAAAGAGTGAGAAATTTTAACAGGTTGATAAGCGAACACAATAGGGCTGCTTTTCAAAGCACTAAGCTTAAAGTCGGCCAACATAGGATTCGCGCTCTTGAGATGCTTGCTCTCGTTAAGCCAATCGAGGATCCTCAAGTTCAAGAAATGCTTAGACTTGTTGCGCAGAACTTAGCTGCTTAAATAGAAACAAAGTATTGACCGATGTAATTAACAGGTTAATTGCGACACTACTAAACATAAATATTTATTTTAACAATAATTATATATATAATCATTACTATGGCATCTTCTCCACTTAATAACGGCTCTCCAAAAAGGCCTTATTCAAACTTATCCCACTCACCTTCAGAGTCACCAAGCAAATTAACAAGTATAAGTTTGGATCAAGGGGATATCAGATCAGTAGCTCAAGGATTGTTCCCTTTACCTTCTTCCCCTTCTGCCTCTGGTACTAGAATACGTGCAGTACCCATATCTCAAAACCCTACTATCCAACATGTGGCCCAAGAAAATTTAGCACTACCAACACAAACAGCCGCTCTCCTAGAAAGAAACAAAACCACTGCAAAAAGTTTTTTTCTTTCAGGAAAGGAAAATCTTGCAGCAGGAAATTATCTCGATGCCATAGACGATTTTGGATTTAGCAGAGAATATTATGGACAAGTCCCCGATTCAAATTTAGAAATCGTAACCTGTAGTGGTTTAATTGCTGGTGCCTATCTAGAAGTTGCTAAATCTTTTGTAGAAAGTGGCGACTATATGGAGGCTATCCTCGAATTTACTGATGCTCTTCAAAATAAGATGCTCGAATATATGCAATACCAAACATTTTTCAGTAAAGATTACGAATACGAAGCATTGCGAATCGATATTGGGCATATCCGTCTACAAATAGGCTTATGCCATTTCCATTTAGGTGAATATGAAAAAGCACAACAGCAACTCAAGATCGGCTTAGGCCATTTTGATGAAGCCATCAACCATTTTGAAAAGGACAAAAGCAGCCCCTTTCTCCAAGATGCTATGGAGGGATTTGGCAATACCCTGAGTTTAATGGGTGAAGTCGAAGCAAATAAAGAGAATTATATTAAAGCCATTGATTGTTATAACAAATCACTTGAGGTTTTATATCAAAAAGATCCGATAAACTTAATAACGATCAATAAGTGCAAGAGAGATAAAAGTAGCGCCCACGTAAAGCAAAGTGATATTTGTAACAATAATGGGGACTCTACCAATGCCAATTTTCACCTCAACCAAGCTCTGACAACCATCACTAGCATCATGGATGAAAAGGGTGAGATCGGAGAGGATGAGGTCTGGATCGCTGATCTACACAACGATTTAGCTCTTATCTACTATAAAACTAAGAACTTCTCTAAATCTATTGAGCACTTTGAAAAGGCACTGAGTTTAAGAACAACTCTATTTGGAGTGGAGGAGTATAATGTCCAAATGACAAAGTTCGAACTTGCCCTCTCTCATAAAGGAAAAGGGGATGAACTTGCCCTTTCTGATGATATAGAACATCATTATGAACAGGCGATTACTCTTCTGGAGTCTATCAAGATTCAACCCGATCAAATGGATATAGATTCTGTTACTCTCCTCCAAAAAACCGATCATTTACTCTGTAACATCCTAGAAAGTTTGGGCTCTTTAAACGTGAAAAACAAAAACTTTGGAAAGTCCAATGAGTGCTACCAAAAAGCGCTTGCTCTAATGATAAAAGAACAACCAACTCATCCAGATAAAATCATTAAATGCCAAATATCGCTTGCGGAAACCTGTTATGAGCTGGGTAAAATATCTGTACATAAAGGTGAATTTAGCCAAGCTATCGAACATTTTAAAAAGGAATTCTCAATTGCGAAGTCCTTAAGTGAAGCATATAGGCATAATCCGAAAAAATATAGAACCTGGTTTGGTAGTATTCATTTCTGTTTAGGTTATGCCCTTGCAGAAACTAAGGAATTTTCATCTTCTATTGAACACTTTAAGAAGGCTCTCATATATAGAAAACACGTTTTTGGATTGGAGTCTCCTATTGTAATAATAACCTCGGGCGAACTTGCTAAATCACAAATCAAACTTGCTCAATTCCATCTTACTAAATCAGAAGACATTGAAATAGGGTTAGAAAGAGATGTGGAAGCAGTCAACTTCCGAAGAGATCAACACAGGGAACACTTGGAAAAATATCCACACTTCGTCTTCGAAGAAAGAAATCCTTTCGGAAAAGAGGGGAACTTAGCAATGGATATACAATATACTCAATTAGAAGATGCTTATTGGAATCAGCAAAAGAAAGAGGCTCTTCAAACTATGTTTCAACACCAGATTATTGCACTCGATCTCGTTGCCAAGGCCAAGCCGGTCGATGACCCACAAGTGCAAGAGTTGATCAATGATGTTGTTAACCTTTATCTTCAGCTTTTACCTTCCTAAAAAATAGAGGGCTAGTAGTAAAGAACCAAATGATTAAAGACTTGTTGCGCAAAACCCGGTACCAATATAAGTTAGTTTCGACTGTTTTCGCCTTATAGATTTTTTTTAAACAAAACTTTTAATTTAAACATTTTATATATATAATTGTAGCTATGGCATCTTCTTCACTTTTTCACAGTTCTACAAAAAGACCCCATCCAGACCTCTCCCCCTTACCTTCAGGGTCACCAAGTAAAAGGGCCCATTTTGAACGTGAGCAAGGGGATATCACCACAGTTGCACAAAGTACGCTCCCCCCTCTTACTCCCCCGTCTGCCGCTCTTACTCAAGTAAGTGCAGCCACCTCACCTGCTAACCCCGACATTCAAAATATTGCCAGAGAAAATTTAGGATCCACAACGGAAACAACCCAATTAGAAAGAGATAAAGCCTCTGCTGAACAATTTTTTCGTTCAGGCGAGGAAAATCTTTGCGGCAAAAAACTATCTCGAAGCCATCGATGATTTTGAGTTTAGTAGAGAATATTATGGACAAGTTCCCAATTCAAATCTTAAAATCGTCACCTGTACCGGTTTAATCGCTAGAGCCCATCTAGAATTAGGATATGCTCTTGTAGAAAGAGGTGACTTTAATGAGGCCAGCAACCAATTTACCGACGCTCTTCAAAGAAAGATGTATGAGTATCACCAATACCATACGTTTTTGAAGCAAGAGTACATATACGAACATTTGCGAACCGACATTGGACAAGCCTATTTCCTATTAGGCTTTTGTTATTTCAAATTAGGTAACTATGAAGAAGCAAAAAAGCAACTCCAGCTTAGTATAGGACATTTTGAACAGGCCATCAAATATTTTAAAACCGACAAGGATAACGCCATCTTTTTTCACGATGCTATTGACAAAATGGGCGATAGTCTGACTTTAATGGGGGAAATTGAGGAGATTCAGAAGCGCTTCAGCAGCGCCATTGAATATTATAACAGATCCCTAGAAGCCTTTAATCAAAAAGAGCCTAGAGACTTAGTAAAGATCCATCGGTGCATCATCACTAAAACTAACGTCCTTAAAATACTCGCCACCATTTGTAAGGAAAATAGTGATTTTACTGGAGCCATTTTCAACCTGAACCAAGTTCTGACTCTCCACACTAGCCTCATTGATGAAATTTGTGAGAACAAAGAGATTAAAGTTTGGTTAGCTGATCTGCACCACAATTTAGCTTTTGCCCATTATAAAACTCAGAAATTCTCCGAATCTATTGAGCACTTTGAAAAGTCGCTGAGCATAAGAAAAGCTCTAATCGGGGAGAATAGTAATCTCCAAAAGACAAAGCTCTTACTGGCTCTTTCCCTTGCTGCGAAAGGGGATGAACTTGTCCTTTCAGCAAAGGAAGGGGTACAAACCTCAGAAATAGAATATTATGAACGTGCTATTTCCTTCGTTGAGTCCATCAAGTTTTTACCCGACCAAATGGATGACACTGCTGTTCACTTTCTCCATGAAGCCGATCGTTTACATGGTATTATCCTAGAAAGTTTGGCTAGTTTAAACCTGAAAAGGAAGGATTTTGGAAAGTCTAATGCCTACTTACAAAAAGCGATTGCTCTAAAGGAAAAAGAACAACCAGCAGCATGTCCAGACCAAATCATTAAATGCCAAAAGGCACTTGCAATGACCTATTTTGAGATGGGTCAAGCAGCTACACAAAACGGTGGATTTAGCCAAGCTATCGAACATTTTAAAAAGGAATTCTCCCTTGCGAAATCCTTAAGTAAAGGAAGTAGTGATCCTCAAGGGTCTAGGATCTGGTTTGCCAATATCCATCACCGTTTAGGGGATGCCTTTGCTAAGAATCAGGACTTTTCTACTTCTATTGAACACTATAAGAAGGCCCTAAGATTCAGGAAATACATCTTTGGATTGGATGCTTCTATTGTAAATGAAACCTTAACTGAACTTGCTAAATCACAGATCGAGCTTGCTAACTTCCATTCCTCAAAAGTTTCTGAAATTTCAAGAAAATACGACAGAGATCTTGAGGAAGCAGATTTCGCCAGAAAGCAACGAAGCACACTGCTTAAGAAGCACCAAGATTTCACCTGCAAAGAAAGAAACCCTTTGGCAAGAAGGGAAACATTGGATGTCGAGAAACGATTAGATGCCTTAGAAAAGGCTTATTGGACGAAACGTCTGAAAGATCTCCGTCTTGAGAAGTTACAACATCGCATTGCTGCTCTCGGGCTCCTTGCGCAAGCAAAAGGAGTCGATGACCCTCAAGTGACTGAGGCGATCAAGAAAGTTGTTAGACTTTTACCTGCACTTTTATCTTCCTAAAAGGTAAATAAAATAAAAAGGCTAAAAGTGCACCCAGGGCCAGAAAAGGGATCACAGCCAAAGTGAAACTAAAGCCCCACCTATAAGTTGCCAATGTTTCACGCAAAATATCTCCATCAAAGTGTGAAAGAAAAACATAGGGAACAGACCAAAATTGAGCTTTACGGAACGCTAGAAGGTCTTCTGTCAGTTTTTCAAAACGGTGATAGAGGGCCAAAATAAAAAGGGCCGGCTCCTTTGGCTCCCCCTTTTCTATCCATTCCGCAATCAGGGGTTTTAGGTCTTTCTCTTCTTTGCCAGTTAGCTCCCCTAGCTTTGCGACTTGGTATTTTAGCTCTTCAACGTGCCCAGTGAGGTGATCAACATACTGTTCAATCAGTTCTGGCCCCTGCAAAGAGAGGAACAAAATCAGCACGACAGCTATCCTTAAAAACCATTTTTTCATTGTGACCCATATTTAAAAAATAGATGGCGGCTTAAAGGGACCACCTCATTGCCAAGTGTAGCGAGGGTATCGTCTATCGGCAACCACAATAACTGTTGGTATTCATCCGTTTGATGCCCCTCTTCAGCCACCTCGATCTGATAACAAAGATCGAGCCGACCCATTTCCTGATCCATCATCTCGGCTAAAGGTTTAACGTTTGTCACTTTGGTGATACCAGTCTCTTCTTTTAGCTCCTTCAAAAGATGAAGGACAGGATCCAGCCCCTCCTCCCCTTGCGTGATCGAACCTGAAGGAGGAAGTTCCCAGAACCCTTTATACTGAGTCACTTTTTGACTTCTTTTCCCAAATAAGATCTTATTTCCCTTTTTCACAAGGCCGCTGATACCGACAGGAATAAAAGGGAGTTTGCCCCTCCACTCCTTATCCACTGTAAAAGCGTATAAATAGCGGTAGGGGACAAAATAGCCGACGATCTGTTTCCCTATCGTTTTTGCGACAAATACCTGCTCTTCATAAGAGCCTTTCCAATCAAGGGGGGGCAGTTTTGGAACTTTAATCTCTTTTAATCGCATCAGAAAAATAGGTTTTTAGGGTCGACCAATTCCCACTACCAGGGGGAAAAGGGGGATTGGGGACAAATCTCAGGGTGATTAAACCGGCCGACATTGCAGACTCCACCCCTATTTCAGAATCATCGATGGCATAGCTATTGGCCGAGTCAACCTCTAACTCGTCGACCGCCAAAAGGAAAGGATCGGGGTAGGGCTTCCCATGCTTAACACGATCACGCGTAACAACCGTATCAAAAAAATCTCCAATTTCCAATTTCCCCAAAATCGGTCCCACCCACTCCTCTCGAGACGAAGTAACTAGAGCCATGGGGATTTTCTCCCCTTTTGCCCACTGAAGAAAATCGATGGCTCCATCAATCAAAGGGGAATCTAAGTACTCCTCATCGATGAAATTTTTATAGATCGTCTGTAGCTCTTGGAGGGGAAGATGAAGGTCGTGACGTTTCTTTAAAACAGGCAACATTTCAAAGATCGGTATTCCATTCAACGACTGAAACTCCCCTTCATCTGCCACTTTCCCTTGAACAGAAAGAAATTTCTCATAGGCTTTGAAAAGAGAAGGATAAGAGTCGATCAACGTCTGGTCGAGATCGATGCAGATGGCTTCAACTTTTTTGCTTAACATGATCATTCCAAGTCATCCAATCGGGATGTTGTTTCAATAATTTCAAAATCGCTTCTAAATCAAAGTTTTTGTTGCTGGGATAAAGCTCTTCAAATATGGCTTTCAACAACTTATAGTCTTCCGGTGTATCGAGCGTCAACCTTATAGAGGATAGATCCTCTTTCTGCTTAACAGAAAAAGGTTTAAAACGGCCCCAATGGCGTCGGATATAGGGTGTCACATGTTCTCTATCATAAGGGTCTTTTGCCTCTTTCCATGCTGCTTCAAGCGCTTTAAACGTGAAAATCTCCACATCCATCCCTCTCGGATAGGTTCTCTCCAGGGTATTAGTGAGGTAATCAACATCTTCCTCTTCAAAAATCTTTAAACATTCTTGGACAATTTTGGGATCCATGAGTGGGCAATCGGACGTGATTCTGATGATGATTTGGAGCCCATTTTCTTTTGCAGCCCTATATGTCCTGTCGAGCACATCTTGTTCGCTGCCTCTGAAAAGGGGAACATCCAGGCTTTCGCATAGAGCTACAATAGGATCATCTTGCTCTAATGTTGTTGTTGCTACGAGAACTTGCATCCCAGACAATCTTTCTAATAACAACTCTAGGAAGGGTTTATTGCAGGCCTGTAGTAAGACCTTCCCAGGTAATCGCTCCGACCCTAGGCGTGCCTGGATGACCACCCCAACTTTACCTGTCATTTATGCTCCCTTAATGATCCTTTTTTAACATAAACTGGTATGACAAGGATAACTTTTTCAGATGGTCACTCTGTGACTGGATACAACGATATCGTCGGACCCGCCCTCGGGTTAGTTGGTATTGCAGTAGAAAGAGAAAACACTCTAGGAAAGCCAGAATGGGTCAACTTGAGTGAATTGACTGAACTAGTGAAAGACATGCTTCCGCCCGATGTTAAGGGCAAAGCAGATGATGCCTATATTAGAGCTCGCATCCAAGCAGCGCCAGATGGGTTAACCCATGTTCAAGATGTGGTCCAAAGCATCGCAAGTCAACTCCGACGACTTCCTTAAAGTCCCCCAAAGTTGAATTTTCTTTATCTTTTTTTAATCAAAAATACTTATACTTTTTATTTTTAATGTAGGTATTTTTCATGGCACAACCTTCTATCCCTCCTAGCGCCCCTTGTCTTCCAACTGACCGGGCGTACTCAATCAATTGGTCGGTATTACCGGTCGAGCCAACATCACATTCCTTCTTTGAATCCTCAGCGGTCCGGGCTTCTGCCTCCATGGCGATTAAGGCCCTAGCACTCCTTTCGGGAGGAGCCACACTTTTTGCGGCCTTTGCCTTCAAAGCAGCCCCAATGACAGTGATTAAAACAACAGGCGGCCTGGCACTTTTGACAGTCTCATTGTTGGCAAGCAGCATCGCCCTCTCACGATTGACCCCTTCACTCAATGACCCATCTGAGCTGCTCAGTCAAAGAAAAGCTGCAGGAGAAGCTCTGTTGAACGACCGAAGCCTCGGTTATGAACAAATCCGTAAACAGTATTTAGAAACTGTGATCAGCAATGCCGACATCAATGCCCTTGTTCACATGGATATAGCAACCCTTTCCTACCCAGAATTTATCAAGAAACATGGGTCTTTCATTCTGGATATTTTGGATCAGGACAATATCAGGGCATTAGCCTCAAGTTTTATGGATCACAGCCTCCATACGTTGACTTGTCTAGAGCTTAAACAGATGGGCAAAGAGTTGAAGCTTTTTGGAATCCAACAGGAACAATTGATCTCCATGATTGCAAATGGTGAAGCAAAGCGTCTTCAAAACAATCGGGGTGATTACCAAACATTCATCGGACGGAATGGAGGGGCGGCCCTTCGATTCATTGAGGATAATGCGGTAAAGGACTACCTCGCCGACCAATTCCATCAGTATGCCATGGCTAAGAACATTGGGCTTATCCAATTAGATGCCCAGCATGGAGCGGAACTTAAATTCTTTGGTCGTGATCCGATTGCGAAAGCAATAAGAGATCGAGAATTCACCCATTTCTCAAGCGGCCAACTCACTTATAGTGAGTTAAAAAGAAGAAACGGGTTGGAAATTGTGCAACACTTCTCCAAAGACCTTCAACAGTTGGTCACTTTAAGAAAAGGTTTCTTCCGCTCCCCTTACAAAGATTTGATGATTGTTGAAGATCAGACTGCTTTGGGTATCACCCCTCAAGAATTAAAAGAAGCTCTTGTGAATAGATGGAACCAACAACCAATTGCTGACCTTTTAAATGACACCGACTTCTGCCAAGCCCTCAAGAACCCTTTTACCCCTGCAGATTGGAAACATAAGGCACTCAACGAGACCTTTCACATGAGTATAGGGATGATCGTTAAAAACCTTTCAGCTCTATTTAAAACAGGTATTTTAACCCATGATGACTCTCACCCCGACAAACCCACTTTCAGAGAGCAGCTACAGGCAGAAATTGGAACATTCCAAACCTTTGAAGATTTAACTGCCACCTACGGAACTATCATTTTCACTTCTGGATTGATCGAAAGAAATGACCCACGTCTATCGATGCTTGTTGCCGGTTATGTAACCCTCCATGCTTCTGACCTGTTAAAAGGAAAAACATCGCGAATGATCGAACAGTTTGACCTGATGCCTAACGACATCAAAAGCCGTTTAGCTGCATCAAAAAGCAAATATGCAAAGGGAATGGCCGATTTTAAGGCAGCGACTGCTGCTCTTGAAAAGAAACATGAAGATGCAGTTTCGCAACTTCTTCACAAGATGCAAGCAACACAGAAGCAATCTGAAAGTGATGTCGATTTAGCCAAGAAAAAAACTACCCTAGAAAACTATCAAAGACAATATGACGAGGCCAAACGTGAGGTAGACAGACTTGAATCGGAATACTGGTCATTAAACACAAGATATACTGAGACTTTAGCTAAGTATCAATTTGCTTCTCAAGAATTCCAAGCGTTGGGTAGAAAAGGGGTGGATTACTCGCCTCAAGGCCACAAAGAAGCTCAACAAACTCTGGACCGATTAAAAGGACAATTATTAGAGGAAGAGGGGCGGATCCCTTCAATGACAATTGTAAGTTTAGAGAATGAGCTATATGCGTGGAATGAACATCAGAAACTGGCGACCCAACGGGACCAACTGAAGACTGTCGTTACAGCACCTTCCTTTCTCGAGAAGAAAAAAACTTTAGAAGCTGAAGTGACAGCCATCCCAGAAACGGTCACCGGAATTGTCCAAGCATTTCAAGTCCTACCACTAGAAGCTAAAAAAACCTCTCTAGCAGCCCTTAAAGCTCAAGAGAACGAGCTTGCCGACCTTGACCATCGAGTGAATGCCTTTTCTCCTCAACCAACAAAAACCGAAAGCGCCTTGAAACTCGAACTGGAGCAAGCTAAACATACCCGCTCAGAAGCCCTTCAAAAGGTGAGAGGAACATTCAGAGAGCCGCTAGGCCAAGCTGAAGAAAAACTTACTACCTTTGAAGAGAAAAAACGTAATTCTCTACGTTTTAATGAGTTAAATAGAACTCAAGAAAATCTTAAAAAAGAGACCAGTACTTTGCTCTCCCAACTCAGCTCCATATCTTCAGCGGTTGGTGAGAAAAAAGCAGCTTTATCTTTCTATGGAGAGAAGAAAGCTATAGCCCAAATTGAGCTCGCAGCTGCACAAAAACTGGTCCAAAGGGCAACTGAAAGAGCCTCTCAAACTTTTGAGGCAAGCAAGTCACGTCTCCTTGATGAAAAAAATAGACGGTTATTAAACATCCAAGCTTTACACAACCAAGCTGTAGGGGCCATTGAGGAAGAATTGATCAACGGTTAAGCGCCTAGTTTGTGGGTTAAATGTAACCCACAAACTACATATATTTTACCCAACAATGCCGCTTAACAATTTAATTAAAAAAAACTAGAATGATTCCATTTCATCAAAGAATAGGAAATTTTATGGCACAACCAGCCACAGCCAAGCCTCCTGCTATCCCTTCAAATAACGGCCATTTAACCGAAGGGGCAATCTCAACATTCCCCCCCTCTCGTTTTTTTGCTAGATCTTCTTCAGTTGGGAAGTTAGCACATGAAGCAATAGCTGAAGCAGCCGCAGCGATTCAAGAAGCAGGTCTGGTAAGAAAGCTCGAGAAAAAATTGGAAATATTTAAAACGCAACATCAACAAATGACGCTTGAAATCCAAGACCTACAAAAACAACAGAAGGAATTATTAGATCAATATACCGCCTTTTTAAGGGATTTTCAGACTGCTACTGCTGAATTAAAAGAACTCAAAGATCAAGATATTAATCCCGACCTTCAACAACAAAGTAGATTAACTACCCTTAGAAAACAGATTGATAGCCTAACTAGCCCCATAGATAGCATTGCAGCTAAGATTGCAGAAAAAAAAGAAGAACTTCATTTCTATGGTGAACGTGTAGCGGACACCGAGTTTAAAATTGAACAGGCTTCGATAGCCCAGGAAAATCTCCCTCAAACATAAGTGATAGAGTTGAAAGAAGCAAAATAACCACAAATAGATGGAATAAAAAAAGAGTAGAATGTCAGAGTCGATTATTCTAGAAGGGGCAATTCAAAATCCTCTCTCTGTGCTCTCTGTGAGCTCTGTGGTAAAAAATAAAAAAAAGATCACCACAGAGCTCACGGAGAGCACAGAGAGTCATCTTGGGCCTTTCTTCGAAGATTAAAGCCGTTTTTGACTAAATTGATTTCTAAACGTTTCTTTGTAAGTAATTTGCTTTTAACAGATTGTTGAGAAATTGGTGTTCCTTAAGTTGATGCATATACCTGCTCATCCTGTCCTTCCGTCTACGGTTTGACTTGGATGTAGACATTGGTGGTGCCCCAAGGGAAACGGCCTTTCAGAACTTTAAAGATCGGAAACAGGGGTGTCCCCTCAGTCTCATTTAGGTACCAACTCACTGTAATCAGTTGAGTCCCTTTTTTTGCCTGCTCTAATTGTTTGCCAAGCCTCCTGATCTCGCTGTCACTGAGTGTGGTGCCGTAAAGAAAGATAGCATTAGCCTTGCCAAAATCGGCACTAAAGTAATCCCCTTCAAAGACTTCAATCCCTCGAACCCCTTGTGTCAACCGTTTTAACCGCTTCACAAATTCGGGCACTTTTTCATAGGCCATCACTTTGCAACCTAAAATCGTGTGGGCAAACAGAGCAATCCGTCCCCTACCTGCACCACATTCGATTAAAGTTGTTTTTGACCCCAAGCCTGACTCTTTAGCAATTTCTGCAAAGGTTGTGATAGGGGTTTCCCCGTAAGTGTAGGAAGAAAGATCTCGCATCCCCTCTTTTTCGGCATAAAAGCGGGCCACTTTAAAAGGATTTTCAACAAACCCTTTCACCATCAAAGAAAAATCAGATCTGGCAAAATTTAAATTTCTGTAATATTTGAAAACAACTTTTAGATATTCCCAAAAGTCGAAAGCAAGAATTTTCAATTGGAGGGGAAAAACAGAAAGGCTTTCCCAAAGTTTTTGACTAAAGGAAGAGGCGGAAGACACCATAGGCCACCAAAATAAACGTCGTGGTCGATAACAAGTCGTTGAATGCCGTGACAATAGGGCCAGAAGCCACTGCTGGATCAATATTCATACGGTAGAAAAGGATGGGCGAAAATGTGCCGAGGCAAGTGGCGGTGAGGCAGGCAAAGAATAAACCCGAGGCAACCATCAAACTGACCCCCAATGTATCTCCGCCTGTATGATATACACCCCATAGAGTAAGGAAATAGACAACAATTCCCCCACCGACACCGAAGATCAAGCTCAAGATGGAACCAACGACAAGTTCACTTGCAACGGCCTCTTTCCTCGATGTAGCAGAAAATTCCCCTTGAGCCATCCACCGGACTAAAATAGTACTACACTGAATACCCACATTTCCGCTCATCATGGCAATCAGGGGCACAAAAAATGGGACAAAGACAAACCAGCTCAAATCTTTGAAATGGGTCATGACGGTACTTGTCGTGATACCGGCAATCAGGGTCACCACAAGCCAAGGGCTTCTATAAAGGATCCTGTTCCAAGTAGGGACGTCCTCGGAAACCTCTTCTGTCGTACCGGCAAAGCTGGCAATCGTTTCGTCTGCTAAATCTCGCATCGCTTCCACGGCATCTTCATACGAAATCACACCAACAAGTTTTCCCTCTTCGTCAACAACAGGAAGGGCTGTGATCGAATAACGATCAACCAGGTCGACCACATCATCTCTTGGGGTATCGGGTACAACTTTGTGTTGAACCGGCGCCATGATCCGTCTTAAAGTGGTCTCAGGCGAATTCACAATCAAACTTCGACTAGGAACTACACCGATTAGCTCCCCTATTTGGTTAACCACAAAGATAGCACTCGTCAGATCGACTCCAGGATTATTGCGGATGGCACGGCTTACATCACCAATCGTTTGGTCAAGCCCGAACGAAAAATATTCGTTTGTCATCAAACGACCTGCGCTATAACGGCTATGGGATTGCAATTCCCGGATTTTCCGAGCTTTTTTGGGCTCTAAAATATCAAAAACTTTTTTAAGCCGCCGGGCAGGGAGATCGTCTAAAACGGCAACAGCTTCGTCAGCTGGCATTTGATCAACGAGTTTTTGGATTTCCTGATCGCTTAACTGACGCAAGATGGCCGAACGGGTGTTACTTCCCGTATGGATCATGAAAATACATTTTGATTCTAGATCGGGTAGGTTGTCATAGACAATGTAACGAGCTCGGGCAGGCAAGCGGGTGACCGCATGGGCCAAGTCGATCGGGTCGAATTCAGAGGCAATGGCTGCCACTTCATGCAGCACAACCTTCTGCGTCTCAGACTCAAAGGCGTTATCCAGGCACTGGTCTAAATAATCGTCAACAAGCTCAGTATGACTTTCCGGGACCTCTTTTTGTCCCACATCGCTTGTCTCGTCTTCAAACTGGCCCAAAATCAAAACACCTATCAGCTAGAAAATGTAACCTCTTAACCTGTTTCAAATCAAATACTACTTATGGTAATCTTTTGCCACCTATTATGAAAAAGAACGTCCTCCCCGCCAATAAAATCCGTAACATTGCCATCATCGCTCACATCGACCATGGCAAAACTACCATGCTCGACAGCTTGTTGAAGCAGACACACACCTTCCGCGACAACCAAGCGGTGGACGAGCGGGTCATGGACTCGTACGACCAGGAAAAAGAGCGTGGCATCACGATCTTTGCTAAACATACATCTGTGATGTTCCACGATACGAAGATCAACATCATCGACACCCCAGGTCACGCCGACTTCTCTGGAGAAGTGGAAAGGATTTTGGGAATGGTCGACTCCGTTCTCTTGCTGGTCGACGCTTTGGAAGGGCCGATGCCGCAAACACGGTTTGTTCTTTCAAAAGCCCTTCAGATGGGTCTAAAGCCGATTGTTGTGATCAACAAAATCGACAGACCACACGCAGCTCCAGACAAAGTGCTCGATCAGACATTCGACCTGTTCGTCGAGCTAGGGGCAACCGATTCACAACTCGACTTCAGACATATCTATGCTTCAGGTTTGGCCGGCTTTGCTTTCAAGCACATCGACGACGAGCGCAAAGATATGACACCTCTCTTCGAGATGATACTTGAAGCAGTCCCCCCTCCTGGCGGCGACATCGATGAGAAGTTTTTAATGCACGTCTCGACCACCTCTTTTGACGACTTTTTGGGCCGTCAAGCCTCAGGCAGAATTTTGCAAGGGACTGTCAAAAAAGGAGACACGATTATCCACGTGGACGAAAATGGGAAAGAAAACCGCCGTCAAGCCACAAAAATCGAAGGTTATCAAGGGATCATAAAAGTTGAAATGGAAGAAGCAGGCGCAGGCGATATTGTCAGCATCTCTGGTATTCCTGAAATCATCATCGGCGACACCCTTTGTTCTCCTGAAAAAATCGTCAAACTACCCCGCATCAAACTCGAAGAGCCTACCGTTTCGATCGATATCTGCGTCAACTCCAGCCCTTTTGTCGGCCGGAGCGGTAAACATGTGACGATCAATAAAATTAAAGAACGCCTTGAGAGAGAAAAAAAGGCTAATATTTCCCTTAAAATCGACCTCACCTCTTCACAAGATAAAATTTCTGTCGCCGGTAAAGGGGAATTGCATTTGGCCGTTCTGATTGAAGCGATGAGAAGAGATAATTTCGAATTTTCTTTGATGAAGCCACGCGTTATCACCAAAATGATCGAAGGTGTCTTGCATGAACCACAAGAGAGAGCCACTCTACAAGTGCCTGAAGAATTTGCAGGTACTGTCATTGAAGAGATGAGCCGCCGTAAAGGGGAGATGCAAAATCTTTCTACTAATGAACACGGCATCACTCAACTAGAGTTCCTGATCCCAACCCGCGGGCTGATGGGTCTTCGAAACTCTTTCCTGACAATGACACGTGGTCTTGGTATTTTAACCTCTGTTTTCGACAAGTATGTTCCTCACAGAGGGGAAATCCCAGGCCGTAAGCGTGGTGTGCTTGTTTCGATGTGCCAAGGGCAAGTGACAGCTTATGCCTCCTTCTCTTTACAAGAGCGGGGCGAGCTATTCCTCTCTCCTGGTGAAGAGGTTTACGAAGGGATGATTGTCGGTGAGCACTCTCGTGATAACGACCTCGAGGTCAACCTCACGAAAGGTAAGCAGCTGACAAACGTCCGGGCATCTGGTAGTGATGAGAATATCATCCTCACCCCTCCCCGCCGTTTCAGCCTTGAGCAAGCGATCGACTTCATTGCAGATGATGAGTGGATCGAGGTGACTCCAAGTGTCATCCGGATGAGAAAAGCCCCTGTTCAAGCCAAAAGATAGCCGAAACAGAACAAGATAAAGAAGATCGCCTCCGGCGAAAGGATGAAAACACTTATCCTTTCGCCGGAGGCGATCTTCTTTATCCTGTTAAGTTATTTTTTTGAGTTTGTTCTCCTGTAGCGTAATAGTAGGCTACTGCATTTAAAGGAGTCTGCTGGAAATGCTTAAAGCTGCCAGTGGAACACTGATAAAAAAGACGATAGCGGTTGTAACAGCAATGGCCCTAGGGGGAAGACTTGTCATTATGCCAATCCTGATCGCAAAATCTGCGAAATCATGTCCATTTTTTTGAGCTTCTAATATCTGTTCGTAACTCATTCTTGCAGCCTCAATAGGATAGTTGGAACTTACAATGTGATGAGTAAAACCGCAGACTATTAAGCTAGAACCTATTACAGGTAGAAAATGTAAAAGAGCTATACCAGCTGTCAAAATGGCAGTTTCCAAAATAAGACCGGGTATGGAACCGGCTAAAGATATCCAAGCTTGTTTCCCGTTTTCCCCAATGAGTTTTCCAATATAATTAGGTTTACCGCTCCCAAATACCACAAATCCTTCCGGAGAGTCAGGTTCATTTTTATAGTGATGTCCCCTCAGGAAAAAAGTAGGTAATTGAGAACCTTCTGCACTGTAATCTGTTGTTAAATAACAACCTAGCCAGATATGACCAATACATTCATGTAAGGCATCCGAAATACCGCTTGTTTTAATAAAATGAGCAGCCTGAAGCCCAACTACTGTGCCCAATAAACAGCCTTGAAAGAAGGGATGGTTATTGACTAATTTAGAAACAGTGTCTACGACGCCCCGCTTGGGAACAAACATAGAGGCTCGGCTTAAGGGAGCGAGATTTGAAGTAGAAGATACAATACCAATCATAAGTCAGGATTATACTAAATTAAAATAATTAATTATAGTAAATTCTTCTATTTTGTAAGCGCTGCCCAGAAAATCGGGAATTAAGCTAAGGAAGCGCCCCCTCTAATCATTTCTTCTTTTCTTTGAGCCGCTCGACGAGAGCTTCGAAATGGGGGGTAGAACGTACAGCTTCGAGCCACTCGTCTTCGATGAGCTCTTCGTGTGGAGGAAGGGCTCCCATCACCTCAGCTCGACTGAGGAAACGGTTAGAGGCATCAAGATTCCCTTGAAGAGAGTGCAGGCAAGCCAAATGATAGCTGGCATGCAAGTTACCGTGTCGCCGAGCCCACTCTAAGCGATCTTCGGCCTCTCGAAAAACAGCTTCTTTTCTTCCTGGAAGGGAAGGATCATCGACAAGTTCTGCAAAGCTTAAGAGAGAAACTCCCCATTCAGCAAACACCACATCATCTTCTGGGTCTTTTTCTGCTTGAGATTTGAATAGTTCAAAAGCCCGCTCGAAACATTCTGGCTCGCTTGTGGCCTCTCCCAAATGAGAAAGGACAGACGCCCCTAATGGCGTTTATTATTAATAGTTATTGGTTCTGATTGAAATGACTACAAGCCCAACTACTTGGCGTGGCGACAACTCTTAATCAGCTCCATTATGGAACCCCGAAGCTACCCTCTTTTCTGCGCTCCAAACTGACTGTTATATCTGTTTACGAGGAAGCTAAAACAATCCCGAGTTTTTCCCCTATTATGAAGAGGTCCGAAGGAGTCAGTGTAAAATAACATTAACCCCTTTACGTCGAACAAGGTTCAATAAAACGAGCGTAGCCCCTGTAGGCTCTTTTAAGCCTCTTTCTAGCTGAGAGATGTAACCAACTGTTAGGTTGAGGTAACTAGCGAATACGGCCTGACTAAGATGCGCATGTTCGCGTAACATGCGAATTTCTTCACCAGTCACCCGTTCTATTTTTGGACGATCCTCTTTGCTAAGATGTCTCATTGTGATTTTTTTGTAGGCTTGCTCATCCAAGATTCCGCCGTCTGACATATCTTTTGCAGTTTCGAGAAGAGCTTTTTTCAATCGACTAGATTTCTTTGTCATAATTTACCTCTTGTAAAAGACCATTAGAAAGCGAACGACTAAGCTCTTTATCGCTTGCCTTAAACCATGCAACGGCCATTTCTTTGAACGTCGTTAATTCGTCATCATTAATGTTTTCGCGTTCGTTCTTCGCAAAACCGTAGAGAAACACAGCTCGTTTGCCCTTCTTGTAGGCAACTACTGTACGATATCCCGATGACCGACCTTCTCCTTTTCTTGCGATCCTTAGTTTGATAACATTCCCCCCTAATTCAGCGTCAACAAGTCCACGCTCTGCGCGTTTTATCGCTTCTTTCAAAGAATCATCATCAATATGTGCCTTTAGCGCATACCGCCCAAACCACTTCGTTTTAAAAACCCGCAAGATGTCCCTCCTTAACATAAGGGTAACACCATGAACTATACTTTGCAATAAGGGGGTGTTTTGCTTTAGTTATAAGCCGATCATGGTTGCAGCGTTTTCCTGCAACTTGTTAGTGCGCCGCAGGAACGCCTTTTTAAGGCGGATATTAACGATGTTTTGGCGAGGTTTCGTGAAGCGTGTGAAAGGAGAGGAGAAAGCTTCTCAATAGTTCATGAATAGCTGGTTGCGTCACCCCTTGCGCGTAAAGATAGTTGTTGTGACTTTTCAAGTTGCTCAAGAAGTGTTTGGATGAGGACAACCAACCCCTTCATAGAGGTCGATTCGCGCACTTCAGGAGAAAATATAGCAAGAATGCCTTCGAAGTTCATGCTTGAACATGATCTGCGAAACCAGACTTAACGACAATAAAAAATTTAGGAAATCTCTATTGGTGTCTGACCGTAAATTCTTCTATTTTGTAAGCGCTGCCCAAAAAATCGCGAATTAAGCTAAGGAAGCGCCTCCTCTAATCATTTCTTCTTTTCTTTGAGCCGCTCGACAAGAGCTTGGAACTGGGGGGTAGAACGTACAGCTTCAAGCCACTCGTCTTCGATGAGCTCTTCGTGAGGAGGAAGGGCTCCCATCACCTCAGCTCGACTGAGGAAATGGTTAGAGGCATCAAGATTCCCTTGAAGAGAGTGCAGGCAAGCCAAATGATAGCTGGCATGCAAGTTACCGTGTCGCCGAGCCCACTCTAAGCGATCTTCGGCCTCGCGAAAAACAGCTTCTTTTCTTCCTGGAAGGGAAGGATCATCGACAAGTTCTGCAAAGCTTAAGAGAGAAACTCCCCATTCAGCAAACACCACATCATCTTCTGGGTCTTTTTCTGCTTGAGATTTGAACAGTTCAAAAGCCCGTTCGAAACATTCTGGCTCACTTGTAGCCTCTCCCAAATGAGAAAGGGCAGACGCCAAATTAAACCTGACATAAGGGTGTGGAGGCTCTGCCGTTAAAGCTCGTGTTAAGAAGTAGATAGCCTTTTCATAATCACTTACTTGCATGGTTTGGTCGCCAAGCAGGTCGTAAGCACAGCCCAGGTGGTATAACCATTCACTTGGAGGCGCCTCATTACCAAGCGACTTCAAAGCTTGCTCAAGTTTTTGGATCGCATGACCAACCCAGCTTTGATCCTGCGTTAATTCTGCTAACTTTAGAAGGCAAAAACCCCAATCGGCAAAAAAGAGACCAGGAGCCTCTTTCAGGTGGGCAAGCGCTTCTGCAAAAAACCAAGAGGCTTTTTCAATAACTTGAGCCTCACTTTTCATCTCCCCTAATAAGGTCAAAGAACGGGCTAGACCCCAAAATCCGTCACCGGAAGTAGGATCGATAGAAAGTGCCTCAAAATAGGCTTCAGTTGATAACTCAACTAAACTTTGGTCTTGCAAAAACGACCCTTCTTCAAAATACCCTTCCGCTAAAAGTTCAAGAGGACGGTTATTTTCTGGAAATAGGTCTGAAATATACTCTAAAAGATTTTGCCCCTCTCGCAGAAGGTCAACCCTCTCCCCATCAGCCCCCATTCCTAAAAATGTTTCACCCAATAGGAGGGTCAATTCTGTCGAGTCATGACCTAGAGCTTCTACTTTCTGAAACTGCTCTAAGGCCTTTTCATAAAGATTAAAGTCCCCTTTAAATCGGGCTGCATGCAGATAAAAACGACCTTTTTCCAGCCACTCTTCGACCCCCTCACTGGGCAATTCAGTCGTAAAGAACCGGATACTCCAGGTTAATAACTCTTCAGAGGGAGACTCTTGAAAAAGACTTAAACTAATCACCCGAAACAGAGGGATCATATCTTCTTGGATGCCGCCCGATAATCTTTCTCCCCGTTCTAACCAACGGATCGCCTCTTCCAAGTAAGATCTGTCCTTCAAAAGCCGCTGAAGAAAAAAATAACATTTGGCTACATCAAAACAGAGGCTACCCCTCTCCATCCCAAAAGAAATGGCCCTTTTTAGGAGGGAAATCGAACGGACAAAATCCCAGGGTTCTTCCCCTTGAAGTCCGATTGCGTAGTGGGTCAGCCCCCATCGCCATAAAAAAGCAGGGCTCATCTTCACGCCGCCAGACTTAGCGACTGTCGCGACATAGGGGAAAATTTCTAATAAGTCAGAAGAAAGAAGGTCTTGATTCGACTCATTTTCTATCAATAAAGTCTCTAAGTACAGGGCCCAAAGCTCTTCAGAAAACTTCCCTCTCTCTAGCATCTCAATCAGTTTTTCTTTTGCAACGTCCAAATTTCCCGGTTTTTCTAGGAATTCAAGAACAGCTTTTTCATCCTCCGGTTCTGGAGGATGAAGAATGGAAGGAAGAGGTTTTAAAGGCTTAAATTGGCTCACGTCCCACCTATTATATCTGATTTCAGGCTAAGAGCCCCTAATATTTTTTCTTTACCCAAAATAGGGGGGCCACAGATCCCAGATTTACAAAGATAGAGGGTCGTTTCCCGATCCAATGAAGCATAGGGTGCTAATGCTGGAATCAAGGCCCGCTTTTGGTCGTCTTCCTCTTCGAGAATCAAAAGAGTGCTGTGTGGATGGTAACTTTTAAAGAATTTTTCCTGCGCCTCTTCTCTGAGATGCCCCTCTTTATCCAAAGCTAAAATGTAAGTAGTAGCCCGAGTATCATGGTATCTCAGCAAGTTCATCATGTGATAAAGGTACCCAGGTGAAACAGTCGAAAGTGGAAGGTTCAACACCCCAAAGAGGGCCTCCACTCTCTGTAAATATTTTTTATCAAAAGTGACTTGGTAAAGCCGTAGGAGATTTTCACCATGGATACTATTCCCACTCGGCTCAGCTCCGTCTGCAAACTGCGCTTTTCTCAAAATCAGGTAGGGCTCAAATTGATCGGTCTGATAATAGCCCCCCTCTTTGATCCGGAACCGAGATTCAACCTCTTCAGTCAAATCGATCGCCCAACGAAGCAGCGTAACCTCTTGAGTTGCCTCAAACAGGGAAAGAAGTCCCCGTATAAGATGAACATGGTCATCTAAAGTTCCCCTAATGGCTGCATCGCCTTCTCGGAAGCGGTGCTTTAGCTCACCAGCAATCCACATAGAAGTGAGTAGAAATTGGGCGCATTGCTCTGCCGCTTTTAAAAAGCGTTGGATACGTAAACTTCTTCCTGCTTTGGCCAGAGCGTTGATCATCATCCCATTCCATGAGGTCAAAACCTTGTCGTCTTTCTGTGGTGGCGTTCTTTTTCTTCTTGTCTTTAATAAAAGAGGAACTGCTTCATGCAAAAGGGTTTTAAACGCTTTTGGATCCACACCATATCTTAAAGCAAATTCTTCAGGACTATCGGGTGTTGCAATAACGGAACGACCCTCAAAATTCCCAAATGGGGTGACATCAAAATAAAGACATAAAAGGTCGGCATCTTTGGGGTCAAAAAGGGCCCTCACCTCATCTGGTGTCCAGGTGTAGTATACTCCCTCTTTCCCTTCAGAATCGGCATCTTGAGCCGAATAGAAACCTCCATCCTCTCCCCTCATCTCATCAAGAGTGTAATCGAGTGTGCGGGTAGCAACCTCTTTTAGTTGATCAGTCCCCTCGGCAAGATAACCCTCTAAATAGGCTTCTGCAATGATCGCATTATCGTATAACATTTTTTCAAAGTGAGGAACTCTCCACTTTTCATCCACGCTATATCGGGAAAATCCTCCACCTAAATGGTCGTTGATGCCGCCTCGCGCCATTTTATCCAATGTCTTTTCCACAAGAAAAATGGCACGGCTATCTTTCCTAACATTGGCATATCGAGTTAAAAAGTTTAGTTGATAAGCCAAGGGAAATTTAGGAGCCCCTTTTAAACCACCCCAGATAGGATCGGCCATTTTAAAGAAAAGTTCTGCACTACGATCGATAACATCTTTTCCAGGAACTGGGCCTTGCTCATATTGATTGGACGAACGGAAAACTTCGATGATCCGGTGAGCTTGCTCAATGAGTTGGTTCCGCTCTTCTCCACGCCAAACTTCGCCGATTTGTTTGGCCAGATCGATGAGCCCCATCGACCCGCCTCTATTTTTTGGAGGAAGGTAAGTGGCGGCAAAAAGGGGATGCAACTCAGGCGTCAAAACAAGATTTAACGGCCAACCTAAAGCGCCCGATACCATTCCTTGGGCAAATTCCATGTAGAGGCTATCTACTTCGGGCAGCTCTTCTCGGTCCACTTTGACGTTGATAAAAGTGGAATTGAAAAATTTTGCTACCTCAGGATCACGGAAAGATTCCTCCTCCATCACATGACACCAATGACATGTGGCATAACCGATCGATAAAAAGATCGGTTTATCTTCCTCTTTAGCGGTTTTAAAGGCCTCTTCACCCCACGGATACCAATCGATTGGATTATGGGCATGCTGAAGAAGATAAGGAGATTTTTCGTTGATTAAACGGTTAGTGTGTACAGGTTTTTCGTTCATGACACCCGACACTCGCACGGCTTGCCTTTTTTGATCAACTCTTGCGATGATCTTACTGTCAAAATAGGTGATTTATGTTGATTCCGATGCGAGTTCTTCTGGATGTGGCCAAACAAAAAGGGTTTGGATGTGTTGCGCTTAATGTCAATAATATGGAGCAGATCCAAGCAATTATGGAAGCGGCCCGGAAAACTAAAAGCCCGGTCATTGTTCAAGCCAGCCGCGGTGCCCGCAAATACACAAATGATCACTTTCTAATGCATCTGATGGTTGCTGCGTCTGAGCTCTACCCAGAGATTCCGATTGTCATGCACCAAGACCACGGGAATGGCCCAGAAACTTGCCTAAGTGCCATGCGCCTTGGGTTTACAAGCGTCATGATGGACGGATCTCTTGAAGAAGATGGCAAAACCCCTGCCTCTTATGAGTACAATGTCGATGTGACCCGTTATGTTGTCGATGCTGCACACTCTCTCGGTGTCTCTGTAGAAGGAGAATTGGGTGTTTTAGGTTCGCTTGAAACAGGTCATGGAGACAAAGAGGATGGACATGGAGCAGAAGGGAAATTGACCATGGATCAGCTTCTTACCGACCCAGATCAAGCTGTCGATTTTGTTAAACGTACTGGTGTCGATGCTCTTGCTGTTGCGATTGGCACAAGCCATGGGGCCTACAAATTTTCTCGCGCACCAGACAAAGAGGTATTGGCGATCGACAGAATTTTAGAAATCCATCAAAAAATCCCCGATTGCCACCTTGTGATGCACGGAAGCTCCTCTGTACCCCAAGATTTGATTGCAGAGATCAACAAACATGGCGGCAAAATCCGTCCGACATGGGGCGTCCCTGTCAGCGAAATCCAAAAAGGGATCAAAGCGGGCGTCAGAAAAATCAACGTCGACACTGACAATAGGCTTGCGATGACGGCTGCGATCCGAAAAGTATTGGATGAGGATCCAGCCGAGTTTGACCTACGGAAATACATGGTGCCTGCCCGATCAGCTATGCAAAAAATTTGCGAAGAGCGGATGATACAGTTTGGCCAAGCAGGACATGCCGGAGATGTTCCATTTGTTACCTTGGAAGAAATGGCAAAAAGATATAAAGATGGCGTTTACGGTGAATCTGCAAAACCATCAAAGAACTACTTAAAGAGGTCATAAAGTGAAATCCAGAAGACGAGAGGGGCCTAGTACGTTTCTAACAGTTATTTTCTCCTTTTGTACTGCGTTGATTCTATTTGCCATTCTCCGCTCAATCATTTCTGACCCTGCTGAAAAAGAGGTTGCCGCTCAAAAAACTATCGAAGTTGCCAAACCGATTGTTCTGGCCCAAGGACAAGTCAACGAGTTGCCAAAACAGCTTGGACCAAAGCCCCTGGAAACTGTACCTCAGCCATCTCCAGCACCTCTGGCTCCCTCACCTTCCCCTTACAAGGGTGAAATTGTTGCAGAGCAAAAACATACTGTGAAGGAGAGGGAAACCCTCTCCTCCATTTCGAAAAAGTACTACGGCACTGAGACGAAGTGGGAATTGATCTGGGAAGCTAATAAGGGGATCATCCCCAATAAAAACAGGATACGTCCCGGCCTAACCTTAGTCATTCCAGATCAAACGATTGCCTCTTCGTAATTCCACTTTAGTAATCATCATTCTGAAGATTCAACACGAAGAACACGAAGGTGGTTTTCTTATGCCATCAAGTTTTCTTTTCTTATTTAAGAATTAGTTACCTTCGCGTTCTTCGTGATGAATCTTCAGGAAGCCGTTACCAAACGACTTTTAGATCATGTTTTCGGGGCGGACGAGAGCGTCATATGTTTCTGCGTCGAGAAGCCCTAAAGAAAGAACCATCTCTTTTAATGATTTTTCTTGCTCGTAAGCCATTTTGGCCACTTTTGCAGCTTGATCGTAACCAATTTTTGGTACAAGAGCTGTCACAAGCATCAGGGAGTTTTCTAAATGTTTCCTCATCTCCTTTTGATTGGCTTTTAACCCATGTAAAAGATGGACTCGGAAGCTATCCATCCCATCAGCCAAAAGGGTCACAGACTCATAAAGGTTATAAAAGATGATCGGCATGTAGACATTGAGCTCAAAATTGCCTTGAGAACCAGCTAAGGTGAGGCTGGTATCATTCCCAATCACATGGACAGACACCATGGTTAGCGACTCACACTGGGTTGGGTTCACCTTCCCTGGCATGATTGAAGAACCTGGCTCATTGGCTGGCAAAATCAATTCCTGCAAGCCTGCCCTTGGCCCTGAACCCATCCACCTGATGTCGTTCGATAATTTTATGAGGGAGCAAGCTAATGTTTTTACCGCCCCGCTTGCAAAAACAAAAGGATCTTTGGAGGCAAGTCCCTGGAATTTATTGGGTGTTGGAATAAAGGGAAGGCCTGTCTTAGACCGGATTTTTTCAATTGCTTGCCTTCCAAAATCGGGATGGGCATTGAGACCCGTTCCAACAGCGGTTGCCCCCAGAGGCAACTCCATTAAGTGGGGCAAAACCGTTTCTAACCGGTAGAGGTTCTGATCGGCTTGGGCAACATAGCCTGAAAATTCTTGTGATAATGCAATAGGGACAGCATCCATCAGGTGGGTTCGTCCGATTTTTAATATTCCTTCAAAAGATTGTTCTTTGGCTCTCAGTTCCTTTCTAAAGGCTACAAGTGCTGGCTGTAATTTATTGACCCACTCCAACACAATGGCCACATGCATTGCTGTAGGGAAAGTGTCATTTGATGATTGAGATAGATTGACGTCGTCATTAGGGTGAATGGGGCTTTTTTTACCTTTTGGAGACCCAGCAAATTCGTTAGCGATGTTGGCTATCACCTCGTTAACGTTCATATTTGTCTGGGTGCCGCTTCCCGTCTGAAAAAGGGAAAGGGGAAATTCCTCTTCCATCCCCTCCTCGTTTATCCGCCGAATCGCCTTTAAAATAAGCTCTCCCTTCTCTTTGGAAAGGAGGCCCAATTCCATATTCGTTTCAACAGCCACCTCTTTGATCAACAAAAGGGCATCGATTAAGGGTCTTGGCATCAAGTGCCAACCGATGTTGAACGATTTTAAGGAACGGGCTGTTGTAGCACCATAGTACCGATCGTCGGGAACAGAGACTGCCCCTAAAGCATCTTTTTCTTCTCTCATAGCTTCCTTTTACATGGTATAATTGTCAAAATCTAGAAGAAGTTGCATAATGCCACACCTAAAGTGGTATTTCTGAATAAAAACAATGCGTATTGCCCCGATTTTCTTTATTTTGTTCATTTCCCCTCTACTAGCTGAGGATGCTTATGAATTGAAGGGAATACATTTCTTAGCAACTTTTAAGGAATGCGATCACCAAGCAATCCATGATTCTGAAGGAATCGGTACCATCATGGAAAACGCGATCAAGAAAACGGGTGCCACCATCTTGTCTGACCGGCGACACTATTTTCACCCTCAGGGGACGACCCAGGTATTTCTCCTTTCTGAAAGCCATGCTTCGATCCACACCTACCCAGAGCACCGCGCCTGTTTTGTAGACCTTTTTACATGCGGAGACCATTGCGATTGGAAACCTTTCTACGAAGAGTTGAAGTCCCATTTCAAAACAGAAAATTCAACATTGACCCTTCTAGAACGTACAGACGAGGTCAAATTCCTCGACCCCTACAAGTCCTTATCTAGTCAATAAACAACAGAAAAAGAAGATAAAACATGTCGTTTTATAAGTAAAAATAACAGGATGAGGAGGATAGAATGGATAGCCTTCAGCTATTAAAAAATATTATCAGGGGAACTGGATCCTAATCTATCCTGCTCATCTTGTTGGTTTCTTTATCCTTTTAGATATTTCCAGAGCTAGAAAGTGATTTCTAACTTTTCTGATTTCATCTCTCTTATTTTTCGCTTAGATTGATTCGTATGCCTGCTTATCCTGTAATTTTTATTTTGGCCTTATTTTGCTGCTTGTCGTTGCTTTTTGAGTTCTTCAAGACGTCTTTTGATTTCCCGTTCGAAACCACGCTCGGTTGGCTCATAGCAATGGCGCCTTTCCACACCGTCTGGTAGGAAGGCTTGTCCAGAAACCTCATAGTTTGTGTCTGGCTCATAAACATATCCCTTGCCAATACCTTGTCCAGCCATCCAACGGTTGACCGCATTGAGAATGTTCTTGGGTGGAGGTAAATCTTTTGTCTCCTCACACCACTGTTGAACCTCTTTTTGCGCTAAATATAACCTGTTGCTCTTCGGAGCAATAGCTAAGTAATAGGCAGCTTGGTAGATGGCCAACTCACCTTCAGGCGATCCAAGGGCTTCAAAAGCGGCCTTTGCATCGAGAACAAGCCGTAAAGCTTGAGGGTCTGCCAAGCCAACATCTTCTGAGGCCATCCTAATCATCCTCCGTAGAAGAAAAAGACGATCTTCTCCCCCTTGTAACATCCTCTGCAGCCAGTAAAGGGAAGCTTCCGGATCCGAACCTCGGATCGATTTATGAAGGGCTGAAATCAGGTTGTAATGGTACTCCCCGGTTTTGTCATAGAGAGGAGGCCTTTTTTGAAGCAATTTCTCTAAATCCACACCTTCCTCTTCCCCCTCTAGAATTTCAAGAGCATGCAACAAATAGCGGGCATCCCCTTGAGAAAGGTGGATGAGGAATTGTTTTTTCTTCTCATCTAAAGTCACTTTTCCACTATGGGCTTCATAACGGTCAAATAGTGACCTCAAAGCCGATTCAGAGAGCGGTTTGACCTCTAATGTTCTGACTCTAGACAACAAAGCTGGCGTTAGGACAAAGGAAGGATTTTCCGTTGTAGCTCCAAGGAGTGTTAACAAGCCTTTTTCCACAAGAGGCAACAGAAAATCTTGTTGAACACGGGTAAAACGGTGAATCTCGTCGACAAATAAAAACGGGCGACCCTGTTGAAAAAGGGGGGCTTTTTGAATCTCTTCGACAACTTTCCTAATTTCTGCAGTCCCTTGGGATACTCCAGAAATTTCAAAATAGGTGCCATTGAAGGCTTTTGCATAAGCGCGAGCCAGCGTTGTTTTCCCACAGCCCGGAGGTCCAAAAAATATAATGGAAAAGGGCCTGCCAGTTTTAACAGATTGCGCTAAGCCTTCAAGCAGGTGCTCTTGCCCCAGAATCCCAGATAATTCGGTCGGTCGAAGCAATTCTGGAAGTGGAATATGTTTTTTATTCATCATTCATTTATTTTATTTAATATGTATAAGTTAAGCAACATCATCAAAGCCGTTTTAACACTTCCAAAAGAAAAAAGTTCAAACCTTCAAAAATTACAGGTTCAGCAACTTGAAGGAAAAAATGGGCACTACTTGCAATTTTCCTTACAAAAAGGGACTCAAGTTTTCCATGAAAATTATTCGATGAAAGAGGGAATACAAAAATTAGAAGAGCTCCTACCCCTCTTTAGACAAGCCGAAATCGACCAAGAGGGTGAATCACTCCACTTGCTAGCCAATCGTCGCGGCGAATTTACTGTCACAAGAAAAAAAAGCTCATCATCGGTTCAATCGCATAACCGAACAAAACAACATCCCTTTCCTGAAGGGGTCGCCCACCCTTTCCTGCAGGCGCTTGGAGTACAAGATAAAGAGGGCAAAATCCCCTATAGCCAAAGGGACAAATTCACTCAGATCAACCACTTTATCACGCTGGCTGCCCCCCTTTTAAACGAACTCCCCTCCCCTAAAATCATCGATTTAGGATGTGGCAAAGGTTATCTCACTCTGGCACTCCACGCCTTTTTGCAGGGGAAAGGGGAAATCATCGGAGTCGACCGAAAAACAGATGTGATGGAAAAACTAAATGGGATTGTCAAAACTTTAGGTTGGAAAAACATCTCCTTTATTGCAGGTGACATTGCCACCTATCCCCCAACTTTTCAGCCCGATCTTGTCGTCGCTTTGCACGCTTGTAATACGGCCACCGATATGGCCATCGAAAAAGGAATCGAGTGGAAAGCTAAAGGTCTTTTAATTGCCCCATGCTGTCAGCAAGAATTGCTCCCCATCCTGAAAAAAGAAGATTGGGAACCTCTACTTAAATGGGGAGCCATTGCAGAACGTTTTGCTGCTCTTCTGACCGACGCCTGCCGAGGCGAAATTCTGACAGCTTTGGGCTACAAAACAGACATTATCGAATTTGTGGATGCCAGCCACACCCCAAAAAACCTTCTCATTAGAGCGATTAAACAACATCCTCTTAACGAAGAGGCGATTATAAAACTAAAGGGATCTTCGACAAATTTCCACCTGCTCGATTATCTCAGAAACAATTTTTAAAAAATTTCATCCTCAGATATAGCTAAAAGAAAAAAATAAAAGGATGGGCAGGCATACGCATCAACCTAAGCCTAGAGGTAGATGCTAAGCTAATTAACCACAAATAGATGGAATAAAAAAAGAGTAGAATATCAGAGTCGATTATTCTAGAAGGGGCAATTCAAAATCCTCTCTCTGTGCTCTCTGTGAGCTCTGTGGTAAAAAATAAAAAGAAGATCACCACAGAGCTCACAGAGAGCACAGAGAGTCATCTTGGGCCTTTCTTCGAAGATTAAGCTGTTTTTGACTAAATTGATTTCTAAACGTTTCTTTGTAAGTAATTTGCTTTTAACAGATTGTTGAGAAATTGGTGTTCCTTAAGTTGATGCGTATGCCTGTCCATCCTATTCATCCTGTTATTTTTATGTGCAAAGCAACTTGTGATATTACACAAGTCCTTTCTGTATGGCTTGTAACAGGTCTTTCTTATGTAATCGATGTTGAGTCATCGAATCGCGTTCTCTAAGCGTAACGGTTCCATCCTCTAACGTCTGGTAGTCGACAGTCACACAGAATGGTGTACCGATCTCGTCTTGTCTTCTGTAACGTTTTCCGATCGCGCCACCATCATCATATTCAGCCTGGAATAGACTCATCATCTCTGCATAGATCCCTTTGGCCTCTTCCGCCATCCCATCTTTTTTCATCAGAGGAAAAATGGCTACTTTGATCGGGGCTAGGGCCGGAGGTAAGTGAAGCACAGTTCTTGTCTCCCCATTCTCCAATGTCTCTTCCTCATAAGCCTGACAAAGGAGGGCTAAAAAGCTACGCTCAACACCAAATGTTGGCTCAATGACATGAGGAACATATTTTTCACCCGATTCTGGGTCAGTGTAGAGAATTTTGGTATTGGAGAACTCAGCATGTTGCTTCAAGTCAAAATCGGTCCGATAGGCCAATCCATACAGTTCTGACCAACCAAAAGGGAACTCATAGAGGATGTCGACAGTCCGTTTAGAGTAATGAGAAAGTTTTTCTTTGGGATGTTCAAAGAGCTTCAGCTTTTCTTCTTTAAGACCAATCAGCTTGCACCATTGTTGCATCGCTTTTAACCAAGACTCGAAATAACCTTCCCAACCTGTTGTCGGAATGAAATATTCGATCTCCATTTGTTCGAATTCAACAACACGGAAAATGAAGTTTCCTGGTGTGATCTCATTACGAAAGGCTTTTCCGATTTGAGCAACACCAAATGGAATCCGTTTTCTTGTTGTGTCGATGATGTTTTTAAAATCCAAAAAGATGGCTTGTGCAGTTTCTGGGCGCAAATAGGCTCGGTCGGGAGTTTCCCCATTGCTTGTTTTACTCATTTCTGTCGAAAACATCAGATTAAAATGACGAGCGGAGGTCCAATCGAATGCTTTACACTTAGGGCAGGCAATTTTGTTATCCTGAATAAGAGCATTGATCCCTTCCATGGGAACACCCTCCACCTCAATGCCTAAAGCTTTTTCGATCAGATGGTCAGCCCGGAAACGGGACTTGCAGCTTTTGCAATCGACTAAAGCATCGCTAAAGCCCGCAACGTGACCTGAAGCTTCCCACGTCTTAGGATGCAGCAAAATCGGACCATCCAGACCCAGCATGTCGGTCCGCAATTGGGTAAACATCCGCCACCAAGCATCTTTGATGTTCTTTTTGAGTAAAGAGCCATAAGGGCCAAAACTGTAGCTATTGGCAAAACCTCCGTAAATTTCGGAGCAAGGATATACAAACCCTCTACGCTTAGCTAAAGCAACAATATCTTTCAAAGTATCTTGTGGTGTCGTCGTCATGCAGGTAACATCTCTTCTCTTTTACCCAAACGGTAAAGCGAGAAAGATGCTACCACAAAAAGGGAGCCAAGAACAACGAGCGACTGTGTTGCCTGAGCGCCTTCGAAAAATTTAGATAGAAAACCGACACCGGTAATGCCAACTAGCTCAGCAGCAAACCAGACAAATCCCATGAGAAAAGCTGAAATGAGGCCAGGCGTTTCAGGGACTAGGGCATTGCCCCAGGAAATGGTCAGCGGCGTCACAATACCTAATGTTGCCCCAACGACGGTAGCTAGAGGCAAAAGATAGTAATATGGAAGCGCAGGGGTAAGCAGTAAAAGGAAAAAGGCAAACATCCCTACAAAAATGGTGGCTAAAAGAACTTGCCGTGGAGAAAATTTGTCAGCAATCCAACCGGCCGGCATCCCCATAAAGACTGCGCCTAACACAAAGACAAGGTGCCCCGCTCCCCTGCAAATCCACTCTTCACACCCTTTTTCCTGCAACACATCGGGTAGGTAAAAAATCATCCCCCAGTAAACCGATGCCATCGAAAAATGAAAAATCCACAATAAGCGGGTGTCTCTTCTCTTAAAAAATTGGAAGACCTCTGTGAAAGAAAATCTCTTGGTCTGCAGAACGTCACGCCCTTTGGTTAGCCCTTTGATCTGGATCAGAAATGCTAACAAAATAACAGGTAAACCAATCAAAGAGAGGGGGCCTGTCCATCCATCGAAAGCTTGATAGACGGTCGAAAAAGTCACTTGGCTGACGGCAAGCCCTAGCCCACCAGAGGCAAAGAAAAGACCCATGACAAAACTTCTAGACTTGGGGAAAAGGGTGGCTAATCCGCCAGCGGCTGATGGGTGAAAAGCAGCTGAACCGATGGCAAAAGTGATAAAGACAAGTCCATAGGTGATAATGGAGGATCCCATCGTGATCCAGGGCATGATCATTGCTAAAATCACACCACATGCGATCATGAAATAACGCCAGCCTCTGTCGCTAGCGGCGCCAAAGAAGACCTGAGACATTTCTGCAATGAAGGCCCCGATTCCACCAATGGCACCCGCCCAGGCTAAATCGACACCCCGGAAGGTTTTAAAGAAAGGCCAAACGCCCCACATAAAGTCGACAGCAAAGTGACCGAAGCAAAGCAGAAAAAGTAGGAAAACAGGGCGTGATAACATTATTAGATTAGTATACACGATTTTGATTAAGATTGGCTAAAATCATATGATATTTTTAATTCTCTCACTTCTTCTTGTCGTTCTCCCCCAAGCCGAAAGAAAAGCGATCTACTCAAGGCTCGACAGACAATCTCTTGCCAAGCAGTTAGCCTACTATCGACTATTCCCCGATAGCGATGAGGGGAAAAAAGCCTACAAACAGGCATGCCAACTTTTACAGGGGAAAAATGAAGCTCCGCTCCCCCCTCTCCCCTCCTCTTTGCTCGATTCTTTGGTATGTGCAGTCGCAGCCCACCCCGATGGAGGGAAAGTCACCTTCACTCCTCAAGAACTGGAATTGATCCACACTTTGTCAGAAGGTTTTCAAAATCGAAAACTCAAAGGGAATCAACTAACGAAAGAAGAAGAGATCCTACAGCTACCATCCGAAGAGATCGATCTGGCCAGGGCCCTTCTTATCAGCCAGGGCAGTGACGTTGAGCGATTAGAAGCCATCTTTGACATCATGGCCCTCCACATCCAGGCAAGACTTCGAAAGGATGCAGGCCATCTTGAGATCATTGAGGCGATGACCAATTTCATTTTTGATGAGATGGGGTTCCGCTTTCCACCGAAAAACACCTTTAAAGAAGAAATTGATAAATTCACCTCTCTTCCCTCTGTAGTGGATGGAAGAAAAGGTGTTTGCTTAGGGGTTTCGATTCTTTATCTTGCCATTGCACAAAGACTTGGGCTTCCCCTTGAAATCATCACGCCTCCGGGTCACATCTATGTCCGATATGAAGGGGTGGGAGGCCCGTTCAATATTGAAACCACAGCAAGAGGGGTCCACCTTCCCGATCGGACTTACCTCAATTTGGAATATCTTACCCTACAACACCGGACGATCAAAGAAGTAGTCGGGATGGCCCACATGAACGAGGCTTCTGTCTACTGGCAAAACGAAGAGTATGAAAAGGCGCTGACCATTTACAAAAAAGCACTTCCTTACATGCCCGAAGACCCTTTGTTACATGAACTGATTGGGTACATCTATTTAATGCTCGGGAAAGAGGAGGAGTCTTTAGCTTTTTTTGCTAAAGCCGACCTTGAACCCACATCATTTGCAATCGATTGGATTGAAGGACGTTGCGAAGCAAAATCGATTGCCCTCTTGTTTAAAAAAGAGGACAAAACCCGAGATAAAATGATCGCCTACCGAAAAGAGATCGAAAAGATGTTAGAAAGTTGGCCAACTTTTAAGGCTGGTTGGTTTTATCTAGCTGTCTGCTCTTTAGAACTCGGAAGAATGAAGGAAGCACTAACAGCTCTGGAAAAATACCACTCCCTATTTCCCTCCAACCCGATGGTAGAGTATTTACTGACAGAGATGTACTTAGAGCGGGGGGAGTATGGAAAAGGGTGGAAACATCAAAAATTGCTCGCCTCTCTCTATCCTGATCCCGCCCCCCCGTCGATGATCGAGGAACTCCGAGTAAAGCTTCTAGAAAAATCTTATCCTGATTAGAGTGCGGGAATGGACCCCAATTTAAGATTTGAACTCGCCTGTCTGATCGGGATGGCTCTTGCCAACCTAACATTAGAGCAACCTCTTGACCCTATCCGAGAGCAACTTCCTGATTTACAAAGAAGATTGGTAACAGGCGAAGAGCTGCCCATTAAGGATTGGCTTCCTGACATTGAGAAGAAAACTGGGATACTTCCTCATCCGCTCATTCCCGGAGGAGATGAGGCTGCATCCATTCTTTACTATGCCCATGCCCGTGCGCCAAACAACACCCCCTTAAAAAGATACTTGGCCTACGTCGCCCATTACATCAATCAGGTCACCTACAGCCCCGAACCGTGATTTTTAGGTAAAAAACTCAACACGAAGAGACGAAGATCACGAAGAAGCTTCGCCAAAAAAGACTAATTTTAGGTAGACACTTTTTATTTTTCAGGTAACTTTGTCTGCATGATATATTTTTTGGATGCGAAGCACCTAAATGAAAAGACACTCTATCAAAATATCTTCTAGAATGGCAAAGCTTCTTCGTGATCTTCGTCTCTTCGTGTTGAATCTTGTTTTCGTGTAGAACCTGCCTTCGTGTTGAATTGTTAAACATAACTTCTTGAGGTTTTGATCCGGTTTCTGTATGATACTCACATTTTCACGAGTCGAATTATGCCTAAAACTTGCCAAGTCACAGGGAAAAAAGCCTCAACAGGGCGTACCTATACCATCCGTGGTATTGCAAAAAAGAAAAAAGGGATTGGTCTTAAGACCACAGGGATCACGAAGCGTCGCTTCCGTCCTAATATCCAAACTAAGCGGATCTGGTTACCCGAAGAAAGCCGTTTTGTTACCCTAAAAATCTCAACTGCCGCCCTTAGAACGATCGATAAAAAAGGGATTGGCACCATTGTTAGAGAGCTCAGAGCCAAAAACGTCGTTGTTTAAGTGGAAAATCTAGGTGAATTTCTCGCTCTCCTTGAAAAAGAGCGAGAGATCGTCACTATTGATACCCCTGTCGACCCACATCTTGAAATCGCAGAGATCCACCGCCGGGTGATCCAAGAAGGAGGGCCTGCCCTCCTCTTCAAAAATGTCAAAGGTTCAACATTCCCCGTCGTCACCAATCTTTTTGGGACAAAACGACGTGTCGGTTTGGCCTTTAGCCCAGATCCTGAAAAAATCCTCAAAGAACTTTTGTCTTTAGCTACAAAAGAATTCCCTCCGAAATTAAGCCGCCTCTGGTCGGCTCGTCACTCTCTGAAAAGGTTGCTTCGATTAGGGACAAAAACAAGTTCTGCAAGCCAAGTGCAAGCCTGCCAGACCTCCTCATTGAATAACCTTCCAATGATCACCTCTTGGCCAGAAGATGGTGGTGCTTTCCTTACCCTCCCTCTAGTCTATACAGAATCTCCTTCAGGAAAACCTCCCAACCTTGGGATGTACCGGATCCAACGCTTCGACGATAAGACAACGGGCTTACATTTTCAGATCGGGAAAGGGGGTGGCTACCACCTCTATGAGGCTGAACAACGGAATGCCCCTCTTCCTGTTTCTATTTTTTTGGGAGGTCCTCCTGCCCTCATTTTAAGCGCTATCGCTCCCCTTCCAGAAAATATCCCCGAACTCCTTTTTGCCTCTTTTATTGCTGGCAATAAAATCAGGACAAAAAGGGACAAATTAGGCCATCTGGTCATTTCAGAGGCCGAATTTGCACTTCTAGGCGAAACTGTCCCACATGAAAGAAGGGAAGAGGGTCCATTTGGAGATCATTATGGCTATTACAGCTTAAAACACCCTTTTCCTGTCTTCCACTGCAAAAAAATCTACCACCGGAAAGGGGCAGTTTATCCAGCTACAGTCGTTGGCAAACCGCGCCAAGAAGACTTTTTCATCGGGGAATACCTCCAAGAGCTCTTATCTCCTCTTTTCCCCCTTGTGATGCCTGGAGTCAAGGAGCTGTGGAGCTATGGGGAAACAGGTTTCCATGCCCTTGCCTCTGCTGTCGTCCACGAACGTTATGAGAGGGAAGCCTTAGCTCATGCCTTTAGGATATTGGGAGAGGGACAATTGGCCTTAACTAAGTTTCTTCTATTGACAAATCAACCTGTCAATACACGTAACTTTAAAGCCGTCCTCACAACAATCTTAGAGCGGTTTCGCCCAGAAACTGACCTTTACATCTTTCCTAATCTCTCATTAGACACACTCGACTACACTGGCCCTCGCTTAAATCGAGGCTCAAGAGGCGTTCTAATTGGGACAGGGGAAAAGGTCAGAGATCTACCCACAACACTGGATGAGCCCCTTCCCTATAAAGCAGCTGTTTTCTGCCCTGGCTGCCTAGTCGTCGAAACAAAAGATAAAGAGATACAAACGATCTTTAATCTTAAGAAATGGCCCCTTGTCATCGTTGTCGACTCACTTAGGGAGACTATGCAAGATGAAACAAGCTTCTTATGGTCGGTCTTTACCCGTTTCGACCCCGCAAGTGACATCAAAGCCAATACAAGAGGTGTCGAGTACCATCACCCTCTTTACACACTCCCCATCGTGATCGATGCCCGGATGAAAGGCTACCCAGCCATCTTAGAGGCCGCCCCTGAAACCACTGCACTCGTCTCTTCCCGCTGGTCTGAATACAAACTTAGCTTCACCTCAATATCTTCTGGAAAGCCGTTCCAATGGAAAAAGAAGATGACTAGCAGCTTCATTCAAAAAGCGATAGACGAAGGAAGAAAATAACACACCTGAAATTTCTTTTTTTTCGCAGGGCATTTGGAGCGCGAAAGCGTAGTTTAAAATCTATCAATCTATCTAATGTTAATCGAGGGGCATCCAACGTTCGGGAACGTTGAATCGCTTCTTCTCTTGCCTCAACTTCTCGAGATTGACCAATTCTTCGTCGGTCGGAAGGGTTTTAATGCCAGTATTGAGTGTAGAAAGGATCTTGTCTTTCAAACTTTCCAGCTTGATCCACTCTTCTTCAGTATAGTTAGTCTCAAGGTCCCGTATTCGCTTAATAAAGGTCTTATTTTCCTCAATTCTTGGAATTCTTTTGATCCAAACTTTCAAAAAAATAAGAATATTGGCCCTTTTTTTGACGATGCTTTCTATTCTCTTAGAGGGGGTCATCCCTAAGATCTTCTCCTGCTGCAACTTATCTAGCGCTCGCCGGAGAGCCTCTTCTATCTTGGCAAAATTGACTTTTTCCATAATATCATCTTTAAAGGATCAAATAAATATTATGGAAGAAATCTCGACCGACTTGCTCGTCATTGGCTCAGGCCCCGCTGGGCAAAAAGGGGCCATCCAAGGAGCAAAATTTGGAAAGCGTGTCGTCGTCGTAGAACGAGATCTCGATCCTGGTGGTTCATGCCTTTATTCTGGAACAATCCCCACTAAAACCCTCAGAGAAGCCATTTTAGATTTGACAGGCTTTAGGCAAAAAAGTTTTTACGGGAAAGATTTTACCCTTAAAAAGGTCTCTATTTCTGACCTGACCTTCCGTTTAAATTTTGTGACCGTAGAAGAAAGAGACCTCATCAAGCGTCAGTTTGACCGAAACGGTGTGCGTGTTGTCCAGGGGATGGCCTCTTTTGAAGATGCACATAATGTGAAAGTTAAAGATTATCAAGGGACAGAGGTCGCCCGAATTACGAGTGAAAACATCTTAATCGCCGCAGGATCCCAGCCAAGAAACCCTATGTCGGTCCCTTTTGACAAAGATGTCATTCTGGACTCCACCTCCCTTTTGAAAATCGATACACTTCCAAAAACTCTCTTAGTATTAGGGGGAGGGATCATTGGGTCTGAATATGCAAGCTACTTTGCAACACTTGGCGTTAAAGTCACCGTTATCGATAAAAAAGAGCAGATGTTGCCCATGTTAGACCATGAAATTGGACGCCATCTGCAAAACTCTCTGACTGAACTTGGCTTAGAATTTATGGGGAATAAAGAGCCTGTCAAAATCGAGAGAAGAGACAATAAAGCCTATGTTCTCTTTAAAGATGGGACAGAACTGTATGCCGATGTCCTCCTCTACGCATTAGGTCGCGAAGCTTGCGCTGGTAGCCTTGAACTTGAAAAAGCTGGTCTTTCCGTTAATGCGCGCGGTTATATCCCCGTCAATCCCCTTTTCCAAACATCACAAACCCATATTTTTGCCGCTGGCGACGTTATCGGTGGCCCCTGCCTTGCTTCTACCAGCCAAGAACAGGCCCGTTTAGCTGTTCGATATGCTTTTGGCTACCAAGGGAGCACCTTCCCCCGTGTTTACCCCATCTGTATTTGGACTATTCCTGAAATTTCCTCTTGTGGTTACACAGAAGAAGAACTCCGTGCCCTCGATTATCACTACGAAATTGGACGCGGTTATTACTACGAGCTAGCCAGAAGCCATATTGAAGGGGCAAATACAGGCCTAGTTAAACTCATTTTCCATAAAGAAACACTAGAGCTTTTAGGCGCTCATGTCATTGGCAGAGGGGCAAACGAAGTGATCCACATCGCACAAATTGCGATGGAACAGCATGCTAAAATCGACATCTTTATCGACCGTATGATTTTTAATTATCCATCTTACGCAGAAGGCTTCCGCGTAGCAGCACTCAACGGCATCAACAAAATCCCACGCGCTCGATAAACCCGACTATTCCGCAAGCTAATACAAGATAGTCTTGACTTTTCTGCATTCCACTGCAAAATAGTCGGTTTTTATCCTGTCTACCCATGAGCCTCAACCTAATTCGGATTAGGTAATCAGTGCTATTGCTGCTGAGATCTGTTCTAGCTTTTGGTCAAAAGAGAGTGTTGTCATTTTACCCAACATCTCATCCAGCCCCTCGGGGTCCTGAACGGCAAAGGTAGCCATTTTTAATATCTCAGGGCTATTTCGTGTCGACAACTCGTAAGCAACCACAAGGATGGCCAATTCATCAGTTTGCATGATCCCATCTCTTAAAGACTCTACGGATATTAGGCTGTTTTCTGGCAACGCCAAATTTGCTATAACTTCTATCTCATCACGCTCAGCATTCATTAGACCATAGGCGATCGTATGGGCAATGAATTGGGTCACTTTCTCTTGATTTTTTTGCTGGATAAATTCAAAAACTTTAGCAGCACATTCCAGACTCTGAGGATTAATAGAGCCATTGAGTATTAACCAACAGACCCTACCGGTGTAAAAGCCGCTCACACTTTCGCTCAGCTCAATTCCTTCATCAAGTTGATTGTACCTATAGACCCATGGACCCAAGGGCGATATAAACTTATTCCACCAGCCCTCTTTTACTTTATATGTTGCAATTTTCTGGTTTCTTATTTTTCCCAGACGCTTTAGCTCCTCTCTTTGAGCCTTATCAAGAGAGGTTTTCACCTCTTTGTGCAAGGCAATAAGTTGATCCAAGAACTCCTGGTCCATCTGTGGCGAAACCTCCGCAATCATGGCCTCAAGCCTCCTCTCGACGAGCCGATAAATCCCAAGAACTGGAAGAATATCTTTTTCGCTCATCGTTTCCCCTGTGATGGGGTGGACCCCTTTCCTCTTCACATAGGGCTCAAGGACTGACAACTCAAAAAGTTGACTTCCATTTTCTGACGTATTTGCGATAGCTGGTACGATAATAAACCTACCACTGAGTTGGCAATGAACGTCCTGATAGGGCGTATCCTTTAACAGCTCTTTGAAAACTTCTTGTCTAAAAATCTCTTTATTGGGTTTCCGGCTCCAAATACCGTAAATAGCCCCAACAGGTAAAGCAACAATACTACCAGCAACTCCGGCAGAGGTTACAGCCATGACTGAAACGATTCCTCCGCCAAATCCAAGAATAGCTCCCAAACCCGCCGTCAGGATAGCCAAAGGCCCTAAAGGCGCCCCTAACACACCTCCAGCAATGGCCCCTCCAACAATGAGTCCTGCCCAAGTAGTGTTAAGAGTCTTTGGAGTTACAATTGTATTGTAGGTTCTACCGGCAGCAGCGGCAGCACAATCAACAACTCGTTGATTTTCACTTGCTACAGCTAAAGTATGCGCTCGTTGCAAATCATTGACAGCCATTTGTTCAGAATTAAGCGATTGGAAATCTATAATTTGAGGCACAATAGTACTATTTTGTAATAGTCTAGAGTAACCGTTTGTAGGAGTCGCCACAATTCAATCTCGTTCTTATTAAGCTCTCATTTCAAGAGGCTTTCCAGGTGATTTCGTCTCCTTTAACAGCAAGATGGACTTTTTGACCTGCGAGGATTTTGCCCTCCAAGATACCTGTTGAAAGAAGATTGACCACTTTTTGTTGAATAAGCCGCTTTAAAGGACGGGCACCAAAGAATGGGTCGTAACCTTCGTCGCCGAGTCGTGTAAGAACCTGTTTGTCCCAGTCGAGAGCAACGTGACGGTCGTGCAACCGCTTCCGAACGCCCTGCAGTTGGATCTCCACAATCCGTTCCATATCTTCTCTTCGAAGAGGTAAGAAAGGGAGAATCTCGTCGAGACGGTTGAGGAACTCGGGACGGAAGTGGGCCTTTAATATCGGGTCAAGGATGGCAAGGATCGCTTCTTTCGAGTAATCCTTTTTCTTTTCTAACTGTTCTAAAAGCTGGGTCGAACCCAAATTAGAGGTCATGATGAACAGTGCGTTTTTGCAGTTAACAACACGTCCTTTACTGTCAGTTAGACGTCCATCGTCAAAGACTTGCAGAAGGATGTTAAACACATCGGGGTTGGCTTTTTCCACCTCATCTAGAAGAACAACTGAATAAGGACGCCTTCTGAGAGCTTCAGTCAATTGCCCCCCTTCGTCATATCCAACATAGCCTGGAGGCGATCCGATCAATTTAGAGACCGAATGTTTCTCCATGTATTCCGACATGTCGAGACGGATCATCGCCTCTTCTTGGTTAAAGAGTAGATAGGCAAGCGCCTTGGCCAACTCGGTCTTTCCCACACCTGTTGGACCGACAAAGAGGAATACCCCAATGGGGCGATTGGGGTCTGACAAACCAGATCTTGAGCGGCGTATAGCTTCACTCACTGCAGTCACGGCCAAATCTTGCCCAATGACACGTTCATGGAGATCATGTTCAAGATGGAGCAATTTTTTAGCTTCCCCCTCCAACATTTTGGAAACAGGAATGCCGGTCCATTTTGAAACAATCTGGGCAATCAAATTTTCATCGACCTCTTCTTTTAAAAGGCGGTTTGGCATGGAGTCAAGACGCTTTTGAGCCTCTTCCAGCTCTTTTTGGACGACAGGGATACGGCTATAACGGATTTCTGCCACTTTGTTATAGTCGCTGGCCCGTTCGGCCTCTTCGTCTTGGAACTTGAGCTTTTCGAGTTGATTCTTCTTCTCTTTCAACTCATCGATCGTTTTTCGCTCTTTATCCCACTCAGATTTTAAGGCACCCAGTTCCTCTTTTATCTTTCCGATCCGTTTTTCTAACTTCTCAGATTCGGCTCTTGCACTAGGAGAATCTTCCCGCTTGAGCATCTCTTGTTCGACAATAGCTGAAGAAAGTTCCCGCTCTTTGATGTCGATTGGCAAGGGACGGCTGCCGATTTGCATCCGAATAAGACTTGCTGCCTCGTCGATCAGATCAATCGCCTTATCTGGAAGGAAACGATCTGTGATATATCTTTGCGATAAGAAAACAGCGGCATGCAAGGCCCCTTCGGTGATCCTAACACCGTGGAAAATCTCATACTTTTCTTTTAGCCCGCGCAAGATGGCTATCGCATCTTCCAAAGAAGGTTCCAAAATCATCACCGGCTGGAAACGTCTTTCGAGGGCGGCATCTTTTTCGATGTACTTTTGGTATTCATTTAAAGTGGTGGCTCCGATGCAATGTAAAGTGCCACGCGCAAGGGCTGGCTTCAACAGATTAGCCGCATCCATCGCCCCTTCTGACGCCCCAGCTCCGATCAAGGTGTGAACTTCGTCGATGAAAAGGATAAAGTGCCCTTCACTTTTTTCCACTTCATGCAATATCCCTTTGAGCCGCTCTTCAAACTCTCCCCGGTATTTTGCACCTGCGACAAGGCTGCCCATGTCGAGGGCAAATAATTGCCTGTCTTTTAACGATTCTGGCACGTCTCCACTCATGATCCTCTGGGCAAGTCCTTCAGCAATCGCCGTTTTTCCCACGCCAGGCTCACCTATCAACATCGGGTTATTTTTGCTACGACGGCTTAATACCTGAATCGTTCGACGGATCTCTTCATCTCTTCCAATCACAGGGTCAAGCTTTCCCTGCTTAGCAAGAGCTGTGAAGTTTTTGCAATACTTTTCAAGGGCTTTCATTGCGCTTTCGCCTGTAGCTGAATCCATGTGTCGATCTCCTCTTATGCTCTTGATCTGTAATTCTACATCTTTTGTACTTAGACCTGTTTCCCCCTTCCATTTTTTGAAAGGTTCACCTGCCACATTCCAGTAGGCCATCAAAAGATGGTCGCCTGCGATGTAACTATCTTTCCATTTTTCAGCTATTTTTGTTGCTTCTTGTAAAACAGCTTGCAGAGACCTACCAGGAGGGACTTCAGTTGGAGGAGTTGTAAAAGTAGGTTGTTTCTCAACCGCCTTTTCAACCTCTTCTCTTAACTGGTCCACTTTTTGGGAAAGGGTGGACAAAAGAGAATAGAAGTAGCCACCTACATCTTCTATCAATAGAGCTAGCAGATTATTTTCAGTGACTTCGGTTTTATTATGATCTTTTGCCCTTTCAAATGATTTTTGGAGGGCTTCTGAAATAGAATCGGTGAATTGTGGAGCCATGCATCAAAAGATAACTCGGCTCCACAGGTAAAGTCAACGTTTGACCTTTGGGACTACAGGGACAAAAGCTGCGACATCAGGCTTTGGAAAAGCTGATGTAAATTCACTTTCTTTAAAGGGAAGCCACTCTTGGTTTTTTCCAAAGATCAAAATTTTTCCCCGTACAATCAGATTCCCTTTCTTATTGACCCAAAGCTCTGCCCCATACTCTTTCCCCTTCTCTGGGTCGATGATATTGCCAATGAATTTATGATCTTTTTGAACCAAGTTATAGATCAGGTCCAATCCAGCATAAGGGGGCTCCCCTACAACTCCTGGCGCCCTTTCATCTGGCTGGTAGATCGTATCTCTCATCACGCCAGTGTCCTTATCGTAAGTTGCCACCATTCTTCCAAAGAATTTACCTTTGTAAGGGTATACCGCCACAACACTTTGAGCTTTTTTTGTCTCGTCATCGATGGTCTTCCAAAATCCGACAATATCTGCAGCACTGATGGTGAATGTGAACAATAGAGCAAAAAGAAATGTTTTCATCGAGATCCCTCAATTTTTTCTTCTTCATATCAAATCAAGAATAAAAACCACAAAGAACAAGATAGGCATGATAGAAAAGGATAAAGCTTCGCTTACCCTGGCTTACAAGGTGCTTCAACTAATGTCACTTCTTAGAGTGGCAAACTCAACAGAGGATTAGAAAATGGTCAGCTGTCGGAGACAGCAAGTATATGGCGCACTGTCAAAGACGCTCTTGGGCCATCGGCAAATAAGCTCTAAACATATTGAGCACTGTCGTGTTCTTCTATCCTTTACTCAAATAGAGGAAGTGGCTTTTTGAGTACATAATTGAGTGTTATCCACCAGCCAGGTATTAATCGCAAAAACCACATCCTGAAGTGATGCAGGGAGAGGAGTTGCTGATTGACTAGAAGAAAGCCCTCTTTGATAGTCTTGCCATAACGGTTGCAGCACCTCTATTGACTATGTAACATAGGCACCCAAATACATCAAGTGGGTGCTCTTACTACAAAAACAAAGGCACACACGCAAAAGAAATTACTTCAAGGGAAATAAAACGGGTTCTCCAGTCAATAGCTTACACTTACTGCAAAAGGACCCTCTACCCAATAGAAGGTCATTCGAAAGTCCAACAAGTTGTTGGACAATTAGAAAAGGATGAGCAAGTTTTATAAATTCATCTTGTTAAGCCAATATTTTCTTAGCAACTTTCCTTAAGTTGACGCCATTGCTCCCAGCCCCCTTTACCGGCCCCTTTTACAAAATTACAGCCCTTTTATGACACCTTCATCTATTGGATAAATGTAACCTGAAATCTTTCGAAACTCATGCTCAGAAGTTTCTAGATCATCTTCGAAATTATAATAAATAAGGATATATGCTTGCCCGCTGTTTTTTTCATTAACGGTCTTTTCTTTTTTCACAAAAAACAAACCTGTATTTTGATGTTTAGGGTTGAAAATTTTCCCTTTACCCTGGACTAAATGATAGTTTATTTTCTCTAAATCTAAATTGTAAAAAAAAACAGTAAATTCCTCACCTTGGTTTTTCAGAAACTCGTTTAATGAGTTTTCTATTTCTTTTTGATTATCGTAAAGCCATGTGCCATCCTCATTTGTTCTAAAAAGAATAAAGCCTTTAGGTTGTTGATACCTTGGGAGATTTAACTTTTCACCAATAGATTCAAGAGCGATCCCTTTTTTTTCTACGATTCTTGAAAATTGATATTCGTTTTTAAGGGCTATAAAGGCAAATTCGGAAGCGATAGTTGGTTCCACATATACATCAAAGCTTGATAAATTTTTAGATTCGTTAGCCGGATCTATTGGTGATAAAGATGTTATATTAAACGGCAATCCAATCAAAAGAATAAATTTCCAAGCAACAGTGAATGATTTCATAAAAACTCTCTTACGTTAGATGATAATTTTGTTAAAAATGTTCTCTGACTTTATCGGTCATCTGGGATGCCACACAAATGAACACACTCAGAAAAATCAGGAGATTTTTCATTGTTGCCAAACCTAAATATTTTGAATATACATTTTCGCTTTGTACTTCCTATAAAATTTTTTTTTATTAAAAACATCAACTTTATTCTGTGTTTTTTTCACAGCTTTCTGCCCATCGACGAAAAATTTCCAATACCTTTGTTAGACTTAAAGAATCACAGGATGCTTCAAAATTTCCGTTCCTCACTAAACAAAAATACCAATTATTTTCATTGAGTTCATTTTTTTCAGAAGGGAAAACACATCCTTCGCATTTAGTGCCTATTAAATTTATGGTAATATACCATCCTGGATTATCAACAGTTTCTATTTTAACACCAAACTCGTGTTCCCAGTCACCATCACATTGTGATTTAAACCAGTTTTGTAACCATTGAAAAACATCTGTCATTTAACCACCTGGTATTTCCCACACATAAGGAGCTCTCACTCCACCTGGATAGCTCGGGTCATGTACGTGCGGAGTTTCTATCAACTGTTGAAGAATTTTATTAGTATGCCCCTTTCCAATACCATCAAATCTTACCACACTTTCCCAAGGTTTGGGATCGAAAGGATTAGTTTGTGGTCTGAAGGTTTCGTAATGAGTCACTTTTTTTAAAAGAGGATCTCGGCGAAAAACAGTGTGCGCTCCTGTTGCATCCAGATTTGGCATAAGACGATTACGACCGGTACTGACAGTGGAAGAGCCTGATTGAGTCGCATTCTTGTAGCGCCCAAGTAAATTTATCTGACTTCCAATTTGTGCATTCTGTGTAGGCAATCTAGAAATAGATAGAGAGGCTGCTCTTTGAATGCCAAGCTGCATTCCGCCGCCAACAGTAGAGAAAATGCCAAAGCCTTCGTGAGCTAGATGGGCAGTTTCGTGGGAAAAACCAAAACCTTTTAGGAAAGGGATGGTGGCTGGCTCTTGATAAGAGCCAGAGTAAGCTTGCCATAAGCCTGATTGGAAGTTGTCATAGCCATGGACTATCATTAGACCACCTACGAACTGACCGGCTCCGAATGAGGGTGTTGCAAAAAGACCTGCTCCAACACTTCCTTCAACAAAACCACCCATAGCTCTCATGCCACCTTGGAAACGATCACTTGACAGGTTAGCCATGTTCTTTTCCACTAGCATGCTGTCCCACATGCCAAGGGAAGGGAGAGCAAAGAGGCCGAGGGGGTCGAGGGTGGTCCAACGGCCCCTTTCATTATCCAAAGATCAAAAATGGCCACGCCATTTCATTTGATGAAGCAGAAAGCGTTTTGCTAGAAGCTTGCCTTTAAGGTTAGGTCACCAGGAAGCTCTCATTTCCTCTCAAGATGGGTTCATTTCTCGTTTACCTTATTCCAAATCGGATGTAGGCTTTCCTTTTAATTGTTAAAAAGTAAAATTTTGAGCAATTATTTCTAGGTCTCGTCATAGAATTGGAGAATGTAGTGTTTAAATTTATCCAAAACAAGGTCTAGTTCTTCTTCAAATTCATGAATCCAAGGAGAACCCACGATTTCAAAAAAAGATCCGTCTGTGGGTAATTTTTCTAAATAACCCGTTCTGTAAAACTCTTCTCCTGTTACCTTATAAGCTGGAATAACTTCAAATTTTAAAATCCAAGTGGTGTCATCACTCTCTTTGTGATAAACTAGCTGAAGTCCGTTCTCTCGCAATATAGATTTTAGTTCACAATCTCTTGACCATTCACCTGCTGCTGGAATGTTCATTTTTTAATTTCCATTTCACTTTCCTTATCGAATCAAAGATGTTGTTGGTCGACCCCCTCGAACTTTAATAACATTGCTTCGCTGTCCCCCTCTTAAATGTTCTGTCAATAGGTCTTCATAGACATCTAATCCCATTCTATCAATGACCACTTGTGGTTCCATTCCCGCCCTTCTTAAGGCTAAAAGAGAGCGATTATTTAATGTGATTTGTCGACTATTGCTTACAAGTATTCTAATGGCCAATTTTATAGATTGCTGATTTGATTTCGTTCAGCATTTTAACATCGCCATAGTATGAAGAGTCTTCTTTTTGAAGGTTTGAATCCGGTTCGTAATAATCAAGTTCGTATGCTAGTTATTTTAATATTTCTATCGTTGGACTAGACTATTTTATATCCCATACTTTTTCCTGAAAAATCCTTACCAATGATTGCCTGTTTTTCCCCTTCATCTAAAATTTCATTTAAAATTGAAATTAATTCGATCGTACTATTGTCTATTTTTTACTCTACTAGTTGGAATCTTTGTTTAATCAACTCATGGCCTCTGATCACAGTTGTGATTTTTCCTGTCGTAGGGTTTTGACCTATAAGAAGCGACTTCCCACTCGCAAACCCCTCATTTAGAATAAAATTATATGTTGAGTTTTTAGGATCATAGTATTTAGTCACTTTCATTTAGCAGCAAAATCTAATATGTTCATTGTGCCACTAACACAAAGATCAAGTATTCATACGCAGATGATAAGAAACGACCATCGGGGTCGCGGAAGTTGAGCGGTCGCCGTTGGTATAGGAGTAGAGGTTGAGGGGGATGGGGTAGCTGACTGGGTCTGGGCTGAGGAAACAGCCGGAGGTTGGGTTGTAATAGCGGGCGCCAAGGTGGATGAAGCTGTTGGGTCTTATTGTTTTCCTTGCCTGGCCTGACCCCAAACTCAAATTAATGCGTTCTCTTTTGCAAATTCAATAAAATTGGCTATTGAATGCAAATAGCTTCCATCAAGATCTTTAAGATCGACACCAACTAAATACTTAATAGACCTCCAAATTTTCTTTTTTTCACTTGCTGGTTCATACTCCAGATCATCCATATCATGCGCAAATAGTCTGGCTCTTGCCCAATTTGACGCATCTTCGCGTAACATTTTTTCTTTCGTGAGGTTGTCAAAAATCTTTTCCACTTCATGAAGGTGAACTTTCATTATTTAACTCCTACGAATTTTCCATTGGTGTCGAAAATGTAATGTATTTTATTTCCGTCATTTGTTTCTGGCCTTACTATTCTAACATTTCCATTTTTATCCATTGTCTCATGCCAAGTCCTCTTCATTCCTGATTTAGGATCCCATTCTCTTACAAGACGCCTTCCGATCATCTCGCCATTGGTTTTAGCAAGGTCTGTCTCTCCGTAATACCTTAATCTTCCGTTTTGTAGCTGACGATATCCATTTACACCATAATCTTCCAACTGGCTTAAATGGGTCTTCAAAAGGTAGCTTTGGCGAGAACTATAGGCTGCCCCATCTTTTAAGACCTCGTTCCCCAAATTAGGGAGTAGCATCTGTGTGCTTGCCCTATTGAGACCAAGCTGCATTCCGCCGCCAACAGTTGAGAAAATGCCAAAGCCTTCGTGAGCTAGATGGGCAGTTTCGTGGGAAAAACCAAAACCTTTTAGGAAAGGGATGGTGGCTGGCTCTTGATAAGAGCCAGAGTAAGCTTGCCGTAAGCCTGATTGGAAGTTGTCATAGCCATGGACTATCATTAGACCACCTACGAACTGACCGGCTCCGAATGAGGGTGTTGCAAAAAGACCTGCTCCAACACTTCCTTCAACAAAACCACCCATAGCTCTCATGCCACCTTGGAAACGATCACTTGACAGGTTAGCCATGTTCTTTTCCACTAGCATGCTGTCCCACATGCCAAGGGAAGGGAGAGCAAAGAGGCCGAGGGGGTCGCGTTTGGTGAGTGGCTGGTTGTCAACGTAGGTGTAGAGGTTGGGGCCGGCTTCAAAACCGAGGGGGTCGGGGGTGGTCCAACGGCCTATGGTGGGATCGTAGTCCCTTTGGCCAAAGGAGAGGTGGCCTGTGAGGGGATCGAAGCGTTTGGAAGAGAAGGTCCAGGGAGAAAGGCTCTTGCCTTGTTGTTCGCCAAAAGCGGTATAGCTCCACGATTCGATGAGGTTGCCTTCCGAGTCGAGGAGCGCTGTGATACTTCCATTATGATCATGGAGCGGAGCGAAAACTTGACTGTCAAGTTCGATAGCGATGGTGGCCCCAATGTCGCCTCCAAGTCCGATTCCGAGGATACGGAGGGAATGACCGTTGCCGATCTCGTGCTCTTTGCAGTAGTAGTAGGGAATGCCATTTCGGGAGATGCGACGGTTAAAGGGGTCGTAAGCAAATCTGACTTCGATCTCCCCTTTTTTGACAAAGAGAAGGCGGTTCAGCGGGTCATAACCAAATTGAAGTGTTCCGGAGCAGATTATGTTCCCATTGTCATCATAAGCGAACTTCGTTGATCCATCTGAGATGATTTCATTGAGGGTGTTGACCTCATAGGAGGTGCCATCCTTAGAAAGGCGGTTCCGGAAAGCATCAAACGTGTAACGGTGCTCATCCTCCTCGATCAATTGGTAGAGAGAATCATAAACAAAATGGTGAGGTGTGTTGTTGAGTGTAAAGGCACTCAAGTTGCCTACATCATCATACCGAATGTTCTCTTCTTTCCGATGGGGATGGACCAACTTTGTAAGCTGACCTATGATGTCAAAGGCGCAAAAGATTGTCCCTCCGTCCCCGATAAGTTTTTGTTCAGTCACATCGCCACGATGATTAAATTGTGTGTAGGCATGCGTATAGAGGACATTGCCGGAGGCGTCTTGCCGAGATACAGAGGTGGCATTGATGGCGTTGTAGGTCAAAATAACTTTTCCCCCATCAGGCAAGTTGTAACTTGTGAGACGCCCCAACCCATCATACGTGTAGAGAATGGTTTGACCAGTTGGAAGCACCTCTTTTAGAAGATCGCTATGCGGGGAGTAAGACTGTTTCGAGATGTGGCCTGTGGTTCCCTCCTCAACATGGGTTAGCTCTCCTCGGGGGGCGTAGGTGTAATGGTAGTTGATTTTTCCATCTGAGCTGGTAAGGCTAATCAAACGTCCTTTTTGATAGCAGTAGAGAAGTTTCATCCCATCGGGTTTAGTCTTGCTCTCAAGGTTGCCTAGAGGGGTATAGGTACTTATTGTCACTTTTCCAAGAGGTTCGGTGAGAGCAGTGACTCTTCCCATTGCGTCTCGTTCGTAGGCAATCGTTTGCGTTTCAGAGCCGGCAGTTTTTTCTTCCTTTATGAGTTGACCAGATAGGTCGTAAAAGAGGCACCGTTTGGAAAGTTCGTTTCCGGAGGTATCGAGATGACGGATCACCGACTCTTGGTTGTGAGTGTTGTAGAGAGTGATAACTTTGTTCCCAAGAGGATCGGTCACCGTTTTTTCTCTTTCTTGCCCAACGAGACGATAATCGACTCTGTAGGTCTGTTTGAGGGGATTGACGAGCTCTATTACTCGATTTCTACCATCGTAGACTTTTTTTGTGATTGCACTATCTTCTCGCTCTTCCACGCAATTGCCTGCACCATCATAAGTAAACCATTTGTGTTGGAAGATGGCCCCTGATGGATCTTCTGTATAGCTTTCAATCACCTGTTCCAGAGCGTTTCGGATGGTGACCTCTGTCGAAAGCAGGGTAGTTCCTTCATAAAAACTTTTTTTGCAAGGGAGTCCATGCACGTCATAGGCTAGGCACTCTTTTCTAGCATCGACATTCTTTTCGATCAGACGGCCAAAGAGGTCGTAACGATAATCGGTTGCTACTTCTGCCAGGTCAACAGAGCGTGCTAGCAACAAGCCTGTGTAGGTGTAGGTCTCTCGGCCAAAAGGTGTTTGTTTAGAAAGAAGACGACCAAGAGCATCCCAGACATAAAAGGTGTGGTTATCTTCTTGGTCTATGCTTTCTTTCAACTGTCCATCGAGGGTGTAGTAAAAACGCTCTTCAGATTTATCAGGGTGCTGAATGTAAGAAACTTTGTTTTTTGCGGTGTATCTTTTTTCTGTCTTATGCCCTAGCGGATCGATCGAGCAAACAACATTGCCAAAGGGGTCGAATTTTTGCGTGATCGTGGGTTGCTTTTTATCTACTTCGGGTAAAAAGATGGTGGTAGGGTGGCCAAAACGGTCTGTGATGTAGACCGTTTTTCGTCCATCTTCGTCGGTGGTCCATGTGCAGCGGCTGAGAGCGTCGTAACCACTCTGTTTCTTAGCGACCTCTTTTCCTTGGTAAGAGGTGGTCTCTTGTGTACACCGGTTCATGTTGTCATACTGATACTTTTTGACAAGATCTTGGCGTGGCCCCTCTTCCTGGATGCAGTTGTCGTTGTGATCAAAGGTTCTGCAGATGGTATCGCCTACAGCATTGACCTCCTTGATGCAATTGCCATGGTTGTCATATTCCCAGGTCATCCGGTAGACGAGATTGCCTTGGTTGTCTCTCTTTTCCTCCAGAGTCTTTTCTCCACGGGCTGTGTAGGAATAATGGTAAGATTCTAAGAGCTGTTCTCCCGTCTTTTTTGTGGCTCCGTAGATTCTTTTTTCTCCGGGGAAGCCGAAGGGGCGTTCAAGAGGTTTGATTCGGATGATGGTTTTTCTGAACCCATCATCTTCAACCGATTCGATCAGCCTGTGGTCGTTGTCATAACCAAATGTTTCTGTTTTTACCCATGCTTGATCAATGAAGGTCTTTTTTTCTGTTACAACATCGGTGCCGGGCTTGTACCCATACTTGATGATTAGACCATTGCAATATCTTTCTTCCGTGAGGAGATTTTTGCCATCTTCAGAATAGGAAAAGGTGGTTTTTTCACATTCGTTTTTTCCGTGACCTGTCAAGTCGCCATGCAATTTCTCTTCGAGGATATTGCCCCGCTTGTCGTAGACATACTCGTACGATCTATCGTGGGTGGTAGAAGTAAGAAGCTGACCGTCATTGTCCCATGTGAATGCATCGACATACTCTTTTTGGCCAGAAGCATTCCAATGCTCCACTTCTGTGATGCGGTAATCTTCGTTAAAGCGATAGACGTCTTTGTTTTTGTAACAGTCTGTCACATCGGTCCATCCCCCTTTTCCACCCTTATTTAGATTGTATGAGAAATGGTGGGTCACGCACATGGCCCCGTCAGGGTGCGAAGGTTGATAAAGGTTCCTCACCTTATTGACAGAGAAGGAGCCTGCCTCTTTAAACTCTCGTTCATCTCCGAGGATTTTTTTCTTTTCTGTGTAGCGCCAATAATCGAATTCTACCCCTCGCCCCTCCGGATAGATGATTTTGCTTAAGTATCGTTCTCCTGATTGTTCATACCTTGGGGCATAGTCGTACACAACAGCGGGAGCATCTGAGCGATAAACGGCCTTTAAAAGCCGACAGATATAGTCGTCTTTTCCTCTTTCTCGGATAAATTCGCACTGCGCCCATCGGCCGTCATCGGTATCGATACGTAGTTTGTTATCAATATCTTTCATTTGATAGTAGACAATTTCCCTATTCGATGGGGTAAAAAGTGTTACTCCTTGTATTTGTCCATCGAGGTCGTAACCAAAGTCGTAGCGAAAGCCATTTGGTTTTAAAATTTGGGTGAGGAAGTGTCGGTTGCCCGACATGCGGCTGTTGTAGTGTTTAATTTCCCCTGAGCCACAGTGGAGGGCAAAATTGTAATGAGGGTCTATATGGAGGGAGTAGTTCTTGATAGAGGTGTGTGCGCTTGCCCTCCCTCCGGATTGATTGGTAAAGCCTTTGGCATGCTCTTGCGCCTTGTAGGGCAATTGAATGTTTGTTTTCTGTTCTTCATTCCGGAAGACTAAAGATTCTTGGTATCCTTTTTCGACAGAAAGCCAATCATGCCGTTTATAAAGTACATGCCGCCCCCCATCAATGACAGCACGAACCTCTTTTTCCTCTCTTCTTGCGATTCGTTCCCTGAAGTCGAAGTTCCAGCTCTCTTTATATTTATCGTAAAAAGATTGTCCGGGGGCATAGATGGGGGAGCGGCTCAAAGCGATAGGCTCAACCCCGGGAATAACAAGGTCTGTTTCAGAATGGATGATGGCGCCTGAAACAACGTTGACCCAACCAGCAGCAATGCCTGAAGGGGCGCCCTCAAAGTGAGCGACTGGTGTCTCAGCCAAGAGAGTCGAATAAACGAGCATGAATAATAATGCAATCCATCGCTTCATTTTTCGCTCTCCCAATATTTAATTGGGCCTAACTTTTATCCCACCTTTTTTCCAAAGTCAATGGGAATCGGGGTGGAGGGTCAAGTCTAACGCTCGGACATTTGTGAAAGGGGGCGTGCCTGCGTTATACCGCAGTAACGCAAGCACGGCCCCAATGGCGTCAACTTAAGCGTAATATGCTAAAAAATATGGGGCTGCATTAACACACACCCTCTTGTGTACATGCTTTAGCTTCTTTAGTCCAACACGTGGGTATTGTCGTCCAGGGCGTATCTTAACCTTTGATCTTCTGGCTACTTTTATAAACTTATCCCAGAAGTCAGTTTCCGAAATCTCTCGCATATCAAAGCGCCTCCACCAATTTCAGACAAACCTGTTCCAGCCCGGAACCCTCCCTGAACTCTGGGATTAGTTAATGTGTCTAGAACAACTTCTCTTATTGGCAAGATAACAAACTAGATCCAACGGGCCTTGTCCATCTAGGCGCCCGTTACTATGATCCAAAAACCGGCCGCTTCCTCAGCCCAGATCCCAACCCCTCTTGATCTTTACTCTTATGCAAGCGGTGATCCGGTCAATTACAGAGATCCAAGTGGCCGCTTCCGCTCTCCAGAATATGGAACTATCGGTTCGACTTCGTTAGACATCTTAGGCAATCCATATTTACATGGTGGCCTGCGTATGCACGGAGGATACACCCAAGCTATGATTGGAGCAGGAATCATTACAGCAGGAATAGCCACAGGGGCGTTGGCGCTGTTGTCGCATGTGTTGCTGGAAGCTTTGTGATGATAAATGGTGCTGATAATTTCACCGCCGGAGCGCAACAAATGTACACCGGGGAATATAGAGATTCTCTAGTTGTGCAGTTATTACGTTCAATGGGCTTTTCTGATGGAACAGCGGATACAGTAGATTGGGTGGTTAACTTATGCTCACCCAGGTCAACCTTTGTCTCAAAAATTGAACAAAATCTTGCAAGTAATGCCAGCAAAGCAATTAAAGGGAATGGCTTTAAGCCTTTCACGGAGGACTATTATCGTGAAAACCTCAAGCGGTTGACGGGAATGAACCCACGAAGTAACGTTCATGCACACCATGTTTTTCCGCAACAACTCCGAGAAGATTTCTTAAAGAAAGGTATCAATATTGACAATCCAAGATATTTAACGTGGTGGGAAGGATCCAGCCATTTGCCGAATGCCCCATCGTATAGTTCTGAATGGATTAGTTTTATGAAGAAAAATCCTAATACTGCAAAAGAACAAATCTTAGAAAAAGGAAGGAGAATGATGGATAAATATGGAATAGATGTAAATTTTTGAAACAACGAAAATGAAAATGAATGTAAAAGACTTTTTTGATTTTAGTAGTAAGCCAGCGTCATCCACTGTTCAAGCTCATCTTGTCGATCCAAATATTGATCATCTAAAGTTAATCAAAGGAGATTATAAAGGAGTAGAGTTTCCTGTTGTCTTTAAACAGGAATATGGAAGCAAACTTAATGATATATTGGATACAGGACACGCTGGCTTTTTATTAATATCCGACAAAATGAGATCAATCTTGGAAGAAAATAAATTAACTGGCTGGAAAACATTCTCCATCAAGCTTTATGACAAAAAACGAGAAGAAATCCATGGATATCACGGATTTTCAGTGGTCGGAAGGTGTGGTCCAACCAAATACGAGAATTGCGAAGTTATTGAAAAACGACTAGTACCTAACGCCCCCCTTTGCAAATATTATAAAGGGGTATCTATAAGCACCTGGGACGGGAACGATTTTATTACCCCTGAAGGAACTTATGAAACATTTATCACTAAAAGAGCAGCCGATGTGTTGAAAAAAAATAAAATTTCCAACATGCATCTTGAGAATTTGGCCAACAGTGAAATGGCAGTTGATAACATCTTATGAAAGACTTTTCAACCTTGAAAATTACAATGGCTAGCTAGAAGTAACTGTCAGCTAAAACGTAAGCGTCGTCTAAGCCCCGGGTTGATCTAAAAAGGTTCCACTTAAGTAAATAACTGCGGCAAAATGTCGTTAGTCCGCTAGATGCGCGCTGCCTCATATAACGTAAATTCTGCTTTCATTGGCAGGAAGTGGCTAGAGAATTTACCGTTATATGAGGCAGTTATTTACTTAAGTGGAACCTTTTTAGATCAACCCGGGGCTTAGACGACGCTTACTCTCATTGAAACAAGCGAGAACGTTTTTCAAGAAAGTTTGACACTTTCTTTGAACAGATATTTTTAGAATAACCCTTCAAGTCTTTAAAAGCTTGATTGTAATAGAATCATTGATTTGATCCCCACCGCTTGTAAATCAACCGGTGGGGATTTTTATTCGTATCTGCATGTAAGCGACCGTACGTTGCATGGAAAATTATTTGCTCCTCAAGCTGAAATATTCTAAGATGAAATCACCTATGTCTGCCGTCATCGATCACTACAATAAGACAGCTAAAACCTACTGTGAAAGAACCGTCTCGTTTGATATGAGCGCTGACTATGCTCGCTTTTTCAAGTATTTAAATCCTGGAGCAACAATATTAGATGCAGGGTGTGGTCCAGGAAGAGATGCAAAGGCATTTATGGAACATGGATTTTTAGCACAAGCTATAGATGGTTCTATAGAGATGGTCAAGTTCGCTTCTGAACATTTGCAACGACCGGTTTCTTGCATCAGTTTTGAGGAAATGGAGTTTGTTGAATGTTTTGATGGAATTTGGGCTAACGCTTCACTTTTGCATACTCATCCTGAAGAGCTAAACAATATTTTTTCTCGTTTCATTAGAGCTTTGAAACCAAATGGATATTGGTTTATGTCCTTTAAGCATGGGGTTGGAGTGCAAATGAAAGGAAGTATCCCCTGTTATCTTCAAACAGAACACTCTCTAAAAAGTAAATTAGGCTTATTTCCTGAACTTAGGGTAGAGGAGATGTGGGTTTTTGAAGGGATGAATGCTAAACGGGAGCCAACTGACTGGATTAGCTGCATCGTCCAAAAACAAATCGTTTGAAACGCTCTTTAACTTTTTTATAGGCAATGTTTCTCATCAGATCGGAAGGAAGAAAGTTGAGGGAAAATCTATTTTCCAATAGATTCCTTCATGACCGACTAGGAGAAAATCAATGACTGATTTAAATGACTTAAAATCTATAGCCCTTATTGGCATGACGGCGGCGCTTTCTATCAATGCTAATGTATTGGCAGACACAATCCATCCTGCACCGGAATCAAACTACTTTGCGAAAGGTTGCTGTAGATGGGACGATAGAAAAGGAAGCGTTAAGAACCACGCAGAGGAAATAAAAAGCCCTGTAGATTTCTCCAACAAAAAATGCTGAGAAATGCATCTTGGCGCCCTACATCGGCCCTAGACAGTGAGGATTTGTTTCTTTGAGTTTGCCAAAATTAGGGATTGGTGTTGCATTCAGGATGCAACATTTCGAGGAAATCCAAAAAAGTCCGGGTTTGATTGAGTGGTTTGAGCTCTTTACTGAACACTTTCTCGAACCTTCACAGTGGAGCACTATTGCTCTAGACTTCTTAAGCGAGCAGTACCCTCTTGTACTGCATGGGGTGAGCCTTGGCATAGGAAACTCGACACCACTCGATTTTGACTATTTAAGGAAAGTAAAAGCCTTAGCAAAAAGGGTAAGAGCGCCTTGGATTTCTGATCATCTTTGCTGGGGACAAATTCCTGGAGCACATTTCCATGATCTTCTCCCTCTTCCATTTAGAAAAGATGTGGCAGATTATGTCGTAGAAAGAGCTAGGATTGTTCAGGATTATTTAGAAATCCCTTTTGCTTTAGAAAATCTCTCTTCTTGCGTTCAGGCTGAAGATCGAGAGATGGACGAATGGGAATTTTATTCCTATGTGGTGCGACAAGCCAATGTTTATATGATGCTTGATGTAAACAATGTTTATGTCTCTTCTCGGAATATTGGATTTGATGTTGATCAATACTTAGCCTCCTTGCCTTATGATAGGATCGTTCAAGTCCATTTGGCAGGCCATTCAGAAACAGGAGAATGGGTGATGGATACACATGATAGGCCCGTAAGAGATGAAGTATGGAACATCTACAAAAAAGTATGGCGTCTTGCTGATCAACCTGCAACCCTACTTGAGTGAGATGATAACTTTCTTTCTTTTGAAGAAACCTGCAAAGAGGCTCTTAAAGCAAAACAATTTCAAAAAGAGACCAACTATGCATCCACCATCTTCTCTTGTTAAATGGCAAAGGATGTTTGCTGAGGTACTAAGAGGTACTTCGGAGTCCCACTCACAAGAGCTTCTTCTTTATAGAAATGACTACAGTACGCGGATTGAAAAATCCTTGAGTGATTATTATCCTTCCCTTCCCGCCCTTTTAGGGAAGGAAATATGGGTTGAACAGATCGTCCGTCCCTTTCTACAAGGACAGCCTTGTTTAAACTGGGGCATTAAGGGATGGGTAGAGGAATTACCGAACTGGCTTCGACAAATGGGGAAAGAAGAGCTTTCCGATGTCTTAGTCCCCTTGGCAAACCTTGAAAAACTCCACATAAAAACGTTTTTTTCTCAATCACTACCTTTACCTAAAGCTGAGCAGCTTGGCACTATCCAATTTTCTCTTCAGCCTCATCTCCATTTTTTCTCCTCTTCTTACCCACTTCTCTCCTACAGACAAAATCTTCTTAAAGGTCTGCAAATTGATTCAATTCAAGAAGGGGAAGATAAGTTGATTGCTCTGTCCCTTAATCGGTCAGGAAATGTCGTCCTTAATGAAATTGATTCACAAGAAAAAACCCTCTTGGAAGGCTTCAATCGGCGTACCCTAGATGAGGTTATCGATCATATAGCTGAAGAAAATCCTCGTTTTTGAAATTCATCACGAAGACTGCATAGAGACGATGACCACGAAGGGGGTCCTTTAAAGACACCCTAGAGATAGACATTCCCTAAATTGTTGAGGGCTTCGCCTTATGAAAAGATCTTTTTGAATACGAAGCACTTATATTTACAATAAACCTATAAAATCATTCTGAGCTTCTCTGTGTCTCTGTGTGCGCTAATTTAGGAATTCGCGACTTCTTAAGAGGTACTTCCTATGCTTTCCAATTCAAATAACCCAAGTTCTGTGACCTTTACTTTGAGAAGTTACCTTCGTGTTTTTCGTGTTTAATTTGTAAAGCAAAGTTATTTGACGGGATCGCCAGGCTTCAAATTGGCCAAGAATGGGATTTCAAGCGTGTCGACACCACCTGCCAAGATCATCCCCTGACTTTCCACACCCATGAGTAGGGCAGGTTTTAGGTTGGCAACAATCACAACTTTTTTGCCTGGAAGTGTTTCTGGGTCGATGCTAGCGCCAATGCCTGCTACGATTTGCCTTTTCTCAAAGCCCAGGTTCACCTGAAGCTTTAGAAGCTTTTTACTTTTTGGCACACGTTCAGCAGACAGGACCTCTGCTACTCTCAAATCGAGCTGACTAACGAGATCAATTGTCACTTCTGGTTTTAATGGGATATAGGTTTGTTCTTGTTGTTGTTCCATAGAGGGCTTTTTCGCTTTTTTGTGGAGGTGATGGAGGTTTTCGATCTCTTTTTCAATCTCAGAATCTTCAATCTTTCTGAAAAGAGTGGTCGGAGGGGGTAAATGTTTGGCGCTGATAGGTTGAAAGGCTTGATCCCATTTCAAAGAGTCGGATGCCAGCATCTTCCAAATTTCTTGGGTCGCATCAGGGATCAGCGGACTTGCCACAACCGTTAGCAGTTGGATAGCATCAAGACAGAGGTGTAATACTGTCTCTAATTCCTGTTGCCTTGCCGGGTCTTTTTTCAAAACCCAAGGCTTTTTCTGATCAAAATAGATATTAGCCCGTTGCGACATCTCCATCAGAACTTGTATCACTTTTCTCAAGCGAAAGTTTTCGTAAGCCTCTTCTGCCTGCTTGAAAAGCGCTCCTATCTCTTTTGAAAATTGTTCGTCATCCTTTTCTAAAGGGCCTTTTAGTGGAATTCTACCTCCTAAATGACTTTGGATAAACGACAATGTCCTGTGGATAAAATTGCCGAATTTGCCAACTAAATCGCTGTTACAACGGCTTTGGAACTCTTTGAATGTGAACTCCGAATCAGCGGTTTCTGGCGCCATTGACACTAATGAATATCGGACTTGATCAGTAGAGTAGCGGGTTAAAAAATCGGCTAAATCGATGGTCCATCCATCAGATTTACTAAATTGCCGCCCTTCCAGTTTCAGAAATTCGTTAGCAGGCAATTCATCAACCAATTTTAAAGGTAGGTTTTGCCCCATGCACATAGCTGGGAAGATGACAGCGTGGAAAGGGATGTTGTCTTTACCGATGAAATGGATCAGTTTGGTGTTAGCATCTAACCAATAGTCTTTCCACTTATCTGGATCGCCTTGCTGGATGGCCCATTCTCTAGAAGCAGAAATGTACCCAATAGGCGCATCAAACCAGACATAGAGGACTTTGTTGGCAGCCTCTTCTAATGGAACGGGAATGCCCCATGACATATCGCGAGTAATAGAACGGGGTTTCAGTCCTTCAATATACCCAGAAACAAAATTGAGAACGTTCTCTTTCCATGGCTTCTTTGAGATGAAATCTTGCAGTTTGTCTCTGAATTTATCAAGAAGTAAAAACCAGTTTTTGGTCTCCCTTTTAACAAGTGGGGATCCGGTCATCTTCGAACGGGGATTTTTTAGATCGACAGCTTCAAAACTTGCTCCGCAAGAAGGGCATTCGTCTCCCCTTGCCTCTTCAAACCCACACTTTGGGCATGTTCCCACTACATAGCGATCGGCTAAAAAGCGATTCTCTTGCTCAGAGAAAAGCTGCTCTGTGATTTTAGGCTCAATCCAACCATTCTTCAATAACTCTAGAAAAAACTGCTGAACAGGCTCTTTATGCCCTTCCCAAGTAGTTCTAGCATAAAAATCAAACGAAAAATTAAGCGCTTTAAAAAGGGTTTTGTTGATCTCATGGAATAGATCGACATGCTCTTTAGGTGTTCTTCCAGCCAGTTCCGCAGATAAGGTAATAGCCATCCCATATTCATCAGAGCCAGAAATGTAATGGACATCTCTGTCTTTCATTCTATTGAACCGGGCCGCAACATCAGCAGGCAGATAGGCGCCAGAGAGGTGGCCAAAATGCATAGGGCCGTTGGCATAAAGGAGGGCGGAGGTGATGAGTACTTTTTGTTTCACTGTTTTATCTATCGGGCTGTTGTACGATTAATACCTCTACACTAGTCTCTGGGACAAGTTTCCAACCCATCAAGACCATCGAGTTAATGTCGACGTAAAGAGGGCCTGGTTTTGTGTAGGCATAGAGGGGTTCTACTTTTGTTGGCGAAGGCTCTGGACTTGACCGTTCCGTCTGGAACCCATCAAGTGAACTGTGCCGTTCTCTGACTTTTCTTTTTAGCTCTTCAGATAAGCTACCCCAGGAAATCCACTGCCCATTGTACCGTTTCAAAAGAAAGGTCCAATCAACCTGCATCTTCCCTCTCCAGTCGACACAATCTTGAAAAATCCTTCCGGTTTCTCTATCAAAAGCTCCCTTTACAAACCGAAAAGGACGGTTGTCATACCCTCCTTTGTTTTTTAAATAGGCATAGATCTTCTGCTTGGTTGGCAAAGGGATGGAATAGGCCGCCTGCAAAGGGAGTCCTGTGTAAGGACTTGAAGGGAACTTAAAACTTGTTGTTAGAGCCCACCCGATGACCAGAATGCCGCCCAAAAAAGCTAATATTCCAACAAGCGTGCCAAAGACAACGGCCATTCTCTAGTCTTTGTCCTCTTCGTCTTCTTCTTCCTCGTCGAGGTTGAAACTATCGAACACATCGAAAGTATCGCGTCCGGTTGAAATTTCGACCAAAACTTGGTAAGCCGAGTTGTGTGTGTCCATCGCTGCCAACGGTTCTCTACCAGATAAAACCATCGATTGCGCCCTTTTAATAGCGTAATTGACGATGTCAAACTGGCTCTTGAATCGTTTCAAAAGATGTTCATTTGTCAAAGATTTCTTTCTGTCCATATCTTCCTTTTATGTAATTCTGCGACTAAGATGCTCCGAATCGTTTTGTAAGCTACATCTAAATCATCATTGACAAAGAGATAATCATAAAATTGCTCTCCCTGTGCTATTTCAAAGCGGGCCCTTTCAAGCCGCTTTTCTAAATCTTGTGGTTTTTCACTTCCACGCCCCGCCAACCGTTTCTGTAATATATTCAGGTCAGGTGGAGTGACGAAAAGGAGGGGAACATCCAACATTTCTTTTACTTTCAACGCCCCTTCGACATCCAAAACGAGGATGAGATGGAACCCGAGCTCTAATTGTCCCAAAATCGCTTTGACCGAGGTGCCATAACAGCTATTAAACAGACGAACACTCTCTAGAAATTCCCCTCGGGCTTCCATCTCTTCAAATGTTTTTTGATCGACAAAATGGTAATCGACACCTTCAATTTCACCTGGACGGATGGGCCTAGTGGTGAAAGAGACATTCTTCTTGATATAGGGGTATTCCTTCGTTAGCCGATCGACCAATGTCGTTTTACCACTTCCGGCAGGCCCACTCAAGACAAATAGATGTCCCTTTTCTGTTTTAGGAAGCTCACTCGACATTTTGAATCTGCTCCCTGATTTTTTCAAATTCGCTTTTGATCTCAACGACCCGCCGAGATACCTCTAAATCTTGGGCTTTGGAGCCGATGGTATTGACTTCCCGACCCATCTCCTGCAAGAGAAACTCCATCGTCTTCCCGACTTGCATATCTTCGGATGTGATCAATTTTTGGGCCTGATCTAGGTGTGATGTTAGCCTGATCAGCTCCTCAGTATAGTCCCCATTTTTTGCAACTATGGCTATTTCGCGCAGCACCCTTTCTTGCATCTCCTGATCATTGTCATAGTAAGGCGCCAGGAAGTCCTTCATCTTTTGTTGCATCTTTGGAAGGAGGGACACAAGAGCTGAACCTAATTCAGTTGTCTGATGCTTCAACCGATCAAACCTTTTAGCCAGGTCGTTGGCCAGTGTCTTCCCCTCTCTCAGCTTCATCTCAGAAAATGGAACAAGAGCGTCTTGTATAGCCTCTTCAAGAAGCTGAACGAGCTCGGCCTCATTGTTTTGATTTTCTTCTTGTAAGGCCCCTTCTTGCCGCAAAGCCCACTCGACCCAAAAACCTGCAGGAAGTTCGTAGCCGGCTTCTTTTTCAAACCGTTTCCCTTCGTCGACATAGTGTTTAAGAAACGAGGTGTTCAGCCCTAACGCAAAAGGGGGTTTCCCTGCCCATTCAGCCGAGACGCGGATCTGTACGCTGCCTCTGCCAATATGGGGGGTGATCCAACCACGCAATTCCGCCTCCAAGTGGGTCAAACCACGAGGGAGAGAAATTTTAATCTCAAGATGCTTACGGTTCAGGGAGGTGATCTCAGCAGAAATTCTGCCTATTTTACGAGACGACCTGCCTCTACCGAAAGCTGTCATGCTTCGCAACATAGAAGAAAAAACACCTACTTCAGAGAAGACATCGTATCACTCTTTTTTGTAACTGGTCAAGGTAAAGCGCTTATGCTACACTATTTTCTTTGCCGGGGAACTTGGAGAGGGTAGCGACTCTAACCAGGTCAGGATCGGAAGGTAGCAGCCTCGTGAGTTGTCTGCCTTGCTTCAAGACCTCTCCGGCTTTCTTATTATTTCAAAATTAAAAATCTCTTGTGTTGTTTAACTCGACACATCATATCGCCTAAAAAACCTTTTACTTACCCTTAAAGCCCAAGCGGCAATTTCCGCTTAAAGCTGAGTAGGAACATCAAAGGAGATGTAGCCTTTATTGATGCCTGAATCTGTATCTAGGATGTTCATCGCACCAACAAGAGCACGCCGGTCGACCCAGTAAGAGCCATTATTTTTGTCGCTATCTCCTTTGTCCACATCAAGAAGTAAAACTTTGTCTGAAGATTTGTCATATCCCCCAACAATGCAATAGTTACCACCAAATTCCCCTTGAGGCGTCTTATCACCAGTTGCGTCATTGATAGCCAGAGCCTGCTCACAGTTCACGATAACAACCTTTTGCTTACCTTCAGGAGGATTGGCCAATTGTTCCAAGACCTTCTGAAAATTTGCAGACTCCTTTTCCTGTGCTTCTACATTGTCTTCATCATAAGTGACATGGTGTCGTTCAATGACGGGAGAAGGATCCAACCCCATTTTGATCAAAGCAACTTGAACGTTACCCGAAAATTGCTGAAGCGTATCTCCACTTCCTTCGGGCCCTGCCCTCTCAAGCCAATTGCCTTTTGTTAATTCATCAGCATCCCGGACCATTTGTGTAGGACTGCTGAAAGGGGCAAGCCCCAAAGCGGCAGCTATCCCCTTTGTGAGAACAAAAATTGTGGTAGGTGAAGCGTCCACTTTATCCGGATTGATAGTCGTCATGTGAGGACCAAACATCTTAAGAGGTCCAATGCCCTTATCTTGAGCTATCATTCGACCGGTAAGATCGGCCTGTTCAGCATTATAACAGGCAAAATCGGTTTGACCCAGCTTGACAAACTGAGCTGAGCGCGCTTTGAGGAGCTCAAGCGTAGTACCTAAATGATCTATCAAGGATCGATCTCCTTGAGCGAATTCTTTTGCCTTGCCTCCAAGCCCAGGATCGCTTCTTATAGTATTATAAATCCCTAGCATTACATCTATCTCTTTGGGACTCATGTTTCTGATTGTTTCTTCTTGATTTCCCATCTTAAGAAAATCGGCATACTTTTCGTAGGCTGTGTTTAAAATGGGTGTATTCGAAGCTATCGGTAGAGGTGCTCGAATCAAAGATGTTCCAAAAAGAAACGCAATCTTTGTTGCTTGCAGCTCGTGCTTATTTTTATTGATAGATTGATCTAGAGCTGTTTTTCTCTCTGTTTTGTCAACTAGTTCTTGAGCCCTGGGATCGCCAGTGAAGCTACCAGTTTCACTTGTCTCCTCAGTTAGCCTTGAAATTTCTTTTTCAAGATGTGAAGAAGCCTCCTCAAACTCTTTGAGCTTTTTGGCCAAATCCTCCATTTTTTCATGTAGTTCTCCCGTTTCCCCATAGTTAATTTTTGGTCCACCTTCCCATGTAACAGTCTTTTGTGCAAAGTCAAATTCAGCTGCTTGCCCCTCATTTGCGTGGACCAATTTCAGTGCATTGGCAACGTTTTTTATCCACTCCTGATTACCTTGGCTGACACCATCAACAAGCTCTTTATTTAAAGTAATATTATAAGATTTTCCCCCAAGCGAAATAGATAACGCAACACCACCTTCTGTTGTTTTTGCAAATTTTGTGACATCAAATTCACCACCAAGCTCACTTCCAATAACCTGTTTAAAGCTATTGGCATCGGGTTCTATATTTGGGCGGATTGAAGTCATAACGGGAACTCGCTTTAGGTTAGTTAACTTTAGTTAACCTCTATTTCTTAAATTTCAGATGAAGAAAAAAAATTCCTAAACCATTAATTAACAGATGTTTAAATTTCAACCTGAGAGGCAGTAAGATTAAACATCGTTTTATCGATTAGTACTTTAAATCACGCTTTAGCGTTTCGCGCTAAACATTTTACATTTGCCTAGAAAATGAACTGTTTGGAGGAACTACAAACTGCTCTTCATTTTGTGATTAGATGATCCGCTTCCTCTTGCCGCAGGCGATGACATGAGTGATGCCACGCTCGGCCATAAGAAATTTTCGAATAGCTTCTAAACATTTTGTTAAGCCATTGTATTTCAGCTCGAACCGAAGATAACCACATTCAATATCGACCAGTTCGTATTCTGTAGAAAATAGGGCTAAAAACCTTTCAAGGCCACCATAGGTTTTTCGATCGAACGGGGTCGAAACAATCGCTAGTGAATCTCTTTTCCCAATCCTGGCTAGTTCCGAAAAGAACAACCTATACTCTTCTTGCTCCAGAGCTCCAATCAGGTCCAACGCAAGAACCGCATCATAAGCAGAATCGGCAAGCTTTGTTTTCGGTAAGGCTTCACGAAATGTCCTTAAGCCTTTTTGTGGCTTTATCTTTTTCAAAGCGTTAGAAGAAATATCAACCGCATCCACCTCTTTTCCTAACTGCAAAAGAGAGGCTGTGACTTGACCATGACCACAACCAAGATCCGCAATGACTTGTCGCTCTTCCGTTAAGTGCTTTTTTAAAAAGTCCAAACTTCTTTGAAACCAGACAGGATGAACCTTAAAAGGCTCTTCTTCTAGCAACCACATCCTTTCATAACGTGATTCCCTTTCCGTTTTGAGTTGTTGGTAACGGTTTACCTTTTGCGGGGTACTCATCCCCTCTTTCAACATGGGCAGTATCATTTTTGTACGACCGGATTCAGAATGAAAAGACGAAACCACTCTTCCAAAACAACAAGGGCAAATAGTTGCCTAAAATGACGGATACGCAAATGTGGATCGGATAAAATTTTTTCAATCCATCCTTTATCAACATACCCCATTCCAACCAATGATCCTGTTTTTAGAGCAGAAAAAATGGGTAAAAGATTGGGATCATTAGCCCAACTACTTAAAAATGAACGTCGAATCCGCTTTGGCCTGTCAACCATTTGATGTGAGAAATGGGGACGCATCATCTGCTTCAAATAGTAGCCGGCTTCAAGCTCTGTTAAATCTTCCTCTTCAGGGATTTTAGCAGCAAATTCAATCACCCTTTTATCCAAAAAAGGGGTCTCCCAATAAAGTTTGGAGTTAAATGTAAGCCTTTCGTACGGCTCTGAATAAAAGTCAGGAAGAGAAGTTTTAAAGTCGAGATACATAAACGCAGAAACTGCGTTCGGTATTTTATGGAGGTTATGAAATTTTTCCAAAAACACGATCGGATCGAAAAGGGATGCTAAATGAGGACTGACTTTAGCCAAAATTCTCTTTTGAAAAAGTAGATTTTGGTGAACATACTGCGTTAAGTGGGGATTAACCCGCACTTGTCTTTGCAGGTCGTAAGCCATATCTGAACCAAAAAAATGGCAAATAGGGATCAACCCTTTCTTCATTTTTAATGAAAGTGAATTGAAGAAATGGTCAATAGGCCCAAGCTCCCGTTGCTCCAGAGTGTAACGAGAATGGCAGGCCAACAATTCATCGCTTCCCATGCCGGAAAAAATGGCCATTTCTTCAGAAGGCATTTTTACAAGATGCCAAATTGCGACAAGATGAGGGTCTGCAAGCGGCTCTTCAACTTCCCAAATGATATCTGACAAAGGAGCAAGCAGCTGTCTCGGATCAATTTTATCTACCTGTATCTGACTTGAAAGCGTTTTGCTAAATTGTTCAGCAGCGGCAAAATCCTCTTCATTCTGTCCCTCAAAAAATGTGGAAAAAGTGCTTAGAGGCTTTTCTGGCTGACTGTTTTTTAAAAACCATCCGACGCTCGCAGAGCCAAGACCGCCCGATAAAAAACACCCTATCTTATTTTTTTTAGCACTTCTTTGTTTCACCGCCTCGGTTAAAAGAACCTCCAATCTCTCCGCTGTCTCCTCATTTGTAAAATGATTAGGTGAGTCAAAAAATGAACTTAAGCTCCAATAAGGCTCAATTCTCAGTTTTTTAAATTGGTCAAGAACAAGAAAGTGAGCTGGCAATAGCTTGTTAACGTTCTGGATTAAGGTTGCATCCTGAGGACAATATCCAAAAGCAAGGAAGCTCGATAACGCTTCTGGCGATGGTGTCTGAGGGATAATGCCTGTTGCAAGTAGCCCTTTTAACTCTGACCCAAAAAGAAAGTGGCCTCCAGCCTCCCCCCAATAAAGGGGCTTTTTGCCCACTCGATCTCTTGCAAGTAGGAGTTTAGAATTTTTTTTATCCAAAATAGCCAGAGCAAAATCCCCTTCCAAATGGGTTAAAAATTTCTCCCCCCAATGCTGGTAGGCATCTAAAATTAATTCTTGAGCTGAAGCGGCAACTTTTTGAAGCTTTGCGCGAAGTTCTTCTTGATAAAAGAGTTCCCCATCAAAAAGAAGAATTAAATCTTTTCTCTGATTGAAATGGAAGGGCCCGCCGCTCTGCCCTATTTCGATTTGGCGCCAAGCGTGAATTTCTTTTTCCTGCCCGGCAAGCATAGAGGAAACTCGACCTTCTGCCTGGAAAAGGTTGGGGTAAATAATGCCGGCAATTCTGTTAAAAATCTTTTCCCCCTTGACGGATTCGCGTAACGTGTTACAGTTTTATTCTACGTATTGCACGATTTCGGTCTATGGCTCGTTTTTTTTCTTTTGCCCTCGTACTCCTAGCACTTGCTGCTGGATGCGTCTCGGCCCCTACTGCTCCGCAAGCTCCGCGGTGTCGCCCTCAAATTGCATTGGTCCCTGTGATCAATGGAACAAATGTCAAACTCCCTTGGGATGTTGAAACTGAATTGACAGATGATATTCTCGATTGCCTCATGTGCGAAGGAGCCTTCTGGGTTTCTCCTTACAACCAGTATGAATGTGCTTTAGAACAGACTAAAGGACGCGATTATTTTGGCATCGATCTTTCATTTGCTAATCACTTCTCTCACAACGACTTCCTAGTCATTGTCGAGCTTGTTGAGCATGAAATGAAACCTTACAGACGGGAAGAATATCCTGATCTTATGGTCAGTCATACCCCTGATAGACATCAGGTGCTTGCCCTTTCTGCCCGTATCCGTGTCATTGACTTGCGATTTGAAGAGCCGGCTATTGTAAGACAAGAAATTGTTGAAACCTACAAGCTAGTCTCTCCAAAGGCTGCTAAAGTCTGTTACGACGGTCTTAATGATCTAGTCCCTGAGTATAGCAATACTCCACTTGCTAGAGGTCACAAAGAGCTTGCAGCTTTGGTTGCTAGCAAAATTGAAGAGGCTGTCTTTTGCAACTGGTAGACGTTCTTTTCGCCCTGATTCTCCTTTTTTGGTCGATCTGGTCGGTCCGTCGCATCATCAAAAAGGGATGGTGGCAAGTTCCATCACGTGAACGTGCTCCTATCCCTTTTTGGGTTTCAATCCTTCTTTTCCTACTCTTTGTCCCTTTTCAATTAGGTTTAGCAAAGGTTTGGGAAAAGTTTTTTGAACCGAGTATCCTTGCACTTCCTCTGATCGTTTTCTTTTCCGCCCTTGTTTACATTCTCATCTCGTTAACGCCCCCTTTCCTACCTCTTTGGAAGCGGACTTATGGATACTCTTTTTGGAAAAGCTTTAAAACTGGTTGCACTGCCCTGATCTTAGTGCTGCCTATTGTATTTATCGTCGAAGGCTTGATAATATTGTTTTTCGAGCATCTTCTTGGCATTCCCCGTATTGATCAAGATGCCATTCTCTTTCTACTTTCTTATGCCAATTCCCCCTTCCAGCTTGCCCTTGTAGCATCACTCATCGCCTTTGTGATTCCTATTTTGGAAGAGCTTCTTTTCAGAGGCCTTCTCCAAAATGTTTTAAGGAGATTTCTTTCAGCAAAATTTGCCCTCCCCCTCACTGCCATTATTTTCACCCTTTTCCATTTTTCTGATAGTCAAGGAGCGTCAAATGGGATCATCTTGCCTGCCCTGATGATTCTTGCATTGACACTCTCCTGGATCTATGAAAAATCTGGTAATCTCTTTACCTCTATCACTCTCCACAGTCTTTTTAACATTATCAATATTTTCACCCTCTTGATGTCCAATGATCATGCGTAAACGCCCCCTCTATTTTGTACTGTTTGTTGCAATCGCCTCTGTACCATTTGTGTTTGGATTTTCCGACCCAAACCTGATGGGACCAGGACTTCGTCAATTTGGTAAAAATCTTGATCAAGTTATTGAAAAACCGGGCGAAAATACGATTTTTTCCCCTTGGAATATTGGTTCGTTATTAGGGCTTGCAGGAGAAGGGGCACGTGGCGAAACGGAAGCGGCCTTTTGGCATCTGTTAGGGCTGCCGAAGACTGGAGATAAAGCTGGATTTAAAGAGGCTATCCAAACTTTGAATGTTCAAGGTCCTTTTCAACTTTCTAATGGGGTTGGCCTCTGGTTACAGTCTGGCATGATGTTTAACCCACTCTTCCAACAAACCGCTGTCGATATTTTTAAAGGACAATTGGCCCAAGAAGATTTCAGGGAACAGCCAGAAGTGGCTCGAAAAGAGATCAACAGGTGGATCGCGACAAAAACACATGGTAAAATCATCGATTTGTTAAAAGCTGGGTCGATAAAGAAAGACACTAGAGTTGTCTTGGCATCGGCTTTGTATATGAATGCCCCTTTCTTGCGCCCTTTTTCCACTTCCAATTCCCGACAAGATTCGTTCACCCCTTCTAACAACCAACCTTTCCCGATCACTTTCATGCAGCAGACTGCAAGCTACAATTACTTTGAAGACGAGTTTGTCCAGATCGTAGAAATCCCCTACAAAAGCAATCCGCTTAATGTTGTATTGTGGATTTTGCTACCAAAAAAGGAGAATCGTCCTATCGATGTCGATACCTATGCCCCCCTTCTTTTTGCAGCTGAAGTCGACCTTAAAATCCCTAAAATGGAAGTTCGCTCCTCTTTTGAGCTAAAAAAACCTCTTGAAGCCCTTGGTTTTACACTCCCCTTTACGATGGCAGCAGATTTCACCGGGATGGTAGCCGGCAATCTTGAGTTGACAACGATTCTTCACGATGCCTACATGTCTTGGGACGAAAAAGGGACAGAAGCGGCAGCAGCTACAAGTATCGTCTTTGCAACAACTCGTTATCAACCGCCCGAAGAGGTCTTCCAATTCCATGCCAATCGCCCTTTCTCTTTCCTCATATGGGAAAAAGAGACTGGCATTCCCCTTTTCCAAGGACATGTCGAGAAACCTAAGCCTTTTCTCGGCCGTGCAGACCTAAACGACAGTTTTCTAGATCAGTAAAACAGACACAAAAGATCAAAAATTGAACAAAAAAATCAGAAATTTCGTCTATTGCGCAGGCCGTTTGGAGTGGTAAACTCCTGTTTTACCACTCCAAACGCAACCGCAATCTTTGGCTAATGCTTAGTAGCGTGTTGGCTCGCGACATTCAAAACGTTTTATAGGATGGTACAGCAACCGCTAGAGACCGCTTCTCCATCCCTCCAAACTGTAGTTGGAGCACCTGCGGTAACAGGGCCTACATGGACTCCTTCTATGAAATCGCCATTTGTATTCCACTTGCCTTTGTAAAATGACCCATCAGCAAACGTCAATGTGCCTTCTTCATACCTATCATTTGCAAAAGTTCCTTCAAAGGTTGATTCCTCCCCTTTATTCGTTTGCTTCCCTCTGCCATGTTTTCTACCTTCTACCCAGGTCCCAATATACTCTTCTTCAAGGCCAACATAATGACCTTGACCATGTCTTTCGCCTCTGTTCCAACCACCTTTGTAACTTGTGCCATTGTTATAACTTTTAAGACCTTCGATTCCATGTGGCATACCTTCCACAAGAGGCCCATAATAAGTTGAATCATCTAAAATGAGCGTTGGCTTGTCACCAATCGTTGTTCCTTGAGTAGACAGATGATTGTCATTCCAGAGATGGGTAATTTCCCCAGCTGTTGTATTCACAGAAGAGCTCGCTTCTCCGCCGGTCTTATAAATACTTGGATGAGCCCCAGGCCCTAAAAGGGGGGTATTAGAAGTTGTACGATTTACCATATTTTTCCTTTCTAAAAGCGTTTTGGGATTGAAAATCGAGATTTTTTAAATTTATTAACTGAAACTTTAAGAGGATTTCTCGTTTCCTCATAAGAACTGTTTCTTTCGAGGGCCGCCGAGTCTAGCAAGAAATAACGAATTGGGCAACAAGAGCTGTAAGAAGTACCCGAGTTGGGTTCTTTCCTAGGAAATAAAGGGTTGAAAGGGTAAAATTAAACTGTTTGTGATGAAGAAAGGGTTTCACCTCAAAGGGGTAGCTCTCACCGATGTCGGCAGTGTCCGAAAGCGGAATGAAGATGCCTTCGCTGAGTGCCCAAACGAGCAGCTATTTGTCCTAGCCGATGGGATGGGTGGCCATAGGGGGGGTGATGTCGCCTCCCGAGCTTGTGTCCATGGGTTTTGCGCCATCGTTAAAGATGCTCTTGAGCATCCAGTGGCTCCCCCCTCTCCAGAAAGCGCCTGTAGGATTGTTGCAGTAGCCATCGAAGAGATTAACAGAATCATCTACCGGATGGGACAGCAAGACCATCTCCTAAAGGGCATGGGGACAACACTTTGTGCCCTTTTGGGGCTCGGCGATTATATCGTCTATGCCCATGTAGGAGATAGCCGAATCTATCTCTTTAGAGAGGGGAAATTGGAGCAACTTACAGAGGACCATTCTCTCTTGCAAGAACTTGTGGGAATGGGGCAGATTTCAAGTGCTGAGGCGGTTGGCTCCCCTTATAAAAATGTTCTAACACGAGCCGTTGGGACCGAGCCAACTGTAGACCCCACAGTCAGATACCTGAATCTCAAGGGGGGAGAACGTTTTCTCCTCTGTTCGGACGGATTGACCGAGCATGTCAAGCAAGAGGAAATCGCCTCGTTGCTTGGAAGTGATAAAAATCGAGAAGAGGTGGCCAGAGTTCTCCTTCAAATGGCAATTTCAAGAGGGGGGCATGACAATATCACCCTTCTTTTGTTAGAAGCTGAATAAGATGTACTTTGATAATAACGCCACTACTCCCCTCCATCCAGAGGTAGTCGCCTCGATCCAAGAGGCCTATTGCCTTTTTGGAAATCCTTCCAGCATCCATGCTGAAGGGCAAAAATCACGTACAGAACTGATACAAGCACGCCGTGCAGTTGCAAGCTATCTGGGCGTCCAACCCCAAGAGATTTTCTTCACTTCAGGTGGAACCGAAGGTTTAAACGCCCTGATTTTAGGATTACAACCTGGAAAGAACGGGACCATCATCTCTTCTAGCTTAGAGCATACAGCCGTACTCCATCCCCTCCAAGCTCGACCAGATTGCAATGTTACCCTGATCAAGGGGTGTGAAAGGGGTGCTGTCTCTTGCGAACAGGTCGAACAGGCAATCACTTCCGACACAATCCTGATTGCCTTGATGGCAGTGAATAATGAAACCGGCGTCAAAACACCTTGGCGAGAAATTGCTGCGCTGGCCGAGCAAAAAAACATCCCTTTTATACTGGATGGAGTTGCTCTGCTAGGCAAAGAACCTCTTGCCCCCATTCCCCGTGGTGTAACTGCCATCTCTTTTTCTGCTCATAAAGTCCATGGACCTAAAGGGGTTGGATTCTTCTTTCTTAGAGCAGGTACCCCTTTCTCTCCCCTCATCCGCGGTGGAGGGCAAGAAGCTCAAAAAAGAGGTGGAACAGAAAATTTACAGGGAATTATCGGCTTAAGAAAGGCGATTGAACTGCTAAAAAATCCCCCCTTTGAACACTTAAAAAACCTTCGTGATTCGTTTGAGACCAAATTACAAGAGGTTGTTCCCCTTTTCCATATCAATGGATCTGGTGATCGGATTTGTAATGTTTCCAATATTGCTTTCGATGGAATTGATGGAGAGTCTCTCCTTTTCAATTTAGACCTACAAGGGATACAGGCTAGCCACGGCTCTGCCTGTTCATCTGGCTCTCTTGAACCTTCCCGAGTCCTTCTATCGATGGGCTATCCTCTCCCTAGGGCTCGCGCTTCGATCCGTTTTTCCTTCTCTCGATTCAACACCATGGAAGAGGTAGATAAACTGATTGCGGTTCTTAAAACCGAAGTCCAAAAGCTTTCTCATCACATCTAATTCTAACTTTCACAACAATTTCAATTAGATGCTGGTATAATGGGCCAAATATGAAATAAGGATTTCGATATGGCTGGTTTTGTCCCCTTACAACACCAAGATGGTACTTTCTCTTATTGTAGCCCAGATTTCGCTCAAAAACTTGTCAAAGAACAAGGTGCAAAGATCATCGATCAATTAGCAATGGAGCGATTAGCAGCCAAACTAACAGAACCTGTTACTACAAGACCAGCCTCTCCTCCCCCTTCTCGACTTTCCCTCGCAGCTTTGGAAGCTGTAAGACACAACTATTATGATACTTTTTTAGTTAGTATTCCTTTTGAGCCTGGAAATGAAGTTGCTGAAGTTCTTCTATATTTTGCATCTAGAAAATTAAAGTACCCAAATTTCTACGAAGCATTCATAGGACTAATAATAGAAATTTTCATGCAGAATGAGAACACTCAATGGGCTCAACAAATCGCTCGTTGCTTATATCATTCTAAAAATACCGACGCCTTGGAAGTATACGAAACCCTCAGAAACATAGCTCCTGATGGTCAATCTTGGAATGTTGACCTTGTTAAACGGACAACAGATCTTACCAAGAACCATTTTCCTTCACGTCCCAATAGCCCGATGTCAGCGGAGGGAGAAGAAGAGCCGTTTTACTCTCCAATTGAAGCTGCCAAAATGTCCATCTTGAAAGGAACTACAGTAGATTTTTTCAAAACTCACACCCTCCCTGAACACTATTGCTCCCCAACGAAATCCTCACCAAAAACTATCGCAGATCTTTTTATAGAGCTCTCGGCTCTGCCTATTGACCAAGAAATAAAATGTGCGTTTTTCATCAATCTTTTAAAATGTATTACAAATTGGCACCCCTTGATCCAACATCAAATAAGGGAAGAGTTACAAAAAGAAGTGGCCTATGAGCCTGATACGATCCTAGGATCGGTTATACAACAACTATCGACAAAATCAGAGCCTCGGCCTCATTCACCCCTTAAGTTCCCTGAGAATTCTGTAATTCTAAGAGCCATGTTAGCTTTTACCCATTCACGAATACCTGATTTTCTAAATCTACTTCCCATGGAAAAACCTTCAGAGGTGGCTGAGCTTTTAGTCTTTTTAAGTGAGCCTGACAACAACTATGCCACCAACAACTTTGCCCAAGTCATCATTGACAAACTCATCGGATGTCTAGAAAACAAATATTTAGGCCCTCGACATTTTACAAGAAGAGTGTTCGAATACATAATCAAACATGATTTTCCTCCCCTCAAAACATACCAACAACAATTAAGTGTCGCTTTAGCGCTTCAACCTGATGGAGAGAAAGAATCGGGGCCGATAGATTCTGAATTTGAATGGGTCAACCCCCCTTCCCCACAGTTTTCAGAACAAAAAATGGATCCAAAAAGTAAAAGGAGTCCTTTTATCACCCAAGCCACAACACCCCCAGCGACACTACCAGAAGATCCTAAACCAGCTTCATCACTGATCAGAAAGGCTCAAAAATTAGAGGCCAAAGGGCAATTAGCCTTTTATTTTACTCAATACGACCAACCCTCTGATTTTAGAACTGCTGGACCGGAAGAGATCGCAAATCTGATCCATGAATTTTTCAGAAAACCAGGTTTTGAAGTTGCCGCAGAAAATTTTCTGCACTATTTTTACCTAGAAAGACATACTCAGTTCGTAGAAAAAATCCTTTATGAACTCGATCGCATTGGCTTTGATGATCATCTTCGCTTCGTCAACCGAATACGAAAATCTCTCTTAGAAAAAGTGGTACCTGCCGTTCCAGCTCCCGCTAAAGTCTCTTTACCCTTCGAATCTAGATTGCCACCCAATGAGATGGAAGCTTTTCTAGAATTGACTCGATCTACTTTTTTCACAGAAAAACATAAAATCAAATCTAGCTTGATCTGGCAGATAGATGCACCCCAACCATTTCAGATACAAAGCCTGCTTTCACTTGGTGAAAGTAAGCTCTGCTTTGCATCAGCAGATTCTGATAAGTTTCTATTGCCCCTATTGCAGCAAATCATTGCGGAAAACGAAAAGCTTAAGCTAACTTACGTCTTTCTCTCGGGTATACCCTATGATTTTCTCCTTCTGGCAGATTTCTTCGCTCAAAACACCGACACACCGTCTGATGAATTAAAAAACCAAATTGATCAGTTACATCAACAAGGGCTTTTGAAACATTCACCTGATCATTTCTTATTCACTATCACAGAAGCTCGTCGGAATAAATTAACTCTGGTCGGAATCGATACTCCTCTAACACAACAATTGGACGCAATGATGGAGGGGCAACCGGGAGAGGAAAGACAATTTCTTTACCTAGCAAAAGATCTTGTGACAAAAAAGATCATCGATGAGGTAAAACCAGGTCTTTCTTTTGCTGCTTTTGTCCAGAGCGACCGTTCTAAATGTCTTTTGACATCAGAGAAAGATCGTGGCCTTTCTCGTCTTTTGAATTGCCGTACCATCGCCGCCCTGACAAGTGAAGATGCAGCCTACCTAAGTAGGTGATTACTTGCTTAATTTCCAGAAATTTTGTCATCTGTCTGCTAATTTTTTCCAAAGAGTGCTTTTGTCTCGCATCAGTTTATCAGCCGCTTTTTTGAACATATCATCATCAACTTCATCTAACTCTCCTCGCATGCTTTTTAGGACAGTCTGAACGATATATTGCCTGATAGAAATCCCTTTCTCAGCGCAATACATCTTTAAAAAAATATGCGCCTCATCGGGAAAGTCAATACTAACCCTTGTTGTTTTATCTTTATGCATAGACACCCCCATCTCATTTTGGTATAGCTTATTTGAGCTTTTGAGTAAATGAGCACTTTGAAATGGGGACTAAAAGAAGGGGATGAAGCCAGACTTATCTGTTCTGTGAGGGAACAGAGAGGACATGACAGGAGCCAACTTTGTCCAAAAGCCAGGGACTTTATTCACCTCTTCTAACCAGGAGATATAGTCGGCCATCCGTTCAAATTTGGTTTTACGGAGGGATCGCTCACGGTAAAGAAGGGTCGAAGAATGGAGAAGAGCCTCATAGGTCTCCACATCTTTTTCTGTCCAGGCGGCGGACTGTGTAAAAAGTTTGGGTGTCATGAAAAAGAGTGTAGAAGCAATGGAGGCTGTATCGTTGCCGTCTTTATCGAGGAAAATAACCCGATCAGGTTTTAGTGTGTCTATGACTTTGAGCTGAATGAGATGGCTCATGATATCGATAAAACGTCGTTTTAAATCGGGAGTTAAGACGTTGCGCGAGGCAAAATAGTGTTTATGCACTTCTTGAAAAGCTTTTTCGATAAAGCCTGGGAAAAGTGCCTCTTCCGCTTTTGAGGAGAAAAAATTCTCCCCCCGATCATCTAGAAGGTATTGTCTATAAGTCTCAATAAAGGACTCAGTGGTTCCCCCTTTATCAAATTGCATATCTTGGAGGAAAAAATCGGATCCATTGTCAAGGGTTACAACATGTAACATGCTGCTCCAGGTCTCTTTTTCGGACATTTTTTCGAGAATTTCAGATCTAGCACGTTCTTTCCAATGGGAGCGCTCTTGAAAGTTAAAGATCACCACGCTTTCACCGCGGGCCTTCATCTCTAACAGCGCGCCAATAAAAAGAGGATCAAGTGATGCTTTATCAATCACCTCCTGGCGAACAGGAGCTGCCATTTTATGAAGAGTGATTACTTTGTCTTCGTACCGCATTTCCCCAAATTTGGCAGGCAAAATAGGCCAGAGAAGTGGGTCAAAATAGGGCAATTGCTCTTCCAAATCGTCTAAATCACGTTTAAGAGGGCTATTGCCAAAGCCTTTCAACCCCTCTTCAATCCACCTGAACCCGATTTTCAAACTTTCAGCCAGTGTCTCCCCTCTTCCTTCATTCCCCCCTTGCATAAAGCGGACAACCCATTCGTAGGGAAATGTGGGGATATCAGTATAAAGAGCGTGGGCCAATGACTGAGGCAGATTCTGTAAAATACGCACCATTTTATTCCCCTCTTCAACAGGGGTGCCTATCAAGCGACGAAAATCTGTACTTGCCATTGAATCGGTTAAAAATGCCAATAAATCTCTGAAGAAAGAAGAGGTCGATTTTGCTGGGTCATTGTCAGATAAATATCTTGGATGGGTCGATAGCAAAAGGGCAACAATTCCATAGGTTAGGTTACGGCTTAATTCTCGCTCTTTAAACCTTCCCCGTTCTTTCAAAAATGGCTCAATCAGCCGATTAACATGCTCCCAGATCAATTTAGCAGCTGTTTCACACTGACGGTCTACCCATCTCCAAGGCGAATAGACTGGCAATACCTCTGTTGTCTTTTCAAAACCCATTTCGCTGATCAATTTAAGGTTTCTCAGCAAACGTGGATTATAAAACCGGGTTCCATCACTTCTTTTGATGAAAAGCAGTTCATAATCTTGGTCAGTTTTTAAAGATTCCAAGTCAACGATAAGGTGTTGAGGAGACAAACTGATCTTTTTCTTAAGCAAAGACTCTGCCGGTTTTGCCATGGGAAAAGGCAACTGTCCCAATCCAAGTACCCAACGACCTAAACTTGCCTCATCTATTTTTGGGTCTATTTTCCGTGTGTAAAATGAATAAAGTTCTTGATATTCTGGCAAATCACGAGGAGCTACCCCTACTTCTCTAATTAGCTCATCTGATTTCGACATCTTATCCAGAGCCTGGCCCACTAATAACCAAATCGTCCGTACGCCATTCCGAACATCACGGGGTAAATTTTTAGGGTCTTTTTCTCTCCAAAGGCTTCTAAAGTACTGATGGACTGTTTCTAAGCTTTTTTTGAGCAAAGCGACATGGGTTAACCCTTCTTTGGGGCGCAACCAATCGATTTTGCGCTCTCCAAGTCGCTTACCTTCAAGAAGCAACCCATTTCGTAGCTTTTGGCTTTCGTCCTCTGACAAGTCTGCAATTGAAGCAAGGGTCTCTACAGCTTCCAGTATCGATATCCCTGAATCTCTCTCTTCCATAATCTTGACTCCTACTGCTTTCTCTTCTTACCCCCATTGTCGTTGATAGTAATATTAATTTTTCAAAAATTAGATAACTAAAAAATTAATATAGCAGTCTGTCTTAGAAGGCTTTATACTCATTTACCTATGATACCGGTCCTACATCGGCTCCTATTAACCCGCTTTGTTAGCCTAGTTTTTCTCTCGACAGGGGCCCTTTTGGGACTCCTATTATCCACCCGTTTTTTTGAAATTGCCCGCTTTGCAGCTTTGGGTGGGCTGGGATGGCCGCTTGTGACCTACATCGCTTGCCAAATTCCTCTTATACTCCCGATCGTCTTCCCGATAGGGGCAGCGTTGGCCGCTTTTTTCCTTTTCCAAGAGTTTTCAAGATCTGGAGGAATTACATCTCTCAGAGCCTCTGCACTATCTTTTAAAAAACTTTTGACTCCCCTCCTTCTGGCAGGCCTATTTTTCTCTGTTCTGAATGGACTGTTGATCTCAGATATTTCCCCTCTGGCCAAACACAAAGCCCGTGAACTGCAAAGGGAATGGAAAGGGATCAACCCTTTAGCCCTTTTAAAACAAAAAGAGCTGCTCCTTTCCTCTGGAATAGAAGTTGTCCCTTTAGGAGAAGCTGACCCATCAAAATTTGCCGAAAAAGTGATCACAGCTGTTAGACAACCTAAAAATGATCGTTTATTGCTCATCACAGCAGATAAATTGCAAAGGAGTGATAGCTCATTAGATGGCGAAAACCTTTCTGCTTTTCTTTATGGGGATAAAAAAAAGGGGGAATTTTCAGAGCTATATATCGATAAATCTGAACATTTCACGACAAACATTGAGCCTCTCACCTTTGTCCTGACAAAAGAGAGAAGCAGACCTGTTCCTGACCATCTGTCAACTCCACAATTCATTGCAGAGATGGTCAAGAAAGATTCCCTTTTCGACAAAAACAAACTCTACTCTGAAGGGGCAAGACGCTTGATGATCACCCTTGCACCTTTCACTTTTACCTTACTCGGAGCTGCCTCAGGGTTGATGATCGGACGTAAAAGCAGTTTAAAACCGCAATTGGTCCTGATAGGTTTAACCGCCCTCTTTTTAGCAGCTTTTTTCCTTGGTAAATCGTTTGACACACGGATTGCCTTTGCTGTCCCCTGTTTCCTAGCCCCCCACCTTTTTTTGGTCTACGCTGCACTAAAAAGGCTTAATCGCTTGACTAGGGGGATCGAATGAAAAGCTTTGGAGTATGGGACAATCTTCTGCTGAAGCGCATTCTGGCTAATGTCCTCCTCTTTTTAGCCTGCTTCTTCTTCCTTTATATCCTGATTGACTACTCAAGCCGCATTTCGGGCATTGCGACAATGAGACACTCTCCCCTCCTTCTTTTCCGTTACTACGGAGCTGTCTTTGTCAAACGGCTGGAAGTACTACTCCCTTTTGCCCTGATGTTAGGGACAATCCGTTCTTTTCAGGTCCTTTATCGGGAAAGGGGATTTGTCGCAGCATTAGGTTCAGGCACTGGCTTAAGGCGCTTATTGAGACCTTTTTATCTTGTCGGTTTTTTTGCCTTAGTTCTACTGCTTGCAAGTGAGCAGTGGTTTATCCCCCATGCTTTAAAAGAGATCAATGCCATCGAAAGTCTCCATTTCTACGGGAAAGGGATCGGTGAAATCCACCAAAAATTAGCGGTCCAAACTGATGATGGAGGAAGGCTATTTTTTGCCCGAATAGAGCCTTTTGAAAGGACTTTGACTGAAGTCTATTACTTTCCATCATGGAATGAAATGGCCCACATGGAAAAGCTCGATTTATCTAAAGCTATTCCTGAGGGGCAATTTGTCGATTTCTTTAACCAAACCGAATCTGGTTGGAATTTGCAGAAGAGGGAAAATATTGCCCATTTTCCAACCCTTTCCATTGCCTGGGAAGAACTTTTTGGCCTGGTCGCACAACCTAACCAGCTCCCTATCACTGTCCTCATCGACAAGGTGCAAAATGAAGGGGTATCGCCCCTGGAAATGAGCGAAATTGCGACGACGCTTACCAAGAAGCTTCTTTTCCCTGCTCTTCCTCTAATTGTCATACTAGCCCTTATTCCATTTGGGGTCTCTTTTTCAAGAAATGCCTCCTTTTCTGCCCTTTATGGCGGTGGACTGTTTCTTTTCCTAACCATTTATCTCTCTTTAAGTGCCTTACAAGTGGCTGCATCCCCCCTTTTGCTGATCATCCCTTTTGCGTCACTTGCCCTGATCGTCTCCTTCCAACAATGGAAATTCCTAAGATAGCGGCTTTCGCTATACCTAAAAAAATTTTTTCCCAACCTCTGGAGTTCGGTGACTTGTCACCGCTTTGTCAGTCGGAGACTTGTCTCAGACATGTGGGGGAAGTCCGGAGGGGGTGCGCCCCCTCCGGTAAATCTGAAGGCTTCGCCTTCAGATCAGGGCAAGGCTTGCCTCGCCCTAATGCCCTTTCGCCCTTACCAACATTCTACTCTAGTAAAATGTTGGTAATTAAACCTTTCCAACATATCGTCTGAATCTGCCGCGGATAAGAGAATGAATTTTTGGCTTTTTATTACGTAAATTCCATAGATCCAAAGCCATTTGAGCATTCAGCCAGAAATCTGGAGTCGTGCTAAATGCAGCAGCTAATTTGATCGCCATCACTGGAATGATATTGCCCTCTCATTGACGATGCGATTTATCACTTTGTAATCACAGTCCAAATAATCAGAAAGCTCTTTCTGTGTCATTTTTAAAGGCTTAAGAAATTCTTCCAAAAGAATTTCTCCAGGTGAAGTGGGTTTTCTTTTCATCCTTTGCCCTCATTTTTTGTTATACCTCGACAAGGTATGCCTTAAAAGAAAAATATTTCAAGAGATTTAGCCGATACGTAACTCTTGCTTCGAATTCTAGGGATTTGCTACAGTGAAATTAATCATCCCGCTTGGCTTGTTAGCCAGCGAAAGCCACGGGTTCCGACCCGTGGTTATTTTTTTATGGTTCAAGAAAAAGTCATTTGCTTCATTGATGGCTTCAATCTCTACCACGCTATCGACAACCTTAAATATCCCCATCTGAAATGGGTCAACCTTAGATCTCTAGCTAAAGTTTTTATACGACCTAAGTCACAGGTTCTTCTCGATGTCTACTATTTTTCTGCTTATGCAGACTGGCTTCCAGCATCGAAGAAAAGGCATATACAATATGTAAAAGCTCTAGAAACATCTGGTGTAACGATTGTAATGGGGAAATTCAAAGCTAAGGACAGAAGATGCCCGAAGTGCTCCGTTAAATGGGTGGGGCATGAAGAAAAGGAATCAGATGCCAACATTGCACTCCATATTCTGAATCTAGCTAATAAAGATGCTTATGACCATGCCTTTCTTATTTCGAATGACTCTGATTTAGCTCCAGCAATAAGAATGGTTTTGTCAAACTTTCCAAACAAAAAAATTACCTCTATTGTGCCTCCCCACTATTTACATAGTAACGAATTGATTCAAGCATGCTCTGAAAAAGCTAAAATTCGTATAGAACACCTTGAAAGATGCCTACTACCTCCAACAATTTTCGATCCGAAAGGTCATCTCATTACCACTAGACCGCTTGAATATAAGCCATCGATTCTTGCTTCCGTTTCAAACCCATAATCACAAAAGTTCTCGATCTAATTAGATTCATGGTAACTCTTGCTTCTTACAGGCTATTTGAGGCAACTTAAGGTATTAGGGTGAAGGAAACAGATGGAAGCGTATGACATCGGAGGGGTAAAAGAGCTGCAACTACGGCACGCTTTTGTCGTCGATGAAGTGGTCATCGATTCTAGGGAAATTTCCTCCAAACAAGCCCTTTTTGTCGCTTTAAAAGGGAAAAGGCAGGATGGGCATGACTTTGTCTTGGATGCCGTTCGAAGAGGGGCAAAAGGGGTCTTAGTCAAAAAAGGGACCCCCCTCCCCCATCTTCCCGAATCAATCTGTGTCATTGAGGTGGACGACCCCCTTTCTGGGTTGCAGTCAATTGCAAGAGAATATCGAAAAGCAATCGAAGTGCCGGTGATGGCTATCGGGGGCGCCGTCGGCAAAACTTTGGTCAAAGATTTCTTGTCTGAGCTCCTTCGGAAACAATTCTCCGTTTCCTGCTCACCTGAAAGTTTTAATAGCCAAATCGGAGTCCCATTAAGTCTTTTGAAAATCAGGCGGGGAGATAAAGTTGCCCTCATCGAAAGCGCCATTTCGGAGCCGGGTGAAATTGAGAGGCTGTCTGAGATGCTTAACCCAGAGTTCACGCTGATCACTGCCCTTGAGCCAGCACCCTTTACCCGTTTCTCCAGACAGGAATGGATTGGAGAATGGCAAAAGTTGATGAGAAAAACTCGAGGGGGGTGGGTGTTGGCCCCTGCCGCTACAAAAACAGCCATCGATGCCCCTCTCTACTTTTGGGACGAAAGGGAAGCAAACCTTCCCCATGCTGAAAGGATGTCTCACAGACCTACTCGAGAAATCCCCTATTTCATTACCTTCCCATCTGGCAAACGACGGGAAGCCATGATCAAAGGGAACTATGCTTACTTTTTGAATCAAGTGAACATGGCTATTAAGGGATCTTACCTCCTAGGCCTTCCTGAGGAAGCGATCGAAGAGGGGGTCTATTCAGCCAGTCTTGAATTGATGAGGACCGAAATTTTCAAAGGAGCATCGGGCACTACCTTTCACAACGCTCCCTATTCATCTGACTCCCAGTCGGTCATCGCATCTCTCCGTTCGCTTGCTTCAGCCCCAAAACACCATGCAAGACACTTTATTTTTGGTGGGTTTAAAGGGGAAGGGGGAAAAGAAGAAACATTAAAAAGAGTAGGAGAATCGATTGCGGCATCAACCATTGATAGGCTCACCCTCTTTGGAGCTAGAAATTTTGCACCTCTGTTGGAGGCATTAAAAGAGAAAGGGTTCACCAAACCGATTGAAGCCTTTGGGAATTTGGAAGAGGCGCTCTTCCACCAGAAAAGGGGTTTTTTTAACGACCAAACCGTTTTGATCAAAGGGCCTGCCAAAGTGCCGCTTGAAAAAGTGATTGAGTTGGTGAACGACAGTCCTTCCCATAACTTGTGTTTGATTCACCTATCGGCCCTTCGTCATAATCTTTCCTTTTTCCGGTCAAAAGCGCCTCATAAGCGTCTTTTGGTGATGATCAAAGCCCAAGGGTATGGTACTAATGACTGGCATTTAGCAACGTTTTTAGCAGAAGAGGGAATTGATCTTTTAGGTCTCTCCTATGTCGATGAGGCTGTTTCTTTGCGCCGTGCTGGAGTTAAACAAGATCTGTTTGTCCTGAACTCTGCCCCTTATGAGGCTGATAAAGTGGCAAAATTCAATTTGCAGGTCGGTGTGGGGGATCTTCAAAGTATCCAATGCCTTGAAGCTGCCGGGGCAAAGCAAGGGACGACAGTTTCGGTCCACCTCCATATCGATACAGGCATGAGCCGTTTTGGCTGCCAACCTCACGATGCCCTTGAGTTGGCTGAGGCCATCAAACACTCTCCCCACCTAGAGCTCGAAGGATTGATGACCCATTTATCAGCAGCTGAAGACCTAACGCAAGATGCTTTTAGTTTGCTGCAAGTTGAGACATTCCAAAAGGTCAGAGTGGAGCTTGAAAAGAAGGGGCACCGCCCCCCTTGGATCCATGTTTCAAACTCGGCAGGGCTTCTTCGCTTTCCAGAAATCAATGAAAACATGGTACGCCTAGGTCTTTCGATTTTCGGCTTACATCCCTCTATGGAGACTTTTTCTCTCCCTCTAAAGCCTGCCGTATCGCTCCAATCTAAAATTGTTGGGATCAACACCTGCATCAAGGGGGCCTCTGTCAGTTATGGTAGAAGTTATATTGTAGAAAGAGAAGAGGCCAAAATCGCTGTTTTGCCGATTGGCTATTATGATGGCCTTCATCGACACTATAGCGGCAAAGGACATGTTGTGATCCGTGGACAGAAAGCCCCGATGGTGGGTAAAATTTGCATGGATTACATGATGGTTGATGTTACAGATGTAGAAGGTGTTGCAGTAGGCGACCCTGTCTTGATTTTTGGTTCAGATGAATTTGGCCACGTAGCTACGCCAGAGGCCTTTTCAGCGCAAAGCCACGGCGACATACATGAACTTGTCACCTGTCTTGGTCCACGCATACCGCGCATTTTCATCGAGGAATAATGAACACATTTAAGACACTTCACACGATTGGCAAAAAAGCCGCCCACTTAAACGGTGTTATCCATCTATTGGATTGGGATCAAGAAACCTATCTTCCTCCCGAAGGAGCCGGGCCTCGCAGTGAGCAGGTCGCTCTGATTAGTTCCATGCGGCATGACCTTCTGACTTCTGAAACCTACAGACAATCTCTAGAATCATTTGAACCAGATACTGACAACGAAAAAGCTTGCAAAAGAGAATGGATGCGCGATTTTAAACAAGCCATCGCCCTCCCTACAGCCTTTGTTGAGAATTTTGCAAAAACCACCTCAGAGGCCATAGAAATCTGGAAAGAGGCCAGACAAAAAAGCGATTTTTCCCTTTTTGCACCTGCTTTAAAAAAAGTGGTAAGTCTCTCTCGTCAGAAAGCTGAATATTTAGGCTATAAAGAAACACCCTACGATGCTCTCTTGGACTTATATGAGCCTGATTCCACAGCTAGCAGCATACAAATACTTTTCAATGATCTAAAAAAAGAAATTATCCCCCTTCTTAAGTCGATCAAAAAAGGGGCCGATAAAAAATTAACAGGCCATTTTGGCCAAGAGGAACAACTGGCCTTTTCTCGAAAAATCGCTGAGAAAATGGGGTTTAGCTTCAAGTCAGGTAGGCTCGATTTGACCACCCACCCCTTCTGCACCTCTCTTCACCCTCAAGACAACAGAATAACAACACGGGTTTACACAGAAGAGCCGATTAGCTGTTTAATGGGTGTTATCCACGAAACAGGGCATGCTCTTTATGATGCAGGTCTTCCAGTTGAATGGTTTGGTACACCCCTCGGCGAATATATCTCGATGGGGATGCAAGAGAGCCAGTCCCGTTTTTGGGAAACACGGATTGGACAAAGCAGACCTTTTTGGAAGGGGTTTTATCCCGAACTTAAAAAAACCTTTTCTCTACAACTGCAGGACATTTCTGAAGAAGAATTTTACCAGATACTCAATCGGGTCGAACCCACTTTTATCCGAGTTGAAGCCGATGAGGTAACCTACCCGCTCCATGTTATTTTACGTTTTGAAATCGAAAAGGCTTTGATCAATGATCTTCTCCCTGTTGAGGAGATCCCTGCCCTTTGGAATAAAAAAATGGAAGAATATCTTGGCATTGTCCCTCCCAATGACAAACTGGGTTGCCTACAAGACGTCCACTGGTCGATGGGTGGTATAGGCTATTTCCCCACCTATACCCTTGGGAATATGTATGCAGCCATCCTGTTCGACTCCTTCGCAAAAGACCATCCTGACTGGGAAAAAAGGGTCGGTGCAGGAGATCTTTCCTTCATCAACGACTGGCAAAAACGGTCTGTCTATCAATATGGAAGAAAATATAGAAGCAAAGATCTTCTTGAAAAGATCAGTCACACCCCTTTCTCGGCAAAACCCTATATCGATTACTTAAAAGATAAGTATCAAAACCATACGCCCTCTTGATATAATTTCCTGAGTGGACGTATTTTAAAAAAATATATATTAGACAAGATGATCCCAATAAGATGAGGAAAGATGGCCGACGACAACATGAATGACAAAGACCCTAAAAAAGCCCTCAACAGCCCTTTCATTTGGTATGTGATGGCAGCACTTTTGCTGCTGATCTTTTTCCAAAGCGCTTTTGAAAGCCCATCTGCCAAAGTTTCATTCAGTTATGAGTTGGAGCACCTAGTCAACCTGGGATTGATCAAACCGGAAGAGAGCAAGAAAACTGCTCTTAATGACAACCTTGTCACCTTCAGCGGAACATTCCGTGACCAACTGACAGAAGAGGGGAAAAATCGGTACAAATACCTTGAACTCCTCAATGGAAACCAGGATTTAAAATCGGAACTCACTCGGATTGGATCTGACCTAAAACCACTCAAACAAGAGGTGGTCAATAGCGCCTCTATGTTCTTGGCTTTAAGCGGCATTCCTGTCCCTCCTGAAGGTTTTGTCGTTATAGACGACCTCTCCTCACCTTTGAAAGGGGAAGGGAAAGTTGTGGTGATGCCGCCCATTAAGGCAGCTTCCATCAGTTTACCTCAGTTAAAAAGCAATCCAACTCTAGGTTCTGCGGAGGAACTTATCCGCCTTTTCCGTTCTCCTAATTTGGGAATCGGCAATGAAAAATTAAAACAAAATCTCAGGGCACTTGCTCTTGAGACACAAGAAGCTGCCCAAAATCCAACACTGTCTAGCGAAAAAAAGACAGAGGCTGTGAACCGTGCGATCGCTGGGCTTGAAAGTGCTGTACAGGAACTGAATGCATCCGATGACCATGCCCGCCTCTACAAACTTCGAAGTGTTCGTGCCTATGTCGAAGGACTGGATAGCTATAATCACGCGATCGGTGAACTGGAAGACAATCAGTTGCAATTAGATAAGGCACGCAGCTTGGTCGCTCAAACAATCTGGTTCTTTAATAACCAAGAGCTATCAACACGAGCTTTAGAAAAACAAGATCCTGAAGCGTACCATCAGTGGTTTTTGAGTGCGAAAGAAGAGTGGAACCGTTTCATTGAAAACCATGGGGAAAGTTTTAAAGCCCCAGACCAGCCACTGAATACTGTGCTGGAAAAAACTTTCAAAAGTGAAGAGCCAACTCCAAACTACATGAGTTACTTCTTCACCCTACTCCCAGTTTTGCTGGTCTTGTTCTTCCTCTACTTCATCTTCTCTCGCCAGATGAAAGGGGTGGGAAACAGTGCCATGAACTTTGGTAAGTCTCCTGCTAAATTGATGACCAAAGAGAAAAATAAAATCACATTTAAAGATGTGGCAGGCATTGATGAGGCAAAAGAAGAGCTGCAAGAGATTGTCGAATTCCTGAAAAACCCAGGTAAATTCACTGCGCTCGGTGGACATATCCCTAAAGGGGTGCTGTGCATTGGACCTCCAGGAACAGGTAAGACACTGATTGCAAAAGCTGTAGCTGGCGAAGCTGATCGCCCTTTCTTCTCGATATCGGGTTCTGACTTTGTCGAAATGTTTGTCGGTGTTGGTGCAAGCCGTATACGTGACATGTTTGATCAAGCTAAAAAGAATGCCCCTTGCATCATTTTCATGGACGAAATCGACGCTGTCGGTCGCCATAGAGGTGCCGGCATTGGGGGTGGACACGATGAACGTGAACAGACGCTTAACCAGCTTCTCGTCGAAATGGACGGGTTTGACACAAGCGACGGCGTTATCTTGATGGCCGCCACAAACAGACCTGATGTGTTGGATAAAGCCCTATTACGCCCAGGTCGTTTTGACCGTCGGGTGATCATCAACCTACCAGATATCAAAGGGCGCTTTGAAATTTTGAAAGTCCATTCGAAGAAAATCAAAATGGACCCAAATGTCGATCTAATGAGCGTTGCGAAAGCAACACCTGGTTGCTCCGGGGCAGACCTTGCTAACTTGTTAAACGAAGCGGCTTTGCTGGCTGCGCGGAATAACAGATCGCAAGTGACGATGCAGGAAATCAATGAGGCTCGTGACAAAGTTCTTTACGGCAAAGAACGGCGCAGCCTTGAAATGGATGATCAAGAAAAACGGTCAACTGCCTACCACGAAGCAGGTCATACTGTTGTTGCCCTAAAGGTAAAACATTCTGACCCTGTCGATAAAGTGACCATCATCCCTCGCGGAATGTCCCTTGGCGCGACCATGTTCCTTCCAGAAAAGAACAAGATCAGCTACTGGAAAGAAGAATTGCATGACAGACTTGCTGTGGCCATGGGTGGCCGTTGCGCAGAAGAAATTTTCTTAGGCGACGTCTCTTCAGGAGCTAAGCAAGACTTCCAAATGGCGACAGGCCTTGCCCGTGCTATGGTCTGTGAATGGGGCATGAGTGACAAACTCGGCACTGTTGCCTACGACGACTCGAACCATGATAGCTATGGATATCAACGGGAAACCAAATATTCTGAAGATACAGCCAAAGAGATCGATGGTGAAGTCAAAGAAATCCTCAACCGTGCTCACCAAAGGGCTTACGACATTATCCAAGAATGTCGTGCACAGGTTGAGGAATTAACAGAAATGTTAATGGAGTTTGAAACTCTCGATGCAGAGGATGTGAAGAAGATTGTGAATAAAGAGTGGAACATAGACGACAAACGGTCTAAGTTGCGCACACAGGAAGAGCTCTATAAAAAGGAATCTCCTGCTACAACTTCACCTGTTACTCCACCTCCTCCACCACCACTTCCCATCGTGGCATAAGAGAACAATTGGCCAAGGATGCTAACATTAGAAAGTAAAGGGCTTCAGCGCGTAGCCCTTCGCTTTCACATTTTAGGAACTGAAAGCTAAAGAGGACCTTAGAGCACTCCAAACGCTAAAGCGTGACTCAATGAGCCATTCCCGCTGTGTCTCCTCGACGATTTCACAGCGGGAATGGCTCTTAATAGATACCGTTTTACTCTATAAGACAATGTGGCCTAGAATGCCTTTATAGTGGCTATTTTATGAAGAAAACTCACGAGCAGAAAGAGATGATGTGGGCGATGAAGCTTTCATTCTTCATCGGCATCTTCCTTTTCTGGGTAAAAGCCTTTGCAGCCTATATCACCGATTCTGTCGCTATTTTCTCAGATGCTGCCGAATCGCTTGTCCATGTTTTTGTAGTTGGGTTTTCTCTTTATAGCCTTTGGCTTAGCCAAAAACCTGCAGACTCCAATCACCCCTACGGGCACGAGAAAATCAGTTTCTTTTCTGCTGGATTTGAAGGTGCCCTGATCATGTTTGCCTCGTTCTATATTCTTTACGAGGCGATCGAACGGATCAGCTTTGGACGAGAGGCCTCTTATTTAGGTCTCGGCAGTATGCTTCTCCTTTTTGCAATAGCGACCAATCTTATTTTAAGCCTCTACCTAATACGACAAGGGAAAAAGCACCACTCACTCATACTTGAAGCCAATGGAAAGCACATATTGACTGACTGCTGGACCAGTATTGGCGCCTTGATTGCCTTAGGCTTAGTTAACGTAACAGGGATTTATGCATTCGACCCGCTCGTTGCGATTTTGATCGCTTTTGGAATCCTTTTCACAGGGTTTCACCTCATGAAAAAAAGTATCGGTGGACTAATGGATGAACGTGACAACGCTCTTCATCGAAAAATTGCTCAAGCGCTTTCTAAAATCACCAATAGCCTACACCTAGACTATCATCATCTCCGGGAAAGGGCCATGGGTCACAAAATTTTGATCGAGTTTCACCTCCTCTTTCCAACGGATGTTCAATTACTAAAAGCCCATGAGATGGCAAGCCAGGTCGAATCGGAGCTAAAACAGGCCCTACCGATGCCAACCGATATTCTCACCCATTTGGAACCGATGCAAGATCATGATCAGACCCACAAAAAATATGGCCTGCCACTCTAAAAAATAAACAGGAAAAGCAAGATCGCCTCCGGCGAAAGGATCTCATTCTCTATCCTTTCGCCGGAGGCGATCTTGCTTTTCCTGTTCTTAAATTTATAAGAGGACTTTGCGGCTGAGTTTGAATTGGCCACGGTCGTTCACCTCAAGTAACTTAACCTTGATGACATCCCCAACTCTCGCTACATCTTCCATTTTTACAACACGCTCTTTTGCATATTCAGAGATGTGGCAAAGACCTTCTTTTCCAGGAAGGATCTCGACAAATGCACCGAATTCGGCCACTTTTGTCACTTTCCCTTCATAAATTTGACCAACTTCTGCCTCTGCAGTGATACCCAAAATGATCTCAACTGCACGATCAATAGCTGCTTGATTTGGTGAAGCAATGCTGACTAAGCCATCGTCATCGATATTGATTTCGACTCCAGTTTCTTCCATGATCGCCTGGATCTGCTTCCCTTTAGGGCCGATAACAGCACCAATTTTGCTTGGTTTGATCCGGATCATTTTGATTTTCGGAGCAAATTGGCTCAAAGCTTCTTTAGAACCTGGGCAAATTTTGAGCATCTCGTTCAAAATATGGATTCTCCCTTCTCTAGCTTGGTGAAGAGCGGCTTTCATAATCTCGTAGGTAATCCCTTCGATCTTAATATCCATTTGAAATGCTGTGATCCCTTTATGGTCACCAGCGACCTTGAAGTCCATATCACCAAGGTGATCTTCAATTCCCATGATGTCTGAAAGAATAGCGTAACGATCGCCCTCTAAAATGAGCCCCATGGCAATGCCGGCCACAGGTCTTTCGATCTTTACACCAGCATCCATCAACGCCAAGCAACCGCCACAAACTGATGCCATCGATGATGAACCGTTTGACTCGGTGATGTTCGATTCTACTCTGATGGTGTAAGGAAACGCCTCTTTTGTTGGAAGGGTATGCATCAAGGCACGTTCGGCCAATTTTCCATGACCTACTTCACGGCGTCCTGGAGAACCAATTCTTCCCACTTCACCTACAGAATAAGGAGGGAAAGCATACTGCAGATAGAACCTTTGAGTCCCCTCGCCATGCAAATCTTCGTAGCGCTGTCCCATTGTTTCGCCACCTAATGTCACCACACATAAAGCTTGTGTTTCGCCTCGTGTAAAGAGGGAACTTCCATGTGTCCGTGGCAAATAGTGTTGCGTGATGTAGATAGGACGTATTGTCTTAGTATCCCGCATATCTGGACGTTGGTTCTTATCCAAAATCAGATGACGCATCACATCAGATGAAAGGGCATCAAAGGCGCCGTTGAGTTCAAAACTTGTATATTTAGTGGTTGCACCCTCTTCAAGATAGGGGGTGAACAGCTCTTTCTTTAGGTTGTCAAGGGCCTCTTCACGTTTCTTCTTCTGGTGGATCAAAATCGCTTGAATGAAACGGTCTTTCCCTTTTTCTTTAAAGGAATGCTTTAGTTCTTCAGGCACGACACGGAGTCGTCCAAGTTGTTTTTCTTTCCCGATCTCTTGGCGCCAATGGGTAAGAGTGTGGCAAATAGATTTGATTGCCTCATGACCAAGACGGATTGCCTCTAGCACTTGGTCCTCAGTCAGAAAGTTGCAATTCCCTTCGATCATCAAAATCGCATCATCTGTACCTGCTAAAACAAGTTCTAACTCTGAACGGAGACGGTGTTCACGTGTTGGGTTGATGACAAATTTCCCATCAATCAAACCAACGAAAACTGCTGCGACAGGCTTTACAAGGGGAATATCAGAAATCACAAGCGCTGCAGATGCGGCGCAGATGGCAAGCGGCTCTAAAGGGCACTCTCCATCATAAGAAAAAACATAGCTTAATACTTGAACTTCGTTGAAATACCCTTCTGGAAACATCGGACGGATTGGACGGTCAATCAGTCGGGACGTTAATGTCTCCCGTTCACTTGGACGTCCTTCACGTTTGATAAAACCACCCAGTGTTTTACCTGCTGAAGAGAATTTTTCTTGGTAATCTACTTTTAATGGGAAAAAATCGATGACCTCTTGATCAGAAGTGTCTTTAGAACAAGCTGTACCAAAAATAATGGTATCGCCAACGCGGAGCATAACAGCCCCATTTGCCTGTCTTGCGACTTCACCTGTTTCAAATGTTAATGTGGTTTCACCTACGACGACCGAGGTGTGCTGTTTCTTTGGAGCGTGACTCATGGATTTTCCTAAATTTTACGAGTGAAAGGATAGGAAGAAACGGCCCTAATTGCAAGAGAGATTACAACCCAAGATTGACAAAACATAAAAGGAACAAGATAGGAAGGATCGCCGGAGGCGAAAAGGAAAGATCATTCTATCCTTTTCGCCTCCGGCGATCCTTCCTAATCTTGTTTTGTTTTCATGTGCTCCGTTTTTTGGGCAAAAAAAAGACCTCCAAACTTGGAGGCCTAAAATGTCATTTCAAATAAGCAGCTTTTATCGACGCAGTTTGAGCTTTGTGATAAGTGCTTGGTAACGAACAGTATCTGTCATGTTGAGGTAGTCAAGAAGACGTCTTCTTTGACCTACTAACTTAAGAAGTGCTAAACGAGAGTTTTGGTCTTTGGGAGAACGCTTGAGATGCTCTGTGAGTTCAAGAATCCTCTCGGTCAAGATCGCAATCTGCACGTCGGCTGATCCGGTATCTTTCTCGTGGAGCTGAAACTTCTTGGTGATTTCCTCTTTTGTCCCTTTGTCTAGTGACATAGATGGGAATGCCTCCGTTTTCTAGACCAAAAACCCCAAAAGTCATGAGGCTGTTTGATCATCATTTCGATTTAGTTTACAGGTACGATTATACCATGTCTTAGACTTTGGTGTCTAGAATGACCTCAATCTTGGAGGGAAAGAGTCCGGCTGGATCGAGACGAAGCACTACCTTATAAGAGATCTTCAAGCGGCCTAAGTGCTTTTCCAAAGCCAGCTCATCGGAAATCCTGGCTCTCAGGGCAGAATCTGCCCTCGCATCGCTGTATTTGATCAAGAGTCTGTTAAGAAAGGCCTGTTGCGCCCTCCTATCTATTGGCTCATGGTGTTCCATCCCCTTGAAGATATCAGATCATCTGATTTATAAATTTGTCTGATTTAAACGGAGACGAAAAATGGAAGTCAAAACAGCAACGCAAAAACAAAAATTCGACTGGATCAAAGAGTGGCATCCCTACTTTTTCGCTCAAATCCGGCGCGACATCAAAAACGAACATCTCAGAAACGACCCAGGCTTTGCTAAAAAATATCTAGGTAAACCCCTCCCAAAAGCTGAAGTTCCAGAGCTAGTAGAAGCCTATACTAAGGCAATTGAGGATGGACGCGAAGAGATCATCGACTTTCTGTTTCAGTCTTGGCTCCTTAAAAAGGGTGAGATTTACCACTACTTTGCTGATGAACTTTCTAAAATCACCAATGATTTTACAAAACTAGATACCATTGAAAAAGCAACCGCAGAAGATATTGCAGAGCGTGCCTGTCATCAATTTGGCGCACTCGACACTACTATTTTCGCTCTCATCAACGGCGTTGTTTTCCCTTCTGACCTCTTTGATGAACTAAAAAAGAAAAGCCGCAAAGAAGAAAAGACTAAGCATGATAATGCTGAAGAACAATCAATACTCAAAGAAAAAGAAGATCTGATCAGAGACTACGAGCTGAAAATCCAAAGATTGACCGACAAATATGAGAAAAAACTGTTGGGACTCGAAAAGAAGTACCAGACAGATGTTGCAGCTCTGAAAAAGCAGATCAAAAAGTGAGTTTTCCCTTCCAGATCACACCCACAACCGAAGACGAGAAGTGGATGTGCGAAGCTCTAAAAGAGGCTTGGAAAGCTTATAAAGAAGAAGAGGTGCCTATTGGTGGTGTGCTTGTCCATGAAGGCAAGATCATCGCCCGTGGGCACAATCAGGTCGAAACTCTGCAGGATGCAACAGCTCATGCAGAGCTTTTAACCATAACATCTGCTTCTGCCGCTTTAAGAAATTGGCGGTTACAGAAAACGACCCTTTACACCACTTTAGAACCTTGCATGATGTGCCTAGGGGCGATTTTACTCTCCCGTGTTCAAAGAGTTGTTTATGGCGCAAAAGATATTAGACATGGTGCCCTTGGCAGTTTTGTCAATTTACTAGAAAAGCCCCACCCGACTCATAGCATTGAAGTCGTTGGCGGCGTGCTTGAAAATTTTTCAAGTCAACTGATGAAAGATTTCTTTCGGGAGCAGAGAAATGGTCGAGAAGCTTCTTGAAGATCTCATACAAGATGAGCGGAATAAAATGCTCAAATTGGCCAAAGAAATTTTAGGGATACCCTTAACAGACGACGATCTGTTGCAACCAAACGATTTCCCTGAACTTGAGAACAACCCCCATTTCAGGTATCAAGAAGGGATCGTTGTAGGCTTACTTACCTTCCAATCCGCTTACCGGATTTCTAGCAGATAAGCAAAGTCTGACGCGTGTAAGCTAAAGAGGCTTGCCCTAAGTGGGTCTGTTATGGCCCCTAAAGGGAGATTGTAAGATGATTTCGGTGATAGAGAACTTTTCAGCAAATGAGATCAATGATTCAGTTCCAACAGGTCCTAATCTTGAGATGAAAATCTCAAAGGCAGCTTTCGCTTCTGATGAATCTCTTAGTTTACCAGACACAAGAGCTGTTAAGGGATTTACTTTTGGAAGGTACTTAGATACTTTTTGATCAGTCAACGTTTCAAAAATTGCAACAACGAAGGCTTGAGTTCTATCCTTAGTCTCCACTGTCCACTCTAAGGTTCCAGTCGATCCTTCTAGCCGAGCTAGACTATAAGGTTCTTTTGAGTCATTTTGGCAAGAATTGTAAAATTCATTTAGACTATGAAGGTCTCTTATAAAATTATTCACGTGCATAGTGGTAGTGTTTGTAAACATGAAAAATATCCCATAGTGAAATCAAGATGATATCAAAACTTAAATTAAAGTTTTTATCAATGCTCTTTTTTCCTTCCAAAATCGAAAGGGTCCTTCATTTTTCATAGCCTCTTCGCTTCGTGTCGCAGCATCCCGCTAATCCTGCCCATCCCATACGCATCAACCTAAGCCTAGAGGTAGATGCTAAGCTAATTAACCACAAATAGATGGAATAAAAAAAGAGTAGAATATCAGAGTCGATCATTCTAGAAGGGGCAATTCAAAATCCTCTCTCTGTGCTCTCTGTGAGCTCTGTGGTAAAAAATAAAAAAAAGATCACCACAGAGCTCACGGAGAGCACAGAGAGTAATCTTGGGCCTTTCTTCGAAGATTTAAGCCGTTTTTGACTAAATTGATTTCCAAACGTTTCTTTGTAAGTAATTTGCTTTTAACAGATTGTTGAGAAATTGGTATTCCTTAAGTTGATGCGTATGCCTGCCTATCCTGTAATTTTTTATTTTTTACCCTGTTTTTTTCTCTGTTATGTCAATTTCTCTTGGAGAGAACAGCTATATCCTGTATCCTTTTGTCTTTTAGATCTCGAGAATTGTTATGCAAAAGAAAAAACATCCAGATTATCAACAAGTTCTTTTTATCGACTCCTCTACAGGGTTCAAGTTTGTCTGCGGCTCAACACTGAAGCCAAAGGAAACGGCTACCCATGAAGGGAAAACATATCCTGTTTATCCCTTGTCGATTTCATCAGCTTCACACCCTCTTTTTACCGGCAGCAAACAGCTGGTCGACTCTGAAGGACGTGTTGACAAGTTCAAAAAACGTTATGAGCAAAAAGCTGCTGCTATTAAACCAGCTGCTGTTGAACCTGCCCCTGCTAAAAAAGCCGCGGCTAAAACCACTAAGAAAAAGTAATATCTGATCATGCTCCTTGAAAAGAAGGCTGAAGAATTGTTGTCTCGCCTTCCTGCATTGGAGGCAGAACTCAGTAACCCTGATTGTGTCCGGGACCAAAAAAGGTTTCGGGCCCTTTCTGGGGAGCACGCCTATCTAAACACCGTCAAAGAAACTTTTCAAACACTTCAGAAAGCTCAAAAAGAGCTCGATGAGGCCAAATCCCTCCTCAAAAGTGAAACGGACCCCTCCTTTATTCCCGTCTTAGAAGAGGAGATCAAGAAGCTTACAGAGCTTCTTGAGAAAAAGGGGCAGAATTTGAGACGCTACTCGTACCGCCCGATCCCCTAGACAGCGCCAATTGCATCATCGAAATCCGTGCCGGTACCGGCGGTGAAGAAGCAGCCCTATTCGTGGCCGATTGCGCCAGGATGTACAAACTTTTTGCCGACAGAATGGGATGGAAATATGAAGTTTTAAGTGCGACTGATGCCGATATGGGGGGATATAAAGAGTTCCTCATGACTCTGTCTGGTGAAAATGTCTATCGTCTCATGAAACATGAAGGGGGTACCCATCGGGTTCAACGTGTACCTGCAACAGAAGCTCAAGGGCGTATCCACACTTCAGCCGTTACCATGGCAGTTCTTGTCGAGCCTGCAGAAGATGAAGAGATTGTCATCGATGAAAAAGATCTGCGCATAGATACCTACCGCTCCTCTGGCGCTGGCGGTCAGCACGTCAATACAACAGACAGTGCGGTCCGAATCACCCACATGCCTTCCGGCATTGTGGTGGCTTCACAAGAAGAACGGAGCCAGCATAAAAACAAAGAAAAGGCGATGCGGGTCTTAAAAGCTAAACTCAAAGAATATGAGTTGGAAAAAAAGAACAGCGAAATTGCCAAAGCCCGCTCTGAACAGGTCGGCTCTGGTGACCGTTCCGAGAGGATCCGCACCTACAACTTCCCCCAAAACCGCTTAACAGATCACCGGATCAATTACACTTCTCACGATCTTGACAAGGTGATGGATGGGCAGTTGGAGAATATGACAGGGGCTCTTGTTAAACATTTTTATCAACACCGTTTAAGTGCCGAATGAAGCAACTGGGCCCTTTCTTTCAGGCAACTTGCGCTGTTCTTGAAAGCATCGGAATCCAAAGGCAAGATGTCGCCGATCTGTTTCTTCACACCTACGGTGTCGATAGACTCACTATACTGACAGAACCTAACCGAGAGATTGATGAAAATCTAATTCTTGATGGGATCCATCGACTGAAAGAAGGGGAACCGTTCGCCTATATTGTTGGAAAAACCCCCTTTTTTGGCTGCGAAATCAAAGTGAACCGCTCGGTTTTGATACCAAGGCAAGAAACAGAACTGTTGGTAGCCTTCGTCCTAGAAGAAACTAAAAAAATGTCAGGCCTTGTCGTTGATCTTTGCACAGGGTCAGGCTGTATTGGTATTGCCCTAAAAAAGAGCCACCCTCAGTTTGACCTTATTTTGATCGACAACTCTGAAAAAGCTTTGCAGCTTGCTAAGGAAAATAGTGAGCTCAATGGAGTCGACGTTGAAATCCTATTAGGAGATTTTTTAGAACCTTTGAAGGGTAGAAAAATTGACATCCTTGTCTGCAATCCTCCCTATGTTTCCGCCGATGAGTATGAAAACTTGGGCAAAAGCGTGAAAGATTATGAGCCAAAAGAGGCCCTTGTCGCTAAAAACCATGGTCTATTTTTCTACGAAAAACTTGCAGAGCAGCTCCCCTCTTTGATGGAAAGTGGGGCAGAGGTTTTTTTAGAGATCAGTTCCGAGCAAGGAATTAGCGTCCCCCTCCTCTTCAGTGGCCCTGAATGGACAGGGACAAAATGTCATCTGGATTTAGCTTCCCATCCCCGCTTCGTCTCTGCATTGAAAAGTTAATACTATTCTTGTAGAATTTACTCGCTACAAATAGACAAGGCGAATGCAAAACTTTCTTTCCCAAAAATTCCAGGGGATCTTTTCTCGATTAACGGGCAAGTATCAGCTAACGGAAAAAAACATCTCTCAGGCCGTACAAGAGGTCAGAGAGGCTTTTTTGGAGGCTGATGTTTCTTATCCGGTGGTCAAGGTTTTGATCGACAGCATCAAGGAAAAAGCACTAGGGAAAAAAGTTTTAGGAGCCATCAAGCCAGGCCAGCAGTTCATCAAGGCAGTACACGATGAGTTAGTGGCTTTCATGGGGGGTGACCCTGCACCGCTTAACCTTTCGAACGAGCTGAATGTTTTTCTGGTTTGCGGATTACAAGGTTCTGGAAAGACAACTTTTGCGGCAAAATTGGCCCGTTTTTTGAAAAAATCGGGAGAGGCGAGCAAACCGCTCTTACTCGCTTGTGACCTGCAAAGGCCAGCGGCTGTTGAGCAGTTGAAAGTGCTGGGGGAACAGATTGGTGTAACGGTTTTTTCGATTGATGGAGAAAAAGACCCCCGTGTAGTTGCTAAAAAGGGTTTAGAGTTTGCAAAAAATGGCAACCATGACGTTGTCATTGCAGACACGGCTGGCCGTCTTCATATCGACGAAGCTTTGATGACCGAGCTGAAAGAGATCAAAGGGCTTTTGAAGCCTTCTGAAGTTCTTTTTGTGGCCAATGCCACCTTTGGTCAGGATGCGGTCAAAACGGCTGAAGCCTTCCAGAAAGAACTTGGAATTACCGGTTCTGTTCTGACGATGTTGGATGGAAATACAAGAGGGGGGGCTGCCCTCTCGATCCGCCACATGACTGGGAAACCTCTAAAGTTTGAAGGGGTTGGTGAGCGGGTCGAAGATTTACAACCCTTCAACCCAAAATCGATGGCCGATCGGATTTTAGGAATGGGTGATACGATTAACCTCGTCCGTAAAGCTGAGGAACATTTTGATAAAGCCTCCATGGAAGACATGGAGAAAAAAATACTCGATGCGAGCTTCACCTATGCGGATCTGTCCAAACAGTTCCAGATGATGAAGAAGATGGGTTCGCTGAAAGGATTGCTTGGGATGTTGCCTGGTATGGGAAATATCAACTTGGGCGATCTCGACGAGAGAAAGTTTTTACATCTAGAGGCCATGATCCTCTCGATGACAAAAGATGAGCGAAATGGACGGGTTGAACTGACCATGTCTCGCCGCAAACGAATTGCTCGTGGAAGCGGCACAGTTTTAGATGAAGTGAATCGCTTGGTTAAAATGTATGGCCAGGCCAAAGAGTTTTTTAAGAAAGGTCCAAATATGAAGAATTTACAGAAGTTAATGGGAGGCTAGAAAAGAGTGGCTTTAACAATTAGATTAAGACAACAAGGAAAAAGAAACCGGTTGAGCTACCGCCTTGTAGTTATCGAAGAAAAAGCAGCTCGTGAAGGCCGCTATGTTGAGAATTTGGGATGGTATGATCCCCATGCACCTAGCGAAGAGACCATGTTGAAATTTGATGCAGAGCGTATTGCCCATTGGTTAGCACTTGGTGCCTCAATTTCGGAGCATGCGACTTCATTGGTTAAACGGGTTTCTCCAGAAGTAATCAAAGTGCACCATGCAAGAGAAGTTACACGTCGTGCTAACGCCCTTGCTAAGAGAAAAGAGAGAAAGGCCCGTCAAGCCGCTGCGTAATGGAGATTGAGCTTCTTTCCTTGTTTCCTGGCTATTTTGAGTCTCCCTTCAAGGAGTCCATTTTAGGCCGAGCTATCAAGGGTGGGCTTTTGAACGTGAATCTGGTGGATATCCGAGATTATACTGAGGATAAAAACCGCAGAGTGGATGATCGCCCTTATGGGGGTGGACCTGGAATGGTGATGATGCCAGGGCCTGTAGCCAATGCTATACGGGCCCGTAAAAAAGAGAACTCGACCGTTGTCTATCTAGCACCTGAGGGAGAGCCCTTCACTGCGGCTCTTGCAAAGGAGTTTGCATCACTTGATCACTTAGTACTCCTTTCGGGACACTATGAAGGGATTGATCAAAGGGTGATCGATTTAGAGGTGGACCGAACAGTCTCCGTAGGCGATTTTGTCCTCACGAGTGGGTGTACGGCCGCTTTATTGGTCCTTGATGCACTCGTAAGGTTTATTCCAGGAGCGTTGGGAGATGCTGCCTCAAGTGTAGAAGACTCGTTTGAGGGAGAAGGGTGGCTTGATTGCCCCCATTATACAAGACCTGATCTGTTTGAAGGACAGCAGGTACCTGAAGTTTTAAAAAGTGGAGATCATGCTTTGATAAAAGCATGGCGTCGGGAACAGGCCCGGCAGAAAACTCTCCGCCACCGACCAGATTTGGTCGACAAAAAAGTTTTTTGGAGTTAGTTATGACGTATTCAAAGTTAATTGAATCGATTGATCAAGATCAGCTGAAGAAAGAGATCCCTGATTTTCGCGTGGGAGACCTTATCCGGGTTCACCTCCGTATTGCTGAAGGGGACAAAGAAAGGATCCAGATCTTTGCTGGAACTGTGATTGCTAAAAAAGGTTCAGGACTTTCTGAAACTTTCTCTCTGCACCGTGTAGCTTATGGCGAAGGGATGGAAAGGGTTTTTCTACTCCATAGCCCAAAAATTGCAAAGATCGAAAACGTCCGTTCAGGAAAAGTTCGTCGTGCAAAGCTTTACTACATCCGTGGAAAGCAAGGGAAAGCTGCGAAGATCCAAGCTCGCCTTGGCGTTCGGAAGACCAAAGGGCCCGTCGTCGTGAGCGAAGAGAATGGTACAGCACCGACCGACGTTTGAGGTTGTTCCTGAAAAGGAGTGGCGCCGTCTGAAAAAATTAACGAAGATCGAGGAAAAAGGTTATCGAGCTGGCTATATAACTATAGCTGGCGTCGATGAAGCCGGACGAGGGCCTCTAGCAGGGCCTGTGTTTGCTGCTGCCTGTATCATTCCTCGCAAACTTTTAATTCCCGGTGTCGATGATTGCAAAAAGCTGCTTCCTGCTAAACGGGAAGCGGTTTTTAAGTCGTTAGTTTCTCATCCCGAAATCATTTATGGTGTCGGAATGGTTGAACATGATGTGATCGACGAGATCAACATCTTCCAAGCCACCATCCAAGCGATGTTACTGGCTATTTCGCAGCTGCGAATAAAACCAGATTTTCTCCTAGTGGATGGACTAAGCCTCCCCCACACCGATATCCCCTGTGAAAAGGTGATCAAAGGAGATGAGCAGTGCTTGTCGATTGCAGCAGCCTCGGTCATTGCAAAAGTAAGCCGTGACAACTACATGCAAGCCATGCACGAAAAATACCCACAATATGGCTTTAACACCCACAAAGGGTACGCCACAGAAAAACACCTGAAAGCTTTAAAGCTATACGGTCCATCCCCTATTCATAGGCTCACTTTCAAAAGTGTTGATCCTATAGAGGAGGAGGCCCTTGTATGAGACATTGGACTTCGACCCTTCTGTTAATCGAAGGGGATCAAGTGCTCTTGATCTACCACAAAAAATTCAATAAATGGACGCCACCTGGCGGTCATGTCGAAGGGGATGAACTTCTTCACGAAGCTGCTTTAAGAGAGGTGATGGAAGAGGTGGGCCTGCAAGCTGAAATCATTGGGGATGAACATCTCAATTTCTCGTACGACCTTGCTCATACTATCCCACGTCCTTTTTTGATCCAACTAGAGAATATCCCTGCATATAATGATCAGCCTGCACATCAGCACATTGATGCTATTTATGTCGGCCGTGTGGTCGGAGATACAATGCCTAAAGGGTGTGAAAATGCTTGCTGGTACCCTCTGGACCAACTGAACGACCTTGAGATGTTCACTGAAACACGTGAAGCGATCTGGAAAGCCAGAGAGGTCTTTGCCCATGTCTAATCCTCAAACGGTTGTCGTTGCAATGTCTGGAGGGGTAGATTCCTCTGTTGCTGCTAAAATGATGGTCGATCAAGGCTATCGCGCAGTAGGCATGACCATGCGCCTTTATAAAGGGGCAGAAGCAGAAGGTGCTTCTTGCTCCACCCAAAGTTGCTGCGGGGAAGAGTCGGTCGATGATGCGCGCCTTGTTGCCAACACACTGGGTATCCCTTATTACGCCATCAACTTCAAACAAGAATTTTGGGATGAGGTGATCACCGTTTTTGCAGACCAATATTTTGCTGGAAGGACACCAAGCCCATGCATTCTCTGCAACCAAAAGCTGAAATTTGAATCGCTTTATGATAAAGCGATGGAAATTGGAGCTGCCTATGTAGTGACAGGCCATTATGCTCGAATCGGATTTGACACAGTCAATGGGCGTTGGAACCTAATCAGAGGGAAAGATAGAAACAAGGACCAATCTTATTTCCTTTTCGGGATGACCCAAGAACAACTTTCTAAAACTCTTTTCCCTTGTGGCGAATTTAGTAAGCCTGAAATTCGGCAATTCGCCGAAGAAGGGGATCTGGTCACCGCTAAAAAAAGGGAAAGCCAAGACATCTGCTTCATCCCTAACGGGGATTATGCAGGTTTTCTGGAACGACATTTTCCTGAAAGGGCACAAGCTGCCAAAGGGAAAATCAAGAAGGCAGATGGCACCATTTTGGGCGATCATAACGGGATACATAGCCTAACGATTGGGCAAAGAAAATTGGGCGTAGCTTTCGGACAACCTCTCTATGTCAGCGGCATTGATGCGGTAACAAAAGAGGTCACTGTTGGTGAACGGCATCAAGTTGAAAAAAGAGAAATGACTGTTTCTCGTGTGAACTGGATTGCCAAAGAACCAAATGTTGGCGATTCTTATAAGCTTTCTGTCAGGATCCGTTCCCGTGGCCCAGAATCGGTTGCAACTGTTACAGCTTTGGAAAATAATCGGGCCGAAGTTGTATTTGACGAGCCGCAATTGGCCATCACACCAGGCCAAGCTGCCGTTTTCTATGATGAAGACAAAGTGTTTGGTGGTGGTTGGATTGATTAAGGTTTTAGTTGTTAAAACATCAAGTCTTGGTGATATCCTCCAAACATTTCCTGTTATAGCTACCCTTAAAAAGGCATTTCCCGATTGCACCATTGATTGGGTAGTCGAAAAAGGGGGTGCCGCTCTCATCACTGCCCACCCTCTGATCGATAATGCCCTCGTAGTGGATAGTAAAAAATGGGGTCACCTCCCTTCCCTTTTTAAACAGTTAAAAATGGTCCGCTCAAAAAAGTACGATGTCCTTTTGGATATGCAAAGCAATTCGAAATCGGCCCTGGTCACCTTTTTTTCTCGTGCTAAACGGAAGGTAGGGTTTGGATATAAAACGCGAAGAGAATGGCCCAATCTACTGGTCACTAATGAAAAGTATGACTGTCCCATTGGACGTAACAGACGTCTTGATTATCTTTGGCTCGTAGAACAAGCTTTCAAAATTGAGCCTGTTTTGGAAGAAAAGGTCCAGTTGCAGATCAATGAGGAAGAAAAGCTCTTTTTAAAAACACTGCCGTCCCGTCCCACCCTTGTAGCCCCTGGTTCGATGTGGAAGAACAAAACGGTCAAAAAAGAGACACTCGTTCAATTTTTAAAAAGGCTTGAAGGACCTTTTATCTTCTCTTGGGGTAGCGCTGCTGAGAAACTAGAAGTGGACTATCTAGCTGAACAGTTCGGAGGGCATGTCCTTCCAAAGCTGTCTCTGCCACACCTGCAAAGGGTGATGGGCCTCTGTAAATTGGTTGTTTCTGCCGATTCGCTGCCACTCCATTTGGCCGGTACAGCTGGTGTACCCACCTATTCCTATTTTGGCCCATCCAGTGAACAGGTTTTTCGTCCTCTTGGCATCATCCACCAATCGATTCAGGGAGCTTGCCCTTATGGTGAAGTATTCGATCAACGTTGTCGTCACCTCCGCACCTGCAAGGATGCACCCTGCATCAACAACCTCGACCTAAGTAAGTTAGATCAGTAACTAAAACCAGGAATTTCGTCTGTTTCGCAAAGCGTCTCTAGCGCCAAACTCCTGTTTCGCATTCATTAAAGCTTATTAAAAAATGCCTCAGAAACAAAGCCAAAGAGGACTTTAGAGCACTCCAAACGCTAAACCGTGATTTGTGTTTCTAATGATGAAGCTTAACTGAACAGTGTTTTTTAGTATCCGAAGGCTATCTTGCTCATCCTGTTATTTTCCTTTAAATGCTCTCTGCACTTTGTGTTAGTATGTTAGAACGTATAACTGGCTATAAATAAGGGTTCCGAGTAAATTTTGAAGCCCAATGGAGAAATAATGATCATCAACTTTTCTAATTTATTGAACGCAGTTCCCCTTTTTGGAATGGGTGTCACACTGTTTGACAACGCCTGGAAGATCAGCCCTCATAAAAATTACCCTCTTAAATATGGGAACGAACTTCCTGATGGCACTATAGAAGAATATATTCCAACACCTGATCAAATAAAAAAAGATGGTTATGGTCCTTCTTGGAGACTGATAGGTAACCCACACAATGCAAAGCTATACCTCACCCCCCTTTCTAAAATTGTTTATCTAGCTGCAAAGACGTTTATTACAGGGATGTGCTTTGTCATCATCGAAAAATATCTCGAAAAGCACTTTGTCACTCCCCTCCTTTCTATTGGGCACGGACCCGATTTAGATCTCCCAAGGCTTTTAAAAACAACATCCCAAGTGATAGGGCTTGTCTCAGGCTGGATTTTCTCTTATGTTGTTACAAGTGTTATGACTGACCGAATTGTAGCAAGCTTTGCCTATAACACACTGAATCGGATCGATCCATTTGGCCCTTCAACAGAGAAGAAATAAATTAACATCTTAAAAAACAACCACAAAGGAACTAAACCATGACTTATTTATCAATCGCAGGAAATTCAGCCGCAAACTTAGCTATGTCAGGCTGCTTTTCTTGTTTGGACAAGCGCAACGAGCTCAGGAACAGGAGATAAAGTCCGTTACAAATTAAATAATAATTATTTAGACATTGCAAAAACAGCATTTGCAGCGATAGCTTCATGCTATGTTTCAGATCGTATTCTTTCTGGCTTGTCGACTTCCCTTCCAACTGGTGTAGCAGGTACATTAGCTAAGCTCGCCCTTAGACTTTTTGCTGCTGAAAGCGTGAATAACTTCGTTAATGTGACCATTACTCGCGGCACCAATTGGTACGGTTTCATCAGTTCTCAACTAAACAAAGCATCATCTTAATTCTAAACAAATAATTTCCTTTAACTATAGGAGAGGCCTTTTCTGGGTCTCTCCTTTTTTTTCCTTCTCAATTTGCCCCTTGGCTAAAATTTTAGCTTCCTTTACAAGGTAAAGAGAGATTCATCTCATATAAGGAGAACACAATGTTGACTACCTCAAATTTGTTATCAACAACTGCCTACTTGTCCTGGAATTACGGACAAGACGTTTTAAAAAAATCAAAGAACGACGGTTTGGTCGAGAAAGTAGCTAGGCTTATCATTCCAGGGCTTACCGCTCTCTTTTCCTTTGAAGCTGCAAATGGGCTTTACCCCGTGATTGCAGGAAGAGTCCATTTACCAACTGGCGGATATCCCGGAATTCTTGGGAAATTTGTTTTTGGTGCTTTTGTAGCTCATTTCACAATCAACTTTGTAAACGATCAAATTACTACTGCCCAAAACTGGTCAAAGGGCCTTTAACCTCACATCAAAAAAGGGTGCAAGAGAACACTTGCACCTTAAAGATCCCTAAAACTTGAAATAATGTCTTGCATAAGGTAGCCTGTTTTCTTAACGAGGTTTTATCATGCATCCCATTCTTATAGCTGGAACAGACTGTCTGCACAGCAGTGCAGGCTCTCATTGAATACAACATCTACTTCTTTCCCAAAAGTGCTTTAGATGGCGAAGATATTGAGAAAATTAAAGATGGGTTAGATGGCTATTCAGTTAGGCAAAAGATCTTTTTTGCTATCGCTCAGGTGGGCATCGCAACAGCTACTTATGCAGCAGTTGGCCTAGTTACTTATAAAATGTTTCCCCTTTTCATGCAGTTCCTGAGTGGCCCCCGTTTAGAGCTGCGCACTCAATCGATTCAAGGTCGCGTTGAAGTGATCAGAACGTTATCTCACTGGGCAGAAAGCTTTCCTAAAACTGGCGCTGAGAAAATGTACCTATTGGGTGTTCAATTCATTTCTGGTTTCTTGAGCTACAATAGGCTAGCTGAAAAAACTAGACCCCTTCTCCACCTTCTAACCAAAAAAGGTTAACAGAAGCACTATCAAAAAAGGGGTGGGCTTGTGAAGCGGGTCTCTTTTCCTGTTTCTGGGTGAGGAAACACTAACGATTCAGCATGTAGCATGAGGCGGCCCGTTGGTTTGGGATGATAGAGACTATCTCCTACAATAGGGTGTCCTAAATAGGCCATATGGACACGGAGTTGATGCGTTCTACCTGTGATGGGATAAAGGGCGACACGGGTCATTTTCCCCTCCCTTTTGACCAGTTCCCAATCGGTTTCTGCTAGCTGGTCAGTTTCTTTGTGGGTCACCTGGAATCTTGGCCTTCCGCCCAAAGTTTTCCCTTCTCCGATATGTGTTTTTAAATGTCCCGCCCCCTTTAAATCTCCCTCAACAAGGGCGATGTACCGTTTTTGAACCTGTTTTTGTTCAAAGAGGGTCTGGAATTGCTCTCTCATCGATTCGTTTTTGGCAATCAACAAAAGACCTGATGTTTCTCGATCTAACCGATGGATCAAAGACCACCCTTTTCCTTGAATTGCTTGCAAAAGCTCTTGATCAACAGTCACATTGATCGGCTTATCGTAAACGACAAAACTTTCTTCTTCGTAAAGAATCCGTTTTGGGTCAAAAGCTATCGCTTTTTCAATAGGTGTATTAACAACAATCGTCTCGCCGCCAAAAAGGGGCCTTTTAGCCATCCTTTCGACCTTCCCATTGAGCTGGCAGGCCGATTGATCGAGAAGTTTTTTAACCGCTTTTTTGGATAGAGAGAGCTGTTCGGATAGGAAATCGTCTAGACATATTCCCCGTTTTTCAGGAGGAACCTTAAAACTGTTTGAGGAAACGTTCGTCATTTTCCATGAAGAGGCGGATGTCAGGAATCCCTTTTTCGATCATAACAAGCCTTCCAACGCCCATTCCCCACGCATAGCCAGAGTAAACTTCGGGGTCGATACCGCAGTTTTTAAGCACTTCAGGATGGATCATCCCAGCGCCAGAGATTTCAAGCCAACCGCTATGCTTGCAAACACGGCACCCTTCCCCTTTACAGAGAAAGCACTCTACATCTATTTCAAGACCAGGTTCCACAAAGGGGAAATAACTTGTGCGATAGCGGGTTTTAATCCCAGCATGGAACAGCTTCCCCAAAAAGGTATCAAATGTCGACATCAGGTCGGCATAGGTGGCCCCTTTGTCGATATAAAAACCTTCTACTTGGTGAAATTGGACGTGAGAACGGGCTGTGACAACCTCATTTCGATAGGCTTTTCCTGGAACAACCACACGGATGGGCGGTTTACCTTGTTCCATCACCCTTGCCTGTACATTAGAAGTGTGGGTACGTAATAAATACCCCCCCTCTAAATAAAAAGTATCCTGCATGTCTCTTGCTGGATGATCTGGGGCAAAATTGAGCGCTTCAAAGTTATAATAATCGGTGTCGATATCAGGTCCTAGCTGAACTGAAAACCCCATTCCGATCAAGATAACTAAAATCCGATCAAGCGTTGCTAAAATGGGATGGGCATTTCCTAAAGGACGAGATCTTCCAGGTAAAGAGACATCCATTTTTTCAGATTGAAGCCTTATTGTCTCTTCCTGTCTTTGAAGAGAATCTTTTGCTTGGCTGATTTTGTGGGTGAGCGATTCTTTGAGGTCGTTGATTTCTTTGCCAGCTTGAGGACGCTCTTCTGTAGAGACATTCTTCAACAGTGGCATCAACGCCTGAACAGGACCTTTGCGTCCTAGAACGTGGACCTCGAGGTCCTCAATTTCTTTGACCGTTTTGGCAGCAATCAATTGCTGCTCAAAACGGTCAGAAATGGCACTGATCTCCTTCTGGATCTCCTTCAGGATCTCAAGGGACATTTAAGCAGCTTTTGCTAAAGCGTGCTTTGCTGACTGAGCAACATGGTGGAAGTCTTGTGGGTGGGAAATCGCCATTTCTGACAACATTTTCCGGTTTAAACGGCACCCAGCCAAGGCAAGACCATGTATAAGCTTATTGTAGGAAAGACCTTCGATTTTAGCTGCGCAGCTTAACCGTTGGATCCAAAGCCCTCTAAAATTCCGCTTTTTCTCTTTCCGGTGCATATAGCTATAAGCTAATGCCTTCATCACAGCATCACTAGTTTGACGCAGGTGATTTCCTCTGTCGCCAAAGTAGCCTTTAGCAAACTTTTTGATCCGGTCTTTGCGCTTCTTCGAAGCGACAGCATTTGTTACTCTAACCATTTTCTAATCCTAATTTCCTGCTTACAGCACACCCATGAGCATTTTGTAGGTCTTCAAGATCGTCTTGTCAACCAAACCGGCTCGTCTCAATTGACGCTTCCGTTTCCCAGATTTATGGGTCAAAAGGTGTCGCTTTCCAGCACGTTGCCGTTTCAATTTTCCAGTTCCAGTCAGCTTAAACTTTGCAGCGACTGACTTGCGTGTTTTCATTTTGGGCACGGCTAAAATTCTCCTAAAAATCTACTCTATTTCTTCTTCACTAGTTCCGACAACCTCTTCCAGCTTACTCTTCAGAGACATGTCAGGTTTTTTTGCCCCCTCTACCGTTCCCTCTTTAGGAGGACGGACTGGAGGACGAATTTTTTTCGGGTTAGGTGACAAGACTGCGCTCATCATTTTTCCCAACATCTTTGGCACAGCTTCTATTAAGGCAATATCGGCTAGGTCATCGCACATTTTCTTGACCCAGCGCTCGCCCACTTCAGGGTGAGCCATCTCTCGGCCGCGGAAAGTGCAAGTTATTTTAACCTTATTTCCCTTTTCGATAAAGCCCCTTGCTTGACGACTCTTCGTTTCAAAATCATGTACGTCAATATTTGGTTTGACTTTGACCTCTTTCAGCTTGATCTGATGCTGGGATTTCTTGTTTTCCCTTTCCTTTTTCGTCTGATCGTACTTGAACTTTCCATGGTCCATGATCTTGCATACAGGAGGAACTGAGGTCCCAACAACCTCAACTAAGTCTAAAGCAACCTCTTCTGCCATTTGGAGCGCCTCATGGATAGAGACAACCCCTACTTGCTTTCCTTCATGATCAATTAACCGAACTCTTGCGGCCCGGATTTGCCTATTAATTTTCAAAGCTACAAAAAACCTCGTTCTAAAATGTCAGCCAACTTTTGAGCTGACCAATTAAACTCACATGTATAGGGTGGCAGACAACCTCTTTTTTAGGCGATGAAAACTTGGCTTTAGGCCCCATTTCGACAAAAGGACCCGGGAATCGGGACCCAATCGGGTCGATAAAGTGCCATTGCAAGCCCCATTTTGTCTCTACCAGCTCAAACGGAGCAGGAGCCACCCCTTTAAGCCACCCTTCAATCTCTATTTTCCAAAAAGAAAAGTCCTTCTCGTTTCCAAAGACAAACCCTTCATCATGATCGGGCGTAAAAAAGAAAGATTTTCCTCTAGAAAAAGCCTCTTGCTCCACCTCTTCCATTTCGGCCGGGAAAAAGGGGATCAATTCTTTAAAGCCAAGAGATTCCCATCTTTGCCTAGAAGCCGCAAATAAGACATCTCTTTTTTCGATGGCCCACTTAGCGTCGATCCAATCTTCAAGTCCCACTTTTCGACCCTTGAAAAGCTTGGCAAAATTTTTCGCCTCTTTTTCATCTTCAAAAGCTGTGCCGATGACCTCGTAGACCCCCTCACCACCTTCATTCAATGCAAGAAGCTGCACAACACCCATATCAAACGTTGTCGATAAGATGGTAGGGTAAAAAGCTTCTTCAATATCATCTTGAAGCCGGATAAACGGGACAACCTCATCCTCTTTTTCTTCCAGTGCCTCCCCTTTTTCTTCTTTCCCATGGTGTTTTAAAAAAGAGGCTGCATTGGAGCGCATCATTTCCATACGCTGCAGTGCAATGTCCTCTTTTTTCAGACGCCTCATCTCTTCGATGATCAGTGTTAGAAAAAGTGGGGGAAGTGGTCCGTCGAAAAGAAAACGGCCCTTGAAACAAAATCCATCAACCTCTGACTCAAGCGGAATGCAATTTGGTAAAATATTTTTTAAAGCTGCAGAAAAGACCATTTTGGCAACATCCAGCCTTGGCCAAACTGTCTTACGATCTAAAGCTACTGGGTCAAACGTCACGTGGAAATAAAAACAGGGGAACTCACCCATTATGGATGAAAAAGAAAATATAGTCCCACACCAATAGTGATTTTGGCAAGGATTACCTTATATGAGCCATTCCAGCTGTGCCTTCTCGACGATCTTCTGGGATCTTTTCGTCGGTTTTACCTCCTTTTTTCGAAGTCCATATACCTTAATGAGATATCAGGCTTCGAAAAATGGGGTAAACTCGCCTGAAAATCTCCCGAATCTCCTCGAGGATTTCAAAGCGGGAATGGCTCTATACTGGGAATGAAGTTTAAGAGGATGGGACATAGCTGACTCGAACAGCTGACCTCTACCATGTCAAGGTAGCGCTCTAACCAACTGAGCTAATGTCCCGAGATCGCAACATGATGGCACAACCCTCGGGATTCTGGCAAGTGGCTCGATTAGGCTGAAAGGGCCGACATGTGAGAGCTAGATTGGCAAAGCCTTCGGTTAGGTAGTGAAATATAATTTGAAGCGCGAAGGTGCGACATACCCTTTTACATAAACATTCTGAGATGATGAAGATCGACCCATAACCCCACCTTACGATTCTGTTAACGCTGAAAGAGAGTGGAAATAATACAAGCTTAAGGGGTCATTCTAAAAAATGCCCCTTTTTAAAGTTGCCCCTCCAGGTACTTCTTGACATATTTTCTCTAATAGAGCTAATTTGAGTTTCCATTTAATGAGGAAAGGCCATGTCTTTAGTTCCAACAGCCGCTATCAATCATCTCTACAAAACAGCTCTGAACACCATTGTTGTGTGTACTTTTGTCTCTTATTACGAAATATTCAGAAAGGTTTTGTTAATCCCTCAAGGGTATACAAACCAAGTAGGTCAAGATTACAAACATCCTTCTCACCGTTACTTTGCTGAGAAAGACTTTAAAGACATGTTCTGTACCATCATTTGGGGAATTGGGCATTTAGCTCTCCGATATCTGGGTAACTACCGAAAAGAGAAAGGGGAAGCGCTTTACCAGAGTGCTTTAAGCGACGATGCCAATCGCATTACTTTGCTGCAAGAAGCAGCTCACCAATATAGGCACTTAGAAGCCATCTTCAAGCTCGGAATCAGCCTTCGAGATGGTGATGGGGTGACAAAAAACCTTGATGGTGCCATCAGGCTTTTCAAAGCTGGAGATGAGTTGGGCCATAAGGGATGCTCTTTTGCTCTTGGGCAACTTTGTTTAACAGGAGATTATGGAGACAAAGCAACCTGCTTCGAAAATGCTGACACTTATTTCAGAAAGGTTGACTCTACACCTTATACTCAGTATCTTTTAGCATTAGCAGAAGCTTTAGAGCCATGCAAACAAGAAGCAGATGCTATCTGCACCCTAATCAAAGGGGCTTCCAATAAGTTTCTAGACGATTTTTCTCCGTCGGGTAAAGAACTAGCAAATTTTTTAGGCGTGGCTATCGAAAACAGCCAACTAGGCTCTCTTCTACCTCAAGCAGCGATTCCCCTTTTCAACTGCGTGGTAAAACATTGTCCACAAGATTCTCAAAAAGCAGAGGCCTATTTTCATCTCTATAAGCTCGACAAAAATCAAGAGCACTTAATTAAAGCGGCCAAATTAGGAAGCGTTGAAGTGACCCTCGAACTTGCAGACCTGATAAGTAAACAGCCTTCCAAAGAAAACCTCCAAGAAGCACTCAGATGGCTTAATTCGATCCCTGAAGAAAAGCGAACAAGCGATGTCATCGCAAGACAAGTTGTACTAACCACCGATCTTGCAGAACTTTTGCGTCAATCTGGATCACCTGCCGATCATCAAGAGGCTTTAAGATTACTCCAAATTATTCCTGAAGCAAAAAGAACCCCAGATATCAACATGTTGATGGGGCTGTTCTACTTAACTGGGTTTGGATCCGATGCATGCGATCCAACAAAAGCAGCAGAATACTTTGGGAAGGCAAACCAGACTAGCACAGTACATACGACGTATTTTGTTGCCCTGTCGGAGCTGTTGAAAACTTGCACTGATCAAGAGCTGGAGACATTTAGAGCTAGAGTAGGTGAAATAAATCAGACCCTCCGTTGGAGGAAAACCATCCCTTTAATGAACAATGTAGATGACGAGGATATAGCCTTAGCAGTGGCGCTACGTTCCTATGAGACGGTTATTGATCGTGAAACTGGCTCGCTACTTCCAGCAGAGGCTACCTCAGAGGCTAAAGTTGCTTTGACTCTGAAACTTCTAGACTTCTGTTCTAAAAACTCTTTACCTCCACTTGCTAAGAAGACAGCTCTTTCTCACCAAGCTATCTTACACCATGCACGTGGAAATTCTGCTGCTGAAATGGAGTGTCATATCAGTTATAAAAGGATTGATCCTGAGGATCCTAAAACTAGGATGATGCTCTACAGTCTTTATATGGAGCACTACAAGAAAACAAAAGTCCAATCGGATCTAGACAATGCTTTACGTGAACTAGATGTAGCTGTTAAGAAAGAACACGCTCCAGCACAGTATGAGAATGCTTTACGCCTTATTAACGGAGACAAAAAAAATCAGAGCCAAAATAGTAGTTTCTTTTCCAAGGGCTCAAATAAGGAAAACACATTGGTTACGCCAGGACAAAAATTGATGCTTAAAGCTGCAAAGCAGGGTTATAAACCTGCTTTGAGTTTTGCTCAGCAAAGGGGCTGGGCAACTGGTATTAGCACAGAAACGCTTCAATCCAGCCGTGTTTCCATTAGTAGCCAAGCCGGAGCATCCACAGTTGGAAGCCTTCCTCCTCCGTACTAAGAAGCTACACACCATTATAATAACCATACACCCATTCCCGCCTTTAACCCTTTGTGGAAAATAAGGCGGGAATTATGAACAACCCTTGACATATTTTATCAGGCAGCGCTAGGTTGTTTGCCTATTCTCTACTTAGGAAAAACCGATGTCATCCATTCAATCATCCCCATCCGATTCTGTAGATCTTGCTGATACTTGTTATTACTTTGCAGGTTTTATCCCTGGTTTGGATACTTGTCTCTCCCTTTATGAACTGTTCAAAAAGTCTATGGTCAACGAAAAATATACCGGAGAACTCGGAGAAAAGTATCCCTCCTTATCCGAAAAATATTTTGTCCGTAAAAGCTATGAAGAGATCTCTTGCAGGATTATTCCATTTTTTGGACAGTTCGCCCTTTTAGGCCTTTATCTATTCAACAAATTGAAAGGGTCGGAACTTCATAAAGAGGCCCTAAAAGACCCTGTCCACTCTATTCCCCTTTTAAAAGAGGCTGCCAATAGGTTCCATCATATTGACTCCATTTATCTTTTAGGCACCTACTACAGAGATGGAATCGGAGTCCCTTTTGATCCTGAATTGGCTCTTACCTATTTTCAAGAAGCGGAAGCTGCAGGGGATCAAAGGTCAGCCATCGCCATAGGGAACCTCTACTTAACCGGTTTAGGGGATGGTCAACCCAATGCCATTGTTCAAGACAGTCAAAAAGCTATAGAAAGCTATAGACGTGCAAACCGAGCAAATGGCTCATCCCTCTCACGATTTGCTAAATACAGGGAAGAATTTGTAAAAGTACTTCTCGAGTTAGGTTTCAAGCGGGCTGAAATGTTCGATATTATCAACAAATCAAAAGGCCGTTTTGATACAGACTTTTCCAATTCTGAAGAATCAACCGATCTTGTCATTGAACTTGCATCTGCTTTCAAAGACAATACTCTGAAGGCTGTTTTTAACAATGAAGCGAAAAAGCTTTTCCAATGTGCTGCCACCTATCTTCCAGATGGGGCTCTCAAAGCCAACACTTTCTACAAGCTAGCACAATGTACCCAAAGCTGGACAGATTACGAAAAAGCTGCACAACTTGGCTCTACCGAAGCTGCATTCGATCTATCCATTCTCAAAAGGGATGCCTCGAAAAAAATAGAGAATGCTGATCAGGCCGATCAGCTTCTATCTGAAGCTTTCCAACTCCTTACTTCTATCCCACAAGAGGTTCTTAAAAAGAATTTCGATATTTCCATGCAACTGGGTCATTACTACCTTGTATTCGGCCGTGGGATTCCTCAGCTTGAAAAAGCGATCGAGTGTTACAAGTTCTGTTTAGACCTTACCGTATTAGCAGTAGAAAAATCGCCGATCAGTTTTCTCATTGAATTTGCAGGTATCCTACGTGAAGTCAACTTAAAGAATAAAAATCAATTCGATAGCGTTCTGAAGTTTTTGAACCATGATGAACATTTATGGGAGCACCTTTCGCTGAAAGGGACTACACGGTTGCCCTTGTTGATGGCCCAGCAATTTTTTAGTGGGCAACAACTGGAAAAAGACGTTGAGATAGCTGAAAAACTCTACGAATTGTGCACGCGCCAACATGATCCGGTGGTCAAGGCTACAGCCTATTACGGATTGAGCCAGATCAATCGGGCCGACATCAAGATAACCCGAGAACATCTGGAAAATTGTATCCGCTTTGACCCTAAACATATACAAGCAAGGTTAGACCTCTATTCTCTTATTAAAGATTTATACAGACAGGAAGCCGACGACTTTTTGCAACCAGCTATTAACGGAGGAGTGCCAGAGGCTTTTTACCTCAAAGGGCTTACATTTATCGGTGATGCGGACAAAATCCCTCAAAAAAAGCCAAACTTCACTTTTGGTCAAGCTCAAGCCTATGACAATCAGAAAGCCGATTTAATGAAGCAGGCTCAGGATTTTTTAGTTGGTGCCGCCAAGCTAGGTCATAAAGAAGCAAAAGCCCTTTGCAGCACCTACGGCTGGCGCTATTAGCCCCCGCGTCATTCTTTTTTTTGTGATTGGATCCAAGAATAGAGGGATTGGGCTAGCGGCTTTGTGATCGTGGGCGCAGCTAATAGATCGTCGATTGTAGCCTTAAGAACCCTTTCCAGGCTGCCAAAGTGGGTCAGTAACGCCTTCTTCCGCTTAGGCCCAACACCTGGCAAACTATCGAGAAGGCTTTTTGTTAGATTTTTAGAGCGCCCTTTCTTATGGAGGGTGATCGCTTTCCGGTGAGCCTCATCCCTCACTCTTTGTAAGAAATGCAATAAAGAAGAGTGCCGTTCAAGTAAAATAGGGTCTTTTTGATGGGGCAGAAACACCCCTTCCTGACTCAATCCCCGGTCGTGCCTCCCCTCTTCTTTTACGAGTGAAATAATATCAACGGTGGTGATCTCTAGCTCTTTTAAGACTTGGATGGCCTGAGACAACTGCCCCTTTCCACCGTCCACGATAATCAGGTCAGGTAAAAGCTCCTCTTCCTTTCCTTTCCGATACCTTCGTTGCAGCACCTCTTTTAAAGCTTGGTAATCGTCGCCAGCTTCTGTTGTTTTGATATTGTAGGTCCTGTAGCCCTTCTTATACGATTCTGCTCCTTGAAAGGTGACCATCGAAGCTGTGGGGAATGACCCTGCAATATGGGAGGTGTCAAAGCATTCGATATGGTACGGATAGTTGGATAATCGGAAAAGTTCCTGCATTTTTAGAAGCAGTTTTTCACGCACCGTTGCTTTGTCTCTTTTTTGCCTAAATCCCTCTAAGGCATTTTCAGATGCCATCTTGATCAACATGACTTTGTCCCCTTTTTTAGGGAAGACAACAGGAAACAGTTCTTCTATCCCTTTAGACAATGGAATAGGAACTAAAATTGATTCTGGTGGTGTTAAAGAGCCATAGTATTGCATGAGTGCAGATTCAAGTAACTCAGCATCATCATCTAAAACGCCCTGGAATGGGTAATGTGAAGCAGAAGAAAGCTCTCCCTCTGCAAAATGGAGGCGAGTTAACATCCCTGACTCACCTTCTCTGTAAAAGCCCCAAACATCGATATTTTCAAAATGGGTCAAGTGAACATGTTGCTTTTCAACTGTCTTTTCAATCGCCCTGATTTTATTTAAAATTTCTTGGGCTTTCTCGAAATCGAGCGATTCGGCAGCTTCCTCCATTTTCTGAAAGAGCTGATCGATCACATCTTTGTTATATCCGCGGATAAAACGGACCGCTTTTTTAAGTTCTTCTTGGTACTGCTCTGAAGTACATTTTTTGACACAAGGGGCCAAACACCGGCCCATATCATATAAAATGCAGGGGCGTATCCGCCGAAGAAGTTCCTGATCGGAACATTGCCTCAATTTAAAAAGACGGTGCACCTCATCCAACATTTTCCTAGCTTGGAAGGCGCTAGGATAGGGACCAAAGATCATCTCCCTCTTTTTGACCTCATCGCGTGCACGCACGAGGAGGACTTTAGGCCAAGGATGTTCAACGTTCACCTTGAGGGCGACAAAACTTTTGTCATCCTTTAGTAAAACGTTGTAGGCAGGCTGATGTTTTTTGATCAGGTTGCTTTCAAGAAGAAGGGCCTCCTTCTCACTTGTTACAACAATGGTCTCGATTGCCTCCACCTTTTCCATTAAAAAAGGGATCTGTGGCCGAGTATCGGTTAAGGTGATGTATTGGCGGATCCGATTTTTTAAGTCTTTTGCTTTTCCCACATAGAGAACAACACCCTTCGAGCGCATCACATAGACGCCCGGTTTGTTGGGTAGCTCTTTTAGGTAATCAACATTAAGCACTTAATGGGAGTGGCGAAGAGGATTGAGGGGGGTTTTGGTAAGCTAACTGGCCGCAAGCGGCAGCGATATCATCCCCTTTTGTCCAGCGGCATGTATTGGGGATTTTGCACCCAAAAAGGACCGACCGGAAGGCTTTGATCTCTTTTCCAGCTGGACGTCTTAAACGGACACCAGGGACTGGATTGTACGGAATCAAATTCACTGTGCAATGTCTCCCCTTCACGAGGTGGGCCAATTCGAATGCATGGTCGGGGTGGTCATTGATCCCTTCGATGAGGGTGTATTCGTAGGTGATGTCTCGGCCTGTTTTTCTGTGATAGGTATCCATCGCTTTCAGGATATCTTCCAACTCATATTTTCTTGCGTAGGGGATAATTTTCTTACGGATGTGTTGATTCGGTGCATGCAAAGAGAGGACTAAATTAACTTTGATCCCTTCATTGGAAAGTCTCTCAATCCCTTCAACAATTCCAACTGTAGAAACTGTAATCCTTCGGTCTGATAAATTAAACCGCGCCGGATCTGTTAGCTGCCGGATGGCCGAAATCACACTTTCGTAATTTTTAAGCGGCTCCCCCATCCCCATAAAGACCACATGGGAAACGTGCTCCCCTTTTTGCTGTAGATCGGCGTTGATCCGGACCACCTGGTCATAAATTTCATGAGCTGACAAGTTGCGGAAAAAACCCATCTTGCCCGATGCACAAAAAGCGCAGGCGGCAGGACACCCAACCTGAGAAGAAACACAGACAGTACGCCGTTTCCCAGAGAGGATCAAAACCGACTCCACCCTTTTTCCATCCGATAATTCCCATAAGTACTTGACCGTCTCTTGGTCATTTGATTCTGTTTTAGTGACAAAAGTAAGACTTGAAAGGGTCAGTACTTCGTTCAGTTTTTCCCTTAGAGCTTTGGAAAGATTTTCCATCTTGTCAAAAGAGAGGACCTTTTTTTCATAGACCCAATCCCATACCTGATCGGCACGGAATTTTGGCTCTCCGAGCGACTCAATTTTCTCGATTAGCTCTTGTTTTGTCAGTGTAGTAAAGGGAATCTTTCTCATAAGAAACTAGGATAACAGATCCAAGATAAAATTTTGAGAGCAAAGTAAGGAAAACCAAAAAAAACATAACAATATTATATTTTTTGAAAAAATTAATGAAATCTTTAACATTTTCTATTATTATGTTTCCTTATGATTTGTCTAACGTCTCTTCTTCCACAAAACGCCTATCTTCTTAGGGCGTCTTTAAATCAAATAGCCGATTGGAGCGAAAAAGGCACACTCCAATCCTCCCTCACAGCTCGATCCGCTGCCATTGCTATGCCTGCTTTAGCAATATTGCAAGTTCCCTTTTATGCAGTCCAAGGGATAACAGGGTCTTTATACCATGCTTCTAACGGAGAATTTAAAGAGGGGCTTTTAAAACTTCTCTATGATGCTGGCCACATTGTTCAATCTTTAGCTTTTGCAGTTGTCGCAGTCGTTTGGACGGTTTCTGGTCTGTTTCTCGGTTCAATCACTCTCACTTTATTCAGAACTGACATCCAACGTCCGGTAGACCCCACTACAAGGGCAGCACAACTTTCGGAAGAAGTCCAAAATTTGCAACAGCAGTTAATACAAGCACAAACTTCACAAGAAGCCCTTCTTCGAGCACACCGAGAGGCCTTAACAAGGTTAGAAAGGAATGATACAGACGTTCGCGATTTAATCAATCTTGCTATAGAGGTTGACAATCAGGCCGAAGTTTTGGGTCAACAGCATCAGGCTGAGATCCATCTTAATACCTCTCTTACAACCCAACTCACAAGTTTAACAGAAAATCATCGGGTTGTTGTTGCTGAACGAGATGCTCTTAGCCAAAAAGTTGAAACTTTAACAACCCAGCTCCAATTGGCAACTAAACAAGCTGAAAGCCTTAGTGTCCAAGTGGAAGGTTTAGAAGTTACTAAACATGCCTTAAGGGAAGAGATTGTCCATTTGCAGTGTCAAATTCAAGAAAGGAAAGAAGACTACGCGGAACTTAAATCCAAATACAGCGCTGTAAACGAACAACTACTGCAAAAAAACGTCGAAATTGGACAACTAAAAGGAGCTTTAGAAGAAGCGACGGCTAGTTATCAAGACCTTCTTCTCCAAGCAAAATCGTTCGAAAGAAAAAGCCAAGAAGAACAAGATGCCTTTGTTGAACGTCTTAAAACAGATGGCGCGCAAATTGAAAAACTCGAAAAGAGTGTTCAAGAACTTCTTCAGTCACAGGCAAAACTGAATAAAGAGCTACTCGATACTCTAGGCATTGTCCTTGTGGATCTCAACGAGAGTGGACATACAGGCTCTCCAGGCCCTGGAGGCTATCAAATTTTCGAGGAACTATTAACTAAATTAGTTCCTGGGAATGAAGAAAGCAAACCTATTTGGTCGATCCAAGTTGTTGGAGGCGGCATTATAGTTAACACCACACCTGTTCCGGCGCTTGATCCTTTTACCGGATCTGTCCTCACATTCATGCTAGTGAAGGGTTACGAAAGACTCCAAAGTGGAAAACTCAAACAAGAAAAATTCCAAGCACTGGTCGATTCAGTAGAAAAAATATTAAATCAATTCTCTCCTACTCAAACTGAACTCGAATACCAAACGCTTAGAGAGACGATTGCAACTTTCAAAAATTTTGATTTTAGCCATCAGATCAGTTTAAATTCTGACCTCTCTCTAAAATCTCTTCTACAACTCGTTCTGGGGCAATCTACCGAAACCACCATTCGTCATCCTTATATGAGAGGTAGCATCGTAGTCGAGCAACTAGGACGTCAATTTGGAGCAAGTATTGTCCATGCAGTCGCTGGCTATTATTCTCTCGACCAAGGGAATTTGTGGAATGAGAGGGAAATTGCCATGCTCATCGTTGGGATTGCAGCTAATCTCGATCTCGAAGGGGCAAAACAGTATCTACAGACCGACGATGAAGAGATGATAATAGATGGTATGGCCACCTTCAGAAAGTCGACTCTTGCTTTTACCAAAAACTTCACTTTAGTCCCTTCTGCACTGCAAGATAAACAATTGATGAAAGACACCCAATTGTTAGATTCCCTACTAAAAGTGGGCACTGTTGACACAACAATATCAACTGCTTTAGGAATTTCTGATGCAGCTGCAGCCCGACTTGCATGTATTGAATACTTATGTAGAGATCTTGTTTATTCGCTATTTGATCCAGCATTCTCTTATCACAACTTAGAAGGCGGCGGTGTGACAAAGTTCAAAGAGAATATGCTGGTCACCGTTGCTGGGTTAGGAGCTAAATCCAGATTGTATCAAATTAATACCCTTGTCAGAGAAGGTGGTGTATATGGTGTCCATCTTCTTCCTGTCACTCCAGGAGCTGATGATGAAGGGATTGTCCTTTTCCGAGGGACATTTGACACAGCCTCTATTTGCCGTGATATTGCTCCTTGGGAAAAAGACTCCTTGGAATTTGGCATCGGAGGGCCTGGTGCCCGTTCGTTTAATAGCCTTCGTCCCCGTATTCTGAATAATTGGCAAGAGCAACAAGCCAACCTAGGGATAAAAAAATGGGTAGGAATCGGCCATAGTCTAGGTGGAAGCGATATTGCACGCTTTATGTCAGCCGTTGTTGAAAGGGGGGATCTGCCAGAGGGTACCGAAAAAATGGAAATTTTCACTTTCAATGCTCCACACGTTGAAAGGAATACGAAAACCTCTTTCATTGAAGGGATTAAACGTTACCCCAATTGTCGCTTCTCAGTTACCCATTTGGAAGGAGAGGGAGATTATGTCCCCTTGGCCGGGATCACAAGAATTGCTGGGGATAAATCTTCTAGTCCAAACCTGATTCCTGATACGATCATCTTTGCTCAGCCAGAGGCAGCTAAAAAAGGACCTTATGAAGCCCATACCTCCTATTGGCTCTCAAACGGCGGCGATTCTACCTTGTCTCCACTCACCTTAAAACGGCTTGAAGGAATAGTATCGATACTGGGTTAATAAAGCTGCGGTTTGACGAAAAAACAGCCTTTGGGCTGCTCCTCGATAAAAATTGACATAAAATTTTCTAAAATCTTAAGATGTTGGATCTTAACCAAAGGAATCCAACATGTTTTCTTACATCATCGCTGCCGCCTTGATTGTCACAGCGCCTGTTATGGCCGAGTGCAATTGTTCTCCAGAAAAAATCGAAGCTTTAAGGGCAAAACTAAGAGCTGCAGGGGCCTCTGAAGAGAAAGTAAAAGATGTCAATTGCGAAGATGTTTGCGAAGCTGAAAAGCCTTTAGCCAACTCTGGTGAAGGTACCGATGCAAAAGAGAGCAGCTCAAGCGAAGAGGCTCAAATTGCCTGTGAAACAGAGGAAAGCAAAAGCAGCACAAAAGAAGAGTCAGTGCTTGCTGGTTGCAACTGCGGTGGGAAAAAAGGGCAAAAAGGTAACGTAAGAGCCTAAATTTATCCAAATTTTGCAATAGACTCATTTATTAGAGGGGAAGTCTCTTCCCCTCTTTTTTTATTTGTGTGTCTACAACAACTCTTGAAGTCGACACATGACCTTCCATAAACAACTCAAAATTCCTTTCTTTCAAAGCCGTTTTTAAAAACCAGCAAGCCTCCACAGATTGTGAGTCAAGTTTGGGGTCCTCTCCTTTCACCCTTTTTAAGGCTTGTCCTGAAACCGCGCCAGGTCTGCCGTTCTTTTCTGCCCAGGCCATCATCCATTTTAATGCCCCCTGAAACAGATAACAGCTTCCTGGCTCTAAAAAATTGAGATAATCGCCTCGACTTGCAACAATGGCCCGATTCCTCATTTCAGCTGGCATATAGTTTGAGACAGATAAAATTTTGATCAGATCGGACCGAAAACTGTGGATGATTTCGGGTAAATGGTCTGTGGAATGGGCATCGATGATCAAAATTTCGAGTGGTAACAACTCTTGTGAAAGGAGACTTTCGATGGTAAACCCGATGTCTGCCGCGTTGTCTTGAGTGAGAATAACAACAGAAGTAGTTGGCAGCTTGACAGCCACCTCTTCTCCTTCTACATTGTGATGATGGAACAAGAACCCCCCCCCTTTATTATCTTCTATGATGGAGGATGTGGGCTTTGCCACTTTGCTGTCCAGTGGATCGCAGCACGTGATCTTGAAAACAGGTTTGTCTTTGCCCCTTTAGAGGGTGAAACAGCAAAAAAGTTATTACCTCAAGAGCTGCCCGACACGCTTGTTTTCTACGAAAATGGAACAATCTCCTACTTTGGGAAGGGGGCCTTTCGCATTTGCCGGTATTTACCTTTGCCTTGGCGTGCATTGGGTTACTTAAGTTATTTACCTAAAGTGTTGGTCGATCCAGCTTACCGATTGGTTGCAAGACATCGTAGCGGCCTTTTTTCACCACCCAAAGGTGAACACCCAAAAGAGATTCCCCCCTCCAAATTCTTGCCCTAAAATTCGTTTATAATTCATCCTGGAGCAGGAAAGGACTTTAATTCCTCCTCATCAATCTACAGGGGTTATAACTTATAATTCATCACGAAGAAGCTTCGCCCAGCAAAAGCTATTCGTTTGTAAAGAGTGGAAGTTACCTTCGTGTCCTTCGTCCCCTCGTGTTCTTCGTGATGAATTTACAAATGATCTTACGTAAGAGGTCTTTCGGGGTTAGAGTTTGCCATTTCTTGCAGCCCTTTGATAAGGCCAAACATGTGGAGATAGCCTACAAAAACGACATTTTCGGTCGCTGAATCCAATGTTTTAACAACAGAGTAAATATTTTTCACCATTTCCCTGTCTCTGATAGCAATGAATTTATCCATGCAATAGCGATACTTTGATGGGTTCTCTGGATCAGCCAATGTCTGTTTAACCATCTCAATCTCACTCAAATTTAAGGAGGACTTTTCCAGAGCAACCAAGACTACCTGATCAAAAACTTTAGCCCAACTAGAAGAATCGTTTTAACTCTCTGTTTTTTCTAAAACTTTTAAAGCTTCACCTACTGTTTTAGCTTTGAGAGCCTGATCTATATCGAAAACTATCTTTCTTAAAGAGTCATTAGACGCTCTTACTCTGACTTGGTTCCAGATTTCATAATAACCTTGACGACAGAACAGGTCATAAATAAAATCGAATCTATAGTTTTCATCTAGAGACCCATTTCTTAATTCCCACCCCTTCACCATCCAAGTATGGATGATAGAAACTGATCTTTCTTCTATCCCATAGAATTTACCAACGAGAGAATTAGATTTGAGATGCCCTTTAGCTAGGATCTCTTCACTTTTTGGATCCCTCTCCCATCCCTCAATAAAAAGGGCTACAGGGCTCGTTGGGTGATTTGCCTCTTGGATAAGACTTTGAAAAAGCGTTCTAAATTTCTGCTCAAGATGCCGATCGGCGATGAACACAAATCGAACTCCCTGGATATAAACTTTGGCTACATGATTTTCAAAAAGTTCTTGTCCCAGGTGACTTAAAAGAAGCGTGTCAATAGACGAATCGAACTGTGATATGGAAGTGCGGTTTAATTTGGAAACCTCATATGCCCAATTTAAAGGGGGATTAGAGCGGGTACTCGCATGGCGTTCCTTCTCTTTACAAAGCTCTTCGACCACCTGAGCTTGAACTTGATCCAGCAATTTAAAATTCTCATCTCGAGGCATCTTGATTTTTTGATCAACGGCAGATTGACCTTTTTCAGCCGTTTCACCAAACTCAAACCCCAGTTCCCATTGATGTACAGCCCCTTTAGTAACATATAGATAGGTGTGACACTTCTTTTCACGGAGCTCAGTTTCTATCTGCTGTAAACTGAGGTGATGATCTAAGATGCAGCGAGCAATAGATTGAAGAACATTTTTCCGATCCTTTGCTAAATCTGCTTCAAAAACCTCTTCTTTTACCATATATTCAATCGGTGGACGGGGGAAATAGCCTCTTGGGATTGCAGTCATCTCATATCCTTATAAAAATAAAGCTCAATTTTAGCAGATAAATGTTGTTAATCTATTAAGGTGGGCAATTCGGGAGGGGACCGGTTCAATTGATCAAAAATTTTAGCCAAAGGCAACGACTCTTCATCGGAACCGGTCTGGATCTTTTCCCGTATCTCTTCCCTTCGGAATAACCATTCCCTATCTAAAAGATTCTTGATCGCCAGCGGATAGAGCTCTTTTGCCCTCTCGATGTCTATTTTTCGAGAAATGAGGTGGGAAAATTGTTGTTCTTCTTTTGCATTCTCAAATAGGTAGGCCACTTCAAGAAAAGTGAAGGTCTCTCCTGCTAAATGGCGCTTTTTCCCTTCGGCAAAGAGTCTTTTCGTCAGGGGATGGCGAAAATATTCCTCTTTGAGTTTGTCGTACGCCAACTGCCTATGCTCTTTTTTTTGCAGCCGAAACAGCCAGACAATCAAATCTCCCTCTAAAATAAGATCGGGGTCGACCACCATCTCCCCGAGAGGCTCTGTCCGCCTATACCGAAAAGTAGGCTGTATCCCTTGGGTGATCCCCATCAGACTTTCAGAAATGCCTGCAAGAGCTGCCACCTTCTTTAAACTTTCATGGACCATCAGAGGGGAATTCCATTCGCGGATCTGCTCTGCCAACCCATTGACAAAACGGTTCTTAGCAGCTGGTAAGGTTAAATCTTGCCTAGTCTTTTCTAAACGGAATAAAAAGGTCAGATAGTCTTCAGAGTTTTCAAGCAATTCAAGAAAAGGGGCCATCCCATTATCTTTTACAAACGAGTCGGGATCCTCTTCTGGTGGTAGGGCTGGTACCCACACCTCGACCCCCTCTTTTTGGAAGAGGTCCCCCACTTTTTTGATCGCCTCAATCCCTGCTTTGTCCCCATCGAATGCCAAATAAACCTCTCGCACCCCTAACCGGACCAATTCCTTCACGTGACTTGTACCAAAAGCAGTCCCCAAAGAGGCCACTGTCAGATCAAGCCCCCCCTCAATCAACCGCAACGCATCAAGCTGCCCTTCAACCACAATCGCTTTTTGCTCTTTGGCAATCCTTTTTCTAGACCAAGCCATCCCAAAAAGGTAATGGGATTTTTTGAAAAGGGGTGTTTCAGTGGTATTGATATATTTACCACCAAATGTCTCTTCCTTAAATTTTCTGCCTGAAAACCCAATGACTCCCCCCTGAGGAGTTAAAAGGGGAAACATGATCCTATCGAGAAAAAAGTCCCGCTGTTTCCCATTCTGTGTTTCGGTGGCAAGGCCCGCTTCCATTAAAATGTCTTTGGAAAAACCCTCTGACGCTAACCATTTCAATAAAAAAGCAGGATGGTCTGGGGCGTAACCGATCCCAAACCGTTCGATCATTTCTAACGTCACCCCTCTTTTTAAAAGATACTCTAGCGGCTGTCTTCCAAGACTGCTTTCAAGCAGCATCATCTGGTAGCCTTTGGCTGCCAAAGCATGGGCCTCTAAAAGTCTTTTTTTACTTCTCCCCTCCTCTTTCCCTTCAACAAGTTCAAGAGGGACCTGAAATCTTTCAGATAATGAGGCGACCGCCTCGTTGAAAGGCATGCCAACATAAGTAGTTAGAAAAGTGATGGCATCGCCATGGGCCCCACAGCCAAAACAATGGTAGTGGTGACTGCCTCTCTGAATCGAAAATGACGGACTTTTTTCTTCATGGAAAGGGCACAAGGCCTTGTAGGAGGCCCCTGCGGCTTTTATGTCGATGTGGTTGCGGAGGAGCTCGACCAAGTCGACCTTCTCTTTTAAACGGTCGAGCGACTCCCTTGTATAAAGGGGCACTTATTTATCTCACTGCCAGGGTTGAGTTAACTCGTCCATGAACTGATCGGTATTACGACCAGGGTATCTTTGATTATCTTCATAGATCCAGGCTTCGCCAAGATCGCCATCATAGCAATCGTACAACATATCGGCACAGCAGTCGTCATCTTCATCGTAACAATCATCATCACAATCGTAATAAGGGGCGTACGGATCAGGGAAGGCCTCATCAACAGACAGTGCCATCTGATTGGCCATTAATGGGAAAATAAAGAGAAAAGGAAGTAGGTAACGCATAGATCCTATTGTGGCTGGACTCCCCTTTTTCTATCTAGTACACAGTTAAGTTAATTTTGACTGTGTACCCATGATTAGGGACGTAGGAAACGGCGCAACATTTCTTGAATAGCGCGGGGATTACGTCTGATTAAATTTAGTAATTCTTCCCCTAATCTGCCTGGGGCTGTAGCTATAAATTCGCGACTTGCGCCTGCTGTCGCGGCCTGAGTGATAGCAGCACCTGCGCCTTGTCCTACAGCCTGACCAGCTGTTCGAGCCCCCTCGAGGATCTGACCAAGATTTTCGGCAACCTCTTGGGAAACCCCTCCTCCTCCACCTGCTCGTGACAGAACGACAATCAACCCTGTTAGCACCCCTAAAGCTGCAGGAATGACAAGGCTTGAAGCATTTGATTGAAAATATCTTTCGACTAAGCCTTGAACCTCTTGAGAAGCTTCAACCCGAGCTACCGCCGCTGTCGCTGGGGGGACATTTGGTAAGCTAAACCTTGCAATTCCTACACCCCTAACACCTCTAGTCTGAAAATTGCTGATGATTCTAACAAATTCATCTTGGGAAAAAGGAAGTTGAGCGATAAGAGGTGCCCCTATCCTAAATGCACCTAAAAACCTTTCGGGAGTTGGGCGTTGTAAAAGCTCTGCTATCTGGGCCAAAATCCTGATCTCCCCCTCATTTCCTTGAACAGGAATTTGGATATTTGCAACTGTCATAATAGCTCGGATCTGGTCACTTCCAGGTGTTGCAGAGCTAGCAACGACTAGCTCTAACCTTTCATTTGCTGTCGTTTCCAAAGGAACGCCTGTTCCCGCTTCTTCAATCGGAGCCCCCTGGACTTCTTTTAGCTCTCTGACAGGACGGCTCCTACGTTCCACGAAATTTTCAACTAACCTACCTGCCATTTGCAGAAGCATATTCCACCAAACACTCGCCTCTTCTGTTTCAGGGACGGCCGGCCGTGCCGGGGCCAGAGTCGGAGGAGAAGGGAGAAAAGTAACTGGAGGAGAATACACAGGAGGACGAGGGGGTGGCTCCGGCACCCTTAAAAAGGCAATTTCTTCTTGAATTAATTCTTGTAATAATGGCCTTAAAACATCGTAGGCGTAGGTATCTCGATCAATGTTGTTCATATAGGGGGCCAATTTCATCTCTCCGAATTCGATTTGCTCTTCATGAGCCCTTCTAGAAGCTAAAACTGTCTCGGCTGCAAATTGGAAGTACCGATAGGCTGGCCGACCATTCACAACCATGTCTACGTCTTGATCAAGGTGTAAGTTCTTCAGAAAGCTTTTTGCCTGCTCAAGAGGAATTTTGGGTCCAAGGCCTTCCTTAATCGCCTGATCGATCATTTCAGATGCCCCATCTAAACCGATCAGGCTCCCTTTGATGAGAAAGTCGATTTCGGCAGAAGAAAAACGGTGAGGGTCTTTTGACAAGAAGAGTTCTTCCCCAAAAATAGCTGCTGATCCGAAAGAAAATAAATTGACAACCCACTGAAAAAACCTTTGAAATTTTTCAGGAATCGTCTCTGGTTCTAACCTTTTCCCCATCAGCTTGATCAATGCCTGGCCCGCAGCTTTTGAACCTGCTTCAAAATGTTCTCTTAAGGCATCGGCACCTGCCTTTCCAAGCGGTTCTAAAATTTCTAAAGCTGTATTTTCTTCGACATCTTTAATTCCGTATAACCAGGCAGCGCTGTGCAACCTGCCAGTTTCAATCAAAGCTTCTTGATCTTCCCCAGCTATAGCATTTTCCAATACAGCATCAGCTCGATCAAAGTCTTCTTTTGTTAAACTAGGACCGGCCTGCAACCGAATCAGCTTAGATAGTAAAATACCCCCTTTTGGATGGCCAATTAAATGGGCCCTCTCTGCTAGTCTAGTTCCATCGGCCAAAAGATCACCGGCAATTTTACGAACCTCAAGAGAGTCTTCACTACTCCCTAAAGATGAAACCCATTCGTTTTGTTCCATCATATAGAGGGCATCGGCCTCTAGATACCGGAGTTCACCAAGGTCTGCTAGGGCCTTTGCCTCTAGGAAAACCATATCGATGTCAGCAAGATAAGGCTTATAAAGATCAACTTGTGCCTCCCCCTTAGCCACCGCGACACGGCACGACTCAAAATAACGGACAATATCCCCTTGAACAGTTCGGTCCCCTTTTTCAAGACGAATTTTTAAATCTGTTAGAGCGCTTGAAAGGCGTCTAAAGTCATTTCTGACCTCTCCTCCAATCCTTTTTTCCCCATTTCGGTAGAGATCCCATTTTTTGATTAAGGAAAGTGGCTTACTTTCTAGAGAGTAGGTCAAGCTCTCATCCTCAAGCTTCTTTAAAGGTTTATCTAGAACGGCATCTTTCCAGTTTTTTAACAAACCGTTAGCATTTCTAGACTGCTCAATCTCTTCAGCATTTGGTGTGACACCTTTGTAAATCCGATAGAGCTGTCTAAAAATATTGTAAGATTCCCTTTTTACATCCCCTATCGGAAACGATGGTCCTGAACCAGACAACCTCTCCAATTTACCGGAAAGAATATGGAGAATGATCATATCATGATCGGTTAAACCTGGGCTGCCAGCACGCATCGGCACTGTTGTTTTACTGAAGTGGGCAAATGCTTTTAAGAGGAGCTTTTGTTCAAAAGGTTGTAACTTACTAAAAGCTCCTGCCACATCTTTTTCCCCTTTATCCATCCATGGCTTCAGTAATTGCTTAAACGCGACGTGGTCGAATTGCCATTTTTTTGGTAATGTCTCAGCCCCTTCTGGCTCGATCCCCATTTGCTTTCTGAAGCTTTCGACAACGGCAAAGGGTCCTAATAGCTTGCTCTCTATTTCTTTATAGGTCTTCCACTGTGCTGGAGTAAATTCTGCAGGTGATAATGTTTCTAGCGCTTTTTTTGCAATTTGAGCGATCTCACTGGTTTTATTGGTCATCTTTGATTTCTCAAAATGCTCCATAAAGACTTGAAGCTCTGCTGGGGAAACAGTGTGTACGCGGGAGCTGGGTGAAGCCATAGAAATTACCTCTCCCCCCATTTGACTAGAGAATTATCTAGATTTGATTAAGAGCAGGTTAGCCCCACATGATTTGTAAACAACTGGAAATCAAAACTTTACAATTGACAGGGCCCAAAGGGTTTGGAGCAAGGAAGCTCCTGTTTTAGCTTTCACTCAACTAAAAAACGAAAGCTAAAACAGCGAGAAGGTCTCAAGTGGAGCTATCGCATCTCTACTGAAGCTCGTTTAGTTGCGAAATTGGCGGAGCTTTTATGGTATACCAGCATCTAATTGAAATTGCGCAATTTCGACAAACAGTTTTAAGTATTTGATCATGTGATGGTAGCGTTAATTTAAGCTCGAGTTGGCTCGATTCTGCCTCAATTCTTTCCATATGCCTTAATTCTATTGGAATCATGGAAATTACGTTAAATTGAGGAAGCTGGCTCCTCGATTTTAGGGTCGATTCTACGATTTTTCCACGATTGTATGAAAAAAAGAGGCCAAGTCTGACGCAAACTCCAGGCCTGATCCTTTTTCAAGGGAAAAAGGCCACCTGAATACTCGATGTCCAATCGAGACAAGTCTCGACAAATGAAAAACGCTAAAGGGAGATTATACCAGCATCTAGCTGAAATTGTAAAAACGGGTAGTATCTTCTAAAGATGGACGAGATTGTCGGAACAATAGAACGGGTGACTTTCCAAAATACCGAAAATGGCTTCACTGTAGCTAGCTTCGATGCCGATGGAATTCAAGGAAATATCACTGTCGTTGGCCATTTCCCCATGCTCAAAGGGGGGGAAACTCTCCGTTGTAAAGGGACTTTTTCACAACACCTGATCCATGGAAAACAGTTCCAAGTGACTGATTACCAGATGGAAATTCCAAAAACAGAAAAGGGGATCGAAAAATATTTGGGCTCCGGATTGATCAAAGGGGTCGGTCCAAAAGTTGCCGAAAAAATTGTCCAACGTTTCAAAAAAGAAACTTTAAGCATCATCGAAACTAATCCCGACAAACTATTGGAGATCAGAGGATTAGGGGAAAAACTACTCGACAAGATCAAAATCTCGTGGAAAGAACAAAAAGCCATCTCTGATGTGATGGTTTTCCTTCAGGGAAACGGTGTCAGCCCTGCCTATGCCCAAAGAATCTACCGTCAATTTGGAAGGGACTGCGTCAAACTGCTACAAGAAAATCCTTACCGTCTCGCCCATGAGGTCCAAGGCATTGGATTTAAACTGGCTGATGAAATTGCCCGCCACATTGGAATTGGCAAGGAGAGCCCTGCCAGAATCTCTGCTGGAATCAGCTATGTCCAAGCAGAGCTGTCTGGCCGTGGCCATGTAACCTATCCCCTACCCGATTTTTTAGAACACACCTCAAAAACCTTGGAAGTTGCTCCAGAACTCGTTCAAAAAGAGGTCTCGCTTTTAGTCGACACACAAAAATGCCACCTCGATGAACGTCCCTATAAAGGGGCTCAAACCCCTTTTCTTTACTCAGATAAGTTCTGGTCTGCTGAAAGAGAAATTGCCAATGCCTTAAGAGATATCGACAAAGCCACCTCACCCCTCCGCTCTGTTGACACAGAAAAAGCGCTCGATTGGGTTGAAAAAGAGCTGAATCTTCAACTAGCACCAGAACAGCGTGAAGGGGTGATTTCGGCATTGAAAGAGAAGGTGATGATCCTCACCGGAGGCCCTGGAACGGGGAAAAGTACCATCACCCGTGCCATTTTGACCCTTCATGAGAAACTGACAAAACGGATTGTCCTCTTAGCACCGACAGGACGAGCAGCTAAACGGATGTTTGAAATCACTGGAAGGGTGGCTTCGACCATCCACTCTAAGCTTGAATTTGATTTCACCAATGGTGGTTTTAAAAAAAATCGGGAAAATCCCCTTGAAGCAGACCTTGTGATTGTCGATGAGTCAAGCATGATCGACACTGTTTTGATGGCCCATCTCCTACGCGCCATCCCCAGAAGTGCACGTTTATTGTTCATTGGGGATGTCCATCAGCTTCCAAGTGTCGGCCCAGGAACAGTTTTGAAAGACATGATCCGTTCCAAAAAAATCCCCACAGTTGAACTTAAAACGATTTTCAGGCAAGCCCAAGGGTCAAAAATTATCACTGGGGCGCATGATATCCACATGGGAAGGTTGCCCGATTTGACCGTTGCAACAGATTCTGATCTGTTGTTCATCGAAAAAAATGATCCCGTTGCTTTGCAAGACGCCGTCTTGGAATTGGTGGCTAACCGTCTTCCTCAGAGGTTCAAATTCGACCCTTACAACGACATCCAGGTTCTTGCACCCATGAGAAAAGGGATTGTGGGGATCGATAATTTGAATCTGTTATTGCAAGACAGATTAAACCCTCAAAAACAACGGATTTTTAAAGCGGGAAGGGGTTGGTCTGTAGGGGATAAGGTCATGCAGATCAAAAACAATTACGAAAAAGAGATCTTTAATGGGGATGTTGGACGGATTTTATCGATCGACGAATCGGATGAGGAGATGTTGATCCGCTTTGATACAAAAGAGGTCCCCTACCCATTTGCCGACCTGGATGAACTTCACCTAGCCTATGCAGTTTCAGTCCATAAATACCAAGGAAGCGAAGCCCCTTGCATTGTATTGCCCATCCATACAACCCACTTCAAACTCCTCTACCGCAATTTGCTCTACACAGCTGTAACGAGGGGTAAAAAGTTGGTTGTGATCGTAGGATCAAAAAAAGCGATGCAAATAGCTGTCCACAACAACGAGACCGAAGAGCGTTTTACTGGATTGGATCGGGCGATCACCGAAAAAATGACCCCGTTACCTTTTGTTTAACCTTTATACCAGCATCTAGTTGAAATGAGCAATTTCAACTAGATGCTGGGATAGTAAAAGTTCGGATGATAGCTTGCAAAGCTTGCTCTTTTTTTTGACTCTTCTCCCCTAGGTTCTTGCCTATATCGTTGAGCTGCTTAGCATAAAAACTCTCGACTTTAGTGAGATCAAAAAACTTCATCTTATTATTGAGCTCTATGACTTGAGCTAGTTGGATTTGGAGCTTGAAATAGTCATCACTTCCTAAAAGGTCTTTAATCCCCTTAGAAAGATCTTCCTCTTTCCCCTATTACCTATAGCATCCAAAGCCTGGACAGGTTACTTGTCTTACCAGTAAAAGTAGAAAAAACTCTTAGAACACTTAGAAGGGCTTTTTGATACTTTGGGGAAGAAACTTCTTGTTCTATTGTAGCTATCTTGTACTTGAGTAATCCTGCAAGCCGGAAGGCATCAGCTGAACCTCTTTCAGCCATGGTTTGATATGCACCATCAAGACATTTTTTCGCCGTCTGCAAAGCTGAAGCTCTAAACTCACCTTTCAAGGTCTGCGCTGCACTGATCCTTTCTAAACCGTAATCTAAGTTACTTTTTATCAGATCTTCTGGACTGCTAGGTTGCATCTTTACAGACATAACAACACCTTCTTCTTCGCTTTTAAAGTGTACCCCTTGCGCAAAGAGAATATAAAAACCGCAGAAAGCGTAAGAGATCACCCATTTCTTTCTCTAGCATCTTCCGGTAAGATCAAGGCTCCATAAATTGGGTGTAAATCACAGTGAAGCAGCTCCCCCTCCGCAACTTGTTCTTTTTAGCTTTTTTTCTCTTCCACCTTTTTGCCTTCCTTCCGAGGGAAGGGCAGATACTGCCAACTGAGGGAGAACCTTTAAGGCTCTATAGCTTAGAGCAGGGAGATGTCTTGCAAGATGTCGTTGTCCAATTCATCAAAGAGGCAAAAAAGTCGCTAAACATCGCCACCTACACTCTTTCTGACCAAAAGGTGATCAAAGCGATCAAAGAGGCTAACGACCGAGGCATAGAAATCGTTATTGCTGTCGACAAAAACGGCTACAAGGGAAAACGTGAGGAACTTGGTGAAAAAACAAGATTAGTCCAAAGGGGGATCAAAGGTTTGATGCACCAAAAATGGATCGTACAAGATGAGGCCCTGTCTCTCATCGGATCTGCCAATTTGACGTGGGATTCACTGAACAGGCAGAACAATCTATTCATCGCAATCGCCTCAAAGGAGTTCGCAAGCCACCTCTTGACAGAAGCTAGCAAGAAAACGGTGACCAACATTTACCCTTTAGGCAGTAGCTGGGAAACGGTCATCCCCCCATTTACATTGGTCAGTTGGACAACGCCAAAAAACCCAGCCATCAAAGATGTCCTTTTAGATGCATTGGATGGGGCAAAAAAGACGATCCGGATCGCCCTTTATACTTTTACAGAAAAAGAATTGTTGGAAAAAGTGGTCGACGCCAAAAAAAGGGGGATCGATGTGAAGGTGACTCTGGATAAAGGACAAACGCTTGGAGCCTCCTATAAAACATTTTTAAGACTGATGAAAGAGGCCATTCCTGTCGGGCTTTCTGTGGGAAAACCGCTGCTACACCACAAATTTGTCTGGATTGACCAAGAAAAATTATTCACCGGATCGTTCAATTGGACAAAGGCTGCCTTGACCCAAAACGAAGAGCTCCTTACCCTTTTTTCTGGTGGCAACAAAAATGATCCATTTTGGAAAGCATTGGAAATCACTTGGAAGGAGCTAGAGGCACGTGTTGAGTGGCAAAAAAATGAAGATTGGGTTGATCGGGTTTGGGAAAATGGGGCAAGCGCTTTCGAAAGTAGCCCCGCAGAAGGGACATTCCCTTGCTGCGATCATCTCCCGCTCGCTGCCTAAACCGCCCCAAGAGCAACTGGCAGGGATCGATCTATTTTACGATTTTTCGGCCCACACCTTGCTAGATGAAAATTTGGAGCTAGCTGCCTCTTTTAAAAAACCCCTCCTCATTGGAACGACAGGTGGGAAAATCGATCCTGTAAAACTCAAAGCTTTCGCCGAGAAATATCAAATTCCCATTTTTCATGCACCCAGCTTTTCGATAGGGGCCCATCTTTTCTTGCGCCTTGTCCACCAAGCCACCGTACTCCTCGACAAAGATTTTGATCGGTGCTTGATTGAAGAACATCATAAAAGCAAAAAAGACACCCCCTCAGGCATGGGACTATTAATCAAACAGGCAACTGGAGATCAGGAGCTTACTATCCACTCGATCCGATTGGGGGGGTCATTGCCGACCCATACGTTGCTTTTTGATAGCCCACTTGAAAGGATAACACTTGCCCATTCTGTTAAGTCACGTGAAACGTTTGCTGAAGGTGCCCTCTTGGCAGGTGAATGGTTAATCGGTAAAGTAGGGTTTTTCACGATGGAGGACTTTTTAAATGACTACCTTGCCTAGAGGCCTTTACACAGCACTCATCACCCCTTTTGATCCCAATGGATCAGTCGATTTGGCTGGGCTTCGGCAGAATATTGAAGAGCAGATAGCTGCACATGTCGCAGGTATTGTCCTGATCGGTTCAACAGGGGAAGCTACTACCCTGACATCTGACGAAGAGAAGGAGATGATCAAAGTGGCTGCCGAGGTGATCGATTCCCGTGCCACTTTCGTTGTTGGAATAGGCAGTCCATCTACCCAACAGTGTCTAAAAAAGTTGGAAGTCGCCACGACTCAAGGGGCAGACGCTGTTTTGGTCCTCTCTCCTTATTGTAATAAACCGACTCAGGAAGGGCTTTACCACCATTTCCAAGCCCTTGCCAACGCAAAGCAGGCACCGATTGTGATCTATAATCACCCTGGAAGATGTGGTGTCTCTGTAGCTTTGGATACACTTCGGCGCCTTTTACCCCATTCAAATATTGTGGGCTTCAAAGACTCGTCTGGTGACTTAGGTTATTACATGGAGCTATCCCGCCTTTTCAGAAATGAGCTCCAGATCTTTTCTGGCGATGATGCTTTTGCCTATTCTCATCTTGGACTAGGGGCATCGGGTCTATTTTCGGTCGCCTCCAATCTTTTTCCCCACGTGATGGCCAAGCTAGTTGCACTGGTCATGGAAAGACGCTTCGACGAGGCTCTGTCTCTGCATTACAAGCTTCTTCCCCTCTTCAATGCATTAAATAGTGAAACCAACCCGATCCCTATTAAAAAAGGGATGGAACTCCTTGGTAAACCGAGTGGAGCTCCCCGGCTTCCTTTGACACCTCTAAGCCCTTCCCACACCTCCACTCTTGAGAAACTCTTATGCGCCGTTCGCCCCACCTCCAACGTTTAACTGGAAACTACCTATTCACAGAGATTAAAAAACGGGTCGACAGCTATCTCAAAAGAGAGCCAAATGGACAACGTCTCATTTCCTTAGGAATTGGAGATACAACACACCCTTTTCCAGGGGCTGTTGCAGAGGGATTGTCCACCATTGCCTTAGGGATGGGAACAGAGGTGGGTTACAAAGGGTATGGTCCGATCCATGGAAATGACACTCTTCGTTCTTTGATTGCTAAAGAAATTTATCAGGGAAAAATTTCTTCAGATGAAATCACCATTTCCGATGGGATAAAACCCGATTTAGCCCGCTTTGCCCTTTTAACTGGTGGTCACCAAAAAGTGGCCATCCAAGACCCTGCCTACCCTGTCTACTTAGAAAGTTCCCAAATAGTGGGGGATGAAGTCATTCTTTTACCTGCAACAAAGAAAAATGGTTTCTTCCCCGATTGGTGCTCCTTGAAGGGGCCTCACTTGCTATTTTTATGCTATCCGAATAATCCGACCGGTGTTGCTGCCACAAGAGCACAATTGAAAAAGATTGTCGACCATGCAAGGCGGGAAGGGATGTTGATCTTGTTCGACGCGGCCTACAAAGCGTTTTTGAGCGACCCTGAACTGCCAAGCTCTATTTTTGAGATCGATGGGGCTCAAGAGTGTGCCATTGAGTGGGGGTCCTTTTCTAAAAGCGCAGGATTTAGTGGGTTGCGCTTGGGTTGGTGTGCCGTACCAAAAGAGCTCAGTTATTCTACAGGCGAATCCCTTTTGGAAGATTGGAAAAGGATACTATTCACCACTTTCAATGGGGCTTCTTATTTATCTCAGGCGGCGGCGATCCAATCGCTTTCAGAAAAGGGGCAAAAAGGTTATCGCCCTATTTTGGAAGGTTATTTAGAAAATGCCAAGATTTTGAAAGAAGGATTGGCCAAAATGGGGATCAAAAGTTACGGCGGAGATCATGCCCCCTTCTTATGGTCCGATGTTTCCCCTCGCCGTTCTTGGGACCTATTCGAAGAGCTTTTAACGAGGTATCAGATTGTGGTGACTCCGGGCAGCGGTTTTGGCCCAGCAGGAGAGGGTTATATCCGTTTCAGCGCCCTAGGAAAGCGGAGAGACCTCCTCGAAGCCCTGGATCGACTAGAAGACTTTAACCACTTAGCTTAAAACACTTACGCGAAGCATTTGAGCTTCGCGTAGGCTACTTGGAAATGGTTTCTTGGAAGGAGGTGATGACAGAACGGGCTCCTTTTCGAAAATCTTCGTCGGGAATCGAATCAAGCAATAACTCTAGCATCATTTTTTCTGCTTCGGGAGGAATAACACCAAGTTTAATCTCTACTTTTGCCATTTTTTCTAATTCACCTTTCTCTAACTTAATGGGTGGGCTAATAGCGGTTTCTTTCACACTTTCAGCAAATGGCTTACCTTCTTCAATTGCTTTTCCATCTAATAGAACTCGAATAATCCCTATGTCATAACCTTGTGCTTCTGGGCTAGTAGTGAATTTTCGAACATCTGACACATTGATGAGGTAGATCTCGTAATTGCCATCATCATTTTTCACTAACGAAAGATGAGGATATTGATGAGTGATAGGAACTACAAAAGACTCAGATGCTGCAGCCAAGCTTCCAAAAAAACGTGTTGCTCTTTCGAAAATTGGGGCTTGCCCTGTCCCAGAAAAAAGTGTGAAAAGAGCTGGAATTTTTTCTTTGGCTAAACCCCAATCAGTAAGAAATGCCTCATGCTCACTAAATTTTTTTTTATCCATTGAGACATTCTTGCCTTCACCACTGTAGAAGAAAGTTCTTCTTGTCGTTGCATTATCAAGGGCATCCCTCCCTTTATCCCCTTCAGGATAAATCGTTGTATCGGAAAAGATACTTTTAACATCTTCCTCGAGAGTAGGGGCAGTTTCTGGCCTTGATCCTTCTAATTTTATTTCAGTTCCTTCTAACGTTTTGACTGATTCATCAAGCCTTTTCTTTATTTCGTCAATTCTTTCTTCTAAAGCCTCAAGTTGCTTTTTTCTTTTGTCCAATTCTAATTGAATCCGTGCACCAAAAGGTAGCGTGGTACTTCTTCCAGCAAGCACATTTATTTCATTTAAATCATCTAATTCCCGCTGATAAGCAGTCGCTAATGAAGATTCAGGCTCTACATTTTTTAGCTTCATAGAGATCATCTCTGACCGATCGCTCTGTACTTTTTGGATTGCAGAATAGGTTTCAGGGGTATTTTTTGCAGTTTCATACAAAGAAATTTCTATGGCTAGAGATAGAGCTGTCTCTCTTTGTGCTAAAAGGGCAGCTTCATAACTTTCAACAGATCGTAGATCTTGCGTGTAATGGAATGCATACTGGGTCTCTACATTAGGAACGCCTTCATTTGTGATCAAATTAGCATCCATCAACCCATCATAGACCTCTCGTCGCTCATCCGTTAAATCTCCAAAAAACTTATTAATATTTCTATTAACAATAGTGAGTTCTACTAACGTATTTGCTTTTTCTACAGCTGCAACAACTTCTTTTAACAATTCAGCTCTACGGGGATTAGCCTGCGCCCATTCAACAAACTCATTTTTTACTTGTCCGACAGCCTCAGCTTGTTGCTTTCCACCATCATCCTCTGCTTTAAGTTTATCAACCCGATTAATTTTAGGTGTTAATTCCTCTTTAGATTGTCCCAACAAAGATAATTTTGCGTCCATTTCCCCTATCTCGAACAAACGGTCTCGAATCGATATCAACCGATATGGAAGCGTCTCTGTTGGCATTTGTCTTTCTTCACGAGCTTGCATCACACTAAACAATTGATCAGTACTTTTATCAATTTGCTTAGCTACGAGAGGACTGGAATCTGTTTCTTGGAAAATAAGCGCTCTGTTTATCTGATAAGATAGAGAATAGAGTGGATCATCTGTAAAGGGTGCCTCTTTTCTTCCTTTCTTCAAGTCATCCAATATTTGGGCTTGATCGCTTAAGAATTTGATCTTATCGACAACATGCCTTGTCATGAATTGCAAAAACCAAAGACGGACTACCCCAAAGTAAGATTGGCCAGCAGGTCTGAAATCGCTAAGTTTAGATAATTTTGCGAGCACCTCTGACTCTTCTGGTGTGATCGGCACATCTGCTCCCGTCAGAACAGCTTGGTAGAGTTTCCGTATAAGAGGTTCGACCCTTTTGTCGTTCAAAATCGATAAAAACTCGAGCTTGATTGCAGGAGTTTTGACTTCTAAATAAGGCCTCAATGAACTTAACCATTTGAAAGCATCCTCGCTTGGCATCTTCTCTAATGCTAGAGTTGTGACAGCTTCTTTTGCTTTGATTGCTTCCAACATAATATGGATAACATCAAAATCGACCGACACCTCATTCAGATATTTCAAATCACTTAGACGGCTCTTTTGCAATTTGATTTGTTCATCTAAAAGGGTTTTTACTTCAGGATCTAATATCTCTTGAGTCAATTTTTCATAGCTATTCGTCCAATTTTCAAAATTTTGAAATAGGACATCCATCCTTCTCTTAATCTCAGGAACATTTTCTTCAAATGCTTTGCTTTTATCATTAGCCGCTAAAACCCCTCTTAAGCCATATTTAAAATGGGTTTCTTCCCATTTACCGTTTTCATTTAGGCGTTTCAACTGATCTTCTTTTGAAAGATTTTCAAAACCAACAAAAGGGTTTGTCCTCTTTTCATGGATTTCTTTGGCCTCTGCTAATTTGCCCAATAGGACTTGAGTGAACATCTGTTTTGTTTTCTTAGTCGCCTGAGCTTCCCTCCCTTTCAAAACTTTTTCAATCTTCTCGAGTGTTTTATGGCCACCTTGTTTCTCTAAGCTTTCCAAAGAAGAACGATCACTGAATTTTGCCTCCCGAAATATTTCCAAGGCCTTATCCAAAAACGTCTGTTGCTGTGGGGAAAGCCTGCTAAGCCTTCCTTTGATGTCCTTTTCACTGATCTTGGAAATTTCCGATACAAAGGTATCTAATCGTTCTGCATAAGTTGGTATGTATGGAGTGGGTTCTATGCTCATTTTTCGCCTCCTCTATGTCTAGAGGGTAAATTTGCTTGGTAAGATTCCAGAATCCCTCTCGCGCTCTCTTGTAAAGATCGATTGTCGATCGACTGGAGTAGGGCATCCATCATTTTTCGTTCTGATTCTGCCGATAGTGGACTCTCATCAGTTTTAAAGACGAAAGAGTCACTCATCTCAACTGCCAAAAAAGCTTGATCAAGAGGCAAGCCCTTTTGAACAAGTTTTTTTCCGTCCAATGTAATCCGAGTAACGGTAGCATCGTACCCCCCAAACTTCTCATCTCGGTCTGGGTGTAATCGAAAAACAGAGAAAATCAAAATCTCATAGTTTCCTTCTCGATTCTTTAGTAAAGCAGCATCAGGATATTCCATCTGGACGTTGTCAAAATGAGATCGCATCGTGACTAGATGATGGTTTCTCATCGCTCTTTCTATGGCGTCGCGATGACCTGAAACACCTAAATAGATATAGATGGACATGGGAATGCGGGGATCTAACTGAGCAAGGGCCTTAAGCTGTTCCCCTTTCTCTTTCTGAAACAGGGAGCTAAAGTGTTTGTTATCTTTATAAACATAAATAGACCGGGCAGCCTCGCGTTCCATCTCATAAGCTACCCTCTCTATTCCTTCAGGGGAAGAAGCGTGTGCTAGCACTTTTTTGACCGATGACTCAAGACTCTCAGAATGGTCTTGATCAACCTTTTTTATTTCGGCACTCAGTTGTTTTTCAGCTTTCTGGTAAGCCTTCCAGCTAACATCGCTTTGTTGCAAAAGGGCTGTACGTTGCTCTAATTTCGCTTCTATCAATTCCTCGATAAGATCTTTATCCGGTTCTAAGCTTCCTCTTATTTCCTTTAATTCCTGAATAGCCAAAATCCGTCTTTCAAGCGTTTCCGAGAGGGCAATTCCTGGCATGGATGACAACTGGCCCATTGCTTCTTCTAAGCGTCGCTCTTCAAGGTCGGTTACCCACGCATACTCGTTTAAGGTTGTAGGGTTTAAAGCGCGTCGATAGATATGGATCTCTTCGTCTAATTCCCCTAACTCTTTGGCTTGTGCAATCACTGCATTTCCCAAGTCTTGAACTTCTAAAAGTGCCTCTTCGCTCGACTTAAAATCTTCCAGCGAAGTCAATCTGACCTCAGTCGACAACATCTGATCGCAAAATGAAATGACCTCTCTTAAAGGGAGTTTCTCAATGACACGGTATGTCTCCATGTAGGGGTCATCTAGAGATCTGGAGTTAAAAAACCCCCACCATTGCTCTGCACGTAGTGTGGGGTTGTCACCTCGAAGAGAAACGGCGAATTCTTTTAGCTCTTTTAAAAATTTTTGCCTTTCTAAAGCCCCTAGATGATCGACAGAAAACCCTAGTTTTGACTTCAAAACTAAAGTTTTATAACTGTTTTTGATCACTTCGTCAGCCCTTGCTTCAGCTTTATGGAGCTCTCTTTGATCCACATCAGGCTCAGGAACAGGGAATTTAGCCCGCTCTGACATCTGGTGAATGAAATGAGTCAGAGATCTATTTTTTATTTCAGAAAACAGTAATTGCAAACGGCCGATCAGATTCACCTCAATGTCTAACTGCAAATCATTCACTTGTAGAATTTTTGCCAAAAGATCTGATCTCACGATAAAATGGGGTAAACTTGAATTTGTCGCAGCATAAAGCTCTCCCAAAAGATTATTCACCCCATTTTGAGAAAGGAGATGATGGAGCCTTATCTTCTGACCTGGTGTCCCCTTTTTCAATAGAGTGTCTATAGTATTTAAATATTTGCTGGCATGGGACCTGGTAATCCCCTCTTCAGGGATTTTTGGCAGAGGAAGAGCGGCTAATGTTTGAGCTAGGGTTAATTTATTGATGAGGGTCTTTGTCCCTATGGCATGAGTACGCCTAGCCATATTTCCAGCCAGAACAAGGCTTAGCTTTTCAAGCTTTCTCACTCCGACTTCTTGCCCCCATTGTTGAACCTCATTAAAAGAAAATACCCCATTGTTGAAGAGCGAAAGGGTCGCATCTAAAAGCTTTTTTTCTTCTTTAGTTAGTCTTGCAATGCGGCCAGTAACCTCAATATGTTTCTTTGGCAAACTATTGACAAACGTCTCTATCAATTCCTTTGTACGATTAGTGCTAGGGGAAGGGCTAGAGAGGAATGCGGCAGACATCATAGCCTCTTAATAGCAGACAGTAGTGCCAAAACGGTGGCAGTCGTCTCAGTTTTTGAAGACTTGTTGACCCCCTCTTTTGGCAGAGTTAGACTATCAGGAACTAAGGAAAGGTCGTCAGTTTTTGACCAATCTTGTTCAGGCATTCCTTCTGTATGATGAGGGGGGCTAATGTGTCTTGGTCCAATGGCATCTGGTCTCATGTTAACTCCTTACGACAAAGTCTTTAATTTTTTACTGATCTGCTTAACCTTCGGCTTTAGAAAGGCATACTCTTGATTTTTGGTCATTTTCTCTTTGGCCAGATGGAGATGCTCTTCAGCCTCATTCGGAACTTTTAGGTCGAGGAAACAGTCGGCCAAGAATAATTCGACAGTTGGATCATTTTCCCGGATGTTTTTACTTTTTTTGTAAGCAGCAATTGCATGCTCGATATCCCCACTTTCTTGATAAGCAAGAGCCAGCCCTAGCCAAAACTCGTACACCCCACCATTGAGATGAGAGAGTAGAAAAAAGAGGGAGCGGGCCTTATCGAACGATTTTTCCTGCAAAAAGTGTCTGCCTACTTGATAGAAATAAGACATCGTTTCATTTGAAAGAAAAAATGCTTCTTGGAGTGTCTTACCGCTTTTTAGAACAGTATCCAAAAATTCTCCTGAGGCACTAATGGAGGTCATGAATTCGATCCAACGGTCATATTCTCTGCGAACACGGATCGATTCATCATCATCCAATCCCCCTAAAACCTTTGGCAAACCTTCCGAGAGGGCTTTATATCCCCCTACGATTTCGTCAAACGTATAAACCCCTTCTGCCTTGATCTCATGCTGGAATTGGGCTAATAGCTGATTAGTATCTTTCAGCGGCTGTGGGTGCCTTGCAAGATAATCTGCCACCTTCATTTCTGCCGCTTCTGATGCCAAGCGGGAAAAGTAAGCTTCGTCTTCTTCTGTGATTTCCCAATCTTCTTGGATGAACTCGTCCATAAAACCTCACTCAAATATAATTAATACATAAACCTTTTCTATTTAGAAAAAGTAAATAATCTTCTAAGATAATTTTCTGGACTGCTGAATATTAAAGGATTAAAATGGGCCACTCATGAAACGGCTCTGGTTTGCATTATTACTCTCTTTCTCCCTGCAAGCGCTTGATTATCAAGTAAGGTTTGAAGGTGTGAATGAAAAGCAAGCCTCTCTCCTAAGAGAGATATCCCAAACCCTTCAACTAGAGACCACTCCCCCTCCGACATTAATCGCTCTTAAACGGCGAGCCGAAGCAGACATTCCTATCCTCTTATCGGGTTTACAAAGTTTAGGCCTCTATAGCGCCTCTATTACTGCACTCGTCGATGATTCAGGGTCAAGTGCCTTAGTTATTTTTAGGATCAAGGCAGGTGGGGTTTATCCACTTGGCGAAATTGAGGTGGAATTAGAGGGGGAAAACCAAGAAAACCCTATAGAAGGGGTCACCCCCCGCGACTTGGGTCTTTTGGTCGGTTCTCCCGCCATACCCGAAGAAATTTTAAAGGCCGAGGACATCCTCCTCCAGATTTTAAAAAAGAGGGGGTACCTTTTTGCCATCATCGAAAAAAAAGTGATCGCGAGAGAGGCAACTCAAGACATCTCCCTTCTGTTCCATGTCCGGTCGGGTCCTCTTATACGCTTTGGCGAAACGTCGATCTTTGGACTGGTTAGTGTCAACCGAGATTATGTGGAATCAAAAATTGCCTGGAAGGTAGGGGATCCATATGATCCTAAACTTCTTACAGAGACACAAATGGCCCTAGAGAGTACAGGCCTCTTTACAACCATCAGCTTCGAACATGAGAAAGAACCCTCGTTAGAAGGAGAACTCCCTTTTGATATCATTTTACAAGAGGGTTACCATAGGACTATTGGAATCGGCGCTGCTTACAACACCTCTTTAGGACCTGGTGTCAGCCTGAATTGGGACCACCGCAATGCTTTTTGCCGTGGGCATAAACTAGCTGCAAAAGCCGATCTTTTTTGGATCCGTCAAAACGGAAAAATCGAATACACCATCCCAGAGTTTCTTCAACAAAATCAAAGACTCCGATTTGTAACGGAACTAGAAAAAGAGCACACTGAGGGTTTCACCGAAACGTTCTACAGCGCCTTCATCCACCTCGATCGTTTCCCTTCAGACTGTTGGCGCTACTCTATTGGTGTGGGTTATAAGCAACTCTTTAGCTCCCGCTCTAACAACAACGAACCTTTTGCGCTATTCAAACTCCCCTTAAGCACAAAACTCACCTACATCGACGACCCTCTCGACCCCACGACAGGCAGTATGCTTTTAATGAAAGCTGTACCTACCTACCGTTTCAATAGAAATGAGTTTTTTTACACGATCTTAGAGGGCATTGGCTCGATCTATCAGCCCCTTTCTTGGCCCCTCCCTCAAGTCTTGGCTTTCAAATTTAACATTGGTTCTATTGTCGGCCCAGGTACAGTGACTATCCCCCCGCCAGAGCGTTTCTATGCCGGCTCTGATTGTACTTTACGGGGATACAAGTACCTCACTGTCAGCCCATTAAACAGAGACGGGAAACCCATTGGGGGCAGGTCTCTAGCTATTTTCTCTGCTGAGCATCGGGTGAGAATCACATCTGAAATCGGTTTCGTCACTTTTTATGATGTAGGAAACGTTTATGACAATTCTCTTCCCCGCTTAGACCAAAAACAGTTACAGTCCCTTGGAGTTGGCCTCCGTTATTACACACCTGTGGGTCCTTTACGGGCCGATATTGCCTTCCCGTTGAATAAACGGCCTATCGACAATAATTTCCAAATCTATTTGAGTATCGGGCAGTCTTTCTAATGAAATATCTTCTGACCTTTATCCTCTGTTTTCTGTTAACCGTAGCCGGGTTGTTCACTATTCCCGGCATTCAAGCACGTGTAACAAAACGGCTTTTGATGTATTTCGAAGCCAATTTTGGCGTCGAGGTGCAAGGTGAGGCTTCCTGGACTTTCTTCCCTCCAGAACTACACCTAGAGAACGTAGTATTTGATTCACTCCATGCTGATGCTGTGCACATTGGTTTTGCCTCTGTAGAGATTGAATCTTTGAGCGGCCCTCAATTGGATGGAATCCATGCCAAAGGTTTTTGGTGGCTCGATTTTGATCTCCGTCCGCTTGGGACATTAGAGGCTGACCATGACGATTGGGGTGCTCTGAAGTTCTCCTTTTTCTTTCAGAATGAGCAGAAAAAAAGGGAACTGTCACTGCAACTATCGGCCAAAGGACAGTTTGGCCATTTTGAAGCTGATGGCCGACTTCCTATTCCAAAGATGGGGCTGAAGACGGCCATCAATGAGGGGCGCTCACTATTTGCCCCTTTCAAGATGAACTGGCAAAGTGACAGGTTCGGTTCGGCTTTAGGTTATGTGACATTAGGTTGGGAAAATTTAGGGCTCACAATTCCCTCTTTGGAAATAGCTGGCAAACTTTTCAATACCTCTTTTACGATCGAAGGGAGTGGTGAGCTACAACATTCCCTCATCGATTTATCCTTCTTTCCACCTTCAGGGCCAATTACCGAACCAAAGTTATCCTTAACACTCTATAGAAATGGAGGTGTTTGGGAAGGTCATTGCGCTCTTTCAGGTATTTTGAACGGGCTTCCTTTGATGGCCCAAAGTCAATTGACTTGTAAAGAATGGGAATCCCTTGCGCTGAAAGAAGGAAACCTTGCTTTTAATGAAGGAACAGGTTCATTCGATGCTTTATGGGATTTTCCAAATCAGAATATCAGTGGCATGCTCACCGCAGCTACAAAGGATATTTCTCATTTTCTTCCTACCGGGGGGGATCTCCTTGTGAAAGCCAATTTTTCTACTTCACTTGATCCGACTTTTTATCCTATTGATCCAAAAATTAGCCTACAGCTCTATTCTCACCGTCTGGCCAAAGGAGATGCCTCCCTACTTGATGGAGAAGCGACAGTCTCTTTCGAAAGGGTACAAGGACTTCCGGAATGGTCATTTTCTAGTTACTTCCAAAAACTGATCTTACTAGATGAGACTTTTGAGGACATTTCGATCTATACAAACGGACCTATAGGCGAATTAGCGCCTCTTCATGCTGAACTTTTTCAAGGGGGAACCCTCCTTTGGTTAGATGGGCAAGCCTCATTATCTCTAGGTGGACTCCACCTATTTTTAGGTAAGCTGGAGGGGTCTTTCCATGATATCCCTTTATCTTTAGGAGAAACGACCTGCATCTCATTCTTCAAAGATGGATGGAATCTAGATCGACTTCACCTGCAAGCAGGCGGCGGGTCGTTGAAAGTCAATGGGCACGGTAGCGAAGGAAAAATAACACTTGCAGGAGAGGTCGAAGGGCTCAATGGATTTGATTTGCCCCTCTTCCCCCTTTCAGGACATTTCAACGCTCAGATCCTTTCGAAAAGTGGGCAGATAGAAGGGAAATTTAAAGGGGCTCAAGGAGAAGCGATCGATGGAGCTGTTACCATCAGCTTTAAGGATGAGTATCAGCTGGATGGCCACCTCAAATTCCGGGGAGAACTGTCCCCCTACTTGTCGACCCTTTTACCAGATACCACCTCAATCTCAGGCAAAGGGGAGGGTTATTTTACAGTCAAAGGAACTGTCCTCGATCCTCATTTCGAAGGAAAACTGACCTTGAGAAAAGGGGTATACGAAGATCTGGTCACAGGAATGCTTTACCGCGAAATGGAAACTGATTTTCTGCTAAACGGAACAAATGTGCAAATCTTGGGATTACGAGCTGTCGATAAAGCGGGAGGGATAATTTTAGGAGAAGGGGAATTAACCATCAATAAAGACATCCCCTTTGTCCTCTATCTAGAGTCTAAACGGGGTGAAGTGATCCATTTAGATTATGCGCTTGCACGAGCAACTGGCCGTATCCGTCTGTCTGGTAATAGAGATGGGGGCATCTTTGAAGGTGAGCTAAAAATAGATGAGTCGACAATCCGTCTACCCGAAAAAACACCTCTCCTTTTTCAGAAGCTCGATATTGTTTACGAAAAAATCCAACCTGAAGAAGAAAGAATTCCCTGGAAACTAACCTGGGATCTGAACATCGATTTTCAGTCAGGGATACAGGTCTCAAGCGGTATTTTCAAATCTGAATGGCGAGGAAATACCACTTTACAAGGGACCACCGACTCCCCTCTCCTTTTTGGAAAAGGGGCCCTTGTTAGCGCCAACTTCAACTTCAATGGAAAAAACTTTGAATCGACCGATGGGGTGATTTTATTTCAGGGCGAACCAGGTTCAAAAACGACTTTTTACATCACTGCAAAACAAGAAGTGGAAGATTTAAAGGTCGAAATCATCTTAAAAGGGTCCCTTAAAAGCCCAGAGATTGCTTTTAGATCGAATCCTCCCAAACCAACTAAGGAGATCCTCTCTTACATCCTTCTCAACAGAGGAACTGGGGGTGAGGAATTCACAGACTTGGCTGAAAACGCCATTAAACTGGATACCACACCAAGCGAGGTATCACTTCTGGACAAATTCAAATCGACCCTTGGGATCGACAGGATTGAGATATCGGGTGCCGAAGAAGAAAGTTTGTCTCTTGAAGTGGGAAAATACATCCTCCCTAGCCTTTATTTCTGCCTAAAGAAAAGTGTGACGGATGGCCCAAATCAAGCTGCAGTCGTAGCCAAATTCCCCCACCATTTTAAAGCGCAAGGGGAAGTAGGAGACGACGCCGAAGCGAAGTTCATGCTCAAGTGGGAACGGGATTACTAATGAATATAAACATCATTATTTAGGCAAATAATTTAAACTCCGCTTTAGCGTTTGAGCCTAAATGATCTTTTGGGCTTGCTCTAAGGCGTCTCTCAAAATAACTTCTGATTTGTTGACTGAGTTTAAATATTTTTGAAGATCACTGACTGTTTGGTTGATTTTTTCATAAGAGCTAGGATTCAATTCGGTCCGACTAAGACTTGGGATAAGGCCATTTTCGCCACTGATTTTGTCTATCACGCTTCTTTTAAAAGACTCTAAATGAATTGAAGAAACACCTTCTTTTTTACTTTTCCGCAATAAATCTTCAAATAGATTCGACCAAATCTTGAGAAAATGCAAGATTTTCCCTCTTTTATCAACAACGACTTCCGACTTACCACCACCGACTATTCGACTTAAAAACTTTTTGGCTTTGCTTACAAAAGTACTCAGCAAAGTTTTCGGCTTTTCACTTGGCTCGCTATCTTGTTTGATAAAAATGAACGACCCATTGATGAAACTTTGTAACTTATCAGAAGCTACGTGATAGAACTTTTCATCGGCCTTCAACGATATTATCCTTTCCCGCTTACTAGAACGGTACTCATGTAATTTACCGGACAAAGCTTTCAAATGTTGAAAAGTATCTTCTAAATAGTGCGCTTCCGAAGGGGGGTCTTTTACCTGCCTTGTTTGATCGACAGCTTGTTTAACCTCCTGATAAATCGGAGATTTTGTAAACATTTTCAACCGTTCAAGGCAATCCTCAACTCGGATGACAAATCCTTGCCTCTGCTCATTGATAAAAGCGATCTTTAAATTTTTAGGAGTATTTTGCTTTAGGTAAATATTGTCTTCGACTCTTAAATAACTTTGAAAAGCGGTCACCATCTCGTCGATCGCTGGAAGGAAAAAGACCGCTTTATCTATCGATAAGTTGTTGAGTTCAGGTAAAGTTGTAGTTTTATCGATTCTATTGGCCATAAATCATTGTTAGAATAAATTTATTTAAACAATGTTAATGGCGTAGATCTTTGAAGGTGAGTGACTTTTATTAAAAAAGGGTTAGCGATAAAAAACTTGGTGCAAGATCAAGCCATGTGCAGGGGCAGTCATGGCCCCTTCCGCTCTGTCCCCGCGCTCGAATAAAGCAGGAACACCTGTTAAGGGAAACTTCCCCTCCCCAATCTGCACAAGAAGACCGACGACATTACGGGCCATCTTATAAAGGAAATGGTCCCCCTTCAAGGAGATGGTTAAAAGGGGCCCCTCCTCGAAAATTTCGATCGATTGTAGGGTTCTGATTGTTGTTTCATAATTAAGATCTTTTCGAAAATTGCAAAAAGCTTTGAAATCGCGAGTGCCTGTCAGCAAAGGGATGGCTAGTGTCACCTCTTCAGATAAAAGAAACTTAGGCACATGCCAGGCCATATGACGATAGAGAGGATGAGCAGTAGGGCCTAAAGACAAATGGTAGAGGTACTCTTTCCCTACTGCATCTAATGTTGGATGAAAGGTTTCAGCACACTGCGTCACTTTCAATACCCGGATGTCTGGAGGTAAAAGGGCGTTTAAACCTAACAAAAGCCTTTTCGGTTCAAAGGATTTATCAACGAAAAACTGGACAATTTGCCCTGAAGCATGGACTCCCCTATCCGTACGGCTTGCTGCCTGCAAAATGGGTTCGATATGGAAGATGTGAGCAATAGCCTTTCCAAGTTCTTCCTCTATAGAGGGGCCTTCAGCCGTTTTTTGCCATCCGAAATAGTGTGTGCCTTGATAGGCGACTTGAAGGGCTACAGAGAAAGTCACTTGGACAAAAAGGTTTTCTGAAAGAGCTCAATACCCAATAGCATTTGCTGGATGGCAAGCATCACCAAAATCAAAGCAAGCAACCTTTCTAGAGCCAACAGTCCATTTTGCCCCAACAAACGGACAACCCGTCTATTGAGGAGTAACACAATAGAAGAGAGTGCCCAAGCAAACACTATGGCAAGTATTCTACAGCTATAATCCTCTGAAATATGGGAATAGAGCATGATGGTTGCTAGTACAGCAGGAGAGGCAATAATTGGGATTGCAAGGGGAACGATAAAAGGGTTCTCTTCAGGTTTCACCCTTTGCCGAATGTTGCGTGGGGAGGCAAATAGAACCCAAAGAGCTGATAGCAATAAAATCAAGCCTGTGGTCAGCCTTACAGTGATTTCAGATACCTCTAACTGGGTCAGAATAGGGCTACCCAATTGATTGATCAACAACATGAAAGCTAAAGCGATCAACAGCTCGCGGCATAGAACTTTCCAATAGCGTGCGGGAGGTACCCCTTTAAGCACTTCGTGGAAAGAAGAGGTATTTCCGACTGAGTCGATCATCAAAAAAAGGGTGAGGAACATGGTTCCAAAACACAAACCCACGGCTAACTCCCCGTTAAAAAGATTCTAAATCCTTGCACAAGCAATCGCATGGACAATAGGGCAAGGACCATCCCCATAAACTGTTCCAAAGCAAGCAATCCCCGATCACCCAAAAGCTTCTTTAAATAGGGTGAAAGGAGCATCACTGGGATCACCCCACACCAAGCTAAGACAAGGGCAGAACTAACTAAAAGAGGATCGTGAGTGTCGCTCAAATAAATCATAATGGCCGACATGACACCCCCACCAGTGATAATTGGGGTAGCAATAGGGACCAAAAAAGGCTCTCTTTTAAGTGCCAGGGTCTCTTTTGGTTCGTCCTTAGGAAAAATCATTCCCAGAGCTACTAACATCAGTAGCAAACCACCCGTGATGCTAACAGTGTCGGTTTCGATGTGGAGATAATTAAGCAGCTCTGCACCGACAAATTGAAAACTAATAGCTACAATAAAGGAGAAAATCGACTCGCGCAGGACAATTTTCCGTTGTTGCTGGAACGGAAAATCTTTCACCAATGCAACAACAGTCGGGATATTCCCAATCGGGTTGGCAATGAGAAAAAAGCTTAAGGCTAGCTGAAACAGTTTATCCATGGAATATGTGAGTCTAACATTTTTGAAGAGGCATCATCAACGTCAAAAGCTTAGAATAACCAAAGGAGATCAAAATATTGATGTCCATTAGTTGGTGGGCCATCTCCCTTCTTCGAATAAGATGCGCATTTTTTCCCGAACCAAAGCAGGGACAAATTGGATCGGTCTGTGGTCCACTTCTTCGTAGTAATAACTTGTAACGGGAATACCGGCTTTTTCAAGTTCCGATTCGACCGATTTTATAAATTTAAGAGAGTCATCAAAAAAGATCACCTTCTTCGGCTTTACCCCCAAATGGTTGAAAAAAGAGACCAAAACTTCCCCTTTTGGCGTTTCATCAGAGAAAAGGATCCCTTTTTTATAGCACGGATGATCTGCTTTTGGCCCTTCGCCGAAATCAAATCCTAAACCCTCTAGTTGAGCAACTCGCCAGTCTGAAAGCTCATATTCCAAAGCCGTCAAGGCTACAACTGTCGCACCTTTCTTTCGAAGCGAGCGGATAAGCTCTGGCGATTTGGGGTCGATCAGCTCCCATTCGGCTTGATCGAGTATGATATTTCTATAATGGGTACGGCTCTTCTCATCAAAATCTGGGATGGCTTTTTTGGCCAGAGCAACAAAGACATCATACGACCCTCCCCAGAGGATTGGGTCCTTAGGAATAACCAAGGTCATATCAACATCGAAAACGACCCAGGTATCGCTATCGACCTCATGGTTATCGATCACTTCCAATGTTCTTGTTGGGATCACCTCTCCAACAAGAAGAGAGGTGGCTAAAAGAAAAAGGAAAAAACGGTTCATGATCTACCCTTAAGTTAGAATGTCTGTTGAGGTTGCGCTCGCATCTAAATCAGGTATTGGAGGAGATAACAGACTGCAACTGTGCCCTTTCGGTATCCTGATCGTCTTCTAGCTCCTCATCATCCAACTCTAAATCTGTCTCAAGAACATCCCACACTTCCTCAAGATCTTGGAGATAATCAGGGTGAGGACAATATTTCTCCTTGTTCCCAGTAAATGATCTTGCAAACAGAAGAACTGCATTTTTTTCGTCTCCATCTGCCATTTTATCTAGGATTTGTGCTAACGGCCTATCTGACATTCTCCATCCAAGGTATGCAATAGCCAACTGGCCAAGACATTTTTCTCTACCCTTGTAGCCTTCAGGAATGGAGAAAATCACTTCTCTTGCTTTTTCAAGCTCACCAAATTCAAACCAAAGGAGCGCCAAATGTTTGAAAAGTTCGTACCTGACACTCTCATCACACTTTAAAACCCAAGAGAAGGCACGATCGGCGTCGCAATGTTCCAAACATTTTCTTGCGATCTGTTCAGCAGAAGCCCCATCTAGAATCATCTTATCCAATGCTTTCAGAATCAAGTCCCTTCGATTAAAAATATTAGCAACGACCTCTTCAACTTTTTGTGCGTAGGCAGTAAGTGCTGTTTCCTCAATAAGAAGCACCCGGTGCATTTTTACTTCCCTTGATGTGAGAAGTGGCGATGCAAGGATTCTCAACTGTGGATTGTTAAGATCCTCTCCAGGAAGCCCATAAGGCAAAGAATCGTAGACAAAATCTACAACATCTTTTTTATGCTTTGCAGTCATAACAGTGATCACTCCACCAACACCTGAAGTTGGGACAGATTCAATCAGAGAATCGATTGCTTTTGTGAATAGCCTAAAAGGGACTTTTTCTCTGAAAAAAATTGTTTGCAACATGATATCGATGTCATGATCCCCACGTTCTGGATCCACAAAAATACCCCAAGCAGATTCATTGGGCTCCTTTTGTTCTAAACTTGGACTTGCAGCAATCAGAAAATTAGAAATAACATCAGATTTGGTGTCGAAATCTTCAAAGGGGCGAAACCGTCTAAACAGCTCGCTTTCACTTTTGGGCGCTTGATCATGGGGATAACGGAGGACTACCTTGTGACTTAAATCGACCTCCGGTCTTGAACGGAGTAAAACCTGTTTTGCAATTTCATGGTAGGCGACAAACTCTTCAGGTTGAGCTGTTGCACAAACAAATTCATTGCCCTCACTTAGCCTTTCAAATGCACCTAAGGCGTCCGCTGGGGATGTGATATAAACGTCCATCATCAATTCTCCTTTAAAGCGAAGAATTCTAAATTAAAAATTAAAAAAATAACAGGATGAAGAGGGAAAAAAAATGCGGATCACCTGTTAGTGACCCGCGGCTAGAAGAAACGATTAGAGAATATTATAAAATTGCAGCAGCTAGCTGAGAAACAGCAGTAGCTCCTAAAAGCGCACCACCAGCAGTCGCTGTTAAAACAGCCGCAGATGCGATCAACATTGTCAAAGGCAGTCTGTTCATCCCAGTAAGCTCTGGCGACCCTGCTAAGTAGTCAAGCGCCTTAAACCCGTTCTCTGTTTTTAATAAAGCCACTGCGCTTGCACCAGCCGATGATCCGCCTAAAAGTGCTCCTGCTCCTGCTGCGATGATTGGGAAACTCATTCTTTCTCCTTTTATTTAAAAGTATAGAATAATTTTAACTCGCCATGATTAATTCAATATGTAATTATTATTAATATTTATAAACCGACCTCTTCTCTCCCCTTTCCGCTAAGGGCCGTTCAGGTTATATACCAGCATCTAGTTGAAATGCGCAATTTCAACTAGATGCTGGTATAAACAGTAGCCTAAAGATCCTGTTCCTAGGGCTTCATTTTTAACATTTGAAAAAACATTTTTTCATTCAAGTCTAAATCGAGCAGATAATCGTCATAGATATTCATGCTATATCGAGGATCGGGTGAATACTTCTCATGATCCCCTGAAAACTCCCTTAATTGGAAAAGGATCATGTTCTTTTGATCTCCATTTGGTATCTCTTCTAAGATTTGATCGACAGGAACAGTGCTATTTTTAAAAACAAGGCTTTGAATCACTAACTGACCAAGAAAATTGACATTGTCTTTGCTATCGGGGAAAGAAAAAATCAGATCTTTTGCCTTTTCGATCTCTCCATCTTCTAGCCATTGGGCTGCAATGAACTTTAAAAGTTCCAAACGAGTCGTAGGATTCTTGCAATCTAAGGCCCATTTGTATGCTTTATCCAATTGATGGAGGCTCAAATATCTCGTGGCTATTTCTTCTGCAGGGGCGTGGCTTGCCAACTTCGATTTTAGCACGGAACATTTGTTGTCTAAATTTTTGAATAACTTGTCGAACGCCTGCTTAACTTTAGCGATATAAGCAGTCATGCTTTTCTGATCGATCAGGATAATCCTATGAACTTGAACTTTTTCAGAGGTTAGAAGAGGCTCGCCCAAAACTCGCAACTCTCCACCCTTTCCTGGTAAGCCATTTGGCAAGGATTCATAGATCAGGCCATCGACATCGCCCTTGTGTTTTGCGGTGATCACTGTCAAAACTGACGGCTGGTAACCGTTCAAGGCAGGACATTGATCTATGAGATCATCCATTACCCCGCTGAAACGAATGCCTTTAGTTTCTAACAACTTTTCAACCTTTCCAAAATCGCTATAATCACTATCTTTAAAAGAATGGGTGTTCACAAATTGTTCCCAACCTCCGTCGAAATTTCGCTTTGCAGGGATGAGTAAAGGGTCGACCAAACGGCGGACATTTTCGTGGTCTCGGATATGAAATTTGGCAAAAAGCTCACCCACTGTTTTTGGAGCGCCCTTATCGCCTGTATAGGCAACAACAACTTTATCTTTTAAATTGGTCCCCATTTCTGGCTCAGCTCTGACTAAGAACTGCTTTGCAATCTCTTGATAGGCCATGGTTGGAACAGCCGATACGCAAGCAAATTCGTTTTCTGCTTCAAAACGGCTAAAGGCTTCCATCGCCTCTTCAGGTGATTTAACAAAAATATCCATTACTTCTCCAACAATAAAATTATTAAACGGAAAGTTTAAATTAAACGGAATAAATGAGCAAATTACAATCAACTATCCCGATAAAACATCAAATCTATATGAATCCTCGGCTTTGTACAATTTTTGGATGAAGCCTTGAGAGGAGCTTTCTCCAAAGATGAGTTCAAAAATTGTCAAAGCCGAGGAAACGGTACCCTTTCCCTTAAGGGCCTTTCAGGTTATAAACAGTGGCCTATGGAAACTTTAGATCGCCCTCTATCAAAAGAATTTTACCTTTCTCTCTGCGAGAAAATACCTGGAGGGGTCAACTCCCCTATCCGCTCTTTCCAAAAGATGGGACAACTGCCCATCGTGGTCGAAAAAGGGGCAGGAGCCATGATCTCCGATGTAGACGGACATGACTATATCGACTATGTAGGGTCTTGGGGCCCTCTGCTTCATGGCCATGCCCACCCATTCATCATCGATAGGGTTAAAAAAAGGATGGAAAAAGGGACATCTTTTGGGATGACCTCGGTTGTCGAAAAGGCGATCGCTGACAAAATCACCTCCCTTGTCCCTTCGATTGAAAAACTGCGCTTTGTCTCTTCTGGCACAGAAGCGACCATGACCGCCTTAAGAATGGCTCGTGGTTTCACCGGTAAAGAGGTGATCCTCAAATTTGCTGGCCATTACCATGGCCATGTGGATGCTTTGATGCTGCAAGCAGGATCTGGGTTGACCGGTTTGACACCGACGAGCAGTTCTAAAGGGATTCCCCAAGAAGTTTTGGAAAAAACAGTTATTTTGCCCTTCAACGATTTCAAAGCTGTAGAACTTGCCTTCAACCACCCCCTTCTAAAAGGAAAAATTGCCGCCATCATTTTAGAGCCGATTGCCGCAAACATGGGGGTTGTTCTTCCAATACCTGGCTTTTTAGCCCATCTTCGCCGTCTTTGCGACGAAGAGGAGGCCCTTTTGATTTTTGACGAGGTGATCACAGGATTCCGTATTGGGGGCCTACAAGGTGCTCAAGGACTATTTGGGATCAAGCCAGATCTTACCTGTTTTGGAAAAATCATCGGCGGAGGATTCCCTGCAGCAGCAGTAGGAGGAAGAAAAGAGATATTAGATACCCTTGCACCGATTGGGTCTGTCTACCAAGCTGGAACTCTTTCTGGAAACCCAGTTGCCCTTGAAGCGGGGCTTGCCACTCTAGAACTTGCAGAACGGCCTGGCTTTTACGAAGAGCTCGAAGAAAAAACACTCTTTTTGACGCAGCCTATCGAAGAGGTCATCCGAAAAAGAAATCTCAACGCCTCTTTAGTGCAAATTGGCTCCCTTTTTACAATCTTTTTTGGTAAGAGAAGGGTTTCGAACTTCCAAGATGTAATGGAACTTGATTTAGCCATTTTCGCAAGATTTTTCCAAACCTTGTTCAACAAAGGGATATTGGCCCCTCCCCTCCACTGCGAGGCTTGGTTTGTGTCGAGTGCCCATGAAGAGAAACACTTGGCTTATACGCGAGATCAGGTTATTGATTTCCTAGAGACACTATCATGATTGCACTGCTCCTTTCGATTTTCTTGACGTTGAACTACGAGGCCGCTCCTAACTTAGAGCAACGGCTTCAAGAATCAATTCACCCTCGATCTGAAGGAGAAAATAACATCGGTTACATGGAGATCGATGACAAGGCCGGATCTATTAATAATGCAACGTGGCTCTACATCCACCAAGCGGTCGAAAAGTTCAAAGAAACTAAACCGATCTTTGTCATTTTGAAAATCAATACACCGGGTGGAGAAACTTTGGCTGCAATGCAAATTTGCGATGCGCTTAAAGAGCTCGACACCCAATTTGGCATTCCTGTTGTTGCTTATATTGATAACTGGGCCATGTCAGCAGGGGCGCTCATCTCCTATGCCTGCCGATTCATCACTGTTGTTCAAGATGGGGCTATGGGGGCTGCAGAGCCTGTTTTAGCTTCACAAACTGGCGAGATGACCTCTGCATCTGAAAAAGTGAACTCCGCTTTCAGGATCACTTTTGCAAACCAAGCTACCTACTTTGGACGGGATCCTTTCATAGCCGAAGCAATGGTAGATAAAGACATTTTGCTTGTGAAGCGGGGCGACCATTTTCTGAAGCTAAATAGCAATGAAGAGATTCTACCGACCGATATTGTCATCTCACCGAAAGGGAAATTACTAACACTGACAGCTAAAGAGATGATGACCTATGGTGTGGCAGACCTTTTCTTTACCGCAGCTAAGTTACCCCAGATCACTCCTCAGGAAAAAGAATCGGGCATCTGGCCTTTGAGCAAAACGGTGTTTGCCGTCTATCCCTTTTTTGCAAATATCAAAGGGTCCGAAATCCATGCTTACCACATGGATGTTAGATCCCGTTTTTTTGCCCTTTTGATGACGCCAGCCGTCGCTTCCATCTTAATGCTTGGGGTCATGCTAGGCCTTTACTTAGAGTTCACCACACCAGGTGCCACCCTTCCTGGGGCTGTGGCTATCATCTGCCTCTTTTTATTGGGACTTTCTAGTTTTGCCTTCGAGATAGGTTCTTGGCTTGAAATTGTCTTGCTTTTAGGTGGCATTGCTATTCTGCTCATCGACCTTTTCTTTTTTCCCACTTTTGGGATTCTTGGCAGTTTCGGAGTGATCTTAATGATAGCTGGATTGCTAGGTCTTGTTGTCCCTGGCCTTGAAAAGGTAACCTTTGACCCGATCAGCTGGGAAATTGGTGGCGGCGAAGTGATGATGCGATTGGCCTGGTTCTTTTGTACCCTTCTCCTTGGTGTTTTATTACTGGTAGCGCTAGCCTTTTGGTTTCCTGGAAGGTTTAATCCCCTCCAAAAATTTGTCCTCCAAGGCGGTCAAGAGGGTTATACAGCCGGAGGAACAGAATATGACAGCTTGCTAGGGAAAATGGGTACTACCGTCTCTCCACTTCGCCCTTCAGGAAGAATTGATATTGATGGAACCCCGTATGACGCACAAAGTGCAGGAGATTTCATCCCTGCAGGACAAAAAGTGGTGGTCGAAAGGATTGAAGGGGCCCGCCTTTTTGTGAGGAGTGAAAAATGATCCTCCCTTATCTCCTACTCGGTTTTGCCTTACTCCTTTTATTCTTGGAATTTTTTCTCCCAAGCGGAGCTTTTGCAGTAGCCGGAGCGATCCTCCTTTTTTTTAGCTTCTTTAGCTACGGAGCCGAAGCAACTCCTGTCGAACTTCTCCTTTTTACTCTGGGCGCTATTCTCTGCATTGTGTTGGTTGTTAAACTTTCCCTCCGATTGATCAGGAGAACAGGGAAAGAAAACACTCTGATGCTCGACAAGACACAAGAAGGGTATTATGCCTCTCATCTCGACCGCTCTTTAATCGGGAAAACAGGTGTGACACTTTCAGATTTTCGCCCGACAGGCAAGGTTCAAATTGACAATCAAGTGGTTCAAGCAAGCTCTGATCAGGGCTTTCTTTCTAATGGAACTCCGGTCAAAATCGTCGGAGGCGAAGGCACACACTACATCGTAAGGAAAATCACCCATGGCACCTGAACTTTATCTTCTAATCATCGTCGGGGGCATCATTGCCCTACTGCTCATCAGCATTGTCGGCAAATTCATCAGCCTTTGGTTCCAAGCCTTTGTCTCTGGAACACCGATCCCTTTCTTTAATATCATCGGGATGAGCCTGCGGAAGATTCCACCTCGTGTGATTGTCACAGCCCGTATTAACTCGTTCAAAGCAGGGTTAAAACAAATCGGTGTAGCCGACTTGGAAACACACTTCTTAGCCGGTGGTAATGTCATTGCGGTCGTTGAAGCGATGATTGCAGCTGACAAAGCCAATATCCCCCTCGACTGGAAACGGGCCACTGCGATCGACTTGGCAGGACGCGACTTAAGAGAAGCGGTTAAAACATCGGTAAACCCAAAGGTGATCGATTGCCCTCCTCAGCATGGGACAGGCAAAGGGTCTTACATGGCTGGTGTCGCAAAAGATGGGATCCAACTCCTTTGCCGCGCTCGTGTAACAGTCAGAACCAACATCGTTCAGTTAGTTGGTGGTGCAACTGAAGAGACGATCATCGCACGGGTCGGTGAAGGGATTGTCGGTGCCATTGGTGGAGCAGATACCTATCTAGAAGTTTTAGAATCACCCCAAACCATTTCGAAAGAGTGTTTGAAAAAGGGGCTCGATTCCCAAACAGCTTTTGAGATCCTTTCGATCGATATCGTTGAAATTGATGTGGGTGAAAACATCGGTGCGACACTCCGTATTAAAAAAGCGCAAGCTGACATGGAAATCGCCCGTGCGGAAGCTGAAAAACGGCGCGCCATGGCTGTAGCTGCAGAGCAAGAATTCATCGCTTCGATCAAAGAGATGGAAGCTAAAGTGATGGAAAACCAGGCTCAAGTTCCCCTTGCGATGGCAGAAGCTTTAAAACAGGGTCGGATTGGTTATTACGACAATCTTAAGTTCCAAAACTTGCAGTCTGATACCGAAATGCGTTCCTCTTTAGGGAAAGAAGAGCCTAAAGGGAAATAATGAGCTTTGTTGAGTGGGTCGGTTTTGTCGCTAGTCTCATCGGTGTGGTCTACCTTTTCACAAGAGATGCTCTGGCTAAAAGGGAAAAAGCGAAAGACCCTGTTAAATATGCCGAAAAAGAGCGTCGGCTAAAAGAGGTTCTCCGACAAATGGGTGTCGAAGTAGAACCGGAAGAAGAACAAAAAATTGAAGAAGAAGAAGAGGAGGAGGAAGACGAAGTGGAAAAAGCAGAGCAACTTTCACCTCCTCCTCCTCCTAAACCCCATGCCGCCACCTCTTTCCCAGCAATACATGTTGCAACCACACCAGGGAAAATAGTCCTCACAGAATCGCGTGTAGCAAAAATGATAGCAAAAATGCCCGACAAACGGGCTCTGCTTATTTCCCAAGTCCTTTTCGGCCCCCCTAAAAGCCTGGAATAATGACACGATTAAAATCATTTTGAGCAGCACAATAAAAAATAGCAGGATAGGCAGGCATACGCATCAACCTAAGCCTAGAGGTAGATGCTAAGCTAATTAACCGCAAATAGATGGAATAAAAAAAGAGTAGAATATCAGAGTCGATTATTCTAGAAGGGGCAATTCAAAATCCTCTCTCTGTGCTCTCTGTGAGCTCTGTGGTAAAAAATAAAAAAAAGATCACCACAGAGCTCACGGAGAGCACAGAGAGTAATCTTGGGCCTTTCTTCGAAGATTTAAGCCGTTTTTGACTAAATTGATTTCTAAACGTTTCTTTGTAAGTAATTTGCTTTTAACAGATTGTTGAGAAATTGGTGTTTCTTAAGTTGATGCGTATGGGATAACAAAACTTTTCTCAAATTAGGTGCTCCGCATAGGCGAAGCCACTAAAAAAATAAAAAAAACAGCTAACAGAATAATATGATAAAAGACGGAGCTTATCCTGCCGCCGCAGGCGATCCTGCCTATCCTGTTCCTAATTTTATGGTGTTTTAATGAATTGTAGAGAAAGGTACCTCGAGATTGAAGAACAAATCACTGAATTTAGGATGAACCATGCCCCCTACCCCATCACCCTTGTGGCAATTTCCAAGGGGGCTTCGGTCGAAGCAATTCTGCAGGTCTATTCGACTGGCTGTCGCGATTTTGGAGAAAGCTCGATCTCCGAATGGGCTGAAAAAAAAGAGCAACTCCCCTCCGACATCCGATGGCATATGGTAGGTCCGATCCAAACTAAAAAAATTCCTAAATTGATTAACCATTTTGCCCTCATCCAATCTGTAGATTCCTATGAAATTCTAGAGGGAATTAACTCTAGAAGCGAGCAAGCTGGGGTCATCACTGAAGTCCTTTTGCAATCTAATACATCAGGAGAAGAGACAAAAAAGGGCTCGACCCCTTATGAGTGGGAACAGGTTTGGAATGATTGTAAAAACTTAAGCTCAGTTAGAATTTTGGGGTTGATGACCATGGCTCCTTTAACTGAGGATAAGCAGATCATCCGATCCTGTTTTAAAGATTTACGTTTACTGCGTGACCGGCTTTTTCAAAGAGCGTTTCCCAACACCCCGCTCTACCATCTTTCGATGGGGATGTCGAACGATTGGCAAATTGCCATGGATGAAGGGGCAACTTTGTTACGTATTGGAACTTCAATCTTTAAAAGTTAGATTAACTCAAGTTACAATAAAGGACATATGACCTCATCTCACCAATCGTGCTGTGCACCTCCTATTAAAAACCGCTCACTTTGGCTTTTTGTAGCTATTGGCCTTGGCATCTGTGCAGGGATGTGGGGAGATCCGATCATCGTTAGCATCGCAACTTTTATCTCAGAACTCTTTATCCGCTTTTTGAAGCTTTTGAGCCTGCCCATTATCTTTCTGTCGATTGTCTCTACTGCATCGGGTATGGATAGCCTGGAGTCGGCAAAACATATTGGATCCCGCGTAGTCCGGTACACTATTTTGACGACAGTGCTTGCTGCAACTGTTGCCATGATCCTTTTTATCACCATACAGCCAGCGGCCATCCCAGAAGTGGGAGATACTGCACCTGAAGCCGCAAGCTTCCATTATACCGACTACCTCATCAAAATGGTTCCTAGCAATTTAGTAGAACCCTTTTTAGAAAACCAGGTCATCGGGGTTTTGATCCTGGCTGTTCTCCTTAGTTTAGCGCTCCTTTCGATACCTGGAGAGCAAAGAAAGAAGCTGCACGAAGTTTTCCATGCTTTGTATGCAGCCGTCATGCATTTATGCACTGCCCTCATCCGCCTGATCCCTTTTGCTATTTTTGGGTTTATCACACTGTTTGTTGTCGACCTAAAGAAAGGGGTGGAGATTGAACGTCTTGGTCTTTACCTTTTGTGCGTTGTACTGGCTAACATTGTGCAGGCTTTTGTTGTCCTTCCACTCTTTTTAAAATGGAGAGGTGTCAGCCCAGTAAAATTATTTAAGGCGATGTTACCCGCTTTGACCATGGCTTTCTTTACAAAGTCTTCCAGCGCGGCACTCCCTGTTGCACTCCGATGTGCCGAAGGGGAAGCGAAAATCGACCCTAAGGTGGCCAACTTCTCGCTCCCTCTCTGTACCACCATCAATATGAATGGTTGCGCAGCCTTTATCTTTACTACAGTTATTTTTGTGGCAATGAGCCACGGCATTGCCTTCTCTTATGGTGAAATGTTGATCTGGATTGTATTGGCAACAATTGCCGCCATTGGCAACGCCGGCGTCCCGATGGGCTGTTTCTTCCTGACTTCGGCTCTTCTTGCAGCGATGAACGTGCCACTTACATTAATGGGAGTCATACTCCCCTTCTATAGTCTGATCGATATGCTTGAGAGTGCAATCAATGTATGGAGTGATGCTTCTGTAACAGCAGCCTGTCGATCGGGACCTGGCAAGGAAAGCAGATACAGTGGCTGCCCTAGCCAAAAGCTGAGCCATTCCCGCTGTGAAATCCTCGAGGAGATTCGGGAGATTTTCAGGCGAGTTTACCCCCATTTTTCGAAGTCTGATACCTTATTAAGATATACCAGCATCTAGTTGAAATTGCGCATTTCAACTAGATGCTGGTATATATGGACTTCGAAAAATGGAGGTAAAATCGACGAAAAGATTCCAGAAGATCGTCGAGGAGGCACAGCGGGAATGGCTCAAACTAGCCCGCCATTGAAGAAAACTCTTGAGGTAGGGTATCCTTGTAAGTAATTTAATTTTAAGGATTATTTACCATGAAAAAAGAGCAAACCCTCTCCATCATCAAACCCGACGCAGTCGAGAAAAATAAGATTGGCGAAATTCTGAGCCGGTTTGAAAAAGCTGGATTGAGAATTGCCGCAGCTAGAATGTTGCAGATGACTAAAAAAGAAGCTGAAGCGTTTTACGCTGTCCACAGAGAACGCCCTTTCTTCGGCGACCTGACTGCTTTCATCTCTTCTGGCCCTATCTTAGCCCTTGTTCTAGAAGGGGACAATGCTGTCATGAAAAACAGAGATTTAATGGGTGCAACCGATCCTAAAAAAGCAGCCCCAGGCACTATCAGAGCAGACTTTGCAGCTTCTATCGATGAGAACGCTGTACACGGTTCTGATTCGCTTGAAAACGCAGAAACTGAAATCGACTTTTTCTTTGCTGAAGACGAAGTGTGTGCTCCACGTTATGCGTTGAAATTGCCTCAAAAAGGTTGCGGTAACCACTCTTGCGGATGCCACTGATGCGCTTGCTTCTTCTTTTGATGTTATTTGCCTCTCCAATGTTTGGAGAGGAAACTTTCTCGATGATCAAACCTGATGCGGTAAAACAACACCATATCGGCGACATTTTGGCCATCTATGAAAAAAATGGGTTAGAAATCGTCGATCTGAAGATGGTTCGCCTTTCAAAAGAAGAAGCGCAAAAATTTTATAGTGTCCATGCCAGCCGCCCCTTTTACGGGGAGCTGGTCAATTATGTCACTTCAGGTCCTGTGGTAGCTTTCGTCCTCAAAGGGGACAACGCTGTCCAAAAAGCAAGAGACTTGATTGGTGCCACCGATCCTAAAAAAGCCGCTGCCGGTACAATCCGCTCTCTCTATGGCACTTCAGTCCAAGCCAACGCCGTTCATGGTTCAGATTCTGCTGATAATGCCCTCGTTGAGATCAAAGCTTTTTTCCCAACACATTAAGTAATGACAAATAGGTTGAATCTCAATCAACAGTTTAATATAATATAAAATTTAAACTGAGGATCAGATGCATTTAATCACATTACCGCCAGTTGGCATACCTACAACTCCAGAAATTGCCCATTTTATAAAAGGGATCTCAAACAAGCCTTTGGACCCTTCTAGTAGAACTATTATAGCTGACCTTGGGGCAAAAGTGAACTCAGAGGTCAACCCCCTTTTCGTAAAAATAGCGCAGGCAGCGTTTTTGGTTTTACGCCTACTCGATTTGCATGAGTCCACAGTCAAGCTCAGCGCCACTTTTCAGCTTGTTTCTGGCGGATACGATTTATTTTATAAAGGAGACAAAGTAAGTGGAGCATTGTCACTTGCTCGAGCGATTGCCGCCTTAATGGGATATGGACGTTATCTCGTCATCGCAGATATCGCTGCCACCTACGCCAGAGAAAACGACGACATCAAAGCTGGTCAAAGTTTCTGGCTTAAATAGACTGCAAACTAATACATGTCGTTTTGAATATAAAAATAGCAGGATGGACATGATGGACAGGATAGCCTTCGGCCATTAATAAATATTGTAAGGCGAAGCTTCATCGTGTCCATCCTGTTATTTTCTTTGTTTTTCATTTTATAGGGTGAAATCTTCGCCGAGATAGGCCCGTCGAGCAATAGGATTTGCGATCAACTCTTGTGGGGTACCAGACAGCAGGACCCTTCCCCCTTCGACAATATAACTCCTATCAACACAGGAAAGAATTTCTCGAGCATTATGGTCGGTGATAAGGACCGAAATGCCCCGCTCAGAGAGGTGGGCAATCAATGCTTTCACATCGGCAATCGATTTGGGGTCGATATTGGCAAAGGGTTCATCCAAGAGAAGAAAAGAGGGCCTTGTCACAAGAGAACGGGTGATTTCAAGACGACGTCTCTCCCCTCCAGACAATGTTCCGGCACGTTTTTTAGCCAGACCGGTCAAATGTAATTCTTCTAAATGTTCTTCTAATCTTTTTTTCCGTTCTTTTCTTGATAGAGGTTGTGCTTCTAAAACTAATAATATGTTCTGCTCTACTGTCAGTGTTGGAAAAATAGAGGGCTCTTGAGCAAGATAACCCATTCCAAGGCTTGCCCGCTCATGGATGGGGAGCTGTGTGACATCTTCACCTAAAAAAATCACACGACCGCTATCGGGCCGGATGAGCCCCATCGTCATGTAGAAAGCGGTTGTTTTTCCAGCCCCGTTAGGACCTAGCAAAGCGACGACCTCGCCCCTGGCTACCTCAAAAGATAATGTGTCGACAACAAGTCTGTGGCCAAAACGTTTGACCAATCCTTCCACTTTCAGACTCATTTTTTCTCCCCTTTCATTGTTGAGATACTCATCTCCCCGCGTCCTTCAATTCCTTCAATACCACCCTCTTCATCAAACCGGAAAAAGAGCGCATCAACATCCATGACGACACCGTGAGTCTTATCGACAAAATGGGCCCGTTCATCCCCTATCCCCGAAAGAAGCCCTTCCCGGTTATTGAGATCGATATCGAGATATTCTGCCACGCCTGTCTGGATCGGCTCCCCCCCTTTAGTTAATCGGTGGGTCAATGTCACCCCATCACCTAAATGGAGGTCAGAAAAATCTCCATTTTTGAGATCGGCGTGAAGAGAATGCCCCTCCACTACAAATTGCTCCGATTCCCCAATAACCTTCCCTTCTTTTAATTCCAGATGGTCCCCTTCTAAGCAGAGTTCACCTTCAAAAGGAAAAGACCAGCCTCCGTCAAGAGTCAACCGGCCTCCATTAGAAGTTAAGACCTTATTTCCTGAATAAAAAATGGCAGCTGTCTCGAAATGGAAAGGCTTGTCGCCTCTTTTACCATTTCCTTTTACACCACCTTCAAGAAAACAAATAGGAGGAGAAGATTGTAAAAAGAACTCCCCCCTTTTGGCCTCTACAGTTAATTGATCCCCGTCCTGAACAAAAAGATCCTGAGCCTCGAGCCGCTTGTCATGGAAGAAAAAAGTGGCAGTACGGGCAGTGAAATGATGGGTCTCCCATTGTCCATCCACCCGATCCCATTTTTCGGTCCATTCTCCAAAACCTTTCCTAGGTGCTACTAGAAGGGCTTCGTGACATCCAATTTTCCATCTACCCCCAGTTTTTGGGTAAATTTCTTTCACAACACCTGTTCTATGGTAAGTAGAACTTTCAGGAGGTGTTGGTGGGGAAAATATGTAAGGCTTTTGCGGGAAATAGGTATAGAAAGCAACAGCACCCCCTATCAGCATCAATGTGGGCAGAAGGAGGATAAAAAAGCTACGCCTGAACATGCATTTCTACCTCTTCCTGCATATGCTCGTAGAGTCTTTTTAACTCTAGCAACAAAGAGGGAAGTTCGGAAAATGGAATTTGTGAGGCTTTATCGCTTTTTGCCTCGCTCGGGTTTGGGTGTGCTTCCATAAAAAGGAAGTTGGCTCCTACAGCAATAGCGGCTTTTGCTAGGTAAGGGATAAATTCTCTTTGCCCACCCGAGGAGGTCCCATTGCCACCTGGAAGTTGTACAGAATGGGTAGCATCAAAGCCAACGGGATAACCCAATTTCTGCATGATGGGGATAGACCTGAAGTCGCTGACAAGATTGTTGTAGCCAAAAGTGGTTCCACGGTCAACAAGTAAGAGGTTTTCATTATTCTGAGAGGTCACTTTATGAACAACTTGTTCCATGTCCCAAGGAGCCATGAACTGCCCTTTTTTAACTTCTACCACCCTTCCTGTTTGGGCTGCTGCAACAATCAAATCGGTCTGACGAGATAGAAATGCAGGGATTTGCAGGACATCGATCACGTCAGCTGCGGCCTTTGCTTCTTCAATGGTATGGATATCTGTGACGAGAGGAACGTCAAATTCATTTTTGACACGCTCCAAGATCCGAAGCCCTTCATCTAGCCCAACTCCACGAAAACCATGGACAGAGGAGCGGTTGGCTTTATCATAACTTGCTTTGAAAACAAGACCAATATCTAATTTATCAAAACACTCTTTTAAAAAAGAGGCTGCTTGGAGGGTGAAATCTTCCCCCTCAATGACACAAGGACCACAAAGAAGGACAAGCGGCGACTTTTTACCGATTGTCAGTTTACCAATTTTGACATCACGCATAAGGACAGAATCATAGCACAAATCCAACAACATCCACATATTAAAAAAATTTAACAGGATAAGCAGGATCGCCTACGGCGGAAGGATAAGCTCCGCCTTTTATAATATTATTCTATATGACTGTTTTTTTATTTTTTTAGTGGCTTCGCCTATGCGGAGCACCTAATTTAAGAAAGGTTTTGTTTGGAGACTTATAGGAAGGCGAAGCTTATCCTTCCGCCGTAGGCGATCCTGCTTACCCCATACGCATCAACCTAAGCCTAGAGGTAGATGCTAAGCTAATTAACCACAAATAGATGGAATAAAAAAAGAGTGGAATATCAGAGTCAATTATTCTAGAAGGGGCAATTCAAAATCCTCTCTCTGTGCTCTCTGTGAGCTCTGTGGTAAAAAATAAAAAAAAGATCACCACAGAGCTCACGGAGAGCACAGAGAGTCATCTTGGGCCTTTCTTCGAAGATTTAAGCCGTTTTTGACTAAATTGATTTCTAAACGTTTCTTTGTAAGTAATTTGCTTTTAACAGATTGTTGAGAAATTGGTATTCCTTAAGTTGATGCGTATGCCTGCTTACCCTGTATTTTTTTTTAATTCTGTCAATATACCGAAAACTTTGATGTGTTAGAAAATTGCTATTTTACCGTAAAATCCTGTAGGTTCACCCTTCTGGACCGATAGCTCAGTGGATAGAGCATCCGCCTTCTAAGCGGATGGTCGTAGGTTCGATCCCTACTCGGTCCGATACATCTTTATGATAGAAAAGGTCCCACTTCTCGGGGAAATTGTAATCCCCCCCTCAACCTTTGCCAATATCGAGGCAAAGATGGCCCTCCTCCAGGAAAGGCCATTTCAAGAACTCAGCTCTAGGCATCGCTTTCGACTAATCAATTCCCATCTCTTGGAATTGATTCAGGAAGAACCAAATGGCAAATTTTTACTGCCAGCTGTTCTAGGCTACATCCGACGTGTCAATGAATTGAAAATTTACGAGGATCTCTACACCCTTTCCCTTTTTGAGTTTTGGCTAAACCTATTTTCTGAACTTCCTCCAGAAGAGTTACAAAAAATCCGTGGCAAAATTGTAGGAAAATTCATCCCTAGAGAGACCTATCAAGCCCTATTTCCTATTGGGATGAACAAAACGTATGGCGGGTCCCATTTTGTCGCAGCCCACCTTTCTCCCGATATTGACACAACTGTTGCCTCTTTCTGGGGATGGGTTGACGCATTCGGAGCAAAAGTTGGCGAAGCCCTCCACCTTTGGTATGTCCCTGGAGGACCTTCCGACAATCAAATCATTCGGTTGTTTGACTCATTGTTTGGAACTGGCATTTTTCAGTATGTCGCCCGGACATCTAAAAGTTTAACATTAGCTGCACAAGACCTTCTCACTCAAAACGGAATGATCAAAACGAAAGGGAACACCTCCACTTTTGATTTAGACCGTGCAGTTCCTGAAAAAGCTTTAATTTATGTTGATGACGCCGGCTATTACCTTGGCGACTGGAGGATGGAGGACATTGAACTCGTCCGCCACGTCGGCAATGCCTTTAAAGCCCTTTTGCATGTATTTGAGAACAGTTTTCATATCGGCATCATCTCTCTTTTCTCTAAAGAATCCCTCAATGTTGCCAACTTCCCAGAGTTTCTCCAAACTCTCTTTGGAAAAGAAATGGCCTCCAATAGCTCTGTAAAAGAACTTGCTAAAGAGGACAAAGAAAAGTTCTCTCTGTTTTTAACAGAAGTTTTGCATATCAAAAAGGGGTTAAAAGCGCCCTTTGCAGACCTCTTAAAAGCGCTAGGGGTTTTAGGTATTGAGGAAGCCCCCGATTTTTATAGAGAAGTGCAAACTTTACCAACTTCGTCTCTGTTTGGCCCTCAAGGAGAACTACTTGAGAATAGAACAGCCATTTTTCATGTGTTGGAAAAACTGATCGAACTATTAGACGCTGCAATAAGAAGAGCCCGTGGATTGGTTGACCGGCTCGATATTGTCATGCAGATCAAGGAAAAAGTCCTCAAGATACCATCACCCTATCTCACGATGAAAGATGATGTCGATGAGATGCGGGAAAAGATGCGGCATTATAACAGTATGACAGTTGTCATCCCTGAGAATGGTGGAAGACTCTTTCCTGTAGGAGTTGTCAAAGCTTCCGAATTGAGAAAAGAGACTCTTGGAACTGTATCCCTTCGGGATTTCAGCAATTTACAAGAGATACAGATGTCCTCCTATTTGCAGGTCATCAGCGTTGTTGATCACCATAAAATCGACCTTAAAACACTTTCTCAACCACAAATATTGGTTGGCGACGCGCAGTCATGCAATATCCTTCTTGCCGAAGTGGCTTTTCGAATGAACGATCTTTTTAGCTTAGGCGGCATGAGCGTTCAGGCAGTCGATAAGCAACTTCAAGACTTACAAAAACAACCTTGGAATGAGAAAACACTCCGCCTCATGAATAGAGTATTGCGTAGAAAACACGCCTCTCAAAAGCCTCAATATTGGGTTTCTAAAGAAAGAGAATGGTCCGAATATTACGCCTTTATACAAGCCATTTTGGATGATACAGATCTCCTTTCTAAGGTGTCTGATCGAGATGTTTTGACAATCGCTTCCCTTTTAAATCGTTTAAAATCTTTGGCAGTTGGTCAAGAGGTAGAGATCGTCGATCTTTCTGATCTTCCAATGGATGGCACATTTGCTAAAAAAGGGGCCGAAAGGATTTTAAAGAACCCAGAGATGTACTCCATCTACAAAAAAATCTACGATCTCCGAGAAGAAGAAGTCGAAGAGAATATGCGTCTTTCTGCCGCAGGTCTTTCCTCCAATTTTTTTGCAGATACGAAAGAACAAAATGTCTGCTGCAGAGTCGGGCAGGCAAAATTATTTGCCGACAATTTTAAGACCTATAAAAAAGAAGAGCAGGGTCTAAAACAACGGTGGTTTAAAGAGGCTACAGAGTATGCTAAAAGCCATCCAGCTCTTGATCTTTTTATCCAAATGGTCAGCACAATACCTTCTGCCGAATCGGTTTTCCAAGAGGGTCTTGAATTGAAACAGGATCACTTGGATGAAATGTGGTTATGGATCCCTGGGACTCCCGAATCAGAATCTCACCTCTCCCGCTTCCTCTCAGGGTTCCGCGGCGCTAAAGAGGTAAAAAACAACCAGTTTACCGTAGAACTTTTGGGTGGCCACGCTGAGCTTTATGAAGATCTCTTTAAAAAGGACTTTCTCCCTTGTTCCATCATCAAAAAACAGAGTCAACCTCCTCTACCTATAGCTGTTCTGAAGTACAAACCTGGCTCTATTAATTCAAGAAAATCAGCAATTACACCCTTTTTACCTAGACAGATTTAGATAATTATTTCTAAAATAATTCTCTAACCAACTTTGCATGTATGTCCGACTTTTTTAACATTTCGACTTCCCCCCTTCGAGCGATTTGGTACGGCGTCACGCTTGTCGCCTCCTCCCTTTGGTCACTAGCTAACAAAATCAGCTCTTTTGCCAATGGTATTTTCTTTCGGAAGCCGGCGGATAAACCTGGTTCAGACCAACCAACGGAAACAAATCTTGCTGAAAGACAAATATCCCATTTACAACGAGGGAAGCAAGAGGAGACATCAACTCCACCACCTCTAGAGCTTCAGGTTCAAATAGAGCTTCAGGTTCAAAAACAAGACACAGAAGATGGAACGCCTCCAACTGCCACTCCCGATTCGCCACCTATCCCAGTTTCTTTACTTCTAACTCCAGCGAGTACTGAAAGGATACTTGCAAAAGAAGGGGAAGATTCCGGTTTCGAGGATGCAAAAGAGACTCCCACTGATTCGGATGGAGCTGATGAAACTTCACCCGACTCCCGCCCATCCACTCCTGCCATTTCCTTAGACTTAAATGGTGAACTTCGGAAAGAAAGACGTCCATCCACATCTTCTAAGGAGTCGGACTCTTCTGGAGAGGGTCAACTTGTGGTTTATCAGGATGCGCTTACAACCAGAGTGCCCTGGCGTTTTACAGACTTTGAGTCTAGCCAGGACCTTAAAAGTGATTTTACAAGAGAGCTATTGAAACATATTGGAGAAGAAAAAGCTAATGTTGTAAAAGATGCTCTCTTTAATAAAGTGGAAGAGATTACAAAAATAGACGGCCTCTTCGAAAACCAGGTGCTTCAATATCGCAAACTTATAGGAAATAATTTTATTGCCTGGGGCGATATGGTTGAAGATGTGTATGAGATCGTATTTAAGGGGTCTTATATTGTTATTTCCCGCTCCTTTGCTTATTCGAATTCATCTGTACCAGTAACAGGAAAGTGGATGTTACCCATCGATGAAAGTATAGATCCCACCCCAAGCTTTTCTGTAGACCACATCCACGATTGGCGTTACCGAAAATTTCTTGTAACTTTCCATCAACTTTGGAAAGCGACAGTTTCAAATGTTGAGCTTGATACATATAAAAAGAGCCTACTTCAAGGAAGCAAAGATCATCCCCTCTCGCTTGGTGGAAGGCTCTATGATATCGTCCGCCTCATTAACGAAGGAAAAACCGGACAAAATGAACAAGTGGTCTTTGATATCTGGAAACAGCTAGAACAGGTCTTACGTGATGCCGCTACCCTTGCTAAAGCTACAGATCCATCTACACTACAATTTCGCTTGTTCGATGCATTTATTCTGGCCCTCTACGAAAATCCTCAGCTCGAATTTTTCCAATCGCTTCATGCTTCATTGCTAGAAAATCAAGGTGAGCAGCCCAATTGCGGTATTAAAGCGCTATTTGAGGCCCATGAAAAAAATAAAGGCACCCTTAAAACCGACGCTAAGACAGTTAATGATAAAAAATCTTTAGACGATGTAGCAGGTTACTGCAATCTTCTGAATATTGGGAGATTTCCTTATCCTCTTACCGTTTTCGGGATACTGGGTAAAAAGCTATCTCTTTACTCCATGGGTACCCCTACAGTAGAAGAGAGGCCGATTGTAGAAAAAGAACTGTTTGGGATCCATCTCTATAACCGTCCTTCACTTGTTGAAGTCACTTGCACAGTCAACCCTATTTTTCAACATTGGGTTGAGGCTACGAAACGGGCCGGCAAAGCTTACGCCTACGCCAATTTGCAACCTCTTGTGATGGACACCTCGTCGGTGTTCAAACAAGTAGAAAAACTTGCTGCTGATAACTTTGGAACAAAAAATGAGACAAGAAGGGCAAAAGCCCTCAAAGAATGGTTGGGCAAAGCCTTCGCAGCCTACCCCACAGATGGAAGTTGGTATAATGGAGGGAAAGAGGGCTCTCAAAAGACTGCAGATGTCAAAGCAGAGGCTCTTAAAAAGCTCACAGACCTTGGTGAAGAGGCGCTTGTTGCCTATCCTGAAGAGTGGTCAACTGCTTACAAACAAGAAGTCGGCTGCATTATCGATATGGTCCATGATGTTTTCTTTCCGAGCCAAGAAGAAATTAGCAAAAAAGACCGACAAGTCTTTAACGAGTGGACAAAAGCCTTTTTAGTCCTAGAATTCATGATAAGGAATGATATGGACATCCTCAGCATTGTCTGTCGTGACGGGATGGATCGTGCAGGCATGTTAATTGCCCTTGTCACCCTCTTGATCAAGATCATGCAGGGAGAAATTTCTATTGAGAATTCCCAAAAAACAGTTCAAGCATTGTATGAGATCATCGAACGGCTTTGCTCCACAACCTTCTTAACCGCTGAACAAGCCATCGAAGATGGATCAGGCAGAAGAACGCGTCTATTGAATTGCTGGAAAAAGCTTGGCTTGAGTCAAGAACATTGGGGCATTCGAGACAGAAGTGTGATAGACAGACTTGTCTCACACCGCACCTTTAGTCGACTCAAGCAAAGGTTAAAAGTGGCTTAAGACTAGCTTTACAACAGTCATTTACTCCCGTCACTATCGCAAAGAACAAGGGTCGAAAACTCCAACGAACTTCCCCTTACCATTGTTATCCGTTTTCTTAAAATACTCTAAAGAGCCACTTGCAAAAATCCGTATAAGTTCAAAATAGGCCTTGATAGGCCGATATATGAAAGCCTAGGACTGCCGTCCTAGGCTTTCATATTTCGTCCCTCCGAGACTGGTTTTCCAATAGACGGATTTATGCAAGTGGCTCTAAAGGCTATGGACATTACACTTTTTGGAAAGAAAAGAGGAATTACGGTCTCTTATCGATAGACACAATGAAGTGATTTAAAAATGACTCGTAATGTTTGGAGTGCTAGTGAACTCCAAACGTTACGGGATAAAATTATGCTTCTACGGCGTTGTCGACACGTTTGCCATCTTCGAGAATTTCCAGGTTAACCCTGATTCCGTTGCGGCTGGCGACACTCATGAGAAGGGTGCGGATGGCATTGATCGTTTTGCCCTTCTTTCCGATGATTTTTCCAATATCTGACTTTTCTACAGATAGCTCGAGAATCAGCGTCTGGGTGCCACCGATCTCCTTGATCTCTACTTTATCTGGGTGGTCGACGAGGTTCTTGACGATGTATGCGACAAATTCTTTCATGAGCGGTCCTATAAGGCATTCCGATTCCTATAGCTTGAGCTTAGGCAATTGTCTAATTTGGTCCAAGAAAAATTGTGAGCCCGTTTTTTCTTAAACTTAAACGATTGAAAATGAACAGTTCAAATCTTGATAAAAAAATCAGCTGGGACAGGGGCCGAAAAGGAAACCCTTTCGTTTGTGATAGGATGAGAAAAAGTGAGCTTTTCCGCGTGAAGCAGCTGTCGGCCCGCTCCAGGTTTCCCATATAGGGCATCATTGACGACAGGAAAGCCAATGTGTTTTAGATGCACTCTAATTTGGTGGGTTCTGCCGGTTTTTGGATAGGCCCTGACAAGAGAGTGGGCCTCTTCTACAACTAAAGTCTCAATCCGAGTTTCTGCTTCCTTTCCATCGGCAACAACAGCCATTTTTTGCCGGTTCCGAGGATCGCGCCCAATCCGAGCATTGATCATCTTGTTTCCAGGATTTCCATGAACAAGGGCGATATACTGCTTTTCCACTTCCCGCTTAGAAAAGCCCTCTACAAGCCTAAAATGGGCCTCTTCGGTCTTAGCTGCCACCATGACACCGGAAGTGTCTTTATCGAGCCTATGGACAATCCCTGGCCTCAGGGTTTCGGTCTTTGGAAGGCTTTGGCAATGGTAAAGTAACCCTTGGACTAACGTACCTGTCCAGTTGCCAGCGCCTGGATGGACCACAAGGCCTGCCGGTTTGTTCAAAACAAGCAAAAAAGGGTCTTCATAGAGAATATTAAGGGGGATATTTTCTGGGATAAGATCGGTTACTTCAGGGAGGGGAAATTCAACCTCAACCTCGTCCCCTACTTTCAGCTTATCCCGTTTTTTGAGCTGCTGCCCGTTGACCAGAACCAAACCTTTGTCGATGAGCCTTTGAATGGAAGTGCGTGATGCAGTAAAGCGTTTGGCTAAAACGACATCGAGACGGAGAGTAACCTCATCCGCTTCGACTAGAAATGCCTCTTCAGAGGAACTCAAGATCTATCTTCCCCTTCTTTCATAGCGGCTTTGATCCGATCGCTCCCTTTTTTAGCTTGTCGACAAATCTCGCGGGCCATTGACTCCATGATCCCTTTAAAAGCTTCGGGGGCTTTAAGTTTCAAATCAGTTACAGTAGAAAACCCATTATCTTCCGCTAAAACAGATTCAAATCCGCCTGCGGCCTTTGCTCTTTCAGGAGATGCAACTTCTTCAAAGGTGGGAGAATTTTCCTTAACAAAATGGACTGGTTCTGACATGGCTACAACTCCTATAGAAGAAAAATTGTAGCACATTTAAAGATTATTTTGTTTTGGAAGATACTAAGGGTTTTTGTCTTCCCCTTCCTGCATGGCTTCTTTGATCTTATCGCTCCAGTGTTGCGAATCACTACAGACGTTCATCGCAATGGCTTGAGTCATCGCTTTATAGACCTCAGGCGCCCGAGCTTTCAAGTCGGCCATCGAAGAAAACCCACTAGCTCCGCCACCAGCCCCACTAGCTGCAGCTGCAGCAGTCGGAGCGCTTGATTGAACTTGAGGCGTAGTAGACGTTGTTGGACTTGTAGGAGCAACATTTTCTTTGTTACTTCCACTAGTAGGAGCAGTTGCATTAGAAGACATAATAAAAACCCCTTAATAAGGTTATTATAACATCCCTAATATTTGTTCTATATTAAAGCCCTTCCTCTGTAGCCTTTGAAAAAGCTTCTGTTTTTCTTTAGGGTCGTCTAAATCCCCTTTAAACTTCTTAATCTGAGCTTCTAGTCCGGTTTTCTCCCCCTTTTCCACCCTACTTTTGAGCCGAGGAAGCAAAGATAAGAGCCCTTTGGCATGCAAATAATTGCCCAAAACAGCCGCCCCCCTCCCTTTCTTAATAAAACTCTCCACAAAAGCCGATTCCCAGGCGGGATCGTCGAGATAACCATCCCTTTTTAGCCTTTCTAGGACAGAAGGGATTTCTTCAGCACCTATCCCCTTCTCCTTCAGCTTTTTAGCAAGCTCCAACGAATGGTAATTCTTCCGCACCAACATCCGCAGTGCCGTTTCCAAAGATTTTTCAGCCATAAATGTTCACACTCCATCCTCTAGATAAAAAACGCTATAGAAAAGATAACTAGTGCCTTAAAGCAGGCCTGGAAGGCTTTAGTTCTTTCTCTGCAGCCGCTCGCTAGAATAGTTCTTTCTGCTCCTTGCCCATGGTAATCCGACTTGCCTGACGACTTGCAAGGCGTATCCCTTTAGCTGCGACACCCTTGATCGAAATAGTCTCTACAGGCACTTCGATCTTTGTAAGCTTCTGTTTTGGCTTTGGTGTTAAGTGTAGGGTTAGAGTGGCGGAAGGATCGGTCGTCACAATATCGGGCTTACCAGAATCAATGTATTTGTAGGGCTTATCGAGGATGAATTTTTCGACTACAAACCGCTTGCCTAAAGGCAACTTGGTCTTCGGATCACGCCATGCAACTGAAAATGGGGTTTTTTTGTCAGCCACACCCACATGGAGGAGTTTTTTGCCCCCATCTAATACATATTGTTTTTCGGGAATATTGATCACTTTGTAGCTGCCATCATCATACATCAATAAAATCTTGTCGAAGTTGGTGCATTCAATTTTAAAGTCGCCCGGAACTGTAAGCCCTAAGAAGCCAGATTTTGTATCAAAACCAACTTTAACAGCCTTTGTAGCCACTTTTTTGGTGTCTATCGCCTCGATCGTTCCGATCTGAGTTTTTCTTGGGAACTCTTTCCCATATTTCTTGATCAGCTCTTTGAGATACTTGATCGCAACTTTCTTAGTCTCTTTGAGGTCTTTTTCTACCTCTTTCAACTTCTGCTGGAGCATGGCCTGCTCATCTCTATTCTTGTCCTGATCGTATGCTGAAATACGACGAATAGGCAAAGCAAGCAATCGGTCTCTATCTTCTTGCGTAGGGATGCGCAATAACTGCTTATGGAAAGGGGCAAAAGCTTTTCCAAGCATTTCGTGGATCGCTTCATTTGTTTTCAGCGTCTCCAACTTTTTGTAGATCTTTTCCTCAATAAAAAGGGCTTCCAAGCTTTTGTAGAAGAGCTTTTCTTTAAGTCTGCCCGCTTCGATTTCAAGTTCCATTTTGAGCAAAGCTTCCAGCCGTTTGGCGTGGTGCCTCACCGTCTCTGTCACTGTCACTTCATGAGGCATACCGTTAACAATCAAGATAGGTTGCGCATGCAACGTCACTTGGCATTCGGTAAAATGGTAGAGGGCATCTACCATCTCCTCTGCATAGATGCCACGAGCCAATTTGATCTCAATTTCCACATATTCTGAGGTGTAATCGTGGATCGACTCTAGCTTGATATTCCCCTTTTTAGCGGCTTCATCAATCGAACGGATCACCGATTCTGTGGTGGTTCCGTAGGGTATCTCTTTGATCGAAAGGGTTTTGGGGTCTTTGATCTCTACTTTTGCACGGACCTTGACTTTCCCCATCCCATCTTCATAGTCGGTCGGGTCGATCGTTCCACCGGTTGGAAAGTCTGGCAGCAAGGAAAAGGATTTCCCTTCCAAAACTGCAATTTCTGCTTCCAATACTTCAACGAAGTTGTGGGGGAAAATATGGGTTGCCATCCCAACAGCAATCCCATCCACTCCTTGAAGCAAGATGAGAGGGATTTTGGCAGATAGACGGACCGGTTCATCTCTTCTGCCGTCGTAAGCAGGGACGAACTCCATCAAATCGGGGTTGAAAAGGGTCTCTTTTGCTAAGGGAGAAAGACGTGTTTCAATGTATCGGCTTGCAGCAGCAGGGTCGCCTGTATAAATATTGCCAAAATTCCCTTGTCTGTCCAGCAAGAACCCTTTGTTGGCCATGTGGGTCAGAGCATCGGTGATCGCTGCATCTCCGTGAGGATGGAGGGCCATGGTTTGACCGGCGACGTTAGCCACTTTATGCAGCTTTCCATCATCCATGGTCCACAATGTCCACAAAATCCGTCTTTGAACCGGCTTTAAACCATCATCGATATGAGGAATGGCTCTATCCAAAATGACATAAGATGCATATTTGAGATAATGATCTTTCATTAGGTATTCGACATCGTCCATTAAAGAACCTCCTCGCTAACCAAGTTGTCCATAATGAAGGCTTTCCGTTCTGGGGTATTTTTCCCCATATAAAACTCTAAAGCCGGTTTAACACGGGACAAACTTGAAATCATGACCGGAATCAACCGGATATCTTTCCCGATAAACTGCCCAAATTCTTTTGGAGAAATCTCACCTAGCCCTTTGAACCTTGTGATTTCATGGTTTTTCAATTTCTTAACTGCCACATCTTTTTCCTCTTCGGAATAGCAATAGACCGTTTTTTCCTTGTTTCTCACTTTGAAAAGGGGTGTTTCTAAAATATAGAGGTGACCGCTTGAAACAGTCCCTTCAAAATAGGTTAAATAATAGGTGATCAGAAGATTACGGATATGCATCCCGTCAACGTCGGCATCGGTTGCCAAGATAATTTTATTGTAACGGAGATTTTCCACCCCTTCATCAAGCCCACAGGCCATCATGAGGTTAAATAGCTCTTCGTTTTTATAAAGTTGGTCTTGTTTCATCCCATGTACATTCAGCGGCTTTCCTCGGAGAGAGAAAACAGCTTGTGTCAGCGGATCACGCGAAGAGACGATCGAGGCACTGGCTGAATCCCCTTCCGTGATAAATATCATTGTCCCATCGCCATGCTTTTGGTCGGCATAGTGGTAACGAGAGTCGCGGAGCTTAGGAATTTTAAATGAAATTTTCTTGTGTCGTTCTTTCGCCTCTTTTTTGACAGAAGCTAACTCTTTACGGAGAGATTCATTAAAATTAACCCGTTCCATCAAGGCAGCGGCTCGGTCTGGATATTGATAAAGAAGCTTCTCAACCGCCTCTTTAACCTCCTGAACCACAGGGCCTCGAATGTCTGTGTTCCCTAATTTATTTTTCGTCTGAGACTCGAAGATTGGATCTTTGACTTTTACAAGTACTGCCCCAACCATCCCTTCTCTTAGATCGACCCCTTGAAAGTTCTTCTTAGAGAAATCGTTCACCCCTTTTAGCACCCCTTCTCGGAAAGCAGATAGGTGAGTGCCTCCATCTGAAGTGTATTGCCCGTTGACAAAGGAAAAATAGTTTTCTCCGTACATATGAGTATGGAGGAAGGCAAATTCTAGGTATTTACCCCTATAGTGGAACGGTTCATAAATCCCCTCGTCACCTACTTCCCGTTTAAGCAAATCTAAAAGGCCATATTCAGACTCAATTTTTTCCCCATTCAGAATCAGGGTAAGCCCTTGGTTGAGGTAGGCGTAGTACCAAAGTCGCCTTTTTAGCGTTTCGATTTCAAAACGGTATTTTTTGAAGATCTCTTTGTCGGGGGTAAATTCGACGTAGGTTCCATTCCGTTCTTTTGTTTTCCCTTTTTTCTCGCTCAGCAGCTTTCCTTGCGAAAAGACAGCTTCTCTCATCTCTCCATCACGGAAAGCACGGACCAAAAAGTGGGAAGACAAGGCGTTAACCGCTTTAGTACCAACTCCGTTTAGACCAACAGAAAATTGGAAAACATCGTCGTTGTACTTGGCTCCCGTATTGATCTGGCTAACACATTCGATCAGTTTTCCAAGGGGAATACCTCGACCATAATCTCGTACCGAGACCAGCGGAATGGAGTCGTCTAAAGAAATGATGATTTCTTTACCAACTCCCATTATAAATTCATCGACACTGTTGTCGATCACCTCTTTTACAAGGACATAGATCCCATCATCATGATGAGAGCCGTCGCCGAGACGTCCGATATACATACCGGACCTCAAGCGGATGTGTTCTAGCGCACCAAGAGTCTTGACAGCGCTTTCGTCATATTGTTTGCTAGGCATGGGAGCATTGTTATGTCAGAACGTTCATTTATGGAGCAAACCCTCTTAATTACAGGGGGTACTGGAAGCTTCGGCCAACACTTGGCAGAAAGAGTCCTAAAAGATGGTCTTTTTAAAAAAGTCATCATATTTTCAAGGGATGAATGGAAGCAATCCCAAATGCGGGAAAGGGATCCAATTTTTACCCACCCCAAAATCCGTTACTTTTTAGGAGACGTCAGAGACAAAGAAAGGCTTCAAAGGGCCTTTCAAGGCGTCGATGTCGTCATCCATGCCGCAGCACTTAAGCAGGTGCCAGTCGCTGAATATAACCCTTCGGAATTTGTCAAAACCAACATTCTTGGCGCAATGAATGTCGTTGATGCAGCCATCGATCAAGGGGTTAAACTGTCACTTGCTCTTTCAACGGATAAAGCTGTGGGTCCCAATAACTTATACGGTGCAACAAAATTATGCCAAGACCGAATTTTTATCGCATCTAATGCCTATGTTGGACAAAGGGGTTATCCACTTTTTGCTGTGACCCGTTATGGAAATGTGGCTGGTACTCGGGGCAGTGTGATTCCGATTTGGGAAAAAATGATTCGGGATGGCGTATCCTCTCTTCCGATTACCGACGTCAGGATGACACGGTTTTGGATCACTTTAGATGAAGCAGTCAATTTTGTACTAAAGTCTCTAAAAAGAATGCAAGGGGGCGAAATTTTTGTTCCTAAACTTCCATCTGTTCGATTAACAGACTTGAAAGAGGCCATAGCGCCTCACATAAAAACTGAATATGTTGGATTAAGAGAGGGGGAAAAATTGCATGAAAGTTTAATCAGTGAAGACGAAGCCCACCACACGATGGAGGAAAAAGATTGTTACACCGTTTTGCCCATCAAAGCATTTCGCGATAGCCTTCCTGCCTATGACAAAAGCCAACCTCCACTGCCTGCAGGCTTTGCTTACAGGTCTGACACCAACCCCGACTTCCTCACCACGGAACAACTGAAAAAGTTTTTTAGCAAATAACAAGAGAAAAAATTAACAAGATAAGCAGGATCGCCTGCCGCCGTAGGCGATCCTGCTTATCCCATACGCATCAACCTAAGCCTAGAGGTAGATGCTAAGCTAATTAACCACAAATAGATGGAATAAAAAAAGAGTAGAATATCAGAGTCAATTATTCTAGAAGGGGCAATTCAAAATCCTCTCTCTGTGCTCTCTGTGAGCTCTGTGGTAAAAAATAAAAAAAAGATCACCACAGAGCTCACGGAGAGCACAGAGAGTAATCTTGGGCCTTTCTTCGAAGATTTAAGCCGTTTTTGACTAAATTGATTTCTAAACGTTTCTTTGTAAGTAATTTGCTTTTAACAGATTGTTGAGAAATTGGTGTTCCTTAAGTTGATGCGTATGCCTGCTTATCCTGTTAATTTTTATTTCCTGTTACTTTATTTGTTAATCTATTTGATCCGTTTCTTCTCCGTAATTAACGAAGTCGATCCCGAAACCATGTCCAGGGGCATCAAAACTTTTCAACTCAATCACCATGACAACGACATCCTCGTACCCTTCATTAACATCGACATATAAAATTCCCATAGGGTCTTGTTCTAACCAGTAAGCTTTTTCTGTTTCGAAATCCAGATAAGAAACTTCTCCTGTATCTTCAATTTTTTTTAAGGTTCCCCCCTTCAGGCCTACCACAATTCTATTGTTATCATGCCGATGATATTTTAACGTTCCATTTGGAATGATTGTCGTTTTCCAAACACGGACAAATTCGTTTTCAAATTGCAATTCTCTACAGGAAGAAAAAGTCGTTCCTACCAATACTAAAGCCAAGAAAAATACTGTTTTCATTAAGTACCCTATTTTTTTAGCCCTATTTTATGCATATCGGGGGTTGCATGGAAAGAGGCGATGTCACTATAACCCTCTTCTTACTCATTGTAGGAGTTTTAGAGATGAGTTTTGGAGTTCTGGGTATTAATCATCATCTCGCTGGTGTCACGTTGAGAAGCTCTCTTGCAGAAATTGCAGGACGTTTTTTCGCCTCCAAACCACTTGAATCTTTCATTCTGTTATCGACTTGCAATAGGATGGAAATTTACTTCTCTTCTCCTGTCTTGTCAGCAACCCACGCCTTTTTGATTGAAATGTTCAAAAAGGAGTGTTCTTTGCCTTTCGATCAACTGTTGTACACCTTTTTTGGAAAAGCTTGCCTTCACCACCTCATCCGTGTGACAGCAGGTCTAGACAGCGCACTCTTTGGAGAAACTGAAATCCAAGGCCAAGTCAAACGGGCCTATCTTGAAGGATGTCAAAAACAGGAAATCCCTCCGGACCTCCACTTCCTGTTCCAAAAATCGTTGCAGACAGGGAAAAAAATGAGGAGTCAATATTTGTTGCAAGGCGCAGAAACCAGCCTAGAAAGAGGCGTAGAGGTTATATTAGAAAGCCATGTCAACAAACAAACGCCAGTGCTTTTTGTAGGCGCTTCAGAAACAAATCATCGAATCGCCCTCCATTTAGCCAAAAGTAGACAATTCACTTTCTCCTTTACGAATCGAACTAAATCAAGAGGCCAAGACCTTGCAAGCAGCCTGGGATGTTCCTATACCCCCTGGAAAGAGTGGAATACATTTGAAGCGATGGTATTTGCCACTTCAAGTCCCATGCCGATATTGGATCAGGAAGACACCTTCTTGAAGGATGGAAAGAAAAGGGTATTGATCGATTTAGGGGTCCCTCAGAACGTCGATCCACGTCTTGGCAAACTATTGACCCTCTATGATATTGATGCAGTCCAAAAAACTGCCAAACAGAATGGGACAAAAAAAATGAACCTATCTTTAGAAGAGGTAGTTGCCATGCACGCAGAATCGCTATTTCAAAGCTTACAAAATAAAAGATCACTTCTCACGTTCAATAACGGCTAAAGGATGCTTCCGGTTATTTACCAAGCATTTTGCCTCCATCAGGCACACCATCTTTCAAGACAGTTTCTTGAAAAGGAAAAAACTCCAATACAAAAGGCGGTTTCTTTTTTTGTCGCCGAGTTTTTTTTCTATCAGGCCTATCGCCATTTTTCATCTTCTTCGATTGTCACTCTACCAACAGCGCGCCTGTTATATGGATTTTTTAGCCTTTTACCCGTAGCAAAAATAGGGGCGAAATGGGCCGTTTGGTATTTAGGTTGGCGAGGGACCGAAGGAAGAGACATGGAAAGGTTTCTTACCGATGGATTGAAAAGCTCTATCGATCTGTTATTCGTCGGCATGAAGGTGCATGCGCTTGCTTCATTGGTATTGAAAAGGGAGATTTCCCCTCTCCTTGTTTTCATCCCCAATATTTTAGAGCAGCTCATTCAGAATACTGGTCTCCACCATCCCAAAACAGAACGGATGATCGAAGGGTTCTTGCAAGCGGCCTACAATCTCTGCTTATTCTATCCATTTTCCATCCCCTATTATCTCAAAGAGGGGATCGAGATAGCCTTCTTCAAGAAGTTGCCTGGCGAATATGTCAGCTATTTACTAGAAAATTACTTGGATGGTTTTGACGCGTGCCAAAACCATCTTCAAGGGTGGAATGACACCCTTACCCCTGCTTACTTTGCTGTCTTAAAAGAGATAGAACGGCTACAAAAAGGGGAAAGACATCCAGATCTTGGAAAATATCCTGAAAGGATGGAAAGACTTGAAGATTTGAAAGCGGTTATCGACACACTGCCTTCTGAAGCACTCTCTGGGTTAAAAAGCGACATTCTCAACAACAGACGTGGTTCTCAAATTGCAAAGCAGATACAGGCTCTAACCGGTGTTTATACCGGTACTGCCCGGGACCTGCTCGACAAAAAAGAAAGGTTTTACCCTCATCAGCAGATACAAGCCGACCCAAGAACCCTCAAACGATCTGAAGAGCTATCAAGTGGCAAAAATTAACTTAACAGTGTTTACGGCCTCTGCTTTCCCAATCATCAAAGGATATGGCCTTTTTTCTTATGGAAGATACGCAACCGATTACTCAGATCGACCATGCGCCTATCTGAATCTCTTCTTGCAAATCTCCATCATCTATCATCACTTACGGAACAATTCTCTCCTCTCAGGGAAACTTCTAGATCGAAGTTTTAAAGCGGCCTCCTTTGCATCTGGATGTGCAATGGTCATTTTTACGCTACAGCACCATGCTCCGTTTGTTAAATGGATTCCCTCACGTCTCTTTGATCCTATTGATTATGTAGCTAAACGAATTTCCAATTTGGCAGATTCAGTTTTAGTTTTAGATATTGGGATGGAGATTGTTTTAAACAGAAAATTTCATACAGCCTTCTTGCTGACGCCTCTTATGATCCGTCGTTTGAAAATGATCCTCTCACCGATCGACGACGAACTCTCTAAAATCACTTGGTGGGTGACTTTCCCCTATTTCCTTGGCCTCCCAGGAGCTATTTACCAAGTGTCTCAGCTGCTTCCCGATAGATTTAGAATAAAAAAATAGCAGGATGGACAGGCATACGCATCAACCTAAGCCTAGAGGTAGATGCTAAGCTAATTAACCACAAATAGATGGAATAAAAAAAGAGTAGGATATCAGAGTCAATTATTCTAGAAGGGGCAATTCAAAATCCTCTCCCTGTGCTCTCTGTGAGCTCTGTGGTAAAAAATAAAAAAAAGATCACCACAGAGCTCACGGAGAGCACAGAGAGTAATCTTGGGCCTTTCTTCGAAGATTTAAGCCGTTTTTGACTAAATTGATTTCTAAACGTTTCTTTGTAAGTAATTTGCTTTTAACAGATTGTTGAGAAATTGGTATTCCTTAAGTTTACGCTAAAACAGTGCGCTACCAGGTGTTCTTGGGAATGGAATACAATCACGGATGTTCTCCATCCCAGTTGTAAACCGGACAAGGCGCTCAAAACCACACCCAAAGCCTGCATGGGGGCAAGAACCCCACTTCCGTAATTCTAAATACCACCAATAGTCTTCTGGGTTCAAACCGGCTTTTACAATCTTATCGTGCAAAACATCTAACCTATCTTCCCTTTGGCTACCGCCTATGATTTCACCAACACCCGGCACAAGAACATCCATAGCTGCCACAGTCTTGCCATCATCGTTCTGGCGCATATAGAAAGCCTTAATCTCTTTCGGGTAGTCGGTCAAAATAACCGGTTTTTTGAAATGTTCTTCCGTTAAATATCGTTCATGCTCTGTCTGTAAGTCGATCCCCCATTTCACAGGGAATTCCCACTTTTTGTCGACTTTCTCCAAAATCTCAATTGCTTTGGTGTAGGTCAAGTGTTCAAAAGGGGTTTTTACAACATTTTCAAGCATATTCAAAATGCCAGGGGATATCATTTTATCAAAGAAAGCGACGTCTTCCCCATTCCGCTCTAATAAAGCCTTGATCGTAAATTTCAAGTAACTTTCTGCAAGTTCCATATCGTCTTTCAGTGTCGCAAAAGCCATTTCTGGTTCGATCATCCAAAATTCAGCTAAGTGGCGAGTCGTATTGGAATTTTCTGCTCTAAAGGTAGGGCCGAAAGTATAGACATCTGAATGGGCCATCGCATAAATTTCGGCATTGAGTTGACCTGATACCGTCAAATAGGCAGGTTTTTGGAAAAAATCCTGCGAGAAGTCAACTTTACCCTCTTTTGTCTTTGGCGACTTATCGGGATCTAGTGTTGAAACACGGAAAAGCTCTCCTGCTCCTTCACAGTCTGAAGCCGTGATGATAGGGGTATGGATATAGAGAAATCCCCTCGACTGAAAAAATTCGTGCGTAGCAAAAGCCAGTGTGTTTCGTACACGTGTTACGGCGCCAAGTGTATTCGTACGAGGACGAAGATGGGCAATTGTACGTAAGAACTCAAAACTATGACGCTTTTTTTGCAGAGGAAAGCTTTCAGCATCTGACTTTCCAACGACATCGACCTTTTCAGCATCAATTTCGACTGCCTGTTTTTCGCCAGGGCTTTGGACCAAATGTCCTGTTACCCTGATTGCGGCCCCAATTTGCATATCAGCTAAAGATTTTTCATAATCTGGACGGTCAGCTTTAAATAGGATTTGCAACCCTGTCAAAGTCGATCCATCGTTCAGATCGATAAAGCTGAAACTTTTCTGATCTCTAACACTCCGTATCCAGCCAGTGACAACCACTTGCTCATTGAGGTGCTTTTCAGGATGGGATTTGATCTCTTTGATTCTCAGTTTTGTCATAAAGCACCTTTATCGTAATAACTTTTCAGTAGTTTAATTTCTTCTGTCCATTCGGGCACAGACCCGGGAGTCTCTAAGAATTTGGGTAAGTCCCGCAAGGCTGGATGCCTCATCACAGCCTCAAAACAGATAAGCCCCATTTCCCCTTTTCCCAAAAAGTCGTGACGGTCGACACGCGTTCCGAGCCCTTTTTTAGAGTCGTTGACATGAAGAGCGCGAAGAAAAGACAGTCCAATCCACTTGTCAAATGCTTCTAAAGTCACTTCCCACCCTTGAAAGGTTCTGATATCGTAACCGGCAGCAAAAATATGACAGGTGTCGATACAAACGCCAATCGGGATTTTTCCTTTAACCCTATCTACGATATAGCCGATCTCTTCAAATTGATTTCCGACAGAGCTCCCCTGACCAGCCGTTGTCTCTAACAACAAAACGGTTTCCCCTTTTGCTGCCTGATCTTCAAGAGATAAAAGACTTTCTACAATTGTATCCAGACACCTTTCTCTACTCTCTTTTAAAGCAGCGCCCGGATGGAAATTGAGATAATCGACCTCCAAGGCATGACACCTTTCAAGCTCAAGACGAAAAGTTGCCCGACTCTTTTCAAGATTTTCTTTTTCAGGACAGCCAAGATTGATCAAATAGGAATCATGACTCATCGTCACATGGATACCTGTCTCTTCTTTACCCTTCTTCCACGCTTCGATAATCTCTGGGGTGATGACTCTGCCAGTCCATTGCTTCTGGTTACTGGTAAAGAACTGGATGGTGGTCGCCCCAGCCTGCTTCCCCTCATAGAGGGCATTCCAGATCCCTCCTGCTGTCGACGTGTGAGCCCCAATCAAAGGGCTATGATACTTTTTCATCGGGATCTATCTTAACGATTGCCCACTGAAATTGCAAAGCTACCTCTCTTCGCAAACAACCTTTGCAGAACTTTTATAATTCAATAAATTAAACGCCCCAATCGGCATCTCGTGGTCCCCCGCGTAGATCAAATAGCCTTTAAGGGCCCGTTCTCCTACAAGTTGTTGAAAAAAGGAGAGGTTTTTGAACAAAGAGGGATGGAATGTTTGGGAGGACTTAACTTCGATAGGGATCAACTGATGGCCAGTTTTATAAATAAAATCTACTTCATTGGCCTTTGTATCTCGATAAAAATAAAGTTGTGGTAACAAACCTTGGTTCAGTCGAGATTTAACAAGTTCTAAAAAGACAAGATTTTCAAAAAGATGACCCCTCATAGGGCTGTTAGCCATTTGGGTTGTGTTGTGGATCTCTAGAAGAAAACTAGCTAATCCGACATCAGTAAAAAATAATTTCGGTGATTTGATTTGCCTTTTCCCGAAATTTTCAAAATAGGGCTGCAAACGGATGACAACAAAAGAGGCCTCGAGAATGGAAATCCAGTGCTTGATCGTGTTTGAAGAAACCCCAACTTCATTCCCTATCGACTCTAAGTTAAGCAGTTGACCAATTCGACTTGCACATAGTTTCACAAATATTTGAAATTGAGAAAGATCCTTTACATTGATCAACTCTCTCAAATCTCTTTCAATGTAAGTACGAAAATAATTTATGTAGGCATTTGTTGGATTCAGCTTATCTTTAAAAATACGGGGGTAGCCACCGTATAAAAGAGCTTCATCCAAACTCAGAGCGATCCCAGACTCTGCAAGCTCAGTAAGGCTCATAGGTAATAAGTCTAAAATAGCTGTCCGGCCAGCCAATGATTGACTTACTGCCAATTGCACCTCTACCTGATGACTGCCAGTCAGGATGAACATGCCTTTACGGTCTTGTTCATCCACAATTACCTGGATATAAGAGAGAAGTTGAGGAACTCGCTGCACCTCATCAAGAATGGCGCCATCAGGGAAACTGCCTAAAAACTGTCTTGGATCGCTTACAGCTAAACTCCTAACGTCTGGAGATTCCAAATTGGCATAAGGCTTATCAGGAAAAGTGTTTCTTACGAGGGTGGTTTTGCCAGCTTGTCGAGGACCTATCACCGTCACTACAGGATAAGACTCGGCCATTTTCTTAAGTTCAGTCTCTATTTCACGCTTATACATACTTTCCCCCTACCAACTTCAGATTAACACGTTTTGGGTATATTTCGAAGTTCAACTTCAAATCAGCACCAAATCGAGTAAAACTGAAGTGCAATCGGGGGATTTCCTCTTATGCAGCAAGACACTATGCTAAGGATACTGTGATCAAAGATACGTTTTCCTCTATTTTGAAGTCGGCCCTCCACTTTTTATCTGGCACCCTAGTGAGCCGGATTAGCGGTCTTGGACGGGATGTGGCGATGGCCTTTGCCTTTGGAACTCATCCGTCTGTTGGCGCCTTCCTCCTTTCCTATAGACTTGCCCACCTCCTAAGGCGAGTGCTGGGAGAAGGATGTTTACAACAGGCCTTTATTCCTATTTTTGAGAAGTTAAGAACAGAAGATGGGGAAGGGGCCGCCCTCGCTTTTTATCGATTAGTTGAAAAAAGGTTGTTACAGGGGCTCATTCCTCTCATCGTAATTTCTAGTGGAATCTTGTGGAGTTGGAGCAACACTGAAGTCCCTTTTCTCACTCTTTTGATGCTGCCAAGCCTTCTTTTTATCACCCTATTCGGGCTCAATGCCAGTCTTTTACAGGCCAATCGAACCTTCTTTTTACCAGCAGCAGCCCCAGTTCTCTTTAATCTTCTCTGGACTGCAGGCGCCCTCTCTTTTCAGTTCATGCCTCCCGAAGAGGCGATGCCATTTATGGCACTGACATTGAATATGGGGTGTCTTGCACAATGGGCCTTAACACTTCCCTTTATGGAGCGGGGAAAAGGGGGCAACACCTCTCCCCTCCCCTTTTCAAGCCTTTTGTCAAGAGTAGGCCTTGGACTATTGGGTGTCAGCGCCACTCAGATTAATAATGCAATAGACCCTTTCTTTGCTTTCTACGCTGACCCTTCGGGCCCTGCCTACCTTTGGTACGCGATCCGAATCGAGCAATTTCCTTTGAGCCTTTTCTCCATTGCCCTTTCATCAGCCCTTTTGCCGCCTCTGGCCCGTGCTGTAGTAAGAAGAGACTTTGTATTGTCAGCCCATTTTTTTGAAACAGCCCTAAGAAGAGCCACAGGCCTTCTTTTACCTATGACAGGCTATATTTTATTGACCTCAACTGCATTGATTTCATTATTGTTTGGGTGGGGTGAATTTGGTTCTATCTCAATAGATAAAACAGCTCTATGCTTGTGTGGCTACGCTTTTGCCCTTGTCCCATCAACTTGGGTTTTAATTTTAGCCAATGTCCATTTCTCGTTTGGAAATTTCCGAAAAACAGCTTTTGCATCGATGGCAACGTTAGGGGCTAATTTAGTACTCAATCCCCTCTTTTTATTTGGTTTTGGGATGGGTGTTGAGAGTGTCGCCTTCGCTACAGCCATAGCCGCTTTATGCAATGCGCTTGTGTTGATTAAATCGTTGCCATTCTCAATGCCACCCTTACTGCCTATTGCCAAAGTGGGTATCGCTAGTTTAGCCGCTTTTGTTGCAACAAAGTTTGTACCGATCCCAAGTGAACTGAATCTGATATTGATAGTCGGAACGGGATTTATCTATTTGGCCTTTTTAGCCCTATTTGGAACCCTTCTTCAGGCAGAGGATCTACTTTTCTGGAAGAACACCCAAGAACCTGAATCGCTTTCGGCTTAAAACGCGAAGCGTTTGGAGTTCTCTAATTGCGCGAATTATTCGGAGATCTGTTCGGCGTTGATGGGGAGCACTGTGCTTTCACCACGACCGAGATGACTTGTCCAAATCGACAAAAGGACGGCAAACGCCAAAAAGCCGACAGCTAACCAGCCGGTAAACTTTTTCATCACATCAGCAGTTGATGTACCAAACACTGATTGGGTTGGATCGCCACCAAATGAGGCGCCAAGACCTGAACTTTTGCTCTCTTGCATCAAGACAACGACAGTCAAAAGAAGACAAATCAAGAGATAAATTGAGATAGAAAAGTAGTAGATAACGCTCATAATGACCCGAAAGACTCCCCATTTTCGGCTATTGCAACAAAAGATTCAAGCTCAAGCGAAGCCCCGCCTATCAAGAGGCCACCGACATCCGGCAAATCCAAGATCGATTTTGCATTCTCTTTTTTAACTGAACCACCATAAAGGATACGGGGCTTCTTAGAGATCAACTGTTCGGTCGCCTTTTCTATGAAGCTGTGCATCGACTCGATGATCTCTAGAGTGGCCGTCTTTCCGGTTCCAATTGCCCAAACTGGTTCATAGGCGACAATCAACTCTTCTTTTTTCCACTCCAACCCTTCAAACAAGGCATTGAGCTGCTTTTGAAGAACCTCTTCACTTTTTCCAGCTTCCCGCTCCTCTAATGTTTCCCCAATACAAAGGATCGGCAACAACTTATCGGCTAAGGCACGGTCCAACTTTTTCCGGATCATCTCGTCGGTTTCACCGAAAATCTTTCTCCGCTCAGAATGGCCAAGCAAGACAAAGCTTGCCCCTGCCTCTTTTAGCATCCGGCCAGCAATTTCACCTGTATAGGCCCCTTCACCGGCAGCGCACATATTTTGCGCCCCAATTTGGATCAAAGAATTTTCACACTTAGAGTGCAGCGGCCAAAGTGCCGTATAGGGCACTGCCAAAAACAGAGGGTTTTTAAAAGAGGACACCTTTGGAATCAGCCCATCGACAAAGGCAATCGCCTCTGCTACGGTCTTGTACATCTTCCAATTGCCTACAACGAGTTTTTCACCAAGCTTCATAAGAAAACAAGGTACACGTCCACCCCCTCAATTTACAATGAAAAATAAGCCACACTTCCTTTTTTCTTCCTGTTACCCCTGAATTTTGTGCTACACTCTTAAAAATTATGACGACCACTTTCATGCAACCAATAATGAAAAAAATTTTGACCGTTGCCGACTTCACCCGGCTGGTGAAAGAGGAATTGGAGTCAAAGTTTCCCTCTCTTTCTGTGAGAGGCGAGGTGAGCAATGTCAAAATCCAGACATCTGGCCACGTCTATTTTACCTTGAAAGATGCTGATGCTCAGGTTTCTTGCGTGATGTTCAAGCTCGACGCTCGAGGTTTGCTGAATCCTTTAAAAGAGGGGGATGAAGTGGTCATTGAGGGTGAGTTGACCCTCTACCCTCCACGCGGCGCTTACCAAATTGTGGTGCGGCATGTCACTCCGGTGGGTGTTGGCGCCCTCCTTTTAAAATTCCAAGCTTTGAAAAAAGAATTGGAAGAGAAGGGGTGGTTTGCAAAAGACCGAAAGAAACCATTGCCAAAATTTCCTAAGAAAATTGGTGTGATTACAAGTCCAACAGGTGCCGTTATACGGGATATTCTCCATATTTTAACGCGAAGGGTAGGCAACTTTAAATTGGTCCTTTATCCAGTTAAAGTTCAGGGGGAAGGGGCCGCGCAGGAGATTGCAAAAGCCATTGTCGATTGCAATACACATCAATTAGCCGATGTTTTGATCGTAGGCCGAGGGGGCGGCAGCTTCGAAGATCTCTTCTGCTTTAACGATCGTGCTGTAGCTGAAGCAATTATGGGAAGCCAAATCCCTATTATTTCGGCTGTAGGACACGAGACAGACTTCACGATTGCCGACTTTGTTGCAGACGTCCGTGCACCCACACCTTCTGCCGCCGCCGAGATTGTTTTCCAGGAAAAAGCCCATCTTCTGGCACAGTTATCGCAAGCTCAAAAAGTGCTCGATCGGTGCCTTCTCCAGTTGTTTTCCTACCAGATGGAAAAGCTTGAGCGGATGACAAGGACATTGAAAAGCCTAGATCCCCGTCACCAGTTGAAACTGAAACGGGAAAAAATCGACACACTCACTGATCTACTAGATGCCAGGTTTAACAAGATTTTTCGAAGAGACCAAGACCGGTTTAGTAGAGTGCGCGATTTATTAGAAGCCGTTAATCCTGAACGGCTACTCAGTCAAGGTTATGCGATCCTCTTTACAGCGTCCAATGGACATGTGATAAGGGACTTAAAGGAACTGGCAGTTAACGACTCTGTCGTAGCTAAAATAAAAGGGGGCCAAGCTTCCTTAATTGTTAAAGAACTTCTACCCGAGAGCAACTGATGCAAAAAGATTTAGAAACTTCACTTAAAAGATTGGAAGAGATTCTAGCAAAAATGCAAGAAGGGAAACTTCCTCTAGAAGAGTCACTAAAGCTGTATCAAGAAGCTAATCAACTAGTTACCGTTTGCACGAAAACATTGCTCGATGCAGAAAAACAGATCGAAGTTTTGATGAAAGACCGTGAGGGTCATCTCAAAATAAAAGCCGATGGAAAACCTGAAACTCAAACCTTCGAATGAAAATTGCCCTTTTTCTCAACCGTCAAAAAGACGAAGCTTGGAGAATAGCCAGAGGCATACTGGAGTACCTACAAGCTAGAGGCGTTGAGGTCTTCCTGGAAGATGAAGTGGCCAAAGAAATGGGGGGAAGGCCTATTTCGCAAGCTGACCCTAAAACGATCTCCTTTCGTCTGTCTCTTGGTGGAGATGGAACTATTTTACGCTTCTTACACCGTTATAAAGAGATCGTTGCTCCTCTGGTTGGGATTAACTTAGGTGGTCTTGGTTTTTTGGCCGATGTCCCCATTTCAGAAATTTTCCCCTCAATTGAATATCTTTTAAAGGGTGACTACACCATTGAGGAACGGCTTGTCATTGAAGGGCAAAAAGTTGACCAAGAGCCAACCCCTGCTTTCAACGACATCGTCTTCCACAGAGCCTCTAATCCCTCGCTCGTTGAGATTTCGGTTACAGTTGATGGGTCTTTTCTGAACACCTTTTCAGCTGATGGACTCATCATCGCTACAACAACAGGGTCGACAGCCTATTCTTTAGCTGCTGGCGGACCCATTTTGACCCCTTCCATTAAAGCTTTAGCACTCACGCCAATTTCCCCTCACACTATATCTAACAGGCCACTTGTTCTACTTCCTAAAAAAGAAATGGTTGTTCAATACATGGGACATACTTCACCAATCGAAGTAAGATATGATGGAATTGAAGGACATACGCTTGAAAGAGGGGAAATTTGCACAATCAAACTTTCCGAAAAAGTCTTCCCTTTAGTCTCTTTTCCCCATCATGATTACTTTTCGACCCTCCGAACCAAGCTTGGATGGTCCGGAAAGCTGAAGAGTTAGACCCTTTATTAAATAAATATAAATATTTTTTTAATCTCTCAAACAACTCTCCCACAACACATTACGTGACTTTTTGACCACCATAAAATATAAATTTTACAAAAAAGTCTGGATCAAATTCCCATTTCTGCTTATGTAAAGAAGTAAATCCCGGCCTGCATCAAAGATCCTCCTTAAAGAGTGGTCCCAAAATAAGGGCTAGAAGGACTTAAACGTTCGTTAAACAAAAAAAATAACCACCGTGTGGAGATAACCATGAGCAAATTCGTTGCTTCTTTCGTTGCTTTAGCAGCTGCTGCTATCGCTTTAACAGGCTGTTGCTGTGACAACGCATGTGATCCTTGCTGCGCACCACGTCCTAAGTGCTGCCCAAGACCATGCCCAAAACCATGCTGCAAGCCTTGCTGCCCAAGACCTGTATGTGATCCTTGCTGCAACTACTAAGAGTTCGCTCTTAGTTTGCTGTGAAATCACTTCAGGCTTACTTAGGGGTCAACACTTTGATGTTGGCCCCTTTTTAAATCAGATCATTCTGAGAGAGGTTCTAAAAAAAAGAACTTTTCCCAAAACGACCAGATAATGAAAATGAAACGAAACCTGACATTACTCTCTATGTTATTACTCGCAGGGTGCTGCTCTTGCATCAAATATGACGATGAACCCTGCTCGAGAACAAATTGTGTCGACAAGAAGGAAAAACCTCCTTGTCCCCAGCCCCGCCTCTGCGGTGAACAGCAAATTGATTACTGCAGACCCTGGATATATAGATATTAAAATTCACCTATTAACCTAACTCTTTTTTAAACGTTTAGAGAAGGAGAAAAAATGAAAAAGACGGGATTCGTAACAACACTTGCAGTGTTGTGCGCCTCTGCCCTCCTATGGAGTGGCTGCTCGTCCGCACAGTATTCATATGATGATTCATATGAATATAGTGATACAACATGGGATTCGGAATATTCATGCGAGCCAGTGTGCGCGCCTGTATGCCCAAACCCATGTGAACCAGCTTGCTGCCCAGAGCCTTGCGCTCAAAGCTGCGAAGTTAGTTGCCCAAGCTGCCCCCCACCTTGCAAACCAGTACCAAGCAATGTGAGCCGAGGTTCTTACAACACCAGTTGCATCGAAAACTGTGGTGTAAGAGTTTCTGCAAAACAGCCACAGCTTTGCATGCAAGGGGAAAACTACCTCTTAGATATCGAAGTACAAGCGTGCCGTGATGTTTGCGAAGTTGAAATCAATGCGATGCTCCCACAAGGCGTTTCGCTTGTTCGCAGTGAACCAGAAGGTGTTGTTTCTGATGGGAGACAAATCAAATGGTTCATCGAAGGGATGAAGTCTGGAGAAACTCGTACAACAAGAGTGACTCTACGTGCAGACCGTGAAGGGGAAATGTGTGTATGCTTCTGCGTAACCGCCGTTCCTGTTCAGTTCTGTGCCATGATTTGCGCACGTCCAGTTTTGACATGTGAAAAATGTGGACCTCTTGAAGTTTGCCCAGGCGATGCAGTGAAATACACTATCACTGTAAGTAACCAAGGCTCTTGCGTTGCTGAAGACGTTGTTGTCACCGACATCGTTCCTCCACAACTCAGACATGCTTCTGGCCAAACAACACTCACTTTCAACTTGGGCGAAATTTGCCCATGCAGCTGCAAAACAGTAGATGTTTGCTTCACTGCAGTTGAAAGAGGTAAAGCTTGCAACGTCGCAAACGTAACTGCTTGCAACGCTGCATCAACTTCTTGCCAGTTCTGTACTTGCGTCTGCTGCTGCATGTGCGAAACTACAAAAACTGGTCCTAAAGAAGTTAAGATCGGCGGAACCGCAACATACGACATCACTGTTACTAACCCTGGCGACAAAGTATTAACAGATGTGATCATCTGCGACTGCGCTCCTCAGGCGACAACAATTGTCGAAGCAAAAGGGGCTTCGGTCTCTGGAAACCAAGCTGTCTGGAAGTTCAAAGAGCTAAGACCTGGCGACAAACTCGCTACTCAGATCACTTTGACTACTTGCACACCTGGCTACTTCGTCAACCGTGTCAATGTAAACAATGCCCAAGGCTGCCCATGCTCTGCTGAGTTTGGTACACGCTGGAAAGGTGCTTCTGCTCTCAACGTTCAGATTGTCTCTACAGAGAACCCAATCTGCATCGGCGATACAACAAGCTACCTGATCCGCGTCTTGAACCAAGGTTCTGAAGAAGATCATAACGTGGCTGTCACCGTAAGACTTCCAGCTCAAGTTGCTCCTACATCTGCTAGTGGTGCAACTCCTGGAACAATTAACGGCCAGACTGTCACATTTGCTCCAATCAGTATCTTAGGTGCTCGTAACACAGCTGAGTACAGAGTGGATGCAGTGGCTCGCCAATCAGGCGATGGTCGCGTCAAGGTTGAGGTCACATCTGACTCAATCAAGACACCGATCACTCAAGAAGAGAGCCAAATCGTTAACTAATCACATCTTATAGTTAATGGCCCGCGGGCCTCGAGGGAAACCTCGAGGCCCGTTTTTTATTGTAAAATTTCCAAAGTAAACACATTATCTTTCTTCATTAAGGTGTTTATGGCAGCAATTTCTCCAACAGATGTACAACGTTTTATCATGAGATATGGGGCTTTAGTCCCATCTGAAAATCCAGACAACGCGAAACAAATAGAATCGGACCATCTAAACTCGTTTGGTCTTGTTGCAGAATTTGAGCATCAAACCCGTTCCCTTTCTTTTTGGAGCGGTTACAGCTTATTTAGGGGTGAAATTCACCTTCAATTTTATAAAACAATAAGTAAAAGGTTGGCGCTAGGTTGCAACATTGCGGGGCAATGTATTGAAAAACAAGAAGAAGATAATCGGAACAACATCGCTAATGTTCAAGGTTTTAAGGACAGATGCCTTAGAATTAGAACCATCGAAAAAGAAACAGCATCTCTTCTAGAATCTTTGGACAAGCTACAGAATTATCACCGCCAATTTTCCGTTTTCCTTCCTACTTACCTAAAAGTGGCATACGCTGTTTTGAATTGGTTCCATTCCTGGTATTTACCCCCTGACAGACTCGATTGGGTGAAAGAGTTAAAATCAGAAAAACTGCCGATGAATTTTGCGGACTTTAATCAAAAGTTTTGTCCTCAAATCGGATCTATTCCCGACTCATTTACTGGTGAAAAGCTTGGGATCTTTGCCCGTTTCGATCAGAAGTTTTCCGGCACGACCATTTTAACTCTTCGAAGAGAAAGAGAGGATGAACAGGTTGTTGCTTCAGCAACACTCTCAATAGAAAAGAAATCTGCCACTAATGCACCCACATCTAGCATTGAATTTCTCAGCACTCCTGAAGAAGATAAAAAATTATCCTTTAGAAAATTGTGTATAAAAGACGTTTATAACCACCAGCCAATAGACCCCAAGACAAGTGATAGCCCCTCGATGAGGGCTTTAGTTCAAGCCATCGTACAAATTTTCTTTCAAGAATCTGTGAAAACCCTTTGGATTAGCTCTTCCAACGAAAATAACTTTATTTGGGCCGCTGCCGGGTTTAAAGGCTTAGTAAATACATCAAAGGAAGTGGAAACAGAACTTCAAGACGCAAAAAATGAAGGCAAAATTTTCCCGGATTCGGGTGGTGCCTATAGCATCACTTTTGAAATGAAAAAGCCAAAGAATGAAGAAGAACCTTTTGATCCCCAAGTCCGTTTTCAACCCAATAACACCGCTGAAAGCTGGACCACTTTGATAAGAGCAAACCCTCTTCTCTTCACAAATGGCCCCATTCTCCCTAATTAAAATCAGCTCGTCAGTTTGACATTGTCTTGAACCTCAGTCAAGATACCGATCTAAGACCTTTCGACTAAGAGGGAATGTTCCATTCGGGAGGAATGTAGTCCCGATTGAGAAGGACTTGTATCCGTTTTTTCAGAGGTGGATGGGTGTGAAAAAGGGCGCTAAAAGGGGTGCGGTCATCAAAATAGAGGTGGGAATAGGCCCCATTGTCTGGCATATCGGTCACCGTTTCATTGGCAATTTTTCTAAGGGCATTCACAATTCCATTCGGGTTGCGTGTGAATTGAACAGCTGAGGCATCGGCTAAATATTCCCTTTCCCTGCTAACAGCCGATTTCAAAACCGATCCAAAAAACCACATCACGCTTCCTGCAAGGAAAAAAACAAGCGACACTAGAACAAGAATTTGTCCCCCTTTTTTGCCTCGGTCCCCAGCTAAACTTGAGATCCTCAACATCCTCAATGCAATAAAGAGAATGAAAAAGAACCCCATCACTAAAGCTGCAAGACGCATGCTAATGGCCATATCGCCATTCGAAATGTGGCCAAATTCATGGGCGATCACCCCTTGAAGCTCCTCCCTGTTCAGAGTATCAAGGGCCCCTTCTGTCACAGAGATGGCTGCCATACTTGGGGTAAGGCCCGCAGCAAAGGCATTGATCGAGGGTTTGTTCAAAATATAGACCGACGGCATCGGCATACTGGAGGCTATTGCGATCTCTTCCACAATGTTTAAGAGTTGAATCTCTTGAGGGTCTTTTGATGTGAGTCTCACCTCTCTTGCCCCCAAAGATTTGGCGACAAAACTTCCCCCTTGTGTCCGAAAATTCAGATACTGAAAAGTGGCAACAATAATGGTGAGAGCTGCAAAAAGGATCCCAAAGGCAGGAAAGGAGGTTTCAGCATAATCTGGGGAAAAAGCACGGACTGCAAACTCAACGGATGCCGCCATCAGAACCGTAAGGATCACAAACAAAGCAACGTAGAGAGCAGTCCAAGAGCGGGCCCTTTTTTGAGCGGCCCAAAAATCCATCGCCATAGCTTAGAAGGAGACTTTGACAGCTTTTTTAGCTTCTTGATCTTGTACTTCATAAAGATCGACTGCATGGTGTCCGAACGTGCCGGCAATCATGTTAGCTGGAAACCGTTGTTGAGCAGTATTATAGAGCATGGCTTGGTCGTTATAGGCCTGTCTTGAGAAAGCGATCTTATTTTCAGTCGAGGCAAGTTCTTCCTGAAGCATCTTCATATTTTCGCTGGCACGAAGCTGAGGATAGTTTTCTGCTAAAGCAAAAAATTGACCTAAAGCCCCTCTGAGAGAAGATTCAGCCCCTAAGAACTCTTTCATAGACCCTTGTGTTGGTCCTCCCGTTTTATCCAACGCTTCTAAAGCAGTAGCTGCCTGATTACGGGCTTTGATGACCGACTCTAAAGTCCCCTTTTCATAGGACATATAACCCTTAACCGATTCAACCAAATTAGGAATCAGATCGTAACGTCTTTGAAGCTGAACATCAATCTGACTCCAGGCATTTTGTACCTGGTTCTTAAGGGTAACGAGTTTGTTATAAACCCCCATCCCCCAAAAAAACAAAACAGCGGCAATAGCCAGAAGAATTAAAGTTACAGTCATATCAACACCTTTAAACTTCTTTTTATCATCTTATTTTCAAACATCAAACGCAATTAAATTATATTTTTCGCATAAACAGCTGACCCTGTTGCGACATGCCACTACAAACGCATCGACTAAAAGACATGTCGTTTTGCATATAAAAATAAAAGAATAAGCAGGATAGAATGGATAGCCTTCGGCTATTAAAAAATATTGTTAGGCAAAGCTGGATCCTAATGACGAAGCTTATCCAGCCGCTCGTCTAGCGATCCTGCCCATCCTATTACTTTTTTTATATGCAAAATAAAATGTCTTAGGTTGATGCGTATCTCTGACCTCCTTGTTCTTTTTTTTGTCTTGTAGAGACTGTCCAGCTATACTGATTTCTCATGCTGAAATTTCTGCTCCCTCTTTTCCTTGTGACCACTCTGTTTTCTGCCGATTTCGCTGCTTGGCGGCAAAGGGCCTGGACCATTCTCGATGAAGGGTCGAGACATGAAGAGATGGAAATCCAGATGCTGACCCTTTTTGGGGCTAAGCTATCTCAAGATGAAGAGGCCATGACTTTCTATATGAGGGCTTTAAGAAGCCCAAAACCTGAATTGCAGTTGGCAGCTATTAAATCGCTTGCGACTCTGAAGAACGATCGGGCGGATGAGGCCTTGCAAGAGGGCCTCCGGTCGAATGAAATCATCATCCGTTTAGAAACCCTGCTATTGATGGCTCAGCGGGGAATGCCAGGTGTTTCTGACCATGTCGAGGGGTTGATGGCAAAAATTCCGAAACCTTTGCATGTTGTCTTCCCTCCCCTTTTTGCTATGGCGGGCGACCCTGCTTCTTTGAAACAATTGCGCCTTTTATTGTCAGACTCAGACGATCGTGTCCGTGCCAGCAGCGCCATGAGTGTTGAAAAAGGGGGGATAGAAGAATTCTTACCCCATATCCGGAGATTAGCAAAACAGGTGAGTCCCATTGTTCAAGAAGCTGCCGTCCACTGTTTAGGGGTGTTTGGAGATGCCACTTCCCTCCCCATTTTTAAAAGGCTGATCAATTCTCCTTTTCAGGAAGTTAAAATTGCCGCATTGCAAGCCTATGCAATGCTAAATGAGGAAGAGGCATTGCCCCTTATCATCAAAGAGGCGGATGCTGGCAATGTTTTTGCAATCACTTTGCTTGGCGCTGTAGCTGGTGGAGAACAGAAATTAAAAACATATCTTCGTTCTTCTGACCCTCAGATTGCAATCAATGCAGCCATGGCCCTTTTGGGTCGCGGCGAGAGAGAGGGTTTAAGAATCATAGCTCCCCTCATCCTATCCAATAGAGCAACACTTGCCCCCCATACCACCTCACTAAAGCATGTGATTGCTTGGAAACTTGTGGCAGGAGGGCCTTATGAAGATCCTATTATCGAAGAGCGGATACGAGAATCGCGTCGAGAAATTGTCAGACGGATTTTTCTTTGCCCTGAAGAAGATGCCTTAGCATTCGCAAATGAACTTTTTTTAAGAGGAGAAAATGAATATTTCCCGCCCCTCATGGAACAGCTTTACATCACCGGCACACCGGGAGTGATTGCCCTTTTAGAAAAATTCCAACAAAAAATAGGGGCCCCTTATGTCCGTGGTGCGACCGCTTTAATCCTTTTCAAACTCGGCCAAAAAGAGCGTAGAGAGGAGATCATCTCTTTCTTAAAAGCCCATAATGCAATAGAGCTGATCCGCTTAAAACCGATTTTAGATGATAAGCTCAACCCTTTTTCTACACCTTTTGAACTTTCACCTCAAGAAACCTCCTCTCTTTACATTGAGATGTTAGAAGCTTTGTTGACAGAAGGAAAAGAGGACGGGATCGATGTCCTTGTCGAGGCTATGGAAAAGGGCAACCCGAATAACCGCTATGCCCTTGCTGGACTGTTGATCCGTGCGACTCTTTAGTTTTTTCCTCCTTCTACTCTCTTTTGTTTCTGCTGCAGGAATTCCTCTGGAGCTCATTCAGCAAGTCGTTGAACAGGGGCTGACGATCGATCTAAAAGAGGTCAAATATGAACCAGGGATCATCTTCACTGAAGAGGGTGGCATGGTCTTTGGCCCTGATTTAAAAATACAGGGACGGCAAATCTATCTCACCTTTCCAGAAGATGCCCCAGGAGCCATTTTAGTGGCACAAGGAGATCTGTTTGTCGAATATGGAGACTATATTCTTGTTGGGGACGAATTTATCTACGATTTTGGCCGTAAATGGGGCATTTTACGGAACGGAACGCTGAACATAGAGCCTTGGTTTTTTAGTGCTTGTGAAATCGAGCTTTTACCAAATGGTGAGATCCACTTTCAAGAACCTACCATCACGACAAGTGAAGAAAAAGATCCTGCCTGGTCCCTAGTTGCAAATGAGGCGATTTTAGAAAATCATTGTTACTTGAAAGCCTTCCAACTAAGGTTTAGGGTTGGAAAGATCCCCATCTTCTATCTCCCTTGGCTAAAAGGAAACCTCGATGATTTAAGAGATCACCCGATCAAATATAGGATCCGCTGGGGCGGCGAGCAGGGTATGAGAGTCGGTTTGATCGCTAAAATTTTCAGTTGGGGAAATTTTGACCTATCATTCCGCTTCGATTATCGTTTTAACAGAGGGCCGGGAGCCGCTTTAGTCTCAGATTACATCGATGACCGGACCATTGCCCATACGATCACCTACCTGGCAAAGGACAACTCAATTGAGATCCCAAACGAGCAGATCCGATTCCGGTTTCAAGGATTATTTGATCACACCTCTGTAGACAGAAGGACCGAATACCACCTTTCTTATGATAAATTGAGCGACAACGAGGTCGTTACAGATTACTTTGAAAGGGGTTTAGAGCTTAAAACAGGCCGAAAAACAGAAGCGAGCATTGTCAGGACCGATCCACTGTTGATTTCCAGTGTTTATACACGTGTGAGGGTCAATAATTTTGAGATGGTGAAACAAGAACTTCCAACACTGACTTTGACCCCCTACCCTTCTATCTTGGAACGTTCTGGTTGGGTTATCGATGGGAAGACGCAGATTGGTTTTTTGGATTTTAGCTATCCACACGAACAACCGAAAGTAAACGATTACCATTCTGCACGGTTTTTTGTAGATCCTAAAATCTATCGGACAACTATTTTAGGGCCACTTTTTCTCACCACGACAGTTGGGGCGGTTGGCATCGCTTACTCCGATCGGCCGCAAGAAGAATTTGGTTGGCTTGGAATTGGTCGAGCAGAAGTTGAAGGAAAAGTAAGGTTAAAAGGGGTACAAGAGTGCTTCACCCATACAATCGAACCGTATGTTGCCTTTATCGGTTATACCCCTCCTACCCTATCTCCTAACCAACATTTTATCTTCGACATTGAAGATGGCTGGTCCTCTCTACAATATACCCGACTTGGCGTACGGAATTTGCTCTACCTTTTTGGCAATACAGACCATCCGGTCCGCTCACTGACATCCGATTTGTATTCCTTCTTTTTTTATGGGAACCCAAACGGCAGCCGGCCGATTCCCAAAATACAGTTCGACATGCTGCTCGATCTGACCGAATCGATCCGGCACACACTGGAAAGTGGTTGGGATCTTCATCATCAGATCCTCGACCATTTCAATTACCGGATCGATTGGACCTGGAGTGAAAATATTGCTTTTGCAGTCGAATACCGTCAGAGAAGCCAGTACGCCTGGCGAAAGCTCGATTATGATAATTTTTTCCTAGATACTGGAAGAAGTTTTGAAGCCCTCCTCCGCTCCAGCGTGTCTGACAGACGCCAAACATTTTTATGGAGAAGTTTTGTCAGATTTCACCCAGCTGTCGCCCTTCAATTTGAGGTCCGCCACGGTTGGGATCGACGAAGACAGCCAGTGTACACAGAATACGAGATAGATCTATTGACTACCTTCCATTCCATCTGGGAATTAAAAATTTCCTACCAGAAGAAAGAGGATGACCACAGGATTATTGCCCTCTACTTTAACTTGAATCAAGATCGGCCCAGTATTTGCTGTCCAGACTAACAGAAATTTCTGATACAATTAGCAAAAAAATAAAAGGACAGGACAAGCAAGATCGCCTACGGCGAAAGGATAGATTATGAGCTCTTTGTTTATCTTATCACTGAAAGTGATCATGCACATCCTGTTTATATTTTAATATTTATTACGATTGGTATTAAGAGGTTGTTATGCAGATTGTTGTGATTGGAGTGGGGTATGTTGGGCTTGTCACCGGGACATGCCTTGCGGAGATGGGGCACCATGTGATTTGCCTAGATATCGATGCCCGAAAAATCGACAATCTCAAAAAAGGGGAGATTCCTATCTTTGAGCCAGGGCTCGAAGAGATGGTTCAAAGAAACCAAAAATCGGGCAGATTGTCTTTTACAACATCTTATGAAACGGGCCTAGAGAAAGCTGAAGTCGCTTTTATCGCAGTTGACACCCCTCCCAGAGAAGATGGGCAAGCCGATCTTTCCAGAATCTTTGCCGTTGCCAATACCATTGGACAAACTGCGAAAAGGGAATTATTGGTTGTCATCAAATCGACCGTCCCACCTGGAACCACCCATGCAGTTAAAGAAGTTTTAGCTCCCTACAATAAGCCTTTCTCTGTTGCTTTCAGCCCCGAATTCTTAAAAGAGGGGTCGGCCGTTAACGACTGCTTAAAACCAGACCGGATCATTGTCGGAGTTAGAACAAAAGAAGATGAAGAGCTGCTCCATAAGCTTTTTTCCCCATTTATGCTGAGCCACGACCGATTTTTGGTCATGGATATTGTCAGCGCTGAACTGACTAAATATGCTGCCAATGCCATGTTGGCCACTCGTATCTCTTTCATGAATGAGATGGCGCGCTTGGCAGAGGTGATCGGAGCCGATATACAGCAAGTCCGTCGCGGCATTGGGTCTGATAAACGGATTGGACACGCTTTTCTCTACCCTGGAATTGGCTATGGTGGCTCTTGTTTTCCGAAAGACATCAAAGCTTTAGTCTCGTTAAGCAAAACGTTAGAGTCTCCCCTAACCCTTCTTGAGCAAGTGGAGGCTGTTAACACGACTCAAAAAGTGTGGTTCTTAAATGGGCTTTTGAATGTGATCGACGAGATAGATCAGCCTGTGGTTGCTATATGGGGTCTTTCTTTTAAACCTGATACCGATGATATGCGTGAAGCGCCAGCTTTAGATGCCATCGCAGCCTTGCTTGCAAAAAACGTCTCTCTTCGACTTTTTGACCCGATCGCGATCGATAAAGCCAAAGCTATTTTACCCGACTCCCCCCTCATTACCTATTGTGATTCAGAACTGGATGCAGCATCGGGGGCCGACGTTGTCTTACTCGTCACCGAGTGGAAACAATTCCGCCTCATTGACATGGATGAAGTTAAACGGACCATGCGAGGCCACTTCTTTTTTGACGGTAGAAACCAGTATGCCCCCCAAGAGATGGCGAAAAAAGGATTTTTCTATAAAAGTGTGGGCCAGCCCTTATGTCCGATCTTGCAACCGAGCTAGAGTTACAGTTTCGAGCTCTTTTTGAACAAACACCCTTATCCCCTTGGTTAAGAGAGGCAGCCGCCTATATGTTATTCCCGGGCGGAAAAAGATTCCGTCCCCGTCTTGCGCTGAACATCGCTTCCCATTTTGGACCTCTTATTAGAGGCTGGGATGTAGCCTTAGCCCTTGAAACATTGCATACCTTTTCCCTTATCCATGACGATCTGCCCTGTATGGATGACGATGAGGAGCGACGGGGTCAGCCTACACTCCATATCGCTTTTGATGAAGCGACAGCCCTTTTAACAGGCGATTTCCTCCTGACTTGGAGCTTTGAACTTCTATCCAAAGCTAAAGGATTCACAGCCGAAGAAAAAGTGGAGTTAGTCCAGATCCTTTCAGAGGCTTCTGGTGGTAGCGGCATGGTCGGAGGGCAACTCTTAGAACTTAAAGCTTCTCACCCTGACCAACTTCCTGAAATCTACCGGGGCAAAACAGGTCGCCTCATCGAAGCCTCTGTCCATATTGGCCGGATCATCGCAGGCTCTAAAGATGTTGAACCACTTGACACTTTCGGAAGACATTTGGGCTTTTCCTTTCAGCTACAAGACGATCTCGATGACTTTGAGAATGATATAAGCAGTGGCAAGACCACACTTGCTACCCACCTTGGAAAAGTCGAAGCAACAAAACTTCTCCAACACCATTTATCACTATGCGAGCCTTACCTCACGCTAGTACCCTGTTTTAATAAATCAGTATAATTTCGCTTACAGTGAATTTTTGCAATTGCCTCTTAAGAACGGGCAGACCGGAGACGGCGACGGAAGCGGTAAATTTTCAATAACAAAGGGACTGCCCAAATGATCAAGAGGGATACAAATGCTTCATAGAGGGGCTGAAAAGAGAGACTGGCTTTCAGGTAGCCTAAAAATAGCCCTTGAGATGCCTCGAGGATAAAAGAAAATAGAAGTGTTCCAAGTATCAACTCTTTTAGTTTTCCCAAGAAAAAAAGCCTTCGGAAGGCCTCTACAATACAGGTTGCAACTATCCAGATAATGGTGATCAATCCAAACGGGAGGTGATTGCTCGAAAGGTCATAAAAAAGACCCGCCGAAAGGGCTAAAATCAGCGCCCGTTTCTTTTTCCCAACACTTAAGTTTTTTATAATGAACCCTATCGCTGGATGGAGAGCAAAAGGAAAAAAGAGAAGTGTCGTTAGGAAAAGAATCATGCTGCCCCTCGAGACTTGAAGATGACAGGGACCGTTTTAAAAACAATTTTGAGGTCTAACATCAGGTGGCGGCTGATCACATACCTTTCGTCTAGGTCGATCCTTTCTTTATAGGTGGTCAAGCTCCGCCCATTCACCTGCCAGAGACCTGTAATTCCTGGACGGATAGTGAGAATTTTCTGGGCTTTTTCTTTGAATTGGTGCTCGATCTCTTCCATCACGACCGCGCGAGGACCCACGACACTCAAATCCCCTTTTAGCACATTCCAAAATTGTGGCAGTTCGTCGAGAGATGTTTTACGGAGAAACTTGCCAAAGGTCGTGATCCTTGGATCGTTCAACAACTTGTGTTTTTCTTCCCATTCTTTTTTCAGGTCATCTCTTTTTTCTAGCAATTCTTTCAGTTTTTCCTCTGCATTCGGGACCATCGATCGGAATTTATAGCAGTTGAAAGGCTTGCCTCCCCTCCCTATTCTTTTTTGAGCGTAAATGGGGGATGCCCCGGTGGCACAAACGATCGAGAGAGCAATTAAAAGATAGACCGGAGCTAACAATACCAAGGCGACCAGGCTAAAAACGACATCGAATATCCTTTTTGAGGGAATGTGGATAATCCTCTCTGGGAAAAACGGGTGCTTTTTCATAAGAAGAAAGATTAACTCTTACACCAATCTATTGTAAACTGTGAGTATGGACACGATATTGCTCGACGGAAGAAAAATGGCGGCCCTCATAGAAGAGGAGCTGGCACTCATGATCGCCCAACTCGGGTTAGGGCGCCGCCCAGGCCTTGCTGTCATTTTGGCAGGCGATCATCTACCGTCTCAAGTCTATGTTGGCAGAAAAATTGCCGCCTGTGAACGGGTCGGCATCCTCTCAAAACAATTTTTACTTAATATTGCCACCTCGAAAGAGACTTTATTCAACCTGATCCAGATGTTGAATCAAGATCCAACCGTGGATGGAATTTTAGTCCAATTACCTCTACCCCCCACTTTTTCTCCTATAGAAGTTGCTTCCTGGATCGACCCTTCTAAAGATGTGGATGGGCTACATCCCCTCAATCAAGGGAACCTCCTTTGTGGCGATTTCAGCGGGCTCATCCCTTGCACACCTCTTGGGATCAAACGTTTGTTGGATGGATATGGCATTTCCGTTACAGGCAAACATGTGGTCATTTTTGGTCGGAGTAATATTGTGGGTAAACCAATGGCTGCCCTTCTCATGCAAACGATTCCTGGTTGCGATGCAACCGTTACTGTGTTGCACCGTGCTTACCACGATTTGCCCTCTATCACAAAGCTTGCCGATATATTAATTGTGGCTGCCGGCCAGCCTCACATCATCCGAAGAGAGATGGTCAAAAAAGGGGCTGTGATTGTCGATGTAGGGATCACTAAAAGAATCAGCCATATGAATGGAAAACATGAAATTGTGGGCGATGTCTTTTTTGATGAACTGTTGGGACACGCAAGCTACATGACACCCGTTCCCGGTGGTGTAGGGCCGATGACCATTGCAATGTTACTGGAGAATACATGGAAAAGCTTTGTTATACGTTCCTCTTAAGCTTCCTATTCACTATTCCTGGCTGCGAGCCAACATTTGAACCGAAGGTAGTTTTTAGTGGCATTGCGATGACCATGCCTTATCAAATCGCCATCCGAAAAACCCTTTCTGAAGAGGAAAAAATCACCATCGAAGAGAAAATCGATGAAATTTTCCAGAAGACAAACCAGATTTACAACAAATTCAACCCCGATTCTGAACTTTCCTTCATCGGTAGGTTGAAGGAAGAAACGCCCTATCTTCCATCGCCTGAACTTCTCTCGCTTTTGAAAAGAACAGAGGCCTTTGTCCTATTATCTAACGGTCTTTTTGACCCAACTGTAGAAACAAAAACTGATGAGGCAAGAGGCTGGCACACCTTGAAATGGGACGGTGATGCCCTCTTGAAATTCCACACAGAAACAAAGCTTGATTTAGGGGGCATTGCCAAAGGGACAACGATCGACGCTCTTTTACAAGAAATGAACCAGCTTGGTTATGAATCTGTGCTTGTTGAATGGGGCGGAGACTTTGCATTTTCAACAAAGAACAAAGAAGAAGCTCCTTGGAGAATTGCCCTCTATGGGCATGACGAGGTGTTAGAGCTTTGGGAAGGTGGCCTTGCCACAAGTGGAGACTACCAACAATTTTGGACAGAGGGCGATAAAACCTTTTTTCACCTGTATCACCCTCTAGAAAACAGATACTTAGAACAAAAAAAAGGGCACGTTACAAGTGTTTCTGTTTTAGCCCCTTCTGCTGAAGAGGCTGATGCCTATGCCACCATTCTACTTCTATTAGAGACTGAAGAGGCAGGAATTGCTTTTCTCCCTTCCCACCTCAAAGCCTGGTGGACAACTCGGTCAATAGGACCTTAAAGCTTTTGCAATCGACATCTTCGCCACCCTAATCCCTGCAAAAAATGAGGCGATAAAGGCCGCGAGTGTGCTAAGTATTGCAGTGAAAAAGATCATCGACCACTCAAAAGAGAAAGTGACAAGAAACTGTCGAGTTTGTCCTGGTCCTGGTGGCATCAACAACCCCTTGTCGACAAAAAGCATGATAAGGCAATAGGCGCCGCACATCCCAATCAAACTGCCAATCAGTCCGAGCAATCCACCCTCAACTACAATCAGCCGCATGACCTGAAAGACCGATTCTCCATTGGCCCGCAAATTCCCGATCTCTTGTTTCCTCTCTAAAATAAAAGCGGATAAGGTGTTGAAAATACCCAGTAGCACAATGGTTAAAATGATCAATTGTACAACGTGGAACTGCGCATTTAACCAGTCGACCGAGTTCTTGTAATAGACTTTATCCAACTCATCAAAAGGGATAGCTTCTACTGCTGGAAAAGCCTTCTCGACTCCTTTTGCAACAAAGTTCCAGTCTGACAGGTCCCTCAAGGCAAGCGAGATCAATTCTATTTTGGAGGTATTCAATAAACTTTGAGCGCGAGAAAGCTGCACACGGAATATACGGTTGTCAAACTCCTGAGAACCGGTATGGAAAATACCGGTCACAACAAATTCACCCTGATTCATGGCACCGGTAGTGGAAGTGGCTACAACAGTGACAGGATCGCCAGGCTGAACATGAAGCGCATGGGCAAGCCCTCGACCCAAAAGGATCCCATTCGGTTGAGAACGGAGTGTTTCCCCCTCTTCGACATTGAGGCTATGGAAAAAATCGGCCTCTCTCTCTGCTTCGACCCCTTGACCTGATCCGCCAATCGTTGTGTTTCCACTCTTTAAAAGGGCTGAAAAACTGACACGTGGAAAAATGTTTTTAACACCTTCTACATTCGAAAGAAATGCTTCAAGTTGTTCTCCATTTGAAATCCAATGCTCTGTTGGGTTCTCAAAAACGGTTTCTCGGTATCCTTTTGTATGGATCTGTCCAAATCCATAACTTGAATGGATCGTACCGTACCTCAATTCATTGAGTACGCCGGTGATAAAACCATCAAAGGATAACAGGGCACCTGTTCCCAACGCGATGGTCAATAAAATGGAAATTGTCCTTCTACTATTGCGGAAAAGGTTTCTGAATGCTAAGAAAAACCACATATTAACCTTCTCCCTTTCTAAACAGCTGACCATCTTGAACATGGATGTTTTCGTTTGCAAACGATTGAACCATGGCATCATGCGTAGTCAAAATCGCAGAACATTTTTTCTTTTCGACAAGATCAGCCAGAATTCTCATGATCTCCTGACCTGTTTTTTGATCTAAACTGGCAGTGATTTCATCTCCGATGATCACATCGGGACATTTGGCAACTGCCCGGGCTATAGCAACCCGCTGCTTTTGCCCACCGCTAAGCTCAGATGGTTTTTTTGTCCGATGTTCCCAAAGACCTACTGACACTAACGACTCTTCAACCCTTTCTTTGATCAGTTGTTTTGGCAACTTTTGTCGAGTGAGAAAATATCTGACATTCTCCTCTACAGATAGAATAGGAATAAGGTTGAAGTGTTGAAAAATAAAGCCGATCTGAAATTTTCTGATCAGGTTTTTCCTTTTTTCTCCCATCTGACCGATATCTTCACCTAGGAAAAGGACCTTTCCTTCTTGAACCGGTTCGATGAGCCCTAGGATGTTAAGGAGTGTCGATTTCCCAGAGCCAGAAGGGCCCGAAATGGCCATCAGGCTTGACTTAGGAATATTAAAGCTCAACCCGCGGATGGCTTCGATCTTTTGCTTTCCTAAAGAATAGAAAAAAACTAGATCTTCGATCTTATATAAGAAACATTCACTATCCACCAAAATAAACCCAATTTAATTTTGACAATAGTATTACATAATTGATTACATATCAATCTAAGAAGAGGCATTTAGATATATAAAGAATAACACTAACTTTGAGTGCTTTTGGAGTCTCTAAGCGGCGGAGAAGTAACACCAACTCCTTCCTCGGCTAAATCGCTATCAGATGCTTGTGTCGACGGAGATTGTGTTCTTTCTGCCTCATCTTTTCTATAATCTTGCTCATAGATCGCAGATTGAATAGAAAGGACCGAGGTCATTGCTTCCATTGTCTTATACTGCACTTTTTTGTTTCTTTCTTGAACAGAGCACCGCCAAACATGTTTGACGCTTCCCAACTTTTCAGAATTTAGTTCGCTAAAAAGGTCTGCAAAATGCTCATCCAAGAGAGTTTGTTGAGCTGTCAGGACTTTAACTTCGTTAACAAAATGAGCCAAAGGCTGTAAGTGCGAATAGAGATCGTTTTGAGCGACACCCATGTGAGAATTAAGCGCCTCCTCAAACAATAACCTTAAAGTTTCAGGATCGGAGGTTGTGACTTCATAGGCTGGTATTGTCCGATTTCCATCTCTTTGTATGAGTTTCCCATGCTCTACGCGGTAGCATGGTAGAACAAAAACCCCATATCCCTCGACATGATCAGCAGTTGGGAGGGCTTTAACCATTTCTTTGAGAGGATTGCTTTGAGAAAACTGGGAGCAAAGTGTAGTCCAAAGGTTTGTCCCATCATACAGTAGATTTGCAGCAGAGGTCTTGACTATAACAACAGGATAACCTGGCATCCCTTGATCTTGAGCCCCCTGCCAAAGAGTGAGGATACGAGAGGGAAGGGAAAGGTTCTCATTGTCAGAGAGGAGCGGGTCGATAGCCGATCTCAAATCTATTTGGCAAGTAGCTCCACCTACGTTAAAGGTAGTGAGACGAGTAGTCATCTTTTAAACACCGTTTTCTAATCAGGTTACCAAATAACCGATAATTTTGAAATAAAAATAAAATAAAACCTTGATTTTGTTAGACATTTAGTGTTATCACTATTGGGCAAAAATAGAAGTATTGAAATCAAATATTATGACAGGTCGAGTTTCAGTTGCCGAGTGCCAGAGATTAATTTTCGGTGCATTCCCACACAATCCCCACTTATCAATAGCTGAAATATCGGATGGAATCACACAAGAAACCATCAGCGGCTTAGTAGACGCCTGGCAGAAAGAAATGAAATTGACCCCCCCGCTGCAAGTAGGATTTTCTGCTATCCGCGTAAGACCCGATCGAAATGGCCCGGGCTTTTATAGTATGGCCGAATGTGACCTACCCACTACAGAAAAACTTAAAGTAGTGGCCCGCGAAAGGTTACGGGCTTGCGCTAGATGTGGATCAGATTATTTTGGCGGGGGTAAAACCCAACATGCCAGAAATGAACCCTATCATGTGACCCTGAATCTTAAGGCTTACCTATCCGAACCAGGGATGATGGAGGAGTTTATCCTGCTTCTGAAAAAGTCTAATGGCTCCCGTTTTGCCCCAGTTCGTCGTGATCAGCCGTTAATTTTCTCCCGCTTTTACTTTAGTAAAATGAAGCCAGAGATCAAAACAGACGGTCTTACAGAAAAGCTTGAAACGCTTATTGCGACACTTTTTGATCAAACAATGGATTACAGATTTGTTTCTGGAATGGGGCACTTTATCTGCCTCACAACTGCAAATGTGACCCCTATTCCAGAGCATGCGGGCACCTTAAGCTGGACTAATCCTTAATAAGGCCTCTTAAAATTCATCACGAAGCAGGCGAAGAGACAAAGAACATGAAGGTAAAAAGGCTTTTCCAAAAAAGAAAAAACCATTCTTTTCCCTTCTCGCGACCCAAAAATCATTCATACCACGCATGAACTAGATTTTAAGGGAGAAACAATCCGAGCAGCGTTTGAAACAACCTAAAGGCTGTTATCCTGGGCCGAAAGCTACTCTCCTTCAACGATACCTTCAGGTAATTTAGAGGGTCGACTTTGATCTTCTTCAGCGGCCATACGAACAATTTTAGGCTGGAACTTACCTAGCACATCAACCAGATTTTTTTGCTCTTCCATTACTGCATCGATAGCTTTGTAAGCTTGCGGGGCTTCGTCTAAACCCCCACCGATCAAATCTATTCCACGTTTCAATAAGTATTCAGCATGCTGCTCATGGGTAATATTTTGCTTTGCTTTGGTGCGAGCCATCAAACGTCCGCTGCCATGCGAAGCTGAGTTTAGGGAATCAGGGTGACCTTTACCCACAACCAAATAACCAGAGTCAGCCATCGTTCCAGGAATAATCCCTAAAACACCGTTTCCTGCAGGTGTTGCACCTTTGCGATGGACGATCGCCTCTGTCTCTTTTCCATCGACCATGATCTTTTCTCGCCAAGCGAAATTGTGATGATTTTCAACAGTTGCAATGGGAATGATTCCGAGTGACTCCCCGATTCTTTTGTGAATCACGTGATGATTTGCTGATGCAAATTCACCCGCAAGCTCCATCGCATCCCAATATTCCCTTCCAATATCCTGATCAAGAGGTAACCATGCCAAATGTTTCACAGATTGATCCAGCTCCCCCATTCGCTCCATGGCAATTTTTGTATAATGATTAGCTATTTTGAAACCTACTCCCCTAGAACCGCTATGAGAAAGGAGTGCAAGGTAGTGTCCCGTAGCTAGATTAAAGGGATTTTCTGGATTTGAGATTTCTAATTCCCCCCATTCAACAAAATGGTTTCCTGTGCCACTTGTTCCGATTTGATAGATGGCAGTATCTCTCAATGATTGAGTTAGCCTTGAAAGGTTCCAACGGGACTTGTCCAAAATAGGATGCTCAATTTTACCTTCATGGATACCTGCAGCACCAGAACCAAAAATAGTGTTATTCACAAGGGCTGAATAGAGGAGCTTATATTCTGAACTTTTAGTGTTTTTTAGAACTTTGGGTGAAGAGGGATAAACTGTCAGCATCATTCGACAGGCAATATCGACACCTACTGCATATGGAATGACAGCGTTTTCTGTCGCTAAAACACCCCCAATAGGAAGACCATATCCTGTGTGGGCATCAGGCATTAACGCACCAGCTATTGCTACTGGCAAACGTGCAGCAGCAGCCATCTGGGTTATAGCTTCTTCTTGGATATGTTTTTGTCCCCAAATTTTATAGGGAATAGGCAATGGTTTTAACTGTAGGTTTCTTCGCATCTGCCCAAGTTTATTTTCAATGTCTCGTACAAAGGCAATTGCAACTTCAGGGCTTGATGTTTTGTAATGATTCCAAGCCTTACTCTTCTCTGTAGTGGATAACATCAATTGATTTAGCAATTCGTGAAATTCTTTTGGATGCATGGCCAGTTCTGTTGTTTTGATCCTGATTACAATAAGTAGATGGTTAGTAAAATACAACTTTTGAAATCGTCTTGAATCAAGCTAAAGGCCGTGAAAAAAAGTCGCCTCAGGCAGTCTAAAGATGAAGTTATGTTGTTAAAGCCATGATATATGCGCTAATATTAACTCTCAAAGCTTTCGCGTATTTTGAAAGCTTCTGCAAATCAGGCTTTTGATTGAGCGAAGGCTTCAGGTAAAATTAAATGGGAAGGAACAAATAGGACACCAAAGGGACAATTACTAATGCTAGGTGGGCATCCTAATGATATTCTCAAACCGGCTTTTGAATTAGCAATTCGAAACGGATTTGAAACTGAAGGATTACTAACTCAGTTAAGCCCTGATGAAATGATCTTTCTGTGATGAAATGACTTTTTGTTTTGATCTACCTCTAGGCAAATTTGGCAGATTTTAAATGGAATAGTTTGTGAATTTGAATCACAGTTTCATATTTTGAAGAAGGCATATCTAGCATGTAAATAAGCGCCCAAAAACAGCAGTGGGTGCTTTTATTACATAACACAAGCGAATACAGTCGAAAAACTTCATCCATTCTCTAGTGACTGATGAAGGAAATTCTCTATGCCTATTTGCAATTATGGTAACCGGGAATTGTCCGCTCTTGACTCGGGCCTCCATTAAGCAAAGGAGGCCCGAGTCAAGAGACACAAAGATCGTAGATCTTCCGTAAAAGGGCCCATTATTGAAGGGTAAAATTGCCAATGCTCTGGGAAACCAAAAAACCTCTGGAGCTGCCAATAGACTCTTGAGCCGCCTCCTAGTAAGGTGGAGGCTTCGTATCTTTTATCTGGAAAGTTATAGGGAAAAACCTTGAATGACATTTTCCATTTCTTGAATCTCTTTGTCTGTCAGCATTGAAAAATAGGACTCTTTTTCCCGTTGAGGTAAAATGCCCTCGTTTTGCCGAATAAATCTGATGAATAGATCTAATCTTTGATCAGGCATATCCACTATGTCTCTAAGCTGTTTTTTCATTCTGTCGTAGCTAGACAAAAATTTCAATTCAGCTTCAAAATCTGTCAACAACGTTTCCTCAACTTTTCTATAAAGGAACTCTGCAAGAGCAGTATAGTCGATAAAACGGTAATAATCGAAGGTATCCTCTTTTACAGACAACTCGCCAGCTTCGCTAATTGAATATTGGGTGATCAAATCTAGTAAGGGGATAGAAAAAGTTTCAAGGACTTTATCGTATTCACGAATATGTCGCAAAATGGCTGCTGAGACGGGGAAAATTGCTTTATTTGGCGTAAATTTTAACCTATTGAGAACGTAGTGGATTAGAAAACGATGGATCCTTCCGTTTCCATCTTCAAAAGGGTGGATGTAAACAAAGCCAAATGAAAAGACTGCCGCCACAAGAACGGGATTAAGATCTGAGGATAACATTTTTGTAAAAGAGGACAATACTCCCCCCATCAAAGACTCTACATTCTCAGGGCGAGGCGCAATATAATGAAGAATCGGCTCCCCAAAACCCGATTCTGACCCAACATAATTTTGAAAATTTCGATAGTCGTTTAGTGCAAAACGGGGCTCAACAATCTCCTTTTGCAATTCAATCAACATCTTTTTAGTACACTCGCCTCCACCATCAACCCTTTTCAGTAGATTTGTAAAACTAATAAGACGTCCCCTACTATCTGGTTTCTCTCTTTCAATCTCCCAAGAAGAAAGTGTTTCTTTAGTGTATAAGTTCAACATTGCACGAGCGAGCAGTTCCGGTGAATAATTCTTCATCACTCCCGTTGCCACTTTGTTCAGCTCCTTCTCCTCAAAGTTTTTTAAAACGACTGTCCGCCTTAATATCGGGCAAAAATCGAAAGGACCGAGTAGATTATTTTCGACCTTATATCGAGGGAATTTCACTCCTGTCCCAGTGTAATAGACCTTGGGATCTAAAATTGAGATATAATTACTTTTTAAGAGGTCTTCGAGCGGCAATTTTTGGGAAAGCAATTGCTCATAAAAAAACCAAATTAATCTTGGATACTTGCCTGTTTGGTTAGCCTTTATATGGCGGGCTATATCATCTTTAGGCAATATCTCTAGTATTTTTTTGATAATGAGAAGATTCACCCCCTCATGCTTTAGAGCAAACTCTAAATGAGAAAGAGTATCATCACCCACTTCGTAGGAAGGAGGATAGAAAAAAAGGGTCAAATCTTGATCATTGAATGTGATGACATTCACACCATTTCTTTTACTTGAAATATAAGACCAACGAAAATGTGGAAGGACACGTAATCCTAGCTGTTCAACGAGAGCTCGATAACCTACAGGGTGATCGTTCGCTCCTACCTCCATTTCCCACATAATAAAACCTCTATTTAGCTTCATTTTCCATGAAAAACCCTTATATTTTCAACGAAACTATGAAAACATTTGTTTTTATCGACAAAAGAGTGAAATATGGGAGTTTATGATTAAAAACTTAGAGTCAGAACCAGAAACTCTGTAAATCTTCAAAATTCCCCTAAAAAATGAAGAATAGCTATAGAGGCTCCTCCGATTGCTTTTTTAGAATCTTTCTACAACAACCCGATCAAAGAGTTTAACAGAAACACCCACTTGAATTAACTGGGCGTTTCTGTTAAAAATACATTAGAGGCATATATGAAAAAACTCACAAAACTCAGCGCTATTCATACACTTATTGCAAAACCCTCATTCACGGCAGCTGAGGTTAAGCAGTTTGGGGTTTCTGCTGCCCATCTTGGTTACTACATTAAGAAGGGCCTGATTAGACGCTTAGGGCGCGGGATTTATCAAAGCACCGACTATGAAGGACCGCCAGAAAATTTTCGATGGGAGGACCTTATAGAGGCTGTAAATTCTGTACCCAGTGGGGTCATTTGCCTTATTTCTGCTCTGGCTATTTACGGCCTAACCGAGGAAATCCCACGAGAGCATTGGATTGCAGTACCTCATACTACCTCCATTTATAGAGGTGATAAAGTTAGAATCGTGCGATTTCGTAACATGGAGCTTGGTAAAATAGAAATTGATCTAGGGGGTATTCAAATCCCCATATTCGATCGGGAACGCACCATCATTGACTCCTTCAGGCTGCTAAGCAGAGAAACAGCGATCAAAGCTCTAAAAATGGCTCTATCCCAAAAAGGCAGGGTACGACTTGATCTTAAAAAACTGCAGTTGTACGCAAAAAAACTTAGATTTAACATCGCCCCCTACCTTATCACGGCAACGACATGAATGAACAAGGTCTAAAAGATCGTCTTCAAGCTATATCCAAGGAAAAAGGTATTCACTTCAATGAATGCTGGAAAAAGCTGCTTCTTGAAAGATTTTTATCCCGATTATCTCGATCGGCATACGCACAGCAATTCATTTTCAAAGGGGGTTTTCTCCTCGCCTATATCATGGAGATTGGACGAGAGACGTCAGATCTCGATTTTTTACTCACAAGCATGAACGCAAGTGAAGACGAGCTAAAGAAAACTATAGAAGAGATTATCGCAATAGAGTCGGAAGATGGATTTTCGTTCAGTTATGAGGGGATAGAACTCTTAGAACAACCTCATATGGACTATCCAGGATATCGCGTTAGTTTAAAAGCAACATTTGGCCGCATGAAAGACAAGATTCAGGTCGATATAGGCATAGGAGACGTTGTTACGCCCACCACACGCGAATTGCACCTCTTTCAGTACAGAGGTAAGCCCATTTTTGAAGGAGAGATCTCTTTGGCTGTCTATCCACCCGAGACAATTTTTGCTGAAAAGCTCGAGACAGTTCTTTCTAAGGGGGCTGCTAATAGTCGTATGAAGGACTACCATGACCTGCTTCTACTCACAAGGGAGCCAGATATGATTAACGTCAATGAGCTGCAAGTGTCGATAAAAAAAACGTTCAGCAATCGAGGAACTATCTTAGAGCTTATTGACTTCAAAGAAGACGACCTCAAACCAATGGAAAAGCTTTGGGCTGCACATCTCAAAAACTTGAGCAACTCAGGCCAGGAACTAAAGCTTCCAGGGAATATTCAAGATGTCATTACAGAAATCAACAGGATCCTTAAGAATATTCCGATCTATGAGGGGGTCGGCAATCAAAATTCGATATTGCCCCTGATGGGGAGGGCGACATAAGAATAGCTCTTTAGACTTTGCGCAAAAGAAGTGTCTCTACAGATTTAATGACTTTTTTCTGGCCAGCTTTGGTTAACTGCACTGGGTAAGTTCGATCATTTCTGAATTGAAGCACTTCGCAGCTCGGTAAATTTGCTACCGCTTTCTCAAAATCTAAGGAAAGTGCAGATTTATAGAAAGTAACCACTGAGTTTCTATTTATTCTTTTTATTTCTATTATCCCGTGTTCTAAATGTCCCTTTCTAAATTCTTTTGTTTTTTCTTGACATGGTGGAATAAAATTATCTGAGTGAACACCAGATATTAGCAGGTAATCACCCTTACTAACTGTTTTCCAAACGGATGAAATTTGTTCCCACCCTTCTTTTGGTGGAAATAGATTTAAAAAGTTATTCGCTATAAAAATGGTAAATCCAACTGTTTCCTTTCTTATTCTTTCCAAATGCACCGAAAATCTCGACGACTCCATCACTTCTTTTGCATCACCAATGTGATAGTGGATATTTTCATCTGGATTCGACAGAAAAGGTGTTATCAAATTTACATCTACGACAGTGCCTGCTACTCCCTTTACACCCTTTAAATTGAAAGCTAATCTTCTGATGCGCTCGATCGTCTTAGAATTTTGCCCTCCGACATCAACTATGTGCCCTAAATTTCCAAGATCGATAGTGCCACGATCATGAAGTTCTGTTAAATAGCTTTTAACGTTTGTACCAAGATCCCCAGATGCATTCCCCATTTCGGATGGAGGGGGCGGGATAAGAGCTTCTATAAAAATTCCAACTTCATTGTAAAGTTGAACCCCTTTTGGCTGATCAATCGAAAGGAGGACTCTTTCAATCTTCTCCTCAATACTACATAGATCATCACCCGAAGAAAAAGATGCCTTTAATATCTTCTTGCACCTTGTACCCTCTTCTAAATATTTCCCCAACTCAATCAAATTTCTATCAATAAAAAAAATTTCGTATTTTTTATACAGTTAGATCGCTCTGAATACCACAAGTGCAAGGAGTATTAAAAGATACCCCAGAAAAAGACCGTGCTGAAATAAGCGGTACTAAGTTAAGTAGGGGGTGACGATAGACCTAGCCTAGAAAATATTGAAGTTGCCTTTTTTAAAATTAAAGTTTGTGAGATTTAAATTGCCAAGGCAGGATTACCGCCTCTCAACAACTGCCTATACTTATTCCACCTAATTGAGCAGTACATGTCATAAGCTCTTTCTATTTTTTCTTGGTCGGAAATCTGAGGATTTTTGCTTGTAAAATCCTTTATGAATGCATCCCTTGAGAGGAGATGTTTTTCTATGAATTCCTCCCTACTTAGGAGGAGTGCTCGGTCGTCAGTCTTTTGTGAACCTATTCTATCTAGCCTGTTCTTATCAAATCCCAAAATCTTTAAACCTATGACAACCTCTTTATCTAGTTTGATCGTTAAATCGTAGCCTTTTACCCCTCTGCGCTGCCTGCTTCCCAAAGAAGGAGCGGCACTTAAAGTTCTAAGCCAAAGCGTTGCTGTTTTTGAAACTCTGACTGCATCTTGACCAAATACAAACCTACAGAAAAGAGGGCTTGTAGAGAATACTTTTGTTATATTGGGCATCGTATTGATCCTCTATTAGATCTTAGTTTCTTATAAATAAATTTTAGAATCAACCATACATTCATCCAAACTGGAAGAATGTATTTCCGTATCGATCTGACCAAAAATCGTACCAACTGTGTGTGTGGGGGGGTTCTATCAGAAGATTGGAACAAGGCCACTGGCTGCCCAATCGATCGCAGATGGGAACTGCGGCTCCCGACCCCAAAGCCTTCCATTTATGGGCGTCTCACTGGTTCTGACAAAAAACAAAGCATTAGATGATTCTCTGCCCATAAGGATCTAATATCGGACCCGCCGGCTTGAGCATTCCTATAATCGGCGGATCCAACACAAGTTTCCCCCGCCTACGCAACGTCATCAACTTAAAAAAAATATTTCGTTTTTTCTTTTCCCTGGCACTTTCAATGAAAAACTTTGAAAGGAGAAATGAATGTTATGAAAAAAAACAGCTTTCCAAACAATTCTTTCTCGAGCCGCTTTAACCAGATGACCAGACCATCGCCGTCCCAATATAAAATCTTCATCAAGTTTCGTCTTTTTGAAAAAACAATGACAGCTGGCAATCGTCAATTCAACCTGGGGCTTAGACGACGCTTACGTTGAATCTACAGATTTTAAAACGACTAGATCAATCTTTTTCGTATACGTCTCTGCGAAGCTAAATCTATCTGATTGGTTTCAAAATAGACAAAGGCTCTTTCGATATACGAATCAGGATTCTTAGGGTTTAGAATGACACATTACTTTGACATGGCCTTGCATTCTAACCATTCGCCCTCCAAAGTCATCTTTTTATGTTGAGGCCTGAGCCGCTAGGCGACAACCTTTGTCATTGAATAGCTAGATATTGCATGTTAACCAGGCTAGTACCTATATTCCATTTGGTGAAATTCAATAGGACTCAGCTATGAATAAAATTGAAGAAATCACAACGTTGGCTGTTTTAGGAATGACATTGGCTCTCTCTACTCAATCAGCCTCAAACGCTCAAGTAACAATGGATAGTACCTGTGGACCAAAATATTACGTCCGAGGCTGCCAGTGCAATGTAGATGGCCCTAAAAAAATGGGATTTAAGAAAAAAGGCATTCGGGCTGAAGCTCCTGAACAAGTTGTCTAGTTTCGTATTCATTAACTAAGCATCAAGAGATGGCCTTGCAGTGTATGTCTATCCCGAAATTGGGAGTAGGTGTTTCATTCCGAATGCAACAATTCAATGAAATCCGAAAAAAACCAGCCTCAATCGATTGGTTCGAACTCATTACTGAGCATTTTCTTCTTCCAGCAAGAAGAAGCTCATACGTTCTGGACTTTCTAAAAGAAAGATATCCTCTTGTCCTTCACGGAGTGAGCCTATCCATAGGTAGTTCCCTACCTTTAGATTTTTCTTACCTCAAATTGATCAAAAAACTTGCCAGGGAAATCAATACCCCATGGATTTCTGACCATCTCTCTTGGGGGCAAGTTTCAGGGTCGCATTTTCATGACCTTCTCCCTCTTCCCTATACAAAGGATGTAGCTGACCACGTCATTGAAAAAGCGAGAATTGTTCAAGACTATCTAGAGATCCCTTTTGCTTTAGAAAATGTTTCAGCTTACGTGAAATATGAAGGAGATGAGATGGAAGAATGGGTCTTTTATACCCATGTCGTCGAGCAAGCAGGCATTTATATGATGCTCGACGTCAATAATATTTATGTCTCATCTCACAATCTTGGCTTTGATCCGAATAAATACCTAGCCAATCTTCCCTACGATAGGATTATTCAAATTCATCTTGCCGGTCACAGAGAAGAGGATGAGTGGCTCATAGACAGCCATGATCGTCCAGTGAAAAATGAGGTCTGGGATCTATATAGAGAAGTATGGCTCAAAGCTAATCAACCTTCGACCTTGTTAGAGTGGGATGACGATTTTTTACCGTTTGAAAAAACATGCGAGGAAGCATTGAAAGCTAAATTTTTTCAAGAGGAGGCCCTTTCTTGCTGCCACCTCTTACGCTGATTAAATGGGAAAAGAAATTTTATGATCTTCTTAACAAAACAACCTCTGAGAATTACTCTAAGGGATATCAAATCTATCACCAGGGTTACTGGAGAAGGTTAGAAAAATTTCTTCTTCAGTACTTTCCCTCTGTTGTGAAAATGACCAGTGAAGAAGTCTGGCAACAAGAAATTGTTTATCCCTATATCACAGAGAATCCTCCCCTTGACTGGGACGTCGAATCATGGCTGAAAAAGTTCCCTGAATGGGTCTTGAAACAAAAATCTGATCTATTTTCTGTTCCTTTTTTATCAATCGTCGAACTTGAGCAACTGCACTTACGCACCTTTTTGTCAGAAGGTCGCCTCCAGCACCCAAGCATTAATCAATTACATCATGTTGTTCTGAAAATTCAGCCCCATGTTAATTTTTTATCTTCTGATTATCCGATCTATTCTTACTGGAAAGCCCTCTCAAACGAGGAAGAATTACCACTCCTCGAAAAAGAGAAGAAAAGATGGATTATTCTTTCTTTAGATCACACAGGTGAAGTTGTTATTAAAGAGATCTCATCAGAAGAAAAAATCTTTTTGGATACTTGTTCAGGACGATCTCTTGAAGATGCAATAAAATTTATTGCTGAAGAAAACCCTGAATTTTTACACCGTTTAAAAGCCCATGTCCAAGAATGGACAATGAGATGGATAAACCTTGGTTGGTTAGGAGTTAGTTCATCATGAGAGAAGATCATCGAGATGTTGAATTAGCAAAGTTCTACGAATTACCGGAAGGGGCAAATTTTGTTGAAATCACGCCCATGCTCCTTAAGAGCCCTCTTGTTCAAGAAGAAAACAAACAATCAATTATCGATTGGAAAAGAAGAATATTTGTTTTTTTTTATCCAAGCGATGGCCTTAAGATAAAAGGTTTCATCAGCTTTTCTACCAAAAACACCCCTTCAGAAAGTATTGTCTATCTCAGGGGAGGCAATCGATCATTTGGACTGCCAAATCCTGCAAGCGATCTTGTTTGTTATAAAAACTACACGTTTGTTTCAACCCTCTACAGAGGGGGATTGAGCGAGGGAAGAGATGAATTTGGGGGTGATGATACCAAAGATGTCAAAAACCTGTTCCACTTCCTACCAGAACTTGAGCAAAGATTTGGTATAAAAATGAAAGAAAAAATCTCTCTTTTAGGAGTAAGCCGAGGTGGACTGCAAATGTTTCTTGCTCTTGCAAAACACCCAGAAATCCAAGTTCAAGTAAATAAAGCAATAAGCCTTTCAGGAGCCTTAGACTTAAGGCAATTGTTTCAAAATCGTGCAAAATTCAAGGAACTTTGTATCAAAGACTTTGGACTAAATGCCGGCCCTCAAGAAGACGAATGGATCGAAGCAAGAAACCCGGTCACGGCCCTCGAAAAAATCAGAGAGGATTTGCCTATTTTTATCATTCAAGGTGCAAAGGACGAAAGGGTAAATCCGATTGCAGGCAGAGAATTAATCAAAAAGATGAAGGCTAACAAAAAGAATATCTCTTTTTTAGAATTAGAAGATGGAACACATTGTCTTTCAAACATCAAAGATAGAATGGCTAGGATTGTTAGTTGGATTGAAAGCATGCCTTACAGTATAGGTTGATCTTAAAAATTACGGTCTTGATTTACAGCGAAACTGAAAAAGCTCCCCATTTTTTGGAACATCCGTGGTGGTGAAAAGAAGTAGCTTCTGTTCATTCGAGAATGGTTATACGCTTACCCTTGGGCAACGCTTATCCCTAGTTGAGGATGGCTTCGTAAAAATTTACAGTCCTAGTTCATCTTTAAGAGCAGGCAAGAGTAGGGATCATAAGGTACGGGATAACCGATAGGATCTGCGCTCCAGAATAATTCGTTTAGGCATTGAAAATTTAGTTATTTTCTCTTAATACACCCACCACCCTGATTATAACATCGCTCAATGGCTCCATCACTAAGTTAGACACCTTTTGACTTTTCATTAATTTAAATACTTTTTCGTCAACAATCGTTCCCAGATATCTTTCAGGAAGGAAAAAATTGGAACCATCCCATTCTTTCAACCCAACATTTAGCCCTTTGTAAAATTTGACTAGCGCCCTGTAGGGATCAGCCTCTCTTCAATAACTTCTGAATTCTTGTAGTTGATAGCTCCACAGCGTCCTGTGACAGAGAATCCGTGATAACCAAATATCTCATTGTTTTTTTGTCGTATAATTTTATTGGGTATGTTTTCCAACCTGTTAAATGGTTATCTTCCAAAATTGCCTTTAATCTTTCTGAAATCAAGTAGAGACCAGGAAAACCTGTATCTAAAATATCTAACAAATTGTTCCCAGTTCCTTGTTTGAAGGCAATTGGGAATGCCATATCTTCATAGTTGCCTTTTATTAACTCAGCTCTTCTAATCGATCTGATATCTAATGGCCCGGCGTGGAAAGTAGACATTAACAGTTTGCTTCTAAATGTGAAGAAGTTTTTCAACTGCATATCAAACCTCTAAAAGTAAACCTCTTGACCAAATTCAGCCGTTATTTCTCTTTCTCATAAGATTCGTTTTTTTTCTTTAGAACATCAGCGATTCTTGTCTTTTGATCGATCAATGGCTCAAGAACTAAATTTGAAATTTTTTCCTTTCTCAATATTTCAGCTGCTTTTTCATTTACTGTTGAGCCTATTGTGCCTTTTGGTAAAAAGAAGTCAGAACCATCCCAACTTTCTAAATTGATAAAGCGACCTTTATAAAATTTAACCAATGGACCTGTTGGAATTAATCTCTCTTCCACTATTTTGGATTTTTCATAATCAACTTGTCCACAGTGTCCTGTTATAGAAAAGCCATGGTAACCTAAGATTTCAGATCCTTTTTTATCATAAAGTTTGATAGAGTAAATTTTCCATCCTGTCAATTTATTTTGTACTAGAACTTTTCTAAATCTTTCAGAAATCAGATAGAGCCAAGGATGTTCTGTGTCAAGAATATCGGACAATGTTTTTCCTGCACTCTGTTGAAATATTATCGGGAATTCTATGCCTATAAAATCACCTCTAATGAGTTTCAAATCATCTTCTTTTGGAAGGTTGATGGGTCTTGCCAGGAAATACGAGGCAACCATCTTAGTCTGAAATTCAAAAAAACATTCTGTTTTCACTTCCACCTCTAGAAATTTAGTCCTTTTCCATACTCAGTCATTATTTCTCTTCCTTTCTCGAAAATTTGTTCGTTTGTAGGTGAAGGTACATCCCTTAAGAATGCTCCCCATGCTTTATTATACTCTTTCGCGTTACTTGAATGAGAACTTTTTTCCCACCAAGTCAAAAACCTAGGATCATCAATGTTTATTCCAAATTCCTTGAATTTGTCTCGCATTGTTTGAGGGAATACATGATGCGCTTCAATGTTGCTCGGTGGGTCCATTCCCGTCAACCGTTTGAGGTTTTCACGATAATAGTCCTTCGTTAATGGTTTGAAACCTTTTCCATTAACTACTTTGCTGGCATTGCTTGCAATATTTCTCTCGAGGTTGGTGATTAAGTTTGACCTGGAAAAGCCGAAGGAAGCCACCATTTCTATCGTATTCGCTGTTCCACCCTCAAGGCCAGCGGATTGCAAAAGTCGGCTAGTCAGAGAGTCTGTTTATTCCCCGGTGTAGACTTGTTGAGCTCCTGCCATGATATTATCAACGCCATTTAGAAATAAGTAGCCACCGGAAATAGCACCAACAACCGTGCTAACTCCACCTGTGGCGAATCCCCCAGCAACTATGCCTGCTCCAATCATAGCTTGGGTGTATCCTCCGTGGATACGCAGGCCACCATGTAAATATGGATCGCCTAAGATGTCTAGCGAAGTCGAACCGATAGTTCCATATTCTGGAGAGCGGAAGCGGCCACTCGGATCTCTATAATTGATTGGATCACCGCTTGCATAAGAGTAAAGATCAAGAGGGGTTGGATAACCAATGAGATCTGGGCTTAAGAAACGGCCTGTTTGAGGATTATAGTGACGAGCACCAAGGTGGATGAGGCCTGTAGGGTCTTGGCGGTTACTTAACCAAGTGTGAGATTTGGCAAAGGCAAGGATGGAATCTGTGGAAGATGGGGGACCTGTGAGGCCATAAGGGGAAGGGAGTTCCTCAATCCAATCGATTTTATCTTTAGAGATGACTGCTGATAGATTGCCTTGGGCTTTGTGGAAAAGAGCTAAGTCATTCCCTTGGTCATCTGTAACTGCATCTAGTGATGAGCCATAAAGCTTCCAGAATGTCGTGTTGTTGAGTTTGACACCAATCTCTTAAAACTCGTCTTCTGGATCGAAGAGAGAAGTGGTTTTGGCAGTAGTGCTCCAAAGCCAACCTTTGGGGGTGTAGGAAGTTTGAAGACGCCTGCCTAAAGCATCGTAAGAGGCTTTCCAAGTGTAAGAAGAGGTGGTAATGGAAATAAGGTTACCCCAGGGGTCCCATTCGAACTGCTCTTGTTCTTTAGAAGAGCTTCTTGAGCTGATTTGTCCAGCTAGGTCATAAGTGTTTTGAATCGTTTTGCCATTGATGTTTTCGGAAACAATCTGGCCGAAAGTGTCAAGGCTTGAAGGGCTAATTGTGTGACTAGGGGCAGAGGTCCGGATTCCCTTTCCAGTTTTTCCAAAGTCAAAGGTATAAGTCCCATCGTTGACAGATTTTAAATGACCACGATCTGTGTAGGAGAACTCTTTTGCTGTGGATCGATCGGCTTGATAAGCAGCAAGAAGACCAGTAGGGGTCCATGATAGGGCTTCAGAGTATGGTTGATGATCAAGCTGGGTCTTTTTAGTCTCTGGAAGACCTGATGCATTATAAAAATGAGCTGTCGATGAGAAGGGGGTCGTTTGTTTGATCAGTCGCCCACTTTGGTCATACTCATAAGAGAGTTTGAGGTTGTTACAAGTGAGAGCGCTTAGCCGGCCACTTTGGTAATCGAAATCTCTCTTATGGGTTCCTACTTCCAGAGAACGGCCAGAAGGATTCCAAGACTGTTTAGTCAGTTGCAAAAGCTCCCCATTAAGGACAATCTCTTCCAAAATGAGATTTCCAGAAGGGTTGTAGGATCGCTGAACGATGGAGTGATCCTTTGATAATTGCTCCGCCGATGTAAGGAGACCTCTGTTGTTGTAAGTGAATTTACGGCACCTCTCTCCAACATGCTCCGCTATTAACCTATGGCTTGAATCATAGGTGTAATGGTGAAGTCTTCCAAGAGGATCTTTACTCAATGAAAGAAGACCCTTTTCGTAGGTATATTCCCACTGTTGACTAGATTGTGTACCAGCGTGTATGGACTCACTAGTTTTTCTGCCCATGCTGTCGTAGGTCGCTAGCCAACAGTTAAGTCGGCACAAATCGGCTGATATGGCTCTTGAATATATTGAGAAGGTAGATGGTTTCGAAAATTCTTCTGCCTCTGTTTTAGGGGCTTGATTTTTGTTGCAGGTGATCTCGACTTTGTACGATCTTTAGTCCCTACAGCTATAAAAGCAGTTACTGGTGACAGGCTTTTTCCCCAATAGAAAGTCTCAACTTTGTTCAGGGATCCTTTTCAGATTGATTATTTTGATCAGATGTGAGAGCTTCTTTTTTTTTGAGGGACTTTTTATATGGCTATTCCTACCATTCAGACACGGACTCTACAGTTGATTGAATCTGCGCTTCCAGCAGGCGGACGACCCAATATATGGAGCTTTGAGAATTTATATGATGAGCTTGACTCGCCAGCTTCACCATATTATTTAGACACCCTTTCAAAAGAGGTCATGATACGTACCTATTGCCACGATGACCGCAATTTCCTTTCGGCGATTGTTAATAAGATTCAAAGTTGCGCTGCTGCACAAGCTATGACTAAAGAGGGATTACCGCCTCAGATAAGAATCATGGGAATAAAGATTATGAGAAGAATAGCTGAAATTGCAGAGGAAGCATTGATGAACTTCACAGAAGATTATCAAAAATCAGATGATTATAAACAATGCCAAGTCAACGCCTCGAAGGCTTTATCTCCGGAGTCAGAATCTGTCTTTAGACAGATTACTAAAAATCAATTTAAAATGCTATTTCCAAACCAACCTTTTTGGCCCTATCTAAGCGATAGCCAGTTAGAGCAACTAGATTCAGCCCTCAAATCTCAGAGTAAGAATGTTTTGGAAGCTAAAAAATCAACTATCGTTAGACTTCATGGAAAATTGTATAGCATAGAGCAAGGTAATGGTAAAATGGAGCTAGAGCACATTTCATCTTTTCGTTGGCTTTTTTGCATTTGCGGTAGAAGTCCTTGGGAAATGAAAGAAAATGAAGTTATAGCATGGTCCTCAGAAGAAATGCGTGCTATTGCATGTCATGAAGTTTACCAGGCAAATGCATCGGCTTCAAATAGAAATATTTATTCTTCTTCAGTTGGTTATAATCAAAGAGCCCAACAACCTTACAACAACTTTTCAATGCCCAATCAGAGGCTCTCCCATGGTTTACAAAATCGCTCGGTTGCGCTTTTGCAAACCCATAGAGCAACGCCGCCAATACGGTACGCCTCACCATCTCATACAGTAACAGCACCTCCTAGGCACCCTGGAGCATATGATGCTTACAATCGCATTTCCCATCCTGTGAAACACTCAAATCCTAACTTTCATCGCCATTATGGGCGATAGGCTTCTCTCCTTGGCTATTTCTCAATCTTACGGAACGAGGGTCTTTGAAAATTCTTACTCTCTGCAAGAGATCCTGGATATTTTTGTGAAAATGTCTTGAAATACTTTTAAGCAAATTAGGGTCAGCCCTATTTCAGTCTCTTTCTAAAGGACCGAAAAAAGTCGGAATTGATTAAGAATATTTAGGCTATTAACGCCCCTTTTATGTAAGCGATTCAGGGTGTTAATCTAAGCTGTTTTTCAGCCGCCCTGGAGTCGGCCATCAAAACCTTGCCCTCAAATAAAATAACTTCTCTGCAATCCAAGCGCTTCGCTTGAGAGTCCTTTATTTTGTGACATGATCATTACTCGAAGAACCGAAGTTTAAATATAAATTATTTGTTAATACAATTATTTGAAAGATTTAATGAAAATTAACACTAAAGTAGTCAAATGATATTAGAAGCGATGTAAGCGTCAGTTCCAAACAGCTTGATGGATTTTGACGCCCAAAAGCTCTTTATTTGTGCCGAGGATGGAATTATTTCAGGAATAGACTCAACAGGAAACCGGTTTTATGTCACTACACCTAGTTTCCCCGGAAATAATGGGGGGATATTTGTAAACAAGCGGCGAACTAACAAAAGCAAGGATTCCGAAGGCAAAGACCCATTCATATACCTTGGAGGAGTTGTCACGGAATATCATCAGATCAAAAATGGGCCTGATGACCTCGAAAGTCATTCGACTCAACCTATCTGTTTAGGGCTCGTTGTGCAATGAACATTCAAAATCTCCTCAAGACAAAAGAGTCTACTGCAATCAAGAGGAAGATTGGTAAAATGTTCGATGATGTCTCAAAATGAGACCTCCTCTTCTATCAGATGCACGATCTATTTTCAGTCCATCATATTGGCGGGTTGAGTGGCTTCGAAGCCAATTACATTACCAAAGGGGTCTTTGATGTGGGCAGGAACCACCCTGTTTCTGTATTAAGAGGACTTCATTTTTGATCTTTCTTGATGACTTGTTGAAGTAACAATTTTGCAGCTTTTGCAGTGTCTTTAACGAGATGAGGAATATTTTTATCGGGCAATGGGGCAGATTGCTCTAGTAACGACATAAGTCTGTTCTTTGATACTTTATTTTTACCAGAAATAGGCCTATGTTTATCACCTAAGTCCTTTTTCCTGTGAACCATAGCAGCCACCCTTCTTTCTATTATTTCTTTTATACTACAAGCCCATTAATTAATGATAATTTTATCACGAATCGAGAAGACCCCTACAAATTTCAAGCTAGTCGATATCACGCTTCTGTTTCCAGCAGTGGTAAGCCAAAACTAGCAAATAAGCAAATGCGTTGACTTTATACATACATAAAGGTTTTTAGATAAATTAATGATAGAACATCTAGAACACTTTATGTTAAGACAAAATTAGAGGTATCAAGTCATGGACGGGAAAAAAAGTGATAATGAGTTTGGGGCCAGCCCATCAAACAATCTAGATCCCACCGAGCAAATCCATAAAGCAATCGTAGCTCTTGAAGCTGAAATGAAAGCTGTGTTGAATAGCACGGATATCCCCCACTTTTCCTTTAAGGATCGATTTGATCAAATCCAAGTTAGAATCGATCAACTCAAGGCGAAAGGGCTATCTCCAAGCGACATTCTTGACCTAGAGTCTCATCTTGCCAATTTAAACCGCCTTCTGATGGCCAATTTAACCAAAAATAGGGCCCCGACAATTAGCATTGATAAAGATCAAACACACAAAATAATAGTTGATCTGCTTAAAGAACAAGGGGTTAAAAAGGAGGAAATCCCCAGATCTATAGAAATAATAGATCAATTTTTTGAGACAGGAAAACCTTTAAAAGATGTTCTTGAAATTTCAGACAGCACAATCGAAACCATGTACGCCCGCGCTTACTCCCTCTACCAGTCTGCCAAATATGATGAGGCTATCCGACTATTTTACATTTTAACACTCCTTGCTCCCTGGGTCGTTAAGTTTCATATGGGCGTGGCTGCCTGCCTCCACCAACAAAAAAACTACACAGATGCTATCCGTATCTACATCTTAGTGATCGCTTTGGACCCAACCAACCCTATCCCCGTTTTTCATCTACACGACTGCCAATTGGGATTAGGGTTCATCCCGGCTGCAAAAGCTTCATTACGAAAAGTCATCAATTTGGGTATTGAAAAACCACAGTACGCTGTGTTAGTCCACAGAGCCGGTCTCATGATGACTAAGCTGACCAAAAAACATCCGGAATTAACTTAAATAATGGATCTTATGGGCTTAGAAAATGATAAAGAAAATAATCAGTCAGAGAATGAAGAACCTTCATTAGAGAAGATACGTGCCGGCATTTCTGCCCTTAACAAAAAGGTGAGATCTGCGTTCATTGAAGGAACCCGTAGTCAGATCAATCACCTCAAAAATACCCTACTGGCAACACTCAATGATAACACCCCGCCTTCGTTGGAAACCGTCAAAACACGGACAGACCAACTCCAGTCTTTCATGGACCAAATGAAGCATCTTGAAGCCTTTTTCGATCAATTTAGTGCTAATGATAGAGAGAAAAATGAATTTCTTGGTTTAGAATCAGAAGTGGAAAAACTGAAGGAATTGGTCAGAAGCTATGTCTACCAAATTGTCATCATGAACCTTGATTTAGAAAATCTTGAAGAGCACAGCGATAAGGAGCCTTCCATGATTGCCCTTAGGACCTACTTGGAGTCTACCATGCCGGGAAACGCCCAAAAGGCTATTCCCGACAAAATGAGTGTTAAATACAAGGATTTAACCTAATCCTATACCCCGGAAGCAGAGAAATCTCTCTTAGATTTACCAGCATAGGTTAGCTTGCCTTGTTCACAGGAATTTTAACAAAATTTAACAAATTTACCGTCTAATAGAATCAGGCGAAAAGAGGATATAAGTATGGATGTTAGCGCTGTTGGTGGAAATAACCCGATTGATCCAAGCCAACCACCTTCCAAAGGGGCAGAGGCTACAGCAGCAGAAGTCAATGATTCGATTGCTGCTTTAAAAGATAAAATGAACAAAAAGCTCACCTCTTACTCGACAGAACCAGCTACAAAAGCGAACATTACTGCACAAATTAAGAGTAACCAAGATGCTGCGGTCGCCGTTTTGCAAATCAAGAACCAAATTGCCCAGCTCAAAGCAAATAATGCACCAGCCAGCCAGATCGCCGATCTAGAGTCTCAGCTTCAAGGCCTGTACCAAACGCTTGGGATGATGAACGCGACAACAGACAACCTCATGGTGGCCTATTTTGGGGCGTTAGAGGCCCCTGCTGGAGCAGCGCCCTCTCCTGGCTCTCCCATCCTTGTTGTCCCCCTCCCCGACATCCGTAGCCATATCACAGCCCAAGAACAGGTCAACCTCTTCCTTGCCCCCTCTCTAGCAACCGTCATCTTTGCCATCATGGAAAAGGTAGTCCATCAGAAACTACAAAACATCGACACCTATCGGCAGTTCATGACCAACTATATTGGCCAAACTGAGCAATTTGCCTTAGCCGCCGCACAATCGACCATGTTAGAAGGGCAACTTAAAGCCCAAGCAACCATGACCCAAGCCGAAGGTCAGCTTATCAGTGCCGGCCTTCAAATGGGTCTCGGTATCGCCTCCATCGCCGCCACCTATGTCGCAGTTGGAGGAATCAATAAAACTTTTGACGAGAAAGTAAAGGCGGTTACCGATAAAAATACTCCAGAAGGTAAAGAGAAAATTGACAAAATTAACACAGATCGCTACCAAGCTATTAACAATGAACTTCAGACTAGTACAGGCTTAAAAACCCTTCAATTAGTTGAACAAACACTCCCTAATATGGTGAGTGGTGGTATGACGATGGCCTCAGCACAGTACACAATCGAAGCTGCTTCAGCTGAAGCAGCAAAAATGCTATTTCAGCAAGCCACCCAAGCAGCCCAATCAATTTATCAAGACATGGGACAAGCTATCCAAGCATCAAGCCAAGATATCAGCGCTTTCTTACAGGCATTCCAACAAATTTCAAGTGCCCAAACTCAACAAGCATAAAGACTTTTAAATCAAAGTCTTGCTTTGCTCTCTTTATTGCAAATTATTTTTATCTACAAAATTCCTTAATCTTTGGTATAGTTATTTTCTAGACCTGACACTTTGTGTCTGGTCTAAATAACCGAAAACCCAAAGGTAAGTTATGGCAAATGCTGCTATCCCTCTCAGACCAATAAATCCTAACTATGCCAACCAGGCAACAGTTTCATCTAGCTCCGCTGTCTATCAGCCCAGCAAACCACAGAATCTAGTAGATGTTTTAATGCGTTTAGCGCGAGAGGCCTTCATGCCAAAGGAATTCGTATTATCTCGGCCACTAAAAGTTTACGTGAAAGATGAGCTTAGCAAGCTTGGCAAGCTCGACTCAAAAGCAACAAAAGCAAAGACCCTAGAGCTAACAGCCCAGTACAAAGCAAAAGCTGAGGAATTGACCAATGCGTACATGATTGAACGAGTAAATGAATTGTGGACAATCATCAAGAATTGTATAGCAGTAGCAGACCCAAAACTCGGTATAAAGCGATTTCGTCACCTCAATCCTCAAGAATATGTAGGTGAAGTAGGGATCAAAGCTTTCATGGATGAGCTAACAAAACACACAAACAGAGCAAAACAGACAAAGGGCCTGTTAGCTAACCACCTAGTGGTGTGGAACAATGTCTTTAATTTTTTAGATAAAATGGAGCAAGCAACTCCAGGTAAAGATATATATTCTTTTGCAAAGGATTACTTAAAGGCTCACACGGAATTACCTAAGTCAAACTTCGATAAACTTTTTCCCCGCCAAGATTATTACCCGTGTATTGTAAGGAACCAAATTAATCAATTGGAAGCTGCTATATTAGCTGGTAAAGATCACACTGATGAGGCCTTACCAGATGCTGTAGCAGCCTTTCAAGTAAGACACGAAGCTAATCAAAGAGTTGTTCCTATGTGTAATCCCTATCCGGGAATTACAGGCGTTTCTTCTAGTCCTTTAGTTTTACGCCCAGTGACTAGCATTTCAACCGGGCAAGCAAGCTATGAATATCAATTCAGAAGCAATCCTGCAAATTTTTACACCTCTTAAAAGGTAACACTGTTTTTTACCATAAAAACAATGATTTAAGGGCCTTCACAGGCCCTTTCAAGCTTGACTCCTTTACTCAAGGTCCCAATGTCAACAGCCTCCGCCTCTCTCAGACCAATGAATACAAACTATGCCAACCAGGCAATAGCTTCATCTAGCTCCGCTGTCTATCAGCCCAGCAAACCACAGAACCTTGTAGATGTTTTGATGCGTTTGGCGCGAGAGGCTTTCATGCCAAAGGAGTTCGTATTATCTCGGCCACTAAAAGTTTACGTGAAAGAAGAGCTTAGCAAGCTTGGCAAGCTCGACTCAAAAGCAACAAAAGCAAAGACCCTAGAGCTAACAGCCCAGTACAACGCAAAAGCTGAGCAAATGACAAATGATTACATGATCTCCCAAGTGAATGAATTATGGGCAATCGTCAAGAATTGTGCTGGAGTGATGGACACAAATTCGAGTACAAAGCGATTTCGTCACCTCAATCCTCAAGAATATGTAGGTGAAGTTGGGATCAAAGCTTTGATGGATGAGTTAAAAAAGCACGTAAACAAAGCAAAACAATCAAGAGGTCTGTTAGCTAGTCAGATTGTTATGTGTAGCAATATTTTTAAGTATTTGGATGGAATGGAAAGAGCAATTCTAGGTAAGAAAGTATATTTTGTACGCGATGGTTATCTAGACATGTTTACAAAGCTCCGTAAGTTAAACTTCGACAAACTTTTCCCCCAACAAAATTGTTACGAAACTATTGTAAGCAACCAAATTGATCAATTGGAAGCCGCCATATTAGCTGGTAAAGATCACACTGATGAGGCCTTACCAGATGCTGTAGCAGCCTTTCAAGTAAGACACGCAGCTAATCAAAGAGTTGTTCCTATGTGTAATCCCTATCCGGGAATTACAGGCGTTTCTTCTAGTCCTTTAGTTTTACGCCCAGTGACTAGCATTTCAACCGGACAAGCTAGCTATGAATATCAATTCAGAAGCAATCCTGCGAATTTTTACACCTCTTAAAAGGTAACTCTGTTTTTTACATAGAACCAATGATTTAAGGGCCTTCACAGGCCCTTTGTTCAACGACAATTAAGAGACCGCATTTCAACCTTCATCAAGTGAATGACTCAGCTATACAGAGCCTCTTTTTAATGAATTGGATGGTCGTGCACTAATTTAGCTAATGTAAGTTTGGCCTTCTCAACAATTTCTCCAAACTCCGCTTTATCTTCACCCCTCTTAATCACCTCAATGAGGCATTTTTTAGCATTGTCCCAGTGTCCAAGGTTTATTTCGCAATCAGTTTGGTGGTAATACGGGAGAGGGTCACTTAGGTCGGTCTTAGCTGCAATTTCATAAATCTCTGCCGCCATTTGGAACTCTTTCTCCAGATGTAAGCATCCAGCTACCCCTAAAATGTACCTGGTTTCCTGAGGGAAAAAGACGGTAAGAATTCCGAATAAATGCCTTGCATGCAAAAAGTTGCCAGACTGAAAAAGGTAGTAGGCATGTGTATAAATCTCTTCTGCCGTACTTTTATCGATCTGCATATCTCTCCCGTGGGAAAACTGAGAGCTACTCATCATCCATAAGCCCTACATGGGAGTCAGGCAACCAAAGGCTTAATTAACCATGGAATAGCATTATCTTCGCTACCTCTCGTTTATGGAAATGGGGCTTTTTCAGCAAGAGAGATACGTGAATAGAAACCTGCTGCCTCTATCCTCTGAGTTGTTGCCGCCATCTCCGCACGGGCTACATGCCTACTGAGGAAGATTAGAAATGGGCTCTCTCGTAGAATTCAATCCTTACTCACTGCAAGCCAATTTAGCGTCATCCATCTCTTTGCCCAGCCTCCAATTTTATGACCTATTGATTGCAAGAGAAGGGGATTTTTTTCAGCTATATAATCGATAGCCTCATCTAGGGTACGACTATTGAAACCTTCCAAGAGGGCTTTTTCTTGTGGATCGATTTCATTTAGGACCACATTGCCAGCCCTATTAAGAGAAAGGGCTATCCATCTTTCGTCTCCCTTTTCAAGGGAATTTATCGAAAGGCCATTAAGAAGTTTGTAACGATAAGAAAGGAGAGCGTAATGAGAGGGAAAAAAGTAAAGGTGAGGTTGAAGGACAAATCGTTTTGTAGCTAATTGCTCGGGTACTGGTGAGGTGAGTGAGGGCGCAGAGAACACTTTGGCGTGGAGACTTTCGAGTTCAGCTAAAGGAATAAGGATAGAGGAATAAGGATAGAGGAAAAAGCCTCATTGTTATTATTTAAAAGCCATCTGGGAAGTTGTTCTATCCATTCTTCGACTTTTAGATTTTTGGCGATGCAATTTTCTACATAAGGATGAATAATTTGCTCGATCCAAACCGCTTCTCCTAAAAGGGCAGCGAGTGTTGCATATTGGACATTCAAGGTTTTTGCTATTTTTCCTCGGTAAAATTCTCGATACAGAATCAAGCCATGTGGGTAGTCCCCTTCAAAGGGGTCCTTGATGGCCTCTGCAAACATATCCTGCCATTTAGAAAGTGAGCAAGGTGGCTTCATTCACGGTCCTTTGAAACTCTTTTGCTTTTAGAACTTCTCTACAAGCTTCTTCAAATGAAGGGCAGTCCTCATCCCATTCCAAGAGCGTTGCTGGATGATTGGCTCTATGCCAAACCTTCTCGTAAAGATCCCACACTTCCTTTCTTACAGGCCGACTGTGGGTATCGAAGATCCAGCCATTTTCCTCTAAATGTCCAGCCAAATGAATTTGGAGAATCCTTTCATAGGGTAATGAAGCAAGGTAATCATCAGGGTCAAAATCAAAATTATTTGAATTGACGTAGATATTGTTAACATCGAGCATCATCGAAATATCAGAGTTTTCGACAACATAGGAGTAAAAATCCCACTCAGTCATATCCCCATTATTAGATTGAAAATAGGAGGAAACATTTTCTAACGCGAACGGTACTTCTAAAAAATCCTGAACAATCCTCGCTCTTTTTACAACAAAATCAGCGATTTCTTTCTTAAAAGGGAGTGGGAGAAGCTCATGGAAACGTGCGCCTGGGGTTTGCCCCCAGCTAAGGTGATCTGATACCCAAGGGGCATTTATTTCTCTTGAGAGTGCCTTGACTTGCTTTAAATACTCAAAATTAAGCGGTGTTGAATTACCAATTCCGAGACTCAGTCCATGAAGAACAAGAGGATACTTTCCTTTGAGGAATTCCAATACTAGGCTACTTTTTTTGGTTGGAGAAAGGAAATCCTCAGTGATTAGCTCGAACCAATCAATAGGGACATTCCCTTTTTGTATTTCTGTAAAGTGGTCTATTCTGAAGGAAATACCAATGCCTAAATCCTTCAAAGACCACCAAAATTCTTAGCTAAAATAACCCCTCCGAGGGTTCTTTTTTTTATCATGGGTCAAAACGGTTTACTGCATGGAACTACGCATGTCTCTTTACCTTTCCAACTTTTTGGCCACCTTGACAATAAGTAGAGCATTTTTCAGCACGGTATATGACTTGTTCCGTCACCTCTTGGCTTATATCTGAGCCATACAGCATTTGCTCTTCGTCTGTATTTGCAGTTATGCTAGTGCTGGCAGAGAGGGCTGCCGTCATTCCCATCAAAGCTAAGTATTTGAAATTTGTTAAATCCATGTTTCCCCTCTTATTTGAAAGAAATCGATTCTTTAACAAGGCTCAATTTTCTTCAACACTTATATTTCTGCGAGCACGAACTGAGCTTAAGATGGATGGAGAAGGCCATTTTTGGAGCCACTTTTAGAGTTTTCCAGTTTTTTGAATAGACTCAAGTTTTACGAACGATGCAATTTAGCCAATCTGGGAGCTCTGGATGGGCAGTTGGCCTGATCCATATCTCCTGTAAGTTAAATTCAGGAAATAGAGCCAAAAGCTTTATCAATGAGCTTTTAGTTTGGAGATAAGACGGGATACCATCAATGATTTTAATCCCTTTGCCATACCTAAAAGACATATACCAATATCCACCGGGTTTCATAGCCCTGACGAAACGAGGAAATAATTCAAGCAGTTCGTCTGGAGGTATATGTATAAGAGAAGCATTGGTCCATACGCCATCAAAACAACATACGAATTCTATCTCATCAAATCTAAGGCAAGTGATTGAGCGATTCAAGTGTTGAGAGGCCAACTTAACCATTTCTTCTGAACCATCTATCGCATCTACTAAAAATCCGCTGTCTAAAAAGGGCTTCGCATCAAGCCCTGGGCCACACCCTGCATCTAATATCTTTGCTCCAGGAGCCAAATACTTAGTGAAGCGAGCAAGAAGATTGCTCCGATCTATGTGAGCCTTCTTTTCGTAATATCTATTTGCTATTCTATTGTAGTAATCGATAACGGACATAGGATAAATTGATTAAACCTGATCTTGAATTAAACTATTTCGCAATTAAAAGACGGCTATATGCTCTGTAGCAAAAGTTTAGACTAGCATACTTAAAAACGATGGTATTGTCTCCCCCCACATCTCAAGACGTCAGCAACAAGTATTTAGGTTATTTGACCTAAAAAGTACTCTTCAAACCATTCCTCTATATAGGAGAATTTGCTCCAAGTTACAGATGCCCAATTTTTATAACAAGAGTGTTTTGGTAAAGATTTTAGAATTAAAGAATTCACCATTGCGAAAAAGTTGTTATCTAACATGAGGACTTGTCCTTCATGCTTGAATTTCCTATCCTTTAGGGCTGAGATTTTAGCTCAGCGCAACAAAAAGGAAGGACATGTTAACATTTGGGATTTTTTAGTCCTTGCATCGGTTTGAGGCTTTGGAGGTGATATGGCATTCTTTTCTATGACGACAAACACTCAGACATTGTCTGCGGCTCATCGCCCCCTGCCAACGCCTACTGCTGATCATCAACCCGTTGACGTGCCGCTTCTTCAGCGCAAAATCGAAGCGCTCGTGGGGCTTATAAACCGCTATCGGCAAGATGGTGGGGAACGTATCAACGATCGAGAGATTCAAGTATTAAAAGATGCTCATGTGAAAGTCAGCACCCATGCTTTTAATTTAGCACAACATTACTTCTATTCAGAAAATCTGCCTGAAGAAGGCAATAAATACTTGGATCAAGCCTTTCACTTCGCGCTCGATTGTCGTAAAAAAATCTGTTCTGAAGCCAATCTAAACTACAAAAATTGGTTTCTTATCTCCCAACTCTACATGTTTAGGATTCAGCTTGATATACGTGAAATTAGCAAAGTTTTGCCCAATGAAAGGATTAAGTTCATCAAACAAGGTTTAGGCTCGGTCAATAACGCTCTCAAATACCGAGAAAGCGCTGAAGGGTTTTTTCAAAAATTTCTCCTTTTACAAGGATTAGGTGACTGTGGAGAGCAGCCAAAGGAATCTCCGACTCAATGGCTCCGCCGCTATTTAGATCATCACCCTGACCCCAACTCTGACGACTTTTTTCTCTATGGTCGAGTATATGGGGGAGAGTTAGCTAAACAGAATCGCTTCCAAGAAGCGGGGGAATGGTTCATGGGTTTAGTTGAAAAAAGGGACGATGCGCTGAATTGTCTTTCTTTAGGGAAAGTGTTTCAGTCGATATCGGAGGGAGAACGAGCCTTGAAGTGGTTTGAGCTGGCGGTTTCAAAAGATCCAAACAACCCAGAAATCCTTCTTTGGTTCAATGCGCAAAAAGCAAAAAACATCCTTGATTTCTTAAGGAAAACTAAAAAAATGCCTGAGCAAAGTGAGATCCGATCGATGGTTAGCGCCTTTAAGGGGCTTTTCGCTTTATCCTCATCCTACCGCTTTTCTTCAGAAAAAACATCAACATTCATTCCTCTCAGTGATATGGCAAGGCATTTTTACGCTACAATGGTGCCAGATATGGCTCACAGTTTAGGGGTTTATGGGGAACCTGTACTTGCGATCGAACTCTACATATCCTACCTCGATTCCTTTGATGCACTAGCAGAAAATGGTTTTATCGGCATATCCCAAAAAGTGCCTATTTGTGCTGCTATTGGAACACTTTATACCCAACTTGAAGAGTTTGAGAAGGCTGAGAATTTTCTTGAAAGGGCTCTGGCGCAAGATAGGGACTTTTCCATCGCTTATCAAAATTTAGTTGTACTTTTCGCCTTACAGAAAGATGGAGAAAAACTTAGAGCCTTATGGAATAGGCTTGAACCTATCATCCAAAATTTATCTTCGGAGAGAGATAGAGAAAACTTCAGTCCAGTTGTCTTTAACTTAGGAACAGCTTTTGGAGTGCTTGGCAGGGAACATCTTAAGCAAGCTCAGCGCTTTTATCGCCTATCGCTTGAGCTGGACAGCCAGAATAGAGATGCTCTTTTGCACCTTGCCAGGGCCTTGTCGCTGACTAGCGATTTTGCTGAGGGTAGAGATTTGTTGCTCCGCTATTTTGCCTCGAAGTATCTGGACGGAAATCCTTTCTTAGAGTTTGATGCGAACGATTTTCGAGCCTATTTTTGCCTTTCGGGTTTGCATGCCCTTTTAGGAGAGTGGGACCAGGCAGATGCGACCGCGGATCAAGCCAGAACCTGTCTTCAGAATGAAGATACTCAGAATTTGCAAAACTATATTCAAGCGCTTAAGAAGTCGCCAGGATCGGACGAACTAAGAAATTCTATCAAGGAATCGATTAGGATGATCAAGTTTCAGTTCCGTGTCGGAAAGTTTGTAGAAGAAAAAAGTATTACCTTCAATAAGGGCTCATTGATCGGCTACCATGGAACTATAGATAGTTATCTCGATGATTTTAAAGAAGGGATTAAACCCAAAAAAGCGGACGTCCGACAGTACAAGGGCGATGGATTCTATCTTGCAGAAGATATCGAAATAGCTTCTTACTTTGCCATGAAGAAGGCAAAGGCCGAAGGAGGAAAACCGATTTTGTTGCAAATTTATGCCCGTGAGGATTTGGTGGGTAAATTATTGACCTTCAAACCGAACATAAAAAAAGAGGGCCAGATTTTTGACTTTTTTAAGGGAATGGTAGACGGCTTTGAAGTTTTCTATCAGTGTTATTTCCCAGAAGACAATTTGCAAAAGATACGCCACTCCGATACACCTATTGATGTAGATTGGACTAAAGGGCGCTATGATGCGTTTATAAAAAAATGGACGCGTCAGGAATGTGGGTGGTTTTAGCTGAGCAGAGATACAAGCATTGAACCTTATCTTTTTGGAGGCTTTCCTCGATCTGTTGAGTTTTGCATGGGTCTGTTGAATAATACCCCTGACATGCGACCAAAAGGCATATGAGGGGTATTATGCAGCAACGCCATGCAAAAAATGGTGATGAATCTAAGAACTAATTGACCTGAATGATGTGCAGACTACTTTGAGGAGGTGGTTTCTAGGGACTTCAGCAGATCCAGGGCGCCTGAGGCAAAACGGGCAGGAAAATCGCCCATTTTTTCACGGACTCGGGCTTTCAACTTATCCACTTTAGGTTTTTCCTCCTTCTCATGTTCATGAATAAAGGCACCAAAAAGTTCTAGAAGCTGCTTCTCATCTATTTTAGGAGACATGCTCGTGCTCCTTTGTTTTGGAACGGGTTAGAAATGAAACGATATACATCACAACAGCGGATGCAATAAAACCAGGGATAATCGGAAGCAAAGGAATTGGAATCAAATAGAGACCATATAAAGGCCATGTCGCTGCCACTGTTCCTCCTACTGCTACTCCACTAATCACACCATACTTATTGACCGATTTGGAATAAAGGGCAGCCAAAACGATAGGGCCAAATGTTGCACCAAGACCTGCCCATGCATAACCTACAATATCCAAAATAAGCCCATGCTCATAAAACATGGCAATCGTCATGGCAATGAGAGGAATTAAAATAACACCAACACGCGCCATCGTTAAAAGGGCTTTTGATCCAAGAGGGTGCTTGGTAATTTTTCGAAGAATATCTTCAGAAAAAATAGAGCCTGCCACAAGGACCATTGAATCCATAGTCGACATGTTCGCAGCTATCACGGCACACAATAAGAAAGAGGCAACAAACGGATTGAAGAGAAGTTTGACCATCTCGACAAATACCATTTCGTGGTTATAAAGGCCGTCTGGAAAATAGGCGATCCCTATCAACCCGATAAAAACAGCGGCGCTTAACGCTACAATCTGCCAACTCATTCCCAATATCATCGATTTCTTAAGGAGGTTTGGAGAGCTAACACCCATGAATTTAGTGATGATGTGAGGTTGTCCAAAATAACCCAATCCCCAACCCAAACCGAATAAAAGAGAAGGGAGCATCAACGTCCAATCTTGATGGAACAGAGAAATAGAAATATTTTTGGCAGCCGCTGCGTTTGCAATCGCTGCTTCCCCACCAATGGCGTTGTAAGCAACAAAAGGGACAATCAAAACAACGCAGATCAGAAAAATGGCTTGGAAACAGTCCATCCAAGCGACCGTGATGAATCCACCGATACAAACATAAAAAATCAAGATAGGCATCGTGATCAGAATGCTCATCTGATAAGAGATCGGGAAGAGCGAATTAACGACTTTGCCCATAGCAATAACAAGAGCCGTTAAGTAGGCAGTCAAAAAGAGGAGGGCTAAAAGACCTGTTAAAATACGGATGATGCCTGAATGGTCGTGAAAACGTCTCTCGAAAAAAGTGGAAAGGGTGTAGCTATCATAGCTTTCGGTCATCCGACGAAGACGAGGGGCCACGAGTTTCCAATTTGCAAACATCCCTAAAACAAGACCAATCGCTATCCACGCTTCGGGCATCCCACGTAAAAAAACAATACCGGGAAAACCCATGAAGAGCCATGCGCTCATATCGCTTGAATGGGCCGATAAGGCCGTTAACCAAAAATTGACCGAGCGGTTTCCCATTACAAAATCGGCATCATTTTTCATCCGTCGTCGGGAAACTATACCGATCGTCAATAAGATGGCGAAGTAAATGAGGAAGGCTGATAGCCGACCAGAAATCATGTAAATCCTTAGAACCAAATTGTAATCTCTTATTTTATCATATCTTGACAATCCTTGGCCAATACGACTTTAATAGTACATTATGTCGAAAGAAAAACTGATCATCATAGGCTCGGGTCCTGCTGGTTACACAGCTGCCCTATATGCCGCACGAGCTAACCTAAACCCTCTCATGTTTGAAGGATTCTTCTCTGGACCGATTGGAGGGCAACTGATGACCACCACTGAGGTGGAGAACTATCCAGGCTTTCCAAAAGGGATTACAGGTCCTGAACTGATGGAAGAGTTTAAAAAACAGGCCGAACGATTCGGGGCCCGTTTTCTCCAAGAAGATGTGACCAAATGCAAATTAAAAGACCGACACCCTTTTGAAGTGGTGGCCAAAGAAACTCACACAGCCTGAATGTGTCATCATCGCAACCGGAGCCACTGCTAAAAGGCTAGACATCCCCGGCACCCGAGATGGAGAATATTGGAATAAAGGGGTGAGTGCATGTGCCGTTTGCGATGGTGCCAACCCATTTTTCAGAAATAAACCTCTTTATGTCATCGGCGGTGGTGATTCTGCAGTAGAAGAAGCTCTATTTTTGACCCATTATGCCAGCAAAGTTTACTTGGTTCATCGAAGAAACGAACTGCGCGCCTCTAAAATTATGGCCAAACGGGCTACGACAAACCCGAAATTAGAAGTTGTTTGGGATTCAGTTGTTGAAAGTGTGACTGGAAATAAGTTATTGGAATCGATCACAATTAAGAATGTCAAAACAGGTGCGGTTACAACCCATCCAGCTTCAGGCCTTTTCTTTGCTGTAGGGCACCAACCTAATACAGCCTTTTTAGAAAATCAGATCGACCTCCATCCAAACGGCTACATCAAAGTAGTACCCGGCACAACAACCACAAACATCGAAGGGGTGTTTGCGGCTGGAGACGTGCAAGATTCAGTTTATAGACAAGCGATCACAGCTGCAGGAACAGGTTGTATGGCTGCACTTGAGGCGGAACGGTGGCTTGCCGCGCGGGAATAATTTCATTCCTCTTACTTTCCCCTCTCGCAGCTGACGTCTATATTCCCTGGACAGGCATCGATAAGCTTCCCTACGTCAGTTTGTATGGAGGCTACTGGAATTTGGGCTCTTTATCCCAAAAGAGCGCGCACAATGTTGGTATTCAGGGATTCGATTTTTCATTAGCCATTGATCGAGACTTGGAAATGGGTTTCGACGTCGAGGTTGCGGAAACAGACCATGAATCATTTCTATACAACCGATTCGACCTCTCTTTTTCCAAATTGTTGATGAATGATTTGATCGGCGATCCCTTCAGCGTCATGTTATCTTTTCAAATGACCAATGTGGGGGGCAGCGCCCTTTCAGAGCCTGCTTTGGTCCATTTCGGAGAGTGGGAGTGGAGAGCCATTTTATCTGCCGGTAAAGAGTGGACAAGATGTTTTGACTGGTGGTTCAGAGTTTCCGGATTTGTCTCTTTAGGAATTGCAAATCGAGGGACCCCTTGGCTGGAAGAAGGGTTTTCCTTTGAACAAAAATGTTCCGATAGCTGCCACTATCTTTTAGGGATCAAAGGGCTGCAAGCTTTTGGTGGCCACCTCATTCAACATACACCCTTTAAAAAGGGATGGGGTCCCTACGAATTCTATACCGTTTCTATTATTGGTAGCATGTGGGAAACCTTCTGTGGAGTAGAAACTGGTTTAATAGTCGAGAGTACTGTTTGGACTGCCAATTTTTACAGTAACGTCACGAAAGTATGGCTTGAGTTTCGAGTTCCCCTAGCCTTTTAAATCCCTTTTGAACATATTGATTTTTTCCAATATCCAAACGAGAAGGATCTTCATGTTCAAATATCTTCCCTTGGCACTTTTAGCCTCTAGCCCACTTCTAGGAGACATGTGTTGCATGCCTCTAGAAGACCCAAAGTGTTACACCTATGCAGTCAATCCGCCGGTATCAGCAGGCGATTGCTGCAATTTTGGTGGTCGTATCGATTTTCTCTATTGGAGACCCCATTCAGATGACAACTCTTTTGCTACAGTCCAGAATGCTGGCTACTATGGCCAAGGTTCAGTTGTCCCTGTACGCCCCTCTCAGTTTGCAGTCTCTCAAGTTGATACCCCCTATGATTGGCAAGCAGGCTTTAGAATAGGCGTTGATGCAGGAGTTCCCTGCAATGAATGGCGTGTAGAGCTAGACTGGACCCATTATTTACATCACACCCCAAATAAATTTGTCGGTGTTTCTCATCCATCAGGGCCTAACACCTCGACTGTAAATCCTGTTGCCACACTCAGTTACTTACAAGATCCGACCTTTTACCAATCGTTTTCACAGATAACTATTCCGCTAGCTCCATCGCTAATTGTTGACTCTAGCGCAACTGGACAATGGAAAATCGATTACAATACCCTCGACCTTGTCTTTAAAAGGCAGTTTTATGTAGGCCATCTTGTAACCCTTACCCCCTACGGAGGCTTAAAAGCACTCTTTTTAAGGCAAACACTGAACTCATCTGCCAATGCAACTTATAGCCTCATTGACCCCGACATATTAGGCGTCATTGGGCAAGTCTCCTCCAATATCAGCGCCAATCTTTGCTCTGACTTTAAAGGGGTGGGGATTCAAGCAGGTTTTGGGTCAACTTGGGAGCTGTTTTGCGACCTCAGCTTTTATAGCGACATCTCCTCTTCTGTTCTTTACGGCAAAAGCCAATCGAGATTGAAAGGAATTTTGAACTCGTCTCTCTTTCCTACCACATCGTTTACGACGATCGGCACGCCTACAATTGTCAGCTATTTTGCTGAAAGAAACGTTGATACTTTAAAAACTACTTTGGATGTTGCTTTCGGCATTGAGTGGGCTACCAATCTATTCTCTGATTGTAGCTTCTTTGTGTTAAGAGCTGGTTGGGAAGAGCATATTCTTTTCCGTCAAAACACATTCATCGAAATGGATGTCACATATGAGACAGTCCAAGTGGCCAACTCGAGCATCAAGCAGCGTTTGACCGACGTCACTTTCCAAGGGCTAGTTATCACCGCCATCCTCCAATACTAACCAAGGAAGGGTGCTGCAGAGAGTCAAATTTGGAATAACGAAGACATCGGCTCTACTTCGTAGGCCGATTGTCCGGCGTAAGCCACTCGTTCGTTTTATTCCAAATTTGACCTCTGCAACCCGCGAGGCTAAAAGCGCCCACTCTGCTCATCTACCCGCTCCAGGCGGCGTTCTGATAAATTGACCCCTTCTAGTCACGAACCCATACTGCAAAGGCAGAGGCCATCTCTTTTGTGTGAGATAAAGTGATCAAAACTTTTGTGCCTGAATACTTTTTCTTCAAGAGGTCACTCAATGCCAGGATCGGCTTGCCACTAGCCTCTCTTTGAATCTCAATATCTTTCCAATTCAGATCATGCCCAATGCCGGTTCCAAAGGCTTTAGATACAGCCTCTTTTGCGGCAAATCTAGCTGCTAATGATGGGTAGGGATCGCGAAAAGTAAAACAATAGTCGATTTCCTCAACAGTAAAAATCCTGTGTAAAAAACGGTCGCCATGTTGTTGATGAACAGATTCTATCCGATGGATTTCGATAAGATCATGGCCTATCCCCAGGATTTGGTTCATACAGGAAAGCGGGTAAAAGATGGACGGCGAACTTTTTCTACTCCAACTTCAGCTACTTTCGCATGCTCTTCTTTCGTGTTACAAAAAACCATACGACCTGCAGTGTTGTGCTTAACAGAAAGGACAATTGTCTCTAAAGTTTCACCTATTAAATCGGATGCCCCATTGATCACAACCATGGTCCCATCTTCCAAATAACCAACACCTTGCCCAACCTCTTTTCCCATTCTCTGCACTTTGACAACCAATTTTTCGCCGCCTTGGATGGGATGTTTGAAAGAAGGTGCAATCAGTTGAAGATTGATGATTTTGACACTCTCAGTAATCGCTGGATCTTGCAAAGTAGGGTCAGAAATCAAAAGGTTTGCATCTAAAGATTTGGCTAGTGAAAGGGCTTCAAGATAACTACTGCCCCGTGTTTCTGTTTTTTCATCAGTAATTTTTAGTTCTAAATGATCAAGTGCCTCTAGTCGTCTAAAATGCTCTAGCCCCTTTTTCCCTTTTAATCGCTCCATCTCATCTTCAGATTGAGCCTCATGAGAAAGTTTTTTAAGAATGGTATGAGGCAACAATAGCCTTCCGTCGAGTAAGCCTGAAACAGCGACATCAATCAATCTAGGATCGAGCAGGGCACTGGAATCTATGACCAAGGCACCGGCTATAAGTCCTTTTTTCTTTTTAAGAACAATAGAGCTCCAAAACGGAAATAACAAAAATGTGGCGCCAATGCCACCTAAGAATGCAAGGAAAGGAAGGGCTGTCATCATGATGAGAGGGTAAATTTGGTTATTAAGACTCTCCTTGGCCTATCCTAGCACTTCTGCCAGATATTTGGGAACTCTTGCGGTCACCTTCATAGATAAATGGTTGCGTAAAAAACCTGTTTTCCATAAATCTGGGTCTTAAATTTTGAAGGTCGAAAATGAAAAGAACTTTGCCTGTACTCCTCTCAATGGTCTCTCCTCTTTTAGCAGATCCTTGCTGCATGCCTCTAGAAGATCCTAACTGCTATACCTATGCAGTCAATCCTCCACTAGTTTCTCAACCCTGCTGCGTGTGGGGAGGACGTATAGATTTTCTCTACTGGAGACCATTTTCAGAAGGTAATGAGTTTGCAAAAACTATCTCTTCGACTTTATCTCCTCAGGCTCTATCCCCTTCAGGTTCATTTTCAATTGCTTTGAAGGATTACAACTACGATTACAAAGCCGGCTTCCGCCTCGGTGTCGAAGCAGGACTTCCTTGCAACGAATGGAGAGCAAGCCTTGACTGGGCTCACTATCTGCACACCACTAACGGCTCGACATTTACAGATGGGCCAACACAAGTCGCTTTACTGACTTATCTAAACCCTGGGTCGTTTGGCTTTTTGCAAGCGGGTGCTGTTTTCACTCAATCAAGCGTGAATTCCTCATGGCGTATCCAGCTAGATCTCATTGACCTTGTATTAAATCGAGAATTTTATGTGGGCCACAAAGTGACCCTTTCTCCTTATGGTGGTCTAAGAGCCCTTTTTTTAAGGCAAAAAGTCAATGGGACAAATAACATCAATGGTTTTGTGTCTGGTTCGCCTGGCAGCGCAAGTTCGTCAGCTGATGTGGTGGCCGATTTCAAAGGCGTAGGGATTGTTGGCGGCTTTTTTTCTTCCTGGGAAGTTTTCTGTAACTTCAGCCTATACGGTGATGTGGCAGCTTCTGCATTCTACGGAAAATCTAAATCGAGTCTGGAAGGTTTTTTCACCAATCCTGGGTTAACTCCAACTGCCTCCACACCCTTTACAGTCAATTTCAAACATGATCTCAATACAGTTAAGGCCCTCCTTGACGTCACTTTTGGGCTACAATGGAGAGAATATCTTTTCACAAGTGACACCCTTCTCACTATAAGGGCAGGCTGGGAAGAACATATTTTCTTCCGTCAGAACACATTGCCAGGTTTTTCTTTCGATCAAATACTTTTCAACGTGAATACGAATAAACCCTCCAGTGATATCACCTTTCAGGGTCTTGTTGTCTCTGCAATGCTCACCTATTGAACTAAAACCCTTATAGATTATCGCTCCGAGTCCTATTTTATGAAAAAAGCCCTGTACACACTTTTAGCGCCACTCTCTCTTTTGGCAGACCCTTGCTGCATGCCTCTTGAAAATCCAAGTTGCTATCCCTACGCGGTCAACCCTCCTCTTATTTCTCGCTCAGGCTGTACCTGGGGAGCTCGTCTAGACTTTCTTTATTGGAGGCCATCTCCAGAAGACAATCCATTTGCAGAGGTGATTTCATTAGAATTAGTTTCAACGCCTTCTTCAACTACAGGCAGCTTTTCGGCAGAGTTAAAAGAGTACAATTACGATTATCAAGCTGGATTCAGAGCAGGGATTAACGCCGCCTTACCATGCGATGAATGGTCAATAAACCTAGATTGGACCCACTTTTTACATCACGCTAAAGGATCTGTATCGACAGGGGCATCTGATCAAATTGCTTTATCCTCATACCTTAACATTGGGACTTTTACGACTTCAGATAACAGTATTGTTTTCGCAGATTCGGAGGTAAACTCTCTTTGGCGTATCCAACTCGATGTTATAGATCTTGTCCTCAACCGAGAATTTTATGTTGGTCACAAAGTGACCCTTCGCCCTTTCGGCGGGCTTCGAGCTTTTTTATTAAGACAAAAAGTTGAGGCAACAAACACAATCCATGGGGGAGCCCTCGGTGCTAACTATCAAACTTCTTATACCAATGTGTCGGCTCAGTCCAATTTTAAAAGTGTTGGTGTAGTCGGCGGCCTTTTTTCTTCTTGGGATTTTTTCTGTGACTTTGGTTTTTACAGTGAAGTAGCCGCATCAGCATTTTATGGAAAAAGCCGGTCTAATTTAAAAGGTTACATGACCAATACTGGACTTGAAGCATTAGAAACCCAGACTTTTGTAGCAGCTGATTATGACCACAATGTCAATGCCCTCAAGTTTGCCCTCGACTTTGGGTTGGGCCTTCAGTGGAGAAAACAACTTTTTTCAAGTGATAGCCTTGTCTGCTTGAAAGCAGGTTGGGAAGAACACCTCTATTTTAACCAAAACACCCTCCTTAACTTAACATTAGACGAGATGTTTCTAGGAAGCGTCTCCCAGAAGCCAAATAGTGACATCTCCTTTCAAGGCTTAGTCATATCGGCATCCTTTACCTACTGAGAATCCATGAAGAACTTTCACGCGCTGAAATAAGTGGTCTTTCTTTACAATTGGTATTAAACCCCCGCTCTCCTTAAAATCTTCTTTTTTAAGGAGAGCAGCTATGCTTCGTTTCAAACCTCAATTCCTCATTTTTCTTTCAGGTCTTCCCTACTTTCTTGCTGGGATTATGCTGAACAGAAAGGGAGTTAGCTTTATTTCAGAAGCTTCCCGTTTATCCCAAGAGCTTCCTTCCCTCACTCTCCCCTTTGTTCGTCCCCTTTTTTCCTTGATCGGCGATACGACAATGGTGATGGTTTTTTTAGCCATTCTTGCCATAGCAACTGGAATCATAAAGGGACGAAAGGTGATTGTTCCTAACATCGAAAAAAATTTGTACCGTATTCAAGCTTTTACAGGTCCGGCTCCCCTAACCCAACTTTATGACCGAAAAGGATGGATCATTTTAGGTGGTATGATGGGACTTGGCATGTTGATCAATAATCTCCCCATCCCTATCGATATCAGGGGATTCATCGATGTGGCTGTAGGTGTTGCCCTCATTCAAGGCGGCGTCGCTAGCTTGCGCCTTTATCGCACCCTCAAAGCTGCCTAAGTCCCAATCAATTCATCACGAAGACAGCTTCCTGATTGACTTTCTTTTTGAAATTCATCACGAAGAGACGAAGGTAACTTACTCCTTAGCAAAAGAATCTCCTTCTTTTTCTTAACCAGGAACTTTTTACCTTCGTGTCTTCGTCTCTTCGTGATGAATTGTGAGTTTACTTGTGGTAGGCGGATCCTTTCTCGATTTCGGTTGCCCGGTAGATTTGCTCGATCAGAATAATCGGCACCATCTGATGGGTGAATGTCAACGAGGACAGACTAAGCAATGTCCCCTCCCCTTTGATCGCTTCTGGAAGGCCGTCAGAGCCCCCAATAACAAAAGTAATTGTTGCTCCACCCTGCACGATCTTCTGATGAAATAGGGTTGAAAAAGCCTCGCTTGTCACCATTTTTCCATTGGGATCAAGAAGCACTACCTCCCTTTGCTTTTTCACAAATAGGGCAAGCTGCCCATCTGTTTTGAAAAAGTGCCAATCGATAGACAAAACACTCTTTAACCGTTCGGCATATTCAGCGATTCCTTCTGCGACCCATCCCTTTGGAGCCTTTCCAACAGCTGCAACTTGGACTTTCATCTTTCCTTCATCGCCCTGTCGATCTCTCGCTTCACTTCACGCTCTTTGGTTGCTGCACGTTTGTCATGCTGCTTTTTACCTTTCACAACTGCTAGACGGACTTTTATTTTACCTTTCTTCAAGTAGAAAGCTAAAGGAATGATCGTCAAACCTTTCTCTTCCCTTTGCCTTTGAAGAGAGTAAATTTCTTTTTTATGAAGCAGCAGCTTTCTTTTTCGTCGCTCCTCATGGTTATGGATATTCCCAAATCGATAGGGGGTAATGGACGAGGAAATAAGGATGGCCTCTTCCCCTTCAAAAATGACGAAGGCGTCTGTTAAGCTGCCATGGTGTTCCCGAAGCGACTTCACTTCGGTTCCAACCAAGGCGATTCCTGCCTCTAAAGTCTCAAGAATTTCATAGTTATGGAGGGCTTTTCTATTGGAAACAAGGTCGATCATAGAACTAGTTTAATAGTAGAGGGGGTTGCAAAGCTACTACAAGATGATTTTTTGAAAAGAGAAAAAAAATGATGGCTGCAGTCTTGTAATTCCCTCGTAAACGGAAAAAGTGCTATGCTCCCGTTTTTGCAAAAAGTAAACTAGATATGCGATTCATTGCTCAAAGACAAGATCTTCTTCAACTATTAAAACGTCTACAGACGGTTGTGGGGCAGAAAGCTGCTCTCCCCATTCTCTCCAACATCTTGCTGGAGGCCAAAGGGAACACACTGACAGTATCAGGGACCGATCTAGTGATCGGGATGAAAACCTATGCGGAAGCTAGAGTTCAAGAGGAGGGGGCGACAACCCTTCCAGCCAGGAAGCTAACCCAGCTGATCAATGAGCTGACCTGCCATGCCATTGAAATTTGGAAAGGGAAAGATGAGATCATTGAAATCAATGCCAACTCCTCCCGCTTCAAAATCCATGCCCTTCCCCCAGCTGAATACCCCCCTTTCCCAGATCTTCAAGGGGCTAAAAAACTGACACTTGATGCTAAAACTTTTAAAGACTCTCTTTATAAGACTGCTTTTGCTGTATCAAAAGAAGACAGCCGCTATGCCTTAACAGGTATTTTGATGCAGATTGAAGAGGGGCTTATCACTTTTGTCGGCACCGATGGCAAAAGGTTATCAAAAGCTCACCTCCCCCCAGGTAATAATTCCGAATTCCAAGGCAATGCCATCCTCCCGATCCGCGCTGTCGACGAACTACTTCGCAACTTAGAAGGCGAAGATAAGATGGTACTGCACCTGCAGCAAGATAGAATTGCTGTAGAGACACCCTCTTTCCTGTTTGTCACAAAGCTTCTGCCTGGCGAATTCCCCGACTTCATGAGGGTCATTCCACAAAGCCCGCAGGAAATGTTGACCATTCACAGAGAAGAGCTCACCTCTTTACTAAGACAGATCTCTCTTTTTACGGCCGATGCTTCCCAATCAGTTAAATTCTCCTTTTGCCCTGAGGAACTGCGTCTTTCAGCCAATGCAGCCGATGTCGGGGAAGGAAAAGTGTCGATGCCACTGCAATACAGCGGTGATAAAATCGACATTGCCTTCAACCCAGGCTATTTTTTAGATATCTTGCGCCACTGCAAAGGGGAAACGGTCACATTGGGAATCACAGATTCGTACAATCCTGGCCTTTTGATTGATCAGGAACCTGAAGGTTACAATTCAAAAACGACCCCCCTCTTCATGTTGATGCCGATGCGTCTAGAAGAGACCCGTTAATTAAAAATGTTAGAGCGGCTCGTTCTATCTCACTTCCGGTGTTTTGAATCGGCCTCTCTCACTTTTTCTGATGGTATTAACCTCTTTTGGGGTGAAAATGGGGCAGGAAAAAGTTCGATTCTAGAGGCGTTGACCCTTTTTATTTTCGGACAATCCTTCCGAACGAAAAAGGCTCAGCACTTGGTTCAAGAGGGCTTTTCTAAAAGCCATGCCACGTTGCATTACAAAACAAAATCGGTTGCCCAACAACTAGCATGGGAATTTGAGGAAAAAGGGACCTTCTTTGCCGGACAAAAAAAGCTGAAAGGGGCAGCAGAGGTCCTTGGACTGCTTCCTGCTGTTTCGTTAACCCCACAAGATGCAACAACCATCACCGGTTCGCCAGAAGAGCGTCGCCGCTTTCTCGATCTTCTATTAGCCAAACGGGACCCTCTTTACCTACACCATCGGATGCGATATGAGCGAGGGCTTGAATGCCGCAACGAAAACCTCAAAAACAATCGAACTCAAATGCTCGATGCCATTGAGGCAGAGATGGAAAAAAGTGCCCTTTACCTTATCTCAGCAAGGGAAAAAGGTGTGCAGGAATTACTGCCCCATGCAGCGCCCCTTTTTCAACATTTGCTAGGCGAGCACAAGTCGATGGAAATACACTATAAAACTAAAACAAACCTCCGTGAGCTTTGGGCCTCTGGAAGGGAAAAAGAGTTGGCTGTTGGTTATACGTTGAATGGGCCCCACCGAGATGATGTTCTATTCCATGCCGATGGGCGAGAGATCCGCCATTTCGGTAGTGAAGGGGAAAAAAAATCGTACCTGCTGGCTTTAAAATTGGCTCACCACACCCTTCTCGGAGAGAAAACATTGCTGTTGTTAGATGATTTAACAGCAAGCTTAGATCCTTTGAGAATCGAAAAATTTTGGGAATTAGCGCCCACACTTGGACAGGTGATCATCACCTCTACTTCGCCCGTTTCATATTCTGGTACACATCTCACCGAAATCAAAAAAAAATAAACACATCGGTTGAATTCATCACGAAGCGAGAGATTTTGCCCCATTAGCAGCAAATATTTGTAGGTCATAGATTCCAGCTTCATCACGAAGAACACGAAGAGACGAAGACACGAAGGTAAAAAATTCCTTCAGAAGAAGGAAGAGATTCTTTTGTTAAGAAGTAAGCTACCTTCGTGTCTTCGTCTCTTCCTGTTCTTCGTGATGAATTTTAAAAGATCGCTAATCAAGATTCTTTTTTTATAATTGCCTCTTTAGCGGGAATAGGGAAGAATCTAAAGTACATGTTTTTTCGCCATTCGACCCCACTTCCTACTCTTCAAGAATTGCAATCAGCTTTTCCCCTATCTGCCTCAGAAGCGTTAAAAATTGCAGCTTTTAGACAGAAAATTGAAAAAAAGCTGCAGGGAGCACCTGGATTTCTTCTTATTTTAGGCCCCTGCTCTATCCATCACGTTGAAAGTGCTTTAGAATATGGCCAAAGAGTCGTTCAACTGCAAAAAGCTTTAGGCAATGCTTTCTTCATCGTGATGCGGGCCTCTTTAGAAAAGCCAAGGAGTTGGGGCGGCTGGAAAGGATTTATCACAGATCCAACAGTGAGTAAACCCCCTGAAGTAGTCAAAGGGATCTACGAGTCTCGGAAACTGTTTTTAGAGCTGACTAAAATGGGCGTCCCCCTTGCTACCGAATTCTTGAATCCACTTTTAACACCTTACGTGTCAGATCTTGTGACGTGGGGATGGATTGGGGCTCGCACATCTGCCTCATCGATCCACCGGGAGCTTGCTTCCTATTTACCCCTCCCTATTGCCTTCAAGAATGGTGTCGATGGCTCTTTTGAAATGGCCATTCAAGGGGTTGTATCAGCTCGTCAGCCCCAATCGACCGTCATGCCGAACAGTACAGGTCAACTAGAACTTATTGAAACTTTAGGTAACCCCTACACCCACCTTGTTCTCCGAGGCGGCCCACATGGCCCCAACTTCCAATCTCACATCTTGGATCAGATCGAGCATCGCCTTCTAGAATTCGACTTAGAACCAAAAATGGTGGTTGACTGCGCCCATGACAATTCTCAAAAAGATTTAGAAAAACAGAAAAAAAACTTTTTGGAAGTATTTGAACGGTATGAAATGGGAGAAAAAAGGATCATCGGAGCGATGGTTGAAAGCTTTATTGAAAGGGGCAAAGGCAATTCGCCGTACCTGTCTGCCACAGACCCGTGCCTTGGCTGGGAAGAGACCGAAGAACTCATTTTAAGCTGCCGATGAGAGCTCTTATACTCCTTCTCCTACTTTCTGCCTGCTGCGGGCCTGACTTAACTGTCTACACTCGCTATGACACAGTTGAACGTCTAGCAAGTTTTTACGTCCAAACTCCCGACCCTCGGTGGTGCGACCCTAACGAGCAGGGTGAAACCCTTGTCATCCACTGGGTCATCCCAAAACCTGGTTACTGGATAGAAATTACCCGTGTGTTCCATTGCGGTGAACGGGAAACAGAAGCTTTCTACCTCCCCAATTGTGCCGGCCGTTTTGAAATCCCCTTAAGAGGGCAGACCTACCTCGACACAGGCGGCTACCTCTCTTACCAAGCAATCCTCTACTACCAAGGCGAGGCAGTTGCCATCGCGACCCATCCCCTCTTCGTCGAACCTATTATTTTTAAGCACAAATAACCGAAACAAAATTTATAAACGTCTCTGCTGACCTAGCTTAAAGGTGACTGCCTCGTTCATCCAAGCATTGAGACTTTTTCCCTCAATTTTTGCCTCTAAAGAAGCTTTCTGATGAATTTCTGGCTCTAGGCGCAAGATCAATTTACCAGAGAAAGGTTTTTCGAGATTTCTTCCGAGTTCTTTGCAAAAAGCCAAATACTCATCGATAGAATCTTTGAATGCTTGCTCAAGCTCTTCAACAGAAGACCCTTGAAATGTAATAACATCTTTTAATCCAACCACTTCCCCATGGAAAATTTTGGCTTCATCATCAAAAACTACGTGACCTTGATATCCTTTATACTTCATGGCTTTACTCCTGCTTCTTCAAGAAAAGGCGCACCGACACACCAAACGCGGGCGCCCGAGTGGGGCGAAGAGGGTGAAATAACGAAAAAGTCCCCCCTCGGCGGTATATTGGCTGGCATACGCCGAGGGGGGACTTTTATCGTTAGTTCGCCTCTGCAGCACCCCGAGGAAAAAGCGCCCTTCACTTTACTTCATGAGCAACAATGCAAACACAAAGGCGAAGAGGGAGAACGATTCTATGATACCCACTGCCGCAAAGCACTTTCCGTACAAACTTGGGTTCTTCAGAGTCGCTTGAATACCTGTCGCACAAACCTTCCCTTGGTAGATGGAGGAAAAGACGAGGGCAGCACCAGAGCTAATACCAATAGCGATTGCTGAGATGGGTGACAAAGTGCCTGCGTGAATCGCTTGCGCCATCAATAGCATCAAAACAAAGCCATAGATCGACTGTGAAGCGGGTGCTGCAGAAAGACCAATGAACTTCCCATGCCCTTCATCTGTTTTTGTCATCGCCGCGTGGGATGCTTGACCTGCAATATAACAACCGATACTGCTGCCAACACAACCAGATCCAAGGGCAATTGCCGGCCCCACCATGTCGAAATTGAAATCCATAGTTAATTTTCCTTTTTTAATTCTTTTAAAGGGCGAAAAACTTTTCCGCCACCCTCGAAACTGTAATGGTACCACTCCAAGAAATTAAGACGGAGCCCGTGGATAACACCACCCATGACCCCCAGCAACATATTGACCGAGTGGGCCAGAAACATGACAATCACAGCAAAAAAGATAGGCATGCCAGCTGACATTTCAAAAATAGTCGCTGACATAATCCCGCCAGCAAGCCCAAGAGCATACAACCTTAAATAAGATAATAAATCGGCCAAAATAGTGATCGACGTCATAATCTCAAGCAACCCTTTTAAACGGTGTTGGATGATAGCCAAAATGAACATCACCACAAGGCCTGCAATAGCCATGTCTGCACCAAGCGTCAGCATCGTCTCTTTACTCAAGCCAAAGGCAAAGTTAATAATCGATGTGTAGCCAAGTGTTGGAGCCACATACAAATATCCACCCACTAAAAAGAGGATCCAGCCAAATAAGGCCCAATTTCTGAAGGCATAACGGGCCATGGATAGGGCCATATGTAAGGCACCCACAAGTAACGCCAATTCCAAAATAATTTGGTCTGCAAAGGTGTTCAGGATGGGATAGTAGGGAGATGACTCTTTAACATGCTCTCTACCTATGTGAAGCAACTGATCGCCAGTCTTGGCCTCAGAAAGGTCGGGGAATTTCTTGATCCAGGCCTGATAAATATCATCTTTTTGCTCGAGGTGGTAAGCGGCCTTTTTCTCTGCCAACCATCGAACAAGCGACACCTTCTGCAGAGGGCTATCAATATCTTGTGGAATACCGGCATATCCACCAGCCAGCACACCCCAAATAACACATCCGACAGAAAGGGCTGTGAACAGATTTAAAACTCTTTGCTTAAGACCTTGTAAGTTAGGATGCTTCCAACGGATATAGAGGGCGATCAACAAGAAAATAGCCCCATAAATAGCATCAGAAATGATCATCGAAAAAAAGAGGATAAAAAAGCAGAGAACCCAAACCGAAGGATCTTTATCTTGAGAAGAAGGGGTGTCATAAATCCCGACAAGATCTTGCCCTATTTTTCCCCACTTATCGTTTTTCAGATAAGTTGGAACAATTTCATCTTTTTTTATCGCTACCTCTTCAACAAAGACCCCGTGCTTCTCTGTTAGTGCATGCAACCTTTCGATTTCGTTATTGGGCACCCAACCAATCAGCGAAAAAACTTTCCCATCTGCAGCTTTTTGCCCCTGATTTAATGCTTTATCGTAGGCATCAAGATTTAAAGCAGCCACAAGCCGTTCTAAAAGAAAATCACGGTATCCTGTCAATTCTTCCAAACGTAGAAAGGCCTCGTCATGATTCTTTTGAGCTACCTCAAAGTTTTTATTGATTTCGATAATCGAACGGCCCATCGGAATTTCAACGGCATTTTGAAGGTGATATCTTCCTTTCCCTACTCTGATATAACTATCTAACTCTTCACCAGAATCGACTAAGACAAATTCTTCAGGGGCTTCGACCCCTTTTTTGAGGGCGAAAAATTGCAGTTGCAGCCCACTCTTCTCTTCAATCCGTTGCAGTTGCTCCGGATCAAAAGGGCCAAAAGGGGCAAGCTCTCGACGTTCAACATCAAGCGCTTCGATCGCAGCTATGCTTCGTTGGTATTTATCAAAAACGGCATGTATTTCATTGACAATCGCATGTTCACTTGCCGGGTCGACCTCTGTCAAAATAGCTCTCGGCGGAAATTCTTTCAGAAGTTTGATCGCATCGATAATACTTTGAGTCCATTCAGAAAGATTTTCTGTTTTGGTATCTTCAATGAATTGTATGATGCCCGTTTTCTGAGCTGTTTTAAGAAAATACCCTTTGGCAGATGTGGCACCCACAAAGAGAAAACGTTTCAGGTCAACCCGCACTTTTCTTCTCCATTATTTTTTTCTTAGCCACTTTTGCTCTCGCTACGCCTGCTAATGCAAGATCGCCCAAAAATACTTTGATCTTTCGGATATTTGCTAATGTTCTAGGGATCAGTACCTTTTCAAACAGGTTCACTCGAATCGACACTTCCCGCCATTCATGGAAGAGGGCTCTGATTTTCTCTTCGGCAATCTGCACCTCAATCCGGAGTCTAGCCACTTTTCGTACCTCTTCTTGCCAAAGCTCAAGCCAAGGGGGAGTATCGAAGAAAGAGTAAGTCACAGGGGCAAAAATGATCTCTTCCAGCACAGGAATTTCGACCCCTGCCACATTATCAATCCGCTTTTTAACCTCTTTGACCATCTCAAGGTCGGCTTGGGGCACTCCAAGAGGTTCGTGTAATCGGCTCCTCTCTTTTCTCAAACCCTCTTCTGCACCACCATAAGCTTTTTGGAATCCTTGCAACTCGTCACGCGCCCGTTCTACTTCGGATTGCAACATCGCCTTTTTCAGCTGCAAGGTCGGCAAATATTTTTTAAGCCGCTGCAACCGAGTCTGCTCGATTTTAAGTTGGTTTTTGGTCAGCTTAACGTTCGGCAAGTGCACCTTTTGGCCAATATTTTTCGGTATAACGTTCTTTTATCCCAGTCTCTTCTTTGGAGAAACATTTAGCTAGGATATCCCACCCTTTATCCAAAGCCTCTTCGATGGGATAGTTGACGTTCAAATCCATCATCTCTTTCTCGAAAAGTGCACCATACTGAAGCAATTTTTCGTCCCAACGAGATAATCTAAAGCCCATCGCTTCCCTCTCGCGAGCCTTTTTCGATTCTGCAAAAAGGCGGATCATCCCGTTTGCTAAATCTCCATGGTCTTCCCGAGTCACTTTTCCAATCACCAACTGTTTCAAACGGGAAAGAGAACCGAATGGATCAATCTGTCCATTGTGTAGATAAAACTGCCCTTCTGTGATGTAACCTGTATTGTCAGGGACTGGATGGGTCACATCATCACCTGGCATCGTTGTTACAGCCACAATCGTGATCGATCCACTCCCCTCAATCATCACAGCTTTTTCATAGCGAGAGGCAAGATCAGAGTAAAGAGAGCCTGGATAACCCCTGTTGGAAGGGATCTGATCCATCGTCACAGCAATCTCTTTTAACGCATCGGCAAAAGCTGTCATGTCGGTTAAAAGGACCAGAACGTTTTTCCCTTCAAGGGCAAATCTTTCAGCTGATGCCAAAGCCATATCGGGAACTAAAATACACTCAACAGGCGGGTCAACAGCTCGGTGGATATACATCACTGTTTTTAACAACGAGCCAGAGGCTTCAGCATTATCAATGAAGGCTTGGTACTCTTTGAAGGTGAGCCCCATCCCACCAATGATCACAACGTCGGCATCTGTTTGGTTAGCAATCCTCATCAAAAGGGCGTTGTAAGGTTCGCCAGGAATCGAAAAAATGGGGATTTTTTGTGACTTAACGAGACAATTGAACACATCGATCATCGGAATATTAGTTCTCACCATCTCCCGAGGGATGATCCGCCTGGCAGGATTGAAGGAGGGGGTTCCAATAGCGATCTCTTCTCCCATCACTTTTGGGCCGCCATCAATAGGGACGCCAGAACCTGAAAGGCGTCGACCCAATAATTTTGGACCCCAGGTCGCTTCCATTTCCCGTTTTAAAAAACTCACCTTATCGTTGGTCGAAAGTCCTCGGGTATTTTGGAAAACCTGGAGTGTGACTCTCTCCCCTTCAATTTTGATCACAGTGGCATAAGTGGAGCGACCATCTTTCATATCGATCCGTGCCAATTCACCGAGCCCTACGCCCGAGGCATAGACGGTGATCAAGTTACCTTTTAAGTCCGAAATGCGCTCATAAATGGTTTTCATCGTGTTCCACTCCCTTTTCGGATCAGTTGTTGGATTTCTCCCATTTTATGTTTTGCTTCTTCAGATTTCAGAGGGAGGAAGTTCCAGTTTTTAATCCGGCTCTGTAAATCTAAAAAGTATTCCCTAGCTTCATCGTGAGAAGTGAAATGGAATGGAAAACGGTTAATTTCATCGATCACAGGGAACAGTAAAAGCTGCCTGTCAATGGGACAATAGGCATCTTCTTTATCGAAGGCGTTTTGTTGCAAATAGGCAAAATCAAAGAGCTCAGCTTTAAGGTAGATGACAAAATCAGGAATAGCAGTCCCCTCTTCCCCCACCACATCCATACGTCGACCAATTTCATCGCCCTCAAAGAGAATCTCTTCAGACCGTTTGACCATCTCGCTCCATCCCTCTAATTTTTTAGACAGGATGTCGCCCACTTGATCGATGTATTTGGACCAAGAGATCAACGGATCGATAGCAGGATAACGGCGCGCGTCGGAACGTTCTCGAGAAAGGCCCAAAAATGCCCCGACAACAGCCAGTGTTGCCTGAGTCACAGGCTCTTCAAAGTTACCGCCCGCTGGGGATACGGCTCCTCCAATGGTTACAGAGCCCTGTTTCCCATCATTTAAAGCTAACACGCCAGACCGCTCGTAAAACTCTGCGATACGGGAAGATAAATAGGCCGGAAACGCCTCTTCGCCAGGAATTTCTTCCAAACGGCCAGACATTTCTCTTAGTGCCTGCGCCCATCTGGAGGTCGAATCTGCCAAAAGGAGGACGCTTAACCCCATCTGCCGGTAGTATTCAGCAATCGTCACACCCAAATAGATGGAAGATTCCCGCGCGGCCACTGGCATCGACGAGGTATTACAGATGATCACAGTCCGTGTCATCAAGGTGTCGCCTGTATGGGGGTCAATGAGGTGGGGAAATTCACGCAAGACCTCTACCACTTCACCAGCTCGTTCTCCGCAAGCCACCACAATCACAATATCGACAGAAGAATACTTCGAAAGGTGGTGTTGTAATACCGTTTTACCTGCTCCAAAGGGTCCTGGAGAGCAAAATGTCCCCCCTTTTAAAATCGGAAATTCGGTATCAATGATCCTTAAACCGGTATCCATCATTTCGGTAGGTTTGACCCTTACCCCCTCTTGAAGAGGAATTTTGACAGGCCATTTTTGGACCATCGTCACGGGGAACTCTTTCCCTTCTTTGTCCTCTAAAGTGGCAATCACCGTATCTGCAGTGTAGGAACCGCTATGCTTAACAGATTTGACTTTATAGGTTCCAAAAAGACGAAAAGGGACCATGATCCTGTGTTGGAAACGGTTCTCCATCACCTTACCCAGGGTATCGCCCCGCCTAACTTCAGTGCCTACTTCGATTTCAGGGATAAAATCCCACCGTCTTTCTCGGTCGATAGCAGGAACATACATCCCCTTTGGTAAAAAGAAGCCGGCTTTCTCGGCTAAAACATCCAGAGGGCTTTGCAATCCATCAAACACCGTAGAAAGGAGCCCTGGCCCAAGTTCTGCTTCTAGCAGATCGCCAGTAAAGGAAACCAATGTCCCCTCTTGAACACCCCGAGTATCTTCATAGACCTGCAATTTGGCCTGATCGCCATTGATCTCGATCACCTCTGCCTTCAACTGCAAGTCGCCAAGATGAACATAGGCCACCTCTCCTTGCCGAATCGGTTTGTCAAAGACTACTTGCAAGAGGTTACCAAAAGCCTCTTTCACTACGCCTTTAGCTTGATTTTCTAAACTTTGAGTCATGCGTTCACTTCTATAGAGAGATGGATCAGGTAAAATTGTACGATATAGGCAAAAACCCGTTCGATAGCAAACGGATCCTCGCCGAGATAGGCGGTCACCTGATCAAACAGAAAATGATTAATACTTTCTGCAAGATCGGCTGCCTTTAACGATTTGTCTTTAAAAAGCCCTTCGAAAGGATGCAAAAGCTCATCTTCAATTGCACTGCCCGAGCGGATATGGGCAAATGCTTCTCTTGCTCTTAAAGACAGCTGCCCCCAAAAACGGATGAAAGGATAGGGGGATTGTTGCAAATGGAGGAAATAAGCTTTTAACAATTCATTAAAATGGAGCAGTCTTTCTTCCTGAGCTGGATACTGATCCAAAAAAGCGGCAAAAAAGTTGGGAAATCCTTCATAATCAACAAGATGAATTTTTAAATCGTCTTCATCGTAGTTGCCATTCGGCCCCAAAAGATTGTTTAGCCATATAGCCCGGGCATTTTCGATGTCATAAAGTAAAAAAAGGTCGTAACAGGCTTTTCGGTCGGCTTCTCCAACATTGAGCTTGACCTCTTCTTTCAGTTGGTCAGAAGAAATGGCTGGCATCTCTCCCCAAGTTAGGGGGGGGAGTGACAATAAAAGGTAGATAGCATTTCTTTCGACAGAGTCCAACATCATCGGTTAAGCCTTTCCAAAAAGAAGGTCACGTAAATCTTTACGGATATAAGGGAGTAAAAGATCTGAAAGTGCTTTTGAAGAAAAGTCGAGCGTCAGATGTTTGTCATGTAAACGGACTTGAACGCCGCCTGAAAGCTCGCCCACTTTGGCGTCGGCTTGCAAAGAGGACAAAGCAAATTTTGCGGCAATGTCTGCCAACTCTTTGCTCGAAATCACTTTTGGTAGGACAACAGAAAAACGGCTTTCTAAACCTTCCGCTTTTAAAGTTTGTAAAAGGGCATCGATAATTTTATCAAGAACGGATGCATCCTGCATCTTTTTGTCGATCATGTCAGTGATCGTTTTTTCAAAAAATTCTCCCTGCACTTTTTGCCGGAGCGATTCCAAACCTTCTCTAGCAGCCTGCTGCAAAGTAGAGAGACCTACCTCATGCTCTTTTGCTAAAGTGGCCTTACCCGCAGCTAAGATTTGATCACGCTCTCGGGAGGCTTGGTTTAAAATATTCTCTGCCTGTGCACGTGCATCTTGGACAATTTTGTCTGCTTCTTGTTTTGCAGGATCGAGTGTCTCTTCTTCAATTCGGGATAAGATCTTTTCGAGGGCCTCTTGTTCCCTCGCTAAACTTTTCGGCATAAACAACAACCCTCTAAAAACATCAATGTAACAGAAGAGGCTCTCCTAGGACAAGCACTCCGGACAAAAAAACTGTTTTTCAATAAACGGTTGAGGAAAACTCAAGTTGAGATAGACTGAAACTCTTCGTTTTAAATAATATAAAAAACTAAAAAAAGGAAAATCAAATGAGCTCTTTTATTTCATCTTTCTCCCCTTACCTCGGAACCTCGCTGGTAGCCGCAGCCTCAACCTCGTTAGCTGGGCTATACTTTCAAGGACGTCGCCCTTTACTTTCCGATGCCTTGTTCGCAACAGCAATTGTTGCAAACAGCGTTGCGTGTGCCATCATCAGTGAAAAGCTATGGGTAGGAATTTCTATTGCTGCTCTTTCAGCTACACTTTACTTATTTAGAAATAGTTTTAACAAAGACTCCATAACGAAATTGAGCCAAGCATCAAACCTTTCACTGATAGTGAACGCGATAGCATTTTCTTTTTCCTGCATGGTTTTTCTGCAAAAGACAGACTGATAACGCCGGCATCAAACTTTAACGAAGCCCCTCCTCTTTTCCCAGACGATCGCTTGTAGCAACGGTTATTTTAAGTGCCTTTGCTACAAGCAGTTCGGCAAAACAGGCTGCAGATCATTCAAAAAGAAATGGAAAATAGCACTGTTTTTACTATCATTTAAAAAATTAAAGCTCAGGAAAAGAAGTAATGAATTTATCCTCCATCTTATCGCAGTATGTTGCACCAAACCTTGTAGCTCTTGGCTGCAGCGTTATCGGCTGGAAAAATAATGATAAGAAAAACCTTACAGTAGCTATAGCCGCTTCGGCAGTGGCAATGTGGGGCAATGAACTATTAACTCCAAAATCAAATTACACAATCATTCTAGCCAGCGCCTTCTTAACAACAGCATTTTTATCTTCTAAAATCCAGCAATACCGAGCCGAAAAGAGACCGCTAGACTTTAGAATAGCCGTTCTAGCTTCAGCGCAATTGGTTGGCACCGGATTTCTTTTACGCAATCTATCCACAAATTTCACCAGCATTTATTTCAAATAATAGTCTCCTTTCGGATCAACCTAAGACATGTCATTTTTTCCTTTTAGCTATATCAAGAGATAAAAAGTGATTTCAATCTTTCTTTCTTCTCTCTTGTTTTCTCTTAGGTTGATGCGGATCCCTCTGTCCAATACTAAATTAGCGGGCTTGCTACCTAGTTCTTACTCAAGCCGCCCGAGCGTAATGGAGAGAAATTTCGATTCGTGTAAGATAGTTGCCTATGTACCGCTCTCTTCTTCTTTCTTTCTTACTTACCGCTTGCTCCCTTTCCGCAGATGGGTCAGATATCAGACTCCACTATTCAGAAGGGCTCGAAATACCTGAAGGGTGTGTTTTTATCCCTCCTGCCGGATGGCTGGCGGCCGACCGCTCACAATTCCCTGAAAATATGTTGGCTATGGTTGTAGGCAAAGGAAAAGGACCCTACCCCCCTTCGATCAACATCTGGATTGAGCCCTATCGAGGCACCCAAAAAAGTTACCTTAAATGCATCAAAGAAACCTGCCTATCAGAGAAAGATGAATTCAGAGACTTGGGTCAAATAGCGACAGCATCGGGAAATGCAGCCCTTTGCCAAGTGGATAGAAAAACAAAATGGGGGGAGGAAAGGCTGTTGCACGCCCTCATTGTTCGCTATGATAAGGCCTACCTACTCACTGCTGCCGCCCTTAAAGAGGAATTTGCCGACCACTACTCTCAATTTTTCGAGGCAATCCGTTCGATGAAAATCAATAAAAGTGTCTTTGAGCAGATCCCCTCCCTCGATAAAAGAGCCAAGCTACAAGCCCGAGTCCTTCAATTGAAAGAAGAAAAAGAGACACTCCCGCTTGAACAACAAGAGCAAGCTTTACAAACTTTTATCGCCTTCATCGATGAAAACTATAGTGAGATGGGCAATCAGTGGAAAAATCATCTCATTGAAAAAGTAAATATAGAAAATCAGCGGTCTATGTAATAGACCAGCATCTAGTTGAAATGCGCAATTTCAACTAGATGCTGGTATAATTTTATTGATTAAACTTAAGCGAAGGGTCTCATGTCAAACTACCTAACTTCTCTTTCTAAATTATTACCTCATGTACCCCCACTTGCTTCAATTGGCCTCCCAATTGCCGGGGCATTAGCTGTTGCAAACCTTTATGCTACTGATTGCTTTGGTAGAAACAGCCCTGCAAAAGAGCTATTAGATGTCTCTACAACAGCACTTGTCGGACACCTTGCGACTATAGCTTTTAAGAATCATCCGAAATCGGAGTCGATCCGCAATTTTAGCCTCCTTTTTACCCTAACATCTCTAGCATCTAAGCTGATCAATCGGTTTGTTCTGCCAAAGCCACCGGAATCGCGGCTTGCAAAAAATGATAATGAATTCATCACCGAAAGGGTCCAGCGTGCCAACAGCTTCGTTTTCGACACGCTTCCAAAAGCTGCCCTGACTGCTTTGGCGGTCACATCCCTTTATATCTCCTACCAAAAAGGGTCGTCTCCTTCCGAACTAATCACAAAGGGAACCACAGCAGCTCTTCTCCTTAGAGCCACTTTATAGCGACTTGCAAAAATCCTCTGAAACCTGATTTTTGCAAGTGCCTCTTTAGGCAAATCCATTTGTTCGAAGCCCAACTCCAATTTCAGTTGGGCTTTTTTCTTTAGTTTTCGTAATCTCTAATTTGACTTAACAACCCTCAAAGGATCAACATGTCGAGCTTTCCACTTTCAACAGTAATGGGATATTTACCCCGTGCTGTCGTTCCACCTTTTGCAAAAGATATTGTGACGATAGCAGCAACATTCGGGTGCCTAGAAATCTGGACCCGAATTAAAGCTCAGTCCATAAGCGAAGTGAGCGCTTTTGATAACTTGGCTAGTTGGGTTGATTACCCTTCAGCTGCACTTGCTTCATTTCTAGCTTATTCTGCATTCAATATGCACAACTGGAAGGGATATGTAGCCGGCACCTTGTTTATTGCCCCATTAGCGGCAAGAATGATAAAAAACCTCGCTATAACCTTTCGATCAAAAATTGGAACAGAAAATACTACGCACATCCGCGAGAATGCCGATGTTGTCTACAAACTCCTCACAACCGCATCAAGAGCAGCTCTGGCTGCACTGTCGATTTTGATGATTTGGAACGACCTAAAAGCTCCCCCTCAGCAATTGATGATCAGTGTACTATCTGCAGCAGCTTTGATCGAGAGCATTAACATCCAATTAGCAACTGATTGGTCTTAACAGATCAAAAGCCCAGTCGGCCAAACTAACTTTTTTGCCCACTGGGCTTTTTTATTGCGATAAATCTGCCAATTTGAGATACATCAGGGCCGTGGGTTATTGCTTTCAAACCTGCTTGTCGACCCAAGAAACCCTAAGGAGACCCTCCGATGCTTAAGCTTAAAAAGCTCATCACTCTATCATTAATGACCACACTGTTTGCTGCTAATACCCAATTGTCAGCGGATGAATGCGTTTACCAATCGGGCTGCGGCTACAGAACATGTCGCGAATGTCCATCCCTTACACCAGCGATTGCTTTAGGTGCCGTTACGTTAGTCGCCATCATTGCTGTTGCTGTTCAAAACTCGAATAACAAACATGGCCACTGCCATTGATCTCATGAAAAGCCGGGGAGCTATCCTCGGCTTTTTCCTTTTTTCCTCCCTTTTATTTGGCCATCTTTCTGCTGGTTGGGTCTATGAGGAGGCATTTCCTCCCCACTCTTCTGTCAAAGGGGGGATGATCCATTTTAAAAGTGAAGACCGTTTCAGCAAAGTTCAGGCAACCTACTTTCACTTAGCCTCTGGCTACCGTCTGATATTATCTTTAAAGGGGGATCCCTTTACTAACAAAGAGAACATCACAATCACCGCCGACTTAGGGGGTGGAAATACCAAAAGTGTCGATGCCCATGTACTAAAAGGGGGCTATAAAATAGCTGTTCCAAAAGAGCTTTCACAGGAAATTGCCAATACACTGGCTGTAGGAAAGCCTGTAAGCCTCTCATTTGAAACTTACAAAACCACACTTTCCTCCGATGGCTTCAAAGAGGCCTGGAAACGCTTTTCTCCATAACTACTCGACTAAGAAAATATCAGGATGGTCGGGATGAAGCTTCGCCTAATATTATTTTTAGCCGAAGGCTATCCTGTCTATCCCATACGCATCAACCTAAGCCTAGAGGTAGATGCTAAGCTAATTAACCACAAATAGATGGAATAAAAAAAGAGTAGAATATCAGAGTCGATTATTCTAGAAGGGGCAATTCAAAATCCTCTCTCTGTGAGCTCTGTGGTAAAAAATAAAAAAAAGATCACCACAGAGCTCACGGAGAGCACAGAGAGTCATCTTGGGCCTTTCTTCGAAGATTTAAGCCGTTTTTGACTAAATTGATTTCTAAACGGTTCTTTGTAAGTAATTTGCTTTTAACAGATTGTTTAGAAATTGATGTTCCTTAAGTTGATGCGTATGCCTGTCTATCCTGCTCATCCTGTTCCTGTTATTTGCAAAACGACATGTGTATTAAGGTGTAACTGGTTGGTCGCCAAGTTTCACCTCTTTTAGACGCTGGGTCCAAAGTTTTTTTACATCGGAGTCCATAGAAGGGACCTTTTCAGTATAGGCAATCCGATAGATGCCATCCGTTGTGGATATGAACTCGGAAATTTCATTTTGAGCCGAGATATCCTGTGTACCAAAAGGAACGGACCATTCGATGAATACCCTATCTTTAGATTGAGGCGTGATAGTGGCTACCGCATCAGGAGCCTCATCTTTTAATTTTCCGATAAAAGCTTTTCCGAAGTCTTTAGCGCTAATATCATCACCGTCAAGAGGGATAAATTGGATCTGGATCAATTTTGTCCACTGATCTGATTTTTCCCCTCTAGGAACCCATTCATAAACTGTAGAACGATCCCTACTCAGCTGATAAAAGGAAAAATCCCACTTTCTTTGTTCAGATTGCTCAATGGGAATGATCACCCTTTGTTCTTCAGACAGCTCATCAAATATCTTCTTCGTATCGAAATCACTATATACAACATTGCTTAACAATAAGCTTACGCTTAGTAGGTTAATAAATTTCATAAAGCCTCTGAAGGTTTGTTAAAACACCTTCTACCAGCAAAATATGAAGAGAATTTAAAGTTACTGCCAGAATCAATATTATGATATCTTCATTTTTCTAATCATTTAAGGATAAGCGCCTATGTCAGCAGTTCCCTCACAGACAGCTCAAGACCCTCATCTTTTCCAGCTTTTGCTTGATGCAAAGTGTCTTGAAATCAGTCCCTTAGTCATCAAAGACGACCAGATTGTGGGTGGTGGCTTCAAGATTGAGGATAGCCGTTTTTGCCCCTATCAAATCACTTTGCCTTCCGACAAATTATATTCTGGTCAGTTGCTTTCAAAAATTGGCGATCTCTTTGCTCAAAAAATCAACCAACTAGGGTTTAAGCCAGAGGTCATTTTGTCATGCGACAGCGACAATGGTCACTTAGCTACGGCAACTATTTGTAGCTTAAGCAAGTTGTTTCAAACCCAATGTGTTACAGTAAGTTTGACGAATAAAGATGGGGATTTGGAAATTTCTGATAAATTTCCGATGAAAGGGAAAAAAACAGTGATCATAGACACCTATGTTCTTAAAGGAAGTAAAATGTTAGATGCCATCCGTCTTATTCAAAGTGCTAAGGCTGTCCTTGAAGGGGTCGTCACATTCTTCGATCACCAGGCAATCAGAGATATAAATACTCCGTTTTCAGCTTTTCAATGTCTAAGAATGTGGAATGTAAGCGTTGGCTCTACTCTAAGTGTAATCGACCTACAAACTTTCTTTGGGAGGGCTAAAATAGATGGAAAAGAGAAGTTCCTTAAAGAATTGGCACTTTATCGGAACGTTTGGAGAGAACAGAATGACCTCTCCCGAGCCATGCCGAAAAAATAATGGGGGAATTTAGAAGATGTCAGCCGTAAATAATAAGAGTCAGTTACCTCCTCAAATTTTTGATCTATTCGGTGGACTGATTCGCCAGGGTGGAATAAAGTTCGACGATAAAATGAAAGTTGAAAAAGATCGGCTAACGGAAGGTCGGTTTCCGATTAATGAGGAAGAGAAACGTTTTTCACCCTATCAGTGCGATTTTTCAAAGGAAACCATCCGTTTTGCTCCTCTTTTGAATTTAATCGGAGAACTTTTTGCCAAAAAAATAGACGGTCTTGGTATCGAATTCGACATGGTCTATATAACAGATTCGTCTTACGAACAGCTTGCCATCACAACAGTGATGAAGCTATGGGAGTTGTTTGAAAAAAACGCCTCTTATGGGGGTTATAAAGCAGATAGTAGTGGAAAGTTGCTTAGCATAGGGGATAATATCATAAAGGGGAAAAGGATTGTCCTGATCACTAGTTATGCAATTTTAGGCCAGTCTCTTTTTACTACCTTTGACAATATAACAAGATGGGAAGGAAAAATTGTTGCTACTGTTGCCCTTTTTGATTGCAAAGAAAAAACTGGTGCTAATAATGCCCTATCACCCTTTCAACATCTCCGATTAAACCGGAAAATACCTATTACAGCTATTACATCAATTTCCGATCTGATGACTTTTTTTAAGGATGGAAGTGTCGAAATAAAAAACAAATTACAATATATTTTAAATATTAAAAAATATTTAAGTGTTTGGGGCGAACCTCAATTAAAAGATTTATCGGATGCCTTCGAAAAGAAATGTGAGGTTTACGATGACAACACCCCGACAGCTGATGACTAGCCTTAAAGAACCCTGGAGACGTTTTTCTTAATCGGCTATACTCCTTCGATATGCAAAAAGGGCACTCTCTTTCTTTCCCCTGCACAGCCTGCGGTGAAAACGTTATTTTCGATCTTCGGACCTTGCAAAAAGGTGCCCTTAAACTCCATTGCAATGGCTGCCAAAAGCCATTTGTCTTTGAAGAGGGTACTCTCCTCACCCAAATCCGGAAGTTTTTAAACCTCATCGAAGTTCTCAAGGATTCTGAAGACATCTTGTCTATGACAAGTGTCGCGATCCGCGTTGGTGACAAAGAGGTCCAAATACCTTATAAGCTCCTTCTCACTCGCCTCACCTCTCACCTTGAAATTGAGATGGAAGGGAAGAAGGTGCACCTCATGTTCCGCTCCGAACCAGCCAAAGATTAACATTTCGCTTTAGCGTTTGGCAGAATATTCAGTTTTGCAGTTAATACCTAAGGCGGGCGGCGTCCATTTGGTTGGCCAACTCATCTAACCGTTCTAGACATTTGCTAAGGGAAATCGTGATCGGGATGGTCTTATCGACAATGATGTCTTCATTCCAAAAAGCAGGCTCTTCGGTAAAAGTATTTCTTGCAATCGTGCCCAGGTGTCTTAAATCTTCGGCCAATACTTCAAGTTCGTCTCTCACCACGGCCGATTCCATGTTGACTCCATTGATATCTTTTGGGCTACCAGTATTGACGGCATTTACGACATCTTCTGCTTCTGAAACCGCACCAAAAAGGATGAGGGCTACATCATACTTGTCATTTGAAAGGCCAAATCTTTCCCTATCTTTGACCATCTTGTGAATTCTATTAGCCGTCCCCTTCATCTCGCCCTTGTAGACATCGGCGTGCTTGTTCTCAAGACCTGTCAAACGCATGAATCCCTCACTAAAGGGCATCTATACACAATAGATTGAGAAATTGCAAAATCAGCTGTTAGGGAAAAAAAAGCCCCCTAAGTTTTTTGACTTAGGGGGCTTTTATAAAAGAGAAGGTGATTAGATCGCTGCTAAATCGATGTCATCAAAATTGAAGACAATCGCTTCTGATGCCACTCTAGCAATGAACTTCTTGACCGACTTATGGTATTCAAAGCCTGTACCACCAGGGATGATGTGTCCCATGATGACGTTTTCTTTGAAGCCGAGCAGGTGGTCGCTCTTACCAGCACAAGCAGCTTCAGTCAGAACACGGGTTGTATCCTGGAAGGATGCTGCCGAGATGAACGAATCGGTGCTGAGCGAGGCCTTGGTGATACCCAAGAGGAGCAGGTGCAGCTGAAGCTGGTTTTCCACCCTCAAGCATAACCTTCTCGTTTTCCCTCTCAAACGCTTTGCGGTCGATCTCTTCGCTGTACAGCAAGCTCGTATCGCCTGGGTCGACAACCCGGACTTTCTTGAGCATCTGACGGACGATGATCTCGACGTGCTTGTCGTTGATGTCCACCCCTTGTAACCGATAAACCTCTTGAACTTGGTTAACCAAGTATTTTTGAAGTTCGCGTACGCCGCAGATTTCGAGGATCTCGTGAGGAATCACAAGACCGTCGGTCAGCTGTTGCCCTTTGGTCACATGGTCGCCTTTCTGAACAATCAAGTGTTTGGTATGAGGAATGAGGTGCTCTTCTTCCATGCCAGTGATTTCGTCTCTGACCACGACAATACGCTTGTTCTTCTGGACCCCTTTGAAGTCGACATGGCCGTCGATTTTGGCAATTTCTGCCGAATCTTTCGGTTTGCGTGCTTCCAAAAGCTCTGCCACACGAGGGAGACCCCCGGTGATGTCCTTCGTCTTCATGGCTCCGCGAGGAAGACGTGCTAGCAACTTACCAGCAGTTGCAAAGACCCCTTCTTGTACAGAAAGAACGGCACCAACAGGCAGTGGGTAAGTACCAACAAGTTCGTGAACACTCTTTATCAGAGTAGATCGCGATTTGCGGGTGGAGTTCTCCCCTGTGCTGTTTGACTACAAGTTCTGTCTGACCAGTCTGCTTGTTCAAGTCTTTCTCAGTTGAGATCCCCTCGACCAAGTCTTCGTACTTCACGTAACCTGGCTTGTCGCAGATAATTGGAATATTATGCTGTTCAAATTCTGCAATCTTTTCATTAGCTTTAACTCTTGAGCCGTCTTCTTTCAAAATAACGGTACCAAGTTCTAGAGAGTAAGTTTGAAGCGGCTCAATCGACTTCGTCGCAAGCAACTTCTTATACTCTTCTAATGGTCTTCCCTCATCTCTAACGACGTTCAACGTGCCGTTCTTATTGAGAACGACATGGTGACCTACATCATTTTTAACAACACGGAGATCAAGATAGACTAAGATACCGTCTTGTTCTGAAATCAATTCTGGGCTTAATGAAGCAGAAGCGATACCACCCAAGTGGAACGTTCTCATCGTAAGCTGCGTTCCAGGTTCCCCGATTGACTGTGCGGCGATAATCCCCACAGCTTCACCCATACTAACGCTCTTACCGTTAGCTAAGTTAATACCGTAGCACTTAGCGCAAACACCACGACGGGTTTCGCAAGTTAAACCAGAACGGATCCGAACGGTTTCAATGCCGGAATCGTCGATAGCCAATGCTTGGATGTTCGTTAATGTGTCACCAGATCTAGCTAAGATCTTTGTACTATCACCTGGTAAGAAGATATCATCACAAACGGTACGTCCAAAAATCCTGTCTTTAAGAGGAAGAAGCTCTTCCTGACCTTGACGGATTGCTGAAACCTCAATACCGTTCAGTGTGCCACACTCTTCTTCAGTGACAATCACATCCTGAGCCACATCAACTAGACGACGGGTTAAGTACCCAGAGTCAGCGGTTTTAAGAGCGGTATCGGCCAGACCCTTACGAGCACCGTGAGAAGAAATCGAGTACTCAATGACCGACAATCCTTCACGGAAGTTCGATGTAATAGGCGATTCGATAATGGCACCTGACGGTTTGGCCATCAAGCCCCGGAACGCACCTAACTGTCTTGCCTGCGATTTGTTACCACGAGCACCAGAGTCTAGCATCAACGAAAGGGGATTCAACCTTCCATCTTTCTTTTCTGAAACGAGTTTGAAGAGCTCATCAGCTAATCTTTCTGAAAGTTCTGTCCAGATGCTGATCGTTTTGGATTTACGCTCACCATCGGTCGTAATACCATCTTCATACTGTTGACGAACTTGTGCGACCCGCTTGTATCCCTCTTCCAAGATTTTTTGTTTAGAAGGAGGAACGCAGATGTCTTTCACACCCATTGAGATAGCAGCTTTCGTTGATTCAGAGAAGCCTAAGCTCTTTAAGCCGTCTAAGAATTGGACTGTCTTTTCAAGACCTGCTTTCTTGTAGCAGTTCATGACAAGATCACCCATCTTCTTTTTCGGAAGGTTATAGTTTTGGAAACCAAGCTCTTTAGGAACGATAGTATTGAAAAGAACCCTTCCAGGTGTCGTTTCAATGATACCAAGTGGCGTTCTTAGTTTGATTAGTTCATGGATACGAAGACCCCGGTTAAAAGGGATATGCGTTGTTGGAACGTCCCCTTTTTCAGGTTTGGTTTCTTCATACCAGTTATAAGAACCGCTTGAGTTCATGGCCGTTAAGACCTCTTCTGCATCGCGGAATACTTTGACTTTCTTTCCATGTTCTTCTGGAAAATAGGAAGGATCGTGCATCAAGTAGTAAAGACCCAATGTCATATCCTGAGAAGGAACAGCAACAGGTTTCCCTGAAGATGGGAGGAAAATGTTGTCTGGCGCCATCATCAGCAAACGGGCTTCTAACTGGGCTTCGACCGATAAAGGAACATAAACGGCCATCTGGTCACCGTCAAAGTCGGCGTTGAACGCAGAGCAGACGAGTGGGTGAATCCTGATCGCTTTCCCTTCGATCAACACAGGCTCAAAAGCCTGGATACCGAGACGGTGGAGCGTTGGCGCACGGTTTAGAAGAACTGGGTGCCCTTGAATGATCTCATCGAGCACATCCCATACTTCGGGGGCGTGACGTTGGATCATTTTCTTGGCAGAACGGATGGTATAAACCAATCCTAAATCTTTTAGACGTCTGACAATAAATGGCTCAAACAGTTCAAGCGCCATCAATTTAGGAAGACCACACTGGTTAAACTTCAATTCAGGTCCAACAATGATGACCGAACGGCCAGAGTAGTCGACCCGTTTACCCAATAGGTTTTGACGGAAACGGCCTTGCTTCCCTTTCAACATTTCTGAAAGAGATTTCAATGGACGGTTACCCGCTCCGATGACAGGGTGGCCATGACGACCGTTATCAAAGAGAGCATCAACAGCTTCTTGAAGCATCCGCTTTTCGTTACGCATGATGACATCAGGCGTTTTCAGCTTTAAGATAGCTTTTAGACGGTTGTTACGGTTGATGACACGACGGTAGAGGTCGTTCAGGTCAGAAGTGGCAAAGCGGCCGCCGTCAAGAGGAACTAAAGGACGGAGGTCTGGTGGGATCACGGGGACCGCACTCATGACCATCCAATTTGGCTCGTTACCTGAAGTGACAAAGCTTTCGATGATCTTTAAACGCTTTGACAGTTTGATACGGGCTTGATTGGACTTAGTCTTTCTTAGTTTTTCTTTCAATTCAACTTGAAGTGTAGGAAGATCTTCTGTTTTCAAAAGATCACGAACAGCTTCTGCACCCATTTTCGCTGTAAAAGACTCTTTGCCCCAACGCTCTTGAGCTTCTCTGTACTCAACATCGTTCAGCAATTGCTTTTTGACCAGATCAGTTTGACCAGGATCGGTTACGACGAATTCTTCGTAATAAACAACCCTTTCAAGGTCGCCAGAAGTCATACCGAGAACACTGCCGATGCGTGATGGCATCGTTTTGAAGAACCAGATGTGGACAACAGGAACGGCCAAGTCAATGTGGGCCATTCTTTCACGTCGCACTTTTGACTGGGTTACCTCAACGCCGCAACGGTCGCAGACAATCCCTTTATGCTTGATCTTCTTGTACTTACCGCAAGCACATTCCCAGTCCTTAGTAGGTCCAAAGATCTTTTCGCAGAAAAGACCGCCTTTTTCAGGCTTGAATGTCCGGTAGTTGATCGTTTCCGGTTTCTTGATTTCGCCCCGGGACCACTTGTTCCGTATCACATCATCGGAAGCGATCCGAATCGTGAGCTTATCAAAGTTTTGTTGACCAAATTCCCTTTCTTGGAAAGACATGGTGGCTCCTAAAATTAAACCGCTTCTACTTCTTCATCTTCATCGACAGATTCGGTTCTGACATCCAGACCGAGACCGCGCATTTCGTTCATCAATACGTTGAACGACTCTGGGATACCCGCTTTTAAAACGTTTGTCCCTTTCACAATCGATTCGTACATCCGTGTTCTGCCCTCGACGTCGTCTGATTTGACAGTCAAAAGCTCTTGTAGCAAGTGTGCCGCGCCATAAGCTTCGGCAGCCCAAACCTCCATCTCCCCGAATCTCTGTCCCCCCATCTGCGCTTTACCGCCGAGAGGTTGCTGAGTAACAAGGGAGTAAGGTCCGACCGCACGAGCGTGGATCTTGTCTGCCACTAAGTGGCTTAACTTCATGATGTAGATATAGCCCACGACAACCTTGTTATCGAAACGCTCGCCTGTGTATCCGTCAAAGAGCCAGAACTTACCATCACTTGGCAAACCTTGTTCTTCCATCATCTCCCAGATCTTTTCTTCTGGGAAACCTTCGAATACAGGGCTCTTCACATGGATCCCTTTACGCTTAGCTGCAAAACCCAAGTGGGTTTCAAACAGCTGCCCAATGTTCATACGAGATGGCACCCCAAGTGGGTTCAAAATCATCTGAATCGGCAAACCATCGTCCATGAATGGCATGTCTGCAACAGGAACAATCTTAGAGACAACCCCTTTGTTACCGTGGCGGCCCGCCATTTTATCTCCGACTTGCAGCTTTCTTTTTGAAGCGACATAGACTTTGACTTGACGGATGATACCCGGATCCAAATCGGTATCCCCTTTTCTCAAATGCTCCATCTCGGTTTTTAACCGCATATGGATGGTTTGCAGGGCATGTTCGGCTTCGATCAATACTTTTTTGAGTGTGTCGTAAATAGGGTGAGAAGGCATCAAAAGATCTTCTACAGCTTCTTTTTCAAGCCGTTCGATTGTCTCTTGAGTGACTGTTTCCCCTTTTTCTACGAGCACGTCAGCAGAACGGCGGTGGATGATGGAGTCTGGTGCTATTTCATTCAGCAACAAAGCTCCCATCTTCTCGCGCCGTTCTGTCAAGATTTCAACCTCTTTGAGCTTGTAATCTTTTTGAAGGTCTTTGATCTTGCTTGATTCTTCAACGAGCTCGTCATCACTCTTAGAAAGACGATCACGACGTGAGAACACCTTCACATCCATGACGACCCCTTCAGTCCCCGGAGGAACAGTCAAGGAAGCATCTTTCACATCTGCAGCTTTTTCACCGAAGATAGCCCTCAAAAGTCTTTCTTCAGGAGCAAGCTCTGTCTCAGATTTAGGAGTAATTTTACCGACAAGAATATCGCCAGGCTTAACTTCAGCACCGATCCGAACAATCCCATCTTCACCCAAATTGACAAGAGCCTCTTCAGGAACGTTAGGAATATCGCGAGTGATTTCTTCCTTACCAAGCTTAGTATCTCTTGCTGTTAGCTCAAACTCATCGACGTTGATCGATGTGTAAGCATCTTCAGCTAGAAGATCTTCCGACGCGATGATCGCATCCTCGTAGTTGTAACCATACCACGGCATGAAGGCCACTAGGACGTTTCTTCCCAACGCTACTTCACCTCTATCCGTTGCAGGACCATCCGCAATGATGTCATTGGCTAAAATAGTGTCGCCAACTGTGCAAAGAGGTGTTTGGTTGATGCAGCTACCAGAGTTTGAACGGAGGAATTTCTTAAGTTCGTAAGTTTTCTTTTCAGTCAGATTGAGCTTTGAAGCCACAACAATACGGGAACCATCCACATATTCGACAATACCAGCTTCTGTCGCTACAACAGAGGCGCCAGAGTCACGACCCGCTCTTGCTTCAAGACCAGTTCCTACAATAGGAGCTTGGGGTCTTAGAAGAGGAACACCTTGACGTTGCATGTTCGAACCCATCAAGGCACGGTTAGCATCATCATGCTCTAGGAACGGAATTAAACCCGTTACAATAGAAACCAGCTGCTTAGGAGAAACGTCTAAGTGGGTGATGGTAGAAGAAGGGACCTCTAACTGCTCACCACGTTGACGTGCCCATACAATTTCGTCAGCAAACATGTTGTGTTTGTCCAAACGGCAAGATGCCTGGCCAACGACGCAGTTTTCTTCTTGGTCGGCAGTCATGTACTCAATTTCGTCTGTGACAATACCATCTCTCACAACACGATAAGGTGTTTCAATAAAACCGAATTCATTGATCTTGGCGTATGTGGCAAGAGAGGTGATCAAACCGATGTTTGGACCTTCAGGCGTTTCAATCGGACAAATTCTGCCATAGTGGCTAGGATGAACGTCTCGCACTTCGAAACCTGCTCTGTCTCTGTTTAGACCACCAGGTCCAAGAGACGATAGACGTCGTTTGTGGGTCAATTCTGCCACAGGGTTGGTTTGGTCCATGAACTGGGAAAGTTGTGAACGTCCAAAGAAGTCTTTCAATACCCCTGTCAACCCTTTTGCAGAGATAATTTTTCCAGGTGTCAAAGTATCGGCTGAGAAGTCGAAAAGGTTCATCCGCTCGCGGATAATTTTTTCCATTCTTGTCAGGGCAATACGGCACTGGTTTTGGATCAATTCGCCGACTGAACGGACACGACGATTACCGAGGTGGTCGATATCGTCGATTTGAGCTGAATTGTCCCCCTCTTTTAGCCGAATGAGGTACTTCAAAGAAGCAACCACATCGTCTTTTAAAAGAGTCACATTGCTAAGCGCTTCGTCATTGATAGGGAGACCCAATTTAGTGTTCAGCTTATAACGGCCGACACGACCTAAGTTGTAACGCTTCTTATCAAAGAACAGACGCATCATCGCCGAACGGGCATTAGAAAGGGTAGCAGGCTCGCCTGGACGGATTTTGCGGTAAAAGTCTTTCAACGCAGATTCATAAGAATCGGTTGGGTCTTTTGCTAACATCTTGATGATGGGGCTATTTTCCGTTGCATCTTCGGCAATGGCGATCTGGCTTACACCAGCATCCACCATTTGCTTTAGCATGGCAGTTGTTAGCTTTTCACCACTTCTTCCATAGATGTGACCACTTTCTTCGTCAACAACATCTTGAGAAAGGATTTTACCAACCAATTTTGCAAAATCTTTTTCTGATTTGATTTTGTATTTTCTAGTCGTAAAAAATTCTTCAATAATGTCGGCGTTGGTCGAATAACCGAGGGTACGGATGAATGTCGTCGCTAAGATTTTGCGACGTCGTTTCTTACGGTCGATGTAAATGTAGATAAGATCGTTAGAATCAAAAGAAGCCTCAAGCCAGCTACCCCGATAAGGGATAATACGGAATGAGTAGATCATCTGTCCGCGCGGGTGTCTTTCTTGCTCGTATGAAATACCAGGAGAACGGTGGAGCTGGGAAACAACAACCCTTTCGGCACCGTTGATGATGAATGTCCCTTTTTCGGTCATCAGAGGAAGAGTGCCCATGTAGACCTCTTCTTCTTTGATCCCTGTTTCGTCTGTAAGACGGAAGCGGACCTTCAAAGTCACACAATAGGTGATACCGCGACGGATCGATTCTTCAGGGCCATACTTTGGCACGCCCAAATTGTAAGCTAGGTATTCAAGCGTCGTTTTCTCATCATATGATTTGATAGGAAAAACTTCGTTGAAAACCTCTTGCAGACCCACGTCCTCTCGCTCTTCAGGGAAATTTTCCGACTGAAGAAACTGGTTGTAGGACTTGATTTGGATCTCAACGAGGTTGGGAAGATCAATAATGTCTTCTTTTTCCTTGATGCTCAAGCGCTTTGGAGCTTTTTTAAGCATGAGGGCAATCTCCTTGGAGGGTAGAAATTGGGGTAAACTGAAAATAACACTCTCTTCGAGTGGAATAAACGGAACTTTTAAACGTTAAAAAATTCATGCAAGAGAGAGAGGACCTGCGGGAAAGTGTAGCAAATGCCAAGATTTAAGACAACGACGACGTTAAGTTGGGCCCCCGAGCCTGAGGAAGCGGTGCATTTAAGGGGGGATTATTTTCCAAGAAAATGAAGAGGCCTTGAGTTATCCCCCATTAGTGTTTGCTTTCATTTCTTCTGCAATAAATTTAGCAAAGGGCCCGATTGGAAGCTCGATGGGAGAGCCTCCCCCCTTTGAAGAAATGACAATCACTTGCTTTGGAACTATGGTTGTTCCTGTGTGTAAATCGAGCGAGCTCTCTGCAGACAAACAATAAGAGGTGCCGTGATGATATGCTAAATAGATGCGTAAAAAATCCCAAAAGTTGGCATGCCAGGCAGAAGAATCACCGGGTGAAAGGTCTGGTTTTACTAATAGGTACCAACCTTTGATGATTTCCTGTAGCCACTTTGTCCTAACAAGTAGCTCTCTATCTTCTCTCTCCATTTGTTGAGATTGAATGATATGAGCTCCGTTGCTTTTTGCTAGGGTTTGGATTCTCCTAAGAGATCTGGCAATAGATGCTGGTAAAGACATTGGATTTACTCGACTTTCGTGTAAGGCAGCAGAAGGAATTGCTGCTTGGAAAAAACGGACAGGGATGAGCGAATAAACTTTGCTATAAATCTCGCGAAGCGCACGATGTGCTGCAAGCTTATATTTAGCACTTTCAAGCGCTTTGCAAAATCAGGTCATTGCGTTTTTAAAAACCCAAAACGGCCTTACGTCGGATGAGCACCAACTCTCATTGAACTATTAATTTTAATGCTTTAAAAAAGTTTAAGCAGATTTTTCTGTTCGTTTTGCATGAGTTTTGTCGAATTCTTCCCCTAAAAGGGCTATTTGATTCAGCAGCCTCTCCATAATAAAAGGCGATACGTTATCGGCACCCCCATACTGCTTAGCCATATATCTGTTCCAATCGCTTCCCCACCGCCCCTTCATCCAATCCTTCATCCTTTCTGCACTAAGAAAACCTCCTGAGGAAGTTACATCCGCTAAAGCAGCTAAAACCTTATCTGCTTTACTGATATTAACAGATAAGAATTTCCTCTCTTCCGGTGATAATGCACTAGAACCCTCTTCTAGGACCCTTTTTGCCCTGGTCAATTGACTATATAAGGCGCGAATATTTCTGACTGCCTCTTGTTCATTTTCTATATTTGTCCTATCAAATCCCCAACCGATGGCCCCCACAGCACGTTCCAAAATTCGGTTAATCGTTGGGAAAACATGCACGAGACTATCATGAACAAATTCGACTCCAGTCGCTAGAAGAGCGTGATGTGTAAAAAAGGCAAGCAAAAATTCCTTATCATCAGCAATCCCTTCACTAGAAGCAATGTCTAATTGTGGAAGTCTTAGGACATTTTTTTCAAACTCTTCTAAAAAATTCTTTTTTATCGCCTCTTTTTCTTTTTCATCCAGTGGTTCGCTATTTAAATTTTCTAGAGCCATTTCAATCGTTTGAGCACGTTGATTGTCCCAACTCTCTCTTATTGGTTGCCATCTAGCTAATAAAGTTTCTCTATCTGGCAAGGTCAAAGTACCATTAGTTTCATCAAATGCATAACCAAGAGATGGCATTTCCCTTGAGCGGGAATTACTGAAGGACCTAACTACATAACTGGGCGGCAAATCAGTAGCCGGAAACATTTGTTCTGAATATTTTAATAAATTATCCGGAACACCTTTTTCTTCTGCCTTAGGATCTAGGTCATTGAACTCTTCCCTTACTCTGAATGTATAAAGAAAACCATTCGAAAAACGATCCCGGGTACGACCAATACACTCCCACATAGGAGACGATTTTCGAGCTAGATCTTCAGTTTCTGATATTTCTGAAACACCATCAACCGACCCACGCCTTTTCATTTTTGCGGTGGGAGGTGTCTTTACATCTTCGGCCTCTTTTGACTTACGCTGACTCGTCAAAGGTAAATTGGCTTTTCCAATCGTTCTTATTTGTTCTACAGATTGTGAGGAAATTTCCTTTACGCTTGATAATCTTTCGATCAGTTCCTTTTTAGAGGTGACAGACTCTAGCGACAGGTTTTTAAGACGTTCACAAACTTCATCCAATTTTCCTTGCGGACCAATGACGGAATAGTTAACCCCTTCAATTTTAACAGAATGATCTGTACTATCACTTATGGCAAGTTGGTATCTTTCGTTTGCATAACTAAAACTAACATCGTAATTAACGCCCATAAATCACCTCAATAGTATTATTTAAACAATAAATAATAAAAACATGTAAATAGGACTTGTAAGCTGAAAATCAATGATTTAAGTCCAGCGCCGTCACCCTATGTGGTCTCTTCCTTTCTCCAAACGCTTCGCGAAATTTGAACAAAAAAACAAGTGTAAAATTATATGGCCCAATAATCTACAAAAATTCGGTTGAGGCCTATCGGTCCTTCGGGCCTAATTGAGGGCACTACCGTCACGATCTTAAAAATGTGGGTAATGCTAAGGCAGTGTTTAAATGATTTGCCTAGATCATGATGTTTATACCAGCGTCTAGTTGAAATGAGCAATTTCAATTAGATGCTGGTTTATTTCACAACCCTGTCAGGCTCAGCTAAAATTGGCTTTCTATTTTTTAAGAGATTCGATGTTAAAACATGTGCTCCCCAGGCTCCAAAAAATGCAAAAACTGCCCCAGAAGCTAAAAAGGGCACTAAATTTGGATGGGGATCCCCCTCTTCCCAATCATCTCTTGGTCCAAAATCATAGATAATATAGCTCAAAAAAAGGCCTGCATAGGCACCGACATGACCAGAGGCCTGAATGATAAATTCTTTTGAAGAACAGACTTCAGTAACCTCTCTTTTAAGCTCCGGTGCCCTCACTCTGATGGTTTGGTATAAAGCCTTTGCTCTATTTTGAAGATCAGTTTTGATCTTTGAAATATCTAACAATGGAGGATCGACTTCTTCTGTGTTAATCTCTTTAGGAGATTCAGCAGTTTTATTTGCTTCAGGGGGTTTCTCCTCTGTAGTGGTGACTTGGCGATTAACCACAGGCTTATCTTCTTCAGTCTTTTTAGCCTCACTGCTCGTTTCACTTGGTGGATTGGCTGGCTGCTGGAGGAAAATGTAAAGAAGACGTGAGGCAATGACGATCATGAGTGCGCTACCAACAGCTGCACCTACTTTCCATCTATTTTCAGTCAGCCAACTCAGCGCTTTAGGCCAATAGGTTTCATCGGTCTGTAAATAAGGCCCGATTGCATTACTGACTCTAGAAGGGAGTGCACTAAGCGAAGGCTCATCCATTACTGGTAGTTTTAGAATTGTAGTCGATGATGTCGAAGGAATGCCTAACATTAATTACCCAGATGAAAATAAAAAATCTTATACTACAACAGTCCTCTTCTAAAATCAAGCCTCTTTAGTTTAAAATATTTTAACTGCCCGTTAAGGTACTTCTGGACATTAATCAAAAGAGCAAAAAATTTCGTCTTTTTTCGAGGGCTTTAACAAAAAATTAATAATTTTTTGCTATAATTATTTTTAATTTTTTATTGGCATTTTATGAACCCATTATCAATAAAGTCTTTTATATCTCCTATTTTTGAGCGTATAGCCTTGCCAAAGGTCGACTTTTTCACCAAAATTGCAGCTGTTGTTGCAGGAGTAGCGGCCATAGCATTGGCCATCTTTTACCGACTAAGATCAAACTCATCCCAACCCCCAAATCCTACAATAATTCCGATCACTGCCAATACCAATGGGAATTCAACTACGTCAAAAGTTGAATCTCTTCTGGTAGTTGAGAGTATTCAATCATTACCACAGAGTATAACACTTCCCCCTACCCCCCCTTTACCGTCAACGGCGGCACCTGCATCTCCTAAAATAGTTCCGGAAACTGTTGTAACAACAGCTCCGGTTGCGTCCATACCTGCACCAATCGTGAGACAACCATGGCCCAAACATATAGACTTAACAACGGAACTTAACAAGGGCGGAGAAACATATAGAGCCTATGCACAATTAGAATCCGATCCAGAAGGCAGGAGTGGAGTCTATTCGATTTTCATAAAAGGGAGTGGAAGTATAGTAGGAACAGCAACTTTTACGACAGAATATTACTGCAATCCTAATAATGATCCAAATATAAATAACTTTCTTTGGATTGATAAGTGCTCAAACAGTTCGCGGAGTATACAAGATGTCTCCGAAAGTGATGTTATAAACCGCGTTGGGACGTCTATTATCGAATTAGCGGTCAGGCTTAGCTATCATCATCATAAAAACGGTAGGGTACAGCTAGATTCTGCCTACGGCTCTTACAAATTCTACTTCACTCAAGGGTTTTTATTTCCACCTGAAAAAGCCATCGAACCTCTTGTACCTGATACGGAAGATAAATTTTACGAGCTTGTCAAAGAGTACAATTCTGCAGTTGAGGCGGGTAAAGATAGCAATGAGATAGTGAAGGCCTTGGAAGCAGATCGAGGCTTTAAATTTATCCAAACAAAAGGCAACAAAAGGAGAGTTGGAAGGACGATTGGGAAGAAGCCCGAAGATGTAACAACAGAGGACCTCCTCAAGCACGGCCTCACGATTAATATAAATGAAAATATACTTAATGCCATTGCGCAGGAAAGAGCTAAAAATCAAAAGAGTCTATTTGATGATGCCAAAGGCGGCTTGATGTACCTACCACTCGAATCGATTGAAAAATGGACCAAAAAACTAGATTTATTTACAGATAAACCGATCATCAATCGTAACGAATAGCCGCTCATTTGAGCTGTGTGAAAAACAAAAAACCCCTTTCTTTCATATGAAAGAAAGGGGTTTTTCATAAGACGGGTACCCGTATTATGACAAAGCTTGCCTACAGACCTTTTAGGGTGACTTTAGCACCTTGAGCTTCCAATTTAGCTTTAGCTTCATCAGCTTCAGCTTTGTTGGCTTTCTCTTTGATCACTTTTGGTGCTGCATCAACAATGTCTTTAGCTTCTTTCAGCCCAAGACCTGTGATTTCGCGTAACACTTTGATCGCGCCGATCTTCTTGTCCGCTGGGACAGAAGCTAGGGTCACTTCAAATTCTGTTGACTCTGCAGCAGCTTCAGCCGCAGCAGCGGGAGCCGCAGCAACTGCAACAGCAGCCGCTTGAGCCTTAACGCCCCACTTTTCTTCTAGAGCTTTCTTAAGTTCTGACATTTCGATGACAGTTAAAGCGCTCAGTTTTTCTACTAGTTGTTCGAGTTGAGATCCACTCACGATAAAATCCTCACAAAATTATTGATTGTTTTTTTCCAGTTCGGCTTTGTTCTCCAGGCAGTGCATAACACTTGAGAGGATCGCCTCGATAACACTGAGGGTCTCTGCGAGAGGTGCTTGCAATGTACCCAGGAGTTGGGCCCGCATTTCGTCTTTTCCAGGTAGTTTGGATAGCATTTCAATGGTCGCTGCTGAATGGAATTTCCCTTCAAAGCGTCCACCTCTTACCTCAATCTTATTGTCATTGTCCTTTCCATATTTGAAGAGGAACTTGGCTGTTGCAAGTAGGTCATGCCCACCTGTTATAACGCCAATATGACCTGGCAATTGATCTACAGAAATGTCTATTCCTTTTTGGCCTGCAGCTTTGACCAAAACCCTTTTTCTAACCATGGTTAGCTGGCCACCTAACTTGGAGACCTCGCCACGAAAAGCGTTGCTTGCATTTGCCTTAAACTTGTTATAGCTCAAGACAATAAAAGGAACATCTTCACCCATTTCAGATTGGATTTCGTCTAGAAGCAGTTGTTTTTCTTGTCTCATTTTCCTGCTCCTTTAAGCTGTTGCCACATCTACATCTTTCAAGTCGATCTTTATACCTGCTCCCATTGTGGAAGAAACGTAGAAAGAACGGATATATTGCCCTTTAGCGCTAGCAGGTTTTGCCCGCATGATCGCATGTAAATAGGCACGGACGTTCTCTTCTAGCTTATCAGCCGGGAAAGAGAGTTTGCCCACTCCGTTGTTTATCGAACTTGTTTTATCCAACTTAAACTCAATACGCCCAGCCTTCAACTCGTTGATGGCCTTTTGCACATCAGTCGTCACAGTTCCAGCTTTTGGTGTTGGCATCAAACCACGAGGGCCTAAAACCTTACCGAGTTTCCCGACTTCACGCATCATGTCAGGCGTTGCAATAACAGCATCGAAATCAGTCCATCCTTTGGAGACCTTTTCGACTAGATCATCGTGACCGGCAAAATCGGCTCCTGCAGCGAGGGCTTCGTTAACCTTATCCCCTCTTGCAAACACCAAGATTTTAAGAGATTTGCCTGTTCCATGCGGTAGAGAAACAGTACCTCTTACAATCTGGTCCGATTTTTTCGGGTCCACTCCGACCTTCAAAGCAACATCGATCGTCTCGTCAAATTTGACTGGCGGCGACTGCTTTAGAATAGCGATAGCATCTTTCAGACTATAAGTCTGACTCTTATCAAAGAGTTCTGCTATCTTCCGACGTCGTTTACTCATATTTATTACCCTTCTTCAACATCAATACCCATTGAACGAGCTGTACCCAAAACGATTTGAGTGGCAGCATCGGCATCACGTGCGTTCATGTCGACCATTTTTCTCTCTGCAATAGCCTTCGCGCGGGAACGGCGGATTTTGCCTACTTTTTCCCGGTTAGGCACTTTCGAGCCTTTTTGAATTCCAAGCTCTTTCTTTAAAAGCTCGGATACTGGAGGTTGACGCATGACATACGTAAACGATTTGTCAGCATAAACCTCGATAACTACAGGGATAATCCCTTCTTGGCCTTGTGTTTTAGCATTGAAGTCTTTGCAAAAGGCCATGATGTTGACCCCAGCACCCCCAAGAGCAGGTCCGATTGGCGGCGCAGGATTTGCTTTCCCAGCTTGGATTTGCAACTTGATGAGTTTTATGACTTTTTTGCCTTTTGGCGCAGGTGTTGACATACTTTACACTTTTTCCTTACTGATTTTGAGATCCATCTGTGACCTGTTCAACCTGGATAAACTCCAAGTCATCCACCTGAGTATCTCGGCCGAAAATCGACACTAAGACACTCAAACGTCCCTTTTCCTGGAAGACCTCAGTGACAGTTCCTGTAAAATTAACGAATACGCCATCTACAATCTTGACGACATCTCCGATTTCAAATTTATGTTTTTGTGTGACTTTGAGTTTTTTATCCTCTAAGTCCTTTAAAATTTCATCGACCTCATGTTGTGACAAAGCCACAGGCTTGTCCCCACCAAGAAAGTCAAATACTCCTTGAATCCCTTTGACAAAGGCCCAAGATTCATCGTTAAGATGCATAGAAACCAGCAAATAACCTGGCCACAGCTTCTTTTCGACTATCTTTTGTGTGCCGTCTTTCACTTCAGAGACGTTTTCAACCGGCAGCAAAACAGTGTCTATGTAATCAGAAAAACCTGACTGACCTTTTTGCTCTTCGATCGAATGTTTTACCTTCTTTTCTTGCGAAGAGAGGACTTGGATAACGTACCAACTTTTTTGCATGTCCACCTAGTAAGAAAGTCCAAGCAATGAAAGAAGCTTTTGCAAAGCCAAATCTACGCCAAAAATGGCGAAACCTGAGATGAACGTCGCTAGTACGACCATCTTTGTATAGGAAAGGAGTTCATCCCTTCCTGTCCAAGAAACCCGTTTAAATTCGGTCTTGATCCCTTCCACAAAACTAATGATGGAAGTAGAAGACTTTTTTTCGTTGATTTCTTGACTCATGGGCTTTGACGTTGTCATCGTTTCAATACTCTTAAATTTATTCTCTCAAGGAGGTCGAGTGCGGAGGGATTCGAACCCCCGACCGGCGGCTTTGGAGACCGCTGCTCTACCAGCTGAGCTACACACCCATTGAGAGTGACTATTTATTCCAACCCCTTGAGAGGGTTGCAAAATCGGTGAAAAACAGTTTTTCACCGATTTTGCAACTCTCTCTTCTTTAACATAAAGAGAATACTAGCCATTTCAAGCCAGTCTTCTCTTAGTGTCCGAAGAGAAAGAAGCGGTAGTATACCAACCTAGAAAATTACATCTCTACTGAAATCAGCTTTATCCTTTTGGGAAAGGCCAATCCACAGCAACGACTCAATTCTCTCTACTTGATAATTTCAGATACAGTACCAGCACCGATCGTTCTACCACCCTCGCGGATCGCAAAACGCATCCCTTTTTCCATCGCAATCGGAGCGATCAGATCGACTTCGATTTCGACGTTATCTCCGGGCATCACCATCTCAACATTAGGAGGAAGCTTTACAGTTCCTGTAACGTCTGTAGTTCTGCAGTAGAGCTGAGGACGGTAGCCAGTGAAGAACGGCTTGTGACGGCCACCCTCTTCTTTTGTCAAGATGTAAACTGGGCCTTTGAATTGTGAGTGTGGTTTGCAGGTACCAGGAGCTGCAAGAACCATCCCACGTTCAACGTCTTCTTTTGCAAGGCTTCGCACTAAAAGACCAACGTTCTCACCGGCTTGTGCCATGTCCATTGTTTTGTTGAACATTTCAATACCAGTGATCACAGTTTCACGTGTAGGTCTTAGACCCACAAGTTCAACCTTATCGTTTAGCTTGATAATACCACGCTCGATACGACCAGTAACAACTGTACCACGGCCAGAGATCGAGAAAACGTCTTCGACTGGCATCAAGAATGGCTTGTCGGTTTCACGTTGTGGAGTTGGGATGTGCTCATCCACTGTTTTCATCAATTTGAGGATGGCTTCTTCGTATTTTGGATCCCCTTCCAAGGCGCGGAGTGCAGAACCACGGACGATTGGGACATCTTTGTACCCTTTCGCTTCCAAAATTTCGTGCAATTCCATTTCAACGAGGTCGATAAGCTCTTGGTCAGCTTCGCCCAACATGTCCACTTTGTTCAAGAAGACAACAATTGAAGGCACCTGCATTTGGCGAGCCAACAAAATGTGTTCTTTCGTTTGAGGCATCGCACCGTCAGTAGCAGCAACCACTAGGATAGCGCCGTCCATCTGTGCAGCACCGGTGATCATGTTTTTAACATAGTCAGCGTGGCCTGGGCAGTCGACGTGTGCATAGTGACGTGCATCGGTTTCGTATTCAACGTGAGTTGAGTTAATCGTGATACCACGCGCCTTTTCTTCAGGCGTGTTGTCGATCGAAGCGTAGTCGCGGAAAGACGCTTTCCCTGACTTCGCGAGAACTTTAGTGATGGCAGCCGTCAGTGTCGTTTTACCGTGGTCGACGTGACCGATGGTTCCGACGTTGACGTGCGGTTTGGTCCTCTTAAAGGCTTCTTTTGCCATTTGTTTATTTTCCTCCAGCGAGTGTAAATCTAATGTTCGGCCGCATTTACCTTAGGCGACCCTGTTGCCCAGAATAGGAATCGAACCTACGACCTTTTGCTTACCATGCAAATGCTCTACCTCTGAGCTATCTGGGCATGCGGTAACCCGAAAAAAAAGTATTCTTTCTTCGAGTGAGGATCATTTTAAGGGACAAGGGCAAATAACGCAAGGAAACAACGCATAGCAAGTACTCAATGGACAGGGGAAAAAAATAACGGGATTTGCAGGCATACGGATCAACTTAAGGAACACCAATTTCTCAACAATCTGTTAAAAGCAAATTACTTACAAAGAAACATTTAGAAATCAATTTGGTCAAAAACGGCTTAAATCTTCGAAGAAAGGCCCAAGATGACTCTCTGTGCTCTCTGTGAGCTCTGTTGGTGATCTTTTTTTTATTTTTTACCACAGAGCTCACAGAGAGCACAGAGAGCACAGAGAGAGGATTTTGAATTGCCCCTTCTAGAATAATCGACTCTGATATTCTACTCTTTTTTTATTCCATCTATTTGTGGTTAATTAGCTTAGCATCTACCTGAAGGCTTAGGTTGATGCGTATGGGATTTGCAGGATCTCCTTCGACGAAAAGGATAGGAGATTCTTGACTCAACAAAAAATAACAAGAGGAGCAGGATCGCCTGCAAATCCTGTTATTTATTTTTGTCTGTAGATGATACGCGCTTTTGTTAAGTCGTACGGAGACATTTCGATGGTCACTTTATCGCCGATAAGGACACGGATGTTTTTCATCCGCATTTTGCCGCACAGGTGGGCCATCACCTCTTTTCCGTTCGGCAGTAAAACCCGAAATGTGAGGTTAGGGAGAAGCTCTTGCACTATCCCTTCTAATTTGATGGTATCTTCTTTTGCCATGGACTATTGATTTCGATTTGTACAAAATCATCACTTGTGACCCTCTAAAACGTCAAGATATTTATGGACCCTACGATCTCCCCCCTACTGACCGACCTTTACCAATTGAACATGGCCTATGGTTATTTCAAGCTCGGAATGCATAACGACCCCTCAGTCTTTCACTATTTCTTTAGGCGGCAGCCCTTTGGTGGAGGGTTTACGATGACAGCAGGCCTAGAGTCACTGATCGATTTTCTGAACAACTACCGCTTCAGCGAAGAGGACTTAAGTTACCTGAAAAGTCTCTCTTTATTCGATGATAAATTTCTATGCTTCCTCGAAAATCTTAAACTGACTCTGGATATAGACGCCGTTCCTGAAGGTTCTATTGTTTTCCCAAGTGAACCGATCGTTAGAGTCACTGGTCCTATTCTGCAAGCACAGCTGCTAGAAACAACATTGCTGAATCTTCTCAATTTCCCGTCGCTTATCGCAACCAAAGCAGCCCGTATTACTGCGGCTGCAAAGGGTGATAAAACTGTCGAATTTGGACTGCGTCGTGCACAAGGAGTAGATGGAGCATTAACCGCTTCTAGGTCAGCTTTCGTGGGGGGTGTTTCTGCAACTTCCAATGTTTTGGCAGGTAAGCGCTTTGGTATTCCGGTACAAGGAACACAAGCTCACTCGTGGGTCTTGGCCTTCGATGATGAACTTGAATCATTTCGGGCGTTTTCTGAAGTTTGCAAAGATAAAATTGTCCTTCTTGTCGATACTTTCGACACCCATGAAGGGGTGAAAAACGCTATTCAAGTGGGGAAAAAGCTCCAAAAAGAGGGCAAAGAGTTGTCCGGGATTCGGTTAGACTCTGGCGATTTAGCAGCACTCAGCATCTGGGCAAGGGAAGAGTTAGACAATGCCGGACTTAAAAGTACCCAAATTTTAGCAAGCAATGAGCTGGATGAGGGGATCATTTTCGAATTAAAATCTCAGGGGGCCAAAATTGATGCTTGGGGTGTCGGGACAAAACTTGTGACTGGCGGAAATCAAGGGGCCCTTGACGGAGTATACAAGCTGTCAGCCATTCAAGATAAAACGGGTAAATGGGATTACCGCTTTAAATTGTCGGAGCAGCTGCAAAAAATTTCGAATCCCGGATTTTTACAGATAAAAAGATATTATAGAGACAATAAGCCTGTCGCCGACCTGATCTATGACGAATGGATGGAACTAGAGGAAGAACCGGTCTTATGCGATCTTTTGGATCCGACAAAAACAAAGAGATTAGCTAAGCTGCTGACCTCTGAAAATCTTTTAAAGCCGATCTTTAGAAACGGAAAGTGTGTGTACCCTCTCCCCACCCTTCAAGAGATCCAGAACGCTGGGAAAAAGAATTTAGCCCAGTTTCCCTCTGAAATCAAAAGATTTTTAAACCCTGACCTCTACCTAGTTGGATTTGAAAAAAAATATCGTGATTATAAACTGTCGTTGATTAGAGATATCCGAAGCAAAAGAGGAGAAATGGCATGACAGCTCTACTACTTGTCGACATCCAAAACGATTTCTTACCTGGTGGATCGCTTGCAGTTCCTGAAGGTGATCAGGTTTTACCCGCTATTCAAAACCTTTTGCAGCTCCCCTTTGACCTTGTTGTTGCCTCTAAAGATGACCACCCGCCAGGGCATGTCAGCTTTGCATCCACTCACAAGAAAAAGGTAGGCGAATTTGAGGGAGATCAGATTTTATGGCCAGACCATTGTGTCCAAGGGACAAAGGGCTGCGAGCTTAAACTCCCGCAAAATAAAATCAACAAGGTAGTCAGCAAAGGGACCGATCCATCGATCGACAGTTATAGCGCTTTTTATGACAATCAGAAGAAAAGATCGACTGGCCTTGCAGACTTTCTAAGAAGTAAAAGAATTAAAAGAATTGCCATCTGTGGACTTGCCACCGATTTTTGCGTTCTCTGGACCGTCCTTGATGCTCTAAATGAAGGATTTGAAGTCGACGTTATCCAAGAAGGATGCCGTGGCATCGACCTTAAAAAAGGGGACATCACGGCAGCCTATAAGAAGATGGAAAAGGCAGGTGCCCGCCTTTTCCCAACTGTTACTTCTTATCGATATTCTTTGCTTTAGAATTGCAGGAGCAACCTTTTGAACAACCACAGCAACAGCCGCAGCAGCCAACTAGATCCCAAATTGCAAGCAATCCAAAGACTACCAAGCCGATATAGCTTGCAGTTTCTGGTACAACTGTTGTCCCAATGATGATGGGAAACGGATTGATCACCCGGTAAAGGTGGATCAGAGCTAGGAATAGAAAAACCAGCCCGGAAACGATTAGACGTCCTTTATGCATAAATAAACCTCTTTTAAGTTATAAGGTTACCCTAAAGGTTTTTTTTAAGATGGTCAAGATTTTGTCGATATGGGTCATTCCAGGAAGTAAATCGACTCAATTTGAACAGGTTAGAGAATCTGGTGAACAAATCGTTCGTCTTCATGCACCTGCTCACGAGGGAAAAGCAAATGCTGAGTTGATCCGTTTCCTTGCAGAAACTTTTGGAGTACCCAAAAGGTCTGTCAGGATAGTCGCAGGTTTAAAATCGCGCAAAAAGAGGGTCGAAATCGATAACTAATTTAAGCAAAATGATTCAAAACGGAGAACACCAAGGAAATGCTCATCAAAAATGAACAGCTTTCTGTCAAAGCGTATATTGTACATAAATATAAAAATATTGTATTGTAATTTTTATAACCAAAGGATTCACATGTCAGTTCAACCAACCAATGAATGTTGTATTTGTTATAGATCACTAGGCGCCACTTTTAAGGACACAGATTCAGACGCCGACACCTCACTTACCGACTTTGTAACAGCTATTTTGCATCAACCAGCTGCTGGCCCTGCTCATCAAGCTCATAGAATTTGCGCCTTCGAAATGTTCCAAACTCAGCTTGAAAATGAACCTGAAGGAATTGCCCGAGACGATTTACAAAACCTCCCTTTCAGTTGCCCTCTCTGTAGAGAAAAATTGTCATTAAACATGGCGGAAGTGGCAGCAGGAGTCAAACTAGATCAAGTGATCAGTGTAGCAAGAATGCTGAAACGAATCGGGACAGAGGCACCACAACAACCTCCAGAACCTAGCTGCACTATTTTATAACCCTGAACATTCTTAAAACCAGCGATTAATTAGCCCTTTCCGTGCCCGAATTTAGATTCACTTCGAGCACGGACTTTAGAGCTTCTTGCATAGACCCGATAAACCAAAAATTAGACCTTCCAGGCTTTCTCTGACCTCATGCCGATTTTTGCAAGTGTCTCTTTAGGTGGAACAACCTTCAAAGGCTAAGAGCTTGGCTTTCAAGTCGGAACCGAAAGCATAGCCTCCTGTTCCACCCGACTTTGGAACCACACGATGACACGGCAATAACAATGGATAGGGGTTTTTAGCCATGGCAGTTCCAACAGCGCGGCTCGATTTACACCTAATACGCTTGGCTAATTCTTGGTAGGTGATCGTTTCTCCCCAGGGGATATCGAGCAAAGCAAGGTTTGCCCTTCTTAAAAACTCGGTTGGAAACACTAATGTCTCGATTGGCAACTTGATCGGCTTTTTTGCAAGATAGGAAGTTAGCCATTTTTCAAGCCATTGTTGCTCTAAATGTTTCGGAAGCATCGTCAGGAGAGGTTTTAGAGAGTCGTACATATCATCTTTTGGGGTAGGTAGAAAAGATACCAGAGTTGTAAAACTTTTTCACCCCATCTCCGTTCCGATACAAATATTCATCATGGAACAAATTAACCGTTTATTTTACTACAGCCTCATCCACCAATTAAATACACTTATTTTTAATGACACTAAGTTTTCTAAATTTACAATCGATGAAGTAGAATCAACTTTCGTCGTACAGAGACCATCATGAACTGGGTCTTTATGAATCAAGAAAGTTTCTTGACTGAACAATCGAATGACTTTCTTTCCCTAGACGCTGGTATAAACCAAAAGTAATCTTGCCCTTAAAGTTTCATCCAGTAATATCTTCTGCAAGTTTAGAGGTTTTAGGATGGAAAATCGGTGCGGAGATTACCAATGGGTGAAGGGAACGGTTGTAAAGATTTCAGAGGGCGACCGGTTTCAAATACTTGCTGATCCTTATGGGAAACGGGTGATTATCGAGCAACATATCGACGGCAAGTTCCAAAAACTTATTTACGACTCAAACCTCCTTGATTACAGAAAGTTGAACCCAAGGGAAAAATTGGGTTGGTCAAGAGAAGAGCTAGAGAATGATCGATTTCTGATCAGAGACCGAGACCATACCCCAGTCTTAATAGAGGAACATGTCTTTAATGGAGACCGGCCCATTGAGTGCCGCTACTACTCCCCTCATCTCATTTTCTTAGGCCACCAAAAAATCTTCTACCAGGAATTTGGTGATCCCTTCGACGGTGTCACCCTTTTCGACACTCTGAATAAAGTCGTACTGACAAAAAAATATGCCCTATTACCGGACGGAACCTTCGGCGAATTGCTATTTGAGACTTAAATGGAAAGCGAAAAACCAGGCCTTGAATGTGAGCAATTCAAGACCTTCGGTCTATTGTTACTTCTTGATGTGAGAGGTGGAATCTGTTGGGGAATCCGGACGCTTTTTCGTAAGTCATTTACTTTCTGTATGTTAAAGCGCAGCGCTTAAACTTTCTAAAAGAGCTGCATGCTCTTTATCGACCACCTCTTGGGGCAATGTTTCGTCTTTGCCACGATAAACAAAATGGAGTGTCACGTTTTGTTTATCAGCGCCCAGCTTTTCGCTAACGAAAATGGCTTTCAGGTCAAAGCTTTCTAAATGGGATGGCTTTGCTTTCTCGATCGCTTTCTCGATCTGGTCATAAGAAACTTTCTTATCGAGCGTCACCGTCCAATCTCTTGTTGAAGAGGGAAACACAGGGAGCGGACTCATCCGTTCACGAGCCTTTTGAAGAGGATAAAGCTCATGAAGACTGAGCTCCATCAAGTACACTCGGTGGGGATAATCTAACTTCCTTAAGATATTTGGATGCACCTCTCCAATAACCCCCAAAAGCCGATCTCCTGCCATCATGGCAGCTTGCCTTCCAGGATGAAATAACGAATGGTCATGGGGTTTATACATCACGCCAGGAACATTCATCCCTTCAAAAAAGGCCTCTGCAACCCCTTTAACGTCGAAGAAATCGACCTCTTCTTTTGTTGAGGACCAACTTTCAGGATGACGATTGCCGGTCAATAGGACGGCCGCCATCAACTCTTCCTTCATCTGCTCTTCTCTTTTGAAATGGATTTTTCCCACTTCAAAGCTAGAGAGATCGTGGTTCCCTTTGTCAAAGTTATGCAAAGCGCACATCAAAAGCCCTGGCAGAAGGGATGGCCTTAAAACAGACAATTCAATCGAGCTAGGATTAACGACATGAACCGGTTCACCGGGCATCTCTTCTTTATTCAGAATGAGAGACAATTTTTTTGGATCGATCAGGTCGCAACACATCCATTCTTGTAGCCCAAGTGACAGCAGGTTTTTCCTTGCTTCCCGTTCGAGTAAGAAAATAGGAGCATCAGGAACAGTTGAAAGAGAAAATTGAGCTTCTTTCTTAGGAAGATTTTCCAATCCAAAGATTTTTGCCACCTCTTCGATCAGGTCGATCTCTTCATTCACATCGTTCCGATACGAAGGAGGAATCACAGTAAAGGTCCCCTTCCCATCCCATGTGTAGGCCATATCGAGCCGTTTGAAAATATCCCCAACTTGCTCTACACCCAAGTGTAGGCCCAAAATCGATTCGATCCGCGCCAAGCGGCAGGTGATTTTCTTTGGCTGGTAAACGGTATGTTCAATTTTAGCAATTTCGGAGAGGCCACTTGTCCCAGCAATCTCTTCTAACAACATCACCGCGCGATCAAGTGCATCGATCACACCTTGGTGGTCAATGCCCCTTTCAAAACGTTTTGATGCTTCTGTAGAAAGACCAAGCTCCCGCGCTTGTTTTCTGACAACGCTTGGGTTGAAGTGGGCTGCTTCAATGATAATATCGGTCGTATCGGGGGTCACACTCCCCTTTTCTGCTCCGATTACACCAGCTAGTGCCAACACTTTTTCCTGATCGGCTATGACCAAGTGATGAGGTAAAAGTTTGTAACTCTTGCCATCCAGGGCGGTAAAATTTTCCCCCTCTTTGGCAAAACGGACGTCTATTCCTTTAACTATCTCTTTGGCATCAAACGCATGAAGTGGCTGCCCGAGTTCCATCATCACGAAATTCATCACATCGACAACCAAATCAATCGACTGCAAGCCGCACTGCTCCAGTGTCTTTTTTAACCAAGCAGGACTTTCGGTTTTCTTAATGCCCCTCACTCTTCTTGCAGAGTACAAAGGGACACTGTGGTGAACAGTTAGATCCAGAGCAAAAGGAGTGTCACCTTTTGGCGAAAGTGGAACGATGGCAGGAGGGGTAAATGGCGCGTCGACAACCGCTTTAAGCTCTCTTGCCACTCCGACCATGCACCAAGCATGGCCAAGATTTGGGGTCAAGGAGATCTCAAAAACTAGTTCCCCATTCTCATCGTGGATCTTATCGACTTCGATGCCCAGTTGGGTCAATTTTTCAGCTAAAATAGCAGGAGTTTCTTTGAACGGCAGGTGGAGCCGAATCCAGGAGAGTGGTAAGCGCATAAGGGAAAAGAATAACTAAAGAGGGAGTTGCAAAACTACTGAAAAACCAGATTTTTCAAGATTTTCACAAAAGCGCTTGTTTGGAGATGAGGCCTAACCCCTTGTGGGTTAGCCGAATCAAAAACAAGATGATTTTTTGAAAAGATGAAAAAGATGGTTTCAGGAATTTTGCAACTCCCTCTGAACTTAATAAAGAAATCCAAGAAGGAAAAGGGGGATTTCCCCTTTAAGAGGATGAAGAATATCATCCTTAACTAAGTAATAAGGCTCTTTTAGCTCTTTTAATTGATCTTTTGTTTTATTCTTTCCTCCAATCTCAAAGACAACCTGTCGGGTTCTATAATCGGCCTGCTTCGAATAAAAAATTTCAACATCTGCATTTTGCAACGATTGGATGAAAAACAGCTCTCTTTCCATCCCTTTCGAAGGCTGTTTACCCAGGTATTGTTCCATCGTGTGAATCAAATTCGTGTTATTAAGAAGAATTTTAGCGGGCTTTCTGAGCCCAGTACCTCCCCCTTCATAGGGGCGCATTTCTCGAATCAATCCCACAGAGGCTAATATAGAGACATAGTGCTCAACTGTTTTGTGATCAATCCCTAAATTTTTTGCCAAACTGTGCATATTAAGCTCCCCGGGAGGAATGGAGACAAGGTAGGTCAATAGCCTTTTAAAATACTGAAGATTAGGTGTTTTTAAATTATAGTAATTAGCAATATCTTCAAAAACTGTCTTATCAATGACTCTAGAGACCTTTTCGTAATAAGAATGGGGATCTTCAAAGACAAAAGGGTAATATCCGTTTTTCAAAAAATCTTCAAAGTGAGGAAGTACTCTATCTACCCCTTTTAATTGATCTAAAGAACCGGTCGTATTCTCAAGTATTTCCTGAAGTGGAATCGGCTTAAGGCTAAGACCTGTAGTGAAATTAAGATATTCCCTAAAAGAAAGTCCATGCAACCGATACAATTTAGCTCTTCGAGACAGGTCATGACTCCCCTCAATGAGATCGAGCATGGAGCTACCTGAAAATACGATTTTCAGCGAAGGAAATGAATCGTAGAGGTTTTTTAATTCCTGATTCCAACCTTGATATTTGTGAATTTCATCGATAAAAACGATTTGATACCCCTCTACTAGATGGAGATTACTAACAAACTCTAGCAGGGTGGTTTGTTGAAAATAGATAAGATCTGCCGAAAATTAAAAGGTTTTACCTTCTTTTAACAACTCATTTTTAATATACTGTAGTAATAGGGTTGTTTTGCCAACGCCTCTCGGCCCAACAAGACCAGTTAGTCATTTTCGGAGGTTGAAGGAGGGATAAAGATACCTAACATAGGGTAGAGCCAAGCTGTCTAACAGACGGTGGAATGTTTCGGCGATAAAACGGTAGATATGGGGTGTACTCCAAATTTACAACTTATGCAATCGATTTTATTGCGCTAAGGCTAGCTTTTTTCTAGCTAGAAGATCGCCAAAAAGACCCTTATGAACTCGGCTTTTAACAAGTTCAATCTCGTCCTCTATCACGTCTAAAAAATAGATTTTATGCTGCAACTCCATTTGGAGAGGGAAAAGGTCTCGGACGCTTGCTTTTCTATCTAAAATATCGAGCGAAATCTTCCGTAGCTGATCTTTTTCAGCCCGAATTTCTTCTTGAAGACGCTTTTTTTCACCTTTTAGGAGGGCAATCTCCCCTTTTTGCTCAGCTACCCAAGCCTTCTCTTCTTTAGCCTTTAGTTCCTCAATCTGCTCAATTGAAGGATTTGCAATGAGAAAAAGTGCGCATAGATAACTAATCATTTTCGTCCTTTTTTAAAAGTGTCGGAGTTTTATTCTATCATATTTTGGCTAAAAAATCGATAAAGATTGCTCCGTTTTGCAAGCGTTTAAACCAAAATGATTTAAAAACTTTCTCCACTTAGACGGATTTTTGCAAGTGCCTCTCTTGGCTACTCCAAACGTTTCGCGAAAGGGCAAAAAAAAGAGCCCTGAAAAGGGCTCTTTTTGTAACAGCTTTGCGTGCATCTGACCCAAAAGATAGTTTAACGTTTCGAGAACTGGAAGCGCTTACGAGCACCTTTCAGGCCGTACTTCTTACGCTCACGCTTACGTGGGTCACGTGTCAAGAACCCTTTTGTTTTAAGGTCTGTGCGACGCTCGCCCTCTTCACCAACAAGTGCCCGTGCAATTCCAAGACGAGTTGCAATCACTTGCCCTTCAATCCCACCACCACTAACAGTAACGATCAAGTCGTATTGTTCATCTTTGTTGACCGATTTAATCGGTTCAAGAATCGTCTCACGTTGGATAACGAGCGGAAAGTAGACATCAAATGGTCTACCGTTGACTTTGATTTGTCCTGTGCCAGGACGGAGTCTAACGGAAGAAACGGCAGTCTTTCTGCGGCCGACGCCAATGGTTTCAGTGATCATATTTTACCTTATAGCTCGACGGGGATCGGATTTTGTGCCTGAAGATCATGTTTATCACCTGCAAAGAGGCGGAGACGTGTCATTTGGCGAGGTGTTAACCTGTTTGAAGGCATCATGCCATTCACTGCCCGTCTTAAAATTTCAGTTGGGTGTTTTTGCCGCATCACTTTGAATGGGATTTCTTTCATCCCACCGATCCAACCGGTATATTCCCGGTAGATTTTTTGAGCTGGCTTGGCACCAGTGAGGTGGACATCGCCTGCGTTCAGAACGATAACGCCATCTCCACAGTCGGTCGATGGGGTATAGTCTGGGCGGTGTTTGCCACGCAGCACCTTGGCAATTTCGGAAGCCAGACGTCCTAGCGTCTTGCCAGTGGCATCAATTAAGAACCACTTAACAGGGCGGGTATTTGGCTTAAGAAGTGTCGTTTTGTCTTGATTACTTTGTTTGCTCATAAATAAATACTAGAATGCACCAGAAACAGGAGTAGCATAACGCTTACTCGATTTTTTGCCTAGCCTCAACTGCAATTGCCTGAGTAGACACCTTATCCTTCCCATGAAGAACAACCACACTAAAGAGGGCGGCGATGACTAAAAGGCCAACTCCTCCGTGGTAAAGACGAAATTTGGCAGGAGAAGGTAAGGACCCACCCGACACCCCTTTTTCAATAGCAGATCCGATCAACATATCGATCACTATCAATAAAACTGAGGCAGTCAACTTCATATGGAGCCAACCCAAAGACTTCCCAAGGTCGGCCATTGTCAAGAGAACACCACCAAAAGAGAGGACTAACACTAAAGAAGGAAGGCCAACAAACAGATACATGCGACGCAAAAGAGGAAGCAGCTCACCCATCGCTTCAGGCGACAATTTTTTTCGGTAGCCAAGAAGGCGAGTCAAGGCGAGAAGATTGCCTATCCAAATCAACAGGAAAAGAAGGTGAAGAAGTTTGAAATAGTCCATAAAATCGGAGCCTATTAGACGCTAAAGTCTAGGCGATATCAAGAAAAAAATGGTCGCTCGTTATCTTTAGTGGACCACAGCCTAAAAATCGGCTATTCTTTAATTCATTAATTTTTTAGGAGAAACGTCTATGTTATGCCAAATCAGTATTCCGAGCATCGGATCAGCAGCCAAACAGTTGCTCGGTCCTGGACAAACCCATCCGGTTTCAAAAAATCAACAAGTGGTCGTGGCACTACAAACCACAATCAAAGCTGTAGAGATTTTTCAGAATCATGAAGTAACTGTATGTGAGGACCAGGTGGGAGGCCAATTAGTTGATGTTCTCTTTAATGCAACAAGCTTAGAGAACATCAGTCCAAAAGTTTGCGAATTAGCCTCTCAATTTTTTGATCTGGCCATGAGCCTAGAGCCGACTTATTCGCCCTTCCCAGCTTACTCGTCAGAACAGGAAGAAGGATCTACTCTCCTCCCTTTTATGATTCTACCGGTTGATAATGCTCGCCGTATTATCATGGTAAAGATGACCCCTCCTGCCTCAATCACTGAAGGTTATAATCCTTTTCCTAGTGGTCCGGCCATTGTTGAAATCACTGAATAAAAGGGTGATTCCTAGGGAGTTTGCTGTATTCCATCAAGTCGGTTAAAATCTGTCATTAAAAAACGACAGACCGCAAGAAAAAATGGTAAAAAAGCCCACTCCCCAATCCTTTTACATCCGCACCTATGGGTGCCAAATGAATGAGCTCGACAGCGACCTCATGGCAGGCGTTCTGCAAGAAAGGGGCCTTATCAGAAAAGATAATGAAGAAGAGGCTGACCTCCTTCTTTATAATACCTGTTCAGTCAGGGACTTAGCCGAAAGAAAAGTGATGGGCAAACTGGGCCGGATGGGCCGTCGTAAGCAAAATAATAAGATCATTGGCGTCACTGGCTGCATGGCCAACAACAAAAAAGAGAGTCTTTTCTCTAAATTGCCACAGATCGATTTTGTTTTAGGGACCAACAATATCCACGACTTGAACCCGGTGCTTGACGAAGTTTTAGGGACAGGGGAACAACAGATCCGGACCGATGGAACTTTTACACATGAACTAGACTACTCTGTCGTCGATCGAGCTGACCCTCTCAAGGCTTACGTCACCATCATCCGAGGCTGCGACAAATATTGCACTTACTGCATCGTTCCTTACACAAGGGGCCCAGAAGTATCCCGAGAGCCAAAAAGCATCGTCGATGAATGCCGTGAATTAGTAGCCAAAGGGACCAAAGAGATCACCCTTCTTGGCCAAAACGTCAACAGCTATGGAAAAGACAAACCTGAATGGGGTGTATTATTCCATGATCTCCTCTATCAATTGGATCAAATCCCAGGTTTGGAGCGTGTCAGGTTTATGACATCCCACCCTTGTGACATTTCGCTCGAATTGATGCAGGCGGTGCGAGACCTTCCTTCCCTTTGCGAACTTGTCCACTTCCCGATCCAAGCAGGATCCAACCGGGTTTTGAAAAAAATGCACCGGATGTACACGAAGGAAGAATACCTAGAGAAAGTGGCAACACTGAGAAGTTTAGTCCCAGATGTCTCCCTTGGGACTGACATCATTGTCGGCTTTCCTACTGAGACCGAAGCTGAATTTGAAGAGACCTACCAGGTGATGGAAGAGGTGGGCTTTTCGGTTGCCTTCATCTATGCCTACAGCCCTCGGAAAGGGACGCCGGCCACACGTTGGGCTGACGACGTGCCCGATGCTGAAAAGCAAAGAAGATTGCAACGATTGATGGCACTTCAAGAGACCATCTACATCAAAGACCGTCAAAACCTATTAGGCACAGTTGTCGATGTGCTAGTCGAAAAACGGAATGCTAAAGAGAGTCAATACTTAAAGGGATTGACCCGTTGCTGGAAGAACGTTTTATTTGCCGGCGATGACAGCCTGATCGGCTCACTACAAAAAGTAAAAGTCCATTCTATTTCCCATCATACCTTGATTGGAGAAAGAGTCGAATAACGCCGATTCAAGTGTTGATAGATTTTAAAGAAAAGAATCACTATCTATAGTCCTAGAGGATAGGTGCTTTCTAGATGACGATTGATGATGTTCACCGTGAATTCTTTCGATTAGAGCAAGGGGGACTTCAACGCCCTCAAAAACAGACCGAACTCGAAGCGAAAGTGAATGAGCTGGCCAAATCGCTTCAGAGCATGCATCTGACTGATGATGACAAAATCAGATTAAGAGAGTTGTCAGGCAGGGTATCAACAGAGATCCCTGGAAGTCGGCTCGACATCCTTTTTAATCGAATCATCCGGGGTGTTGTCGAGGAAAAAAACATTGATTTGGATGCATTACTCCACCTTCCTCCCCCGGGTCCACAGGTTAACGATCGGGTGGATCGAACCGTGTTGGCTCAATGGGTGGACGCCCATCCCCCAAGTGCTAGAGAAGCGGCCCAGGCTTTAGCCAGTCAGGTCAGGTGTGTGGGTCAAGAAGAGTTTGAACAAACCTTCAGCAGGGCTTTAGACCAATTCAACCAGATATTACCTGCAGGGGCCTCCTACTCTGTGGGTGTGCAGGCTGAAAAGAGCAATATGTGGACGGCACAACTAGCCCTTTCATCCGGGACGCTCCGTACAAACCCTACAAGAGCTGTTCCCCTGCATTACTCCAAAGAAACTTGCCCAGAGCACCTTGTGCTGTTTGACGATGCCAGCATGAGTGGGGAGCAGTTGGGTCGGATCGTCGACCAATTTTCCAACCGCTCTACAGAGGACAAGGGAAATTTGAAGACAATCAGCATCGTTTGTGCTTACATGACCGACCATGCTAAAAAAAAATTAGAGAAGCAGAAACAGGAACTGGTTAGTAAGGGGATCACACTCAATCTGGTGATAGGGGCCAATCTTCCGACCATTGCTCAAGCCATTCGGGCCAACCCACCCAGGAAAAGTGAGTCAAATGCTGAGGGGACAGGAAGTATCACCGAAGAGGATGAAACAGGGGAAGAACCCTCCCAAGCTTCCATGGCAACCTCTGCAGGGGATGGAGAAAAAAAAGAAGCAGAAAGGATCATCAAAGCTCTCAATCGGATGTATCAACCACCAAGTGTTGCTAGGGCTGGCGAAAAAGAAATGGCCAGAAAAAAAGAAGAGCTCAAGGAGATCACCTCTGTCCTTACTCCCCTTTGTTTTGCCCATAAAATTCCGGATGATCGCTCTTTTCCGAAAGCACTTGCTGAGGGGAATATCCACACTTCTAACGGAAAGGCTCTTCCGATTGAAAAAATTAAAGCTATCTATGATGGCTTAGAACCTTATAAAAAAAGGGAAGCTGATCTCTTAGAATAGTTTATCTACCTCTTTGCAACTAATGGCAACTTAAGGTTAAAATATTGACATGTCTATAACACCTATCCGTTCAGCTACTGTTTTTGGTTCTGGGCCTCTCCATTTTTCTGCCACAACAAAAAAAGATTCTAGGGTTTTAGATATTTTCTTATCGATCGATAGGATCCCAAGAAGTGAGGATGAAGATTGGCATATAGAGGTGAAGCTTTGGGATGGGAAACATGAGACCAAGGCAACCTTAGATCTCGGCCCAAATGACGGTGCTAAGGTAGGCGATTATGGAGACCTCCTGATTCCAAGCAATGGGCATAAAATCCCACTTCCACTTGGTTTCCCTGCTATAAAAGATAATCCCATCCTTACATTTGTCTCTTTTCCTGGAACTCAAGGGGGACAATTGATAGTCAAAAGCGACTATTTCAAGTTAGTTCCAGAGAAAACAATTGTTTCTTCCCCACTCACTCCCCCTGTAACCCCATAAAGCAATAGGGGTTCACCCCATCCCCGTCACACCTTATTAACGGGCCAATCCTCTGTGTTAACTGAAATTTGTGATAGATAGGCCTTATCGTTTAAAATAAAAGCATGGCTTCTATTCACTCTCTTAACCATGTCTCCTTTTCACAAGACAACAGTGTCCAATTCATGGCCAAGACAACAGTGTCAAAAGCTGTGCATGTATTTTTTTCAGTTCATCCAACTGAACATGAAGGTTGGAAGGTAGAAGTTAAAGCATGGGAATGAGAAGCCCAAGTCACACGAGAATTTAAACTAGGACCTCGTCAAAGCGTCCAATTAGGTCAGTTTGCCTACATTTTTATGCGGAATGACAGAATCCAACTTCAATTACCAGACCACTCACGGCCCAGAAATTAAGATATCAAGCCCCTATTTTCAAGTCGACAAAACATCTCTAAAACTACCCCCTTCTATTTAACACCATAAACGGACTGGGGTTCACTCAACTGACGAATGGCTTGCCGCTAAGGCCCGCTCGGTTTTCACAATAATCGGATGCCCTTCCCCATAAGGCCTCTTCTGCATAATAAGCGCATCATTTAAATGCCTGCTTCGTAGCAGCTGGAAGTCCAGTAGGAGAGGGTCCTTTCTTCACTTTTTCCTGGGTTGGTCTGGATGGGGAATTCGAGCGAGCAGATCCTAGAGGCGTAAATGTCCTGCTGCATATTTGTGTAAAATACTAGCCATCAAGGTTTGATAAGGAAGCCCTTCATATGCAGCCTTTTCTTTAATAGCACTTACATCAACGCTAGAGAGGCGTATATTAACTCGGACATCTTTTCTCAACGTTTCAGAAGCGATCTTTCTAACCCCTTTTTTCCGCTCTTCTAAGTCATCAACTGTTTGCCATTCATCGTTTTCAAACGAAGTTAAAAATTCCTGTTCTTCAAGGTTTAGGTTTTTTGAAGGTTCTTTGCTTTTTTTCTTCATCCCCATCCTCATGGCTATATTTTTGTTTGGCTTTCCTGCTAGGAATAATGGTGATTAAAAAAATATCCCACCCCTTTCAACAAAGGGAACAAGGTAGACATATCCCTTGGCAAAAACTACATATAATTTTTGATTCCCGTATTTTTCTTGGTTAGGGTGCTCTAAGACATCAAGGAGTCGGCCATCATCAATTGCAACAATCAGATATCAGAGGGTTTTTTCAAGAGGCCCATCATTCTACCGTTTTCACCAAAGGCGATCCTTCTTATCTTGTTATTTTTTTAGTTGCTTTCGATCCGGCCGCAGGAAGGAGGGGCATCTGTTAACCCAACAGGATGCAAGACAAGGGAATGGCCTATAATTGAATCGGTCCCTGTAAGATGAACCCCTTCCAGAGTAGTTTCAAAAGCAGCCTTCCCCTCTGTATTTGCCTCAAACTCACTAATCTCTAATATGGCAAGAGACGCGTCGCAACCTGGCTTTGGAAGAGGGTTGAAATGGGCGCCGGCCCCTTTTTTCATGATGGCAGAACATCCTTCCGCATGGAGTTGCAAGACATGGCGTCCCGGCTTTAACCCCTCAAAAGTTCCATCTAAAGTGATGACCCCCTCTTCCTTTTCAGAAAGGGTAACCTCCCCTTTTCCGGAGGGAGAAACGAGGTGGCTAACAGCTGTTGCTGCAACGAGTATTGAATAAAACATCACATTCTCACTTTGATCATCCAGGGGAGATTTTCAGTTACTTCTGTCGGCCCAAAATATTGGATAGGACCTGGACAGAGGTATTGATCGTCTAGTTGCCACTTGGAGGAGGCTTTTACGAAATGGTTATACATTGCCCCATCCAAATCGACAAGAGCTTTGGTAATCACCCCTCTCCTCTCCCCTTTTCTCATTTCAAACCCCATCATCGAAACAAGAGGCACAAGATTGGGGATCCACTGTTCTGGCGGATGGTGCAAATCGGAAAGGGCTGCCATTCTACCTGTCATTCTGAGGGAGACACCGAGAGCCGCTACCATTCCTAATCCATAGCAATAGTTAGCGTCGAAATTGGTAGGCAACGAGGCTCTGGCTTCATAGCCAAAAAAGAAGGGCTGTGGGGCAAACGAGACTTTTTCACCACGTCTTTTGATCTCCTCTTCAACCAACTTCATGAAAAGCCGTTCCGTTTCGATCTTCGATACCTGAACGTTCCCATGAGGATCCCGTTCAAAGGTCAACTGCTCTTGGAACACTTTTGGCAATAGATAAAAGAGGTTTTTTCCCTCTTCATCCAAAGCTTCAGCCCCTTTCCCTTCGGCAAGTAACCCATTGAGATGGCTGATTAAACGTTTAAATTCGGGGATGAATTCGACAATACCTTCAGGAATCAAAATCAAACCGTAAGGTTTACCCGCTTTTGCCCTTTGAACAACAATATCTGTGATCTCATTGACAATATCATGCAGAGTCTTTTTCTGCTCCTCAATGGCCTCTCCGATCAGAGTGATATTAGGTTGGGTATTCAGCGCACATTCCAAAGTCAAATGGGAAGCAGAACGTCCCATCAATTTGACAAAAGCCCACATTTTTTTGGCCGACAGAAGATCCTTCCCTAAATTGCCTATGAGCTCGCTGTAGACTTTAGAGGCTGTATCAAACCCGAATGAAATTTCTACATCTTGCGTCTTTAAATCGCCGTCGATTGTCTTAGGAGCACCAATCACAGTGCAATCGATCTGCCGCTTTGCAAAATCTTCAGCTAAATAGGTAGCGTTAGTATTCGAATCGTCACCGCCAATGACCACAAGACCATCGAGGTTCATCCCCTCAACCACTTTACGGACCCGTTCAAACTGTTCTGAAGTTTCGATCTTTGTTCTTCCCGACCCCAAGAGATGAAATCCCCCTTGGTTTCTGAAGGGGGCAATCCCTTGTTCGTCCAACAAAATAGCCTTTCCATTGACAAGACCGCTGGGCCCACCCAAAAACCCGATCAATTCGGATTTAGGTGAAAGGGTCTTCAACATGTCATAAAGTCCAGCAATCACATTATGGCCACCAGGCGCCTGTCCCCCAGAAAAGAAAACACCCACTTTTAAAGGCTTCTCTTTTTTTTGCTCTCCTTCAACAAAAGTGACCCGTTTTGCCTCTCCAATAATAGGAAAAACTGTTTTAAGATCGTGAGTGATAGTATCATCACTACACTCACTTGCACTAAGGTGGGCTCCACGCTTCAAGACAGCAGGAAATCGTGGTTTGTATTTGAGTCTTTCATTTTCAAGCGGAGTCATTTAACACTCATGGACGTTGGCTGCAAGACCCCCAAGTGAGGTCTCTTTGTAAATCGATTGCATATTCTTACCTGTTTCTCGCATGGTTGCAATCACTTGATCAAGCGATACACGGTGGGTGCCATCTCCTAAAAGAGAAAGCCTAGCTCCATTGATGGCCTGCAGTGTTCCCATAGTATTTCTTTCGATACAGGGAATCTGTACGAGGCCCATCACAGGGTCACAAGTTAAACCTAAATGGTGTTCCATCCCAATTTCAGCTGCATTTTCAATCTGCTCTGTTGTGCCGCCTAAGGCTGCTGTCAGGCCAGCTGCTGCCATCGAACAAGCGACACCCACCTCGCCCATGCAACCCATTTCTGCCGCAGAGATCGATGCGCCCCACTTAAATAACATGCCGATACCCCCTGCTGTAAGGAGAAAATCGACAATTCCCTTCTGAGTAGGGTTGGGAGTAAAGGTTGTATAGTATTTTAAAGTCGCTGGAACAATGCCCGCAGCTCCATTTGTAGGGGCAGTCACTACACGGCCACCAGCAGCATTTTCTTCGTTTACAGAAAGGGCAAATAGGCTGACCCAATCAAAAATAAGGGCTGGGTCATCATGGAAGGAGCGGTTTTGGAGCTGTCTATAGACATCCGGAGCCCTTCTTCTAACTCCCAAGCCACCAGGTAAAATCCCTTCTTGGTGAAAGCCCCGTTCGATACACCGTTGCATCACATTCCAGATGTTCAGCAGCCCTTTGTCGATCTCTTCATCTGTCCGATGGACACGTTCATTTGCACGGATCATTTCAGGGACAGATAATCCAGAAGCTTTCCCCATCCGTAAAATATCATCACCTGTCCGATAAGGATAAGGAATAGGATCGTGCCCACCGACAGCATCCTCAACAGTTTTTGTGGCATCTTCATGGCTAACAACAAAACCGCCGCCTACTGAATAATAGACATGTTGAGAAACTATTTCGCCTTTACTGAATCCAGTGAAACGGACTCCGTTGGGATGGAAGGGTAAAAATCGATCTTTATGAAAAAGGAGATCCCGCTCTTCAACAAAGGGGACAGCCACTTTTCCACCCAGTATTAACATTTTTTCTGTTAGAACTTTAGCAAGTTTTGGCTCGATGGTCTCTGGATCGACCCCTTCTGGAGTATCGCCTTGCAACCCTAAGATGACCGCTTTATCTGTCCCATGCCCTTTTCCAGTGAGGGCAAGTGAGCCATATAGGTCGATCTGGAGATGATCGATTTGTTGTAGATTTTTGATGGTGCTCAAAAAACGGAAAGCTGCCCGCATGGGTCCAACGGTGTGAGAAGAGGATGGACCAATCCCAATAGAAAACATGTCAAAAACGCTGAGCGTCATGATCACTCCTTATGAAGGACTAATATTTTAAGTGGGATCGAGTGTAAGTCACAAGAAAATTTTGTGATCTCCTAAAAAATGGAACAGGAAAAAACATGTCTTAGGTTGGTCTTTTTCGAATGAGAAGATAGACTGCAAGTATCGAATAAACAAGGTGGTAAATTTTCAACAACGTCATTGTAAATTGGTCTTGCTTAGCAGCCCCTTTAGAAACTTCGTCCCCATCGAATGGGAGATTATTGCCAAGATAGGAATATTTAAACGCCTTTACCCCAAGAGAATAAAAATTTAGGGGTAAACAAAAAAACACAGCTTTGGGGTTTAATTTTTCTATTTTTGCCAATATCAAAAAAAGTGCGGCTGAAGAGAGGACCAACGGAAGGGTACGGATGTCGTAGGATAAAAAATTATCCCGATGTAAGGGAAAATTTGCATCCTTCCCCCTTAGATAACTCCACTCGGCGAGGATACTTCCAGCGCCAACAGCAGCTGCAACCCCAGCCATCGAATAAAGTGTTGTACTCATCTAAAGTTCCTCACTCTTAAAGATAAGAACTTACAATAGAGCGCTCCTTTGGTCAACGGTTTGCTCTGGAGTTGTACAAAAAGTTTTGAATGGGGGTAAAATAAGTAGGCTATGTACGACTTACCCCTTTTAGACTTCGAAAATCGACTACAACAGTGAAAGATCAGGGGCTCTTCAAGGAAGAGCGGGTGATCACCTCCCCTCAGGCAGCTGAAATTACACTCAATGGGGGCAAAGAGGTTCTTAACTTCTGCGCCAATAACTATCTCGGACTTGCCGACAATCCTGAGCTGATACAGGCAGCTAAAGAGGGGCTCGATACACATGGTCTTGGGATGGCCTCTGTCCGGTTCATCTGTGGAACCCAAGACATCCATAAACAGTTAGAAAAACGGGTATCCTCCTTTTTAGAGACTGAAGACACCATCCTCTACTCCTCATGTTTTGATGCAAATGGGGGATTGTTTGAAACTCTATTGGATGAAAATGATGCGGTTATTTCAGACAATCTGAACCACGCCAGTATCATCGACGGGATCCGACTCTGCAAAGCCGAACGGCACCGCTACCAGAACAATGATATGGCTGAACTGGAAGCCAAACTGAAAGAGACTCAAGGAAAGCGTTATCGGATGATCGCAACTGATGGTGTCTTTTCAATGGACGGTACGATAGCAAATTTGAAAGCCATCTGCGACTTGGCTGAAAAATATCAGGCCTTTGTGATGGTCGACGATTGCCACGCTACCGGTTTTTTAGGGAAAAAAGGTAAAGGAAGCATCGAGTATTGCAATGTTCTCGGTCGTGTTGACCTGATCACGGGGACATTCGGAAAAGCCCTAGGAGGCGCTTCTGGAGGCTATGTCTCTGGAAAAAAAACCCTTGTCGACTGGCTACGCCAAAAATCCCGTCCTTATCTGTTTTCCAATGCTTTGATGCCAGCCATTGTGACGGCTGCAATCAAGGCCTTTGATCTTGTTGAAGCAGGTGACCAGCTGAGAATGCAGCTTCAAAACAATGCCCGGTTCTTTAGAGAAAAGATGGAAAAATTAGGCTTTAACCTTTTGCCAGGCATGCACCCGATCATCCCCGTGATGTTAGGCGATGCAGCATTAGCTACAAGATTTGCAAAAGAGATGTTAGACGAAGGGGTCTATGTGATCGGATTTAGTTTTCCTGTTGTCCCTATAGGTAAAGCCCGTATCCGAACACAGATGTCTGCCGCACACACCCAAAAAGATTTAGAAAAAGCAGTTAGCGCCTTTGAAAAAGTCGGTAAAAACCTCGGAGTGATTTGATGAAAAACAGCATGAAAGCCATTTTAAAAAAATATTCTGAAGTAGGTGTTTGGATGGACGAAGTGCCCATCCCAAGCTTTCAAGAGAACGAGGTGTTGATCAAAGTCCATCAAACTTCGATCTGCGGTACCGATGTCCACATCTATAAATGGGATGCCTGGGCAAGAAAAAATGTCCCAGTCCCCCTAGTCATCGGCCACGAATTTGTCGGTGTCATCGAAAAAGTCGGTTCCAAAGTCAAAAATTTTAAAGTCGGCGAACGGGTGACGGGCGAGGGGCACCTCACATGTGGGACGTGCGAACAATGTTTAGAAGGAAAAAGGCACCTTTGCCCTAACACCCGTGGTGTTGGTTATCATGTTACAGGCTGCTTTGCCGATTATATGGTACTGCCTGAACAAAACGCATTCCATTTGCCTAAAGATATTTCGGATGATGAAGCGGCAATCTTTGATCCATTTGGGAATGCTGTCCATACCGTTTTATCTTTCCCTCTAACAGGCGAAGATGTTCTGATCACAGGAGCAGGTCCCATCGGATGCATGGCTGCAGCCATCGCCCGCTTTGGCGGCGCCAGAAATGTGGTGGTCACCGACATCAACCCTTTCAGACTCGACTTAGCCAAGAAAATGGGAGCCACTCGAGTGGTGAACGTGAAGGAAGAAGAGTTAAAAGGTTCTTTTAGCATTGGCTATGAGATGGCAGGAAATGGGGAAGCTTTGAACCAGTTGTTGCGGCATGTAAAACATGGCGGAAAGATTGCTCTTCTTGGAATATTGCCCCCTGGCACACTGATCGACTGGGATTTAGTCATCTTCAAAATGCTACAACTGCACGGCATTTATGGTCGCGAAATCTTCCGAACCTGGCACCAGATGTGCCGTTTGTTGGAAGGTGGTTTAAAACTAGCACCTGTCATCACCCATCGGTTCAAAGCCGACGAGTTTCAAAAAGGGTTTGATGCTATGTTGTCAGGCCAATGCGGCAAAGTCATCTTAGACTGGAACTAATTTTTAAAAATTCATCACGAAGAACACGAGAGATGAAGGAGTTGTATAACCCTATCCAACTCATCTATAACAGTTTGTTTATGCAGGTATTTTTTAAAGTCTTTTTTAAATAGGCTTTCCCTTTTTTTCAGTAGGAAAATCGGCTTTGCTGTTGGACAGCACCAACTCCCCTAAAGTCATCCGAGCCTTAGCAGCCAACATCTTGATGTAAGTTTTTTCCTCAATTGAACAATCAAAGGTGATCTTTGTTTTTTCATGAGAATGAGATTGGAAATCCATATAAACCCCCTGCTTATTGCAATTCCTGGGATTTGTATAAATTCAAGATGTTGGGAAGTTGGCCGACTTTTTTATCGGGAGCTTTTGATCCGAGTGGCGTTCCAGACGACGGTGATGCTGCTGGCAGCCATGACAACAGCTGATAGCATGGGCGTTAGCCCTGTTCCAAAAATAGCCCAGAGGATAGCCCCAAAGTTATAAGAAAAACTTAAAACTAAATTTTCGACAATGATACGCCGGGCTTTAATCCCTAGTTCTCTTGCCACAATCATTTTATCGAAACTGCCGCACACAATAAGATCAGCCACAAAAAGGGTGATATCCTTGCCTCCTGCAGGAGAGGCTGAAAGGTCGGCAATCGCAAGAGCTGGGCCATCATTGACCCCATCCCCCACAAAAAAGGCCTTTCCACCCATTTTTTGGACGTCTACAACAGCCTGTCTTTTATCTTCAGGGGTGACCTCTCCACGGAAGTGAGAAATGTTGAGCCTGTTGGCCAATTTTTCGACACGTTCTTGTCGATCACCAGAAATAATCTGAATTTTTGGCCCCTTTACGCTTTTAAGCCAAGCCTCAATTCCCTCTCTTAAATGCTCTCTAAAAAGGAATCTATAGACCTTTCCTTCGGCAAAATAGTACAGCTCCACCTCTTCTTGTGGAGGTGGTAAGGGGAGCTGCATCTGTTCAAACCAGAGACGAGACCCCAAAAAGCGTCCTCCTCCCTGCATCCCCTTTCCAGGAATCTCTTGGACATTCTCCACAGGGACTTGTGGCGTACCTTGCAGATGGTTCTTTAAAGATAATGAAAGGGGATGGTTGGAGTAACTAACCAACGTCATCAAGATCCCTTTTTCATTTTCTGGAATCCACCCTTCAAGCCACTCCAGCTCTCCATCGGTCAAAGTACCTGTTTTATCGAGTAACAGATCGGTTTCACTCCCCAGCAGGTCTAACCCCTCGATCCTACGAACAACAATGCCCCGATGGCCAAGTTCTGCCCCCAAATGGGCCCTTGCAATAGGTAAAGCAATGCCTAATGTACAAGGGCAAGCCAACAAAAGAAGGCTTAAAGCGTCAATCGGTCCCCGAATAAAGAATAAAACAACCGCTATCACAAGGAGGACAGGTAAGAAATAGGGAAGCACCTGATCTAAAATCGAGAAGTGGGATACCCTTTTTCCAAGCCCCTCTTCAATAAGACTCACCATGGTTTGAAGGGTCGAGCCCTCCTCGGTTTTTAATACCCTTAACTTCACCCACCCATCGACCAAACGGGTTCCAGCTAACAATTTATCCCCCAGTTTTTTAGAAACAGGGAGCGATTCCCCCGTGACAATTCCCTCGTCGACATCAGCGGAGCCTTCAACCACCTCTCCATCTAAAACAACTTTTTCCCCCCGCAAAATGAGGATTTCGTCCCCTATTTTGATCTCTTTAATAGGAACCCAGAGGTCGTTTTTTCGGGCTTTCATGGGCAATGCTCGGGAAACATCTAAAAGCTGCTCTCTAGCATCCCCTTTGACCCGACTTTCCAATAATTTTCCTGTTAAAAAAAAGGCAGGCAATAGTGTTGCCGCGTCAAGATAGAGCTCAAAAGTGCCATTTGCAATGTTAAAAACAGATAAAACAAAACTGCTCAACATGGCCACAGCAATGAAGGCCTCAACCCCAAATGAAAATCGCACAAGCGCAGCAAATCCCTGTTTAACCAGAGGCAAAGCTGCATAAAAGGGAACTGGAATAGCTGCTATAAAGGCATAGAGGGTAAAAAAAGTTCTCCACTGTGAGTCGATGTCGGGGCTCAACAGGGGGTACGAGGCCATCATCACATTCAGAGTGCAAAAGAAGGCAACTCCCACTTTCCAACGGAGCCCCCTCGTCCACCCTTTCCGGTCTAGGGTTTCAAGCGAGTGGGGAATATAGCCTAATCGACTAACCACTTTGAATATTTCATCGGGTGAGACAAACCGAGGCTGATACCAGACAAGGCAAAGATCTGTTGTGTAGTCTACTGACACGGAGAGGACCCCCTCCATTTTCTTGATGCTATGCTCAATGAGGTGCTGACAAGCAGGGCAAAATAACCCTTCGATCCAGAAAGCCAGCCGGAGCTCTTCCCCCTCTTTTTTTTCTGGTAGCTTGTCGTTCAAAATACCCATCTCCTCTGCCTGTTTAAATAGAGGGTCTTCTGACGTTGGGTCAATCCCCTTACCCTTAAGGACCCGCCAAACGAAGGAACATCCTCGACAACAGAAGGGAATCCTATCTTCCCATACAACGCAAGGCTTTTTTAGGCAGAGAGCACACTCCCGATCGACATTCAACATAGCTGCATGTTATAATATAACTGTTATGGCTAGAAGAATACGTTATTATGGCGACCCTGTCCTTCGGAAAAAGGCGACGCCTCTCCAAGAATTTGGCACAGAATTTCTGAAACAACTGGTTCGGGAAATGGATGAACTCATGTTGAAACATGATGGAATGGGGCTTGCGGGCCCTCAGGTAGGGGAATCTCTCCGTATCTTCTTGACCCATGCTCCTTATGAAGCAATCGAAGGTTCAGGGAAATGGGAGCTTGGCCCTCTTGAAGTCTTTATTAATCCAGTGCTCTCTGTTCCTACTGAGGCTCTTTGGATGATGGACGAAGCCTGCGTTTCCTTGCCAAAAATGAGTGTCCCTGTCGAAAGACCAGTTGGTATTACAATCGAAGCCTTTGATGTAGAAGGAAACCCCTTCAAAAGAACAGCTGAAGGGATTGTCGCTAGGCTCTACATGCATGAAAACGACCATCTAAACGGCGTTTTGACCATCGACCGAACAGATAAGCGGTCAAGGCAGGCTGTCGAGCGTCACCTGAAAATGATCAAAGAAAAGTATAATAAGTAATCGACGAGCGTTTGTAGCTCGAGACTTTAGTCTCGAGCTTTTGCGGATTTTAACCCACAATGTCGAGAACTTGTTCCCGACTTTACACCTAAGACAAAAAAAGGCCCTGAAGAACAATGTTCTTTAGGGCCTTTCTAAGATGCGGGTTAAAACCCGCAAAATGAACTCGGACTAAATCTAAGCTACGCCAGCTACTAGGTGCTGTGAGCTAGGAAGTCGCAGATTTCGCTGACGTTCAACTCGACAGGAAGAGGGATCTCTTCAAGAGTTGGACGTGAAACAAACTGGCCAGAAAACTTAGCTGTATCGCAAGACAAATAAGCAGGAACTGTACGGTGTGGTCCATCAACTGCATCAGCAACGATCTTCATCCCTTGTGATTTCTCTTTAATAGAGACCACCATGCCCGGTTCAACTTGGAACGAGCGGATGTCCACTTTTTTGCCGTTCACTAAAACGTGACCATGGGCTACGAGCTGTTGAGCAGAGAAGAGAGAAGGAGCCAGTTTAAGTCTATAGACGACAGTATCCAGTCTCGACTCGAGCATTTGGATCAAAAGCTGTGGAGTGTTACCTTTAAGTTTTTGAGCGTTTTTAAAATAGCGAACCAACTGTTTTTCAGTGATCATGCCATAGCATGCTTTCAGCTTTTGCTTCTCATCTAACATGCGACCATAGTCCGACTTCTTACGGCGACGAGCCCCGTGCTGCCCTGGAGGATTGGGCTTATGAAGAAGAGGATTACGGCTACGGCCAAAGATGTTTACGCCAAAACGTCGGGCGATACGATTTTTCTTTCCGGTGAAGCGGACCATCGAGTTTCCTAAATAGAAATGGTGTTTTACGGGGGTGATTATGACATGAACCCCCCTTATTTGGCAAACATGATATAGGAAAAATTAGAGGTGACCCTTTGCCAATAGAGAAAGCCCTAGTAGTAGAAGATGAAAAGCTGACACGCGAATTCATTTCCTCAGCTTTAAAAAAGTTGAAAATCGAGGTCTATACGGCAGATACGATAGACAAAGCTCAAAAACTGCTCAAAAAGCATCCCTTTGATCTTCTGCTTGCAGATCTCCATCTCCCTGATGGGGTTGGCCTTCAGCTCCTCTCTGAATTCAAGGAGAGTCACCCAGAGGGGATATCGGTCGTCATGACGGGACATGGATCTACCGAAAGCGCAGTCGAAGCCATGCGCTTAGGAGCGTTCCACTATTTGCAAAAACCTTTCTCAATTGACGCCCTCGAGATCATTCTCGAGAAAGCAAAAGAGAGGCTCAAGCTGCAAAGGGAAAAAAATTTCTACGAGCAGGAGCTGAACCAAACGCCCCGACTGATTGCCCATGGGAAAAAAATGGAGCAGCTCATCCATGAAATTGAGCAGGTAGCCAAAACAGACGCCACAGTTTTTATCTACGGAGAAACCGGCACTGGGAAGGAAGTGGTCGCCAAGATGATACACTCTCAGTCGCAACGAAAAGGTTTACCTTTTATCAAAACGAACTGTGCAGCGATCCCTGAAAGTCTTTTAGAATCGGAATTTTTTGGGCATGAGAAAGGGGCCTTTACAGGTGCGCTTCAAAAAAGAATCGGCCGTTTTGAGATGGCCAACAAGGGGACGCTTCTTCTCGACGAAGTGACCGAAATGCCCCTCGCCCTGCAAGCCAAGCTCCTCAGAGCCTTGGAGGAAAAAGAGTTTGAAAGGGTGGGTGGAAATATCACACTCCACGTGGATGTCAGAATACTCTCCACCTCCAACCGCGACCCCAGAAAAGCGATCGAACAGGGTAAATTCCGGGAAGACCTGTTCTACAGGCTCCATGTTGTCCCAGTCCACTTACCTCCTCTCCGCGAGCGAAAAGAAGAAATATTGCCTCTTGCCCATCTTTTTTTAGAGACATTCTCTCAAGGAAAACTAAAGTTTTCCAAAGAAGCAGAGCAATCGCTCCTTGGGTACAGCTGGCCCGGTAACATCCGAGAGCTCAAGAACATCATCGAGAGGGCATCGGTCCTTGCCCAAGCAGAGATCGTCTCCCCCGCCCTCCTTTTCCCCCACCCGACAGTCGATCTGGACATCCTCGAGGACATGCTCGAACTCCAAGAAAGCTCCGACGGCAATTGATTTTTGCAAGAAACTGTCACAATGTGACAGTTTCTTGCAAAAATCGAAGATCCCTAACTTTTTTTAATCCTAAAAAAAGAGACGAAAACGTTGTCTTATTCTAAAAAAAACAAAATGAGGTTTTAGGGGAAAGTTATGAGGAAAAAAGCTTCAAAAGATTGGCCAGAAATTGTCATCAGTATGGGCAATTTCAGCTAGATGCTGGTATAAATCAATCGATCAGACACGCCAGACTCCAGCACAGTCGTGATCATCGGCCCGAGAAAGGGCTAACATATTTTTTATTTAGCAAATAGAGTTGGGCTTCGACGACCATTTTTAGGAAAGGGATCCTGTCCTTTCGCTCGAGGAATGTGAGGATCTGATCAAAAATGGCAAGTACTGCGCTGTAAGCGGGCTCTTCTCGCAAGGCATGATCTGCAAGAGCCCCTGTTGGGGTATCGTCGATATGATCTAATAGCTTTTGGCAATTCTCTAAGCTTGTCTTTAGTTTTTTGAGCGCTTTCTTGAGTGTGGCTGATGTCACACCAAGAGGTTTTAAAATAGGTTTTAATTTCTGCTCTTTCGTGAAATATTTCTTCAGAACATCTTTTAAGGGGAGATTTTCGATCCCTTCAAAACCAAGTCCCCCTTCGGTTGCATTGATCAGTTTTGTTGCGGGGTGCTCTTCCTGGAATTTGGAAAGCCACTGGCTTTCTTGTATCCACATGTATTTGGTATGCAGTGGCTTGCCATAGATATCTTTTCGAAGGAGGGTGTCGGCAGGCAGTTTTCCCTCTTCTACCCCTTGGGCATAGAGTTTTTTTCCAGGATAACCAAGGTCTAAACCGACGGTGATGATCGGATTGCACCCCATTTTTTCGGCTATGGCCACAAGAAAAGCGACCACATTGTGCCCCTCTTCAATGTTTTGCCCTTCAATTTTAAGCTCTTTTTCCAGCCATTGGGCCGTATCAAAGCCGCCCGATCCAGGCATATAGAGCTTAGGACCAGAAAGCGATTTTAGGGCCCCTGGAAAGAGCCGAAGACGGTAAAAAAATGGGCCTTTGAACGCTTTCGACTTCTCCATCCTCTCGCCCTGCAAGGGATTTGGATCGATCGCTGCGGCAAAGTGGGGTTGAATCCCTTTGGCTAACAGGGCTGGGAGCCCAGACCCTCCTGTTGAGAGGAATCCTTTATCCCCGACTTTTTTTAGCAAATCCCCATTTTTATCAAGAGAAGGGCCAGCTCCCACAATGATAGCAGGAACATTTTTGTATTTCCCAAAAAGTGCTTCGCCATGGAAAGAGTCGGTTAAAACAGGTAAATTGCTATAGAAGTTCTGATAATATCTGGCTCCGTAGGTCAGATAATCGTCTAAGAAAAGGGCTAGCCTTTCCTGATCAAAAATAATCCGCTCTTGCAGCTCTTTAAACCTCTTTTTGGAATACTTGGGATGGACGAGAAACGCCAATTTTTTCCCATACAACTTCCACATTAAAGCGTTGAAAGGGTGAAGAGCCTCTTCAATCCCATGGAAAAGATGGAGCGCCACCCTTTTATCTTGTAAAAGTTTGCCTCCAGATTCTGTTTCAAGGAGATTCCTCAACGGGATCTCTTGGTCTTCGAAAAAGTAAATTTTCCTTTTTCGTTTCTCTTTAAGCCAAGGTAACAAGGAGGAATAGATTTCTCCAGTGCCTGACCCATAAACGATCAGCACATCGACATCGACATCACAGGTTGGCAATTTAGATGGCTCTTCCCATTTTTTCAGAGCCATTTCTGCAAGGTAAAAAGCCTCCTGAGGATGCTTTTCTTGTAGCTTCGAAAGATTAGAGAGAAATCTTGAGCTCATCGTAACTCGGAAGCTCAGGGACAACTTTTGGACCAAAGAGTCGTATCTCTTCTGCGCCCACAAGGGCAACATAGGGAGCTTTTACAAAAGCGTTGTATCCAAAAACTTGGGATTCGTGCTCTTGTGTAAGCCTTTCTGCTTTACATTCAACTAAAAGAAGAGGTTTTGTCCCGGTCGGATCAAAAACAACTAAATCAATTCTCCGATCAACAGGAACATCGACATTTTTTAAATGTGGCAATTCCCTCAAAGGATATTCGATAGCAATCGAACGGATAGGATATCCTTTTGCATGTAAAAGGTAGGCAACAAAGGCTTGACGGACACGCTCTTCAGGAGTAGCTACAAGGGGTTGCTTACGAACCAGGCAATCGAGTTTCATGCTTCAGGTAGAATTAATCCGTAGTCGCCATCTTCCCTTCTATAGATGAGATAAAGCCGTTTGTTATGCTCCCCTTTGAACAGTAAGAAAGGATCTTGTGATAGATCCATTTTCATGACTGCCTCTTCAATAGAGAGGGTCTTGAGATGAATCGTTTCCTGCCTTACCACTTTATGAAAGGCAAAAACATTTCCAAGCTTCTCTTTTTCATCCGCGGATAGGGTGGCATTCAGAGCTGCAATCTCTTCTTCTTCAGAAAAAGGGTGGATCACGTCAACAGAAAGAGATTTCTCATCGTGTGCTTTTTTATGGTGGTCATGCAGCCTGCGCAAATAGCGTCGAATCTGGCTACAGATTTTATCCACAGCCTGGTCAATCGAAACATACATATCAGTTGTGGCAGCATGACTTTGTATCTTGATGCCATGTGTTAAAAGGATGATATCGACTCTATGATCCAGTTTCTGGATATCCATATTGATGTGGATATCGACAATACGATCTGTGAATTTTTCAATTTTTTGGATGATCTTATCGATGGCATACTGCTTCATCGCATCGGTCACTTGTAGGCTGCGTCCTGTGACATGGATCGCATATTCCTCACCTGCAAAAAGAGCGGCTTTATCTTTTTTATTCATAAAAAAATCCTTGTAACCGATTTGCACCGAAGAGGGCTCGAACCTCTAACCACCTGGTTCGAAGCCAGGTACTCTATCCATTGAGCTATCGGTGCATATGCTATATCCTTACAATACAGGTTCTTCCTATTTCATTACATGTCCCTCATTTTTAACGGTATCATTTTAAGGGTAACTCCATATAAAGAGCGAGGGGAGATTATTTTGCTGTTTTCCGAAGAATTAGGCTTAATTTCCGCCGTCGTTTCGACCTCCAAAAAAAACCCCACACAATGGCTAGAGCCATTTGTTGTGATACGAGGAAAATTTAAAGAACGGAAAGGAGAACTTTTCCAAACCCAGGAAATTGATGGAACTCGTTGGTTTTTAGGTCTAAGGGAGAAACCGTCTGCCTTACGCACATTGAGATCGATGGCAAAAACCCTCTCTAAAAGAATAGAAAGCGAATCACCATCCCCTCTTTTGTACAAACTTTTCCTGAAGATTGTCGAAGCATTGGAAAACGGGAATGACCCTGAAACCATGGAGGGTTTATTTCTGGTTAAATTAGCTCTACATGAGGGACTTTTAGGTCATATTGGTGAGCCTTGGGTTGAAAAAGCGGCGGCTGCCAGGGCATTTTCTGCTGTGCCAAATATTCCAAAAAACATGCTATTTACTCTAAACCGACTCTTTTGCTAATATTTCCCTTTCTTTTCATGCGAAACTGGCGGAATTGGTATACGCGCTACTTTGAGGTGGTAGTGAGGGTTTCCTCGTGGGGGTTCAAGTCCCCCGTTTCGCATCTCTTCTCTTCACAAAAAATCGTAACAAGATGAACAGGATCTCCCACGGCGCAGGGATGGGACGTGACACAATCCTATTTATCCTGTTATTTTAGTATTTTATCTCTCACTTCATGTAAGATGCAATTATGCATTGTTTCGGCTGTTGTACAGCAACCTCATACGACGTCAAGGCCCTGTTCGATCATTTGAATCGAAAAGGTGGGGCTACCCTCTATAAAGATGTGATCCACATCAAATTCCGTGATGGAGATGTGTTTTTCTTTTCTTATGGTGTCATCGTTTTCTGGGGTGTTAGAAAAGAAGATGAAAAAATCCTCATCGAAGAGGTTGAGCCCTACGAAGAAGAGGCAAATGACGAAATCGAAACGGACCGATTTACCTACTACGTTTCGACAGACACGAAAGTAAAACAGGATGAGATCGTCCTCCCCAACCAAGAGACTCTCACCCTACTTGCCGTCTCACATGCCCTAGCACAATCGGTCAAACTCGATACTTTTGACCTTCGCCTGAGAAAAGCGTTCCGTTCCGTCAGCGAAATTCCTAAAGCTTTGGCCCTGACAGGCCGAATACGGATGTCCCGAAGAGAAATTAGAAAAAAAATGGGAGAGCTGTTCATCGATCGGAGCAGCATCAATCTTCACCTCGACATCCTTGATACACCCGATTTTTTCTATGAATTCCCCGAGACTGAGCCGTACTACATCATGGCCAGCCACTATCTCGAGTTGAAGCAGCGGATTGAGGTGTTGAACCAACGTCTAGATGTGGTCCACAAGTTTTTCGAACTGCTTGGCAACGAGCTCAATCACCAACACTCCAGCCGCCTGGAATGGATCATCATTGTTTTGATCATGGTCGAAGTCTTGCTCATCGTATTGACCAACATCCTTCACTGGATTTAGAAAGCAACGACTAGCGGCATACGCATCAGTCAACAGACATGTTGTTTTGCATATAACAATTACAGGATAAGCAGGATAGATTAGGATCCAACTTAGTCTAACAAGATTTTTTAAATAGCCGAAGCAAATTAACGAAGAGAAGTCTTTCTCTCGAACTCTGATGAGCTAGAGAGAAAGAAAAATGGGTGCTAATGATCAGGGAAAGATGATGCCCACTTGAATAGCAATGGCCATTGCAGTGGTATTGATAGGGCCATTAAAACCTTGCTGTGATTGGGGAACAGTGATGAATTGACTGATTGGAACTGTTTCACTAAATGCCCCCTCGGTAACTGTTAGAGTTGCTGGAACTGCAGGTACGGGTAAGACCGGGTTATTATGAATGCCACATTTAGGGGTATAAATATACTCCAAACCAAAGTCAGCAAAGACAAATTCATTGAAATTACAACGGGCACCTACTGAAAGTAGGTAGTGATCATTGTCAGGGATCCGCAATTCTCTTGTTCCCGATCGAAGAGGGCTCTGGTCATAGGCAAAACCCATTTTCAAGGTCCACATATCGCTTGCAACATACTTAGAACCAAGTGCGAGGAAGACCGCGTCTTTTCCATCAATCATAACAGTAGCCACACCTGTCCTTAATGTGATGGGATTATTCACTTTGACAGTAGCTCCAGGAGGAATAGGGAAAAAAGCTGGAATAAAGCTTTCAAGTACTGCTAAAGAAGCTGGCACTACTGATACCTGGTCAATGCCGGTGAAAATTTCAATCTTCTTAACCTGACTCCAAAGATTGTACCCAATCGTTCCAAGAAGGCTCCAGCAGCTGTTGACTTCATATTTAAACCCAGCTGTCAAAACAGCAGGTGTTTTAAAACGGCAAGTTGCATCTCCTGCAGAGAAAAGAATATTGGCGCTCCCTTTGATATGGTGGGTCATGCCAGGTCTATATGTAGCCCCCACACACAAAGTGGGGTCCACTTGATACATAAAAGCCAGATTATAGGTGTTGTCCCAACCACGAAGTCTGAAATACGCCCCTGAATTGATCATCGAAGTGGTGATTTTCGTCTCCAGAAGCTCGCGACCATACCCAACAGCAAAAGTAAGTCCTTGATAACCAAAAGCGACTGAGGGGTTAAATTGAAGGCTTTCAACCAATGTCTGTTCTGCATAAGTCCTGACGTGAGAATAGCTATAATCTGTCTCTAGCCCCCAAGGAGCATCGATGGCAAGCCCAATGGCAAAATGAAAATCGTTATAGTGGAAAGGCAAAACCGCATTAAAAGAGGGGAAAATAGGAAAGGTATTTCCAACTGCACGAGGTACTCTAAAAGGCTCCGAAAGCGCAAGCTTTGGGAAAGTGGTCAGAATCCCGTCTTCATAGGCCAATAGATCGGTAAAAGAGCTAAAGCCAACCTTACCATTGAACTCCTCTTTGATCCAAAAGAAAGAGCCTCCAAAACAGATTTCAGGGCTGTAAAGTTTAGTCATACCAGCTGGGTTATACCAAGCTGTAGAGGCATCATCGGCTAAAGCTGCCATATCGGCGTGGGCATAAGCGAGGCTGTTTGCGGACTGAGAATAGATTTGAAAAGCAGCCCCGCTTAAAGAGGCTGAAAAAAGTGTGAGAGCAGTAAATAAAGATATTTTTCGCATGTCAACTGACTACCGTTTGAGTACCATGACCGAATTTGCACGACTCATTCTTTATTATTCAAAGCTTTTCTTCGATAGTGTCCCAAATAGACGATCAAAAATCGGCATGAAAAGCGCATAGTTGGTTAAGAACTCTGCGTGATGCCTTTCATGATACTCAGGGCTATAAATAAACCATCGAAGAGGGGACTTTTTGTACCACCTATTTTCCAGTTTGATATTGAGATGGCCAAAGCTGTTCAGGAGGTCGAATAGGAGGAAAAAAGCGAGAATAGCCCAAAAATTAAAGAGGCCAAAGAAATAGGCTATAACAGGTGGAACTGCAAACAAAATGGTATAGCTAATGCGCTCTAAAAGGGTAAAGCTCATCGATGTCGTAGCTTCGGTCCTGACAGAACGGTGGTGATAGATGTGGTGATTCCGATAGAACCAATCGACGTGAAGAAGGAGATGAAAGCCATAGTAGAGGGGTTCAACGACCACAATATGGGCTGCAATCATCACCAAAAGTGATGCCCAAAACTCACCCATGAACAACGAGATATCCCCATAAGTGACAAAGGCAGCTAGTGCTAATGTATCAAGAATTAGCCCAAGAGGCCACATGCTCTCTCTATCTTTCTGACTTTGCTTCACCTCGGCAGGATTGATGGGCTCCTTAAAAAACCTCGGTACCCAAAGCATCAAGAACATCAAAAGATAGCGAGCTGCAAAAAACAGTACGATATAAAACGTATTAGGCATCTTCTTCTACTTCCTCTTTTTTGCGACCATATTTTTGGTGCGCTTCTGCAAATTCATCCCCTTTCACTATAGCAAGGCCTAGAGAAATTTCTAGGGCCAAAGCACAGGCAGCAACAATTTCTGCAAACTTCTTTGAACTGTTTTCACCTATGCAACCAAGCATCTGAAGATTTTCATTTTGATCTTGAAGACGTGTACCGCCACCAATAGTTCCAATCGTAATAGAGGGCAAAGTGATGGTAGCTTCATAGGAGCCATCTTCAAGTGCCTCACCCGTAAAAATTGCGCCCGCATTTTCTGCGACACAGGCCACATCCTGTCCTGTTGCTAAATAGAGGCCGGTCAAAGCATTTGCAGTATGTAAGTTATGGCCTAAAACGCCGCCAAGGGAAGAACCCATCATAGCCACTTCACCTGCTTGCAAAACCTGAAGCGGATCAATTTTAAAAATTTTACGTCCTACTCTTTCTGAAATCCTTACAGAGGCGGTAGCAGAATGGCCCCTTCCCTTGATCATATTTCGGTAACATCCGTTTTTATCTCCGCTAAAATTGGATTCGATCAAAAAGTTAACGGGTAGAATCTCTTGTAAAGCCTCTTGGATGTAGACACAGGCAGCTTGAGTTGCTTTTGTGACCATATTTTGACCAGCTGCATCCCCAGTTGTAAAAATAAAATCTAAAAGGACCTTTCTTCCCATTAAATAGGGATCGATCTTGAGGAGTTTTCCGTAGCGTGTTGTCGATTCAGCCACTGCCTTGATCTTCTGATAATTTTCTTGAATAAACTGCAAAAAAGTCTTTCCATCTTTTAAGGAAGGGAGAAAAAAGACAGGCGTACGTGGCATCTCTTGCTTCAGGTGCTGGGCTTTGACCCCTCCTGCAAGATTACAGAGGTAGGCCCCGCGAGATAAAGAAATGGAAAGTGTCCCTTCCACTGTAGAGAATGGAATGATGTATTCCCCATTTGCAAATTCACCATCGATGAGAAGCGGCCCGCAAAGGGCCACTGGCATTTTTACATAGCCAATAGGGTTCTCGATGATCCCCTGCAGGTCTTCATCGACCCATCTTTTTTTGGGATCAAGTTGCATACCGGTTCGACCATTGATCCATTCAATACGTTTTTCAAAAGAGGGGTAATCGTAACCTGTTGGTGGTCTTTTGCTAGACATCAGTTCTTCTCACAAGACATTAAGCTTAAATTATAACAGGATGTAGAGAATTCATCACGAAGAACACGAAGAGCACAAAGGTAACTTTATTCTTTAGCAAAAAAACTATTTTCTTTCTTTCTAGAGTAATTCTTTTTACCTTCGTGTTCTTCATGATGAATCTTGCGATAATCACATTTTTTTTTGGAGTTCGGCGAGTTGTTTTTCGATCCGGTGGATTCTGTCGGCTAATTTGGTGCCAACAATGTAATTGCGACGGAAGGTCTTCAATGACGTTAATGGATACCCGCCATATTCTCCAGACTCTGTTACCGACTGGGCAATCACCGAACAAGCTGCAAATTTAGTATTGGCAGCTATTTTCAAATGCCCATTGACCGCTGTTTTGGCCATAAAAACAACATTGTCACCTGTTTCTGTACTTCCAGCAACACCAACACCTGATACAACAATGTTCCGTTTTCCAAGTTTGACATTATGGCCAATCTGAGCCAGGTTATCGATTTTTGTTCCGGTTCCAATCTCGGTTTTTGCGAAGCGGGCCCGATCGATGGTGGTGTTTGCGCCCACCTCAACATCATCGCCGATTGCAACACTTCCAAGTTGGTCAAGTTTATGATAATTCCCTTCAGCGTCAGGCAAAAAACCAAATCCACAAGAGCCGATGACAGCTCCAGGCTGCAAAATGATTCGGTTACCAAGGACGACGCCTTCGCGGATTGTTACATGGGGATGGATCCAACAATCTTCTCCAATTTTAGAAGAAGGTCCCACATAGACATGAGAACCAATAAATGAACCTTTTCCAATCACTGCCCCTTTTTCAATAACAGCAAAAGGACAAATGGTGACCCCTTCCTCTAATTTAGCCCCTTCAGCCACGTAGGCAAGAGGAGAAATCCCCTTAAAATAGCTTTGGGGTGGCAAGGCTTGCTTGTAAGTTGCAATCAGTTTTTGAAATGCAGCGGAAGGATTGTCGTGGAAAATGGCATTACCAGATGGAGGAAGAGGCCCCCACTTTGGTAATATAACAGCACCTGCAGCCGTTTTTGAAACAAGCGAGGTATAACGTGGATTGGATAAAAAAGAGAGCTCCTTTTCAGAAGCCTCATCTAGCCCTGCAACACCTGAAATAGGGAGATCTGGGTTTCCAACGATCTCCCCACCAATGACTGCATGGATTTCTGACAGTTTAAAAGGTCTTGTCATTTCCCTGCTGGGGCAACTCCTTTAAGTGCTGAAGCTGAATCTTCTTTCTGTTTTTGTTCCCAAGAAATGTCCATTAAATTGACAACAGCTTTAGAAACATCAAGATCAGGATTCGAAAAGAAAGTTGTCTCTTTATTCCCAATCAGATCAAATCCCTCTTTTTTCGCAAGTGTTTGAGAAGCTTGTGAAACAGAGTCAGTCAAACTTTGAACGATTTTGAAATTGGCTTGCTGTAAAGCTTGCATATATTGCTGCTGAAGTCCACCCAGTTCTTGACCAAGAGAGCGAAACTTTCTTTTCAATTCTGTCTCAGCTTCTAAAGTGAGGCTGTCAAGATAGTCTGTATCGTTCAACTTTGTGTTCAAGTCGGTCAGAACTTTCTCTTTTTCACCAAGGACAGTCTCCATTTGTTTACGGAGAGCATCAAATCCTTCCTGCTCTTTTTTACCGAGCTTTGATTCTTCGGCGCAAGTTTTCAAATCGACGATCCCAATTTTGAGATCTTTAGCTTCAAGGGCTACAGCTGTAGCTAAAAGCAGAATTACATATTTTAACATGTGTTTTTTTCCTTAATTAAAATTTAGCCCCTAGAGAAATGAAGAACCTCTTCACATCCCCTTTTTCCCTTGCATTTAGAGGATAACCCATCCCCAACACCAGTGGAGGTGCACCATCGAGGATCTGCAATTTGACTCCATATCCAGCTGAGCAATTCAAATAATCAAATGTCCAAGTTTTTGGCGAAAGTGACCCGGCGTCGGCAAAAAGAAACAGATCGGCCCGTGAAAAGAGCTGCCAGTCATACTCAAGAGACAAGTAGGCAAGAGACAGACCCCCTTGAGGGTCGGTTGTACCCTTGAACTTCGTACCGATAGCAAAAGGCCGGTAACCTCTAACCAAAGTATCGCCCCCCAAGAAATAACGTTCATCCAAGGGAATCGTCGCAAGTCCTTGATTTTCCTTCACAGGCTCGGAACCATCTCGATCAAATGGTTGCAAGAACTTGAAGTCTGCACGGATTCTAAAATATCCTTTTGAACCAAACGGATGGTAAAGGCTGTTTAAATAAGAGAGAGATCCATAGTGACGATGTCCCCCAAGTCCAACGAATTCAGCATCAAGACGAGAGTGGAAACCACTAGTTGGTCGTAACGGGTGATTTGTTGAATTATAGCTGATAGAGGCTCCCAAAGCAGAAATCAAACCTTGACGACCTTTCTCTTTTTCAAACTCTGTTGAATTTTTCAACTCTTCGTCAGCATAAACATTTGAGTTCCGTATACGATAGTTCACACCTGCCAAAACAAAGGCATTCAATGCTCTTTTAGCGTGGACGCTTGTCCCGTAAGAGACAATATTATAATCCTGCGATAAAGCTCCATTAAAGGTTCTATCTAGGTCAACACCTACCGCCCAAGGGGTATCTTTAAAGTAGGGCTTCGTCCAAGAAAGGACATAACTGTCTGTTTTCTGTCCGATCGTAGCTGTAAAGTGGGCATATTCCCCATCTCCTTTCAGCCCCCTCCACCCATATTTTTTGATCGAACCAGGAGCAAGACCTGCAATCCGGAAGTTCTTTTCTGTGATATTGAAACCGCCAAATAGGTCACTGCCAGTGCTTAAGCCTAAAAAGGCACCAAGATTTCCTGTAGGCCCTTCTTCTACTTCGATGTGAATGTCACGGTAGTTTTCACCTAATACTGAATCTCCAGAAACTCTGACTCCGTAAACGTTGACACGCTTAAAGTAGCCAATGTTACGAAGTCGCTCTTCAGTGAAACGCAATTTCATTGTGTTAAACACTTCGCCAGGACGTAACAAAGTTTCATGGAGGATCACACGGGTTAGGGTGTAGTTATTACCAAATACCTTGATCAGGCCAACATGGAATGGCTCACCCTCTTCTATTGTAAAGTGGACATCGTATACCGGACAGTCAGCATGGAGATTCATGTCATCATCAATGACAGCCTCGATATGCCCTCTGATCCCATAAGCGTCTTGCAAATCTTTGATTGTATCGCGGATTGCATCCGGCGCAAAAATAGCCCCCTCTAAAGGGTAGATCAACTTTTCAACGATCTCATCAGAAAAAATGCAGTTCCCTTCATAAGAAACCTTACCAAATCGATAGCAATCCCCTTTATCTGCACTGATGCAGATCGAAAGCCAGTAGGGTTTTTTGTCTTCAGTCACTTCGATTGATACCCGTGCATCAGCATATCCTCTATTTTGAAGATAGTTGATGATCTGGAACTGGTCATATTGGATCATGTCTTCGTTATAGAAACCACCGTTGCCAAACACGCCGGTGAAAATATCCCACCGCTTTGTCACCATCAGCTCCATGATGTCGTTCATTTCGCAGTCTTCAAAACCACAAAAATAGATGTGCTTGATCCGCCCAGATCTTCCTTCTTTAACGTAAACCTCAATATCGACTTCAGGTAAGCAAGGATCTCTAACAATATTGTAGGTTACATCAGCCTCAAAATAGCCCATCTTGATGTAGTACGGCTTAAGCTTTCTGAAGGCTTTAACAAAGGCATTACGATCGAAGGTGGTTGCTTCACAAATATCGAGTTCACCAAGCAAATCTGAGTCGCTAGCGCAAGTGTTTCCAAAAAACCGGATCGATCGGATGATCGGTTTTTCCCAAACAGTCAAAGTGAGTTCAAGTCCACCCTTCACTACTTCAACTGTCGGCTCTACCCAGTCCAGCTCAAGTGCGAGAGTTTTCAAATCTTCATCAAATATACTTTGAGAAAAGGGAAATCCCTCACGTGTTCTTAAACGTGCACGTATGGCCTGCTCAAATTGTTGAGGAGTTTCGGCATTATCTCCCGACTGGATAACGATCGACTTTACGGTCTGGTTTTCATAATAGACTACATCGGCAAAAGCGCTAGAGACTAACAGGAGAGAGAGGAGAGCTGCAAAAATACGGGCCATTGATGATCGCTTACAGAGAAAAAAACGTCATGATCATAAGCCCCCTCCCCTCAATTTTGCAACCCCACCTCGAGATAGTTAAGATTCATCCAAAAACTCGAATGGGATGCAAGTTCTTAGATTCATCACGAAGAACACGAAGGTAACTTCTCGCTAAGACTAGAACCTTTTTTCAGGAAATAAGTTAACTTCGCGTCCTTCGTCTCTTCGTGTGAATCTAGAATTCGTAATCACCAACTGTTTTTTCGAAAAGGAACTTAAAATTGCTTTGAGGTGAATCCTTATTTGCCGATGACGGAAAGCTGGCTGGGAATGTTTGTTCCCTCAACTTGAATTCTTGGCAGATTTACAAATTCGTTTGTCTGATAACGGCGCAAAACCTGATAGAGTGTACTTCTTTGAACCGGCTCAAAACCAGCTTCACGTATCATAGACAAGACATCGTTGTGATTTGCCTTATGTACAAATCCTGTTGCTTTGTGAACATTTTCTTCAAAAACAATGCCACCAAAATCGTCTGCACCTGAATGGAGTGCCTCCATTCCAATTTCTCTTCCTTCACTAAACCAAGAGGCCTGTATATGAGGGATGTTGTCTAAATATAGACGAGAAAACGCAATCATTCTGATATAGGCCTCGTCCCCTGCCCAATTATCGACTCGACGACGGAGGGCAGTTCTATCCCTTTTATAGCTCCAAGGGATAAAGGCAGTAAAACCTTTATATTCATCTTGCAATTCACGAAGTGATTCTAGATGGGTGAGGATATCTTTTGGTTCCTCAATATGCCCATACATCATAGTGGCGGTTGTCTTGTATCCAAGTCGATGTGCCGTCCTATGGACTTCCATCCAAGCCCCGGGTGCCATTTTCTTCGGAGAAATAGACTGGCGAACACGCTCTGATAGAATCTCAGCGCCTCCTCCAGGAATCGATCGGAGCCCTGCATTCCAAAGTCGAATGAGCGCCTCTTCAATTGTGATATCGGAAACACGAGCGACATTCCAAAGCTCAGGAGCTGAAAAAAGGTGGGGATAAATATCAGGATAGCGCTCTCTTATAGTACGGACAAGCTCTTCGTAATACTCAATTTTAAGCTCATCGTTTAATCCGCCTTGCAATAAAACTGTAGTCAAGCCAGCTTGGCGGGCTATTTCAAAGTGTTTCAAAACTTCTTCTACGGTTTTTGTATAGGCATCTTTAGCAGATGGTTTCCGATAAAATGCGCAAAATGAGCAATCTGCGTTACAAATATTGGTATAATTCGGGTTGGAATCCAAAATAAAGGTGACCTCTTTTTTTGAATTGAGCTCAAAACGGAAGCTATTTGCCCTTTTTTTCAGCTCTTCTATTGATCCATTGGTGAATAGATCAAGACCTTCGTAGTAAGAAATTCGGCGATGTTCCATAAAGACATACTATATCGAAAACCTATGATTTTACTAGTCTTTGACGGAAATGGAGCAGGAAGGGTAGCATCATCTCCTCTGTTTTGACGTCAAGACCCACCAAGGCCAACTGCCTATGCAAACACTTATGGAAAATCCTCCAACAACAACAAATCCTCTTTCAGAGGAACCTGTCCCAACTGTACCTGTCCAGGATATGCAAGCTGAAGCTTCTGCTCCTGAAACAGAGGCAAAGCCTGTAGCTAAGGTGACAGAGCCGAAAAAAGCCCAAGATAAATCTAAGGAAAAAAAGGCGCGTCCCCCAGAGGAACCTCCTGTGATCCCTCCAGATCTTCTAGCTAGGCTTGAGCCACTCTCCTTACCTGAAAAGTCTCTGATTCTCTTAGATGAAATTGAAAAATCTTTAGCTTCGCGGCCGCCAAACTACAAACTTTTTTGGGACCTAAGACGTCACCTTCTCTCTTTCACAAAAGATCACTACTTCACTGAGAATAAAACTTTTTGGGATCGTCTCCATGGTTTGACTTCGGAAGCACGTCGTCTAAAAGAGGTGCTTGCAGAAGAGTCTGCCTTTGCTCAAGAGCAGATCGATCTAGCTATACAGGCTGTCGAAAGAGAAGTGCTCGAGCAAGAAATTCCTGCTGAACCGTTTGATCCCCGTCCTTATGTAGATCTTCCGCAATTCAAAGAGAATCTCCATTTTTACCTTGAAGGCCAAGGTGAATTGCTACTGCTAAATGCCTATGCAAGCCGTGTCAATGCTCTTCGAAAGGAATTGACAAAGCTTCCTCTTAGGATGAAAACAAAGAACGCTCTATTTGACCGTCTTTCAGCGCTTGGTGACCGGATTTTCCCTAGAAGAAAGGAGCTTATCCAAGAAGTCAGCGAAAAATTTGTAGTCGATGTTCAACAGTTCGTCCAAAATATTCAGTTGTCAAAATTAGCGCCTCGAGAACTTTCTTTTGTCAAAGGGGCGATCAAATCGCTTCAATCATTGGCAAAAAGTTTGACTCTGAACACCGTTGCTTTCAACCAAACCCGTGAGACGTTAAGCCGCCTTTGGGATAGTATGAAAGGGGCAGAAAAAGAGAAGTTTGCTGAAAGAGATGCTGAACGAGAAGAATCTAAAAAGAGTTTGGATGACTTGCTTGAACAGGGCAAGAAAATCATGGAAGATTGGGCTTCTGGTGCAAAATCTCTGAATGAAACAGAAAAGCTACTCGACGAATTACAAACTGTCGGAAAAAGAACTCGTCTGGATCGTTTCCATGTGAAAGATTGGAAAGATGGACTTGTTGCCTTAAGGGCACCTCTAGAAGCAGAATTAGATAAACTAGCTGCAGAAAGAAAATCTTTAGACCAAAAACGGGAAAGCGAAAAGCAAGATCGGATTTCTTCGTTTAAGGCAGAAATTAAAGCTTTACGTGACAATGCAAAACAATCTCCTCTCGAGCAATTGGAAGCTGACATTGTCGTTCTCATCCAGAAAAGTACAACGCTTGGTTTAAATAAAATCGACAAGCAAGAGACTGAAAAAGAGCTAAGACAAGTTCGGGAAATCATCCGTATAAAAAAAGAAGAGACACTTCTCTCTCTTTCTTCGGACGACAAATTAAAACTTGACAATCTTAAAGAGGTTCTTGAGAATCGGCTTCAGAGGAAGAAAGAGATTCGAGACCGTCTTGAAGAGCTTAGGAAGGCAAAAGGGTCAACAGGTTTTGACTTTGAACAGGCCCTTCTCTTGGAAACACAAATTCAAGAAGAGCGTCAGGCTTTAGAAGAGATCAACAACTCTATTGAAAAAATAGAGGAAGAGATCGAATCTCTCTGTAAATAAAATGACCGAAAAAAAAGCGGAAGGGATTCGACTAGGAGTCTTTGATCTAGATGGAACCCTGTTTTCAAAATCCCTCCCTTTTCTTTTTGGAAAGTGGCTCTTTTTTACGGGCCACCTCCCTTTAAAAGGGCTTATCAAATTTTTGTGGATTTTCTTTCGATACCGCTTCTTTTTTAACGACAAAGAGAAATTTCAAAAGAAAATATCCATTTTACTTCAAAGCTATTTTAGAGAAAAACGTCTGATTGCATTATCACATCAGTTTGTCTCTAAAACATTGCCCCTTCTTCTGAATAAGAAGGTATTCAGGTACCTGAAACTACTTCAAAAAGCAAAAGTGAAGACTTTGCTGCTCTCAAGCTCTCCAGATTTTTTAGTCAGAATCGTTGCGAAAAAGTTGAAAATTTCGATGTGGAAAGGTGTCTCTTATAAAAAGGGATCTCTCATCTTGCTTGATGGCTTCCGAAAGAAAGAGTTTGTGGACGGGTATTTGAAGACAAGTGGCATTGCCCATAAAGAGGTGTTAGCCATGGCAGACAGCCTGCTTGACCTTCCCCTTCTTGCATCGGTCGGTTTACCTATTGTGGTAAACCCTGAGAAGCCACTGCGCAAAATCTCCGAAGAACGTAACTGGCAAGTCCTCACCTAATCTTCTAGCTAAAGACTTTGTAGCTCAGACTAAAGTCTAAGCTACATTTCCTGCAATATCCTATCCCCCTCTTCTTTTTCTTTGAAATGTATTAAAATGAATTGCATGCAGATAAAAGAAGTTGTACGAAAGTTTCTTAAGAAGGAACACAAAGGGGGGGAGCTCCTCTTAGCCCTTTCTGGGGGGCCAGATTCCCTCTCATTATTTTATGCTCTGTTGCAATTGAATGTAAAATTTTCTGTAGCTCACGTGAATCATCGCCTTCGCGTTGAAAGCGACGAGGAAGAAGCTCAACTTCGGCAGCTGGTCGAATTGGCTGGTATTCCCCTTTTTGTGAAAAGGTTAACTCTAGAAGGGCCTAACCTGGAAGAAAAAGCCAGAGACGAACGGTATGCTTTCTTTGAGTCGCTCTTTTTAGAAAGAAACTTTGAAGCTGTAGTTCTTGGTCACCATGCTGATGATCAGGGCGAAACTTTATTAAAAAGGCTCTTTGAAGGGTCATCTCTACGGAAATGGCACGGTATTCAACCTATTTCAAAGCAAGGCCCGTTAACCCTTTTTCGCCCCCTCATTGACGTTAGAAAAAAAGAAATTGTTGCCGGGCTCGACACGATGGGGGTGACCTCTTTTGAAGATAAAACTAATCTTTCAGACTCAAACTTAAGAGGTAAGCTGAGAAAAAACCTGTTCCCTTACCTAACAGAACAATTCGGAAAAGAGGTTGTTGCGCCCCTTTTACAACACCAAAAAGAGGTCGCCGAATGTATCGATTTAATGGATGAACTCACAAAGGAATATCGATTAGACGCAGATCTTTTTGAGATTCCCCGAATCCACTCGTCGTTGCAAAAACATTTGGTAAGAAAATGGTTAGAAAGAAGGAAAGTATCGATAGCTGCGCCAACACTTGAAAGTTTGATCCGATCTATACCCTTAAGCGGCAAGCGCTCTTTCCCCACTCAAAAAAATCCTCTTTTCCTAGTAGACTGTAAAATATATTTTTAGTTTAGGATGCGCCTATGCCTCCTAGCCGTCTAAAAACCTTCCATCCTGGTCCAAAAAGATTACGTCCAAGTTCCCTCCTTTCTCGCGGGGAAAAAAAAGGGACCTCTGATTTATTCGGAACACTTGTCTTTGGTATGGACGAGATGAAGAAAAGATTACCGAAACCAATCATCCATAACCTTTTAGAAGCCGTTTCAGGTAACGAAAAAATTAAGGAAGAGTATGCCGATGCCATTGCTAGTGCTTTAAAAGAGTGGGCAATGGAACATGGTGCGACCCATTTTACCCATTGGTTTCAACCTCTCACAGGTTCTTCTGCTGAAAAGCACGACTCCTTCCTTGGTTGGAATAAATTAGGTGAAAAACCGATCGAATCCTTTTCAGGCAAACAACTAGTACAAGGGGAACCTGATGCATCCTCCTTCCCCTCTGGTGGCCTAAGAAGTACTTACGAGGCCAGAGGTTATACAGGCTGGGATCCCTCTTCCCCACCGTTTTTATGGTTAGGTGGAGATGGCGTCACTCTCTGCATACCGTCTGTGTTTTTTTCCTGGACGGGACAGGTTCTGGATGGCCGGATACCCTTGCTTCGATCTGAGGCCAGACTGAATAAAGTCGTTCTTAAGCTTTTAAAGCTAACAGGGATTGAGGCCGATCATGTTTTCCCAACGCTCGGACTTGAGCAAGAATATTTTATCATCGATAAAACTCTTCGAGATTTGCGACCCGATCTTTTGATTTTGGGTAAAACAGTTCAGGGAGCAGCGCCACCAAAAGGCCAAGAGTTGCAAGACCACTATTTTGGTACTGTGAAAGACCGAATTCTGGCCTATATGAGGGATTTTGAGGAGATGGCCCTCCGCCTTTCGATCCCCGTTAAAACTAGACACAATGAAGTTGCTCCGGCTCAATACGAAATTGCCCCCTTATTTGAAAGGGCAAGTCTTGCCATTGACCATAATATGCTATTGATGGAAGTGATGCGTCAAATGGCCGAAGCGCACCACCTCAGTTGCCTTCTACATGAAAAGCCCTTTGCAAAATTGAATGGGTCAGGAAAGCATAGTAATTGGTCTCTGACTACCGACCGAGGATTTAATCTTCTAGACCCGTACGGTACCGAGAATAATTTACACTTTTTGATTTTGTTGGTTGCCATTTTACGGGGCATCCATAGGCACAATGGATTGCTGAGGGCAAGCATTGGCTCCGCCTCGAATGACGAACGGTTGGGAGGACACGAAGCACCCCCCTCCATTATCTCCGTTTATCTAGGAGAAGAGCTAGAAATGCTTTTAGAACAACTGCTCGACACAGGCTTAGTGGCCAAAAAAGGGGCGAAACAGCTCTATGATTTAGGACTAGTATCCCTTGCCAATCTTTCGCGTGATCAGGCCGACCGGAACAGAACATCCCCTTTTGCCTACACAGGAGGGAAGTTTGAATTTAGAGCGGTAGGTTCTTCCCAAAACCCTTCCCTCTCCATCGCCATGCTGAATGCTATCGTCGCAGAAAGTTTGGAAGAGCTTTTGGAGGCCTATGAAAAGAGGGGGCAAAATGGCAAAACGGTTCTAGAAAATTTCTTACCCATTTTGCAAGAAGCTATTTTAGCCTCCAAATCGATCCGTTTTGCAGGAGATAATTACAGCCAAGAATGGGTCAAAGAGGCTGAAAGAAGGGGATTACACCATTTCGAAAACTCGATTGATGCTTTTGCCCTATTCAAATCAGCTGCTGCTGATCATCTGTTCCAAGGTATCTTAACGCCTGAAGAGCTCCACAGTCGTTATGAAATATTTTTGGAGTTCTACGTTGGCGAAGTTGACATAGAAGCCAAGCTGCTGATTGAACTCTTTAAAACCAGTATTTTGCCAGCTTCCATCAAAACTGAACAAAGAGTTGCTGAAGCGATTAAAGCTGTCCATGATGCCCTAAGAGGAAAAAAAGAGCTTCACCACCAATCTGAAAGGCTTGAACAGATTGTGCAAGCTATTGAAGATTCCATCTTGGAAATTGAGATGCTTGAAGGTGTCCGAAATGAAACGATGACCCTTCCTTTGGAAGAACGTGCCAAACGTTTTGCCACTAAGGTACGCCACCAAATCAGAAAGGCTCGCCAAGCCCTCGATCAGCTAGAAACACTGACCGATGATGACCTCTGGCCTATCCCAAAATACCGAGAGCTCCTCTATCTATTTTGATCGATTCATCAGTCCAAAAATAGGGCGTTGGTGGGTTTTGCTTTTTAAAAATAAGTGATGGGGCTAACATGCTCCATGATGAAAAAGACGACGAGCAAAATCAACTCAAAAATTGAGAAGCTACCGCCTAAAGTTGCCCTTTTTGGGGGCAGTTTCGACCCGCCACATGTTGGCCATCTTTCCTTCGCCCTTTCTTTGCAGGAAACAGTTGGATTCGACCAGATTTTATGGATCCCCAACGCACAAAATCCTCTAAAAGGGGCACCTCCTTCTTCCTTTGATGACCGAATTGAAATGGTCAGACGAGCGATCGCCCCTATCCCCTATTTCCAATTGCTCGATTGGGAAGGGAAGCGTCCCCCCCCGTCCTATACAATCGATACAGTTCGACGGCTGATTGCGCTTTATGGTGAAACGACTAATTTCTCTCTTCTATTAGGAGCAGATCAGCTCCTGACTCTCCATTTATGGAGAGAACGGGAGGAACTCTTCCAATTAGCCCCACCCACAATTGGATCCAGAGGTGGTGTGCACATCGACTGGAAAACGCTGCCCCTAAAGCCGGAGCTACGCGATGATCTGAGGCGAAAGTTTGTCTCCATCCCCGAATTAGACGTCTCATCGTCCAATATCCGCGACCGGGTGAACCGAAAAAAGTATTGCGGACACCTTATTCCTGCGGCTGTCCTTGACTACATCAAAGAAAAGAAATTATACTCTAATACCTCGAAATCCTTAATTCGTGAGAATTAAATAAAAGTGAGGATAATTACTATTCTTAATGAAGCAGCCCAAGCCCTTTTTGATAAAAAAGGCTCTAACATCCTTGCGCTTGACGTAAGAAAAATTTCTTCCCACCAAGACTATGTGATCATTGCTCAAGGCAATGTCGATCGTCACGTCAGAGCGCTAGCCCACTCAGTCGTTGGTGAGCTTGAAAAAACTGGCATTCACCCGATGAGAAAAGAGGGAGAACGGGAAGGTGACTGGGTCATCCTAGACTACGGCTCTTTTGCCATCCATGTGATGACCGAAGAGATGAGAGAGCGCTATGCCCTTGAAGAGCTATGGCGCGATGCAGACGTTGTCAATCTCACGATCAAAACAGGACCACAAACGGCATGAAAAAAAAACGGATCGTTGTCACAGGAATGGGGGTCGTCTCCTGCTTTGGAAACGAAGTAGAACCTTTTTACCAGGCGCTTTTAGAAGGGAAAAGTGGTGTAAAACCCATTGAACATTTTCCTGTTGAAGACGCAACTACCCGTTTTGCTGCTTCTATTGTCGGTTTTGATCCTGGCGACTACATGGATAAAAAGACGGCCCGACGGACCGACCCTTATATCCGCTATGCCATGGTGGCTGGAAAAAAAGCTCTCCAACATGCACACCTTTTTTCTCCTGAAGAACTGGAGCAAATCGACAAAAAACGGACTGGTGTCATTGTTGGATCAGGAATGGGTGGCATGCAAGTTTTCTGCGATGGGGTCGAATCCTTCATGGAAAAAGGGTACAAGAGAGTAAATCCCTTCTTTGTCCCCTTCATCATCACGAATATGGCCGGCGCCCTCCTTGCAAAAGATATGGGCTTTATGGGGCCCAATTATTCGATCTCTACTGCCTGTGCAACCTCTAATAATTCCATTGTCGCTGCAGCCGCCCACATCAGAAATGGCGAAGCCGACATCATGGTAACCGGTGGTGTTGAAGCCGCCATTCAACAGCTTGGTTTGGCTGGATTCTGCGCAATCGGAGCCCTTTCAGAAAGAAATGATGCTCCCGAAAAAGCGTCACGTCCTTGGGACAAAAACAGAGATGGTTTTGTCATGGGAGAAGGGGCCGGTGTTATTGTTTTAGAAGAATTGGAACATGCTCTGAAAAGAGGCGCCCACATTATTGCCGAATACTTAGGTGGCGGCCTTTCCTGTGATGCATACCATATGACCGATCCACACCCAGAGGGTGTAGGTGTAGCTTTATGCATTAAAAAAGCCATCGAAGATGCAGGTATTTCCCCTGAATATATCAATTACATCAACGCTCATGCTACTTCCACTCCTGTTGGAGATATGGCTGAAGTCAGGGCCATGTACAGGGTTTTCGATAAACCAGAAGCAATTGTCATGAACTCTACTAAGTCTATGGTGGGCCATTGTTTAGGGGCTGCGGGCGGGATTGAAGCGATTGCTTCGATTAAAGCGATCGAAACTGGTGTTGTCCATCCCAATATCAACCTGGAAAATCCTGAAGAAGGAATCCGTTTTGAGTTACCAACGAAAAAGAAAAAGATGGAAGTCCGTGCGGCCCTGTCTAATTCTTTCGGTTTTGGCGGGCATAATGCTTCCGTCATCTTTGGACCCTATAGGAAAGAATAATGGAAAAATCCTTCGGAGTCATTCCTTGCCGGCACAAAAGTGAAGGCTGGGAATTTCTCCTGATCGAAGATTTTCGTGGCAATTGGGGTTTTCCCAAAGGACACCCAGAACCTGGTGAAGAAGCGAAGGAAACAGCCGAACGGGAACTGGTAGAAGAAACCTCACTATCTATTAAACAATGGCTCCCCCACCCTCCTCTAACCCACAGATACGTCTACGATGGGATGCATGAAAAAGAGGTCACCCTCTTTTTTGCACATGTAGAGGGAAACCTAGAAGTTCTAACAGGAGAAATCCAACAAGCTCGTTGGGTCTCTTTTGATGAAGGAGAAAAACTTGCCACTTTCCCAGAAACAAGAAATATCTTCGGCACACTACGGACGATTTTCAGAAGCGCTTGAAGACTTAAAGCTGCAACATTTGCACCGGAGACTTCTGACAGACGAAAAAAAAATCCTCTTTTCCTCCAATGACTACCTCGGCCTTTCTAAACACCCAAATATTATTTCTGCTGCCGCAACTACCTTAGAAAAATGGGGCTTTGGAAGTGGCAGCGCTCGGACTTTTTCAACCCATTTTCCTTTTTACCAAGAACTTGAAGAGCATTTAGCCAAAACATTGAATAAGGAAAAAGCCCTCTTATTCAGTTCAGGTTATCAACTGAATTCGACCCTTTTAAAAGCACTTGCAACGGAAGACACCCTCTTTTTTCTCGATAAATATTGTCACCGCAGCCTACTTGAAGGGGCTCAAAATAGTGCTGGAAAGGTTTTTCGTTTCAAACATAATGACCCACAACATCTTCAAGATCTGCTAAAAAAGCATCGAAATGAGGGAAAAGAGGCCTGGATCGTCACCGAATCGCTCTTTAGCATGCATGGGACAAGAGGCAATATTGAAGACATTCTTGAGCTAAAGAACCGTTTTAACACATTTTTGATTGTAGACGAAGCTCATACGATAGGTGTTCTTGACCCCTCCAGAGAAGGGATTGACTTATGTGTAGGGGGCTTTGGCAAAGCTTTAGGAGGCTTTGGGGGATTTGTTGCGGGGGAAGCCATCCTCATCGACTACCTATTAAATTTTTCCCCCGGCTTTCTCTTCACCACTGCACTGCCCCCCGCCATCGTCGCAGGGCTTATTGAAGGGATTAAACTGTTACCCTCTCTTTCCAAAGAAAGAGAACAGCTCTTTAGAAATAGCTCTTTACTAAGGCGAGAGCTTGAACTTCCCCCTGGTGATTATATTGTTCCTTACCCTGTCGACACTCCAGAAAGAGCCTTGAGCTTGTCTCAAAGCTTACGGAAAGCAGGTTTTGAAGTTCCCGCCGTCCGCCCCCCGACTGTCCCCCCAAAAGGCTCTCTATTGCGCTTCAGCGTGACCGCAGAACACTCAGGGAACCAGATCAGAGCAGTTTCAAATTTTTTAAAAAGGAATAGCTAGAGTCGGAATAAGTAAATTTGGTTTAATCTCTTGAAGTAATAGGCACAGCAAATAAACAGCATGTTTTGTAGATCTTAATCAAATTACATGATAATATGTTAACATTTAAATGTTTATAAAAATGGCAGCTGGCATTCATCAACAAAGACAACCTTTTACCACCCCATTCCCTACTGAAGAAATAGAGCTTGAATCTATAGGTCCAGGTGGCCTAGCGGATAATGTAGCTCTCAATCCAGCTTCTACAGCTAGAAAGACATCTTCTTTTCAAACTTCAAAAATCAGCCGTCTTGCTAGAAGCTGCTTCTCCAATCTTTCAAAATGTTTCTGTAACGCTTCAAATTGCGTTCCTCTCACAGGTTGTATTGTCATTGCTGCTGGACTGATTGGAGCCTCTGCTTACTATTTGAACCTGTTAGCCCAAAGGGGTGGGGAACTTCCTATCGGGTTATTTTTCGTTTTCTCGACTATTGGCATCTTAAGTTGTGCCATGAAAAACTACCTCGACGCTCAGATGCACCTCGTAGATCTGGAAGATGAAAGAAGATCCCGAGCACTGGAAGCTAACAGTAGAGCCCGAAGACAAAACCATGTTACAGTCTAACGGAAACTTCTAAATCGATATTGCAACTATCTGAACAACGTATCTAAGTTCACGCCAGACTTGCTGAGGATGATGAGGAAAATGGCAGTCGGTGCCACCCACTTCATGAAGAACAGCCAAGGTCTGAATAAGTACATCAGCTTTGTCCCTGAGGCATACTCTTCCATAGCTTTTTCTTTTTCCAGAAACCAACCAATGTAAAGCGCTGTCAAAAAGCCGCAGACAGGCAAGAACCAGTCAGTAACCAAGTCATCAATGGTTTTGAAAAAGGTTTTTCCGTAGATAGCTGGCCAGTTGGCAAATAGAGGGCCCGAGATCGAAAGGGCACTTGGAATACCAAAGATAAAGCAGGCCGAACCTACAATCAGAGCAGCTTTTTTCCGTGTCCAGCCGAATAGGTCGATGAAGTTGGCCACCACCACCTCAACAAGCGCTATCGAAGAAGTGAGTGCGGTGAAAACAAACAACACAAAAAAGGTTGTCGAGATCAAAAGAGAACCGGGCAATTGACTAAAGAGAACAGGCAGTGTTTTGAATACAAGACCGGGACCCGATTGTGGAGGCAAACCAAAAGTAAAGATAATCGGGAATGTCATGAATCCGACCATCAGGGAGATCAAAATGATCATCGAACCAACGATCAGACCAGTCTTAGGAATATCATCGTGCGGTCTCATGTAGCTACCGTAGGTGATCATAATTCCCTGACCAAGACTCAGTGTGAAGAACGAAAGGCCTAGCGCTTGAAGGATCCCTGAAGCTGTCAATTTGGAGAAATCTGGGTAGAGAAAGAATTTGATCCCCTCAGCGGCGCCACTCAAAGTTAAACTGTAGGCCATCAAGCCAACCAGTATTAGAAAGAGGCCCGATGTCATAAATCGGCTCCAATATTCAATACCGTGCCGTATACCAGGAATCACAACAGCAACCGTTAAAGCGGTAAAAGCAAAATGCCAAAAGAGGGTGATATCGCCCGAGGCGGCTAAGATGTCAAAAGTGTCGCGCACTTGGGCAATCGATTTATCCTGCCAAAAATGGCTAAGTGACATCAGGATGTAATTCATTCCCCATCCGCCAAGCACACTGTAGTAGGACATGATCAAGAAAGAGGACAAAACTCCAAGCCACCCGACCGATTTCCAAAAAGTATTATTATGAGTGAGTTGTGCAAAAGAACCGACAGCGCCTCTTTGCGCCTTACGTCCAATCACTAATTCGCCGATAAATACGGGAATACCAATCAGCAACGTGCAAGCAATGTAGACCAGAACAAACAGACCTCCTCCGTTTTCCCCTGTAACATAGGGAAATTTCCAAAGGACGCCAAGACCAATAGCCGATCCGGCTGCCACCAAAATAAAGCCTAGGTGGGAGCTCCAATGTTCACGTTGCTTCTGCATCGGGAATTTATTCCTCACTTAAAAAAGAAAACATTCTAACATGGTAGGCAATCATGTTGAACCCCTTATTTTCAAACATACAGCTCGAAGCTACTGTTGTTGGCATTGTGACCATCGTATTTCTTGCCCTTTTCATTGTGGCTGGCATACGGCAAAAACTGAAGGATAGAGAGTGATTTTTGCCTGCACCGGGTGTGGTAAATGTTGCACCGGTTCCCCCGGTTACGTTTTCGTCACACCAGACGAGATCGAGGAGATGGCCGACGAGCTCTCCATTACAGTTGAAGCCTTTGCCCGCCTTTATATTCGGATTGTTGATGGAAGATTTTCTTTAAAGGAACTGCTCCCTCACCATGATTGCGTCTTCTATAAAGATAAAAAATGCACCGTTTACAGATCGCGACCTAAACAATGCAGAAGATACCCCTTTTGGCCAAGACACATGGAAAGTGAAGCCTCTTGGGAAAATGTAAAAAAAGAGTGCGAAGGGATTGAGCCCACCTCCCGTCTCCCTATGTTACACGAGGTCCCTCGATGCCATTTATGACACCGGCCCTCTTGATCGCTTCTGGTAAAGGTGGGGTTGGAAAATCGACAGTCAGCGTCAATTTGGCTATTGCCCTTTCCCAAATGGGACTAAAAGTGGGTCTTTTAGATGCCGACATGTATGGACCGTCCATCCCCTTGATGCTTGGACTCACTCGAACACATTCTCCCACAGAACCTGTCGAAAAATTTGGAATTAAAACTTTATCGGTCGGCTTTTTTCTCCAAGATGGGCAACCAGGCTTATGGAGAGGCCCTATTTTGCATGGCTTGCTAGAAAAATTACTCTCTTCCCCTTGGGGAGATATCGATCTACTTGTGATCGATTTGCCTCCTGGAACGGGCGACGTCCCAATTTCTCTTTCTAAACAACTAGCAAATCGTAAAGGGATCATTGTCACAACTCCACAGGAGGTGGCCCTTCAAGATGCAAGACGTGCATTGCAAGCGTTTGAAACGCTCGAAATTCTGACACTTGGCATCATTGAAAATATGTCTGGTTTTGTTTTCGGAAAGGGGGGCGGCGCACTGCTTGCCGAACGGCACGGGCTCGATTTTCTAGGAGCCATCCCTTTTCTCCCCTCCTTACAATATGGGGCTGATGAAGGAAAACCTGCTGCTTTTTATAAAGGGAGCGAGGGGGCACATCTCCCCTATGAACAATTAGCACGTACACTACTTAAAACTTTGAAACGGAATTGAAATGGATTTGGCAACTTTGGAACGGGTGCAAGCATGGTCTTGCCCACCTTTTGATGAAGAGACTCAAAAAAAAGTCATCGAAATGGCCGAAAAAGAACCTGTGGCCTGTACAAATGCTTTCTATACTCGTTTATCTTTTGGTACTGGCGGACTAAGAGGTTTAATGGGACTTGGGACGAACCGGATCAACCATTATACCGTAGCCTTTACAACAGAAGGACTTGCTAGACATTTGAGAAAAACATTCGGCGCTGGTGATTTAAGTGTTTTTGTCGGTTACGATTGTAGACACCATTCTAAAGAATTTGCCGAAGAGGTCGCGAAGGTTTTGGCTGGGCATGCCATACGGGCGTACCTATCTGACGATATTGTCACAACACCTTTTACATCTTTTTCTACCCATTTCCTTCAATGTCAGGCTGGTGTGATGATCACCGCCTCCCACAATCCAAAAGAGTACAACGGATACAAAGTCTATTGGCAAGATGGTTCCCAAATCCTCTCTCCTCATGACAAAGGGATCGAGAAAGAGGCCTATCAAGTCATCTCTCCGAATCAGGTCAAATATGCCTCTCTTGACTCTCCTTATATTGAAAAGATCGGAACGCCTCTAAAAGAGCAATATAACCAGGCCCTTTCAAAGCTCCAACTGATGAAAGAAAAATGCCTTGAAAAGGGTTCCAAAATGAAAATTGTATACACCAATTTACATGGGACCGGCATCGTTTTTGTGCCTGAACTGATGAGGCAATGGGGATTTACAAATTTTCAAACCGTAACCGAACAAGAAGTACCAGACGGGGACTTTCCAACCGTCGATTTTCCTAACCCAGAGGAGCCCGCCTCTCTAGAACTGGGCGTTAAGACGATGGGAAAAGTAGGGGGAGACCTCCTTATTGCAACCGATCCCGATGGGGATAGGATGAGAGTGGCAGTCAGACACAAAGAAAAAATCGAGCTGTTAAATGGCAATCAGATCGCCTGCCTACTTTTGAACCACATCCTTTCTCATCTTGAAGCAATTCCAGCCAATGGTGTGGTGATCAAAACGATTGTCACAACTGATCTTTTCCGCAAAATTGCCAACAAGTTCCATGTCGAATGTGTCAGTGTGTTGACCGGTTTTAAGTACATCGGTGAATTGATCCATCAATATGAAGATGGGTCGAAAACCTTTATTTTTGGGGGTGAAGAGTCGTATGGAACCCTTTTTGGCACCTGCGTTAGGGATAAAGACGGAATAATGGCAAGTTTACTGATAGCAGAGGCGGCCCTTGCAGCCCATTTGGAAGGTAAAACCCTTATAGATAAGCTTGAAGAGCTCTACACTACCTTTGGCCGCTATGCTGAAGGGATCCGTTGCATCACCTTCCCAGAATCAAAGGAGGGACACGAAGAAATGCAACAGGTAATGGAAAGGCTTCGCACAGACCCTCCTCACATGATCCATCGGTCAGAAGTAGTGTTGATAGAAGATTACCTTAGAAAAAAAAGTTTTAACCTAAAAACCGGAATGGAAGAACATTTAAACCTTCCCGTTACAGATGCCCTCACCTTCCGTTTACAGACAGGTGCCATACTGATCATCCGCCCTTCTGGAACAGAGCCTAAAATCAAAATATATGGGGAAGTGATAGGTCAACACTCCGACTGCCAAGCTTTACTAGAGTCTTGCTATGAGCTTTTACGCAAAACCACACATATAGTTGCAAATTAGAGTTGTTAAAATGGAATTTAAAACGAAAAAGCTTTATATTTTTCTTTAATTAAATTTTTACAATGGTTCAACATGTCTGGATTCTTCCATCTCTATGCTCTAACTCTGGGACCAGCTTCGGCTGTACCAGCCCCCCAGCTTGCAACTCAAGCGCAAATACTTCCTCCATGGCTTACGCCTCTTCACTCCACAGCTCATCTATCTGAAGCCACTCTTACGCAAGAGCAGGTTGCAGCTTCAACAGCAAATGAAGCCCTAGACAATTCGATAACAATGTTAGGAACATCCAACCTTGGAACTGCAATAGTTACCGACTCAGACACCTCCACATTTCTATTTCTTTTCCAACAGGCAGTAAAATGCACTGAAGATGAACTCAAGAGCCGTTTTTTGTACAGTGCACTTGAATCACTCAAGGAATTTTATCAAAAATCTCCTCAGGCAGCTTTTGCCCAACTTCAAGCACCGATCGAATGGATTAAAACCCATTTGCTTTTGAGTGTGTTTCAGATTGTCTATACCACCGAATGGATACGAATGGGTGAAGAGCTCAAAATAGCTCCGACAGAACTTTCACAAAAATATTATGATTTAGGCCTTTGCTATAGCAGTCAAAATGATTTCCACAGCGCTATACGCCAGTTTTTAAAAGCACTAGAACTTATTAGAGACAACCCTGATCAATATGACTTCACCTGCACTCTTTTATACGAAATAGCCAAGACATCAGAAGCTCTCGGAGATTCTGAAACTGAGTCCAGGTATAGACAAGAATTGTTAGACACCGTCAGAAGGAACGAAGGTGAAGGAAGTATACAATTTGGAAGTCACATGTACGACTTAGCCATCCAGAAAAAGAAGTTGGGAGATGTAAATGGCGCCATCAATAATTTCCATGCTGTGCGTAAAGCATTATCTGGCCATGAAAATGTAGATACAATGACTTTAAAAACTTTAATGGAGCTCTCTGAACTCTATAATAATCAAGGGGATACAGAAAAGGCTAACGTTTGTTATAGCCACATAGCTACCTTAGCTCAACGCCACCTGGACCAATATAATCTTCCCAAAGCTATTGAATGCTATGAGGGGATGTGTGAAATACAAGAATGGCTAAATCCGGATGATCATGAATCGATTCTGAGGCATGCTCGTCAACTTTCGTGGCTTAATCTAAAGATCGGCGATACCAAAAGGGCTAACGAGTATGCGGAGACCATCCTTCCCACTCTCGAGGAAATGGGGGAGAAAAAAACTCTACGTGTTGCTTTTACAAAAGTCATGATGGGCAATATTTCAAAGCTACTAGAGCTTTCCGAACCAAACATTTTTTTCGAAGAGGCTTTCAGCCTGTTCCGGGAGCTGTTGGATGGTGAAAATAGAAACGATGATGCCCTCCGGACACTTGTCAAACAGGAGTTACCGTATCTTGATGAAGTTAATGTCGCTTACTGTGTAGGCCAGATCAAGTCTATTTTTGACACCCAGCCCTCATAGGCCGCTTTTTTTGTTAGTTTAGTTGTCGAAAGTTGTCCTGCTTCTTCTTAGTTCAATTTATTAAGGGATGACAATGTAATGGCTGACCAATCGAGATTCTCTCGACCTTGAGCAATCCCCTCTTGCATCAGACCATGGAGAAGGGTAGCAAGCGGCATCTGAAGGCCAGAATTGTCGGCTGTTTGTCGCACCAAGTGCATGTCTTTTAATCCTAAAGAGAGTTTAAAACCGGCTGGCTCAAAGGCAGATTTTGCCACAATGTTTCCGTAACTCTTGTAAACTGGTGAGGGGAAAAGAGTGTCAGCAAAGAAATTGAGTAATTTCCCTTTATCTATCCCATTCTTCTCTGCTAAGGCTGCCGCCTCTCCCATAGCTTCAATAGCGGATAAAATCAAAAAATTACCAGACAGCTTCACAACATTCGCCTTGCTCGGGTCATCCCCAAAATCTTCGACTCTTTGTCCTATGAGTTTTAGAAATCCTTCCACCTTCTTTTTAGCTTCTGGGTCGCCAGCCAAACAGATCCAAAGCTTACCTGCAGCAGCAACGTCGGGCCGACCAAAGACAGGAGCAGCAACCAGATGGGCCCCTTTCTCTTTATGCAATTTTTCTAACTTGGTCGTTGTCTCAGGCGACACAGTGCTCATCGAAACATGGATAGAACCTGGTTGGATGTTTTTTAAAAGAGCCCTTGAAATCTCTTCTAAGACCATATCGTTGGACAACATCGAAAAAACAATCTTCCCTTTTTGAAAGGCCTCCTCCGGACGATCTAATAATTTGGCCCCTTCTTGCACTAGCGAGAAAGCCTTTTCTTTGGATCGATTGTAAACATAAAGGGTCAAATCACCCTTTAGAAGGTTTTTTGCCATAGGCGCACCCATGCTTCCTAGGCCAATAAATGAGACAGCTTCAGACAAAATGCCCTCCAGGTAGGATTTTTAGATCCTATGAGATTAGATACATTTTTTGAAGGAAATTCATTTTTTAGATAGGTTGTCCCTATTTTAGTATGGGTCTCTGCATAGGCGCACCCATGCTTCCTAGACCAATAAATGAGACAGCTTTATTTACATAGACTGGCAACCTAGACATGATTCTTCAGATAATTTTGAACTCAAATTTGTCTTTTTATGTTCTGATCGTTATGCCGAAGAACAGCTTGAAATAAACCTTCTAGAAAAAATGAGGTCATATCAAACCGAGGCAGGAAGGCATGGCATAAAAATCTCAGATTTCATCTGCAAAAGTCCAAATGCAACATTCATTACCGATCTCGATGGATATGAACGCTTTTCAGAATGGGATTATCTGAGTGAACTTGAAGAGATTTCTCATACTCCTTCAAGGCGTGTTTGTTAAAAGCAGAATCGAATCTGTCTCGATTAGTCTTGATTGCCCCTTTTGGAGATGGCGGTGAAAAAAGAGAGGGGGGCAAAGAGGCCAAAAACACGGGTGAAAAGCGAATATTTCCAGTCGAAAATGACTTCCTTACGCTCGGTTTGGATTTGCCGGAGGATAGAACGGACGGCCACTTCCACAGGCATACCGATTCCGCTTGGATTTTCCTTTCCTTTACTTGAACGGCGAAAAAAATCGGTAACCACAGGCCCTGGGCAAGAGGTCAACACATGAATCTTTTTATCTTGCTCTCCTTGCACTGAAAGGGACAGGCTTCGAACAAAAGCCTTTGTCGCTGCATAAAGGGATGAATAAGGAAAAGGGAAATGTCCAACAACCGAAGCGACGTTGACGATGAGGCCAGATTCTTGACGGCTTTTCCAACGGCTAATAGCTCCTCTAGTTTGCAAAGCAAGGGCTGTGCAATTTGTATTGATCATATCGATGATCTCTTGCTCAGAAAGCTTTTCGTAGGCGCACCGTATCCCATAACCTGCGTTGTGGATCTGCAAATTCGGATTTTTTTCATCGACCCACTGCTGCAATGCTTGGACCGATGAAAGATTAGAGAGGTCAGCTTGAAAAATTTCAGCCCCCGTTTCCGCTTGGAGTTTTTTAAGCTCCTCTTCATTTCTACCAGTCAGAAAGAGGGGGATATTCTTTTTGGCTAGGGCATGAGCCAAGGCTTTGCCAATTCCTGATGTTGCCCCAGTGATAAAGCAACTTTTTACATTTTTAAGTTCCACTACTCACCTCTTTGGGATATTTAATCCTGATGTGACTTGCTGCTACAAGGGTCTGGACCATCGCCTTTTTAACAATGGCCATCTCTTCAAATGAGATCGGGCATTCGTCGAATTGGCGATCCCGCTCTTTTGTCTCGACAATCTTATCCATTAAACAAGAAAGGGTTTCTTCATTCATCTTTTCAAGAGAGCGAGAGGCAGCCTCAAATCCATCGGCCAGCATGATGATGGCAGCTTCGCGGCTTTGCGGCTTTGGACCTGCGTAACGGAAAAGGGAAAGGTCTCCCTCTCCAACTTCAAGACCCATTTGGTCTAAATAACCCTTATAAAAATACCAGACAAGGGTTGTCCCATGGTGTTCTTTAATGATGTCAATAAAGGGTTCTGGAAGGCCCGCTTTCCGGGCCATTGCAACCCCTTCTGTCACATGAGAAATAATAGCCTGAGCCGATTCTGAAGGGGTTAAAAGTTTGTGCACATTCATTTCCCCCATCTGATTTTCGGTGAAATAGTGTGGCATGACCATTTTTCCGATATCGTGATAAAGGGTTGCCACTCGACAGAACAGACCATTAGCGCCGATCGCAAGGGCAGCTCGCCTCAGCAAGTGTCCCCACAACAAGAGAATGTTGATATGTACCCGGTGCTTCAATCGAAAGCCTCCTTAACAGAGGGTGGCTTGGATCTAAGTACTCCATTAGCGTGACATCGGTGACAACCTGAAAAGTGGTCTCAAAGAGCGGCAAAAGACCTAAGACAACAACAGAGGTGCCTAATAGAAAAATGAAAGCTGAAAATAGGTCTGCTAAAATCGAGATGTCAAAAACAGTATTCTGATAGAGGTGAAAAGCGACAATCACCCAAATACATCCCAAAAATGCCTTCAGCGAAACAACAAAGATCTCTTTTCGGTGTTTTAAACTTTTGGTTTCCAGAACGGCAATCAAAGAGGCAACGATATTCAGCAACATCCCCTGCAAATCAAGAGTTTCTGAAATCGTCAATGTGATGGTGATCAGAACTGCAGAAAAAGCGGCGACCTTGGGACCCATCAAATGGCAAGTCAAAATGGCCGCAAGAGGGACAAAAAGAGGGTATAAAAGCCAATCGTGGAGTCGACCATCTGAGTTTAGCTGCCAAATATCAAACGCCCTAGAGAAGATGAGAGGTAATATAGAAAGTGTAACTAGTAAGAAGAGTTGCCGGTTCGAGCTAAAAAGTTTCGGATAATTTGTCCGCAGATAAGAGGCCGATAGGAATGTGATCAAAATGGCTAGAATCAAACTGCCTAAAATAGTTGTGGGGGCCCACAGATTCCTATTCTCATTCAATGCCCTTTTCATAGCCTGCAACATTGTTACATGGCGGTTCATCACCCGCTCACCCTGGTCGATGATCCGATCGCCAGCCCCAATGGATGTATATTGCTCTTTGATCTCCCCTTCAATTTCGTACCGGATTTTCCTCATGAGGACCGTATCTTCTTCCAGCTTCCAAGGTTTTTTGCTGAATTCGGCTACGACAAAATCGCGAAACGGTTTTGGAACAGGGTGCTCTTTAAAAATCCTATCTGCCTCTTGTTCCCATAGATAGGTAGGCAAGAAAAGGGATGAGTCCCCTTGTAAAACCTCAAGAGGTTCAAATTGGGAGACGTTGATGTTTCTCTTACGCAACATCTCCAACGTTTTTTGATCGGTAAAATGGAGGGAACGGATCCCACGTTGGAAAGTATCCATCGTAAAATGGAGTTCACTTAATGAAGCATCAGGCAGCTCTTTCTTCCACTCATCATTTTCGGCATAGTCATTTTCAATCTCTTTGATCCGCTGACGTATTTCCCGCTCTGACAAACGGTAAATTTTCCCGAGATCCCTTACAATGTCTAACCTTTGAAGTTTAGTCGCATCGTGGTCTAGAAATTCGAAATCGGTCTGGGCAACGACATATTTTTTGGCAGGGGCATCAAGTTCAAGAGAATCAACCCTCACCTCACGGAAATGGAGAGAAAGAAAAAGGGCCAGAACAAAAAGGACCCCTAGCCCCCATTTGATAGGGAGGCTCTCGTCGAAATAGCCGCACGTCCTTGGGAAAAGGAGACTGGGGCTAAAGGATCGTTTTACCTCATCAGATAACATATGCTACAAGAATACTATACACAAAACCAACAATAGAAGTTTTCGACAAATGACACAAACTCTCTTAATCACTGGCGCTGCGGGCTACATCGGCTCGTTTGTAAATAAGCTATTATTGGAACGGGGATATCAAACAATTATTCTCGACAACCTATCGAAAGGGAAAAAAGAATATGTCGTGGGGGGCGAACTGATTGTAGGGAATTTTGGAGACCGACAGCTTCTAAAAGAGATTTTTAAAAGAAGCATTGACGCAGTTCTCCACTTTGCCGCTTTCACAGATGTAGGCGAATCGGTCGAAAAACCGTTCAAATATTACGAAAACAATGGGGTAAATTCCCTTATCTTGCTTGAAGAGATGGAAAAAGCAGGTGTAAAAAAATTGATTTTCTCTTCATCTGCAGCCGTTTACGGACATCCTGAAGAAGAGCCGATCCGGGAAACGGCAAGGCAAAAACCGATTAACCCCTACGGCGAGACAAAACGGGTCGTAGAGGAGATGATCAGATGGGCCAATTTCGATGCCATTTCCCTCAGATATTTTAACGCTGCAGGGGCTGACCCTGACGGTAAACTCCTCTATAGGAACCCAGGCCCTACTAACCTGATTCCTATTTTGCTAAACGGCATTGGCGAGGGACAGCCATTTACCCTCTTTGGTGATGACTATCCTACTGAAGATGGAACCTGCGTCAGAGACTACATCCACATTTACGATTTAGCGACAGGACATCTTTTAGCTCTCGATGCCCTTGCCAAAGGGAGAAATGGGGCTTACAATCTAGGAAATGGAAAAGGGTATAGCGTCTTGCAAGTGGTTGCTGCCGTCGAAAAAGTCACAGGCAAGAAGGTCAACCTCATCAGAGGTCCCAGAAGAGAAGGCGACCCGGCTATCCTTCTTGCGGATGCTTCAAAAGCTCGACAAGAGCTTGGCTGGCAAACCCGTTACCCTGGCTTGGAACAGATGGTCCATGACGCATGGCTCGGCTACGCCGCAGCAGGCAAAAAATAACGTTCATTTGTGCGAACGTTAAGTGAGATAGCGTTCGTCATTATGAACGTTATGATTTTCTAGAAGAAATAGTTGGCTGCGTTGAAGTTTATCAATTGCAATAACTTACAAGTCTTTAAACTTGCCTTAGCGGATAAACGTACTTCCTTTCAGTTGTCCGCTAAACTTAACGTTCATTTTCGCGTACAATAAGTGATATATCGTCCATTATAATGAACATTATCATTCAGAGGTTTACTCGCGCGTCCTGTATCACCCTTACACATTCCCGCAAAAAAAGCGCTGAGAAAGCTAGGAGAAGACATTCGGAAAGCTAGATTGCGTAGGCGTCTTACGACAGAATTAATGGTAAAACGAGCCTTCTATCAGTCGCACAACACTTACAAAAGTAGAAAAAGGAGATCCTGCTGTTTCTTTAGGGATTTATGCCTCCGTTCTGTTTGTTCTAGGATTAGTTTCCAATCTAGCAAACCTTTCAGATGCCAACATGGATAAATTAGGGCGAACACTTGAAGATGAGAATCTTCCTAAGCGCATTCGTTTACCTTCTTCCCACCCTCCTGGAGCTGAAAATGGCTGATCGCAAGATACCTCTACGTAGAACTTGTTGGAAAAGCTGTCGTTAAGTAGCGTGAAGAAGCTAAACGTTTTAAAATCTCTTCACCAGAAATAGAACGTATGTCTTCAGCTTTTGAACACCAAGACCTTAAACAGGCCATTGGATAACCCCAAACTCAGATATCGAAACCGATGAGGTTCCCCGAGATACTAGAAGATTTGTTGATAGCAGGGTTGATCGAAAGTTCTCTTCCCATTTTCTCCCCTAGCTTGGAAGATTCCCAACAATATGCCGCACTGCTCTTGGTTGAAAACAACCGTGGGTAAGCCATCGCTTTTCCATCGGTCAGTTTTTTTTCTATGACCATCAAAGCATGGGTTACCCCATCGCTGTAACTTCTTTTGAGTGCTTGGATTTTGCTGCAGTACCCTTTTGCAATTCCGAGAAAAAAGGAATTCTTGGCAGTTGCCCCTTTTAAACTGGTCCCTTGCCTCCCCTTCTCCCACAGCCTTTCGAGCTCTGTATCTAGAATAGAAGCCACATATTCAGCAATTTCTAAATTGACCGCATCTCCTAAAATTTCAAGATAGGTGAAATCGCCTGCTCGATTAAAAACGGTGCTGACAAAAAAAGTTTCCAAGATTCTGGCAATGGAACGCATTTTAGCATTCTCTTTTTTCTGCTTAAGGATCCTCTTAAGAGAGATTTTTTCGTTGTCGTCGTTATCCATATATTTAGATTCAAGATTGTGCTTCAGCAGAAGCTGCTGAGACTTGATCATGGCAAGTTCTGCCTCATTCGGATTGCTGCTTGTTGAAAGGGCCATCAGCTTATGGACTTTTCTAAGAACATTGCTTTCTGCAGTATCAGACGCCTTTAGTTCTCCTTCCAAACAAGTTGTCGCCCGGTAGACCTCTTCACCCCACCCAATACTTTGACAAAGGGCTCGAAATTCAGGGCCATGTGGCTGAATCGCCTCTCCCAGGTTGATAAAATTGATGTAGTGAGCCACCTCATGCTTGATCACATTTTCTAACTGCACTCGACTGGTGTGCATAAGAGACTCATGAAAACCGAGCTCAAAAAAATTAGAATCAAAATACCCCAACAGGCTCTTGTTATTGTAAACGACCACATTGATAGGGTATGAAAACCGCTGATCCCGATCGTAAAACCGTCCTCCAGTCACTTTGAGGCCCATATTTTTCGATAAGATCGATTTTACAGAGATTTTAATCTCCTGTATAAATTGGATGATTTTGTTTGAATAGACGATCATTTGAGTAATGATAAAGAAAGAGCCTTTTTGTTGATCAACAAAAAGGCTCGAAAGGAGGAAACTGTTTAACTAGAAGTAGAAGTCGGCGCCGAGGACAAGACCATAAAGTCCCATATCTCCACGCAGAGTGTGGGAGATAGGCAGCACGGTTTCACTGACTGAAAAATCTTCCACAGTGAAATCACTTGCCTCTCGTGCAATCAACATATTGAAGCCAGAAAGAAAAATATATTCCCAACCAGCTCTAACAACCAGATGACTTTCGTCGCAGTCGAAATCGGTCAGCCACTGCAATCCAAAGGCCATTGTCGCCATCTGCTTCAAAGTTCTTGGGCAACTTTTGAAGGTCAAATTTTGAGCCAGTGGAGGAGTATTTGGAACAATGGTTTGTGTCAAAGCAAGGTCTTGACGTAATTGCGCACGGGCAAGGAGAACTGAGTAGTCGAAATTCCCGTAAAGAGAAAGGCCGCAGAAACCGATGTCCCACGTGCTATCGACCCCAAATTTCAAACCAAAACCGTTAAAATCGTTTTTATTAAACGTTCCAACAGTGATGCCATCACCACCACCCCCTGAAGGGACAAAAGCAAAGGCGGTATCCAAACGTTGCTCGCTCCAGATAAACCTAAAACCAGCTCTTGGTGTAATAGAGACGGCTCTGTTGATGAAAGAGACGCGGGAAAAATCGATATCGAGTTGGTTATACTGCCATTTCCAAAAACCGTTTGAGGAATAGTCTCCATCAAAAAACTCGAGGACATCATTAAAAAGAACTGGGACGATGCCGCCAGCTTGAGTAACTGTTTGTCCTGGATTGATGCTTGGGAAGTTGTTGGTGAAAGCGTCAGAACCTGCAGCTTTTGTCCAAAAGTAGAGGTAGGAGGCGTCTAAAGTCCATTGGTCACATGGCAAATCGAATCCAACATGGACTCGAAAGCCAGAATCCCATTTGGGGCAAGGGGCAGCCCGCGACACACAGCCAGAAGCACCTGGTGTATAGATAGTCTTTTCGGAAAAGTAGTTTTCGTCGACAGCTGGCTTCATATAGAGCCATTCAGCACCGACAACAACTGTCCCAAATGATCCCATATAACCTGCTGGAGGGGGATAACCATAATCGTAATAATAAGGAATGTCGGAGGCTTGTAAAGCTATTGTTGGAATAGCCAATGCAACGGCTAATGTTTTAAGGAATCTCATTGTTCTCTCCAGTTAGAAAGTGATCTCTTGGCTTACCTTGTCCTGGTAAGCAATAGACACATTTAACCGGATTCCCCGATTTTCTAACATCCCATTTACAACCTCCAGAGCTTTTGCCTCTGAATTGCACTCTGAGGAAAGATGGGCTAGATGTACAGCTATTAGGCCTGGATGGGCAACTTCCGATAAAATGTCAGCCGATGCTTTATTTGAAAGGTGGCCAAGCTTGCTGAGCACACGATCTTTGTAGACCCTTGGTCGGGGCGAGGCATGGACAAAACTCTCTTCATGGTTAGCCTCTAGGTACAAATAATGGCAATCTTTTAGCACACGTTTGACAAGACTTGTCCCAAAACCAAGATCGGCAGCGATCCCGATTTTCAAGTTCCCCTGTTTAATCGTAAAAGCGACCGGATCGACAGTGTCATGTGGAATGGTAAAGGGTAAAATTTCTAAGTCGCCAAAAGAAAATGACTCCCCTGTTGTGAAAATCTTGAACCGGGGAACCATCCCCAGAGCTGTCACAATCGCTTTAGCCGTTTCCCCATTGGTAAACACAGGAATCTGGTACTTGTTCGAAATTCCCCCCAAACCTGCAATATGATCAGAATGGTCGTGTGTCACTAAAATAGCATCGATTTGGGATAAGGAAACTCCGATCTCATTTAAACGGATTTCCAATTGTTTCGGGCTCAACCCAGCATCAATAAGCAGTTTGACTTCGGCTGTTTCCAAATAAAGAGCGTTCCCCTTCGAACCCGAAGCAAGAGGACGAAAAATCAATTTATTCTTCATCTTCGAATCGCGGTAGCTGGGTGGTCAAGACCCTTCTTGCTTTTGATCCATCAGGTTCCGAAATAATCCCCCGTTCTTCTAACTGCTCAATCAATCTTGCAGTCTGTAGGATAACCAATTTTCATCTTCCTTTGTAAAAAAGAAGCTGAGGCTAGCTGTGCTGACATGACCACCTTAAGGGCCTCTTGGTACATGGGGTCTTCTGCCTCTTTCTTAGCTTTTGCTCCACTCTCCGGCATGAAAGCATCAAACGATCGGATCTCATAGTTAGGGGGTGCCTGACGGGTGATCCATTCGATCGACTTCTGAATATCGGCATCAGAAACATAAGCCCCTTGTGCGCGGACCAGTTGGGATGTGCCAGGAGGCAAAAAGAGCATGTCCCCGTTACCAAGGAGCGTCTCTGCCCCTACCTCATCCAAAATAATCTGGCTGTTGATACGACTTGAGACTTTAAAAGAAATGCGGGTTGGGAAGTTGGCTTTGATCAACCCTGTTATCACCTCTCTTGAAGGGCGCTGTGTTGCTAATATGAGGTGTATTCCAACCGCACGCGCCATCTGGGCAATCCTTGCAATAGGCGTTTCGATGTCGCTTGTAGCAGCCATCATCAAATCGGCTAACTCGTCGATAATCCCTACGATGTAAGGCAGTTTTTCTGGAATAGGTACATTGAGGCTTTTTTCATATTCGACATCAGGCTTACGGGTATTGAATGAATCGATATTACGAACTCCTACCAGTTTTAGGACCTCGTAACGCTTCTCCATTTCCCTGACCATCCAATTCAACGCCTCTTGTGCCCCGTGGGGCTCAGTGATCACAGGGGCAATAAGGTGGGGGAGGCGGGTGTAAGGGGTCAATTCAACTTTTTTAGGGTCTACCATCAATAGCCTGACTTCATCAGGGCGGAACATGTACAAAATCGACATGATGATCGAGTTGATACAGACCGACTTACCAGAACCTGTTGCCCCTGCAATGATACAATGGGGCATTTTTGTTAGGTCGGCGACAACATCTTCTCCGTTGACAGCTTTCCCAAGAAGCATCGGGATTTTAAATTTGTGGGGACCCTGCTGGTAGTTCTGGAGCATCTCCTTATAGCTCACCTCTTGAGCAACAAGGTTAGGTACCTCAATACCAACTGCCGCCTTACCAGGGATGGGGGCAATGATCCGGAGCGATTTGGCCTCTAAATTCAAAGCAATATCGTTTTCAAGGGCTTTAATCTTTTGAACCTTGACCCCTATGGAGGGGTGAACTTCGAAAGAGGTGATGGTCGGGCCGCAGTTGATTTGCCCTACTTTGGCTTCAATCCCAAAGCTCATCAGCGTCTCTTCTAAGACCTCAGCCTGTTTTTTCAAGTGACTTTTTAGATGGCTCTGATCAACCTTTTTTGCTGCTGTCAGCATATTAATAGGAGGCAATTCATACCCACCTGGGATGACAGGTTTTGAAGGCTGCGGAAGATGGGGAATTTCGACAACGGGTTTTGGTTTCTCTTTCGTTTCTTGAATTTTCATTGAGATCGAAGGACGTTCACTCAACTCTTTCTTAGGTCGTATCAGAAGGTTCTCTTGCGGCTCCTCTTTCTGAGGAGTCGGAATTTTTAATTTGACAAGACGACTAGCGTTTGGGGAAGACCTCTCCATCTCCATGACAGGCTGTTCCATCGGTTGTTTCCGGAAGATGTGTCGGATCCATCGAATACTCTCCTTTACAACCTTCTGGACTGGTAACCTCAAAAGAAAAAGGAGCGAAGCAAAAGCAAGGGAGCCAAAAAGGAGAAAGACACCTGTGTTGTTAACCAATAGCTTGAGATTTAAGAGAGGGATATGACGGTACAACATCAGGGCTGGAAAACCTGAAAGGGGTGGCGGTGTCCCTTTGTAGGTGGCTGGATAGAGGGCCCTGCCCCATTCCAAGGCGCTACTAGGATCGACATCCTCAAATACAGCCAACATCATCGCTAAGGAAAAAAAGAGAAAGGAAAAGGCTAAAAGGCGGGCAGTAAGTGGAGGTGGTTCTTTAGAGAAAAGAAGCTCTCCCCCGAGCCAGATGAGAGATAGAGGGGCAACGAAGCTCAATACTCCAAGAACTGAATGGAGAAAAAGACTTCCCCCATACCCAATAAATCCAAACCAATTATTTGCAGGAGCATGGAGGGCAAAACTCCAACTACTTAAAAGGAAAAATACCCCTACAATCAGGAATAAGACCCCTTTTAAATCACGCCAATCTTGAATCACTTCAAGAACAGAAACTTTATTTTTGTGTTTTCCTTTTTTGGACATTTTCTACAGCAAGTAAAACGTTAGCCCGGATAAGGCTAAACAATACCATGCAAAATAGCCCAATTTCCCCATCCTGCCAAGGGCTTTTAGAAGACCAAGAGAAAAGAACCCAACAATGAAGGAAGTTATAATAGCGACTGACAGCGGTAAGGGATCGACCATATAGGTCATCTCATCTCGAAAAAGATGGTAAATTTCTAATGTTAAAGAACCCAGTACAGCCGGTATCGCTAAAAGAAAGGAGAACTGGATCGCCTCTTGGTTTGAAAAACCTGCCACTCTCCCCGCTGAAATAGTCATCCCACTGCGGGAAACCCCAGGGAAAAGGGCTACAGTCTGAGCCATTCCCACTATGATGGGGCGCCATTTGGAAGCAACCGACATCTTCAAACGATCCCCTAAAAGGAGAATACACCCAGTAAAGGCAAAGGAGAGACCTAAGACTTGAGGTGCACCAAAGCTTGCCTTGATCACTTTAAATAGAGGGACAAAGAAGAAAAGGGGAATCGTCCCAATGATCAATGCGGTCCGCATGGGAGATTTTCTTTGAAAAAGTTGAAAAATCTCTTGTCGAAACACAAAGAAAATCACAAAGAGAGTGCCAAGATGGGAGAAGACATTGAAAAGGAGCATCTCTTCGTCCAGCTTCAAACCCATCAGCAGTTCTGCAAGGGTGAGGTGACCTGAAGAGCTAACAGGGAGAAACTCTGTCACACCCTGAATAAGGCCTAAGAAAAAAGCAGTGACAAGGTCCACAGAGAAAAAATGGGCGATCGACGGGGCTCGAACCCGCGACATTCGGAACCACAATCCGACGCTCTACCAGCTGAGCTACAACCGCCACTTGAGTGGCCAAATTTTCTCCTATCTCCCCCTTTCACGTCAAGAGAGTCTACATCCGAGCCATTCCGCTGTGATCTCCTCGAGGAGATCACAGCGGAATGGCTCGGATTTAGGAAAATTTAGACACGGATTGACAAAGCAAAAGAACAGTAACCGCAATTTGCGAGGGACAAGTAGTTAAGAAAGATAGTCTTACCGCTGAGCCCGATTTTTTAATCCGCTACTGCGAAAAGTTTTTTCCAGGAGCAAATATTGAGAGTGCATATGAGAGTGGATTTTGTGGTTTCCACTTACATAGGCGATTAGAGGAAAAGGGGATAAGAAATAAGGTAGTTCATGCCGCAGGTATTGAGGTAGCTGCTGGAGATAGGGTAAAAACCGACAAGAAGGACTCCTTGAAGCTGGCGACTCACTTATCTCAAGGGAAATTCGAAGGCATTCATGTGCCGTCAGAAGAGAGAAAAGATTATAGAGCTATTACAAGGCTAAGAGAGAAATTTGTAAGGCATCGAACCAGGATTGGGTGTCAACTAAAGAGTCTTCTTTTCCAGAAAGGAATGATAGCCTTTGATCATGAAAAACCGGTGTCAGAGAAGTGGCTCAAAGAATTGCAAGACAAGATAATGTCTGATGAGATTCGGTATGCAGTGGGTCGTTATTGCAAGATGTGGCTTTATCTAACGGGCGAGATCAAAGATATTGAGGCGAAGATGCTCTTACAGGAAGGGGAAGACGAGTTTATAGAGGCCGTTTATAGAAGTTCACCCGGGATTGGAGTCGTGAGTGCCCGAGCGTTGGCTAATGAGCTAGGGGATATGATGCGGTTTGGTAATGAAAGGTAGATATTCAAATTTGTAGGTTTTACTCCAACAGAGCATTCTTCTAGAGGTCACGTTCGGCTTGGCCATATAAGTAGGCAAGGAAGTGGCTTCATAAGAAAGATACTAGTGCAAGCGGCCTGGAAAGCAATTGCAATAGATCCATCCCTAAGGGAGGTCTATGATCGACTTGCAGCTAAAGTAGGTGGGAAGCGAGCGATTGTGGGAATAGCCAGACGTTTGATAGGTCGTATACGGGCGTGTTTTAAGAAAGAGGCCTTATACGAGATTGCACAGGAAGAGGGAAATATTGTAGGAGAAGAGTTAGAGGCTTAAGAAGAGTAATTAAAGTTCCTAAAGGAAGTTATCATTTTTGGGGTGACTTTGTGCACTATCCTTGTGGCCATTTAAATATGGACCATGTCTAACAGTGTAGAGCGCCCCGCTTTATAGTTCGAAAAAGAAACTTGTGCGCATGCTTACGAGCATGACCACGGATAGCAGGCTGATCTTAAAGTTACATTTAAAGATCGAGAAACGAACGAGTGTAACTCTTTGGCAGGAAAAAAATGTCGGAGAATTTGAAAATGACTTGACTAATTCACATACCAGGATGGACAGGCATACGCATCAACTTAAGGAATACCAATTTCTCAACAATCTGTTAAAAGCAAATTACTTACAAAGAAACGTTTAGAAATCAATTTAGTCAAAAACGGCTTAAATCTTCGAAGAAAGGCCCAAGATTACTCTCTGTGCTCTCCGTGAGCTCTGTGGTGATCTTTCTTTTATTTTTTACCACAGAGCTCACGGAGAGCACAGAGAGAGGATTTTGAATTGCCCCTTCTAGAATAATTGACTCTGATATTCTACTCTTTTTTTATTCCATCTATTTGTGGTTAATTAGCTTAGCATCTACCTCTAGGCTTAGGTTGATGCGTATGGGATATACGGTCAGGATCAACCTAAGACATGTCGCGTTAGCCCTTCGCGCTATTCATCCCCTCTGAAGTCAGAGCGACGGGGGTGGCCAAAAACAAGTCCCTTTATGAATTTCTCCACTCTCGGCATCCCAAAAACAAAACCGCATGATGCCCCAAAAAGAATGACCTGCGATTGTTGACTGATAAATTTTGTTTTGGTGATCGTTTCAAGTGCACTCAAAGCAAGCTGAGAGACTGTTGAAGCCAAAAAAAAGGCGAGCCCACCATTCATTAAACGGGTCAGCGACTTGACCGGTTCAGGAGCTTTTGGATCGACCTTCATAAGAGGGAAATAACCAGAAAAAGCAGCTGCTGTGAGTCCACAGAGTACAGGATAAAGAGCCATAAGATCACCAAGTTGTAAATTGCACTTCCCGTTTTTGAATGAGTGGGAGACAAGTCAAAAGAGATAACAGAATGACCACAAAATAGAAAGGGCATTGCCCCTGTAATTGCGGCAGAGGCACATCAAACAGTCTCAGTAACGAAAGCAATTCTCTCGCTGCAAAACCTACGATAGGGTCTAAAAATGGGAATAGTGTGGCCAACAAAACACCACCTAAAAGCAGGGAGAAAAGAGGGGTAAAAATGAGGTTGATCAACACACTAAAGAGTGGAAACGCCCCAAACGCGTAAAGGGAGATAGGAATAGCCATCGATGAGACTGCAATTGAAAAAAGAAGAGACTTCTCAAAAAGTGTCCTGACGACCAAGAACAACTGCATCCCTCTAGACCTTTTTCGCACCTCTTCAAGCTTCGGAAATGTACACCTCTCTAACAGGAAAGGGTACAAGGTTAAAATCGCATAGGTGATGCCAAAACTCATCTGAAAAGAGAGTTCATACAATAACTTCCAATCGAATATCAATGTGGCTATCAATGACAACCCAAAGGTATTGAGAGGTTTAGACCGTCGATCAAACAACAGACAAAAAAGGGCAACCAGCGTTGCGAAAAAGGCCCTCAAAACCGATGGAAGTGCCCCTAAGAAAAATGCATAAGCGGCTAAGAATAATAGCAATAGATACAACCTCCCCCTTCCTCTCACAAAAAAGCCCAGAAGGATAAAGAGATACCCACTTAATAACGAGAAATGGAATCCAGAAATGGCCACTAAGTGAAGCAGCCCCGTTTTCTTGAAAAGGGTTTTTAGTTCGATTGGTAGCCTCGTCCCCATAAGCAGGGAAGAAAAAAGATCTGCCGTTTCTCCTTGTCCAAATCGTCCTTTGAGTGCCGATTGGATGTTTTCTTTCCAATAGACTCGGTACTCTGTATCTGCTGAACGGATCCCATTTCTTTCAAAGGGAAGTGCCAAAAAAATCAACACCATAGCCAAACTAAGCAGCAAAGCGGGGTGGTGGGAAAAAAATAGCGTGATTTTTTGGCCAAGTGTTGTTAGATGTTGTTGCTGAAATAACTTAAGAGTTGACATGGACCATCATATAAAAGAATATTTCAAGGAATCTTCGCCCAAAGAGGCCTCTCCGGGTGCCTTTCATCAAGTTATTCACTTGAGGGAAGATTCTACCATGAATTGGCAAGAGGCCCAAAAACTTTCTCCTAATCTGCCTAGAGGTTGGTTTGAACTCTCTAAACTTAACACGCAAGACCGGATCGAGTTTTGTCGTGATTTTTGGATCTCTCGGTTTCCTTTCCACCCAGACCTAGCTCCCCTTCTAACTAAATTTTTTGCCACCCTGGACGATCTCTGCGTTTTTTTGACACAGAAGACGTTCGACTCACCTGTGAAGCCTAAATTGATCTACAGCATTAAAGGAGATACTGGGTTTTTCCAAGGTGATCCCCCTGCAGACGACTACCTACTTTCCCTTCTGCAAAGCGATTTCCCTGGCGTATTATTCCCTCAAGATTATTTAGCTTTCCTTTCGATCCATAACGGTTTTGGCAAACTAGATGACACGGGTATCTTACAGATTCAGGACCTGAAGAACACTTATAACACTTTTACAACTCGACTTGAAGAGAGAGATCCGATTTTTCTGGAAGAAGGGGTCGCGTTAAACCCCAAACATCTCTATCCTTTTTATGAATCGTTTGGAACAAGGTGTTACCAATGTTTTTTGGAAGACTGGTATCCTGAACAAGAGATGGGCAATGCCTACTACTCTGAGATGACAAAGTCGCTTTCCCCTTTGAAAAGCAACTTTGCTGCAGCAGAGATACAGGCCTTCCCAACTTTTGGAGACTGGCTCTTCTTCTATTTGGAACGTACGGCTTAATGTATCGAGTAAAAGATCTTTTTGAACAGCATGGTGTGAGGCTCGAACTTGAGCTTGTGGCCGGGTCTTCCGGCTTACAGAGGACTATTTTAGTCCCCCAAGCTAATCGTCCAGGCATCAGTCTTGCAGGCTACATGAAAGGGTATGCCAATAAGAGGATACTCATTTTTGGACGGCTTGAATTTCACTATTTGAAAGACCTGGACGCAAAAACGAGAAAATCAAGGCTTAGAGCTCTTCTTTCTCCTCAAACCCCTGCTGTTATTGTAGCGAGAAAACACAAATCACCAAAAGAGCTCGTGGACCTTTGCGAAGAAAGGGGCATCCCGCTGCTACGCGCCGGCATGTCTACAATGAATCTTTTAAGCAGACTGACCCTTTTACTTGCAGAAGAATTTGCACCCTCAATAGATTGCCATGGCACTTTGGTTGAAGTTTTCGGAATTGGGGTGTTGATTCAAGGGGAATCTTCGGTCGGCAAAAGCGAAGCGGCACTTGGACTGATTGAGCGGGGCCATCGTCTAATTTCCGACGACATTGTCAGGGTTAAAAAGAAAGAAGCCAACTTTTTAGAGGGGCGGGGTATAGCCCTCACCCGTCACTTGATGGAGATCCGTGGCATCGGCATCATCAATGTGGCTTATCTCTATGGCGCAGTCTGCGTACGAGAAGCTAAATCTATCGATATTGTTGTTAAGCTCGAGGAGTGGGACGACAGCAAATATTATGATCGGGTCGGAATTGAAGAAAAAACCGAGTCGATCCTAGACATCCCAATACCCTGCCATATCTTGCCCGTCAAACCAGGGCGTGACGTGGTCTTATTGTTAGAGACGATTGCCCTTAACCACCGTTTAAAGCTCCTTGGTTACCATTCGGCTAAAGAATTTCAATCAAAATTACTAGAAACCATATCTAACAAAGAGGAAAACGTTGAATAGCCCTGCCAAAGATCGGATTGAATTGGAAGTCAAAATCAAAAATCCGATGGGTCTGCACACACGCCCTGCAACCAACATCGTCAGGATTCTTCAACATGCCAAATGTGGCGTTCAATTCACCTATAAAAAAACCACCATCAACGCTAAAAGTATCCTGAGTATCTTGACTTTAGCAGTTCCAAAAAATGGGAAATTGACTGTTGTGATCGAGGGGGATGATGCCCAGACGATTTTACCCAAGTTGATGCGGGTTCTGGAGAGCCCTCTTGAGGATATCAGCGTCCTATGACTTTAGCAGAGCTTGTCTTTCAAGGAACTCCTATAGCACGCGGCATCGGAATTGGGGAGCTTTACCTCCTCCCCTCAATGCAGAAGCAGAGTGACCCTTCAAAACAACCTCGTGAAAACGTCTCTATTGAAATTAAACGTTACAGAGAAGCGGTTAAATCCTCGATTCTCGAGATTAAAACGTTACAAAAACAGTTGAAAGAAGAACGGGCAGATGAAGCTATTGCTGTTTTAGATACCCACTTAGAACTTCTCCACGACCCAATTTTCACAAGCCAAGTCGAAGGGGAAGTTCGAAGAAGCCGTTCAAAAAGTTTAGCGGTCTTACAAACAGTGCTTGCCTCATACGAAAAACAATTTCAGAATATGGAGGATCCTTTTTTTCGAGAACGGTTCCGAGATATCCAAGATGTTTCTGAACGGGTGATGAAGCACTTAGGAAAAAAAATACGGCAACGGCTCGACAATCTACCTCAAGGGATTGTCCTTTTTGCTTACGATTTAACCCCTTCCGAAGTTGCCTCTATCCAACCTGGCTTTGTCAAAGCTATCGTCACAGAGCGGGGCGGTGCGACTTCCCACACTGCTATCATTGCAAAAGCAAAGGGGATTCCTTACGTCTCCCAACTTCCATTGAATCCAAAAAAACTAAAAAGTGGCATTCAAACGATAGTAGATGGGGCCAGCGGAAAGGTCATTGTATCCCCCCTTGCAAACACCCTCGAAAATTATAGCCTCGAAATCCAGCGGCTAGATTTAGCAAAAAAATCTCAGAAAAAAGATTTTGTCCCACCAAAAACTTTAGACGGAGAAACAGTTTACCTCTCTCTAAATGTCGACTCAGTTGATGACCTTCCCGATTCCCCCATTCCTTGCGGCCTGTTTAGAACGGAGTTTCTCTTGGGGGAAGACAATGAACTTCCTACTGAAGAAGAACAATTTGCAATTTACAAGGAAATTTTAGACCGACTCAAAGATAAACCGGTTGTTATTCGCGCTTTTGATCTGGGTGGAGACAAGGGTGCAATCCTCAAAGAACATCATACGGAAGAAAACCCTGCTCTTGGCTTGAGGGCCATCCGCCTTCTCCTCCAAGAGTTGCCCATCTTTAAAAAGCAGATCCGAGCCCTACTTCGAGCAGCCCCCTTTGGAAAATTGAAATTTTTAATTCCGATGATCACTTCGTTAGAAGAACTATTGGAAACCAAGAGAATCATCAAGGAACTAAAAAAAGAATTAGAGCTAGAAAGACTACCCTCCGGGGACTTTACCGGTCTTGGATGTATGATTGAGGTCCCTTCCGCCGCACTTATTTTAGATAGCCTGTCGGATGAGTGTGATTTTTTCTCTGTTGGCACTAACGATCTCTTACAATTTTTACTTGCTGTCGACAGGAACAAGCCAGGGATGGTTTCTGGGGCCTCCCCATTTCATCCAGCGATGATAAGGCTATTAAAAACGATCGTTGATGGGGCAAAAAAGGCCGGTATGCCCGTCTCAATCTGCGGTGAGATTGCCTCCGATCCCAAAGTGATTCCTTTACTCATTGGCCTCGGAATACGGGAATTGTCAGTCGGATTGCATCAATTGCCGCACATTAAAGCTGTCATCAATACCATTTCTGCAAAAGAAGCGCGGACAAAAGTGGAAGAGTCTCTGAAACTCGGTACCACATTGGCCATCCAGGCTATTTGGTAATCGATAGATTCATCACGAAGAACGCGAAGGTAACTTGATTCTTTAGAAAAGAATCTCTTTCTTCTTTGAAAAGGAAATTTTTACCTTCGTGTCCTTCATGATGAATTTTAAAAGCCCTGAAACCCCATCTGTTTCCGAACAAGTAGGAAACATGGTATCCTTCTCTCTTGATTGGACAGTAGCCGGGCTGGTATAAGCGGGTACCAGTTTACCTAGAAGGAAATTATGATGTTTGAAGAAGAAAAGCGGCCTCGCCTCTCGTTAACTCCCTACGTGATTGAAGATACTGGTCGTGGTGAACGATCAATGGATATCTACTCCCGCCTGCTTAAAGACCGTATCATCTTTATCGGCACAGAGATCGATGACCATGTAGCCAACGTAGTTGTTGCACAGCTCCTCTTCTTGAAAATGGAAGACCCTAAGAAGGATATCCACCTCTACATCAACTCGCCTGGTGGAATGATCACCTCAGGGATGGCCATCTACGACACCATGAAATATCTTGGCGTCACTGTGAATACCTACTGCATCGGTCAAGCAGCCTCAATGGGCGCTTTGCTGTTGGCAGCCGGCACAAAAGGGAAGCGTAAAGCTTTGCCTCATAGCCGGATCATGATCCACCAACCTATCGGTGGCGTGGGTGGAACAAGTGCCGACATCCAACTGCAAGCAAAAGAGATCCTCTTCATCAAAAGTTTGATGAACGACATTTTAGCAGAGTGCACAGGACAAACAGTCGAACGGGTCAAAAAAGATGCCGAAAGAGATTACTACATGAGTCCACAAGAAGCTCTAGAATACGGACTTATAGACGAAGTTATTATACCAAGATCGGTCACCTAAATGTCAGATAAACAAAAAAAACTGGAATGCTCCTTCTGCGGTAGAAGTGAAGAACAGGTCGAAAAGCTTATATCGGGGCCCGATGTCTACATCTGTGACAAATGTGTCCGTTTGTGCAGTGGGATCATTGATAAGCCAAACGACTCAACAGTTGCCGCTACCCCTCTTAAAGAAAAGAAAGGGGGAGAGGCTGCTCCGATCCAGTTCAAAGTTTTAAAACCACTTGAGATCAAAAATAAGCTCGATGAGTACATCGTTGGGCAAGATAATGCAAAACGGTCGATCTCTGTAGCTGTCTATAACCACTACAAGCGTGTCCACAACAGAAATCTGTCTGATCAAGTAGAATTTGGCAAATCCAATGTTCTCCTTTTTGGGCCAACAGGTTCTGGGAAAACGTTGATAGCTCGGACATTAGCCCAAATTTTGGATGTCCCTTTTGCTATTGCTGATGCGACAACGCTAACTGAAGCAGGTTATGTCGGAGAGGATGTCGAAAATATCATCCTAAGGCTATTGCAAAGCGTCGATTACGATGTTGCAAGGGCAGAACTTGGCATTGTCTATATTGATGAGATCGACAAAATTAACAGAACGACCTCTAACGTTTCGATCACACGCGACGTTTCAGGTGAAGGTGTTCAACAAGCCCTGTTGAAAATTGTCGAAGGAACAATCGCAAACGTCCCTCCTAAAGGGGGCCGTAAACACCCCCATCAAGAATATATCAAGGTCAACACTGAAAATATTTTGTTTATTGCAGGTGGCGCCTTTGTTAACTTAGAGAATGTGATTGCACGGAGACTTGGAAAAAGTACGATCGGCTTTAGCAATGATGTGAAAGAAGGGGCTTCTGTTGATGGGATGGACCGTAATATGTTGCTATCAAAGGCTGAGCCTGAAGATTTGATTCAGTATGGGATGATCCCCGAATTTGTAGGTCGATTTCATTCTGTAGTGAACTGCAACGAACTTTCTGTTGAAGACCTAGTCCGGATTCTGACCGAGCCTAAAAACTCGATCATCAAACAATTCCAGGCCCTTTTTGAGATGGACGGCGTGAAACTTTCTTTTACCCAAGAGGCTTTGTTAGCGGTTGCACAAAAAGCCAAAGAAACTGGGACCGGGGCACGGGCTCTTAGGATGATTTTAGAAAATTACATGCGGGATCTGATGTTCGAAATCCCTACCGATGACACAGTCAAAGAGGTGATCTTTGATAAAGAGTGCATCACAGAACACCAAGCTCCCACTGTCATCCGCTCAAGCGATAAGAAAATCGCTTAAAGTAACTAACTTCTTCACCTCTTCGCCAGTGATCTTCAGCTTGAGCCAAGCCAACGGTTCATGAACTTGATCACCACGAAGATGGTGAAGGCGACGATCATGTTCCCTTTCAAGGCAAATGCTTTAAATTCGTGTAACCAACTCATAACACCCTTTGAAAAGGATTACCTCTTCAAAACCCCTTCTAGCTCAACGGCTGCAAACTGCAGCAGAGTTTCTTCTTTGGCTGTAAAAAGATGAGTTTCTCTTGGGGCATTCACCATTATTTGTGGTTTTTCGACGCCCGCCACAGGGGGCACTTGCATCTTTGGCGCAGGGTCGGCTTTGATCGGTTCGACCAGATCCACAGGCTGCGATGAGGTGACAACAGCGGGTTGCGGATGGGATTTTTCCAATGCTTCCAATTTTTTGACAAGCAAATCGACAGGCAATAGATAACGACTTCGGATGATATGGAGAAGGGTTTCTTCCAAGAAAATACGAGGATGGTGGGCCTGTCTAAATTGATCTTGTCTTTTGACCAATTCTGAAAAAAGGGATAAAGCCTGTTCTAGTCTATAGGCAGGGTGTTGTTGGGTTTGTAGCATCCCTTTCACAATGGTCCGGAAATGGTCGACAAGCCCTTCAAAGAAGTGGATCAGATGTTTTCCACTCTGGTAAAGCTCCTCAACCAAAACAAACGGGTAGGTAAAATCCCCTTCGGACACAGCCTTATCGAGCCGCAAATAGGCCTCAAGAGGGGGTAAGCCAAACACCTCTTCCACACTTTTCTCAGTCACTTTTCCTTCAGAAAAAGCTGCCACCTGGTCAAACAGGGATTCTGCATCTCGCATCCCCCCTTCAGCCCGATCGGCAATCCTGTGGAGCGCCTGCGGCTCAACTGTCATTCCCAATTCGTTTGCAATGTGTGTCAGCTTTTGAATCAGTAAAGGGCGGGGTATCCTCTGAAGTTGAAACCTTTGGCACCGGCTGATAATGGTAGGAAGGACTTTGTGAGCTTCGGTTGTTGCAAAGAGGAAAAGGGAACGAGGGGGCGGCTCTTCTAATGTTTTCAAAAGAGCATTAAAAGCCTCTTTGGTCAGCATGTGGACCTCGTCCACGATGATGACTTTGTAGGTCTTTGGACCACTCCGAAAGGCAATACCCTCGGTGATGAGGCGAACATCATCAATTCCACGATGGGAAGCACCATCTATCTCGATCACATCTAAAGAGCATCCATTTGTGATATCGATGCAGGAAGAACACTGGTTACAAGGTTCTCCCTCCTCGGAAAGAGAAGTGCAATTGATTGCTTTTGCAATCAGACGGGCTAATGTCGTTTTCCCCGTCCCCCGTTCCCCTGAAAGGAGGTAAGCCTGAGCAAGTCTTCCTGACTTAATAGCATTTTTGAATGCTTGGACAACAGGCTCTTGACCGAGCACTTCCGAAAACAGTTTAGGACGGAATCTGCGTGACGTTGTAGCCATAAAATTACTCTCACAAAGTGGGAATATTACCTTAAATTTCAGTTTATCTCTAGCGCGCAACAGAAATGGGGTCATAAGTTCCAGATTCATGACGAAGAACACGAAGACACGAAGGTAACTTAATCTTTAGAGAGCAAAGATATTTCGTTCTTTTTCTTGAATAGGAACTCTTTACCTTCGCGCCTACGTCTCTTCGTGTTCTTCGTCATGAATCTAAAAAGCTTAGAAGGCGAAGAAGCCCTTGATTTTATCCAAAAATGAACGGCGCTTTGTGAAGTTGTCCTGTGTTTCTAACGACTGGAATTCTTCAAGCAACGCTTTTTGTTTCGGTGTAAGGTCGCTAGGCGTTTCAACAAATAGTTTGACCAATAGATCCCCTTTTCCATGCCCATGGACATTAGGAAAACCTTCTCCTTTGACACGGAAAAGTTTCCCATTCTGAGTCCCTGTAGGAATTGTTAACCTGCAGGTATGAGAAAATAGGGAAGGGACATCTTTTTTGCAGCCAAGCGCTGCTTCTGTGAAACTGATCGGGAGATCTAACAGGAGATCGTTCCCTTCTCTTTGAAAAATTTCGTGAGGTTTGACAGTGATGAAAACATAAAGGTCACCTGCTGGCCCACCATTGGGACCTGCATCTCCATGACCTGTTAACTTCAGCCGCATCCCAGAATCGACACCCGCAGGAATCGGCACTCGTACTGTATGCTTTTCTTTAACGACACCCTCTCCGTGACAAGCTTTGCAAGGGTCGGTGATGACATGCCCTTCACCTTGACAGGTTGGGCACACCGTTGTCATACTGAAAAAGCCACGTTGCTCAAACACTTGACCTTGGCCACGGCACTGTTGGCAAGTCTTCACACCGTTTGACGAATTAGTCCCTTTTCCATGACAGCTGTGACACGTCACATAATTTTGAATAGCTAACTCTTTATCGGTCCCTTTTGCAGCCTCTTCAAAAGAGATCGTGATGTTAACCTTCTTACTGGCCCCCTGACGGTGCATCCTTTGACCGCCAAAACCTTCTGATCGTCCACCACCGCCGCCGCCGAAGAGTGTGTCGAAGATCCCTTCTCCACCGCCACCGCCGCCAAAAGCCCCCATGAACGTACGGAGGGCATCTTCCATAGAAGCAAAACCTTGAGGGCCGCCATGACCACCAAAGCCCCCCATCCCTTGCACGCCCTCTTTGCCATACTGGTCGTACATCTCTTTCTTTTTGGCATCGCTTAAGACTTCATAAGCTTCAGAAATTTCTTTGAATTTCTTTTCAGCATCAGGACTGCCGGGATTTTTGTCAGGATGGAAACGGAGTGCTTGCTTGCGATAAGCTTTTTTGATCTCGTCAGGCGTTGCCGTTTTTTGGACTTCTAAAAGGGAATAGTAATCCGCCATGTAGGTACCTCGCAAGATTTTACGGTAAATAGATTTTAAGAGTTTTTATAGAAAATTGCAAAGTTTATACAGCTAGCCTGTCAGACATAACAGGCTTATGCACAAAAACGTTCTGCAACTTTTTTAGCGCTTGCGGAACTTCAAAGCAGCTTTCGCTTTAGCTCTTTTTTTAACTGAAGGTTTTGCATAAAACCGATGAGCTTTCACCGTTTTCATAACCCCTTCTTTATCAAGCCTCTTTTTGAGAGCTCTCAATGCTTTATCAATGGATTCGCCTTGGCGGACCTTTACAAGTGTCATTCTAAAAAACTTCCTCAAGTTTGAAAGTAAGTCACCCATTCTACTTCAGCTGATCGTTAAACTTCAACCTGCTTGTTGCATGTAGTTGAGCTTGACCTCAAGCGGGGACACAAAATGGCCCTCTTCCCACTTTTTTTGGAGGTAAGACAGGAGATTTTCTGTTTTGAAGGGTGATTGTTCTATGTTATGCCCTTCTAACGAAGGGTAGATTTTTTTTAAAGGGCTTGGCGAAACAAAATGTGTAGGAAGCTCAGAAAGAGGTAAAACCGAAACTTTGCCCCCATCCAACACATAAAAAAGGCCCCGCTTCCCATCAACAACCACCGTTTTTGTGGCTGAAATCCCCTGAAGAGAACAAAATGTGATGAGCGGAAGCCCTTTTGCATAGGCCAGCGGCAGAATCAACGCAGCAGCTACACGCATCCCTGTATAAGAGCCAGGACCTACTCCAAGGGCAAAACCAGAGATCTCTTCTTTTAAAAATGCTTCTAAATAAACAGCTAAATCTTCCTCTGCTAAAGGTCCAAGGGGCACTTTTGCCTCTTGAATCACTCGATCCCCCTCATACAAGGCGATCACCCCCTCTAAAAAACTGGCATCTAACAGGAGCTTCATATTTCCCAGGCAATTGTTGAGGGCACTAAGAAACGGTTCACCTGTTTTAGAAAGAAGGAATTGGTCATCCCTGCTATGTAATCGATCACCTGTTCAATGTCGTTTGACTGCTCAAGATAAAAACGGGGCTTGTTATGAAGAAAATCTTTAAATAATGCGCTCTCTTTCCCTTGTGATCGATAACCTGCCAAAAGGGCATCAAACAGCAACTGATAAGCATTTTTAATTTTGACCGACTCAACTTTCAGAGCTGGGTAATGATAAATATTTGTAAAATTGAATTTGCGAAGAGTTTTCAAATCTTCAAAGAGATTCTCAGAAACTTCCAAGTAAGGCTTCCCTCTGCTTGCCCGGATGATATCTTTTCTCAAAGTCTCTGCAATTTCTCTCCCACGAATACCTAAGGAAGTTTTTGGGATCTCTTCTCTTTTGATGATCCCTAAAGTGATCGCATCTTCTAAATCGCGTGAAACATAGCTGATCGTATCGCACACTTTGACAACACAACCCTCTAATGTCATCGGCCATAGATTCCCATCGGGATGCCTTTTCCTTTCCTGCAGCTCTCTTTTGTGATCGGCCAAAGTTTTTTCCACAGGCTTATAAATCGGGTCGGACAATCCCCCATCGTGACAAAGAAACCCATCATGTACCTCCAGCGGAAGGTCCAGCGGTTCGATCAGACTCAATAAACGGCAAGATTGATAAGGATGGGCAAAAGGGCCATTTCCCCGTTCGATCGACAATTGAGACAGGTACTCCTCCCCTTCGTGACCAAAGGGAGGGTGACCAACATCATGCCCCAGCGAAATCGCCTCGATCAAATCTAAATTTAAACCAAGCGCTCCCCCCACCTCTCTTGATAGACGGCTGACCATCTGAACATGGAGCCCTCGCTTGGTGATGTGATCGTTCTCTATGAGGTAAGCTACCTGAGTCTTATCGACATAGCGAGCATATGCCTTAGACTGAAGTATTTTATTTACGTAATCGGAATCCATACTAATTGTGGATATTAGTTCAAATAGTCTATTTTATTCATGATGAATGATGATAACGCAATAATTTCTATGGAAGAGGGTAACCTCCTACCTCTCGAAGAATTGACTGGTACAAGAGAGTTGTTCCTCCTCCCGCTTAATAAACGTCCTTTCTTTCCAGGCATGGCGGCCCCGATTTACATTGAGCCGGGCCCTTTCTATGAAATGTTGAAAGTGGCAGCTAAAGAAGAGGGCAAGTGCCTAGGCCTTGTATTGACAAAGTCAGAAGGGGCCGTCCCTGAGAAGGTCAGCTATGACGAGCTCCATACAGTCGGCGTTCTGGCTCGGATTTTGCGCATCCTCCCTGTTGACAAAGGAGGAGCCCAGCTCGTCCTCAACATGGAAAAAAGGATGGTTCTCCGTAAAGAGATCAAGGGAGAAAAAACCCTTCGAGCAAGCGTTGACATCTACGAGGAACCTAAAGAGGTCAATAACGAGCTGAAAGCTTACGCAATGAGCATCATCTCGACCATCAAAGAGCTCTTGAAGGTCAACCCGATCTTCAAAGAAGAACTTCAAATTTTCCTTGGTCATTCTGACTTCACCGAACCGGGAAAATTGGCCGACTTTTCTGTTGCCCTCACCACCGCTTCCCGCGACGAGCTTCAAGACATTCTTGAAACTTTTGAAATTGTCGAGCGGATCAACAAATCGCTTCAGATCCTCAAAAAAGAACTCGACCTCAGTAAGCTTCAAAATAGCATCAATCAAAAGATCGAGACGGCTATCTCAAAAAATCAAAAAGAATTTTTCCTAAAAGAGCAGCTCAAAACGATCAAAAAAGAGCTTGGAATCGAACGGGATGACAAGACCGGCGATCGGGAAAAATTTGAAGGTCGTCTCAAAGAACGAAAAGTTCCAGAAGATGTCCAAAAAGCAATCAATGAAGAGCTTGATAAGCTTTCGACATTGGACGCTCAATCAGCTGAATATGGCGTTACCCGCGGCTATCTTGATTGGTTGACTATCTTGCCTTGGGGTATCCAATCGAAAGATGTGCACAACCTGCATGCTGCAGAAAAGATTCTAAGTGAAGACCATTGGGGTCTTGAAGATATCAAGCAACGGATATTGGAATTCATTGGCGTCGGAAAATTGACCGGCGGCGTGAAAGGGAGCATCTTATGCTTAGTCGGCCCTCCAGGAGTGGGGAAAACAAGCATTGGAAAAAGTATAGCCAGGGCTCTCGGTAGAAAGTTTTTCCGCTTCTCTGTAGGCGGCATGAGAGACGAAGCTGAAATCAAAGGGCACCGTAGAACCTACATTGGGGCTATGCCTGGTAAATTGGTTCAAGCTCTTAAATCTTGCCAAACCACAAACCCTGTCATCATGTTGGACGAGGTTGACAAAATGGGCTCCAGCTTCCATGGAGACCCGGCTTCTGCTTTACTTGAAGTTCTTGACCCCGAACAAAACAAAGAGTTTCTAGATCATTATTTAGACGTACGGGTTGATCTATCAAACATCTTGTTCATCGTTACAGCCAACGTTCTTGACACTGTTCCTGAACCGCTAAAAGACCGGATGGAGACGTTAAGACTGTCTGGTTATATCCTCCAAGAAAAAATCCAAATTGCAAACAAGTTCTTGATCCCCAAAAACCGAACATTGATGGGGCTTAAAGCAAAAGACATCAGCATTTCGCAAGAGGCTCTTAAAACCATCATCAACGGCTATGCACGTGAATCTGGTGTAAGAAGCTTGGAAAATAATCTTAAAAAAGTCATGCGAAAAGTGGCTTTAGAAATTGTCCAAGAAGAAGAGAAAAAGAAAAAAACGACGATTAGAACAACTCGGAAAATCGGCAAAGACAATCTGCAACATTATCTAGGGAAACCTATTTACACCTCTGACAGATTTTACGAAACAACCCCTGTTGGTGTTTGCACAGGTCTTGCCTGGACCTCTCTTGGTGGGGCTACCCTTTACATCGAAGCGGTTAAAGTGCCTGGCGAAAAGACTGAGATGAAACTGACCGGACAGGCCGGCGATGTGATGAAGGAATCTTCTCAAATCGCCTGGAGCTACCTTCACAGTGCCCTACACCGTTATGCGCCGGGTTACACTTTCTTCGAAAAATCCCAAGTCCATATGCATATTCCGGAAGGAGCCACCCCAAAAGATGGCCCCTCTGCCGGTATCACGATGGTCACAGCCCTCTTATCCCTTTTGACCGACACCCCTGTGTTAGCCGATTTAGGGATGACAGGAGAGCTAACCTTGACAGGAAGGATCTTGCCAATTGGTGGTGTGAAGGAAAAATTAGTCGCAGCAAGACGCTCTGGATTAACAGCTCTGATTTTCCCCAAAGATAATGCACGGGATTTGGATGAGCTGTCAGAAGAGATCAAAAAAGGGATCGACATCCATCTAGTAGACCACTACGACCAGGTTGTCAAAATCGCCTTCCCCGGGATCACCTTCTAAAAACACCTTTTTATCCCGCTTTGGGTTTTGAAAATAACAAAACGGGAGAGATACTTGCAAAAATCCGCATAGTTCAAATAGGCCTGAAGGCCGATATATTTCATCCCTCCTGGACTGTTTTTTCACTTAGCCAAATTCTGCTTGTGTCTCCTGCTTTCCTGTTTCGCTTTCATAAAAGAAAGCTCGAAAAACGCCTTAATAACAAATCTAAAGAGGACTCAAAAGCACTCCAAATGCTAAAGCGTAATTTGAAATATCTAAATATAAAATAATATTTAATTTCACAGCCACACACGAGGCTTGGCATTTTAAAGCTAAAACAATTTAAGGTTTTTTTAAGTCCTTTAAAAATATCTTGTATGAATCAGAAACTTTACCCTTTAACTCCTCGAGGCGCGCATAGTCATTTCGAAGAGAAGCTTTCTCCTCGGAAGAGGATCTATCAAATACCTTTTGAACATATTTCATCCGACTTTCTATTTGGTCATTGACATTCTGGAAAAGCTCACGAGTCGCTGCTTTAAATTCATTTCTCCTTTCTATGTCTTCAGGCTTTCCAATCTCACCTTCAATTTTTTCCAATTCTTTTCCATTTCGACGATTAAAAATTCTCAAAAGAATATTACCTTCGCCTGGATGTTTCTCAGTAATAGCTTTTTCCTTTTGATATATGTAAAAAAGCTCCAATTTATAAGAATTCCCCATGACTTCTTTAGCGCTTGATTCAAGTTTCTCCATTTGTAAAGGATGAAGAGCCTTTTGTTGCAAACGAACTTCTTTGACCCTAGCGTTGGTATCTTGAGCTGCTTTAAATTTCTTAATGTCAAAGTGTCTAAGATCGCTACTCACCTCTGATTTAGGCGATAAGGTTCTAACTTTTAAATCGCTTGTTTCTCTTGTAGGAGATGGTGGAAGGGGCTGATTTGCAGCTTCTTGTTGACTTTCTTCATATGTCGGTAGTTTCTCTCCACTCAATGGAGTATCTTTGAAAGGATTTGAACCCGCACCACCAATACCGCTCATACAACACCTCATTGTCTCCTTGTCAGTAGACAATGGGAATATTTTTTTATAATTAAGAGGGATGTTAAGAAATCTTTACAACTCAACCTCCTTTCCACACCCCTGATTTTTAAGTTCAAGTTTGATAAAGTGTTTATTTATGGGAAATAAGACCTGGGCCGAAGAGGCCCATAAAAAATATATTGCACCACACGATGTAGCCAAAAAAGTGAAAGAGTGGAAAGAGCAGGGGAAAACGATTGTCACCTTGAACGGTTCTTTTGACCTACTGCAGGCAGGCCATCTTTATATTATCCATCAGGCTAAACAGCAGGGGGATATCCTGTTGGTTGCTTTAAATACTGATGCATCGATCCGTGGGTATAAAAGCCCCGATCGTCCTATTATCTCCTTAAATTATCGACTGCAACTGATGGCAGCGCTTGAATTTGTCGATTACCTCACCTGGTTTGATGAACTTGATCCACGAGCCCTATTAGAAAAAATAGCCCCCCATGTACACGTCAACGGGGCAGAGTATGGGGGCAATTGCATCGAAGCCGAAGTTGTCTTAAGAAATGGTGGCCGACTTCACTTGGTTGATAGGATACCGAATCTTTCCACCTCAGAAGTGATCGCCAAAATCAAGTCGCTGAAGTGAAAATATCCTATCTCCTTGCAGCTTTGATGGTGTGTCTCACGGTTTTGATCAACCTGACGAGCCATCAGGCACCACCCCAACTGCAAAAGACCATCTTTTCTGTCCCTATTAGTTCAAGCCCAATAGAAAAGGTCCTTTTCTACGATTGGCCCGCGGCTTACGACATAATCGACCTTTTGACGCACGATTATGGGTTAGAAGTTTGGAACCATCTTGAAGAGATCCCCCCCGCTTATTTTAAAAAAATTGCCCAAGAGCAGATCTGGCAAGGTTTTTTGCCTGAATTCTTAGGCTATCATCTTCCGGAAGCCCCTTGGTTTGAAAAAATATCGGAAGGACAAGTGTGGAGAACCTTTACCCCAGCCTTGATCCACATCGAATTGTGGCATCTTGTTTTTAACCTTTTTTGGCTGATTGCTCTAGGACGAGCTGTTGAAGAAAGAACGGGGATCTGGAAGTACCTTATCCTCACCTTGATGTTTGGGATTTTATCCAATACGGCCCAATATCTGATGACAGGGCTCCATTTTTTTGGCTACTCAGGGGTTATTTCGGGCCTTTTTGGCTATGCTTACATGGATCAAAAGCAAGGGGTCCATTATCCTCTGCCTCCCTCTCTGTTCACGGTCACCTTTATTTTCATTTTTGGTGCCGCCCTTTTTGAGACGGTCACCCTTTTTTCGCCCATTAAAATCTCCTTGGGCCTAGCAAACACGGCCCACATCTTTGGCCTTTTATCTGGCTTAGCCCTAGGGAAAATAGCCCCCTCAGTTGTGTCTAAAGCAAGTTAAAGGCTATCGATCATACTGTTTAAGTCTAACCCAGTAGCCATACGGAGGAACCCTCCGAATGGGCTTGAAGCAAATTCCTTAGCCATTGCCTTCAATTCCTTTACACCCTCAAACTCTACCTCCTTTTCCCTTGTCAAAGAGGCTTCAGATCTAGCCCTTTTGCTGGTTGGCATTTTTGTAGGGATAGCCGCTTCAACTTCTATCTCATCTGCTGGATAGGGAAGCCAATCCCCTATAAAAAGACGATTGAAGAGTGATTGCGCTTTGAAACAGGTCCACTGAAAGAATGTAAGCCTCTTTTCAATGAGCTTGACAACAGGCTTTGCAAGCCCAAGAAGGGGCCACCAATAACTTTCACATGTCTCACAAAATAGTTTTCCTCTAAGTACTCTTTTAAATGTTCAAGATGGATTGCAACCCTAGTTGCCCCCTCTCTTTGCCGTTTCATCTCATACCAAACTTTTAGGTCTTCCATGAGAAAAAGGGTCGCATCGGGATCAGAAAATTTAGGTCGAAGCTTACTTTTAAGGCTATAAAGGCATTCTCTAACCTCTTTTGTGATCACCTCGTCTGGGTATTTCCTTTTCACAATTTCGAGCATTTCAGCACCACCCGGCTCCTTCAACATCACTGTCTGGAACCTTCGTCCTAAAGCATCATCTTTGAATTTATCACTGATAACGCCGCTCATATTGGTCGCACCGATCAAAGTGGGCCGTCCGTTCGTACTTTCACCTTCAGATATGATTTTGCTTTTTATTGCTTCTAAAATGAGAAGCTAGGCTTAGTCCACTATTTATCAAATTACTCATGAAATCTCCCAAATAAAACTAAGTAATAACAGACGTTAATAATTAAAATAAATAATTATATCTCATGTCTAAACTAGCAAACACTGAGACCCCTTTTGATCCTGTTCTCTTACCTCCCCCTTGTGGTAAGATAGTCGGAACCATGAGTAAACGAGACCTGATTGTTCTAGGAACATCGAGCCAACACCCAACACGGACACGAAACCACGGTGCCTATCTATTTCGCTGGAATGGAGAGGGATTTTTAGTCGATCCAGGTGAAGGAACCCAAAGACAGTTCATCTATGCCAATGTTCCGCCCACTGCAGTCACCCGTATTTTGATCTCCCATTTCCACGGCGATCATTCCCTAGGACTTGGCTCCATGTTGATGCGACTAAACCTCGATCAGGTCAAACAGGTCCATGTCTACTACCCTGCTTCTGGTAAAAAATTCTTCGACCGGCTCCGTTATGGAACCAGCTACCACGAGACGATTGAAGTGATTGAACACCCGATCGATTCAGAAGGAATCATCGACACAAATGGGGGATTCTCCATAGAAGCCTACCGGCTTCAACATGGAATTGAAAATTTCGGCTACAGAATCAAAGAAAACGACGAGACCAAATTCTATAAAGAAAAACTCCATGAAAAAGGAATTTTTGGCCCGGCAGTTAAACAACTTCAAAAAGAGGGGAAAATTGTCATTGGTGACAAAACAGTTTACCTCGATGAGGTCAGTTATCTCCGTAAGGGAGATGTGGCTTCGGTCGTTCTCGATACACGGCCTTGCGATGGAGCCTTAAAAGTTGCGCAGGGTGCTAAAATTCTATTAGCTGAAAGTACATATCTAGAAAGTGAAAAAGAGTTAGCCCACTCCCATTTTCACATGACTGCCTTACAAGTGGCAAAACTGGCCGCTGAGGCAAAAGTGGAGCAATTAGTACTCACCCACTACTCAGCACGTTATCTAGAAAGCGCCCCTTTTCAAGAAGAGGCCCGTACCATTTTCCCCAACGCTTTTGCAGCCGACGACTTCTCTGTCTACCCCTTCCCCAAAAGAGGTTAATTTTTTACGATATGACCATGTTCTCACCCGCCGCCCATCTTTTCCTCACCCACCTCAAAGGGATCAAAGGAGCTTCAAGCCACACCGTTCGCAATTATGCGATCGATTTGAACGCGTTTAAAAATTTCCTCGAAAAAGATTGGCATCCCCAATTATCCAAAGAAAAATTAGCACCTAAAATAAGCCACATGGCCCCAGAGCAATACAGAGCCACAGCTTTTGATGCCCTTTTACCTCTGGAAAAAATTGATAAATTGGTTGTCCGTCGCTTTTTAGCCCATTTATCTGAATCTCACCAACAAAAAAGGACGGTTGTCCGCAAGCTTGCAGCATTAAGAAGTTTTTTCCGTTTTGCAGAAGGACAAAGACTGACAAAGAATAATCCCACAGAAACGATTGAGACTCCGAAATTAGAAAAGAAAATACCTGCTTCCTTAGGGATGGAGCAGGTTAAAAAACTGTTCTCACAGCCAGATACCAGTTCCTATCTAGGGATGCGGGACCGAGTGATGATGGAACTCCTTTATAGCTCTGGCCTCCGTGTCAGTGAGTTGGTTGGACTCAACCGGGAAGACCTTGATATTGAAAACCAAGAGGTCCGCCTCATGGGGAAAGGAAAAAAGGAACGGATTGTCCCCATTACAGACGGTTGCGCAACCTGGCTAAAAACTTATTTAGAACACCCTGAACGGTATTTAGATATCGATGGACATGCCAAAGAACAAGATCCGAAAGCAATATTTTTGAACCGGCATGGGACACGCCTCTCAGCCCGTTCTGTCGACCGAAATTTTGATCAGTATTTGACCGCCTCCGGATTGGCCGGAAAAGTGACACCCCACACCATACGACATACGATTGCCACCCATTGGCTAGAAAATGGGATGGACTTAAAAACGATCCAAGCGTTGCTTGGACACAGCAGCCTTGCAACGACGACGATTTACACACGCGTCTCGCCTAAACTAAAGAAAAAAGTCTACGACTCTGCTCACCCGAGAGCCAAGCTTGAGGATACCCCTACATGACCATCACACTCGACAAAATCACTAAAAAAATTCCAGGAAGAGTCCTTTTTGAAGATGTGACGGCCACATTCGTAAAAGGAAAACGGTACGGTCTAACAGGTCCAAACGGTTCTGGAAAATCTACTTTGATTGGAATCATTGCTGGTAAAAATGAGGCCACATCTGGAAAAGTTTATCTACCTGAAAGGGTGGGCATCCTCCGGCAAAACATTGAAGACTATCACGATGAAAAAGTACTCGATGTTGTTGTTCAGGGCAATAAAAGGCTTTGGGACGCCCTGCAAGAAAGAGATGCTCTCTATGAGAAAGAGATCGATGATCATGTTGGGATGCGCCTAGGGGAATTGGAAGGGATCATTGCTGAAGAAGATGGTTATTCTGCCGAGGCCAATGCTGAAACCTTGCTAAGAGGGATGGGGCTTCCACAAGACTTCCTCGACCGGAAAATGGGGACGATTCCGCTCGACATGCAGTTCAAGGTGTTGCTGTGCCAGGCTCTCTTTGGCGACCCACAAGCCCTTCTTCTGGATGAACCGACCAACCATTTGGACCTAGAGGCGATCTCTTGGCTTGAAAACTTCTTGTTCAATTACAAGGGGGTTCTCATTGTCACAAGCCACGACAGACACTTTTTAAATTCTGTCACAACCGACATTGCCGACATCGACTACGAAACCATCATTCTCTATCCAGGCAACTACGATGCGATGGTCGACACAAAAACTGCTGTCAGAGAACGTGCAGATCAAGATGCTAAGTCGAAAGAGAAGAAAATTGCTCAGTTAAAAGACTTTGTTGCCAAATTCGGGGCCGGCACTCGGGCCAGCCAAGTACAATCCCGCCTAAAAGAGATCGATAGGCTTCAGCCTCAAGACCAAAAGAAGTCGAATATCGCAAGGCCCTACATCCGCTTCATCCCGACAGATAAATCGGCCGGAAAAATTGTTTTCCGAATCGAAGACCTCTGCAAAGGCTATGGAGACCATGAAGTGATCAAACATTTTAGTGCAGAAATCGATAAAGGGGACAAAATTGGCGTCATCGGGCCGAACGGCCTTGGTAAATCGACCCTACTTAAAATGTTAGCTGGTGCTTTGGAACCTGATAAGGGGAAAATCCAGTATGGTCACCAGGTAATGATCAGCTACTTCCCTCAAGATCACCGAGATATCCTTGATAAATCGGAAGCAGAAACAGCTTATGACTGGCTTCGGAATGCTAGAAAGGGGGTTTATGACCAGGATATCCGTTCTGCCATGGGTAAGATGCTCTTTTCTGGAGATGATGCGTTTAAACCATTAAAAACATTATCTGGGGGGGAAACTGCCCGCCTCATCCTGGCCTACATGATGATGCAAGAGCACAATGTCCTTATTCTTGACGAACCGAACAACCACCTTGATCTAGAATCGGTATCTGCCCTATCTTGGGGCCTTAACGAATACAAAGAGACTGTCATCGTGGCCTGCCACGACAGGACTTTGATCGATACAGTAGCCACTAAAATCATCGCTTTTGAACCAGGCGGCATCCGCTTTTTCCAAGGCCCTTATGCCGAATATCTATCCCGCTTTGGCCATAAACAAGTTTAATCTTTAAGGAACCTACATGAGTCACACACCTGCCCCCCCCTTCGGCCTAAATTTTCAACATAACGTTACAATGGTGGCCCATTACGATCTGCTGCGAGACGCCAAACAAAAACCTGAGTTAGCTGTATACAATGGTAGGCTATTCATCTCTTCACAAAGAACCAACACTTGGTTCCAGTTCATCACCCAGATCTTCATGAATGTTGTGAGAAAACTCTTTTATAACAATTCGATCTCTTTCGATGAAGACCATATTAACAAAGCATTCAAGGAGGTCGTAGCCTATCATTCCTTGAAGGCAAGGCAAGCAGGGGATAAAGAGTACAAGGCTGTACAGGCCAAGCTAAAGAGTGCTGAGGAAGCATTACAACTTGCTAAAGAGAACTACGCAAAATTATCGGCAACTGAAAATACAACAACCAAGATTGAACAAACAGCTTTGGTCGATGCTAATGTCCAACTCTCTCTTGAAGTGGCCAACCTTCAAACTCTTGTCGAACGTCTTTTACCCCATTTAGCTCCGATCCACGCTGCACACCCTGAGCTAAAGCTGGATGAACAGCTTCGTCAACTTCAACTTGATGTGGACTTAAGGCTTCCTGAAAACATCGCAGTGTGCTGCAAGATAGTCCTTAGTTTAATTGAACAGGCACAAGCAAAGAATACCATGGCATTAACTGCGATAGATTTTTTGTACAAATCCATTCCTCAAGAGATGTTTTCTGCTTTTGATCAAGAAAAAGCCCGAATGGAAGAAGTACCCCAGGTATCGCCAAAAGGGAACCAAACAGACGACAAAGACCAGCCTCTTTCGACCCAACAAGAAGCTGTCCTACAATTACAATCTCAGTTGAACCAACTTCAAAAAGCTAAAGAAGAGTTAGAAGCTGATATAATGTTTAACCTCTTATACCATGGAGGACTGACAGATAGAAAGGGGCATATCTTTAATATAGATGAACATGGGGACCTCAATGAAGGATTGGTAGATCCAGCCGCTTTCCGTAAAGTCTTGGGCTATATCGTTGCCTCTACGATCAGAAGAGCTGAGATCATCTCTAATATAGAACAGATCGAAAAAATCCTAAAACCCTTTGAGGGTATGCTTGCAATTAACAACATGCAATTTCCTCAATTACAACTCGATTCAAAGTTAAGGAAACTTGGATTAAACCTCAATCTCACGCTATCGCATGAACAATTGCAACAAATCGGTAGAATGCAAAATATGATGCAAGGGGAAGGAGCACCCTCACACAACCCCTTTGGAGCTGAAGTACCCCCACAATGTGCGACTCAGTAGGAAGATCGTTATACCAGCATCTAGTTCAAATTGCCCATTTCAATTAGATGCTGGATAGGCCTTTTCGACCTCCTTTCCCTTTGTTTTTCATTTATTTTCTGTATCCATTAGAGTAGTATTTCCCCTTTTCCAACATTGAAAATAAAATGAGTACTTTTCCTCATAACATTGCAGTGACAACTCAATTCAAACCTTTAAGGAGCTCTAGATGAGCAGTGCACCTACCCTCAATCCGACTCTTCAGCATAATATTGGCGTGATGTTCCAATACGAGGTGCTGAAACAAAAAAATATGCAACCCGATTTAGCAGTCTACAATGGTAGACTATTCATCTGCTCCCAAAAGATCAATACGTGGTGTGAGCTCATCACACAGCTCTTTCTCAATGTTCTTAGAAACCTTTTTTATGGCAAAGCCTTCTCTTATCATGAGGATGACATTGAAGTTCCTCTGGATCAAGTCAGAGCCTACTATTACTTTCAAACAAACTACATTATGCATAGAGAATTACGTGATTTGGAAAGCAAAATAGAGGAAACAAAAAAAGAATTACGTGAGCTGGAGAGCAAAATAGAGGAAACAAAAAAAGAATCACCTGAGGTGCAAACCAAAATAGAGGGCGCAAAGGGAAAGCTTCAAAAGCTAAAAGTTAAATTATTAGAGGCCCTAGGACAGCAATCTAATAGCTAACCTGTAAAAACAGGTTGAGCAAGATAGATGGGGATCCAGCTTCGCTGAAGCAATATTTTTCAACATCCGAAGGCTATCCACTCTATCCTATTCATCCTGTTATTTTTATATGCAAACAACATCTCTTTAGGTTGATGCACACGCTTGTCCATCCGTTTTTTTCTTTGTTTTTCATTTATTTTCTGTAGGTTTTAGAGTAGTATTTCGTCTTTTCTAATAGGGAATATAAAATGAGTACTGTTTTAAATACGCCGACACTTTGCCATAACATTGCAGTGGCAAGCCAATTCAAAAGCCTTCAGGAAATAGACCCACAAGCTAAATTGGCCCTTTATAATGGCCGTCTTTTTATCTACTCAAGAACGGCAACGGGCATTTTAGATAAGCTCTACCAACTTTTCTTAAATGTGGTTCGAGCTCTCTTTTATCGTAAAGAGATCTCTCACGATGCCACAGCAATTGAAGAAGAAATAAGACAAGCTACCACCTATTCTAACCTCTTACAACTCACTGAAGATCAGATTAGACAACTCTTGGCCCCTAAGGAACCCCATGCCAAACCGGTTGAACCAGAGCAAGGGAGCGACACATTGGACGAGGAGGAGGATGATGATGAAATAAAATCGGTTGTCACTGTTGTAGATGCTCCGACTTCATCCTTACCAAAACAGGCGCAAGAAGTGAGGAAAACCCCAACTGTTCCTGTCACTGACGAAGATAGTCAAGGATGGGCATCTGACAATGAAGAGGATCAAGACCCATTGGTTCTCGCTACGGAAGCCACCGCCTCATCGGTTGAAGATGAAATACAAGAAGAGCTAACAGATTTAGCAGCTAACCCCGCAGCTAAAATCATCGCTGAAAAGGGGGGGTTGGTCAAACAAATAGTCGTAGCTAAAAAGCTGATTGACACCTTAAAAACCTTGAATAAACCTCTTAAGGACCAAAACCAGCAACTGACAAAAAGAATCCAGGCCTTAAAGGAATTTATCGTAGTATTCCAGCGAGATTTTGCAATGCTTAACGTGAAGCAAAATGGGATTGTTGCCGGAAAGCTTGAAGAGCTCAACTTACAGGATGAACTGATTGGACTAGATCTGTCTGTGGATAAAGCGATGCAGCAGGAAGTTGCAGTCGACAAAGTATCCAATTTGTTGCTGCAAAAAATTCAAAATCAATCGCCTAAGCAAAATGCGAAGAAACCTAGAAAAGCTAAATAACAGAAATTAAGGCTTTGGAAACACAGACTTTGCTATGTGGCTCGTAGCACCCACGACACCTCCAAAGACCATAGAAGCGGCAAGGCCTAAAGTGCAAAGAACACCCTTAGGAGGCATCCCATTTTGATTGACCCAGCAATCAGCATCGCCTGCTGCGGTTATATCATCATACAAGGGGAAAACCTCGACTTTAGTCGAAGCGAAAGCCAAAAACAGCGTAGCGTGCACGCTAAATCTTGAAGCCCCTTCATAGGTGTCTTCCCACAAACTTCTCTGATGACCTTCTACTCTCATACTCATGATTTAAATTATAAACCACTTAGAACAAGAAAGTTTGAAGCTTTTATTAAGATATGAAAAAAAAGGGGAAGGAGGTAAGCCGGATTCTGTCCAGGCTTCCTTGCGGTTGCCATGGGCTATCATTCCTCTAGGAGCGTTGTCACCAACACCCTCCAGCGATCTTTAGGAGGGATCAAATGGTCGGAGATCCCTAACCCTCCATTCTTGCTTCAGATAGGGTTTACCCACATCTTCCTGTCTCCAGGAAAACAGCCCTCCTTAAAGGAGGACATTTCACTCGCTCCCTGAAAGCAAGCTCTCAGGACGACCTATTTTCTGTGGTACTTTCCGTAGCCTTACGGCCCCCAGACTTTCTCTGGTATCTTCTCCATCCGAAGTCCAGACTTTCCTCCCCGTTTAGTAAAAAACAGAGCGATAGCCTTTCCTTCCCCAGAAATATGAATTAAGTATGTAGCTTAAGGCTAAAGCCTGGAGCTACATATATCTACATTACGAAACGGTTGTTGGTTTGCGGCGGCGACGAACAGGTTTTGCCTCTTCTGCGCTTGGCGCTTCTTCTTCTGGCCAGTATTGGATGCGTGAACAATGCTCGCAGAAAACAAGACGTTCTCCCTTGCGAACAAGGTTTTCGTCTTGCGCTGTGACAAGGATGTGGCAGCCAGTGCAAACACGGTTTTCTATAGGGACAATCACCCGATCTTTCTTGTTTTGCAATAGCCGCTCGTAGATCGCAAAAGTTTCAGGATCGGCCTCTTTTGCAAGACGATCGCGCGCCTCTTTTAAAGCCCTTCCTTCTTCATTGATCTCTTTCAGCTTTTGCAAAATTTCCACCTCTTCTTGACGAGAGTTAGTGGAGGCAGACTTCACAGTCTCTTTTAAGCTAAGCAAAAGGTCTTCTTCTTGAGCTGTTTTATCCATCAAGTCGCTTAAACGTTGTTCGCGATTGACACGATCACGTTCGAAAGCGGCCATCTCTTGGTTCAACGCATTGAATTCGTCCACTTTCTTGACAGAGTGTTGCTGTCCTTCAAGCTTTTTGATTTTGTCTTGGACTTCTTGTAGCTCGGCTTCACCAAGCTTGATCAATTTGCGTAGTTCGACAATCTCCAGCTCTTTAGCTTTTTGCTTTTCGAGGAGGTCGTCTCCGATTTTATGCAGATTTTTGAGCTCTTTAAGACGCTCTTTTCTGAGCTTCATTAAGCGGATCATCTTAATATCAAGATCTTGGACATCGACGATCAACCGAAGGGCAGCGAGCATGAGGGAATCCCTGAAAGAAATTTCTAATGCTCAAGATGATACTCCCTCTGCCAAATTTTATTCAAGGTGCTCAGTTAACTTCTATGGAAATGAACTACTTACAGCTTTGTATAAAATTAATTTGACAGTCATCGAATACTAGGAGGATAACAAAGTTAGTAGATACAGGAGATATTATATATGATTCTTACAAAAGATCTTTTTAAACGCTCTTCTAAAGAGACCAATACAGATACAAGACGTAGCGGAACATGCAAAGTCACTGTCCGCTTTGACGTAGGCTTTCCTAATACTGTCACTATTAGAGGTAAAGGGGGAGGGCTCTCCTGGGACAAGGGAATTACTCTAAAAAACATTTCAAGAGATACCTGGGTTTTTGAACCTAAAGGGGATACAAGTTCAATTGAGTTCAAAGTCTTGATCAACGACCAGCTGTATGAAACAGGGTATAACCACTCCCTGAAAAACGGCGATTCGATCGAGTACACACCAACCTTTTACTAATACTCTTTTATAGGGTAGAGTCTGTTGTTTGAACAACAATAGGCTCTACCATGCAAAGACTCGAACGTTATCTGGCAAAAACTCCACCTGAAAAAAGAAAATCAGAGGTAGTTGCTCAGCTAGCGGCTCTTGATCATTTGCGTTATGCCTGCCCTAGTATCGCCCAGTCTATCGAGGACGAGCTGCTTGACCAAAGAAGCAACCTGAAGCTGATCGCCTCAGAAAACTATTGCTCCCCAGCCGTTCAGCTGGCGATGGGAAATTGGTTAACCGACAAGTATGCAGAAGGGTATGTCAGACACCGTTTTTATGCTGGCTGCGAGCATATAGATGCTATTGAAGATCGGGGCAATCAGTTGGCCGCTTCCTTATTTGGTGCAGAGCATGCCTATATCCAACCCCATTGCGGCGCAGACGCTAATCTCATCGCTTTCCTAGCCATTTTGATTTACAAAGTACAAGTCCCCTTCTTGGAAAAATTAGGGAAAAAAGGGGTCGATGATCTAACAAAAGAAGAACACGAACAACTCCGACAGCTTCTGGTCAACCAAAAAGTTCTAGGCATGGGCCTCAACTCGGGCGGCCATTTGACCCATGGCTTTCGGATGAACCTCTCTTCAAAATTGTTTCAAGCCATCCATTACGAAGTGGACTCAAAAACAGAACAACTCGATTACGATGCAATAGAGAAACAGGTCCTCGCTGAAAAACCACTTATCCTCTTAGCCGGCTATTCAGCCTATTCTCGAAAAATCGACTTTGCCCGTATGCGAAACATTGCAGACAAAGTCGGAGCCGTTTTGATGGTTGATATGGCTCACTTTGCTGGCCTTGTAGCAGGGAAAGTTTTTGAGGGGAATTATGACCCCATCCCATTTGCGCATGTTGTAACCTCAACCACACACAAAACACTTCGAGGCCCTCGTGGAGGGTTGATTCTGTGCACATCAGAATTTGCCCCTTACATTGATAAAGGTTGCCCACTTGCTATGGGGGGCCCTCTTCCCCATGTCATGGCTGCAAAAGCTGTAGCTTTTGAAGAGGCTCACCACCCCTCCTTCCGAAACTACGCCCGATCGGTAGTAGATAATGCAAAAGCCCTCGCAGAAGCATTCAAAAAAAGAGGCGTTAGAGTAGTGACCGGTGGCACTGACAATCACTTACTGGTCATCGACATCTCATCGTTTGGACTGACAGGAAGGCAGGGAGAATCTGCTCTTAGGCAAGCTCACCTCACCACAAGTAGAAACACAGTACCCTATGATAAAAAAGGGCCATGGTACACTTCCGGCCTTCGCCTAGGAACGCCAGCGATGACAACGCTTGGGATGGGCCCTGCCGAAATGGATGAGATTGCCGACATGATTGTTGATGTGTTACAACACACAGAAGCAGCCGGTACGAGCGGCGATGGAAAAAGTTTGAGCCAATTCATCCTCCATCCCGATGTTCAAGAGAGGGTGACTTTAAAGGTCTTCAACCTCTTGAAAAGGTTTCCGCTCTACCCAGAACTCATTCTTGACTAAGGAAAATATGACAGAAGAAAATCCAGCAGACAACCATTTCCCAAAAGTACAAGACAGGATTGAAGCCTCCCTTCTAAAAGCGCGGCGCCTTTTCCTTTCAGGTGCTGTGGATGAAGAAAGTGCAAGAGACCTCATCGAAAAACTCTGGTACTTGGAACTTGAAAACCCCAAAAAACCTATTCTTCTTGTGATCAACAGTCCAGGAGGCTCGGTCGATGCCGGTTGGGCGATCTGGGATCAGATTAAAATGATCACCTCTCCTGTGAAAACCCTCATCACAGGGCTTGCAGCATCGATGGGATCTGTCCTGTCCTTAGTTGCCGCTAAGGGACAACGTTTTGCAACACCAAATGCACGTATCATGATTCACCAACCAATGATTGGTGGAGTCATCCGCGGGCAAGCCACAGATTTGGAAATTCACGCAAAAGAAATCCTTAAAACAAAAGCCCAACTGATTGATCTGTATGTTAAACAAACAGGCAAATCTCGTGATGTGATTGAAGACGCGATCGATCGGGACAAGTGGTTTTCAGCACAAGAGGCGCTCGATTTTGGCCTTTTAGATGGCATTGTTGAGTCGTACGCAAAACTTTGACACCTTTTTTTAAATACACCGGAGCAGGGAATGATTTTGTCCTCTTTGAGGACAAAATACCCGGTTCAGTTCCCGATATTTGTGATCGAAAACGGGGAATCGGTGCTGACGGCGTCCTTTTATTGAATAAAAAAGGCCACTCTCATTATCAAATGAGGATTTTCAATTCAGACGGCTCTGAAGCTGAAATGTGCGGCAATGGGTTGCGCGCTTTTTTTTCCCATTTACTCAGCCGTTTTCCAGATGAAGCCCCTTTTAAAGTTGATTCGTTACTTAAAAGCCACAAAGGGTGGAATTGTCCTGACGGAGAAATCGAGATTGAAATGGGACAGGCCGAGATTAAAGCAATAAAACAATCCTATAATGAAGTCCTTTGCGACCTTATTGACACGGGGGTTCCCCATTTAGTTCTGCTAAGAAATAGTTTAAATCAGCCCTTTTTAGACATTGCACCTGGACTTCGACACCATCCAGCACTTGAAAAGGGTGCCAACGTCAACCTTGTTGAAAACAACGCAAATGTTTGGAAAGTCTCGACTTTTGAAAGGGGCGTTGAAGGGGTGACCGATGCTTGTGGTACGGGGGTTGTAGCTGCGGCTCTCTCACTTGCCCTCCATGAAGGGCTATCCCCTCCCCTCACTCTTTTGACACCTGGCGGTGATCTATTGACTGTTTCCTGGAAGGGAAATCCGAAAACTCCCGAGCATTTGACCCTTAAAGGAAAAACTGCTTTGGTCTTCTGCGGACATTGGTTATAATCGTTTAGAAAACAAAGAAAATCTCTATGGCAAAACCTCAAACAAACTCTCTTTCTCTAGCTCAAAATCCTCTCATTCTTCGGTGTAGTAGGATCATGGAGGCTTTTGCAAAATCAGATGATGAAAGAGATTTTTTCCTCGACAAAGTGGAAGGCTTTTTGTTTTTTGTCGATTGTGACAAATCACATGAAGAGTTGGCTGCGCTAGACGCTGAGCTAAAGGCTCATCCCGATCGTTACATTGCCATCCCCAAGCTGACTTTCTATGAGTCAAAAAAAATCATGGAAGGATTTGTCAATGAAAAGGTCTATGACATCGACACCAAAGAAAAGTTGCTCGACATCATTGGCGGTAAAGAGGCCCGAGATCATTTTCTAGAATTTATTTACGACCACCTTTCAGAACTTGAAAAATGGCAGCAATATTACCAAGAAAGATCCCGCATCCGGATTATCGAATGGTTACGAAGCCATACATTTGACTTTGTCTTTGAAGAGGACCTCGACCTTCCAAAATCAACCATCGAAAAGCTGAAGGAACATCTCTTTGAAACATCGGTTTCTAAAGATTTAGCATCTGCTAGAAAAATGCTTCAGGCTAAGGCTAAAACCTATTATTCCAACGAAGCTTTACATCCTCGGCCAAAGCGGGGACGTCCACCTAAACAGGTCACTAAAGCTGAAATTGAGCCTCAAATTTCGTTAGACATTTACACGCAGGTCCCAAAATCGATCCGGCCCTTCTTGTTCACACCAGAGATCAGCTCCTCTCTTGGCGCATCTTTCTCTTCTAAGTTTGATTCAGACGATATCTCTACACTTTCAACACGCAAACCTTATTTGGACAAAGATTTTGAAACAGCATCGCTGGATGATAAGTTAGCCTCTTTACGCAAACTTTCCTCTCTTGCAAAAGAGACTAAAGTGGAAGAAGACTTCTCTTTAGATGATGATGAAGATGAAGACGATGACTTTGGCGACGAGGACGAAGACGAAGGGAAAGCCAAAACCAAGAAGCCGGCTAAGGTTGATGCTAAAGCTGCTTCCAAAGCCAAGCCCAACGGCAAGGCTGTAGCCCCCAAAAAAGCGGCAGCACCAGCCAAAGCAGCACCTACAAAGGCAGCACCAGCCAAAGCAGTACCTACAAAAGCAGCACCAGCCAAGAAAGCCCCTCCTAAGAAGAAGTAGTTTCCTTAAGAGGAGTAGGCGCTATTAACCGAGCGGTGTCTACCTAATGAGCCCTAAAAATCCCATTTGTAGCTTTTGTAGCTCAGGCTAAAGAGCCGCTTACAAAAATCGGTCTAAGTGGAAAACAGTCTCGGAGGGCTGAAATATGAAAGTCTGGGCCTTCGACCTTATCATTACCCACATCTTTTAAGAACGAGATGATAGTTCCTCATAGGTCCACCGGGCCTATTTTGTAACCATTCTGATTTTTGCAAGTGGCTCTTTAGCCTGAGCTACAAAAATCGTGCAAAGCATTCTAGGGGATTTTTAGCGCTCGCCGAAAATGCACAGGTTGCGAAAACGGCCTCAGAATAATACGACCGCAAGAATCGAGCCGTTTATCGCAAGATACGTGTTTGCAGGCAGCGCGTAAAAAAATCCTACCAAAGAAGGGGAAAATATTCTGACAGCCGAAGGTAGGACCGAATTGGGCGCCCGAGAGGGGCTACAGAGAGCCAAATTTGGAAAAACTGCGACCTCGGCTCTACAGCGTAGGCCGATGCTCCGCCGCCAGGCGCTTGTCCGTTTTATCCAAATTTGGCCTCTGCAGCCCTCTCGGGCTAGCGGTTGAAGGCGATGAAGGCAAGCCGCTGTGTCATGGCATCCATGGCCAGCTCGTCAAGAACGTCATGGGCGCAGTGTGGGCACCAGAAATCTTCATTGCCAAGATAAGTGGGGCAAGCTGGGTTCACAGCGATGATTTTGACATCTGGATGACGCTCTTTCATCAGCTTTAGAAAGCCTTTGTCATCTTTAGAAAGCCCCACACAGATAATGGCATCAACATCTTCAGCATGATCAGTTTCAACAATCGATTGTTTAGAGATCCTAAGAGGCCGTGTTCCCATCCGCTCATGCATTGGGTCAAGATTTTCAGTGAGGATTTGTTGATTTGTTACATAGGCCAGATGGCTTAAAGCTAAATGACTTCTTGAAGGGTCACCTTTCTGACAAGCATCGTAAAAAGCGATGACTTTTTCCCCGATCATTTCAGGTGTATTCACCCAAAGGATGACAGTCTCCATGATATTAGGAGCAATGCCAAGTTTCAGTTCAAGACCTTGCATATCTGGGATACCCGAAGCTTTTGAGATACCAGCACCAGTGTAAAAAAGGACTCTTCTTCCACTCACCCAATCTTGTAAATCTGACTTGCCAATCTCAATCGGTGATGTGTTGTGATACTCTAAAGGCTCGGCAAAACGGGAAGCATCGCGTCTAGCGAAAATGCCTTCAGCTTCAGACCAAGGATCTCTTGAGGTGTTTGTGTAGCCGAATATATAATTGCCAGCTTCTGAAATGCGAAAGAGAGCCTTCTCATTTCTATTCAAATTGTCCCATTGTTTTTGTGAAACTTCAAGAGCAAGCGTCACCTCTTCACCATCAGAATGAAAACCAAATCGAACACCATCGCGCTCGTATCCCATTTCAAAAGGATGGTCACTACAGCCATCTACAAAACTAGGAGGAGCAAAAAGAGCAGCAGACAACAGCCCTGGAAGAAAGACTGCTGAGAAAAGTGCTAACTGTTTAAAGATCCATTTCATATCGACCTCTGGAAAGATCAGGCTCAAACTTTATCAAAACACTGAATTTTTGATTAACCTTTTTTTTCCATACGTTTAACCTGCTAAAAACAAGTTTCTTCCAATTCCTGTCCCCCGTAGTGTAAAAAGACTCTTTATGAAAAAACTGCCTCTTTTCCACATTTTTTTGTTCACCTTGACCTGCTTATTTGCAAAAAAGCAGGAAACGTACCTCATTGTCGGATCCCCTATCTACAATCCAGGAATGTTCAGCGTTTTACACACAGTCATTGGAACGCTTGATCTTTATGAAAAGAAAGAATACGGAGGGATAGAAATAGATTTTGGTACCTCAGGCCTATACTACGAGGCAAAAAAAGGACCTAACTGGTGGTCCTATTATTTAGAACCCCTTCGCCTGGGAAACAAACAGGGTAAAAAAATAGTCCCCTATAGGTTTTTAAAACATTCCGTTGACATGGCCAACCGATCTGAATTTCATTTAACCAAATTCAGATCAGCAGAGCTCGTTTCAAATTATTTTCAATTCAAGCCTTTTCTTCTTCAAATGGTGCACGATTTTGCCACGATCCACTTTAATGGGAAAAAAGTGATTGGAGTTCACTACAGAGGAACTGACAAAAAACTGGAGGCACCTCGAGTTCCTTATCAAAGGGTCTTAAATGAAATTAGTAAAGTTTTAACATCAGATGATCTTATTTTCATCGCCACAGATGAAGAAAAATTCCTTTCTTTCATCCAATCCCATTTCCCCTATCAAACACTCTCAATCACAGCAAAGCGATCAGAAAATGAGAGGCCCATTCATCTTGGGTCAAATGGTTCAGGTTACCAAATTGGATTGGAAGCGATGCTGGATGCTTTCTTATTATCTAGATGTGATTTATTGATCAGAACGAGTTCCAACCTGAGCCTTTTCTCGACCTACCTCAACCCAGATCTACCCACCATTACCCTCAGCGACCGCTACTAGAAGCAAAAGAATAACTGGTGGTCATAAACCCTAGATTCATCACGAAGAACACGAAGAAGTTTCGCAAAGCAAAAGCTATTCGTTTGTAAAATTTTGCTAATTTAATTCACTCGAGAAACAAGAGAGAAGCTCCACCATTCTAGAAGATATTTTGATAGAGTTCATTTAGGTGCTTCGCATCCAAAAGATATATTTTGCAGACGAAGTTACCTAAAAAAAATAAAAAGTGTCTACCTAAAATTAGTCTTTTTTGGCGAAGCTTCTTCGTGTTCTTCGTGATGAATTTTAAGATTTGGTGTGATCGTGCCAATATTTGGAAATAAGTGATTCAACAGACTGTTTCAATGGAGCATTGACCCAGGGGAGATTGTCAATCACAGCTTTGGCATGCCGAAAATAGTGATCGATTCTCTTTAAATCCCACCCTTGCGGTGGTGAGGTTTTAAGATCTGACAAATTATCAAATTTATCGGCTAGTTTTATCATCGCTGCACCCGCCGATTTATGGCATGCTTTCAAAACTTGCTGCTCTTTCTGAACGTGGGAAGGAACCAGAGGATCATTGGTCACCTCTTGGACTAAATTTGCTACCTGTACCCCAAAAAAGGATGAAATTTCTTCATAAGTGGTCTCTGTATCTTCAAGTGTGTCGTGTAAAAGGGCCGCTATTAGAACCTCTTTTTGTACCACTTTCCCTATAGTCAGAAGGTGGGATGCAACGCGGATTGGATGGACGATATAGGATGTTTTTTCAACATTCTTACGGGCTTGGTATTGATGTTTTTCGGAGGAAAAAAGGACCGCTTCCAGGATGTTTTGGTAATCTGACTCTGTCAACCCTTTCCCCTGTTGATAGGCTTTTTCTAATTCGAGATTAAATTGATCAAAGGCTGCTAATACTTCATGATTTTGGGGAAGCTGGTCTCGATACGCCTCTTTTGTAATCGTAAGGGTCTGAGGAGCAGGGGGCAGCTCCCGAGTCTTATAAGCCATTCCAGTAGTTAGTATAAAAAGGGCAATGAAGATGGGGTATAATAATTTATTATTCATGAACTTTAATCCCCTTAGTAGAAATACAATTGTTCCACGAAAGAGATTTTAATTCAAATAAATTTTAGAAATGAACGCCTGCTCGGATTTGAAATTCTACAGAGCGCCATGTTGCAGTGTGGATTCGATCAAACTCTCCAGGATCCCCAACTGCTGCAAAAGTGCCAACTCTGGGCCTTTCAATTCCTTTCCAAGCCCAATAGTTTTGGTATTTCATCCCTACACCAAGATCTAGCCAACCGCACATCCGATAGGTCGCATCAACGAAAACAACACTTCCGTAGCTATTGCTAGCACTCCGAGTATCTGAGAAATGGCCTCCAAAAACATCGGGGCCAGCCAGCGTCCAATCGGCATGCCAGTCGGAAAAGTGGAACTCATAAGCTGCGGTGATAGCCAATCCAATGAAATAAAAGTGGGTTTCAAATCCCAAAAATGGCCCTTGCCACCTCATTTTATAGGTCAAACCATCTAAAACGGGGCTAGCTATACCATTTGTGCTGGCATGGCTCATTTTGATCCGTTGTTGGTCAAACGACCACCCGACTACGGGTCCAATCAGGAAGTTGGGATGAAAACAGAAAACATACCCCCCTGCAATGGTCCCATCTAACGTACTTCCATCGTGGATGAGGGCTTTACTTTCTGAATCTATACCACTAAACGTCTGCTGATCGTAATAGCGTCCATGGTCATAGTAACCTGTCTCTCCGTCAAAACGGATAAACCAATTCTCATTGACGATCACCTCGCCTTTGAAACCCATCTCAAATATCGAGAGATTTCTTCCTCTTAAATTATCAACTCCAAGAAAAGTTCCTTGGGGTATATCTACGTAGATTTCAGTAGATAAGGTATCGTATCGATACCCTCCCAAAGCATCTAAAGAGGCTTCCCAATCAAAAGCTTCAACAGAACATAAAGTTAAACAGGTAAGAGCAAAAAAAGATTTCATAAGCATATGAGTTACTCTTACCCTATCAACAAAAAAAAAGCCACGTCTTATCCCGTCATAGCGGCTAGAACACGTCTTTTCCCTTTAAAAGTACTGCGACCATGCATAGCAAGGACGTTATCAAGAACTAAAACATCTCCTTTTTGCCAAGGGAATTTGATGGTATTAGCATCGAGAACGTCATGGATATGGTAAAGATCTTTTCGGGGTATTTGTGAACCATCTCGGTAACAAATTTCGTGTAGTTTGGTGTGTTTACGAAGGTAGAATAGTTTTGCACCCAAATAGCGCCAGAGGCCTAACAGCCGAGGGTTGAAATCGTAGAGGTGGGCCTGATTAAACCAAACCGACTCTTTAGTCAGAGGATGGTGCATAGTCGCAGGCCGTTCTTGCGTCAGGCGGATCCAATCATTGGCATTCCATGCGAAGCTAAAATTGCACTTTCTGCATAGTTTTTCAACCTCTTCTTTACGGTCGGTCTCAAAGACATTCATCCATGTTTTATGAGAAGGCTGTAAGCTATTTAGCAGATCCATCACTTTGCTTTTGTGATAGTAGCAAGAGGTATATTTTAGCCCATTTTCATCAAAACGTTTTCTGATCTGTTTATCGACACACTGATAGATTTTTCTAGCATCACCCAGAATTGTCTCCCCATCTTTTTCAGGGGCTACTTGGCAATAAAAATAGATGTGCTTTGGGAATTGATCGACAAATGAGAGTTCGTTGTGCAAAGGAATTTTGATAGAAGGTGGAGCCTCAGTCGAAGTGTAAATTCCCTCTGCAACTTTGGTTCGAGGGCTATCTCCACCGATATAATTTAAAAATTCTCCAAGACCAAAGGCTTTGATAAAAGCTGAAAAGTCTGCTTCGGAACAGACTGGAAAACCGCGGAAAAGAAGACCCCCTGCCTTAAGCAGTTCTGTTTTTAAGTCCTCTCGGTTCCGGATGACAAACTCTAACGCCTCCGGAAATGTCCTTATTGTCGATGTTGGTTCTATGACCAGTGGTAAATCACACTGCGTAATTCTTTTTGTCTTAAATCCTGCCATATTACACCCATTTTAAAAAATTGGATGTAACATGACGAGAAGATGCCTGTCAAATAGAACTAATTCTCTGGTAAGTGATACAGCACTGAGTAATTTGGGTGGCTGAATAGAGTCATAGCAGTTTCTTGCAGCTTATTTGCAGTCAGTAAACGTTCACCTTTGGTCTCATCAAAGACTTTGGCAGTATCTACGCCAAAAAACTCGGCAAATTTAAGACTCCCTAACCAATGCCGGTTGAATAGCTTGTCTTCTTTAAGATTCTGAACATAAGATGTCTTAAGCGTTGCTATCTCTTCAGCTGTAGGCTCAGTTGTTTTTAATTTCTCGATCTCTTGTATCGCAAGCTCGACCATGAATTGGCGGTCTTCTGGAAGGCAGGTGAATTCAATTTGAAGCTGCGCAAAAGAGAGATCTGGACTAAAAGGTGTTGCCAATTTGACATTGGCCCCATACGTTTTACCATGTTCAGCCCGAAGCACATTCCACAGTCTTTGCCTCAACAACTTCACAACGCCGTCAGAAACAACCATCGATTGATGTCTCTTAAATATCGATTCCACATCAACTGAGAAATTCAGACTGCAAAGAGCCTGAGATTGACGGCCTAAGACAAATTCTTCTTCAATTTTCTCATTGAGAGCTTGGCTTGGCAAAAATAGGGGCTTTTCTAAGCCCTTTTCTCCTGTAGGAAGCGAAGCGATATATTTTTTAACGAAATCGGCTACAACTTGATGATCAAAATCACCTACAACGATAAAAGTAAAATCTCTCGGTTGACCGAAAAGAGTATGAAATGCCTTTTTAGCCATTTCTTGATTTACTTTTGAAAGATCTGTTTTTTGGAAAGTGAAATGGTCCCCAGTCGTTATCTTTTTAACAAAACGGGCAAATTGGGCCGCAGGTTTTTTTTGTCCCTGTTTTTGCAAATCTTCGAGCAAACAGACCTCTTTATCCCAAGATTTCTGCTCAAACCTTGGGTCGGTGAACACGCTATGTATCACCTGAAAGACTGTTTCTATATTCCTTGATCCAACCTCATAGTCTATCGACCTGGAACCAAATGCAATATCATCTTTAACCTTAACTCCCCTGTCTTCTAAAAAGAGCTTTTTTTCGTAGCTTGACAACCCCTTTAAACCCTCTAGACCCCAATCGGCAAACCCTGCACTAGGAAATTCCTCAGGAGAAAACTGGGCAATACCACCTTTTGCGATCGTAGAGACATACACTCTATCGCGATCAAGATCGGTTTTTTTGAGAAGCACCTTGATCCCGTTCGAAAGTGTCCATTCAGTCACACCGGTGAAGGTGTCTGTTTTTGAAGCCTGAATAAACCCTGCAGGAAAACTTGGCTCAATGATTAACTCAACTTTTTTACTGTTAAACGGAAGAAGATCCTCTTGGCTTTTTCTAAACGTAAAGATACTTTTGGCTTCAAATTCTTCTTTTAACTCTTTAGACGAGGTCGAGAAGAGGGCAACACAAGGTTTTGCCAAAAGAGAGTCGGAGATACTTGCATTCAGCTCTTCTAATGTGATCGAATCAATCACCTCTAAAGCCAGTTTATACCGTTCTCCTTCAGTTAAAAGGCTCTTTTCTTTGTGATAAAAGTGCTTCACAAAGCCGTCGATGGAGGATTGATGATCCAACTTATCAACATTGGCCAATTCCCGTTCTAGGCCAATTTTTTTTATCTCTTTCCACTCTTCTAATTCTGATGGAGAAAAACCTAAAGCTTTAACCCGCTCAATCTCTCTAAACAGAGAACTCACACCCTCTTTCGCACCCCTCTCAAAAAAATTGACTTCAACAAAGAGATGGTCAACAGATTGAAGAAACTCTGGATTTAAAGAAAAATCGTAAAAGTACCCTTCTTCTCTAGCAGCGTCAAGACGACTTGAAAAAAGATTAACTAAACATTTTCTTAGCATCTCTTCCTTGATCCTCTGATGAGCAGATGCAGATGCCATGTCCTTAGCAGGAGATGCAAATATCAATTCAACACCAGTTTGATCCAATTCGGGATCAAAATAGATCACTTGACGGTCTTCTACTGGAAAGACAAGACCAAGATCTGGTTCGACAGGCTTTTGTTTCGGATTAACAATCGGACCAAATAGCTTTTGGATCCTTGAAACAACCTCTCTTCCGTCAAAATCGCCCACCACCAGGATAGCCATCCGGTCGGGTCGGTACCATTTTTTATAAAAGGTACGGAGAGTTTCAGGTGTAACTTTGGAAATCACCTCTTCTGTTCCAATCGGAAATCGTTTAACAAGATGAGATTCTGGAAAATTAGCGATGAGAAGCTGTCTAAACCGACGCCTTTCAGTCGATGAGAAGCCTTGGTGCATCTCGTCAAGAACAACATGCCGCTCCTTTGCAATCGCACCATCCGCCAATGTAGCAAAGCCGGCAAAATCTCTCATAATAAGGAGACCCATGTCCAAACTTCCCTTCTCTTCTATAGGAAGTTCAAGGTGATACGTCGTGTTTTGAAAGCCGGTCATCGCATTTCGATCATAGCAACCTAAAGAGTCTAGGTAGCGATCTTGCTCCCCTTCGGGTAAATGTTCTGACCCTCTGAAGTTCAAATGCTCTAGAAAATGGGCGATCCCTTGCTCATGATCTTCCTCGTGGATGGACCCCACTTTTACTACTAACTGAAGAAAAGCCTTACCTTTGGGGTTCTTATTCTCTTTGACATAGTAGGCCATTCCATTTTCTAATGTCCCCTGCAAAACCGGTTTTTCTAGACTCGCATCTGCAAAAACGGCCTGTATAAAGAGAAGAAGGAATAAGAATAAGTGCATAAGAACCATCCAATTAAAAGAATTATAATTATATTACTTTTGAACAAAAATAGAAACAGTTAGAATCTGCCGTCTTTACAAAAGGAAAAAATCATGAACTTATTGATCACACTGTGCTTTCTATTAACGGCCGATGTTGCGCCGACGGTTCCAACACATCCCAACCCAAAGTGCAAGTGCACATCTGACTCGCATTGCGGGTGTATCGACGGCGCCCCATGTCACTGCGGCGAACGTGCTGCAGAGGCCAAATTTGGATAAAACGGGCAAGGGCCCGGAGGGCCAACGCGCGGCCTACGCAGTAGAGCCGCGGTTCCCGTTTTTCCAAATTTTGCTCTCTTCAGCACGTTCGGGCGCCCAAGATCATTCAACCTTCGGCAGGAAAATAACCTTTTTCTTTTTGATTATTCCTTTAGGCTTCAGGGATTTTAGCGGTAGCCGAAAATGCCCAGGTTGAAGACCGAACAAATAAAACGTCCATCAAATCTTTGGTCGGTCTTCAAGATGGGCGTTTTCGGCTACCGCTAAAAATCCATTATCCTTTGGTTATCGGTATTACAAATTGGTTTTGGGATTTTTAGCGTAGCCGAAAAGTAAGCGTCGTCTAAACTCCAGGTTGATAAAAAGATTCCGCACGTGCTTAACAGTATCACATGGAGGCGCCACCACCGGAAGCTTGCTTTAGTAAGCGATGAGGATTATTTATTTTTGGATGCAGCCCAGTTGTCAGGAAGAAGCTCTGAGAGCTTATTGGCTGGATGGTCTAAAAGACGTCTCATAATGTCCTCAAGGTAATCTCGAGGGTTGATCTTGAGTGATCTGCAGGTCTGGATTAGGGATAGCGCTACTGCCGCTGCTTCGGCACCTCCCTCACTTCCAACAAAAAGCCAGTTTTTACGGCCGATCGCAAGGGGACGGATCGCCCTTTCGGCTGCATTATTATCTAGGCGGCCTTCAGGGTGATTCGTGTAGTTTTTTAGATGGGGAATGAGACTGCAAAAGTAGCCAAGGGCTTCTCTTAATTTTGATTTCGGGAGAAGCTTCCCTGTGATTAACTTCTCTTTCACCTTCAAAATCAGTTCGTCAATGATCGGAACCTCTTCTGATTGCCGGATTCGGAGTCGTTCTTCTAGAGGTAACCCCAGCGCTTTTCTCTCAAGTAGAAAAAGGGCTTGGATTTTTTCTAGTACCCATTCTTTCAGTGGATCGTTTGTTTCTGCTTCGAAAAACTTCCGCCTGATATGGCTAAAACATGGCTGCCAGATGATCTCTTTCTTCTCCGCTTGTTTGTGATAGGCGCCATAAGAGTCGGTGTGCAGAACACCTTGATAGTCTTTTAAAAGCGTTTCAGCGTTCTTATGCTTCCGATCTTTGAAAAACCGGTAAAATTGGTAGGGAGCTTTTTCTCCTCCACACATAACCCACATATAGCCTTGATGCAGCGATCCTTTTCCCTTTTCTTGAAGGTCAACAGGGCTCTCATCTACAAAAAGGGTTCCTCCTGCTATCAACCTCCTCTCCATCTCTTGGTAGAGAGGGTAAAGAGCTTTCCCTGCTCGAACGACCCACTCTGATAAAAGTTGCCGTGAGAGGTAAATCTGCTCTCTGCTCAAGATCTCAGAGAGACGGTAGAGAGGAAGGTGGTCGCCGAACTTACTGACAAGGATCGATGCAAGCAAACTGTCATCTGCTAAGCAGCGATTCAAAAGGGTTGGAGGAAGAGGGGCTAGTTGAACACCAGCCTCTTTCTGGTTGGGGGCAGCATATTTGAGACGAATGATCTCTTTGATGTAGAAGCTGCCTGGACGGTGAGCAAGCTTTCTTGTGACCTCTTCACCGATTTTGACAAGAGCTTCTCCTGTGACTTTGCAGACTTTCTCTTCAGCGGGAAGATCGATCTCGATCCTCTCTACTGGAAGGTCAGCGGGAAGGGTGATTGAGGTCTCTTTAGGCTCTCCTTTACCTCTTTCGTATCCTGCTATTTTCTCTTTTTTGGGCTTTTCAACAGGTGTCATCTCTGGAAAGAGGATGAGTTGTTGGGGGGAGTCTGACACAACTCTTTCAGATTTTGAGCCGAAGAATTGCTTTTTGAACCAATCTAGCTGTTGCTTGAGAAGGGCATTTTCTTCTTTGACAACAACAACTTCTGCTAAGAGTTCTTCATAGGTTGGAGCAACTGCTGTCATAGAGGAAAATAGTACTATTTTCTCTCGATAAATGCTAGAAAAAAATGCCCTTAAGATATCTTGTAACGGTTATTCAATCTTCTTGGTGTTACCCCCTCAAGGATCATCAGGAATTTTCTTCTGTCAATTTGTGGTTGTTCAGAAGACAGCTTTCCAAATAATCCTTTCTCGAGCCGCTTTAACCAGATGACCAGACCATCGCCGTCCCAATATAAAATCTTCATCAAGTTTCGTCTTTTATTGAGAAAGACAAAGTAAGCTCCGCTGATCACCTGCTCTTTCAAAATAGATTCTACTAAAAATGAGAGCCCTTCAAAGCCGTTCCTTAAATCAACAGGTGATCTAAAAAGGAAGATCTTTGCGTTGGCTGGGTAAGCTAGCATGACAAGTGTCTTAAAAGCGCTTTTAGTTTTGACAACTGGTCAATGCCACTCAAGGAGATGGTAACACCTTTCCAATGAATGGAAACTTCTTCGGTGGTTGTTTCTTTTAGCTCAATAAAGGCTGTTTGAGGTTCTGGAGATTGCCCTAGCTTTTTCTTCCATTCGAGAAGCTGGATGTAAGAGATTTGGTTTTCCTTAGCCCATCGCCAAGCGGTTTTACCGCTTGCCTTCCATTCTCCAACTATCTTTATCCACTTTTCTCTAGTGGCTTTCCTGATAAGTCTCATCCTACTTCTCCTTAAAAGAAGAAATAAGTTAACGGCCTCCTAGTGCGAAAACAACCTGTGCCTCATCGGACGCTTACGCCGAAAATGGCCAGGTTGCGAAAACGGCTTCAAAATAATCTGACCAAAATGCTGATCCCGTTTATCGCAAGATGGCCATTTGCAGGCAGCGCGTGAAAATCCAATAACAGAGGGCAAAAAAATCTAACTGCCGAAGGTTGAATGATCTTGGGCGCTCGAGAGTGCTGCAGCGAGCAAAATTTGGAAAAACGGGAACCGCGGCTCTACTGAGTAGGCCGCGTGTTGGCCTTCAGGGCCCTTGCCCGTTTTATCCAAATTTGGCCGTTGCAGCACTCTCGCTATTCTGGAAGGTGGTAGAAGATGGTGTAGTTTGGCGTGGTGAAGAGTTCGATGGCTAGTTCTTGTAGTGTGTCTGCTGTGATCAACCGATCTATTTTCCCAAGGTCAAAAAGACTTGCCAAATCGGCACCCCGTAATTGGCTAAATTTGATACTATTTAACCGATAGGTATTAGACTCTAACCCTTCCCTTCTTTCCTCGGCAAAAAAAGCCTTAAGACCTTGCAAATCAGTTGGGGAAGAAGGGCAATACAGCAATTTTTCAACCTCGTGTAAAACAAGGGCTGCCAACAACTGACGATCTTTTGCCTGGCAGGTAAATTCCACCTTCAAATTAGCAAATTCAAAATCGGGATAAAAAGGGGTTTCTAAATTAGCATAAACTCCATACGTTTTTCCAAGATCAGTTCTTAATACTTTCCATAATCGACGGTTTAATAGCTCCACTAGCCCTCTTGCTGGAATCAAAGATTTGTACTGCTGATAGGTTGGACCCAAATCCAAACCAAAATTCAGAAGGGTGGTCACAAAGGTTTGTTTTCCCAAAACAAAATCTCTTTCCCCACTTCCCTCTTGAAGGGTTGGAAGGATGGGGAGAGATTGTTCTTTTTGTTTTTTGACAGGTAAAGAGGCGATATATTTTTTCACTAGAGCTTCGACCCTTTTCAGATCAAAATCTCCTACAATGACCAGGTCAAAACCAGAGGGGTTACCGAAAAGGGTAAGATGCGTCTCTTTGACTTTTTCTGGGTCGGCCTTGGATGGATCAATTGCTTGAAGGGAATAATGGCCATTTGATGTGATCTGTGCAACGAAATCTTTAAATGCATGCTCAGGACTTTTTTTGAGCCCTTTCTTCAAATCTGAAAAGTAAATCTCCCTTTTTATCAAATCGGTATCAAATTTCGGTTCTTTAAATTGCTTGTAAAGCGCTTGAAAGATTTTTTCTAAACTTTCTTCGTCTGCGACATAATCAATGGAGCGGTACCCAAGTGATGTCTCTATCATCGCACCTAGATCTTCTAGATCTTTCAAACCCAAATCGGCAAAACAGGCACTTGGCAAATCCTCTTCTGAAAATTGAGAAAGGCCGCCTCTTGCGGCAAAAGAAAGATAGATCTTGTCTTCTTCAAGATCGGAATGCTTTAGGAAAACTTTCAATCCGTTCGATAAAGACCATTCCATCACACCTGATCGATCTTCACCTTTTACCTTTTCAATAGTCCCTGGTTCAATTTTCAACGCTTTAGGGACAAGATTTTCCATTGAGAGGAAGTTATTCCCCTCCATTGCCTCTAGAACTTCTTGATTTGGTGTATATAAAAACGCAGTAAAGGGTTGTGCAAAAAGGGAATTGGCAAAGCTCTCGTTTAGATCATCCAGCGTCATCTCTTCGACTGTCTCCATCCACAACGGATATTTTTCACTTTCTGTCAGCAGCTTATTCTGAAATAAAAAGTGATGCATAAAAGGGGCGATGAGCGATTCATGGCTTCTTTTACCGAGCCTTGTCATATGGAAAGATTCCCTTTTTTTTTCGCCCTCTTTCCAAGATTGCAATTCTTCTTCATTAAAACCACACTCTTTAAGATCACTCATCTCTTCCAAAAGAGTACATAATCCCTTTTTGACGTCTCCTTCAAACAAATTTAGGGAGACAAGGTACGTCTCAACAGAAAGAATGTATTCTTTCTGAATCGATCGAAAATAGAAGTTATTTTTATTTTTTAAACGGTTGGAGATAAGTTTAATTAAACACCTGTTTTGCACCTGTTTTTTAATCTGTTCTTTTAGAGGAATAAAATCCCCATTTTCAAGAGGTGCGGAGAAAACAAGATAGAGACCGGTCTCATCTAACTCTGGGTCAGAATAGATAGCGTGACGTTCTCTTTTAGGGAAAACCACACCAAGCTCTGGCTCTTCAATAACCTCATCAGGATTGACAAGGGGGCTAAATAGTTTTTCGATTTTCTCTTCCAATGCCTGACCGTCGATGTCTCCAACCACCATCAAGGCCATCCGATCGGGCCTGTACCATTTTTTGTAAAAAGAGCGGATGATCTTGGCGCTCACGTTGTTGATCACCTCAAATGTACCTGAAGGGAATCGTTTTACAAGAAGAGAACCGGGAAAACTATCCCTCATTAGCTGCCACCAGCGACGCCTGACGGGCGAAGAATGTCGCTGGTGGATCTCGTCAAGGACCACATGTCTTTCCTTTTCGACGACTGCCTCATCAAATGTGGCAAAGCCAAAAAAGTCTCGAATAAAAAGAAGGGCTTTATCTAAGCTCCCCTCTTTTATAACAGGGATATCGAAATGATAGGTGGTCTGATCGAAAGAAGTCGCCCCATTGCGCCGTCGATCACCTAAGGACTCTAAGTACCGATCGATCTCCCCATCTTCAAAGTGTTCGGACCCCCGAAAGTTTAAGTGCTCTAAGAAGTGGGCTACACCCTGTTCATGTTCTTCTTCGTTTAGCGATCCTACTTTGACGGTTAACTGCAGATAGGCTCTCCCTTTTGGATAGCTATTCTCTTGGATGTAGTAGCACATCCCATTATCCAGCGTCCCATGCAAAATGGGGCTTTCGACAAAGACATCAGCTACTAAAGTCTGAAGAAAAAAAGTTAAAAAGAAGAATAACTGCATATTACTCTGGAAGGTGGTAGAAGATAGCGTAGTTTGGATTGCTAAGAAGGATGGTGATAGCTTCCTTTAAGGTTTCAGGTGTGATCAACCGATCCACCCTTAGAGGATCAACCATTTCCGCAAGTTCAAGACCAAAGAGTTGGCTAAACTTTAGGTTACTGAGCCAGTAGGAATTGAATTGTGAAGACTCTTTTCTTTCCTCAGTAAAAAACGCTTTGATATTTGTAATCTCTTCAGCAGTCGGAACGTAATGTTTAAATTGTTCGATTTCTTTTAAAGCAAGATCCATCATCAACTCACGGCAATCGGCCTGACAAGTAAACTGTAAATTCAAATAAGAGGGAGAAGGATCTGACGTAAGCGGAGTATTATAATCAAGACGGACGTCGTAAGTTTTACCCAAATCGGTTCTTAGTACTTTCCATATCCTATCTTGCAAAAGGCGGACTACTCCCCTCAGTGCAAGTGAAGAAGAATGGCGATTAAAAAAAGATTCGAAATTGAACGGTATATTAAGAAGACATGTCACATTGGTTTGATTCCCTTTAACAAAATCTTTTTGTATTTTCTCAGAAGGGGGTTGAGGTGGTAGGAAAGGCGATCTTTCCTGCCTTTGATTGACTGGCAGTGAGGCAATGTATTTTTTTGTCAAAGTGGCCATTTGTTCAGGATCAAAATCTCCTACGATCAAGATATTAAAATCGGCCGGATTCCCAAATAAGAGTTGAAAAGCTTCTTTGGCCTTTTCAGGATTAATATCCTTTAAGTCCATTTTTTTAGAGGTATAGTGATCACCTGTGATAACCCCTGAGACAAAATTGTGAAATTGGTAGGCTGGATCATTCTCTGATTGATTGAGAGATTCCTCTACAGAAGTATAGATCCTTTCCCAAGCTTTAGAATCAAATCGTGGTTCAGTGAAAAGAGTGTGTAAAACTTGAAAGACAGTCTCTAACCCATTTTTATCAGTAGAATAGTCTAAAGACCTGAAGCTAGAATTTAGTCCGGGTAAAAAATTTATCCTCTGACTTTTGAAAAGAAGCCCAGCCTCATAGCTTGAAAGTTCTTTCACCCCATCTAGGCCCCAAACAGCAAAACTTGCACTCGGAAAATCCTCCTCAGGAAACTGAGATAACCCGCCATTGGCTAAAGCAGATAGATAGACGTGATTCCTGTCTAGATCGGTTTTTTTAAGGAAAACTTTTATCCCGTTAGAAAGTGCCCATTCCACCACACCAGTCATTTCGTCTATTTTTTGATTGATAATTGTTCCTGGAGATGTTTTTGGTTCCATGTTGAACTCAATCTGTCGATCAGAATAAGGCTCTAAAAAATCTTGGCTACCGGCAAATGAGAATAGATTTTTCCCCTCGAAAGCCTCTTGAATTTCAAGAGAAGGGGTCGATAAAAGGGCAGTACACCCACTGTTCAAAAAAGATGTCGGCAGGCTGCTGTTGAGATCTTCCAGAGTCAACTCGTCAATGAATCCAGCCATCAACTGACAGCCTTCACTCAGCGGGACAAGATGATCGTTAAACATAAAGTGTTCAAGAAAACACTCAGCAAAATATTCATGATCTAATTTATCAAGATTTGCCATCAGTTGTTCGAGTTCGAATTTCTTCTCACTTTTCCAACGTTGTAGCTCACTGTCTGTAAAACCATACATCTTGAGTCGATCAAGCTCTGTAAAAACAGCTTTTATTCCGTCTTCAAAGCGGTTTTCAAATATTTCAGCATTTAGAAATAGCAGATCAAGACTCCCAAACGGATCAGATTGTAGGCCAACGTCGCGAAATAGCCCTTCTTCTCCCCTTGCTTCCAAACGATCAGAAAGAAGTTCTTGTATACATTGGTCAGTCCCTTCTTTTTTTATACTTTCTGCAAGCGATGAGTGAGAAAGGTCTGTCTTTGGCACTGAGAATAAGAGCAACAGAGATGTCCCTTCCAATTCCTGGTCAAAATGGAAAACCTGTTGCCCCGACGGAGGAACAACCAGCCCACCTTCAGGTGTGGCAACCTCTTTGGATGGATTAATAATCGCGTTAAAAATGTTCCTGATTTTCCCAATCAGCTCATGACCATCAAAATCTCCTACAGCGATCAAGGCCATCCGATCGGGACGGTACCATTTTTTGTAAAAGGCCTTTAGAGTTTCAGCTGATACATTTGAGATGACCTCTTGTGTCCCTATTGGAAGTCTTTTTGCAAAAAGAGAGTCTGGAAAATTGGATTCTAGATACTTTTCAAACCATCGGCTACCGGAGGAGGAAAAATAACGGTGCATCTCATCCAGCACCACATGCCTCTCTTTTTCTATTGCTTCTTCAGACAAGGTGGCAAAGCCTGCAAAATCTCTGAAGAAAAGGAGAGCTGTGTCTAAACTCCCCTCTTTTTCGATTGGGATATCGAGGTGATATTCTGTCCTTTCAAAACTGGTCGAAGCTTGGTTGTGGGATAGTATATGAGCACCAATTGAATCGAGATATTTTGCTAGTTGCTCTTCATCAAAATTTTCCGATCCTCTGAAATTCAAATGTTCGAGAAAATGGGCTATTCCTTGCTCATAATCCTCTTCATAGAGTGAGCCCACTTTGAAAACCACCTGTAGAAAAGCCCTCCCTTTCGGATAGCTATTTTCTTTGACGTAGTAATTCATCCCATTATCGAGCGTTCCATGCAGGATGGGCGTTTCGATAAAAACATCGGCAACAAGGACCTGTAAACAAAGAACAAAGAGGAGAAAAAATTGCATAAGAACACCCGAAGTTTCGAAGGTTCTCACTATACCAGTCCCAAGGGGAAACTGCAAAAGCTCTAAAAAGCTTTCCAAGAAAGAGCTAGCGTCTCTTTATCCAAAAGATAATTTTCATCCCCTGCATGGATGATCAACCCAGGTGCCACTTTTTTGTTAGGGAAAGCAGCCCTAAAGGATTGGAAATTCCTCAAGTCGTGGGCCGTCAGGTTTCTTGAACACTTGATTTCGATAGGAAAATAGGTTCCATTTAAATCAAGTATAAGATCAATTTCTGCTCCAGAATGGGCCCTATAATGGTAAACACCAGGCGTAGTTGTGCAATTAGCGAACAATTGGTAAATATGATTCACAACCCATGTCTCAAAAATAGCACCAAGAGAGGGGTGGATAGCTAAATCTTCAGGTGTACGGAGCCGTAGCAGATAACACGCCACCCCTGAATCCGTTAAGAAACCCTTTCTTTTTTCGGTTAGTTTTTTGATGGTGTTATTGTGGAGAGGTAAAAGTTCTCTCCACTGATAGGAGGCCCCTAGAGCTCCAATCCACCTTTTAGCCGTCTGTGGAGTAATCCCTATCTCTCTTCCAAGCTGAGAGTAGTTAATCTCTTGCCCTGACAAGGCACCCAATAAAGAAAGAAATTCCCCAAAAAGATTGAGATCATCAACCCTCTCAGCGAGCCTTAAGTCTCTTTCAACATAGGTTTGAATATAAGAATTAAAGAAAAGTGAAAGCTCATCTCTTGGAATTTCCAGAGCTCGCGGCAAAGACCCCCTCCACAGCACCTCATGCAGTGGGGGAATGCCAGGTAGCGTCTTTTGAGGCTGTTGTATGAAAGAACTGGGATTTTCCAAATAGGCTGCCAACCAACCTTTTTTATCTCCAAGGCCTGAACGTTCCAAAAGGCTCATCCCTTCCATCTGCAATAAAACAGCTCGGCCTGTCATCGTCTCAGCTACACTTTTTAAGATGTTTAAGTTTTGAGAACCTGTTAGAAAATATCTTCCCATCTCGTCAGATTGATCAACTTTCCGCTTAATGGCAGAAAGTAGAGCTGGAACAAATTGCACCTCATCTAGAACAAGTGGTGGAGCATGCAAATCTAAAAAAAGATCGGGATCATTTTTCACCTGATATGGATCTAGAATGGAATCGAAATAAAAGCTTTCTGCACCAGGGAAAAGATGTTTGAAGAGGGTGCTTTTTCCTACTTGTCGAGCCCCTAGAACTAAAATCACCTTAAACGACTTAGCTAAAGAGAGAACACGAGACTCTAAAAAACGACGTTTGTATTCCATAGTCCGATTTTCGGTGATGACATCATCAATTGTCAAGTCAATTCCAATGTAATTTGACTAGATTCAACAATAAACCAACGACTCTGCCGATCCATTTGTCAAAGAAATACTTGATTGATTAAAAGGAGGCTTGGCAGGAAAAACAACCTCCTGCCCAGTTTTTGTCCCTATGTTGATCTACCTTTTTGCAACTTTCCTACTTGCCAACCCACTGCTTGCCGACACAATCGGCAATGTAGAATACAGCTTACCCCCCACGAAAAAAGAATGGAAATTAGCAGACTGAAAAACAGTCAGATAAAAGTGTGATTAGCACGACGCGCCATTACGTGCCTGAGAACAGAGGCTCTGTGGCCATCGCAGAAGAGGCCTTCAGCGCCAATATCAACAACTTGCCAGGCGACCCAAAAGAAGATGAAGCATCGATCAGAGAAAGAATTCAAAAGATGTTTCCGGAGATGAAAGTCGATGTCCGGGTTGTTGCACAGGACCCTAAATCAGTACTCTACAGTTGGTCAGTCTCTTCTGACTCCAGCAAGGTCTCGTTTTTCGGCATCACTAAACATTTCCATGTGAACAACGGCACTGTCAATCTGATGTACAAAACGACCAATAAAGAGATCTACGATGCTGACAAAGAGGCCTGGATCGAAGCTTTAAAAGCTGCCCACCTGCAGTAACACACCAAAGGCTCCTGATCTGCTATTCTCTTTCTGATGTTGGTAAAGATAAAAAAGTTTACAAGAGAAGCGCTCGGTTTAACTGAGGGGAAAACCATCTTGGTTCCCTTTGTTCTAGAAGGGGAAGAGGTCGAAATCACCCCTCCCTTCAAAAAAAAAGGGGCACGGTTTGCAGAAGCGCTTAAAGTCGTAAAGCCAAGCCCTGAAAGGATCAAACCTTTTTGCCCTCATTTTGGGGAATGTGGCGGCTGTTTAGTCCAACATTGGGACTATGCTAAAGAATTGGAATGGAAAGAGCGGTTCGTCAAAGAGCTCTTTAAAGATTTTGATGGTATCGATTTCCACCCCATTCTTGGAGCTGAAAGGGTGCAAAACTGGCGAAACAAGATGGAGTTCAGTTTTGCTCCAACAGGGGAAGTGGGCCTCTATCGCTTTTTTGGAAAGCGGGATATTTTTGACACACATCACTGCTCTTTAGGCCCCCCTTGGTTCCAAGAAGCTCTCGATGCGATCCGTCTATTCAAAAACGAACACCATCTTTTGTCCTATGATCCTATTAAAAATAAGGGATCTTTGCGTCATCTCACAATGCGACACGGCTATCGAACCGACGATCGCCTCATTTTTCTTACCATTTCGGAAGAGTCTTGGACAGAACAACAACTATCTGCTTATAAAGAACTCGGAGACCGTTTCAATGCCTCGCTCTTTTTAGTCACACAAAAAGTGGCACCTGGACAAGAGACAAAATATATCGAACAACACATCACGGGCAAAAATCATCTGGTTGAAAAACTGACAGTTTCAGGAAAAGAATTATCTTTTCAAATCAGTCCTAGAGCCTTTTTTCAACCCAATCCCCTACAAGCAGAAAAAGTTTACCAACAGGCATTTGATCTTTTAAAGCTGCAAAGGGATGAAATCCTACTCGACCTATTTGCTGGGACAGGCACCCTAGGGCTATTTGCAGCCCCTTTTGTGAAAAAGGTGATTTCAATCGAACTTTCTCAAGAGGCTTGCCAAGACATCCGAGTCAATCGAAAGAAAAACGGGATTGAAAATCTGGAAATCTTACAGGGAGATGTGGGGAAAATCTTACAAAAAAGGGTCATCCCTCCACCCGATGCCCTGTTGGTCGACCCTCCCCGCGCAGGTCTGACTCCCGATGCGATCGATGCTATTCTCAAGTTAGCACCCAAAAAAATCTGCTACATCTCTTGTAACCCACTCACTCAAGCCCAAGATGCTGCACGTCTTGTGAACGGGGGATACCAGTTAAAAACAGTGATGCCTATCGACCAATTCCCCCGCTCTCCTCACGTTGAGTGCATTACGCTGTTCATAAGAGGATCATCAGGAATTTCCCAATCCATTTAAGATGAAGTGTTTACGTAAAGCCTTAAAACAGACCTGCTACCTTAAAGAAACTTTCGAGATAGAATCAGAAAAAATCGAATAGGTCAGAATGGCAAAAATTCTTGTGACAGGCGCAACAGGCTTCATCGGGAAAAGGCTTGTCTACAAACTTTTAGAGGAGGGGCATGAGGTATATGCCTTAACAAGGATCAAGGGTGTAGGGGCAAATATTCTTGACAATACCCGCTACCATCTCATTTTTGGCGATTTGAGAGACCCTTCGAGCATGGACCCTTGGCCAGAAAATCTGGACGCGGCCTATTTTCTTATCCATTCAATGGGCGATGTTGTCCAAAATCTTCTAAATACAGAAGAGGAGATAACCCGCTCCTTCATTCAACGGTTAGAAAAGACAAGCTGTCAGCAAATCATCTCTTTAGGCGGGATCATCGAAGATGAAACGACCCTCTCTCCCCACCTTGCCTCACGTTTAGCAGTTGAAAAGATTTTAAAATCTGGAAAAATTCCTGTTACAGTCTTAAGAGCTAGCATCATCATCGGAGCTGGCAGCGCCTCGTTTGAAATCATCCGCGACTTAGTTGAAAAGTTACCTTTTATGATAGCTCCTCGGTGGGTACATAGCTACTGCCAGCCGATCGCGGTAATCGATGTGATATTCTATTTAACAGCTGTTTTGCTGAATGGCAAAACGTTTCATAGAACCTTTGACATAGGGGGTCCGGAAGCGATGACCTTCTTAGAGGTCCTTAAACATTATGCAAGCTATAGAAAGCTCCGCCGCTTTATCCTAACAGTCCCTGTCCTCACCCCAAGACTTTCCAGCTATTGGCTTGTCTTTGTCACCTCTGTGAAATTTTCCATCTGCTTTTATCTGGTCGAAAGCATGAAACAAAACACACGTAAAATTAACTGCGCAATCGACCCAATAGTGCCCCACACTTGCCTAACCTTTGAAGAGTCCTTACAAAGGTCATTCGACAGGATGGCTCAAAACCAAGTCTTCTCTACCTGGATGGATGCTTGGGATATTAAAAAAATAGATGCAGATATCCAACAGTTTGTAGAGGTACCCGAGGAGGGTTGCCTGCAAGACAAGAGAATGATTCCCATCACAATACCTTTTAAAGAAGTTGAGCGAAGGGTGTGGAGTATCGGAGGAAAGCAAGGTTGGTATTCGATGAATTGGGCCTGGTGGCTTCGAGGATTGATCGACCAATTTGTGGGTGGCACCGGGTTGAATAGAGGTCGAAGGCATCCCACAGAAATTGAAATAGGCGATTCTATCGACTTCTGGCGTGTTCTAGTCGCCGATAAAGAGAAAGGGAGATTGGTCCTTTATGCAGAAATGAAATTACCAGGAGAGGCTTGGCTTGAATTTAACATCGACAAAGCAAGTCGAACTTTAATACAAAAAGCTACTTTTAGGCCCAAAGGACTTTTAGGCCGCTTTTATTGGTACTTAATGATCCCTTTTCATGGTATTATTTTTAAAAATATGGCCAAGGCACTTTGCCAAAAAATAGATTAAGAAGGTTTTTTCGATGATCATCATTTTTTTGCTGACACTCTTGTTGGCTGCACCCACTGGCATGGTGTGGATCCCTGGTGGTGAATTCACCATGGGTTCAGATTATAACGAAACAAAAAGAGACGAAAAACCGCCCCATAAAGTAACTGTGGATGGCTTTTGGATGGATTCCACTCCGGTGACCAACAAACAATTCAAAGCTTTCGTCGATGCAACAGGGTATGTCACCACTGCTGAGGTCGCACCCACCTTGCAAGAGATCATGTGCCAGGTTCCAGAAGGAACACCTCCTCCCCCGCCAGAAATGCTTGTGGCGGCCTCTTTAGTTTTTAAAAAAACAAAGGGGCCTGTCTCCCTCTTCAGTAACCGCGCTTGGTGGGATTGGGTTCCAGGAGCCGATTGGAAACATCCTGAAGGGCCTGGAAGCTCGATTGTTGGAAAGGAAGATCACCCTGTCGTGCAGGTCTCTTGGTATGATGCAAACGCGTATGCCAAATGGGCGGAAAAACGTTTACCCACAGAAGCTGAATGGGAATTTGCAGCCTATGGAGGCCAAAAGGATGTGATCTATGTCTGGGGAAATGAAGAATTTTCAGAAGAAAAGCCTCAAATCAATATCTGGGAGGGGGAATTTCCCTATAAAAGCACCAAACCTGATGGATATGTCGGGACAACTGCAGTCACCACCTTCAAACCAAATCCATATGGCCTTTACGACATGGCGGGCAACGTGTGGCAATGGTGCGCCGATCTTTACCATGCTGGCTATTACTTAGAAGGGGACAAAAACAACCCGAAGGGACCTGCAAAGTGTTATGACCCTGAAGAACCTTATGCGATAAAATATGTGAACCGGGGCGGTTCTTTTTTATGTCATCGCTCTTACTGCAAGGGGTATCGGATCACAGCACGCCAAAAAACCCCACCAGACACCAGCCTTAACCACCTAGGCTTCCGTTGCGCCCTAACAAAAGGTTAATCGGAGTGGGCGCGCTTTTAATAATTTTCTTATTCTAATCAAATCATCAGGTTGTTATTAGCAGAGAAAACTGGTTGAGGTAAAAAGATGCTTAGAAAATCGAACGGTACCCTTGTACTCTTTGTCGCTGCTGTTTTATTTGGTTCAAGTTGGTTACTGGCCCAACAAGAAGAAGAACTGACCCCGGATCAAGCTAAGGAACTTGCGATTGAAGCCTACATCTATGGCTATCCCCTCGTCACCATGGACTTGACAAAGCAGGTGATGACCAACGTGGCAGAGCCCGATAAGATGAAGGCCCCTGTCGGACAATTCATCAATGCACGCAGCTACCCTACAGCCGCTTTTAAAGATGTCACCGCTCCTAATGCCGACACCCTTTACTCAACAGCTTGGCTAAACTTAAAAGAAGAGCCATGGGTTTTACATGTGCCAGACGAAGCTGAACGTTACTATTTAATGCCGATGCTCAGTGGTTGGACAGAAGTATTTGCAGATCCCGGAACACGGACTACAGGGACAGGCGCTGCAGACTGGGCCATCACAGGACCCGACTGGAAAGGGACTCTTCCTGCCGGTCTTAAAGAGTACAAATCCCCCACCAACATGGTATGGGTGATAGGTCGCACTTACTGCTCTGGCACAGCTGAAGATTTTGCTGCTGTTCACAAGATCCAAGACGAATACTCCTTAAAACCGCTAAGTTTCTTCGGCAAATCCTATACACCTCCAAAAGGTGTTGTAGACCCTAAAATTGACATGGCAACTCCTGTAAGAAAACAGGTCAATCAATTAGATGCAGCCACCTTTTTCAACCGCTTAGCCCTTTTACTAAAAGACAATCCTCCTGCAAAAGAGGATGCTCCGCTCATTGCAAAATTCGCTCAGATCGGGATTGTGCCAGGTCTTCCTTTTGACCAAACAAAACTAAATCCTACCATTTTGGCTACTGTGGAAAAAGCAGCTCAAGACAAAATCCGAGGCTACCTGGATAAAGGGTTGATTGAGACCAATGGATGGACCTACACAAAAGTGACTGGCCGATATGGAAACAATTATGTCGATCGAGCCCTAGTTGCAGCGATTGGACTTGGGGCCAATAGACCTCAAGATGCCATCTACCCGATCAGCAGCCATGATAGTGAGTCAAAACCTCTGAATGGGTCGAACAAATATGTCATCCATTTCGAAAAGGGGAAACTACCCCCAGTAAAAGGCTTTTGGTCATTGACCATGTACACTGATCAATACTACTTTGTCGACAACGCCCTCAATCGTTACGCTTTGAGTCAAAGAGATCCGTTAAAAACAAATCCAGATGGCTCAGTCGACCTCTATATCCAGCACGATTCACCCGGAAAAGAGAAAGAAGCCAACTGGCTCCCAGCACCGACCGGTGACTTTATTTTAATGTTCCGTCTCTACTGGCCAGATGAGGCTATTTTGAATGGAAGCTGGAAACCTCCAGCCATCGTGAAGAAATAAAAAAAAAGCAGGATAGAGATCCTATCCTGCTTTTTTTAGCTTGATTACTCGATATTGTGAATTTGTCCATTGATGATTTCACCACCGATGATGACATCAGGCCCTTTGAAAATTTGAGCCGTATTTGTTTGGAAAGTCACATTCCCATGAATGGTTGTTTTCCCTTTGAGATAGATTGTCAAAGGAACATCGGGGCTATCTAAAATAAAGAGATTTTGTAAGTCGCAACTCTCTAGAGTGTGTTGCCCAGAAAAGGCGGTAACATCTTTTGTAAATTGTGTCCCTACAGCTTCAAGAGTGCCATACAATGTGACCTCTTTTTTTGCTAAACACTCTTCCAAGACTGCATGTCCTCTGACGTTCAGGGCAAAAAGAGCACTCTTTTTACCATGAAAATAGCCTGTTTCCTTCAAATCCATGTCCATAAACATAGAAGAATTTTCACAGTTGTATGTGCCACTAACGGTCATGGCAGTATGTCCCTCGGAAGGGCTAAGCAGCATCAGAGCTGCTAATAGAGTAAAAAACTGTTTCATTTTAAAACCTCACATCAAGTGATTCAGCTTATGATAATGAACGAAAAAGTCCTAAGATATCTTTCCAGCATCGAGTTGAAATCGCCCACTTCAACTCGATGCTGGTATAAAGAGAAATTGCTTTGCGAAAAGAGATGCCACATTTTCTTTTGATCTGTTAACAAAAGTTAAATTTTCTCCGCCCGGTATGTTCTGGATGATTTGCTCGATAAAAGCTTCTGCGTTGAGATTTTTGAAAACTCCTCCATACAAATGGATCGGGCCCTTTGTCAATTTTGCCTTTTCCATTGTTTCTTTGACTAAAAGGGCAAGGTTTTCAGCTGCTTGACAGATGATAGTCTTTGCAACCCTATCCCCTTTTTGAGCTAGTTCAAAAACAACTGGGGCAGCCCCGGCAATGAGCGAATAACTAGTCACAGTCGATTCAGGCAAATCGCCTAAGTGGGTCACCTGAAAGTGTTTTTTTATCGCAGTTGTTAACGGAGAACTCTTCCCAATCAGCTCTTCACCCATAGCGATCTCAATGGCAGCTTGTCCGATAGATAAACCGCTTCCTGGATCACCAATATCAGGCCCCAAGCCTCCTGCTTGAAATTTGTTTTCTCCATCGCTTCCAAAACAGACAGATCCTGTTCCAGAAATCAAAACCATCCCTGGACCATTCAACAGTTTAAGCCCCATTTCAGCATCGCCCAATAGGATGAGATTCTCATCTAAACCCAGTTCAGCAAAAACTCCTTTTAAAAGCTCTTTACTTGCTGAACGGGCAGCACCGGCCATTCCGGCCACTAATCGACAATGAGGTTGGAAAGATTCCATCCCTTCAAACAACTCTTTAACCACAGCTCTAATTCGTTCAACACCAATAGTATTGACATTGGAACTTTGCTGAATCTGCTTTTGAGCAACAAGTTGTCCTTCGTTATTGAATACTTCTAAAGAGGTCTTCGATCCACCCCCTTCAATGCAACAAACGTAACCTTGGTTAGGCATCTACAAGCTCCTGATTTGCAAGCAATTCTCTAGAAATTTCTTCGAAATGGTCAACCCCTTTTTTATTCGAAAGCATGGTCAAAACCATTTTGACAATAGAGGGTGTGTAGATCCCATCTGCCTCTCTCGCTTTCTTTTTCGCCTGGACATGGGTAATGAGGTGATAAAGTTCTTCATCGCTTAAGCTATTTTCTCGCGAATAATATTTTACCATCCGCAAAACACGGTCGATCAGCTTATTATTAGATGCCAAAACGTCGATCATCTGATTCCCCAACACTTTATTCATCAGCACCATTGAGCTGTTAGAAATCAGATTCAAAGTTTGCTTCAGTAGGACAGTTTGAGTTATTCCAAAAGAATCTTGTGGCACATTTTCATAAACTAAATGGAGATCTCCTTCAGGAAGGTTTGCAGGCTTTGCCCCACTTGACAAAACAATCAACCCTACTTTCCCCTCCTGAGCTTGAAGAATCTGCAAAAACTCTTCTGGAAGAGGCCCTCCATCAGTTTTTACAACACCGATGGTTAGATTCCCTTTTCCTGTAGGCCTCTTGTCAAAGGAGTGGTCTCCTTTAGCTTGGTGAGCTAGCAAATAGAGGTTGGCATCTTGGGGATCGACCTGTCGACCGATCAGCGCATTCCACGCCTCTTGATTATCTTCCGATACCATATAGGCCCTGAACTCGGCCCTCTTCTTTCCCCTTTCATTTTCACGGTTAATCGTTTGCGTTGAAAATGTCGGCGAAGTTTCGGTTGCGTCAATCAAGACCTCCCGAATCACGTTGCCGTGGGTCAAGAAAGTGACATACCCCTGTTCGCTCACATCAGTTAATTGCCGAAAGTTGGAACGGGTATCGCTAAAAACATCTCTCTCGGCTTCTGCAAAAAGGGCCGTCGTTTCTAAATGAGAGGCTATTTCTTTAAGACCCTCTTCCATATTTTTGAGAAGCTTTTCAGGGTAATCCTCTGATAGAAAAAGCGATCCAAGCAGTACTCCAAGGCAACATTCTGCCAAAGTTGCAGCCTGAAGACGAGTTGATCCAGCTATGGCTTGAGGTCCTATATCTAATTCTAGGGGGATTGCAGGATTCCTGATTCGCTTAAACAGCTCCTCTGTCCTTGTAGGGATGGTCTTACTATTATAGAAGTAGAGGACTTGAGCCCCCCGATCTGCCACAAAATGGCCGCATCCCACATTGAATGAGGAAGACCCACTACCCGAGATCAATACAACAGTATCAATAGGTTGAATTGAATAGTTTTTTAAAGCTTCCTTCCCCTCATTTTCAGAATCTTCAAATCCTTCTCTAGCAGCTATCATGGCTGAATCCCCACCTGCAATGGTTCCTATAACTGATCCATTTTTACATTTTGCTGCAAGGTCTACAGCAACCCGTCCGCTGGAACCTGCTCCTACGAGAAATATCCTTCCTCCATGTTCAAGACGTGCTTTTAATTTTGGGACCCATTCTGCAAGGGCAGGAATAAATTGTTTTAAACCTTCCAAGACCTTTTGGTCTGCATCTAGAAGCAATTTCATCCCTTCAGAGACATTCCGATGCATCGTTTGGCTTAAGTTAACAGTGCCAGGGTGGGGTTTCTCTGTAGAGGTACCACCTAAAGAAAAATCTCTGGAAAATATTTCAAAAGGTAAGAACCCTGGGGGGAGAGATTCAGATAGAAGAGAATAAGTTCTCTCGGCAGAATAGGAAACAGAAGTGGTACTCATAAAGGAGAGGCGAGGGGGGTTAAGAGAAAATTCTAAAATAGGTAATCGCTTATAACAGTTTCTACTTAATGTGAGAAATTAGCGGGTACAATTTTAAATGATCTGGCAAAGAGTTCAGCGACGTTGGAATTGGCATAGTTATTGACCTCTATGGTGGCGCCAAGTGGCAACTCTGCAATGATTTTTTTAGTTATCATTACACAATCTGGATCTCTGAATAATTTTCCATATAAATGTAATGTTTTATAAGTAGCTGGAACTTTTCTACAACTCTTAACCAATTTAAGAAGCTTTCCGAATGTTGATTCAATCTCATTTCGTTTTGTAAAAGAACAATGACCCATTCCCAACTTCTCACTTGTGACTTTTTCATCACCATCAAATCCTAGGCTATAAGCATAGAGACCTGAAACAAGAGCTACTCCTCGGTAATTTAACAACCGTCTCCTCATTTCATCTCGATCAAGAATAAATATCTCTTTTTGGCCTAGAGAAATAAAGGCTTCCTGGATTTCTTCTTTTCTAGCAAAAGCAGACGCACCGGCCATCCCTGCAATCACATGACAATCTTCAGGCTCTACTTTTATCCCTTTATGCAGCTTTTCTAAGACACTTTTTACCTTTTCATAGCCGACACTCTCAATATTGGACCCTTCATCAACCTTTGTCTCAAACACCTGATGACCCATTTGATCAATAACTTTCATATAGGTATTTGAATTTCCTCCCTCAATGCATAAAGTGTAGCGTGCGCTTGTTCGATAAATGCTCATTTTATTTCGTTTACAACTCTTTGAAATTATGGGACTAGACTGTAAAGATACAAGAATTTGTGATTTTGAGTTAACCTCTTACACTTATGAAAATTTTCTTTCTTTGTTTACTCGCCTTTGGGCCAATCGCAGCTATCAATACGGAACAGCTACATAAAGCCTTAACAGCCCCAAACCCCTTTCCCTATAACTTAAGAGCTCGTGTTTTCCCTTCAGAGAATCCCAACAGCGATGTGCTGGTAGCTTTTCATGGCTTTGGTGGCGATTGCAAAATTGGAGCTACTTTGAGGAACAACAAGGCCATACACAATCATGTGGTCAGTTTCAATTTCCCAGATGCTAACATTTCTGCAACCAATTATAACCCCTACACAACCTCTTTTGGAACTATCCAAGAGCTACTCCCTCCCCTTTATTTACTTAAACAACTGGTCAATAATGGAGCTGAGAGGCTCAGTCTTTATGGATTTTCAGCAGGAGGTGGTGCCGTTATCAATCTAATCGCCGTCCTGAACAGAACCGATTATGATGCAGACTTACAATCGATCGGCATTACGCCTCAGATGAAGCAAAAAATACTCAATGCCTTACAAAAAGGGACAATCGTTCTCGATGTCCCCTTAAAATCTTTTGGGGAAATCATTGCCATAAAAGGGGGAAATTCTAGAGATAGAGTATTAGCAGATAGAGCTGTAACCAATCGACTAAATCCCATCGATGCTTTAAAAGGGGTTTCTGGACTATCTCTTAAGATCCTTATCCATTTCCAATACCCCGATGAAGCTATCCCAAACAGAGATGACAACCTGTTTGTTCAAAATGTCACAAAGGCCAATTCTAATGGGGCCACTTGGGCAATATATGGGAGCGATGGTGGGCACTGTGCCTATCATACCTCCCTTTGGGATGCCTATTTTACTTTTCTGCAACCAAATGCTGCCCCAACAAAGCTTATTGACAGGCGTCTCTAAAGGATAAAGAAACCAACAAGATGAGCAGGATAGATTAGGATGAAGCTTCGCCTAATATTATTTTTTTTAACAACCGAAGGTCATCCATTCTATCCTGCTCATCCTGTCAATTTTACATGCAAAGCGACATGTCTTAGGTTGATGCGTATGCCAGCCTATCCTGCTATTTTCACGTGTAAAACCACATGTCTTGGGGTCGATGTACCTATTTTTTCATGATCCACTTTTTACTTGCACGATCCCATCTAGCCCTTTCAATGACCTCAACTTTATCGACAATGAACTTGTTATCTTCCCAATGGCCACGGGTAGGATAAAACTCTATTTTGAAATCTTTTAGGTGCGAGGCTGTCATCGAAAAATGGGACATCGGGCGGATAAGACAATCAAAATTTGTCATAGAAAACATATCTTCTAGGACGTTTGCGTCATGACGATTACCAGATGTTCTGCAATCAAATTCGAAATTACTTTGCGGAAAAGCACCCTTAAAGAGTTTCTTAATAGATTCCGGATCGGGATGATCTGTAAATAGCTGAACAAAAATAGGCTGACGTCCAACTAATACAGTCAATCGCTTCAATTGCTTGATGTAATAGCTTATATCTGGGAACCGAAGAGGCAAACTCTTTTTCATCGAATCGGTATCCCAACCGAATCCTCCGCCATCTCTGTAATGTAGCGCGACAGAAATCACACCTTTTGGTGGCTCAATAAGATTTAACTTTTCTTTCGGCACAATCAAACTACGCATCATGTCACGAAAAATAGGATCGGACCAATCAACTGGTATATAAAGACCATAAGAGCCTAAAAACTGATACTCCTCAATGGCATCGGGAACATGTCCAACCTTGTAGAGGGTATTTTGTTCTATTTTCTCTGAAAGCTCCTGAAAACCATTCAGCAGCTTTTCTGAATATTCGCTCTTTTTTTCAGGGGTCAAGTGTTCTTCAACATCGTAAAAAACAAACTGATCAGAGTACTGAAAGGAAAAGAAAAGAAGAGGAATCCCCCACTTATAAGAGATCCATTTTGCATGGGTGTAGTCGAGAATATTGTCTCCGAGTCTACCCCCATCTCCAAAAGTGACTGCCTTTTGCGGCAAAGCAATGCAGATCAAAGGGAAAAGCAAAGAACAAAGGAAAAGATTGATGTATTTCAAAGGACCGTCCAGAGTGAAAAATAATGTACTCCACAGCTACTACTGGAGGCAACTTAAAAAATTATATTGAACAATCCCAGAACGAAGGTTAAGCGAGAAACGCTTACGCTTCTTTTCGAAGAGTTTCTCGAACAGTGATTCGAGATTGTTCCTCTTCTTCCCATTCTCCAAAAATGGTGACACCTGTGAAAAAAAGGGAAAAGAAGAACAACCTTCTAAAAAAATCCACAAAAGTTCCTAAAGTTATAGAATCATTATAACAAATTGACTTTCGTGAGTAAACTATTAATTTAACTTGGTTATCAGCTTAAGATATGTACTCGTGCATTGATCAATCCCGGGACATCCTCATCAAACTTCATGAAAGGAAGTGTGAATAAAGAGAATGGAAAGAGAATCAGCACCAAAAAACCAATTAAGTGAGGGTGTTTTTTACTGTATTCCTCATAGGACAACTTTTCAGTTCGATAGGTGACCTCTTTGACCGTATGGGGCAAATATTCAGCTAAAGCCAGGTCTCCTGCAAGGCCAATTCCGTTGTTTTTGAGGTAAAGAGTTTGGACTTTACCAGGAGTTGCTTGCAATGCAAGGGCCACCCTTTTAGCCCCTTCGTCTCCAATTTGATTGCCTGATAGATCGATAGTATATTGGGAAGTGCGAGTTGCCCAAACTTTCGTTAAAGCCTCCGCTCCAGCAGGTCCAATTCTATTATTTTTGAGGTAGAGAGAGGCCGATTTATCAACAGAAAGGGCAGACTGCAAGTACTTTAGCACCTTCATCACCAATTTCGTTGTCTTCAAGGCTCAGTATTCTGATTTTTGTGTTTTTCAAAGATTCAGAAAGTACTTTAGCTCCAATATCATCAATTTTATTATTGTTTAAAAAAACACTGATGGCACAATCGGCAGATTGTAGTGCCTTGGCAATGATAATCATCGAATCTGGACTAATTTTGGTCTTTGTTAAACATAATCGAGTCACATGACGACCATTTAGTAGACCGGCAATTTTATTGGCTTCTTCAGAACCGATCTCTTTAGAATTAAGGACGATAGAATAGCTTACATTAGCCATAGGATCATAAGTTTCGCTTAGATCATTGATTTCGATATAAGTCATTTTCAGCATCCTTTGTAATAAAGATGAGATAGTATCAGACCAATTTATATTCAAGAAGTAGAATGAGTCGATACGAAACGCCCTTGAAAAAGATATCCATTTATCTTATGGCTCGTAATATGAAACCTAAATCCACCCCCCCTGCTTTAGCAGTTAAAAATGAACATAGCAAGAAGGCCACAGCTCCTATAGTGGCGGCTTTAAACCCCCTTGTTGCCGACACTTTCGCCCTCTACGTCAAAACTAAGAATTTTCATTGGCACATGTCGGGGCCCCACTTTAGAGATTACCACCTCTTATTGGATGAACAGGCTGATCAAATTTTTGAGATGATTGATGTGTTGGCCGAAAGAGCCAGAAAATTAGGGGGGCTAACCATCCATTCTATTGGCGAAATTGGGAAGCTTCAAACACTAAAAGATGATAACGATTCTTTTGTATCTCCACATGAAATGCTTCACCGTCTTTTTCAAGACAATAAAGCTTTTGCAGGACACCTTCTTAAAGTTCACAAAGTGTGTGAAAAAGAAGAGGATGTTGCCACAACAAGCTTGTTAGAAATTTTTATGGATGAGACAGAGCGCCGAGCCTGGTTTTTATTCGAAACCATCCAAAAATAGTAAGGTTTTATGTATGGTCTGTTAAATCTTTTTATCATCTCCTCCCTCCTTGCTGCCTTTACTACCGATAGTGACGTTGGGGCAGAAGTGAGAAGTAAGATACAAAATGACCATGACATCTCAAGTTATGGCAGAAGCGTCCAAGTGTCTGTAGAAGATGGCGTTGTCACTCTTACAGGACAAGTGAAAGGGGAACATGAAAAGAAAAAAATTGTCAAATTGGCTAAAAAGACAAAAGGCGTCACAAAAGTTGTAGATAAGCTGACAACCACTTTCAAAAATTAGAGGCAGAATTAACTCGAATAAGTATACTGTCGTTTTTCATCTCGGAGAATTGAAATGATAAATACAGTAGAAAGATGTGATGACCTGAACGAAATTACAATCCAAGATTCGGTTGCAGATAGATTTAGTTTCGATAAACAAATCAAAAAAATAAAAACCTTATTTGACAATCGACCCCCTCTCGATGAATTGGTGGGAGATTACATTGTCACTCCAATCCTTACGCATACACCCTCTTTTACAAAAGTGGTTGGAGAGCTCGTTGCTTACAATCTCATCTACCCAAAGATTCCTGAAGCTATATTGGAGGTGGAAAAACGTTTTGCCCAGATCGAACGAGACCCCACCATTCCTAGCAGCAAACCGATGAGAGACCAGGTCAGAAATGACTTCAAAATTTATCAAGAAGAAGTTCCCTTAAAAACCCCTGGACTCACGGCCTCCTGCTTAGTTTATGAATCTAAAAGAGGTAACGAACAATTGCCTCCACGCCACATCGTCCTTTTTTGCGGCAACTTGAATTCTACTGAAATCACACAAGACCCCTACCCATTTGCTAGAGCTTGGCTTGAACTGGAAGAAGAAGACCCCGATCTCCCTCCACTTAGAATCACTGTTGTCAGCGGACGCAATATTTACGAAGATGGAAAACCCTTTATTCCCTCTCTTTCGATCACAGGCGAAATTCACAAGCAAATACTCGATCAATTGATCGATGCTCATGGACCGATCGATCAGATTGTGGCTTTTTCTCTTGGCTGTGGAATTGCCGCAAAAGTGATGGATAGTATCGAAGACGAATCGATCGACCGTTATCCAAAAAAGTGGTGGCTACACAACGGAGCTTCTTCCCTTGAAAGGGTGAGCAAACTCTATCCAGCGGGTCGCATGCTCCTCTGGCCTGCGGCAAAGTTAATGGGATGGGATGTCAACCCTGCCCTCTCCTTAACAAACTTCTGCGGTCGGATCAAGAAATTGGAAAAAACAGATCAATTCTCCATCGGTGTTTCTGGACTTCACGGGGAAAATGATCACCATTTTCCATTAGAGGTTGACCTCTGCAATAGCCCTGAAGTACAATCATTAAAAACAGCAGGAATGATCCATCACCTTCTACATATCACTCTATCTCACCTCGAATTAAGCCATCATCCTCATCACACAAAAAGCCTGGATGAGATAGAACTGAAAAACCTTGTCAATCCTATCACAGGCGATTTCATTTTCCGTCCTATACATCTTGAAAACAGCAATGATCGAGGAGAAACTCCTTTCATTCTACCCGGAGAACATCTAGCCCGCTCTATTTTGCGAGAGATCATCTTATCAGATAGACCAAGTGTGGAGATTGACCAAAAAGAAGGGGTAGTGAAAGACAAGAGTGTCTTATCAGAAAAAACCCTAGTGGAAAAAACACAACGGACAGATGTCAGTGAGTTGTTATTTTTTGCAGATAAACAAGATCTTAAAAATTGGACAAGATCGGAAAGGATTTCAGGCTAACCTCTAGCTATTTTAAAAAAGTTAGAAATCACTTTCTAACTCTAGAAGTATCTAAAGGGGTAAAGAAAAAAACAAGATGAGCAGGATAGATTAGGATGAAGCTTCGCCAACAGCTGAAGGTTATCCACTCCATCCTGCTCATCCTGTTATTGTTACATGCAAAACAACATGTCTTTTTGTTTGAACTAAATCATTTTCCAGGAAAGGACGTGCCCTGCAGACCTCTTTTGTTCTTCGGTACCTCCATAAATAACTAGGCCTTGTTCTTGAGGGGATCCCGTTAAAGCTGACCATTTCCTCAGGTTATCAAATAAGTCTGAAGTGATCGTAGAGAAAGATTTGACTTCAACCGGAATGGTTTTACCCCCTTCTTCCAGAAGGCAATCGATCTCATTGCCGTTTTTATCCCTCCAAAAGTATGCGTTTGGAGGAAGTGTCTCGTTATACCTATTTTTCAAGAGGTCTGAAAGGATCATCGACTCAAACAACCCGCCCCGTAAATAATGGTCATAGACATCTTCAGGACGTGTTAAACGGAGAAGATTACATACAAGAGAAGTATCGTAAAAATAGAGTTTAGGAGTCTTGACAAGCCTCTTGTTATAATTGACGTGGTAAGGCTGCAAAAGAAAGATGATATAGGAAGCCTCAAGAATCGAAAGCCATGCTTTTACGGTTGCAAGAGATAAACCAGCTTCTGTAGCCAAAGATGTGAGGTTGAGCAGTTGCCCCGTTCGGGCCGCACAAAGACGCATAAATTTTTGAAACTCAGCCAGTGAGGCGATCTGCCTAATGTCTCTTACATCTCTTTCAACATAAGTGCGCACATAACTTTCCGCAAAAACAACAGGGTCGGCCTTGTCATGATAGATACGAGGATAAAACCCTTGAAAAATAGCCTCTTGAAAACTATTTGGAAGTGCATGCGCAGCTCGAAGCTCGGCGATTGAAAAAGGGAGCAATGTCGTCAAAGCTGTCCTCCCTGCAAGCGTTTGGCTCACCTGTTGATTCAATAGAATATTCTGAGAACCAGTGAGGATAAAACGACCAAGCTTCCCTTGTTCATCTACCTCGATTTGTATGTAGGAAAGAAGCTTTGGAACTTTCTGGATCTCATCTAGGATCACCCCCTTTTCATTCTGAAGCCGGCTTAAGAACCCCTTCGGATCACTTATCGCAAACTCTTGTTCTTCAAAGGACTCTAGGTTAATGTAACGATAGTTTGGAAACAATGATCTTGCAAGCGTTGTCTTTCCAGACTGCCTTGGTCCAAAAAGGGCCAAAACAGGGAATTGCCTACTTAATTTCAATAGTTTAGGGGAAATGGTTCTTTCAATGATCTTCTTCATAAGCCAATTATGACATAAGACTTATAGATTTGTCCAATTTTTATGGCGTTAAAATTGGACAAATCTATAAGTCTATATCGAGTTTTGTCATACCCAAACTTGGAAGAGGAAGTTGACCTATTAGAAAAAAAGGTATAGCCTTTTTACCTCGATAGAGGAATTATCATGCCTATAGAAAATAAAGCAGATCAGAATTACTTTTTCAAAAAACTCTTTTTTCCTATAGCTGCCTTATTAGCTCTGGCTGGGATTAGTAGTATTTTATTTAACTCAGCCACCAAATTCTTTCTCTATAACAATTTTTCTGAGCCTAAGCTCTTAGCGACAACTATTAGCCGAGCAAGTGGCTTGGTCTTATCCTTTATCTGCACGATCGCCTTTCTAGTCATTGTAAGCAAAAGGTCGATCCGCTCTTGGCTGTCTCCCTTACTGATCTGCTTTATCGGTGGCCAAATAGCTCTTTCTTTTTTGCCTGCCTCAGAAATAAAAACTGAACTCAACGCTGAGCCTAACTTTAACTCCTATCTTTCCCTTATAAATGAGGCATTCACCACCAACTGGTATGGAACATTCGTATTCTTCCTGATCGGTCTGCTTAAACCCTCGATTTTTCTGATTTTAATCTGGGGCTTTGCCAATCAAATCACCCGCTTAGCCGAAGGGATGAAATACTATATTTTTCTTGCTCTAGTCGCAGGGGTCTCTTTAGTCCCATTTACTCTCCTTGGACAGGCAGCCTCTTTAGTACAGACCAGATTTTTCTTAGTAGGCTCCATCCTTTGCCTCTCTCTTGCCTGGCTCCTCTTCAGATCGCTCTGCAAAAAAATACCTGATGAAAGATGGGAAGAAGAACCTGGCACACCGATTGAACCGTCCCGAACCTCTTACATTTTCATCTTTGGTTTAGCATTTGGGGCCTTTCGCCTGATGAAGTCCCTTTTAAGCTATTTTATTAAGTTGTTACCTAAAGAGCAGACGCCGACCTGGATTGCAGAATATCCTTTGATTACCGGGATTGGGGTTTTAACACTCACAATCCCCTGCCTTTTTCTGGGCTATTGGCTACTGAAAAAGAAAGGTTGGCTCTTAACTGTTTTAACACCCGCTCTGATTGTTTCTCAAAGCATCGCCCTTTCCTATGTCTTTTATCTTGCTCACCTATTTGCAGCAGAGATGTTGGTGTTCAATGAGATTCTTTTGACTACTTTCTCGACAGCTTTTCTATTTCCAGTCCTACAAATAGGTTACCTTTCATTACCGAAAGCTAATCGGTTTCATACAAAGGCCTGGGCCGAGATTGTCTTCACCCCCATCGTGATAGGTTCTGGCAGTTTGATAGTCCAGCAATTACTGATCGCCTTTGGGTCATTGCAAGCTGTCTCACCCCTTCTCCCTCCGATTTCAATTGTCGTAGCTATTGGCATGTCGCTTTCACTCGGCATCATTGGAAAAAGAAAAGCATTTTCAACTCTGCCAACACCTGCTCAAAGGCTCTAAATGTCACTCCCCTTTAGAGTGAGAATTTATCCTTTCTTCGAAAACGATCTTGCACCTCCATCTTTAATTTTATTGTTTTTGGGCATCACCTGACATATAAGATATTTTTGACAGGAAAAGCAGATGCAACCCTTTTGTTCTATTTTTTTTCTCTCTCTTTTCCCTTTCTTAGGACATCTTGCTGCTAACGACTGTTGGATTGAGGCAGAATATTTGGGCTGGTTTTCTAAGGAAACCTCTCTCCCTATTCCTTTGGTCACATCCGCTTCTTTTCTAGATCCAATACCTGGCGCTATCGGTCAAACCGATACCAGGGTCATCCTAGGAAAAGAGGCCATGTCATCGAAATGGCAGAATGGGTTTCGGATCAATGTGGGGACCTGGATATTCCCCGAATGTGGCACAGGCTTTGAAGGGAGTTATTTTCTGTTGCCTAAAGTCTCTCAAAATAAAAGCCTATTTACTTCCGGAGAAACCAATAGTCCAAACTTTGCAGTCCCTATTTTTGATGTGACAGGTGTCTTTGGGCTAAATGGGGTGGCTGGACAAACCGTTTTTGTCCTTCCTGGTCCCATTTCTGGAACTCCAGGCTTTGAAGGTCTATTCTCTTTAGACGTTTCACACCAACTCCAAGGGGCAGAAATCGATTACTGCTATATTGTGGGGGACAATGGCTGGTTTGAATTGGACGGCTTTCTTGGTGTGGAGTGGATCCAACTAAAAGAAACTTTGGTTTTTCAAGGTGCTACCCACACGGCGGTTGGCTCTCCATTCACATCAAACTTTTTTAACTTCCAAGATAGTTTCAAAACCGATAATAACTTTGTGGGTGGAACAATCGGGTTTAAGACCTTCTCTCAAAATTGGGATTGGTCAGTAGAAACCGGCATCAAAGTGGGCATTGGGGTGACCAACGAACGGGTCACAATCCACGGGACAAGCCAAACTGCCAGCGGCAACCTGTTTTTTACAACCCACGGAACAGCCAATGAGATACTTCCTGGAGGCATTTTTGCTCAATCGACCAACATTGGTACTTTTGACCACCGGATTTTTGCATCGACCATTGAGGCCAATATCCGCTTAGCCTACCAAGTCGCCTCTTTCTTAGAGTTTAACGTAGGATACCGTTTCTTCTTCCTCAATCGGGTGGTTAGACCCGGTAATCAGATGGACCGAAATGTCAATTCGACCCTAACTGCCCTTGCCAATGCCTCCCGAGCAACGGTTGGCACAGGACCCGGCCCCATCCCTTTTGGGGTACCAGGGCCTGCCCCATCTGCAACAGGCAATGCCAACCCTCTGTTTAAATTTAATCACAGTAATTACTGGGCCCAAGGGATCACAGCAGGCTTTTCCTTACGATTCTAATCGTGAAAAAATTCAGGTTATATTTAACAGGCTTTACCTACAGCTCCTGACACAATGGTGTTGGGCAAGATAATGCCCTTAAATAGGCCAGGAGTGCCGAAATATGAAAGCATAGGACAAAGTCCTTGTCATTTTACCCACATCTTTTAATAACGGGACGGTAATGCCCTCTGTAAGCCACGAGAGGTAGTTGTAAAATCCAATGAATGAATTTAAAAGATCTAGTTACTGCCAAAGGTAGAAATCAATTGGACGCCCACTCCTATAAATAGTCACTTAAAAGACTGGGGAAGAACGACAACACGATCAGGGCGGCGAATGAGACGATGGCCACAAGGGCTACTGGATAGTGCCTTGTGGGTGGTGCTAGCTCTTCTGGGGTATCGGCAAACATGAGGGCACCAATCCGAAGATAGTAGTAGGCGGAGAGGATGGTGGTGAGTAAAGCAACAACCACCAAAGCACGATAACCTGCCCCAAATGCCACTTTAAATAGATAAAACTTAGCAAAAAAACCGACTGTTGGTGGAATGCCAGCCAATGTCAGTAAGCACAGAGTAAAAATAGCCGCAAGCCATGGAGAACGTCTAAAAAGCCCTTTGATATTATTCAAAGCCACTCCCCTGCTTTGGGTATCAAGAAAAGAGATAATGGCAAACGAGCCAAGCGTCGCTATCGAATAGACTGCTAAATAGTAAAGGAGCGCTTCTTGCGCCTCAGGTGTTCCTACTGCAACGGCTAGCAATAAAAATCCTGCGTGGGAGATGCCTGAGTAGGCAAAAAAGCGGCGCATCTCTGTTTGTCGAATGGCCACAAAATTAGCGTAGATCAATGTAATAAAAGCTAAGGTGGCTATCCCCAAATTCCAAAGGGGATCGAAGTTCCCAAAAGCCTCCATAAAGACCCTGATAAAAGCGGCAAAAGCACCCACTTTAGTCCCCACAGCCATAAAAGCTGTCACTGGTGTGGGTGCTCCATCGTACACATCAGGGGCCCAAAAATGGAAAGGGACAGCAGCAATCTCAAAAGCCAAAGCAAAAGTGACAAACACAACCCCTGCTAAAAAAAGGGTCGAATCTTTTGGTGCACCCTGCAATGCAGCAAAATTTGTTGTGCCTGTAGCTCCGTAGATGAGGGCAATCCCATAGAGGAGAAAAGCTGCTGCAAGAGAACCGAGAAGAAAGTATTTCATGGCCGATTCGGCAGAAAAACTCCACCCTTTCATATATCCACACAAGACATACAAAGAGAGGGCAAGGGTTTCAAGTCCAATAAATAGGGTCAAGAAATCTGCTGAAGAGCCAATCAAAACAAGGCCAAATAGTGCCGATAATAAGAGAAATGAATACTCACCACGCGATGGTTGAAACGTCGTAAAAAAAGAGGTTGCAAGCAGGCTTGCACCCAATCCAATCAACAGAAAAAAAGTATTAAACAGATGGGAAAGATGGTCAAATTTCAACCAAGGGGTCAACAGCGGGCTCTCCGATGCTGGTGCATAATAAGCAGAAATAAGGGCAACCACAATGATGAGAGGGGTGAGAAGCGATCCATATTTTTGAGATTGCTTTTCCCAAAATGTCTCGACCAATAAAACAAGCAGCCCCCCGAAAAAAAGGAGCAAGAGGGGCCCAAGAGCTGTAATATCAGTTATTTTTAGTGAAATATCCATAGGGTTCAATCTGTTTTAGTAAAGGTGTAGGGTAAAGGCCGATCCAGAGGATCAACACCATCAGCGGAAGGGCAATAAGAAGCTCTTTTACCCGGATATCTTTATAGGTCGTTTGCGTGGGGCTGGGCGTTTCAAAATAGACTTTCTGCATCCAGCGAAGCATATAGACAACAGACAAGATAACCGTTAGGCCAAGAAGGGCCGCAAGCCACATGCTGTGGTTGAACAAACCAAACAAAATCAGCAACTCACCAATAAAGTTGTTCATCCCAGGAAGTGCTACAGAGGACAACACAAAGAATAGGGTTAACCAGCAAAGGTTAGGTAGGTATTTAGCAAGTCCGGAACCTGCCCCCATTGAAGTGGTCCTTAAACGGGTTTCAAGCCATCCGGCCACCAGAAAAAGGGCTGTGATGGTAATTCCATGGTTAAAAGCTTGCAAGACACTCCCCACTTCAGCTGTTTGGTTCCAAACAAAAAGGCCCACCAAAATAAAGTTCACATGAGAAAAGCTGGAATAGGCAATGAGCCTTTTATAATCGTTCTGTCTCCAAGCAGCAAAAGCTCCCCAAAAGACACCGGTAATCGCAAGGGCCAGAAGGATAGGGCTCCAAGCAGTCAGATAGCTGGGGAAAAGCTCCAACCCTATCCGAACAAAGCCATAAATACCTGCCTTTGAAAGGATGGCGGCAAGAAGGATTGAACCTGAGGGGGAGGCTTCGTAATAGGCGTCTGGCAACCAACCATGAAAAGGAAACAAAGGGGTTTTTACAGCAAAAGCCAAGAAAAAAATGGCCGCCACCCAAGGAACCGGGCTCATGTTAACAAGCTGATCCATGTCAAAAGTGCCTACAGTTAGATAGACCGACAACACAGCTGCGACAAGAAGAACCGACCCAGCAATCATATAGATGAGGAACTGCATCGCGGCCATCTTTCTGTTTTCTCCTCCCCAAATATTGATGATGAAGAAAAGAGGAAGGATAATCGATTCCCAAAAGATGGTGAAAAGGACTAAGTCTCTCGCTGTGAAAAATCCGATAAGAAGGCCTTGTAAAAGGAAAACGAGAGGAAAAAAAAGTCGGCTTTCTCTTCTAACAGCGAGAATACTGAAAGGGATAACGATCGCAGTCAGATAGAGGAAAACTTTAGAAATCGGATCGACATGCAGATGGAAGTTAATCGCAAGGGGGGCAAACCAAGGGTAAGAAAGATCTGATTCGACCCCGTAAAGAAGAAGAGCAAGAGGGGTCAAACTTAAGGCAAACGCAATCGGCTTGTGCAATCGTATGACAGCAGATAAGGCCGAAACAAAAAGAGGAATGAGAAATAAGAGCAGTAACAAAGACATCAGAACACCCATAACACAATGAGACATACGATGCCGAGAGCCATCCAGGCAACATAGGAACGGATTTGACCACTTTGCACCCGCTGTACCTCTTTAGCTATAAAGCCGGTTCCCCTTCCAGTCATTTGCATCGAACCTTCAATCACTCTAGGTTCAAAAAAGTTGGCAATTAACTCTGCCAAGGCTCTAAACGGAACAGCAATCCCCTTCCAGTAGATTTCATCTACGTAAAAAGAGTTGCGGAGAAGCGAAAAATTACGACCTAAACTGTCTCTATAGCGTGTGTAGATAAAGTAGGTGATGATAACACCTGCAATCGAACCTAAGATGGCAAAAGCAAGATCCAACGAAAAGTGGAATCCATGGCTCAACTCCAGTTCAAAAGATGTCAAACCAATCATCTGTAAAAAGTCTTCTAAGGGAGGCAATGTCGATGCGCTATACCCTAAAAATCCCCCAAAAATAGAAAGAAAGGCCAAAATGGTGACAGGGGTCAACATGATCCCTGGAGCCTCTTTTATCTCACTTGCTTGAGGTTGGCCATATCCCTTGAAGGTCAAACAATAGGCGCGCATCAGATAAACACCTGTTAAAATGGAAGCAGCTAATGCAATGAAGTAGAGGATATCATGCCCTGTGAGGATCTCTTCTTCCAAAATCAGATCTTTACTGAAGAAGGTGACAAGAGGGGGAATACCGGCTAAGGCTAAAGCTCCAATCAGGAAAAGCCAGTGGGTCTTTTTGAAAATTTTAGATAGTCCCCCCATCTGCTCCATTTCTGTTTCTCCATGCATCATGTGAACCACATTACCAGCAGAAAGGAACAATAATGCTTTAACAAAAGCGTGGGCGGTCAAATGGAACATGGCCGAATAAAATGCGCCGATTCCACAAGCCAGAAACATCAAGCCGAGCTGACTGACTGTGGAATAGGCCAGTACCCTTTTGAGATCTGTCTGTCCAAACGCGCAAAGAGAAGCATACAGTGAGGTCACTCCACCGACAACTCCAATGACTTGAAGAGTGATAGGGGCTAATAAATAGACCTCATGCATCCTCACAACAAGATAAACACCAGCTGTCACCATCGTAGCAGCGTGGATCAAAGCAGAAACCGGAGTCGGACCTGCCATTGCATCGGGCAACCAGGTGTAGAGAGGCAATTGAGCCGATTTACCCACAGCACCAATGAATAATAAAAGTGTGAGCAGGGTCAACATCGGACCTGCCACAGCAAGCTTGGTAACCTGTCCGATATCACTTGTGCCAAACAGTGTGTAGGTTAAAAGAAGCCCGAGTAAAAATCCAAGATCCCCAATCCTGTTGATCACAAAGGCTTTGGTTGCCGCTTGTGCCGCTTTCTTTTGATCATACCAAAAGCCGATCAAAAGATAGGAAGCAAGTCCCACCCCTTCCCACCCGATAAAGAGGACCAATAAATCGCCTGCTAGTACTAACAAAAGCATGGAAAAGACAAAGAAATTCATGCAGGCAAAATAGCGGACAACATCCTCTTCATGTTCCATGTAACCGATCGAGTAGACATGGATCAAAAAACCGACGCCAGTGATGATCAGCGCCATCAAAAGGGAAAGATGGTCGAGTGTTAAGGTAAAATCGGCATTCACTGGGCCCACATGGATCCAGTCAAAAAGGGTGACAACCTCTGGCCCCTCATTTTGAAGCAGAAGGGTGACAAAAGTTATAAAGGAACAAAAGACAGTGCCGCAGCCTATATAGCCAGCCCATTTTTTGCCAATGACCCTGTTTGTCAAAAGTAAGAAAAGAAATCCGAAAAGGGGAAGAAAAAGAGCCAGTATCATATCACCCCTTTAACACATTGTACTGATCAATATCGACCACCTGCTTTTTACGAAACAGATGGATCAAAATAGCAAGCCCAACTGCCGCCTCAAGCGCCGCCACCACAAGGACAAAGAACACCCAGACAAGTCCTACATTGTTATCCCATGTCCTAGCAAAGGTGACAAAAAGGAGGTTGGCGCTGTTCAACATCAACTCGATCGATAAAAAGAAGATCAAAGCGTTCCTCTTTGTTAACACACCAATCAATCCGATGGCAAAGAGGGCAAAGCTGATCAAAATAGGCAGTGTCATTCTTTCCTCCCCATGTAAACAGCCCCAATAACAGCAACCAAAAAGAGCACGGTAACGGCCTCAAAAGGGAAAAAATAATCCAGAAAGAGAGCCTTCCCCAAAGACTGAACCGTTCCAAAACCAGCTGAAATCGGACCAGCTTCTCTCATGAAAAGGAGCTCCTTTCCAATAAAACCTAGAGAAAAAAGGAATAAAACGGCCGGTACGCTGACTAAAAGCCAAGAGGTTCCTGGTTTAAATTTGTCAATTTGTTGGTGTGCATCCTGGAAAAGGATGATCACAAACATAAAGATGACCAAGATGGCCCCAGCATAAACCAAAACCTGCATCGCAGCGATAAACTGTGCAGAGAGTTGTAAATACAACCCCGATAGCATGAGGAGCGTTAACAAAAACGACAGGCCTGCATAGACCGGTTTTTTGACGAGAATAACCCCGAGAGCTGACAAAATAGCGATAGATCCGAAAACTGCCTCTACTACCATCTCAAATCTCCCTCTTAGGGTCGCGACCCGATTCGCCCGGATATTTTTCGGTCAGCTTCTCTTTGGTGAAAATCAGATCTTCACGGTTGTAGCCCGACAGTTCGTACTCGTTACTTAAAATGATCGCTCCTGTAGGGCACGCCTCTTCGCAAAGACCACAGTAGATGCAGCGTAGCATGTTGATCTGAAAATCGGAGGCATACCTTTCCCCATGGGAATGGGCATTTCCAGGCTCATTTTGCGCTGGTTTAACATAAATGGCTTGAGCAGGACAGACAATGGCGCACAGTTCACAGCCGACACACCGCTCGTATCCATCTTCCCACTTGGTGAGATATTGACGTCCTCGAGATCGAGCGGGCAATTTCCTCTTTTCTTCAGGGTACCGGATCGTGATGGGTCTTTTGAAAGCGTATTTCATCACAATGAAAAGACCTTTGACATAGATCCAGGCTTGATAAAGTCTTTTTCTCATCTCACACCAACACCAGGTAAGCTGTTACAATGAGGTTGATCACAGAGATCGGAATCAACACTTTCCAACTAAAGCTCATCAGCTGGTCGTATCGCAAGCGAGGCATCGTCGCCCTGACCCACATGAAAAAGAAAACGAGGACTGCTACTTTCAGCACAAACCAGATCACAGGCCAATCATAAGGGCCGAGCCACCCCCCAAAAAAGAGGGTCACTGCAATCGATGAAACAACCAAGATGTTGATGTACTCCCCCAAGAAGAACATCGCAAATTTCATCCCCCCATATTCGGTGTGGTAACCGGCTGTTAACTCCTGTTCTGCTTCTGGTAAATCAAAAGGGGCCCGGTTGGTCTCAGCAAACGAGGTGATCAGATAGATCAAAAAGCTGATCGGATTGGTCCAGATCAACCAATGACCTCTTTGCGCCTCGACAATTTCTGGCAGGCTCAAAGTGCCAACCGACAAGACGACAGTCAACAGGGAAATCCCCATCGGGATTTCAAAACTGATCAACTGTGCAGTACCTCTTAATCCGCCTAACAGGGAATAACGGTTATTGGACGACCAGCCAGCCAATACCACTCCATAAACAGCTAAAGAAGAGATGGCCAGCAGAAAGAGGATGCCACTGTTCACATCGGCGATCCATAAATTCACCTCGTGACCAAACAGATGGACAGTGCCGCCAAATGGGATCAAAACAAAGACAGCTAAGGAGACGAATAAGGAGATGGCAGGAGCCAGCCAGTAGGTGAATTTATCGACATTGGCAGGTTGAAAACGTTCTTTTGTAAGAAGTTTAATCCCATCAGCAATCGGTTGAAGTAAACCAAATGGGCCGACACGGTTGGGACCCAATCGTAATTGGAATAACGCCAGAACAACCCTTTCGATAAAAGTCATGTAGGCTGCTGCTCCAAAAAGGACCAACACGAGAACTGCCCCTTTGATAAGAGTCTCTATCATCCGGAAACCTTCTCTAAATGGACTTGCAAACCGTTTCTTAAATTGACCCCAAGTTCATACGCAGAGAACTTTTTAAACCCTAGAGGAAGAACTACTGTCCCCAATGCGATCGACTCATCGAGTTTGATTTTTCCTCTTACACCATTAATCGAGACCCTATCATTGTCTTGGATATTCCTTTTTGCGGCCTCATCCGGATGTATCCGTACAAAATAATTTTTGGCCAACTGGATCAGGTGTTTATTGTGTTCCATCCGAACTCCTTCATCAAAAAGGGCGTAGGCAAAGGTGGCCACTAGGTCCCCTTTAATTGGATGATATTTTGCCTCTATCGATGAAGGAAACAGATGTGGCAATCGCTGGAGGGAGAAAAGTTTTAAAAAACTCTCCTCTATTTGGATCTGGTGTCCTAGTCTCTCCGCAAGGGCAACAAAAATCTCCCCATCACTTTTTAACCCTTTAGGGAGATCTTTCCCAGGTTCCAACGTTTGGATACGTCTTTCGATATTGATGAAATGGCCAATCTTTTCCACATAAGAAAGGGTTGGCAATACAACATCGGCCACAGCAGCAGTTTCATTTAAGAAAATGTCCTGAACAACAAGAAAACCTGTTTTTGACCGGATCTTTTCCCACAAATGAGAAGGTATTTTTAAAGCGGGGTTAGCCCCAGCCACATACAAAAAGTCCCACCCCTTTTCGGCAGCTTCTTCTGCAACTTGGTTGGCATCAAGTCCAGCCCTTTCCAAAGGTTTACCCATTGGGCCTACATCTGGGCGCATCCCTGCTATCCTTGCCCCCAAGCTATTTCCTCGCCCTTCCAAAAGATTGAGAGACAAATTTTTTCTCCGCTTCAATAATTCGGACAATATAGCTCCACGATTATAGCTCGAAAGGTATTGAGAACCGATAAAAATGGCGCCCTTATCTGGGACATCCGACAAATAGCGGTCGATCGCCTGTATCTCCTCCCCTGGAGGATGGAGAAAAACTTCTGACAAGTGCTGAGCAATTTCTGGGGCATAATGACCTAAGAAGACGACCTTGGCCCCTTTATTAATAGCAGCTTTCAGTCTCAACCAAATCACTGGGAACTCCTCGGTCAAATCAACACCGAGAAGATAAACCGTCGACAAATCCTCGCAAGAACCGATCGAAATTTCCATCCCTGCAGAGAGCCCCTCTTCAGCCAAACTAAAGATAGGCATCCCTATCCGATGATCGACATGTTGAACGCCACAGACTGTTCTCATCAGTTTTTGGAAAAGATAATTTTCCTCAACTGTCAACGCATTGCCTCCCCATCCAGCCAACTTGCCATTGGGTCGATAGGTCTCCATTTTAGAAGCGATGAGGTAAAGCGCTTCATCCCAAGTAGCTTCTTCTAACTTTCCATCACGTCGGATGAGTGGTGTATTAAGCCGTTTGGGTTCCATGATGAATTCGTAGCCAAACCATCCCTTATCGCACAGCCACATGTCGTTGACCTGTTTATTTTCATACGACTGTGTCCGGACAATCTCTCCGTCCCGTTTTTCCAAACTTAAGCTGCACCCAACAGGGCACAATGTGCAAGTACTTGGGGTGTGTTGATTATCCCAAGGGCGTGCTCTGAATCGATAAACTTGGCTTGTCAATGCACCGACTGGGCAAATTTCAATGGTATTGCCGATAAATTTGGATTCTACCGGATCACCATTCGGTGTCCCCACCTCTGTTTTGAATCCCCTGTCGATAAATTCTAAAGCGTGATCACCAGCAACGATGTCACCAAAACGGGTGCAACGGGCACACACAATGCAACGTTCCCTATCGAGCATCAAAACAGGGCCAAGAGGCAGTGGTTTAGTAAAATGCCTTTTCTCTTCAAAAAAATGGCTCTTGCCAGGACCAAATTTGACTGCCTGATCTTGCAAGGGGCACTCTCCCCCTTTATCGCAAATCGGACAATCAAGCGGATGGTTGATCAACAAAAATTCGAGGATCTCTTCCCGTCCTTGCACTGCCTTTTCTGCTTGTGTTCTGACGACCATCCCTTCGGTTGCTTGCAACGTGCAGGAGGTTTGCAACTTTGGCATTTTCTCCACTTCAACCAAACAGACACGGCAGGCACCAAAAGGGGGCATCCGATCTTGATAACAAAAAATCGGGATATCGAGCCCTAGCTGCTTACAGGCATGGTAGACGGTTGTTCCCTTCGGGACAGATACAGTTTTTCCATCGATTGTCAGATTCACCATTTCAGTCGTCATAATACCCTCAGGTAGGGATAGGCCACTTTCATCTCTGGCAATTGATTGGCATGAGGGTTACGGCGAATGGTTGCCTCAAATTCCCCTCTAAATTCCTCTATCGCACTGATAATCGGAGGGGCGGCACCTACAGCCAGAGGGCAAAAAGAGTTTTCGGACATGCTTTTACACACTCGATCGATCGTTTTCAAGTCGTCAAAAGTGCCACCGCCTGCCTCAATCCGAGCCAGTATCTGGACAACCCAACGGGTCCCTTCACGGCAAGGGGTACATTTTCCGCACGATTCGTTTTGATAAAATTGCATCAACCGATGGGCCACTTTAACCATATCAGCCGTGTCATCCATTACAATAATTGAGGCAGTCCCTAAAGCCGATTTTCTTGCAGCCAACGTCTCAAAATCCATCGAAATATCGACATCCTTAGATGTAAGGAGAGAACAGGAAGATCCGCCAGGATAACAGGCTTTAAAAGTCCGTCCTGGCAACATTCCGCCTGCCGTATCGAGCACCTCTCTTAAAGAAACGCCAAGCGGAAATTCATAACAGCCAGGTTTGGAAATTTGCCCACTGACTTGAAAAATTTTCGTCCCTGTATTTTTTGGTTTTCCGATGCTTTGGAACCACTCTGCCCCTCGATTGACGATATGGACAACATTACAAAGGGTTTCCACATTGTTGATAACGGTCGGCTCACCGTACAACCCCTTCACAGCAGGAAAAGGGGGTTTTAAACGTGGAGTGGCTCTATATCCTTCCAAGGAATTAAGCAGAGCCGTTTCCTCTCCAGCAATGTAAGCACCAGCTCCAGGATGGATCACAATATCGAGTTCCCCAAGAAACCCTTTCTCTTTTGCTTCTTGAACGGCTTTTTTCAATGTCAAAAGACATTTGAAATATTCCCCTCTGCAATAGATGAAGGCTTTCTTTGACTCTATCGCTTTACAAGCTAGGATGATCCCTTCGATCAATTGGTGAGGATCCCGCTCCATCAAGAGACGATCTTTAAATGTACCGGGCTCGCTTTCATCAGCATTGCAGACCAGATATTTGACCTTGGCATCTTTGGGGATAAATCCCCATTTCATTCCGGTCACAAATCCTGCACCACCACGACCTCTTAAGCCCGACTGCTTCACCAATTCTATCATTTGGTCTGGCTGAATTTCTTTCTTAATGGCCCGATATCCACCATTTTTAATGTAGGTATCGATATTGCATTGGTCAGGGTCGTCCACATGGGCCATCAATATCCGCATCTCAGCCATGTTTTTTAGCCTCCTGCAGAATGTGATCAAGCTCTTCTTCTTTAACTGGCCCTACAACCTCTTCATTCACAATCATCATCGGCGCTCGGTCGCAGGCCCCTAAACATTCAGAAGGGATCACTGTGAATTCCCCATCGCTTGTTGTCCCGCCAGGCAGAATTTGTAATTTTTTGCACAATGATTTCAATAAAGGGTCTCCCCCTCTTAGCATACAGGAGGCATTTTTACAGACATGGAGAATATGTTTACCGACCGGCTCAGTAAAAAACATGTCATAAAAAGTGATGACGGCATTCACCTCATTCAACGCAATTCCAAAAAGATCGGCCACCTCTTGTTGGATGCTTTGAGGCAAATATCCATGCTCTTCTTGCGCCAAATGGAGCGCAGGAATCAAGGCAGACCGCTTTTCGGGATATTGCTTTTGCAAAGCTAAAATCGCCTCTTTAGTCTCACTTTTCATCGGTCAAACCAAAGGAGACATAAACTGGATAGTCATCGAACATAGAATTTTCTTTATTCCCGATTGCTTATTAGCAATCAAGTCAAAAAAATAAAAAAAATCTACTCTAGGTGAGAAACACCTCTCAGCTCAATTTGCTTGAAGAGGGTTAGTGGTGAAATGACATGATTATATTCTTATTTTTTTGAGATCTTCTGCAAAGGTATTATCATCATTTTCTTTGATGGTTTTTAATTCGTACCCTTGTCGTTTGAGCACTACCTCATAATAAACTTTGATGTAGGCCCATGAGAAGTCAGGATCATTCCTTGCAATGTGGTATTTATTCTTAAAATCTCCTGCCAAATTCATTGGAACATTGATTCCATTTTGAGCGATTTCTGCTAGTTTGTTGTTATTAAATACGATGGAGTTATCATCAGGATTGATAATAGCATCCACAACATGAGTTTTTGGGTGAATAATTTGGTAAGTAGTTTTTCCTATCATTTTACAACTCAAATTTAAATTTTTTAAATCGCTTTATACTTTATTCAGTATCTCACACTATCTATTTAATTTTCTTTTGAAAGGCGGCTCTAAAGGATTGAACGATTCCTTCTTGCTCAGGTGTGACTAATTTTTTTTGTTGCTCTTGCGCTAACAGGACTTCAAAGACATCTCGGAAGCTTAGCCCACTGAACTCATCAAATGCCATCCTAAGAACTTTTGCAACTACTTTTGTTCGATCAATAGCATCTTTTGGAATGCCATGCTCTGTCATAATGTCTAGATAACGTCCAACATTTTCGTCCGATATTAAGTCTCTGCAAGAAGGGTCAAAAGCTTGCTGTTCGGCTATATAGGGAAGAAATTCGATGTTGGTATGCTGAAAGACTGTACCACCAAAGAAATTACGGGTAACTTCCCCCATACACTCTCCATTATCGATCCCTTTAATAGTGTATTTACCGGCTTCTTCATCATAGGAGAACAAATAGTTATTCGAATTCCGATCTGTATTGTGAAAAAGGATATCAAATACAGCTAATTTCTGGAGGGAAACAACGTTCACGTTGTTTTGGCTAACCTCAGGTAAAGACGCAGAGCGGGAAGGAATAGCCTCTTCATCTTCCTGAGACCTCTCCGAGTCTGGAGAAGATTCAACCGACTCCTCTAATTCGATGTCATGATGTCCATCTACAAATTTCTGTAATGAACCAACTTGCCCTCTATAATTAACATAAACTGTAGGGGGAATAGGAAATTGAAGATGAAAATTTACAACACTGGCTAGATGTTCTCTTTTTCCCCTTTCACCTTTTTTAACCATGTGTTTCTGGGCTTCTTCTCCTGCAATTGGCTTAAAAACCCAAATCTTACCTCCCTCTTCGTTTTTAATAAAATAGACGGCATTTAAGTGATCAAACCCTTTTTCTTCATCATCTATCGAATGCTTAGTTCCAGTTTCGAATGCCGCATGCAAAAGATACACTAAAGATGCAACATGAGACTCATCTTTTCTTTTTGATTCATAAATCTTTATCATGATCGGATTAGATAATATAGCATCCATTAATAGAACATCTTCTTCAGTGAGAGGTTGCACTGAGTCCAGTTTCTTTTTAATCAATTCAAATAGTAATAGTTCGTCATTGTCTTTTCTTGTAGGGGTGACATCTAGGGAGCTACTTGCCATATGGCATAAAATACCGATGTTTTTAGCACTCTTTAATGCCTGAAAATTAATTTCAAAAGTTGTTTGTTTTATCTTTTTTCTCTCATCTCTTGAAGAGGAAGGAACTGTTGCACTTGAAGAAGATTCGGACTCACTTACCAGCACTTTTTTATATAAATTTTTTGTTTCGTCTAGAACGCTTATAACTTTTAGATCTAGTTTCTGTGGATTAACCATTTGAGCAGATTCTGGACTGAAAATCTTAAAGTCATTCTTTTCGGGAAGATAGTTTGCTTTGTAAAAGCTATTATCAGATCTTTGCACTTCAGTTAAATCAGAAAAAAATTGCCCCGAAATTTTTTCTATAAAGAAATCTGTTTTTCTGCTTTGAGTCGTCAATTCTTTTAAAAATTGAACATTCGAGTCTACAATCTGTTTATTGGCATCATCTAATGGCCGAAAAAAAGTGCTCATACCTCATTCATAGAATGAGTAAATTAATTTTAATTAAATATTTCGTATAATTTTCATGCGTGAACACACACGAGATTACTTATTATTAACGACTTAAAGAAATACGAGACTCTATCGGTCGACATCTCCCAAAATAGGGTCTACGCTTGCAATGGCCACCACAACATCTGAAATCAAAAAACCAGTTAAAACCTCTTTAAGTACTTCCACATGAGGGAAAGAGGGGGAACGGACTCTGACACGATAAGGTTTATTGCTACCATCACTCACTAAGTAATAGCCAACTTCACCTCGAGCCGATTCAACACAATTGTAAATCTCGCCTACAGGGGGATGAAACCCTTCGCTGACTAACTTGAATTGGTGTATAACCGCTTCCATACTCCGAACCAGTTCCCTTCTAGGAGGAAGGGCCACTTTTCTGTCGTTGATGATGACAGGGCCAGGTTTTAGCTTCCCAAGGGCTTGTTCGACAATAGAGGCACTTTGCTTCATCTCCTCCATCCGCACCCAGTAGCGGGCAAAGGCGTCTCCCTCAACACGAGTCGGGATATCGAACGAGTAATCTTTGTAGGTCAAGTAAGGGTAGACTTTTCGGATATCATAAGGGACACCTGCGGCGCGGATCACAGGGCCTGTGCACATGTACTCTTGGCACCGTTTTTTATCGACGATAGCCACCCCTTCAAGTCGCGTCCTCCAGACATAGTTATCTGTCAATAAGGCGTCGAGGTCTTTCCACATCTGGGGAAAATGTTTCAGGAACCTTCTTGTGTTGTCTTCAAAATGGGGGTCGAGGTCATAAGCTAATCCCCCGATTCTCCAACAGGAGGGGAACATCCTGGCGCCTGACATCTCTTCAAAAAGATCGAGGATTTTTTCCCTTTCTGCAAACGCATACATGTAGACCGAGGACATATTCAGCTCAAGCGCACTTGTCCCCACCCACACAAGGTGGCTGGAAATACGGGCCAGCTCTAAAAGGATCAAACGGATCGTCTGGGCCCTTTCCGGCACCTCTATACCCATCAATTGCTCAACTGCACCTGCATACCCCTGCTCTTCAGCAGGCCCTGAAAGGTAATCGATCCGATCGACTAAGGTGAAAATTTGTGCATATGTCCGGGTTTCACACTCTTTTTCAATGCCGGTATGCAAATAACCAATAAAAGGCTCAGCTGATAAGACCTTCTCTCCATCAAGCCGAAGCTTTAAACGTAACACACCATGAGTTGAAGGGTGTTGCGGACCCATATTCAATTCCAGGATATCGTCTCGCAGCTCATTTAACATGAGGAATGATCTCCGAAGGGCATTTTGGTTCTACACCATGTTTAAACTCGACCGGTTCTTCACCAAGGGCGTAGTCACGACGCATCGGATGTCCCACCCAATGGTCTGGCATCAAAATCCTTTTTAAATCGGGATGTCCTAAAAATCCGACCCCAAACATATCGTAAAGCTCCCGTTCGTACCAGTTAGCACCAGGCCAAAGATCAACGGCAGAAGGAAGTTTTTCCCCTCTCATCACTACAACGGCAATTCTTAACCGTTCAAATGTTGTCGGATTCTGAAGAAAATAGATCACTTTTGTCTCTGTCACATAATCGACAGACTGTTAAATCAGTTAAATTTGTAAATCCAGGCACCCCTTTTAAAAACGAAAGGAGCTCAATGAGAGACTCTTTTTTAACCTGTAAGGTCGTTTGACCTGAAAAAGTGTTTTCAGCGACCAAAGCTTGTTGAAATTTTGCTTTTACCTCTTCAATTGTCTTCATGCCACCCAAAGAGGTTGTTGCTGGCTTTCACTTTTTTCTGCAGTAAAATCAACCCGTTCAAAAGGGCTTCGGGACGTGGTGGACAACCTGCAATATAGACATCCACTTTCGGTACGACTCGATCAACAGGGATAACTGCATAGTTGTTGTAGATGCCACCTGTAGAGGCGCAGTCCCCCATCGCCACAATCCATTTTGGCTCCAACATCTGATCGTAAACGGTTTCCAAAACAGGGGCCATTTTTTGGCTCAAACGGCCAGCTACAATCATCACATCGCTTTGCCGTGGAGAGGCGCGAAACACTTCCATCCCAAACCTTGCTATGTCATAACGAGAGCCTGCCGTCGACATCATCTCAATGGCACAGCAAGCCAGGCCAAATTGAGCAGGCCATAAAGAATTGGCCCTCATCCAATTGATCAATTTACCAAGCGGCGCTACTAAAAACGGCGATCTTTCTTTCGGTGTCATTCCCATTTCAACCCCCCTTTTTTCCAAACATAGGCAAAACCAACCACAAGGGCAGCCAAAAAGAAGGCCATCTCCCAAAAAGCAAACGATCCAATCTCCCTAGCCACGACAGCCCAGGGGTAAAAAAATACAACTTCCACATCAAGTATCAAAAAAATGAGACCCACAAGATAGTGATGGAGAGGGAAACGTTCTTGCAACAGATGCGTTTGGGTCTGCATGCCAGACTCATACGGCATCGACTTCACAACATTTTTTCTCGCGGGAAACAATGCCGATCCACCCAGAACCAACAGTGTGACCATACTGATGAAACCAAAGTAAACATAAACTGGATAGTAGTCGGACATAGAATTTTCTTTATTCCCGATTGAACATTACCAAGCAAGATAAAATGAAAAAACAGGCACAAGATGGGAAGGATAGACAGGCAAACGGATCAACCTAAGGAATGCTTTTTCATCCTCTTCATCTTGTTTTTATTTTAAGTCGCAATGCCCGAGAAAAAATGGCCTACTTTCCTCCGAATTATTGATACATCTGTACAATATATTGTACTATTTCTGATATGGCAGCTCTGCACCATACCATTTTAAAAACACCAGATTACGTTGAGTGGTTTTGCAGCCAACCTTAAAAGATAGAGTACAAATAGAAGAACGCCTTTTGCACATCCAATCTGACGGACATTTTGGAACCTACAAGAGTGTAGACGAAAATGACAAGATCTGGGAATTAAAATGGTTGGGTGGGCGAAGAATTTATTATGCCTAGATACCACCAAAAATAATTTTATTCTTATTAGGAGGAAATAAAAATGGTCAAGACAAAGACATCAAAAAAGCAAAAAAATCTTCAGAAAATCTGTCGAAATTGAAGATTAAAAAAGGGATGGGAATTGTCAAGCACGACCCTCTAAAAGAACTCCTAAATGAAGAATTCATTGATGCTGCCATTTTGGAATGTTTAAAGAACAATGACCCACAAGGTGCGATGGAAGTTTTGAAGAGTTATGCAAGTGCATTAAGCAAAGCTGAAATCATTGCAGAATCAAAAATGCCCAAAACAACGTTCTATCATTCGTTACGCTCAAAAAACCCTACACTCAAGACCTTTTCTCAACTCTTATACACAACTCATCAAAGAGCAGCCCAACATACACTCTAAAATAGGCTCCTTAGCTTAAGTCGCGCAGCATGTTGAAAGGGTACAAACCCCTTGAACAGCCTGATGTGAATTGCACCTTAATGGCATAACGGCCAATACCTTCGACCTTTGTTGCTGCAACTTCTTCATCAACTATCGGCTTGTTACAACCTGCACACTGACACTTTTTTTGCAGTTCAGCGAACCGGATAGTCCTTTTCACCCCATCTTTCCACTCAATCACTAGATGTTGGCTATCTATCTGATAAAATTTGACCTCATCCCCATCCATTATTTGTTCCACCAATTGCTCTGCCAAATCGATAAATGCCTGATGAGAAGATGGCTTACCCTCCTCCGCCGCCAGACAAATTTCAGAATCCAGTGGAATTTCTCCTAAGAAAGGAACTTCACAACTTGAGGCAAGCCGTTTGCCCCCTCCCTGCCCAAAAATAAAGACCTGCTCTTTTGTTCCTGGACAAACAAAATAGCTCATGTTCTCAACAACGCCTAAAATAGGAACATTCACCTGACGGAATAGATCGATCGCTTTCCTCACATCCATGACAGCAACTTCCTGGGGTGTTGTCACCATCACGGCACCCGAAAGTTTTGCTTGTTGACATAGTGTCAACTGGATATCGCCTGTCCCAGGTGGAAAATCGATCAGTAAAAAATCTAAATCTCCCCAAGAAATCTCTTTTAGAAACTGACTCACAATGCTGCTAGCAACAGGAGCTCTAACGGCCTCTGCTTGCCATTCCTTTCTAAAAAAAGCCATCGACATCACTTTAATGCCACCACAAACTCCTGGATAAAGTTTCCCATCGTCTTGATAGGGCAGCACACCTTCCCACATCATCTTCCGGATCGAAGGTCCATAGACATCAGCATCCAAAATGCCCACCTTGTACCCCAACCTCGCCAAAGCTTGACCAAGCCCAACGGAGACCGTCGATTTCCCCACTCCCCCCTTTCCGGCTGCCACCCCTACAATATGCTTCACTCCCTTCAGCGGCTCTTCAAATAGTTTCAACGGCATACTTTGCCTCCCAACCCTTTTGGATACCTTCTTGCATTCTACCTAGCAAGAGAAAACCAGCTTTCCATAAATAACTTGCCTGCTTACTTTAGATGCAAACAAAAGATAAGCAACTGATTTCAATCAAGATGCGATGTAGTTAAGGGAAACAGAGATGGCTAGCCATACAGGAACTTATCAAACAACATCTCTCATGTGGTTTGACCCCTGAAGCTTGGAACTCAACGGTAGGAAATTTTGGCCTATTCAAAGCAAAGAACAATCCGGAGTTAAAGAACACGAACTTCCGAGGATTATTTGATCAACTTGTTTCAAAGGACCCACTCGTCGCTCAAACTAACGGTGTCGATTACGGTTTTATTCTAACTAAAAATGTCACTCTTGATGCAAAGGTCTTGCTGGCCGGGTGATCGTTGATCCGTCTCATGATCTCTTCAAGATAGTCGCTTGTATTGATCTTTAGTAATCGACGAGTCTGGATGAGGGAGAGCGCTACTGCTGCTGCCTGGAGAGCCACCTTCACTACCGAAAAACCACCAGTTTTTGCGACCAATAGGAAAGAGGACTGAGCTGATGGTGCCAAATGTTGAAAAGTAAAAAAAGACCAAAAAGTTGAATCGGAGCTTACAACGTTTACGAATTTTCTGGCTTGAATTTGCCATTCTTTCTAAAATTTCCTTTCTATGCAAACAAATCAAGGTGTTCTAAACTTTTTTTCTATGCAAACAAAGCAAGGTCTACTAAACTTTTTTTCTATGCAGACAAATGAATATGTTTAAAAATTTTAAGGAGCAACTATGACAGGCACCACTCTCTCTCAAATTATGGTCAGTTATCTTCCATCTATAGAAAGTTTAAGAGCGGTCACTGCTTTTGTGGAACAAGGTGCATCTTTTGTACCCAAAAAAAATATTCAAGACATGTTGTTCAAAACTACAAGTAGCCTTTTACTTGGAACTCAAATAGGAGTTGTAAGCAAAGCATGCCAAGGATTTTCACAAAAAGTTGAAGTGATTAAGAAGCCTAAAGAAACTCCAGTTACAGCTCGTATACAAAGAGTAGCGGAGCTTTTAATTGCTTCTTCTGCAGCTGCCCTTTTTGTCGTAAGTCAACAGGCTGGAGACAAGCTCAGAAGTGTTATTCAACTTGCGGGAATTGCAACAGGGCTCGGTATTGCTTTTGGACAAAATAAAATGGAATCAGAAGCAGCTAAATCTCGATCTGCAGTAAGAGCCTTAGAAGATACAATGGCTATGGCCCGATATATAGAGGAATTAGATCCATTAGAAGCAAAAATTACAGAAATTAAAAATTTACAGGTACCCTATAGAATAGAAATTAAATATCAGGAAAACGCCACTTACGAAGAAAAAAAAGCAAAGTTCATAGAAAGGCTTAAGGAAATACTAGAACATTTAGAGCTAAGTAGGAGTGGTTGGGATGATACTGAAGAATTTGAGGGAGAAAAAGAGCTAAAAGAACTACTTGTAAAAGTAGAAAATTTTTATGACGGTATTAGTCAAACACACACATTACCAGACATGGAAAGCTCAGGTAATAAAAAACCTGACATAATATTTGCTGAGAGAAAAGCCCAATATTTGGGGAAGATAAGAAGCCTTTTAGATGTGCAAGAAGGGGGGAAGCAGACACCACAAAAGAAAAAAAATGCAAAAGACCTGAGAGCTTTACAGGCAGTCTGCTGAAAATCTTAAATTTGGGGATGAAATACCTAGTTCAATCACTTTTGGGAAGGGAGATGAAATACCCTCTTCGTTTGAATACGGAGGATATGGAGAGCTTCCTGAATATGTGTTTTTTCAGGGAGATTGGCTCCTTATCGAATATCCTTCTGAAGAGAATGAAACCAAGAAGAAGTTTGCCAGTAAGTCTGAAGAGTTTGAAAGCAATAGGAAGGTTGCCGTTCAGTTTATTCAAAAGCTTATTCAGGGGGTCATTACTGCAAGCAACGAGCCTGCTTTAAAAACATTAAATTCTTTGCATAAGATAAAAAGAGAAGTTGATTCTATAGATTCATTGGAAAAAATGCCGTTTTCTATTCCCTATGAGTGTATAGATGCTAATGGAGAGACGTATAAACAATTAATTCCAGTAAAATATACTAGTAGCGAGTTGGAAGGGAAAAAAGACGATCTTTCTAAAATGCTAGATCAACTCATCGCACAAGAAAAAAATAAAATACAAACCGATTTGGGAGCAAAATCACGTAAAAGCGGTTCCCACATTGAAGGAGTTTTCACTAAAAGAACGTGGATAAACGTTACTGTAGCTGCCTTGTCAGCATTAGTAGTTTTTGCGCAAAGTTTTAGCAAAGTAAGTTTTTCTGAATTTACATACAGCTCAAACATTTCCATGGGCTCTCAGATTCTTTGGTCAGTCGGATCATTGTTTATTTCTTTTCTAGACAAAAAAGAAGAGAAAAAAACAGATCCCATATTACAGGTATATAGAAAGCAAGCGGAAAATGTGGTTGCGCAAAGAAAGAAAGATTATAGAAAATGCCAAGACTACCTACAAATTCTAAAAAAAGAAGTTTCAAATCCTTCCAGAAATAAGGTTGTGACAGAAAAAGAGACGACGACGATACCCTTTCCTCTCCCAAGTATTATAGATGATAATGCTCATGTTACCCATCTTAAAATTCAAGGAAAGGGTCAACCTAAATTTGAAGCATTCAAAAGTGAAATAGAAAAATACATTGCGATCTTAGACTCTCTACTAGCTGAGAAACCTGATGATGAAATAGTAAAGAAAGATTTAAAAAAATGCAACGAGTACCTAGAAACTCTAAATATGCAAATTTCAGATCCTTCCAAAAGTAAGGTTGTGACAGACAAAGAGATGACGACGATACCCTTTCCTCTCCCAAGTATTAAAATTCCTAATGCTCATGTTACCCATCTTAAAATTCAAGGAAAGGGTCAACCTAAATTCGAAGCATTGAAAAGTGAAGTAGAAAAATACATTGCGATCTTAGCGCCTCTAGAGCGGGCAACTGTAAAAGAAATGGTAAATCAAAAGATAGAGGCAAACACTGATATTCGTGAGCGTGCTAAACAACAGGCACTAGACAATAAACTGCTTACTACTGCTCTTCAATTACGAAGAGCTCAAGCCGTAGCTTTTGCTTTTTCTGGGCTTTTACCAATCTTGGCAAAAACTTTCCCAAAAGCTACTTATTTAGCACCTCTTGCTAAAGTAGCTTCTCTGGCAAGTATTGGACTTGTTTTTATGGGTAAGGCAGTTGCTCCGACAAAACTAAGAGAGCTAGGTGAAAGCGCGGTTTCACCGGTCTCTTTATTTGTTGGGATAAGATAGTTTACCCTTTGAGTCTATATGTTATGAACACAGTGCAATTCCTATTTTCAAAAGGAATGGCTTATCTTCCTCAATCGGTAAATTCGCAGGATGCTGTTAGGGCTACAGCAGCTGCTCTTCAGATTTTTTCCTCTTTTGTCCCTTTTCAAACCGTCCGAGATACGGTATTTAATGGCACAAATGGGTTCCTTTTGGGAACCCATACTTGGGTTATTCAAAGAGCTTTTGCTTCTCTTTTGGATGTGGAAATGACAGTTACCTTCGATAAGGAATTGTCTACTCTCATGCTCTTGATCAGAAAGATCGCCCACTTGGCAATCGTAGGCTCTACACTTTCTATGTTTGCAGGAAGTAGCTTACCACCCCGCTCAAAGGTAAAAGATTTTGCCCAGCTCATTGGAGTTGCAATCGGAGCGGCCATCTTTTTTAAAAGAGAGGGTAAAGAAGGAGTAGATACAAACACGACTCAAATAAAGGATTATAGGGAAAGAATTGAGAACATTGAAGAGCGTATTAAATCTTTAGAAGTTTTGGAAGGTGAAGTAGAAAGCTATACCACATTAGATGAAATCCCAAAAAAGATTACTTTAGATGGTAAGGACTATGATTTTCCAATCCTCTTTCAAGAAACTGACTTAGAAAAAGCGAAGATCTTTTTTAAAGCGAATCTGACCCTATTTAAAGGACAGTTAGAATCCGATCGAGATATGTGGAAGGATTTGTTGTCTGCAATAGAACCAAAAGAATCTCATTATCGTCAAGTATCCCTCACGGCGGCATTTGTCTTTGTTGGAATCTTCCCCCTTCTCACAAGAAACTTTTTACAATCACCAACTTTTTCAAAAATTCAGTCTCTAGCAACGATTGCTTGGGGGGCTTCTAGCTTATTGCTCACTTTATCTGAGGGCTATAGTGTTGAAATGATGGAAGCAAAGGCCACTATAAAAAATCCAAGTCACATAGATAATGAATTGAATAATCTCCCTAAAAAAAATGTCCAGAAATCAGTGCCGATTGGAGTTGAATCTGAAGGAAGTCAAGTAGTAAAAGGAACTCCTAAAAAAGGGATAATAGATAGGCTTTTTGAGAACTTCAAAGATCAGGCTGAAAAACCAGAGAAGATGAGAGAGAGAAGGGGGAGTATAAGTACTGTAGCGATTGCAGAAAAAACTTTTACTTTTACTAGTACTTTTGGGACTGCAAAAAAAGAAATCTCAAAGTTTTTTCAGAAGGTCGAACTTGCTTTAAAGCAAGTTGTAAGCAAAGAATTTAATCAAAAGGTTATATCAACGCCCGAAAAATTGGTACGAGAAGAAATTTATTCTACTGATTTACCAACGGGTCTTAGATTTTCGTTGTATGTTTTTAAAAGGGCTTCAGAGGAAGAAGAGGGTGAATTGATACGGAGATCTTTATATGAACTAAAAGATTCTTTAGAAGAAATGAACACTGAAGCCCAAAAGATGCTACATTTTCATCAGGTGAAACTGTACCATGCGGTAGCTTTTGCTTTTGCAACTGTTTTACCTATGATTACGAAGAACCTTCCTAAACCCTTTGCATCTCTTTCTACGATTGCAGCGGTGGCCTGTGTGGGGTTTGCTTTCTATGGCATGTCACTTGAAGGAAAATTGAGAAGGACGGGAGGAAACGCTTTATTCCAAGTTTTTTCATTTACCGAGAGGGTATAAACCCTTCCTTAGAATGTAACCATCAACTAATGTCACCAACTTAAAAATATTCATATGCACAGATTTTTTTATAGCCTATCTTTCTTAAAAATTTGTTGGAAGTGAAAGCCTGGACTACTGTAAATCCTCAATGGCTCTAATCCTCCTCTTCTATTTTCTCTAATACTATGAGATAGGCATCTTGTCCTGGATTGAATGGGTTTTTAAATGTTAATTTGGTGTCATCGCAATTGACCCATAGTTCTTGATCTTCCTCTAAGTGTTCCACATCTGCTGTATAATGACCTGAAAAAGGGGTCTTTCCAAAGTGATTAACGAAACCAGTGATCTTATAAGAAACATGATTCTCCCCTTCATCTTCAGGAATTTTAATAACATCATCTTTAGAAGCTGCAAAAGACCCATTTATTTTAAACGTTTTTTTTGTTGATTTTTCAAATTCAAACCTTTTGATCTGCAATATAAGATGATCAGGCAATGGTGCGGCCAAACGCTCGTCTTTCGAATACTTTTTGTATTTCTTTGTTTTAGTTTCTCCGTCTTTGGAATTAAAAGTTCGCCTATAGTAATCAGCTTCATCATCGGCTACAATGGTTTCTACAGAAAAATAATTATCTACAAGCTTCTGGAGTGTTTGACCTTGTTTTTTCATCGCAAGAGTCAAACATGAAGTTGACTCGGATTTGGTTCTTGTTAAAATATTTTCAGCCTCACAAACCGTATAAGTATTTATTGGTTTCCAATCTAGCAAATCGAGAAGAAAGATGAGCAGCTCGTGGGCATCTTGTTGCTTCTCCTCCCCTTCTAGATCGAAGGGGGACCCTTCTGCTTTAAAAATCTCTTCTCTCAACTTTTTCAGCAACGGCTTTAAAGAGACTGCATCTTTTTCCTCTAGAACCTCTTTTAAAGCTACGATAACATCATCATCCCCCTCGTAATCTGAAATCAGTTCACACACGGAAGGTATCTTAAAAAGGATTTGTAAAGTAGCTGACATGTAGCAACTATTACCAATATTACAGAGGCCGACCGGACCGTTTTCTATTTCTGTAACAGATGTTGAAACAGGTGAAGATTCCAATACAAAATCTTCCTCATTTAACTCTTCAAATTCACTGGTAAGTTCAGTACTTTGCGTTGTTAAAGAGCTTTGTGCAGACCCTGGATCTTTTTGCTTGATTTCACAAATTTTTAATTCGAAATTTAAACTCCTCAACTCTTGCTGTAAACGGAGGAGCTCAAGTTTGGCTATAGTACTTTCTGAAGCAGGAGCAAAGGTTTTTAATAAAGTATAAACCTCTTTGCTGTAAGGGGCATATTCACCATCTAGCAAAAAGGTCTTTTGGCTTGAAGCAAAAAAGGTCCCCGTTAAACGCCTTCTTTCATCTAAAAAGCCTTTCTTTTGCAGCATCTGAAACAGCTTTTCATTATCTACTGTGCTATCAGGAAGAACTAGCCCATCTAAGGAAACAGCTGAGGGTCTCTTCACCTCGTCATGTAAAGAATGGCCAGGACTTTCTAAAAAGGCATAAACAAAAACAATTTTCCGTTGATAAAATATATCTAAGAAAGCCTCTTTTCCAAGATGATCAAGTTGAGTCACCACTGTCTCAAACCACCCTTTGGGCTTTTCTGGGTGGGCTTCTTTCCACATCTGCTCTAAATAATTATCAGAATGGTGCATCGAAAGGGCGCTTCTGAACTCTTTTGCAGCATTCACTATTTGCGAACAGGCTTCTCTAGTTGACTGACCAAACTTCTCTTTGACCGCATAGAGATAAACAGTCTCTTTTGTGTACTTAATCACATCGCATGGCTCAATGTTTTTCGGTAGGATCTGATCAAACACCAGGAAACCAGTTTCTGGCCCGTGTGGAAGGGCTTTTGGATCTTGAGCGTTGTAAAGGTATGAACGATTGTAGACCTCTTCATCCTCAACATTTTCAGAAATTGTGCACATCTCCTCTAGAAAAAGTGTAAATTCTTCATATTTAGACCCTTCTAAGAAGGGTTCTTTTTTGAGGGGATAAAGAAAGGGGTTTAAAACATATTTCTGTTTTCCATCCTTAAGAATAGGTCGCTTTTCCTTCAAAAGGCCAAAGATTTTTTTACCACCCTCTCCAAAATGTTCTACAGCCGCTTTTTCTGAAAAAGTCCCCGATTGAAGCACAGTATTGATGGCGCTTTCATTTGCCAGGACCAACTTGTTTTTTAAAAGCTCTCCAACCAAACGTTTTTGATTCACAGAGCCATTTTTTTCTATATAGGAAACCTCTGTTTTTTTTAGGCGATCCATAAAAGCTCTGATTCCAGCCTTAATGTCCAGTTTCTCTTGAACCGCACTTTGTGTGAGATAGCCTTGCCTCTTATTCCCAATCCAAAGCAAAGGAAGCTGAGCTTCATGATCAGGCCTAATCAAAGTTTGTTTCAGGAGGGCTACATAATCTGCATAGAGGAGTTTGTCGTAATCAGCAGTCAGCTGATACCACATATTCCTCACTTTAAAATAAGACTGGCCTGCATAACGGACTTCCCCTTCCATGCACTGAATCAAAGATCGTGGCTTACTTGTGGCTCCCCCTTGGATATTGTATCGCAGCTTTCCCCCCTCTAGAGCCTTCAAAAAAGGTTCTTCTCCTTTCAGCGCTTCAGGATCAGAGTCGGCAACATACTCGACAATCTCATCTAAAGTGGGTGGACGTTTTGGCAGTTGAACATACCTTGAGCTATTGGCTGATAAGATTTCAAAGCCTGTAGAGGAAAGGTAATCTTGAAGATTTTTATCTCTGAAAGAGAAATTCTGTTCCTTACCGGCCTGATAACAAGCTAGTACGTGCCTTGCCAATTGCTGATCAAGCCTTTTAGAGGCAATTTGAGCAGGTTGTAAAAAGTGGAGAAACTCAAATTGAGGATCGACAACCTCTTGAACTCCTTCCGGATCGTAAGTCACTTGACCCGCAAAGCATTGAGAAAAAAGGGACAACATGGAGGGATAGTGTTCTAAAAGAAGGGGCCTCATTACCCTCATGAGCCCTGTAGAAATTTTTACACGGGGCTCCTCTTCAAATAGTCTCAACCCCATCAATGAACTTCCTTTCTTTGCAGTGCACTCAAATGCCTCTATTAAGTGGTAAAGATTGGCAGTTTGATAAAGGGTATGCCCACTAGGATTTTCAATTGTTTCTTTCAGATTTGGGCCTATCAAGCATCTTCTGACAATTTTAGTGATCTTATGGCAATCAAGAACCCTTTCTGCAATTTTTGTAGGAAACTGATAATTCACACACTTGCGGACAGCCTCCCATGCCTGACCTGAAGTTAAAGCAAAAACCTCTTCTGGTTCATCTCTAAGGTAAAATAGCAAAAATTCGGTATTCCGATTGTTTTCAATCGATTTTCCCCCATCTTTTTGCATGCGGTTCATCAACTTGGTTTTTCCACCATTCTGTCTCGAATAAACCTTGATCTTGTAATCTTTGAGTTCCTTTAAGTTCTTAACTGTACAACGTTCAAAACCTGTAGATCTTGCTTTTTCCCGACTCTTGTTGTACTCATCGACAACCCTGCTGATAAGGTCTTTCAACGCAACATTGGGCTCTTGATTTTTTTCCATCCCAAGATAGGCTCTTGTCCGCTTTAAGCTGATCAACTGGATGCTTAAAGGCTGTTCCGCAATCTTTTGACTGTTAGCCACAGCGTTGCTAGGGGGATTTGACATACACATCTCCAAAGGAAAAACCTGATAGTGTAATGACCCACTCTTTCAAAGAAAAGAAAGTTTGAATTGTAGAATGATGTTTAATTTCATAATCTCCTCTATGAATAGAGGAGATAGAATGTTGCCGAACAACCAAAAGTCAAAAAGACGGGCCATTTGACCATGTCAAATCGATAAAGCCGGTGAAGGATGTTCAAAAGGGTTAAAACAATTAGACCCGGGTAGCAGATTTGCAAAATCGGCTCTAAGAAAGTTGAGATCCCGCTAAATCCTAGATTTGCAAAAAGTGTTGTCGTCACAAGGGTTAACGCCAAGGCTGTTGTAGAACCGATCTTTTCCTTGCAAAGATCTTTTCTCAAGTAATCGGCAAATATCGAAGTGAGTGTCATAGCCGTTGTCAAACAGGCTGTGATCACCGCGATTGCTGCAATTAAAGCACCAACTGGCCCCAACAATTTTGAGGCAATAGCTCCTAACAATTCTTCTGGCGGGAATGAGCCATCAAGCGTCCATCCATGGTAAGAAGAGACCCAAGAGAGGCCTACATAGGTCAATAGTAAGAGGGCAGCGGCTATAAGGCTTGAGTAAAGCACTTTCTGTAGCAGGGAACTGTCCCCTCCTATTGCCTCCTTCTTAAAATGGGGCAAAACCACAGTGGCAAAAAGGAACGCTGCAATCAGATCCATCGTATTGTACCCACCTAGCAATCCTTCAATAAAACTATTCCAAGAGGGTGGAGAAATAGGATTCAACGAAGCGGGTCCCGTTAAGCCAAAAAAGATAAGGGCAACTAGCGAAAGAAGCAAAATAGGGGTCAAAACCCCTCCCAAAAGGGCAATCAACCGCTTCCTCTGAAAACTGCAGAAAAAAATCAAAAGGGCAGCAAGACCACTGAATAAAGGGAGAGGCATCTCAAAAAGATAGGGCTTTGCCATCGCGTACATCAAAGTAACAAGACGAGGGATCACACCAAACGGACCTAAAATAAGCTGCAATAATAAAAGGAGCGACCAGCCAGGGATCCGTCCCAGCCGTCCAAAAAAACGGTTAATATCCCCTTCAAAAAGGACCATGCTGGCTAAACCAAGAAAGGGGACGACAACAGACTGTCAGTCCAAGGCCAAGAATCGCAAACCACCCATTTGCGCCAACCGATTGACCAATTAAAAGAGGGAAAATCAAATTCCCAGCGCCAAAAAACATCGAAAAAAGGGCAAGACCTGTCGTCCATAAAGACGACTGTTTGACCGGTAGTGAGGTGGCTTGTCCAGACATTTTTCCTACTAAAATTTAGAGGGAATTGCAACCCCCTTTAAAGAATCCTTTATAAGGTATCAGATCTCTTCCTTTCTCATCAATGAATTGAATAAAGGCGTTGCGTTTAACGTAAAAAATGTTTAAAATTAATTGTTACCAAATTGTTAAGAAACTTAATTAAAGAGACTCTACATGAGCGGCAACACAGTTATATGGTTCTTCCAACCAACAGAAACGACACCAGGATTTTCGGTAGACTTTAAACAATTCGCCCGTACAGAAAAGCCCGCTGAAAACCTTAGTGCTTTTCAACGGACCCAAGTTGTTTCCGAACTGGCCTTTCAATCATTGCAGGCTTTTAGCAAAGCTTTCAGTGAAGCCCTCTACAAAACTTTTGCCAATTCAGGGGCAACATTCCGCTACATCGTCTTAGGATATTACGGCCCTTTTTCGGTAAAGCTACCAGAAAATCTTCACCTAGCCATTTCTAAAACAGCTTTCTGGTTCTTGAGCATGATCTGGGGTGTCGGCTCAATAACAGCTCAGCTTTACTTCAAAAAAACAACGAAAGAAAACACAGCTCACCTTGATCATTTTTCCAATGGTCAAATCGACATGAGCCATATCCGGACCAGACAATTATCACTTGATACAAAAAATGTTCCAGGAAAGATCAAAGTGGATGATTTAGACACTCTTTTTGATCAGATCAATTTCAATGATCCAAAGCTTCCAGGTTACATGAACCCAGCAAGTATAAAAGAAGGATCTAAAACCTATTCTAAAGAAGAGCTAAAAGAAGGGCTCAAAAAGTTCATCGAACGGGTTAAGAACAGAACAGCATTCCTTGGGACACCCCCTGCCTACGAGATCATTCGACTTTTCGAATTCTACCAACAAATTGAAGATGCCACACGCCTTTCGATCCATAAAGTCATTGATGATCTTCAGAAATTCACTGCTGCCAATGGAACAGATACACCAAACTACAGCCCTTCAGTGATGAACACCTATAAAGATCTATTAGAAAACCAGGCTCGTCTTGCAATCGATTTAGCTATTGCTGGCAAACATTGCGGTGCCCGCTACATGGGTGACTCGATGGGGGCCTATTATCGTCTTCATGGGGATGGGATTAGCGCCCAAGATACTTTAATGGACAACCTCATCGAAACACTTGCCTTAAAGAGGAAAGAAATTGCCGCTAGACGCATTGCTATCGATCTTGGTCAAGATACTCATGACTTCTCAAACTGGATGGCAAGTTTGGGTAAACTGCTTGGTATACCTGGCACACAAAATATCGTTGAGCACTTAGCGCACCCTCTCAACATTGAACTCCATTTAGGAAAGTTCTTTGGCGACTATACTCAAGATGAAATCATCGACACCCTACAAGAGAAAGCCAAACAATCGGGCTTCTTCCGTGAACAGATCATCGATTGGATCAAAGACCATGTAGGTGATTGGAAAAAGGGGGACTATCCAGTGACCGATGAGCTCGTTCAAGAACTTAACAAGATCATCAAAGAAGAGACTGACACCAGAAGTCAGGCCCAGGACATTTTAGATTTTGTAGCCTTTGCCTCTGCTCATTTAGATGAAATTGAAAATGTTCAGACATTGAACTGGGATGATTTGTTGGCCGACGTTTTATACCTAGGCAAAGAGACTAAATGGCCCGATCGTGCTAAACGGCAAACATTAAACAGCCTACTTTCCACACAAAAATTAGGGACCGAATTAACCGATCAACTCAAAAAGAGTCTTCTTATTAAAGAGGCACCAAACCCAACAGAGATAGATAAACAATTGGCTGTTGTCGCCCGCACTGAAAAAATCCGTCTTATGGTCCGTCTTGAGCCTGAATTAATCTTAAGAATTCTGGAAGGAAAATCTGACCTTAAAACTGTCTTAGAAAATCACCAAGAGCAAGAACGCCGAAGCGAATTTTTCCGCCTCTTCCCTGTTGCAGATATCGCAACAGATGGAATACCGAAAAATCTTCTGGAATGGCTACTTGTCGCTCATCATATTTTATTGCCACAACTGGAAGGAGTTTAAAAATGGCTATCCAAACACCACTACCCGCTTTCCCAGCCAACATCCAGAATATCGTTTATGCCCCTTCTAATACCAATAAGAAATTGGTTGTGACTCCTGAGATTCTAACAACCCTCTTTGACAAAAACACACCCTTTACTAGGTCGGAAGAGGTCGCTGAAACGCTTCTTCAACAAAGTAGAACCTCTTCAAAACGCTATTCCTTTGGAGGGGAAACGACAAAAAGGGAAAAAGCCTTAAACCTGGTTTTCAACGAAGCTTTTAAGAATAAACCTCAGGAAGTTATCCAAGCTGCTGAAAAGGCGTTTCCAGATGAGAAACAGCTCTATTCGCCTTGGAAAAAAGTCGTTTGGATCGATCTACCTAAGATGGGTGCGAATGTCACAGGCAATTTCTTTTTTAAGCTCGCTGTTGCAATAGCCGCACTTTATTTTACGACGAAAGCATGCAATCATATTTATTCTAAAATCGTACAGGGTGTTGGACATGCCATCCCCTACGTGATCAATCATACACCTGTCCAAGTCTTTCGAGTTGGTAACAAGTTGTTAGACATCAAAGATGCTGCTTTTAACTACAAATACAGAATCATTTTCTTCAGTGCGATTGCTAAGGGAGTCGTTCACATCCTGCCGACAATCCCTGTTGTCACGCCGACTATCAAAGCGATCTCTATCTGGAAGATTTTTCAGACCCTTTTCTTGACCGGCACAGAGACTACAGCGAAGTTCATTAAAGATACGGCTAACGGCAGTTATAACTTTGTGTGGGGCCAATGCAACAATTTGAGCGGTATTTTCCGAGAATTTGCAGAAAATAACGAAAGGGAACAGTTTGACTTGGCTAAACCAAAAGTATTCGCCCTGTGGACCAAAATTGTCGCTGAAACAGCCCCTGAAATGCCTGCAGCCTAACCTCTTTGGAGTGCGGCGACTTAAGTCGCCGCTTTAATTCGATAAAGAACATGTGGTCTTAAGGGATGACCTACAGGCACTAATGGATGGTCAAAATCTTTATCCAATTCATGGCCCATCCCGATTTTTTCCATAAGATGGATAGAACGTCTATTTTTAGGAACTGTTATTGCGATGATTTCAGAAAGGCCATATTTTTCAAAACCAGCTTTTAATACTGCCAAAGCAGCTTCTTGCCCATAGCCAAATCCCCAAGCTTCAAAAGCAAGACGCCAACCGATTTCAACTGCAGGATAAATAGGCATACGCATCAACCTAAGCCTAGAGGTAGATGCTAAGCTAATTAACCACAAATAGATGGAATAAAAAAAGAGTAGAATATCAGAGTCGATTATTCTAGAAGGGGCAATTCAAAATCCTCTCTCTGTGCTCTCTGTGAGCTCTGTGGTAAAAAATAAAAAGAAGATCACCACAGAGCTCACGGAGAGCACAGAGAGTAATCTTGGGCCTTTCTTCGAAGATTTAAGCCGTTTTTGACTAAATTGATTTCTAAATGTTTCTTTGTAAGTAATTTGCTTTTAACAGATTGTTGAGAAATTGGTGTTCCTTAAGTTGATGCGTATGGGATAAATAGGAGTCACAAAATCAAGTACATTAAGGCCGACAGACCCAATGCATGTATTACTTTCTTTGAGAATACAGGCAAAAAGGCCAAACCCATGCTCTCTAAAATGGTTTTGGATATCCTTTATCTTCGCTGCTGCCGCTTCCTCATTCAAAGTATGCAGCAAATATTGCATGACGCGAGGATCTCTATTGAGTGCAGCATAATTGGGTAGATCTTCTGGTCTCCACTCCCTTAAAAGTAATCTCTCAGTTTCAATCATCTCCATTTTTATAAAGCTCCTTCCCATCCCTCTTGCAGATGGGGTAAGGCAAATCCAACAAATTCGGTAATGGTTTTATAGGCAGATTTCAAAATTTCTTCCCGTTTGCTCTGAAGGATTTCGTTTCCTTTGAATAAAAACCCTAGCAACTGCTTCATCTTATTCACTTTGTTTTTCTCTGGTATATCTAGGGCAGTTTCGGCCAAATAAATCTCAAAATAACGGAGAAGATCGGCCCATTTGGGGCTATAGGTCTTTTTTGCAAAATGGGATTTGATCTGATGAAAAATGAAGGGATTGATCACACTTCCCCGCCCAATCATCAAGGCGTCGCAACGAGTATGACTTAGCATTCTTAAGGCGTCATCTACCTTAAGGATATCCCCATTTCCCACCACAGGGATATCCAGAATCGATTTTGCCTCAGCTATCAGATCCCAATTGGCCGGAGGACCGTAGCCATCGACTTTCGTTCGGGGGTGTAGCGTGAGATAAGCAATACCACTTTCTTGGGCTGCCAATAAATTTTCTTTAAATAAAGAGGTGTCTTCAAAGCCCGAGCGTAATTTTGCAGTCACAGGTACAGAAACTGCGTTTACCATCGCTTTTGCAATTTGATGCAAAAAGCTTGGATCTTTCAGCAAACTCGACCCAGCTCCCCGACCAGTCACAGTATTAGAGGGACAACCACAATTCAGATCGATCCTTTTGGCTCCCCGCATTTCCATTTCACGGGCCATGTCTGCCATCAGTTCAGGGTCTGAACCCATCAATTGCGCTGCAAGAGGGATCGGAGCAATTTCGTTTGCAACATATTGCACGGCTAAACTTTTAACATGGGCGTTGGTTGGAACTCTTAGAAAGTCCCTGACCCCTTCATCAAATCCACCAATCGACGCCATCGCTTTACGAAAACAACGATCTCCAACCCCTTCCATCGGAGCTAAAATCAAAAATGGGCAGCCATCTGCGTTTTTAGGTAAAATTGTCATAAAAGTTATTCTATTTTAACCTCTTCTGAATTTCTAAGTGAATAATTATCCCACATTTATTGGAATCGTTCGTTCAACCCCCTCTTGCACCAATTTGTGAATCAAGGGTAATGTGAGCGCTTCAACTTTAAAAAAGAAGGGATCCGTGTCGAAACGCCATGTATTTTTATCGCTCGTTTTAGCCTCGAGTGCACTTGTGGCTGAAGAACAATTCAGTGATGTCTATTTCAACGATGATTGTTTTTGCCAAGAACAACCAACAGTGGTAGTTAGAGGAGAATACCTTCTCTTCCAAACCACTTGGGACCAACCCCATTATGTGGTTTCTGCTACGGACAGCTTTGTCAACGGCGAACATTACCCACTTGGTACAAGACATGTCAACAATCCTCCTTTCAAGTCAGGATTTCGTGTAGAAGCTCTTTATCAGATGTGCGATCGTCCAAATGATATTGACTTAAGATTCACATGGCTACAGTCAAGCCACACCAACAAGCTTGCCGGGGCTGCTCTATGGGATACTAAAGGCTTTCCTGGAGATGGCGCTCAAGCCTCTGAAGACACCCCCTATAGTGGTGCAGCGGAAGACAGTGTGAATTTCCATTACTACGGAGGCGACCTCACATTTAACAGGATATCACCTGGTTGCTGTGGCGAAAACTTCACCTTCTTAGTTGGATTACACTTTGCTTACGTCAAATTTAAAGAGAATTTCGCAAGCGTCGGAAGTTTCTCAGAGACTAGTGATGACGATGTTACTGTTACCCATATTTCCAACCAGCTACAAAATAAATCTCGCTTTTGGGGGATTGGTCCACAATTTGGGATCGATTACAAATATGATATCTGGTCGATGGGCAACGGGAATTTAACATTTGTTGCTAATGCAAGGGCTGCTCTTTTAGCAAGCAGCACTCAAGCAAGCTTCAATGATACGACTATTGTGACCCCTGCCAGAGCAGTTCCTGTAAACGTCAGCCTTCGCAACGAAACCTACTGGCGCGTAACACCTGCTTTTGATGCAAGACTTGGCTTTAGCAGCAATTTTGACTGCTTTTGCTTAACTGGCAACATCGAGTTTGGTTATGAATTCATCTATTACAGCAACTGTATCGACAATATCGTTGGCTATGATGTTGCCTATGCTGGTGACTCAATGGATGTCTATAGCAACCTTAATTCACAAGGTCCTTACGTAGCTATCACTCTCGGGTTCTAAACCGATCCTTGAAGATAATGAGAGGCGCCGATCCTATATCTATAGGTCGGCCCTTTTTTTAGTATCGCATCAAAAATCTAATACCAGTGTTGGTCCTATGCGTACAATCTATCACAGAGAAGAACACTTTCAAGGTGGAAACACCATCAGAGACATCGTCATTGGGATGTCAGATGGACTCACAGTCCCTTTTGCATTGGCTGCAGGAATATCTGGAGCCATCACTGAGACACATCTTATCGTCACTGCAGGTTTTGCTGAAATCGTGGCAGGCTCCATCGCGATGGGCTTAGGAGGTTATTTAGCCTCAAGAAGCGATACGGAACATTTTGAGACCGAAGCAGAACGGGAACGGCTAGAAATTATTGAAAAAACCGAGGCCGAGGAGCAAGAAATCTACGATATTTTTGCTGAATACGGTGTGACGCAAGATGAATCGACCCCTGTGTTGCTAGCTCTCAAACGGAACCCTACAGCTTGGAAAGATTTTATGATGAAATTTGAGCTTGGACTTGAGAAACCAGACCCAACTCGTGCTGTAAAAAGCGCACTGACTATTGCTGTTTCCTACATTGTTGGAGGTATTATCCCCCTTTTTCCTTACATCGTATTGTCCAATTCCCATGCAGCACTCACCATATCTGCAGCAGTTACCCTCTTTGCCCTGTTTGCATTTGGAGTCGCCAAAGGATATTTTACTGGTGCTCCTCTTCTAAAAAGTGGGCTTCAAACAGTCTTTATCGGGGGGCTTGCAGCAACAGCTGCCTATGCTTTGGCAAAAGCCATTTCTTAAAATTATGTATTTTATTAAAACGGGCTTTATCTTAATTTAAGCGGAAAAGGATATTTCCCTTTCTCACGCCATTTCCAAAACAATTGTCAGAAATTTTGTCACCAAATCAACCCCTCTTCCAAAATTGATCTGGTTCGAACTCGCTCGTCAGTGCGATCTCTTCTGACGCTCCTTCTGGTATAGATAACTGTTTAACTTTTTTTTCCCGGATTTCCACTAAAGTCCTTATTTTTGCTATAGGGAGTAAAAACGGGGGGGATGATGACAGCAAAGATTCTGGAAGGGAAAGTGGCAGTAGTAACAGGCGCGGCACGTGGAATTGGTAGGGCTGCAGCAATCGCCTTCGCTCGAGAAGGGGCAGCCATTCTCGGCATCGATATTTGCAAAGTTGTTTCCCCTCGCTTCGGTGTCACAGGTTCAACAAGTGTTGATCTAGCTAAAACTGGCCAATTGGTTAAAGAAGCAGGTGGACGTTTCCATTCTATCATCCTCGATCAACGGGATCTAAAAGCCCTCCGAAATTCCGCTATAGAATGCGAGAAGGTATTCGGAGGCATTGATATCTTATTTGCTAATGCTGGTGTCCAAGGCTTTGCCTCTCTTCTAGAGATGGAAGATGAAGATTGGCATACACACATCGACGTTAACCTCTCAGGGACAGCCAACGCCATCCGCGCTTTTGCCCCCTCTATCGTCAAGAGGGGTGGAGGACGGATCATTGTGACCTCTTCCACACAAGGACGCCATGGGATGAAAGATGGCGCGGCCTATTCGGCTTCAAAGTGGGGCATCATCGGTTTGATGAAGTCTGCAGCGCTTGAATTCGGACGCTATGGGATCACCGTTAACGCCGTCATTCCTGGGCTGATTGATACTCCCCTGACACGCCATAAAGAACGGTATGAACAGGTTCTGCAAGATGCAGGTCGATCGGTCCCCTCTACCAATGAAGAAGAGGAAGCCAGAAAAATTCTCATCTCGAAAACCCCTCTTAGTGTCCCTTGGATAGAGCCGGAAGATGTTGCATCGGTTGCCCTCTTTTTAGCCTCTGACGCCGCGAGGATGGTCTCTGGGGCCACATATGATGTGACTGGCGGCGACAGCGCCCATAATACAGCATAACCATAAGGAAACCCTCGTGACGCTTAGCCACCAAGATGAAGTAAAATGGCTCGATTCTATTTGGAATAACCTTGCAATCCAGATCAAAAAAGAAAATGAGGCAAACCCTTCGACCATCACGCAGAAAATCCCTGATGAAATGTCCCTATTAACAGAAGAACTATTGGGGGGGTTCCATGCTGCTACAGAGGAACTGAAAAAAATCCATGTAGAGGCGTCCATCCAATTGCATCAATGGGTATTAGAAAATAGGGCAGCGATTGAGGGGCTATTTCAATTAGACCCCCTGAAATTGGCAGAGAAACCCATAGAGTTTATTCAGTTTATTAATGAAACGATCCCCCCAAAGATCCTTCAGTATCTTTTCTATGCAGGTCAAAGCCTTTACCTGGCTCAAGATTACCATAATGGACAACGGGTATTCCGTCTTTTGACATTACTGGAGACTGAAAAGGGGGAACTTCAGGTTTGGCTCGGCCTTTGTCAGCAAGCTAAACGATTACCAGAACTTGCCTTGATCTCTTTTACCATCGCAGCAGAACTGTTGCCTGAAGATCCCTATCCCTATTTCCATACTGCACAGTGCTGGATGATGCTAAAAAGGTGGGATGAGATGAACCAAGCACTCACACAATCCCTAAACATCATAGGCACCAACCCCTTTCAGTACCCACTAAAGGTAAAATGTGAAGAATTGCAAACCATCATTCCTGTGATATCGACAGGGAAAGTTGTAGTGCCTCCCCCCTACCAAGCCCCTATCCCTCATTCCCCTCTTGACGCCATCAATAACCTATTTTCAGGAAATGGGAAAAAAACCAAAACTAAAGAACTGACAGAAGAAGAATGGCATGCTATCCAACAAGAATTAGAAGCCAAATTATCCATATTAGCCAGCCAATTAAAAGGGTCTTTTGCCCGTGTAGAAAATACATTTGGTTTTTTTGAACGGGGTCTAATCCGGCTTTCAGAAAAAGGGGTTGAAATTCCATTTGAAACCTTTTCAGTTATCCAAAGGTTAACAGCTCTTTTCTTCCTTGGAACGCTTTCTGTAGGTACTCAGATCTCGGTCACAAATAAGATCGTTGCAAATGTATTTAAAAATGCACCGATCAATGCTGCATACAGGTTCTCCTCTCTCTTAGACCAAAACAATTTGGAGGTCGAAGAGGAGATCATTAAATATCTATACCTCTGTGATTCTAGAAGGGGTTTAGTGGTTAATCAAGCGACCAAAAACCCTTCTTATGGATCTGAAGATCGTCCTTATGAACAGGACCGTGAAAAAGGGATCGTCCGAGCTTCCCATTTCCTCAAAAAAGATATCGAGGGGAAAACTATTTTGGACTTTGGGTGTAACGAAGGGTCTATTTTATTTGCCTGCCAAAAGTTAGGCAGCACTTCGATGATAGGACTGGATCTTTCTCATAGATGTATTGAGAATGCCAAACGGCGCGCATCAGAGGAAAACATCACCAACATCCAATTTTTTGAGGGGGATATGGAAAACAGCGCCTTCTTAGCCTCCCTTCCAAAAGCTAATACCGTTTTTTTGTTAGCTATTCTAGATACGTCAAATTTTGTGAATAAAACAGCCGTCTTGGCCCGTGTGTCCCAATTTGCAAAAGATGTCCTGTACTACGAGGGACACCTGTTCACCCCTAACCAGGTCTCTAAGATGTATGAGCTGCTGACAACGACCAACTTTACCCGGTTTGAGTATCTCGGCACTTATGAAAGACGACCATTGATCCGATGCAGCCGCGATATGATACAAAGAGATCAAATCCCAGCTGGTGCCATCACATCTGACGCAGACGATGCAGACCTCCTGAATGCGGAAGAAATCTATCTATTCACTGATAGCCCTCGCAATCCGCCCTTCAGCACCAAATGCAAACTCATCCAGTTTGTTAAAAGATAAAGATTGGGCGCTGTTCCCGGTAGCTGCACCCACTCCTTACTTGCGCTTATTTTTTTGGGTCGTGGTTGGTGACTTGGCCTAAATATTGGGGCAACTCCAATCCAGCAAGCGCTGCAACATCATGCAAAGCAGGCAACGATTTGGTGAACTGACTGATGAAGTTGGAAGTCGATGACCCTTTAGAAGTATCGCTGCAGCCACTGTCCCATACTGTGATTTTGTCGATCTTAATGTTCTTGATCGCCTCAACCTGTAGTTTCACAATCTCTTCAAGCTTCTCGATTAACAGCATAGTGGCAGCGCTTTTCGCATCTTCACCACATGCTTCGAAAAGTTGCTTATACCCTTTTGCTTTAGCATCAAGCAATTTTTGTATACCTTCAGCTTCTGCTTGCCTAATAGAAAGAATGGCTTCCGCTTCTCCACGAGCCACTAAAATCTTGCTTTGAGCTTCAGCCTCAGCATCGATTTCGATTTTTCTTTTACGGATTTCTTGCGGAATGATTTGTTCGGCTTCTAGCAATTTTTTTTGAGCAAGAGCGCGGGCTCTTTGGATCTCTACCTCTGCATTTTGTTTTGCCACCTGGCTTCTTTGGGCAGCCTCAGCTTCCCTTTCTGCTAAAACGGCATTGGTCAATGCGATATGAGCACGAGAATCGTTTTCCCCTTTGACAGCCTCAGCATTGTAAGAAGCAACAGATACACGACGATCTCTTTCTGCAAGCGCTTTACCAATATCCCCCTGTTTTTCTTGTTCAGCTACATCAATTTTAGCTTGGTTGACAGCCATCGAGGTTGCTTTCATCCCGATGCTGCTGATGTATTCTGACTCATCTGTGATGTCGGTGATGTTGACGTTCAGAAGGGTCAAACCAATTTTATGAAGCTCTGGTTCGATGTTATTCTTGATAGACTCTAAGAACCGTTCTCTATCTTGGTTGATCTCTTCAATCCTGAGCGATGCCACAGTGAGACGGAGCTGACCGATGATGATTTCTGTCGCCATCAATTCAATCTCTTTATTACCCAACTCCAATATCCTTACAGCAGCATTGTTCATGACATCTGGAGTCACACCAATTGCAACAGTAAAAGTACTTGGAACGTTAACCCGGATATTCTGATGAGAAAGGGCCCCTTTTAAAGGAATATGGATCGTACGTGGTGTTAAATCAAGAAAAGCACACCCTTGGATCAACGGCCAAACAAAGACACCACCCCCGTGGTAACATTGAACTGTTTTCTTTCCAGAAATACGTCCGTAGACAACCAAAACCTTATTGGATGGGCATCTCCTGTAAATTTTTGTCAAAAAAATCAACGTCGAGAAGATAAAAAGGAGAAAACCGATCACCGTAACGCTTAAATAAAAATTATCCATCTTCCTAAATCCTCTTAAATTGCTACTACAACAACGGTGTTGTCGTCCTGTTTTTTAATAATTTGAACGCGTGTAAAAGAAGATATCTCTTCTTGATTGTGGTTAATAGCGTCTATTTCATGAGTAAATTGTTGCACGTTCACTGTTATTTTGCCTCGGCCACCCTTTGGGATACGGTGATAAACGACAGCTTCTTTCCCTATGGCCTCGTCAACGCTAAATACTGTGCCAGAACTATGAAGCTTTCTTGCTAGTTTAAAGATAGAGCTCGAAATAAAAATCGCAATGAAGCCAATGCCAAACGCTATCGATACAATAAGGGTGACTGGAAGGGCAAATTCATTCTGGCACGTGAGGGCTGTCCAGCCAAACATCATCAGAAAACCGGCAATGGCTTGGATCGAAAGCCATTTGAATTTGTGTTCATCCCCAACATCCGACATATCGGAATGTTCATGGTCGGTGACGCCTATCAAGCTGAGAATGAATTGAATAACAAACATGCCAGAGCCAGCAAGGGCACAAAACCAGAAAACGCCATCGACTGTCATTGAATGAATCAGATTCAAAGCTGCACCATTTTAGGGGGAAATAGTAATCTTTAAATCAATTCTCGAGAACACATTTTCTTACAGAAGAAGAAAAATCTGAATTTTATAAAAAAATTTAAGTAAACACTGATTTTCGCTTCTATTTTAAACCATTTTTTGATATAATATTTTCTTTATGTGAGGCCCCATGTCCACCCCCAATATAATTAACTTTCAAAGCTTTGAATCACGCCTAACCCAAACTGGCACTCTTACACAAACAAACAAAGATGAAATCTTCGGTCAATTGAGAACAGCTTATGGCGAATTACACTCTGTCCATCTGATCAAAAAAGGGGAAATTCCAGATAATATTGCCTTCTCCCTATCGAACATCATCTACCTCTTCGGAAGGTGTGTATACGGCGGAAAAATGGAAGTCCCTAGGTCCCTTTTCAAGTTAGCGACAGCCTTCCAGCTTGTCAGTTTGAAGCTCTTAGACCAAAGCCACTTACCCTCTCTATCAAACTGTGAGACATTAGAACAAATCCCCCAACTTTTAAAGAAGGAATCCGATCTACTACCTGAAGTTGATCGCCTTCTCATGGAGACCCCAAACGATCAGCTCATCGAAAAAGTCAAAGATAAGTCGGGCGCTCTCCCTTTAGGGGTCCTTCTACGGTGGATGCTCGCCCCTGAACAAAATTTGGAAGCCTACAATAAAAATGTCGCCAGATTCGAAAAAATCTTCGCTGTTGCTCGTGGCATCTTAGAAACTGTTAAAACTAAACAAAGTGATTGGGAAATAGCTGGCATCATCTATAACGGAGAGCGCTATATTCAATCTCTGAAGGGGGATGTCGATGGAGCCCTCAAAGTATTAGAGCAGTTAGAACCGTACATCCAGGGTGAAAATGGCTCCATAAGATCTAGAGTCCTAAAAGCTCAAGTTCAGAACATCACAGCCATTTTAATCGGCCAAAAACTAAAAGACAGTCCTTCCGAAAAGTTATCACTACTCAAACAGCAATTTCACCACACCTCTAATGCTGCAACTATTGCTGCTGGCGTTGAAGAATTTGATCCTTTCGTCAAAACCTTGCTCTTATCTAATCGGATTAAACTGGCCCTAGACTGTTTAGAGGCAGGAGAATCGGTCGCCTCTGCAGAAGACTTGAATCTTTGGGCAGAAGTTGTTCTTAAGGATATGGGCAGGGAAAACTACTCTCACTACTATTACAGCCAAGTTCTTTTGAACATTGCTCAGCTAAAAAAGACCCAATCTGACCCTGTTTCCGCTCTTGCCCACCTCACAAAAGCAAATGAAATCAATGAAAAATCTCCTAATCATATCCATTATTCACGCTTAAAGGAAAAAATATCTGAGCTAAAAGTACAAGTTCAAGCAGAGATCACCGACCAGAAAATCGGCCATTTTTTAGGCTCTTTTTATCCCCCTTTAGTTGACAAACAGACCAACCAACCCAAATACGGCCTGATCTTTTCGAGAGTGGTAGCCATCACTGCTACAGCAGCGGCTATTGCTGCTTACGCGAAAACATCACCTCTTGCTACTGCGATCGTAGTAGGATGCATCACCCTCATCTGGGAAAGAATCCTTACTAAAGCTGCAATGAACACCAATAAAAATTAGACCGATCGGAAAGCCAAAATCAACTGGTCCGATAGATCTCATGACTTCATCGTTTGCATTTTCAATTTGAAGGGTGCAACAAGGTTTGATTTTTAAAATTCAACATATCTTTAACCTTGGCATCAAACTCCACTTAAAAAGCCTTGAAGCTTGGGGTAAGTTGCACGATTTGACATGTAAACCTCTTTTGAGACACTTTCTGCAATCGATCCACCTTCCATCAAAAAAAGTTGCCCTTCTAACTGCTCTAGCAAATGCATGTCATGGGTCGTCAGAAGGACAATCCGGTTTTCTGATGCCAATTCTGTGATAAAAGTTGCCACTTGGCTGGTGAGCCGGGGATCTAAAGCAGAAGTTGGCTCATCTAAACAGACAACGACCGGATTTACAGCTAATGTCCTTGCGATAGCTAAACGTTGTTTTTGCCCCCCCGATAGGTTACAAACTTTGGCTTTAGCATGATCATGAAGGCCATATCGGCAAAGAAGTTTGCTTGCTATCTCTTCCGCTTCTTTCTTAGAGGTCCCTTTGGATTTTGTAAGAGTCAGGATGATGTTATCTTCAACGTTCAGATGTTCAAACAGATTGAAGTGTTGGAAAACCATTCCAATAGTGTGATTAATGCATGCAAGATCAAGTGTTGAGCCATTTAGAAAAAATGAGCCGCTCTCATAGCTTTCCAGGTTATTCAACACCCTCAATAATGTTGACTTTCCCACACCTGATCCACCTAAAAAAATACCGATTTTACCATGATCAATCTCAAAATTTAGGTCTGATAGAATTTTCCTCTTGTGGATCGACTTTGATAAACCTTCGACTTTAAGCATGGATTTTCTCTCTATTTTCGAATTTTTTAAGGATGAATCCAAGGCTCGCCGTGAGTGTTAAATAGATCATAGATACTACTAGAAGGATCGAAAAAGCGTCGTACGTTCTACTTCTTATCACAGAGCCCTCTTTGGAAAGCTCCATGACCCCAATGATGGAAGCTAAGCTCGAATCTTTAACAAGGGTGATCAACTCATTGCCAAGAGCTGGCAAAGCCACACGCAAAGCTTGGGGAAGGACGATATAGCGGATGGTCTTCAGACGTGTAAAACCAAGCGTCCCTGCTGCCTCGACTTGCCCCTTTGGCACGGCATTGATCCCCGCCCGTATCGTTTCACTGATATAGGCACAACTGTTCAGTCCGATCGCTAAACTTGCAGCCCAAAAAGGGGCAATCGTCACCCCAAATTCGGGTAATACATAGTAGACAAACAGAATTTGCACCAACATAGGGGTTCCTCGAAACAACGTCACATAGGCTCCAACCCCCATCCGGATAATGCGAGATGAAGCTGTCTCTGCAAAACCAAAAAGGGTCCCTAAAGTGAGCCCAATGAAAGCTGCGACAAAGGTGATTTGCAAGCTAACAGCAGTTCCATGGAGAAGGCTGGGCAATGAATCCCAAATGAGATAGAGATCAATCATTGAAGGCCCCATTTAGTTTTTAATTGACCCATTGTTCCATCCTCTTCCATCTCATCCAATACTTTTTGGATCTGGAGCAACAACTTCGATTTGCTTTTGGGTACAACAAGAGCACAAGTTTCTCCTGTCCCGTCGATCACAGCAGTATGAAACTGCGAGGCATTTTGCCTTTCAAAAAACAGGTCTACAGTGCTTTTTGCAGTCACAAAAGCATCTGCTCGGCCACTTTTTATCGCCATGAAACCGTCTGCTTGCGCAGGAAGACGGATAAGATTGAACCCATTTTTAGAAGACATCAGCAGATCTGCTGTAAATCCCTCGATGACAACAACTGTTTTATTATTTAAATCATCTAAACCTAATGGCTGCTCAGAAGCAGAAAGAATCACTAAAGGATCCTCAGTTAAATAGGGCTTCGTAAATAAGACCCGCTTAGCCCTCTCTTCTGTATAGCTCATACCAGCTGCCACAAAATCGACACGGCCCAAAATGGTGTCGGGAATCAAGGCATCAAAAGGCATATCTTTCCATTCGATCGGCTGATCAAGCCTTTTGGCCACCTCTTTGGCTACATCAATATCAAAACCAATAATGGTTTTATTCTCGATAAAGCTAAAGGGTGGGAATTCTGCATTTGTCCCCACAATCAACGGGTTGGCGACAACGTGGGATAAACAGGTAATGAGTAGAAATGCCAATAAGATCGATTTTTTATACATATTCAAACGGTGCCTGACTTTTTAAAATGGAATTTTTCACAGATTTTCTCGTAGACTTTGAGAATATTTTTGGTCGATTTTGGGGCAACGAAGACGACATTTTCCCCTGATAGGCACCCTAAAACCTCTAGATCGGTATGTGCATCAACACAATCGCCCACAAAGTCTGCCAAGCCCCCCTGAGTCTTGATGACAATCATCGACTCATTGTGACTGATGTCGATGAGGGCCAATCGTAGGATCTCTGCTTTGACATCCACTTGGGGCACTTCATACGATAGGACGTCATTCATCACCTTTTTTGTGATGCCCAATTTTCTCAAATCACGCGACACAACCGCTTGATTTGTCTCTATCTCATAGTGCGCTGCCAAAAGATCGACCAATTGTTTTTGGTCGGAAATCGCCATCTTTTTGACAAGCTCTTGAATGGCCTTTTGCCTATCGCTCGTTGATACAGTAGCCATGCCCCCTCGGAAATGATTATTTATGCTAGTTAACTAGAATATTTATTCATTTCAGAGAAAAAGTCAAATAGAGTTTCTGTTGACCGATTGGTCAATAAAAAACTAACCTCTCACGAAAAAGAAGGAAATGTTGGTCCAAAAATCATTAAAGCAAGAAAAAAATGAGCCCTCTAGTCAGCAAAATTAATAATCGCCCTAAAATTTCTATCTACGTCGGAATGAGCATCGACGGGTATATCGCAAGGAAAGATGGGAATATCGACTGGCACCAGTGTATCTACATGGCTAACGAGGATTTTGGCTTTGAGGAATTTCTTTTCAGCGTTGACGCAATAGTTCTTGGTAAGAATACCTATGAAGTTGTCTGTGGTTTCAACGACTGGCCGTACAAGGGGAAAAGAGTCATCGTTCTTAGCAACACCTTAAAAGCAGTCAGGGAAGAAGCTGAACTATTTTGTGGAGACCTTCATCGCTTAACTTCAGACCTACACGCCGATGGGATCAAACATGTCTGGGTTGATGGCGGAATCACTGTTTCCCAATTTTTAAACTCTCATTTGGTCGACTATATGACCCTATCAGTGATTCCTGTAGTCCTTGGATCTGGCATCCCTCTCTTCAATGCGATAAATAATGAATATTTCTGTCATTTAATCGCTTCAAAACCTTACCCCACTGGCCTTGTTAAACTTTCTTATGCACTCAAAGAAAGTTGAATTTGACAACTCATTAAGATTTTCGTGACCTACAACTCGATCACACTCCCTTAGTCTACACCAATCTTGGCCCGACAGAACATAAAGCCTTGTTGTTTAAAATAAAACACTTATAAAACTAACCCACCACCAAGGAAACAACAAACCCCCATTTAACGTAGATTTAATATCTAAAAAATAGTACAATTTGACTTTGTTTTTAAAAAGAAGATATTACATGACATTCCCTGCTCCTTTTACACCTCGCGTATCCAATGGGGTCAGCTTACCTGATGAACCTGCCCCATCTGCTGCCCATTCTTTGAACTGGAACAGTACACCTTCAGCGGAAAGAATTCAGCAAGCTCAAAGAGCTTTATCTCCTCAAATTAAAAAATTGGCCGCCCTAATTGAATCGGTGGATTGGAAATTTAAAAATGATGAAGGCCAAAAAATTTTCTTTTCTGATGATCAATTAGCTCCCCTTAAATCCATTGTTACTGAAATTAAAACAACATCAGCCTCACTTGGATTTACTGAAAATTTGGCCTACTACGCAATCGCAAAGAGTTCAGTCAGTCACATTTTTTTAAAAACCGTCTTAACACAATCCCTTGAACAATTTACTACAAGGCTTCAACTGATTGAATCTCACGAAGACAGCAAAAACCCTATAAGTGAGGTGTCCTTTGAAATAGAGGTGTTACACGCCAATATCGGTCGCTACAGGGCATTACAAAAAAGCTCTAACCATTTTTTTACCACGAGAAAAGTTGGTAAGTTAATGGGGCAAATCGGACGATTACTCCATCAACAGACACTACAACCTTCCCCAGAAAATGAAGAGCAAATCTTGCGACTAACACAATCTCTGAACGGTAATCGAGAGAGGTTAGCAGCTTTAGGTGACCCTGACATGAGGTATTATGGCGATTTCTCCGAAACTTTAGATGGATTGAGGATAAAAATAAGTCCGTCTGCAGCTGAAAACAGAGTGGTATTTGTCTTTTTCCAAATGATGCTTGAGAAATTAAAACTCCAGCACACTATCCCCCAGTCAACCGAAGAGCCTGCGGAACTTCTGGACCATGCATGACATCTTGAGCAACAAGATCAGTTGTTGTAGTTCTTTTACAAAATTCTTTCCCTCCGGTCACTGTAGGGACATTGTCTTGAAAAATGATCCTCACTTCAACCGGATGTGGGACGGATGAAATTTGAAATGTATACTGCGTTGTCCAAGCATCTGTCACAATTAAATCAAAAACACCATCTCCAGCTAATCCTGAAGGAAATCCTAAGTGGAGCACCCTTTCGACTTTTCCACTTAAAGAAACCGGACTGAACCTTCCAGGGATACATCTTGAGCTCAATTGGAAATTGATCGGTTGTAATGAAAGGGCCTTAACAACTGGCCATAAATTAGAGGACATATTCGAACAAGATTTATTAGTTTCTCCTGTCTAATAACATTTTACCCTACTTTTGAGGAAGCACTTCCCTTTTCAACAATCAGAACAAAGACAATACTTTTTGCTAAAAAAGCCATTTCATGTCCTTTATTTCTCCCATTATCACCTGGCCAGCTGATTTAACAGATACGCAATTATCCCTGAACAGGCTCTGCAGATAGAACAGGCGGTTGGCGACATTTTCTCAGCTCTACAAAAAGAACAGATATACCAGCATCTAAGCGTCTGGTTTTCGTTGGTGGCCACTAGGACATAAACATCCGTCTCACCTTTCCGCCGATTGTGGTCATCAAAGAAAGTTCCTGTTGTTTGACCTATGAGTACCCCATTTCTATAAATTAAATAACTTGAGACGAATGGATCGGGACTTTCTGCCCAGGTGAGGTGGTGGATAAGATCTGACTGTAGAAGGAATTGATTGTTGATCACTTGGCCTCGAAACAAAGAAGGGGGTTGAAGCCGGAAGAGGTCACTTCCAATGGAAATTGCAAATGCAGAAAAACTAAACGGAGAGGTATTTGGTGGAATGTTAAAAAAACCGAACCCTAAAACCCCCTCTTGGCTTGGATTAATCGTGATGAGAAATGGATAAGGGACTATGCCAAGATCGCTAGAAGTCGCAATGATGTCGGGCGGCGTGGACCAAGTTCCGTTGATCTGATGAGATAGGTCGAAGAGAGATATTGGTTTGAGCCAGTATCAAGCCAAATGACCGCTGTATCACCAGAATCATCTTGAACCCCTGTCGCTGCAGGAGAGGCAGGACTTATCGGCAAAATCACCGATCCAGACCAAGCAGCCTCTATCCCCGCTTGAGCAACAAGAACGAAGAAAATCAGTAAGATTTTTTGTTTAAAACAAAACATCGACAACATCCTTTGGATGATTTTTTAGACTGCCAACCCGAGAACTAGAGTGTCAACTTTGTTTTTTTGCTCCAATTTTATTTGACTTTAACAAGGTGGCAAAGGATGTATAGAAAAAACTTGTGAGGGTAAAATGAAGAACCATTTAGCAGTCTTATTAGGGATATTTTTCTTTGTTGTATCGATGCCATTAAGCGCAGATCTTGACGACGATCGAAGACAAGAGCAAATCCGAGAAGACCAAAGGATTCAAGATCAAAGGTTAGAAAATCAGCGATTAGAGGATCGACGTCAGGAACAAATCCGCAATGACAGGAGAGCTCAACAAAGATAGCAGTACAAGTAGCAGGATGAGCAGGGATACGCACCAACCTAAGGAAAGTTCATAAGTTTTTGATGAACTTTCCTTGAGGTAATATTTTTTGTCAAAAATATAGCTATAGAGAGCCTAAAAGGCTCACCAAGTAATTGAATTTAATACAGTTGCTAACGAAAAAGCATCCCGCCCGATTTAAGTGTTAGATATTGGCTATAGGAAAAGTTGAATCCTATTGACAACTCTAACATATTTGCATATACGTATATCCATATATAAAAAACAAGGAGCACATCATGGACTACTATCAACCACCTCAAATCGAACATGTTATATATGTTGAAGCATCTAAAAATGCTGAGAACATAAAAAGCGAAGTTAGGGCAGCTTACGGAAGCGTAGCCGAAGCCAACAACAAAAGCTCATGCTGTGGAAACGGTCGCAGCTGCTGCGGTGTATCTGCTAAACCAGATGTTGGATATTCACAAGAGTTAGGTTACAGTCAGGAAGAATTGGAAAGTGTGCCAGATGGCTCTAATATGGGCCTCGGCTGTGGCAATCCCCAAACTATAGCATCGCTTAAAGAGGGGGAAGTTGTTTTAGATTTGGGTGCAGGGGGTGGTTTTGATGCATTTCTAGCTGCTCGCAAAGTTGGGCCCAATGGGAGAGTTTATGGCGTCGATATGACTCCGGAAATGTTGGGTAAAGCCAGGGCCAATGCAGCAAAAAGCGGTTATAACAACGTAGAATTTCTCCTAGGCGAAATTGAACACTTGCCGCTCCCAAACAATTTTATCGATGTCATTATCTCCAATTGCGTTGTGAATCTATCGACGAATAAACCAGAAGTTTTTAAAGAAGCCTTTCGAGTCCTAAAGAGTGGAGGAAGGATTGCGATTTCCGACATGGTGGCAAACAAACCTTTGCCCCCAGAAATGGTTAAAAACGAGGAGCTATACTGCAATTGCATTTCAGGGGCTATCACCATCGCAGAGCTTAAGAAGATTCTCTCTCAAGCTGGCTTTGTCAATATCGAGATAGAACCTCAGGAAAACAGCCGCCTATTCATCAAGGATTGGGTGCCTGGATCTGATGCCGAAAATTATGTTGTCTCTGCTAAGATCAAGGCTGTGAAACCCAAGTCAAGGCCATGATAGCTCCGCATGAATTATTTGCTTTACTCTCCGATGAGACTCGCTTGCGCTGCCTTTTCTTACTCCAAAAGGAAAAAGAACTTTGCGTTTGTGAGTTTGGTGAAGTAATAGGAAGTATTCAGCCAAAAATTTCTCGCCATTTAGCCCTCTTGCGAAAGTCTAGCATCGTACTAGATGAACGACGGGGGCAATGGGTTTATTATCGAATAAACCAAAGCCTGCCAGAATGGATTCAACAAATTCTGGCATCTGTTTTAGGCGAATTAAACAATACAGAACCATATCGTTCGGATTTTAAAAAAATAGTCGAACTTCGCAAGCAATTCCCTTGCTCATCGTAAAATTGACGTATGTCAGTTTCACCTTCCACAATCTTTAGACCAGGGTTACCCCTCTTTTGTTACCGACGCTCAGTTTCACATGAAGCTCCAAGCTTCAAGGCTGGGCTCGATTTTGAAAAATGGCTCTGAATCATACTTAGGAGTTGAGAACCAAGCTATCCAGCAACTCGAAGGCTCTGCCACTTTCATCGCCTAGATTCTCTTTCTAAAAAATGGCGTTAGAAGCTAAAGAAAGAGAAAAGGTGATCTCTATGCTGCAAATAGCCACATGCTTCCTACATGCAATAGCCGCACAAACTACAGGTGTCAAAACCTATGAAGGGCAAACGTTGGATTCAATTTCTCACCAAGGGCCTTTAAAAGTCATCAACTGCACTGTCCAGAATGAGACCACTGTTTATGGTACCTTTGATGCCCTTAATTCGACCTTTCGCACTTTAGAGATCAGTGGGAAAGCCTATATTAAAAACTGCACCTTTACTGGCCAGGTGTTAATCCAAGGGTTTTTAGAGGCAGATTCCTCAACTTTTCAAAAACCGATGGAACTGCAAACACATCGCTTAGTCTTACGAAATTCAACCACTCAAGATATCCAAATGGATGATAGTGGCGATTATAACCGGTTTGGAACTGTTGAGCTCTACAATACAGTTGTGAATGGAAACATTACCTTTAATTCGGGCAGTGGAATTGTCAATCTCAATGGATCGTCTAAAATAACCGGAACTATTTCAGGCGGCACTGCAACCCACTAACTCCCACTGAAGTACTCATTGATAGGGGAGTAAAAAAGGGAAGACCACTTGGCTCTTTTTATCTAAATCTATTCTTAATAATTGGATTTTATAAACACCTTAAATGAACTTTAAGGAGGTTCAGCATGAGAATCGGTATCATTGGTTGTGGACATATTGGCTCCACACTTGCTCGATTATGGTCTAAAGCAGGTTATGAAGTTATCTTAAGCACAGATCACCCTGAAAAATTGAAATCTCTTGCTAAAGAGTTGGGGCCAAATGCTTCTGTAGGAACCCCAGAAGATGCTGCACGAAAAGGGGAAATTATCCTTCTTTCTATTCCTCTTGGGGAGATCCCCAAACTTAGCAACGAACTAAAAAAAGCTCTTCAAGGCAAAGTTGTCATCGACACCTGCAACCCTTACCCTGAAAGGGACGGAAAGGCTGCTACAGAAGCCCTTAAAGAAAAAAATGGTTCAGGTTTTTGGACATCACACCAACTTCCTGGTGCGATTATCGTAAAAGCCTTTAATACAGTTCATTCACAAGTTCTGGAACAAGAAGCTCACCGTAAAAAAGAGGCTATTGGGGTTCCAGTAGCATCTGATGATAAGCGAGCCATTCAAACCGTATCCAAATTGATCCGTGATGCCGGTTTTGGGCCTGTGGTCGTAGGAGAGCTTAAGACTTGTAAGAGTTTCGACGTAGGAACACCGCCTTATGGATCCGATGGAACTGTAAGCCAGGTGGAAGAACTGCTCGATTTAAGGGCTAAAACAAGGTAATCCATCAACCCCTCTGGGAATGGGGCGCGCTCCATTCTCAGCCATTTCCGTTAGCTTCACCGCCCGAAATGGTACCACTTTTTCACCTTCTGATGGCACTGGTAGAAGAAGAAGCCATATCGACTAGAAGTATAGGTCTGGTAATCAATCGTTCCAGCATTCTGAGCATTCATATTTTCCACACCGCTACATAAAGCCGAAGCAAAACCCTTCCAGAATTTAGATTATTTGAAACGAGTACGCTGCCTCAATCAATTAAAACCTCTTCTTGCCCCTCAAATTTGAAAGGTTCGAGATATCTGTCAGCATGACAGTCTACTACTAACAACAAGAGGCCAAAAATCTGACCAAAAATCACTCTTCTTATAATCTGCCCGAATACTCACTCTGTCAATCAACAATTTTTAAAAATTTTAAGTTAAATAACAATTTAAATGTATTTATTTTAAATAACTGGCGTTAAAAAACAGTGATTCAAACTATCGAAATCATAGAGCATCTACAGAATCATTAAAGACAAAATATTTTGAAAATAAAGACCAAAATATTGTAATATTTTTTTATTGTTCAGGGGTGATGATGCTTACTTTTACCGGTTATCTGTCCACTTGGTTTCCACCTTCGGTTGAGAAAAATTCTAAGGATTCAACTCTTACAGCCCCCCGCATTCAATACAATCAAATTAGGGTAAGAATAACCCTGGTTGCCGCAGCAATCTTCGTTGTCTTTAGGGCAGCTTTAGCTAGGAGCTCTATCGCCCTTACAGCGGGAAGAGCATCGATCGGCGCCTTTTGCTTAGCAGCCGTGTCTATAGCGCTCTATCGCTTCGAAGAATTGCGCGCAAAACAGGCTCTGGAAGAGCTTGCTAAAGAAGACGCTTTTTTATTCAATCAAAGGGGAACTCACCCCAATTTGTCTGACCTTCAACAGAGAAAAGGGTTGAAGATACAACTAAATGTGAAATTTGAAGATCAACAAATACCCTTAATTGTTGACGACTCCACCACCTTTAGTGGCTTAATAGAACAGATTTCTTCAATGGAACCATTAAAGGACGCATGGCTTGATGCCGCTGTATTTGGAGGAGTTAATTTAGCAAAAATTGAACCTAACCTAACTGTAGCTGAAAGAATACCAACTAGAGGAGCAACCATCCACGTCAACTCTATCCCTAAGTTATCTCCTTCTGATTGGATCACTTATGCAGAAAATAAATCGAATGTAACAAGTTTAGGCCCTTATAAACCCGTTGCTACAGCTTGCTCTGGTTGCGCTCCGAGAACCTTATCTAAAAATTGGAATACATTTTCTGAAGAAGAGAGGAGCTCTATTCTTGACAAATTATCAGGGAAAATCACCCTTGGAACGGACCGTATACAAGTTCATGTACTCGATAATAAGATAACATTCTATTTAGAAAACCATCTAACAAAATTGCTCTCAATTGCTGGAAAGAATGTGAAAGAGATTTTAGATACAATTTCTCTAGGGATGAATGACCCTGAAATTTTATCTTTAATCTACATCATGTTTGGTGATTTGTCAGGCTTAAGCGAGACACCTCATCAGGAAAATGAGCTAACCGCCGAAGGAAAACGGATTTTCCATCTATATTGTAATTCAATCAAAAAACATTCAGCGTGAGAAAGCTCCCTTTTTCTTCAGTATTGACTTTTGCCGTAGACGTTTGGCTCAGTGACTTTTATCTTATATTTCACTTTTCCACCTGTATTGTCTGCAAAATGGAGCTTAGAGGCAGCTAGCAAATAGGGGAATATTTTTCTAAGATCACCAGATTCACCCATACTGACTGCATTTGTCGACCAAATCCCTACCAATTCATTTTTCTTTTTATAATTTTCAGGTTCGACACCCATCAAAGACAAACTTCGTAAAAAAAGAAAACTAGTACTTAGATGATTTGTTGACCCAATAACACCATAGCTGGAGTCCCATCCTGTCTTTCCCCATACTGGAAGAGAATAAGATTGTTGGTAAGGTTGTGGATCGCTAATCCCATAGGATAGAATAATCGCCACATCAGCCTCTTCTTCGGAAGTGACTTTGACAAATCCGGTGTCCTCGAGGGCTTTGTCGGTGCAATTAGCAAATTCTAGAAACTGCAGATCTTGACTAGAACAATGATCATTTCCAGGAACGAGAATGTATTTACATTTCTCCTTTGCAGATGTGGAACAAATTGCATCTACATCCACATTAACTGCTGAATTGCAACCAACTAAAAAAATGGACAAGAAAAGGAGTATAGAGGTGTGTTTACCCATAAAGGCTTACCTAAAGCGATCGGTTAAATGACTTAAAGCAAGGAATTGTAGACCTCATGCATCTCAAAAAGCAATCCTTAGAGAAAATTCGGATTAAAATTCGTTTCCGATCTGAATGATTCCCAGGAAGTATATCTTTCTACGAATAACTTCTCAAAATTCGATCAGTAGAGCATTTTTGGAAACAGCTATAATACAAAAACTGGGTTTCTAAAACCTTTTCCAGATTTAATGAAAAAGGCTGTACCTTGTGAGCGGCGCAGCCTGCTTAAATGCATATCAGCTAGAAGATTATCGTTTGTCTGTAGCCTGCTGCTCATTCCAAATGAGGGCAGTAGCAGCTAGTGCATAAGAACTTAAGTGGGCACCAGCAAAGACTGCGACATCTCTGCCATTCTTCGGTGGCCTAATTAGCCAACCAGCAAGAGATCCTGTAAATAGGATACCAGCAGCGATACCTGTTACTGTCACGGGATTTTTTTTGGCATAATCCATTGCATTTGAGCTAGCTGCACTTGCTATGTCTGCAACTTCTCTGAATGTTGTTGGGATGCTTATAGAAATAACCATAAATTTCTCCTTTTATAGAAAGATTTTAACACAAAAGTATGCAGATCATATTAAGCTTGTCCTAGTTTTAGTATGAATTACAGAATCCATTTTCCTTATATTACCGATCAAAGAGTTCAAAATCCTCAATGATGCGGGTCGTTTTCGCGTTAGCGTTTAGAGCCCCCAAGAGACTCCATCTGGGTATCGCCCTGTGATTTAATATACATAATAAAGTGGGTTGCCTCTAGAGGCTGTGAAATTAAACGAAAAGGCAAAGAATTATGTTTATTCAGCTTATATGGCTGGTTCCAACGACAACCTTTCCGCGATGGTCATTAAGCTCTAAAGGACAAGCCAACACAATGAAAGGGGCTTAGCCCCTTTTACGGCCCCCAAATTTCTGGATGTCAGGCCTGACCTAGGGTGTTATCTAAGCCAAAAATCCATATAAATTAAAGGCATTAAGAATCTGGAGAAAAGAAAATGATATATCCAACATGGCTGACTGGAGAGAATCTCAAAATGAACTTGTTTTATGATCGTATTGCTCCATTTTACCATTTCTTCGAAAGCTTCTTGGGCTGGATTTTAGCTGGCAACGGGGTCAGGCCTGACATTAGGACATTTGAAAGAAATGGCCTCTAAAAAATTTTGGAAGCAACCCTGAACGCAGCAAGGCGGAGGGAAGCAAGTTCATTATCAGCCGCTCATGGTGAAAGCCCGACTGCCTAGCTGGTCATTCATCGCAGAATTTGTGCAAGCTCTACTGAGATTGGATTTTTGCCCAACCTCAAACGCTAAAGCGTGGTTTTTGGATGATGTGTAATCTCTCAGCCTCTTCGGACTGTTTTCCACATAGGCTGTCAGAAATAGCTGAAAGCACTATACTCGGGAAACGCTTATCGAAGGAAACTATTTTACTTGAGGACGAGGTTTGATGGGTTACAAGATACCATCGAGAAAATGATAGGGTATACAAATCCAATATTTAATCCCAGTTCATCTTAAAAAAAGATTGCAATAATACAAATTATTTGATACAATAAAATATATAAATTATTTTATATTAATAATTACGAGGGGAGTTTCCCATGAGTTCAGTAAACAACAATTGGTACCAACCAAACAGACCTACTCATTACCCACAGTACGTAAACAAGGGGAACGAAGTTGTTCCTGTGCCTCCTCTTAGCAATGGTCAGCCTTTCTTAGACCCGGATTTTATACCTTATGCAGCCATTACTTACACACCGGCCACCAATAAAGATAAGGCTGATACAGTTTATGCTATTAAACTTCATGCTCTCCGTTTCACTCTGGACAACGGAAAACTTCTGTTCATTCATCAAGAATTTAAAAGATTTCTTCAAGAAAAATTGAACAACAACCTTCCAATCGGTCCAATAGGAAAAGAAAGAATAGTTCATATTCCTACTCCTACCTATTCTGACCCGCCAGAAGTACAAAGAGCATTTGCAGCGGCGATTATGAACGAAGGCCTTCAGAACGCTCTAAAAAAGTATGGTTTTTTCGTACCCCAATTTTACTCCGCGCTTCCCGGCTTTAAATACCCAGAATATCTTTTTAAAATTGGCTCCCCTTTTTAGTCGTTACAGTAAAAAAGCAATGACCGTTCATTTAGCAAAAAAGACCAAGGGCGTCTCAAAATTTAACGACAAACTGACATCTACCTTCAAAAACTCGGCCTGCCTAATCCGCTCCACCTCTACTTGATGACTTTGATCAAAGAGGCCGGCCCCTTTCTAGGAAAGTTCTATTGGCTCCAATCGATCCTAAGAGATCTTTTGCATAGGAAAGAGTTGTCTCGTACTTGGGTGAAGTAAAAAGCCTTTCAAGATGTGCCTGAAACTTCTTCTCCTGGCTTTCATCCTGCCCATAGACAAAGTCGTAATCGCGATGTGCAAGCCTCCATTTGAGCTTTTCAACCTCACTAGGTTTTAAAAACCTGCCTAATGGTGCCACATCGTTTTTAAAGGTCGACCTTACGACATGGGTAAAGAAATGGGCTAAAACATTGCAGTGGGGAGCTGAATCAAAAAAGCGGTCGATCTCTTCAGGGACCATTTGAAAACAAAAGGTAGATTTTTTGATGGGGGTGAAGTGGTCTGCCCAACTGTTGTCCTTATTTGCAGGAGTGAGGTTAAGCGCCTGCGCTTCTTCAACTGTTTTTTTAAAGTCCAGCTCCTCGGACAACAGAGTTTTTTGAAGGGATATCATCCACTCCCCCGTTGCCTGTGAGGAGGATCTCCCCAATTTCAGATCCAATTCGACGTCTAGTTTTAAGATAAAAAGCCAACTTTCAATCTGTTTCAGAATGGGCCTAAGCTCTCTGAAAGGCTCCGTATACGACTCCATAAGCTGTTCTAGCTTCTTTTTTTGGTGAACCAGATAAAATATTAAGAAATCGAGGTCGTCTCGAGAAAGTTTCGGCACTAAAAACGACTGAATCCCTTTAAACCAAGGGAAAAGAAGATAGACGTTTTTTAACAGAGTAAAAATTTCATCAACCATCCCATAGCGCCACATCTCCCCTTCTAGAGAATAGACCTGTGTCCCGAAAGAGAGATAAGGGCAATGATCTAAAAGGGGCCTAAAAAATTCAGGGGTATTCACTTCTCCAAATCCATCTAGATGTGCCTGGCTATTGAGGTAAGGGTTTCTATCCAGTTCAACTTGCCAACCACCCTCTTGTACAAGGATACGGTTGATGACATTGCGGATTTTTTCGCCCTGTGGATAGTTAACCATCTTAATTTGATCTGAAGGGGGTTTAGTCCCTTCAGGCGCAATAAAAATAGTACGCTCGTTTAAAGGGAAATCACCAGCTGTAAAAGTATCATAAGGCGATACATTGATCAGGCATCTTGCTAGATCACCCAAGCGGACCATAACAGCATAGGGCCTATCTTCCCAATTTCCTCTGGGGTGTGGCTGTACGAGCGATCCAAGAGCCCAGTGGATCGTTCTCCGATCGCCATTGCTAAAAAACATCTCCCCTGTTTCTTTAAGGTAAATACCTCCACATTTAAGCACCCCTTGTTCTGGAAAAATAGAGGTGGCATGGACAGCAAAAAAATTGTGGAGCAGTTGCTCTACATTAGGAGGAACTATTTTCATACCGTTAATCATAACAAAATCAAAAAGATATGCAACAGGGGCACAACGGGTCAGGCCTGGCATTAGGACATTTGAAAGAAATGGCCTCTAGAATATTTTGGAAGCAACCCTGAACGGAGCAAGGCGAAGAGGATTTTAACTTGGCTATTTCCTTAAAAAGGAGGGATTGCATAGTATGTCGATTCATCAGGATGAATGTTATGAAGCTGGAAGTCATAAAAGAATGTACTCTCCTTTCAGATCAAGGAAAGATTACTTTTCCAGAAGCGGTCAGCAAATTATTCGAAGCTGGGATTGAGCTTTATTATGCCGATCTCCTAGGAGAGACTAAAACTTATTATGCTCAAAATGAAGCGTATACAATGATGGCTTCATCCACCTTGCCGAAAGAGGTTTCTCCAGACTTTGATTGTACAAAACTAGTACAGGCGATCCGAAAGATCCAATCTGAAAAAATCCAATACAAAGAATTCCTAAAAGAGATCATGGAAGCTGGTATTCTTAGTTACATGGTTTTTATCAAAGGGAAAAAAGCCATCTACTTTGGCAGAAAAGGCGAACAACATATTGAAGAATTTCCAAAGAAATAAAACGGCGCCCCCTACCCCCTACCCAACGGAAGGGACTCCGAACCTCTTTGGGGTTGATTTCATTAAGATAAAGATTGATTAAAATCGCCCATTTTCCTATGGGTAGAGCTGTATATGAAGAAGGGATATGACAACTCAAATTAAGCGTGACGATTTAATCGAACAAGTTGAAATCAAACTAAAGCAGATCAAGGAAAATAAGGATAAACAAGCCCAATTTGTACAGTTAAAGGAAATTGTCAAATCTTGCGCAGCTCAACGCCAATGGAACTTGGTCATGCAAGCTGTTGAACTTTTAGATGACGAAAGGGAACGAAACATTCTGATAGCAGATCTAATAGAAGACAGCCTTCTAAAAGCAAACGAAATAGAGCAAGCCAAGAAGTTTGCGAAGTACTTGATCCCTCAGTCAGAAATCCAACCTCTAGTGCTAATCCGTATCGCTTTAGCTGAAAAAAATGGAAAACAAGCGCTGCAGATTGCAGAAAGTTTAACCTCTCCCTTATCAAGGAATTTTGCCTTTTGGCATATTTTAGAGTTTTATCTTTCTACTAATGAAAAGGATAAAGCAAACGAAATAAGCAATAAAATGTTAGAAAACACTAGAACAATTTACGATCCCAAAACTAGGTCTTACATTTTACGAGAGATTGTAATCGAGTTTTTCTTAGCTAAAAATGATAAACAAAGGGCAAAAGAAGTTGCAAAGTTGATTCCGAATGAGGAGATCAGAAAGCAGCTGTTAAGCAAGATCGATTTAGCAAAATGACCCCCTCAACAGAATTTGATCTGTTTTTATGTATCAGCACTTCTTTAACAGCTCAAGAGATCAACTTGTCAATATGACCTCGCATTTACAAGGTTTTTTGCCAATAGGTTTGTAAAATGCAAACCTATTGGTTATTGGTTGGTTAGTTATTGGTTGGGGTGGCCGAAGGGGGAACTGACAAAAGAGTCGTGTAATGAGTATCGACTTGCCTGCCACTCCGTGCGCTCATGTATGCCTGCTGTTGTTGAGCGGTTTGTGTGACTACTTCATTTCTGTCAACTCTCGTCTTTGCTTCAGATAAATCCTTCACCAGATTTTGAAAGGTTGCCATATTCTCAGGAGCATCTCCTTGCCAAATAAAATCATCATTCACAAACCCGGCTCGGATGAGTTTTTGCTTAGTCGCTTCGATTTTTTCGAGTTTAGCGTCTCTCGAGATATCAGAGATAGAGTCTTGCAGCGTCTCGATAATTTCTTGTTCCATTGCAGCAATTAAGATGTCAGAGTTTTCTGGTCCATTCTGATCGACAGGAATTGTTATAACCTGTTGTTCACGGCCCTCGATGAGAGTGAGATTTAATCCCAAATCGGAAGGTAAAACTTGACCATTTCCGACAACGACCCGGATGATTTTCTTTAAGGAAATATTGTTTAATGAAACACCCCCCAGGTAATGTATCTCACCTTCTGATCTCCCATTCAGAACTTTGAAGTTTCTTGAATCAATACCATCTGGTTTTCGACATGCGATCTGATCGATGACTTGGGTGAAAAGTTGTGTGAAAACTTGGTCGATAGCCTCTCTAACTGTGTATTTACGAGAACCGACTGTCGTACTTTGGTTATTTTGAGAGGTAGACGATGAGTCATCAACAGAGAAATAAGTGGAGCTAAAAGCGCCAGATCCATTGACTCGTTGATCTGTAGTGATCATACGCATCACATTATGATCATGTCCCCCACCCATTCCTAAGGCTAGAAGAGACGTACTAGCTTGTGCCAAACGTTCGTGAATAGGTGCTAAAGACGCTCTACTTACTTTTTCAGTCTGCGAATCGTCTTGCCCATCCGTCAAATAGAGCAAAGCATATGCCGCATCCCGATTTTCATCCTGCATCTCTTCGATGAGTCCCGAAGCCTCGCTAAGCCCACGTGTCATTTCAGTGCCTCCATTTTTAGCATAAAGAGCTTTACGGACAGTCACTTTTTGAAGAGTGGTGTTATTTGTTAATTGTACTTTATTATTTTCATTAAAATTGACAGCCTGAGCACTATCATCAAATATAATAACACCTGTATTGATGTCAGCTTTCCCGTCACCGACTAATTCTCCAGCTTTATCGAAGAAAAGGTCCATGGTTTCTGCAACGGTCTCTCGTCGTGATCCAATACCTTGACCCATGCTACCGCTCGCATCAAGACAAAATACTAAACCCATGTTTTTCTTGTTTTGAGTTATTTCAACATCTTGGTTAGGTTTGGCCTCAAATTGGAGATAGTATGTTTTGTCATTGTCATCTGTTCTAATCGGAAGTAATTGAGAAGTGATATGAATGGTCACTCTCTGAATTAACGTAGTAGACTCAGTCATGGCAACCCTTTCTCTTAGGGTCGTCCTTTGAGGCCTTGGTCCATTGTAAAAAAAATTCTCCCTTGGTGGCATTGGATGGAATGAGGGGGTTGAACTGGAAGGAGCAGGTACTATCGATGGAGTCGCAGCATGAGAAGATCGATAGTTAGAACTTGCCCGTGGAAGTGGCACGTGAGTAGGTAGATAGTTAGAACTTGCCGCCGGAAGTGGCGCGTGAAAACTTGAAGAGGAAGGATTTAATGCCTGAGAAGCGGAAGTACTTAAGGGTACTGAAATTGAGTCAGCGAAAGATGAAGCAGCAGGTACTATCGATGGAGTCGCAGCATGTAATACCGGAGGAAGTGTCATTACAGTACTTTGAAAGGCAGTTTGTCCCTGAGGAGTTGGAAGATTAAAAGAAACTGTAGTTTGTGCAGAAAAAGTTTGAGTTTCTGCCGGGGATGTTGTTGCTAGTTGAGGGGATACTGAAATTGGGGCAGTTGTATGAGTTGGAGAGCCTGTTGAGCTGCTGCCTGAACCATTAAAGTATGATAGCAGCGCTCTCAACACCTTTGCGAAGATGTAATTGATAATAGGAACAGCGAGTAGAAAGTTGATAGTTGAGGTAGCAAATTGCCTTGAGCGATCTTTGATAACGGTCCAAACTCTGCCTCCTCCGTTTCCGGGAAGTTGACTTGCACTAGAACTGATCGCCCCTTGAGAAGCGTTATTGCCAACAGGAAAAAGACCTGAACTCATGATTACACCTTTTTTTGAAAGTCAAAACAACTGACTGAGTTAAAAGTTATAGAAAAGAAATTTTATCACGAGCCATAGAATAATGCTATAGTTTTTTAAAATAAAGGTTAAGCCTAGAGAGCTAGGGGCAAATCGATTGCGAGGAATGTGCCAGAAAACTGAGGATTGAAGGTGCTAAAATTGCAAATAATCATTGTGTTTTTACAAAAAAAGTCTTAAAATAGATTTTATCTTTTTTTATTTTGGGGTATGACATGATTTCAGGTGTTAGATATGGAACAATTTTCAATCATCCTTTTGTTCGCTGGACTGTAGCAGCCATTTCCGCGGTTATCCTTGCAAAAGTCGCGCAACTAGCCTATCAGATTTTTTCTAATCATAGCGGCCGAGGAGCTGGAGCCCCCCCTCCTACATCTTTAACCAGGCCAACCCCCCCACCAACTAGTCATGTAGCTCCTCCAATTAGTCACATTAGACCCACCCCTACTCCACCCATTTCAAATCTGCTCCCTACGACCCAAGTCACAGCCAACCAGCAACAGCCTCCTGCTTCCGTTGCGGCTGCTGTGAGGACTCCCCCTCTTTCTATCGATGATTTGTCCAACGCTATCAAAAATGGAGTGACGCAATCACTAAGAGAATTCCTTTCGAGCGAAGAACTCTATGCGAATGTGCGAATCTATTTAGATCAAGGACGTTCGATTACACCTGGCACTCTCTTATTCGATCCGGCAAATGCCCTTCTCATCTGCTCTGTTGAACAGCAAGAGGGTCAACTCCCCTCTTACCAATTAAAAGTTAATTTTTCTCGAGTAGCTTTATCTCTAGAAATATCAGATAGTGTTAACCTTAAAGGTGCTAATAATGCAGTATTCGGCAACAGCCTTAGGAAAATAATTGCCAAATTAAACGAGATGTCATCGAACAGTTTTAGTTTTTCCATATCTGAAATCGATTTCTCTGGAACAAAGTGCTCAATGCGTGCTCTATTTAGGGAAGGTTTTGAAGACTTAGTCCAATCTATCAAACACGATCTGAAAGTCCTTAAACTGTCTGGCACACAATCCTCTCTCGAGGGTTTTCAATTTCTACATAACCTAAGAACACTTAAAGAATTGGAATTTGACGATTGCTCACCTGACTTACAAAATGGTCAATTCCAGGCTCAGCAATTTAGAAATTTTCATCCATGCCCTTCACTGGAAAAAATGAGCCTTCTTGGAACATCTTTAAAAATGGGAACACAATGGCTCCCCCCTCTCCAAATAATTTTTCCTAATGTCAAAAAGATCGCAATTACTCAAGAATATGGCCCACACACCAAGACGCTAGGGATTGCTGACGCTGCAACTCTTTCCACTGCAGTGGAGCCTCAAGTTATTAAATGTGGGCATATCTTTAATTTAACAACTCTTCAAGGAAATTGGGCGAACCAGTGCCTTACTTGCCGTACGCACTTTGATAATTCTGAAAAAAAAGCTTTCAAACCTCGTGCAACGGTTTTGACCAAGCAAGCAGATGGATTCTTTTACTCCAAAGTTGTCGATATTTCAGGACATCCTGTCCAAGGGAAAAACGGGATCCATTTGACATGTGGAACCATCTACAACCCCCTCTCTCTTCAAGAACATTATCAAGCAGGTCAGGTTAGTGAGTTGTTTAGCAGAACATTAAAATGCAAGGGTTGTGATCAAGCTTTCACCAGAGAAAGCGTAAAAGAAGTTTTCATTGAAGCCGTATCGGATGATGCCACCACAGGGGCCAAATTTGGTAATTTGGCTCAAACTCTCGCTTATACCCAAATACCTTAGGCTCAGGGATAAACTTAGAACTTCTGCGATGGAAATTCATTAAGGGGAAAAAAACTATTATCTGTTAGCCTAGAGTTTCATCTAGTAGGTTACCCGGCGCAAACCTCTTAGGGTTCTAGAAGTATTTTTTAATAAACTATAATGAAAGCGAAACAAGCGTTTCGCACTCCAAACGCAGATTAAAGACAACTTTAACCAGTTTTTTTTGGATCCAACCAGCCCTTTTCATTTTAAACTATAACATATACAATACTTATCAATTAATAATTATCGGTTTATGGCTGCTGTTGTATCTTCTCCCCATCATCTTCTCCACCTCAAAGTTGAGGAACCAGCAATGTCAAATTTATTCGCTTTAGTCGCTGCAGTCGACAGACAAAGGAGAACAAACAAGGTATTTGAAAGCACTGTGCCGCCTAGTGAAATCATTGACTTGGACGCAGTAGATCGTGAGGTGGAATGTTCCGTTTGTATAGATCTAGATTCACCACCATCTTCCACAAGAAGAGTTCAAGAAATCGGCAACGAGAACCTTCAATCAGCAACAAAACGGAGAAGGAGTGACGGACTCATTGAAAGGGGCCAGAGTGCAACGGAATTTGATACAAATGCAGAAACTCCACCCCCATCAAGCTCAGATCATAGCTTGCTACCTTTACAAAATACAGACTCGACACTTTTTGACTTTAATAATACCACCTTTGTTCAACATCAAAGTCTTCGGAAACTTACACCTAAACAGCTAGAGCAAGTCAAGGAGGCAGTGACAAATGCTGCATCAGAATACCCTTTCTTAAACGACATTCCTGTCATGGATATCCTATCGTTTGGGATCCGTGATAATTTTGGGATGAAAACCAGAGTTAACTTAGGCACGGTGATCAAATCATGGGCCAAAAGTGTTTTGAAGGAATTTGCCGAACAAGATTTCGATCGGGTCCACACTACACTGCTCGATATCCGTGAAAAGGTTTTCAGAAAACAGGTTCACGGATTTAATTACTCTACGCATCCAGAAGGGCCAAATCAACCTGGCACATTCTCCTTCGACAATTTTCAAATCGACGACCCTACTCTTGCAACACCTAAAAGAATTGCGAATCTCTCTGATGCTCAGACTAGAAAACTTCGAAGGTTACTCCAAGAAAAAGTAGCCTCATCCTTTCACCTTAAGAAGCTACCTCCTCATTTGCTTTGGCGGATGTCCATTGTTTCTGTTAGAGAAAATTTCGGGACTAAAACAACCCTTAAAGAGTTTATTCTAGCTTGCTTGAAAACAATACCTGCGGAAACGACTCGGACTATCAACATCGAAAAACTGGAAGATGAACTTGGAGACCTTCGATTAACAGCTAAATCGTTTGCAGACCCTCGTCGGAATCGATTATAAAGTTCATTCTATGGTTTTACCCTTGCAGCTGAGAATCTACCTTAAAACCTTTCTCCCTTATCCCCAAGAGCATGTCTAGATAGCTTTGATGAAAGGACCCGACCCCTTTCATTTTTAAATCGTGGTTTAATCAAACAATCTGGTGGGAATCCCAAAAGAAATGCCGATACTTGGAAAAGAGAAAGCCCCTATCTTAGGGGCTAGAAGTTGTTAGTTACTGTTTAACAGTCGTGTAACCCAATTGTTTCCACTCTTGGATACCACCATGGTACTCATAAATATTAGCGTAACCAAGCTTTACCAGCTTATCATATAACCATCCACTTGCAGGACACTCTGTGCTCCAGCAATAGACCACAATCAGGCCGTTTTTAGAAGGGACAGCTGACAAAATTTCCTGATCTGTCGATTCTGCAGATAGCCATCTGGCCTTAGGCAAAAGATTCCCATCAAAATAGGGTTTTGAGCGGGCATCTAAAATGACCATCTCTTTATTTTGATCATACCATGACTTCAGTTGCGTTGCACTAATGAGTCTGTGCATCGATTCCTCAGTTTGCTGGGATTGGGTTGTGGTAGCAGCTAAAGGTGCTGCAAGTAAAAGAAGAGTAATAAGTGAATGTAACATTTTATTTCCTTGTTTAATTAATTTGTCTACTTCCAGCCTCTTAACAAGACTTTGAAGGTATTTTCTGCCATTGCATGGGCCCATTTTTTCCCTTTTGCAGAAGTTTCAGAGGCCATTAGAGTCGCTGCGCCGATTTTGAAACATCTTACAATATCGATTGCATTCAATAATTCTTCTTCTGTCTGGATAAAAGGGCTGTTGAGATTTTTGATCGCCTCTTTTGAAACCCGTTCCACCTCAAGAAAAATGGTAGGGGTTTTGAACCGTTCTGGACCATAAGAAACGAGGTTAAAAAGCTCTTCTGAATGGGGGAAATTGTAGTGGAATTCGATCACCTTCATATTCAATTCAGTGAAGTACTGGCCAGGGGGTAAATCTTTGGGAACAGTCATCATCTCATTCAACATTTTCTCACACAGCTCTTCGAAAATGACCTCACAAAGCTGATCTTTATTTTTAAAAAATTCATAGATTTTGGACTGGCTATACTCAATGGTATTAGCGAGTGCACGCATGGTTAACCCCTTTAACCCTTGAGTCAACAGCAACTCGTGCGCCGTTGCCACAATCAATTTGCGAAAAGAGTCCCTTTCCCTAACTTTCCTATCCTGAATGCCCACTCGTCTAACCTAGAACTTTTGTCTTATTTTAGAACGCTGTTCTATTTTCTGTCAAAAAAAGGCAAACTCACCTTTTGCCTAAAAAAACAGCCCTCTGCTTTCCTTTTATTTTCCGCTGAAGATCGTACTGATGCCGCCATCGATCAAGATGTCTGAACCAATCATGTAGGAAGAGCGGGGCAAGGCAAGAAAAAGGGCAAGTTCTGCCACTTCATCCATCAGGCCTAATCTTTTGACTGGTATCTGAGAAATCACTCCGTCCATCGCCTCAGTATCACGGATAGAGTCAAACATAGGGGTGTCAATATATCCTGGGGATATGGCATTGATGCGAATACCACGTTAATAAGCCCTGTTCACACCTTTGAATTGACAAAGGTTCAATTAAAAAACATACTCACAGGTCATATGCAGAACAAAAATGTTATAATGAGCAAATTTACACTTGTATCGTCCTTCATTATTTTTATATTGAACTGTTCGTTTTCGAGTTTTGAAAATACCACAAAGCCTGACCAAAATACCTACCCTATACATTGGTTTGCGACCGTTCCTAGAGAAGAAGCTGCCTGGTGGGAAATTCTTCCACAGGATGCCAATCCGGGAGAAGTCATTCTTTCTAAACGGAATGAACTGGGTTTATTGTCTAACTTTGCAGCTACACCTTTCAGTCTCTATGGGAAACACTATGCCAGCCTCGAAGGGTTTTGGCAGATGATGGCATACCCAGAGGGGCCCTATGACCCAAGGGCTACCTATCCAGACATAGAATGGAAATACACCCGTGATGAGGTGGCTCAAATGGGATCCTTTCAGGCTAAAGCAGCTGGAGCCCTGGCAAAAGAAAACATGGAAAAAATGGGCATCAATTGGGTCACTTACCAAGGAATGGAAATGGATTACTACATTCCCCAAAAAAGCACTCATTATAACCTGATAGTGCGTGCCTGCAGGGAAAAAATTAATCAAAATCCCGAAGTAAAAAGTGTGTTATTAAAAACAGGTGATCTCATTCTACGCCCAGACCATATTCTACCTGCGGATGCCCCACCCTCCTGGCACTACTTCGATATCTACATGGAAATTCGCGATGAATTGATTAAGAGTCCATCAGACCAATGAAAAGGTGCCGGGACTCGAGATCCTTCTATAAGGATGACCGGCGGTGTAACCGCGGTGAATTTGCTGGTTGAAACCCGCGAAAACAAGCTAGAGACTACATGGGTGAGAGAGATTTGGTGGTGAAATTTCCGATGAGAATTGAGTACGTTCGTTCGTTATTGCTAGCAGGGTCGGCATTGGCCCGGCCCTTTAGAAGAAATTTTCTATCAAATTTCTCCGATTAAAAATCTCCTGTGAACTCTTCAGAGTTTTAATAGCAAATATCGTCTCTTGATAAGTTGGCATCGAGGGAGCTGTGCCATCTTTTGTAACAGAAAGAGAAGCGGCCACGACTGCGTATTCAACGCAAGGTTTTAAATGTTCTTCCAAACAAAGATTACGAGATTTAATGATTGCAAGTTGCGAGGCTAACACACCACTGAAACAATCTCCTGCGCCTGCAGTAGAGACGACATCAACCTTTGGCGCTTTAACCCAATAATAATCATTATTTGTAGAAACAAAACAACCATGCTCACCCATAGTAACAACCACGATTGGGACTTGTAATGATCTACAAGCAGTATGTAAAATATTAGGATCTGTATTCGCGATCTCTTCAAATTGGATCTGTTTATCGGCTCCTTTTCTTTGAATTAAAGACCAAAATTCTATTTCATTAGGTGTCAATATGTCCACCCTCTCGAAAACTCTAAAATCTATCTCTTTTGGTATAGGGGCCGGGTTCAACACTATCAAGGAGTTGCAATCTATTGGTAACAGCTCAAGATACTCTAAAATCGCATCCATGCTTATTTCAAATTGAAGTAACACCACATCGGGATTGAATGCTTCATGGGCCTGTTTGATACTCATGCTGCTGGTATAAATATTTGCTCCCAAAAACACTATAATACTGTTTTGTCCCAATTGATCTACCAAAATAGCAGCGGTACCCGTGCCTTCATCGGGAGTTACAGTAATATTTGCTTGGATCCCTTCATTCTGAAGAAATTTAATTGCATCTTTACCAAAAGTATCCTGACCTACCGTTCCTACAAAACAAGTCTCGATCCCTTGCCTAGCACAAGCAACGGCTTGATTGGATCCTTTGCCTCCGGGACCTGTAACAAATGTTCCTATTTTAGTTTCACCAGGGAGAGGAAGCTGGTCGACGTGAAAAGCCAAGTCTTGAATATAACTACCCGGGACTAATACTCTCCCTTGTGCAACAAGGGCTGTTTCCACTAAGAAAGAGGCCAATAAAATTAAAAATAATTTTTTCACTTTTCTATTCCTAAGTTTTTGTATTCGTCAAAAAGAATCGGTCTGGAGTCAGGCAGAACAAGCTAAACGCCTTCAGCATCATACCGAGACCCACATTTTCCCCATTTGACCTGATTCTGTCCAACTTTTTTGGACGAGATTGTTAATTTTATCGAAGATGAAGATAAATACATGTGCCCTGCGTTGTAACAGCCGGTGTAAAAAAAAGAGGTGCAGGCCCGGCTTAGGGGGTTAATTTAAGCAGGTTCTAGGTCCAGAAAAAATCTGGTTAAAATTGTCTTTAAAATTGAGTCGAATTTTACTATAATTTCCTCTCAATTATATTATGAGCCGGTATGGTAACAGACAGAACGCCGATAACTAAAAGAGTCGTACGCGCTGAGAAGGGGCGAGATGAGTGAAAAGCTCATTCTCATTTTTGAATCGACGCGTGCAAGTGAGATCAATGTCTTTTGTTGCTCGAGCATGGGCTATTCGCAGTTCCATTGCATATCCACCTTTAAGGTAAAAGCCCGGATTGCCAAGGTGAAAGATTCTTGCAAGGAAACGGTCAAAAGCTACTTTTCGGCGAATACGTTGTAAGTCTTCACCTGTTTTCGCAGCTTGTGCTTGCAGCCTTGCCTCGAGGCTCTTTCGAAAATCGAAAGCGGTTTTAAATTTTGGGGTCAAGTTTATACCTAAAGAGCAGCTTTGTTTCGTTGACATCGCGTAGGGAAAGGGTTCCTCTACGGAGGCCTTCGTAGATGGCTTGTCGAATTTGGTCTTCTGCAGTCTGTTCCTGCATCGATGATGTCTATCAACGTACGTAGGGGTGTAGTGACTCTAAATCCTTGATGGATTTCAATGTCTGTTTTCACTAGAGAAGCAAAATGAAGTTTTAGATTTTTGGGGATATCCCCGCTTTTCCGAAAGCTAGGGGGAACTGTCATGTGCATTTTAGCTGGCATGATGTCGCACAAATCGTGGATATCGAGGGCCGTCTCGTGGGACCATACACCTTGCGAGTGCCCCCTTTTATCGCGGCTCCATAAAGACCAGAGAATGAGTTCCGGCCTATCAGTCATTGGGTAACGGGTCAGACGGTAGATTCCTCTAAGTTCTTTTACCCATTCTCCAGAGCCCAGCCTGAAATGGAAATTGGACCGGGAGATTCCACACTCCTCTGCCTGCTGGGAGGTAAAATATCCCTGCTGTCGATCAGCCACTTCAAAAAGTCTATCTTCTGATTTCATCCATCCCTCAGCACTAATGTTATAGTTACTATAACTTTTGTGCAACATGGGGTGTAACAAGCTAATTATTAGCTTTATGGATGTGAGAATGACTGACGAGGAAGCTGTGGAGAAGGCTCTGGAAGGGGTGGAGGATACGACAAAAACTGGTGCGATCCTGCGATGAAAGGGGCCGGGTCTGCGATAAAAAAATGATCGGCGGTTCGAAAACCGCCGGTCGCGGTGATGGGCGGCAAGCCCCTTCCCGCATGTCGCCGCAGGCGACAAAAGTAAGGTGGACCCGATTGTCTAGACAAATTCTACCCTTTGAATTGCGCTACCTTCTCCTAAAAATTACCTCTCTTGGGGTATAGCAATGAGAAAAGGTATTGAGTGTAATGAAGGCGTATCCTCACTCCAGCTTGATTTAATGAATGGTATAACTCTTCTGCTGATTTTTTATTTTGATATACCTCTGGACTAACATGCATCGCTTCAAGAACCGATGCGGGGTTATTTATAAATGGAGAATCTATTCTTCCATGAGGACCGTAATTAGGCGCTAATAACTGCTCCAAGGGGGTCTTAAAGTCAGGATGTAAGGTAAGAGACACGCCTTCATTATTACCTGGGAACCAATTTCCCCTAAAATCCCTTTCTCTTCTATCATAATCAGCTTGCCATTTCTGATAATCTAGAATTCCTGCATCTAGTCTAGCACCCGCCTCAACAAAGAATTGTACTAATTCAAGATCTTTCCTTAAGGAGCAAGAAGACAACAGATCCTTTTGTCCATGAATATTACCTCCAAGGTCAAGCAGCAGCTTAGCCGTTTTTTTGTTTTTAGCATAAGGCAAGGCATCTGTAGCCATCTGGGCGCGTTTCGATAGTTCAGGCTCAAGCATTGCCAAATAAGCTACAACATGGGAACAACCCGCTTTTGCAAACATTTGCATGACAGTCCTAGAGCTACCCTTCACAATAGGGAATAGATTAGCCGCAGCTCCTCCAAAAGGCCATACTGATTGGTAAATATTTGCACCTAGAGAAAGCCGTCGTATGATTTCTTCCTCATCACTAGTATCTAACGCACTTTGTAAGGCATAGCCTTCTGGATTACGCGTAGCTACCCAAAGTTTATTTATAGCAAAGCTAAAGCCAGCTAAAACTATTGCATTGGTGGGGGAAGTAAAAAGCTCATATGCAGAAAAGCCAAATCCAGCAAAACTGACCAATCCAGCAAGGGAGGAACAGCTCGAACAAAACAAATTCCAGTTATAATTTCGCATGAACTGATCACGAGCTGCTTGCGCAACCTCCTGATCAACTGTAAAAGGAACCTCTCCTAGAGCAGGAATTTGCGTTTGAATCGATTGGATCACTCTTTGCAAAGTCACACCACTCATTTGACCTCCTCTTGAGCATTGAGCAGAAGTTAAAATTATGTTTGCCGCGTTCGTTTCATGTCAAGCGCCGAGCGATCTACCGAGAGTGAAAGGGCCGGGCCGAGCCGGGGTCTCGAGATCCTGTGATAAAGATGCCCGGCGGTATAACCGCCGGTCGGGGGAATGGGGCGTGGGCTCCTTTCAGTTTATATAGAGATTGATGGGGGTGCTTTCATTCCCTTCAGCGTCTAAGTGCCAGGTTGATCTAAAAAGGTTCCCCAAGGCATGGAATGATGGTCGTTTGCTCAGCATAAAACGTTTAAGATGGTGCTGTTGATGCAGGGGATCAAGCCTGACCCCATTTCCTATTACCGGTTATTCTAAGAAGAGGTGGTGATTGCTGGAGTTATAGTGCGGAGGGGTCCCTTTACCGTAGATTCAATCATTCTTACTCTTTTTCCGAAATTGTTTTCTCGGATGTGGCGTATCCCAGTCAACTCCACTTTGAATTTAACATCAGCATAGGTCCCATTCTCTTCTAATTTTTTATGGAACTCACCAAAAGGGTATTGAAGATCGAGTCCTCCTAACACCCCTGCTGGGACAAAAGTGATATTATTTTCTTCTTCTAAAACCTTAGAACATTTCAATGCATCCCCTTCTTGAACAAAGGACCTTCCAAAAAAATGGATGCTAATCTGCGTGATCTTAAAACCTTGTTGGACCATATCTGTTATGGCGACAGAAATAATATCGGGATAGCGCGGAGTAGAAACTGTTCCTGATGTAACTAATGTCATAATAAGACTCATTTTTATAGAAAACTCTACCACATTAAAGTATAGTCACAAAAGACTATTCTTCGCATTAAAGCACGAAAAGGGGTCAGGCCTGACATTCGTACATTCGGAAGAAATGCCTGGTGGTGTAACCGCCGATCCCTCCTCACGCATTGTGCTAAACACATTGCGGAATACAGCCTGCCAGCATTATAAGTTGAAGGAAAAAAATTAAGACAACATTTCTCCAGAAAACTATGGACGATTATCCTATTCCAATTTGTCTACAAGGGCAATTACATGAGCGGGCTGGTCTTGTTCAAAGAAAGTTCTTTCCAAAGGCATCTTGGACATTCGTAACTGTTGTTCAAGGAAAATTCGTCTATCTTCGCCGTTGGATGAAAGATGGCTCCGACCAAAATTTGGATCGTCTAATATATGATGGGAATATAGGAAATATGACATTCGCCATTTACAGAAACAATACGGAAAAATATGACTCAAAGGCAGATTTTAAAGGAGCCCACCATCTTGATGGAACTATAGAGGGAGCTCTAAAGGCCCTATCAGGACAAATGCCCAGCCTTGCTTGCGTACCAATTTCCAAATAAAATCAATAAAATACATTTTTTCTCTCTAGAATGATCATAGAAACGAAACAGATTTCCCTTAAAAGCTAAGGAATCCGAGCCCTGATTGGATGGTAGAGAACAGGGATGGTAGATGCAAAAAGACTTTCTCCAGTTGCTAGAAGAGTTGAGCTAGCTCTATGCGGGGTATAATGTTGTGCTTGAGGCTATTGTTAATCTCCTAAAATAGACGTAGCCTAAAAAAAAAACAGCAACATCTAAGATTTAGCCAAACATCTCCAAAAAATTTAGAGAATGTCATATTAAATTTGATGAAAGCCTCAACTATAGAGAAGCCATTTATTAATATTGTCTTAATACAGACAATATACTCTAGAATAGTAGTTAAAAAGTCTCAGATTAAACTGTCTAATAAAACTATTAACTAATAGGAAAGAGCTTATGGGTATTAGTCTGCCTCAAGGATCGATCCAGTTCCCACAAGAGCTACTACAGCATATCATCCATGAAGATCGGACCAACTTTGATAAAAACGTTAGTCATCTCTTTACAGAGAAAAGAGATATCTTAGACTCTTTTAATACTTGGTCTCTTAAACATCCTGCATTTGCAAACAGCAACCCTTTGATGAATAGAATTAAAAAAATATCCAACGGAGGACCAGCTCACCCCATTCAGCAAGGTTCATCTCAACCAGATCCAAGTGAAATAACGGAGTTTCAGACTTCGATAAAACTGCTTGCAAATACTCATATTCTGCGAGATCACAAGGCTTTCCAAGAGGCGCTTCCATTACTTGAGACCCTTTCACCTAATCAAAGAACCGCTCTTTATTCAGCAGAAGAAATTGCTGATGGCCTTGAAGCGCTCTTTTTTCGATCTCCATTTATCTTTAGCCTCGATACTTCGAATAATATTAAACAAGAATATCAAGATCGAAAGAAATCTGAATTTGCAGACTTGATTCCTAAACTTTGCGACACTCAAAAAGTTCTGGAACTTGTAAAAATCTTCATTAAACGACTTCCCGACCAGCCCAGCTATGCTTCGGAAATGAAATCTCAACAACAATTTGCCCAAATCATATATCTCGTTATTTCTTCATCTCCACCAGATGATAGAGCATTTATCTATGAAGAACTCTTAAAAGAGAAGTTATGGAAAAGTGAAAATAACTTTATTAAATCATTATTAACTTCCACCGTTAGAAGAGATCCAGAATACGATTTACAGGGATACATAAGTGGACGAGGTGAGATTGAAGCAAACGGTCAACAGGTCATTGTTGAATATCTGCAAGAAAAGGGAAGCCTCCCTAAAGAGATAGTAGCTGTTTACGATTACATCTTTCTGTTAAAGAATAAGCTTGACGCCATTTCAAAAGATCCTCAGATCGATGAATTTTACTTTCTTTTTGGCACAGGTCACACAACACCCATCTACATCAAAAAAATAGAAGGAAAGTGGGTAGCGCTGATAACGGATAGCATTGGAGAAGACCAATATGGACTCTGCACGTTATTAAAACGGTATCTTTCTACTGAAGTCATTTATTTTTCTACTTATAAACGCCAGGAAGACTGGGTCGCATGTGCTATTTTTGCGATCAGGGATCTAGTACAAATTTATAGACACAGGGAAGAAATCCTTTCCTTTTTTAGCAAACAGCTTAGTGAAAAGGATGAAAATACCTCTATTAAATCTGTTAATGTATTACCTCCCTATCTCATGAAAACAACGCATTCGCTCACTAAAATGAACAAATTTTTTGCTGAAACTGGCTCTGGAAGCCAAATTTCCTCCAGAAGTGAAACATATGCAAAGAACTTAGAGAAACACACACGAACAGGCCAAAATAAACTTATAGAAGATCGAGCAGCCAAATACTGGGAATTGATCATTCAAAGAATCCTAAAAAAGCGAAAAACCCTAAAATAATGAAGTGGTTCTAGGATCTACTATACTATAATGTAATACCTCTGAAAACACATTCCTGTTGTCGTTGATGTCATTCTTCAATGAATAAGCTAAGAGGTAACTTTGAAATACTCGGTAGGAAAGCCTTCCTTCATCCTTGTATTGGATAATGAGAAAACAACGCAGCGCTGCCATCGGCGTGGATACCAGTTTAAACGCATAGGCATGAAACGAAGAGGAGTCGGCAATCGCCGACCCATTCAATTCGATGAAGGATAAAACGCCTTTCGTCCGCTCATGTATGCGGAATTGCGGGTTAAAACCCGCAAAACGAGCTCAGGCTAAAGCCTAAGCTACAATGGCTAAAAAGGGCTTTAGGCGAAGTTACTTTCGATGAGGTTTGAAAAAAGGAAGACGACTTAGAACGATGAGATTTCGGATGAGATTTGCCCGAAGTTTGACAACGGGCTCTGCTTGGCAGGCCGTTGTCAAACTTCGGGCAAATATCGCCGAAAGATCGAGTTATAAGTGTGCTCGGAACTGGAGTCGAACCAGCACGCCCGATAAAGAGCAAGGGATTTTAAGTCCCTAGTGTCTACCATTCCACCATCCGAGCGGTAGGACAGGGGGAAAAATTGTCCCCTGTCATTGTGTTAGGAAGGGGTTAGCTTCCTTTTTTGGCTACATATCATCACCGATTAGAGGAGGATTGTCAAATGGATCTTCTTCTATGTGTGAAACTTCTTTTACTTGTGGAACTTCTTCCTTTGGGTGACGATGTCTTCTTACTCTTCCTTCTGAAGCAGGTTCCGGAGCCGGCGTCCTAAATAGGAGATCGTCTGCTTCATTAAATTCTCCTGTTTCGGAAAAAAAAGGGCGCTCTTCTTCTATGATAGGCTCTTCACGTCTTTCAGCTTCTTTTTCATAAAAAGCCCCCTTGAACTGCTCCTGATCTCTGTAGCGAGAAAGGGTTTCAGAGATAAGGGTTGGAGGAGGCGCGATTAACTTTGGAGGAGGAGGAAGTTCGCCACCTTCTACAAGGCTCTCACCTTTTGGTTCCTGGTCATCATCACGGTCACGACGGCGACGTGAAGAGCGACGGTTACGTTTTCTTTCGCCAGAGCCCTCTTTATCGTCTTGTCGTTTTTCTTCCTGTTTCTTCTCTTCAGGTTTTTTATCTTCATGACGTTTTTCTTCAGAAGGTTCCTTATAGGATTCTTTCTGGTGTGTTTCTTTTGGATGGTGTTCTTTTTGAGGTTTTTCTTTTCCACCTGAAATCTTGATCGAGCGATCAATGCCAGATGTTTTTAAGATCATCCGTGGTTCTCTGACTTCCAACACCTCAAAATCGGTGGTTGGTATCAGAAACGGTTTAGGCTTCTCAAGGGAACGGAAAAAATGTGTAGTTCCAAAAGTAACAACTTCTACAGCATCTACAAAGTATTCTTCTTGTGATGCCCCTTTGGTATTTCTCAAGACTAGTTTGCACCCTTCTTTAGGGGTGATCACCGTCTCGATGATCGGTTCTCGGGTATAATCCACTAATAACTCTCTATCGGTTAGGAGACGGATGCCATGTAGAGGATCAAATCGACGATCCTTGTGGCGTATCCCATCTCGTTGTCGTACCAGGCCACCACCTTGAAAAATCTATCATTCAATGCAATACCAGCCTTCCTGTCGAAGACCGACGAGTAGGTGGAGCCAATAAAATCGGAAGATACAACTTCCTCTTCAGTATAACCTAAAATTCCTTTCATTGCCCCAAGCGAAGCATTAAGCATCGCTTTGGCAACATCTGCTTCACTAGCAGCTTTTGCAAGTCTTACAGTTAAATCAACGCATGAAACATCAGCCACAGGGACTCGAAATGCCATGCCTGTTAATTTTCCTTTTAATTCTGGAAGACACAATGTAACAGCTTTAGCCGCACCAGTGGAAGCAGGTATAATATTACCAGGTCCACTACGGCCACCACGCCAGTCTTTCCTCGAAGGTCCATCAACAGTTGGTTGAGTAGAGGTTAAAGCATGGATGGTTGTCATCAAACCTTCTTCAATACCAAAGTTATCTAACAACACCTTTGCTACAGGAGCAAGGCAGTTGGTTGTACATGAGGCATTGGAGACAATTAAATCTTCTTTTGGGCGGTATTTTTTTTCATTCACACCCATTACAAAAGTTGGGACATCTCCTTTGGCTGGAGCAGAAAGGATCACCCTTTTAGCACCGGCTTGAAGATGTTTTTCTAACTCTTCTTTTGTTGTAAAACGTCCAGTCGATTCGACAACATAGTCGACCCCTAAAGCTTTCCAAGGAAGATCTTCAGGTTTTGGAATAGACGTTATTTTGATTTTTTTTCCATCGATGACTAAAAAGTCATCAACGTGTGAAATCTCAAAAGGAAAACGACCGTGCACTGAATCATATTTGATCAGATAGGCCATGTGGTCAACATCAATGATGTCATTGATAGCGACAATTTCAATGTCTTTTCTTTTGAGTGCTTGTCTTAAAAATAGACGGCCGATCCTTCCACAGCCGTTGATTGCAACTTTGATGCTCATCATGTCCCCTTTTAGGGTTGGAAAGGAATAAAACGGAGCTCTTTTAGAAAAGAGCTCCCAAATAGAATTTTAGGCGCCTAAGTATTCGACGATGCATGTTTCAGCATTGTCGCCTACACGGTTTCCAAGTCGGATAAGGCGGGTATAACCACCTTTTCTTGTTGAAAAACGGGGGCCAATCTCGTTAAAAAGTTTGCCGATTACCTTACGGTCGGTGTTATAGGCAGAAAGATCTCCACCTTTAGCAGCACGGGCCTCTTTTGGAGAAAGCTCGTTATACCGGATCATCATTTCAGCGATGGCACGGCGGCGGCTAGCTAAGGTGTTCTCTTTTGCCAACGTTACCATTTTGTCAGCAAAACGTTTTAACCATTTGCCTTTAGGGACAGTTGTCACAATCTTTTCATTCTCAATCAGAGACTTTAGCATATTGGCAAAAAGACATCTGTTATGAGAAGAGGTATTGTTAAGTTTTAAAGTGCGTTTACGGTGTCTCATGATACTTCCTAAACTTGTGTTTCCTCTTCAGCTTTAGCTTGCTCTCTTCTTGTCCGACGTAGCTCTCTGACTTGACGCATTTTTTCTTTTACGTTGTCTGGAGTGATGTTGAACCGGGAAAGATCCATGCCAAGGTGTAGGCCCATTTCTGTAAGCTTAGCCTTGATCTCGTTTAGAGATTTCTTACCAAAGTTTCTAAATTCTAACATTTTTCGATCAGGGATCGAAACTAACTCTGCAATTGTCTCGATGTTAGCACCAACTAGGCAGTTTGTCGAACGAACTGAAAGTTCGATCTCGTCAATCCCTAATGAAAGCTTATCGAGGATCTCATCATCATCTGATGTGAGCTCTGTTTGCTCCTCATCGAACGTGAGATTATATGTTTTGATCTTATTGAAGATATCGAAATGCTTCACAGAGATCTGTGCAGCAAACGAAAGAGCTTCTGTTGGAGAAATTCTTCCATCTGTTGTGATTTCGAAAATCAATTTGTCAAAGTCTGTGTCCTGACCTACACGTGTATTTTCTACAATGTAGTTGACAAGACGTACTGGTGAGTATGCCGCATCTAGAAGAATTTCATTTGAAACTCTATCAAAGATCTGGTGACGTTCCGATGGAACATATCCACGACCCATAGCAATTCTAATGTCAACCTGCTTTTTAAACGGCTTGGTGACAGTAAACACATGCATATTAGGATTGACAACTTCGTATGTCTTGTCCTTAACGAGCTCGCCAAGCTTAACTTGGTAAGCACCTTTGTGGGCGTCGATATCACTCTTGTTAATGTCCAACTGAGTGGTAAGGATTCTTGAACTTCCAAGACGATCTTCAGAAAAATTCAACTTCCTGATCAATGCGCCTTTTAAGTTCAGGACAATAGTTGTCATATCCTCGATGACCCCTTCCATCGACATGAATTCGTGGGGAACACCCTCAATCGACAAAGAGATGATAGCGGGCGCTTCTATCGAAGTGAGAAGAACACGACGCATCGTGTTTCCAACCGTGTGCCCATACCCTTTCTCGAATGGTTCGAGAATCACTCTTGCGAAGTTAGGCGTTTTGCTTTTTTCTTCAACGGTGATCTTGGTAGGTAGCTCAAACTTTCCATAAGGAAGTGATGTCATGCTTGTTTAACTCCAGCTCTTCAATACTCTTTATACGCGACGTTTTTTACGAGGCCTGCAACCGTTGTGCGGAACAGGTGTCTTATCTCGAATGGTCGTTACATTCAGGCCAGCTCCGATAAATCCCCTTACGGCAGATTCACGTCCGGCACCTGGACCATTTAAATTTACTTCGATCTCTTTTACGCCATAGCCTTGGGCAGCTTTAGCTGCATCTTGTGCTGCAACTGTTGCTGCAAAAGCGGCTGACTTACGTGATCCAGAAAAGTTAACTTTACCAGCAGATGACCAAGAAAGAATCTTACCTGACGGATCGGTGATAGCAATAATGGTGTTATTAAAGGACGCCTTTACATGTGCAATTGCAAAAGGCACATTTGAAAACGTACGCTTTTTTGCTTTGGGCCCTTTCTTTGTAGCTACTTGCTTATTCATTTACATCTGCCCTATTTTTTCTTGTTAGCCACTGTTTTCTTCTTACCCTTTCTCGTACGAGCATTCGTCCGTGTTCTTTGCCCTCTAACAGGCAATTTCAGACGGTGACGCATACCACGATAAGAATGGATAGAGATTAACCGTTTAATGTTGTTTTGGATCTCACGTCTAAGATCCCCTTCTACGACATATTCTGCCTGCAAAAGGTTGTTAATTTTCGCTATGTCGTCTTGAGTAAGCTTTTGGGCTCTCAAGTTGGGATCCAAACCCAAACGCTCGATGATCTGTTCCGACAGATGCTTACCAATACCAAACAGGTAAGTAAGGCTGATGACGAGTCGCTTGTTATCTGGAATATCTATCCCGATAATCCGTGGCATGTGCAGTCTCCTAGAGGAAAAGAGCTAATATTCTAACAGTTCGTTGTAAAACTTGAAAGGGCTTCATCTCATTTTAGCCCTACTTTTTCTCATGAAGCCGTCATACCGCTTCATGATAAGGTGAGATTCCACCTGTTTTACAGTATCTAAGACCACCCCGACGAGAATCAAAAGGGCCGTTCCACCAAAATAGTAACTAATGGTAGGCGGTACCCCTAAGAAGCGTCCTACCATATTGGGCAGAACTGCAATCAACGCAAGCGAGATTGCACCTAGGAATGTGATCTTATTCATGGTGTCTTCCAGGTATTCTTGGGTCGGTTTCCCTTGCCGTACTCCTGGGATGAAAGCCCCATTTTTCTTCATCTCTGAAGCAATTTGGTCGGGCTTAAATTGTGTTGCTGTCCAAAAATAGGTGAAAAAAACAATCAAGGCGACATAAAAAATGAGGTAGAGTGTCGACCCTGGTGTAATGGAAGCGGCTACATTTGCGAACCAAGTCCCCTGCCCAATAAATTGAGCTAGTGTTGCTGGGAACATGAGCAAGGCTGAGGCAAAAATGACCGGAACAACGCCTGCATAGTTCACTTTTAATGGAATAAAGGATGTTGAGCCTTGAACTTCTTGGCGGCCAACAACTCTTCTTGCATATTGAAGAGGGATTTTACGAGTACCCTGAACAATAAGGATGGTGGAAAGTGTCACCAATATAAACATGGCCAAAAGGACAATCACAGTTGTGAAACTCATCTGACCAGCTGCCTGAGAGTCAAGATTCAACTGCTGCATCACTTGCCCAACTGCAGAAGGCAACGAAGAAACAATGCCTAACGTGATGATTAAACTCATCCCGTTACCAATTCCTCTGTCGGTGATCTGCTCACCAACCCAAACTAAGAACATTGTACCGGCTGTCATGCTCAGCATCGTGATGATGAAAAACAGGAGTGGGAAGCCAAACAGTGTATTAGTAATGAGCTCAGAATTGATGATTCCAGGATTTGCCAGGTTCATCGACAAAGCATAACGTGCAAACAAAAAGGATTGTACAAGTGCCAGGATAACCGTTAGGTAACGGGTATACTGGTTGATTTTGCGACGTGCAGCCTGTTGGTTTTCTTGCATTTCACGCATCAGACTTGGCGATAAAGCTGTCATCAGCTGCATAATAATAGAAGAAGAGATGTAAGGGATGACACCAAGGGCAATCACCGTCATTTGAGAGAAGGCCCCACCAGAGAAGATGTCGACTAATTGAAACAGGTTCTGGGCACCGCCAGTGGCCTGTTTAAAAATTGACATGGCAAGTTCACCGTTAATACCTGGAACGGGTACAAATCCACCGATACGGCAGACGACGAGCATCAACAAAGTGAAGAAAATCTTCTGCTTGAGCTCTGGAATCTGTAAGATTTTCTGCAGGTTTGGGAACATACTACCGTGTCCTCTTCTAGAGGATTAGTCTCTTCTAATATTTAACAAAAGGCCTTATCCGACTTGGATGCCGGCCTTTTCAAGTTTCACGCGGGCTGATTCTGAAATGTCGTCAACAACAAGGATAACCTTCTTTGTTAATTCTCCATCTCCGAGCAACTTTACTCCGTAACCGTTGCCACGTACCAATCTCTTTAAAAACAGGCTTTCGTAGCTAACTTCTTCGCCATCTTGGAAATGTTCTTCGATCATTCCGAGGTTTACAGCTTCTAAACGTTTTTGGAATCGTACGTTGCTAAAACCACGCTTAGGCATTTTCATGTGCATACGCATCTGACCGCCTTCATAGCCCCAACGTCTTGTATATCCAGAGCGAGAACCTGCCCCTTTTACACCACGACCGCAAGTTTTTCCTAGTTTTGAACCAGGCCCTCTTCCAACACGCTTACGTGTTTTATAAGGACGAGAATTATTTGTTAACGAACTTAAGTCTGTCATTTAAGCTGACTCCCTCATCTTCTCGATGGCTTCTTTCTTATCGAGCATTTCCAACCCTTTAAATGTTGCTTTCACAAGATTCAAAGGATTGTTTGCACCAAGACTCTTGGCCATGACATCTTTGATTCCAGCAAATTCCAAAATCGCACGAACTTGTGATCCGGCAATGACACCAGATCCGCTTTTCGCTGGTCGCATGCAAATAGAAGCACCATCCCAACGGACGTTAACTTCATGCGGCAAAGTCATATCTTCAAGTGCGACCTTGATCAAATTCTTACGGGCATTCTCACCACCCTTACGGATAGCGTCTGTCAACTCATTGGCTTTTGCAAACCCATAACCAACTGAACCCTTCTTATCACCGACGAGTATAAGAGCTGAGAAACTAAACTTTCTCCCCCCTTTTACCACTTTAGAGCAACGATTGATGTAGAGAACTTTTTCCTCTAACCCATCATTTTTCTTATCTGCTTCGTTTCCTTTTGCCATAGTGTCTAAAGCTCCAATCCTTTTTCACGAGCAGCATCTGCGATAATCGCTAACAAGCCGTGATACTTGCAAGCACCTCTGTCGAAAACGACAGCTTTAATATTTTGAGAAAGGGCTTGTGCCGCAATCTCTTCACCAATTTTCTTGGCTGACTCTTTGCCTTTTTTAGCAAAAGGAGTGCCCTTAACCTGTTTCGAGAGGGTTGAAAAAGAGGCCAGTGTTGAATGCTTTGTATCATCGATGATCTGCGCAAACAGGTGCTTGTTTGTCTTTTTGACAACAAGACGTGGACGCTCTGACGAACCGTGTAGCCGCTTTCGAACCCTGATGGCTCTTTTAACTCTTAATTGTCTTTTTTTTGTGCCTGAGACTTTCATAACATCACTTCTTAGCAGCTGTTTTACCAGCTTTTTTCCTAACATATTCGCCCTGATAGCGAATACCTTTTCCTTGGTAGGGCTCAGGAGGCTTCTTAGCGCGTATTACCGCTGCAAATTGCCCCACGGCATGTTTATCGTTTCCAGAGAGAATAATCAGAGTGTTTTTTTCCACTTTGACTTCAATCCCTTTGGGAATTGGAAGCTTGGTAGGGTGCGATAACCCGATCAAAAGATCAAGTAACATTCCCTGAACTGAGGCACGGTAACCGACCCCAATCATTTCAAGTCTTCTTTCAAATCCTCCGCTAACCCCGGCTACCATGTTGGCAACGAGAGAACGGAATAGACCATGGAGATTTGAATACTCCTCTTGGCCTTCTCTTAATTCGATCAGTAGATTCTGCTCTTCTTTAGAAGCAGCAAGTTGTTCCGGTAGATCTCTCTCCAAAGCGCCTTTTGGGCCCTTAGCAGAAATTTTCTGCCCAGATATGGAGATCTCTACCCCTTTCGGAATACTGATCGGCTGTTTACCTTTACGAGACATTTTCTCTATTTCTCCAACACTTATTCTTCTCTACCCTAGTTGCTTGATCTGAATCTAAAATCGTATATCAAGCAACTTCGAGTTATTACTACCACGCCAAAAAGAGGAGTTCGCCACCAATTTCTTCACGGTGAGCATCAGCTCCTGCCATTACCCCTTTCGAGGTAGAAAGGACCGGAATACCTAAACCACCGAAGAATCTTGGAATTTGATCCTTAGTGATGTAGCTTCTTGATCCAGGACTACTCATTCTTTTCAAACCATTGAGCACTTGTCTACGACCAACATATTTGAGATAAATTCTGATCGTTCCGTATGTCCCTTTGAGATTGACCTGATAACTTTCAATGAGACCTTGGTCTTTCAAAATTTCAGAAAGTTTCTCTTTCAGTTTGCTCCAAGGAATCTCAGTAAAGCGATTTCTGGCTGCACTTGCGTTACGAATCCTTGTTAAGAAATCGGCTATTGGGTCGCTTAAGTTCATAAAATCTCTACTTTAGGCTGCAGATGCAACAACAATTGGTAAATTTTTAAATGGCAAGCCTAGCTGACGGAGAAGTTCAACACACTCCTCATCAGTTTTAGCATTGGTCACAAAGTTTAGGTTCATCCCCTGGACTTTTTTCAACTGGTCTAAATTGACTTCAGGAAAAACTTGTTGGTCCTCAAGACCTAAAGAATAATTACCCCTTCCATCACATTTTGTACCAAAACCGTGAAAGTCACGAATCCGAGGACATGCAATATTGCAAAAACGTTCTAGAAAATCATACATTCTTTGACCACGCATCGTGATTTTTAAACCGATAGGTTGCCCTTGTCTCAGCTTAAAATTGGAAATAGCTTTCTTCGATTTAACGATGATAGGCTTTTGTCCAGTGATCATTGAAACTTCATTTATAATTTGCTGCACAACGTTCTTGTCTTTTGAAGCTTCAGCAATCCCCATAGAAAGAACAATCGTTTTGAGCGATGGCACTTGCATTGGGTTGGCATAACCAAATTTTTCTTGCAGAGCTTTTTTAACGTGCTTTTTATAAATTTCTTTTAGTCGTGACATTGGGATTACTTATCCCCCTTTCTAACAGTTCTTAGAACAACAAGTTTGTCGCCCTCTTTATAGTAAACCTCTTTAGATCCCTCTGTTGTCAGACGGGATCTTAAGCGGACAGGTCTTCCTTCCACTTCGAGTGCAACGTTAGAAATATCGATTGGCCTTTCAACCTGAATCACAGATCCTTTTGGGCTCTGCTGAGTAGGTTTCATGTGCCGTTTACGGACGTTAACGCCCTGTACTACGACTTTCTGCCCGTTCATTTTTAAAATCGGCCCTTTTAGCCCTTTGCTGTTGCCAGAGAGGACAATCACCGAATCATCTTTTCTTAAATACGCCATATTTCCCTCTCTAGATGACCTCTGGAGCTAAAGATGTGATTTTCAAGAAACCTTTATCTCTAACTTCTTTTGCCACTGGTCCAAATATACGTGTTCCTCTAGGATTCAACTTATCGTCGATTAACACGCAGCTATTTCCGTCAAAACGGAGTTTGGAGCCATCTCCTCTTCTGATGTAGTTACGTGTTCTTACGATCACGGCTTTAACCACATCGCCTTCTTTAACGCTTCCATCAGGAGTTGCTTCTCTAACAGAGCAAACAATCACATCACCGACGTACGCGTATCGTCTCTTAGATCCTCCGAGGACCTTGAAACACTTAACTTTTTTTGCCCCAGTGTTATCAGCCACTTCTAGGAGCGTTTCTTGTTGGATCATCTGCCCGTTTCTCCCTTTAAGCTTCTACTGGAGCTTTGATTTCATGACCGACCTTTTCAACAACTCTCCAGCGGACAAGTTTAGAAATAGGACGAGTTTCCATGATCTCGACTACATCTCCCTCTTTCAAGGAAGCATCATCGGTATGCGCATAATATTTTTTTGCCGTCTTTACGATTTTCTCATAACGAGGATGGCGGAAAGAGCGTTCAGTCTTAACGACTACTGTTTTATCCATTTTCGCTGAAACAATTGTTCCAACTTTTACTTTTCTTTTTGGACGTAGATTAATTGAGTCAGTCATTAGCTTGCCTTCGCACTCTTTTCGTTAAGGATAGTCAACACTCTTGCACGCTTCTTACGGAGCGCTTCGAGACGGTGAGGTTTATCCAATTTCTTGTTAACGCTCAGTTCGTTTCTGAGGTTAAATAGCTCTTTTGAGGTCTCATACAAAGTCGCTGACAAATCATCGACAGATTGATCTCTTAATTCTTGTGCAAGTTTATTCATCTTAGCCTACCCTCTCTACACGCTCAACAAAGCGAGTTTTTAATGGCAGCTTAGCAGCAGCTCTTCTCAAAGCGCTTTGCGCCATTTCTTTCGAAACACTGCCAACTTCAAAGAGGATCTTTCCAGGTCTAACAACTGCTACCCAATGGTCTACAGCACCTTTACCTTTACCCATCCGAACTTCGGCTGGCTTCTTTGTTACTGGCTTATCTGGAAACGCACGGATCCAAACTTTACCTTTACGTTGGAAGTATCTGTTAATAACAACACGACAAGCTTCGATCTGCTGATTGGTTATCCAACCGCGCTCAAGAACCTGGATGCCATAATCGCCGAAATCGACGAATGCAGCACCTTTTGTTAAACCAGAACAGCTTCCCTTTTGCATTTTGCGGAATTTTGTCCGCTTTGGCATCAAAGTCATGCTGCGACCTCCTTCTTAGGAAGAACTGCTGTCTCCCCTTTATTGATGATCACTTTAATTCCAATTGTGCCGTGTGAGGTATTTGCAGTAGCAGTGGCATAATCAATATCAGCCCTTAGCGTATGCAGTGGGACGCTTCCGTCCTTATACCCTTCTGTTCTTGCGATCTCAGCACCACCGATGCAACCTGAAATTTGCAACTTGATACCAACAGCGCCAGCATCCATTGTAGCTTGGATAGCCTTTTTCAACGCACGTCTGAAAGGAATCCTACGCTCAATCTGACGAGCAATCCCGTCGGCGACAATTTGTGCATCCAAATCTGGACGCTTGATCTCTTCTACTTCAACCCAAACTTCTTTCTTTGTCAGGTCAGAAAGTTCCTTTTTCAGGATTTCAATTTCGGAACCTTTCTTACCGATCACAAGACCAGGGCGAGCTGTCGCGATCGTGATTTCGATCTTGTCGCTCATCCGCTTGATTTTGATTTTCGATGTGCCTTGGCAGCACGGTTTTTTAAGTAGGAATGCACGGATCTTAGCATCTTCTAAAAGGTATTTGCTGAACTCTTTTTTGTTCGCAAACCAACGAGAACGCCAATCTTTCCGGATTACCAGACGAAAACCGACTGGATTTGTCTTTTGTCCCATATTCTCTAAAATCCCTACTCTACGTTCACAATCACAGTAAAATGGCTCTGCCTAACTTTATAAGGGTGTGTTCCCCCCTTATTCTTTGGCTTGACCCTCTTAAGAGAAGGGCCTTCATCTACTCGTACTTCAACAACTTTTAATTCTTCTTTCGAAACATCTTGTTGCATCACAGCATTAGCTACCGCGCTTTGCAAAGTCTTCAAAAGGAGGCGACCCCCTTTGAGTTCTGAGTAGCGCAATTCGGCTTCAGCACGTTCAATTGGAAGATTCCGAATCAACGCAGCTGCAAGTCTGGCTTTTTGAGGTGATATCCTCAAGTACTTTGAAATTGCTTTCGCTCCATTTCTCATCATAGTTGGTCCCTAGCCTCCCGCCGAAGTTTCTTTAGATTTCAGCGGATGACCTTTGAAAGTTCTCGTCGGAGAAAATTCTCCTAGGCGATGTCCAACCATATTATCAGAAACGAAGACAGAAATGAACTTCTTTCCGTTATGCACCTCAAATGTGATTCCCACCATCTCCGGTGTAATCATTGAGCGGCGCGACCAGGTTTTAATCGGTTTTTTAGAACCATCTACCAGTCTTGCTTGAACTTTCTTTTCGACATGGTGGTCGACAAAGGGTCCTTTTTTCAGTGAACGTGCCATACTTTTACTTCTTCCGTCTGTCTTTCACGATAAATTTACGAGACTTTTTCAAAGATCTAGTGCGTAGCCCTTTTGCAAAGACTGCCCAAGGAGACTGAGGAATATTCCCTTTACTCCGACCTTCACCACCACCGTGTGGGTGGTCAACAGGGTTCATAGCGTTTCCGCGCACTGTAGGACGGACACCCATCCAACGTTTACGTCCAGCTTTCCCTTCGCTTCTCAAATTGTGTTCTGGGTTAGATACTACGCCAAACGTTGCTACGCAACGCTCGCTAACCATTCTCATTTCACCTGAAGGCATCCGCAAAGTTGCAAAGCCACCACTTCTTGCCATTAACTGAGCAGATAACCCAGCTGAACGGACGAGTTTTGCCCCTTTACCAGGAACCATCTCGATGTTGTGGATTGTCGATCCAATCGGCATGAATTTTAGCTGCATCGCACACCCAATATCAAAGGGAGGCTCTTGGCTAGTCTTAACGATATCGCCTTCTTTCAACCCTTGAGGTGCAATGATGTAACGCTTTTCGCCATCTACATAATTCAACAACGCGATGAACGAAGTTCTATTTGGATCATACTCAATAGAGGCGACAGTCGCAGGGATGTCATATTTATCTCTCTTAAAGTCGACCACACGGTATTGACGCTTGTGCCCACCACCTTTATGGCGGCAAGTGATATGTCCTTGGTTGTTCCGTCCGTTGGTTCTTCTCTTTGGAAGAAGAAGTCCTTTTTCAGGCTCAACTGTTGAACGAGTCCCTTCGATCCGAGTCAATGTCTCGTTCATCGGCAAGATGAGCTGCCGTCTACCTGGGGATGTCGGTTTGCTTTTCTTTAACATCTTTAGAGATCCTCTAAGTTGTCTTTCGGTTCAAGTGTGACAACAGCCTTTTTAAAGGAGGCTTTTGTACCATGCCGACCGCGTCTTCCACAGGGCTTTGGTTTCACACGGATCGTGTTCACTTTTGTCACTTTCACACCATGTGTCTTGTAGATTTCCTCTACAGCTTGCTTGATCTGATGCTTGTTAGCACTAGGCTCAACCAAAAACACATATTTTGGGTGATCGCATTTTGCAACAGAGCGGTTTGAAGTGTTGTTCTTCAACTCTTGCAGAGTTCTCGACTTTTCGGTCACATAAAGTGACTTAATGATGGCAAATGGATCTTGTTGATTCATATTTTTTGTCATAAATTACCCCACCAGCCAGCTAGTAAGTTCTTCAAGTGCTTTTTCAGACACTATAATGTGATGTGCAACTAACACATCGTAGCCAGAAATCGAAGAGACCAACGCATAAGATGCTTTAGGTATATTTCTGAGGCTTAGTTTGAAAGCATCGTGTTGTTCTTGTGGCGTGTGGAATGTTAAGATTCCACCTTGCTCGTCTTCTAAACCGATGATGTTACTTTCACCAACGAAAAGAGGTCTTCTTTCGAACCCTACTTTACCTAAAAACTCTGATATACGCTTAGTTTTTGGAGCGTCCATCTCAAAGTTTTCAAGAACTGCAACTTTACCTTCTCTGATTTTCTCAGCTAGGAGGGCGCGGATAGCGGCTCTTTTCTCTTTTTTGTTGATTTTGACATGTTGATCAAACTTAGGCTTTGGACCCATTGGTCTTCCCCCCCCCTTTATACTGGGTGGAAGCAAGCGAACCTTGACGAGCGCGCCCTGTACCTTTTTGAGGGTGGGGCTTCTGCGTGCTATGGCTAACTTCGCTTCTCCGCTTAACGGAGGCGTTCCATTGCCTTTGATTTTCCCTGAGAGCCACAATGTAATCTTTGATCGATTGGCTGTCAGCAGATGCCTCGACAATTTCAGGGGCAAGCTCACATGTTCCAAGCTCGCTACCGGATAAGTTAAATTTTTTTAGCGTAACCATGAGTATCTCGTCTCCTACCTTATGCCTTCACTGCGGATGAAATTTTTACCATACCGCCATTGGGACCAGGCACTGCACCTTTCACCAATAAAACACCTTTTTCTTTGTCAATTCCGACAATCTTGAGGTTTTGAACGGTGACTGCCTTATCGCCCATGTGACCTGCTTTTTTCCTACCAGGGAAGCAACGACCAGGTGTCGACCTCATCCCTGTTGAACCACCATGACGGTGGAAACCTGAACCGTGCGCCGCAGGACCACCAGCGAAATGATAACGCTTGATCACCCCTTGGTACCCTTTCCCTTTCGAGATGGCTCTTGCATCTACGAAAGCAACACCTTCGAAATGCTCGACCCCAATTTCCTGACCAATCGCGTAGTCAGATGCGACTTTAACCCTAGACTCAGCCAAGAATCTGCAAGGAGCAACGCTCCCTTTCTTGAAGTGACCAAGTAGTGGGGCTGTCACCCTGTTTTTAATTGTCTCTTCGTGGTTGACTTTCACTTTATGGTAACCAAGCTGGATAGCTTCGTAACCATCAGTGTCGGCAGTTTTTAGCTGCACCACAACATTCGGCTCAATTTCAATGACAGTGCAGGGAGTTACATTCCCTTTATCATCAAATCGTTGTGTCATGCCAACTTTCTTACCCATCAAAACGATAGGAGATCTTGACGTTTCTTTGCTCTCAACCATACACAAAAGCCTTCCAGTTTTAGCTCTAGAGGGATCTACTAAAAAATTTCTCAAACACGCATCAAACAGATCATTTTGAAAGTTCTTCCTCTGGGAATCCCCAATTTCCACCATTAGGACACTGTTACATGTCGACTAAGCGGGTGAATCTACAGGTGTAGAACTGTCTATCCGTTTGCAATTGCTCCCGTACAGAGTGCAATCACGCTTATGAATGGCAATAGGTTATCTAAATGTGTGATTTATCTGCAACCATCAAATTTGCAAACCTGTTGCAGTCCTCTACTTGCACAAAAAAAGGCGGGACTTTACAAGTCCCGCCTAATAGGCTACAGAGTGGTGATAGCTGTCTTTTAGCTCACATAGAGCCGATTTGCCAGGTCAGAAAGTGAATCCGGGTTAGAAGCTGTAGGTGGATAAAGAACTACAACTTGGCCCCCATCCTGAAGAGTTGGGCGTTCCGCCCCTCTTTCGTAGATAGCTGCTAATTGGCTTTTTGCTATAGCTGCCTTTTCATACTCCTTCTTCACAGTAGCCCCACACCTATGCAAATTTGTAAGCCCTAGGATATTGGCCGCTGCAAAAAATAAGGAACCTTTGGTTGACCAATTTCCAATAGATGAAGCGTAGACAACGTAAGCCTTCAGAACATTATTAAGCAGCGTTCCGAATTGATCATCCTCATCTCTATCACTAATAGTGCCAAGGAAACCTTCAAAAGTTGGAACCCTCTTATTTCCAATCTCTTGGGCTCGATAGGTCCAAGCTTTATGAGCTAGCCACTCAATCACTCCAAGAGATGCGGTGACGGCTCCGGCAACAACCAGCCTGTTTTTCAACTTTGACAGACCAAAGTTCATGCACTGGCCAATAACTGACTGTAGAACTGGGACTTTAACCCCAATCCGCGCAGCAATTGGTGCATACTCTACAAAACCACACTTTTGTAAATAAGAAAGCCCTGCACATAAGTGGGCCCCTTGAAATAACAAAGGATAGCCGTTTTTCAATGTTTGACCCCAGTTAAAGGAGCCATCATCCTTCCAAACTTTCATGAAATCCAGCTTATAGAGGCTGGGGATATGCCTTACAAAAACTAAGCCTTCAATCCCTTCTTTGCCCAGATCAATGAGCTGTACGAGGGGATGATCCTTCCCTAAAGCAGAGGCAGCTAAGCCGCTGGCAAAAGGGGAGGCTTTACCAAGGGCGTCTATATCGCTTAATGAGTCAAGAACGGTCACCGTATGAAAGAAACGGTGTCCCATCCCATAAGTGAACCGAGTCACAACTCCCACAGGAATTCGTACTGAAGCAGCAAATGCATAAGCAATTGGATTGGTTCTAAAGAACTCACGAACAGCATCAGGGATAATTGGATTCACAACTCCAGAGATTTGCACTGCCGCTTTAAAAGGAACCCTTGTGAAGGGATTATCCCATAAAGTCATTGGAAAATAGATTTGCATTGCCGCCTTAAAGGGGAACCTTGTGAAGGGATTATCCCATAAAGTCATTGGAAAATTTAGTAATCCGCTCATATTAATTGAAACCCCTTGTTGTGCTAGCTCTCCTAGTCGTGTTCTCTACTATTTCTAGACTGTAGGTTTTTCTGACATCGTCTAAAAATTGTTTTCTAACCTCTTCAACAGCAATCAATGCTATCCCAAGTCCCCTACCAACGATGATCAACTGACGAATATGTTGCTTGGTGAATAGAGTCCACGTGTGAAAAGCACACAGAGATAGATTGCTAAAAAATTTAAGCCCCTCCACTAGTGGGTCAATAGCCTGATTCTTAAAAGAAGCTCTCCATTGTTTTGCTGCGTCGAAGGTGTTACATCCATACGCAATAGCAAGTGCAGCTGAATCAGCTTTCTCCCATACAAAGTCGAGAGACGATTTGCTTTGCGTTGGAGAGAAAAATCGATCCCCCCCTATCTTGCTGGCCAAAGAGGACATATAGTTAGAAACTGTAAAATCGGAATCTTTAGAGATGAAACAAGGGACTACAGCTGATAGGACAGAATGGGTAGATGCAAACCCAAAGCAAAGCAGCGCAAATGCATTGATCGGTTCATAGCGTCTTAAGTACTCTAGAGGTGTCAACCCAGCCCGCTTTGGCACTGGCTTTTTGGACCCTTCAGCATATTCCACATCGGCATAAATCGCATAATTAGAGTGTTGGCTTGGCCGATTTCTTTTGGCAACATAGAGATTTTCTGCTTCCAGCCAGTCTTGTGCTGGGACTTGCTCTCTCTCGTATTCCCATGTGATCGGATTCTTGACCAGCTTGTAAATAGCGTTAGGGTTGTCATTGGGGACTAGTTGTCTCTCATATATGGGCACCTTTTTGCTATCAACATCTTTCGTTCCAATTTTAACATTAAGATACAATGACTTTTTATCTTCGTTTCTATGAAAACCGTCACGGTGCGAGACGAATTGAGAAAAAATGTGCGCCATCCATTGAACATCGATGAGGAAACAGGCAGCTTCCGCAGTTTTGTAAAAATAGGCTCTCTTAGGATTTGTAATTCCATGATCAGCTAATTTCATTCTATTTACGGCAAAACCGTAAAAAATTTCCCGCCCAGAAGATCGAGCAAGCACCTTGCTAGCAAATTCTGGAATAGCATTTAAAGCGTATCTGGCCGCCTGTCCGATTGTCATTCCACTCATATCTAATTGAACCCATTAAAAATTAAGATCTTTAGCATCATAACAGATAGGCTATTTTTTACAGCCCTTTATCTCTAGAGATAGGGACATATTGCAAGAGACTTTGTATCTGATGAAGAAGTTGAATCTTTTACTCCATTTTTCCATCCTTTGGCTAGCTTTTTTTCCATTTGAGCCATTTTTGTATTTTTGAGGCTTTCCCAAAAAAGACCGCGCGCTAGGTTATTGAGTCCGAGCAGAGTGCCAAAAAATATGGTCTTTTTTTTATTTAAGGGATGCCCAAAGTAGGATGCTGCGCTATGGATCGTCATAGGGACCTTGGTTGCAGCATTGATCCCCTCCAAGACGCTATTTTCTTTCTCCTCCGATTCCATTTTTTCACTCCATTTTTTATAGAAATCTAATAGAGTGATTGTTGAGGAAATCGTAACCAACACGCTTTTAAAAATTAAAATTCTCCCAATATAACCCGGTATGCTTAAAACCTTATTATCCTCGAAGAAAAGAAGGGTATCGCAAATGCCCACCATTTGAAATAAACCCCCAACTACAGTTTTTTTACTCTCACCATCAACCCAATAAACAAAATATTTGGGGAAGATCAATCCATACATTCCACAACCAGCAAGGGAAAAATAGGAAAAAATAGGGTGTTTCTTATGGCCTGTAAGGGTGGAAAATGTCTCTGCAAAACCGTTTATGCAAAATAAAGTACGGGCATATTGTTCAATATTTGAAAAAGAGGAGACAAAATAGGTTGTCCCAAAAAAACGGCTAACAAACCTGAGAGGGATAATAACTTCCTCCTTATCGGAGGTCAAAAAATCGTTTGGTAAAGCGTCTACCCATTGGTTTTTTTGAGCCTGTTTCACCTCTCGCCGTGCTTCTATAAACCCGTTTGTGATGACCTCTGCAGCACCTACTATCAGATGCAGCAAACGACTTTCAGCCAGATAACTAGCTGTTAATAAGCTTTCTGAAATAAGGCTTAACGCCCCTTTGTAAAAAGATCTCGATTTATCCTCATCTAGATGAAAAAGATAATCAAGATGGCTAATAGCTTTAATCCCATGTTCTACTGCACACAATAAACGGCCATTTCCCACATCAACCGCGGGAAAGAAAAATCTACATGAGATTTTACAAATTAACTGAACTCTGGCAGCTACTGCGGAGACATGACCCATGGCTTTCAAGGGGTGATAAGCTAAATCAAAACGGAAATCGGTTTTTCCCTTTCGTCGCAGATCTTCAAAAAAATAGGTCTGTTCTGACTCTTTTGCAATTTTGAATTTACCGACAGCTCTTTCAGACCAAAAATAAGGAAGGTGCTGAAAAAGCTGACCTAAGCGACAGAGCTCCCCAGTGGCTTGCAAAGTTTCAATAAAAACAGGGGAGAGTTTGAATCCATTTAAGATGACACGTTGGAGCCCCTCTCGACCTTTAGTCATCCCAAAGGTGGCCATGAGTGCTGTGTTTAAGATCTTTAATGGAGACAAGTTTAGTGGTACCATTTAGCTCAACTTTGTACAAGGTCGAGTTTAGAAACTCTAAGAGTAACAATTCATGAAAAATAGAAGTACCTCAATCGGCGTTGCAATTCTCACCTACAACTCTGAGCATCATCTCCCCCATTGTCTACCCCCTCTTGAAGGCTACAAGGTCCTAGTTGTCGATCCTGACTCCAAAGATGGCACCGTTTCAATAGCTCTTAGAATGGGGGCAGAGGTTTTATCGATCCCCTACAAAGAATTTAATCACGGTTTGACAAGAGAAAAAGCACGTCACCATCTGGGGACTGACATTGTTGTCTTCATGACGCCTGATGCTTATGGAAAACCAGGTTTTATCGACAAGTTAGTCGAACCGATTGTCCAGGGTAAATCGTCCCTTGCTTACGCAAGGCAATTGCCAAAGCTTGGATCTTCACCCTTTGAGGCCCTACCTCGTCAATTGAACTATCCTGAAACAAGTCACACCCGTTCTTGGGAAGAACGGGAAAAATGGGGCAGCTTTCTTTTCTTTTTTTCCGATTCTTGTGGCGCCTACTCCAATGAGGCACTCAATAAAGTCGGGGGATTTTCTGAATGTTTGCTTGGTGAGGATTCGGTTGCGTGCGCCAAAATATTAAAAAGTGGAGGAAGGGTGGCCTATGTTGCAGAGGCAGAGGTATTTCATTCTCACACCTATTCCCTTGGGCAAGAGTTTAGACGGTATTTTGATACTGGGCTTGCAAGAAAAGAGTTAGAGCCATTTCTAAGTGAAGTGGGAAAAGACACATACTATGGGCAACACTTTGCAAAGGCCTTTTTGTCACATCTTTCGCTGAAAGAGCTGCCCTACGGAGTCACACAGTTAGGAATGAAGTGGCTGGGGTATCAAGTGGGGAAAGTTTTTGGCCCACATTTACCTACATTTATCAAGAAAGCCCTTTCCAGCCAAAAATTCTACTGGGATTCATTAGCTTTTCTCAAAAAAGGCTTTTGAAGATTCAACACGAAGAGACGAAGAGCACGTAGGTGAAAATATCCACTTCAAAAAAAGAAGAAAACTCTTTTGAGTAAAAAGAAAGTTACCTTCGTATTCTTCATCTCTTCGTGTTGAATCGCTAAAAAAACTTCAAAGGACGAATTCGATGTGGCCTTGAATGCCGCGGAGCCAATCGGGAGCGTTCATCGCTTTTTTCCCCTCTTGCTGGACTTGAAGGAGTTGAAGAGCGCCCTTTCCGGCACCAACAATGACCTCTTTTTTAGAAACGTAGAGTTCAGCTGGAGGCAACTCAATCTCTTCCCTATATCGGCTCTCCAAAATATTCAGCTTCTTTTTCTCGCCCTTGATGATCACCTCTGTCCACGCAACCGGGTTGGGATAGGCTGCTCGAACTAGATTGTGAAGTTTTTTCCCATCCAAATTCCAATCGATCTGGCACCCTTCCGGTGTCAATTTCGCTGCATGAGTAACTTTCGTTTCATCTTGGATTTCTTCTTTAACAACACTGTTTGTTAATTTTTGAATCACTTCAAGGAGTGCTTCTCGGCCTATTACAGACAATGCATCAAAAAGTTCTGATGAGCGGATTGTCTCGTTCAAAGGCATCTCTTTTTTCAAGAGAACTGGACCTGCGTCCATCTTTTGCACCAATTTAATGATCGAGACACCTGTTTCAGTATCGCCCGCCTCGATGGCTCTTTGAATGGGGGCAGCCCCTCTCCACCTAGGCAGTAAACTAGCATGAAGATTGATAGCACCCCATCTTGCAAGGTCTAGAAGGGATTGTTTGAGAATTTCCCCATATGCCACCACCACAAATAGGTCTGGACTAAGTGCTTTTAGACACTCGAGCATCTCTGGAGTCGAGGCTTTTTCAGGCTGATAAAAAGGGAGGGAGGGATGCTCTTTTAAAACCCACACTTTCACCGGTGGAGGAACAGGAGTGGAAGAGCGCCCCTTTGGCTTATCGGGTTTTGTCACTACAGCAACAATTTCGACGCCATGATGAAAAAGAAACTCCAAAGCCTCTTTAGCTATCTCTGGCGTCCCAAAAAAAACAACTCTCATTGTTTTAATGAAAGAACCTCTTCAGCTTCTTCTTCTTCAAGATCAAGTCTTTCATCTTTGTTTTCAGGCTGCTTGGAGAGACCAATGATCCCTCTTTTTGACTGTCTGCAGAAATTAACAAAATGCATCACTTCCACATGCTCCGAAAGTTCGCTTTCGATTCTGTCAAGCGCCTCTTCTACAGTTAAATCAGATCTAAAAACAAGTCTGAAGGCATGGGCTAAAGCTTTCCGCACCGTTAAAGAAAATTTATGCCGCTTCAAACCCACTAGATTGAGACCCGCTAAACGGAAAGGGATATCACCACCAATAGTAAAAGGAGGGATGTCTTGCCCTACACGGGTCATTCCGCCAACCATGGCATGACGACCTATACGGACAAATTGGTGAATTGGGGTATAGCCACCAATGATCGCATAATCCTCAACCTCTACATGTCCGGCCAAAGTTGCATTATTACTCATAATGACTCTGTTACCCACTTTGCAATTGTGGGCGATATGACAGTAAGCCATGATCAAACAGTCATCACCTACTTCAACAGATGTTTCTGGGGAGCAAGAAGAGTTGATCGTTACAAATTCACGTATTTCGCACCGTTTTCCAATTCTGACATAGGTCTTTTCTCCACGAAACTTCAAATCTTGGGTTTTTGTGCCGATACTGGCTGATGGCCAAATCGTGCTCCCTTCCCCAATCGTTGTGAAACCATCGATATAGGCAAAAGACTTAATGGTAACATTGTCTTCTAATACGACATTTTCTTTGATAATGGCATAGGCCTCTATGTGCACCCCATTGCCAACCTTTGCACCTTTTTCAATAATTGCTGCTGGGTGGATGAATGTTTCTCTTAACATCTTCTTAAGCTCCAATGTCTTTTGGGTCTGCAAGGGCAAAACTGAGTTCGGCTTCAACAACAATCCGCCCCTCAACAGAAGCCGTCGCCTTGACTTTGCCAGCTTTTGTTGTAATGTGGATCTCTTCACATTTTAGTGTCAAAACGTCTCCTGGGATCACAGGTGAACGGAATTTAGCTTCTTTTACACCAAGAAAAAGAGCAATCTTTCCATGATCCTTCCCTTGTAACCTTACTAAAATTCCACCTGTTTGCGCTAGTGCTTCTAATATTAAAACTCCCGGCATGATCGGTGCTTGGGGAAAATGACCCTGAAAATAGGGCTCATTACAGGTGACATTTTTGACAGCAATGACATAGCCCCCTTTTTCTACATTCGCCTCAATCACCTTATCCACCAATAGAAAGGGGTAACGGTGAGGAAGAATTTTTCGAATCCCGTGGATGTCGATAAGAGGTTTTTTTTCTGTCATAAACAATGTTCTCCTAAAAGCCTTGCGAGGTCGACATGGGTCGCATGCCCCGAGCGGATTGAGATGATGTGTGCATTGAAGGGAAAGCCAACAAGGGCTAAATCGCCAATGAGATCTAATACCTTATGCCTGGCCATTTCATTAGGGAAACGGAGTCCCCCATTTGTCAGGATGGCCTCTCCTAAAATGATATTGGCATTCGAAAGGCTGCCGCCCCTGATCAATCCCTTATCAATGAGATAAGAAATTTCTCTATAGAGAGCAAAAGTTCTGCAGGGGGCAATGTCCTTAATAAAACTTTCTTGGCCAACTTCACATGAAATAAATTGGGCCTCAAGAGGAGCTACGCCAGGATAACTGAGGGTGTAACTGATTTTGAAACTATCGTGAGGGAGAGCGACAATAGAAACGTCTCCCTGGTGAACGAACACAGGTTTTTGAAGAGTTCGAAAGGGGATCTCTTCTTCTTGCGCCTGTATTCCTGCCTTCAACAACATTTCCACAAATGGGAGTGAACTGCCATCTCCAACAGGAGGTTCGATGTTTGACAACTCAATGATCAAATTATCGATACCAAATGCCCTTACGGCTGCCAATACATGCTCAACGGTATGAATTTTGAAGTCGGCATTTCCTAGAATAGTACTACGAGAGGTGTCTACTACATGGCGGTAGGAGGCTGCCATTTCGGGTTTGCCTGGCAAATCTACACGTCTGAAACGGATGCCTGTTTTAGCAGGGGCTGGTAAAAATTGCATTTGCACAACTTCTCCAGTATGGATCCCAATCCCCGAGTAGGAGACAGGTTTTACTATTGTACGTCCCTGCTTTTTCATAACGGGAAAATTGTACTACAAAATAACTTTATCGTCCTCGTACTCGTTCGTCAAAAATATACTTAAAAATTCATCGCCAAGGACACGAAGGTAACTCGTGTACTTCGTGATGAATCTAAAATTAGATGATGGAGGGGACTTTTTTTCTGCTGAGAGCAAGTGACACCGTTACGAACAACCCAGAAAAGAGGATCAAAGGAAAATCCCCAAGATAGGTATAGAGCGTTCGGTAATGATAGCGGGGTACAGTGACAAATAAGGCATCTGACAAATTTTCCCTTGTTCCATCTTCACCTAATATGGCAAGTATTTGGCCTAAACTATCGACAGCGGAAGTGATGCCTGTATTTGTCGCTCTGACTAGTGGAATGCCCATCTCAATGGCCCTTACCCTCGCATGATCAAAGTGTTGCTTCATTAAAAGAGAGCGGGGGTACCAGAAATCGTTGGTCACATTGACCAACATTTCAGCTCCTTGCAATCGATTATCTCTCATGATGTCGCCATACGTTTCCTCATAGCAAATCGAAAGACCATAATTTCCTGTACGCCCGGCAATCACTTTAGCCTTTGATCCAGGGGTAAAGGATCCTGCGACATCGTAGTTGAGTGCTATTTCACGTAAGAATTCAAACGGTATGTACTCACCAAGTGGGACCAATACCCTTTTTGAATACCTTTCAATGGTGGCTCCATTTGGGAAAAACACCATCGCACTACAAAACCTTTGCTTGTGGTTTTCCGAAATGTGGTCTGAATCCTCAAGACCAGCAACGACCTCTGCATTAAAGAGATTAGATATCCCCTGCATCCAGTAAGCGTTGTTAACCATCCAAAATTTTTTCCCATTCCCTGCCTCTACATAAGCAGCTAAGTGCTCCTCCATTTCTGGCAAAGCCTTGACCCCTTTTTCCCCAAACCAAGCTTTAAACTCTTGTCTCACACTTTCAAGTGGATAGACAGGATAGTAAGTACCATAAGGGACGACATACTCTGGGAAAACAATCATATCCACTCCGTCTCGGTGAATATGACGTGAGAGGATGGATAGGATCTCCTTCCATTTGCCATAGGTGTACAGCAGAGTCGTTTGAGGATCGCGAAGTTCCATCACCTCTTCGACTGGAAACCCGGTCTGAACAAGCAATACATCGACAACTCGCCCCTCTTCGATGTCCTGTTTAATTTTTGGGTAGTGAATCGCCAAATGGCCAAGTCCAAAAAGATAAGGGAAACAGGCTGCGGCTAAAAAAGGGACGATGGCATTTCGATGCTTACTGATGATCCATCGGAAAGCTAAAACGTTGGTTAATATCACCAAGAAAGAGAGGCCATATAACCCTAAAATAGAACCCGCTTGAAAAGGCACTAAGAAAGTTGTCAGGGCCATCCCTACAGGATTCCAGGAAATCCCTGAGAAAAGAAATAAACGCATCCATTCCATTACTACCCAAAAAGCAGGGAAGAAAAGGAGGCCGGTTACGCTTTGGAGCCGTTGCCTGGTCAAAAAAATGGCCATCAACCCAAATTGGGCTCCAAACATGGCCGACAAAGTGATCCAAAGGGGATAGATGTAGGCATAGGGATGGGTCGTTGACCAGGAGAGTTGGAATAACTGAACGAGAGAAAACCAAAGCCACCCCCAATAAAATCTTTTTTTGGCGCTATGGATGTCAAAAAGAAATAAAAAGATCAGGGCAAAGCCAAAAACTGCCGCCAAAGGACCAAATATAGGGATATGAGCAGGTTGCCCAAGGGCCACAATGAAGAAGCTAGATACAAAAAGAAGAAGTTTTTTTAGCAAAGTACGTTATCCGTTTGACACCTGGGAAATTCATGCTCTACACTAGAAAGCGTTTTTACGAAAGCCCCATCCATATGAAATATTACACTTCTTTCCTATTCTGTTTCCTCCTGATTTTTACCACACTGCAAGGAGAGTTCCTCTTTGATGGACCAAACCTCCACTATAGAGAGTTGAAAAATGCTGAAGAGGAATTTCAGCTAGCAAAACAGTCCTGGAAAGCAGGCGATTACAACGGAGCCCTCCTCTCATTCGAGGCGATCTGGAATAACTACCCACGCTCTCCTCTTGCCCCCGAAAGTATTTTCCGGGCCGCAAAGTGTTTGATCCGTCTTCAAGAACTTGAAGCAGCAAACGAAAAACTCTCTCTCTACTTACGTTCTCAAGGGGCGCCAACCTATTTTAAAGAGGCCATCCAAGATAAATTTCAGATCGCAGAAAAATTCAGCGAAGGATTTGGGAAGCCCATTTTTGGTGTCCGTTATCTTCCGAAATGGTTGGGGGGCGAAACACTTGCATTGGAAATTTATGACGAGATCGCCACTATTCTTCCATCCGATCCCATCGCGGCTAAATCACTGTTCTCTAAAGGATTATTGCTAAAGAAAGTGGGTCAATGGAAAGAATCTGTCGACGCATTTTATAACTTGATCCGTCGTTTCCCTCATGATCCTCTTGCAGCCGATGCTTATGTTCAAAGCAATGAAGTCTTTCTAGTGCAGTGCGTCATTGAGATCCAAAACCCAGATATCCTTGGAATGGCTCGCGTGAACCTCAAGCGATTTGAGGCAGATTTTCCAAATGATGAAAGGATAGAGATTGTTCAAAAGGGTGTAGAAAAGGTTGAAGAAACCTACGCAGAAGCTCTTTTTGAAGCCGGTATGCTTTACGAACGTAAAGGAGAACCACGCTCGGCAGAACTCTATTACAAAAACACCCTCCATCTTTTTCCAGAGACCAAGGTAGCAAAACTTTCTGAACTCCGTCTCAAAAGAATAGAAAAAGAGATCATCGCTTCGACTCCTGAAGAGACGATCAGAGAGTGAGAAAAGCTGTCCTTCTTGCTCTTCTACTCCTTGCAGGTTGTGGCTATACACTCGTCGATGGAACAGCCACTCGCTACACCGTGTCAGTCCCTTTCATTGAAAGGGACAATGGGGGGGAGCTGACCCGTTCCCTTGTAAAAGAGCTATCTCAATCGGTCAACTTTCGCCCCTCTCGAGCTGGTCGTTATACTTTAGAGGTGGTTTTCCTTGAGACAAAAGATGAAAACGTAGGTTTTCGTTATGACCAAAACAGCGATGGAGAGTTGATCAACACAGTGATTCCAGCCGAAACTCGTACAAGTTTGCTTGTCGAGATCACTCTGGTTGATAACTACACACATTGCCGATACTTTGGACCTTCTCGCCTATCTGCCGGCGTTACATACGATCATGACTGGTACACCAGTCATGGGGCAGTCAACGTCTTTTCCATGGGACAAGTGACCGATTATTTTGATGCAAAAGATGGGATTTATCCTCAACTTTCCCGTCGGTTGGCCAAAAAAATCGTCGACCTCCTCGATCAGATATAATTAGATTCATCACGAAGGTAGCTTAATCCTTAACAAAAGAATGCATTTCTTTTGTAAGAACCCTTTTACGCTTCGTGTCCTTCGTGATGAATCTGGAAGTTGCTACTACCTTACTTTTTTTTGATCATGCCTTGTCGTACCTTGAAGGCTGTGGGAACACGTTTTTTCACTGCCAAAGTAGGTGTTCCTTCCGTTTCTTCTTCACGTGTAATCTTTTTGTTAACTGGTGTGTTAACTTTAATTTTTTTGACCGTAGGCATATTTCCTCCTAAGGATTAAATACAAATTGTTTCCATTTGCCAATTGTGCGCATTAGCATGCGGGACGTGTTATACACACCCCGGGCTCGAATAGTTTGATAGAGATGGGGAGATTCTTGCAAGCCACTTGATAAAATAGCATAGGTGACTCGCTCTCCCTCCTCGAGAAGAGGCAGTAACCAGACGATGAGATCGGGGGAGATCAGGGTGATCTTTTCTTCTCCTACAAAAAGATCGAATGGTGCGGGGGGAAACGAGACCTCTTCTTCGAAGTCTGATAACACACCAACCTCTTCTAAGAGGTTGAGATCCAGTTCGACCCACAAATCGGACGATCCTTTTTGCATCAAAGTCAGAATCTCTTTGAACCTAGATTCGCTTCTCACATACCGAGCATCATTATCCATACTAAAATAGTGTGCATCTCACGTGCCAAAGAGCTAAAATATGAAAAATCTATGTTTCTGCACCTACTCCTCGCGATCTCTCTACAGCTTGAATGTGAGTCTGTTATCCTTATTAATGCCGATTCAGGGGCTATCCTTTACCAAAAAAATGCACATATCCCCAAAGACCCGGCCAGTACGACCAAAATTGCCACATGTATCTATGCCCTCTCACAACATCCTAATTTAGATCAGGTTGTCACTGGGAATCAGGAATGTATAGGGATTATTTCCGAGAAAGAACGGTTAAAACGGGGGTACGCTGAACCCCCTTGGCGTCTTGAGAAAGCTGCCTGCCATATGGGTATTAAAGCTGGTGAAACCATGACTTTAAGAGACCTATTCAATGGGATGATGATTGCTTCGGCAGATGACGCTTCTAATCTGATTGCTGAAACAATTTCTGGCTCCATTCCAAAATTTATGGAAGGGGTCAATGCCTATCTCAAAAAAATCGGATGCAACGAGACAAACCTTGTAAATCCTCACGGTCTTTATTACCCAACTCAGAAAAGCACAGCGTATGACCTGGCCCAAATGACCCGTGTTGGCCTAAAGAACCCCTACTTTTGCGCCTTTGTTCGAGCAAAAGAGTTCATGCGCCCCAAAACGAATATGCAAGAGGCAACAAAGTACCTACAAACCAACAAACTCCTTCGGGCAGGGAAACATCACTATCCACATGCGATTGGGGTTAAAACAGGTTGGTTTACCGCTTGCGGCCACAATCTTGTAGCTGCTGCAGAAAAGGATGGGCGAAAGTTCATCGCAGTCCTTCTTGGTTCTCCAGATAACCACACCCGTTTTAAAGAAGCCATCGTATTGTTTGAAGCTGCCTTCAACGAAAAACCGACTAAAAAAGAGTTGTTAAAGCAGGGGAAACAGGCAAACGCGATAGAACATCCATCCGGGAAAAAAGCTTACTTAACAACTTTTGATACGCTCTATTTTGAAAGTTACCCTTCTGAGAATGAAAGCTATCAACTGACCTTTGAATGGATTGGGGAAAACAGTGGAAAATATACTGTCATCGACTCTTTCGGCAATAGAAGGGAAGAGGTCTATGCTCACGTCGACGAGTGGGTGGAAGAAAAGAGCTCCCTTTCATGGGTGTGGTTATCGCTTTTAGCAATACCCACGGGCTTCTTCTTCTGGAAAAAACGTTAGTCATATGAAATAGATTCATCACGAAGAACACGAAGAAGCTTCGCCATGCTTAAACAGTAAATGAGTAAAGAGAAGAAAGGGGGCGTTGCCTGGTAATAATACCCCTTCGGTTAACCCCTCTTTTTAATGATTACCAACTTATCATTCTTGGATGGCGGAGTTTCTTCGTGTTCTTCGTCTCTTCGCGTTCTTCGTGATGAATCACTTTGAAGCAAGATAGTAAGCATAGAGTTCGTCGGCAGTGAGCATTTCGGCACGACGTTTATCTTCCACTGCAGGATAGCCCAATATTTTCATCGCATTCTCAAACGTCTTTCTTCGTAACGAAAAAACCTGTTTTAAAAAGGCGTTAAAGGCTTTCGCGTCTTCTCCTACACCTTCTCTTGCAACCAAGCGTAAGGCCATCGAATCGACATTTGGCATCGGCCGAAAATTTCCTTTTGGAATAACAAAAAGCTTTTTTGGAATCGTATACCTTTGTGCAAGGATCGATAAAATACTGTAGTTTTTGCTTTCTGGTGGGGCCAACAACACGTCTCCAACCTCTTTCTGAACAATCACCAAGTATTGTTTAAAGAGGTTGTGGAAAGAGAAGAGATGTTCGAAAAGTGGCGAGGTGATGTTATAAGGGACACTTGAGACTAATGAGATCCCCTGTTGATCAGGGTAAAGCTCTTTTAAATTAACTTGGAGGGCATCTTCACAAACGATTCGGACCCGGTCGCCTATTCTTACTTTGAGTTCATCGGCATGGGGTAAGCTGATTTCTATCGCAGTGAGATCGACCCCCTTCTCTAGAAGAGGATCGGTTAAGGCCCCTCCGCCAGGTCCAATTTCCAGAACACGATCACCTGAATGAAAATCACCCGCGTCTAGCAGTTTTTCTGCCACACGCGGGTTAATAAGAAAGTTTTGAGAGAGCGACTTCTTTAGTTTCAAATTATTTAGGAATCGGCATGAAAGGAAGACCTGTAATTCCCCTTGATTCGGTAGAAACGTGGTATTGCTCTCTTAAAGAAGAAAGATATTTGCTCGATTCGGCCATTGCCCCTTTCTGCAAAAGTTCATTTTTGAGTCTATCTTCCACATCCCTTAAAGGAGGGTTTAAAGAAGAAAGCTTGTCTTCCAAAACAATCAATCTGACAGCAACTTCACCCGTTTTCCGGCTTAGTTGAGAGAAAATTTCAGAGACACCCGGCCCTTCCATTTTCGACAAGGTGGGCAATAAAAGATCGGGAACCTCTTCCTCTGGCTGAATATAAGTTTCAGACAAGGTTAGGGTGATATTGGGTGAAATAAGCCCCTCTTGGATCACCTCTGTTCTGACTTTTTCAGGATCTTGACCCGTCAATAGAGCTTCTCGAATAAGTCCTGCTGCCTTTCTCCCCTCATCTTCACTTGGTCCACGGAGAGTAAATAAACGGTATTTCCATTTTTGAGGTTCAGTGTGGCTTGTTAGCCACTCTTCATAGGCTTTTTTGATCTCTTGAGGTCCGACATTTCTGAAAGCTTTTCCATTGACTTTGTACATCGTCACACGGCGAATTAGCAATTCATCTTTCAGCATGGCAGTCGCCTCTTCCAAACGGAGGCCAATTTTGTCTAAGTTGTCGATGATATCTGGACCAAAGGTAATTTCAAGCTCTTGACGTACATCGCTTGGAGAAATCTCAACTTTCATCTCGACAGCGTCAGCGCGCATGAGCTCCCGATCGATCAACTCTTGCAAAATTGGCTCGAAATTCATTTCGTAGAATTGATAACGGGCAGATTTTGAGGCCATGTACTCAGGGAATTGGCGATAGAAGAGGAAATCCATCCGCTTGATCACATCAAGAGCAGTGATTGGCTTGCCGTTGACTTGGGCCATCACCCTATTTTGTACTAAAATCTCAAACTCCCCCTCTTTATAAGGGAGGTCAGCACTTAACGAGGCTACTGATAATAGAATGGAAAGAAGGATCGAATATTTCATATGCCCAAGATATTACCCTATTTCGCCGTTAGGAAGCAAAAGCATCTCCCTCGTCCCTTCGTAATGAATTTTTTAAGAGCCGTTCGAGGGCAAAACTGTGAAGTGGGCAGAGAAGAAGCCATCTGGGCCGTTCTCTTCCGGCAAAATCTTCAGCGTTGAGACAAGCTTCACTGGGTAATGAGCCAAAATGTATTCAACTTGCTCCTCGTTTTCTTCTTGTAAAAGACTGCAGGTAGCGTAGACAAAATGACCGTTTGGCTTGCAAAAAGGGAGCGCCTCTGCAATCACTTCTCTCTGTAACTGGACAAAACGGGCGATTGAATCTTCTGTTAGCTTCCACTTCATTTCTGGGCTCCGTCTTAATGTCCCAGTTCCGCTACAAGGGGCATCGACTAAGACCCAGTCGATCCCTTTTTTGTGCTTATTGTTTAACATTTGATAATTTTGGATGCCGGCCCTTGCTAACCGTTCTTTGGCCTCTGTTAAACTTTTTTTTCTTACATCATGTAAAAAAAGTTGCCCTTTTCCCTTCATTTGCATGGCGACAGCCAGAGATTTCCCTCCAGATCCGGCACAATAATCTAAAAAAAGCTCACCTGGTTTGATCGCAATTTCCTGAGATAAAAGTTGGCTCCCCTCATCCTGAATTTCAAAAAGACCCTTTTCATGCTCAGGTAATTGCCTGACTTTGGCCCCCTCTAAAACGTGGATACCCCAAGGTGAACGGCTGGTTGGAGCAACGTCAATCTTATTTTTCAAATTTTCGAGAAGGGTGTCTCGTGTAGTTTTCAGGGTATTCACCCGAAGTGTTAATGGGGCGCGGGTATTCAATATCTCCCCGATCTTGAATGCCTTCTCTTCACCATAGGCTTTCACAAGCCGATCCCATAAAAAATCTGGGAGACTGACCCTGACAGCACCAGGAACATCTTTTCTTTCTCTGAAATGACCATGAAGATATTCATCGATCCGATCGTCCATCATCAAATTCTCTTCGGGGAAATCGATCAGTCGTTTCCATTTTACAATGTCGTAGACAGCTGTTGTGACCGCTTTTCGATCTTTTGAACCGAGAGCACGTCTCTCTTTGAAATAGTGGTATAAAGCCAGATCCAGAGGGATCTGTCCATCCCAACCATCAAAAAAAGCTCGTAAATGGTAAGTGCGAAAAGGGACGTTCACAGAACCTCAAAAGGTAAAACCTTGATTTTCTCAAATAAAGCAGGGGTCGGATCGACTCCCCATGCTTCAGGGATCACTAAAGAGGCCTTCTCTGCCCCCTCGACATGGAATTCTAAATGGATAGGACGCTTCCCTGGATGGGCTCTGAACAACTTTTTCAGGGCCAGAACATGACTTAAACGCATCCTCCTTAAGTCCCCTTTAATTTTTATCGGTCCCATGGCTAAAGCACTCTCCTCATTTTTCTTTTCTTGCGGCTTTTCTTTCGGCAGATTTTTTCTAAACTCCTGCCTCGATTTGCCTCTGTCATATTCTCTGTCACATTCGGCAAGCGACGCTTCGTCTACCTGTGAAAGCTCCTGAAACCATATTGCCGACAATCTTCTATCATCTGCAGATCCAGATAGCTCAATCACCCCAAGGTAGAGCTTGTTTTCAAACAGATGCTCTCCCAACTTCTCGTACAACTCGGGCCAAACCGGCAATTCCATCCGATCTTCTTTATCGCTGACAGTCAAGATGGCAAACTTTTTCTGACTTTTGGAAGCAAAGCGGGTTTTGATCTCTTCTACAAGGAATGCTGAACGAAAAACGGTAGGCTCATCTGAGCTGCGCGAAAGGGGCAAACAGCCTGCCCGGAGAAGAAGATCTTTGTAATGGTCAAGGGGATGTCCGGTTAAGAAAAACCCAAGAAGTTCTTTTTGTTTAAAAAGATCTTCCATCATCGATGTTTCTTTAAGGACTTTAGGAGGTGTTAGAAAACGGGAATCGGCATCTTCTCCTCCCCCAAACATATTCATGAAACCAAGAGAACTTTCTTTTTTCTCTTTTGAAATCGTCTCATAAATAGGATCAATACTCGTTCTCAACTCATCTTTGGTCCATCCTGTGAACCCAAAACAGCCAGATTCTACTAAAAGCTCAACCCCTTTTTTGCCGATTTTCTTGAAATCCATCCGTTGCAAAAAGTCGTAAAGGCTTTTGAATCGGCCATTGGCTTTCCGCTCCTCTATAATGGCCTCTACAACACCCTCTCCAAGCCCTTTGATACCTCCCATTGCAAAACGGATACCCTCTTTGGCGGCAAAAAAGTTTTTGTTCGACTCGTTCAAATCGGGCGTTAAAAGGGTGATACCCATGGTCTGACATTCGCCAATGAACTTGGCAATTTTTGACACATCGTGACTGTCACATGTCATCAAAGCGGCCATCCAGTCCATTGGATAGTTGCTCTTTAAATAGGCTGTCACATAGGTGAGATAACCGTAAGCTGCCGCGTGGGACTTGTTAAAACCATACGAAGCAAACTTCTCCATTTTATCGAAAATAGCCATCGATATGGCCTCTTCGATCCCATTTTGCAAACAGCCTTGTTTAAACTTCACCCGTTGCTCGGCCATTGTATCGAGGTCTTTTTTCCCCATCGCCCGGCGCAAAATATCCCCTTCGCCAAGCGAATAGTTGGCCAATTTACTGGCCATCTGCATCACCTGCTCCTGGTAGACCATGATCCCATAGGTCTCTTTCAAAATCTCATCCATCCAGGGATGGTCGATTTCAATCGGCTCTCTTCCATGTTTCCGGTTGATAAAGGAAGGGATCATATCCATCGGACCTGGACGGTACAAAGAGGTCACCGCAATGATCTCTTCAAACTTGTCAAGATGGAGATTTTTAGCCAAATCTTGCATCCCACCAGATTCCAACTGGAAGATACCAAGCGTTTTTCCGTGGTTTAATAAGTCGAAGGCCTTTCTATCGTCTAAAGGCAAATTGACCCAGTCAATTTCTCTGCCTGTCCGCTCTTTTATAGCCTCAACACTCATCTGGATCGAGGTCAACGTTTTCAAACCGAGGAAGTCGATTTTCAACATACCTACCATTTCGACTGGCTTCATCGAAAACTGGGTCACAGGAATGTCTGAATCTTTCGCATTAGCGATCGGGATGTGATCTGTCAGAGGCTGACCAGACACCACAAGCCCTGCAGCATGGACACCAGTATTCCTGATTGAACCTTCTAGCTTTCTGGCTATATCTAAAACTCGTTTTGCATCTTCATCACTTTCATAAAGGGCAAGTAGTCCAGGGTCTTTTTCTAGCGCCTTATCAATCGTGATATTCAGATCTTCAGGAACAAGCTTGGCAATCTCGTTCACTTTCGGTAAAGGAACATTCAATACCCGGCCCACATCTTTGATGGCCATTTTGGCCTTCATGGTACCGAAGGTGATGATCTGGGCAACGTTGTCTTTCCCATACTTCTGCATGGTATAGTGGATCACCTCTCCACGTCGTTCCATACAAATATCGACGTCGATATCAGGATAGGAGATCCTTTCTGGGTTGATGAAACGCTCAAAAAACAGGTGGAAGCGGAGCGGTTCGATGTCGGTAACACCAATCAGGTAGAGGACAATGGAACCGGCTCCCGATCCCCTTCCAGGCCCCACAGGAATCCCTTGTGTCTTGGCCCAGTGGATAAAATCCCACACAATGAGGAGGTAGTCACTCATCCCTTTTGGGACAATGACACTCATCTCGTAGGCAAGACGATCTTCTACCACTTTCAAGGGGTCTTTATCTGGAAAAAGTTCTTTAACTTTTGCTAGCCGTTCTTGAGTGTATCTTTTTGGAATGCCCTCTCGGCATAGCTTCCATAAATAATCGACAACCGTTTCATTGTTAGGCGGAACATAGACAGGGTAATGTTTTGTCTTGAAATCAAGCTTCAATGAACACTTGTCGGCAATTTCAACCGTTCTTTCTAAAAGATCTTTTCTTCCAGGAAAAAGCTGACCCATCTCATCCGCGGTTTTGAAATGGAACGAATGGGAAGGGAAAGCACGTCGCTTAGGATTCGGAAGGCGTCTCTTCAAATTACCAAGTGAGTCTCTCTCCCAAATTTCGGTTGGCTCTCCCGACTGGATATTCAACAGAATCTCGTGCGGTTTCCAATCATCCCGCTCGATATAGTGAGAATCTTGAGTCAAAACACAAGGGACTTTGACCTTTTCGCTTAAAAGAAAAATCCCTTCCGTTACTTTTTTTTCCCGTTCTATAAAATCGAGATAGCTTTGGTAAAGCCAAGGCTCCTCTTTCATCCCATCGAGCCGGATCTCCTCCTCTGTCATCGGATGAGACATCACCTCTAGGTAAAGATCCTCTCCGAACAACCCTTTAAGGGTCTCAATCCAGCCTTCCGCTTTATCCAGCGACCCTTTCAGAATCTCATAAGCCAATCTACCCTGCGTATTGCCGGTCAAGCAAATCAACCCTTCCCTATACTTAGCCAGAAGTTCTAAATCTATCCTTGGATCGTAATAAAACCCTTCCAGAAAACCAATGGAAGACAATTTACAGAGGTTTGTGTAACCAGCTTTATCTTTTGCCAATAATGTTAAAGGGAACGAGGCCCGATCGGTTTCAGGACATTTCTTTTTGATCAGTCTTGATTGGGGAGCTAAATAGAGCTCGCAACCAATGATGGGCTTTATTTTTTGGGCTTCTGCAGCTTTGTAAAACTCGACTGCTCCATAGAGATTGCCCCGGTCGGTCAGGGCACAGGCGGGCATGCCACAGAGTTTGGCTTTTTCGACCATAGCTTCAAGCGAGGCAGACGATTCCAAAATGGAATACTGGGAATGGGCATGCAGCGGAACAAAGGACATTTCTTACAGTGTAAACCACTTTGTGAAAAAGGGGGAGGGGGATACCCAAAAACTTCTAGGTACCGGTCAACGCGCTTCAAAGGGTTTTGAAAAAAAGAGATTGCCAGTTATCTCAAATGAAAAATTTTGTGCAACGAATATCCTAGGTGCACCATCCAGTTAATTTTGTGATAAGATAATGGCTCCCAGGCCTGCTAGAGTCGCTAACAAACGCTCTTCCTCATCGGAGGTGGTATCTGCTTCTTTAATCTTTAATCCACTAAAATTTGCTTTATCTCCAACTCTAACTAAAACCAGTTTTTTATTGAAAAAGCAACAGAGAAAGCCATTATTTAGAGATATTATCTTATTAGGTGTGTCTGTAAAAGACAGACACACCTCATCGTTCAAAAAAGTATCCCCTATTTTTTTTCTGAAGATTGTATTTCCTCGTAGTGTTCCAAAATAGATATGGCTTGATTCATTATTTCTATTTATTTCAAACCAACTGATCATTACATTGGATTCCAACCTGGTCAAAGTTGCTGAAGTTCCTGTAGCTATATGCAACTCTTGTACATTAGGCCCATCCAAATAAAAAACGGTTCCGTTATTTTTGTATAGAGGTGCACGCTCAGGTAGAGTCACAAGACGGTACTCTGGATCATCATCTTTCAAAAATAATTCCTTTGAATGACCAGGGACTCTGTAAGGACTTGTTGACACATTCATACGATTGACGACAAACATTGGGCCCATACAGGAGATTGCAATTTTGCAAATTTTTCTATTGGTTTTGTAAGTGTAGTCAAGGAACAATGCCCTGTTATCGTTATGAAAAACCGCTTTATTAAAAGTCACTGATGCTGACTTGTTTAGGCAATTTTTATTTTCTGGTTCAAGAAAAACGAATTGAGGTTTCTCCGAAAAAGGATCGGACACTTCTGAACCAGGAAGTCCCCAAGAAAAAAGAGAAACTTCGCCATCAGGATGCCCCAAAGCAAGATATTTGCCATCTTCAGAAAATGTCAGGTAGAGCCCCTTTTCATTTTTACCAATAGCTTTTTTAGGAATTTCTAATACCCTTAAAAGCGCACACTTTAATATGGACCAAATTTCCAGGAGCAGTGTCTTTGGTTCAGGATCTTGCACATTTTTCTTCTGCTTATTTTTAATCAGTGCAAAAAATTCACCACTTTCAGAACTTGCAATTTGCAAATAGCCCTCACAAGGGATAGAGGGGGGAGACAATTTGATTCCAGCCATCTTCACCTCAATCCAACGGCCCCCCTCTAAGTTTGCAGAAAAAAATATAGCATTCGCCAAATCAGACAATACAAAAGCAGATCTCCTTAGATCACTGTCTGTGAAGTTGGCACCTCTCAATTTACATTTGAGAAATTTAATATCCTTCATTTCTGATCGTGTGAAATTGGCAAGATCAAGCGTGCACTCTCTAAACATTGCCGATTCCAACTTAGTACATCGCAAATCAGCGCCTGTTAAATCTACTCCATCAATAAAAATATTGGACAATTTGTAACAAACAAAAGATACGGAGGTATTTACCCCATATAGAGCAAGCTGGTTCAAGAGAGCCATCGCTCGAGAAACTCTAAGGCGGCAAGGCTTTTTGGGTTCATGACGTTTCGATTTCGAACTGGCTTCTGATACAACGAATGAATTTGCAACTATCTCCCACAACTCCTTTACTCTGACGTCTGAGTCCATTGCATCATCAAAATTTTGCGCGTATGTCTCCAACCTTGCATTGAAATCAATTTTTTTGTCGCTCAAGGGACTGAGGTATAGAGGATGCTGAGCTTGAATCGCCATGAAACTATTACCTAAGTTGCTAATGTTAGCTGCCTCTTGAAATCACAAAATTCCAGAGAACAAGTTTGCACAACATATTTGAAGACACATTTTATTTCCACAAACTATCCTAACGACATTAAAACAACTGCGCAAGCAGTTGACAATTAACGATTTGTATTCTAACGATTTATTTTCGACCAAAGTGAAGATAGGTAAATTGACATTTTTGGATAAATTAATGATAGTGGGCAACCACTTAAGACATTTAAGGAATCTCATGAGTCAGCCTTTATCACCCCTCTTAAGAGAGCCTGCAAAACCGCACCAGATCTCTTTTTTTGGCGACAATCTGCGTACTTATAATGGAACAATCTCTCTTCAGGTTCGCTTTGATGTTACGAGAGTCCAAAGCATTGCAAAATTTTCTCTCATTTTAGATTCAAATAAGAAAATTGAAAACGTCAACGTCATTTGGCACGGAGTTGAAGGAGTGTCCTTAGACCAGCTTATCGAGAGCATCAAAAAAAACAGTAAGCAACAAGCTGAAGTTGATGGAGTGGAGGCTATGTTTAACTACCGTTTGGAGGAGGAACCTCAAGCCGTTTCTAGTTTTAGAGTCCATATCTATATACATCAATCGCACTTCGGAGGATCTAGCCCACCTTTTTTTGAGGCAGTCGATCACTCAGCTGCTCTCTCAGGTTTTCTCACTCAGAAAAAAGTTGATGATGAAGTAGCTCGTGACTGCATGGCCGCTATCACCAAGAAATTTACTGCTGACCATTCGCCAGCAGAATTAGCTGAAATAATTAGCCTGTACTCTTCCATAGAGGATAAAAATAAAAGACGAGAGGTCTTAAAAGTTTTAGGATCAGGGTTTAATTCAAACGATGCAGTGGAAGCAATTCATCTGCAAAATGGTTATATTCAAATCCTTGGTATAGAAAATACCCTACATGTCACCGATCTTGTATCTCGCTGTAATGACCCCAACGGTCCAACTGAGGAGGATTATGATAGTTTTATATTAGCACCTCATGAACTTGTAGCTTTATCAACAAAGATTAGCCAAATTCTAGAAAATGATATTAACCAGCGCATCGATAAGAAATTCTCATTGAGGCCTCTTAAGGCCCTGCTTGTTACATTGCAGTCCATGTTCTTTTTAGGTGTGCGAGGGCTAAACAGAAAAGCTGTCTTTGAACCGCTCGTTAAAGTCATAGCGCAATATCAGAAGAGTAAAGATCCTGATGTTGCTTTTACAGCACATTTTGCAATGCAATCTGTTTTAGCGCTCGGAGATGATGAAAATGCGGTACATAAAGGGGTACGGAAAGCCCTACATTTTTTAAAGGGGCTTGGGCATCTAGCTTCAATTTACCAAACACAAAACATCCTTCCAGCTTGGGATGCAGCAGCAGAATTTAAAAAAGCTTTTAGCTTAACCCCCAAGGAGGCTTCCTGGTTCCCTCCCCTTGTGTCTCTTATTGATAACGTCACCAGAGTTTCAGAAGGTGCCTCACTTGAACAATTAGCAGCTGCGTTAGCCTCACAAGACCTTAGCAAGTTCAAGGATATAGAGAACTTTCAACATTTTTACTTCACAAAAGGTGTTTTAGCCCTTTGTAAAGGGTCCATTCAAAAATTTCCTGAGCACGCAATTTCTGCCCTTAAAGTTTTAAACTCCATTTTTCATTATAACCGAGCCAAACCTCCTAATGACCAACTGAGTGTGAAAGATGCAGCTTTGCGACCTTTGGTTGCCCAAGAAATTCTCTCTATCATTTACCATACAATGTTTCACAATAAAGGTTCGGTGCGTCAGTTCGCAGAAAGTTTGCATGAAAAACTTCAAGTTGAGGCTAAACAGGATGGTCTAAAATTTGTTGATTCAACAGGTGTGGAGGACTTTTTAGAGCATCCTGGAGCTCAGGGAGATCTTTTTAACAATGTTGTAGGGACAGGAGACACTTTTATCTGGCAACATAATCTACGAGGTTGGAGAGACCGTTTTTTTGCCACTTTTACTGAACTAGATAGAGAATTTTACTATCCGTTGGAAGCAAAAAATGTCCGTCAGTCCGGCCCTAAAGATCTTTTCGAAATCTTCAGAAATTTTTTGAAAGAGAAGGACCAAAAAGCGCTGGTTATCACTGGTGAAGCCGGAAGTGGTAAAACCCATTCCACCAGAAAATTTGTTGCAGGGGCTTGGAATGGCGAAAAAGATTGTGACACTAATGGCTATGTCCCACTTTTTGTATCTCTGGGAAAAATAAAAGACCAACTGAGTAAAATCGCACCCCATTTTTTTGTAAAGGAGGGAATAGAGAATAATACGGTTGTGAGGAACCGTAGGTATGTAATTTTTGCCGACGGATACGATGAGGCTATTGCCGCTCTTCCACATAAGCCGGGGGATCAATTCCCCAATATCTATACGTTAAATGAATTTGGCTCATGGCCACTTTTAAAATTGGTGATCACAACTAGGCCTGGACGAACAAGTGAAACATCGGAATTAACGGATAGCATGCAGCATTTCAAACCCTCTCCGACTGAAGATGCAACTTTCGAAATGATTACTCCAGTAAATACTGATAATTTCTTAACAGAATGGCTAAGTAAAATGGGGGGAGTAGGAAGACCGACGCCTTGGAGTAAAGGCCAGTACGATGCAGCCATACAAAAAATAAGAGACCATATTGCTAAATTTGACTCGCGTGCTAAAGGGCCAACTTGGAGGTCGACTATTTTGACTAACCCATTTTATCTAAATGTACTATTAAGAATTCTTCCAGAAACAAACTCGAAAGATTTGAAAGATTTGACTACCTCAAGGCTAACAAGGCAGCTGATCTGTGAAAACATTCAACGTGAATCTAGAAGACTACATTTGGAACCACTTGTTCTTCTTCATGTGTCTATAGCAGTGGCTAAACAAATGGGTAACAAAACAACGATTGCCGATCCAGAGAAAGACCAAAAAATTATTAAAACACTAAAATCAAGCCTTGGCGAAATGAAAACTAGAGAACGGAATAAACTGAAGATTGATGATGATAATATTAAAAAAGCATTAGAGGGTCAGCTCATATACAAAGCAGGTGAAGGGGTTATTGAGTTTAGCCATCCCATTCTATTTAGAGATCACCTGTCAGCTCTTTCTACTGATGTCAGTTCTTATGAAAAAACTGTAGAGATTCTGTGTGGACCACCTAAGGATGGAGCGGATGGGCACGGAAGCTCATCAATGCATAATAAATCATCTTCTTCGTAACTATGTTTGGAGTTCTCTAATCGCTCCTAAGCTAAGCGTTTATTAGGCGAAAATTTGCCCTGACAATAGCCTAAAGATCTTAAATTGCAACATCCTCTGGTTGCCCTGGGTTCGAAATCAACAATACGATGTTGCCTGAAACCTCATTACCCAGATAAATAATTTAAATTGCGCTTTAGCGTTTGGAGTGCTCTGAGTCCTCTTTAGCATAGTTTTAAGAGCGTTTTTGGAAAAATTTTGATAAAAGCAAAACAAGAGTTTCGCTCCAAACGCTCCGCGAAATAAACGAAATTTCTGGTTTTTTGCTTAATAGACAGAACTTTTAGAGCGCCCGAGCGCGACGAAGATAGCGGCCTTTACGCTTTAGCTGGTTTGGTATCTGCCGCTTTTCTCGCTGTCAAGGACCAGGTTGGTATCAGCAACACAGCGGCACAGGCGCAGCAGATGCACATACTTAGAAAGAATCCATTCCATCCCCAGATGTCAGCAATCTTACCCAATGGGTAACCAGTAAGCGCTGCACCTAGATAGGCAAAAAGCCCGATAAAACCGGTCGCTGTCCCCGATGCCTTTTTGTGGGCCAATTCCGCTGCGGCAAGGCCCAACATCATCTGTGGTCCAAAGACAAAAAAGCCGATCACGAATACGGAGATATAATCTAAAACCCAAAAACCTGGGGGGACGAGCCAGAAAAAGAAACAAGCTGCAAGTAGGGCAAAAGCAAAAAAGATATTAACAGGACCACGCCGCCCTTTAGTGAAGCTGTCAGAAAACCAACCAGCAAAAAGGCTGCCAAGCACTCCTCCCACTTCAAATAGGACAATCGGAGTACCAGCTTCCATCGGTGTATAATTTCTGGCTTCGATCAAATAAAGTTGCGTCCATGTGGCAAATCCAGACCGTACGACATAGATGAAGAGATAGGCAAAGGCAAGGAGCCAGATGAACTTATTGTTCAAAATATAGTCGAAAAGAATCTGTTTGGTGGTCAGTTCTTTTTCTTCCAAACTACGATTATTTTTCTCCTGCCCACTAAAGTCATTTCGAAAAACCTCGATCGAGGGCAGCCCGAGCGATTGAGGTGTATCACGAAGACGGTTGAGGGTGAAGAGCCCACCAAAAATACAGATCACACCAGGGATATACATCCCATAACGCCAACCATAGTATTGTAAAGCGAAACTGACGATGAGGGCGATAAGACCAGCACCTAAATTGTGAGAAATGTTCCAGAAGGACCACCAAGTTCCCCTTTCAGATTGGGAATACCAATGAGTCAATAATCTTGCGCACGGGGGCCAGCCAAAACCCTGAAAAAGGCCGTTCAATGCCATGAAAAGGCAGAAAAAAACAAGACTTGAGGAAAGACCGATACAGATGTTTAAGATACCGGTAAGTATCAACCCGGCAGCCATCATGAAGCGGGGATTCGACCGATCGCCAATCAACCCACTGACAAATTTACTTGTTCCATAGCTAATGGCTAAAAAGGTGGCGACTATTCCAAGATCTGCCTTCTCATACCCTAAGTCAGAAATCAGGCCGGGCATAGCAAAGGTGAAGCTCATTCTCGAGAAGTAGTAGAACATGTACCCGATGAACATCGAGTAGAAAATTCTCCAACGCCAGGCCTTATATTCTTTCTGAACTTCTGCTTGATCCTCTATTGGATCAATATAGGGGGCCGGTTGTAGAAATTTGAATAACTTCATTACATAACTCGTTTCAGGTCCATCAAAGCTAATGGGTCTACCAAAATCTTCGCAAGCTCTTATCTAGTGTATTCTATTATAACATTGATCTTTAACAATCTACTAGTAAAAAAAAATTATAAAGAGTGTAATCCTTATTGACGCCACCCCCATTCCTCTGTTAGAAGAATAGGGAATCTTGCCTGTGCCATGTTCCAACTCAACATCAAACGAGAATCTTCAGAACTCTCTTACGTTTTCGACCAAGCTAAACTTGTTCTTGGCTCTAAGGGTTCGCCCCCAGTCGACCTAACGCTTTCCGATCCTACCCTATTACCTGTTCATCTCATAATTTTTCGAAAAGGAAAAGATTATTTTGCTGAAAACGTAGGTCACGATCCCCATACTCTCGTTAGTGGTATCCCTTTTTGGAAAAAAAGACTTAAATCGGGCGATGTGATCTCTCTTGGCAAATCAACAATCACATTTTTTCAACTCGCCTCTCCTGCGCATCCCGAAGATGAAGCGACGGTAGGAACTCCTTTATCGTTACCACCCCCATTAAAAGAAAAAACATCGGCCCATTCGCCTCCCTTAGAAGCAGCGCGTGAAACAAACCTGATCGAAAGGCTTTCGCCCGAACACACAGAATCCCCACTTCATGTTTGGCTTTTATTGACAGGACTAGTGCTCATTTTTACTGCCCTTTTTGGCCTTGCCTTCACATTGACCATGAGGGAGAAAGCACAAAATGAAAAGATCGTGGCGGGAAGGCAACTAGCAGATTTAGGGATGTTGCTGACTTATGCACAACTTTACAGCATTGAACCCACGCATAAGAATTTTCTGGATCCAGAATTCTTAAAAGGGATCGCACCAAAGGTTCTCAAACCAAATGCCGTTGAACTGAATTGGATCGATAAGGAAGGCCACATCATAGGGGCAGATCACCATATTCGGATCTATTCAGATGGAGATTTAGAGCGGTTCATTATTCTGGCTCAACCAGAATACAATTTCTTTCAATGGTTAGTCCCTGCCTGGACTCTGATCTTAGATTCAGATGAGATGGTTGTAAGAACAACACAAGATCTCAAAGAGCTTAATAGACTACTTGCAGAAAAAGTTGGCGGCCTCGAGGGGACTAACCTTTCTTTAGTCACTCAAAAAATCAGAGAAATGGAAGAAATTCCTCTAAAAGTGCTTGCAACAGAAAATGAAAGCGACGGGTTTGCACCTCCAGAAGAGCTGAGTTATGTCGATCCAAGAGGAAGCCATTTCATTTACAATGCCCCTCGTTATTACCTCTTCAATCAACATTTAGTTGAAATGGCTCAGGGATTAGGCGAAGAGAAGGAAGATCTTGACCTCCTAAAAAAGGAAGTTGCTTTAAGAGAGCGCTTCCCACTGATGATTTTTTATACAGCCCTTGGTATTGAAAGTGCCATCGATGCCAGAAAAGTCCTTTCAGAAGAGTGCGCCGAATCTAACCATCTCATTGGATACCTTGAGATCGATGAAAAAGGAAATCTTGGTAAATGCCATCTTCTCATGATGGGACACCGAGCTCCCAATGAGAATCATGACGAATCTAAAAATGAAGCTACCGATCCACTTGCCTCTTATCAAGAACACCCTCTCTATAAAGAGTTGGTCCATCTTCTTGAGGTAAGGCAAGAGCATCTTCGGCCTTATTACGCCTCTATAGTGGGCTTATTAGAAGACCATATCATCCATACAGACCGTCAATTTTTCCTCCGATACCAACTCGTATATGAGGCTTTTAGAGATGCTCTGAGAAGAGAACAAGCTGAGATAGATTTGGCTGTGAACACCCTTTGCGAAAAATATGTTTTTCAAACGGGAGAATTAAATGTCTCCCTTTTCTCTACCATCCTCGATTTGGCTGGTGTAGAAGTAGGGTATGATGAGGAAGGACTTATCCCCTCAATACGCCCCATCATGACCCTTCACCCTGGTCTAGAGCAATTAGAAACACTTTTTTCAGAGATCCAAAAAGCCAATACGCTTGCCATATTAGATCAAACTGTCGCTATGGCCCATGACCTTCTCAACCAAGAAATTTTCTCGAATAACCATGAGTTAAATTCTTGGCAAACACAGCTGCGGTCTTTAGTGATCTATAAGTTAGAGACTCTCCTTTGGGTGCCCCATATTGAAGGTTCTGAAAACTTCGATCGGGAAGATCTCCGTTGGATGGTAGGTCGTATTTTAAAAAATGGATATATCACTGAAAGCGACAAGCGTGAATTCTATCTTTCACATATCGATAAAGATCTATCTCAAAAAGAGGATAGCTTGCTTTCAGGTGAGATTTATCCGTAAACTGGACAATTCATGAGCAGCTACGAAATTCTCCCAGGCCTTTTCGACATTGTCCCTGAAGACAAAAAAGAAATTTGGCAATCGACCGAAATCTGGCAAACATTGGAAGAGCTGATCCGCTCAACCTGTGCCACCTATGGATTTGAAGAGATCCGTACCCCTATTTTAGAGAGATCTGAATTATTTTTACGGTCTGTAGGGGAAGCTTCTGATATTGGTTCAAAAGAACTCTATCGGTTTTTAGATAAAGGAGAACGGGATATAGCCCTCCGTCCAGAGGGGACAGCGCCCGCACTCCGACTTTTCAAAGACCAAGATCAAGAGTGGCAAAAAAAACACCGAAAACTATTTTATATCGGCCCCATGTTCCGCTACGATCGCCCTCAAGCTGGCCGCTATCGTCAGCACCACCAATTTGGAGCAGAGGTTATCGGCTCAAATGATCCTGAAGCTGATGTGGAGCTGATCGATCTACTTTTCAGCCTTTATTCTAAAATGGGGTTAAAAGGGCTTAAATTAGAGCTCAATTCTCTCGGCACCAAAGAATGCCGTGCAAAATACCTAGAGGGGCTTATAGCTTATTACACCCCCCTCAAAGCATCCCTATCTGCAGACAGTCAACGTCGTCTGGATACAAACCCTCTTAGAATACTCGATTCAAAGGAACCTCAAGATAAGGAAATCAATAAAAATGCCCCTTCGATCCTCAATTTTCTTAACGAAGAGTCTAAAGCCCATTTTGACAAAGTGAAAAAATGGCTTGCTCTTCTGAAAATCCCTTTTTCAATCAACCCTAGCCTCGTTCGAGGTCTTGATTATTATAATCACACCGTTTTTGAGGTGGTTACCGATCAACTAGGAGCTCAAAACAGTTTAGGCGGTGGAGGCCGTTACGATGGACTTTTAAAAGTTATTGGCGGGCCAGATTTACCTGCGATAGGCTTTGGAGCTGGCATGGAAAGGATGATCCAGATCGGCCTGAAACAAGAGGTCTTCAGTGCCTCGAAAGCCCGTCTTGAGCTTTCTGTCATCCCCATGGGTGAAAAAGCCATTTTGACCGGATATGCTCTTGTAAAAGAACTACGCAATGAAGGTATTGCCTCCACGATCGATCTATCAAAGAAAAAGCTTGCAAAAAGGTTACAAGAGGCTCATGAATCGGGTGTTAAGCGGGTATTGATTCTCGGAGATGATGAGTGTGTTAAGGGAGAGGCCAAATTAAAAATCATGGAAACAGGCAAAGAATTATCCCTTCCTCTCGATCAGATCACCCATTTCCTTATTCTTGAAACCGAGCTCCCTTCCTTGTCTAGAAAGTGGGATCGACTTTCACATCTGATGGAAAACAAAATCATTTCAAATGCTCTTCTAGAGCAAACATCTCAAGGTCTTCAGTCACTTTCGAAGGCAATTGATGATATCCACTCTAAACTTAAAACCAATTGAGAAACATGCTTAAATCACTTTTAGCCTTTTGCATCTGTATTCCACTCTTGTTGGCAGCAGACACTACCCAAGAGCCAGATCTTAAAAAGCTCTCAGAAACATTTGGAAACCTCATTGGCCGTAGCCTGAAGGGACCTGGTTTCTCATTCGATCTAGATAGCCTTATTCAAGGGATCAAAAACGGAGCTGATGGAAAACCTGCTCCCCTAACTGACGAGCAGTACGAACAAGGGATGGCTGCTGTTCAAGAAAAACTGATCAACCATATGGCAGAAGAGAACCTAAAAACAGCGGAAGACTTCCTCAAAAAGAATGGGAAAGAAGCTGATGTTAGATCGCTTGAAAATGGAAAACTTCAGTACAAAATCATAAAGAATGGATCAGGCGAAGTGGTCCCAGTTGGCGGCTCTCCAGAAATTAATTTCACTGGTAAATTGGCCGACGGCGAAGTATTCAGCTCTTCAGAAGATATGGGTCCCATTACCATCGATCTTTCTAAAACTGTTCCTGGTTTTAGCAAAGGGATAGCTGGTATGAAAGAGGGAGAAAAGAGAGTTCTTTATATCCACCCAGACTTAGCTTATGGAACACAAGGGCAACTGCCACCTAATTCCCTCCTGATCTTTGAAGTGGATGTATTGAAAGCCACTACACCAAAAGATAAAGATTACGACACAAACCAAGTCTACGAAAACGCCCATTAATTGCTAACGATCGTCCTTTTTCAACCCGACATTCCCCAAAATACGGGGAATGTCGTTCGCACAGCCTCAGTCACAGGATCAAAACTTGTCCTTGTCAGGCCCTTAGGCTTTTCCGTTTCTAGCAAACATCTAAAACGGGCCGGGCTTGATTACTGGGAAGGAGTTGATGTTCAACTGATCGACAATCTAGAAGAATATTTAGAATCAGAAAAAAAACCGTTCTCATTTTTTTCGTCTAAGACGAACAAGCTTTACTACGAAGAAAATTACTCTTTAGATCATATCTTGATCTTTGGTTCCGAAACGACAGGGCTGCCACCCTATTTCCACGAAAAATGGCCCGATCATTTCGTCAAAATCCCCATGGTAGAAGGTAAACGTTGCCTCAATCTGGCAACCTCCGTCGGCATTGGTGTTTATAGAGCTCTTTACAACCGAGCGTGAGCGAAGAGGCCAAATTTGGAATAAAACGAACAAGCGCCTGTCGGCGGATAATCGGCCACCAATTTTTGTAGCTTAGGCTTTAGAGGCAGTTGCAAAAATCCGTCTAGATAGGGAATTCCTGAAGAGGTTGTGAAATTAATCATCTATTGATCGATAAATACTTTAAATCCCGCTTTAGCGCTTGTAGTGAAAGTCCTCTTTCGCCTTGTTTCTATGGAATCTGATCTCATCAGGATGAAGCATAGCCAGATTCATCAGACATGGAAGGGTCATCCTTTGGCGCATCCATTTTACCATTGAGGACCTTGATGATATCTCCAAGAAATTTGCTTTTGAAAAGAAACGTTTCCCTATTTCCATTTACATAAATCTCAATATTATCCCTCTCCTGAAGTGGATCAAAATCCTTTTCGAGAGCTGCTTTTAAATTTTGTAACCCTTGTTCTGCAATCCTCGTGGCATGAGCTCTAACTTCGGATGGGTCGTTGATTTTGCCTGGCTCTCTCTCCCGTTCCGCTACCTCCAAACATTGAAGTTCAACTTTATGTAAAGTTAAATTGGCTTTGTTGCAAAAGCTACTAAAATCAATAAAACTAAAGTCTTTAATCGGAAAAGCTGGAGGAAATGACATAATAACAACCTTTGATATAAGTATATTTTACAGGATTTGGCTTCCAATTACTAGATCCCCAGGTAAGCCGTAAAAAACTTGGTGACCCACACGTGTAAACATCGGGACATCTCTATTCATAATATCTTGCCGAACACGAACTTTAATTTGCTCTGCTATAGTCGGATCATTTCCACCCAAGTTATTTTGCCTTAGATAACTCAACACTCCCTCAGTAATTTTCTCAACATTTACATTTCCCATTAACATAGCTAAGTCCTGTGTGCTCAAAGGTAAGCAACGAAAGGGGATTCCGTTTTGAATAAGCCCTTCGCGAAAGTGATCAATTAATTCGACTCCTCTAGGACTCAATTCGACTCCTTGGGTCCCTTCGATACCCAGACAGATATCACTATTTTGATGACAAACCTCAGTGTCAATCGGAATAAGAGGAGGTCCTCCACTCGGATCAAATCTAAGATTAAATCGATGCTGGTCACTTATTCTCGCCCTTTCAAACAACTTCGCCATGAATTTCACTTCTCTGACTTTCTGGTAACCGGGAAATAAAGCCATCTTTTAGCCGGTGGCCGGTTGTGAAATCCTTGTGGTCAAACAAAACCAAAGGAATTCTATGTCACAGCCATCATCTCCAGAAAAAGTGTTTGAATGGGAAGAAAAAATCCGTCAGCAAAAATTGAGCGGGCAATCCATTGAAAAATGGTGCCATGAAAATAATGTCACCGCCTGCTCCTTTCATTACTGGAAAAAACGTCTTCTCCCCAAAAACGTGTTGAACCGCTCCTCTTTCTCTGAACTGCCGGCACAGAACAAAACCGGCATCGCAATCGAATGCAATGGCATTTGCCTGCATCTGGACAAGCACTTTGAACGTTCAACTCTAAAAACTTGTTTGGCTTTATTGATGGAGCTGAAATGTTGAGCATCCCAGTCAACGCTCGTCTTTTCTTCTGCCAACAGCCGATCAATATAGGGAAAAGCTTTGAAGGCCTCAGCACTCTTGTAGATCATCTGTTTCCGCAAGAGCTATTGTCGGGAGCCTTTTTTATTTTCCTCAACAAGCGCAAAGACCACATCAAGGTTCTCTTTTGGGATAATGACGGATTTGTCATCTGGTTTAAGCGCATTGAAAAGGGAACATTCGCTTGGAAATGGGGCAATACCCCATCTATTGATCGAAGGACATTTTTGATGCTGCTTGAAGGGGTAACACCAAAGAAGATCCAAGTGCGCTACAATACATCCTGAAGTCATTTTACCGTTTCTTTTCCAGTACAATTTATGGTAAGATTTTATCGTGACAACAGTTGCAGAACCGCTACTTGAACAACGGTTAAAAGAAAAAATCCTCTATCTTGAAACATTGCTTGCTGGCAAAGAGCAAGAAGTCACTATTCTTTCCGAACAGCTTGCTTGGTTTAAACGTCAAATTTTTGGAAAACGCTCTGAAAGAATTGCCTCCAATTTGAACAGCCAGCAATTGATTTTAGAAGGATTTGAAACTCCCCAAGCTTTAAAAGAAGAGAAACAAGCCGATGTGCCAGCTCATAAACGAAAGAAACCTCATCGCAATGGTCAGGATAAAATCTCTCTGCCTGATGATATCCCTGTTGTCACAAAGGTTTTGGATCTTTCAAAAGAAGAGAAGGTCTGCCCTGAAACAGGAGAGTCTCTAGTTCAAATTGGGGTAGAGATCACCCACAAACTAGCTCATAAGCCAGGATCCTACTACATTTTAGAGATCATTCGGCCAAAGTATGCACATCCTCAAAAAGAAGAAGCAGGCATCTTCACTGCAGATTTGCCAGACAGTCTATTACCAAAGTGTCGAGCAGATGAGAGCCTTCTTGCAGAGATCGTCACCAAAAAATTTGCCGACCACACTCCCCTTTATCGGATAAAAGAGGGGATTGAAAGGGAGAGGATCAAGGTCAGTCGCAATCTTATTTCCCAGTGGGTTATTAAAAGCGCCATGGCACTGAAACCCCTTTACGATGAGATGCTCGAAGCAGTGTTAGCAATCGATAACATTTTCATTGATGAGACGCCCATCAAATTGCAAGCGCTAGGCAAATGCAAACAGGTCTATATGTGGACGATAGTGGGTGGTAAACAGGCCGACCCTCCCTATAGAATTTACGATTTTCGCAAAGATCGCTGTCACAGCAATGTTTTAGACATAATGGGGAATTACCGAGGGGTCCTTCACTCTGACAAATATGACGGGTACAGGAAATTAGCCGAACAGAAAATGATCACCTGGTGTCCCTGCCTTGCGCACGCTAGACGGAAGTTCTTCGAGGCAGAAGGAGGAGATCCGGCTTTTCGGCAGTGGGTATTAAGAAAGATGCGATACCTATTTATGTTCGAAAGAGTTGCTTGGAGTCGTTCCGAAGAAGAGCGCTTGAAGATCCGCCAAGAGAAAGAGGTTCCCATTATAGATGAGATCAAAAAGAAGCTTTTGGAGGGGAAATTATTACCAAAGTCCAAACTTTATGGGGCAGTGCAAAATATTTTTGTGGTCTTATTCCCTATCTAAAAAACTATACTGAATATCCTTATGCCCAATTGGACAACAACGTTGCAGAAAGGGCAGTGAGACCACTAACAATTGGCCGCAAGAACTGGCTATTTTTAGGCAGTGAAGAGGGTGGAGAAGCGGCAGCGATCCATTTTTCACTTGTTCAGACATGCCGAGGCATTGGGATCAATCCAAGGGAATATCTTGAAGACGTAATGCGTAGGATCATGAGCTACAACGCAAACAAACTTCACGAGCTCTTGCCAGATCAATGGCTAGCCCCCCGTCAACAAACTTCTGACTAATTTTTTAGACAGGTGGGTTCTTTTGTCGCTTACTTTTGCCGGGCGGGTTTTCCTTAAGCAACAACTTATTATGCCGTCGTTCTTAAACTTGGGTGAAGAGTTTAATAAATGTCGGACCCGTCGGCTTGAGCATTTCTATAATCGGCGGATCTGACACAGAGTTGTGTTTAACACGCCAGTTATGCAATAGTTATATTTGGCGGATTAAACATCATTTTCTAAAGAATGAATCGAAAGCAGAAAGCGCAAGAAGTCTCACAAAACTCTATGAAGGCAAAAAAGAAAGATCTCTCACATCTCCCAGATAAGATCATTGGGCGACTAGCAGAACAAATACTGCTTAAAGAGCTCATCGAAAGCAAGCGAGCAGAATTCATTGCGATTTATGGAAGAAGGAGGGTTGGAAAGACCTACTTAATTAAGAATTTTACAGAGCCTATGTCTGATGTCTTCTTCCATGTGACTGGGCTGCAAAACGGAAAATTAAAGCAACAGTTAGAAGAATTCTCCAAACAAATAGGGAACGCTTTTTACCAAGGTGCACCCATTAAACCCCGTACTAATTGGATAGAAGCTTTTGAAGACCTTAATAATGCTCTGATGCGAGTTCCGAAAGGAAAAAAAATTGTAATTTTCCTGGATGAATTCCCTTGGATGGCAACCCCTCGCTCTAATCTTCTGACAGCCTTAGAATTGTATTGGAACCGCTATTGGGTTTTCGACGAAAGAATCAAACTGATCATTTGCGGATCAGCCACCTCATGGATTATTGAAAAAATCATCAACAATAGAGGCGGTCTTCATAATAGAATTACCCGCACCATCAACTTGAAGCCATTTTCTCTCAATGAGACAGAAACCTTCTTGCATTCGAATAAAATTCGATTAACCAAGCGTCAAATTCTAGAGTTATACTTTGTGTTAGGAGGGGTTCCGCTTTACTGGTCTTACATTCGCAAGGGTCTCTCTGCTTCACAAAATATAGATGAGTTGTGCTTCCAAAAAGATGGCCAACTAGCTAAAGAGTTTGAAAGACTTTTCCAGTCTTTGTTCGAAGACGCAAAACCTTACGTGGATATCATTAGAGCCATCGCTAAACACAGGTATGGAATAGGACAAGCTGAGCTCATCTCCAAGTTGAAATTATCTGAAGGAGGATCAACTACTCGTAAACTGCATCAACTCGAGGAAGCAGGATTTATTTCAAGCTTTGTGCCTTACGGACATAGAGATAAAGGCGTCTATTACTTGGTCGATGACGAATACAGCCTTTTTTATCTGTACTGGATAGAACCCAACATTAAAGGAACAAGTAAGGGATATTGGGTTTCGCAATCAACAAAACCTGCTTGGAAAAGTTGGTCAGGCCTAGCCTTTGAATCCATTTGCTATAAACATATTGGACAGATTCAGAAAGCTTTAGACATAGATCCAGGAGCTACAGCCCACACTTGGAGATTTTCTCCAAGAAAAGATCAGGATGGGGTTCAAATAGATCTCTTATTCGATCGTTCCGATAACGCCATTACTATTTGCGAAATAAAAAATTCGGATGATCCGTTTGCTATCGATAAAGCTTATTACCAACGATTGATGAAGAAAATAGAGGTATTTAAAAAACAAACAAGGACAAAGAAGCAGCTTTTCTTTTCGATGATAACCTCATCAGGACTGGCAAAAACAATATATTCTGAAGAACTTGTCTCAAGTCATGTTGAGTTAGGTGATTTATTTGAAGCTGTTTAAACACCGTTTGTAGGTCGTGAGTATCTTTCACATCATCACCAAGATGAATAGTTAGGCCCTGAGACGGCTCTAATTCCCAGGATCACCCCAGTAAGGGTCGAAATCAAATCCCACTTGATGATGTGTAGATACGACTTCTAGATTTGGCTTACTTAGTCTTGCATGATCGAAGTCTCGATTCGGATCCATGAATAATTGAAGCACATCGTCGGATGCTAAAGCACGAGCTTCCTGATGCTTTTTGCCAACAGACCAGGAGTTCCTCAATCTATTTTCGATTTTTTTCCGTGAGGCTCTACATGCATTTCATGCTTTGCTACCGCTTGGATAGAGTTTTATTCCAACTCTTGATCTCTCGTCACTGCAGGCCGATGCAGAAGCCAGAAGTCCACGGCTTATTAAAAAGCCTTCCAACCATAGGGACAGGATTTTCTTGACGCTTAGTGGCTTCTTTCTTATGTTCAAAAACATCATGAATAAACGCTGCTTACTTTTTCTATTTTTTGCCCTAGTTTTGGTGCAATCCTTTACTTTTTCTGCGCCAGGAGAAAAAAGATTCTACATAGTTACCGGATTAAATGAAGATGACGCTCTCTTTGAGTGTGATGATTCTGATTTTGACGATGAGTACTATGACATGGTCCCTTGTAACATTTCAGATGCCCTCTGTTTAGAATGTTATTCATACTTTATCTCTCAAATAGACGAGGACTGTAGGGATATTTTAAAAAATATCCCCACCATCCCAAATTCTGAGTGTTCCCAGTGTAAATATAGAATTGGAAATCACACAACACCCAACAAAACTATCTACGCAGGGTACCTTGAGCATACCCTAAATAAAACAAGGCCCTTTCTAGAACGGCAAATAGCACTTACACTGAAGTATCCCGATTCGCAAGTTTACTGGGTAGAGACGTCTGAGAAAGCCGCGGAAATCAACGATATAGCCTGCGTACTATTTCACGACCTTTTTACTAAAACGATTCTTAAGCATTTATCAAATTTTAAGCCTTGGGGTCCTGTTTATTCCAAAAAAGAAAAAGTGCCCGAAGTTCATATTGCAGCTACTTGTTTTCATTTTTCCGATTACTATCAGTCTGTTGAAATTCTTAAAGGCATTTGTAGTTTTATCAAAGATAAAGAAGAGGCCAGAAAGGTCATTTATCAACTGGATGATATTTTGGATCAGTTATCCCCCCTTTTTCTTGAAATGTATGAAGAGGGGTTACAAAAAGAATGGATTGAAGAGTTTGAGCAAGAGTGTATAAGCATCCGGACTCTCCTTGGAGAATTTCCCGGAGCTAACCGGGACTACTCCGAGACCTTTTCTTCCATTTTTTCTAATCATGCCTATTCTTTTGGAGGAGAAGATTTTGAACTAGACGTGCGCCCTGATAAACCTGCTAAGTGGCTAATTGCTGAACATCATTACAAGCTGGGACTTCTGCTCAATGAGCATTTCCTCTATTCAGACGCGATTATGGCTTTAACAAAAGCCATTGAGGTGAACTCAAAAAAGCCTGATTACTTTATCGAAAGATCTTCCGCTTATTACGAATCAGGATACCTTGACTTAGCCATAGAAGATTATTTACGAGCTTTTGAATTACAGCAAAACCCCCATCCTTACAATGCCTTAAACCATCTTTTTGCTCTCCCCGCCTTTTACAGGGATCCTCCAAATAGAGAACATGAAATTGCATTTGCAAGGGGCTTTATAAAAGGAACTGTCGAAGGGATGGGGGAAAAGTTGTAGATTTGGGTACATCTTTAATTTCATGTTGCCAAACCCTTCCCTATGCTGTTTGGTGTTTTGCTTGCGATCCAGCAGAAGTATCCCAAGAATTCTTTTACTCTGCCATGGAACTCATGGATTTTCTTTCACAGGCAAGCTGTGATGAGTGCTTAGAGATATTTTTACCTGAGCTATTACACTTAAAAAACAATTGGTCAGTGTTGGACCACAGAAGCAAGGGATACTACATTGGCAAAATAGTCGGAAAGCACGGCTTGACAGTCTTTATGGCCATAGGGTCGTTGAAGGCCTATAAGCTATACCAGAATTTCAGGTACACAAACACTGCGATGACGCTCAGCTTGTGTTACAAATCGCAATTAAAACGAAAGACCATTGTAGAGCGTTCCCAAGCATTGCTAATTCAATTTAAAAGAGTTACGCAAGCGGCCACCACTGAAAGAATTGTTATTAAGAATATGAATGTCGCGCACCACATAATGAACAAAAAGCATTGCTGGGACCGCGTTGTTCCTCTATCTGGTAATGTTGAAATTGACTTTAGAAAGGCTAAAGCGCTCCTAGAAGAATTGGGAATATATCAAGAAAAGTGGATAATTGATAAACCAGAATTTTTCCCAATGGATAAACCTAAAATAAAAAGATCTGTTCATGAAATGAAATATAGAGGAAACGAAATTAAGGCTATTTTTGAAACAAACATAGAAACTGGCGAATCATTCCTTCAGAATGCTTTCGTGAAAAATTTGAAGGTGCCCAATGAATAATTCAACCATCTTAGATCTTTTCTCGAATCATAATAATGAAAAAATAGCATCTAATTATTTATCCAAAGATGTTGTCAATTCATTGGGTTTTAAAGATTCCTTAAGACTAGCATATCGTCTTTTATACAATAAAAATTGGGAAACTAATCTTCAAAGGTATGCTATCCAGCTGATCCAGTCAGTGAAATCCAAATTTCCAAAAGAATGGGATTCTGATTGGAGGAATGAGGCATTTTTAGGATCAGCTTATAATATAGTCCTCATAGAGGATGAGGACTACTTGGAAAGATACAATGCTTACATGCGTGCATATAAAAAAGTAGACCAAGCACCAGCAGAACTTTTAATTGAGTTAGCACGTTGCTCAAGAGGTCCGGATAAAACACCGGTCTCCTATGAACAAGGCATTGACTGGCTGAAAAAATCTATAGAAATAGAGCCCTACCCTGAGGCAGCTGGTCTTTTAAGTGCTATTTATTTTTCGTTAGGCGATAAAAACCGAATGAAACATTGGCAAAATGTAATGAAGGAATTAGAGGCAGCATCAAAAAGAAAGCCACCTCTTGAACCTGCTTTTGTCAGAGAGGGGTACGTATAATCACTTAAGAAAAAATGATTGTCAAATTCATGGCAACAAAATTTTCTTAAGAGCTAAAAAGAATGTGTTCTTTGCATTTCAACATGTGCTGAGCGATTGCCCTAAATGAAATATAGAGGTAACGAAATTAAGGCTCTTTTTGAAACAAACATAGAAACTGGTGAATCATTCCTTCAGAATGCTTTTGTGAAAAATTTGAGAGTACCCAATGAATAATTCAACTATCATAGATCTTTTCTCGAGTTATAATAATGAAAAATTAGCGTCCAATTATTTACCTAAAGATGTTGTCAATTCATTGGGTTTTAAAGATTCCTTAAGACTAGCATATCGTCTTTTATACAATAAAAATTGGGAAACCGATCTTCAAAGGTATGCTATCCAGCTGATTCAGTCAGTTAAATCCAGTTACAGAAAAGAGTGGGAGCAAGATTGGAGATTTGAAGCTTACTTAGGATCTGCTTATGATCTCCTTTTAGGAGAAGACTCAAATTTTGATAAGAGGTATGAAGCCTTTAAACAAGCATTTGAAATGTCGAAATCTCCGCCCCCTGAACTTATCATAGCTTTAGCAACCTGTTACGATGCTCCCGGAATTCCACCGATATCACTTGATGAAGCTATTGATTTAGCAAAAAAATCTATCGAATTGGAACCCTACGCTGACGCTGCAGGAATTCTTTGTTCCGCCTATTTTTGCAAGCATATGCAGAGAGAATCGAATGAGTGGAAGAAAATAAGAGATGAATTAAGCGAAGCTGGTAAAAATGCCCCACCTCTCGAGCCTGCTTTTGTCAGAGAGGGGTACGTATAATCACTTAAGAAAAAAATGATTGCCAAATCCATGGCAACAAAATTTTCTTAAAAGCCGAAAGAATGTATTTTCAGGATTTCAGCATGTGCTGGGCAATAGCCATACTCGATGTGAGTCTATCCATTAGCTCTTCAGGATGGCTGGTGAGCCATCTTGCATCTTTAGCGCAAATTTCTCTGATTTGCACAATAGGTTCGTGAGCCTCTTCTGAACTGAGGTCTCCTGCCGTAAATATTTTCATAACGATCGTATCGATGTCAGGTGCCGTTTTTTTCATCATAACGATCGCCTTGTAAAAGGGGTCTTGCTTAAAGGCGTTAAACATCTTCAATCCATAAGACTCCTTTAGTGATTTAAGACCTAGGCTGGTATCTCCTTCTTTTTTTTCTAGGAGTTTTTTCTTTTCTCTCTCAAATTCATTCTTAATTTGAGACGCCGATTTGCTTTTTAAAAATAGAGCGATTGATCCACCAACCATGGTAAGCGGGTAATGAACCCATCTTTTTAGTTCATGTTTGCTGTGGCACCCTTGTGGTCAACAAGCAAAAGGAACTCCTATGCCACAACCTTCATCTTCTGAAAAAGTGCTCGAGTGGGAAGAAAAAATCCGTCAGCAAAAATTAAGCGGGCTTTCCATTGAGAACTGGTGCCGTCAAAATAAGGTCACTGCCTGCTCTTTTCACTATTGGAAAAAACGCCTTCTTGCGCCGGAACACTTGAGCTGCTCTTCTTTTACAGAGCTAAAGGATCAAAACAAAACCGACATCACCATCCAGTACAATGGCATTTGTTTGCGTGTCGACAAGCATTTTGAGCCTTCAACTCTTAAAGCTTGCCTTGCCATGTTAATGGAACTGAAATGCTAAATATTCCAGGCAATGCGCCTCTTTTTTCCTGTCAGCAGCCCATCAACATAGGAAAAAGTTTTGAAGGCTTAAGCTTTCTTGTAGAGCAGCTATTTCCTAAAGAGCTATTGACGGGAGCCTTCTTCATTTTCCTCAATAGGCGCAAGGACCGCATCAAGGTCCTCTTCTGGGACAACGATGGATTTGTCATCTGGTTCAAGCGCCTTGAAAAAGGGACGTTTTCTTGGAAGTGGGGCACTGCAACATCTCTAGATCGAAGAACTTTTCTTATGCTGCTAGAAGGGGTTACGCCAAAGAGGCTACAAGTGTGCTACAATATATCCTAAGGCCATTTTTATTTTGCTTATTTAAGGTGTTTGTGTCATGATTTCCTCATGACAGCAACTACAGAAGTCGACATTTCAGCCATAGAAGAAAAGATAGCAAGGCAACATCGGGAAATAGCGAGCCTTAAAGAGCAGTTGGCCTGGTTTAAACGTCAACTTTTCGGAAAGCGCTCTGAAAGGAGCGTTTCTGATTTAAATCATCAGCAGTTGGTATTTGAGGGGTTTGAAAATCCCCAAGCCCCAAAAGAAGAGAAAAAAACAGAAGTTCCTGCTCATGAGAGAAGAAAGCCTAATCGCAATGGCCAAGACAAAATCGTTCTTCCTCCCGATTTGCCAGTCGAAACAATCATTCTAGACATCCCTGAAGAAGAAAAAGTCTGTAAAGAGACTGGCGAACCCCTTGTCCAGATAAGGGTAGAAGTGACTCACAAATTGGCTCACGAACCAGGCTCTTATTACATCAAAGAGATCATCCGGCCTAAACATGCTCATCCAAAAAGAGCAGAGATGGGCATTCTAACCGCAGAGTTGCCACACAGTCTATTACCAAAATGTAGAGCAGACGAAAGTCTGCTTGCCGAAATCGTCACGAAAAAATTTGCCGACCATTTACCTCTTAATCGAATCCAAGAAGGCTTAGAGCGCGACAGGATCAAGATCAGTCGCAAACTTCTTTCTCAGTGGGTCATCAATACGGCAATGGCTCTCAAGCCCCTTTATGAAGAGATGCTGAAAAAGATTTTAGAGAGCGACAATGTTTTCATTGATGAAAGCCCAGTCAAGCTGCAGGCTCTCGGTAAATGTGACACTGGCTACATGTGGGTGGTTGTTGGGGGTAATGAATCGAATCCTCCCTATCGGGTGTATGATTTTCGAGAAGACCGCTGTCACCACCATGTGCTCGACATTCTAAAAGGGTACAGAGGTGTTTTACACTCAGATAAGTATGCAGCCTACCAAAGACTTGCCGAGAAGAAAATCATTACATGGTGTCCCTGTTTTAGTCACATTCGGCGCAAGTTTTTCGAAGCAGAAGCGGGAGATCAGGTTTTCCGGCAATGGGTCCTTCGCAAGATCCGTTATCTTTTTATGCTTGAAAGAGTGGCATGGGCCCGCCCACCAGATGAAAGGCTTCGGATCAGGCAAGAAAAAGAGCTGCCGATTATCGACGAGCTGATAGAGAAGATCAAAGAGAAGCTCTCGGACACCAAGATTTTGCCCAAATCTAAACTGTATGGAGCGATCAGGTATTTTTGTGATCTCATTCCCTATTTGAAGAACTACACAAACTACCCATTTGCCCGACTGGATAACAATGTAGCGGAAAGAGCTGTTCGCCCTCTCACAATAGGTCGCAAAAACTGGCTATTTTTTGGCAGTACCGACGGTGCAGAGGCTGGAGCGATCCTCCTTTCATTTGTGCAGACTTGCCGTGGACTTGGAATTAATCCGAGGGAATATCTAGAAGATATTTTCCGCAGATTGATGAGCCATCCCGCCCAAAAGCTTGATGAGCTACTGCCGGACCAGTGGCTCGCGGATCGTAAACAGCAGCTAGCAGTTTAATTTCTCCTCGTCAACACGGGTTCATTACCCGGTTACAGTTCCCTATAGCGAATCGCCTTTGGCTCAGCTCTCCCCCCCCCTTGAGGACCCGAGGTAGTCCATTACCAATTCATTGAATTTAAGTTCAGTGCACTGATCTTCAAAATCTTTCTGACTTAAACCATCGATTGTGTCCATAAAAGCCAGATCATTCTGTATTTTATGAAAAAGCTCAGGTCTTCGGATGGCTAAATCATCAAGAGTTTGTCGCCTGAAGTTTTGGGAAGCATCAACTAACTCCTGATGTCCTGGGGATGCAGTTGGTACAGGCGAAGCTTCTACAGGAGATGCTATGGCCAGCATTTCCGTTGGAGGAATAAGTTCGCCAGGATCATGAACAGCCATGACCAACTAATATATTATTTTAAATTTTAATTGAAGAACATAACTTGGGTATTTTGGTCGCCTAAAGCGCGACGAAGAGGATCAAATAGTCTCTGCAGCCCGCGAGTGGTCTGCGCCCACTATTTTTTAGGGGGGGACCAGGGCTGGGGGGAAGGCTCTTTCTTCTCCTTGGCCTGGAAAGGGCGATCCTTTTTGGGGGGATAGCTATCGCCTGCTTGGATAATGGGAGCTGGCTTTGTGCAAATGAGGGCAAGACAGACAATCAAAAGATGCATATTTAGACTTTACCAGTTTATGATATAATAATGCTAAAAGCGGAGAACCTAACATGTCTGATCAAGTTGTACATCTCGATGATGAGAATTTTAAGCAAAGCATCTCCAGCGGGGTAACCCTTGTCGATTTTTATGCCGAGTGGTGTGGCCCTTGCAAGATGATTGCCCCAATTGTGGTAAAACTATCCCAATCCTTTGCCGGCAAAGCCAAAATTGCAAAACTCGATATCGATAAAGCTCAGAGAGTGACGACCGATTTTGAAGTGACCTCTATCCCGACTTTGATCCTTTTCAAAGATGGAAAAGAAATTAAAAGAATTGTTGGCCTTCGGGATGAAGAGACACTTAAATCCATGATCGAAGCTTCTCTGTAATATGACCCACCAAGTTCTTGCCTACTACCATTTAGTTGATATTGCCGATCCTCACCAAGAAGTGAAGATCCATAAAGCCTTCTGCAGTCAGTACGATCTGACAGGAAGGCTTTATATCTCCTTCACTGGGATCAATGGCCAGATGAGCGGCACTATAGAAGCTGCAGAAGCTTACCGTGCTTGGATGGAAAACAGGGAACAATTCCAGGGAATTTTCTTTAAAATCCATACTCACCATGAGCATGTTTTTCCTCGGATGACCATCAAATACAAGCAAAAGCTTGTAGCCATCGATTGTGAGATTAACTTTTCCAAAAAAGCACCCCATCTGCCACCCAAAGAATGGAAGGAAATCTACGAGTCTGGAAAAGCCATTGTCCTTGATGTCAGGAACGATTATGAATGGGAGATTGGACGATTCAAAGGGGCTGAAAAGCCTCAATGTGAAACCTTCCGTGATTTTGAAAAACTAGCCGATGAGCTCGAGCAAAAAATCGATAAAGAAAACACCCCTGTTTTGATGTATTGCACTGGCGGTATTCGGTGTGAGTTGTTTTCTCCTATGTTAGCGGAAAGAGGATTCAAACAGGTTTACCAACTCGGTGGCGGCGTTATCCAATGGGGCCTAGAAGAGGGGACAAAACACTTCGAAGGTAAATTGTTTGTCTTTGATGATCGTCTTCAAATTCCTCTTGGGGAAGGGGCCGAAGTCGTTGGCAAATGTTACCACTGTGGCAAACCTGCAGAAGAATATTTTAATTGCGCCAACATGGACTGCAACACTCTTTTTATCACTTGCAGAGAGTGCATTGAAAAAATGGTCGGATGTTGCTGTACAGAATGTAAAGATGCCAAGCGGCTTAGACCCTTTCACCCAAATGCTCCCCATAAACCTTTTAGAAAGTGCCATCTCCCCTCAACATCTTAAAAAAAGAGTCAGCAGAAGGGAAAGGGCTTGTTTTTTCAACACCAAAAGGACCCCTTGTAATCCCTAAAGGGAAAGTCCTTTCTTTCTTAAAAGATTCACAATCTCAACATACTTTATTTCTTGATGGGCGTGAACTAATCCTCGATCGGTTCACGCCCATCACTTTTGAATATGTTTTAAAAGAAATTGCACCTGATCAATGGGAAGGGGATATTTTCTGCCAGTTTCCCAGCAAACGTATTCCCCTTAAAGAACTTGCCTGGTTTTTTTCCTACCCTCCACTTTTATGCAACAATGGGATTATTTACACAAAATGCCCTGATGTTACTCTCAAAGACGGAAATATTTCTCCTGATGAGATAGAACAGGAGGAGGGAGTATCTCTGCACCTAACACCCCTTACTGCCCGCCCTATATCCTGCACCCCTATTTTACAACTCACCGACCGGACAGGGGGGTTTGCCAATCTTGCTTTTGAGGGGAAAAAAGATGCCGAAGCAGAACGAGGCTGGGAAAAAGATCTTCTTGAAACTGACTTCCAAAAAAAAATCGTTGGCTCCAGCCACTATTATTGCCCTCTGAATAAGGTCTACAGATCTTTAAGTTTTTTATTGGAACTCGGCTGGACAATCATTGACGTGGAAGGAAGAAGGCTCCACAGATTAGTAGACACCCATTTTGAACTATCCGATACTCTCCATTTGAAGGGACGCCTTAAATTTGATGAGTATGAAAGACCGATAGAAGAGGTGGCTGGTACTTTCAACCGTAAAGAACGTTTCTTGATGCTGGCCCCTGGTCATGTAGGGTTACTACCCCCTCTAGAATCTTTGGAATGGGGCGATCTATTGGAAGAAGAGCCTCGCGTCGTAGAAGGGGGCCTACAATTCAAGCCATTCCAAATAGGGTTGTTTCAAGATATCCCCTTTGCAAAGCCGGTCAAAAAGGGATTATCGCCCTCAGATCGCTTTAAGGGACAACTACGCCCTTATCAGGAGACGGGCGTCCAGTTTTTACAAAACCTCTACCAGCAAGGATTTTCAGCCCTCTTGGCAGATGAAATGGGACTGGGGAAAACCGTTCAAGTCCTCGCCTTTTTGGCCTCTGTGCCACGAACGCTTCCTAGCTTAATTGTGGTCCCTACCTCCCTGTTATTTAACTGGGAAAGTGAGATCCATCGCTTTTTACCAGATGCTTCCCTTTCCATTTACCATGGCCCTTTAAGATCTCTTGGAGGAGACATCGTTCTCACCACTTATGGCACAGTGCGAGAAGATGCCCATGCTTTATCCAAAACATCTTTTGAGGTGATTGTTTTGGATGAGGCCCATCTGATGAAGAATGCAGAGACACTCACAGCAAAAAGCCTCTTTGCTTTAAACGGACAATTTAAATTGTCCATGAGCGGAACACCAGTTGAAAACCATCTGGGAGAGCTTTTTTCCCATTTCCGTTTTCTTTTGCCGGGCCTTTTAAAAGAGACCGATACCCAAAAGCGGGTCCAGAAAAAAATCGCCCCTTTCTTTTTACGAAGGAAAAAAAAGGAAGTTGCGCTCGATTTGCCCTCTTTAACAGAACAAACCGTGTTCATCGACATGCCAACAGAACAAAGAACACTGTACGATCGGTTTTTGCAACAACACCGCTCTGTCATCCTTGAAAAAATCACAAACGATGGGATCAAAAAAGGGAGGCTCGAGATCTTTGAGGTGCTTTTGCGTCTTCGGCAACTGGCCCTACACCCCTCCCTTTTTCCAGGTGAGACCTCGATGGCTTCAGGGAAAATGGAACTCCTCCTTGAAGATATCGATAGCATTGTCGAAGGAAAAGAAAAGGCCCTCATCTACAGTCAATTCACCTCTTTTTTAGCCCTGATAAAAAAAGAGCTCGATCAAAGGAACATCCCTTATGCTTATCTAGACGGTGCGACTCTCGATAGAAAAGCTGCTGTGGATAAATTCCAAAACGATCCCGATGTGCCCCTCTTCCTCATGAGCTTAAAAGCAGGCGGTGTGGGCTTAAACCTCACAGAAGCCGATTATGTCTTGCTGTTAGACCCTTGGTGGAACCAAGCTGCAGAAGAACAAGCGATTGGCCGATCCCATCGAATTGGTCGGACAAAACCGGTCATCGCAAAAAGATATATCAGTCGCGAAACAATCGAGGAAAAAATGTTAAAAATCAAAAAACTGAAAAAAGAACTTGCAGAAGGACTGTTTGATGAGGAAGGATCTATCTTAGACGCTGAAGTGATCGAGGAGCTCCTATCATGAGATTTTTATTTTTATTCTTAATTCTTAGTTCTTTAGCTGCCGAACTCCCTCTACCCTCCAATGCAAAAATAGAGTGGGGCTTTTTACCTCTACAGAATAAAGAGGGGAAAGAAGAGGCCAATATTTTCTACACCGCCTATTTCCAACCCTCTAACAATCAAAAGCCACGCCCCATTACATTCTGCCTGAATGGGGGGCCTGGCGCCTCTTCTGTATGGCTCCATTTAGGAGGTGTTGGCCCTTTAAGACTCAAAGATGCGTATGAAGGTCCAGAACTCGAAAAAAACCCAGGCTCCATCCTTCCATTCACTGACCTTGTCTTTCTTGATCCGATCTCGACAGGTTTTAGTAAAACAGCCATAGGGATTGATGCAACCCCTTTTCACTCTTTTGATGGTGACGTCGAAAGTTTAAGCCGCGCTGTTATCGCCTTTATGAATCGGTACGAAAAATGGGGTTCTCCGCTCTATCTGATGGGCGAAAGTTATGGAACCCTAAGGGTCGTTGGATTAGCCAAAAAACTGTTCGAAAATAGTCAAATTGCTACAAGAGGGCTCATTTTTGTCTCTGGTCCCCTTGATTATGGAACCATTATTGGGGAGTCAGCAAGTGACCTTCCCTACGTTTTGGCCTTCCCCACTCAAGCTATTTTGGCAGGATTAAAGGAGGGGAAAAAAGCTGAAGAGGTCTCGGTAGAAGCTGAACGGTTTCTGGAACAAACCTATCAACCTGCCCTATTCCTTGGTGATGCTCTTCCTGAAAATCAAAAGGCAGACCTTGCAGAGGCACTTTTCAAGTGGACCTCAGTCCCTAAGGAAGAGATCGTAGCCAGCTTCTATCGGATTACCCCAACAACTTTCAGGTATCTAACAAAGAGGGGTGAAGTTCTTGGTCGATTTGATGGACGTGTCTCAACGATAGCTCCCTACGAGATCCCACCCTACTTCCAGATGGAACCGAGCTTTTTGAACCTGTTTGGCACTTTTCAGCAGTCGATCCACCAGGTTTTAAAAGAATCTGGTTGGAAGGGTGGTGTTGAAAACTATGCGGTCCATGCTGATTCGATCAAGTGGGATTTTAAAACCAACAATTGCTTTCTTAACGTCGTCGGTTCACTTAAAGAACTACTTTATCAGCTCCCCAAGCTTCAAGTTTTAAGCTGCAATGGTTACTACGATCTCGGTGTACCCTATTACAGCGTTAAATATAGCGTCAGACATCTTCTTCTAGATAAAGAAACAGCCAAGCGGGTACGGATGGAGCTATTCCATGGAGGACACATGTTTTACCTCGATCGGTCCATCAATGAAGCCTTCGGCCAAACCCTAAAAACCTTTTACCCTTAACAAAGCTCCACACTACTTAACTTTTTTGGCCTCATCCCAATAATGCATGAGGACGTCAAAAGGTTGGTTGTGGAGGTTGTCTAAGCCATCTTTTTTGACTAAAGAGACTACTGCGTCATATCTTTTTTGAAACTTGTCGCAACTTTTATGCAACGTTTCACCAGGATCCAACTCACAGAAAATGGCAAGACTTGCAGCGGCCTGTAAAAGGTCGCCCACCTCTTCTTGTAGATGAGATCTATCATTATTCTGGTAGGCCTCTACTATTTCAGAGCATTCACTTCGGATCTGTTCGATCAATTGCTCAACCGTTTCCCAATAAAAGCCAAAATTCTTTGCTGTTATTTCCTGTTCTTCAACCCGTTTAAAAAGGGGATTTGTTGCCATTTATAGCCCTCTATTCAATAGCGATGAAGACATCGACCTGTTTTGCTTCTGACTGCTGAAATTTCTCTCCGTACACTTCAAAATCACCGCTATAGGTACGTTTTAGGTTAGATTGCCAAATCATCCCCCAAGTCTCGATCAGATTTTTTGGATATTCACCGATAACAGGAAAAACAGCATACGTTGTGGCAGGAAGTGTTTTGACAACCATCCCCTCAGGCACCTCATCTGAAGAGTTCACCATACAACCAATCACAAAGGAGTAAGGGCTGGTATAATCCCCTTCGTAGTCACAATACAGCGCAATCACCTCATCGTTGGTTTTATTAGGGATATGATTTGAAATCCCTTCTTGGATAAATTTCTGCCAGTGCTGACCGATTTGTTGAGGACCAACTTCTGGATCATTCGATGTCCGGCATTCAATGCCCATTACAACGATTTGAGGCTTCTCAATCCTTTCCATAAGAACCTCTTCTGCGTAGCCCACAGCTGTTGCCAGCAAAGCACATATTGTTAAAAAAAACTTATTCATACACTTTTTGCTCCGGTGATCCGAGGAAGTATATCCAAACAGTGGCTAAAATCGCTACTTACAAGAGGCTTTTAAAACCGTCCGGCTTTTAAATCTTGAAAAGCTTTGAGGATTTCAGCTTGTGTATTCATGACAAACGGACCTTGTCCTACAATTGGCTCTAAAATTGGTTGGCCATTCAATACAAGGAGAGCTGTTTCATCTTGAGATTTTATTGTGATGCCAGTACCAGATCGCTCAAACTGAGCCAATTGACCCGCTGTTACCTTGGTGCCGTTTAAAGTAGCATTTCCATTTAAGATAAAGATTAGCGTAGTAAAACCATCGGGCAGTTCTAGTGGGAGTGTTGCACCTGCATTCAGATGAACATCGTAGAGATTGATAGGAGTAAAGGTTTTGGCAGCGCCTTTGGTGTTACTATATTCACCTGCTATAACTCGAAGATTTCCACCCTCCACCTTAACGCTTGGTATGTCCTGATTTAAAAGAGCTTGGTAACGAGGATTCACCATTTTGTCTTTAGCAGGAAGATTAACCCACAATTGTACCATCTCGAGGACACCACCTTTTTCGCGTAGAATGGGTCCATGGATCTCTTCATGCAAAATACCCGAACCTGCTGTCATCCACTGAACATCGCCAGGACCGATAATCCCACGATTTCCATGGTTATCGGCATGGGCTACATCTCCTTGATAGGCAATTGTCACCGTCTCAAACCCACGATGAGGATGAAAACCGACCCCTAGCGCTTTGGAAGTGGGTCTAAAGGCTTTTGGCTCTGCATAGTCGAGTAGAAGAAAAGGGCTCCGCTCTTGAGATCCTTCCTGGTAATCAAAAACCGAACGTACTGCAAATCCATCTCCGACCCAGTGGGACTCTAAACTTTTTGATAGTTTGACCAATTTCTTCATTTCAGCCTCTACACTATTTTGGAAAAGGAAAAATCCTGCGAAAAAAAGAGAGAATAATTTTATTTTGATCATGATTTTGCCTTCAAGAATAGAAGTATAGTGGAAAGTCTTATAAAGATTCGCCCTGCTCCAATTCCAATTTTAGGGCGATGAGTTTGAATAGATCTTGAGATGTAAGAATTCCAACTAGTTGATCCCCTTCTGCTACAAGAAGGGTTGGGATATCTTCAGACTGCATCAGATTCAACGCTTCATAGGCATTCATACCCGGAGAAACAGCCTGCAGCTTTGAACGAGGAACCATCATCTTAGACACTAAGACATGGGCCCATTCGTTAGCAGGGACAGACTTCACTTCTCCTAGACTGATAGTGCCCAACAATTTCCCATTTTCTGTTACAGGATAAAGATGGTGATAGGATTTGTAGACATACTGATCTATAAAAGCCTGCAAAGTGATGTTGGATGGAACTGTGATCGGTGGGGTAGACATGAATCTAGCAACTTTTTCCCCTTGAAGCTCTTTGCTAACATAAAATTGGGTTTGAGTTGACGAAGCAGCCCTTTTTAAAAAGAGGCCAATAATGGCCATCCACATCCCGCCGATGATGTTTCCGGAGATAAAAAGAAAAATACCAAAAAAAATCAGAAATAAACCAAATCCTGAACCAAATAACGAGGCAACTTTCGTAGCCCACCCCAGATTGTTACTGCAAGCCCAAAGGATCGAACGAAATACCCTTCCTCCATCAAGTGGAAAAGCAGGAATCATATTAAAAATAACGAGTGCCGCATTCACATAGGCCAAATAGCCCGTGATACCAGTCAGCATCACTGACCAGCCGTTTTGCTCACCCATAACAGTGATTAGATACAAAACAACAGCCAGGACAACACTCACGATCGGTCCTGCTATCGCCATGAGAAATTCGACTTTAGGACTTTGAGGTTCCTTTTTGATTTCAGCAATACCGCCAAAAATAAAAAGGGTGATCTGTGAAATTGGCAACTGATAATGCTTTGCAACGACTGCATGGCCCAATTCATGAAGAACGATGCAACCGAAAAGGCCAAGCATTCCGAGCAGCCCCATTAACCAATAAACCCCGGCCGTAAGACCGGGATAGTGATACGGAAAATAACCCGCCGCAAGGGTCCAAGAAAGGAGAATGGCAATGATAAGCCAACTTAAATCGAGTCCAATCTGGATCCCTGCAAAGTTGAGGAAATTAAATCGTTTCCTAAACACTAAAAGCCAACATTGATGGAGACATAAGGTCCGGCCAAGGCAAAGTCGCTTACTTTACGTTCAAATGTTCTAGCAAATACACCTACAACATCAGGAGTAACTGGAGGTGTCACCACTTCGCTTCCAATCTCTACAGACTGTAAAGCACCGACGAACACTTTAGCTTCATATCCTGCTTCTAACTTAACCAAAAAGTCGTCGCAGAGTGTAAAATCATAAGCAAACCCAAGTCTTCCTTCAAATTCTGGCACAATCCCATATCTGTTTTGGACTTGTGTGGAAGAAACGGTTGGTGAGTTAAATGTCCCGAGTCCAAGAACAGTAACAGGACCTGGGAATATCGATTTATATTCGGTGTGGTTGACAAAGTTCCCAACAAAAACGGCCGCCGCTGCTTGTCCAGTTAATCGGAAGTCATCAAAGATGGTGTAAGAAAAATCGAGCCCAATTCTTGGTCCGCCACCTGTAAAGGTGATAGGAGAATTGATGTTTCTACCAATAAATCCACCTGTTGGGGTTCTCCCTGAGAAGAACGTATTGCGAGTTTCTTTGATCCTTGCTCCCGTTAAGCCGACAAACAGGTTAGCTTGAAAACACTCCCCAAAGTTAACAAAGGTGCCATAATCGAGGTTAATTTGATCAAAATACCACTTCACTTTTCCATGAGCTGCTTTGTAAAGAGCCGTGTCAGGTCCAATTGCAAAGAAAGGTCCTACCATACTTGATGCAGGAACCGAAGCTCTACTGGAATCATTGTTTTCAAAATGTTCCCATGACACAGCCAGTTTTGCACCACGATCATGGAAAACTGCTGTTAAATCGACCTCAAAACCAAAATTGTAGTCTGGTTGGATGTCGAAAGTTCTCCATTGGGGGACCAAAATAGGTAAAGGATTTGCTGAAGCGGCGTAGTCTAAATTATTGACAGCCGGTTTGTAAGCAATAGCTCTAAAGCCGGAGTCTATTGTATAGCAAGGCGCTCCAGTGTATACGTCAGAATCACAACATTCTGAATCATAAAATTCGTCCCAAGCCATTGCTTCGCTAGTCATTCCTAAAGCTGCAATTCCAACCACTAATTTCAAACTGTTTTTCATATTTTTCAGTGCTCCTTGAAAATTTCAACATTAAAACCCCTAACATAATTCTTTCAAGGGTAAAAAACAGAATAAGAGGGTCCTCACAGGCAAAAAGATAAAACTCTTTTTGTCGGATCAACCTCTAAGCCTATTCTTTGCGGTTTAACACCAATTAAATAAGTGAAATGATTGTCTAACTCCCGTTATATGTTAAAAAAATGGGGTTCAAAGTGGAGCAGTATAGCGAAAAAATTGGTGAATTTTACCTTGGTAAAGTCGTTGATCCAATCACCAAAAAAACGACCGATCAGTTACTCCGCTATGACTCCAAAGATCTAACAACACATGCTGTCATAGTAGGGATGACAGGAAGTGGAAAAACAGGTCTTGCTCTAGCGTTAATAGAGGAAGCAGGTCTGGATAAAATTCCAGCGATCCTTATCGATCCCAAGGGTGATTTAGGAGATCTTCTCCTCACCTTTCCTAATCTTTCTTCAGAAGAATTTCTCCCTTGGGTCGACAAAGGAGAGGCGGAAAGAAATGGTGCAGACACTAAAAATTATGCGGAAACAGTTGCCAAAAAGTGGAAAGCAGGACTTGCTGAATGGGGCGAAGGCTCTGAACGGATCCAAAAGCTTCGAGAGTGTGTCGAACTTGTTATTTACACTCCTGCAAGTCAAGCCGGCATCCCCCTTTCTATTTTAGGCTCCTTTGCAGCACCCCCTAAAGAGCTCTTACTAGATCCAGAGGCTTTTCGTGATCGTGTGATGTCGACGGCCTCAAGCCTTTTAGGGCTTCTAGGCATCAATGCCGACCCAATTAAAAGCCGTGAACACATTTTGATTTCCACTATCTTGGACCAAGCCTGGAACAAAGGGGAAGATCAGGACATCCCCAAAATCATTCAGCAGGTTCAGACACCCCCTTTCTCCAAAGTAGGCGTGCTGGATATTGATACATTTTTTCCTAGCAAAGAAAGAACTGCCCTTTCTATCAACTTGAACAACCTGCTTGCTTCACCTGGTTTCCAAGCCTGGATGGAGGGAGAACCCCTTAGCATTCCCAGTCTACTTTACACCAAAGAGGGGAAACCTAAACTTTCTATCCTCTCGATTGCCCATCTTTCTGATCCTGAAAGGATGTTCTTCGTCACACTTTTGCTGAACGAATATATTTCCTGGATGCGTCGTCAGCCTGGGTCTTCCAACTTAAGGACAATTCTCTACATGGATGAGGTCTTTGGCTTCTTTCCACCGATAGCCACACCACCATCAAAGAAACCGATGTTGACCTTACTAAAACAGGCCCGCGCCTTTGGTGTAGGGATAGTTTTAGCAACACAAAACCCAGCTGACCTAGATTACAAAGGCCTTGCTAATTGTGGAACATGGTTTATCGGCAAACTGCAAACTGATCGGGACAAAAGTCGGGTCTTAGAGGGATTAAAAGTCGCATCTAACGGCGAAATTGACACCAATACACTGGATAAAATGGTTGCCCTAACAGGCAATAGAACTTTTATCATGCGTAGCATCCATGAAAAAGAGCCGATCCTCTTTCAGACACGTTGGACCCTATCCTACCTTCGTGGCCCTTTAACCCTTGTCGAAGTTTCTTCACTCATGAAAAACGGGTCAAGGCCAGCTCTAAAACAGATAGAGAAGGTCCAAGAAAAGAGTTCAAAGCCTGAAGCTGCCTCAGGAATACCCGAGTTTTTTATAACAGATGTTAACAAAAAAGGTCCTGCTCACTATAGAGCCTATCTTTTAGGAAAAGCCAAACTCCATTTTGTCGATGCAAAAAACAAAATTGACAGTTGGTCAGATGTCTCCCTTCTTCTTCCTTCTTCCGAAGAGGGTGTAGATTGGGAAAATGGGGTAGAGATTGATAAAACTCTTCTAGGGAAGGAACCCTTACCAAACAGCACTTTTGAAGATATCCCTGCTCCGCTTTCTCAGAGTAAAAACTACCCCCTTTTGGCAAAATCTTTTGGAACTACTCTCTTCCAAAACCAAATCTTAACCCTTTATCAAGCTTCTGACCTCACTTCAAACGAGAGGGAATCATTAGATGATTTTAAAATAAGGGTAAAAACTGCACGGGCCAAGCAAATAGAAAATTCTTACGAAAAAAGAATAAGTGCACTCAAAGACAAGATGGGAAAAGCTGAGGAAAAAGCTGCTGAAAAAGGGCACAAAGCCAATATGGAAACGACAAATACTTTGATCTCATTCGGAACAACTCTTCTTGGTCTCTTTCTTGGAAAAGGGGTGACAAAAGGGACAATATCGCAAGCTGGTAGCGCCTTTAAGCGTATTGGAAGGGTCACAAAAGGTGGCGAAGATGCATCAAAAGCGGCTGAAAGCGTTCAAAGCTATCAGCAGCAAATAGATGAATTACAGCAGCAAATGAAAAGTGAGATTGCTGGAGTTGAAAACTTCAAAATTGAAACGGTTATTATCCGTCCACGCAAAAGCGACATCTCGGTTGAGCAGGTCGCCCTTGCATGGCGGTCAGTCTAAACTATTTTTTATCCATGTAGCTTTTGATAACCGCTACAATCAGCATCACAACCGCGCCGCTGACGCCACCGCTTCCTACATTGGAAAGTACGGAAGATAGATCCATACCTGATGTTGCTCCACCCATACCCAGAGCTTGCAAGATGAGACCACCAGCGCCCCCACCAATAAGACCTGAAATGGAGTTTCCTAAAGTTCCAAGGCTTTTATCAGGAGCAGCAGCCCCTGCAACGTTACCACCTACGGCACCACTAACTAAACTGATTAAGAGACCAGCAATATCCATTTTTTTACCTTTTGTTAAAAACCGAAATGTGTCTGATAACGCGATTTCGTGTCAACACCACACCATGAAAACAACATCTGGTTTTTACGCATACTGTTACTTTTAATAGAGGATTTTGGGGTAAACCACTGTTGCAATACAGACTAGAAAGGCATAGGCAACGATGGAAAAACCAAAATCGGTGAAAAGACCAAAATGGCTCGATTCTCCTACTATCATGAGGGTGCGAAGGGCGTCTACCTGGTAGCTTAAGGGATTAATCGTCGAAAGGGTTTGTAACCATTCTGGCATTAACGTAATTGGATAAAGGGCGTTACTGGCAAAGAAAAGGGGCATCGTTAGGACTTGTCCAATCCCCATAAACCGTTCCCTTTTTTTCACAATCGAGGCAATGATCAGCGACAAGGTAGAAAAAAGGGCTCCTCCAAGCATCATCATGGCTAAAACACCTAATATCGCTAAAAACTCCCAACGTAAATGAATACCCAAATAAAGGCTGATTGCATAAACGACAAGGAGTTGTGATAAGCTCCTGATCCCTGCAGCAATCGACCGACCCAAAACTAAAACCACGCGTGGTGTTGGTGTGACCAAGATTTTTTGCAAAATTCCCATATCTCGGTCCCAAATCAAAGCGATTCCATAAAAAATGGCAATGAAGAGGACGCTCTGAGCCAATATCCCTGGGGCTATATAATCTAGATAGGAAGATTCCAAAACAGGGATCGCCTTGGCTTTTGCCATAGCCTGGCCAAAAATTAACAACCAGATCGCAGGCTGTATCATCCGAGTGAAGAGCTCAACAGGGTCGTGCCGTAACTTGCGTATATCGGCTTCAACAATGGCAAAGGTTTGAGATAGCACTTTAATCACGGCGAGATACCGTCCTTCTAATCTCTTTTGCGTGGGCATAATCTCCTCCCTCACTGATCGATGTTCCAGTATATCCAATAAAGACATCATCAAGAGTGGCTTTAGGGCCATACGTTTTTTTAAGTGCTTCGGGTGTATCCATCAACATGATGTGCCCTAAATGCATGAAGGCCACAATGTCGCAAAGGGTGTCTGCCTCTTCCATATCGTGTGTTGTCAATAAAATCGTCGTGCCAAACTTATGTTGGAGCTCTTCAATCTTTCTCCATAAACTACGACGGGCAGAAGGGTCTAAACCTACAGTCGGTTCATCGAGAAAAAGGACTCGAGGCTGATGCAGTAGAGAGGAGGCAATTTCCAGCCTCCTAATCATCCCTCCAGAATATCTGTTCACTTGCTGATGGGCAAATTCGGTTAACCCCATAAAATGGAGCAGCTCTTCAATTCGCTTTTTCCGCTTTTCTCTAGAAAGGCCATAAAGCTTAGCTGATAGGGACAGATTTTCATAACCGGTTAGTTCCCCATCAGCCGACAGCATTTGTGGAACATAGCCAATATTTTCTCGGACAGCACTAGGAGATGTCACAATGTCATGCCCACAAATGATAGCCGTCCCAGATGTTGGGGGCAAAAGTGTAGTCAACATCTTGATCGTGGTGCTTTTACCAGCACCATTTGGCCCCAGTAACCCTAATATATTTCCAGATTCTAAAGTAAAGGAGAGCCTATCGACAGCAGGATAGTCATTGTAGCAGTGGGTAAGCTCGATAAGCTCGATTGCAATTTTACTCATAAGCTCCCCTTTTACCCCCAAAATACGATTAAAGCCACAAAATGGTTTTTAATAGCTTTTGCATGAAATCGTAATTTATATAAATAACTTAAATCACGCTTTAGCGTTTGGAGCCCCCAAGAGACTACAGCCTCTATAGACTGCCAAATTGTTTTTCACACACGGGCTGATGCAATTTCAACTCTCCTAAGGCTGGGAGAAGGGGGATGGAGTGTTGAAATCACTAGGTGTTTCTGGAATGCCGCCTTGAAAAGACGGGGACGGGGTATTGTTATGGTCCACCTCTTCAACATAGTCAGGTATATTGTGATATTGCCAATGATCACGTCGTTGAAAAGAATTTTCACTATTGAGTATTTGAACAACACGAGCTCGTTCAGCTGCAGTATCTTGAGCAACTGCTAGAAACTGTGGAGCCAATTGGTTGATTCTATCACCCAAATCACTGTTCATTTTATCAGTTTCTTTGTTCTCTGTGATTGATTTTGAATAACTTTGTAGAGCTGCCGCTAAATTATCTGCTGTCTGGTCATATAAGGTAGAATCTCTTAAAACGATAAGAGCTCGCCTTATGGTTTCGAGAGCTGTAGCAATTGATTCGTTACCTTGATAGACACTTGGCATGACGGATTTTTCCATTATCTCTACGCAACAGGCATTAATTCTACTAACGGCTGTACTACGCATATTATTTCTATATACATCAGTTCCTCTAGCGTTTTCAGTACGCAGATAATCTAAAATGGCTTCGCTACTAAAATTTTCAGCACGCATATAACCTATAATGGCTTCCACACTAGCGTTTTGAGCACGCATATTATCTATAGTGGTTCCCCAACTCCTTGTATTTACACCGGCTATACTCATAGTGTTTACTCACCCTCTTCTAAGTTCTAAACATTTAATTTTAAAAGAAAATTTTATCATAATGTTTATTATAAATCAAATGCGAGCTAATAGGGGGTATGAATTGTAAAGTTCCCCGATTAATGTGTGGTGAAAAATAGAGTGGACTTTGACTTATTGTCAGGTTCCATAAGGCTACTGGATGTAATGCAATTTTGAACAAAAAAAGCATTCATTAGGTGGATGGGTATACCCCTTTCCTCCCTGTGAGTCAACTTTGGGGGCAAGAAATTGCCCCCTATCTAAACGGGATCGAAACTAAATTGTTTTAGTTTGCTTCTTTTCGTTTTTCTTTGCTTTTTTCTCTTTAGGTGTCAACGCAGGCTTCTTTTTTTCATCCTTGCGGTGCTTAACAACTTCTTTTGCCATTTTAGAACTCCCTTTTTTGGTAAGTGAAAAAAAGGAAGGTAACATAAAAAGGTCGAGGTGGTCTAGTCCCTAACGCAGTGCCTGCTCTAAACTGGTCTTTGCATCTGTTTGAGCATCTCGATAGCGGACAATAATGGGTGTGTAAAGAGACAAGCCATGCTGTTCTGCAAACGGCCCTTTGACCTCTCTTGCACCCGGCACAATCACTGCATTGGGGGGGATCTGCAAGGGTTGTTCAGGAGAGGCAACAATCATCGCATCCTTTACAACATCGTAAACTTTACTAGACCTGGTCAAAATGACTCCTGCCCCAACAACTGCCCTCTGGCCAACTAAAGTCCCTTCATAAATGCCAGAATTGCCACCAATGAAGACATCGTCTTCGATGATAACTGGCCTTTCCCCCACAGGCTCTAACACACCGCCTATCTGAACACCTGCTGAAATATGGACACGTTTACCTACTTGAGCGCAACTTCCCACTAAAGCATGGGAATCGATCATGGTACCCTCGTCAATATAAGCCCCCACATTTACATAAGAAGGGGGCATGAGGACTATAGATGGCGCTAAATAAGCACCCCGTCTAACCGAGACACCGCCTGGAACAAGCCGTATTTTTTGCAACGGCTCAAACTGCCGAATAGGAAACGTATCTTTATCAACAAAGGAAAGGGATTGATCACCTGTTGCAACCAATTGGCCTAGGCGAAAACCTAACAAGATGATTTGTTTAATCTCCGTATTTACATTCCAGTGACCCAAAAGGTCTTTCTCAGCCACACGGAGCTGACCCGATTCGAGGAGGGTCAAAAAGGCTGCAAAATCATGTTTCAAATGGAGGTATTCAGGCAAATGAAGCAGTTGAGAAGCTGACAATGGAGTATATGCCAACAATTTTTCGATCACTTGCATGATAATTTTTTCCCCAAACTGACATAAAGCTCTATCGCCCTTTCTAAATCTTTGACTTCGATCTGCTCATAGGCAGTATGAGCATCAAGAATCGATCCTGGCCCTATTAAAAGGGGCTCTCCAATAGACCTAACATAGGGGACATCCGATCCAAATGAGACCACATCGGTTTCAAAGCCCTCTACAACCTTTAAATGTTGAGGATCTGAATTTGACAACACATCGAGTTTTGTTTCTGGATGGAGCTTAGATTGGATAAGCTTGATAATGTCTTCAATTTTGACAGTCACCCGAACCACCCCTTTGGCTGTTGCCTCGTCAGCGATCACATTGGGGGCCCTTCCACCCTTAATAAGTCCAATATTACAGGTCGTATCCCCCAACTCGTCGCTTTTGGGCCACTCTAGTTGCAATAATTTGCGCGTATCTTCAATGAGTTGATGAATAGCCGAACGGCCCATTTCAGGGTAGGCGCTATGGGCAGCTACCCCCTTAGACTGTAGCTCAAAAGCTAAAACCCCTTTCATGGCGCGGATCAGTTTAAGTTGAGTTGGCTCTCCAACAACAACATATTTGGACTTTACACCATATTTTGCGGCTGCTTTTGCCCCATCACTTGTCGTCTCTTCTCCCACAACAAGCAATAACCCAATCGAAATGTTTTTTTCTTTGAGTTTTTCTGCAGCCAATATCAAGCAGGCGGCGATCCCCTTAGCATCACAAACCCCCCGGCCAAAAAGCACTTTGCCATCTTCAGACAAAGTAGGTGGGTAAAAAGGGGGAACTGTATCGAGATGTGTGCAGAAAATAATGTCAGGATGGTTTTCTTTAGAAAACGCCCAGAGGTTATCCCTCCCCTTTTCGGGACCCACTGGCTGTCTCTCTGTTTTCCATCCCGCCTTTGTTAAATAGTCTTCTAAAAAATCGACAGCAGCTTTTTCGTTTCCTGTTGTCGAATCGATTTTACAAAGATCTAAAGTTAAACGGACAGAAGAGTGCATAGAGGAATCACTCTATTTCAAACTGGATGCCCAGTCAAGAAGGAAGGGGTTTGAGATTGGGAAAAAATAAGGACCCTTTCAATTTAGTAGGGATTTTTTAGGGATTTTTAACAGTTTGGCCCCATCAGCAATAGCTTCAAAGCGCTATACTGATGGGGCCAAGTGTTAAAAAGCACAAAAAAGACCAAAAAATTGAAACGGGTTTCTATTTTTTCCCAACCTCTTTCAATTCAAGGAGGATGTACTCCCCCTCTTCGGTGAGCCCCCGGCCTACCTCTTTCCACCCTTTTTTCCGGTAAAATGAGAGGGCTTTGATGTTTTTTACTAAGCATTTCAGATGGTAAGGAAGGGGAAGCCAGGATGACAGACTTTCAATAAGAAGCTGACCCACACCATTATTCTGGTATTGGGGTGAAATAAAAAGATGGTGGATAAAAGGGGGTGTTTCTTCTGCCCACACTGAGATAAAGCCTAAAATTCTCCCTTTTTCACCCACTGCGACGAAAACGACCTCTCCTACAGTTTGCTTCTCAAAATCTTGGAGTTGGAATTGCGAAGGGTCTTCCCAATCAAACGTTGCACGTCGACAATCCAAAAAAAGTTGAGCTAACGTCCGTGCATCGTCTGGTTCAGCTTTTCTGATTTTGATCGATTTTTTTTCTTTAGTCATTAGGCAGATTGGGGTTTTTTATACCGAACAGCATCCTCTTTCTTCACAGATTGCATAAAACCTTTGAGCTCCTCTTCACTCTCAAAAGTTTTAACAGTGGCATCCTCTCGAAGAACACAAGCGATTCCCTGCAGATGGTCATATTCATGTTGAAACACTTTAGCAGAGAAACCTTCCAACATGACGACTTCTTCCATCCCATCTAAATTCAGATAGGTTGCCTTGATTTTTTCATAACGGGGGAGTCTGGCCATTTGCCAGGTTCCATTGCTGAAGATTGCGGAAAAACATCCCTCCCATCCCTCTACGACCTCGTCTCCCACCGGTTCAAAAGAGGGGTTGATAACCACTTTCAAATGTTCGAGGGTACGATCGTAACTGTAGATAAAGATCGATCGGCTGATCCCAATTTGGGGCGCAGCAAGGCCTGCTGCTGGCATCAGGGGCTCTAAGGTTTCTATCAACTGATCAGCTATTTCTCTAGCTTGGTGCAGTTCATTTTGACCAAAGGGCTTGGTCTTTTGCCTCAAGACACCCTTTTTAGGGCTGTCGATAGTGACTATCTCCAAAGACATTAGAAAATCTCCTAAAGGATTTATTCTTGATCGAGGTCGTAAAAATGCAAGTTGGGGTTATTTTTGATGGCGTATTGCTTTTCCCACTGGGTAACGAATAAAACCATTGTTTTATCATTAGAATCTTTCATCAAAACCGAATTCATCGACTTTTGGAAAAGCTTAGGATCGCCCACCATCCAAGAACTGCATTGGTAAGGAAGAGGTGTAAGCTGGGTTTCGACTCCATACTCGTCTTGAAGCCGGTACTGCATCACTTCAAACTGTAGCTGGCCAACTCCTGCATAGATGTTATCTCCCCCTTCATCGAAGGGACGGAGCATTTGGATAGCCCCCTCGCCTGTTAACTGTTTTACCCCTTTGTCAAACGACTTCCGTTTACCGATGTCCTTGGGGTGAATTTTAGCAAAAATTTCGGGTTGGAAGCGAGGTAGAGGCTTAAAATTGAACCCCCCTTTTAAAGAAATGGTATCGCCAATAGCAAAAACACCAGGATTGATCACCCCCACAACGTCGCCAGGATAGGCTTCATCAAGAGTTGTCCGTTCCCCCGAAAACATCGAATGGGGCCGTGAAAGGCGGATATCTTTTCCTAGACGATGGTGTTTTACGACCAAATCCCTTTCAAATTTTCCTGAACAAACACGCATAAACGCAAGGCTGTCCCGATGCCGTTTATCCATGTTCGACTGTATTTTAAAAATATAGGCGCTAAATGGGGTCTCAATGGGATCAATTGCAACATCTCCCCCTTTTATACTATCTGCAAGGCGTGCTTGCGGTGGAGGGGCTAGATGGATAAAAGCGTCGAAAAAAGGCTCAATCCCGAAGTTTGTCAAAGCTGAAGCAAAAAAGACAGGGGTCACATGCCCGTCAAGAAAATCTTTTTGATTAAAAGTATTGCCTGCAATATCCATGAGGTGAAGTTCTTCTTTGAGTTTATCCAGCTCTTGCTGGCCTATTTTCTCAAGGATTTTAGGATCGTCTAAAGTTGTGACAGTGACTCCAGCTTTTTCAGCGCCGCCTGCAGCCATTTTTGTGAATAATAAAGCTTTTTTCTCTATACGATCATAGACACCACAAAATTCTCTACTAGAGCCTATAGGCCAGTTGTAGGCATAGGTGTGGATCTGCAAAAGATTTTCCAGTTCATCCATTAGATCAAATGGATCGCGACCTGGCATATCCATTTTATTGATGAAGGTCAAAATAGGGATTTTTCTTAAACGACAAACTTCAAAAAGTTTTCTTGTCTGTTTTTCGACCCCTTTACCTGCGTCGATCACCATGATGGCGCAATCGGCCGCAGTCAAAGTGCGGTAGGTATCTTCTGAAAAGTCTTGATGACCAGGAGTATCTAAAATATTGATAACAACATCTTTGTAAGGGAACTGCATAGCAGAAGCAGTGATCGAAATACCCCTTTCCTGCTCCATCGACATCCAGTCGGAAGCGGCCATTTTTCGCCCCTTACTTCCCCGAACCATCCCAGCTGTATGGATCATCCCGGAGTAAAGAAGAAGTTTTTCAGTGAGGGTTGTTTTACCAGCATCGGGGTGACTGATAATGGCAAATGTGCGCCGTTTGGCTGTCTGATTAAATAAATTTGAGCTCAAAACGTCATCCCTTTAACTCACTATGATATCGATAATCAACCATTTCATTCTATCTGGAAGCAAAGCTATCAAAAAAAATATAACAGGGTGAACAGACATACTCATCCTGTCATTTATATATGCAATAATCGAGAGTGGAGAAATTTAAACCCAGCTAGAGTGATTTTCTGATTGGACACATTATATCCTTGATGTTGTACACCACTTTTCCAGACAGGTGGCGGCAAAACAGCCTTCTGACATAGATCGGTATAAAGCTCCCTTCGAGTCGGATGGTCATCATTGACCAGATTATAAACCCCACTTAAACGATGGTTTAAACAAAAACCGATCGCAGAAACGATATCATCTCGGTGGATGTGATTAGTTACAGCCTCGCCAGCATCCTCCATTTCTTTTCCTGAAAAATACCCTGCTCGTTTAAGAAGATCTCGACCTGGCCCGTAAATACCCCCTAAACGGAGAATGCAGCTATCGGGTAGTCCCAGATAGAGCTTTTCCGTTTCAACCAATATTTTCCCATTTTCATCAGGAGGGTTGCACTCCACCTCTTCTGTAACCCAATCCTTTTCTTTCCCCTTATAGACAGAAGTGCTGCTTGTATAGAGAAGATAAAAAGGTCGTTTGCGCCCTTTTAATGCAGCGACAACCGATTTAGCAGTATCCAAATAGGTCTCTTCGTATTTTTGACTATTCTTTGGAGCTACAAGAACAATGATCGCATCACATACATCCACATAGTGTTTTAAGCCATTATTTTCAGTCCCATTCAGCAATAAAACATGGTCTGCATAGGAAAGAAGGGTTTCAACCCGCTCAGGTTTTGTGGTCGTCACATAAATCTCATGACCTTCCTGTTTGAGAGATGGCAATAATGCCATCCCCACATACCCTACACCTAAAACCAAAATTTTCATGATATCCTCATAAAATCAATTGTTAAGACAACTGATCAAACCAATGGCAGCTATCACACGGAGCATGGGGAAAGGCTCTTTCAAGCAATTGACCAGAAAGGTTGCCTGAACAGGGCTTCCGAGCCGTCCGATCGCTTCAAGTAAAATCTCTTTTTCCTTCCTGTCCCCGCTTGGATAGTGGTCTTGCAGGACTTTCACCCCTTCCTCATCTCGTCTCCAGAGGGACAAAAGGAGGGCTGCCTCTACACGGTGGGGATACTGGGGATCTTCCAAAAGCTCTTCTACTTGCTCAAGAATCTCATTCGACCCCTCTTTGATTAGAAGTGTTGTAGCAAGTAAACCTACCTCTGGTCTACGGTGGGTCAGAAAGCTCTTCAATTTTTCTTCAGCAAAAGTTGGAGCAAAAGGGGCGACTAAACTTAAAAATTCGATTCTAGCTACAACATCCAAGTCTTTTTGAGAAATCATGGGAGGCAATGGCTCTCCTTTCTGAGGGGCTAGATAGACCACGCCCCCTTGCTCACCAATGCCCCACAAAGGAGTTTTAAGATCAAACTGTTTTGACAAAAAAGATAAAATCTCCTCTTTATGCTCTACTTCTGGAAGTAGGCTGAGGGCTATATTCATTTTCACAAAAGGGTCTTTGACTTTTTCAAAAAGCCATTCCCTGAGTGGAATGCTTTTTTCACCCGCTGTTCCTAAAAGGGCGGCAGAGTAGAGTGCAACTTTCGAGTTGGGATGGTTGATAAAGGGGAGCCAATCTTCAAAAGTCCCCTCATTTCTTAACGTTTCTATCCAGAGAGAAGCAACTCTAGCCTCTCCCTCAGGTCGCTTTTTTAAAATTTTAATCAGCTCGGATAATTCACCGTTTTTTGCATAGAGAAGGCCTATCGTCCGAGAAGCTTCCAAAACGACTCTTCTTGAAGGATCCTCCAACAAAGGCCCAAAGAGAGATAAGGGAGGGGGAGGAGATAAGTAAATGGCTAACCTAGAACCCACGGCTCGATGGAGTGAGCGAGGGCTTTTTAAAAGCTCTTCCACCTCAGGTAACTTTGGCCCTTCATGCAAGCTTAAAAGGGCCTCAAAGGCAGCTTCTCGCTCTTGTTGTCTGTTATTATTGCCTTCAACGATCCCGACTAAAAAAGGCTCCAATTCTTTCATTCGAAGGGCGCCCAAAGAACGGATCATCGCAAGCCTGGCTTCGGTCTCCTTTTCTTCTTTGATCCGGGTTCTTATCTTATTTTGCAGACAAGGATCACCCATTTGGCCCGATACTTTGTAAGCAATTGTTCTGATCAAGGAATTAGGGTGATCCATCGCCTGTTCAACAAGTCGCACTCCGCGAAAATCGTTCGACATAGCTGCTGCGACTAAAGACAAGGCCCGAAGAGGCAAAGCCGAATCTTTAGAACCTTTTTTAATCACCCCCCAAGCCATACTCTCAAGTAAATAAGGCTCCAGAGCTTTTTCAGGAGAGAGGGCAAAAAGCTTGTCCCACTCTTTGATCATTTCATCGGTTTTCTCTGATTCTGCAAGTGAGGAGATATAGAGAGATAAAAAGGAGGGGTCGTCAGAAAAACTTTCTAAAGCTTTCTTAGATAACTCTACAGCAAGGTTAGGAGCCCCCACAGTGAGAGCATCTCGTATGGCTAACTCCTGCTCAGGGAAAGCAGAGAAGAGAAGGAAGCTGGAGGAGAGGCTAAGCCATAGGCCCAAGTCTCCGCCCTCCGATTAGATGGAAATGAAGATGAAAAATGGTTTGACCCGCTTCTCTGCCATTATTCGTAAGGAGCCTGTAGTCGTTAACCACATTGTACTTAGCGGCTAATTCTTGGGCACAAATAACAATGTCAGCAAGTATCCCCATCTCATCCTTAGGAAGCGATTGGAGGTCTTTGTAAGTTTTTTTAGGCATGATCAAAAGATGGACTGGGGCCTGAGGATACTTATCTTTGATCGCGATGATTTTATCCGTTTCATAGATGATCTCGGCAGGCAGCTTTTTCTCTATGATTTCGGCAAAGATATTGGTTGTCATTTTAACGGGTCCTTTAAGGCTAAATCTAAGGCAAGTTCTGCATCATTTTTTGTTTCCCAAACAGAGATAAATCTCCCTTTGTGGCAAAAAATGGCGCCAGGAATACCTGTTTTTTTCTTCAACTCTTCCTCTAACAGACCAGCCCATTCTTCGGGAAGGGGTTGACGCACTTTCATCCTTTCAGTGGAAGTTGGTGGGATACCACGAAGTTTCCAATGCTTACCAGCAGGCATTACAACGTAAACTGCAGGGTGCTTTTCGCCATCTAAATCGAAAAAGGTATCCATCCAAGGGATCGACCTATCGAAAAATAGGACCTTTTTGCCCTTTTGCATCGCCTCTTTTACATCTTCACGACAAGATTGAACATAGTTAAATCGATCGATCATCCGTCCGATGTGCCCTTCGACAAAAGAGAGCGCATCAAAAAATGCAGCTGTCTCCTCTTCAGAGGTAGCATCGTAAATAATCGAGTTGAAGTTTGAGATGACATGAGAAAAAGTGGTCACATGAGGACCAAGCAGTTCCTTACCATTATCATAGGCATCGACCCCTTGTACAAGATCGTTGTAGATATGGTGATAAAGGGATTGCGAAATGATATCACAATCTTTTAGGTACTGCAAAATCATCCCTGCACTACTCAATGGACCTACGTAGTCCACTTGGTGATGGTCAAATAATTTCTTATTAGGGTCATAAATCCCCCCTACATCACATACATATTCACAAGTGTCCAAGATTTTGGGGTCTCGCGTCCTAACAACGCCAGCCCTTGTTACGAGGCCAAAGTGAGTAAGTAAAGCTGCTGCTGTTACCTCATCGGCATGAAAACGGCCGTCATGAGTGCCTAAAGTCCCATTTTTTTTCATCATAAACGGGCCATTATGTCTGAACTGCCTGTCATCCGTAAATACCCCATCTTGATGAGGGGTTGGAAAATGCAAAAACTGAAATTGAGAGTTGTCGACAAATGAAACGTTTGATTATTGATGCCATATCACTTGCGCTAAATCAAAAATTTATGTTTTATGTTTGTCTATTTTTGCGATTCATTAAATCAATGATTATCAATGACTTAATTTTTTATGCAGTAAAGTCATTTTGTGAATTCTAATTACCCATTGGGGGTCGAATTAAGGTTGTTAGTCCCTTTTTTACTCACAACCCATCCACAAGAGCTCCACAACTTTTGAGCAAATTAGTCCTGTATCGACTCAATACAAGAGAACATAAGGTGAACTATCCTCTGTAGAACAAAATCTTGAGAGTCCTCAAACTGCTATCCAACTGACAATTAAAAAGCGAGTATGTATGAGTAGGCTTGTGATAGACCTCTTCTTAAATGGGGGTGGCGAGTATGACTTGGCCTCTCCCGACGGTAAGCTTATCTCATGGGAACCCAAAGAGGATGGAACCTTCTTCGGAAGGCTTGAGATCTCTTCGATCTCTCCCCGGTTTGTCGGCTTCCAAATGCCTCCGAACCTGCTGCAATTCAATGTTAAAAGCACACTTGCCCAGCTCGGCATTGAGGGTGAACTTAAGAACATTGAAATAGATAAAGGGAAACGGCGCGCGATGGTTGATGTCCATTTTCTCCCCATCGGTAAAATTGGGAAGCAGATGCTCAGCCTACTTGATGAGGGGGACTATGTTGGAAAATTATTTGCACCCGATGAACGACGCCGTGTACGGGACCCTTTTTACCTCGACCGGATGTTTGGCCGAGCTGATCGGTGGGGCCATCCCCTCTTATCTTTGGGTGGATTACAGGGCAGTGATCAACTTTTCTTAGAAAAAGTAGATGGAAGATGCGTGGCCTTTATCTCTCTTGTCAAAGGCGTTGTCCGTTTTCAGCCAGAAATTTACGGTCTCTTACCCACTATCGCAAAGGGGTTGAGGCAAGAGATCCCTATGAGGAGTCTCCTTCCCCTACAACAGACCCTCCACCAAGAAGAGGCTCGTTACCTTGAAGAAGGGGAACTTTTATTAGTTAAAACGCTTCCTCTCCATGTAAGAACTGTTTTTGCACGGGTAGTAAAAGATCTACTTCCACCGGGGTATCGACACACAAGTGCCAATGTCCTGCAGCCAGATACAAAAGCCTCTGGCGATATTTACGAATTCTATGGAAAAAGTGAGCGGGAAATTGCAGATATCCCTCTCGAATTTTTCACACTTGAACCCTATAGAGAATACGTTTTCTTCTCAGACAGAGATCAGCTGCAAGTCTCCCTTGAAAAACCCGAACAGCTTTTTAAAGCCTTTGATACAGCTCCCCTTCCCAAAGAGGACCAAGCCGCAATTTACATTTGCAAAGGAAGCCAGTTAGCCCACTTGGAGCCTTCCGATTGGAATAGAGCCACTTCCCACTTACACGATTTCCCAGGCTTTTCCATCGCCTCACGCCAAGCGATGATGGTAGAACGATATATCGAACAACAAGCCTCCTTTCCTTACCTTGCAGGGATCGAAAAAGGGGTGATCACAAGCCAAGGGGTCTTATTAACCCGCTTTTTCCCTTCCCCTTTGATGAAACGGATGTACTTGAGCGATTTTGTTCAGCGCTCTTTGAGAGGCATCTATTTCCAATACCCCTCCAAATCAAACGAAAGCTTTTTTTCCCAAGAAGACCGTGCCTTTTTACACGACTTATTGGTCTTTGGCATCCCAGTCTTTTGGGTGGATGAAAGTTCAGGAAAAATTCTCCGATTTGTCTCTAAAGAGGGACGAGAATCGGGGATGTTTGTCCCTCTTGATAAGGTTGACACTTACTTAAAGGCGACCCTCTTTGGTGTCTATGGTTCCAATTTGATTGCCTATGGGCTTGAAGATTTGTTGCTCGAAATTTTCCGAGGCCTTGAAAAAATGCGATTCGAGGTTTCACACCCAATGCTAAACAGTAAAACGCCTATCGCACTCGTAACAGGGGGAGGCCCTGGTGTCATGGAGCTTGGGAATAAAGTGGCAAAAAACCTTGGGATCTTATCTTGCGCCAACATCCTTGATTTCCAGACAAAAGGAAATTCTGTTGTCAATGAGCAAAGGCAAAACCCCTATGTCGAAGCTAAGATGACCTATCGGATCGATCGGCTAGTCGAAAGGCAGGCTGAATTCCACCTCGATTTCCCCCTCTTTACAGTGGGCGGCATTGGAACCGATTTCGAATTTTATCTGGAACAAGTGAGAAGGAAAGTGGGCTCTCAAACTTTAACCCCCATTCTCCTTTTAGGAACCGAAGAGTACTGGACGGACAAGATCACCTCAAACTTCCAAACCAATTTTAAGAATGGGACAATCAAAGGCTCTGAATGGATATCTAACTGTTACTTTGTTGTTAGCACCCCAGAGCAGGCCCTTAAAGTGTACCGCAGCTTCTTTGATGGGCAGCTCGCCATAGGTCCCTCAGGCCCCATCTTCGACAAAGGCTTCTCCGTTGTTACCTGATATTAAGTGAAGATTCATCACGAATAACTATCTGCCTTGGCGAGCTTCTAGGAAATTGAAAAGAGCAACACGTAGAAAAGGGGTCATCTCATCCCTTGAAACAATCGAATCAGAGTCAGGATGAGCATAGGCCACCATTTTGAGATAATTTGGATCAGATTCGAGTGTGAGATTACGCCAGTAGTTTCTGGCAAAATGGGGATAGGCTGCTAAAAAAGCCTCCAATTGACCAAAGGTTGGCATGATTCCATTGATAGCCTCCCCTTCAAAAAAATAATTTTTCCAACCAATGTAGGCCTGTTTGACTACATAAGGTAGATCTTGCAACACCTGGTCATCAGGTATGCTAGGAAGCTGTTCTAAAAGTTTTACATACCCTTCTGGCGCTTCATGCCACCACCTAGGCAACCATTCTTGCGATTGCCTTAAAAACTCTTTAAAGGAAGCAGCCTTGATAGGCCGAAGTGGAGTCTCTCGGGCAATCAGCCGGTTCCAAGTGTGATAGTGAAAGAGGACACTCGGAGGTGCTTGAACAAGTTCTTCAGCTTTTTCAGGGAACGGTGTCACTTTATCCAAATACTGGAAACCAGGTAAATAGGCTTGTTTAGAAGAGACATTGATCCTCATGAATTGAGGGTTTTGCCATAAAAATAACGAGAAATCTCGATTCGTCACCTGGAAAAAAGGGGTCGAAGCATGGAACTCACTGAGTTGGTCTTCAACCCAATTTTGTACAGTAGAGAAAAGACCAATCAGCAACGCAACGAAAAAAAGCCAGATCCAAAAAGGGAGTCGATCTTTTTTAGAGCCATTACTCCCCAATTCGCTATCTGAAACCTCATCATTAGAATCCATAGCTGACTCGGAAGCTAAAGTAGTCGGTTCTAGCATGGCAGAACTGTCCCTCCAAAGAGTACCCCTCATGGTATTCAAAGTAGAATCTCAACTTCCGCTCTAGCCCATACAGCTTGGCAAATTCATACCCAATAACGTAGGTCTGGTCTAGATCCCAATCGTGCTCTTCGCGGCATCGTAAATTCAGCGCAAAATAAGGGCGGCCTAACATCATATGGCAGGTACTAGACAAGTGGAACCAAGGGAAGTAAACCTCAGCTCCCCCCTCAGCATAGACCCGTTCACATCTGAAAGAGGGGTCACGATGAACAATATAACCACCCCCTATATACAGCCTGAGATCATCGTTCATATAGTAGGAACCATATAAATCGACATACTCTGCGCTCGGATTTCTTCGATCGAAGCCTGGGTGTTCTATCAAAAATTCATCCCCAATATGGGAAGAGATATGGTAGGCCCTAAAACGGAAAGAGTAACAAGACCAAGCATAGTTCAATGATATGCCGATATAATAGTCAGCATTCACAAGGGGGGAGGTAGGAGCTGTCGGTTCAAAAACGGCCCACAATGCTCCATCAATATCAAACTCTAATTCACCACAAGGCATTCCAATGTTGAACCACCGGTACATTTGAATCGTGTCGAAATATGAAACGTCGATCACATGCTGGCCAATGACCTGGTCGTAAAAACGCCACCCTGCTGAAGCTGCAAGTTGTCTTGGATCTGCCTTAAAGGGTAAAAACAGAGGAGGCGCTTCTGGTAGCCATACACCGCGGATGCAACAAGGGTTCAAACATTCATAGATGCAGTTTTCAACTTGAACCGGGCCAAGATCATTTTCATCTTCGCCTTCAAAAGGATGTTCGTATTCATGTACTTCTCCGCAGTACCAGCAGCTACCAATTGGCAGGTGGTCTTTGGCTTTCGGTGGTGTTTCGTCTTCGGTGCAAAAATGGGTGAGCTCAACGCAAGAAGTGCTCAACAGCAGGGTCATAAGAATAGAAAGCATAAGAAGCCGTTTATATTGAGGCTCCTTTTATTTTGCAAAACTTGTTCGCTTTCGGCAGTATGACAAAAAAAGAGATCACTATGAAAATACTCGTTGTTGGCGCCTCCGGTAAACAAGGAAGCCACGTCGCCCGTCTGTTGTTAAACAGAGGGCATCATGTCCATGCATTCACCCGCAATGGTGAATCGAAAGTGATACAAGAGCTTTCATCGTTGGGAGCCACAATTGTTGTTGGCAATTTGTATGATCAAGCAGGCCTTGAAAAAGCGCTTAGATCTGTAGACGCCTTTTTCGCTATGACAACACGGGTTCCAGACGGTGTTGAAGCCGAGATCAAGCAGGGAATCACCATTGGTGATGCAGCCAAAGCCACAAATAAATACCTTGTCTTTTCCTCTGTTGCTTCGGCTGACAAACAGACAGGTATCCCCCATTTCGACTCTAAAACAACCATTGAAGACCATTACAAAAAAATTGGCCTTCAGGCCTGTGTCCTTGCTCCGGTCTATTTCATGGAAAATGTGTTCGCCATGCCACAACTGAAAGAGGGGCAATATGTTTCTACGATGCCTTCTAACAGAAGACTGCAGCAAGTAGCACTTGCTGATATTGCCGCATTTGCAACTCTTGCCCTGGAAAACCCCAATCGTTTCAAAAACAAACGGATCGAGCTAGCCTCCGACTCCCTTACAGGCGAACAAGCTGTTGAAATTATTTCTAAAACTTCTGGAAGACCCATCGAGTACATTCAAGTCCCACTGGAAAATGTCCACGATTTAGATATGGCCAAAATGTTTGCCTTCTTTAACAAACCTGGCTTTTCAGTTGACATCATCGAACTGCACCGCACCTACCCCGAAATCCCCTGGCATACCTACCACTCTTGGGCCAAAGAGCAAAATTGGCAAAACACCCCCCATCTTTCCCATCCATAAAAACCGAGAACCCCTTGTCCTCCTTCCCCAAAACCTGCTATCCTTATCTTCCCTCTCGGGGCAATAGCTCAGTTGGTTAGAGCAGCGGACTCATAACCCGCCGGTCCTAGGTTCAAGTCCTAGTTGCCCCATATCATTAAAACCCCCTTAGGAGGCATGCCAGAGCCAGGTTCTCTATTCGAACCAGATTCTCTTGAAGCGACGACCCCACTAGCGTGGGCCATCGGAGGACCAAAAGATGACGGCATCCCAGGGCATCCCACATTAAATCAAGCAAACGCTGACCAAATTTTCATCCTAGAAGGAAAGGTCATCGACATGAAACGGCTTGAACAAATTAGCAAAAGACTCTCAAAAGGAATTGATCTAAGGATCGCAAAAGACGGCACCCTCACCTTTCGAGCAAGGTTTCGCCGAAAAGGGCAACCTCTCTTAAGTCAAACCTTCCCTGACCACAAGCTGGCTGAACACTGGCTGCAGGAACAGAAAAGGAGCGCTCTCATTGGCCTTCATCTACCAGAGATGAAAACCAAAACTATAATTTTCAAAGACGCCGTTGATCGATACATTAAATCGATCCTCCCCCTAAAACCAAAAAATGCGCACAACTCTAAGCGACATCTCCTTTTTTGGGTAAAAGAGTTAGGCGACCGTCCATTGTTTTCCATTACCCCAGAACAAATTGCTGCGGTAAGAGACCGAATGCTTCAAGAAGAAATTCAACCTGGAAAACTTCGATCACCAACAACCGTCATTCGTTATTTAGGTGACCTTTCTCACCTTTTCACCGTTGCGATCAAAGAATGGGGATGGATTCGAGATAACCCTGTCTCTAAGATCCGGAAACCTCAACAAGGACAAGGACGAACCCGTTTTTTAAGCCGCGACGAAATTAAGCTTCTCCTCGATGCTGCTCAAAAAAGCAAATGTGCAGTTTTATATCCTATCATCGTTCTTGCATTGTCTAGTGGAATGCGGCGGGGAGAAATTTTAGGGTTGCGAGTTAAAAACGTGGATATAGAGCATGAACAAATCATCCTTGAAACCACAAAGAATGGAGATTCGCGATGCGTTCCTCTAGTTGGCCTAACATTTGATGTCTTGAAAGAACTTGTAAAAGACAAACCAAACACCGCGCTGCTTTTTGCCTCTCCAACAATACCTAATCAACCTATCGACATAACAAAGGCTTGGGATAACGCACGCAGAAGAGCTGGTCTTGAAAAAGGAGTCGTTTTCCATTCACTCAGGCATACGACGGGATCACATCTTGCCTTACGAGGCAAAAGCCTGCATGATATCGCTTCCCTACTAGGCCACAAGGATATTCGGGTCACTGCTAGATATAGTCACCTAACGAATCCTTACAAGGCCCAAATGGTTAAAGAGATTTCGGAGGACTTTTTTACTGATGGCAACGAAAAGCAAATCTAAGGAAGCAAAAGGCAAAGAACAAAAAGGGCACGAAGAAGAGACCAACAATGAATGGCTACCTCCGGTGCCTCACATGGCTTTGGCTGATCTCGATCATCACTTCAAACGGCCAATGTGGCCAGTTGCAGAAGCAATTTGGCTATTATTTGAGTTAGAGCCTCCTTATGCCATGAACTGTGCTCCATTTGAGGCATACCATGGAAAAACCATAGTGAGGGTACATCAACTTGCGAATGAGTGTGCCAGAAACGACCAAATTCCAGGGATTTTTTGGGAAGGCGGAACTTTATCAGGCACACACGTTGGCCCACCCAAAAGCTGGATAAAATGGGCTATTGGTATGGGCTTTGATATTTCCCCAGAGTTAAAAGAGCTGAGTAAAATCAATCAAAAGAGGGCCACTCAATCTTACCGCCCATTGACTGAAACTATTTTAAAAGAAGTCATCACTTCACTTGGCAAAACTCTCTTCAATATTTTTCCAAAGCTCAACTATGAACAATTCCAGCGTTTCCCTCCTGTAGAAGAGGCCATTGCGCGTTACGAGGAAGATATCAGCACTGACACTCTCAGAGACTGGTTAAATGAGGCAGGCATTAAAGCTTTAAGAGGGGCCCCATCACAAGAGTTCAAAGAACAGCTTCGATTAGCTCTTCCAAAAGACTGGTTTGAAAATATTTTTCCGGCCTAATTATCCCATTTTTCCCCGGTTTTTCAGAGTAGTCAAATAAAATAAATTCCCCCTCAGTCAAAAAAAGCACACTGAAGTGGAATTTTTATTAAATTAAAAAAAGACGGTAATTCGGAACGTAACTCAAAATTAAAAGGAGTCACGTTATGGCAGATAGCCGCTTAATACCGCTGACAAAGTGGAATGATTTCCACGTTTGGCCAACCCGCGCAGGCTTGCGACACCTAGTCGCAAATGCAAAGAAAAAAAAGTTTGAAAAAGTGTTCCTCAAAGCAGGGGGGCGCATTCTCATTGATGAGATTGCCTTCCTGACATGGGTGCGCCAAGGAGGTCATCTTGATGGAACAAGCTGATTTACTCCGTGAAATAGAGAAGGTAACCGGTAAAGCACCAAAAAAGACTGGTGAAGGTTATTCAGCTCACTGCCCAGCGCACGATGACGGCAATCCAAGCCTTTCGATTGGGGAAGATCTTAATGGAAACCTTCTAGTTCATTGTCACGCTGGGTGCACCTCAGAGGATGTTTGTAGGGCTACGGGCTTGACTTTAGCAGATTTATTCCGAAAGCACCCAATAATTCCAATATCAAAACTAGTTGAGAATGAATACATTTATGAAGATGAACAAGGCTCTCCCCTTTTCATGAAAGTACGACTGGTCCCAAAAGGCTTTTATCTTAAAAGGAACACGCCATCTGGATGGGAGAATGGGCTCAAAGGTACTAGGAAGGTTCTTTACAAGCTCACGAATGTTTTGGAAGCTAAAAGCAAGGGTCAGCAGATCATGGTTGTAGAAGGTGAAAAGGACGCGGAGAGACTTCGAGCATTAGGCTATGTTGCTACTACCAACTTTGAAGGGGCGGGTAAGTGGCTCGATAGCTATTCGGAAACACTTAAAGGGGCTCACGTCGTCCTTTTTTATGACTATGACACAGCAGGAGTTAAACATCGAGATCTTCTCATTCAAAAACTTACCCCTGTTGTGGCGAGCATAAAGGTTGTTGATCTACCTGGTCTAGAAGTGGTCGATAAACACGGTAAAGATATCTCCGATTGGCTGAAAGAGGGCCATACCAATGAGGAATTATCGTTGTTAATCGCCGACGCCCCTGTGCCAGATACAGTTAAAGAAAAAAAGGCCAAGAAAAAGGAAGGGTTAATAGTGGTTACATTAGAAGAATTTGTAAATATGGAATTACCTATCAGGGAGATCTTTTTAGATCCATTCATTACCGCTTCCTCTTTAGGGATGCTGTATGCAAAACGAGGAATAGGAAAGACATTTTTTGCTCTTGAACTGGCCTATGCGATTGCCTCTGGAGGCCACTTCCTTTCTTTCAAAGTTCCTCAACCAAGAAAGGTTCTTTATATTGATGGAGAAATGGCTGCTGCTTCAATGCAAGAACGCCTTGGACGAATAATGGACAGCTCTTCAAAAGAGCCCCCAACTGGTTACCTCAAGTTATTAAATTCCTCCTTGCAAGATGAACCTTTGACTAGCCTTTCCACAGAATCTGGGAGAGAGATTGTTAAATCCGATGTGCTCGATGCGGAAGTCATCATCATCGATAACCTTTCCTGCTGGCTGACAGGAGATGAAAATGATGGAGAGGACTGGTTGCCGATGCAACATTGGGTTTCAGACTTGAGAAGGCTGGGTAAGGCTATCATCCTTATTCACCATGCTAATAAGCAAAATGGTCAACGAGGTACGAGCAGACGTGAAGATGCGCTTGATTGGGTCATCAAGCTTGATCGACCAAAGAAATATAACCCTAAAGAAGGGGCTCGCTTCACGGTACATTTTGAAAAAAGTAGACATCTCTATGGAGATGCTGTGGATCCTTTCGAAGCCCAAATGTTCGACCCTGGAGATGGGACAAGAAGATGGGCTTGGGGCCCAATAACAGAAGAAGATGAACTCCAAAAGGAAATTGAGAGGCTAACGGCAGAAGGCAAGGGAAATAATGAAATAAGTAGAACGCTTGGGGTTTCCCGTTCAACGGTTTCACGACGTCGACAAAAAAGTGTTCCGCCGTTGCAACCCTTGGGAAATGGAACAGTGGAACAGGTATGAAAGCTAAACATCGGACTCACAAAATTAGGCACGAAAAATGACTGAAAAGTACGAAAAGATCCTCACGGATCGTCAAAAAAAAGCACTCCCCTTCTTTGTTGGTAGCAGAAATCACGAAGAGGGGTGCCGAAAGGCGGGAGTTTCTAAACACGCTTTTTATACGTGGTTGCAAAACCCCGCCTTCAAAGCGGAATTGCATCGGCTACAAAACGAGGTCGTTGCCGACGCTGTCCAAACACTCAAATTTAATGTGACTCATGCAGCGGACGTTCTTGTCTCCCTCTTGGACAATAAGGCAAACCCATCGATTCAAAGAGCGGTATGTAACGACATTATTGGGCATATCTCAAAATTCCGTGAAATTGAGGAAATTGAGCGAAGGCTTGAAATTCTTGAAAGTAACGCTAAGACCAATTTAGGAGGATAATCATGGATTTTCATTCTCGCCTGAAAAGATTGGAAAACAAACTCGTAACTGAACAAGAGATTTGTGCTGTGTTCATGACCAAATACTATGAGAGCGAAGACGATAAGAGAAAGACTCGGGATCGACTTTTAGATGAATATCTTTCAGCCGGGGAACCTAAACCCTCTCTGAGCATTTTTCTCACCGATTTTGGAGGAACTTACAAAGAAGGCTTTGTGTATTCATTTCGTCCGAGTTTACCTCGGTCGTATGCTAGGAAATTAAACTAAATAAAAGAGGTTAACATGAGCGAAGACACAGCAATTACCCCAAAAGATTCTTCTAGTTCAAATCTTTCTCATACTAAGGAGGACCAAGACCAAAAGAGCATCTGATATGCAGAAATGCTTCGACCAAGCACGGTTGACAAACATTTTGATAAGTAGAGTGTGTCGTGAAAAAGCAGATATCTAAGAAAATCACATAGGTCAATCCTGCCTCAAAAGATTTCGATGAACTCTCAATGCGAGTGTCAAATTTTGGGAATGCGTTAGCGCTTAGTGTACGAGCATTTTAGAGGTGTCTAGGGGTAAGTCTTCTAGCAAAGCTAACTATTTCCACAACTACGAGCTACTATGTCGATCCAGGTTCCCTCCTAGAACAATCTAGGTAAGTGTGCTAATGCCATGCTTGACTTCATTTCCCACACCGAACAAACCCAACTCAGTTCTTAACCCACCAGATCTAAAGGAAAGATTTTCACGCCATTTTTTTCAACAAATGTAAGAGGGATTTTTGGATTATTTATGTCTTTATTCCCTCTTTCGTACCACTGCTTCTCCCATTTATCGTAGTATTGCTCTAATTGATCGGGCCTAAGATGGTAAATGGACTTAATTTCTATGCCTTCATATATAGCAAAAATCCAATCAACCTTTCGATATTTTGATATAATAATAGGATTCATATGATGATGTGTTGAAAAACTTTTTGTAAGTAACCTATTCACGGACTTTAGTTCATATTCTTTCCCGTCGCTATCTTTAGCATCATTCCCCTCTCTATTAGGCAGAGTTTGAAGACCAGTGATAAGAATAACTTGTAAAAGTTTGCCTCCATTATCTTGAAATATATCATTGATGCCATGTCTATTTGCTAATGATTGATATTTCAAAATATATGGAAATATTTCATCAAACTCTTTTTTATCTGGATGTGGAATTTTCATCTGGCTTTAAGAACTCACGAATATCCGTTTTCAATGCCAAAGCCAGCCGCTCAATGGTATCTATCGATATATTCCTTGCACCACATTCTACGGATGAAATATAAGTACGATGCAAATCTGCAAGTTCAGCGAGCCGTTCTTGTGATAATTGCTTTTGTTCTCGTATTGCTCGAAGATTTTTAGCAAATAACAGTCTAGCTTTAACAAAAGTTTTTTTTGTATTCAAAGACACCAAGCTTTAAAGATTATCGGCTAAAAATCCACAGACTATAAGTCACACACAACATGTAAGAATTTTAACTACAAAATACTACGTAAAAATAAATTGAACACTCTTTAATGAGTGCACGTTAAATTCGCCGATGATACATTCAGATCGCATCAGGCAAGTTCAGAGTGCCTATTTCCACATAGGAGCTGTTCAATTTTTTTCTTACCAGAGCCGTCTTATTTATGCTAAAAAAATTTACTCAGGCACCCACATACGAGACTATGAGTGGGTCCGCATATTGCGCAGATTCGCTTAAGATGCTCAAACAAATGGATGATTCCACCATCAATTTAGTCCTAACTTCCCCCCCATTTGCTCTTCAAAGGCAAAAGGAATATGGCAACAAGGATGAATATGAATATATAGACTGGTTAGCGGCATTTGCTGTATTAATACATCGCAAATTACGAGACGATGGAAGTTTTGTGCTTGACCTTGGTGGGGCTTATCGCAAAGGGGTACCATCGCGAAGCTTATATAATTTTCGGGTTTTATTAAAATTTTGTGATGACATTGGGTTTCATCTTGCTGAAGAATTTTATTGGTTCAACCCCTCAAAATTACCTAGCCCTATCGAATGGGTTAATAAAAGAAAAATTCGAGCAAAAGATTCCGTGAATACGGTTTGGTGGTTTAGTAAAACTGAATGGCCAAAATCCAATGTCTCAAATGTTTTAACTGAATATAGCCCTCGTATGAAAAAGCTTTTGAAAAATCCAGAAGATTTTTATTCACCAGCTAAACGGCCAAGTGGTCATGCAATCAGCAAAGGGTTTGCACAAGATAACGGCGGGGCGATCCCTTCAAATCTATTACAAATTTCTAATTCGGAAAGCAACGGAACTTATCTAGGCGCTTGTAAAGCCCTTGGCATTAAAGGACATCCTGCCAGGTTTCCATCAAAACTCCCAGAGTTTTTCATCAAAATGCTAACAGAGCCTGGTGATCTTGTTGTAGATATTTTTGCAGGATCAAATACTACCGGGTCTGTTGCTGAGACTGAAGGACGAAATTGGCTGTCTTTTGAAGAAAGATTAGAGTACGTGGCTGCTTCAACGTTTCGCTTTTTAAAGGGAGTTAGCCTTGATGAAATGACGGTTATTTACAATTCCATTCTTTCAGGTAAAAGCGTTAATTTATCTGAAAACATCCAAATAGACATTTAAAATAAAGAACACATAAAAATTGACGGTATTCGGATATCGAGAAATGTAGAATTTTCTGAAGCATGGTTTTATTAAGATCTCTGAATGTCCATCATTTAGAAGGGGACGTACTCAATGCGCCTCTTTAAACTAGTACTCCTAGAATATCCCTACATTAAATAAGCAAATAGGAAAGGAACACCAAAATGCCAGACCTCCTCCTCTGTTAATTACTTCTCACTATCTCCAGAGTAAGAACCCTAGCCATGCTTCTTGCTGTAGGAAAATTCTATGTCACGAGATAAATCGTCTGTTCTAGAAGTGACCAGCTAGAAAAGGACTATTCCCTCTTCCTTTACTTGAAATTTATCTACGATCTCAAGCGAGCTTTGGGTAGGCATGTTTCAAGATAGTCCACTTGGAAGTTATAGGTGGGCATGATGAGGATATTTTCAAGGCTTATGTTGTGAGAAAGAGGTCAAGATTAAGATCAGGCCTGACATGTATTCGATCTTCTCGCTCAGATCTGCCCTGCTAGCAGAAAGGAATATTGAAACATTCTTTATTATCTTTTCCTAAACTGCTCCTCCCCTTAGTTTCGAATGCCCAAAGCCTGCCCCCAAATTATTATTTACTCAACATCTATAGTTCTATTAAAATAATATGAAAGTTAATTAAAATAACACACAAAAAAAATCATATTTATTCAAAAACATGCAAATGAAAAAGTACTATCGAATCATACTGGGCAAAAAAAACATCCATGCAGAAGAAAGCGTCAAAGGGAATTTCATCGGCGCAAGCTCTGGCATCGAACAAGATCTTTGCAAATTGCCCGATGATTGGAAGGCCTTTAATCAAAAACTAATTCCCGGTTTTCTTGAAAAGCATCCTGAGAAAAGTAGAATCACTGCTGGATTGGCCTGTGGAGTTCTTCACACTATCGCTAAGGAAATTAATGAAGGAGATGTGGTTCTTTGTCCTAATGGCAATGGCCATTACCTTGTGGGTAAAGTGCTAGGAGGCTACTCCTACAATCCCGACGAGTTTCTACCCCATAGACGACCTGTATGTTGGCAATCTAAAACGATAGAGCGGTCTAGTATGAGTCCTCAGCTAAAGAACTCAACCGGATCAATAGGAACAATAAGTGACATCACCAAATATGCAGAGGAAATCGAACGGCTGATTGCCGGTCAATGCCCTACTGAAAACAAAATTGAAGAAACTGACGATCCTAGCGTCTTTGCCCTTGAAAAACATCTTGAGGATTTCCTTGTACATAATTGGAAACAAACCCTCTTAGGAAAAGACTACGATATCTATCAGGAGGAAGGACAATTCGAAGGGCAACAATTTCGTACAGATACAGGCCTTATTGACATTCTTGCCATCAGTAAAGATAAAAAAGAATTACTTGTCGTTGAGCTAAAGAAGGGAAAAGCCAGTGACGCAGTTTTGGGTCAAATACAGCGCTATATGGGTTATGTTTTAGAGGAACTGGCGGAGGAAGGACAAAAGGTTAGAGGCGTGATCATTGGCTTGGAAGATGATCTCAGAATTCGAAGATCTTTGGCCGTGGCTCCCAACATCAGCTTCTATAGATACCAAGTAAAATTCGACCTCTTTAAAGGCTGATATGTTGACCAAAACCAATTTTGTTTTAGGGAAGCGCTGCCACAAAGCACTGCACTTCAAAAAATATTCTCCCGAACTTGAAAGTCAAGACTCTACCCTTGCTTTGAAATTAAAGCGCGCAGGCATAGAAGTGGGTAAATATGCCCGTAGCCTCTACCCATCAGGGGTTTTAATTGATTCCAAAGACACAGCTGCTGCACTCAAAGAAACTCAGGAAAATATATCCAGAGGTGCTTTAACAATCTTTGAGGCAGCTTTCCGGGCGAGTGATGTTGTCATTCGGACTGATATCCTAACCCGCCAATCTGTTAACAGTCCTTGGCAGCTGTATGAAGTCAAAGCAACTACATACAATAGCGATGATAAGGCAAGGAAGGAAGACTATCGCCAAGACATCGCTATTCAAACATGGGTTCTTCAGCAAAGTGGAGTTAGCCTTGAAGGCGTCTACCTTCTGCACCTCAACAGTGAATGTGTCTACCCAAATTTAGGCAACCTATTTACTTCAGAAGATTATTGGCCTGAAATCGCTCCTTCTTTGGCAGAAATCCCTACAGAGCTCGAAAAGCTTAAGAAAATGCTTCAAAATCGAACAGTTCCCAATATTTCTATTGGACCACACTGTGAGCAGTCTCAAGATTGCTCTTTCAAAGACACTTGTTGGAACCATATTCCTAAGCCTAGTGTTTTCGATATTCCTAACTGTCGGAAACGATGGAAATACTTCCAAGAAGGACGAATCACACCAGACCAGTTATCAGAATATGACTTTGAGTCTGCTACACATCTTCGAGTTCTAAAGTGCTATCAAGAAGACCACCCCTTCTTCGACAAACAATTGGCTTTAGAAAAGTTGCAGCAGTGGGAATATCCAATAATCTATTTTGACATTGAAGCAATCGCCTTCCCTATCCCTCATCATCCAAATTCACGACCCTTTCAAGACCTACCTTTTCAATTCAGCTGCCACATTCAACGGAATAAAGATTCTGAGCTTGAGCATCATGAATTTTTACACGAAGGGGCTGATGATCCTCGCCCAGCTTTCATTCAAAAGATGCTGGAAGTCATTCCTAAAAGCGGCTCTATAGTGGTTTATCATCAAACATACGAGATTTCTCGGTTTAGGGATCTAGCAAGAGATTTTCCTGAATATGCCCAGGAGATCAATGATTTAATTCCTCGAGTTGTGGATCTGAAAAAAGTGATTATGGAAACGATCTACTATCCAGCTTTTATGGGCAGCTTTAGCATTAAAAAAGTGGCTCCTGCCCTTTTAGGTGACCAAGCGGGTTATCATCACCTTGAAGTAAGCGATGGGATTGAGGCAGCCTTCACCTATCAGGAAATGATCGGCTTGAACTCGAATGATCCAAGAAAAAGGGAAATTAAAGAAGACCTCTTGGAGTACTGCAAGCAAGATACCCTGTTGATGGTTCAACTACACCAACGGCTGTTAAGTAAGTAAGTTATTAAAGCTCCTCAGAGCTCTGAGAATCCTAATCAATCTCGATAAAAACTGTTGTTTTTGATACATTGATCTATCTTGTTTTTTTCTTGAAATCACTATGCCACAGACAACAAAATCATTAGATACCAAACACATTAAGGCTGCAGGTTTCGGAACCTTGAAAGGCTTAATTTCATCTATCCCATATGTGGGCCCAGCCTTAATAGGCGCATGGGACGGGTACTGGAATTCTCGCCTTGAGGACACAATTGAGCAGCTTTCCATAAAAATTGAAGAATTAGGGGAAGAGAAAGTCGATATAGGATACATCCAAAGCGAAGAATTTATCGATCTTTTCCAAAAAGGCCTTAGAGTTAGGCTGCAATCCCGATCAACACAAAAATCAAAATTTATCCTAGGTTTGCTAACAGAAAGCTTAAAAAGAGCTAGGGACCCCCGCTTTTCGACAGCACTTAAAGAATCTTTCTTATCGGTACTTGAGCAGTTGACAGATGAAGAGATGATATTCCTCTTCGACTTTTCTCAAGGTAGATTCAGAGAAAAGTCGAAAGATGACATTTACAAAATGGGCGATTCAGAGGGTATCGCAATGGACACACTTCTAGCAAAAGGGATTCTAAGAGAGGACAATACTTGGGTTAAACATATTGCCGAATCGATGTTTGGACGTGAATTTATTGCGTATCTGAAACTTCTGGCACAAGAAAATCCTTTTTAAAGGTGGATGCCTAAACGGGCTTGCTGCTTTTATCTTGAATGTGATTATTTTTTACCTCTTCCCCTATTTCAACTGTTTCAGCTCTAGAGAGCACCTAATCTTTAGTAAAAGAAAAAATCAGTTAAGGATCTTTTCCTTTCACTTCTAAAAGTTTGGACCAAGTGAGGACCAAAAAGAGGGCATTACAAGAAATAATTACACATCACAAGACAGTAGATCGAAAGTCTTTTCCCCAGATAGAATGGATGACGTCAGCTAATGTTTGATGATGTGGGATGAGAGGTGCAGGCCACTCATAACCTGCCGGTCCTAGGTTCAAGTCCTAGTTGCCCCACACTTTCTCATGTTCAGGTTCCTCGCCCTCATCCTCCTTCTTTCTGGATGCACTTCCCAAGGCTGGGCTGAATGTTGCTACGAAAACATCCAAACCAGCCTCGAAGAAAGAGAAGCCGAGTACTACCCTCGACACACAGGTTAGAAGCTTTCACTCCATGCTGAAGTAAGCGTCCGATGAGGCACAGGTTGTTTTCGCACTAGGAGGCCGTTAACTTATTTCTTCTTTTAAGGAGAAGTAGGATGAGACTTATCAGGAAAGCCACTAGAGAAAAGTGGATAAAGATAGTTGGAGAATGGAAGGCAAGCGGTAAAACCGCTTGGCGATGGGCTAAGGAAAACCAAATCTCTTACATCCAGCTTCTCGAATGGAAGAAAAAGCTAGGGCAATCTCCAGAACCTCAAACAGCCTTTATTGAGCTAAAAGAAACAACCACCGAAGAAGTTTCCATTCATTGGAAAGGTGTTACCATCTCCTTGAGTGGCATTGACCAGTTGTCAAAACTAAAAGCGCTTTTAAGACACTTGTCATGCTAGCTTACCCAGCCAACGCAAAGATCTTCCTTTTTAGATCACCTGTTGATTTAAGGAACGGCTTTGAAGGGCTCTCATTTTTAGTAGAATCTATTTTGAAAGAGCAGGTGATCAGCGGAGCTTACTTTGTCTTTCTCAATAAAAGACGAAACTTGATGAAGATTTTATATTGGGACGGCGATGGTCTGGTCATCTGGTTAAAGCGGCTCGAGAAAGGATTATTTGGAAAGCTGTCTTCTGAACAACCACAAATTGACAGAAGAAAATTCCTGATGATCCTTGAGGGGGTAACACCAAGAAGATTGAATAACCGTTACAAGATATCTTAAGGGCATTTTTTTCTAGCATTTATCGAGAGAAAATAGTACTATTTTCCTCTATGACAGCAGTTGCTCCAACCTATGAAGAACTCTTAGCAGAAGTTGTTGTTGTCAAAGAAGAAAATGCCCTTCTCAAGCAACAGCTAGATTGGTTCAAAAAGCAATTCTTCGGCTCAAAATCTGAAAGAGTTGTGTCAGACTCCCCCCAACAACTCATCCTCTTTCCAGAGATGACACCTGTTGAAAAGCCCAAAAAAGAGAAAATAGCAGGATACGAAAGAGGTAAAGGAGAGCCTAAAGAGACCTCAATCACCCTTCCCGCTGACCTTCCAGTAGAGAGGATCGAGATCGATCTTCCCGCTGAAGAGAAAGTCTGCAAAGTCACAGGAGAAGCTCTTGTCAAAATCGGTGAAGAGGTCACAAGAAAGCTTGCTCACCGTCCAGGCAGCTTCTACATCAAAGAGATCATTCGTCTCAAATATGCTGCCCCCAACCAGAAAGAGGCTGGTGTTCAACTAGCCCCTCTTCCTCCAACCCTTTTGAATCGCTGCTTAGCAGATGACAGTTTGCTTGCATCGATCCTTGTCAGTAAGTTCGGCGACCACCTTCCTCTCTACCGTCTCTCTGAGATCTTGAGCAGAGAGCAGATTTACCTCTCACGGCAACTTTTATCAGAGTGGGTCGTTCGAGCAGGGAAAGCTCTTTACCCTCTCTACCAAGAGATGGAGAGGAGGTTGATAGCAGGAGGAACCCTTTTTGTAGATGAGAGCCCTGTTGACCTTCAAGAAAAGGGAAAAGGATCGCTGCATCAAGGCTATATGTGGGTTATGTGTGGAGGAGAAAAAGCTCCCTACCAATTTTACCGGTTTTTCAAAGATCGGAAGCATAAGAACGCTGAAACGCTTTTAAAAGACTATCAAGGTGTTCTGCACACCGACTCTTATGGCGCCTATCACAAACAAGCGGAGAAGAAAGAGATCATCTGGCAGCCATGTTTTAGCCATATCAGGCGGAAGTTTTTCGAAGCAGAAACAAACGATCCACTGAAAGAATGGGTACTAGAAAAAATCCAAGCCCTTTTTCTACTTGAGAGAAAAGCGCTGGGGTTACCTCTAGAAGAACGACTCCGAATCCGGCAATCAGAAGAGGTTCCGATCATTGACGAACTGATTTTGAAGGTGAAAGAGAAGTTAATCACAGGGAAGCTTCTCCCGAAATCAAAATTAAGAGAAGCCCTTGGCTACTTTTGCAGTCTCATTCCCCATCTAAAAAACTACACGAATCACCCTGAAGGCCGCCTAGATAATAATGCAGCCGAAAGGGCGATCCGTCCCCTTGCGATCGGCCGTAAAAACTGGCTTTTTGTTGGAAGTGAGGGAGGTGCCGAAGCAGCGGCAGTAGCGCTATCCCTAATCCAGACCTGCAGATCACTCAAGATCAACCCTCGAGATTACCTTGAGGACATTATGAGACGTCTTTTAGACCATCCAGCCAATAAGCTCTCAGAGCTTCTTCCTGACAACTGGGCTGCATCCAAAAATAAATAATCCTCATCGCTTACTAAAGCAAGCTTCCGGTGGTGGCGCCTCCATGTGATACTGTTAAGCACGTGCGGAATCTTTTTATCAACCTGGAGTTTAGACGACGCTTACATGCTGAAAGGCCTTAAGATATAGATTGAATGAGGTGCGACTTATGGAACTAGGCGCTTGGTTTAGTCTATTGGCTGCTCGCCAAGGCCCTTTTATAATAGACTCAAAAGCTCTTGATGATCTGGGTATTGTTCACGGAGGGTGTTAAAAAAAAGCTCCCTATTTGCAGCAAAAGCTCTGCAGTCCTCTATGTTAAGGGGGAGGAAAGCACTTTGTTCCCGTCGAGCCACATAGTTGGCTTGGGCATTAGGGGTATTTACCCTGACGAGTAAATTGGCTGCGGCCAGGAAGAGCGCCTCTTCTTTGACCTCTTCATTATGGATGGCCTTCAAAAAGTGTATCCCTGCTTCGATAGGCTCGTCATTTTCCATCCACAAATTGCCAAGTAACATATTTGCATAGGCGTAGTTAGGTGCTCCTTTTGGAATAAGAGAGAGATAATGGAAGCCTATTTCTACGTGTTCGTCTAAGTTTAGATAGACAAATTTTTGGGCGATTTCGTTTTGATCTGAGTCGGCATGACTAATTCGGAAAAACTCGTTTAAGTGTTCAGCGTCAAAGCACTGTAAAAGATTTTCACCTTTTTTATAAATGCCCTGAAGAGATAGTTTAGCTACAACAAATTCTACTAACTTCATCAAATCAGGATCGCAGTTTTCCCGCTTTTTAACGGCGTCGGCAACGATTTTGATTTTACCAAAATCTTCATGTAGAACAACTTCACGATAACGGAGAAGGTATGCTCCGAGGTATTTGATCTGTTCATCACTGATTGAGCCATTTTGGAGATTGGCAAGAATTTGTGGGTAGGCTGCGCTGAAAATTTCGAAGCGGTATTTATCCGTCGATAGGGCCGTGCCGCTAATAGAGGTGATGATGTCAAAAGCGCAAACAGGTTTTTGCTTGCCAATATCGGCAATACATTCTTGAAAACCTATAAAGCAATCCCATATTTTACGTTCACTTAGGCACTTTTGGAAAAAACCGTCATAGGCCGAGGCGCAATCTCTTAGAAGCTCAACGGGAATTTTAGCTGAGATTTCTTCACGGGTTTGAAGTTTACCTACTATGTTAGAAATAAGATCTACAGGTGGAAGAGTAGCTCCCGATCGCGGAAAAAAAATCCCATTTTCATCATCTATTTGACTAACATTTGTTATTTTAACATACAAATCCCAAGCTTCATCAAATTTCCCTTGTTCCGTGAGCTCTTGGATTCGCCGATGGCTCTCTTGAGTATGGTTAAATAAAACCACACTGTTTTTTAAAGGCTCTTTTGAATTTAAAAATTTGAAAATAGTCAAAACTATTGCGTTAATAAGAGGAATAAGTAAAACGATCCCACAAACCAGATGTGTAATTCTTTGAGCTAAAGCTATGCTAGAAGGAGATACGCTTTGCTTCAGCTGATTCGCTGCTTGTGCATAAGGTTCATAAATAAAAAATGAACAAATTGCTGATACATTCATTGGGAACTACCTAGAAATTAATCTTAATTTATACAGAATGAAATATTTTAGTTCAATGCAAAGAGGTTGTGGATATAAGTTATTTCTCATGGCTTGGACATTGATCTTAGCAAGGGGGGATGGTGGATCCTTCTGAGGACGAATTGGCTTTGCCTACAAAGAAAAGGGTGGGATGGAGGTCGATAAGTACAGGACATTCATCAGCAAATAATTCTAATATCCTTTCCTTTGCCGCTTTATTGGCGACATAGATCCCTCGTATGAAACTTGGATGGATTCCATGAGGAATATAGATCTTGGATTGAAGGCGCGCTTTTCTTTTGTCCCTTTGAGGTCCATTGTCTTGACTGACTAAAGACAATGGTTCCTTGATCATGGCGTGGCTTTCAGGATCGAATTTAAAAGCGGAAACTTGATGGTATGTTGCCCCTTTTTTTGCTCCATTGTCTGGGCAGATGAGAGCTTCTTGTGAGAAAAAAAGGGCTGACCCTTTTCAAGGAATCAGTTTTCTGGTGCGTGGAAGGGCAGAAGCAAGATAAAGGGGAACACCAAAATTTTCATCCATTATTCTCATAATAAATGCCATCGCATAAATTACAGCGAATGCGACAACAGTTGCTATCCCTGCGACACCCCCAGCAAATCCTGCTCCCCCAATAAGGATTACATCCTTTTTCGTGAGATCTTTACCTTCATCTTTGCAACCTCGGGCAGCTGCAAGACCAATGGAGCTGGAGAATAACGCTGAAAGGGCTGAAAGGGCTATGATCTCATTCATTCCGACCCCCTCTTCCTCGAACTGGCCCTAAATATATACTCAAAGCAACTGTTCCGGAGTAACTAATTACCCCCACCCCTACAGAAATTAAACCACTATTCACATTAAACCTTTCATCCTATTTGAAAATCAAAGAACATAGATTAATTTAACGGGAAATCGAATAAAAAACATCAATTTTTTAATTACTTAGTTAAGAGTTGGGAAGCCCCCATTTCTAGCCTGAGGCAAGTTCGTAAAATTAGCCAACTAGTCAGATATAAGATCTTTTATGGATACTTTAAACTCGACCTTGTACAATTTCTTAAGATCATAATGCTAATAGCCTATACCAGCATCTAGTTGAAATGCGCAATTTCAATTAGATGCTGGTATAAAATAGATCCGAGTGTGTGCCCGTTCTTGTGAAGATAATCTCCGTATAATTCAAATCGGCTCCTGCCTCGATCAATTGCTTGGCAACTTCAAGATAGTTTTTTGTGAGCGCAAGCTGTAAGGAGCGATGGTCATTCCGAGCAGGATCATTGACATTGGCCCCAGCTTTTACCATTTCTAAAACTTCTACTACTGGCTCTTTACCTCGATGATCAGCGAGGAAAGCAGCAAGAGAAGGGATCGGGGGCCTTAGATGTCTTTGGAAACCCTCTCCTTCAAGGAGGCCTCCGTATGCATGACGGATACAAAGAAGCAATGATTGGCGCAGGCATCCTTGCAGGAAGCATTGCAACAGGTGGTATTGGCCCCCTTGTTGTAGGGGGCATTGCTGGGGGTTACCTACTTCTAAATGGCGCAGACAATTTTGTTGCAGGAGCTCAACAAATGCACAGCGGTGAATATAGAGATTCTCTGACCAATCAAACTTTCCAAAATCTTGGTTTTCTAGTTTTTGGGCAAACGTTACAGAAACAGTACTTTCCCTCGGTTCTTCCAGAGCTGCCTTTACCTCTAAAGTTGAACAAAGTGTTGCTGTAAAAATAACCACTAATAATATTAAACAATCCACACAACCCAAAACTTTCTCAATTGACGAGTTATCAAAAGCTGCTTCAGCAGCTGATCGTGCAGGGTTAACTGCATCTGGAAGATCTTTAACAAAACATGGTGCTGGGGCTAGGCCGGGCAATTCACTTTTCCCAATAGCAAAGGGAAGCCCTAGCACAATTAATTCTACATCACAAAATCTTGTGGATGATATTCTGACGACTCCTGGAGCTACTTTTCGCACAAGTTATCGTGGTCGGGAGGGGAAACTATTGAAATCTCTTCTCCGGATGGAAGAGGAATAGTCTATGACTCTAAAGGGAACTTTTTGTTTTTCAAAGAATAAAAATGAGTGATGAATTACGTATTACTATTTCTAGTCCGCCAGATCGGGAAAAGTTAGTTGCTGAAATTTTCTTTGGTAGTAACCAGTGGGCTGAGATGAATCAAGAAAAAGGCCATCTGCAGATTGAATTTTATCCAAGACCTGATGGAAAACCTTGGGATTTAGATTTCTCTAGCGTCATGAATGCTTTACAGAAGGCTAAATTGAGACTGACGGGAGCATAGCTTTCAAAACGTCCATAACACCAAAAACTTCTCCTACACTCTTCAAGGTTTCCTAACAATGGCAGGCGAAGAACACTTCTCTTTTAACCCTCTCGGCATCCGCAACTCCTCAGGCTTTCCCCCCATCTTGATAGAGTTAGAAAATGGCCTACAAATCCTTAAAATGTTAAAATTTGAAATCGTTTTTTTAAAGGACCTCTAACGTGTCACAAAAAATTGTCACAGAAGGAACATGCTCTCATTGTAAGAAGCTTGTATCGAAAACAGGTGCTCTCAAGCATATTAAAACGTGTCTTATTGAAGATGAAAAATCTGCTAATTCATTCCTGATAACGGCTGTTTGGCCTCATAAAAACCCTGTCTATTGGTTATATGTCGCCGTTCCTTTGAGTTTCACTCTTTTAAAGCTTGATAAATTTTTAAGAGACATTTGGCTAGAGTGTTGCGGCCATTTGAGCTCGTTCAAGATCAATAACGTTCTTTTCTCTTCTTACCTTGAACCGAACCCCTACGAAAAAAACATGGAGCTGCCTATGACTATCAAGGTTGAAAACGCTCTCTCTGTGGGACAAACTTTCACTCATGAATATGATTTCGGGACGACAACAGAACTACTATTGAAAGTTGTTGATTTAATAAAATCCCCAAATAAAATTCAACTTCTCATGAGAAACGAAGAGCCACCTTTTAAATGCTCTTGTGGTGCCAAAGCCACTTACATCGATGCAAATGAGTACACTTACTGGTGCGAAGATTGCAAAGGCGATGATGAGGATTCTTATATTCTTCCCCTTGTTAATTCCCCACGCACAGGATTTTGCGGTTACACAGGGTAGAAAACAGAGTGTGGTAAAACAAGCAAAAAGACCCGCAAGCTATTACGAGAGCTGCGCACTAAGGAGCCCCTAGCAAAAATCCGTTTAGGCTCTGAAATAGGCCTGTAAGGCCCGCAAGTTTCCGGTGAGGGGAGAAAAGGAGTTATTGAAGTCCTAGGAGAAACTTTATGATAAGATCTATCTCTTGCATTTCTTTAAGGGAAAGAGAGCCTATTTTTTTTCCATCTAAACGTGATTTATCTATAGAGCGAATCTGATCTAACATGACCTTTCCCTCTATTCCAGGACGATTTTTTAATGCATATTCAAATGAGTAAACTTTCTTAAGGTTAGAGGTAATGGGTGCTACGATTATCCTCGCTGAATTTTCATTTAAAATATCATGCGAGCAAACTAGGGCAGGTCTTTTTTTCTGGATTTCAGTTGCCTTAGAAGGGTCAAAATCTACCCAAAAGATGTCTCCCCTCTTAATACTTGTTTGTTTCATCTAAACCTTCACCGCTCAATGTGTCCCAAAGTTCTATTTCTGCATTTCTTTCGGTATCTTGGTTAGCCTCTTGAAATTCTCTGGCTAAGATTTCTTTTTCTTTATCTAACCCTTTTTCCACCACCTGAGCTACAAAGTTACTGATGTGTCCTCTCGAAACGTATAGATGTAAATCTTTTACTAGACTCTCCGGCAAACTTAAAGTGATCGGAACTTTTCTGTTCAATCTCATAAACATGACCCTCTATCTCTATTGTATAAGTTATAAGATATAATTTATACGTACAACTTAATATTAGACAAATACAAAGTAACCTATTCATGCCAAGATGGTTGATCGGGCAAACCTCCGCTGCTTACTCCGCAAGCTTCCGGTGAGGAGGGCAAGGCAGCGTTCGGGCAAAGTCCATCTTACCAATTGAACCTAATAGACTTGCATCAATAGCTTTAAACCATTAAATACATGCCCTGCCACATCTAGGCGTACTTCATGGCTGAAAAGGCTATGGACAAAGCCTCCGTGGACGTCTGGATGCATCGTTTGGACGGTATAGAGAAATTCAATGGATCTGCCGATCTCTTTTTCAAACCAGGGTTGATCGATCTTTAGTTTTAAAAGACGTGCTGCAGCCATTGCATGAACAAGACCTTCCATGTAACAGGCAACTTCCACAACCGCGGTGTTTGATTCAAAAGGGACGTTTGCAATTTTCAGCCCCTTTGCAGCATGGATTAATTTTTCAAGATGATGACCATGCAATGTTTTGCAGATCCAGTGATAGAGAAGCTGGAATTGCCAATTGATATAGAAGGTTGCATCATCTTTTGCAAAATGACGCATGATATTTTCAGTTGTAGAGCAATACATAATCCCCTTTTCGATATTCAAATCTATTTTGTGATCCCCAGTTGCGATTAGACCGATAAGGGCTTCTGGAAGATAGAAAGCCTCAGAGCTTTTTTCAAACTCGGTCATTTGTTTATCAAAGAAGATTGAAAAAGAGCCATTTTCCCTTTGCAAGGGGATTAAAAATTGGATCGTTTGATTTTTTATAGTTCTCCATTCTTTTGGAAGTGCTTCAGGAAATACCTGATAGCATTTCTCCATCGCAAGAAGATAAAAACCGATGTCGCCAATATTGCCATCAGTGTGGTTGACAAGCGACTTTAATGAATAAGAGTGGAGTGTGTTTTTTGCTATCTCTTCAAAGAGTTGAAGAGTCCCTCTTTCCAGAGATATTTTTCCCTCTTTAGAACAAGCCGCTAGGTCAAGGATATCGCAAAGGGTGGCAATGTCCCGAAGGGGGCTATGTTGATAGGCATATGGAAACTCATGTTGAAGGGGGATGACATAGTAGAGTCTTTTTTCCTTATTATCAGATATGTATTGAAAGAAGTCGGCAATCGACATCATCATGCCGTTGATGAGATTAACATCCATCATAGTTTATAGAAAAATTCACAATTAGGTGAGATAGGCTCCCATGAGTGGTCGATCACAATCACCATGCCTAACAGCATGCTCACCTCTGCAGAGACTGCAAGCAACCCTTTTGAGAAGACCACCTCTTCGACCGTCTGTTCTATTTGATGTCTACTAAAAAGGAAAAAACGCTTCATGCTATTAGCTAAACTCCTGAATAATACACTTTTCATACTTTGAGGCTATTGAGAATTAACTGGTCGACAAAGGTCATATATTTCATTAAATATTATATATTTTTCATCAAAAGGCTTTCCTTCTATTTTGTTTTTCAATTCTGTTAAGATTCTATCTGAGAAGCTGACAAACACGAGTTCCTGTTCAAGCAATTTAGCCGCGTGACCGTAAAACCCCCTCTCGGCTAGATCACACGCATCTTTACGAAGGCTTGTATACAGTGAATGCCATTCATCTATCTGAAGTGGTTTTGCAAAAACACGAGCATTGTAAGCGCCATTTTCGATTACATAATCACAGTATTGCAATAGAGAAGTGTCATGACGATAAGTGTCTTTCCACTCACAGTCATGCCAAGGAGAATAAATAATAGAGATCGTATTGCCTTCTTTCCATTTTTTTACATCGAAAAAATAGCTGGCATCCGGTTGTTGTACTTCTACTCTCCACACCCATTCGTTCCACGTTAGCTTATTGGGTTGTAACCCATGTAATAACCATATTTGATAATCATCACTGATGAGAACGGCTTGCTTGTCAATCGGGAATATTTTCCAAATGGTTTTTTCTTGTACGGATCCATTTGCTATCCCTTGAGGGCAGACCAATACCATCAGTAGGAAGATCATGCTTTTTACGAGTTGCCTCACTGTATCCTCTCTTTTAAGAGAACAAACATAGAAAATCTTCCTTTTTTTTCCTAATATTTTCACCTTAAAGAACTCTAAGGAAGGGGGGCGGGCCTAGACATGAATAGCGATGTTATTTCTTGTATGACACTTTTTGGAAGGTCAAAATTAAAAATCTCAAGATCTTCTTTCATGTGCTCATCAGAGCAAGTTCCAGTCAGCGGAACAATGCCCATATCCACTAGAACACAAAAGAGAATTTGTTCTGCCGTTTTCTGATGGATTTGAGCCGCTTTTTGTACTGGTTCACTGGAAAGAATATGGGGATTTGCCGTAAGGGTCCAAAAGCTTTGATAAATCATTTTCTTCTCTTGGCACCACCTACGAATTTCGTTGTCATAATCGGTATCCTGATAGAACCGATTTTGCAAAACAGTCGGCTTAATGGTGGCGGCCTCGTGAAGCTGTTTTAACATCTCTAAATCATAACAGTTGCTAATGCCAATCAGTTTGGTTCCTCCCTGGTTATAGATCTGCTCCATGGCTTGCCATACAACCATCAATTGCTCCTTAGTTTCTAAAAGACCGTGGAGAATCAAACCATCTACAGAGTTGACACCGAGGTTTTTTTTGGAGGCTTCGAAAGATTGAGCGACTTGCTCGCTCAAAGGGGCTTTTCTGTCATAGGGGATGTTGAAAGGGTCCTGACCATTTAGAGGTGTGAACTTTGTTTGAATATACAAATCTCCACGAGGTATGCCAACACTTGCCAGCCTCAAAATAGCTTCCCCCACACCGGCTTCATTGTAATGTTTCGGCTGACAAGCCGTGTCAATTCCCCTGAATCCATGCTCAACAGCTCTAACGACCAAGTCAGCGGTTTTATCTTTTTTCCATGCAGTGCCATAGAGCAAGCGTGGCATGGCAACGCCAGGCAAAAGGGTATTATTTTTCATGAGGATTAATTTAAAGACTTTCTACGAAATACAAAAGACCCGAAGACGTTCTTTAGAGGATTTTTTTGGACCAGTCACCTTTGTCGAGTATTTTACCCTGTCTTTCAGCTTTCAGAACTTGCTGGACTTCTTCAGCAAATGTCTTCCTTCCCCCATCCAGATTTTCGGCTATTTTTTTGAATTTTTCGAAGATCTTATCCATTTCGGCGGGATTATTGATCATTTTATTGGCATACGCCACAAACACGTTCGTCCGGTAATTGTCAAAACGTTTGAGGAGCCAATTTTTGTGCAGAGGATCTTTCACCTCTTTGAGTGATTCTAGAAAAGCCTTTTTTTGGGTATCAAACATGTTGCCCATTTTGATTCCATAGGCTGGAAACTCTGGAGGACCACCCCCATCAGGCATTTTCACCTCCCCATAGAGAGCAAAACCGTAAAAAGGAAGGCTGTTTTTTTCTCCCCCATAGATTTTATTGAGTTTTGCAGTGACTTGGGTCGCTTCACTGGAAAAGAAGGAGATGCCCATTTCCTTCATTTTCCCGAAAATCCCCTTGGAAAGCTTAACGATAGACGGAGAACTCTTCAATGCTTCTTGATCCGTCCTTGGAAGTGGAGGCCGCTCGCTACGCCTTGGAGGAATAGGCGGTGGGGATCCATCAACAGTACCCATACACATACCCCCTTTTCATCCATTTTTAGGGGGCTGCATTAAGTAACGATTTAATTTAGATCAACGTAGTTTTAAGAAAAATCAAGAAAAGAAAGATAGATAGAGTGTCTGAGAACCCCTTCCCCTTGTTAATTCCCCACGAACAGGATTCAAAGTATGATCAAAACGAGGCCGCGCATTCAAATCTCCTAGCAAATAAAATTGATTACCCTTATCTAGAGTTTCTCAGGGTTATAAGAGCGGTAGGTTTTGCATATTGATCAAGGGTTGAGTTTTAACAACCTATCTTTAGATCAACTCTAGAGGTATTAACAAGAAAAGGAACACACATAAAAGCGTAAAGCTTTTATGTGTCCGAGGGCATGAATGCTAAAAAGTTTTTTATCTCAGAAATACTTCTTCTGTTATCTCTCAGTAGTCCTATCTGGTTGTTCATTTGCTCCCAAATACGAAAGGCCTCCATTGCCTACCGCCGAGACATACCCTAGAAATGGGTGCGAGGAGAATGGGGTAAACGTCCGGCAGCTGGACTGGCAAGACTTTTTCGCCGATCCTATTCTACAAGAGCTGATCGAGTTAGCATTAGAAAACAATAGGGACTTGAGGGCTGCCATGGCCCGGATGAGCGAAGCCTGGTCAGGCTACGGCCACAAATGGGCAGACCTGTTTCCTACTCTCAATGGATCTGCCGCAGATCTTCGAATGCGAGTGCCGGGCAATATATTACCAAATACACCCCCCTTTATTTTTTCTGCTTATTTAGCTGCCGTTAGCGTTGTTTCTTGGGAGGTTGATTTTTGGGGTCGTCTTCGAAATTTGAAAGATGCAGCGCTCCAAAATTATTTCGCAAGTGCAGAGTCGGAACATGCCGCTTTCATCAGCTTGATAGGGCAAGTAGCCAATACCTATTTAACAGAGCGGGAGCTGAATGAGCAAGTCCATATTGCCTTAAAAACAGTTGAGAGCCGTCAAGAATCATTCCGCATCATGACACGACGCTTTGAGGAAGGTACATCATCAAAGTTTGAAGCTATTCAAGCAGAAACCTTATTGCAGCAGGCAAAGTCAGATTTAACCGTACTTGAGCGAAAGCGCGAGGTGAATTGGAATTTGATGACCCTTCTCGTCGGCACCCCGATTTGCCCTGACGACTGTGAGCTGTCAGAAATCGAACCCTATTTTATAACAGAGCTTTGCGCTGGACTGCCCTCAGAATTATTATGCAACCGTCCCGATGTGCTTGCCGCTGAACATAAATTAAAAGCAGCCAATGCCAACATCGGAGCTGCAAAAGCAGCCTTCTTCCCAACGATTTCACTGACAGGAGCATATGGCTCTGCCAGCAACGAACTGAAGAATCTATTTGGCGGAGGAAACAGCTTTTGGGCTTACGCTCCAACACTTTCAGTGCCGATATTCGATTGGGGAAGAAACTGTTCTGATCTCAGCTTGGCAAAAGCGCGTCGAAATTTAGCGGTCGCTGAATATGAACATACGATTCAAGTGGCTTTTCGAGAAGTTGCAGATGCGTTGGCTGAACGTGCATGGCTAGGAGAACAAGTTGATGCTCAAACTAAGCTTTTAGAAGCGCAAAAAGAGCGCGCACGTTTAGCATGGATTAGATTTCAATATGGCTCCTCGCCATACTTTGAGGTTCTAGATGCTGAGCGAGATAAGTTTTCTGCTGAGCAAGAACTTGTGGAAACAAAGCGTGCGCTGCTTACTAGCGGAGTTAACTTATATACCGCGCTAGGCGGAGGATTTTGCAGATGATTGATATAAAAAAGTGGGCAGAAGATAAAAGAAAATGGTTAACAATAGGGCTAGGAATAGTTGTTGTCGGCATTATAGCCCTCGTCATTTGGCAAAACTACTTAGCAAGTCATAAAGGGGATATTTTCAGTGGAAATGGAAGGATCGAAGCGACTGAAATCAATATTGCCCCTCGGATTTCCGGAATGGTCAAGGCAATTCTTGTAGAAGAAGGGGACTACGTAAAAGCTGGGCAGGTCTTGGTGCAAATGGATACAGATGTCCTAGATGCACAGCTCAAAGAGACTCAAGGCGCGTTGTTAAAGGAAAAAGTCTCTATTGCTGTAAATAAAAGCAAACTGATGCAGAGAAAAAGCGAAAAGGCCTATGCAGAGGCCGTTTTAAAGCAGCGCGAAGCCGAACTAGAGGTCGCCGAGAAAAGATTGGCCCGCTCCTCAACACTTGTTAAAGAAGGGGCAACTTCGCAACAGACAGCTGACGATGATCTTGCAGCTTATAAAAGTGCGGTGGCTACAAGAGATGCTACTCTTGCTCAAATTGAGGCTGCAGAGGCTGCCATTGAAACGGCGCAACAAGAGGTTGCCGAAGCTGAATCATCTGTTCAAGCAGCAAGAGGGAAAGTCGAACGCATAGAAGCAGATATTAAAGATAGCGCCTTAAAAACTCCGCGTGATGGAAGGGTTCAGTACCGCGTTGCCCAAGCAGGTGAAGTGGTTTCAGCTGGAAGCGCTGTTTTGAGCCTAGTCGACTTAAGTGATGTCTATATGACATTCTTTCTTCCTACGGAATATGCAGGACAGGTGTCAATCGGAGAAGATGCAAGAATCATACTCGATGCAGCACCGCAATTTGTCATTCCGGCAAAAATATCTTTCATTTCAGACGTCGCTCAATTCACTCCGAAAACTGTGGAGACTCGTACTGAAAGAGAAAAACTCACGTTCCGAATAAAAGCCAAGATTCCTGAGGATCTTCTAAAAGAGCATATCACTGAGGTTAAAACTGGTCTCCCTGGAATGACATATCTTCGGCTTGATCCTGGAAAACCATGGCCTGAGAATCTCCAGGTCAATTTATGAGTGCTCAGCCTACCGCACTGTCATCTCAGCAGGCTGTTGTGCGGATCCAAGGAGTCACTCTGCGATACGGGAACACCGTCGCGCTAGACAATGTTGATCTTGATATTCCAGCAGGATGTACCGTTGGGATGATAGGGCCGGACGGCGTCGGAAAGTCGAGTCTGTTGTCTCTTATATCGGGTGCACGTGCCATCCAAATGGGCAAAATTGAGCTGTTTGGAGGCGACATGTCTGATAAGCGGCACCGAGAGCTGGTTTGTCCCCGGATCGCTTATATGCCTCAAGGACTTGGTAAAAATCTTTATCCGACACTCTCCATTTATGAGAATGTCGATTTTTTTGGAAACCTATTTGGGCTACAAAAAGAGGAACGAGAACAACGGATCAACAAACTTTTGCAGGCAACTGGATTGGCTCCCTTTGCAGACCGTCCTGCCGGAAAACTTTCTGGTGGTATGAAGCAAAAGCTAGGACTCTGCTGCGCTTTGATCCATGAACCAGGCATATTGATTCTCGATGAACCAACAACCGGCGTCGACCCGTTGTCTCGACGGCTATTTTGGGAGCTGATCGACAACATCCGGAAAATCCATCCCGGGATGAGCGTATTAGTTGCAACAGCCTACATGGAAGAGGCCGCACGCTTTGATTGGCTTGTGGCTATGAATGATGGACAGATTCTTTATACAGGAAAGGTTGCAGAGTTTTTGACAAAGAAAAATTCTTCCACGATGGAAGAGGCATTTATCGCTATGCTCCCAAAAGCTAGGCGTCAAAATTACAAACCTGTCGAGATCATTCCCCGCCAAACAGAAGGTGTTGCCGACATTTCCATTGAGGCCAAAAACCTAACCATGCAGTTTGGCGATTTCACCGCTGTCGATCATGTGAGCTTTCAGATAGAAAGCGGTGAGATCTTCGGCTTCTTAGGCTCAAATGGCTGTGGAAAGACGACCACAATGAAGATGTTGACGGGGCTTTTGGTACCAACCGAAGGAGAATCAAAACTATTTGGTCATACTCTGGATCCAAATGATATAGAAACCCGCAAACATGTGGGATATATGTCTCAGGCATTCTCCCTTTATGCTGAGCTTACGGTGAAACAAAACCTGGTCTTGCACGCCCGTCTTTTCGGACTACCTGAAGACCAAATCCCAGAAAAAGTTGAGAAAAGTCTTCATCGCTTCGGACTTGTGAAAGAGATCGCGAGCCTACCCGAATCGATTCCTTTAGGACAGCGTCAAAGGTTATCGATAGCAGTGGCGATGATCCATTCACCGAAAATTCTGATCTTAGATGAGCCGACATCAGGTGTAGACCCTATCGCCCGTGATGCTTTTTGGGAAATCCTATTTGAACTTTCTCGACATGACAAGGTCACTATTTTCATTTCGACCCATTTCATGAATGAAGCTGGACGTTGCGATAGAATTTCGTTGATGCATGCAGGACGGGTATTGGCCAGTGGTCCGCCAGCCGCTTTGGTAAAACAGCGGAATGCAAAGTCATTGGAAGATACTTTCATCAAATACCTTGAGGAAGCGGGCGCCGTAGGGGAAGAGACCAAAGCTGAGAAGGGGTTTTCTGCTCTGACCAAAGCTGATAGTGATAAGAAAAGTGAAAGTACGGAAAAACCTTCGAGTTTTTTTAGTCTGCAACGGATGTTAAGCTACATGCAGCGAGAGGCTTTGGAGCTTTATAGAGATCCTACCCGTTTAGCACTTTCCATCTTTGGATGCGTTATCCTGATGCTGGCATTTGGTTATGGAATTAACCTGGATGTTGAAAATCTCTCTTTTGCTGCATTGGATAGAGACCAAACAAATGTTAGCCGCGACTACATTTACAACATCGCTGGCTCCCGATATTTTAGCGAACGGCCACCCATCAAGGACTATGAGGATCTGGACGAACGTATGCGCAACGGTGATATTAGCCTGGCGATAGAAATCCCTCCCGGCTTTGCACGAGACGTACGCCATAATAGAAATGTTAGCATTGGCACCTGGATTGATGGTGCCATGCCAAGGCGTGCTGAAATTATCCGAGGCTATGTGTTGGGGATGAATCTGAACTGGCTGGATAATGCAGCTAGAAAATGGCTTGAAATCAGTACTCCAAAACCGCCGATCTCTATTGAACCCCGCTTCCTTTATAATCCTGATGTTAAAAGTATCAAAGCCATGGTACCGGCGGTCTTTGTCATCGTTTTAATGATCATTCCTGCGGTCTTGAGCGCCCTTTCTGTTGTGAGAGAAAAAGAGCTGGGCTCCATTGTCAACCTCTATGTCTCTCCAGTGACCCGGCTTGAGTTTTTGATCGGCAAACAAATTCCTTATGTCATCTTAGCTATGATCAATTTTTTTCTGTTGCTTGCAATGGCAATCTTTGTGTTTGATGTGCCAGTTAAAGGGAGTTTCCTGACCCTTTTCATTGGAACATTGCTGTTTGTCATAGCATCAACTGCTTTTGGACTCTTAGTCTCTTCCTTCACTAAGAGCCAAACAGCAGCTATCTTCGGCACAGGTATTTTAACCATTCTCCCCACTATCAATTTTTCAGGGCTGCTTGATCCTATTTCTTCTTTGGAAGGGGTAGGGGCCTTTATTGGGCATATATTTCCAACATCGTATTATTTAATAATTACTAGGGGTGTTTTTTCGAAAGGGCTTGGTTTTGATGATCTCAGAATCTGGTTCATTCCATTGGTACTAGCCTATCCTGTATTGTTGGGACTTTGTGCTGCATTTCTGAAAAAGCAAGAGCGTTGAATATGCAGATTTCGAATATCTACCGTCTTGGTGTTAAAGAATTGATCAGTCTTAGCAGAGATCCCATTTTGATCGGTCTGATTTTGTATGCTTTTACATTCTCGATCTATAGTGCGGCGATGTCTTTGCCGGAGACCCTGCACAAAGCACCCATTTCAATTGTAGATGAAGATCACTCTCAGCTGTCCAAAAGAATCATTGATGCATTTTATCCCCCTTATTTCACCTACCCAAATCTAACCACTCTTAATAAAATAGATGAGAGGATGAATGCTGGGCTCGATACTTTTGCGATCGTCATCCCAACTAAATTTGAAAAAGATGTACTTGCCGGTAAAAGGCCTATCATCCAATTAAACATTGATGCAACCAGGGTTAGCCAAGCCTTAACTGGCAATGAAGATATCCAGCAAATTGTAACGAGCGAGGTCCAAGCTTTTTTGCAGGGTCATCGCTCGAAAAAACAGCTGACTATTGATATCCCTTTCAGAGTGATGTTCAATCCTGAATTGAAAGAAAGTTGGCTCGGAGGGGTGGTGGAGCTTATCAATAGCATCACCCTCCTTTCGGTTATCCTAACAGGGGCCGCCTTGATCCGTGAAAGGGAACATGGGACTGTTGAGCATTTGCTGGTGATGCCGGTCACTCCTTTCGAAATCATGGTCAGTAAAATTTGGTCCATGATGCTCGTTGTCCTAGTCGCCTCCTTCTTTTCAATCGAGTTGGTCATTCGACTTTTGATTGCTATGCCCATTCAAGGCTCCCTTTTTTTATTTATGGTAGGGACATTGCTTCACCTGTTTGCGGCTACTTCTATAGGCATTTTTCTTGGCACCTTTGCACGCTCTATGGCCCAATTTGCACTCCTTGCGATGCTGATCATTTTACCCATGCAGATTCTTTCGGGCGGTGTAACGCCCCGAGAAAGTATGCCTGAATTCATTCAAAGCATCATGCTAGCTGCCCCTACTACAAATTTGGTGATGATCGCGCAATCCATATTATTTCGAGGTGCCGGCCTAGAGGTCGTTTGGCCCCAGTTCCTCGCTTTAGCATCGATTGGTACTATCTTATTTGTGGTATCGATGATCCGTTTCCGTAAAGCACTTTCCTTGATGGCCTAAATAATAGGATTACTTATAGTACCGGACAGGCTTTTACGTTCCAGATATTGGCAGCGTATTCTGTAATGGTACGGTCGCTAGAGAATTTTCCAGAAGCAGCCACGTTCTGGATAGCTTTGTAAGCCCATTCATTTGAACGAGCATATAATTCACACAAACGTCGGTCCGCCTCAAGATACGATTTGAGATCTGCCAAATGCATGTAGTAATCGCCAGAAGTTAGAAGAACATCTATTAATGGATTAAAAATGCCTGGTTCATTCCGGCTAAAGTAATTAGATGAGATCACATCTAATGCTTCGCGAATCTCTGAGTCATTTTTATAATGCCAGTAGGGGCTGTACCAACCTCGACTGTTAACTACTTGTTCAGCAGTAAGGCCAAATAGAAAAAGGTTTTCCTCCCCTGCTTCTTGGGCCATTTCAATATTAGCGCCGTCTCGTGTACCTATTGTCAAAGCCCCATTCATCATGAACTTCATATTGCTTGTTCCGCTTGCCTCATATCCAGCAGTCGATATTTGATTGGAGACATCGCTAGCGGGAATCAATCGTTCTGCTAGGGAAACACAGTAATCGGGCAGAAAAAGAACTTTAAGACGGCCTCGAACGGCTGGATCACCATTGATGGTATCGGCTAAATTGTTAATAAATTTGATAATGAGCTTGGCTAGATGATAAGCGGGCGCTGCCTTGCCGGCGAAAAAAAATGTTCGAGGTGGCATATCAAAATTGGAATTAGCCCTCAATCGATTGTAAAGGACTAAGATACGCAACGCGTTGAGCAACTGTCTTTTGTATTCATGGATACGTTTGATTTGACAGTCGAAGATCGTATGAGGATCCACTATCAGACTGGTAGTTGATTTTAGCCAGTCTGCAAACTCGAGTTTTGCTTGGTGCTTGGCTGTGAGAAAAGAGTCTCGGAAGCCCTTATCGTCAGCAATCCCCTTTAGTTTTTGCAGTTGACTAAGATCCTTAATCCACTCATCTCCTATTGTTTGTGTAATTGTCTCTGCAAGCCTTGGATTGGCTACTCTTAACCATCTTCTTGGGGTGACACCATTAGTTTTATTATTAAAACGTTCAGGAAAAATTCCACTTAAGTCCTTGAACGTCATCACACGTAACAATTCCGAATGAAGTTGGGATACTCCATTAGTACTATGTGAACCAACAATGGCTAGATTGGCCATCCGGATCCTCCGATTTCCCCCTTCCTCCACAAGGCTTACTCGAGCAACCCGTTCTTCATCCCCTGGATATTTTTCCCTAACTTGATCGAGAAAGCGGCGATTAATTTCATAAATAATCTCCAAAAGACGGGGCTGCAACATTTCAAACCATTCGATTGGACATTTCTCAAGCGCTTCTGGCAAAAGTGTATGGTTCGTATAGGCTAAAGTTTTCTGTGTAAGATCCCAGGCTTGTTCCCAACTGAGATGAGCAACATCTAGTAAAATGCGCATCAATTCAGGAACAGCCAATGTTGGATGCGTATCATTTAGCTGTATGGCAACCTTCAGAGGAAGTTCGTTCCAATCGGAGTTGTCACGTCGGAAGCGCAAAATGAGATCTGCAAGAGAGCAAGCCACAAGAAAATATTCCTGCACAAAGCGTAGTGCCTGCCCCAAACTTGTGGTATCATCGGGGTAAAGCACCCTCGTGATCGTTTCTGCTGACAGTGTTCCAGCAAGTGCGCTGATAACATCTCCTTGGCTAAACCTTTGAAAATCGAAATAATTGGGGGTTGCGGCCGCCCAAAGCCGTAAAGTATTAACAGTCTTTCCTCCATATCCAACGATCGGACGATCGTAGGGAATACCGAGTAGGCTCGCTGGTCTACCTGGTATTCCTACCAATTTCCCCCCTTGGAGTTCGACTGAACAGTTAAGCTTTATTTCTACTGTTTGGTCTAGTCGAACCACTTCCCATGGATCTGGTCGACGTAGCCAATTGTCTGGCTGTTCTTGTTGCCAACCATCCTTAATGATTTGTTTGAAAATGCCATATTCATAACGTAGGCCATAGCCCATGGCTGGAAGCTGCAGGGTGGCCATTGAATCAAGAAAGCAAGCCGCTAAACGTCCTAGCCCTCCATTACCTAATCCAGCATCAGGCTCTTGTTCAATGAGTCCAAGCCAATCAATGTTCTTCTGTTCAATCGTTTCTTTGACAAGAGAGTCAACGAGGAGATTTGTGATGTTATTACCCAGAGAACGTCCAATGAGAAATTCTATTGAAAGATAATAGATCCGCTTTGGATTCTTGCTATCATAAGTTTGTTCAGTTTGTACCCACCGCTGAGATAAAATATCCCGTATAGAGCGAGCAGATGCCTCAAATCTTTCACGTAATCCTGCTGTTGACGCGTCAACAACATTGTCAAAAATCAAATGCCGCTCATATAGCCCGTTATCTGCTTCGGAAAACTGAATAGGACCACACCCATATTGCCTGAGCAATTTTTCGGCTTCTTCTTTTGATATGATCATCGCTTGCCCAAGTTTCAATCTTTTCGAATTTTAAATAAAAATCCACAGGACTATGTTGATTTTTCATCAATAAACTATCTAATAAAAAAATCAAAGTTTCTTATGTAAATCATTGCCTAAGATGAGCGTGGATATAGTACATGTCGCCCCCCTGGCATTAAGACATTTGAGACATGAATTCGATCTTCTTGCTCCGATCCTCCATTCCAGCAAAAAGGAATATTGATGAACTGCTCCTTTCCTTTTTTCAAATGTCAGGTTAAAAGCCTAAGCTACAGTTGATAAGATTGAGGTGTTTGTTATTAGGAATGAACGTCGGGGTGTTTGTAATGTTTTTTGAGGTAATAAGAGATGAGTTTCTCCAAAAGAACACGGGGATTCGATTCGTACATGACCTTGGCGCCAGTTTTCTTTTTAATAATTTTGACAATATTCTCAATCTCCGACGCAATACCGCCAGTCCCCAAAAGAACTCCAATGAGATTGCCCTCATCGTAAGCGATCGAAAATTCTCCAAGGGTACCTGAATGACCGCCCAGAATAATCACAATATCTGAGCTGCGTATATTCACAACCTCTCTTCCTCATAACCACCGGTCAACTCCATTTCGTAGCAATGGGGAAAGGATCTAATCAATTCAGGGGTGTGAAAAATAGCTCGTACAGATGTACTACAGGCCAACTCAAAGGGACAGCGTGTCTCAAAATCACCTTTCATGGCTTCTTGCACAGCATGCCCTATCCTCCCCATCGATTTCTTGGAGGGTATAGGGAAGGAATGGGTATTTTGATCGGAACATAAAGGTCACTGTAGCCATACCTTGTTTTGAAACAAAATAAGAAAATGGTAGAATTGTTTATTCAATTTTGGGAGGCTAATGACAGCTGCCACTACATTAAAAGCAGGATTCCTCTATTCCCAGTACCTTTTATGGAGGGGTGAAGCAGAATCGGGTGAAGCAGAATTGGGCTGGAGCCGGGGATTTCATTTAGCCATCCAGGTAGCCCAACTAGCTGAAGCACTAAAAACCATACCACCGACCACCCACCCTTATGTGGCCAAAGTGGTGGCAATTCTAAAAGTGGCAGGGCTAACTAGAGCCTTAGCAGCTTGGCTCTATTACGAACTCGCCCCTTTCCCCCCGACCGATGATGTTTACAAAGGGAACGGCACCACCTCTGACATATTTCAAGCTTATTGCGATATTTTTGACAAAGTCGCTCGGCCACTTTTTAATGCCTGCTTCATCGCTGCTACTATCTTCACTCTCTATAAAATGCCTGCTGATCCAGAGGACTTTTCTTTGGTTCTTGCCATCTTCTGCATAGGACTGCATCGGTTCTGCGAACTTAAAATTCCAAGCCTTTTAAAAAGCAACAACTTTAAGATCGTTCACACCCTTTTCACCTTCTTATTCTCTACCCGTCTCTCAGTTTTTCTACCCCTCCTAGAAGAGTGGGTCTTTCAGAAGATTCATTCTGATTGTAAGACTAAATGTATCGAATTGGCGGTATCCAATCACAATCTACAAAGGGTCAACCAATCTCTCCGAGAAAGTGTGAATGCTCTAGTGCAACAAAGGTTGAACGCTGAACGCCAAAGGCAAGCAAGGCTACAGGAACATTCAACCTCTCCAACCAATATTGAACAGCTTACAAACTATTATGTTTGGGGAGTTCAATCCCTCATACGATTTATTGATATCCCACCAGCCATTGTCACAAATAAAGAAAGTGCGGCTTTGAAAGAGTTAAGGAATAATTTAATTGTAGATGGCTACCTCCTCTTTGGCTACTTTGCGGTGATTGAAGAGGCTTTAAAATTTGATCCTTTATCTTCTTCAAATAACGAAAGAGAACCATGGATAGGCCCATTACATAAACAGCTTCAGGATCTAAATCCCATAGTATTAAACAAACTCAAACTTCTTATCCTAACGGGACGAAAGGCTTCACAAAAACTCAAAACACTTAGAAATGACATCATCAAAGTTTCTGGCATTTACACAGGAACTTATCCTGAAGGGGGCCCTCCCAAAGATCAACGACATCCTACGATCCCTTCCCTAGCCGGTTCCGCGATCGAATTGCTGCTCTAACTTCAGAAAGGTGTCAGGCCCAATAAATACTCAAGCTTTAGAATTTGGCGTGACTTATGTGAGAAACACCCTCTTAACTCGGAAAGTTATTAAATGGACAAATAGAAGAGGTACGAGTTAAAAGAGAAGTAAAAGCCCTTGCAACCCGCTATCTATAACTTAAAAGCGGCCAAGAAGTACCTATTTCTCTTTGTTTTTCTATGATTGAACTAAACCAAAAAACACGTAAAGAATTGCGAAAGCTTAAGGCAAAAGCTTATGCGCATGAGCTTGATCAACATTTGTTAAAGTTGTCCTGCAGCTTTGACGATTGGAAAAATAAAAAAATTGATTGTTGGACATTGAGCGATCTCATTCATGACTTTCATGAAGGTATTTCTCGTGATCTATACAATGCCTATAATGCTCGAAGTGTTGATGAGGTCTACATGGTCTCAAGAGCCTTTGCTATAGGCCTTTTGCAAAAAGAAGAGATCCCAAGCGAAGCTCTAGAAACGGTAGAAAGATGTGCTGCCACTTTCTTCAAAAAAAATGAAACGGTCGAGCCTGGGGATTGATTTAAGCTGCTTTCGTATCCACTAGGCTCGACAGCAAAGGAGATGACGAAGGCTCTTACAATCTTCCTCTAGTAAATTCTCCACGTACAGGATTTTGCGGTTATTGCGGGTAAAGAGCCGGCCAAGAAGCTTGCTTAATGCCCCTTAAAGGGGCTTTTCATTTTGTTTTGCACTCAAAGCCGAGACATTGCCAAAAGGATCTTGGATTTAAACAAGGGCCCAACCATCTTCGTATGTAGCATTCATCAAATTTCGCAGGTCCCTACTTCAGACAATCACAATTACAAATTCCACAACAACCCATAACATTATCTACATCTTCTATGACAGAGGTCTGAACTTTGCCGTTTAGATAAGATGCTTCTAACCAACCACGCTCGGGATTATACCAATGTTGCGACCCGCTAAAGCCCCCATTATTATTCCACTGGCCTTGATAGTAAGTCCCATTTTGGTATTTTAGAGTGCCGGTTTTCATTTGTCCTTTATTATATGTTCCAGTGAAGGTTCGGCCATCTGAGGTCCAAGTTCTAATTCCTTGCCCTTCTTCCAAATCGTTTACAAAAGAACCTACATACACACCAGCCGAATTACCACTTGCCCAAGTAAAAGCACCTTTACCATGCTTATTTCCATCTTTGAATTCCCCTTCATATCTATCTTGATTAGCCCATGTATAGGTGCCTAGACCATTTGGGATGTTATTCTCCCAGTTCCCAACATACAGATCGCCATTTTTGTATTCCATTTTCCCATTTCCATGGGGCTTCCCGTCTAGGAATGAGCCCTTATACTTTTTTCGATTGGATTGAACATTATAAGTTAATTCACCAATGCCATTAGGCACGCCATCCTTCACCGCCCCCTTATATTCTCCTTCTGGTAAGCTGAGCGACAGGATAGGATTGGACTGGATTGCAGGTGAGGTTCCTTGGAGTGGCTGAGGATTTCCTTGATTTTGCTGCAGAACCATAACGCTTAGAACCCTTATCTGCTCTTGAAGTTCCTGAATTGTTGGTTCCCTTGCTGGCTGTTGTGTAATAGGTAATCCAGAGCTCGTAGCTCCATAGGCTTGAACACTTGAACTTAAGGGTGTGGTTGCATTTGCCATTTTTCTTTCTTCCCACTAAAAGCTTTTTTGTTGTGCATATTCCTATTTTCCAAAAATTAGCACCAGAAAAATTTTGGAATGAAAGGGCCCAGAAAGGAAAGGGGTCAGGCCTAGTACACAGCAACGTCACTGCCCGTTTTAAAATCTCTTCCTTATCCCCTTTCAGATTGCCGATTACCTCTAAAACATCCATTTTACTCAAACGGACTTTTGACAAGATGGGAAAGGCTAATTCTTTTTCTTGAACTGAAAGGTCATCAACGATGTGAAGCACCTTCATTCTTGAGGCGGAACGCACATCTTGCAAAACATCGAAAGAAAAAACGAGGGTTTCAAACCTCTCTTTCTTGGGGTAGCGTGAAAAAGTGCTGACAGGATCCAACTGCCCTAGCATTGAAAATCTTTATTGTTAAAATTTGAGCTTTTATCTCTTGAGGTTAAGATGTTTTGTTATTACGAATGAACGTCGGGGTGTTTGTAATGTTTTTTGAGGTAATAAGAGATGAGTTTCTCCAAAAGAACACGGGGATTCGATTCGTACATGACCTTGGCGCCAGTTTTCTTTTTAATAATTTTGACAATATTCTCAATCTCCGACGCAATACCGCCAGTCCCCAAAAGAACTCCAATGAGATTGCCCTCATCGTAAGCGATCGAAAATTCTCCAAGGGTGCCTGAATGACCGCCCAGAATAATCACAATATCTGAGCTGCGTATATTCACAACCTCTCTTCCCATAAGGCCGCTACCTGTGAATATCAGCACATCATGGTACTCAGTCGGTGAGAGATATTTTTCAATATGCTCTTTTTCGCTCAGTGCAGGTGAGATCCCCACGACTAATCCCCCCTTACTATTCGCGCCTCGTGCCGCTTCAAGGGGGAACCCAAGACAGGCACCCGTAAGGGTAATGCAGTTGTTTTCAGCTATTGCACACCCCAATTCAAAAGCAATCTTTTTATGGGGCTTTGAAAGGGGGGCGGAAGCAGATCCCATCACCCCTACTTTTAACTTAGTCTTGCCCATTCTTCGCCCCTTCATACTAATGCCGAGGACGAAACAGACCATAGTTAGGCGATGTAACGTCAATCAACAGCTTTTTTTTCAGAGTAATAATTTAACGTATTTAAGTCGCCTAAATGTCTCTAATCGTCCATCCGTCCGTTCAGCATCTCTTTCACGGCCTTGAAAAGTTGACCTTGAGTATTGGCAAGCTCGTTGATCATGTCAAAATGATGGGCAGCCGGCACTTCAATCAAAGCTACATCAAAGCCTGCTTTCTTAAGAGCCACGGCATAGTTCTTTGACTCGAGAATAAATTCTCTCAATTCATCTTCTCCATAAGCCACAATGATGGGAAGGAGACGCTCAGGCAGATGATGAAGAGGGCTTGCACGCCAGGCATCCTTTAATGTCATCTTCAGAGCCTCTTGCGGCCCTGTTCGAGCATGGACATGTCCTTCAAGATCGAAAATTCCCGACGTCAGTACCGCCCCTTTGATGACATCCTCGGGTATCCCATATTTGTGGGGCCAACCGGGCATCAAAGTGGTACCGGCAAGATGTGCACCTGCAGAGTTTCCGAAAACAAAAAGCCGATTCGGATCACCCCCATACCGAGCAATATTCAAATAGACCCAACAAATAGCACGACGCACATGATCGATCATCTGATCCATCGAATATTCGGGAGCAAGCCCATAATCAATAGGCACCCAAATAGCCCCATTAGCATTCACTGCTTGAGCTTCAAGAGCGCGAGGGTTCTTTGAGCCTGCTGTCCATCCACCCCCATGGATATCGATGAGCACTGGGGCATTTTTTGCATCTGCGGGAGCATAGATATCTAGCTTTTGGATGGGCGCCTCTCCATAAGCTAAGTCCTTAAGGGGTTTCAACTCAGCCTCGACTTGCTGGGCTCGAACTCTATTTGTCTGCAACCAACCTAGTGGATCCACGATCGTCAAAAAAACGTTGTAAGCTTCAGCCAGTTGCTCTGCAGTCATCCCTTTATAGACAATTGGCCCCCCTCTTTTCTCCATCATTAGTGCTCCCCCCTATGGGCAATCCCCAACCATTTTTTGCCTAATCAACTAGCAATTGATTTGCCAAATCTTTGGCTAACTTTCCGTCAACTGCGTTATTAAGCTTCATGATGCTCTTCATCACCAATCCAAAATCTTTTTTTGTTTTAGCTCCAGAATCGGCGATGGCCTGTTCCACAATTTTTTTGGTTTCTTCAAGAGTAGGAACTCTAGGTAAAAACTCCTGGATCACCTCTAGTTCACTTTTTAATTTCTCAGCCATCTCAGGGCGATTAACAGCTTGAGCTTGCTCTAGGGCTTCTTGGAGGTTATTAAAATAAGTTTTGAAAAGCTTCAACACTTCGGGATCAGGAAGCTCGCCTCTAGCATCAACAGCCAATATTTTTGATTTGAGCATACGTAAGGTGTCAAGTCTAAGCCGATTTTGGCTTCGCATGGCTTCTTTAATGTCATGATTTACTTTTTCGATAATTGTCATAATGTGTCCCTTAACGCTTTTGAGACACTTACAATACCTTAAATTTGATTTTCCCCAATCAAAATGAGATAGGCCTTGCCTAGTGGCTGGAGAAAGCTCCTCTCCAAGGCATACGCATCAACTTAAGGAATACCAATTTCTCAACAATCTGTTAAAAGCAAATTACTTACAAAGAAACGTTTAGAAATCAATTTAGTCAAAAACGGCTTAAATCTTCGAAGAAAGGCCCAAGATTACTCTGTGCTCTCCGTGAGCTCTGTGGTGATCTTTTTTTTTATTTTTTACCACAGAGCTCACAGAGAGCACAGAGAGAGGATTTTGAATTGCCCCTTCTAGAATAATCGACTCTGATATTCTACTCTTTTTTTATTCCATCTATTTGTGGTTAATTAGCTTAGCATCTACCTCTAGGCTTAGGTTGATGCGTATGCCTCTCCAAGGATGAGTTCAAAAATTGTACAAAATCGAGATTAAGTGTTTCAAAAAGGAAATACCCCTTATCCTTAATGTACAACATTCAACTTTTCAAAATTCTATTGGACCAGGTAGTGCACCGTTATCAAGATTTGATCACTATTTTTAATAACTGTTTCTTTTCGAAATATAATACTCGATTAGTTAAGGGCTCAGACGAGCCCCTTTACCTGCCCGCAGATGAGAATCGACCCCATAACGAGCTTTTCTTTGCACATGGCTTTTTTGCCAGCGCATTACATGAATGTTCTCATTGGTTAATTGCGGGAGAGAAGCGGCGCCAAGAGGTGGATTTTGGTTATTGGTATGAACCAGATGGGAGAACAGCTGATCAACAAAAAATTTTCCAAAGTGTTGAAGTGAAACCTCAGGCTATGGAATGGATCCTCTCTGTAGCTGCAGGTAGCCGCTTCCAAGTGAGCATTGATAACCTGACTCTTTTAGAGGCAGATACTTATTCATTTAAACAGTCGGTCCATCAAGCAGTTAAAACCTATTGTGAAAAAGGGCTACCAAAGCGGGCTGAACTTTTCCGTTTGGCACTCTGTGATTTTTATCAAACGGATCGTAATCTAAAAATCGAATATTTTGACCCGGAAGCTCTGACTTAATATTGCCTATTTCCTAAAGAGCAGTATTTTTTGCAGCTCGTTTTTCTATAAATTTTTAGTAGACAGAAAATGGTTATCTTCGATAGTATTAATTCTTTTATGATGGTAGAAAATGGCAGCAAATCTTAGAAGTTTAGGCAACATCCAAGGCGTTGGTTATCCAACATCCCCGTTTAAAGCCCTCAATTCCCTGGCGAACACCTCTTTATTCGGTAGGATTAATTGGGTATTTGGCCTTTATATGGGTTACTTAACTGCAGGAGCTTCCTATTGCCTTTACAATGTCTATAAAGCTTATCAGCTTAAATGCCACATTTCTTCTGGGTTGGATAATCAATTTAAGCTTGCCAAATGCAAAGTTTTGTTCAAAGAAGTTCAAGAAAAAAATAATGGAGAAGGTGTTCAACCTCTTCTGCAAGAGTGCGAATCTCTACTAGGTTCAATAACCGATAACACGTGCTCCCTTGATAAAAAGGAGCTTCTGCTGGGACTCGCTCTTTATTACGCTAAAAACAAAAACCCAGAGCGCTCTTATCAAATTACTGAGCAACTCTCAGCTTCTAACGATCTATTAAATATCGCTGGAAACATCCTACAGAACAATCTTGATTTTGCTACTGCTAAACTCAATGCTCTTTTCACTCGAGCCTATGAGGCAAACAACCAAGAGAATCAGCGGCTTATTTCTCCATTCAAAACTCCCTCAATGGAAATTCCTAGGTTGCTACTTTTAGCCAGGGCCTTCCATTTATTAAAAAATAGTGAACTAAAAAACGATTGCATAACAAAAGCCGTAGGGCTTATGAAGACGCTTGAGAGTGATTCGGAGCAGATTGTAGCTCTTTCTAGAATTGTTCAATGTTATCAAGATATAGAAGAGCCAGGACAGATAGGCTCTTTTATAGGATCAGCGCAAAAATTACTCATTCGAAACAGAGCAGGCGTTGATTTACTCCAACCTCGTTTAGTTTTAGCTTATATTCTGTTCTCCATTGGAAAATTTGAAAAAATGGATCAGGAACTAGAAGAAGTTGTGAAATTGTTTGAGAAGGAAGATCCCAAGACAACAGTAAAAGAACTATATTCATTCGCAAAGTTCATCAAAAAAATTGCAAATAACCAGAAAGCAGAATCGAACTTTAAGAACTTTGCAGTTGAGCCTTTAATCAATACAGCTTTGCAAGCTCTTGCCCGACCAGAGAGCTCAACTTCTGAATTTGAGGATAGGTTGTACTTAAGCCCTGAAGCCCTCTATAAAATTGATGTAAATCGGATAGAGGTATACTTAAGCATTGCAAGCATCTATCAAGAAGAACTCCTCAACAACCCAGACGCGAAACAGCAATTGATACGCTATGCTTTTCAAGAGATTCAACGCCTGCCAGAGAGCACAGAGAAAGAACTCGACTCTAAAAGAGATTTACTTACCCGACTTACCTATTTTTGCAAGCAAGATCTTGAAACTGCAGAAAAAATCATGCAAATATTGAAAGGCTGGTACGATCAACGCACACTTCCTACTAGCACCTCTAGCACTCGCTGGAACAAACCTGAATTCGGCCGAGAGATACTGATGCTTTATTATAAAATTGGGCTAACAAAAGAATCTCAGCCATTTTTTAAAAAATATCTTTCATACATTAAAGATCAAAAAAATGAAAAAGCATTCATTAAAATCAGCCAACTGGTTACATGCGCGAAACTAAACGGTGGCGAACAGACAAAAGCCCTACTCGAAGCCGCTGAATCACTCCTTCCTCAATTGACCTCTCCTAACGAATATAAAAGTGCCCTTTCAATCCTTATTGAAGGATATTTACAGGTAGATAGACAAAAAAGCCTTAAGCTCCTTGAAAGCTACGAGGATCAGCAAGCAAATAGTTACCTCATGACTGCATCTATTACCGCTGTTGCCATGGGAGTTTTACATTTTTATCCCAAAGCTGCCCCTTTTCTTTCGCTTGGGTTAGCTGCTGCGCGCCTCTTTTGAAGCCATTTTGTTAACTAAGCAATGAAAGCGAACAGGTCGCCAAGCACTTACTAAAAATCTGCGAACGCGCTTGAGGTTGGGAAATTAAACCAAATGGGAAGGAATTTCGTTCAATTTCGCAGCGCTCACAGTTTATTTCGGCATACCTTGTAAGATTTAGTAATACTCTCTACATTCTCGATCTTTCTTAGAAAATAGGCAATAAAGTGGTTTCTTATAAAGAGCTCCTCGGTTTTGTATGGCAGTTCTTGCGGCAGCAAAAATGGGTCTTTGCCCTATTGCTTATCTTAGATGCCTTAACTTGGCCTCTGGATGCTTTGTTATGGCCCTATATTTTGCATCTGGTGATCGATATTTTTACCCAATATGAAGGGGATCGGTTAGCAGCTTGGGAAGCGCTAAAAGGCCCCATCATCGGTGGGATAGGTTTAGTCCTCTATGTCGAGACCGCTTCACGGACGATGGGCTTTTTAATCGCAAAAGCGATTCCGAAGCTGCAAGCAGACATTCGGATGGCGATGTTTGATCATATCCAGCACCATTCTCCCCGCTATTTCAATGAACGATTTGCAGGAAGCCTTGCGAATAAGATCACAGATATGACAACGCAGGTTGAATTGATCATCCAGCAATTATTTTGGCCGCTCATTCCTGCCATCTCGACCTGCATCTTGGGGGCCATCTTCCTTTGGTTTGTAAATCCCATCTTTGCAGGAATCCTTCTGGTTTGGATGACGGTCCATTTGGGAATTTGCCTAAAATTTACCCGACCTTGCGACCTTTACGAACATCGGCATGGAGAAGCACGGAGCACCCTACTAGGAAAGATCGTCGATAGTTTCACCAACAACTTTGCTGTTAATCTTTTTTACCGCTTTAAGCTTGAAAAAAGCACCCTTGCCCCCTTTCAGAAAGTAGAGGAAAAAACAAATGTAGAAGCTAAGCAGTATGTGGAAAAGATGCGATGCTTTTTAGGCCTTTCTTATTTTCTAGGGGCCATTCTTGGGGTGAACGGCTCTCTCATTTATTTGTGGATCCATGGTCAGATATCGACAGGTCAAGTGATTCAGGTCTTCACGACTTTGTGGAACGTTACGATGATCATGTGGAATGTCGGTACGGCATTGCCCACCCTCTTTCAATCTTTTGGGGGTATCAAACAAGCCTATTCTGTGATGCGTGATCCTCAAGATCTGGATGACAAACTCCATGCAAAGAATCTGAAGGTTTCTTCTGGTGAAATCGTCTTTGACAATGTCTCTTTTAGGTATGGAGAAAAAAAGCTTTTCGAAAACAAACAAGCTAAAATCAAGGGTGGCGAAAAAGTTGGCCTTGTCGGCTTTACAGGCGCAGGAAAATCGACTTTTATCAACCTCATTTTACGTTTTTTCCGTCTACACAGTGGAAAAATTCTTATCGATGGTCAAGAAGTTGCAAATGTCACCCTAGAATCGCTCCGAAGCCAGATTGCGTTGATTCCTCAAGACCCGATTCTGTTTCATAGATCTTTAAAGGAGAACATCAGCTACGGGAAGCCAGAAGCAACAGACGAGGAAATTATCCACGCCGCACGGCTTGCTCATTGTGACGAGTTCATTCGAAGTATCCCTAAAGGCTATGACGCCATCGTTGGGGAAAGAGGGACAAAGCTCTCTGGGGGAGAAAGGCAAAGGATTGCGATCGCCCGGGCGATTTTACTCGATGCGCCCATTCTCATATTGGATGAAGCAACCTCGTCCCTTGATTCATTGACAGAACGGTACATCCAAGATAGCTTGGGAAAACTGATGCAGAATAGGACTACGATTGTAATAGCCCACCGCCTCTCAACCCTGTCTCGGATGGATCGGATTTTAGTTTTTGACAAGGGAAGAATCGTAGAAGAGGGGTCACATGCTTCGTTATTAAACGAAGAAGGGCTCTATTCTAAGATGTGGAAGATGCAAGCAGGGGGCTTTTTACCAGAAGTTCCGTCTGACAGCAGAAAATTTAAAGCAGAAAATTAAAAATTATTTCAGTTTGGAAATTTACAAATGGTAAGCACAAATAACAATCTACTCTCTTCATCCCCAACCTACTGGGGCCCTCAGGTTCCTGCTGGAATCACCCGAAAGTGTTTACCCTATTCTTGTGGACTTGCACCATCTTATGTCCCAGAACAACTGTTTCGTGCAGCGCAAACTGTTAATGCATCTGAAGAACAACAGGGACAACTGGTTCCTATAAAGAAACCTGTAAGAGAACCTGTAGAGCAATTAGTTGAAAGACCAAGTGTCACCCCCAGCCTTTTAGTTTCTCTGATAAGCGATCTTGAGAACCATATGGAGAACAGAATACAGCTGTTTGCGCAGCAGATGATGCTCGTCTACAAGACGAATCTCTGCTTTCATTTATATACACATGCTGACGCTCAAGTGGGACAAGTCCCCTCTTCGGGAAATGAGGAAGCGACTTATGTTGCCGCTCATAGCGGAACACTTCCCACTTTGCGACTTCACCAATTGGAATTTAGCGATGCTTCTGTCTCGGTTGCCCAAAATACCACCTTCTTTTATGGATGGAACACAACGATTTTCCTTCCAGAAATTGCTAACCAAATCGATTCATTGATAGATGAGTCTACACCGAACTCTAATCTCAGTTTGCGCACCGAGGCAACAGATATTCTCAACAAAGTATCTTCCGGCAAACTGTCTCCTAAAGAGGGCTTACGCCAATTTTTGGCTGCCCTCAACCAAGTTATTCGCTTGCTTGATAGAAGCAATACCCAAAAAGTTATCATTCTCGATGCCTATGCCTTCGTAGCAGAAAACTATTGGAACAAAGTCAATAACGGGTATCCACTCCTTCAACAGCTCTGTCAAAAATCTACTGGCGAAGTTGTTGACGACCTCTTTTACATGGGAATTCAAGCCCAGATGCACATCCAAGTGCAATCTGAATTACAGGAACTTTATCCTCAAGATGTCATTGTTCCACCATTGCCAAACTATATAGACATAAGGCCTTTACTAGTTTTATTTGCTGGTAAAGCACCAAACTTACAGTCTCCAATGGCGCAAGAATATATCAAGCTCTGCATCCTAGCTACCAGTGTGCAAGCTGCTGCGATACAGTTTTTTATTTATTTACATCCGCTTACTCCCGAACAAAGAAGTGATGATCTCGATCACATTTTGAACATTAAAACGTCAGCGACCATTCAAAAAACCAACCTATCTCACGCTGCGTCATCTTTATATAAGGCTGCACTCAAAGTGATCCGAAGCAGAACACAAGAGCCTGCAAACATGGACTTTATCCTTCTTTCGGTGTTGGTAGCTATTAGTCGTGGCTTAATCCCTTTACAAATTCAGAGCCAGATTAAAATCAGCACTGAAGCAAAAAAACAGTTGAGTAGACAGATCCAAGTAAAAATCCCAGCAACTATTCTCCAACAAAAAGGTACGGCTGAAAAATACTTTAAACTATGTGCAGGGGCAGAAACTGTACGCCAAGTAGCTGAGTCTTTTTTTATTGAATTACTCTATTTGCCTGATTCTCTGAAAGCAACGGAAATTCATAAGCTCTCCCTGATCCAAAAAGCTAAGATAGGCTCTGTTGGCTTATCTCCCAATGCTCTTAAGTTCCATGGAGAGGTTCTGAAAACAATCAAAACCAAGCACAAGGTTGAAAATCCACGCAATGTTCCCGGGATCTTAGTTCGCCTGCTTCTTCACTTCAACCCCTCTTAAACAAATGAACTTTTATGAGAAGGGCAAACTTTGTCTTCTCTTTTTATTACTTTGGGGACAACTCCATTCTTTTTCTTAGCTTTGGGACAAATCGAAGCATAATAGGATCATAAACGGTGTTGCAATGGTCAAAACGGGCCCTTGAATACTCTTCGTTAGGATGTTCTCCCCAACGTTCCCTGCGAGGTTTTTTGAAGTTGTAATAATAAGACTCTGTCCGATAGGTGTAGTGGTTGATTCTCAATATATCGATAGGCAATTCTGAATAGCCAGGGGTATGGCTAAACCCTTTGTTGTTCGGGTCGACAAACCGTTTACCTGGGGTCATGCACCAGTGAGGATCTATGCAGACGGCGTTTTCTGGTCTTACAATAGATTTAAAAAGGGCATTTGCAATAAGGGGTTCCTTATAGAGAAGTTTTTCTATTAGAAGTTCGCCAGGTTTTAGATCCCAAACATTGGAAGGTCCGTAAATTTGCCAGTAGACGACCAGCCCTGCTGCATCAGAATATCTCTCTAAGGCGTCTGTAAGGGTAGGATCTTGAACAGGGCAGATGAATTCATCGAGATCTATGACAGCTAACCATTTGCTGAAACCTTTAGCCAGATTGATAGCATGGTTATAGCAACAAACCTGTGCAAAATTATGAGCCTTAGCTACTACTTCAAATGCATAAGATTCAAAAGGAACGTCATATAATTCAACCACGCCAGTTTTTATATAAGGCTGTAAGACCTCCCTATAGTTATCTTGGCTTAGATTGTTATAAAGATAAAAATGAGAAACTCCTACCAACATATGGTATTCAATCCACTCTTTGAGGAAAGGGGCCTCATCTCTAAATATTGCGCAAATAGAAAGTTTGCATTTTCTTTTATGAATACTGTTTTTTGAAACCGGGATGATCGGAACATCCTCAACACTAAGCGCTTCAAGATTCAGAGAAAAAAACAAAATCAGTATAAAGAGAAAAAGGAAGTTTCTATATTTTCGAATCATAACTAGTTCATTCAATGGGTTTAACAGCTCGTGTATAGTATGCACGACGGAGCTCATGTAAACCATCAGATTGTAAGTAAGGAGAAAGTTTTAAATTTAAAGATTCTTTCAGTCGAACGAGCTGCTCAGAGTTAAGTGTTTCTAATTTTGCTCTTGAAGCGTGTGTCCATAAGGACGAAAACCAGTCTTCAAAGGTGGGATAAACAGTGTCTAATTCATCAGGAATTGTTTTGATTTCCCCAAATCCAGACTTTGATAAAATATCGAATATAAAATCTGTGTTATCAAAATTGTGTAAAACAGTTTTTGTTCGAGGGCCAAATCCATTGTACACTTCGTTAAAAATCGTTTTACAATGGTCATCTTCTCCCCAGGTCGAAATGAATAGCTTACCCCCTGGCTTAAGGACTCTATAAAACTCTTGTAAAGCCCCCAGTGCATTCGGAAAGAAGAAAACACCAAACCCACAAAAGACATCATCAAATGCATTTTCAGGAAATTCTAATTTTTCAGCGTCTCGGCATAGTAGTTTAACATTGTCATAGCTTGCAAAATCCTTAGAAGTCTCTTCGATCATGTTAGGGCTAAATCGACCCCAATAACCTCTCCACAAGGTCCCACCGCTTCAGCACAATGCTTCAAAATGGCCCCACGCCCAGTTGCAACATCCAAAACATGGGCAGATTGAGGTAAAGCCGCCAACTTAACTAGATTTTTAGCAAAATAATCAAAAAAATGGCTGTGTTTTCTACCATACGATTCAGCTGATCGGTCAAACACACCTCCAATCCACTCTTTATATGCTTGAGGTTCCATTCAACCATCTCCAGCCTCCAAAATTACCATTAAAACCGGAGAAAATCCAGTGAAGGGCTCCTCTAATGCAAGATAAAAAAATAATTACGTTTGATCAAATTTCATCTACCATCACAAAAGCCATCTAGAGGCTAAAATGGAATCTGAATCATTAAAAAACAAATGGGACCTTTCCTCATTGAGGTGGAGGTTGTCCAGGACATTTGCGACCTGGAAGTCGATGCGGTTGTCAATGCTGCTAATAAAGGTCTTTTAGCTGGTGCGGGTGTTTGTGGCTCCATCCACCGAAAAGGGGGCGATACCATCTTCCAAGAGTGTGTAGCTTTATTGAGAAGCCAAAAAAGATCGGCCCTTGAAGAGGGGGATGTTTTAGCGACAACAGGTGGTCAGTTGAAGGCAAAATATGTGATTCACGCTGTTGGCCCCATCTGGAAAAGCGATCCTCAGGACCGCAAATCTCTTTATAAGGCCTATTACAAAGGGGTGGAATCTTTATCGATTAGCCGTTTAAGCCTTAAGGCATCTGCAACAGCAAATGCCTTTTCATCGTTATCGAAAAAGCAATAGGCGGCTATATTTTGCTTTTTCCATTCCAAGATTCGCTCTTTCCACTGCTTAAGCTTTTGAAAAGAATAGGACCCTCTATAGGCTGACTTTGGACCATGTAGCCGCACATAGGCAAATGGCGCTGTCAACTCAACTGGAGAAAGTTCCCCATTTAGATCGGTGATGCAAAGGGCAACTTTAAATTCCCTCAATAAAGCATAGGTCTCTTCTACAAACCAAGAGGAGTGTCGAAACTCGAAAGTATAAGAATATTCTTTCGGCAGCTGTTGAATAAATGCCTTTACCCTCTCAAGGTGTTCAATATCATGATGGAATGAAGGGGGAAATTGAAAGAGAAGTGGCCCTAACTTTTCTTTAAGATGCCCGATCCTTTTCAAAAATTTATCGATCGAACTTTGGCAATCTTTTAACCGTTTCAGATGGGTGATATACCGACTGACCTTCACCGAAAATTGAAAGGACTTCGGTGTTTTAGAATACCAATTTTCAACGGCTTTTAATGTGGGCAGGCGATAAAAAGTGTTATTAATTTCGACAACAGAAAAGTATTCGCTGTAAAATCCCAATCGTTCTGATTTTGACAACTTTTCGGGGTAAAACACCTTTTCCCAATGGTCGTAAAACCAGCCTGATGTCCCAATGTGCGTCTCAGTCATTTAAGGTTGTAAAATAACTTTTAAAGCCTTTTGTTTTGAGGCGTCACCAAAGACTTCATAGGCTTTCATGGCTTCACTTAAGGGAAAATGGTGGGTGATGAGTTGGTTTGGATAGAGTTTGCCCGACTCTACGAGTTTTAAAAGGGAGGGGATGGAAAAAGTGTCTACAAGCGCTGTTGTGATAGTGACATTTTCATGCCAGAGACTTTCAAGCTGAAGGCTCACACTCTTGCCATGAACGCCAATATTGGCCAAAAAGCCGCCTGGAGCCAGAATCCGCTGACAGGTATCAAATGACTCGGGAATGCCTACGGCCTCTAGGGCAACATTGACACCTTTTTGGTGAGTGTGCTCCATGATTTTTTCTACCGCTTTGTTATCACGGTCATTAATCGTCAAGGTCGCCCCCAGCTTCTTAGCTATTTGCAAACGGTTGTCATCGGTATCGACCACTATGATCTCAGAAGGAGAATAGAACTGTGCAGTGAGCAAAGTGGCAAGGCCTATCGGGCCTGCTCCTATGATGGCCACTCTATCGCCAAGCTTGATTTGCCCTTTCAGCACGCCCGCTTCATAACCTGTTGGGAAGATATCGCTAAGCATCACAAGTTGTTCTTCATCTATACCTAGAGGCAACTTGTAAAGGCTGTTGTCTGCAAAAGGGATCCGGACATATTCAGCTTGGACTCCATCGATCTTATTTCCAAGCAACCATCCGCCCGATTCACAGTGGGAATACATTTTATCTTTGCAATAAGAACACCTTCCGCAGGAGGTGATGCACGAGATAAGAACCTTATCTCCCGGTTTAAAATTCAGAACGGCGCTGCCGACTTCTTCAACAACCCCAATCCCTTCATGGCCTAGTGTGCGACCCACATCGACTGTTGAAACATCTCCCTTCCTGATGTGAAGATCGGTGCCACAGATGGTGGTTTTAATCACCTTCACAAGACAATCAGTAACTTTTTCCAGCTTCGGCTTTGGCTTCTCTTCAAGGACCACTTTTCCTGGCCCACGATAAACAACAGCTTTCATGACGGCTCCACTTTATCTAGTGTTTAATCACAAAAATGGGAGGTCGTCAACCTCTAAAGCCCATCATTCATTTCATTTTCGAGGGAATGGTGATCCTTTTACCGTCCACGACGAAAAGACCATTACCGCAATGGTGGATGGTACGGGTTTTTTTTTGAGTAGGCCGAATCCAAGCCTTAAGAACTTGTAAAATGAACAGGTTGTATTTTGTCACCATCTTCGTGTCGATCACTTTGCATTCCAGGTTAGCAAAACATTCGGTCAGAAGAGGGGCCTTCACTTGTGATGCAGCCTCTTGCAAAAGTTGAAATTTCTCGAATTTATCGACTTGTCGCCCCGAGACATTTCCAACGCCTACTACTTTTTCAGCCAATTCTACTGTTGGAATATTGATCACACATTCTTTTGACTTCTTCAAAAGATTAAAGGAATGGTTTCGGTTGCTAATGATACATCCCAAAATCGGAGGGTCAAAGTCGATCATCGTTTGCCACGACATCGTCATAACATCTGACTCACCTTTGTATGAGGTGGTCACCATCACAACAGGCCCAGGCTCAAGCAGTTGATAAACTTCGGCCAAAGGAAACGATTTTTTCTTCATTTACTTACTAAGGTCTGTCTTTTTTAAACTTGATCGATTCTTCAGATCCTCGTGTCGTGTCGCCAGCGCTATAAGAATGGGCGCCTACACCAGCGAGCATCCCTCCTGAAACGATGATGTACTCATCGCGAATTGGGCGACCTTCAAACCAACACTCTAAAATCTCTCGTACACCTGCAGAGTAGCGAGCCTGTGCCGGCAAACTTGTCCCTGCGATATGAGGCGTCATCCCATGGTGGGGCATTGTCCGCCAAGGGTGATCTTTTGGTGGAGGCTGTGGAAACCAGACATCACCTGCGTAGCCGGCCAGTTGGCCACTTTTCAGTGCCCTGACAATCGCATCTCGATCGCAAATTTTACCCCGAGCTGTATTGATGAGATAGGCACCCCGTTTCATCTTACTGAGGAGGGCATCGTTGAACAGATGCTCAGTTTCTGCATGAAGAGGGCAATTGATGGTGACCACATCGCAAACCTTCACCATCGATTCGACTGTCTCGTGATAGGTCAGATTCAGTTCATTTTCGACGCTGGCTGGAAGACGATGGCGCTCAGTGTAGTGAAGCTTGACATCGAAGGGCTTAAGCCGTCTGAGTGTGGCCAATCCAATGCGTCCCGCTGCAACTGTCCCTACATGCATCCCTTCAATGTCATACGAACGGGCCGCACAATCGGCAATATTCCAACCCTTGTCGATGATCCACTGGTAGGAAGGAATATAATTTCTAGCTAATGCCAAGATCATCATGACGATATGCTCTGCCACGCTAATACTATTGCAAAAGGTCACTTCTGCAACCGTGATGCCTCGTTCCATTGCCGCCTCTAGGTCGACATGGTCAGAGCCAATGCCTGCGGTAATCGCCAGCTTCAATTTTTTTGCTTTTGCAATCCGTTCTTTTGTTAAATAAGCTGGCCAAAAAGGTTGAGAGATAACGACATCTGCATCGGGCAACTCTCTTTCAAAAACTGAATCTGGTCCATCCTTATCGGAAGTGACAATAAGCTGATGGCCAAGATCTTGCAGGAATTTTCTCAATCCGAGAGCCCCAGAGACACACCCTAAGAGTTCCCCAGGCTTAAAATCAATTTTCTTTGGACTTGGCATCGTCTGCCCATCAGGGTATCGATCAATTTTAGGAAGGCCTTCTCTAGCATAAGATTTTGGATACCCATCGACTGGATCATCATACAGAACAAGTAGAACCTTCATTTTTTTCTCCGCTTTCTAAATTCCTATAGATAGAGAACAAAGAAGAGAATGACAAGACATTTCTTTATTTATTAAGCCAAGAGAAGTGTGGTAAAGAAAGGCTTTTGAACTTGGTAGATTTTTACATGAAAAAAATGAACTCTGCAGAAAAAGCCGTTGAGGCGATCCGTTCAGGCCAGCGCATTTTTGTCCATGGGGGAGCTGCCACACCACATGCTTTGCTAAAAGGGCTTTTTAGCAGAGCGGATCAGCTGCAAGATGTTGAACTGATCCACCTTCATCTGGAAGGGCCCATCCCCTACGAGGAGGAAAGGATCAAAAAAAGCTTTCAAGTGACCAATTTGTTCGTGGGGTCCAATGTCCGCAAAGCACTGGATTATGAGCATAACGATTATCTTCCCTGTTTTCTTTCTGAGATCCCCTTTCTCTTTCATTCTGGAAAAAGGCCTATTGATATTGCCTTGATCCATATTTCACCACCCGATCAACATGGGTATTGTTCGCTTGGCGTCAGCGTGGACATCGCTCATGCTGCTGTTGGGGTTGCCAAGACCATCATTGCTCAGATCAACACAAACATGCCCCGTGTTCATGGAGATGGTTTTATCCATGTGTCTCAAATAGATTATTGCGTAGAAGTCAACGATCCCCTCCCCGAAATCACCCCTCACACTATTTCAGAAGCAGAAAAAAGGATTGGCGAGCATGTGGCCTCTCTTGTTGAAAATGGTGCGACCCTGCAGATTGGGATAGGAGCTGTTCCAGACGCAGTTCTCAAGGCACTTTCATCTCATAAACACTTAGGAATCCATTCCGAAATGTGGTCTGACGGGGCTTTAGCACTTATCGAATCGGGCGTTGTAGATAATTCGAAGAAAGTCATCTATCCCGGTCGAACAGTATCAGGGTTTGTGATCGGATCACGAAGACTCTACGATTTTATCGATCAAAATCCTACCGTCGTTCAATTAGACATCGGGTTTGTCAATCGGCCAAGTGTGATTGCCAAAAACCCGCTGGTCACAACGATCAATTCGGCCATTGAGATCGACTTGAGTGGTCAAATCTGCGCTGACTCTGTTGGAAACCGGATCATCTCCGGAGCAGGCGGCCAAATGGATTTTATGCGCGGAGCAACCCTTTCAAAGGGGGGAAAACCGATCATTGCCTTAACAGCTCGGACAAACAAAGGGCAGTCCAGAATTGTTCCGCAATTGAAGCAAGGGGCCGGAGTCGTCACAACACGGGCCCATGTCCATCACGTCGTAACTGAATATGGGATCACCGACCTCTTCGGTAAAACTTTAAAAGAACGGGCAAAAGCCCTCATCGAAATTGCACATCCCGATGACAGGTCCCTTTTAGAAAAAGAATGGGGTGAAATTATCTTAAGGGCAAAAATATCATGAAGAAAAAACCTTCCAATCCACCCTTCATCTTGTGGTTTGACGAAATTGGTATTGAAGATATCGGGCTTGTTGGCGGGAAAAATGCCTCGCTTGGCGAAATGATTCGGTATCCTCTTGAGGCAAAAATCAAAGTCCCTCTTGGCTTTGCCATCACTTCATACGCGTACCAATATGTTCTCGAAAAGTCAGGAGTTACAGGTAAACTCAGAGCTTTAATGAAGGGGTTGGACATCAACAACTCTAAAGCGCTGGCAAAGGCAGGGAAAAAGGCTCGAGAGATTATTCTAGACTGCAAACTTCCATCTGAATTGCAAGATGCTATTGCCCAAGCTTACCTCAAGCTTTCTAAACACTATCATGCAAAAAACCTCGATGTGGCTGTCCGTTCCTCTGCAACGGCTGAAGATTTGCCGCAAGCAAGCTTTGCGGGACAACTTGAGTCGTTCCTGAACATTTCCGGTGTAGATGAGCTATTACAGGCTTGTAAGCGATGCTTTGCTTCTTTGTTCACAAACCGCGCCATTGTCTACCGTTGTGAGAACAAATTCGATCATTTTAAAGTTTCTGTATCAATCGGCATCCAAAAGATGGTTCGCTCTGATTTGGCCTCTGCAGGATTGATGTTCACCCTGGATACCGAAAGCGGCTTCAAAGATGTTGTCTTCATCAACGGGAGTTATGGACTCGGAGAAAGTGTGGTCCAAGGAAGAGTCAACACCGACGATTTTTATGTTTTTAAACCTACTCTTAAACAAGGGTACAAACCGATTATCAGTAAACGGCTTGGCAGTAAGGCAACAAAGCTGATCTACACTCTGAAGGGCATTGATTCTGTTAAAAATGTCTCCACACCGCTCAAAGACAGAAAAAAACTGTGTCTAACAGATGGAGAAGTCTTGCAGCTTGCCAGATGGGCTACCGCCATTGAAGAACATTACAGTTCCAAAAATGGTAAATGGACCCCCATGGACATTGAGTGGGCAAAAGATGGTAGAACAGGAGAGCTTTTTATTGTTCAGGCCCGCCCTGAAACAGTTCACTCGCAAAAAAATCCTAACATCATCCATGAGTACAAGCTGCTTCAAAAGGGCAAAGCCCTCGCAGAAGGGAAGAGCATTGGCAATAAAATCGCTCAAGGTGTGGCCCATGTCATCAAGGATGCCAAAGACATTGCCAAGTTCAGAGCAGGGGAAGTTTTGATCACCGAGATCACTGACCCAGACTGGGTCCCCATCATGAGCATTGCATCGGCCATTGTCACAAATCGTGGAGGGAGAACATCTCACGCTGCGATTGTCAGCCGTGAACTTGGCCTTCCCTGCATTGTAGGGGCGAGTAACGCTACAAAAACCATTTCTACAGGGCAAAAAGTGACCGTTAGTTGTGCTGAAGGGGAACATGGCACTGTCTATGAAGGGTTACTCAAATTCAAAGTCACAGAGATCGATTTGCAAAAAGCACCAAAACCAAAAACGAAGGTGATGATCAATGTTGGCTATCCAGATGAAGCCTTCGAATTGAGTTTTTTACCAAGCGATGGGGTAGGGCTTATTCGGCAAGAGTTTATCGTGAGTGAACACATCCGTATCCACCCGATGGCTCTAGTTAACTTTGAAAAGATCAAAGATCCTAAGACACGTCGTCAAATTGAAGTATTGACTGCCGGCTATTCTGATAAAAAGCAGTATTTCATCGACAAACTGGCTATGGGCGCTGCAACCATTGCTGCGGCCTTTTATCCACGTGATGTGATTTTGCGTTTCAGCGATTTCAAAACCAATGAATATGCAAACCTCATCGGTGGACAGCCTTTCGAACCAAAAGAGGAGAATCCTATGATCGGGTGGCGTGGTGCTTCCCGGTATTATAGCTCTGCCTACGAAAAAGGCTTTGCTTTGGAGTGTAAAGCTGTAAAGAAGGTTCGAGAAGAATTTGGTTTAGCCAATTTAAAGGTCATGATCCCCGTTTGTCGAACCGTTGAAGAGGGGAAAAAGGTCCTAAAGACGATGAAAAAAAATGGTTTAGAGCGTGGTAAGAATGGACTTGAAGTTTATGTGATGTGCGAAATTCCAAGTAATGCCATTTTGGCAGACCAGTTCTGCGACATCTTTGATGGCTTTAGCATCGGCAGTAACGATTTGACCCAGATGACGCTTGGCATTGACCGTGATAGTGAACTTGTCGCAGACATCTTTGACGAAAGGAATGAGGCGGTCAAGCGATTAATTAAACAGGTCATCACGGTTGCTAAAGCCCGTAAAAAGAAAATCGGCATTTGCGGCGACGCCCCTTCGACCTATCCTGAATTTGCTGAATTTCTAGTCGACTGCGGGATTGACAGCATCAGCTTAAGCCCCGACGCTGTGATGCGAACCCGCCTTGTCATCGCAAACCATGAGCAGAACTAAAAGTGATCTATCCAGTTCATCACATCATGGCAGGCTGCAGGGACAATGGAGAGATGGTTTTCAGCAACATAGATCCGATAATCGCACGAAGAACCAGGAGGAGCTTGAGGCAGGGAGCATGATTGGGGGTATACCTGCCCATCTTCAGTAGTCGCACAAAAGAGGTGGCGAACGTGTATGCCATGCTCATGCCATAAGGCTTGTTTTGCACTCCACGCTTCTAAACATTGCCTTGCCGTTTCACTTTTCCAGGAAAAATCTTTGGCAATTTCTTGATCGAGTTGGCCCGCCCATAGCAGCTTCCAACTCGCAAGATAATCAATAAATTGGGTGCCATAGTGGACGCCCGCTAATGAGACAACTGTCAACTGCCGATATTCTAAATCTTCAACTCTCAGTTGAGTTTCCAGGTACATCGCAATTCGACCCCCATTCGACGTCCCTATCAAAATAATCGGCTTACCGGGGTTCTTTCTTGCATAATCTTGCACAAGGCGAAGAAGCGGCGCAGCTGCCTCTTTTAAAGAACAATTGCCCTCTAGCAATACATAAGGGGCTAAACAGTAGACGTCTGGATGCCGCCTTTTCATTTCGACCAAGTATTCATGCCAGTCATGGGGAATGCCCCGTAACCCATGGATGAAAAGACAGAGTCCACCGTTCTCTTTTTCTTTAAGCCTATTCCAAGGAAAGTTTTCTTCAGGATAGAGGTATTCGCCCGTGTTCTCACAAAAAGTGGGCTTTATAAAAATATGAGTATTGTGTGGATGTCCTGAAACATGGCATCTAGTAAGGAAATTTTTAAACATCGCTCCTAGGATCCTGAGGTTTGCTGAGGCCTCAGCCTTCATCCTTTGCAAACTGTCCCGCCTATCAACGATCTCCATCAGAGGGCATGTCGAGCTTTTTTCAAGTAAAACAGGACGATTCAATTCAACAGGTTCAACCAGAGGATGGTCTGCAGCCCCTGCAAATGAAAGAAGAATTAAAAATACAAATAAATAAAATTTCACAGCTTTTCTAAGTAGTTCAATGAGATATCTATTCTACTAAAAAACTCGATCTATTCTCCATCACCATTTTTCAAATTTTACCGAATCCTGTGGAACGTGAATTAAAAAAATGCTAAATGCACAGGAAGGAGAAAAAATCATGACAGCCACTCTTTCCCCGGAAAAAACTCTGAGCCCGGAGCTCCTCCACAAAATAGACGCCTACTGGCGAGCCGCCAACTACCTCTCGGTAGGGCAGATTTATCTCTATAACAATCCGCTGCTAAAAGAACCTCTCAAACTGTCCGATGTAAAACCGATAGTTGTGGGACATTGGGGCACAACGCCAGGTCAAAATTTTATCTACGTCCATTTGAACCGGGTCATCAAGAAGTATGACCTAAACATGTTCTACATTGCCGGCCCCGGCCACGGCGGCCCTGCCTTGGTGGCCAATACTTACCTTGAAGGGACCTATAGCGAGATTTATCCGAACATTACGCAGGATGAGGCTGGATTAAAGAAGCTATTCACCCAATTTTCATTTCCTGGTGGTATTTCCAGCCATGTTGCACCAACAACACCTGGATCTATCCATGAAGGTGGCGAGTTGGGATATTCTTTGAGCCATGCGTTTGGAGCCGCTTTCGATAATCCTGACCTCATTGTTGCCTGTATTATCGGCGATGGCGAGGCTGAAACGGGACCTCTGGCAACCTCTTGGCAATCTAACAAGTTTCTCAACCCGCTGACCGACGGAGCTGTACTGCCAATCCTCCACCTCAATGGCTACAAGATCAGCAACCCAACAGTTCTCGCTCGGATCGAGCATGAGGAGTTGGAGCAATTCTTACGAGGCTGTGGGTGGACCCCTTATTTTGTCGAAGGGGATGAGCCTGAAAAAATGCATGAACTGATGGCCTCCACTCTAGAAAAAGCGGTCGTTGAGATTCTTCAGATCCAAGCCCAGGCAAGAAACAACAACGACACCACCCGTCGTCGTTGGCCGATGATCGTTTTGAGGTCTCCTAAAGGGTGGACAGGCCCAAAAGTGGTCGATGGGCTACAAAACGAAGGGACCTTCCGGTCGCATCAAGTGCCTATCATAGTAGATGCCGAACATCCTGATCATGTGAAGCTCCTTGAGAGCTGGATGAAAAGCTATAAAGCTGAAGAGTTGTTCGATGAAAATGGTCATCTTATTCCAGAACTGGCCGAACTAGCTCCCAAGGGGGACCGTCGGATGGGAGCGAATCCTCATGCAAATGGTGGTATTTTGCTGCGCGATTTACGGATGCCCGACTTCCGCGATCATGCCTTAAAAATACCTTCCCCCGGTGCCATTAACGGCCAAGATACCCTTGTATTGGGGAAGTTCCTGCGGGACATTGTAAAACTAAACCAAGACCAGCGCAATTTTAGAATATTTGGCCCCGACGAAACTCTCTCAAACCTTTTGGGAGCTGTTTTTGAAGTCACCAACCGACAGTGGGAGGCCCGAGAGATGAAAAATGACGAATTTCTTGCGCCAACAGGGTGGGTTGTCGACTCGATGCTCAGCGAGCACCAGTGCGAAGGGTGGTTAGAGGGTTATTTACTGACGGGACGGCACGGACTCTTCAATAGTTACGAAGCCTTCATCCGGATTGTCGACTCGATGTTTAGCCAACATGCCAAGTGGCTAAAAGTATGTGCGGAGCTTCCGTGGCGTCGGCATATCGCATCGCTAAATTACCTGCTTTCCTCACATGTGTGGCAGCAGGACCACAACGGTTTCACACATCAAGACCCTGGTTTCCTAGATCACGTGGTCAACAAAAAAGCCGATATTGTCCGAGTTTATCTGCCACCCGATGCCAACTGCCTTCTGTCTGTTTTTGACCACTGCCTACGGAGTCGCGATTATGTCAACGTCGTCGTTGCAGGCAAACACCCCCGCCCACAATGGCTGAACATCGAAGAAGCTGTAATCCACTGCACAGAAGGAATTGGGATCTGGCAATGGGCCAGCAATGACCAAAGCAGCGAGCCCGACGTCGTGATGGGCTGTTGCGGCGATACACCCACATTAGAGGTGTTGGCGGCCGTTTCTATCCTACGCAAATATCTTCCAGATCTAAAAATCCGCGTCGTCAATGTGGTCGACTTGATGAAACTGCAACCTCAAAGCGAGCACCCACATGGCTTAAGCGATGTCGATTACGACTCACTTTTCACTCGTGACAAACATATCATTTTTGCCTTCCACGGTTATCCTTGGCTGCTCCATCGGCTAACCTACCGCCGAAACAACCAGAACCTTCATGTCCGAGGCTATAAGGAAGAAGGGACAATCACCACCCCCTTTGATATACGGGTTCAGAACGACCTGGATCGATTCAACCTTGTGCAAGATGTGATCGATCGGCTGCCTCACCTAGGTGCCAAAGGTGCTTACCTCAAGCAAATGATGCAAGACAAGCTCATCGAACATAAGCATTACATTGCAAAACATGGCCAAGACATGCCCGAGGTCCGCGATTGGAAGTGGGGCAACTTCTAGTTTACCACTATGTTAAAAATTAAAATACTTGGGACCAGAGGTGAAATTGAAGAGAGTTGCCGCCTTCATTCAAAGTATAGCGGAGTCTTAGTCGATAACACCCTGCTCTTTGACGTTGGTGAGAAAGCTTTTTTGAAAACACAACCAAAAGCAATTTTCTTGACCCATCTCCATCCAGATCATGCCTATTTTGTTCGGAAGGGAAAAGAGGAGCAGCCTAGCACTGCAGCACCTATTTTTGCCCCAGAAGCCCCAAAAGGGCTGCCCATTCAAATTCTGAACGAGCCGATAGAGTGGGAAGGCTACTCGATTACACCCCTTCCTACTCACCACAGCCTACATGTCAAATCGCAAGGTTATTTGATCAAAAAAGGCAATCGCTCTGTCTTATATACAGGAGACCTTGTTTGGATGGATAAAAAATACACCGATCTTCTTGGCATAGTCGATTTGGTGATCACAGAAGCAAGCTTCCTTCGAAAAGGGGGGATGATCCGAAAAGATCTAACCACAGGTCTGCTCTATGGGCACAATGGCGTTCCTAATTTAATGGATCTTTTTAAACGCCATACCCACAAAATCCTTTTCACACACTTTGGAGCCTGGTTTTACGCCAGTACACGAACTAGCCGTCAAAAACTTCAAACCCTCGGCAAAGAAAAAGACCTCCAAGTTATCGTGGCCCACGATGGTTTAGAGATTGTTTTAAACTAATTTTCTACCGTTTGATCTCCTCTAAAAAGGAGAAAGATGGTACTAAATATCTTTGATCTATGGAATATTTAGGTGTACATTGGAGAAAAAATGGCAATCAAGGGATTTAGAGACGCAATTATACAAAACGGTTTGACGACCTCAGCTGGCCTGTGTATAGCGATATTCGCAGCTAGACATTTGGGACAAAAGAAAAATATCAATTCAGGATCAAAATTGGCTGTATTACTCGTTTCTTCGATTGCTTTTGCTACATTTGCTTATGGGTGTGGTGGTTCTTTAGGAAACCATTTCTTTCGCAACAATATCAATAGGCCCCTTCTAAACACCTTAGGTCGAGTGACCGTTCAGCTCACCTTTGGCTCTGCTATCAACCTAGCTGCCTTCGTTGCGGCCTTAAATTTCTGGCCCCAAAACCCTAAATCTTCGTGAGAGCGTTCCCTTTCTTCGCCTTAGCGATCCCTCCGAGGCTGTGAAATTAAATGAAAAAACCAGAAATTTCGTCTATTTCGCAAGTTGCTTTTAGTCTAGGGAAACAACTTCGATGTCGTAGTAGAGGGGATCAGAAAGGGCGAAAGGACTATAGACGCCATGAGTTGAGGAAGAGTGAATGTAGATTCGACGTTTTTCACCCAGCTTCATCCCTTTTAGGCCTGCCTTTAAGGCAGGGGCACAGTAGATGAGGTCTAGCTTTTTGGGAGTATCTACCACGTATGGAGAATCGTCTTCGCTTTCTTTTAGCTCATAAACTTTAAAGGTGACGATGGGGCTGTCTTGTTCTCTGCATGAATGAGCCATGACGTTAATAGGGATCTTCGTAAAGTTCTTGGTGCCCAGCTTTTATGTCCTTTTGAAATTTCGAGTAATCAAACTATCTAAACGAACTTCTAAAGTTTTCTTAGAAAAAGGCGGGGGTGATCCTGGCCGCGGGTTGCGCGGCCAGGAGAGTGAACTCGGGATAAGCCCGAGCCCATATAGCTTATCTCCCACGTTTTTCATACGAAAAAGGTGAGAATTCAACACGTTTTTCCTATGAAAAACGTGGAAGTAACCACGTTTTATGAGGGAATGGCTTGCTTTTCGTCTAAAGTTGACTTATTTTGAGGATATGAAACGAGACATCTATAAGCTACTTGAAGAGTGGAAACAGTCAAAACGGCGCAAGCCATTGATATTAAACGGGGCAAGGCAGGTTGGAAAGACTTATGCTCTGAAACATTTTGGCAAAACATCTTACGAGAAGATGGCCTATCTAAATTTCGAAAAAGATGAAAAGTTAGGCCAATATTTCGAGGGAACTCTAGACCCTAAGCAGATCATAAAAATTATCAGCATCCATACCGAAATCGACATCGAGCCCAATAACACCCTCTTGATCTTCGATGAAATTCAAAATTGTCCAAAAGCTCTCAATAGCTTGAAATATTTTTGCGAGGAAGCAAACGAGTACCATGTTGCCGCTGCAGGCTCCCTACTAGGTGTGAAAACAGCAGGAGAAAAAGGCTTTCCTGTTGGAAAGGTCAACTTCCTCCACCTCTACCCTTTGACATTTTTCGAATTTCTTTCGGCCATAGGCCAGGAAAAAACGCGTGGTTTTTTAGAGGAATATCATACTTATAACCCTATCCCAAACCCAATGCATGAAAAGTTAATTGATTTACTGAAAATTTATTTCTTTATTGGAGGAATGCCAGAAGCTGTTGCTGAATACGCCAAGACAGAAAAACTGAATGTTGTCAGAGAAATTCAACTCGAAATCTTGAACGCTTACGAAAAAGATTTCGCCAAACATGCGCCAACCCATGAGATCATGAAGATCACAACAGTTTGGAAACAGATTCACCGTCAGCTTGCAAAGGAAAATAAGAAATTCATTTTTGCAGCGATCCGAAAAAGTGCTCGAGGCAGAGATTATGAAGAAGCAATCCAATGGCTTTCAGATGCAGGACTTATTCATAAAAGCTATCTAGTGGAATCCCCAAAATTTCCCCTTAGCGCCTACGCCGATAATAACATTTTCAAGATCTTTTTAGCTGATGTGGGATTGCTTGGCGCTCAAAGCAATCTTTCCCCTCAGGTAATTATCGAAGGAAATCTTTTGTTCACAGAATTCAAGGGCGCTCTCACGGAGAACTATGTAGCACAAGAATTGATCGCAACCAAGCACAAACAACCCTATTATTGGACCAGCGAGGGCACAGCAGAAATTGATTTCTTAATCGAAGAAGACCACACGATCTACCCCTTGGAAGTGAAAGCAGGCACAAGCCAGAAAAAAAAGAGCCTTCTTGTTTACAAGGAAAAATGTGCACCCTCCAAGCTCATCAGAGCCACAACCATGAATTTAAAACATGATGGGGATATATATAATTACCCTCTCTATCTAATCTCTCGATTTCCATTATCCAATTAAGTTAGGGAAGGTTCGAGAAGAGGATGGGGAACCCAAGGATAAGGGAAAAGCGCCCTTCCAATATGCAAAAAATCTTTCCCATGCCATTTCAGTTTTTCCGATAGATTTACTTTCTTTTTACTAAAGTGAGCAATCCCGCAACATACCCCTCATGACGTCAGAAAATTCATCACTCAGGCGTCAGGCTACTATTCTGTAGCTATCATTAACAATATGTATGCTCTTATTAGAGCATCAACTTCGCCTAAATGAGATATAGGGCACTAAAGAATAAGCGCCCTAATAAATTGGAATTCTTTCTTCTTTAAGAGCCGAGGTGCTTTTAACCCCGAGAATTCAAATGATGTGAATCTAGAGTAAGAAGATCTTCGTAAAGTTCTTGGTGCCCAGCTTTTATGTCCTTTTGAAATTTCGAGTAATCAAACCATCTAAAAGTACTTCTGAAGAGGGTATCATCTACTTTTAAAGCGTCAAGGATGTAGAGACGGATGCAAAGCTCGGTTGTGGGTGTGATTTTTGCAAAAGAATCTTGGGCTTTTTCCCAATGAATAACTGTTGCGTGTGTGACTCCAAATTGATTTGCAAATTGGCTATAATTTAATTCGAAAAATTGACGAATAAAACGAACTTCATTTCCAGTTAAAGGAAAAGGCTTCTCGCAAAGCTTTAATAAAACTTTTCGCTGAAGCAAGTTGTAATCAATATCGGGAACTTCCACTCCTCTAATTTGACGAACAGGTACATTGAGAAGAAGGATGGGGAATCCAAGCCCAAAATACTCAAATTTTTTCGCTATTTTCCTTTCCATAAACGTCCCCTAATCCCCACTGGCAAGATTAATTACAGTTATAATAAGCATCTCATCTTCATCAAAGCTAATAATCACTCTAACTGGATCTGATTGGAGGGACTCTCCTCGCACTGCATAATTCCAAGACTTATACTCTTCTTTATACTGATCATGTTTAATCTCCCTGAAACCGGTTTTTATCACATGCAGAGCATCTAGCAAAGTAATATCTCTTTCCAATTGCCTACACTCCGCATGGAAAGTGGCAACATACCTTCCCTTCTTTATGCAAGCTTTGGCAAACGCAAGTACGTTCTCCAATTTCGGTGGACGCTTCAAACCTGATCTCTTGTTCCTCCAAATGTAAATCATTTACATTTTTCTGTCGAAAAGAAAGTTTTCTCAGAGAGAAGAAAGAATGTTCCGATGATATGCTCTTATTAGGGCATCAACTTCGCCTAAATGAGAATAGGGCACTAAAGAATAAGTGCCCTAATGAATAGGGCTTAAGCCCTTTTGATATTGATTTTTTTTGTTTGGCTTCCTGCAGCCTTGTCAAAGGTGATTTTCATGATGCCATCTTTATATTCTGCCTTAGGATCTTTTGATTCATCGATCTGGGCAGGAAGGACGACACGGTAAGAAAAAGAACTTACAGCCTTCCGGTAAAATTTTTTCGCTTTGTCCCCTTCTTCTTTTTTGCTCTCTCCTTGGATTCTGAGAATGCCCCCTTTTTCAATCGTGACATCGATCTCTTCAGGTTTTAGCCCTGGAGCTGCTGCTTCAACGATGATGTTTTTCCCCTCTTCATAAATTGAGAGACCTGTTTGTTCGCCCCCAAGATCTGCAATCTGATTCACCATATCTTCCCAAAGTGTTGGGAAAAATGTTCCCATTTTAAAGAAAGGGGCTTTTGCTAAAGCTTGCTTATCTTTTTCCATAACCTTTACCTCCAGTTTTATTTCCTTACTTCTACTATTATCTGATCAAGGGGTTATAAATATCCACACGACTAACATTCAGTTAATTAGGTTGACAACCCATCCAATTATTGTGAAAAAAGGACAAGGAATGCAATAAATTCCTATTCAATCCTTTCACTGATGGCAATCCCCAAAATGGCAAAACTCACTCATGGTCTAGAAGACGGTATTTATGCAGCCGCACTGACACCGATGCATGCAGATTTAAGCTGTGACACTCAAGAGTTTGCTTTTCACTGCCTTGACTTAATGAAGCGAGGCTGCAAAGGAGTACTTCTTTTTGGAACTTCAGGAGAGGGGCCCTCTTTTTCAGTAAAAGAGCGATTAGAAGCTTTGGAGAAGATGATCGAGAAAGGCCTTGATCCCCAAAAAACCATTCTAGGCAATGGAGGAGCTAACATTCCTGAAACGGTTGAGCTGGCAAAAGGGGCTATGAAAGCCAATTGCATTGCCCTTTTAGTGTCTCCACCCCCTTTTTTTAAAAATGTCTCTGACGAAGGTGTGATCGCCTATTATCGAGAAGTCATTCAAAGGGTTGGCGATCCAAAACTGAGAGTTCTTCTTTACCATATTCCTCAATTCACATCCGTTCCTATTACGCTAAAAGTTATCAAAGCTCTCAGATTGGAGTTTCCCGATACTGTCATTGGTTTAAAAGAGAGTGAAGGCAACCCATCCTTCGTTAAAGAGATACTATGGGCATATCCAGGGTTCAAAGTGTTTGTCGCAAACGAGAAGCAGATCATCGAAGGGGTCCACGCCGGAGCTGCCGGGTCGATTTGTGGTATTGCCAATCTTTATCCAGAGCTGATCTGCACGCTCTACGAACAGGGGAAGAAAGGAGACTTAACAAACCCCAAAGAGCTTGAAGAAATATTCCAAGACCTTAGAAAACACCCTTTCATTCCAGCTGCTAAGGGGTTAATGAAAAAAAAGAGGAGCCGTACTTGGGACATCGTCCGCCCTCCTCTCATGCCAATATGACTCATTTGAAGGCACCTTTAAGCCACGAAATTGAAAAGAAATACGAGTGTCTAAGGAAACTAGTCGTTCACATTTCTTGCGCCGACAGAGAATTAAAACAGATCGATGGGACTGGGGGAAAAGTTAGTGTCACCGATCTCATTGCCTATCAAATTGGCTGGGGTAAATCTTTGATCCGCTGGTACGAGAGTGGAATTGCTGGAAAATTACCTGTAATGCCAGGCGATGGGTTTAGCACATGGGATTATGCCGCGATTGCCAAACACTTTTATCAAAACTATCGATACGACGGTGCAGAGCTTCAAGATAGAGCCTTCCAAGAGGTTGTCGTGCAGATTATAAAAATCGTTGAGAAAGAGTTTGAAAAGGGCCAATTGGACAAAGTGGGGATTTGGGATTGGTGTACCTTAGCATCTGGCAAGGAATGGCCCCTAAGCAAATGGGTTAGAGTCAACACCTGCGCCCCGTATAAAAGGGCCTTCCAGCTCATCAGAAAACAGGAAAAGAATATCTAAGGTTGGAAGTTAGACATTCTCGACTTTCCTGATTCTAGCAGAAACACCATTGACGAAGAGCAGCACAAAAGCGATCGGGAAAAAAACCAACATCCAAAAACCGAGCCAAAATTTAGAACCATCATAGTGAATCTCATAAATGGTTTGGTTCACTCTAAACGAGCTAGATGTTAACAACATGACAATGGCTATCGGGAAAAAAACGATGATCCAAAAAATCAACCAGAAAAACGAGCCACGATAAGTTAGCTTAAAACTTCCTTCCTGCATTTTCTTAACTCCTTTCAGGTCCAACCACCGGCATCTTGCGGGGTGGAATTTTTGCGAGAACCGACTCATCGATATGTAAATGTGCCCGTACAAGCTCGTGAGGGGTGAATGCCAACCATTGCGCAAGAGGGACATCCTCAAATCTAGGACTTCGGAACATCTCAAGAAATCTCAAGGTTGTCTTACCGGTATTCTCAACATAGTGGGGCATTGCACGGGGAATAGAGCCGACATCACCGGCTTGGTAGTCAAACGTCTGAGCCGACCCTCCAGAAGCAAAAACTGTCATCCGAGCTTGCCCTGAAAGATAGTATTGCCATTCGTCTGCGTTAGGGTGCCAGTGCAAATCTCGCATGCCGCCCGGCTCTACCTCAACCAGAGCCGATGCAATGGTCTTTGAGGCAGGAAAATTGGTAGAATCCATGATCCGGACGGTCCCATACTTCATCCTGATAGGCTCCATTTTAATCATCCGATGGCTAAAGCTCTCAGGCATAGGTCCAAGACCTGCAACGCGATCTTTAGCTAATGGTCCAGGCACTTTCGACGGGAAGATGTAAAGTTCCTCTTTAGGAATATTGTCGAAGGCACTCGCAGGGACATTGAAATTCTTTGCCAAGACCTCTTTAGGCGTACGGGCCAACCAGTCGGTCAGTAAAAAAGTCTGGTTCTCGTCAAAGTCGCCATCATCGAAAACAAGGAGAAATTCACAACCTTCCTCTAGTGCCTGGATCGAATGGGGAATACCAGTTGGGAAATACCACCCCTCCCCTTCACCAACATCGTCTTGAAAGGTGCAGAGGTTCTGGTCGACCGAAGTGATCCTTGCGCGTCCTTTTAGCATGTAGGCCCATTCACCCTCCTTATGCCAATGCATCTCCCTTATCGATCCAGGGGTAAGACGCATGTTCACACCTGCTATCTCAGTAGCGGTTGGCAGCTCTCGAACGGTAGTTTGTCGGGCCCAACCCCCTTCAGAAACACGGTTGTGACTATCGCAAAAAGACCATCTTAGGCTTGGTAATGTGCCTCGATCTGTTGGTGGCGGCAACAATCTATCGGGGCTTTCAGCTTCCCTTGTCGGATTTGTTGGACCCATGATTGAAGCGCCCTCTTTTCCTCTGATCGGTTGAGGGTGATGAGAAAATTCATTTTCTGGGCTTTTTCTTGACATGACCTTTTCCTAAAAACTGTCTTTATAGCTTGCTTTTCGTACCTTAGCGGATAAATGTAAATATTTTTTCCACTAAAAACAGAAAATGAACGACTTACAAAAAATGATCTTTTGCCAAGTCGGCCTTTAACTGATCCGACTGAATCACAAATATTTAATAAAATTTCGAATCAACTTTACTTTTCTTTCATATAGCCCTTCTAGGATGAAGTTATCATCTTAATTGAGGGTCTAAATGCATGGCTAACTCAATACCTTCAGATCATCCAATATCAACCCAGGCCACCCCAGTCGCCGAAGGAGCTAAAAAAGGCTCTTTAGGTCCTTTTACTGTTCAAAAAGGGGCCAAGTCAGAGGCTATTGAAAGCCTTAGAGAAGCTAACCTCCCCCCCACAACATTAACTTCCGGCACCGACTCCATGATAAGAAAGCAAGTGGACCCGGAAGGGAAAATTTGGCAAAAAGCGATGAATAACTGGAAAGCAGCCCTTCCTCAAGGCTCCGACACTTCGGAGCTAACATTCGCGAAAGATTACCTAATAGAACACGCCGTCAGACACATTCAAGCCCCTCCCCAAAAGGGCTCTCACGAGGAGGCTCTTTTAGCAAGCGCTGCCTCGATTTTAGCTCAAAGTGGGGTGAAAGAGCTTGATGCCGCGGGAACTAAGATAAACATATCCACTGCCCCTTTAATAAAGGGCCGAGAGAAGGTCCGCCTCATTCTTACCTCTGACCTGCTATTGGATGAAGGGAAATTGGGAGAAGGGGGCGGAAATATAGCCTCTAAGGTTAATCATTTAGTTTTTGTCGCTAAGACTACAAAACCCGATATCAATATAAAAGTAAAAGAGAGAGTCATACGAGAAGCCAAAAAGGAGGCATCTGCTGCTTTATCAAAAACTGGAAACGAAAGCCTTAAAGAGATCTTTCGCAAAGTCTCAGAACTACAAAAAAAAGGCAAACTTCCTGCAGAATTAGCAGTGAGAGATGGCAAACCTGTGGGGATAGTTGATCCCCTTGAGCCGCTCTCAGAAAGAACAATGAGCGATAAACTTTATAATCTGGGATCATTTAACAGCTGGATAAAGAATTCCAACCCTGACCCCGAAACTATCTTGCAGGTTTTTGCCGATGTCCAGGAAGGGGCGAAGTGGCTTTCCTTTTTCAATGCAGGCCATATAGATCTAAAACCTGATAATATCTATGTAACGGTTGGGAAAGATGGAAAAATTACTGGAAAAATCGCAGATTGGGATGGAGTAAGGCTCAACCGTAGGATAACCCCGCCATATTCTATTCAGAAAGTTTTAGACGCAACCAAACCACCCATCTTCAATGCGGCTGCTGGCTATACATTTCGCTACAACATCTCAAATGATCTGCAACAAACAGAAGAGCTCGCATCGGACATAGAAAAACTTAGAATTAAAATGCAAAAAAAGGTCGAAGAATTAACAATTGAAGGGAAGCCAATTAATGACAAAGATTTTAAAGACAGCTTAGTTGAGATCGTCGCATCTTACGAACTTCTAATAGATTATGTTCAGAAAATACAAACCTATCAAATTGGTCTTTCTCTCTATAATTCGCTAGGAGAAAAATCCGTTCCAGCAGATCCAAAAGAAAACGTTGGTTTTGGGCTAAGAAAAAATCCTATAGCTCCGGAAAACATCGAGACCGTTGTCTCAGCTCTTCCTGGTCTTTCAGAAGAAGTCAAAGATGGTCTATTCGATTATTTTTCTGCTACAATTGGTGAAAAGTTTGAGGAAAGGGGCTTCTCCATTGATGCAGGAGATCTATACCAGAGTGTTCTCACAGAGCTAGAAAACAAAGGATAACATCTTGATTATTGAATGACTTGGTATTTTCCTCTAGTAACAAAACATTGTTCACCTTGAACCTCGGATAGTTTTTCTACGATTTGTAAAAGCTTAAGTTGCGCTTCTTTTGCAGAAGCAATAGCTTTTTGTATCCTTTCCCTAACTATTACAATTTCGTTTTTATAATCATCTGTATCTAAGGGTTGATTTTTCAGGTTCATTTCCCAATTTACAGCAGATGACAAATCAACTTGTGCATCTTTTAGATTACTGACAATAGCCACAAGGCTATTGAGGTCTTTTTCGCGACCTCTAATTGGGCTTATGTTTTCTATAGACAAAGTGTTTATTAAAGCTTCAAGAGCCTTTTCAGGGTTGCTGGGATCAATTAACGAATCGTTCAAATTCTGCACATAAGTAGCAAAAGAGTTTATTGAACGCATACTATTCCGTTGGTTAATTGGCTTACAAAAATTTGCAGCTCTCATGTTGAGAGTATGTATTTTTTATTTAAAAGGCAAAACGAAAGATTTCCAAAGACTTACAACCTCAATAACCTTAATAACCTTGGAATGAACTCCAGATTATGTTCCAGCTTGTGTTGAAAAGCAGATTGGTTTTCGAGACAGCACAAGAAATGTCAAGGTGAAAACAGGAACGAGTAGATCTGAATAGAGGAATCCTCCGGCATTTCCTGGGTTTGGTCCAATCTGAATAAGCTCTATTAAATGACCCATCCCTGTGATGAAAAGGAATAAGGAATAGCTCAGTGCCGCTGATGCACACCACCCTCTATTGATCCAAGGAGCTACAATTCCGACCGCGCCAAACGAAATGTTTGCCATCCCTAGCTCTAAAAGAAAGGGGCTATTGGCCCATTCAAGATTGGCACTGATCGTTTCTGGAATCGTGATTTGGGAGATGCCGGTGATGACTCCCTGCATTCCCACACTGATAAAGAGGTAATAGAGAAAAATGAGCTCCCATTTATCCCCTTTTTTCCCCTTCACTAGGGCATGAGCATAACCTAAAATAAAAGGCAGAATAATGAAGGTTAGAGAAATGGTGATCTCCCCCACCCTAAAAAAGTTCTCGTCCATAAGATACATTTCTTAATATCTCCCGTTTTAAATTGCTAGTGCCTCCAAATGACCTCTTCACTTATATGGATTTAACAAAGAGGTAAGGATGGACGTCAAAAAGCTTATAGAGACGGCAAAAGCCCTTGTTGCTGGCGACAAAGGGCTGTTGGCAATGGACGAAAGTTTTCCAACCTGCAACAAACGATTCGCAAAATTAGGAATTCCGCAAACGGAAGAGGCTCGGCGAGCATATAGGGAAATGATTGTCACCACTCCAGGGCTTAATGAGTCGATCAGCGGTGCAATCCTCTTTGATGAAACCATCAGTCAAAAAAAGAAAGACGGAACTCCTTTTGTCAAAGTCTTACAGGATGCAGGCATCATACCAGGGATTAAAGTAGATGCAGGCGCAAAGCCATTGGCAGGACATCCCGGAGAAAAAATCACAGAAGGTCTCGATGGATTGCGCGAACGGTTGGCGGAATATGTACAATTGGGAGCGCGGTTTGCCAAATGGCGTGCCGTCATCACGATTGGTGATGGGATCCCCAGCAAGGGCTGTATAGATGCCAATGCCGATGAGCTTGCCCGTTATGCCGCATTGTGCCAGGAAGCTGGTCTTATCCCCATTGTTGAGCCGGAAGTATTGATGGATGGCTCGCATACTCTACAAAGTTGCTTTGAAGTAACGGAAAAGGTTTTAAGAAAAGTGTTCAATAAACTTTACACCCAAAGGGTGATCTTAGAGGGAATGATACTTAAACCCAATATGGTGCTTCCAGGGCTTGAATGCCCAAATCAAGAAGGTGTCGATGAAGTCGCCGATGCCACTGTGAAATGCCTATTACAAAGTGTACCAGCGGCAGTTCCCGGTATTGCTTTTTTATCAGGTGGACAATCTGCAGAATTAGCTTCAGCCCGATTGAATGCGATGAATGTCAGGTTCAAAGGGAAACTTCCTTGGGCTTTGACCTTTTCATTTGCTCGTGCCATCCAGCAGCCAGCATTGGAAATTTGGAAAGGGCAAGAAGCCAACGTACAAGCAGCACAGAAAGCTTTGTACCATCGGGCCAAATGCAATCTGGCAGCACGACGTGGCCAGTACACACCCGAACACCAGCTAGAGATCGCAACGCGCTTGGAGTGCTAAAGTCCTCTTTAGCTTTCAATTTCTAAAATAGGAAAGCGAAATAGGGTAGTTTCGCACTCCAAGCCCTTCGCGTAAGTCCTTAATTTTCTAGTTGCTTGTAGCTCCTATTTCAGGCTCTGACGCTTAAGGTTTGTTCGGTGTAAGCCACAGCTGCTGGGATGTAATATTTTTCTGTGTACTCACGAACTGTGCGGACAGCAGAATACTGAGGGGTTAAGTGTGCCATGCTTTCTCTTACCTTCTTGAGCCAAGCGGTCGGCATTCCATCTGCGGCTCTATTGTAGAAAAGGGGGATCACCTCATTTTCAAGAAGATCATAAAGTCTGTTGGCCTCCGCGGCATCCCAAGATGGATCGTCCCCATGTTCTTTGCCATCACCAACGGCCCAACCCACTTCAGGGGTATAGGCTTCAGCCCACCATCCATCCAATTCCGATACGTTGATGCCACCATTTACAAGAACTTTCATTCCACTGGTACCGCAGGCTTCCCAAGGTCTTCTAGGGGTATTGATCCAAACATCGACGCCTTGCACAAGTTTCTCGGTCAAAAGCATGTCATAGTCAACTAAGAAAACCGAATGGGCACGCGCTTCTGGCCTCCGGATAAACTGGATCCATTTTTGTATAAGATCTTTCCCGAGCTGATCTGCGGGATGTGCCTTCCCTGCGATGATCAGTTGTACGGGCCGTTCTTTATTATTCAAGATACGCAACAACCTATCAGGATCGTGTAAAATCATATCGGGTCTTTTGTAAGTTGCAAAACGGCGCGCAAATCCTAAAACCAATGCATTTGGATCTAGGAGCGTTTTTGCTCTTTCAATATCTTCCTTGGAAGCACCCATAGCACTTAATAAACGTGTTGTCCGATCTCGAGTAAAATCGACCAGAGCTTTTCGTCCGGTATTGCGCATATCCCAAATCTTGTCATCAGGAACAGCTTTTATTTCTTTCTCCAAGTTAACTTGACCATCCTCCCAACGTCCTTTTCCGCAAGCCTCAGTCCATAGATCATCTGATCTGGCAGAGTCCCAGCTTGGCATATGGACGCCGTTTGTGACGTAACCAATAGGCACTTCATCTTCTTTTAGGCCGGAAAAAAGGGGGGCAAAAAGATGCCGGCTAACCTGACCGTGGAGCTTGCTGACCCCATTGACGGCACCACTGCCGCGGATGGCCAAATTGGCCATATTGAAATACTCGTTTGGATCATCAGGATTTTGTCTCCCAAGCGCTAAAAATTCTTTAAAAGGGATACCGAGCTGTTCTTGCGCATATTTTCCACAATATTGCTCCATCATGCTGGGTGAAAAATAGTCAAACCCTGCGGAAACTGCTGTATGGGTAGTAAAATGATTGCCGACTCGGGTGGCAGCGAGGGCTTCTTTAAATGAGACCTTTGCCTGATCCATAAACTTTCGGGCCCGCTCTATCACAACAAAGGCTGCATGACACTCATTGAGATGGCAAACTTCGGGGTGGATTCCAAGCGCATCTAAAAGACGATACCCACCAACGCCTAAGACAAGCTCTTGCTTCAGACGGAGATCTGAACCTCCTCCATATAATTCACTTGTAATACCCCTGTGAGGAGGAAAATTAGCGGCATCGTTGCTGTCGAGAAGATAGAGCCGTGCTCTACCGACTTTTACTTCCCAGGCTCGAAGCCAGACAGACCAGCCCGGCAAGGCAATCTCTAATCTGAGCCATTCTCCATTCGGCTTCCTTAAGGGAGTGATTGGCAATTGCCCAGGATCGTTGAAAGGGTAAAAAGCCTGTTGAGCCCCCTCTTTGTCGATCAACTGCCGAAAATATCCCTGTTGGTAAAGAAGGCCAATGGCAATAACCGGCACACCCAAATCACTGGCCGTTTTGAGTTGATCTCCTGCTACATTGCCAAGACCTCCAGAATAGATTGGAAGGGCTTCACTTAGCATGTATTCCATGCAGAAGTAGGCCACACAGGATAAAGGGGCTTTAGGATAAGTTTCTTGGAACCAAGCCGGCCCTTCAGTCTTTAGTTTATTTGCTTCTGTAAGACTATCTATAAACTTTCGAAATTTTGTGTCAGATAATTTATTTACAAGTTTTTCTCTTGAAATAGTTTGTAAAATAACCCAGGGGTTATGTGTCAGATCCCATAGTGCAGGATCAAGTTCCTGCCAAACCTTGTCACCGTAGTGATTCCAGGACCAAAGCAAGTTCAGAGCAAGATCCTTTAGCTCCGGATATCCATCAATTTCATTCCGGTGGTTAATGTTCGCAGGGTTGCTGTAATGCTTTTGTTCGTCCATAGATCCTCATGACCAAAACCGGAAACTCTCACAGTTTGTCTATGAGAATCAAGAGAAAGATGATTTAGAACATTTGTCCCGGGACTGTTATTCAACTGAACTTTGGAGAAATCTCACTTTATTCTGTGCGTAGCCCCTATCCAGCTCTTCAGCACGTTTTATCCCATCCGCAGCTTGAGCACAGATTTCCCAAACAGTCAGCCTTGCATAGCTTGGAACAGTGACAGACTCCTTTATCTTTTTTGAGTCTTCCTGGACTTGTTGAAGAGCTTTGAAATGCTCTTCAGTGATAATCCCTTTGTCTTTGAGCGTTGCAAAATCCTTCAACCAGATCAGATCCCAAGGGGTGCTTCCTGGATGGAGAACTTGCTTCTTTAATTTCTGTTTAAGCTCATCTACTGTAAATCCAGCATCAAGCAACTGCTGAACACCATATATATTCGAAAGCCAGATGAAGGTGTGTTTATCAAATGTGGCTTTTTTATCGGCACCACTAGCGTTAACGAAAGCCCTCGATCTTAAATAGGTGAAACCACGCGATAAGGCAAGAAGAGGAACAGCTACAATCATTGCTTTTGTTGGAACAATGTCAAAAGTAGCTAAAGCCACAGCAGCAGTTACTGCTAGACCTGTTGAAACGGCACCTGCAAGATAAGCAAAACGTTTCCAATCGGTAGAAGTTATCTCTTCACCCTCCGATGTGGGCTTATTCATATCACTTTTTTCCCATACATAGGAATCCCTATCGGTGGGAGCTACTCCAAAACCAAGTTTAGCTTTTTCGACCCTGAAGAGCTCATTTAGTCGCAAGACTTCTCTAAAATGCCTTGGACGCGAATTGTAAAATGCGTAGGCTGCATGCCGTTCAGAAGAATCCTTTAAGGAAATAAAATAGTCTTGGCCATGCTTTGCCCCTTCTTTTTTTAATCGAGCAATGAGATCAAATAGCTCTTTCTTCATGACACCTTTGCCTAGAAGTTCTTGTTGATCTTTTGTATCGTACCTAACAATGAGATGTGCAAGAGTTGTTTTAGGTTCAGACACCTCTTCATGGAATTTGTCTTGTATCGCCTCTAATCCAAAAAGTTTAATAGAATTTTCCAACCCAAATCGACTGTAGAGCTGGTAAAATGTCTTAGACTGAAGAATCTTCCCTACAGCTTCCTTGCCGGCACTTCCTACAAAGAGCGTGGATAAATTCTGAGAAAAGAAGGTATAGCTGCCTGAGGTCGCCATTAAAGCCGCATAGAGAAGACCCATCCCTGCTAAAATCGGACTTACATAAAATGGATGGCTTGCGACCCCCTCAGAAGCAGCTATGCCACTGAGAAACAGCCCAGTTAAAGCAGTAACAGCTATCTGATTGATCCTAAAATGATTGGATTCGTTCTCTTTTTTTGAAACAGAAATGTCTGCTGCTTCATTTGTAACGTTTCGACCGTTAACTGAACCTGCACCCGCTGCCATTTGTCACCTTTGGTTGAAGGAATATTCAACCATATCAGGTCATTTTTCAGTCACCCTATTCCAAATAGAAAAAAAGGCTCTAGCCAATTTTAAATTCACTAGAGCCCATTTCAACATTTAAGAAACTAAATTGAGAGAAAATCTACCATTTTGGAATGAATGAATGTTCTCACTGTGGTTGAAAAATAAAAAAATTTCACCACAAAGAGAGGACTTTGCATTATGGACTCATTAAGCGATCAGGAATTCGATCGTTGCGGATGATATCTTCAGAATCTTGAGGCATTACTATCCAGTTATAATCCCCATTGTTAACCAGAAGAACACCTGGAACAGGTAGACGGTTGTAGTTGCTAGCCATGGCATAATTATAGGCCCCAGTCGTAAGGACGGCTAGAATATCTCCAAATTTAGGCTTTGGAAGGAGAATTTCATGAATCAGGATGTCTCCCGATTCACAACATTTCCCTACCACCTTCACTTTTGTAGTGGCCTCTTCATTGGCTCGATTCGCAAGAATAGCTGCATATTTTGCCCCGTAAAGGGCTGGCCTAATGTTATCTCCCATTCCCCCATTTACGGCAGCGTAGAGATACCCGTTTGGCATTTGCTTAGTTGAACCAACCTTATAAAGAGTGGTCCCCGCTTCAGCGACGATAGAACGACCTGGTTCTAGCATTAGTTTGGGTAAAGTAAGACCTTTCGCACGAAATTCGGACACAATTTTTCTTGTAATTGCTTCTACATAAGTCGCTATAGCGACAGGATGATCATTTTCAGTATATTGGGCCCCAAGTCCACCACCGAAATCGAGCTCCTCCAAAGTGACCCCCTCTTCAAACAGCTCTTGATAAAAAGCAGCAATCACCTCAATCGCTTTCTCAAATTCTTCAAGATTGAGAATTTGTGAACCGATATGACAATGAATCCCCTTAAACAGGATGCCGGGTAATGTTACCATCTCTTGAATGGCTTGCTTTGCACTTCCATCAGAGATGTTAAAGCCAAATTTAGAGTCCTCTGTACCTGTTACGATATAGTGGTGCGTATCTGCATGGACACCTGGTTTGACCCTTAAAACAACCTCAGAGACAACGTTCAGTTCCTGCGCTAAGCGGCTAATCAGATGGGCTTCATCAAGGTTGTCAATGGCTATCCTTCCTACACCATTTTCAAGAGCCATTCTAAGTTCTTCTTCAGACTTGTTATTGCCATGGAAAATCACACGATCTAGTGGGAATTGAGCCTGCATAGCTGTATAAAGTTCCCCACCAGAAGAGACATCTAGACCAAGCCCTTCTGACTCTGCAATTTTACAAAGCGCTAGGTTCATCATCGCTTTGGTAGCGTAATAGACAACACAATCATTTGGGTAAAAAGTGCTAACGGAATCGACATATCCCCTCATCTTGATGCGAAGAAGCGATTCATCGATAACATATATGGGATAAGGAGAAAGTGCAGATAGTGTAGAAACATCACATCCACCGATGTGCAGATGTCCGTTCTGGTCAATATCCATCGTCCCTCTTAGAAGAGGGTGATTGGAACAATTGAGAGCAAACCAACATGTAAGAAATAGAAAAAAGCCTCTTAGCATAACCTTTAAAACTCCATTGAGTATTTTAAAGAAACTTTACAAATTTAAGAGGCTTCTCGAAATTTTATTAAATATCCTTTAGGCGACGGCCTGCACGATAAGCAAAACGGCCAGAACCATTCCAATCGGGATCAGAAAGACGGCTGATATGGATATAGGGCCTGTTTTCCTGCACTGTCGAATGGATAAATTGGTTATCGCCAATATAGAGACCAACATGCCTGATTTTGTCAGCTGCCAATCCAAAGAAAACTAAGTCGCCTGGAGCCAATTCGTCAAGTGAAACAGAAGCAAACTTATCCCAACGGATTTGGTCTTTTGAATCGCGAGGCATTGCCAATCCCATTTGGCGGTACAACATTTGGACAAAGCCAGAACAGTCATAGCCAAAACTAGAACGGCCTCCCCATGTGTAAGGCAAACCCAAAAATTCAAAACTCAAGAGTAACATGTTGTCCCTATCTAGGGGCGAGTGATCAAATTTAACATCTCCCCGCTGGATATAAGCTTCACGACCATCAACGAGTAAGACCTTCAACCAACGACTATTCGATGGTTCTAGAGGTTCAAGAACTTCTAACTTACTATCAAAAGGAACAGTTAAGAGGGGGCCATAAACCGTGTCCTGAACATGGTAAATATGGGCAGCAAGACGAGACACTTTAGCAACCAATGCTGCTGGATCTGACAAGAACTTGTTCTGACGTTGTGTAAGGGCGTTTTTTTGAATCCATCCCTGATAGTGATCAGCTACTGTTTCTATTTTTAGCCAATCTTGGTCTTCTGCCAGAACATTGACCTCTTCAGAATAATAAGCTTGTGAAACGATCTCTGAATCTTGTTTTGGGTGCTCTCTCATGTCTACAAGAGGAGAGCTAACATAGTTAAATAATGAAAGGGCAGCAATTAATAAACTGGTAATCATAAAATCCTTACGAGCTTTCGGAAAGATAAGGATATGCCAGAAAAATTCCTTTTTTGCCTAATTTATTTTCTAACCAATTTCGTAGGTCGTCATTCCATAGATCCCCTCTAAATCGAGATCAGGCATCCCGTTTCGATACATCCGGATCACTTCGAACTGAGGCGTCATGTTGTATTGTTTAATAAGAAATTGTGCATTTTTATTCGGTTCGGGAATGTCGATGTAGATTGGCCCTTCTGAAACCTGAGCACACAAACTTTCAAATAAATGGTGTGCAATGGCAGGCGATTCTGCAAAAAGGGGGCCTATTTTATAGCCTTGTAGGCACTTTCTAATGACTCCGTAGCCATGCAGTTTTTGATTATCCAAATACCCTAAAGCAAAAGCTTCAGGCTGGGAAATCCAACTCTTTAAAAACTGCGAACGTAGCGCAGAAAAATACCGTCTATCGAAATTTTCCAATGTAGCAAAGGAAACCATGCCAAGGTCAACGATTTTGGAATTTTCTTTTAATGGCCCTTTGTAGTTGAACGCATAGCGTATGTTTTTATGTGATTCCACATAGCCGAGCCGCTTATATTTATCGATTTTGTTGATCACACCATCCAGACCTGTGATCCTGTGACCTACATATTTCAACCGCTCTTCTGTTAATTGAATTCCATATCCTTTTCCACGGAACTCTGGTTTAACAATGTACAAACCACAAAATGCAAATTGGTCGCCATAGGTGACTGCACAGCCTGTTGCAATTGGCTCTCCATTTAGAACCCCAATAAAAAAACCTTCCGGATCGGCTTGAAAAAAGGTATGGGCATCGTTTACTCCAGGATTCCACCCCTCGTTCTTGGCCCAATCAAGAGCTATTTGCACCTCGGACTCTTTCATCCTCCGTATAGAAAATGGACGATTCATAGCGAATCTCCCTTTGGAAAATTGTCTACCCAATGCTGTGCAATCTGCTCCCGCCGACAGAACCACACACGATCAAAATTTTTAACATACTCGATAAAGCGACGTAGGGCATCTGTTCGTCCAGGCCGACCCGATAAACGGGGATGAAGACCCACGGTCATCATCTTTGGATGGTTAACCCCCTCACTGTAGAGCTGATCAAATGTTGCTTTGAGATAAGAAAAGAAATCGTCCCCACTACTCCAACCAGGCGATATCGCATAACGGGCATCATTGGCATCCAGGTTATAAGGGATCACTAGATGGTTTCGACCCGAAACGTCGACCCAATAGGGTAAATCGTCTGCGTAACTATCGGAATCGTAAAGAAGCCCTGCCTCCATACATAACTTTCGGGTATTTTTACTAGCCCTTCCTGTGTACCAACCGACCACTTTTTTCCCTGTGAGGGTCTGAATCGTGTGAATGGTTTTTTGGATATGCTGACGCTCTTCCCCCTCATCCTTCTCTCGGTAATTGATCCATCGATAACCGTGTCCAGCAATTTCGTGCGTACTATTTTTTAGTATTTCAGCAAGTTTTGGGTTCCGCTCTAAAGCAAGTCCAGTTGCAAAGAGTGTCAAAGGGATATCATAAACGTTAAAAAGATCGAGTAAACGCCACACCCCTGCCCGACTTCCATACTCGAAGAGAGATTCGACAGATAAGTGCCGATCCCCATCTCGAGCTATAACGCCTGGCAAATCGGTTAAATAACTTTCCGACTGCCTATCCCCATCCAGAATATTCGATTCGGAACCCTCCTCATAATTGAGGACAAAGTTGATCGCAATTTGCCCCTTTTCGGGCCAAATAACTTTTGGCAATCGGTTGCCATATCCAATGAAATCACGCTGCATCCTGTAGATGCTCTTACCACAGGCGATTAACAGACTCAACCGAAAATTTTGGTGAAATTACGCTTTAGCGTTTGAAAAACCTATGGCCTGGACAAAAGGATTGAAATCCTATACAAGGGATCCTTTTTGACAGATGACTAAAAAATATAAGTTCCCATTTTTCCTACTTGCAGCGCTAGCCTTAGTGCTGATTGCTCTTGTGATTCACTACCGTGAACATATCGCTGTTTTGAGCCCCAAAGGGTTTATAGCCTTGCAAGAGCGAGATCTGATTATTCTCTCAACAGTTCTCATGTTAATTGTCGTGATGCCAGTCCTCGTCATGGCCCCCCTTTTTGCTTGGAGATACCACGAGAGCAATAAAGACGCTGAATATAAACCAGATGATGCTCATAGCTTTTTTGCAGAAGCGGTCTGGTGGGGTTTTCCACTATTTATTGTTATTTTACTCTCTATTCTGACTTGGCAAAGCAGCGTTGAATTAGACCCTTTCAGACCACTAGAGTCGGAAAACAAACCTATACGGATTCAGGTAGTGGCTTTACAGTGGAAATGGCTATTCCTTTACCCCGAGCAAAAAATTGCGACCTTAAATTTCGTCCAATTTCCTGAGAAAACCCCTCTCAATTTTGAAATCACAGCAGATGCTCCGATGAACTCATTCTGGATTCCACAACTTGGTGGCCAGATCTATGCCATGCCTGGAATGGAAACTAAATTGCACCTCATCGCAGATAAACCAGGAACATTCAGAGGGTCTTCTGCCAATTTAAGCGGTGAAGGGTTCTCAAGCATGCATTTTGAATCAAAAGCCCTGACTCAAGAAGATTTTGATAACTGGGTTAAAAATGCTCAAGGAACTCCTGAATTGCTGACTAAAGAGGTTTATCAAAGTTTAGCAAGTCCCAGCCAAAAAAATCCCCCAACGACTTATCAGTTGAAAGATGAGAATCTCTTTGAAGACATTGTGATGAAATACATGAGCCATAAAAAATGAGTGAATTGTTTGGAAGATTAGATCTCAGAGCATTCCAGCACGATGCTATCGAAAATTCGGTGGGTGTTGTCATAGCCATCACCTCAATGCTCTTGATTGCCTTTGTCACCTACAAGGGACGCTGGAAATGGTTGTGGAAAGAATGGATCACCACCCTTGACCCCAAAAGAATTGGGGTGATGTACCTCATTGTAGTTTTACTGATGCTCTTTAAAGGGGTAATGGATGCTGCGATGATGCGGGCACAACTGGCTATGGCCGTTGGAGATTCACACGGCTTTTTAGCGACAAGCCACTTTCAGCAGGTGTTCTCGGCCCATGGAACGACCATGATCTTTTTTGTCGGGATGGGTGCCATCTTTGCGACGATGAATTTTATTGTCCCATTGCAAATTGGGGCTCGAGACGTTGCATTTCCCTTTCTGAACTCTGTCAGCTTCTGGCTCTTTGCTGTTTCTGCGGCAATGGTCAATGTCTCGATGTTCATCGGAGAGTTTTCTGCTACCGGATGGCTTGCCTATCCCCCCCTTTCCGGCATTGAGTATAGCCCAGGGGTAGGAGTCGACTATTGGATCTGGATTTTGCAGATTGCTGGCGTCGGAAGCTTGCTCGCTGGCATTAATTTTTTGGTCACCATTCTCAAAATGCGCGCTCCGGGAATGACTTTGATGAGGATGCCTATCTTCATTTGGAGTGTCTTTTGCTCCTTAGTTCTGATTGTTTTTGTCTTCCCTATTTTAACAGCAACGCTTGCCCTATTGGCGCTTGATCGATTAATGGGAATGCACTTTTTTACATCGACTGCGGGCGGCAACCCGATGATGTATATCAACTTGATATGGGCCTGGGGACACCCTGAGGTCTATATTCTTGTGCTGCCAGCCTTTGGGATGTTTTCAGAGGTGGTCTCGACCTTCTCTCAAAAAAAACTCTTCGGCTATACCTCGATGGTATGGGCCTTGATTCTCATCACAATCCTTTCATTTATTGTGTGGTTACACCACTTCTTCACAATGGGCGCAGGTGCAAACGTCAACGCCTTCTTTGGCATCATGACTGTGTTGATTGCCGTTCCAACGGGTGTTAAAGTTTTTAACTGGCTTTTTACAATGCGCCAGGGAAAGATCCACTTATCAACACCGATGCTTTGGTTTTTATCCTTCATCTTCATCTTTTCGACTGGAGGGATGACTGGGGTATTGATGTCGATTCCCCCTGCAGATTTCCAAGTCCATAATAGCCTGTTCTTGATCGCCCACTTCCATTCCATGGTGATCGGAGGGGTCTTATTTGGCTTTTTTGCTGGCGTTAGCTACTGGTTCCCGAAATTCACCGGATTTAAAATGGATGAAAGATTGGGCCGCTACGCCTTCTGGTGCTGGTTTATCGGTTTTCTCCTCGCCTTCATGCCCCTTTATGCCCTTGGTTTGATGGGTGCCACAAGACGATTAGACCATTACGATGCCTCTACCGGATGGCACCCCCTCTATTTGATTGCAGCAACAGGCGTCCCTTTTATCATGGTGGGTATCGTTCTGCAAAACTTGCAGATCCTCGTGGGCTTTAAAAACCGTGAGAAAGACCGAAATATCATGGGAGATTCGTGGAACGGAAGGACTCTTGAATGGTCTACCGCCTCTCCACCACCCGAGTACAATTTTGCTATCATCCCTCATGTTGGTGAAAGAGACCCATTTTGGGCTTTGAAAGAAGGTGAGGAACAGCCGCCAGGAAAGGATTACCACGATATTTTAGTTCCTCAAAATAGTTCGATGGGATTTTGGATTGCCGGTTTTGCCTTCTTGATGGGATTTGGAATCATTTGGCACATCTGGTGGTTTGCAATCCTTAATCTACTGATCATGCTCGGTTGCATCATCTATCAAACTTGGGGTGACATCAAAGAAAGGGTGATCACAGCTGAAGAGGTTGCAAAAATTGAGGAAAAGGGGAAAAACAAATGGCAGAGCTAGTAGCCCACACCCACCCGAATACCGATGCTGAGGTCTTAAACAAGACGGTTTTCGGTTTTTGGATGTACCTAATGAGCGACTGCATGTTGTTTGCCACCCTTTTTGGCACCTATGCAGTTCTACATGACAACACTTTTGGCGGGCCGGGAGCTGACGAATTATTCAGTCTGCCCCATTCCTTGTTGGAAACCATCATTCTTTTGACAAGCAGCTTCACTTGCGGGCTAGCCATGTTAGCGGCCCATCGGGAAGATACACTTAAATCAATCCTCTGTTTTGGCATCACCTTTCTGCTAGGGTTTTCCTTCTTAGGATTGGAGCTCAAAGAATTTGGTGAGTTAGTGGAAGGGGGAAATAGCTGGCAACGGAGCGCCTTTTTATCCTCTTACTTCACCCTTGTTAGCACACACGGGTTGCATATCACCTTTGGCTTGATTTGGATGGCTGTGATGATGGCCCAAATCTCGTTTAGAGGTTTAAAACCGATCACGATCAAAAGGCTCACCTGTTTAAGCCTTTTTTGGCACTTCCTAGACATTGTCTGGATCTTTATTTTTACTTTTGTGTACTTGATGGGGGCAACCTAAGATGACCGATCCATTAGAAGGTAAATCGTTAGGAGAAGGTAACCTTGAGGCCTACATCTTTGGCTTTATCATCTCCATCTTGTTAACTTTAGCCTCCTACTTTCTTGTCGCCGAAGAACTATTAACCAGCCGCTTTGTCGATATGATGATCATTGGCCTGGCCGTCTTGCAGATGGTGGCGCAAGTCATTTTCTTCCTCCACTTGGGCAACGAATCAAAACCTCGCTGGAATTTGATCTTATTTGTGTTCATGACAGTTGTGGTGGTCATCATTGTCTTCGGCTCTATCTGGATCATGAACCATTTAAACTACAATACGATGCCGATGGATAGGATGGCCCAATGATCCGTGTTTATTTCATACTGACTAAACCTGGAATTGTACTAGGCAATATCATCACAACGACAGCTGGGTTCCTCCTGGCCTCTAAAGGGCATTTTGATCTTTGGCTTTTTTTAGCGACAGTCCTTGGACTTGCCTTGATCATTGCTTCGGCCTGTGTCTTCAATAATGCGATCGATCGAGATGCAGATGAGAAGATGTCTCGCACAAAAGACCGTCCTCTTCCAAAAGGATTAATCTCTGCAAGAAGCGCCCTTGCATTTGCTTTATTGATTGGTGCAATGGGCGGCTATATCTTGGCCACATATACCAACCTATTAACAGCTATGGTTGCCCTGTCAGGTTTTTTTATTTACGTTGTGGTCTATAGCCTGTGGAAATACCGCTCGACGAATGCAACACTGATTGGAAGCGTTGCAGGGGCAGTACCCCCTGTTGTTGGTTATTTAGCGGTTAGCAACCACTTCGACGCAGCAGCTTGGATCCTTTTTGCTATTGTATTGCTGTGGCAGATGCCCCATTTTTATGCAATTGCGGTCTATCGAATAGAAGATTATATCGCGGCGTCGATACCCGTACTCCCTATTACTCAAGGGATGTTTTTGACTAAAGTTTTCATGTCTCTTTATATCGTCGCCTTTATAGTATCGACCTTTTTGTTGATCACCTACGGATACACTGGCACGGCTTATTTAGTTTCTGCCCTTGTACTAGGTTTTGCATGGCTTGCCCTCTCTCTTTTTGGCTTTAGAGCTAAAGACAACACAAAATGGGCCAAGCAGATGTTCCGATTTTCTCTTGTTGTGATCACCTTCCTTTGCATCCTCATCTGCGTCGACGGAGTTTAAGATCGCGAAGCGTTTGGAGTGCTAAAGTCCTCTTTAGCCTTGTTTCTGAGGCATTTTTTTAATAAAATATAATGAAAGCGAAACAGGAGTTTCGCACTCCAGATGCCCTGCGAAATAGACGAAATTTCTGGTTGGGACTATAAACTTAGGAATTAAATAAGGGGGGATGATTTTTTAAAACGGTCCCGACTGCACCTGTAACCTCTGAAGGAACTCCAGGGGGTGCCGTTACATTGACTGAGAGGGATGTTAACGCCCCCTCTGAAGTTTCATGATCTTTTCGCAAAGTTGCTATCACACTTGCATTCCCTTTCACTTCGGTAAACGGAACAACGGTACCTTCTACTAACTTTTGTGATGTTGTCATTGGATGGCTAGGAGCTGCTCCACCTACGGGAGGCTTGGGTTGGAACTCGGGAGCTCCGCTACTGATAGGTATATTTCCGCCTATTTCGATCATTTCGCTTCTCCAATTTTTTTGGCTAAGAGCTGAAGGGTCTCTTTCCAAGTTTCATCAGGATTGGTGTAGACAAGTTGTTCAAGCTCGTCAAATTCGGCCATCGCATCGCTTTTTTGTTGAAGGGCCAAGTAAGCTTCGATGGACTTCATCCGCGCATATAGAGGCTTTGAATCAAGAAAATAGGTTGCTGCGTACGCCTTGAGGGCTTCATTCAATTTCCCCTGCTCATGCAAGGCAAGACCCAAGTCGAGCCATGCTGATGTGAAACGGGGATTTAGGAAAACCAACATCTCAAAAATATCCCCTGCGTCTTCGTAGCGTTGATCTTTAAAAAGGTATTTCCCCACCTCAAAACACTTGCTCAAACTCTCTGTCGGGACATTTAGCTTGTCTTGCAGGTTGGTCACGCTATTTTTAAAATCGGTTATAACCGATTCCATATCTTGTTTAGAGAACAATTGGGGAAGAAATTCGATCAGTAAAACACTTGCCTGATGAAATCTGGAGATTTTACTTTCTAGAAATTCGACTGTTGCATCTTCGAATTGGACCGCCAGATGTTTTGCCTCTTCAGCCTTAGGCTCTTGATGGTGCGTTTCAATAAAACGGTCGACAGCTAAGTTTTCGCATAAGGGAGCTATCCCCTTTACGAAGATTTCCTTCTCAGCTTCACTTAGGTTCTTAGTCGCTGCGATCAAAGCCTTACCTCTTTAAATTGAGGATAGCCGTACAGTTTTAAAGCTGGGTTAATAGGATGTTAAGAACTCCAATTTCTAAATAATGTCCGATTTGCCTATAAGGATTTACATCATAATCCATTAACCCTAAACCAGGTAAATTTTTATGGCAGCACGCACAACACCAGTAATACAAAAGGCGATTCCAACCTTAGAATCCCTCCTTAATCTATATCTCACTCCTAATTACGGAGATCAACCACCTGCCAGTGTAGTCTCCGAAAGAATAAGGGAAATAGTCACTCATCATCCCTTTTCCCCCATAGCGCAAGTGTTAACCGCTCTGCTTAGGAACGATCAAGCCAATCAAATGTCTCGAATCGCTATTCAAAACCCTCTGATTGCAGCTGGTCAATCTTTGCCCAATGTAGAACTATTTACAACATTTCCCCCAGGACATCCAAACGCAATGAAAGTTCTGACACTAAAGGTGCAAGATCTTTTTATTGAAGGGGGGCTTCTCGTAGCTGTCCCTGGCGCGTTTACTCCAACCTGTCATAATTCTCATGTGAACACCATTTTATCAAACATCAAAGTTCTTGCTGCTTTCAAAAAGATCGTATTTGTGTCTCTTGATTCACCTGATGCTGTTGGGAATGGATGGAGAGAATCTTTCAAACAGAAATTTTCACCATTTCCAACAAATGTCGAATTTGTTTCTGCTGGCACCACAGATTTTGGCGATCTTCTGGGAATACTAAGACATAGCAATTCAGAAAGGGCCCTTGGCCTTAACTTACATAGATGTGCCCTTATTATCGGCCCCAAAGCAGTTGTTGAGGAAGTTTTAATTGAAACAGACTCTGGAAAAACTGATAACACTTGCGATACTGCAATTCTTAAAAGTCTAGAACAACAAGCCAAAAGAATAAAAACATCCCAAACTAATTAAACAAACTATCTCTCTAGGTTCTTAAATAACCTAGAGGGTAAAATTCGAAAAATAACGTTTTAGAGCGCGAAAGGAAAAAGAGATTTATGTTCGATTTACCTGTTATCCAGAAAAGGTTAACTGAACAGAAGCTGAATGGTTGGCTTCTTTACGACTTTCGAGGCTCTAACCATGTCCTCTACCGTTTACTTCAGCTACCAAAAGCAAAAGCCCCTACAAGGCGGATGGCCCTTTGGATACCATCGAACGGACAACCAACCCTTTTAATCCACGCCATTGAAGCGGGATCTTTCCCCGACTTAGGATTTGAAAAAAGAACCTACATCTCACAATCGGAGTGGCTTGAAAGGCTCAAAACCCTTTTGAAAGGGAAAATCGCGATGGAGTTTGTACCCAATGGGGCTATTCCCTCTCTATCTCTTGTGGATGGAGGCACTTTACAAGCCATCACTGCTTTGGGTGTAGAGGTGGTCTCTTCAGGAGAACTACTCACCCAAGCCTCTGTTTTAACCCCTAAAGAAATCGATTCGCTGCGAGAGGCTTGCACCTTTTTAAACATCCTTTTAGATCGCTTTTGGAAGGAAGTCCCTAAACAACACTGGACAGAACTTGAAGCAGCCGAGTGGCTTGAAAAACAGATGAACCAAAATGGTTTCACGACAGAATCCTCCCCACATGTTGCTGTCAATGCCCATGCTGCAGACCCCCATTACCATTCAGCAGACACTCCCCTACAAAAAGGGGATCTGATCTTAGTCGATCTCTGGTGCAAGAAAGGGGAACTCGGCATTTACGGAGACCTGACCCGAATGGGGGTTTACGGCAGAAAACCCACTATCCAAGAGCAAACACTATTCGATATCCTCTTATATGCACAAAAGGCAGGTGTCACCCTCCTGAATGAAAGGCTTAAAACCGGCAAAAGAATCGAAGGGCAGGAAGTTGACCGGGCAGTCCGAGAAGTGGTCATCCAGGCAGGATTTGGCCCCTTCTTCATCCATCGAACAGGCCACAACATCACCTCATCCGTGCACGGCATGGGCACCCACATCGATAGCTTTGAAACCTACGATACCCGCCCCCTTCTCCCCAACACCTGCTGCTCCCTTGAGCCAGGCATCTATCTTCCCGGACAACTTGGCCTTCGCCTTGAGACCGATCTTCTCATCCACCCCCATCAGGTTGAGGTGATTGGTGGCTGGCAAGAGGCTTTCGTCCAGATTTAATATAATGGCTCTCATCCCATTTTGCATTGTTAAGTAGTCTACAACTCAGTTTAAGCGAATCTATAAGAAATAAGGAGTGTTAGGCCTTGCAAAATCATAAGATGGCCTTTTAGGTTAAGCACAAACCTTCACGACCAAAGAAAAATTGAACATATACGATTCCGAGCAACCTCGGAGAGAAGCACTTGATCTACGGGTCATAAAACCTATAAAAGCTCCCCAATCGAGCCAATTGGGGAGACTAGACCAGTCACAAGATGGTGCAATCTTGGGATCCATTAGACCAATTCAGAGACTTCCTTTCACCCTGCTCAACCCAGCTGTGATTCCCTCGCCAAAAGACGCCATTTTTCCACTCTCCCTCATCAATCGTCCCATTTGGGTAACTCATTGTCCCATTATAATTATTATCATCTATAAAAGTTCCCTTAAATATCCCTCCTTTCTCTGCAGTCATCTCCCCATAACCACATCTTTTTCCCTTTACCCATGATCCCACATATTTAGTTTGTTGAGTCGATGATGTCCATGTACCTTGCCCTTGCATCATGTTATCTTCCCATTCTCCCTCGTATCTGTCATTATTTTTATACTTCATCACGCCTCTTCCGTGAATAAGCCCATGCTTAAATTCCCCTTCATACACTCTGTATATACCATTGTCAGTGTACGTTAAAACACCCCTTCCATGTGGTTTGCCTTCAAAGACATCTCCGTCATAAGATCCTCTAGGAATGGTCAGCTGGGCTCTCAATGATCTTTGCTGCTGTATTTCTGCTCCTTGCTGCTGCATTAGTTGCTGAATCAACTGTTGCTGCTGCATCATTTGCTGACGTAAAAGTTCATTTTGCTGCATGAGAAGAGCAATCTGTTGGCTTGCCTGGTCACCAACAGGTCCACTTGGCGTTGAAGTCCAGTGTTGAGCTTCATCCGGCTGTTGATTCGCAGATTGCATTGCACCTGAAGGAAGTGTCAATCTGTTATTAGAATTGTTAAGAGGTGACGACTGCATACTTTTTTCCTTTTGTTAATGTAAAGTTCTCATTTCAAATCAATTTTAAGGCTTCAGAGTAAGGGTGTAGGTAACTTCAGCAGATCTGATACATTAAACCCCAAATTGTGACCTAAAAACTCCGAATTGTCACCTAATCCATGTATTTCGTCCATGGCATTATGCTTTCCCATTCCCTCTCGCTTACTTCTCTTATATATCTACAACGCTTCACTTATCAACAAAGCGTTAGTAGATTCTCACTTTGAATTGTTGTTTCTCCGATTGGCAAGGTTGAGGTGATTGGTGGCTGGAAGAGGCTTTTGTTCAGACTTAAAGTTTGGGGTCAGGGCCTGACCCCAAACCCCAAGAACTCAATTTAATATCAAATGCTAGTTATTTAACAAACCAACACAAGTCAAGATAAATGAAACTGCTTCTTTTGTTAGATTCATCTCATTTGTTGAATCGTCTATTGGGAAGAATTGCTCGATTTTTTGATCGATCGCCTCTTGATTAAAACCTTGTTCTCGTAGAATCCCAACTATGAATTCTCGATAAGATGAGGCGTCAATCAGATCCCTGTTATTTGTCCTTTCCGGATCCTTTTTGTTGGGCAATCTTCTTGAATTAATCAAGTTCATAAGCCCGTCTATTAGACGCTCCGGATCATTGCAGATATTTCTAAACTCTTCTAGCCTTTCTGGGGTTAACTGCCGTTCTCCGCAACCTTCTCTATTTGGATCTCTAAAACCAGCTATCACATCCAAACCAAATTCCTCACCCCATGCCACTTGTGCCGCAGCAAAACCGTGCACACTCTGACTTGAACCTCTCAAAATATACATGAGGAGGTTGTTTTTCCACTCCTCAACTAAAGAAAGAATCAGGTTTTTAATACTACTTTGACCAGTCACCCTCTTTATCCCTTCACCAATTCTAACTTGAGAGCCTGCAAAACAACTTGCACACCCTAAACCTACACTAATAACAGCATTCTTTTTCTCTTCTTGTGAGCATTTTGCAGGCTCTTTTCTTAGCTCATATATGAAATGACGCAGTGTTACCTTCACAGCTTCTTTCGAGCTGTCGTCCTGAGGTCTAATTCCATCCAATAGAGAACTATATTGACCACGACATCCTTCCTTTTGACGGGTGGAAACACCGCAAGCTGAAAGCGTTTGTTCTAAAGTTTGGAAAATAACATTATCTTCGTAATCAGGGAGATTATCTGGCAAATCGATCGTTGGAGGAGCCAATTTTAGGCCTTCTTTGTTTACCCTTCCATATGGCAAAAAAGGGACATTCAATTGACGTGAAAAGCCAAAAAGAAGTTCGTCCCAACAGGTCACTCTTCCTGTATGTTCTTGACCTACTTGAAAAGGAAATGCAACTTCCTGAGGCAGATCTCTTAGCGCTAAATCCCGCTGGAGGAGTTGGAGTATTCTGTTTTTCTCAAGATCCTGGTGATATAGGACTTCGATTTTAGAGGTGTATACCTTTGGGTCTTTCCAAAAAGATTCACGACAACTTTTGACATCAAGGCCTAAAATAGCCCCTATATAATTGTTGAGAGACGGATAACTATCATCTGCCATCTCTTCCTGAAAATTGAGACCAATCATTTCCATAAAAGAAGAAAAGAAAGTCTTTTCTACTAAGGGGTTTGTGTCTACCTCTTGTGGAAAAAAGATGGTCATTTTTTTATCGTTAAATTCAACACGAGGGAGGGGAAGTTCCGTCTCTGGTCTCGCAGTTTCTGTATATCTCTTGACTGCGTTCGCATTATCTAGGCTCATTAAAGCGTATAATCGTCTTGAAATTGTGTTAGCAACTCTCAGCTCAGTGACATTGCCGCCTGGGAAAAATCTTTTCCCCCAAACATCCTCAATCGATCGGTGCAAGTTGCCTAATTTATCCAACAACCCTCCTTCTAATTGCTCTAACATCATCATTTTTAGAAATGACTTCATTTCCTCTATAGACACAATAATTTCAACATCATATTTATGATGGCCAATTTTACAAGAGACAGGTCGACTATTATAGCCCAAATAATTAATCAGCCTTCTAGAATAACCATCACCGTTATTGCCATTAGGTAAACGTATGATCAATCCCAAAATAGGGTGCATCAGGACAAGCGGGGTCACCTCTTCCCCTCTTTCTTGATGAATCAAATTTTCGAGAGACAGGGTCAAACTTTTTATAGGATCATTATCAATAACGGTAGGCATATAAGGGTGGAATTTTTTTAAAGCAATGAGATGATCTTTGAAAAATTTGACACCATGAGCGGGATTTATCCTTCCAGGAACATTGGTGATATCATCAAGCCCCAAGAGTGTAAGAAAGCTTTCGATATCGTTTCGTTTTACCCTCAGGACTTTATCATACTCTCCGAACGGTCTTGTCAGAAAAGAACCATCAGGGTCTGCAGTTAACATGAAAGTTTTTGCAATCAATTCTGCCAGATCTGGAGAACTGTTTTTTCGAAACCAGATTTCAAGACCTGCATCTGTAGGTTCAATAAGAGGTATTCTTAAACCTCCATATTCTTCTGGCTTGGCTCTTGGATTGATAAAATTCTCTAAAATTAGATGCTGAGCAGGATCTAAGTGAGCCAGACTGAGAGCGATTGTATGTAGAGGCCGAATCTGATTATCCTCTGGCAAGATTGAGGCATGAATTTTGTAGCAACTAAAAATAGGTGAACTTGCTCTTATCTCTCCTACAATGGAGTTGTTCAAACCTAGCCGCTCAACAATCTCTGGAAGGCGGTGTAAGGGGACTATGGCCTGCTTCTTAAGCATCCTATAAGACACATCCACAAAGGAAATACCAAACTCTCTTTCCATCCTATCCATAGCTGTTATAGCCTGCTTAGACAACCGAATAGCTAGGCCACCAGGGACAGGGACTAAAACAACAAACTGCGCCTGCAAATAGCTAGCGGGCAAGCCCATCGCAGTTAATATCGCTTGTCCTAAAGATTTAAGAGGGTTTCCCTCAGGAGCTGTCTGAACGAGTAAATGATGAGGAATATTCGCTGGACCAGCTTGATCCGCGGATACAGGTGCCTGCTGAGCTATTTGTGGAATATTATTTCCAATTGAAAGAGACATTTAGAGACCGCCTTGTTAGGGTTTCTAAAAGGATACATGAACTCAACTTAATACCAAATGTTGAAAATAAAATATTAAATAAAAATTATTTTGTTGATAATTAAAGCGACTGAAATTTACATTCTATAGGCATCGAATTTCTCTTACCCTGCCTTAGGTTTAAACGATGAGCCTACCATTCGTCACTGAAAATGTACCCCCATACTTCGGAGCACATCTTCAACACCCCTCTAGCCCTTGGAAGGCAAGCGATTCACTTGCAAGTCGAACTCGACTCATGACAGGTGAGACTCAGACCGAGGTGATGGTAAAGCCATCAGATCCCGATTGGGATTTTGTGTGGCAATGTTTTTATTTTCAAAAACCGACAAGCTACTGCATCAAGAGGATCTACTACATACACTCCCCATTTCGACGACAAGTATTTGAAAGTGCTCTAGTCGACCTTGACGGAAAAGCCTTACGTCATCCACCAGCTTGGCCCACAGAACCTCAAGCAGACCAGCGGCACAAAGTGAATGAAAGATGGCGTCATATGATTAAAGATCACCCCCCAATACGGATAGAGGGATTGGATAATGCTCTGCAAAAAGTAAAAGTTTTGCCTACTTGGCATGGCTGTCGACGAGAAGAGGTTCTACACTCTATATGTAATGATGGATTCGTCATATTTGGGAAACACAATATTGGAACATTGCCAATCAAAGTAACTGATGCTGGTTACTTTGGAAGCGGAGCCTGCTCAACACCAAGCGTTAAATATGCAGTCGATACATATAACGGGACCAGCAAGCACGTCTTGCTGTGCTTAATCTCTACGGCCAACCCTTTCCACGTTGTTTCCTTCGACAAAACCTTAGCAACTAAGACAGGGAGGCTAGAGGGACGTGGTGCCTTTGACGCTCACGACGCACACTATATCCCAGTCATCCCTGATACCCCAGGTATCTACTTGCCTACTAAGACACCAAACGACACCCCATTATATGATGAATTTGTTGTTTTTTCAGAAGCACATATCCTTCCTTACTTTCGTGTCGAGCTACAATCACGTCTCGTCTCCATCCCCTTTACAACGCCACAGAATCCAGACGATTTAATTGATCACATCCTAAAAGTTTTGCAGGATGAAAGGATAAAAAACGATAGCGAACTGAGACATTCACTAAAAGTGAAAGCAACCCAGCTTTTTCACGATAGAAGTTGGACAGCTGAGGACCTCTCCTTTTTTGAGAGTCTCTCCGCCCTATTTAATGCTGCAGATGGCCTTAACGAAGGGCCTCGTAACAATCTCGTAAGAATTACAAAAGAACGGATACGTGAGGAGTCTTCAGACACTGAAGGTGTCATTGGCTTTATCCGTTCTCAAATTGCAGATGGTTTATTTAAAGAAGCCTCTGAAAGCTTCAAATTGATCATTGAAAAATGCCAGAGACTTTATCTTCTCGGTCACACATCAGATATGCTTGCCCTTTACGAACTTCTTCCAAAATTTCTATTTCATATTTCTATCGATAAAAAAGAATGGCTCCTCCATAAAATTGTGACTCCGTTAAGAGAAATTAACTCTCCAGTTAAAAAGAGAATTAAGTTAGAAGTAGATCTAGCTCTTTGGTTCACCACTAGAATTCCAACCGAGAATCGTCCTGAGCAAAAGATCATTGATAAGAACTATTACAAACCTGCCCTAGCTTGTTACATACGAGCTATTTCGCTAGCTGAAAAACACAGAAGTATACAATTACCAGAGCTTTATGAAAAAGCTACAGAAGTATTACTGGACCCAATTTTTGATCGTTTAAAATTTTTCGAAAAAGCTGTTGATGAGGCCTTAGAGCGTGATGATCAAAAAAAGCTGGAAGATATTGTCAGACAACTCTCATTCATACGTAATACAATCTGTATTGAAAATCACCAGAAGGAAAAGCTGATTAAACTGTTTAAAAAATGTTGCCCTTTTTTTGCGCGACAATACCATACCTCACCTGTAGCTCACTTAATCGCTGAAGGTCAATATCTTCCTAGGCCTACTCATATAACGCCTTATGTAAAACGAGTTCGCGATGCTGTAAGAACCTGGAAATCATTTCTATCAACGGGCACTGGCGATCTGTTCACAGATTACCCCAAGTTATTCGACCTTAACATGACAAAGGGAAAGTTTGCCTCCGAAGACTATGACAGCGGAATTTCTCTACTAACATCCATTTTGGCAGAATCGATGGAAGAAAATGAACTGGAAAATCATTTCCGCAATCCGGTCGATATTATTAACCTCCTTTGCAATAGGAGAATCTTTGAAACGGAAGAAAATAAAACTCCTCTACTTCAATTCCTTTTCCAATCAATCGCCTGTCGCGATATCGAAACAGAAGTTCCTTACCTCTTATTGCTCATCAACACGACTGTACAACTCCTTCTACGTGAAGAAGCGCCTCTTTCAGCACATGACGAGATTTACAGATTACTTTCCACTAAATCTATTCATGAGCCTTTAAGGGAACGTTATATAGACCTATTACCCCCAGGACCCACCAAAGAACACCTTTCTCTTATCTCCAATCGCTCAGGTTATCGACAAAAGATGCGGCTTGAGCAAGAGAGGTTAGAAAACCAGATCTTAAGCGTCACTCAAATAGACCCCACCTCAATCGAGGTAACAAGCGCCTTTTTTGAAGAAAAACGGTACCTGAAAAGGGAAATCATCGACGATTGCATGACAGAAGAGGGCAACCTAAAGAGTAAATACCAGACAAGCCTACACAATGTCTGCAGAGTCATGGGCCCAGATTATGATCTTCACTTCAAACAACAACCTTTGAGACCCTCTGTAGAGCACTCCGTTTATTCTCTTACATCTTTGCTTTGTGGGAAGGGCGTACCTCCTTCTCAACTCGTTAGGCTGGACATCCAACTCCCGAATGGTCAAAGGAAGAGCTACCCACTGCTTGTTTCTCAAACTGTGATCGGTAAAAACCTTAAAGAGCTTTTGTCTGAAAATCCTCAACCCTCTTTTGATAACGTCCATACAACACGGATGTTACTAGCATCTCTGCTTAAAAGGCCGGCAGATGATAGAGCCGAAAATATCATTGTGACCGAAAAGGGAGAACCGATCTTTGTTGATAGTGATGCCTCTTTTGCCGAACCCCTAGTTCAAGAGTCGTGGATGTCGCAAAAAGTCAATTTCTGCTCTATCCTTTTCTGCCTTGATCTTGATCCCCTTTCAAAAGAGGTGCTTGAGGAATGGAAGAGAATCGACCCTGACCTACTTGTCGATAGGTGGCTTAAAGAAATAGCAGAGAGGGAGCAACAATATTTATCCCTTTTTTCAGAATTGGAAAGAACGACACTCTTTGAAGACAGCAAATTTCAATTTACGCCCACCCTTCTTTTAAGAAAGGGGACGATGATCTCACTCTATACCCAGCTCCGCACACTCCAAAAGTCACTTAAGGAAAATCCCCCCGAAAATGCATTAGACCTGTTAAAACTTCTTATAACAACAGATAGAAACTCGAAAGACTTTTCTATTGGTCAGAATATTTTTTGCTTTTACGAACAAGCAAGGAGAACACAGACAGACCCAAACGCAAGGCTAATCATTGCGACACAAAATAAAGAAATGAAGAATACCACAACGAGCGTTACTTTAAAAACTTGTTTAGATGAAGTGCCAACCGCAAAAGAGATTGAATCACGTCAGATTTACACGCACGAAAGAATGGTGGAAGAATTTGAGGCATTCTCACTTTCAATTGCGGAGGGTTTTTCAGAAAGAATAGTCGAAGACAATGGAGAAAAAAAAGCTGTCTTAGCTCTCGATTTAAAATCGATCACCAAAGATGGAGCCCCTGATATAGAAAGGCAAAAAATGATGATCGAAACGTTGAAGAGAATTTTCACACCTTCAAAAAGTTCAGAAAGAGCTGAAAATACAAACCCGAACATCCCTAACAAGCAACCTGAGAAAAAACCTGAGATCCTATGTTTTAAAAACTGTGCAACTTTAACAACTCAAGACCTAATATCCTTTTTACATCCAAATCTTCAGATCCTTGATCTAACTGGTTCTCTCATAGATTACATTCCTCCTGAAATCGAACAGTGTCAACAACTCAAAGAGCTTTATTTGAGCGGCTGCCCAAAGATCCCAAACCTAGAAAAACCAGGCTGGCTATCAGGTTCTCCTTACCAATTTCCCCATCTGGAAAAACTTCATATTTCAGGGTGTGATCGTTTAACCTCCCTTCAAATAGAAGCCACCAACCTCAAAGAACTCAAAGCAAACAATAACAAAAGCCTCTCTAAAGCAATTGTCAGAGCATCCTTCGAAGCCACCATCAACGTCGATCAGACACCTCTTAACCTTCAAACCATTATCGAGGAAAGCTTTCCTGAGTTTGCCCAACAGCTTTCACCAGATTTCTGTCGCCTAATTCGCTTCCATGTCAACACTGAAGCTAACCAAGATTCTAACCTCGAAAGAACCATTGGAAATGGTGTGATGAAGCTTTTCCAACGGAAGATCGGTGCGACCTATTTTGAACTAGAAAAACATACAACTCCTCCAGAACTTTTGTCGTCTGAAAGTGTCACATTGAATCAACATGACTTAATCGCTATCGTGCCTATCATCAATTACAGCAGAGTAATAAGTCTTAAAATTTCCGATACACATATGGGAATAAGAAATATGGAGCTCCTCTCCAGGTCTTTGCAGAGAACCAGTATTTCTAAACTAGATATTGCTTTGATCTCAGTAAATAAGAATGAAATAAACGTATTAGCCACCGCTTTACCTCAAACTCAAATTTCCACCCTTAGCTTACTCTGGAATTATATAGAAGGCGAAGGGGCAAAATATCTAGTCACCATATTACCGAAAACAAAGATTAACACTCTCACCTTAAGGAAACGCTCATTAAAAGAGAGCGAAACACAGTCTTTGACTACCATCTGTTCTGAACATGGGATAAAATTAGAGTTGATTTAAACAGTTCCCCTCGAATTGATTGCACATATTTTTTTGATAATGATACTATAGACATAAAGCTTTAAAATCGGCCTTCACTGGAGGAGCAAAAAATGTCATTGATTCCAAACAACTTGATCCAGTGGGGCGATTTTGGAAGAAAATGTTTCAACGTCAACCATAACTGGCTAGAAACCTGGGACTGTCACGCCGCCCGCCTTCTCTACACACTCCCTGTCATCAACAACCTTTTTTTGCGCTTTAAAGAGACCCAGATCTACGCCTTCAACAAAGCAGGGCTTCCTTGGAGTTTAAACCAAGAAAACTACCACTCTACCAATCCAGCAGAAAGCCTCCAAACAAGGTTAATCTCATCATTGGAACGCTCTGAACCCCATGCATTCCTTTTAAGTACCTCTATATCAGTTGCCTCTTTTGCATTATTATCCCCACCTCTAGCCTTTGGCTTCACAGGAGTCATGGTTCTTCTCTTAGTCGATGCAGTCAGAAGAAAGACCGATCTCTTAGAAACCTCCCGTCTTCAGCCAGCAGTTCCCACTTCTGCTGATCAATTCATCCAAATGGATGAGCGATCATTACGAGTCGATTTTCAGACGATCACTAGACATGGCAAGCCTGACATTGAAGGGCAAAGAATGGTTCTTCAAAGAGTGTTACAGCTCTTCGCCTCTAAAGACCCCAAGCCTGAGGTCATTACCCTTACACATTGTGCCAGCTTAAGATCAGAGGACCTTTCTTCTTTCTTCCATCCCAATCTTCAAATTCTCGACCTAACAGATTCAGGAATTGAGTCCATCCCCCCGGGAATTGAGCAATGTCAGCTAAAAGAGTTTTACCTAAATGGTTGCTACAACCTTAAAAAGATGGAAAAACCAGGCTGGCTATCAGGTTCTCCTTACCAATTTCCCCATCTGGAAAAACTTCATATTTCAGGGTGCGATCGTTTAACCTCCCTTCAAATAGAAGCCCCCAACCTCAAAGAACTCAAAGCAAACAATAACAAAAGCCTCTCTAAAGCAATTGTCAGAGCCTCTTTCCAAGCCTCCATCAACATCGACCAGACACCTCTTAATCTGCAAACTGTTATCGAGGAAAGCTTTCCAGAGTTTGCCGATGTCTCTTTAGATTTCTGCAGTGTCCTACGCTATCACCTGAACACCGCAGCAAATAACGATACTTCAAAGCATGAAAAAACAATTGGAGGAGGATTAATAAAAATTTTCCAAAGAAAAATAGGAATGACCTATTTCAAACTTGATATACACCCAACCCCACCAGTGGAATTGTCATTTGAGAACATAAAGTTATCAAAAAATGACATAAAAGCAATCGAGCCAATTCTACTCTACAGTAACATTCTCAAATTGGACTTATATGGAACTTCTATTGAACAAGATGGAATGGAGATTTTGTCAAGTTTCTTGCCAAAAACCAAGATTACAAAGCTCTACCTTGGGGGGATTGTCATAACCGAAAAAGAAATTGAAAGACTATTTAAAAATCTACAGCGTACTCAGATTTCCAGCCTGAGCCTAATCTGTGATTTTATAGAGGGTGATGCGGCCAAATGTTTAATTTACAAATTACCAGAAACGAAAATTATTGAAATCGAACTAGTAAAAACTTCTTTAAATGAGGTTGATGTTCGTACACTCACAGCCGACTGCTCAGAACGGGGAATCAACTTAAAGTTAAACTAAAGAGCGCCCATCATCTTAAAGAGTTGAGTTTTTACCCTAGCTTTTTATACGGTTTACCTCTAAACGATTGCACATATTTTTTTGATAATGATACTATAGACATAAAGCTTTAAAATCGGCCTTCACTGGAGGAGCAAAAAATGTCATTGATTCCAAACAACTTGATCCAGTGGGGCGATTTTGGAAGAAAATGTTTCAACGTCAACCATAACTGGCTAGAAACCTGGGACTGTCACGCCGCCCGCCTTCTCTACACACTCCCTGTCATCAACAACCTTTTTTTGCGCTTTAAAGAAACCCAGATCTACGCCTTCAACAAAGCAGGGCTGCCTTGGAGTTTAAACCAAGAAAACTACCATTCTACCAATCCAGCAGAAAGCCTCCAAACAAGGTTAATCTCATCATTGGAACGCTCTGAACCCCATGCATTCCTTTTAAGTGCCTCTATATCAGCTGCCTCTTTTGGACTATTGTCTCCCCCTTTGGCCTTTGGCTTCACAGGAGTCATGGTTCTTCTCTTAATCGATGCCGTCAGAAGAAAGGCGGACCTCTTAGAAACCTCCCGCCTTCAGCCAGCAGTTCCCACTTCCGCTGATCAATTCATCCTAATGGATGAGCGATCATTACGAGTTGATTTTCAGACGATCACTAGACATGGCAAGCCTGACATTGAAGGGCAAAGAATGGTTCTTCAAAGAGTGTTACAGCTCTTCGCCTCTAAAGACCCCAAGCCTGAGGTCATTACCCTTACACATTGTGCTGGCTTAAGATCCGAAGATCTTTCTTCTTTCTTCCATCCCAATCTTAAGATCCTCGACCTAACAGATTCAGGAATTGAGTCCATCCCCCCAGGAATTGAGCAATGTAAGCTAAAAGAGTTTTACCTCAATGGTTGCTATAACCTTAAAAAGATGGAAAAACTAGGCTGGCTATCAGGTTCTCCTTACCAATTTTCCCATCTGGAAAAACTTCATATTTCAGGGTGTGATCGTTTAACCTCCCTTCAAATAGAAGCCCCCAACCTCAAAGAACTCAAAGCAAACAATAACAAAAGCCTCTCTAAAGCAATTGTCAGAGCCTCCTTCGAAGCCACCATCAACGTCGATCAGACACCTCTTAACCTTCAAACCATTATCGAGGAAAGCTTTCCTGAGTTTGCCCAACAGCTTTCACCAGATTTCTGTCGCCTAATTCGCTTCCATGTCAACACTGAAGCTAACCAAGATTCTAACCTCGAAAGAACCATTGGAAATGGTGTGATGAAGCTTTTCCAACGGAAGATCGGTGCGACCTATTTTGAACTAGAAAAACATACAACTCCTCCAGAACTTTTGTCGTCTGAAGGTGTCACATTGAATCAACATGACTTAATCGCTATCGTGCCTATCATCAATTACAGCAGAGTAATAAGTCTTAAAATTTCCGATACACATATGGGAATAAGAAATATGGAGCTCCTCTCCAGATCTTTACAGAGCACCAGCATTTCTAAACTAGATATTGCTTTGATCTCAATAAATGAGAATGAAATAAACGTCTTGGCAACCGCTTTACCTCAAACTCAAATTTCCTCTCTTAGCTTACTCTGGAATTATATAGAAGGCGAAGGGGCAAAGCATCTAGTCACCATATTACCAAAAACAAAGATTAACACTCTCACCTTAAGAAAAAGCTCAGTAAAAGAGAGTGAAATACACTCCTTAACCACGCTCCGCTCAACCCGTGAGCTAACGTTAATGCTGATATAATTTTTTACCCACAAATATTAAATATTTAGAAACAACCGTGGGTTTTCTTTTAACGTCTATCGTTTTGTAACTAACCTTACAATTTCAGCATAAATCTCTTCGGTTCTCAAGTCTGCGGGTGGGTATAGCGAACAGAAATATTGTTCTTTTGATGCTATAAGCAAAGGATTCACCTCCGCTGTGACATTACCATTTATTAAGAATGGTTTCTCAGCATCTCGGGGCTTAACATCAACTATTTGACAGTTAAGAACAAACGCTAATGCTTGGACAACATGCTCATCTGGCAATACGTTATCTTTGGCCATATTCTTAAGGTAATCATCCGAATTCTTGTAACTAAGCCCTTGAATTCTCATTCCTACCAGTAGCTCTCCCGACATATTTGAGTTAAGAAACTGAAATTTTTTACGATTCTCTTTCATGTATGCCACAGTGATCTGACGTAGTCTCGCACTTTCTTCCTTCAACTTCCGCACAGATAATGTTGGATTAAGTTGATAGGCTATATTGTCAAATAAACTATTACCAGGTTGTAGAGTTTTGTCGACTGGCTGCAACCCAAAAGGGAATTGTAAAGTTGGTAAAGTTTGATCGTTAACAGAACGATATAATATTTTACGAAGATAGTTCTTGAGGCCATATTCTACGTAAAGTTTCTTCTTTCTATTAGATCCAAATACCCCCTCAGCTCCAATCTGAGCATGGATGAAACAAAGGCTAGAGGCCAGTGCTTCTTGATCGTGAGGCAAAATCTCTTCAATTTTTTCAATAAAATCCATCGCAGCGATAGGTAGAGGCCTGCTTTGATCAAAATCTACTCGGGCATTTTCTTCGCAAACAAGCCTCCACTCTTCACTCAATAAAGCACCATCGATAATCTGTATAACCTCTTCTAAAACTGCGCTGGATTCGCTGGAAATGAGATTAGTAAGCTGCGCTTTAACATTTAGCATGGACCGAATAGCCTTTTCGAAGACATTCTTATACTGACTATAGTGGATTTTTCGGCTTGACCTATCGCTCATTCTCTCGCTAAGCGTCTCTAAGCACCATAATAATGTGGCTTTATGAGTAGAAATGATTAAATCTATCTCTGGCGGAGTGAAATTGAAGGTATCATTTGGGTAGTTAGCAAAAAAGACACTATACATATCTATAAGGAGAGCCTGATAAAACACATAATCACCTACCTCTCTCGCTTTTGTAGAGGAGGCAAACATGGACATTTCTTTTTTAAATTTTAAAGCCTCTAAAATAAATAGATCTGGAATATTTGATTCCAAAGCGTAACCTACCGACCTAGGGTTATTCCTAACTGATCCTTGATTAGCTTTGAAGGCATTAAAATAGTTGAAAAAGGGGTGATCCTCCTCAAGCCAAAAGGTAAAGCTTTTCATAGGAATACCTATGAACTTCGGAGCCCTTAATGCCTCATGAAGAGCTGAAGTGCCGACATCTCGCTTCTTATCACCTGCCATTCGAATCAGGTTGATGATTTCGCCATTGCTCTTTGCAATACAGGTCTCTTGAGAATAGCCGTGTTTCGTCGGCCTATCTTGATCCGCAATCTTAACAGTCGGGTGATTAGGGTCGATCAGATGCCATGTATCGGGGAACTGATCTAGTAAAACCTGATAAGCGGCCTTTCTGAGGCCAAGGCTCCCATCTGCTTGATTTTGCCTTCGATAACCTACAATCTTGCCCCTAAAGCCAGTTAAGTAGGACCTTGCAAATACTTCGAGTTCATCGGGTATAAGAAGAATGGAACGATCTGTAAGTCTATGCTTTCCTATAGTAAGGGTATCATATGGGGAAATGCTGTAGAGACTATGGGTGCTAGTCCCATTTTCAAAAGTATCCATCGGCTCCAAGACAGCAATCAAAGAAGCTCCGGACTCCCCTTCCCTTCTTTGAGTAAGTTGATTCCAAGCCCAGTGGATATGGGGATTCCTTTGCATTTCCCCAAAAAGCTGATTTTGGTAATCAAGATCGGCTCTCAGCTCTCCATCTCTAGTCAAGTGACTACGAAGATGATTTTCAAGCGAAATGCTACCTGTAGTAGAACTTGAACCCAATGGAAGTGCGTGTACTAACACCACATGGCCAACCAACTCGAGCCATTGTTCTTTTGTGATTGCCCTAAAAGTGATTTCAGACAATGAGATCGAAAATATTCGATCTAAATCTTCAAGTGACCTTGGATCGAATTGAAGCGGAGGAGGTCTTATTGCTAAAGAAGCTTGGTCAAAAGCTGCAGAAGCACCTCTAACATTTTTATTGGCCTCACTAAATTCGTCGAAGTTTTGAGACCGTTGTTCTGCAGCCTTGTCCCAACTAGTCATCAACTGATCAAGCTCACCAAGAGCGACTAGACTTGCCGCCTGCACTTGCTTGAGCTCTGTTTCTCTAGTCACTATCTGAGGATCTTGAGGATTTACACTCTTTAATTCATCAATATTTGCCAAGATTTGCTTCTCTTGAAGTTCAAGCGTAAGCATCTTTCCTGTAACTATCTCCACCTTTCTCATTTTGTCTATTTCAGCGAGCATTGCTTCTTCTAGATTATTCTGAGCCTCTGACTGTTGCTCATCCGCCTCACTAAGCTTATTCCATGCTTTCTCGCTGCGCTCAGCAATACTATTTTCTCTTATGGCCTTATATCTATCATAATAGGTTTTAGCATTTCTTGCGCCTCCAGTGATTCCACCCATCATGGCAGCGGCAACTACAGAATCTAAGAGTTGATAGTTCAGATCTTTACCTTCCCAATAATTTCCGGCGACTATTGAGGTGCCTGCACTTGCAAATCCAGATAAAGCCCCTTTCGCAAACCCTAATAAAGACCCCATGTATATATTGTCAGTGACTTCAGCTACAGCTCTTGAAAATAGAGCGCCAGCGCCCTGAGCCACGCCATTACCAAGGACACTTCCGACTAAAGTTGAAACAAATCGATTACTTGTCATATTTTCTCTGTCAACCCCAGAGAACAAGGCGAAATTACCTAAACCAGCACCAACGGAATTAATAACATCACCCGCATGACCAACGACAGGATTTAACGCTCTAACACCACCAGAAATAAGACCACTGGCAGCTCCAAGGCCCATATATCCAAGATACTCTCGTTGATTATAACTGGCTTCACTAGAACGACTGGCATATAGAGCAGAGTTGACTCCTGCACTAATAAGCATTGCACCTGGAACAGCTATCCACCTTGTGCCTGACACTATAAGGACTGCTCCAGCGACTGCTTGAGCGGTACCTCCGGCGATTGCCATGCTACGGCCAACACGATCCCCAGGTGCACCCCCTGAAAGACCATAGGGCCCAAACACGACCCAAAAGATCTCTTGGTGCTTCTGAACTTGAAAACCAAACTTATTGTTTTGCGCACTAAGCTTCCTAACGGTTTTTTCTAGGAAAACTCCAATCGGTTTTCCGTTATCGGCAGGCTCAATTTGGGTGAGAAGCAATACTACCTTTTTCGGAACCTGACCCCAGTCGTCTTTGACCTTTACAAACAACCTTTCACCAGAAAGTTGTGTTTGGATAGACCATCCCTGATTATTGCTAATTGTCAAGTTGCTACTACTCACTCTTCTACCTTTTTTGAGAACAAACTAAGCAATTCTAACTTATGAACATTCTTTTGTCGATTCTCAAAATTTAACAATTCACAAGCCCACATATTCTTGAGAATTGATGTGACGAAATTGCTTCGTAGTCGATCTCGGGTTCATTGGTCAATTTCTCGGCTTTTGCGTTGTACTGTGCTGTTAACTCTAGGGTCTTTTGTTGCTGCTTTGTCGAAATTGCCAAACCTGGCAATCTCTTCTTTCATGTAAACTTTGAGTGTCCGAGTTAATTCGAATTCCCTTGGCATGAAAGCCTCGCGCGCCAAACGCATTAAAACATCTAGAAGCTTCTTTGGTTGATGATGACTGGGGGCAGAAGATTGTGATGGTCCTGCTCCATTCACTGAAGCGGTAAAATCGAATATATTTCCTGTACCAATCACGCAAGAATTTAGAACGTCATAAGAACATGAAGCAAAACGTCCACTTAGATCCCTGAAATTGAAAAGGTCACCATTTGCGTAGGCATAAAGGTCGAGGCAGGTTGGATAGATAATCGGATCGTGGCCCAGGAAGCGGCCAGCTTTGGAGTCGAAGTTGATGTTAATCACAGAATCGACAATCAGACACCCAGGGAAGGCAATTACAATCACACTATAGGATCTTTTTTTAATTTTGCGTGCCAATTTAGCTATAACATCGTAAACGCGCATTCAGAGCTAGTTCGCCAATCTTCTTCCTGAATTGGAATAGTAGGCTATCGCGCCAAGGTTTCTAAAGAAAGAAATTTAGGATTGTTGAGCTAAGAGATCTCTTTCCGGGTTCTTTCAAAGGGTTATTGATAAGTATTTGCAAAACAGGACGAAGGTCATTAGGCAATGGATCGGAGCTTTGTTATAATCGGCCCAGTTGCAAATTTTATAATTTGCTATACCTTGCATGGAGTATTCTTCCGTTTTTTTGTCGAAAACAGAATACTCCATGCTTTTTTTTCACATGCCTTTTGGTTGCATGTCAGGGGTATTATGCAACAACGCCATCGTAAACTCCCCTTTCGTATATTGCTCTCGACTATTCTTCACTTGGCAAAGCGTAGTTTACAAATCGAATGTAATCTATTGGGAGAGCGCCAGATGGCAGAATCCGTATCGGACTCATCAACGCGACTAGGAGGAAGGGCACCGCTCATTTCTATTCAGCAAAGGTGGAGCTTTAATGATGTTTAATGGCAGAATGCTGTGTTATAGTTTTGTTTTCTAAAGAAAATCTGTCGATGTCCCCATTATCTGTCACTCGTCAATATATGCTTGCAGCATCAGTCCCTGCATTGCAAGGTCAGGAGTTATGCCCACTCTTATCCCAAATGGATCAAGCTGAAAGCAAAATACTAGCTCAAGAAGAGAAGATGTTAGGAAATCTTCTAAAAGAAGTAGATAAAGATCTAAGTATAAGCAATATTTTCTTTCAAACTTTAAGCATTGGAATTGGTCCGAGTGGATTAACTGGAGCAGTACTGTATGCTAGAATCACTAATGATGTGCCAGGACCTGCACTTATTGGCTGGAATGAAGAAAGAACAAGGAATCTTGGCTCATATCACACAGTGCGAGAAGCTCAAAGAACTGCGAATTTGAGAAGGGGTGGGCGTACCGCAATTATTAGTTCCCAGGTATCAATGTTAACGTTTCTCTTTGTAAGGTTTGCCAATGCACAAGGAAAAAAACATGATATAACAAAAAGATTTACTGCAGAGATAAATACCCAAAGAAGATTAAGGTTAATAGCAAAAGTTGCCCATTTAGAAGAGGGGCAATCTCAGGCCCAAGCGAGAGAAAAAGAGCAACTTGTTCGGTCAAAAGATTACTTTACACAAACACATTTAGGCATGAACATTCCCATTACAAATAATATAATCGTTACACACAGGTGATAAAATGATTAATCCAATTAACCTCGCATTTAAAGCAATTAACAATTACGATGATTTTTGGCATAAAACAAATACCCATGGGAAAACTATTGTCCACACATTAACAATGATTAGTTTCTTGTCCATTCGCGTGGGGCTAGGTCGTATGGAACTAGGGGCGACAAATATAAATATCCTGAAAATTTATGAATCAGCTGCGATTGCAGCCCTCCTTACGCATATTTTTTCTGCAATTTTTATTGCAAGTGATCAATCCTTTCGTTATTAAAATGAAATTCGTTTAAGCTTGTACTGGGAAAGTGGTACAGGAACTTTTTTAGATAGAGGTTTTAAAATTTCTACCACTTACTAAGTCCGAAGCCAGGCCCTTAATGCCTGTGTTGCTCTATTCTCTAATAACATGGCTCGTGATTCCTGTGGTACGGAATCTAATAAAATAGCTTTATAATCTGTTGGAGCAATTTTTTCTTCTAAGAAAGCTAAAAAAGGAGAGCTAGGTAAGCATTGAAGAGCCATGTCGAAAATCTGTCTTATTTTGTCTAGTATGATAGCAATGGTAGCAATGTAAAAATATGAACCAATAAGTGCAAAGGGGACAGCTTTAAGGGAATGATCATGGATTATTTTTAGGTAAATTGCTGAGGCAATCAGTGCATTGTCAAATAGGACAACAGAAGAAAGCCTTTGAAAAAAAGGCCGTTTAATAGTCGATGAACACTGATCTGGATTGAAATTTTTTGCTAAGTAGTAATTTGCGGTAAAAGCAAATATAAAGCTCAACTTTGTTCTATTTGGCGTTCCAAATAGAACAGAAGTTGTTGCGTGGTAAATGTAACTTGTTGGTAAAATTGCCATAATAAAAATGTACCTTTCCTTCTCTTTTTATTTTCATTGGAGTTTAATTGATAAATCGACTTACAACAGATTGATTTCAACTCCGTCAATTTCAACACTAATTTCCTGTACTAGTTTTTCAAGTGTTCTGTCAATCAATTTTTGAGCAAATTCGCTAGGGGATATAAATCTCTGGTCGAATTCCAGCTCCTCGGGCCAACCTGGAGGTTTTACTCCACTAGCAAATCTCTGGATGATGATGTCTCTTTCATAATAAACAGGTTTCTCATCATATTGAGTTTGCGTTATAACAAAAGCAAAGCGAATAGGTTTTTTGGAAATTCTACAGATAAATTGAGTCAAAAGACCGTTGTTCGCAAAGACATCTGGTATAGTCTGAAACTTAGATATATTATTTAGCTGTGGTTGATTACTCAACCAAGCGGCAGGAAGGAATAGCTGTGCAATAATTTTTGTCAAAGGGAGTGTCGCCTTAATCGTTGCCGTAAGATAACCATTCAATTGGCTAGATTCAAGCTCTGCCGCTAATGAGGCGACATCAGCTCCTCTAATGAGAACGACTGCACCAAATAGCAAGCCTTCTCGTTGTTTCTCAGGGTTATTGGTAAAAAGACGTACCCCCTGCTTCATGATACTAGATGCACTAACAGCTGACCTTAAAGCTAATTTTTCTTCTGCTTTCAATTCATTTCTACGGGTAGCGTAAAAATCAGCCCCTTGAGCAGCAATGAAAATAACGTTTGACCCACAGCGGGAAACTTTTTCATTAATTGTCAATTTTTCATTAAAAACACTTTGACATGTATCAACTAAAGATTCTCCAAATTCACAAGCCATTAAAAAATTAAAAGTTTTATCCAATATTCTATTTAGAGTTGTTAGTGCCATTATTTTCCTTTTCTTTGTTTTTCAGACATTCTATTCGATAAGTAATCAGAGCCTGCCTACCGGGAGCAGGAACAAGTTCAAATGGACTCAAAAGACGTTTTGTTGCTGGGGAGAAAGGGCTTATTATAAGATGTCTTAAGATCTCATCTTTCTCATAGCATGTTACGCCATCGGGATCATAGACTATCTCGCATATGGGCATCTTAGTAATGAAGCATGTGAAGGATCGTAGGAGTGGGTCTTTGTGGAAACGTCTAGGGATCTTTGTTTCCATATCCGGTCTTGCCTCCTCTCGATTTGTATCGTTCCATAATCTTTTGGTGACCGCACGAACAAACCAAATAACCGAGCTCAGTGAGGAGACCAATGCAATTTTGGCTGATACAACGCTAGAGTTATCAGTTTGTTTAGGTTCCAGACCAGCAGCAGAAAGGATAATTAGTGCGTAAGGAAGATTTTCCCATACAACCTGTGTGGCCATAATCCAAGTTTTTTTTGAAACCTTTTTTTGAAGATAAATTTCGAATGTTTTAATCTTGAGTGCAACATCACTTAGCGGTTTTTTATTACAAATATAATGTAATGATTGCTGAAATCCAAAAATAGCAACAGCTGTATCTATGTAATTCATAACAGATCTCCTTAATTTTGTGCCTGAGGTGTTGGATTTATAGATCTTTGTTCAGCTAGCTCACGAAGAACTCTTTGTTTTTCTCTAGGAAAAATCATTTTCAACCTATTATTGATTAAATTTTGGGCAAGCCTATCTTCTACTACACTATCCACTGTGAAAATTAAGTCTACTGGCCACTTGGGAGGTTTGTCAACAGTATGGGTTTGGCACCAATTGTTAAAGGCCTCTTTTTCGTAGTAAATCGGATTTACATCCGACAACGTTTCAAACACAACAACAATATAACGAATTCGCCTTTTTGTAATACCGCAGATGTAGTTGCTGAAAACATCGTCATCAATAAAATTAAGTGGTATAGAACGTAAGTCTTCTATAGTTTCTGCCTCCAACAGCTCTCGTTGAGCTTCAGCCTTTAACTCAAAGAGTCTTTGTTGATCTTGTTCACCGGCTTCCCTTCTTTCGTTCTGTTCAGATCTATTATTTCTCAGATTCATACCATTAAAAAACTTTACAATGCTAATTACCCTCGCACAAGCACTTGATACTTGATGCGCTAGTTGAGTCCATGACATTAATCGTCCGGATATTTTTCTTGTAGAATCCTCGGGAGATCTAAATAAATCATTTGTCAAAACTTTTACAGAATCAGCGGGAGGTTTAAATACTTCATCTACCAAAACTTCTGTTACAGATCTTATGGTAGTAGCCAACAGATCTGCTGCATCTAATTTAGTTGGATTTAATAGCGGGTCAGGATTGCTAACTACAGACCTAACGCAACGAGAACCAATTGATACTATCTTGACAATTATTCGATCTCGTCCAAAAATATTTCTATTTAGTGTTTCATACATTTCTGTACCACGAGCAAGAATAAATAAAACATCAGTACCAACAAGAAGGACTTTCTTTCGGGTATTAATGTTCTGATTCCTTATTGTGTTTTTTGCACACTTTCCGGCATCAGCAATTTCCATTACCCCCAAAAAAGATGAAAACCCCATTTCAAAGGATTTTAGTAATTGATAACTAGTGTTTACCGTCATTTTTACCTATTTTTTTATTTTGATAAAATTTTTAATTATTAAATTAAATTACTCAGCAATCTGAATGTTCGGCTGTTCTTGTCTGGCTTGCGCTATTATTGTTTCATCAACTGGTGTATTCACGTTAGTACTCAAATATTCGTTGAGTCCCTTAGAATATAAGGCTAACCTTGAATCTATTAAAGCTTGTATTCCTGGCCTAGGAAGTAATTGATCTGGCTGTAAGGGTCTACGACTAATTGGAGATGTTGGATTAATAGGATTTCTTGCAAGCCAATTTAAAATAACTGACTTTTCATATATGACCGGAGGATTAGTTGTTGGATCCCCCACTACAAACCTTATAGGCATTAGCCCAATTGCACAACTGTAGGCTGAAAATACAGGGTCTCCATGCAAGGGTTGTGGAATACGGTCGAGAGCTAGAAGGCTGATCTCATCATTTTCATCGAATGGATCCTGAGCGGTACTATTTTGCTGAGGGACTGGTAGTGTCTGCTGAGGAATTGGTGGTTGAAAGTACGCAGCTAATTCCTGAAAAACTAATCCGGATAAACCCAGGCCTATTGTCCCGGAGCAACAGTCAGCTCCAAGCTTTATCTTAACAGCAGTAGATGCTAGCTTAGCAGAGGTTTCCATATTCTTTTTACATTCAGTTGGATCAGTGATTTTCTGGCCATCGTTATCTAAGCCAGTCTCTAGGGAATTTTTTTCTGAATAGAAGTCTCGTTCAGCACTTACTCTAAGGTAGCCAAGAATTGGTGCCACTACACCTCTTTCGAATGCTGCTATATTTGCAATAAATGAGCCATTGTTATGCCTCGCAGCTACTGCGTATTGAATAGGAATGTTGAGGACTCTAGGAATAGTTTCGAAATATTTTAGATATTCCAATGTCCTTGTCTGGGCATTAGCTAATAAAAGACCGAACTCTACAAGGCCAAATCCTAAAAGAGTTAATTTGTTGGCAACATCTACAGTTTCAACGGAAATATCTTGCCCCATTTCTCGTCTCTTGTTTATTACTTCTACACTATAAAAAACATTGAATGTATCAGTCGTCAAGGCAATAGCCCTATTTGTTCCTGAAAGAGCGGACATCTCATTATCCTTTGGTTAAAAGAAAAATCAAAGCTAAAGAAAAGGAGCCATTTAGTCAACAAATTTGCAATGACATAAATTTGTCATGGAAGAAGTGTTGTGCGGATTGACCTTTTCTCCTGTTATTAAACAAAATAATAATTTAAGAGCCATCCTGGGGGTTTTTTGATAGAATACTGGAGTAGATTGTTCTTACTACTTTGAAAGATAGCACAAAACCTCCTAACAGCTTTGTCAGTTTGTTTTGAAGAAATTACACCGTTTGGAAAACCGGAATAATTTAACATGATTGGAATTGACTGAGGTGTTGAAATGAACTTTTCATGAATAAAACTATTTGGTAGGCTTTGCGCTTGGTATTAGGGTTCAGTTAGAAGTTCAGATGGTGACGCTTCCCTTCTCTCTAAGATCCGCTTTCAAATTGGGGTAAATATGGCTTCTATCGTTCATTCACAAATAGCAACTTCATCTAGTTCCCCCAACCAACAGATTTCACTTTTTGTGAAACACATGTACGGAAGCGATTGGATCTTTCATGTTAATCCAACTGATACTGTTGGAAAAATCCAAGATTTAATTTTTGAAAAAGAAAGGATTCCTCAAGATAGGCAAAAGCTAATTTTTCGAGATGTAAATTTAGTGGCAGAGAGGAGGTTAGACGACTTCAATATTGTAGATACCTCAACACTAGATTTGCAAATTCTTCCTCCCGAATTAATAACCTTAGTTGTTCAGACGCTAACGGGGAGGCAATTTACATTTTCATTTAAGAGAACGACAAAAATCATTAGGTTAAAACATAAAATCATGGCTCAGGAATCAATCCCTGTTGACTTGCAGCTTTTATCTTTCAATGGTGTCTTTTTAAGAGATTATAAAAAATTGCTAGATTATGGAATTGAAAATCAGTCTAGATGTGATCTAAGATTAGGTTTTAACGGCCGAGGAAGACTTCCTCATCGTCTCCCAGAATTTGCTAGAGGCATGTTTCTAAAAGAAGTTTCCGAAGATGTGTCTATGTGGCGACAAATAGGCCCAGGTTTAAACTTAGAAGCTTTTTGTGCCAATAATAGGTGTATAGCGTTTGATGAGGCTATTATTTACAATCCGGGGTTCGGCACATTTGATATGCAAGATGCTGCAGCTAACACTCTTTGTCCACTTTGTAGAGAAGTTACGGGAAAGGCATTTAACTTAGGTTTTTATTATTGTTTATATTCCTATTCAGGTATGCGAAGGGAAGAAAATCACAGTCTAAAGAGCTTTAGTGGAGAAAATTTGCCCGTCACTCCTAGGGGATATTGGGGAACTTATGATGGTGGACCGTATATGCACGAATGGGTCTATATTACATTTTCAGTTGCAAGACTGCCTTCTAATGAAGTTGATGTTAATCACAGAATCGACAATCAGACACCCGGGGAAGGCAATTACAATCACACTATAGGATCTTTTTTTAATTTTGCGTGCCAATTTAGCTATAACATCGTAAACGCGCATTCAGAGCTAGTTCGCCAACCTTCTTCCTGAATTGGAATAGTAGGCTATCGCGCCAAGGTTTCTAAAGAAAGAAATTTAGGTTTGTTGAGCTAAGAGATCTCTTTCCGGGTTCTCTCAAAGGGTTATTAATAAGTATTTGCAAAACAGGACGAAGGTCATTTGGCAGTGCATAGGAGCTGTTTTGCTGTAAGCGTCGTCTAAACTCCAGGTTGATTTAAAGAAGAGATGTAACTGTCAGCTGAAGCACAGGTTGTTTTAGCCAAGCCGGGTTGTTAGCTTATTTCTTTTTAAGGGAGAAATAGGATGAGACTTACCAGGAGCGCCACAAGAGAAAAATGGATAAAGATAGTTGAAGAGTGGAACTCAAGCGGTAAAACCGCTTGGCGATGGTCAAAAGAAAACAAAGTTTCTTACATTCAGCTACTGGATTGGAAGAAAAAGCTTTTGGGAAAGAGTCTAGAGCATCAAGCCGTCTTTGTTGAGCTAAAAGAGACGGTGTCTGAAGAAGTTCAGATCCAATGGAAGGGCGTCACCATTTCCTTGACCGGTGTGGACCAGTTGGCAAAACTCCGACAACTTTTAAAACATCTGTCATGCTAGCCTACCCAGCCAACTCCAAGATCTTCCTTTTCAGATCGCCAGTTGATCTTAGAAATGGCTTTGAGGGACTTTCATTTTTAATTGAGTCTGTTTTGAAAGAGCAGGTGGTGAGCGGAGCCTATTTTGTCTTCCTCAACAAAAGACGGAACCTGATGAAAATTCTATACTGGGATGGGGATAGCATTGCTATTTGGCTAAAACGACTGGAGAAGGGGCTCTTTGGCAAACTCTCTTCTGGAGAACCTCAAGTTGACAGAAGAAAGTTTCTGATGATCCTTGAAGGGGTAACGCCGAAACGAATGAACCGTCGCTATAAGCTATCTTAAAGGCATTTTCTGCTAGCATTTATAGGGAGAAAATGGTACCGTTTTCTCTATGCCTGTTTTAGCCACATTAGGCGCAAATTTTTCGATGCAGAAACAAATGACCCATTAAGAGAGTGGGTGCTAGAAAAAATCCAATCCCTGTTTCTCCTAGAGAGAAAGGCTCTTGGATCTCCACCAGAAGAGCGATTGCAAATCCGACAATCAGAAGAGGTTCCGATCATCGATGAACTCATCACACATATCAAAGAGAAATTAACGTCGGGCAAACTTCTCCCCAAGTCAAAACTGAGAGAAGCACTTGGCTACTTCTGTAGCCTGATCCCGCACCTGAAAAACTACACACTCCATCCGACCGGTCGCTTAGACAACAACACAGCGGAAAGGGCCATCCGCCCTCTTGCTATCGGCCGTAAAAACTGGCTCTTCGTCGGTAGTGAAGGGGGTGCAGAAGCCGCAGCAGTGGCCCTCTCACTCATACAGACCTGCCGTACCCTCAAAATAAATCCCCGAGACCATCTAGAAGATATCATGAGACGTCTCAACGATCATCCGGCCAACAAGCTATACGAACTTCTTCCAGACAACTGGGCGAGAACCCAAAGATAAAGCCCTTGCTTGCTAGCTCGAAGCTTCGGTGAGGGGCGCCGTCTGCAGCGGCGGCGCCCCACTCACGCCGCGCTTCTAGCGCGTGCGGCATCTTTTTAAATCAACCTGCGTTCTAAACGACACTCAATGTCATCAACTTAAAAATATCCATATGCACAGATTTCTTTCATAGCCTATCTTTCTTAAAAATTTGAAAGAGAAACTATGCATTCCAAAAAAAAGCTTCGATCCTTGCAACCCTTATAGCCTATATTGGAAGTGAAGAATTGAAAAATCAAGGCCGTATGAGCGTCAAAGATTTTGTTAGAGAAAGAATACTAAATTTTCCATCTTTAGTTTTTTTCTTTATTAACTTGGCAAAGAAGAGCCTACAAGTTAGCTTGAATGAATTTTGTAAAAAATCAAATTTAAAACCTGTTACAAAGCAAGCTCTTTGCAAAGCACGGAAGAAGCTCTCTAGCAAGACCTTCGTTTTATTAAACCAAAAATTGGTAGAAGAGTTTTATTCTGATAATGAGTATATAACCTGGCAAGGCTTAAGAGTAATCGCTATCGATGGTTCAGACATTCAACTTCCACAACAAGAACGCATTAAAATAGCATTTGGAATGGCCATAAACCAAAATGGACCAACTTTAGCTATGGCAAAAATTTCTTATGCGTATGATGTTTTAAATAAGATCACTCTAGATGCACAAATTAGCACTTGTAAGAGTTCAGAAAGAGACTTGGCAGTTAGACATATAGAGGCACTCAAAAAACTTAATCACGACAAAACAAAAGATCTCTACATATTTGACAGAGGTTATCCATCGCTAGGTCTGCTTTTCTATTTAGCTAATCAGAGAAAAGACTTTTTGATGAGATGCTCTCCTTCTGTATGTTTTGGTAAAATTAGACAGGCTTTTGAAGCTGGAGAAGAGGACTCAATTATTCGGTTATGGGCTAAAACACCAAATAATTGGCATTACGAGGAGATAGTGAAAAGAGTTCCTTCAATAGATTTAAAAACAGCCTATGTTGACGTGCGAATGATTGTAGTGGTTTTAAATACCGGTGAGAAAGAACTCCTTATTACTTCTTTAATCGACCAAAATTCTTACTAAAAAAGTGATTTCCAATTTCTTTATGGAATGAGATGGGGAGTAGAGGAAAACTATAAATGGCATAAAGTGACTTTGGAATTAGAAAATTTTAGTGGATATTCAGAGCTTGCGATCGAACAGGAGTTTTTTGCTCTGGTATTTACAGCAAATATAGCATCACTATTGATGCAAGAAGCTGAAGAAGAGCTTGAAAAAGAAAATAGGGTGAAAGGATTTAAATACAGCTACAAGGTTAACAAACGAATAGCAATAAGTGCGTTGAAAGACGAACTAATCGTCAACATGTTAGATCCGGATTTTGATGTGGAAATTTTTTGTGAAAGATTAAAGACAGAATTTAGGAGGAGCCTTTGCCCTGTAAGGTTAAATCGTAAATATGAAAGACAAAAAAAACTGCGGTTAAGACATGGATGTACTTCACGAAGGTGTATATAAGTATTTTTAAGTTGATGACATTGAACGACACTTACGTGTCCTCGTCTCTTCGTGATGAATCTTCAAGAAACTTCGCGATGAATCCACAGGTTTCAATAAAGTTGGATTCTGATAACCTGCGCAATTATGACTCAAACAATGAAAAAGCCATTTACACTGTCACTTGGTGCCAAAGCTCCAAATTTCTCTTTGAAAGGGACAGACGGAAAACTCCATTCTTTAAGCGGATTTAGGTCTGCAAAAGGAATTGTCGTGTTTTTTACCTGCAACCACTGCCCTTATGTTAAAGCTTCAGATGAAGTCACCCGCGCTACGGTTGAAAAATTTACCCCTCAAGGGATTGCATTTATCGGAATCAATTCCAATAGCATCAATACAGTTCCTGAAGATTCTTACGAAGAGATGGTCCATAGGCACAAAGAGCATAAATTTCCTTGGCTCTATCTTCACGACCCGACCCAAGAGGTTGCTTTGGCTTATGGCGCATTGCGAACCCCACATTTCTACCTTTTTGATGGAAAGCGGCAGTTGATCTACACAGGAAGAGCTGTTGATTCACCTCGCGACCCTACAAAAATAACATCTTACGATCTAGAAAATGCACTAGAAGAATTTGTGAACGGTAAACCGATCACAACGCCCCTTACCAACCCTGTTGGGTGCAACGTAAAGTGGGAAGGAAAAGACAAAAAATGGATTCCAGGCGACGCCTGTGACTTAGTCTAATGCTAACAATTGCTTCTCTCGTACTTATCCTCATTTTTTTTATAAGTGGGGTCAATCCAACGCCAACTCCTCATTTAGAATGGATCAGCGGCATACAAGCATTTATATCTGCCATTGCCCTCGTTTTTTATGCCTTTTGGTTAAATAACCGATCAAAGATGCGAGCAAAGATCAAACAGTATGCTTCTCCTTTGATCGCTAAATTAGAAGCCCCTTGCAGACCTTTTTTCATCTACTTTCTCCCTTTCATCGCCCTAGTTTCTCTCATTCCTCCCCTTCTATTTGATACCGGATTTTGGAATGATACAAGGGCCGTATTAGCCATTCATTTCTTCTTGATCGCCCTGTTTTTTGACCTTTTTATTATGGCCTCACGTCATAGTTCAGAAAAAATAAAAATCGGCGAAGAAAAAGAGTTGGGAGATTATAAAGCCAGTATAGATGGAGCTGTGGAAGCCATTTTAAAAGGGATCCATTCTGACAGCTTGACTCTTGCAGATAAAGGCCTGCAACTTGTTCCTAACGGATTTTCGAACCGGGTAACCGGCTTAGAATACCGGGCCCTTTATCTTTTTGATAATCTTGAAGTAGCTGGAAGAAAAGCCTCTGAAAAAGGATCCCTCCCCTTTGTTCAGGCAATTTTGGGAAGACTATTGAGGCTTAGTGGCCACCTACTGCCCCAAATGCCCTCTCTTGCAACCGCTGGCGTTGAAACAGCAGGACGTATTATCCGGTCGGAAATCCACCAAGGTTACCCAGAATCTGCCGAGAAAGGGATCTACACCTTCGTGCAGGGAATTCGGGGCTTAAAAACCCTTCCTGTTGGACTTGGCGATTACCTCATCCGGAATATCATTGAGATAGAAAAAGGTCTAGAGGCTCTTTATAAAGCCGATAAAACAAGGTCTGTCAAATCACTTCTGGTTCCTCTGGCAGAATTAAAAGCCCTTTTCCAAGAAGAGCGGTTTTCAACCAACCCTGAAATTTTTTTAGGTCAAAGAGAGCTTGATCGTGTGGTCGACATCTACAAATCACTCGACACAGTACTGACAACACAAAGCAAACTTACTCCACCCCCACAAGAAACACAATAAAAATAACAGGATGAGCAGGATCGCTTGACGAGCTAGCGGCAGGATAAGCTTCGCCAAACTTAAAAAGTTCATGACATGCAGATTGTTATTTTTTTAGGGGCTTGGTCTTAGAAAACCCCTTTTTCGATGCGAAGCACCAATATTGACAATAACTTTAGTCCAGATGATTGTTTATGAGGTGAAGCTTATCCTGCCGCCGCAGGCGATCCTGCTCATCCTGTTATTTTTTTAAAAGTATGTAGGAGGTTCGATAGTGAATTGGAGGAACTCACCCGTGATGGGGTGTGGTATTGAAAAGAAGGTGTGGTGGAGAAAAATCCCTTCGCACTTGGTGTTCTTTTTGGCCCCATATTTGACATCGCCTAAGATGGGATGCCCTCTTGATGAGAGTTGAAGCCTGATTTGATGATAACGGCCAGTTTCCAATGTGATCAATAAAAGGGAGTTTCCTTTTTCCCTTTTCAATACTTCATAACTCAAGGCCGACTCTTTCCCTTCCTCATCAATTTTTGCATGGTGGGAGGCATGTTTAAGCTTATCAACAAGCCGTTTTTCTTCTTTTACATCCCCTTCTACCCATGCCAAGTAACGCTTTTCGCATTTTCGGTCTCTTAAAGATTCTTGCAGTCTAGAAAGGGCCTTGGAACTTCTCGCAAAAACAACAATACCGCTGGTCGGTTGATCGAGCCGATGGATCGGATGGATAAAGGGTGTACCAATACGCCCTTCTAACCGATTGATCTCGTCACGAAGCTCCTGTAGAGCCTCCTCATCTTGTGTTTCGATACCGGCAGGCTTGTTCCAGACAAACAACTGTCTCTCTAGATACAGAATCATTTAGCTTCTCTTTGACGTAAAGCTTCGAAAAGAAGAAGGGTTGCTGCAGTTGCCACATTCAAAGAGTCGGCTTTCCCTTTCATCGGGATACGCACTTGGATATCGGCTTTTTCCATCCAGAGGGAGGATAATCCGAGCTGTTCTGTCCCCACAACGATGGCAATATCTCCCGTCAAATCGGCATCGGTATAGGAAAGGGATGCATGTGGTGTGGCAGAGACGATTTTGATCTTATTCTGCTTTAAATAGGCCAATGTCTCTTCTGCTGTTGCTTCAATGACAGGAATAGTAAAAAGTGTTCCAACGCTTGCGCGAACCACATTAGGGTTATGCAAATCGGTCGTTTTGTCGGCCAATATACAAGCATCGATACCAGCCGCATCGCTACTCCGTAACAATGTGCCCAAATTTCCAGGTTTTTCGATCGATTCTGCGACTAAAAGGAAGCGTGGAGAGGTTTTTGGCAGATCTTTTAAGCCTAAATGGCGCTGCGGCGCCACGGCCAATAACCCGTCTGGCCGGTCACGGTAAGACAACTTCCTAAAGACTTTCTCTGGAACTTTGTAGATCTTCGCTTTGGCCCTTTCAAGAAGCGCCTCTTCATTAGAGCCAAGAAACAGCTCTGGGCAGATAAAAATATGGTCGAGAGGTTGCTTCCCTTCCACAGCGCGGAGAAGTTCCCTGTAGCCTTCGATTAAGAAGAGGGCTGTTTTATCTCTATCTCGACGATCTTGAAGATGGAAGGCCAGCTTGACCTTTGGATTATCTAAGCTTGTGATCTCTTCCATTAGAAATTCCCTTTTGCATAGCAGCCGGAAGGGAGCGGCCATTCCCCAGGCAATAACAGTTCCCCACTTTCCACGGTTTTACAACCCACCTCTTGCCTCAAAAAGTGAGACAAAATCGTCGGAGTAAACCCTGGGGTGTGGCAGGAGAGGATCACAAAAAGGGGGCGATCAGACAACAAATCTTTACAAAGATGTAAAAGTTGGACCAAACCTTCCTCAATCTTGAACATTTCACCCTGAGTGCCTCTTCCAAATGTCGGAGGGTCAAGGACTATAGCATCGTATTTACGGCCTCGCGTTAACTCCCTTCTGAGAAACTTAGTTACATCGTCGATGATCCAACGGATCGGGGCTTTTTCTAAATGATTGAGGGCAGCATTTTCTCGGGCCCAAGCGACCATCCCTTTGGATGCATCCAGATGGCACACTTCAGCGCCTGCTCTAGCTGCAGCTAAAGTGAGGCCGCCGGAGTAGGCAAATAGATTGAGTAATGAAGAGCCTTTCGGCATTTCTTGTTCTACTTTTTTCCACAGCAACCCATGCTCGGGGAAAATACCGAGATGACCAAAATCGGTGGCTTTCAATAAAAACTTAATACCATTGAAAGTGATGATAAAAGTCTCAGGCAGCCGGTTCCATTGCCATTCGCTCGCTTCACCTTCTCTAACAAGACGAGCATCGGCTTTTTTCCATAGGGCCTCGTCTTTTTGTTTTGACCAAAGAGCTACAGGGGTGGGGCGATCTACAAGATAGGGTCCAAACTTCTCAAGTTTTCTCCCTTCTCCAGAATCAACAAGTTCATAATCCATAAGGGACAAGAGTGTAACAGAGTAAAATAAAAAATAACAGGTTATTTGACTATTTCGTCTTTGAGGTAGGCAAAAACAATATCCCCAATTTGGTGGATGATCTCTTCCCTACTACCCGTTAAATGAAGGTTAATTGCCCTTGGATCTTCACCCTTTTTTTGATAGGCAACCCAAACATTTCCCACCTCTTTTCCCGAAGGACCTGCATAGCCTGTCACTGCCACGCAAACTGTGGGATCGAGCAAAGAAAATAAACCTTTTACCATCTCCAAAGCAACTTCTTCTGAAACAACTTTATCTGGTAAAAGCTCTGGATTGACGGCCAAAAGCCCTTTCTTTAGCTGATCAGAATAGCTTACAATCGATCCTAGAAAGACTTTTGAGGCGTCTGGAATTTTAGTGACCCTAGCAGCCAGATCACCGCCCGTGCACGACTCAACAAAAGCAAGAGTCCATTGCTTTGCTTGAAACTTTGCTAATAATTCACGTTCGACTGACAAAAAGACCCCGTTTTTCCATGGCTGTGTGCTTAATATCTTTTATTTCATTTCCTAAACGAAATTCTGTTTGTTGTCTTTTACCTTCTGCCTCAAACGCCACAGGAAATGTCTCATCACGGATCCACTGTCTCAATTCTTTGAGAAGAGGAGCATTGGGAGAAGGGGGGCGGTCTGCCCTTGAAAGCTCTCTTGAAAGGGGATCGAGATAAATTTGTGGATAGGACAGTTTTATCCCCCACAAAATGGGGTCCTCGGTAAAGGCAGTATTTCTAAAGGAGGCATCAAGAGGGGAATAGACAATTTTTCCAGGTTGCGCCACTAAACAAGGTAAAACAGGGTAAATTTGTTCCCTTCCATCCTCTAGAAGTCTGTGATAAAGGGCCATGTCCTCTTTTGAAATGTAAAGGTAAAAGGGGTCAAGATCGATCTGCTCCCCTTTTTGTAAACCCTCCAAATAGCCCCTGTAGACCTTTAAAAGCTCTTCAATAGTCATCCGGGCAACACCGGGCTTGAAAAGCCCCTTGGATCGGTATAAGACAACAGGTCCTAAACGTTCAAAAAATCTGGCCAGTTCTTTTTCTGAAACCAAAAAAAGAAAATCTAACCATTTAGAGGCCTCGAGTTGTGGCGGCAATGGGTTTGGGGAGGAGGCAGAGGAGGATGACCCCTCCGGCGATGGCGATGTCGGCAACATTAAAAACCGGGTATGAATATCCAAAGAAGACAAAATAGAACATATCGACCACATGTCCTCTCACTACTGTGTCGAAAATATTGCCCAAAGCTCCAACCAAAATCAAGGAGATAGAAAAACGTCTCAAAACACCAGATGTCCGAAAAAAAGAGATAAAGAGAACCAAAATAAGGATGAGTCTTAAAGTAAACAAAACTTCCGGGTACTCTTCCAGAAGATTCCAAGCCGCTCCCCGATTTTCAGCGTAGACGATCGACCCCTCAATTCCAAAAAAATCTTTAAAAAGAGGAACTCCCCCATATGGAAACTCCATCCCCGCCGTTCCAAGGGGAGGCAAAGAAGAAGAAACCCAATACTTTGTCCCCTGATCTAAACCGAAAAGGAGAAGGATAAAAACGATGAGATTCAGATCAAACCTTTTTCAAGCTTTTCTTGAGCCTGGACAGTCATTGTAGCATAAGGGATGGCTTCCAGTCTTTTGATTGGAATTTCATCTCCACTGATGTCGCAAATGCCATAAGTATTTTCTTCGATCTTCTCCAAAGCACGATCGATTTGCCTTAGCAGATTAAATTCACTGTTCGTCAATTCCAGACTGATTGTTCTGTCAAAATCGTCAGTCCCTTGATCGGCCTGATGCTGCGAATAGCCTGTAGCCTGATCGGGAGTTTTAACTTCGACCGCCGCACCCTCTAATTTTTGAGTTATGGATCGGCGGAGATATTCCAGTTTTTTTTTAAACTGGGCGATTTCTGTCTTTGATAATTTAACCATTCACCGTACTCCGCTCCGAGGGCAATAAATTAGGGATTAGGAAATTACCCCGATTCTTACACCCTTCGTATCAATTCTATCAAGAAGTTTGTCAAAAAATCATCCATCCCGTTGCAATTTAAAAAGATATTTACTTCCTTGCACGACAAGATATTTTTATGACAAGCTCCTAAATATGGATAAAAGTCCCCTATTTTATTACTTTGGCTATGGCTACAATCTCAATCCAGCCTTTCTCAGGGAAAGGCTTAAGAATGGAACTTGGCTTCCAGACAAAATCCATAAAACAGGAGTACTCGATGGCCCAGACCCTGTTGATCTTGGAACCTATGTCCTACCTGATTATCAGTTTAGCTATAATCTAGATTTACAACAGTATAAAGAAAAAGGGACAGTGAGCAATGTGACAATTGCACCCGGCCATAAAGTGTTTGGAGCCCTTTATCGCGTTTCAGAACCTGAACTTCAAAGACTAGATCGGTCAGAAGAGGTTCCAAGAATTTATGACAGGCTGCTTGTCAAAGTTTATAAAGAAGGTGCAACGCACAGCTTTGTAGAAGCTTGGATCGACATAGGCCATCCACAAGCCTTAACAAACACACCCCATCCAGAACCCGATTATGTCAATGCGATCGTAACAGCAGCCACCAAACGGCATTTCCCACAAGACTACATCGACCACACCCTTAAATTCCCGCCTATACCGGTTCTTAAGTAACTATTTAGTACCTGAGTTTTTCGATGTACTCGCCAGGTATTTCTCTTAAGAAACGGCTTTGGGTCATCGGACGAAAACCACCGTAAAGGGTTCTACCCCTTGCAGTTGTCAAATAGAGAGTCTCTTTTGCACGGGTCATTCCCACGTAGCAAAGGCGCCGCTCTTCTTCGATCGCCTCTTTTTTACCCATAGCGTTGATGTGGGGGAATAAAGTCTCTTCTAACCCAACCAAAAAGACCACAGGATATTCCAACCCTTTTCCGTTATGAATCGTCATCAAAGAGAGTGTCGGTCCTTGATTGCCAAGATCATCGATTTGCCCCTTCAATGAAAGTTCTTCCAAGAATTGAGACAGGGTTCCATCCTCCCTTTCTGTTTCCCACTCCATCGCTTTAACTAGAAGGGCCTCAACGTTTTCACGGCGGTCGGCAAAAGTTTCAGGATCTTCTTTTAAAAAGCCCATGTAGCCGCTTCCTTCAATCGTCTCTCGGACCAAATCAGAAAGCTGTTCCTTTTTCTCTCTCAATTTTTCGATGAAGGAGACAAATTGACGAAGTTCTTCAGCCACCTTTCCCGTTAACTTCAGCTGGCTTCTACCTGCTACCATCTCTTTAACAGCATCAAAGATGGGCATACGGAGCCGATTGGCCTCTAACCTGATCTTGGTGATGGTTGTTTCGCCGACCCCTCTTTTAGGGACCATTAAAGCCCTTTCAAAAGAGATGAAATCGCTGCCTGAATGAACTGTCCTCAGATAAGCCATGATATCTTTGATCTCTTTCCGTTGATAGAAAGAGAGGCCGCCAATGATCTGATAAGGGATCCGCTGGTAGAGAAAACGATCTTCTAAAACCCTGGACTGAGCGTTGGTTCGATAAAAAACAACAATATCGTCCAGTGAGCGACCTCGAGACAGATGCTTTGAGATCTCTTTTGCTATAAAGTCAGCTTCGCGACGTTCATCATCTGCTGTGAACAGCTTGATTTTTTCCCCTTCCCCTAAAGCGCTCCAGAGGTTCTTTTCTAATCGATGCTCGTTATAGGAGATCAAAGCGTTGGCGGCATCCAGTATGTTTGTAACACTCCGATAGTTTTGCTCTAGACGGATAACTTTTGCACCGGGGTAATCCCTCTGAAAATCCAAAATGTTCCGTAAATTTGCACCTCGCCACGAGTAGATCGATTGGTCCGGGTCTCCTACAACACATAAATTTCCGTGGCCAGCGACTAAAAGCTTTACAAGCGTGTATTGAGCTTCATTCGTATCTTGGTACTCATCGATTAAAAGATATTTCCATCGATTTTGATAGGCAGCTAATAGCTCTGGGTTTTCTCTGAATAATCGGACAGGTAAATAAAGAAGATCGTCGAAATCAACCGCGCCAGCTTGTCTCAAAGAGTTTTGATAAGCCCGGTAAATATCCATGTAGATTGCATCTTCTTTATCAGGAGGAGCGCTGTCTGGGGATAATAAAGCGTTTTTTGCATTAGAAATGAAAGAAAGGGCACTTTTTGCGTCTCCCTTAGCGTCGGTGGAACCACGATCTTTGAGCAATATTTTGACCAGCTTATCTTGGTCGCTAGCGTCATAGATGGTAAAATCATTTTTATATCCCTCTCCCAAATACTGGATCGATTCGCGCAAAATCCTTGCCCCAATACTATGGAACGTTGAGATCAAAACTTTGGAAGAGGTCAAACGCTCAACACGCTCTTTCATCTCGCCTGCAGCTTTATTCGTAAAAGTGAGCGCCAAAATCGCTTCTGGATAGACCCCATTCTCGATCAGATGTGCAATCCGCAAAGTAACGACTCGGGTTTTGCCGGAGCCGGCTCCCGCAAGAACTAACAAAGCTCCTTGACGATGCTCAATGGCCTCTTTTTGTTCTGAATTGAGATTTTCCACGTGATTAGAGTCGAGAGTTAGAGACATAATGCCCCCCATTCTAACTCTTACAACACTTGCAAAACCACAGAAAAACCTAAAAATGAAAAAAATAATTTCTAAATTTATTCAACACGAAGAGCACGAAGGTAACTAGTTTCTTAACAAAAAAAGAAAGACTCTTTTGCCAAAGATCAAGTTACCTTCGTGCTCTTCTTATCTTCGTGTTGAATTACAACTTTCAACCACTTAGGTGTCCGTAGCGGTGGGTTTCGCTGCTGATCGACACTTCTCTTAAAACAGGGAGAAATGCAGCTCTTCCAGAAGCAGGAACCTGGCCTGACACCAAAAAACTGCCGGTTTTTGCTAAGCTTTTTAACAAAGGTTCTGCAGGCGATGAAAAAGTTCTCAGTCTTCTGGAAGAACCTTTCCCCATCCGTTGGGTGAATTGCTCCTCACTTTCGACGTACAATTCTCTGACACTTATTTTGCTAAATATCTCTTTTTTATCCGGTGTAACACTCAACTCTATCGGCACACCTGCCATCTGACAAAGTGCCATAAAACGAAGGGGATCAACTAATCTATCCCCACTTTCAACCCTAACGACCATCAGATGATGGGGAAGATAACCAAAAAGATTGTCTTCTCCTAGCACTTTAGAAGGATCGACCATCTTGCTGAAATGAGATTCCCACTCCCTTTGATAACTGGTCAAAGACTGGTCAAAAAGCCCTTTGTCTTCGTTAGGCAAGAGATTTTTAAGCCCGTTCCATTTTTTATCCGCCTCTGAAAAGAGGGTATCAGGCTTGTCTTGCCAATGGAAGAAAAGGGAGATGTAATTAGGACCGCCAGCTTTCGAACCAATTCCATAGTGGCTAGCTTTGCATCCCCCAAACGGTTGCCTTCCGACAATCGCACCAGTGATAGGGCGATTGATATAAAGATTTCCGGCTCTAATCTGCTTAATCCAACGTTTTTTCTCTTCATCATCCAGTGAATGAAGGCCTGCAGTAAGCCCGTAAGGTGTTCCATTAGCAATCGCAATCGCATGGTCGAGATTTTTTGCTCTCATCACCGATAAAAGGGGGCCAAACAATTCGGTCTGATGACTATAGCTTCCTTCTTTGACCCCTATTTTAATACCAGGAGAAAAAAGGTTTGGATTTTCGCCGTCTCTTTCAGGCTTCACTAACCATTCCTCCCCTTCATCAAGGGAAGTGAGGGCTCTTTTGAGATGCTCACTTGGAGAGCTAATAAGGGGAGGTACATTTGTTGAAAGACTCCAAGGGCTTCCTGATTTTAGGCTTCTGGTAGCATCTATCAGCTGTTTTCTAAAATTAGCATCTCTGTAAACTTCTTCTTCCAAAATCAAGAGGCTTAAAGCAGAACACTTTTGTCCTGCATGGGAAAATGCAGAGGCGATGATGTCTCTAACAGCTAAATCTCTGTCGGCTAAAGCGGTGACAATCAGACTGTTTTTTCCACCTGTTTCAGCTGCAAGGTCTATTCCAGGGCGCAAATTCACCATGTGCCTTGCTGTGTCTGTCGCTCCGGTTAAAACCACAAGGTTCACATCGGTATTTTGTATCAACGAGGATCCGAGTGTCTCATCAAGCCCAACCACAAAGGCCAATAGCTCTTTTGGAATACCTGCTTCCCAAAACGCGTGAGCCAAGCGCCAGCCTACAAGGGGCGTTTCAAGTGAAGGTTTAAAAATGACCCCGTTGCCGGCTATTAAAGATGCAAAAATGCCCCCTGAAGGTATGGATAGAGGAAAATTCCAAGGAGATGCAACAAGAACAACCCCTTTTGGAGTTTGTGATTCGACATTCCATTCCCGAGCCCTTTGAAGGTAATATTCTCCAAAGTCGATTGCTTCAGAGATTTCCCCGTCGGCCTCTTGCACTGTTTTTCCACCGTCAGCCACCATAGCCGCGATCAGCTCGCCACGCCTTGCTCTCAAGATCTGGGCAACACGTCTAATCTTGGCTGCACGCTCTTCAAAGGGAAGCTTCTGCCACTCTTTCTGGGCTTTTTTGACCACCTGCACAGCGCGTTCTCCATCTGCAGCTGTAGCCAGCATCACATTGTAGAGGGGCAATCCTGGAAAACTTGGGTCGAATCGTGGGAGGCGATCTCTCTCCTCCTCTATAATTTTTCCTCCGATCAAGGAAGGGATATCGCGCCCCCCTTCTTTCAAAAACAATTCGAGATGGTTGACAATCCACTCTCTGTTTTGCGAGAGGGTAAAATCGGTGTCGGCCTCATTTTCAAATTTTTCAGATTTTGGTTGAAGTGGAATATCAAATCTGTTTTGTATGCGGTTTGAACCTGTTTTTAGATCTGTGATTCTCTTGAGGCTTTCTAAAAATCGACTCTTTTCACCCTCTAGCCCTTTCTCTTCAAAAAAGGTCTTCAAAAAATGGTCATCACCAGTATTTTCATCAAGCCGTCGAATCAGGTAGGAAAAAGCTGTGTGAAAGTCCTCTTTGTTGGCCACTGGGCAATAAAGCAAAATGCCACCCGCGATTGCCTGAACGATCCTCCGAACTGGTTCATTCATCCCTTCCAACATTTCGAAGGAGACCATCTCCTCAAGCCCCCTCTCCTTTCTCAATAAAACGGCATAGGCAATTGTAAAGAGGTTATGGGAACCGATCCCAATCTTCAAATAGGAGGCATGCTCTTTTTGCAATGCTTTTTCAAGCAAAGCGATGAAATTAGTATCAACATCTGTTTTGTTGTCATAGGTTGCAAGAGGCCATCCTCTTTTTGAAGCCTCCAACGTTTCCATACCCAGATTGGCCCCTTTAACAAGGCGAATTTTGATCGGAGCCCCTTGTCGCTCTTTAGCAAAAGCGATCAATTCCTCTAAATCTTTTTGGGCCGTTGGTAAATAGGACTGCAAGACAATCCCCGCTGATAGTTCTTTAAACTCTTCTTCATTTAATAAGCGGATGAACAATTTTTTTGTCAGCTCGACATCGCGCCACTCTTCCATATCGAGGTTAATAAACTTGCCCCGTTCTAAAGCAGCTCTATATAGCGCCCTGAGTGGGGTTTCTAAACTGGCAAGGGTCTTATCGAAGTCTAGGGCATTAACCTGGCTATAGAGCGCGCTTAATTTAACCGAGATGTAGTTGATTTCGGGTTCTTTAAGATCTTGTAGATAGGTCTCTAGACGGTCCTGAGCCTCTTCTTCACCTAAGATGGCCTCTCCAAGACGATTGAGGTTGATAGCGACACCCTCTTTTTTTCGCTTCTCCAGGTGGGCCCTTAAAGCGCCTCTTTCACCCGGAAGTATCACCTTTTCAGCCTGCGCCTTTGCGAATACTTTTAATGGGGGAACAAATACAGGGGCAAAAAAGGGGGATAAACTGTAAAACAGTTTGAAAAAGAGTTTTTCAATCCAAGAGATCCCTCTAGGCACCCCATATTGGTTGAGCAAACTTCGGATGGTCCGGGCGACTTTCCAAGGATTTTTGCTTCTGAATGCTCTGTCGGTCAGCTCCCGAACAAACGACATGTCATTGGGTTCAACGATCAAGAGATGGAGCTTTCTCATCTCCCGCTTTTCAGCCCGTGTCATCGATTTGATCGATGCCTGATAAAGCCTCATCGCCCAATCTGCAGCCAGCTTTCCCCTTTCTTCTATCGAAGAGGGCTTAATGCCATTCAATAGTTTTTCAATCTCTTGGATTTCGGACGTCATACCCCCATGTTAAACAGCATAGGGGAGAAAATACAAGCAGCTCCAAAATTTTAAGTATTCTTGCTTGTAATCTCGAATATGTAATTAAAAAAATTATAACCTCTAGACTTTCTTATTGTCTATCGGCTTTCATTCACCCCTTATGTTTTATCTCCTTTTTCTCCTCTTTTGCTTTTCCCCTTTAGTTGCTGAAGTCAAGATCGGCCTTGATCGGCTTCCCTTCCAAGAATTGAAGGGTAAAAAGGTGGGGATTGTGCTGAATCAGGCTTCAGTGGCCAGCGACTTTAGAAACACCTATCAAGTTGCACTAGCCAATGGATTGCAAGTTGTAGCCCTATTTTCACCTGAACATGGCCTTTTTGGAACTATCATGGAGGCAAAAGATCACAAAAACGAGATGACAAGGGAAGGCATTCCTGTTTATAACCTCTACTGCGTGACCTCAACGGCCACTCAGAAGTTGCTTAAGAACATTGATGTGCTTGTTTATGACATCCAAGATTTAGGATGTCGCTCCTACACCTACGCTTCTACCCTTTTCAACTTGATAGAGGAGGCTGCAAAGACACAAAAACCTCTTTACGTATTGGATAGACCCAATCCTATCAACGGTTTAGTCGTTGACGGGCCTATGGTGGATGCAGGAATGGAATGTTTTGCAAGCTACATTGACATCCCCTACTGCCATGGAATGACGATCGGAGAATTGGCCACCTACTTCAATACAGAATATGACCTCAAATGTCCTCTAAAAGTGATCTGGATGGAGGATTGGAAAAGGGATATGACTTTTGAAGAGACGGGTCTACCTTGGATTCCTTTAAGTCCCAATGTCCCTTCTTCAAAAACAGCCTTCTACTATGCGATGACAGGTTTTATTGGCGAAATACCCTTAGTAAACAACGGCATCGGAACCACACTCCCTTTCCAGGCAGTAGGCGCCCCTTGGCTTGACCCGATGAAACTGAAAGAGGCACTCGACAAACAAAAACTGCCAGGAGTTGCCTTTACCCCCTTCCACTTTGTTCCGATGAAGGGAAGGCTTGCCGATACAGAATGCCGTGGCGTCTACATTGTGATCACAGACCCTCTTAGTTTTAAACCAGCGACTACAGGTCTAACCATTCTTGGCCTTTTAAAATCTTTATACCCTGCAAAAGTGAAAGAGTCGCTCACCATTTGGCCCCTCACAACAGATAAGTTTTCAAGAATAATGGGGACAAAGAGGGTGGTAAACCTTCTTTTGGAAGAGCAGTATCCCACCTCTAAGTTGATTAAACTGGACCAAGACAAAAGGACACAATTTCTCGCTAAACGCAATCTCTATTTGCACTACGACTAAATTGTCAAAATCTAGCTTCAATTCGTCTCAATAGGTAATGAAATTAGCAGTTGTCAGTTCAGTCTGCTAAGTCTGTTGACAAATAGGACAGCTCCTCCTAAACTTCCTGTTTTTAGTAGGAGAATTTTATGGCCAAATTACGCCCACTCGGCAACAGAATCCTTGTGAAGAGAGCAAAAGCAAAGACAAGTAAGGGTGGCATCATCCTTCCAGATTCCGCTCAAGAAAAACCAAAAGAAGGGGAAGTGATTGCAGTCGGCCCCGGCAAATTCAATACGCAAGGGAAAATTGAGCCTCTCAATGTAAAAATTGGCGATACCATTCTATTCAGCTCCTACGCTGGAACAGAAGTAAAAGGGCTGGAAGGGGAAGAAGAATTCCTCGTTCTGTCAGAAGATGATGTACTTGGGATTCGGGGGTAATTTACATGTCAAAAATGCTGCAATACCACGACGAAGCCCTTCAATCCTTATTGAAAGGGGTCAAAACGCTTGCAAAAGCGGTGAAGGTGACGCTCGGACCTAAAGGACGGAACGTTGTCATCGACAAAGGATATGCACCTTTGTCTACAAAAGACGGTGTCACTGTCGCTAAAGAAGTGGCCCTCAAAGATAAGTTTGAAAACATGGGCGCCCAAATCGTCAAAGAAGTGGCCGCTAAAACATCCGATAAGGCTGGTGATGGAACAACAACCGCCATCGTCTTGTCTGAAGCCATGTTCACCCTTGGAGTAAAAAATATTTCTGCTGGCGCAAACCCAATGGAAGTAAAAAAAGGTATGGAGAAGGCCTGCGAAGCCATTTGCGCAGAGTTAACACGTCTTTCAACTCCGATTGCAAAACAGCAAGAAGTCCAACAAATTGCTACTATCTCGGCTAACAACGACAAAGAAATTGGCGAAATCATCGCAAAAGCGATGGAGAAAGTAGGCAAAGAAGGGATCATCACAATTGGCGAGTCAAAAACCGTCGAAACAACACTCGATGTTGTTGAAGGGATGCAGTTTGAAAAAGGGTATTTGTCACCTTATTTCATCACCAATGCGGAAGCAATGAGTGCAGAGTACGACAACGCCTACATCCTGATCACCGACAAAAAGATTTCGAGCGCAAAAGATTTGCTCCCTATCCTTGAGTCTTTAGCTGAAAGTAAAAACCCACCTCTATTGATTGTGGCAGAAGATGTGGACGGAGAAGCTCTTCAAACGCTTGTCCTCAATAAATTAAAAGTTGGACTCAACGTTGTTGCAGTTAAGGCCCCAGGCTTTGGCGACAACCGGAAAGCCCAATTGGAAGATTTGGCCATTTTGACTGGCGGAACAGTGATCTCGGAAGAGATGGGATTGCAGCTTGAAGATGCGACGATCCAACACCTTGGCCGTGCTAAAAAAATCAAAGTGACAAAAGAAGAGACAACGATCATCGATGGTGCTGGAAATCAGCAAAAAATCGAAGAGCGGGCAAAGAGCATCCGGTCTCAGCTCGACAACCCTAAAACCTCTAGCTACGAAAAAGAAAGTCTTGAATCAAGGCTTGCTAAATTGGTCGGCGGAGTAGGCGTTGTGAACATAGGAGCCTCGACAGAAGCTGAAGTGAAAGAGAAAAAAGCCCGTGTTGAAGATGCTTTGCATGCAACACGCGCTGCGATTGCCCAAGGGATTGTCCCTGGTGGCGGTGTCGCTCTCTTAAGGGCCATCTCTGTTCTCGACAAATTAAAAGTCGAAGGGGATGAGGCGATTGGGGTCAAAATCGTTCGTGAAAGCTGTTTTGCACCTGCTACAGCCATTGCAACCAATTGCGGACTACAAGGAAATCTCGTTGCAGAAAAGATCTACGAAGGGAAAGGCTCTTTCGGTTTCAACGGCTTGACAGGCCAATATGGAGACCTGATCAAGGATGGAGTCATCGACCCTGTTTTGGTCACCAAAGAGGCCCTAAGAAACGGTGTCTCTGTTATCTCACTGCTCCTGACTACAGCCTGCATGGTTGTGGAAAAACCAAAACCTAAGTCCAAAGGAGCTCCTGACATGAGCGGTATGGGCATGGGTGGTATGGGAGGAATGGGCGGCATGGGTGGCATGGGTGGCATGGGTGGCATGGGGATGATGTAACCTCAGCCAAACCATTCGTTTCACACGAAAGGCAGGATAGAAAAGGATACTTTTCTATCCTGCCTTTTCATTTTGTTTCATCGTTTGGACCCCCAGATTCTTCATCCTCAAACATCAGAAAATAAATAGTTTACGCAAATTGCTTGGAGTTCTTGATTGCATTTTAGACAAGGCTGATTTCCCTTATTCTAAAAAAAGCGACAAAAATATTGCGTTATTCTAAAAAAAGCGACAAAATGTGGCTTTAGAGAAGAGTTATGCGAAAGAAAGCTTCAAAAGATTGGCCCGAAATTGTCATCAGTATGGGGGAGAAAAGTTGGACTCAATCGATCAGGCGCGCAGCCAAGGCTGGAATTCTTCGCAAAATCGCATCTAAAATTTACTCCTCAAACCTCTCTGACACACCCGAAAATATCATTAAACGCCATCGGCACCTGATTCTTAGTCATCTGTTTCCTCAAGCGATCATCAGCCATCGCTCAGCCCTTGATGGTGGAACTTCTCCAGAAGGAACTGTTGTCCTAACCTATAAGTACACAAAGACAGTCAGATTGCCTGGTCTAACCATCAGATTGGTTGAGGGTCCGGGACCAGACCCCGAAGACACCCGTTTTCTTGAAGACTTATATATTTCCTCCAGAGGCCGCACCTATTTAGAAAATATTAAACCTGGCAGGCGTCGCAGCGGCTTTATCAATACTGCGTCTCAATCAGTGATTGAGGAAAGATTGGATCGGATAGCCCGTATCTATGGCCCAGAAGAATTAAATCGCCTACGTGACCAGGCTCGAGATGTTGCTGCACGGCTGGGCATGAAAAAGGACTTCCTGCTTCTGGATAAGCTCATCGGATCGTTCTTGGGGACACAATCAGACGTCGATCACAAAACAAGCATTGGGCGTGCAAGGGCTTGCGGGGAACCGTTTGATCCAGCACGAAGTGAATTATTTGCTATTTTGGCCGCGTTTCTTCAGCAGCAAGACCTCCTTATTTGCAAACAAACTGCCCGTTCCCCTCAAGCAAGGATTAATCAGGCTTTCTTTGAGTCCTATTTCTCTAACTATATCGAAGGAACTGTATTTGAGATTAAAGAAGCAGAGCAGATCATTTTCGAAAATAAAATCTTCCCGAATCGACAAGAAGACTCTCATGATATTTTGGGAACGTTTCAGATCGTTTCGAATAAAGCATGGATGGAAAGTGTTCCAAAAACCCCTTCAGAGTTCATTGCAATATTGCAGCAAAGACACGCGATTTTAATGGAAGCAAGGGAAGACAAAATGCCTGGCCACTTCAAGGATACCCTTAATCGCGCCGGCAATACCATTTTCGTAAAACCTGAAGAGGTGCGGGGTACTCTAGCGAAAGGCTTTGAATTCTATACACTTCTTCCCCCTGGTATGCCACGAGCCATCTTCATGATGTTTTTGGTTTCAGAAGTCCATCCTTTTGTCGATGGGAATGGCCGTATTGCTAGAATCTTGATGAACGCTGAACTTGACGTCGCTTTGCAAAGCAGAATCATTATCCCCACTGTTTATCGAGAAGATTATCTACTTGCTCTTCGGAAATTATCCCGGAAACTAGACCCTGCCCCCTATGTTAGAATGCTTGTAGAAGCTCAAAGCTTTACTGCATCGATACCCTACGAAGAATATCACCAAACGCTAGCTAAGTTTCAGGCTTGCAATGCCTTCCTAGATCCAAGCGAAGGAAAATTGATCCTCCCTTGACCTTTAGGGTGCTCCCGCAAAATTAAGGAAGTCAGAGGATGAAAGGGGCCGTTCCCTTTCATTGGCGTAGGAGAGGAGTAGAGATTGAGGGAGATGGAATAGCCAATGAGGTCTTGGCTGAGAAAGCGACCAGAAAGGGAATCGTAGTAATGGGCACGTAGAAGGATGTAGTTGGAAAACTAGCTTCTTTCTTGAAATTTTTTCAATATTCATCTTTTTGAAGAAGCTATTCTACTTTAGGACTAAAATTTCCTGTACTTTTAGGGTCGTAGATACAAAGAGTGAGTTCTTTCTGTTAATCCAAGCTAGAGATATGATAATGATCGGAAGTCGGTTTGTCAACTAGTTGAGTTGCATAATTTATTAATTGTTTCATCTCTTCTTTAGTCAAAAAAAAGGCTAATGCTATCTATTTTCCTTTCTTCATCGTTATCCAGTATTCGCATCGGTATTGAGCTCTCAGTGATGGGGTATATCCATTGGATATATTTGCCCATAATCATACCAGGCACCATCAATATATCCCTCAATGTGCTTATAAGGGATTGAGCGAAGGAAAGGAGCGAAGAAGAGGCTGTGGATGGGATAAAGGGTCCGTAGACGGAAGGAAGTTCCTCTTCCCAAGAGATGTCCGGTGAGCGTAAGAACGGCGATGAGGTTTCCTAAGGCATCGTTTAGGAGACCAAGAGAATTTCCTTTGTCATCAAGAATAAGTTCGCAGGAAGAGAGACCATAAATTTTCCAGAATATGTTTTAGCCTGATTAGATGCCAATTTCTTGGAATTCGTACTCTCGGTCATAAAGGGAGATGGCGCCTTGAGAAAAGCCCCAGTATGGTGTGTAGTTTGTGGAAAAAATGCGGGAAAAGCTCTTTTAGACAATGACTATCCTTCATGAATGTCTTTTGCCTGAACTTCACTAATTAATTTTTTTCCAAGCATCTTTTGGAACTCCAAAATCTTCCAAGGCACATTCGATTGCTATCTCCAACGTGTCTTGAAGATAATCCTGAATACATTTGCTACCTTCAAATACATAAAGATAGTACCCAACATGAGGATCGAATTCGATTTCATAATGTCTGGTTTTAAAAGACTCAGAAATTGCGTGCCATTTCATTTATTGTTTCTCCTGAAAATAGTAACGATGTTCAGACCCTACATCTGTCCATCTCCCATTTTGCCTCTTCTGTTCTAAATGAAAGTGAGGCATATCTCCATGTGGGTCTTTCACATCAAAACGGATTTTTCTATTCCCCCTCATTAAGATCATATCTCCATCAGCATTGGTTACGATTGTTCCTTTACCCCCAAGAAAATCCTCTATAGATTTCACTGTGCTATCAATTTTTTTCAACCCACCCTTTTTAGTAGTTTCGAAAGCTGTATTGACAACAAACCGAGGGGCAAAATGCTGTCCAGCCTGAATGGGTGCAGCCATTCCTAAGGAAAACAGGGTTGAGGCTGTGTCATTGACGAAATAGGCTGTATTTTCTGAAAAGCCTGCATTCTTGATAAATTGAACAGTTAGAGGATCTCTATATTCTCCAGTGAATAATTGACTCATACCTGCAACAAAGTTGTCAGTACCATGCACCACTACAATTCCACCAGCCACCAAACCGACTCCTGACAATGCAGTAGCTGTACCACCTACGGCGCCAGCAATTACTTCTGTAAAGCCAGCAGCAGCACGAAGACCACCTTGAAAACGAGGATTAGCTAAAGTGTCTAGAACAACTTCTTTTATCGGTTGATAGAATGGCGAGAAGAAGCGTCCATCTGGGTCGCGGAAGTTAATGGGGTCGCCATTGGCATAGGAATATAGGTTAAGAGAGATGGGGTAGCTGACAGGGTCTGCACTGAGGAAGCGGCCAAAAGGGGGATCGTAATAACGAGCTCCAAGCCAAATGAGACCTGTTGGGTCTTGCTGCTTTCCTTGCCAAGTAAGGGATTGGGCATAGGAAAGGAGCGAAGAAGGTGCTGTGGATGGGGTAAGAGGCCCGTAGACGGAAGGAAGTTCCTCTTTCCAAGAGATGTCGATGGGCGTAAGAACGGCGATGAGGTTTCCTAAGGCATCGTTTAGTAGACCAAGAGAATTTCCTTTGTTATCTAGGATGAATTCGCAGGAAGAGGGACCATAGATTTTCCAGAATATGTTTTGGCCCGATTGAATGCCAATTTCTTGGAATTCATATTCTGGGTCATAAAGGGAGATGATGTTTTGAGAAAAGCCCCAGGATGGTATGTAGGTTGTCTTTAGGCGGCGACCAAAGAGATCATAAGAGGCTTTCCAATTGTAATTCGGATTGGTGACTTTGATCAGTCTACCCCAAGGATCCCATTCGAAAGAGGTTGCGTCTCGTGAGGTTGTTTGTCCTAGGGCATCGTAAGTAGATCTAATCTGTTTAGAGTCAATCAGCTCGGTGATGACTTTTCCAAAAGCATCTATGCCATATTGAGGGATCGCAGCGTGATTGGCAGAAGTGCGGGTGCCAACCCCGGGTCCGCCATGATCAAATGTGAAATATTCTTCTCCAGCAGATTTGAGGTGGCCTCGAGGGGTGTACGAGAAGTTTTTGTTGTTGTAAGAAGATAGTTTTCCTGAAAGGGTCCATTTCAATGATTCGGTATGGGTGTGGCCTGATAAGTGAGTGATAATGATTTCTGGAAGAGAAGAATTGTAGCGGAGGTCTACAGTGGCAAACGGGGTTGTTTTCTTGGTGAGGTTTCCACTTAGGTCATAGTCATATGAAAGAGTGTGGCCTTGGGTAGACATACTCTTCAGGTTGCCGGCCTGGTAGGAAAAGTCTCTTTGATGTCCGTTGACATTGAGAGAACGGCTTGAAGGGCTCCACGATTGATCTGCTTTTTGGATAAGAGCTGAATTGAGGAAGATGGATTCTGAAACGAGGCGCCCGCATGTGTCGTAAGAACGGAGCACCTTGGAGAGGTCATTGCCAGATTCTTCTGCAGAGGTGATGAGACCTCTGTTGTCATAAGTAAAGGATCGGGTGAAGTGATCGACAGTTTCTTTTTCGAGTCTGGATAAAGGATCGTAGAAATAGGTGTGGGTACGGCCCATTGGGTCAGTTGCTTGCTGTAGTAATCCTTTTTCGTAAGTGTATTGCCATTGTTGGGCCATGTCTTCTCCGGCTTGGAGATATTCTAAAGTTTTTCTCCCCATAAGATCGTAGAAGGCCTTCCATGACAAGCTTCCAGGAAGATAACAGATAGCCAGATGGGAGTCGGCATCATAATGATATTGGATTACAGCTCCATCAGGGAGGATTTTTTTGGATAGGCGACCTAGAGGATCGAACTGGAATTGCGTGCTATAACTCTCTCCATCGATTGACTCAACACATTGGCCACAGGCGTCATAATGGTAGAGGTTGGTGATGGGACCTTCTTCGACTTTAAGCGGTTGACCCAAAGTATTTAACCAAGTGGAGATTGTTTGATTGCCTGAGATCTCCTGCTTTAGACTTCTTTCAGGGTCGTATACAAAATGGGTCTTGGCAAGAGGTGAGCCATCTTGGTTCAAAGTTTCGGCTCTGGTGAGTCGTCCACATTCAAATTGCTGAACTGTTTTCTCTCCTGAAGGAAGATAGCAGGTAACGATGTCCTCTTTGTAGTTCCAGGATGTTTGTTGGCCATCAGGAGAAATTTCTGTTTTGAGCCGGCCGAGGCCATCATAAGTTTTCTTCCAGGTATTTCCTTCCCCGTCTGTTGAAGCAATAAGAAGGCCGCGTGAGTCGTAAAATTGTGTTTCTGTAACGTTAGCTGTGGTTCGAACGGCTTTTCGATTGAGATCATCGTACGAGATGTCTGATTGGATCCCATTATTTGTTTCTTGGATGGGACGCCCGAAAAAGTCGTAAACAAATGAGCTTTCTGTCCCATCTGGGTAGATTTCTTTTTTTAGAAGACCATTGGTTGTGTAGTAACGGGTCGTTTGGGCACCCATAGGTGAAAGGATGGAAGCAACAAATCCACCTGGTTCGTAGGTATAGCGGGTGATTAATCCAGCCTTTGTGACTGAAGTAGGTCTTCCAATGGAATCTAATATTCGACAAGTGGAAATGCCAAGAGGGTTAACCTCTTCGATAAGCTCACCTCGAGTATCGTACTCATAAAGGGCATAAGCAAAACCTGCCTCTTCTCTTTCACCTGAAGTGGAATTGAGTTGGGTTAGCGTTTGTCGAGAGGCCATGACTTGACCAGCGGCGTTGTAATCGACATAGAGGATGTTCAGCGGGTCTGGTCCTTGTTGCCAGATCATTTGATTGTTCAGGTTGTATCCAAAGTGAGTTGTAGAAAGAGGCTTTCCAGAACGGTCATAAAGTGTAGTGACCAAATTGTTCCCCATGATGTCATATTCATGCCGCTCTATTCCGTCAGAAGAAACTTTCTCAATACATTGCCCTTGCCGATTGTATTTGAAGGTTGTGATGACATTGGGATCTTCTGTCCCTGGCTCCTCGATCATCTCAACAGGGAATCCATTTTCATATGCCCAACGGGTCACAATTCCATCAGCATCTTGTTTGATGAGTTGACCCTTTTCATCATATTCAAAGTGGATTGTAGAAATCAGTTGATTATCTACCCATTTTTCAATCTTTTTGGGGAGATAGGAAAAGTGGTCGTGATAAAAGATGCGGGTGGTTCTATTGAGGGTCAACTCTTCTATGCAGAGATGGCGGTTGTTGTAGGTCAACTGTTTCCCAATCTGAGCATCTCTTTTGCCTGTGAGGTCTTCCCCCAACAGTGCAATCGAGGTGGGATTGCCATTGGTGTCGTAACGGTATTCTGTGATCAATCCCCGTTTATCTTGTGTGGTTTTCAGGCTTCGAGGCCATGCACCTAGCTGATCCCAGGGTACAACTTGTCCTGTTATGGCATCAAAATAGCTTATCTCATCGATGAACCACGATTGAAGGGTCTGATAGCCGACAGGATCGGTGATTTTATAAATTTGTTTATTGTGGATCCGATAGAGAGTTGTTCCACCCTCGCCATCTGTTACTGTGGTCATCCCCTCATCAAATTTGAAAGTGGCACTTGTCACAATTTGCTGTTGAAGACCTACTGGTGAGCGTTGTTCAATGACTCTCCCCTTTTCATCATAGGTATTTTCAAGAACCCTTCCACAGGGCCACGATTCTCGTATGATTTGGTGCTTACTGTCATAGGTGTAAGTAATAACGGCATTGTTCGGAAGAGTGACTTGGTCTAAGTCGCCTTGGTAGGTGTAGTGGTATTGGACCCAACGACCATCTTTGGTAAAGGCTTCGGAAATTTTCCCTTCAGGGTTGTAGTGGAATCTGACAAAGTTCCCGTCTGAGTTTTCTATCCGGATAAGCTGTTCATCTTTATAGCTAAAAGTGAGGGTGTTGCCAACAGCATCTATCCATTCTTTCAGGAGACGATTTTTAAAAACCCGTCTGGAACCATCCGGGCTATAGAGAATGTTTTCCTTTATATAGGCATGAAAGGGGTTGGCAGTCCCACCAAAGTTTCGGAGTTCGGGATTATCTTCAGCAAATACCTCATAACGATCTCCATTGAGTCGATAGACAATCACCGTCCCATCCATTTCCGCTGCAAATAGCTTGTCTCCCTCTTCATGGAGATAGGGGTTCAAACCTAATTTCCAACCGAAGCCAAAAAGCCCTGGAAGAGGACTTTGATTACTATAATTACGCCTAATCTGTAAGGGGAAAGGACCTGGGAGTGTGAGATCAACTTCGTCTATATAATAAGCCCCTGTGACAACGTCAACTGGGTCGGAGACGAGGTTTGTCTCAAATTTATGGCCAGGTCTAACATCGGCCGTTAACCATGTATTGTGAAATTGTTCTAGAAGTTGGTTAGGGGTTTCTGACTTTGGAAGAGAAAGAAGCTGATCTGAGGGTTTTAGTAGGCTAAATCCAGCCTTGTAGGGTAATAAATTTGCATCATTGAGAAAGCTTATTGGGAGACGAGAGCCATAACCTCCATGCATCAAACGGAGATTGTCGGAGATGAGAGCAGCCATTTGCAAAGGGTGGAAAATCAGTGTGCCCATCCCTGTGTAGCTGGGAGGGTTTTCTTCACTGGAAATGAGCTTTGGAGTCATGTAGGCATAAGCTAGGTGACCCTCTTTTGGCTCGTTAAAAATATCTCTCAGAGTTTCCCACTGCCTACCGGCGATTACTCTTAAAGGGAAACGGGTCATTTGATCAGCTTCTTTAAAGCTTTCTTTAGTGAAGGTTAAAAGCCCCTGATCGTCTTTCTGGCCAATTTCCAACAATTTGACGGTAGAGATAGCGTAAGGGTCTTGGAAAATATCTCGTAGGATTTGATGCTCGTTAGATGAGATATCGGCAATGAGGAGTTCGTTGAGTTGTCGTGTGGCATAGTTAATCTCTTTTGTGCGCAAGAAAAACTGCATGTCCACTTGAGGAAAAACGAGCTGTCCTGTGGATGGATCGGGAGATAATTTGGCAAGACCTACAGCAAGGTAAGTGAGTGGCGGTATTTTATGAAGGGCTGCAAGAGCTGTGTCTGTTCGGCTACATTTTTCAAAATATGCCATTCCAACGAAGGCAAGAAGCCTATCTACTTTTCGATCCTCATCTTTCTCCTCTTCAAAAGCATTTCTAAAGAGTGTCAAATGTTTTGAAGTCGCCCTTCCTGGATTGAGGCAAAGTGCAGCACGCGTCCCTTTAACAAAGGAAAATGTTTTAGAAGCAAATCCTGAAAGGCTTACTTCAAGGTTCAGTGTAAGGTCAGATGCATCTAAAGCTAAAGTGAGCTCGTTTCTCCGATCACCATCGATCTGCAAATGGAAAAAATGATGGCCATCAGCAGATGTGGTAAAGAAAATCTTCTGGGCACAGCAGTTTAAAGAAGGGATTGGGAGTGTGATCGATCGTTGTTTGTGAGGGTTTTCTTGCGAACGGATAGTCAATTGAACGTCTTTTAGATTGCCATCGCAAAGCTCTAAATAAAAAGGACTTGGTGTTGTTTTTAGTTGTGGGCGTGGAAAATCTTCCCAGGAGTGATATTGCTTTTTGCGGACCTTACGATGAACCCCGACGTCTTGCAGCGATAGATGCTGTTTTTTTAGTTCTTCCTCTAAAAATTTGAGAAATAAGACACCAACTGTGTCATTCCCATCGAACCCGATATGTTTGGTGATTCTTTTGTCTTGAGTTAGATAGCTTCTTATCCATCTATCGGCGCTTCCATAGGCTTCTGGCAATATGCTCCAAAGGTCATATCCTTCCTCAACGTCCATCTCTTTGATCCAAGGAAAAAGAGATATAGTTTCTTCTCCTTTTTTGAGTAGGACTCCCGGAAAGGCAACGGCTGTTACCTCTTCCCCTGGCAACTCAAAGAATAATAACTTTTCTACAAAACGGCTTGGAAATAAAAAGTCGGGACTTGGGCAAATGATTGTGGCTTCACAGCCTGCTCGTCTCAAAAGATAAATCAGCAGATCACACAGCTCCCAAGGGGAGCCTTGCCCTTCGAGAAAGGTGCCGAGTGGGCTTCGCATGCGAGAAGGGGCGAAGAAATAGTCTTTATCGCGCCCGAGTTCTGGCATAAATAGCTCAATTTCATTTTGAACATATTGAGCAATTGCAAGGGGGTCACCCCCCATCTCTTCAACAAAGCGATCTAGAATGGGATAAGAATGTTGCCTTGGGTTAAAGACAATTTCTTGGGAAATAGTCCCACTTTGTTTTGTTAGAGGATTTAAGATAGAAAATGGCGTCGGTTTTCTGAGTGCACCCAATTGCCAAGGAGGGGGTTCAGAAAAAAGGAGGGTATAGAGAGGTTCTTCATTCAGGAAAACCCGGAAGTTATAGTTAGAATGGGAACCTTTCTGGCTCACTAGAAATTCTGTGGTAGAAATAGGGCTGATGCGCAGTTCAAGACCAAATTCTTCTAAAAGGGATTTTCTAGGAGTAAAGAGCGTCCCCTCTGTTGCCAAGTGCTGATCCCATTCTTTGCTAGTAATAGAAGGTAGAGCGATTTCTTCCTTAATCAGCTGATTTTCACCCTCATAAACCTCAACAACAAGCTTTGGATGGGGAGAAGTTGTGTGGATTTTTTTCTTATAAAACTGTCCAATGTAAAGCTTGTGATCGTTACTCTCGGCGCCAGATGTGTAAAGCAAGGCTCTTCGTTTGTCTTCCCCTTCCCAAAATGTCTCTTTGGAAAACGGAATTCCGATAAACTCTTCAGTCCGTTGAGTTTCTTTTCTTTTTAGACTTTTTAGAAGATTGTTTGCTGTGTCTTTCCAGGCGGTGGCAGCATTGATCTCTATGTGCAAGTTTTTAATATGTTCATTGCACTGCTCAAGGTGATTTTCAGATTCTTTTTTCCAATCATCAATCTGTTTTCCAGAAAGATTTTTTTTAGCTTCCCCTTGGTTTAATATTCTTAAAATTTGTTCTAGTTTTTCCTTAGCTTGGGAGACTTTTCCTAAAGCTTTTCTTAAAAAATCCAGAAGCTGGTCTAGTTGATCCGGATGGGTATTTCGAGCCTCCTTCATGAAGGCTGTTTCATGATCCATCGCATCTTTTGCCTCTTTTCTATGATCATTGCAGTTCTTTTCGAAACTGTTTTCAGAGAAGAGGAGGGAGGGAACGATAAGGCAGAGGGATAATAGAGAGTAGAATGTTTTCATTCGTCAACCCCAAGAATCTAATGAGATAATGTTGTATCAGACTTAGCTCTTTCAACACCATGACCCTAACTCTTAGGCTCTCTTTATACCAACATCTAGTTGAAATTGCGCATTTCAAACTAGGTGCTGGTATAACCTTTACCTGCTGCAACTTTGAAGATTAAGCTGATAATCAAGATCCTGTAATTTTGCTTCCCTTCTTAAAATGCAACGCAATCCATTCTTTGGATTGCTTTGTCTTCACATGTTGCCAACCTCGCTCCTTAAAACGGTGTTTGGCATGTGCCTCCTCTTCCTTCAATAATCCTGAAATCACAAGATCACCGGAAAAGATTTCTAGCCTAGGCAAGCTTTTCCAAGCACTTTCTTGCTCAGAGGAGATCATATTCATCGCAATCACCCCTTCTAAAAACGGGGGTAATTCGATAGAGGGTAAAGAAAACTGGATAAAAAAACCGTTTAACTCTGCATTCATTTTTGCATGCTCAATAGCTGCCAGCTCAATATCAACGCCAACAACCTCATTTGCCCCTAAAGAATAACTAACAAGAGACAAAATACCGCTTCCAGACCCAATATCTAAAACCTTTTTCCCTTTTACAAGAGGTTTTAGTAAGTCGAGTGTCAGTTTTGTTGTAGGATGGGAAAGATCTCCAAAACCAGGCCCAGGCTTTAATTTAACAGCGCCTATTTGCAATAGCCCATCTTTAAATCCAGGTGCAAATGAGGCCCATTGGGCCTCCCAATCTATTTCCCAGTCGTTCATTTGATCCTTCTCTGAAAAACAAACGGGGGCAAATCGGTTGAATCAAAAGGTTCAGGGGGTAAGACCTGCACCTCCCTTATCTCTTCCACAGCGCCAAATAGGGGCTCTGCCAGAATTTCATACGCAACATCTCCCTCTTTTAAGGGTTGTACATAGGTGACCAAAGCCACATCTAATCCTTCAGGGAAAAGGCCATCTAGCCCACTTGTGACCAATAAATCATCCACTTGGATCAACGAAAGTCCTTTTTCAGTGGGTCGATCGTAAGGAATACCAGTTCTTAAATCCCTAGCCGGCCCCTCTTTGTCACTAGTCTCAAAATTGAACCCGACACCTTTTAAAACAATCCCTGAATGGGGCTCTACAGACCCTTGCAACTCCCCTTTTGCAAGCAAAAATCTCTCACCTTCCGGCAAAAAGTCTCTTTTCAGAACCTGCAACATCTCATTGGGTTCATCTAGTAATCTCATCAATTGGTCGATTTGATGAGCCACTAAAAACCGATTAGGATCCCCTCTTGCGACTCGAACAGCAGGTCTTAATTTCGGATCGGTGATCAAAAGAACTCGAGACTGTTTGTTCCCCACGTAATCGACAATGCCCAAAAGGGCTCCTCGATAAAGAATAGGGCTATTAACATCTATTAAACCAACCCCATTTTCCTTCCCGAGGTCGATCCAGAAGGAAGAGAGCCATTCAGTATAAGGGCGATAGATCACCCTTGCCATTATTTTTTGATCAAAAGCAGTTGCCTCAGTTTCTCCGTCTGCAATTTCTTTAAGGGCTTTTTTTAGTAACCGATTTTCTTGATACAGTTCTTCTGCTCTGTATAATTCTCCCTTTAAAAGCCTTTCAGAAAAAACCCAGACATTCGAAAGAACCCGAACGGATCCATAACGCAGTTTCTCTCCACCCAGTTTCCCAATTGTTAAAACAGCTATTCCTACGAGAACAAGAGTAAGGATGAGCGGTAAACGGTTTTTCATGTTAATAAGGGTTTAATAACGTTCACAATATGATCCACATTTTTCGATGTCACGCTAGAAAAACTGATCCTTCCACTATCAGGCAAGTATAGGGCTGATTCTTCACGCAAACGACGGATGTCGGCTAATTTGAGAGGGAGAAGGGAGAACATCCCCCTCCCGCTCTCAACATCCGGTAGATGTGTTTCCAATCTTTCTAAGAACAGTCTACGACCTGTCTCTATCCTTTGACGCATGGTTTTCAGGTTTTTTTCCCAATCTTGTTGTAGCTGTCCATCAGCCAATATCTTGGCCACAACGCTCGCACCAAACAGAGGAGAATTAGAGTAGCAGGAGCGAATCCATTGCTTACCATGTGACAATAACTCTTGTTTTCCATTGCCAACCGAAACACAGAGGGCTCCAACACGTTCTCCGTACAAACCAAACGATTTGGAACAGGAAAAGGCCAAAAGGAATGGAATACCCTTTTGATAAAACAATTTAAGAGGAGCTAAATCTTCTTTAACACCATCCCCAAAACCCAAATAGGCCAAATCAAAAAATGGGATGGCTCCCCCTTTTGCAAAGGCTTGGGAAATTCTTTCCCACTCCTCTTCAGTCGGGTCGATCCCGGTTGGGTTATGACAAACAAGGTGGACCAGGACTAAATCGTTTGCCCCGAGGGTTTCTATTCGCTCTATCATCGAATCGATGTCAGGATAAGGGTAGGTCTCGATTTTTAAACCGACCCTCTTAAAAAGAGGGGTATGGTTGGCCCACGTAGGGTTAGGCAAATGGATTGTTGCCCCTTCAATCCCCCGTTTGGCCAGCTCTCCCCCTAAAGTCAGGGCCCCAGCTCCGCCAATCGCCTGAAAGACGACGAGATCTCTTCCAAAGAGCTTTCTCATCCCTTCCAAGAAAAGGGGATCCCCTTCGATAGGGAGATACTCTTCACTCTGTCCTTGCACCCTTTTTTCTGCCTCCATGACAGAAGGGAGAGGCCAAGGTTTACCCTCTTCATCTCGATAACTTCCAACGACTAAACTAAATTTATCGGGTCGTTCATCGTTTCGAAAGGCCTCCTCGATGCCAAAAATGGGGTCGGGAGAGAGAAGGTCTAGCTTAAATGGTGTTTTCATATATCCTATTCTTGCTTCCTTCCCATTATTCGGGTAGACTTTAGTGCATCTTTGGGGCGTTAGCTCAGCTGGTAGAGCGCAACAATGGCATTGTTGAGGCCAACGGTTCGACTCCGTTACGCTCCATTCCCCCGTCCTTTCTATACTAAACTCATCGTGCCCATTCCAGAGTGCGTACCCGTGCCCGAACTTTTCTCCATGAAAATCTCTAAAAACTATTAGTGATTTTCATGGAAGAATAAGGAGAAAACTGCAAGAATTAGGGAAAAAGAGGGATGAAAATTCGGGCACCAACCTCGATCATGGAATTGGCAAAGTTATGGAAAAAATACGGGAAGCTTACATTCAGCAGATCGGAGAAGATCTTGATATTGTGCCTATTTCGGCACTATTAGGGCCTCGGCAGTGTGGAAAAACAACCATCGCAAGACAATTTGCAAGCACCTATAAAGACGAAGTCCACTATTTTGATTTGGAAGACTACACAGATCTTGCCAAGTTAACCGATCCCAAACTTGCTTTCGATTCGCTTCAAGGGCTTGTGATCATCGACGAAATTCAACGTCGCCCCGATCTTTTCCCTTACTTAAGAGTCGTAGTAGACAGAACAAATTTGAAGTTTTTAATCTTAGGAAGCGCCTCAAGAGACCTCTTGCAACAAAGCTCAGAAACGCTTGCAGGACGGATTGCTTACATAGCCGTCACCCCTTTTCACCTCTCTGAGGTTGGTGACCAAAAGAAACTATGGACAAGGGGTGGGTTCCCCCGTTCATTTCTCGCCAAAACTGATGGAGCAAGCGTTCGCTGGAGAGAGGTCTACATGCAAACCTATTTCGAAAAAGATTTAGCTGAACTTGATTTGCATCTTCCGCCCCAAAGAATACTCCGCCTTTGGGCCATGTTAGCTCAGTATCATGGGCAAATTCTTAACTACACCAATATGGCTCAGTTTCTTGAGGTATCGGTTCCTACTCTGAAAAATTACTTAGCTTTGCTAGAGGGAACTTTCTTGATTCGAACACTTGCCCCTTGGCATACCAATGGGAACAAAAGATTAGTTAAAACCCCAAAAATTTATATCCGAGATACCGGCATCCTCCACCAACTGCTGTCGATCAAAAATTATAAAGAGCTTATTTTAGATGTTAGAAAGGGTGCTTCTTGGGAAGGTTTTGCTTTAGAAGAGGTGATCAAAGCACTTAATTTACGCTCTGAAGAGTGCTATTTTTGGGCTACGCATCAAGATGCCGAACTAGACCTTTTTGTTACCTACCAAGGTAAACGTTTTGGATTCGAGTTTAAATGCACCGATCAACCCAAGATCACCAAATCAATGGTCAGTGCGCGTGAATCACTCTCTTTAGACCACCTTTTTATAGTAACTCCAATCGAGGAATCTTTTCATCTGAATGAGAAAACTACTGTTCTTGCACTGAACGATTGCCGAAAATTTATAGACCAAATTTCTAAGAAGTTGTTATACTAAATCTTATGTTAGAAGCACCCTTCTTCTCACCTTCGATTTCTCTGACTCTGTCACTGCTGGGCCAATAGGCCTGCTTTTCTTTTTTCCCCCTACTTTTTTCTGTTTCAACGGATGCCACCGAAAGGAAGGCCCGTTAGGTAAGATATTAAATTTTTTTAAGGTTTTTTATGTCGAATAATGGAAGTGTTTCTGACACCACGTGGAAAAGTCAGGCAGGTTTTGTTTGGTCCTTGATCGGGTCGGCCGTAGGGTTCGCCAACGTTTTAAGTTTCAGCGCCCAGGTCTACAAAAACGGAGGGGGAGCCTTTTTGATCCCCTATTGCATGGCTCTTTTCGTCCTTGGTATTCCTCTCTTAATTTTGGAAGGGGTGATTGGGCACAAATTTAAAGCGCCTTTAGTGGATGCCTACGGAAATGTGTGGGGAAAAGCAGGTAAAACTCTGGGTTGGCTTGCCGTCATTGCCTGCTTAACCATCGGTGGATTCTACATTGTTTTGACTGGCTATTCCGTTGCCTATACTTACTTTTCTGCTATGGGAACCATTCCGCTAGATACACAAGATTTCTTCTTGAACCGGTTTTTGCAAACAACACGTGACATCACCGAGTTTGGCTCATTGTCTGTCCCCATCTTAATTTCCACCATCGCTGTAGCTGCAGTCACTTGGTTTGTCTTAGCTAGAAATGTGAGAAACGGCATTGAAAAGGTGTGTTCCATTTTCATGCCAATCCTTGCCACCATCATGACCCTCTTTGCCATCATCGTCTGCTTCCTTCCTGGAGGGCTCGATGGTTGGTCCTACTATTTGAAACCAGATTTTAGCAAATTGGTTGACCCTAGCTTGTGGCGAGATGTCTTTGGACAGCTCTTTTTCAGCCTTTCACTTGGCTTAGGTATCATTGTCGGTTACTCCCGTCACACAGGTAAAACCACTAATATTGGCAAAGCGATGATGTATGTCGCTTTAGGGGACTTTGCCGTTTCGTTTATCTCAGGCGCTGCCATCTTTGGTTGCCTTGCCCATATTAGCCATACCCAAAACATCCCATTTACTTCGATTTTGACAAGCGATTCGACTTTTGAAATCGGGTTCATCGTTTTCCCGCAGATCTTTAAGTTTTTCGGACCCTTTTTGGGCCAATTGATCGGTGTAGTTTTCTTCTTTTGCATCTTTATTGCAGGGATCACAGGGGTCTTTTCAATTGTGGAAAGTATTGCAGGTAATGTGGAAACCCAGTTTAGGGTCACCCGTAAAAAAGCTGTCACCGCCTCCATTTTGGCTGTGGGTGCAGTCTCCCTATTCTTCTGCATGGGAAACGCCTCCCATCTTCTTGACGCCTTAGTTCCTATGGTGATGGGGACAAATATGTTGATCGGCGGCTTGGCCTTGATCATCGTATTCCAATACGCCTCACGTGAAATCAAAAACGATGCTGTATGGAAATCTGGAAATAACAGGTTAGCCCCTTTTGCCATCTGCTTGAGATACATTGCCCCAGTCCTATTGGGCATCATTCTCATCGGCAACTTATCTCAGGAATTTGCATCGTTTGATCTAGGCAAAGGGGTCCGTTGGACCTGGTTTGCTATTGCCTTGCTTTCAGCTTATGGACTTACCCACTGGTCGCAAAAAAAAGCGGCAGTTCTTGAAGTGCAAAAAGTATAATCACCATTTTAGGCAGGAGACTGCTCCTGCCTATCTGGTTTCGGGAGTTTTACAACTCCCTCTTACTTTTTGACAGGAAGCAAATTTTTCGGGTATTTGCGGGTATTTGCGGGTATAATTACGGGTATGACACTGCCAGAATCTATAACCATCACTCCAGAAATTTTGAATCTCATCGCGGAAGTCGATGAATTTAAAGGTGCTTGGCAACAAATAGGCAGACTTACTCCTGACCGACTTTCTGCACTAAAAAAAATAGCCACTATAGAAAGCATAGGCTCTTCAACAAGAATTGAAGGTGCAAAACTTTCCGATAGCGAGATTGAAACTCTTCTCTCGCAAGTGGATGCTAAAACTTTTGACACTCGAGACGAACAAGAAGTTGCAGGCTATGCTTTTGTTTGTGAACAAATTAGCGAAAATTACGCCTCGATTCCTCTGACAGAAAACTCCATCAAGCAATTGCACACCTGGCTTTTGCAATATGCCGATAAGGACGATAGACACCGTGGAGAGTATAAAAAAATACCCATTCGTATTGAAGCATTCGACTCTTCTGGGAAAAATATTGGGATTATCTTTGAAACAACCTCCCCCTATGAAACACCTATCAAAATAGAAGAGCTTGTTAAATGGACAAACAACGAATTTGGTAAAAAGTTACTACATCCACTTATCATCATCGGGATTTTTATTGTTTTATTTTTAGCTATTCACCCTTTCCAAGATGGTAATGGGAGGCTTTCTCGCTTGCTAACCACCCTGCTAATGTTAAAGTGCGGCTATCTGTACTCCCCATATAGCTCCCTAGAAAGTGTTATCGAAGCAAATAAAGAAGGTTATTATCTTGCCCTTCAGAAGACTCAAAAAGGATGGCAAAATAACAAACCCGACTGGAATGCATGGCTATTATTTTTTTTCCATTGCTTACAGCGACAAAAAAAACATCTAGAAGTTAAATTAGAAAAAGAAAAAATCTTATTAAAGACGCTTCCACCTCTAAGCCTAGAAGTTTTAGAGCTTTTAACATCACATGGCCGCTTAGGAATTGCTGATATAGCCATTTTAACTAAAGCCAACCATAATACCCTTAAAAAAACACTAGCGAATCTAGTAAAAGAAAATTACATTATCCGCAACGGCGTTGGTAAAGCTACTTGGTATAGCTCTAATATATAAATACCACGATCTTGATTGATCCTATTCTTCTATCAAGTTAACATTCCTGTTTAATTTACATTTTACCTGGCTTGATTAGATGTTTAAAGAAATGAAGTCCTTTTTACTAATTGCCGTTTTGGCGTTATTGGCAGCAGGTTGCGCGACAGGCGCAACACTTAGAACGGCTCGCGTACTAGACCAAGGGGATTTTGAGATTTCTGCAGGCTTGGCTGGCAATCAACTCGGGCATGTCTCACAAGTTGTTATTGGGGCATATGGAATAACTGATGAAGTGGAAGTCGAGGGACGCTGGGAAGATGAATATGTTGCCCTTACACCCCGTCTACAGCTCTTAAAATCTGAAGAATTTTTTGTCGATTGCTTGACTTTTTTCGAGGTGGGATACAGTGGAAAACATAATGTTCAATGGGGTCCTGGATTGATGGTCGGAAGACGTTGGCGTTTTTTCGAGCCCTACCTCTCTTACCGTTTCCGACACTACAGCTCCGTTTCAAAAAAGGATGAACGGTACTGTGACATTTTCGATGGTTTTTTTGGCGAGAGGGATATTCACTATGTCAAATGTGGAACACGTATCTACATCCCTTGTTTCTGGTCTAGGGACAAACTGAACCCCTCTAATTGGTTTTTAGGGGTAGAAATGGGGCCAACTATTTTTTCAAATGACGCTCTGTTTGAGTGGGCTGCAAATATTGGCTTCGATTACTGAGAATACATCTCCTAAAATCTCAGGTATTATAAAACCACAATAGTTATAGATCATATGAGCAGTAATGACAGTGATTAAACTGCCAGTTCTTTCATATGTTAAGGATGAACTAGGATATAAAGCTATAACAGTAACCTGAGCCAACGCTCCTCCTGAGCTATAGAGATTTCCTGCATTTCCTCTGTGCACCCAAGCAAAAAGCATCCCAATACACATTATTCTTGACGATGATGAGGTTAGAAAAGTGAACAATCGTGTTTCTTTGATAAAAGAAGGGAGTATCATTTTTGCAATGCCCTGGATCATATATATGATATTTTGAAGAACGGCTATAAAAATGATTTCTTCAAGAATTGGACCACTAATGACAACTGTGAAAAAGTCAAAATATTTTGTGGCAGGAAGTTCTTCTATTTTTAACCCTTTAAAAACAACCTTCGCTAAATTTGCAATTAAAAAAAATGGCAAATAAGCCTTAAGCTGGTCCTCGACCCCTATTGGAATGCCATTTGCAACTCTTTGTAAGAGAGAAGAGGATGCAACCTCACTTCTGGACTGTCGAAAATCATTTTCTGTAAGGTTAACAACCTCAAAAACGGAACCTTGATAAAAAAAGGACTGAATAGAGTTGCTGAAATAATTCACTTTTGACTCCAGAAAGATTCGATTGCCGCTTTGGCTGTGTCCTTTGTGACAAAAAGCTTGGGGCAGGGGGGAAGGGCATTGAGAAACTGTTTGCCGTACCCTTTTTCTTTAAGGCGGCTATCGAGACAAAGGACGATCCCTTTATCGTTGTGGGAACGAATAAGCCGGCCAAAACCTTGCTTGAATTTTATGAGAGCTTCAGGAAGATGGTAACTGAGAAAAGGGCTTTTTCCTTCAGCTTGTAAAGCTTCTGAACGGGCTTCGATGATTGGGTCTTTAGGGCTTTTGAAGGGGAGTTTCATCAAAACAACTGTTTTTAATTTGCTATTGGGAATATCGACCCCTTCCCAAAAAGAGTCTGTCCCAAAGAGGACAGGCCTTTTTTCTTCTTGAAACTGCTCGATCAGCTTTCTCCTTGGAAGATCCCCTTGGAAAAGGGGTTGGAAACCTTTTTCTTTTAAGGCTGTTTCAAGAGAGCTTCTTAGAGCATAAAGTTGTTGAAAAGAGGTAAAGAGTAAAAACGTCCCACCTCTTAAGTGGGGCAGAAGATCGAGCAAAAGAGTTTCGGCTTCTTGGACAAAGGCGGGGCTGTCTGTCAATGAAAGCCCTTCTACACCCAAGAATAGGGCCTGTTTTTCGTAACGAAAAGGGGAAAAAAACGCTTTTTCACGCCACCCTTCTTCACCAAGACCAAGACGTTCTGCTAAAGGTTTAAATCCATTTTTTCCACCTAGTGTGGCGCTCGTTAGCACAACACCTTTCATCGGAGAGAACAGGATAGCTCTTAAGAACTCCCCTTGCTCAATGGTCGTTTCACCAAGGCGAAGTTCCTCTCGAAGTCTTCTTTTTCCTTCCCTTGCAAACCACTGCACTTTGCCTTTGCCAGGAGGAGCAGCATCTAATATAGTTTTGATGATTGTTAAACCATCTGAAAATTGGGCCCTAAGCGCCTCTATTTCTTGAAAGAGGGGCTCGACCTCTTTGATCAGCTTCTCATCATTTGTGGTCTTCAAATCTTGTATAAGCCCAGAGATAAGGACAGGAATCGGATCGTTTAGCGACTTAACCTGCTCAAGAAGGGTTTTAACCTCCTGCTCCTTATGATGAGAAAAAAGGCGCCATTTGGACTCTAAGAGTGGTGCTCCCAGATCAACCATCTGAAAGAGCCGGTGGATCTCCATCATCCCACGTTCTCTCATCGCTGGGTATTCTGAGAGGATCTTCTCTCGGAAACGTCCCATAAAATGGGGCTCCTTTTCTTTTGAAAAGTAGCTTTCTACCTTTTGAAGAAGCCGATTAAGAGCCCCTTTGCGCCCTTTTTTATTTTCAGAATAGAGACGTCCGAAAAGGCGAAAAAGATCAGTATTGGAAACAGATTTTGCAAAAAGATCGGTCGCTACTTGCTCTAAATGGTGTGCCTCATCGATCACTATGTAATGATAAAGTGGCAAAATCCCCCTTTCCCCCCTCCCTTTTTTAGCAAGATCGGTCAAAAGAAGATGGTGGTTGGCCACAATGATTTTTGACCCTTCAGCCTTCTTGCGGTCGATAAAGAAAGGACACTCTTCATAGTGGGGACATTTTTGACCTGAGCATGAATCGTAATTGGCGAAAACATTATCAGCTACTTCAGGTGAAACAGAAAAAGGGAGATCGCCCCTTTTAAGAGAGCCTCCCTCCTTTTTCCACTGATCGAATTTATCGATCAGTTCAGCTTCCCCTTCTAATTCGTCCAAATGTCTTAAACAAACATAATTCGATAACCCCATCGCAAGAGTGACTTCTATGTCAAACCCAAGTGTTTTTAAAAGATAGGGAAGATCCTTTTTGACCAGCTGTTCTTGGAGGTGGATGGTATGAGTTGAAATGACGACTCGCTCACCTTTGGTGTGGGCTAGTAAAAGAGCAGGGATGAGGTAAGCAAAACTTTTTCCTACACCCGTGCCGGCCTCTAAAAGAGAAGTGCCCCCTTTATGGAAGGTCTCTTCCACAAGGAGGGCTAACTCTTTTTGCTCCCGCCGCTCCTCGTACCGGGGAAAGTCCTTAAATAAGGGACTATCCCTTTCGAAGAGGGCTGCTAACTTACTCACTCAGTTTCTAGCAGGTCTAAGAAGGCTTTTAATTTCTTCGAGCGGGTTGGGTGGCGCATCTTTCTCAAAGCTTTCGCTTCGATTTGACGGATACGCTCCCGAGTCACTTTAAACTCGATTCCGACCTCTTCCAAAGTTTTTGGCTTTCCATCTTGTAGGCCAAAACGTTGGATAAGGACCTTTTTCTCCCGATCGGTCAATGTCTCCAGAACCTCTTGCATCATATCTTTCAAGATAGAATAACCAGTGGCTTCTGCAGGTGAGTCGGCAGTGGTATCTTCGAGGAAGTCACCGAATTGGCTTTCTCCCCCTTCCCCCACTTCTGCCTGCAACGAAATCGGGTGCTGAGCGATTTTGTAAATCTCTCTAACGCGATCCGGAGTGATGCCAAGTTCATTTGCCAATTCTTCAGGAGTTGGCTCACGGCCTGTTTCCATCATCAATTTTTTCGCACCGCGAAGGACTTTGTTGATTGTTTCGATCATGTGGACAGGAATACGGATCGTTCTAGCCTGGTCGGCAATAGCACGAGTCACAGCTTGACGGATCCACCAGGTCGCATAGGTAGAAAACTTATAACCACGGCGGTATTCGAATTTCTCGACGGCCTTCATCAAGCCCATGTTTCCTTCTTGGATCAAATCCAAGAACGAAAGACCTCTATTGGTGTACTTTTTAGCAATGGAGATGACAAGACGTAGGTTAGACTCGACCATCTCTCGCTTGGCTTCTTGGCTCTTGTCCATCCACCGTTGCAACATCCGGACATCTTTTTTAAATTCGTCCAATGTACGGCCGGCAGCTAATTCTCTTTTCTTCAGCCGTCTTTTGCATGCCATTAACTTGGCTTGTGCAAATTTATTTCGTTCGGCACGTGGTTCCAACTCTTGGATTTCTTTTTCCAAGAAGAGAAATCGGTCGTATGAACGGAGAATAACTTCGCCAAAGTCATCGGTGATATTAGGTCGTAAATGGAGCCTTCTTAAGTAGGCCTGAGCCCTAATACGGCATTTTTCTAAATCTTCCTGGAGTTTTAAAAGCTCAGCTTTTTTGATCTCTTTGTTTTCCATTTCAAAGAGAATTTTTTCGAGGATCTGATCTTCTTTTTGGAGAAGTTCGACCAGCTTTGGCAATATCCGCATGTATTCGGCTTTGTTGGTCACCTCTTTTTCTGCGATACTTTTGTCAAAACGCTCTTTCCCTTGAATGAGATACTGCGCAATGGAAATAGCCTCTTTAGTCGAATAGCGGAACCGCATGATGATCTTTTCGATCTGATCTTGGGCTTTTTCTATCCGTTTTGAGATTTCAACCTCTTCCTCTCTTGTGAGAAGAGGAACAGAACCGATCTCTTTCAGGTACATCCTGACAGGATCGTCGGGAGAGCCTTCAGAACGGCGAGGAAGACCTTCTAGTTCTTTAGCTTCCTTCTTACGTTCTTTTTGCTTGTCGACTTCGATTTGATTGAGAATCTGGATGTCTAGACCACCCAGGAAAATCAAGACTTGGTCGATCTGCTCCGCCGAGTCGAAACTCATCGGGAGAATCTCGTTGATCTCCTCGTAGGTGATGAATCCTTGTTCTTTAGCTAAAGAGACAATTTCATCAACTTTCTGTTGCTGCTGATCACTGAACGCAGATTTTGGCTTAGGTTTTGTACTCATCAAGAATGGGGACCGGAATCATTAAAGCGAGACGGTGACAGCCGAACTCACGCTAATCGTAATGCATTGGGGGATCCAATGCAAGCTTGTAAAAAAATGTGGGTCTTGATGGACTCGAACCATCGACCCCCTCATTAAAAGTGAGGTGCTCTAACCAACTGAGCTAAAGACCCAAAAACGTAGCGAAAGCGATCTTACACTACGTTAAGGATGACCCTAAGGGGATTCGAACCCCTGTTATCGGAATGAAAATCCGGTGTCCTAGACCAGACTAGACGATAGGGCCTAATTTACTTATTTGTTTTTAACCTAAAAGATTAGAAACAGCCACAAGTCTAGCTATCCATCCGATTTTGCTGCAAGCAAAACTCTTATATGTCATTCTCGCTTTGAATTCCTCAAGGATTTCATAGCGAGAATCACTCCAACAGTTCGTTAAACAGTTAAAATTTCTTTTTCTTTTAGAGCGGAAATTTCGTCTACTTGCTTACAGAATTTATCTGTAGCATCTTGGATCTCTTTTTCCAACTTCTTTAATACATCCTCTGCAATTTCGCCCGCTTTCTTCTGTCTTTCAGCTTTTTCTTTCATATCGCGACGGACATTGCGAATGCGCACTTTTATCGCTTCTCTTTTTTCATGAAGGCTAGCGACCATTTTTTTCCTAACAGATTCATCCATAAACGGGATAACAAGACGGACAGCATTACCGTCGACTATCGGTTTCATCCCAAGGTTAGCAGCCTCAAGCGATTTGCCAATGGCCCCTGCGTTTTTTGTATCAAAGGGGGAAACTAGGATTGTTTTGCTATCTGGTGTTGTGATGTTGGCAACTTCTTTAAGGCGCATTTTACTGCCATAGAGCTCCACAAATACACCATCGACAAGACCAGCGTTTGCACGGCCTGTACGGAGGCTTTTAAGCTCCTCTTTGAAGTGCTCAATCGCCGCCTGCATCTTTTGTTCTGTTTCGGCTTTCGTCATGTTGTTCTCCTCAGGTTCTTATGGGTCTAGTCTATCCCCTCAATCAAAAAAACTCAAAAAGAGAGAATCTTACTCACACTTTGACACAACGAACTCTTTAGTCATAATTTCCTAAATTCATCACGAAGAACACGAAGAGACGAAGGACACGAAGGTAAAAAGTTCTTCTTCAAGAAGAAGAAAGAAATTTGTTTGCAAAAGAGTAAGTTACCTTCGCGCCCTTCGTCTCTTCGTGTTTTTCGTGTTCTTCGTGATGAATTTTAAGAATATTTAAAAACGTTCTGATGTTATAGTCTTTTTTCTTTTTTATAAAACGGGGCAAATTCAAGGATGAACGCGATTAAAGAATTAAGGCAGCTTGAAAACTTTGAGCAGGATTTCAAGCTGCAAGAAGTTCAGCATACACCTGAGCTGACACAGCTTGTTCATCTTATGGGACTCCAAAAATTAGTGAACATGGAGCAGCAAGCCCAGATTGTTGACAGCATCATGAGCATTACCCGGAAAGTGATCACCCGTCCTTCGAACCTCGAAAACGACAAATTCTCTGGAATCTGGCAACCTCTTTTGGAAAGATGGCAAGAAAGAGCCATTCCTCGAGCCAAAGCTCCGAACGTTACCCTTGATTGCTCTGTTGCCCTTGAGATGTTAAAAACGGGTCAGCTTCCAGAAATCACCTATAAAAAAGTTAACTTAACTGATCCAACAGCTCATGAAGAAGCGGCTAAGACCCATTGGGAAATCGTCCAAGAATTTTTTCCCAAACGCAACACAGTCCCTCTCCAATTCGTTAAAAACCTCCTGGCTGATCCAGCCGCAGAATGCTATCTAGCAAAAATTGGTCAAAAGTGTGTCGCCATTTTCTGGGGTTACCACTACAAGGTAAATGGATCTTCCCAATTCTATGTCCACCTGTTAGGGCGAAAAGGATGTGCCGCAACACTTGGCGCCGGGGAAAAGATCACCGAGATCGCCTTCCGTGAGCTATTCAAAAATAAAAATGTCGAATATATCACCTTAGACGTTGATCAAGACAACGAAAGGGCTATCAACTTCTATAAAAACCATCAGTTTGTCCTCCTATCAGATAAACTAAATGAGAATGGTCAATACACTTTTGCAAAAAGTAATTCAGCCGTTGCATCCCCTTTGCCGACAGTTGAAGAAGTAGAGAAAGGGATTGAACCATTGGTACAAACTGCTCTTAATTTAAAGATCTCCCTAGAGCTCGCGATAGCCGAGTTAGCTTGGTCCACTTTATACAAATAAAAAACCTTCTCTCAAATTCATCACGAAGAGACGAAGGACACTAAGGTAAAAAGTTCTTCTTCAAGAAGAAGAAAGAAATTTGTTTGCAGAAGAGACCCTTGCAAAAATCCGCATAAGCTCAAAATAGGCCTGATTTTTGCAAATATCTCTAAAGAGGAAGTTACCTTCGCGCCCTTCGTCTCTTCATGTTCTTCGTGATGAATTTTAAAAGTATTTCTCCAAAAAGTTGCTAAAAGCAAAAAACCCAAGTAGCGGTGAAGCCACTTGGGTTTTTTATTAACCGTGTAGGTTACTTTTTTATTTTTGTCCGACTGTCCAGCGAGTGAAACCTGAAATGGTCAAGTCTTTACCACCGTTTTGCTTGACAAACTCTTCAACTGAAACCGAATCGTCCTTGATGTACTTTTGGTTCACAAGGCATGCCATATCGTAGAAAGCTTTCATTTTACCTTCGACAATTTTATCGACGATATTTTCAGGCTTCCCTTTGATTTGCTCTTTGACAACGTCTTTTTCCCTTTGGATAACATCAGCAGGAACAGCGCTTGCATTCAAATATTCTGGGCTTGCAGCTGCTACATGCATCGCGATATCGCGAGAAAGAGACTCTTTTCCATCTGCCCCTGCGATGTCGACCGATGTGACAATCTTGCCCCCCAAATGAGAATAAACCGCAACAGAATGACCTTTTTTCTTAGGAATCAAGGTGAAACGGCTGATTTGGATATTTTCCCCAATCGATTGGACAAGTGTTGCCCTGTACTCATCAACAGTAAGCGCTTTGTCTTTCGAAAATTTTTGCGCCAGAAACTTTTCTAAATTAGCAGGCTTAGTTGCTACAATTTCGTTAGCAATCTCCTGAACAAACGCTTGGAATTTTTCGTTGCTCACGACAAAGTCTGTTTCAGCATTAACTTCGACAATTGCAATTGCGTCGGCAGATTCGGCAAAACCAATCTTACCTTCGTTAGCTTCACGGCCAGCTTTTTTAACAGCTGAAGCCATCCCCGATTTACGGAGGATGTCAACTGCTTTTTCCATGTCGCCACCAGCTTCTGTCAATGCTTCTTTGCATTTGTTAACAGCAACACCAGTTCTTTCACGGAGCTCTTTGATTTTTTCCATTGTGATTTCAGCCACTTTTACCCCCTATGAAGCGTTTTCAGCATCTTTTAAAGAGACTTCAACCTCTTCAGCATCCTTATCGACCAATTCTAACTGGTCGTCAGAAACAGTGTCCTCTTTTCCTGAAGTCAGCCTGATCTCGTTTTTCTTCTCGACAATCGCTTCAACAAGTGTTTGCAAGATCAATTTGACACTCTTCAAAGCATCGTCGTTGCAAGCAATAGGATATTTGACTGGATCTGGATCACAGTTAGTATCGACAAGACCCAAAACTGGGATGCCAAGTTTATTAGCTTCAGCAACAGCCAAATGCTCTTTATTTGTATCAACAACGATCAAAAGACCAGGTAGTTTGCGCATAGAGCGGACGCCTGACAAGTTTTTATCGAGCTTGATCTGATCTTTAGAAAGGAGCGAAAGCTCTTTCTTTGTAAGACCATCGCCACCTGCTGCAATACGCTTTTCAATCTTCTCAAGTTTCTTGATCGATTGACGGATCGTTTGCAAGTTTGTCAACATCCCGCCAAGCCATCTTTCAGCAACATAAAATTCGCCGCAGAGCTCTGCTAGTTCTTTGACAACTGATTTTGCCTGTTTTTTTGTTCCAACAAACAAAATAGAGCGGTGTTTACCGATAATTTCTTTGATTACAAGCACTGCATCGCGAATTTGCTGCAATGTTTTGGATAGATCGATGATGCAAATCCCATTACGCTCTTCAAAGATGAAGCGCATCATTTTTGGGTTTTTGCGTCTTTTTTGGTGCCCAAAATGGGTTCCAGCCTCTAGTAGGTCTTTTATAGATATTTCAGCCAAGCCTTGTCCCTTTCTTTTGTTATTGACCACGGCATCTCACCTAAAGCGGCAAGATTTCGGTTCTTGGTGTTAATTAATATTTATACGAAAAGCGCCTGATCAGAATCGAACTGACACAGATAGCTTGGAAGGCTATTGTTCTACCATTGAACTACAGGCGCGAAATACCGAATATAATGGGACAAACACCCATTTTTTACAAGGGATCAACGAAGAACTGGGTTAAAAAAAATAAAATAACAGGACGAGCAGGATAGTCTGCGGCAGCAGGCGATCCTGCTCGTCCTGTTATTTCCTTCTTCTCGAATTTATGTAATAAATATTTTACAACTGATAGTGTCCGGGCTAAAGGACGTTGTAAATGGCGATCGACGAAGCGAGAAAGTTGGCGGAAGAAGTTCTAGGGGAATCCGGGCAGACTTCCTTGGTCAAAGGACTTTTTTTTGGCCGATTTTCAAATAAACGATTACCGGCTGTTCCTCAAGTTAATCCGTTACCCTTACTCGAAAAACTCCACTCGATCGGAATCGATCCTGTCCAGATTGACCGAGAGCAAAACATTCCTGATCATGTGATCAAAAGCTTGGGCGAGTTGGGTTTGCTTGGTCTCACCATTCCAAAGACTTATGGTGGGGGCGGCGCAACGCAAAGCACTTACTGCCGTTTGATGGAAGAACTTGGCGGCCTCTGTTCTTCTACTGCCATTTTTGTTAATGCCCATCAAAGTATCGGATTAAAGGCGATCTTGTTGTTTGGGACGGAGGAACAGAAAAAAAAGTGGCTCCCCTCTTTGGCTAGCGGCCAAAAGATTGCCGCCTTCTCTTTAACAGAGCCGATGGCAGGTTCCGATGCAGGGGGCGTTCAAACAAAAGCAGTTTGGGATCCCGAAAAAAATGTTTACATTCTAAATGGGAAGAAGCAGTGGACAACGAACGGGAGCATTGCCTCAGTTTTGACAGTGATGGCAAAAACCAAAATGCCGGATGGAAAAGAGAAAGTTTCTGCCTTTTTAGTACCATCAGGTTCCAAGGGTTTAACTTTTACAGCCAAAGCACTTGAAAAGGTGGGTATTAGAGGAACAAGAACAAGCAACCTCCTCTTTGAAAACGTAGAGATCCCACCAGAAAACCTATTAGGGCCGCTTGGCTCTGGTCTAAAAGTTTGTCTGACAACACTTGATTTTGGAAGGACAACTTTTGGTGCCACCTGCACAGGCATCTCCAAAAAATTGCTGGAAATGGCTAAAAAACATGCTGTTGAAAGAATCCAGTTTGGGAAACCGTTGGCCCATTTCGAAATGATCAAAATCAAATTGGCCAAAATTGCTGCCTATGCTGCCGCAATGGAAGCGACAACTCAACTAACAGCTGCCTTGATCGACCAAGGGCTTGAAGACGTGATGCTTGAAGCCGCCATCCTGAAGGTCTTTGCCTCAGAGGCCCTTTGGGAGATGATTTACGAAACCATGCAAATCTTCGGAGGCCGCTCCTTTTTTACAGACCTCCCTCTCGAGAGGATGATGCGCGATGCCAGGCTTAACATGATCGGCGAGGGGGCCAATGAAGTCTTACGTGTTTTCATCGGTGCCGTTGGATTAAGAGAAGTGGGTGAATCGTTGAAAAAACCCTCTCGGTGGGGCTCTTTTTTCAGCAGCTGTGAGGTCATGAAAGGAAATGAAAAAATAACTTTCGGTCTACAAAAAAGGATTCGGCTTTTCAGCTGGCAAGTGCTTTATACACTAGCCCGCTATAGAGAAGGGGTTGTAGAGGAGCAATTTGTCATCAACCGGCTCGCCACAAAAGTGATCTCTCTTTACACCTTGATGGCCCTTCTTTGGAAAGGTGCCGATCAAAACGTGCTCGAGCTTTACGCTCAAATAGCCTTTGATCAATTTGATCATCCTTTTATCCCCTCTCATCTCGATCCCTTAATCCGTAAAGTTGCTTTTGATCTGACAGGGGTTGCTTAAATGCCTGCTTGGTTGACAACTTTTGAACAAGAAGTGGCAAAACTTCGGCAAGAAAATGAGAAGGGGGTCGCAAGACAACGGAGGCTCGGTCGGTTAACGCCGAGAGAGAGGCTCGATCAATTATTTGACCCTGGCTCTCCCCATTTTGAACTGGGGCTGTTTCAAGGATGGGGGATGTACAAGGAACAGGGTGGCTTACCTGCGGCCGGCCTGCTAACTGTCATTGGCACCGTTTCAGGCAAAGGGGTGATGGTGGTAGCAAACGACTCGACAGTTAAAGCTGGGGCTTTTTTCCCTCAAACAGTCAAAAAAATGCTACGGGCTCAGACTATTGCTTGGAAATTGCGACTTCCTCTTATTTACCTTGTTGATTCATCTGGTGTTTTTCTTCCTTTACAAGACGAAATTTTTCCGGACCAGGACGATTTTGGTAAAATATTTTGTAATAACAGCCGACTATCCGCCCTTGGACTGCCACAGTTTAGTGCCATTATGGGAGATTGTATTGCAGGTGGAGCTTACCTCCCGGTCCTTTCCGATTTCCTGATCATGACCGAAGGAAGCGGCCTTTTCATTGCTGGTCCTTCGCTTGTCGAAGCGGCGATTGGGCAAAAAACAGATGCAGAAACACTTGGAGGTGCAAAACTCCACGCAGAAAGAAGCGGAACTGTTGATATCGTCTGCAAAAATGATCATGAATGTTTGCAAACACTTAGAAAAGCGGTGGGTCTTTTAGACTCCTCTTACGATTTCAAGCCTGTTCTTGAACCGTTGCAAGATTCGATGGCGATACTCCCAACAGAAAAAGAGTATGAGATGCGCGACTTGATCACTTTTCTACTGGACGGAGGTTCCTATTTGGAATACCGCCCCGATTTTGGCCGTAGCATGGTGACAGCTTTTGGGAAGATCGGTGAGGTTTCTGTTGGAGTTGTCGCCAATCAAAAGCGGCGGACAGAAAATCCTCGAGGGGAAATGGAAATGGGTGGAGTGATCTACCCTGAGGGAGCTGAAAAGGCGGCCCGTTTTGTGATGGAGTGCAATCAGCTAAAAATCCCGATTGTCTTTCTGCAAGATGTAAGCGGGTTCATGGTAGGAAAGGGGGCAGAAGAGGCCGGGATCATCAAGGCTGGAGCAAAACTGGTCAATGCTGTCAGTAACTCCATCGTGCCGAAATGGACAGTGATTGTTGGAAATTCTTTTGGAGCTGGCCACTACGCATTGGCAGGCAAGGCCTACGACCCAGAGATGTTATTAGCATGGCCCACAGCCCATTATGGTGTCATGGGCGGGGAGCAAGCGGCGATGACCCTCTCTAAACTAGACCCTGAACTAGGGAAAGGGGTTCGAGAGCTCTATAAAGAGCAGCTTGATATCCGGTATGGAGCGGCCCATGGATGGGTTGATGAGATCATTGATCCAAGGGCTACTAGATCTTGGCTTAAAATGTTAATTCCTCTTTCTCTTCGAAAACCTTATAAAGAATTGCCCTTTCAAACAGGGGTTTTTCAAACATGATCACCATTGGGAACGGCTGCGGGTTTTGGGGAGATGATTTAGATGCTCCTGCCCGTTTGGCCCCTTTTGTCGATGTGATGACGCTGGATTATTTATCCGAGTTGTCCCTTTCCATTTTGGCAAACCAACAAGAAAAAGATCACTCGCTGGGATATGCGAAAGACTGTTTAGAAGTCATTCAATCGCTCTTACCTTTTTTCAAAGAAAAAAAATTTCTCATCGTGACCAATGGAGGTGGATTCAACCCAATTGGATTGGCAAAAAAGGTGAAAAGTTGGGCCCCTCACCTCCATGTCGCTGCTGTCATTGGAGATGATGTCAAAAATCAGGTAGAACGAAAAGATCTTTACACAGCAAACGCCTACCTTGGCTCAAAACCTATTGTGGAAGCCATACAAGGCGGAGCAGATATCGTGATCACAGGACGGGTTGCCGATCCTTCGATGACTTTAGCCCCTCTCATGGCGCACTATCATTGGACCGATTGGGACTTATTAGCCCAAGGGACATTGGCAGGCCATTTGATCGAATGTGGCGCTCAAGTAACGGGCGGACTCAGAGGGGATTGGGTTGATCTCCCTGATTTGGCCCATATCGGCTTCCCTTTTGTTGAGGTCTATCCAGACGGCCGTTTTATCGTGACAAAACCAGAGGGCACAGGTGGAATTGTCGACAAAGTCAGTGTCGCGTTGCAAATGGTCTATGAAATTGCAGACCCTTCTAAATATCTTTCTCCCGATGTAACAGCCAATTTTTCAGAAGTCGAATTAAATGAAGTGGGAAAAAATCGAGTGGAAGTGACAGGGGCGAAAGGGACAGCTGCCCCATTGAAGCTAAAAGTGGGAGGCACTTTCCGCGCCGGATTTGAAGCTAAAGGGACACTTGCGCTCTACGGAGGGAATGTCCGAAAAAAGGGGGAAAAGATAGCCGAAGTCTTATTAGAAAAATTAAAGGGTCACTCTTTTGATAAAGTCGATGTTTCCCTGATGGGCTATGGCGCTGTCGGTCCCTTAAAAGAAAATCCTCATCATTTAAGGGAAACTCTCCTTCGCATTGCTGTGAGGAGTCAAACAAAAGAACCCTTAGAAGCTTTCGCCCGATCGTTTGCTCCCTTTGTGACTAGTGGACCCTCTGGTGTAACAGGATATGTTAATCCTCGGGGAGAGATCCGTCCTGTTTTTGGATTTTGGTCCGGCTTGATCGAACGTAAACTTGTCAAAGAGGAGGTCGTATGGATTTGAGATCGATCGCCTGGGGACGGAGTGGAGACAAAGGGGCCAATGTGAACATTGGGTTGATTGGCAAAACACCAGAAGCGTATGAATGGATGGTCAGGGAATTGACTGAAACAAGAGTGGCCCACTATTTCCGAACTGAAAAGGTGACCCGCTATCTTTGGCCTAGGCTGAACGCTCTGAATTTTGTTCTTGAAGGGGCACTTGGAGAGGGGGGAGGGCTCAACCTTCGGGTCGACTCTCAAGGAAAAACATACGCCGAGGCATTGCTCGAGATGGAGGTGATTTTATGAAAAATATATTGATCGACAATCGGTTCAGAGATGTACCTGGCATCATATTAAACAGACCGGAGCGAAAGAATGCTCTTTCCATCGAATTGATGGAAGAACTGCAAAAAGTCCTCGAGGAATATGCCTTTTCGGATAAAGTAAGGGGCGTCATCCTAGCTGGCGCTGGAGGCCATTTTTGTTCCGGCCTCGATCTGAAAGAGGCAACTTCAGATGAAATGATTGAAAAGAGTTCCGTTCTCTTGCGCAACTTGTTTCACTTTTTGTCCACTTACCCCAAACCAACCATCGCTTCTGTCCAAGGAAGTGCATTGGCAGGGGGGCTTGGTCTTGCCAAATTGTGCGATCTGGTTGTTTGCGGTAAAAGCGCGAAATTCCAGTTCCCAGAAGTTCACCGGGGACTTGTCCCAGCCTATCTTTTGACGGTATTAAAAGGGCGGTTTCCTTCTGCCCTTCTAAGAGCGATGACCCTTTTTGCCTACCCCATATCGGGCGAAGAGGCCTTCAATTTTGGGCTTGTCCAATTCCTTGTCCCTGACGAAGAGATGGAAAAGAAATTAGAAGAGGTTGCTCTGTGGGTTTGCAAAGGGGCGCCAGGAGCTCAATTTCACACTAAAAACCTTCTTGAAGATCTATTAGAACCCCGTCTAAAAGAAGAACTGATCTTCTCGGAAGGTCTCCATAGAAAAGCTAGGGAATCGGATGAGGCGCGGGAAGGGATTGCGGCCTTCTTTGAAAAAAGATCGCCTTGTTGGTGCAAGCAGTGAAAATCACACCCCTTGAAGGGAACAGACACGCTCTAGATGGTGGGGCGATGTTTGGACATGTTCCAAAAGCTATTTGGAGTCGCTATTACACCCCAGACGAAAAAAATCGGATTGAATTGGCTTCTCGTGCTCTTCTCATCGAAGATGATAAGGGAGATCACTATCTTTTTGATGGGACCATTGGGACCATTTTGCCCACCAAAGAAAAAGAGCGGTATGGAGTTCAAGGAGAAGAGAACCAACTGCTTGTCTCTTTAGAGAAGGCTGGCCTTTCCCCGAAAGATATCCGGGGAGTGATTCTTTCTCATCTCCATTTCGATCATGTTGGTGGCATTTTTTCACGTGTGAACGACAAACTCTCACTGCTGTTTCCACAAGCCGATCACTATCTGTCTCAGCCCCATTTTGAAAGGGCCAAATCCCCTAAAATAAGGGAAAGGGCTTCTTTTTTGGATGATGTGCCTCCAGCCTTATTAGAAAGCAGGAAACTCAAACTATTAAACCCCGGAGACAAACTCCCTTTTACATCAGAATGGTTTCTATCTGAGGGACATACAACAGGGCTGATGGTTGTTTTTATTTATGCGCCCCATCTTGTGGCATTACCCACAGACCTTGTCCCGGGCGTTCCTTGGGCACATCTTCCCATCACAATGGGTTACGATAGATTTCCAGAAAAAGGGGTGGAAGAAAAAGAAAAACTATTAGAAAGGGTTGTGAAAGAACGAGGAAGGCTTTTTTTGACACATGATCCCAATTTCCCATTCGGAACAATCATCAAAACCGACCGTTACACAGTCTGTAGGTATCAAATAATTTTCCAAATTCATCACGAAGAACACGAAGAGACGAAGAAGCGAATGTAACTATCTCTATAGCAAAGAGTTCTTTCTTTTTCTTAAAAGGAAATTTTTACCTTCGTGTTCTTCGTGATGAATTTTAAGGCTTCGTGTTGAATTTTAAATACTGCTCTACTTTTTCGCGGAATTCATCTGGAATGGGCATCTTCAGCCTTGTCTTAGAGTCGAGACACACTTGGACAATTTCGCCACGCCCCACCAATACCCCATCGCGGAACATGTCAAACAACAACGTCCAGCTGCTATTACCCATCCCCTTTAATTTTGTTTGGATTTCAAGAGGGTCACCTATCATCAGAGGCTTTAAAAAGTCTGATGATGCATGGGCCACAACAAATAAAAAGGGGGATGTTGAAAACATCGCCGAGAAAGGGAACCCCAAATTATCGAATAACACTTCGATCGCTTCGTGAAAGTAACGAAACTGGCTGCCAAAGAAAATAACGTTGGCACAGTCTGTGTCAAACATCCGGACGCGGTGATAGGTCTTCATTTCTCCATCATTGAATGTTAAGGAATTTTTTTATACATCTGAATCCATGATCTGGAGAATATTTTCCTCATTTCTTTTGCGACAGAGTGGAGAACAGCAAGGGACTGTCAAAAAATTTTCCTCTGATAAAAATCAACTGTATTATCTAACAGCTCCGGAAGATTGGATAGGGACTTGGTGGTCAGAGCCTATTCCGAAAGAGACGCCCATCATTATCAACTTTGCTTTTCTTCAAACAATTGATTCAGAAGGGGTAAAATCTCTTTCAGATCTCTTCTATTCCAATACATGGGGATGGGGTCTGCAAAAAAAGATTGAAAAAAGATTAGATCCAAAACATCTCTGTCAAATCCACCTCTTTGATACCAAAGAGGATCTCCTTAAAGCCTTCGAAAAATTTGCCGAGACCGATCACTTCTGTTGGTCGTTTGAAAAAGCGGGAGACGCTGACAACATCTCATTGCTTGGGCCTCTAGATAGCCGACAAGATGAGACGAATATCTACCATGATATTATTGGTAGATTATCCTCTCCAAAATGTGTGATCGATTTTTCACTTTGTCCCTTTATCGATAGCTCTGGAATTGGTTTTTTACTGAGGCTAATCAAACACAACCAACGATTAGAGCGGAAGGTTTTTCTGATCGGGCTTAATCCTCAGGTTCGACAGGCTCTTCGACTCGCTCGACTTGACCATCTATTGGGGGAGAATGCTTTTCGGTGAATTGCCGTCCATGGTCTAAAATCAGGTTGAAGTAGGTTCCAGAAAATAGACTATGTTCCAATAACGGATGGATCGAATCAAATTCACCGACCACAACTGCGTGAGGTAATGACCCTTTATGCGCTAAATAAAAGTTCCAAGGGTCAAAAACAGAAACGGCATCTCTTCGGCTGATGTAATTGATAGCACTTGCAAAACCAACAGGAGAGATAATGGTTGCTGGTCCAAACGTGATGATGTGGAGCTTACTTCTCTCTTCCTCTGTTAATAAAGTGGCAGCCAGAGCCGTTTCATTGGCTCCAATACTGTGAGCATAGTGATAAATAACACCATCCCCCTCAACTCCACCCATCTCCTCTAACAAACGACGCCAAAGCTTAGCCAATTCCCGCGCTGGCAAAGACAAATAACCAAAAATTTTAGAAAAAAACCCTTTGTAGATATCGGCTGTCCAACCTTCAGAATTCCAATAAACATAATGGATATTGGTACCACCATGCGTAGCAGAAAGAATGTCGACCGTTTTCATACAGCTATCAACGTCATTCAGAATCCCATTGATGGCTGTCACTCTGACGTTGGGAGCTATTTCTCCAAGACCGTAAGTCCCTTGATCGAATGGCTGATCTTCAAGCCCATAAAAAAAGAGCTCCTCCTTATCCACAAGGTGAGAAAAGAAGCCTTTCACATCGACCCCCATTAAGAAAATGGGCATAGTAAGAGTTAGAATAAAGACAAGTTTCCGCATTCAGGTAGATATTCTAACCAATCCCCCCATTTTATCGATCTCTATTTATACCAGCATCTAGTTGAAATTGCCCGATTAAGGTTTTACAACCCAACTAAAAGGTGGAGGAAGATCACTCATAGGTTTTTGAGGTAAAAGTCCTGTTGTATCGTGAATAAAATGATAGAGTTGGTTACATCTTGGAATAAAGTATTTGGCTACACTACTGATCAATAAGTTGTCGGCAAATGCTTTTATAATTTTAACTAAGTTAGTATCACTAATTCCAACAATCCTGAAAGAAAAATCGACCAATGCTGTAAAGGCTTTCCTAACCACGAACGCTGAAAAAATAATAGGGGCCAACAGGGCAATGGTTGAAGGAACATCCCCTTTATTGTAACTCTCTAGCAGACTCTTCGTGATTCTTTCGTCTGATCGCGCAATATGAAAGGAATCTATTCCCAAATGTATGGTCGAAATAATGGCAGTTGTTAAGTTTAACATAAATTTTTTACCTAATTTGAAATAATCAATTGTAATAGCAAGGAAAATAAAGGGCTAGCTCGTTATTTCTCTTCACGCCAAAAGGCAGGAATGAAAAGCACTAAGACAGCAAAGAGTTCCAGTCGGCCCAAAATCATCCAAAAACTGGAAAGTAAAAGAGAAGATGTGGATAAAAAAGCAAACGAGGTCGAGGGGCCTGCCTCCCTGAAGGCAAGCCCTGTATTGTTGATGTTGCAAGCGATCAGACCAATGGCTGTTTCAGGATCGATTCCATCCATTGCATAAAAAAGGACTGCCGATACAGAAAGAGCGACAAAAAGGAAGAAAAAGACTAGCGCGTTGGTCGAGGCCCCTTGATCTATCTCTTTTCCCCCTATTTGGACCGATCGGATGGTGTCTGGTCGAAAAATTGTCTCAATTTTGTTCTGAGAAACACGTAAAAGGACTAAAAGACGAGAAATCTTCAAACCCCCTGCTGTCGACCCAGACATTCCACCCAAGTACATCACTGTCAATAGAAGCACCTGGATTTCATAAGGCCAGTAGTCGTAATTGGACACTGAAAAACCTGTTGAGGTAATAGCCGAAACCATCTGAAAAGTCCCTTTACCGATCGAGTCTAGCCAACCAAGAGGAGCCAATTCTTTTCCTGAGACAAGCGAAAAGGTGGTTTCCCCTACTAACATCCAGCTTGCGAAGATCGATATAACTAACAGAATAAAAAGATAAAGATAGAGCTCGGGATCTTTCAATCGGGACCATCTTCGTTTCAAGATGTAGTGGTATAGGGCAAAGTTGATACTTCCTAATACCATAAAAACAATAAGAACCCACTCAAGCCCAGGAGATTGGTACGATTCGATATTTCCATTTTTGATGGTGAATCCACCTGTAGAAATTGTGGAAAAAGCCAAAGTCACCGCATCGAATAGAGGCAGATCTGGCTTAACTAAAAACATCACCCCGACTTGTATGATCGAAAAAGCCAGGTAAATAAGCCATAGACGAATGGCAGTCTCTTTAATTCTGGGCGTAAACGATTCTTTGATAGGACCTGTCGCTTCCGACTGATACAGCAATTTTCCACCCACTCCAATGGCAGGCAAAACGGCGACAAAGAGGATCATGATCCCAAGACCCCCAAGCCACTGGGTCATGCTTCTCCAGAACAAAAGCCCTTTTGGAACCGCTTCAATCCCTTCGATCAGCCGGGCTCCTTTTGCATCTCGTATGGGCTCAACTGTTCCGTAGTAGGAATAATAGACCTTTTCAATCCCTTCAAAGGCCCTTTCGATCGGGATCTCTTTCCCTGCTGGATTGTATAACTTGGCCTCAAAAACAGTCGATCCTGTTGTTGTAAAACCACTTGCCGCTTCAAAGTAGGCCTGTGCAGGATCATGGAGTGCACCGGTAAAAAGGAAAGGAAGAGATCCAAAAAAAGGTGTCAAGAACCAGATAAATGCGACCACGGCCACACCCTCTCTTCGAAAAAGCTTCCCCTCTTTTCCTTTTCCTAAAAGACCAAAAAAAGTTGCCACAGTGGCTACAACAAGGGCTGTTTGGAAAAAGGCGTGGGTTGAGAGTAAATCGTCGAGTAAAGTCGATACACCCAGTGGAATAACGAGGATAAGGGCAAAAATCCAGAAATAGGCACTTAGGACTTTTGCAATCTCACCGAAAATCATAAATTAGAATATCGCCTCGAATTTTTCGACATGCTTAGGATTTGTCACCGCTATGACACGGTCAGAAGGAGAAAGGATCCTATCTCCACTTGCAACCATGATCCTTCCCCTATTTTGGATCACTGCAATCAGAAAATCACGTGGCAGAAGGGGGCCCAATTCAGATAAAGGGATCCCTACCACTTTTGAGGTTGGAGAAATATGCAATTCGACAACTTCCGCACGATTGTCGTAAAGAGAAACACAGGAGGTCACTCTTGAGGAGAGTATCCACGATAAAAGCCTATTAGCAGCAGCAAGACGAGGAGAAACTGTTAGGCTGACACCCAACTCTTTTGCTAGGGCCTGATCGTTTGCCTGTGACAAAAGGGCTATTGTCTGCTCAATACCCATGTTCTTGGCTTGAAGAGAAGCAACCAAATTGATCTCATCATTTCCAGTACAGGCCACAAAAAGGTCGGTCATATTCACCTTTTCTGAAAGGAGAAAATCTATATCGGTCCCATCGTGGTGAATAATAGTACAATGAGGAAGAGTCTCTGCCAGTTGATAGCACTTGCCCAAATCCTTTTCGATGATCCGGATGGCAATTCCCTGTTTATGTAACAGTCGAGCTAGATTGATAGCTGTATTTGACCCACCCACCATGACAAGAGAGCGAATTTTTTTCTTGGGCGCCCCAAAAAAAAGGTGCAGTTGATCGACAATCGTCCCTTCACCGATACAGGTGACCTCATCACCAGGCAAAATTTTGTCATCTCCATGAGGGAAAATGACCTCCCCATTTCGGACGACAAGACCAATAATGGCCCCTTTAGGCAATTGTAAGGCCTTCAAAGGGGTCTGCCCCCCTCTCCATCGATCAGGTATTTCGAAGGTCCGCAACTGAACCGATCCATGGAAAAAGGTCTCTACATTTAGAGCACCGGAAGAAAGGATGAATCTTTCAATTTCGCTGGCTACCAGCAATTCAGGACACAAGAACTCATCAGTTGCAAACAATCGAGAAAAATCGAGCCGGCTTCTATTTAAATACCTGTTGTCGCGTACCCTAGCAATTGTTTTTGGATAACCCAAATGTTTTGCCATGTTGCAAGCCACTAAATTGACCTCGTCATTTGGTGTCAAAGCGATCAAGAAATCTGGTGATAGATCTAAAAGTTCATCGAGCAACTTCCAGTCGGTACCAGAACCATGCCTCACTCCCACATCGCTTGCGGCAGACACCTCTTGCAGCCTTTTGGCATCATGGTCGATCAAAACAACATTGTGCCCTTGGCGCGACAGGATAGCAGCAATATGCTCCCCCATCCTCCCTGCCCCAATAATCACCAAATTCAACATAGCTTTGGATCAAACCACATTATGTTTTTTAAGGCGAGCTTCCCCACCTTGACCAGAACGCCGTCCGAGCGGCGTTCTGATCTATTCACTTCTTTAATTTTCTGAGAACACTCTTCAGGGAAACTAGAAGGTAATCCACCTCTTCCTCTGTATTGTAAATACCGAATGAGGCGCGCACAACGCCATTGACACCGAAGCGACGCATGAGGGGCTGCGCACAAAGATGCCCGGAGCGAACCTCTACCCCCTCTAGATCGAGCAATGTGGCCACATCAAGGGGGTGTGCACCCTCAATAACGAATGAAGTAATGGCAGCCCTATTCTTGGCCTCACCAATGATTTTGACTCTGGGAATCGGATGCAACCCTTCCCGGAACTTTTCGGATAATTGATGTTCCCGCTGACCGGCGCTTTTTAGATCCAATTGGGTAAGAAACTCGATGGCTGCACCTAAGGCAATGGCTTCAGCAATAATCGGTGTTCCAGCTTCATACTTTAAAGGGGGGACATTGTAGGTCGTCTTCTCGAAAGTGACTGTATCGATCATGTCGCCGCCACCTTGATAAGGAGGCAATTTTTCTAGCAGTTCTTTTTTCCCATACAAAATGCCAATCCCATTGGGTCCATATAGTTTATGGCCCGAAAAAGCATAAAAATCACAGCCCAATTTTTGAACATCAATTGGAAGATGGGGCGCACCTTGTGCACCATCTACAACAACGATCGAGCCATTTTTGTGCCCCATCTCAACAATCTCTTCAATAGGGTTAATCGTCCCCAACACGTTGGAAATATGGGCAATCGAAATAACTTTTATTTTCGGATTCAATAATTTCCGAAAGGCCTCAAGGTCAAGCTCACCATTATCTTTAACAGGAGCAACAACCAATTTTGCCCCCTTTTCTTCAGCCACAATTTGCCAAGGGACGATATTGGAATGGTGTTCCATTCCGGTTATGAGTATCTCATCACCCAGTTTAATGAGGCCGCGCCCTAATATGGTGGCCACTAAATTTAGCCCGTCGGTTGTCCCTCGAATAAAAATGATCTCATCGGAAGTGGATGCATTGAGAAAAGCAGCAGCCTTCTTACGGGCTTGGTCATATTTTTCTGTAGCAACAGAAGATAGGGAATAAATAGCCCGGTGGACAGTGCCATACTCTTCCAAATAAAAATGGGACAACGTCTCAATGACTGGAATGGGCTTCAACGAAGTAGCTGCAGTATCGAGATAGACTAACGGGTGCCCGTGTATTTTTTTTTGCAGGATGGGAAACAGTTCCCTTATTTTTCGATCCATTGAGCAAGCTCCTTCCTTCGAGCTGATTCTGGATGAAGTGAGATGATATCATCAAGAAAAGCATGGATGAGCAGATCTTTGGCCTTCTCTTCCGAGATCCCCCGAGTTTTCAAATAGAAAATCTCTTCTGGCTGCAATCCACCTGCTGTTGAGCCATGGGAAGCTTTCACATCGTCTGCAAAAATTTGTAAGTTGGGCCTAGCTTCTGCCCTTGCCTCATCACTTAAAATCAGGTTCTGATTCATTTGGTAGGCATCGGTTTGTTGCGCTTTGGCATCCACATAAATTTCCCCGTGGAAACAGGAGGACGATTGATCAAACAATGCCCCTTTAAACCTTTGTCGTGAGCGTGCGTTTGGCTCTTGGTGGACCATTTCAATCCAGATCTCGCTTGAGCGGGAATCTCTCAAAGTCCAAAGTCCTGCTAAATCGGCTTCACAACCCTCTCCAGCTAGCGTGATCCTTTTATGGTGGAAATCGATTTTTGAACCTTTAGAAAAATGGATCGCCTTGAAATGGCTATCTTTTTTCAGTTCACAACGTAGCGCCTGAAAGGATATCCCCTCCCTTTGCCCTTCTTGTATCTCTGTCAGGTGACATTTGGATCCGGCATCTAAAACAAGGTCAGTTAAGCCGAAGGACAGATCAGAAGGTTCTCTTGTGACAACTAGATCTAAGGATGCCCCCTTACCCAATGCGACTAGAAGTAACGGGCAACCAAAACCCTCTCCAGAAATTTTCACCTCAAAAGGGGCCTCTAAACGGGATCCAGGAGGGATATAAAGAAAAGCTCCGCCACGGTTGAGGGCAAAGGATAAAAGGGTAAAAGGGTTTTTTTCGGTCTTTATGAACTTTTCAAAACGATCTTTGATAACAAAAGGGAAGCGTGTAGCTGCCTCTTCCATCGATATGAACAAAGCCTTAGACCCGATATCACGAGGAATAAAAGATGTTTCGGCAATACCTCGGACCTCTCTTTGATAGACCCAACGGAGCATGACAGATCGGAAAGCATCCTCTTTTCCAGAGGGCAAACCGATTTCTAAAAATCTCTCCCAAGCTTTTTTTTGATAGGCAGCAAAAGATCCTGACTCAAAAACAGCAGGTAAAGTGTTCAAAAGGGGGCATAATGCCTCAGGCATCTTCTGTCCCCTCTGGCGTGAGCCAGTCGTACCCTTTTTCTTCTAGTTCTAGAGCAAGGCTGGCATCTCCCGATTGAACAATCCGGCCATCCATCATCACATGGACAACATCTGGTTTGATGTAATCGAGCAGTCTTTGGTAATGAGTGATCAAAACCAGGCCCATGCCAGGATGCATCAGCTGATTCACCCCTTTTGCAACCACTCTCAACGCATCGATATCAAGACCAGAATCGGTTTCATCCAAAATAGCCAGCTTCGGTGATAACATGGCCATCTGCAAAATTTCGTTACGCTTTTTTTCACCGCCAGAAAATCCTTCATTCAAGTTTCTGTCTCTGAATTCCCTTCTCACTTCCAAAAGTTCCATCTTCTCTTCGAGCATCCGGTAGAAATCGGTTTCAGGCATTGGTTCAAGTCCCAGACCTTTTCGGTGGGAATCAATCGCCATTTTCAAGAAAGTTACATTGCTAACCCCAGGAATTTCCAAAGGGTATTGGAAACTCATAAAGAGGCCAAGATGTGCCCTTGCATCTGGTTCTAGAGGTAATAAATCGATCCCTTCTAATTTGATAGATCCTTTTTCGACCACATAGTCTGGGTGGCCCGCAATCACTTTCGCTAAAGTCGATTTCCCGGCTCCGTTGGGTCCCATGATCGCGTGGATCTCTCCAGCCTTGACCTTGAGATTGACCCCTCTCAACAGGGAAAGTCCGTCTACACTTGCATGAAGATCATCTAATTCAAATAACATACTAACCAACTGAGTTTTCCAATTTTAAGGTGAGGAGTTTTTGGGCTTCCTGAGCAAACTCCAAAGGGAGTTCCTTGATAACCTCTTTACAAAACCCGTTCACAATCATGTGGATTGCCTCTTCTTCCGAGATACCTCGGGAGAGAAAATAAAAAATCTGTTCCTCACTTAGCTTTGAGGTTGAAGCTTCATGTTCAGCCGATGCTTCGGAAGTCCCAACGACGATATCGGGGAATGTATTGGCGGAACACTGGTTGCCCACTAACATCGAATCACATTGGGTATAATTGCGCGCCCCTTTAGCCCGTTTAGCAAAATGGACCTGCCCGCGGTAAGTATTGTGGGACTGATCGGCAGCAATCCCTTTTGAGACGATGGTGGAGCGGGTATTTTTCCCTAAATGGATCATTTTTGTGCCGGTATCGGCTTGCATTTTTCCATTGGTCAACGCAATCGAGAAAAATTCCCCTGTTGAGTGGTCCCCCTGCAAAATACAGCTTGGGTACTTCCAAGTAATCGCCGCACCCACTTCCACTTGAGTCCAAGAAATTTTAGAGTGGGCACCTAAACATTTGCCTCGCTTCGTGACAAAGTTAAATACACCACCCTTCCCAGTCTCTTTGTCTCCAGCATACCAATTTTGAACGGTGGAATAACGGATTTTAGCCCTATCAAGAGCTATCAGTTCGACGACTGCCGCATGGAGCTGGTTTGTATCGTAAGAGGGAGCAGTACAACCTTCCAAATAACTGACCGAGGCACCTTCTTCGACAACAATCAATGTCCGTTCGAACTGACCCGATTCTTTATCGTTCATCCGGAAATAGGTCGAAAGCTCCATTGGACACTCAACCCCTTTGGGGACATAGACAAAAGAGCCATCAGAAAAAACGGCTGAATTAAGGGCTGCAAAAAAATTATCCCCATTTGGGACAACTGAGCCTAAATATTTTTCGACGATTTCAGGATAGGTTTGTATCGCTTCTGATATCGAACAGAGGACAACACCGGCCTCCTCAAGCTTCTTCTTAAACGTCGTACCAATTGATACAGAGTCGAACACAAGATCAACAGCCACATTAGTGAGCCTTTTTTGCTCATCCAGAGGGATCCCTAGCCTTTCAAATGTTCTCAAGATTTCGGGGTCCACCTGATCTAGAGTTTCAAGTGCCGGCTTTCGTTTGGGAGCTGAGTAGTAGACTATGTCTTGGTAATCGATCTTTGGATAGGTGATGTTGGCCCAACGGGGCTCTTTCATCGTGATGAATTGTTTATAAGCCTTCAGCCGAAAGTCGAGAAGAAAGGGAGGCTCTCCTTTTAGGGCAGAAATTTGCCTTACAATATCTTCGCTCAGCCCTTTCGGGAGCCTGTCGCTTTCAACCGTCGTGGAGAAACCATATTTGTATGTTTCTCTTTCTTTTAGGAGATCTTCTGTACCCATCACTCAAAAATTATATAGGATCCTCTTTTATAGAGGAAGATTATGAGCAGATGGCGTTGAGCTTCAGATTTATTTACCGTCACATTAAACATGTATTTCTCCATCTGGATTATTAAATATAAATTTAATGACTTGCGCACAAATAATTTAAATAGAAGGAAAAAGTCAAAACTCAAGAGAAAGTATTCTCTCTTGAATTTTGACTAAACAAAGAATTAATAGCCGATTTTGGCGATTTTAAAAATAATAGGATTCAAAGGGGAATTAGGATACTGAGTTGAAATAGCATGAGCAGCAAGGGCAACGAAAACCCCGTTTTTGACCATGGAACTCAGGATAGAACCAATCAATCTTGGAATTGAATTCAGCTTAGCTGCATAGCCCTTCGCCCCTTGTTCAGATGGATAGTCAGTGGTCACCGCTCTTGTGCCAATAAGGACTCGATAATCACTCTTATAAATTTCAATTCGTGCCGGATGCATCATTCTTTGTAAAACTTTAGGGATGCTCAATGCAAGACCCAAAGCTGCCCCTGCTTTTAATCCACCGATCATGGCAGTACTTAAATTAATATTCACTGAACCTAAATGGGCGCCGATTGCGCTTAAATATTGAGTCATTTTTATAACCTCTGTTAAAGTTGAATTGTCAAATTATATATTTATAAGAATAATGGGTCAAGAATAGACTAGCTTGAAATAGGAGAAGCCCTCCAAAATGCTTCCCATGAATGTAGAGATTTTACTTGCCACCTATAATGGTGAAAAGTTTATCCAAGAACAGCTTGAATCGATCGCGGCACAAACTTATTCCGATTTCCGTGTGCTCATTTCTGATGGGGGATCGACAGATGGAACGCTTGCCATCGCGAAGCAATGGACTGAAAAGGATCAACGATTTCACCTACTGCCCCAAGCCGGGAGATTAGGGGTACAGGCAAATTTTTCCCGACTCATGAGGGAAGCGCAAGGGGGCTATCTCTTCTTCTCAGACCAAGATGATGTTTGGAAAAAAGAGAAACTCTCTCTCTTTTTAGCAAAAATGGGGCAACTCGAAAAAGAATATGGAAAAGAAAAACCGCTCCTTATTCATAGCGATTTAGAGGTAGTGGACGAAACACTCAATAGGATTTCCCCCTCCTTCTGGCAGTTCATCCATCTCGACCCAAAAGGGGGCAACCGATTTAGCCGAATGCTGTTACAAAACACCGTAACCGGCGCTGCCTGTCTGATCAATCGCCCTCTTTTAGAACTTGCCCAACCGATTCCAAAAGAGGCTGTTATGCACGATTGGTGGGTAGCCCTGGTCGCCTGCGCTTTTGGAGCTATTGGGATAGTAGATGAGACAACAGTTTTTTACAGGCAACACGGGAAAAATGCAGTAGGGGCCAAGCCTTACTTTTCTTTACGTTTGGTAAAATTTGCGATCTCTCTCCTTTTAAAGGGGCCCGATCTAGAAAAAGCAAAAAAATACGGCAACCAAGTGAATGCTTTTGCCAATCGTTACCAAGTACAACTAAGTGACGATCAAAAAGTGACACTTGATGCTTACCAACAACTTTCTAAAGCTTCAGTATGGAAACGGGTAGCCCTTGCAAAAGCGCATCAGTTTTACCATTCGGGACGTCTGCGCAACATCGCCTTCCTTCTCTTTTCCCGATAAGGGGGTAAGGTCCCTGTCTCGCTTCGTGATGAATCTAACCAAACGCCTTCCATCCTGTTTTTTATGGGGCAATCCAGTAGAATCATACGCTATGAAGGTCCCGGTTCTTCTATTTCTTTCTTGTCTGCTTTTAGTTGGATGCTACAGAGCACCCTGCTACCTAGCTGTAGAAGGGGCCAGTGAGTTTGTCATCGACTCCTATTCTCTCCGCCGAGGGAAAATGGCCATACTCGAAATGCAGGGAATTGAACTGCCCGAACTCCCCTTTGACGCCCTCGATGAATACCAAGACTGTATCGTTGAAGATGACATTCTGAATCTGGCTATCTTCCACCCCACACGAAAAGATCTGATCGAATCGATCCAGTTTATCAATGCCAATATCGGCTTCACAGTCAAAGATGGATTCATCCAAATCCCAGACATTCCACCTGTCTGTGTGGCTGGCCTAACCTTAACCGAAGCTAAGCATCTGATAGAACAGGTATTCCGCGAAGAGATCGACGACGTAGAGGTTTTTGTCAGCTACAAAGATCGCCTACAACGGAAAGTCGATTTGATCGGCCATGTAGCTGCCTCTACTTTGCCTGTCGATGGAAAGGTGCGCCTCTACGAGCTTCTCTCAAAAGCTCATGTCCCTCTCCATGCCAATTTTTTTAGTAGTTATGTCCTCAGAGATGGGGTCGAGCTGCCGATCGATTTGCACCAACTGATCCACAAAGGGGATATGTCACAAAATATTGTGATGCGGGGTGGAGATAAAATCTTCATCGCCGATCCAAGTGATGCCAAGGTAATGGTGATGGGTGAGGTGTTGATTCCGAAAGTGGTCAATCTCCACTATGGCACTATGTCGCTACGTGAAGCCATTGTACAAGCCGGCGGTATCCCCTTTACCGGTAATAGAAACTGCATCCAGGTCATACGGGGCGGAATTGTCTATCCCAAAATTTATCTGCTCAACTGGGAAGAAATTGTCCATCTACCAAACGATAGCCTTCTCCTGATGCCAGGCGATACTGTCTACGTTTCAGAAACACCTATCACCCAGTGGAATCGCTTTATTAGTCAGATCATCCCTTCTATCGGAGGGATGCAAAGCTCCACAGAAATCATGAAGGCGGCCAGTGTCTTCTAGTCTATCCCTACGTGATCTTTTCTTCCTTTTAGGCCAAAAGAGAAAGCTTCTCGTCACCTCTACTTTCGTGGGAGCAGCGCTCCTTTTTGGGATGGTCTTGACAAAACCTATACTCTATAAAGCTGAAGGCACTTTTGTCGACAGAGGCAAAAGTAATGGGATTGAACCCTCTGCATTGACCCTCTCTTTGTTAGAAGAAAAGGGGGGAGAAGTCCTTTCTCTCCTACAGTCAGACCGGATTTTAGAAAAAACGATTGTTAAACTTGGACTCCAAGCGCAAATCTCTCCGGCGCCTGGAATCCCTTTTTTCTTACGCCCGTTATACCAACTCCGTTCCGCCTGGGCCCATTTCAAAAACGAAAAAACTCCTGTTTTCAGTGACACTCCTCCTCCTTTTTTGCTAACCAACTTATCTTACGAAGGGGAAGAACTATTTTCTTTTGAGCTCTTTTTATTTGAGGATGGAACCTACAAAACAGATGCCCCTATCCCTTTTACTCTAGAGAAAACAACCCACGCTAAAGAGGGGCTTTACCAAGTCACTTTGATACCGAAAAAATCGGCCATCAAAGACCTGAAAGGGACCCTTCTCATTGAGCCTTCTAAGAAAATAAATGAGCTTGTGTTGCTCGACTGCATCACGCCGAGCCGGATGATGAGCGCCTTGATCCTCAATACCCTCATGCTAGAAGCTGAGATTGAAATGGAGATGATCGAACGGTCTGGAGCTTCAAAACAGGTCGCCGTCCTTGAAGAACGACAGGCAAAAAGCCTAGATAAGCTGGAACAACTTTTACAAACCCATGCCGACACCCTTTCTAGAGATCTTGCTCAAATTGGCTTTATCGACACTGACAAGGCACTCGCCTTCTATGCGCAAGCTGAAGATCAAATTGAGAAAGACCTCCTTAAATTAGAGTTCGAAAAAAGAAGGATCGAAGAGGCGCTCAAAGTTGGCTTAGAAAAGGTAGAACGCCTTTCTTCCCTCAAAGGCTTGGCGACACTTGATCTACCCTTCCATGAGCTCAGGGACTTGAAAGCAAAGCGAGAGGCCCTTTCGTTTGCCCTATTCCACGATGATTCGACGTTTCCATTGATTCACAAACAAGGGCTCCGTTGGACCCATAACCCTCTCCAACCCTTCCAAAGCGATTTTTCCCCCTTCGTTCAACAACCCTTTTTAGAGTCTAACTCCACCTATGAGGGGTTATCTAGCGATGTCTCCTTTAATCTGCTATTGGCCTATCAAAAAGGGATTGATGAGGTCGATGACAAACGGAAGCAGTTGTCTCACTTACTTGAACAACTCGATATAGCAGATGTCCCTTTAAGCGCTATTGCGATGAGTTTTGAAGGCAATGAAGAGCTTGGTCAAAACATCAAAGCTCTCGAACTGGCCCTTCAAGACCCAAAAAACCGGAGCCAAAAAGAGCAAGAAAGGGTAAGGGATGAGTTGGCCCTTGAACGGTCTTTCATGAAAAGCCATTTCCAAGGGCTTCAAGAGCTACTTTCCCTACGAAGAGAACTGCTAGAAAAGAAGATCGTTGAGCTCCGCCATGTTGCCTTGCAGGGTGTACAACAAGAGCTATCCTTACTAGAAAACGAAATATTGATGGGACTTTCAGACAGGCTTGTCCGGATCGAAGAGGAAAGAGATCTCCTCGAAGAGGAAAAGCTAAAGCTTCAAACCAAGCTCGCCCCTCTTCCTGATAGATGGGTTTCTGAAACACTCTTACAGCAAAAACTGCACCTCCACCAAAATCTCTTTGGAGAATTGACCCGTCTTTCAGAAAACAAAGAGATCGCCTCAAAGCTAAATTTAGTGCTTTCTTCTCCACTTGATAGGGCAAGAGTCCCCCTCCTTCCGATCGACCCAAGACTGCTCCTATTTAGTCTGCTCGGTGGATTCTCAGGTTTTTTCTTTTCCCTTTCTTTCCTTTTATTTGATATCACCCGCAAAGGGCTTCCAGCTACACCTACAAGTCTAAAGGGAAGAGGACAGAAAGCTCTTCAACTTCCCCCTATACAAAGGGCTGTATCTCTAGAGACTCTACCCGACAAAGATCTGGATGCCTTGAGAAAACTGTTGCTCCAAACAAAAGATCGGTCCCTTTTCTTGGGATTCCCCTCCCATATTTTCCCTTTGATGGCTTCCCTCTATTATCGAAAGACAGGGACAAAACCTTATATCGTTGATTTAGACGGAGCAGTCCATCCAGAAAAAATGATCGTTGAACATCCAGAATATAACGAATACGTCATCACTAAAGATCGGTTCCTTTTAGAGACGATCGGAACAGCAGATTTCCAAAAGAAACTTTCCGATTTAAATGCCCCCTTTCTTCTTTGTTATTCCTCAAGGAAAGACCCATTCACAATTCCAACCTTCGACATCACTTTTATAGTGCCAGATCAAGAAACAGTCGAATCCCTTGAGGCTCATTTCGACGAAAACAGTTGTTTTGTTTTTACTACTTGATAGTATAAATACTATATTGTAAAATTTGTTCTTTAAACGAGGGTTTATGACTTCAATTCCACCTTATTTTTTCCCCGCACTTATCCAATCTGGTAATGCGATTGGGTTTGTCAACATCCATACAAAAGAAACCGCTGCCGCAAACACAGACGCTACAAGATTGAGCTACTGTAAAATACAGCAAACTGCAAATACTCTTTATTATTCCCCCTATATAACAAACCCGAATGAAAAATATTTATTAAATTTAGCCTTCCTATTTTCTTTAATTGCCACCCTCCTTCATAAGGAAACTATTGAATCGATGGAACCAATTAATAAAGTGGCAAAGGTTATCAGCACAATCACCCCTCTCATTTTAGTCACCCATGCTCTAGCTCTTGTTGTTTTTAAGAAAAGCATTCCCCATGTCGCCTTTTTAGCCTTTTTCGCCCTTCATTTGGCTTACTCAAAAGGGCATTTTCCAAAAACCTTAAATAAACCTTATACGGTTTTGTCAGATATAGTCTCTATTTCAGCCCTCTTAGCAGACCCAAGAACTCTAATAAAAATGATCGGTCTTTTCCGAGCTCATCACAAGCTTGCAGACTATGGGATCATGGACAGAATTCAGGGTCTTCCTCGAATCTAAAGAAGCATCACCTTGAGGGGAAAATCTCATTTTTCCCCTTTTTCCCATTTCTGATATTCTTCAGGAATGCTCGACCTTCACTTCATCAAAGAAAACATCGACTTAGTTAAAAGTGCGATAGTTACCAAAAACATCACCTTCAATTTAGACGAATTGCTCGAGGTGGATAAAGTGGTTTCCCACCACAAAAGGCTCGTAGAGGGGCTACAGGCTGAAAGAAATGCCAATGCCAAAAAGGTGCCCACGGCTACACCGGAAGAAAAAGGGAAACTGATCCAACGGGGTAAAGACATTGCCAAAGAGATCGACGAGTTAAAACCTGCCCTTGAACAGGCTGAGAAGAAATTACAAGACCTCCTTTACAGAATACCCAATATCCCTGCAGAAGATGCTCCAATAGGTGCTGATGAGTCTTTCAACGTTGAGGTCAAAAAATGGGGCACACCTCCAACTTTTGATTTTAAACCTCTCAATCACCTGGAACTGATCCAAAAAAACAACTGGGGTGAACTGGATCGGATTGGTCAAATAGCTGGAAGCCGTTCTTATGCTCTAAAAAACGATCTTGTCCAGATAGAGCTGGCCCTTTTGCAATTTGCTTTGGATAAAGCCAAGAAGCACCATTTCCAACTGCTTTCAATGCCATCGATGGTCAAAGAGGCGCCACTCTATGGAACAGGCCACTTTCCTGAGGGAAGAGATCAGGTCTATTTTCTTGATGCGGATAATATTTATCTTTCCGGCACTGCAGAAGTACCGATTAATAGTTTACATGCTGGCGAAATTATCAATGAAAAGGACCTCCCCTTGCTTTATGGAGGCTTTTCAACCTGCTTCCGACGTGAAGCTGGAAGCGCAGGTCGCGACGTCAGAGGTCTCATTCGGGTCCACCAATTTTATAAAGTAGAGATGTTCATTCTCTGTAAAAACTCACCCGAGGAATCTGCAAAATATCATCAGCTCCTTCTCAATATTGCTGAAGAGATTTTGCAAGATTTAGAAATCCCTTACCGTATTGTCGAATGTTGTACAGGGGATATGGGAGTTGGTAAGTTCAGAATGTTTGATATTGAGTCCTGGGTGCCAAGTGAAGGCAAATACCGGGAAACACATAGTTGTTCATCGTTGCATGATTGGCAGGCCAGAAGAACCGGCCTCCGTTATCGCGATACAGATGGTTCGGTAAAGTTTTGCCACACGCTGAACAACACAGCGATAGCAACACCTCGCATACTGGTCCCTTTGCTAGAAAATCATCAGCGGGCAGATGGAACAATTGCCATCCCCAAAAAGCTACAAGATTTTCTAAAGTAATAAAGAAGTGGGCGCTGCATCCGCCGGGTAAGCGAAGAGACCAAGGTTGAAAAAATGGGGATCACGGCTCTACTGCGTAGGCCGCGAATCCCGCGTAAGCGCTTGCCGTTTTCTTCAATCCTTGGCCTCTGCAGCTACCCGGATATGACGGGCTTTGATCTCGCGCCACTTGTCGATCAACATAGCAGCTACCGGCAGAGCCTCTTTCCCCAGCCTTCCATACCTGAGATGTACAACGACGACCAAATCGGGCTTTGACTTCAATGCCTCACCCTCAAAGGCAATCCCACCAAACCAGACATGGCAAACCTGACAAGCATCGCTTGCCAGGGGCCCAAGCCTTTCGATTGCATCAGAGGTGCTAGTTTTCCCGATAAAGGTTGGTGCCACTTTTTCAAAAGCCAGTCCAAAGGCCTTTTCTTGGGGAAATAATCTTCTAACCTCATCAGGGGTCAGTTTACCAATCACCCCTTTCATCCCTCTTAAAATCACCTCTTGCACCTGTTGAGGAAGGGGGACTTCCCTTTTAATGATCGACGGTCCGTCCATCACAATTTTGGGCTGGAAGATGTGCCCCCCATTGGCAAGGGCTGAAAGCATCACAGCAGTCTGCAAAGGTGTCACAACCAATGTATGTTGACCTATCGCTGTGGCATAAAGTCCCGTCCGGTTTTTTTCTAAGTCTGTCGGCAAACGGCCCCTATATTCACCCGGCAAGGCAATTCCTGTTTTCTGTCCGTATGATAAGCTTTCAGCCCATCTAACAAGATCATTCGGTTCAGGCAGAACCTCCCCTGCCAATAATGAAAAGTAGGGGTTAGAAGAGGTGGCAATCGCTTTTTCAATGCCCATTTTGCCCAAATTATAATTCATACTTCGGGGGATCCGCCCACCTTTGTAAAGTTGTGGAATAGTGCCACCCGACTCAAACTTCCCTACGGTCCAACCCCCTTTTTCTCTTTTGACCTCATCCACAATCGTAAAGGGGTTCAGTCTGCTCTATTGAAATTTTTTCGGTTCCTTTTTCAATAAGATTGTTATAAATATGGTTGAGAGCAGCCCAAGCAGGGACAAATTTGAAAATAGACCCTTGGGTTGAGGCTTGTCGGAAAGCAAATGATCGACCTGTACCCCACCCATAATGGGGATGGAAAGAAAGGGCAAGCGCCTGTTCCCCTATTTTCCTGTTGGGTAAATGTCTCCAAGAGGCCAATAGGGGCCTTTTCATGCTGTCCCAATCACGCAAAACCTTTAGATAGACAGGAGAAAAATGGGAGGCTTTGGCCAAAAACTCTTCCTCTTTGTCTTTCCAAAACAGGTCAAATTGCCTCTTCTCTTCGTTGTCGAAATGATCTAGATAAGGTCTAGCCCAAGTCCCTTTTTCCCGTTCATCCTGCCTTTTTTTCTTCAAAAAGGCTTTCCCCTCTTGAGCACGCCATGGCAAAAAGACCTCTGTATGGAAGGTAAGTCTTGCCTCTTCTTTAAGCTCCTTTTTTAGCCGATGAAGCTCTCCTGAATCTGTCTTCAGTTGCTCCAAAGACAGATAGCCCACTTCTTGCAAAGTTGCCTCATCAAACTTCTCTTCATCGATTAACAAACCGACTAAATCGACCAATTGCAACTTTTCCTGTTCGCTCAATGAGACGGGGAGTAGGCTCCCTTTATTACGACGTAGAGCCACCCCTTTTTCAATGGTGTCGACCTCAAGAAGGACTTTTAAGGCCAAATCGTCCCGCAAGAAAATGGACTTAAGAAATAATGGCCAGGTCAACTGAAGCTTTTCTTCTTCCCACACCCCTTTCTTTAAATCAAATAGTTCTCTTTTGAGAGGGATGGTTTCCATCCAAACATTCAGAAGATACCGATCGCTCTCAAGTGAGCTTCTAACCTCATTTAACCGTTCGGCCTCTGAATATAGGCCACCATTCGGAACAAAGGCGTTGGGGTCATAGCGTGGATGAGAGGCCAATGCCAGGACTTCGCCAGTTTCTGGATCGATTGCAATAATGGCCCCTCCCCTTATCCAGGGGCCCCTTGCATCTACCAGGGGTTTTTCTCCCCTTTTAACATGCAAGGGAAGAGGTGCTCTAAATTTTTCAATCCCAGCCAATAATTCTTCAGCATATTCCTGCAGCTCTTCAGAAATGGATAGGGTGATCCTTTCACCACTTTCAGGGGGAACACTTCCTGCAATCTTCTTTAAAAAATGCCCTTTAGCATCTACTTCAAACGTTCTTTTCCCCCGAAGGCCACGCAATTGCTCTTCAAAACTTTTCTCTACTCCCTGAATCCCTACCTGGTCATGGATCGAATAGGCTTTTTCCTCCAAAAGAGCAAGACGACTCTCTACTTCTTCTAAATTTGAAAAGCCTTCCGGAAAACTCCCTTCTCCTTCAAGAACGCTTTTAAGCTTAGCTATCTCTTGGAACAGCTTGTCAAGAAACGGTCTGTCAATCGCACCCATGTAGCCTAAGATGTCACAAGCCACCTTGCCACAGGGGTAAAACCGTTTAGACCCTCTTTCCAAAGCGATGCCGGGCCACTGCCGACTGAGGCCGCTTAGACGGTAAAAAATGGTCTCATTCACCCCCTCTTTCAACCAAAAGGGGGCATTACCAAAAAAGACAGCTTTTGAGTAAATCAGATCCTCTACTCGGGTAGGCTCCAGCCCCAGCTCCCTTCCAAGCAATCCTGCCAGGGCCGTGATATATTCTTCTCGGGCCTTCCTCCTTATCCTGGTCCCATCCTCTTGCGTCTCCCAAACAATGAGTGGAACTTCGGCAATATCTCCCCAGGTCACACCCACATTGAAAGAGAGTCGATTGAGCGCCATCGGAATACCAAAACGGTCTCGTATGGTTCCCCTTTTACCCGGCTCAAAAAGAGTCTTTAGCATGGGCCTTCGAGCCTCTTCGAGCCGTTCCTCATGTAAAAACAGCGTCAGATACCAAACCCTTAATGCAATCGCAAAAAAGAAAAACAGGAGGAGGTAGAGGACACGTGTTACTTTTTCCGACATCACAACCACAGAATAGCAGGATTACAAAGATTCATCATGTCCAATTCTAATTCTTGACAAAATCATTCATTGAGACCTAAAGTTGAATTTTTACATTTGGCCTTTAAACCACGGAGAACATTATGGTAAAACCAGTCAATCACTATTCTCAGCCTATTATTCTGAATACTCCGAATAACAATACTCAAGATGAGTTCAGCACAGATCTGTCTGCGATGCTCCAAGCTATAGCTCAAGGGTTCGAAGGAAACTCGGGAGACGACAAGTCCAAAATTGCCAATCAAGTAAAAGACATCACAGATGAAAAAGGGAATCGCATAGGCTTTCCGTACGGAGCAAAAAAATGCGGAGATCACTATAGCCACGTAAGTAATGGTGGTGGCCATTCTAATCATGCAAGTTTTGGTTAAACCGACTTTGTCTACATTAGAAATCCCTCCTTCAAAGGCGATTACCCTTCAAAAAACGCCCTATACTTACCGAAAAGTTGCAGGAGAGATTTTCCTTAATTCACATTTGGGCACATGGCTAATTCTTAATCCTCAGGAATTTGACCATTTTGCCCATGGCCCCATTGCTTCTCTTGATCCCTCGTTAATAGATAAGCTTAAAAAGCATCACTTCCTCTTCGATTCCGCGGATGAGGAAGCCCGGGAACAAATTGGCCTGGCCTATGACCAAAAACACGAAAGGATAAGTAAAGGTCCCGGTCTTTTTTTAGTGGGCGTTACCCGTCATTGCAATTTGAAATGTCCTTATTGCCACTTATCGGCAACACCTGCTCAAACCCCTTCCCTCAAAGACCCCTCTGAAACAATAGAAAAAATTGTCGATTTCATTTTGGACACCCCTAATCCAAATATAGCGATCGAGTTTCAGGGAGGCGAACCGCTTCTTGCCTTTAAATTTATTAAAGAGTTTGTCGAGTGTATCAAGAGGAAAAATGCAATTGTCGGAAAGGGGATCAAATTCTGTGCTACCAGCAATTTGACATTGATTACCGAAGACCGGATTGAATACTTAAAAAAGGAAAAGATTTCTCTTTCCGGCACAATTGATGGCGGTGAGGAGCTTCACAACGCTAACCGCCCTTTCTTGAATGATAAAGGTTCCTTTGAAACTGTCAAAAGAAAGTACGAGCTTCTGAAAGAAAAAGGGGTTGATGTTGGCCTCTTATCTATTATCACAAAGAAAAGCCTTGGGAAATCACGCGAAATCGCCGACACCATTTTTGGATTAGGTAAAAAAGTTTTAGTGATCAATAAAATCCAGAAGCTCGGACGAGCTGCTGAAGAGATGCATTGGAAAGAATTTGGAATATCAAATGAAGAGTTTTTTTCGTTTTGGACAGAAACTTTGGAATATATCTTCTCTTTGCATAGACAAGGTGTTTTTGTTACTGAAAGATATCTCTCGATCATATTAGAGAAGTTGTTCTCACAAGACCCTAATTTTCTTGATTGGAGAAATCCAGGCGGAGCTATTCTTGGGGCAATTGGATTCGATGATGAGGGGTATATTTATCCATCAGATGAAGCGAGAGAAATTCTCGATTTACGTTTAGGAAATGTCTTTGAACATAATTTCAAAGATATTTTGGAGACTCCTCTAGCAAAAGAAATCCTAAAGGCCTCTATTTTGGAAGGGCAAATCTGTAATTATTGTGCCTATAAAAGTGTTTGCGGCCTTTGCCCAATCCTATCCTACAAAAATACTCACGAATTTATTTCTAGGCATTACCAACCAACGAATCGATGCAGCCTAAACATGTCAATGTTCGACTATGTGATTGGGAAATTGATTCAAGAGCCTGCAACCATCAGGGCAGCGCTTTTTGCAAACAGTGTCATTTACGGAAAAAAAGATCTACTATGAATTTCTCCGAACAACCCTTGATCATCAATGAGGAAGCCTACTCTCTAGAAGTTTTGAAAAGAGCCGTCTACAATAATTTGACGAACGCTTCATTCCTGATCTGTATTCAATCCAAAGGGATATTTAGAGTCGAAATCCAAAGAAAAAACGAAAAATTCCGTCTCACCGATTTTTTAGACGATTTAAACTATTACAACTTCATCGATAGCGAAAACCAAAATTCAGTACCTATTTTCGACTCTATCCTTGAAAAAATGAAAAGCGGATTCGACACAAAATGAGCGCAGTTGTTGCATCTAGAAGAAATTGCAACTATGTTGATCGCCCCTTAAGTCCCAAACCAATAGCGTGGTCTTCTGTCCACAAAGAATGCCTTCTTGATGCTTTTGACACCCTTTCCTATATTTCCAATCCTTTAGCTCAAAGATTTTTGGAAGCGTTGCCCAAGTTATCTAAAAAATCGATAGTCTGGTTAGGTCTTGAACACTTTGATGTAGAAGTGGGAAATCATTTCCCTATCACTAGACTTTTCAGATCATGTCAATTGGTACCTCGAACCGAAACTATTCGATATGCTCTTTTTGCCGACAATGTGAGCCCTATTATCGTAGTAAAATCTCAAAAGAAACTTACGCTCCTTGATGGTAACCATCGCTCCCTCGCAGCTGCAATCGCCCATTCAAAAATTGCTGCCCTAGTCGTTGAACTGTAATTCTTATAAGCACCACAACCACAGAATAGCAGGATCTGTATTCCTGGTAAGGACTTCGTCCTGGGCTCTTTCATAATTCGGCCCTCCATGCATATGGTTTTTCACTTAATGTATTTTAAAGAAATAATAGCCGTTGAAAAATCTGCAGATTGTCTCACGGCCTGTGAGACTTTTTCGTAAGCTAAATAAAAACGCGCGCATTTTGAACACATTAGCTTCAGAGAATCCCTGCATCCTGGGAAGGCATTTTGAAGGCCCTGATCAATTTTCTCGATGATATTGGCCCCCACTTACGTGTGTTTTTTTGGGCTTGGACAAACTTCATGGTTTGAATCCCACTAAAGTATCCAGAGGATATTACCCTCTCGGATACCCCAAATCCTCTTTTTCCCTGAAATGCGAAAAGAATAGAGCTCATCCACATCATCTTTTTCAATTTGGACCAATCTTTTTTGAGCCTCATGGATGAGGTCGACAACTTTTACTGGATGAGAGCCAGAGTCTCTATGATCTTGCCATGTGAGTTTTTGTGCTTCAAAAATCCGTTGCATTACTTCCTGCACAAAAGATGACTCAAACTTATTCCATCCCCACTTTCCATCAGAATCCATTTGTTCAGCTTTAAATTCTGGGTATTGATCAAAAGGAACAGTTACCGCACGTGGGATTTTACTTTTTGCTGGAGTGCCAAGAGATCGAGGTATCTTAGGATTAGGCGGATTAGGGTTTCGACTTTGTTTGGCCAATAAAGCACCATTAATCTAAGGAAGATAAGTTATTTCAAAGGATGACTTGCGTCAATACCACTGTAATATTCATGCATAGAGGATAATGTAATTTCTTTATCTCCCCTTTCTCCAGGCAATAAGCCCGATCTTGCTTCCGCCCAGGGAGCTTCCATATGTGTGATCACTTAACCATTGAGCGGTTTTATCTCCGTACGCCCTAAGAACGTGTTCTATAGTGTCTTTTTGATTTACCGAGAGATTGTCAGTTGTTCCCTTAGAAAGCTTAGACACATAAAACGATCCTTTATGTTGGGTATAAAGCTCTCTGACAACGGGACCATTTGCCCAGGCAAGGAGTTTTTCCTTAAATAGAGGCCGTTCGTCCCAAACCAAAGACCATGCCTGACAATAATAGACCAACTTTTGTAATTTCCAAGCGGTAACAGGGTCTTTCTTGGGATACTTTTGAAGGATATATGCAGCTACATCGAAGGCTGATACTAATTTTCCTTTATCCATAATATCGCCTTCCCTTTCTAATTTAATTTTATCTCATGACACCATCAAAATCAATCACCCTGCCTATTTCCTTGAATTTAAATCAAATAGTTCTCTTTTGAGAGGGATGGTTTCCATCCAGACATCCAGAAGATATCGATCGCTCTCGAGTGTGCTTCTGACCTCAGTTAATCGTTCGTCTTCTGAATAAAGACCCCCATTCGGAACAAAGGCGTTGGGGTCATAGCGTGGATGAGAGGTTAAAGCCAGGACTTCGCCTGTTTCCGGGTCGGTTGCAATAATGGCCCCCCCTTATCCAAGGCCCCCTTGCATCTATAAGAGATTTTTCTATCACTTTATCCACTAACAATGATCTCCATCAGTGGTTTTAAGATCTTTTCAACCCGAAATATTTTGGCATATTCAAAAAGTTTTTCCAAATCGGTTTTTCTTCCTTGCCAGTACATCTTTAGGTCTTCAATAACTATATCCATACCTATTTTATTACGGAACTTGATGCAGTCAACGAGTGTTTTTTCAATGTCAAAAACTTTAAAGACATATCCTTCTATCGCGTGTTCTTCAACACCGGTTTTCAATAATTTCTCACTATACCAAAAGTATCGCATAGGAGGATATGAGATCGCAGGTTTATGGGCACTATTAGGCAAAGCAACATAGACGAAATGGGGAATTTGAGTGGTGATCTCATGGAAGGCTAAGGCAGAAATAAGACAAATGACCCCATTAGGTATCTTTTTAGCTACAGGAACAAAATCAGGTAGAGAAGGCTCAGGCATTTCGATAAGACGGTATAAGCCTCTACTGATAACTTCTATGTCTCCCCTATCTCGGAGAGCATAAAGTTCTCGACGATGTATCCCATTGGCCATAGCCCCTGACATTGTGAGGATACCGCCGGCCTTGCGGAAAGCGGTAATGGCCAATTTTAACTTAGATTTTTTTATGGTACATAATCTCGGACTCTCACATTTATTTCCGTGACTTTGTACCAAAATCAACGGTTTATCGACACTGGCTGCAAGATTAATTGATTTAAAATATTAACGATCAACGTGTTATTTTTTGACCACAATGGCGGTTAAGGTTTTGTCGTCGCCACCCATGCTGACCATCATCCCATAACCTGAATCCATGTACCGGATCAGGTCGGCCATTTGCCGAACACCTGTTGCCCCTGTCGGATGGCCAAAGCCGATAAGCCCGCCAGTCGTATTGATCTTCAGTTTTCCAGGGTTTTGTAAAAACTCTCCCCCTTTTCCTGGTTCTGTAAGCCCGATCGCTTCTACTGCAAGGAGGGCAGTGATCGCAAAACAGTCGTGGATTTCTAGAAAGGAAAGATCTTTGGGTGTGATACCTGCACGATCAAGAGCTTTTTTAACAGCGAGGGCCGTCATCTCAAGTTTAGTCGGATCATCCGGCAGTTTTGTGATATCCCCCTCTGCTTCACCCCAAGAGATAATTTCAACATCTCCCTTTTCGGTTGTTAAAACACAGGAAGCAGCCCCATCTGTGATTTTTGAACAACTCAACCCATTCAAACAACTGAGGAAACGTTCAGGATTAGGCGGCAATCTTGCTTCCTTTTCTAAATCCTTTCTGAGGTTTCCATATTCTTGGGATTTGGGAAACTTAGCAGCCTTTTTAATCTCTGCAACTGACCAAAGGGCCATCTCTTCGCGGGTTTTAGCCTCACCATATTTCTGGATGTAGGCTGCAGCTCGCCGATCAAAAAGAGAAGGGAAAAAAAAGGCCCCGCCCACTTTTCTGAAGGCATGATAGTCTGACGCACCCGCTAGCACATCTGCTACATAAAGAGGCTTTAAACTGTTTTGAATCTCTAATCCGGCAACAAACACCGTTTTTGCCTCCCCCGAAAGCAAGGTCTTAATTGCATGTGTCAGCGCTCTTCCACCACTTCCACAAGCACCATCGATCGATTGGCAAGGTTTACCCAGCAGCGATGGGGCAAAATAAGGTAGAAAGGCCCCTAAATGCCCTTGCTTAAAGAAAGGGCCTGGCATAAAGCTAGAGATCACTCCTTCATCGAAATTAAAGTTCCCTTGCTGAATAGTTTCAGATAACGATTCTTGCAGATGTTGTTTGAAGGTGGGCAATGATTTAGGGTCAAAACCTGGGCGACCTGGTCCCATAAATGTAGAAGTTGCACCTGCAGTCGCATAGATTTTCATATCTTTAACCTCTTGTCCCAAGGGACAAATGAGTGATGAAAGCCTTGTTTTAACACCTTTTCTAACTCTTTTTTATCTACACCTTTTTGATGCAAATCGCCTGAAATTTTCCTCAAAAGATCTAGATAGTTGTGAACTTGGGGATCTTTCTCTTCATTGATGTGGGCAATGGCCTCTTCTTCTGCCACTTTTTTCTGGTGACTGAGTTGTTTTGAGGAGGGCAAAGTTAAGACTGCCTTCAAGTCCTTCCCCATCACCTTACCAATAGCGATGACAATATCCCGCCCAACAAAATCGATAAGTTCGAAAATACCCAATGGGCGGAAAAGTTTGTTTCGAGTCACATGGTTGATTTCGTCAACACTGCTAAAAGGTAAAAGAGCCAACGCTCCCTCTATCTCAGGAATCATGAACCCATTTCCAATGAATCCCGGAATATCGGGTGCATCAATCCTCTCTTTTTTCCACCCTTTGAGCAGTTCATTCACAATATTGGAAAGATCGTTTTTCCCTGTTTTTGGCACCACAACTTCAACGATTGTTTGCATAGATGGAGGGTTATAAAAATGGAGACCTGCAAGCCTTGCCGGGATGGGTTTTTCTAATTCTTTTATGGGTATGGCAGAAGTATTAGTGAAAAACAAAGCCTCTTTTGGCAGTTGTTTATCCAGCTTAGAAAAAAGATCGATCTTGACTTGAGAGTCTTCAGCAGCCGCTTCAAAGACAAATAATTCTTCTTTAGCGTTTTCTAAGCCTCTTTCAAATAAGCACCTATCTAGTAAATGAGCAACAAAATTTTCAACAACCTCTTGGTTGCTAATTCCTTCAGGAAATTTTTCCCTTAAAGGCACAATCATCTTTTCTGCCAAGCTTCGACCTTTTTTTTCAAGCCGATGCCTTAAGGTAATAAGCCGATCTCGTAAGGGGTCAACACATGTCATGTTGCGAGAGAATGTGCCTGTCTCTATTGCTTCTTGCGCCAGTGTTTCCAGAAGAAGTTCGGCAATCCCCTGCCCCATCTTACCACCAGCGCCTAGAAGGAGAAAATCACCTGGAGTGAGCATGCAGCACTTTCCCCTTTCGGCTCAGAAAAGCCTCTATCCTTTTTTTAGCCTCTTCGCTCTCAAATGAGGCACTGAAAAGATGATCGGCCTCATCTGGGTATTGTAACCCTCTTTTGATTGTATGAATCACTTTAGGAGGAGCTTTTAATACCTCATCCAAGAATTGAAGTGTGGACGGGAGAAGGCTATCGAGATGGAACAGCTTGTCAACAAGACCGATCTTTTCAGCCTCTTCAGTCTGAAATCCTGTTACCAAGAAGCAATAACCGTTTGGCTGCAGATTTTCCAATCCTTGGTGGCAACCTTTTAAAGGCCCCAAATCCAGGAACTAAAGATAAATGGACTTCAGGAAAACCGAGTTGCGCTTTGTCCCCCGCAAAAATAAAGTCGCAAGCTAAAGCAAGCTCCAGTCCACCTCCCAAAGCGTAGCCGTGAAGGCAAGCAACCGACAAAAGAGGCGATGCTTCAATTCTATCCAGCACACGGTGGGCAATCGTCAGATAAGAGGCCACCTCTCTTTTACCCATTCTACTTAAGGCGTGGATATCGGCCCCAGAGACAAAAGCTTTTTCCCCTTCCCCTGTTAAAATCACAGCTCGTATTTTTGGATGGGACTCTAAAGTCTCCCAAATTTTTTCTAACTCTAAAAATGTGTCGGGTCCTAAAGCATTCAGAACTTCAGGTCTGTGAAATCGGACTAAAGCGACTCGATCGAGCTCCTCAAAAACAACATGCGCCATGAAAATTCTCCTCTAAAAATCGTGTTACTCCTCTATTTATCCTGATGTCGAATTCTCTGCACGCTTTGCAAATTATTTATTTTAATCTATAGATTAAAAAAAATTGAGACACCTCATGAGAACAGCATTACTTTCCACTTTGTTTCTAACCACATCTATAGCTGCCGAACTTCCATGTTTTGAAGTGTCCCTTGGAGTTGGCGTTCAAAATGATCGAGCCTACCTAACAGGCTTTGACCCTATGTCGAGTCAAAAATCGATCCAAAATAAATTCAGCCAGATTTGGACTCCCTATGGAAGACTAGAAGTAGGGGCAGAATGGAGATCTTGTTTTGCCTCTTATACTGCCGATCTTGGAGGTGGCTCTTCAGGGAATTTAACCTCCAGCTTAAGGATAGGTTCTGGAACAGCTCCTGTCCCTGTTTTTACCGCATCTCTCTCTAACAGCCAAGTTTGGAATCAGAAAGTCACTTTTGGTTACGAGCTGCCAGTCTGGAAAAATCTGTCAATCAAACCATTAATCGGCTGGAATCAGTACCAAAGCAAGTGGAAAGTCGGTACTTCAAATCCAGCTATTGCCCCCAATTTGGCAGATGTCTTTGGACCCGGTCCAGTACCTGGGACTTTTGCCCTATCTCAAAAAGGGTCCCATATTACTGAACGGTTTTCAGGAGCCTTTATTGGGGGAGATCTTAACTTTTTCCTCGATTGCTTCGAAGCAAGTTTAGGCTACCGCTATTCATTTGGCTCATTCTATACCAACATTGAGCATGTCCATTTCGAACAAGACGCCCTCTCCTTCCCCGCATCACTTGCTGGGGATGCCCAGCTGAAGACTGTTTTGGCACAAGCAGAAGCACAGCTAGGAAATGCACGTCTCGGATACCGATTGAATGCGTGGTATTTCTATGTGGAAGGCGAGGGACGCTGGATCCAAAAAACACAGGGTCAAGCTAATGTGAAAGACACCATCACTGTAAACGTTAATGGAATGACGCAAAATCAATTCCAAAACCAATTCTTCCCTTGCAAGGCTCGTTGGATCAGTTACGCGATCACATTGGGCACTCAATACAGTTTTTAAAGCTGAAAATAAAAAATAGCAGGATGAGCAAGATATATTAGGATCTAGCTTCGCCTATCAATATTTTTTAATAGCCGAAGGCTATCCATCCTATCCTGTACATCCCATACGCATCAACTTAAGGAACACCAATTTCTCAACAATCTGTTAAAAGCAAATTACTTACAAAGAAACGTTTTGAAATCAATTTAGTCAAAAACGGCTTAAATCTTCGAAGAAAGGCCCAAGATTACTCTCTGTGCCCTCTGTGAGCTCTGTGGTGATCTTTTTTTTATTTTTTACCACAGAGCTCACAGAGAGCACAGAGAGAGGATTTTGAATTGCCCCTTCTAAAATAATCGACTCTGACATTCTACTCTTTTTTTATTCCATCTATTTGTGGTTAATTAGCTTAGCATCTACCTCTAGGCTTAGGTTGATGCGTATGCCTGTTCATCATGTTATTTTTTATTTCGTGTAAAATGTTTTTGCAGGCCAAACTGTAAAGCATTGATCTAGACGACTAAATGAAAACTACATTCTTTGCCCTTCTGTTATTTTTTACTCCCACATTATCTGCTGAACTTCCCTGTTTCGAAGTCTCTCTAGGAGGCGGTGTGCAGCATGACCAGGCTTGGTTTAACATCATCAATCCATCGACAGACACTAACCTCTTTAGTTCTAAGTACACAAGGCTATGGATCCCTTATGTCAGAGGAGAAATTGGGGTGGGTTGGTATGGTCTTTTAGGTAAATATCAGGCCGATATCGGGAAAGGAAATTTGGGGAAAAGCAATTTATCATTAGCCCTTTCCGCTATCCCAGTCCCATTCAAAGCAGACCTAACCAACTCCAGACTCTGGAATCAGAGAGCAATATTAAATTACGACCTTTCTTTCTTTTGCTTCCATTTCCTCCCTGCTGTCGGCTGGAACCGATTTGAAAGTCACTGGAAAGTAGGTCCCTCGACGCCCCCTGTTGCCCCTTCTACAATTGCAAAATCAGGTCGAGTTGATGTTAACCTTTCAGGCGTTGAAAGCGACGTCCTGGAGCAGTTTTCAGGCGCATTTATAGGCGGAGACGTGGCCTTTGCTTTCGGCCCGCTACAAGTCACAGCTGGTTATCGGTATACCTTCGGTAACTTTTCTACCCACTTTGATACTGTCGCCTTCACTATCACAAATCCTGGCACACAAATCCACGAAACCATCCGAACTAATAGCTTTTCAGCTACAGGGGAAGGGCAGATCGGAACTGCGAGCATCGAATGGTGGATCCTGCCGATCCTTTCTATATACTGCGAAGGAGAGGGAAGATGGATCCAAAAAAGAAAGGGGAACCTCCGTTCTAATATCACTGAAAAAGTAACGACTTCCACACAAGTCAACTCCGTGTCAAGAGTCGAATTTGAATCTTTCCGCACCCGATGGGACAGCTACGACATCACCTTAGGGGCAAGAGTGAGTTTTTAAAAACTCAAGTAAAGTGTTTTGTTATCGATTGCCTGGACAAACGATTAATGATACGGTGGTTTTTTGATGGGCCCTTTTACTAAACTCCTAAAAAATATCCACCCTTTGCAAATCATGGGCGTCCCTAACGCTTTTTTTGCAAAAATGGCTCACGACATTGGTTTCAAAGCGTTATATCTTTCTGGATCTGCCGTTGCCGCCAACCAATTTGCTCTACCGGACCTTGGTTTGCTCTCTTTAGACACTCTATTAGAAGAAGCTAGACGGATCGTTGAAGCTTGCCCCCTCCCCCTCCTTGTAGATATCGATAATGGATGGGACCATCCTCTTCTTTTAGAACAAGCTGCTCACCGATTTTCGAAATTGGGGCCAATTGCCGTACAGATCGAAGATCAAGCTGGGGCTAAGCGGTGTGGCCACCGAGAGGGGATCACCCTTGTTTCGGCTGATGAGATGGTTGAGCGGATACATGCACTCAAAGGAATCGAAATTGTAGCCAGAACAGACGCCCTTTCCCTTGAAGGGCTTGAAAATACGATCGAACGGTGTGAAGCATACGAAAAAGCAGGGGCAGACCTTATTTTTGTTGAGGCTATTCCTTCCTTAAAAGTAGCTCAACAATTGAAAAAAGAGCTCAAAAAACCGCTTCTGATGAATCTGACAGAATTTGGGAAAACGCCCTCCTATAAATTAGAAGAGTTGAAAGAGGCTGGGATTGACGCAATGCTCTATCCAGTTTCTTTATCCAGGGTCATTTGGGGGGCAGGTCAGCGGTTTTTAAAACAGTTCAAAGAGACCGGAGCTGCTACTTTTGCATTAGAAGAGATGATGGATCGAAAAGAGCTCTATCGGCTGCTAGATTACGAGAACCAGGAGAAAAAAATTGGTAGAAAAACTCCTTGATGAGATCGCTTCGTATGTCGCTTCCCCTAAAACATTCCCAAAAAAGACTCTAGAAAACGCTCAACTAGCATTTGCAGATGCTTTTGGATGCGCTGTAAAGGCAAGTACGGTTCCTGCCTGCACCAAACTCCTTCCCCCTTGGTTCGGAGAAAAAGATTTGAATCCTATTGAAGAGGCATTCAAATGGACCTGCCTCATCCGTTGGCTGGATTACAATGACACCTGGCTTGCCAAAGAGTGGGCCCACCCTTCCGATAATATCGGCGCCTTGCTCCCTCTTTTAAAAAAGAAAACATTTCGTGATCTATTTCATGCGATGGTTGAGGCCTACGAAATCCAAGGGGTGTTAAGCCTTTCATGGAGCTGTAACGAACGGGGTTTTGACCACATCTACTTTTTAAAAATCGCAAGTGGTGGTGTAGCTGCTAAACTGATGGGTGGGGGTAAAGATGTGATTGTCGATACGTTGTCCCATCTTTTTATCGACGGAGCCCCACTACGGGTTTACCGACATTTCCCCAATACGATGTCACGAAAATCGTGGGCAGCTGCCGATGCTGTATCTAGAGCAGTTTATTTGGCTACTCTAGTAAGTAAAGGGGAGCCGGGAATCTCGCAACCCATTACTGAGTCGAAATGGGGGGTAGAGGCGAGATTATTTGGTCATGAGAAATTGTCTTTGGCAGCTCCTTTAGGCCATATGATCCTGGATCATATTTTGTTTAAAGTGAGTTTCCCTATCGAGTTTCATGCGCAGACAGCTGTTGAGGGGGCCTTAAAATTGAAGCCACCTATTGAAGAGATTGAAAAAATAACAATCTACACTCATGCAGCGGCTAAAAAAATCATCGATAAGAAAGGGTCTTTAAACTCGGTCGCAGATCGAGACCACTGCATCCAATATGGCGTTGCGATTGCTTTGTTGTTTGGCCAATTAAAAGCTGAAGACTTTGAAGAAGAGAGGGCTAAAGATCCCCGGATTGATGCCTTAAGGGAAAAGATGGAGGTGATCGAAGAGCCGACATATACGGCACTTTATCACGATCCTGAGTATCGCTCGATCCCCAATCGGATCGAAATCTTGTTAAAGGACAAGGGAGAGCCGCTTATTTCGGAGGTCCTCGACCCGATTGGCCATCCTAAAAGAAGAGATGAGGCGTTGCCTTTATTGAAAGACAAATTAAGAGAAAACCTTGCCTCTTTAGGTAAAGAAAGGGCTGAAGAATTTGTGAAGTCCCTTTTTTCGGCAGATTTAGCAGATCAACCGATCAGCGAATTCCTTAAGAAAATACCCTTTTAAGTACTTGTCAGACTTAAAATTCCGTAAAAAAATCTGCCTTTAATCAACCTCCTGCCTCCAATACTAGCTGGGTGCGGTTGGGGATGTTTTTTAAGCAATGGTTGCCGCCACTGACCTCTTTGTAGGTCACGTTGCAACCATTTTTCTGCAATTCTTCCACCATGTGAAGACCTTGCTCTTGACTGGTCTTTGCATCTGCTGTCCCCTGGATGATAACAATAGGAAGATCTTTTTTTATTTTAGATGCTACTAGAATAGGATTTCGCTGGCTGATCCACTCCTCTTCATTCATGCCACGAACCAAGCCAAATTCATCTTCAAACATCTCCACCATGTCTTCCCTTGTTCTGAAGATGTCTTGCATGTCCAGAAGCCCAGAAAGTGAGATGATTTTTTCAAACCGGTCCTGAAGTTCTGGGTACTTAGCTAAAGCGAGAAACATCTGCATTCCGCCGCGACTCGAACCAATTAATGTCTTCTTCTGATTTCCTATTTGGACCCCAAATTCTTTTTCGAGCCTAGGAATAAAATCGATCAAAGCCTTCACATCTTCAAGATCTGAACCGCCAAACTCATCCACCCCTTCGCTGACACCACCACGATAGGTTGTTGTTAAAACTGTATAGTCTTCACAGCAAGTCCAATCGTTGGCAGGGTTTTCGATACTAAAGAGTTTGTTCCCTCCCCTTAAATAGACAAGGACAGGCTTTGGGGAATAAGAAATGACGAAACTAAACAGCCCCTTTACCATGTAAGGTCCACTTGGGTAGCGGAAAAGGACGATTCTTCGATTTAACGCTTTAACCGAAAGTTTTTCGGTGATGTCCAGAAAGTCGACATTCTCCGGCATCTCATACAATTTCGCATGATCTAGAAAGACCTTATCTATCATTTAGAGAAAAGCTCCTAAGGATTGACCCATAAGACATTTAACCTCGACCCCCTCTTCAGTTTTTGCCAACAGCTCTGGGTCTAGTGTCACTTTTCCTGGCTCGAACAACAGAATCACTTGGGAGCCGCCAAACGAAAAGAACCCTTTCGGCTCGCCTTTGATATAGGGCACTTCAGGGGCATACACTTCATGGATTGAACCGACATTGGTCGCACCGATCTCCAACATCACCACTTGGCCAAATGGGCCATCGATCCGGGTGATCCGCCGTTTATTTTCACAAAAAATGGTGGGCCTTTTCTTTAAAGCTTGTGGATTGACCGAAAAAAGAGGGCCTTTGACCAGTTTAGCCTCACTTGGCACCCCGTCACAAGGGAAATGAAACCAATGGTAATCGGGAGGGGCAAGCCTTCCGAGCACAATGGAACCTGCTCTAAATTTTTTTGCCAATTCAACATCTTGTAATAACCAATCCAAGGTCCAACGTTTTCCCTTGAAAGCAAAACTTTCAAGTTTTGATCCATCTTGGTAAAAAAGATACCGACCATCAGCCGGAATGATGATACTTTTTGGATCGGCATCGATCGGTCGTACCCATTTTTTTAATCGCCGTATAAAAAAAGCGTTAAATGATTCAAAACTATCGACAGGGTCTAAAAATTCCGAAGTATCGACCTGATAGGCCTCGATGAACCGGGTCACCTCTTTTCGGCTCAAACGGCTTTTAGCAAAAAAGCCGAATAAGGAGGAAAAAAACGAGAGGTGGGCGATTAGCCACCCAATGGCTCTACCCACAGTTTTAGAAAAAAAACTGTCACCCCAAAAGAAATCAATAAGCCCTTTCCCGTAGACTTTTTCTTCAAAATAGCTCTTTTTCTGACGATCAAAAACTTTCATATGATAAAATGATATCATCTCTATAAGTTGAAAAGAAAGCTTCCTATTACTTACCCTTTCCGACTGTACACATAAGGCGACCCATGCTTGGTTTTTTTAAAAAGATATTTGGCACACAACAAGACCGGCTTCTGAAGAAATTTCGGAAGGTGGTGAACGAAATTAACAAAGAGGAAATAAAACTCCAGTCGATTTCAGAAAGTGAGCTGAAGGGAAAAACAATTGAGCTGAAAGAGAGGTACAAAAAAGGAGAATCGCTCGACGATCTTCTTGTTGAAGCCTACGCAGTCGTCAAAAATGCTTGTCGCAGGATGTGCGGCACCCCTGTTCACGTCTCAGGGTACGACCAACAATGGGACATGATTCCGTATGATGTTCAGCTCCTTTCGGGCATTGCGATGCACAAAGGGACTATTTCCGAGATGCACACTGGTGAAGGAAAAACCCTAACCGCTGTTCTTCCGCTCTATCTAAACGCCCTTTCAGGGAAACCTGTCCATCTAGTCACAGTGAACGACTACCTTGCTAGAAGAGATGCCGAATGGGTCGGATCGCTCCTCCGGTACTTAGGTTTAACAACAGGCGTTTTGACCACCGATGTTCCAACGCATGTTAGGAAAGGGATCTACCAGGCCGATGTCGTTTATGGGACAGCCTCCGAATTTGGATTCGACTACCTACGTGATAACTCGATGGCGATGTCTAAAGACGAGCAGGTCCAAAGAGGTTACTACTTCGCCATGATAGACGAAGTGGATTCGATCTTGATTGACGAAGCAAGAACTCCATTGATTATCTCTGGCCCAGTCCCTGAAAGCCGTCAGATGTACGACGAGCTGAAAACTGGAGTTGCAGAACTTGTCAAAATGCAAAGAGATTTTTGCAATCGTCTAGTCACTGAGGCCAAAAAAACGTTGGAGCAAAACCCAACAGATAATGAAGCGCTCGAAAAGTTGTGGATTGTTTCGAAAGGAACGCCGCAAAACAAGACCCTTAAAAAGCTAAAAGAAGAACCTGAGATCCGCGCTGGATTAGATAAAAAAGATCTTTATTTCCATAACGACCAGAATAAAAAAGAGAAACTTAAAGCGTTAGCCACCCTCTTCTTTACCATCGACGAACGGGGCAGCGAATTTGAGATCACAGATAAAGGGATAGAAGCATGGGCCGAGTCTAAGGCTGTAGCTGGTTCTCCTGAAGATTTTGTCATGCTCGATTTGGGCCATCTCTACCATGAAGTAGAGCAAGATCATGCCTTAACACCCGAACAGAAAATTGAGGCAAAACTTGCCTTACAAAGGGAAGATGGGAAGCGCAAAGAACGTTCCCACAACATGCGTCAACTTCTTCGGGCCCACCTTTTAATGGAAAAAGATGTCGACTACATCGTTCAGGATGGGAAAATCGTCATCATCGACGAGAATACTGGCCGTCCGCAACCAGGTCGCCGCTTTTCAGATGGATTGCATCAAGCCATTGAAGCAAAAGAAGGGGTCGCTATCCAAAAAGAGACCCAAACTTATGCTACCATCACTTTACAAAACTATTTTAGACTCTACGAAAAAATTTCTGGGATGACTGGTACCGCTGTTACTGAAGCCCATGAATTCAAAGAAATTTATAAATTAGATGTTTTAGAGATCCCAACAAACAAGCCTTCACGTCGTGTGGATATCAATGATGAGATCTATATGACCGAGCGTGAAAAATACAATGCCATCTTGAAAGACGTCAAAGAGGTGAATGGGACGGGCCGGCCTATTTTGATTGGAACTGAATCGGTTGACATCTCGGAAAAACTCTCTCGTATTCTGAAACAAAACAAAATTGAACACACTGTTTTGAATGCTAAGCAAAACGACAGGGAAGCTGAAATCATTGCCCAAGCTGGTCATAAAAAAGCTGTCACGATTGCAACTAACATGGCAGGCCGTGGAACCGATATTAAATTAGAAAAAGGGGTTGCCGATTTAGGCGGTTTATATGTTCTTGGCACCTCTCGGCACCGTTCTCGCCGGATTGATAGGCAATTAAGAGGTCGTTGCGCAAGACAAGGCGATCCAGGCTTTTCTAAGTTCTATCTTTCTTTCGAAGACGAGCTTTTACGCCTATTTGCCAATTCCTCGATGACATCGGTGATCCAAAGATTCCGTCCGCCAGAAGGGGAACCTATTTCGGCAAAAATTTTGAATCGTTCCATTGAGACGGCCCAAAAGCGTATTGAACAGCGCAACTACATGATGCGGAAACATACACTCGAATATGATGATGTGATGAACCGTCAACGGCAAGAAATTTACGGCTTCCGTAACGATCTTCTCCATGCTGACGACCTTCGTCCTCTCATCGAAGAGATATTAGAACATGTCATTGAACAAGCAGCTCAAGAACCTAACTTCCGCGAAACATTGATCACCATCTTCCCCCTCTCTTTTGATGAAGATAGTCCGGAAGAGGCGTATGACCATGTCAAAGCCGCTTTGGATAAAAAATTAGACACTGAAAAAGAACGGGTCCAACAGTTTTCTAAGCAAAATCCTCTTTTGTCCATTTCGATTAGCCTCGAAGAAATTCTTCGTGATCTTTTGATCCGTACACTTGATAAGCTTTGGATTGAGCATCTTCTAGGAATGGATCACTTAAGAACCGATGTGACATTGCGAAGCTTGGGTCAACGGGATCCTTTGATGGAGTTTAAGCAAGAATCGTTCCAGCTTTTTGGCCGTTTCTCGACAACCCTTTATCAACAGATGGCTAAATCTCTTTTCAGGTTCCAGATCGTCCCTTCTGCACCTTCTGCTGCACCTATTCCTGAGCGACCAAAGAACTTGGAATTCGAGACAGATAGGTCATTAGTCGATACAGAAGCCTAATGATCATAAGATTCATCATGAAGTAAGATGTGGTGGTAATGTCTTATAATTCATCGCGAAGAACACGAAGACACGAAGGTAACTTAATCCTTAGCAGGAGAAACTCTTTTTTCTGTTAAAGAACTAGTTACCTTCGTGTCTTCGTGTTCTTCGTGATGAATTTCAAAAACAACGTAACTTAAGCACATTCTCTCTGAATTACAGCCTCTGGTTTGTTCTAAATGAAATGTAAAGGAGGCCTCCTGACAGGAGGGCGAAAAGGGGCCACCAGCCTGCATCCCAAGAAATAGTCAACACACCATTTTTCGAAAACAGCAACAGACACAAACTGAATAGCAGCAGTGTTGCCCCCATCATGGTCGAAATAAGCAATGTGAGTTGAAGCTCTTTTTCTCCAAGATTGCCCAAGAAAGTCTTTTTTTCATCTGTTTTGACAAATTCAGGAAGTGGTATGGGAACAACACGGTCTATGACCGGCTCTTCTTGACGAGTGCCGCAGTAGGAGCAACGTTCTTCATCCACACCAAGTGAACCATCGCAGTGCCAGCAGATCTTTGATTTTAGCGCATTAGCCATAATGCTATTCTAATAATTTTTAAGTTGTCTGCAAGTCTATTTGACGGCAGTGAGACAAGAACGTTATCCTATTATGAACAAGAGTTCAACAGGTAAGGGTATGGACGAGACATTTGATTTAGTGGTGATTGGTGGTGGACCAGGTGGTTACCCTGCCGCAATAAGGGCAGCCCAAAGAGGGCTTAAAGTAGCCCTGGTTGAAGGGAAGGAGCTAGGTGGAACATGCCTAAACCGTGGCTGTATCCCAACAAAAACACTGATTGCCAATGCAAATGTCCTCAAACAGATTGAAGATGCAGAAAAGTTTGGCATCTTGGTGGGCGATGTCTCCTTCGATTATGGCAAGATGGTCGATAGAAAAGATCGTGTCATCACAAAAATAAGAAAAGGGGTAGAGGGTTTAGTCACATCTAACAAAATCACCCTGATTAGGGGATGGGCTACCTATTTATCTCCTCGAGAAATTAAGGTGACACTTGCCACTGGAGAAGAAAAAATACTCCACGCAGAAAAAAGTGTCTTAGCGACAGGTTCAGAACCTAAAGAGATCCCCATTTTCAAAGTGGATGGGAAAAAAGTACACGACTCCACCACGATGCTAAACTGCAAAGAACTGCCTAAAAAAATGATCATCATAGGTGGCGGCATCATCGGATGTGAATTTGCCTCTCTCTTCCGTTCCCTCGATGTAGAAGTGGTTGTAATTGAGATGCTCTCTTCTCTTTTACCACTAGAAGGTAAAGGTGTTTCATCAGCTTTGATGAAGGCGTACGAGAAACAGGGGATCCAACACCACGTCGGGGCCATGGTAAAAGAGCTCAATACCCAAGGAAACGGAGTTGAGGCTGTATTAGGGACTGGAGAAAGAATTTCTGGTGATATGGCCCTGATTGCCGTGGGAAGAAAGATGAATACCGACCGGGTAGGTCTCGATAAAATTGGGATACAACTCAATGACAAAGGGCTTATCCCCACAGATGTCCACATGGAGACGACCGTTCCGGGCATTTATGCTGTAGGAGACATTGCCTCAAAGTGGTGGCTGGCGCATGTTGCCTCTCACCAAGGCCTTGTGGCAGCAGACCATGCGGCTGGTATCGATGCAGAGATGCATTATGATGCTGTCCCTTCCGTCATTTTCACTGTTCCAGAAATTGCAACTGTCGGTTTGAGCCTTGAAGATGCGATTGAAAAGGGGATCAATGCAACTTTGAGCGCTTTCCCTTTCCAAGCAATCGGCAAAGCGCAAGCCGAAGAGCATGCTGAAGGATTTGCCCAACTCGTGGTTGATAAAGAGAATGGGGCCATTCTTGGTGCACAGATTGTCGGACACGATGCAGGAACACTTATTGCTGAGATGACATTGGCCATCCAAAATGAGCTTACAGTGGATGACTTAACCGCCACTATCCATGCACACCCAACGATTGCCGAAGTTTGGTTAGAAGCCGCTTTACAAGCGACCGACTACCCTCTCCATATGCCACCGAAAAGAAAAGCGAGTTGATGGTTAGACTGAATATTCTTCCAGACAATCCGGAAAGCCCTCAAGAAGGAGGCATTGTTGGTCCTGGCCGTTTCCCCTCATGGCTTCACAGAAAACTGCCAAAAGGAGGAGAGATCTTCCACACCGGCAATGAGGTGCGAGGAGAAAGGCTTCATACTGTCTGCGAAGAAGCCAAATGTCCTAACTTGTTGGAATGTTGGTCGAAGAAAACAGCCACTTTTCTTGTTTTAGGAAAAGCTTGCACAAGACAATGTGGCTTTTGTTCCATTACCTCAAGCCCTACTCCACCACCAGCCGACCCCCATGAACCTGAAAGGATCGGAAAATCTGTCAAAGAGTTGGGTTTAAAACATGTTGTGATCACAATGGTCGCTAGGGACGATATGCCAGATGGAGGTGCCAAACACCTTCTCAAAGTGGTCCAAGAGATCAGAAAGCAAAATCCCGGTGTGACGGTTGAACTGCTCACCTCAGATTTTCAAGGATCTAAAGAGAGTTTAGACATCCTACTCACTGAGCCACCTGAAATCTTCAACCATAACGTTGAAACAGTCCGTAGATTGACCCCAAGGGTCCGACATAGGGCTACCTATGACCGGAGCCTAGAAATCCTTGCCTATGTCAAACAAAAGAGCCCTAAAACCCTGACCAAATCGGGACTGATGCTGGGACTTGGTGAAACAGAAGAGGAAATTGTCGAAACCCTACAAGATTTGCAAAACATAGGGGTCCAAATCGTCACGGCAGGTCAATACTTACAACCGACTGGCAAACATCTTTTAGTAAAAGCCTTTATTCCACCAGAAATGTTCGAGAAGCTCGCAGAGAAAGGGAAAGCACTCGGCATCCCATACATCTTTGCTGGACCCTTCGTTCGATCTAGCTACAACGCCGGAGTCGTCTTTGATCGGGCCCGAGAAGCTATCTCAAGTCATTAAATAAAAATTACTAAAGGAATAAAATCAATGCCTGCCACAGAAGTCCCCACTTATACCAGAACACCACCGCCCCTAAGTCAAGAGCCTATTCCCACTGTTCCATCAACTCCAGAATCAACTCCAAATCAAATCACAATGATTGTTAGGAATCTTTTTGAATCTCCTAATAGAATTCTTCGCTTCTCATCACAAGCCACCCAAATCGTCTCTTCTGAATCTGACTTTCCTTCGAGCCAAAAAGTTATGGATAATCTAGATAAAGCTGCCCTTCTTTTTTCCTCTCAAAACTTAGAGGAACCTCTTAGATGATGCTAGGAAAATGGATCTTTTAGATGCAACGCAAACAGGCTTTAAACCTTCTTATTTAAATTTTTTTCGTACCGTTCGAGGACTATAAAAAAGATGGTGAAAACAATCGCCAACAGAGCAATAAAGACCCACGGTGACCAACCGGTTAAGCTAGGCAAAGTCATTTTACCAAGATTGAGTGGCTCAAAAAAGAACGCTTGAAGCCCATCGTAAATTTCGGCAAATAAGGCTGCGCCCAGCAACATCCCGAATAACCCAAACAAACCGTCGATTGACCCTTCACCTACAGCGCCGACGCAAGTACCAGGGCACAATCCTAGAATGGCCATCCCGACACCGACGATGATCCCTCCGACAATATTGGCAATGATAACCGCCTCTTTAATGGGTAACTTTTGGAGAAATCCGACCTCATGCATGCCCCAAACGCCGATACTGCCAACAACAATAGCGCTCATCATAATCTTTATCATCGTGAAGTCTTTCAAAAGAAATTGGCCGACAATCGTATCAAACCGGGTGACTAACCCCTTCCTTAATAAAAAACCAAACAGGATGCCTGCAAGAAAACCCATCGCGAGTGTAGAATTTGAAGAAAAATATTCCATTAAAGCCTCCTACATCCTTTACAAGACCGATAAAATAAGAACGAGAATGGGATGGCAGTTAAAAATGCAGCCACAATAAACAGCCAACTAGAAACTGCAAATAAAAGCCCTCCAGAAATCCCATGACCGGAAGTGCATCCTCCCGCAAGCCTTGCACCAAACATTAAGATAGCCCCACCTAAAAACGCGCCTAAAAAACGTTTAGCTCGAGAATAACCAAATCGTTCTCCCCAAATTTTTGTGACGCTTATGGTATTGAAGGATCTGGCCAAAAATGCCGCAAGGAAGGCTCCTACAAATATCCCCACTACTAGGGCAAATTGCCAATCAATCAGAGGGCTCTTGGAGAGTGTTTCTTTAAAGTATGTTAGTTGCGATGCATGTTCGGGTGCGATCCAATTTTCCAACAAAATCACCAGATGAACAAAAGTTGTAGAGACGCCTAACGACTCCCCCATCAGGCCAAATATAACCCAGGTCAACACACCGATCAGTCCACCGACAATATAGGGCGACCACCGATTTTCTTTTAATTTTTCTAAAATATTCATTTATCTTTCCAGACCATCATGTTGATTGAAAAATGGTTTTCACATCTAAGTAGGTTAACATTTTACCAAAGAGCTGTCATCTATTTTTTAAAAAACAACCTATCCCAGGGTAAAGAAATTAACAATAATTATACCCATTTAATTTTATTAATCGTTTAGTATGATTTTCCTGAACCAGAGGAGGTTATCATGACAAATGTGACTTGGGGAGGTGTCCTTTGTAGTGCTGCAGAAGCATTGTTTCTTGATGTAAAGGTTGAAGAACGAACTGTCCCCTATTGGTATGGCCCGGTCTATGTAGCCAGAATCTCCCCTCTGGATCCAAAAACAGACTGGATAGGCCGGAACGTTTGCAGTCTTTATAAAATGGCTCAAACCCCTTTTAAAGATGAAACTGGTTATTTTGTTGCTAAAAAAAGTGTGGAGGAAGGCTTTCCCGAAGTACAGGCCACATTTTTTAGATCGTTAAATCCTTACCCTCAACTCTTGATCGATCCAAAGGTACCTCTAAAAGGGAGATTAGCAGCTGTTTTCAAAATCTTACATTTACCAACTGCTAATCCTAACGAACCCATTCGGCAAATGGCTTACCGCGTGATGGAAGTATGTGGGGACATATTAACGCCTAAATCGATGCTAGAAATTATAAATCAGACACCTGAAGATCAACTTAAAAGCTGGTTAACGATATCCCCTTCAAAAAATCAAGCCCCTTTTATTTTTAAGTTGGTCTGTGGCTTATTCGCAGGGGATAAAAATCTTTACCCTTCGCTTGAGTGTTTGGTTGCTTTGGGGGCCCAATTTGCATCGATAGACACTACTCCTATAAAACTTTTAGATTTCCTCTTTAAGCAAGATTTTCCCCTTTGTGACCCCCTTAAACTATTGGTAGCTCTACAAGTCGTTCAAAATGAGGAGAAGTTTCGACCAGTATTGGATAATGCAAAAAAATACCTTGCGACATCACAAGAGATAAATAACATCTATGCAGAAGCATTTGTCCTTGCTTTAGATGGGACTGCCTCTCTGCCTAAAGTGCGAGACTGGTGGATAGACTCAATCGCAACCTGTTGTCCAAACATCTTCCAGGAAGAGGCCATTGATGTATCCTTAAGAGAAGCCCTTGCTGCCCGTTTAGAAATTATTCCTTCTAGAGCAAGTAATGCACCTCAGTTAAAAAGGTTAGCTTTAGATTTTTTAGATGAACACCCCTCCAGCAGATTTGTGGTACTGCCAGACTTTAAAGAAAATGAAACACATCTCCCAACTTGGTTAGATAAGGTAGACACTTTGTAAGCGTCGTCTAAACTCCAGGTTGATAAAAAGATTCCGCACGTGCTTAACAGTATCACATGGAGGCGCCACCACCGGAAGCTTGCTTTAGTAAGCGATGAGGATTATTTATTTTTGGATGCAGCCCAGTTGTCAGGAAGAAGCTCTGAGAGCTTATTGGCTGGATGGTCTAAAAGACGTCTCATAATGTCCTCAAGGTAATCTCGAGGGTTGATCTTGAGTGATCTGCAGGTCTGGATTAGGGATAGCGCTACTGCCGCTGCTTCGGCACCTCCCTCACTTCCAACAAAAAGCCAGTTTTTACGGCCGATCGCAAGGGGACGGATCGCCCTTTCGGCTGCATTATTATCTAGGCGGCCTTCAGGGTGATTCGTGTAGTTTTTTAGATGGGGAATGAGACTGCAAAAGTAGCCAAGGGCTTCTCTTAATTTTGATTTCGGGAGAAGCTTCCCTGTGATTAACTTCTCTTTCACCTTCAAAATCAGTTCGTCAATGATCGGAACCTCTTCTGATTGCCGGATTCGGAGTCGTTCTTCTAGAGGTAACCCCAGCGCTTTTCTCTCAAGTAGAAAAAGGGCTTGGATTTTTTCTAGTACCCATTCTTTCAGTGGATCGTTTGTTTCTGCTTCGAAAAACTTCCGCCTGATATGGCTAAAACATGGCTGCCAGATGATCTCTTTCTTCTCCGCTTGTTTGTGATAGGCGCCATAAGAGTCGGTGTGCAGAACACCTTGATAGTCTTTTAAAAGCGTTTCAGCGTTCTTATGCTTCCGATCTTTGAAAAACCGGTAAAATTGGTAGGGAGCTTTTTCTCCTCCACACATAACCCACATATAGCCTTGATGCAGCGATCCTTTTCCCTTTTCTTGAAGGTCAACAGGGCTCTCATCTACAAAAAGGGTTCCTCCTGCTATCAACCTCCTCTCCATCTCTTGGTAGAGAGGGTAAAGAGCTTTCCCTGCTCGAACGACCCACTCTGATAAAAGTTGCCGTGAGAGGTAAATCTGCTCTCTGCTCAAGATCTCAGAGAGACGGTAGAGAGGAAGGTGGTCGCCGAACTTACTGACAAGGATCGATGCAAGCAAACTGTCATCTGCTAAGCAGCGATTCAAAAGGGTTGGAGGAAGAGGGGCTAGTTGAACACCAGCCTCTTTCTGGTTGGGGGCAGCATATTTGAGACGAATGATCTCTTTGATGTAGAAGCTGCCTGGACGGTGAGCAAGCTTTCTTGTGACCTCTTCACCGATTTTGACAAGAGCTTCTCCTGTGACTTTGCAGACTTTCTCTTCAGCGGGAAGATCGATCTCGATCCTCTCTACTGGAAGGTCAGCGGGAAGGGTGATTGAGGTCTCTTTAGGCTCTCCTTTACCTCTTTCGTATCCTGCTATTTTCTCTTTTTTGGGCTTTTCAACAGGTGTCATCTCTGGAAAGAGGATGAGTTGTTGGGGGGAGTCTGACACAACTCTTTCAGATTTTGAGCCGAAGAATTGCTTTTTGAACCAATCTAGCTGTTGCTTGAGAAGGGCATTTTCTTCTTTGACAACAACAACTTCTGCTAAGAGTTCTTCATAGGTTGGAGCAACTGCTGTCATAGAGGAAAATAGTACTATTTTCTCTCGATAAATGCTAGAAAAAAATGCCCTTAAGATATCTTGTAACGGTTATTCAATCTTCTTGGTGTTACCCCCTCAAGGATCATCAGGAATTTTCTTCTGTCAATTTGTGGTTGTTCAGAAGACAGCTTTCCAAATAATCCTTTCTCGAGCCGCTTTAACCAGATGACCAGACCATCGCCGTCCCAATATAAAATCTTCATCAAGTTTCGTCTTTTATTGAGAAAGACAAAGTAAGCTCCGCTGATCACCTGCTCTTTCAAAATAGATTCTACTAAAAATGAGAGCCCTTCCAGGGTCTTTTGATTAAAAAGATTTACATGCCCACCTCAAAGATTCTCGATAGTAGTCGTAAAGCCCATGAGTCATCCCACATGGCTTGCCGTCTTCTTTGAGCTGTTCCTCGCACGCCTCCTAGGTCAATCCGTATCATAGTGCTCGCTAGTCTCTTGAGAATGGCCAAATTCTCACCGGCGTTGCAAATAGACGCCAAGCTCGCGTCCTCACCAAAATTAACGTCCATATTCCAGTGCAATCGATTTTCAATCGACCAGTGGCTACGTACCGCTTCTCCTGCTTTCTCTGGAGCCAACTTGAGATTGGAGATGTAAAAACGGGTCTCTTCCGACGTTTCACCCTTAACAGTCCTTCGGGACCTCACCTCTATCAAAGAAGTAAGATCTTTCCACTCATGCCTGCACTCCAACCAGTCCAGGTTGCTTGTCACGACTACTTCTCGCTCTTCTATCCTCCCATGACCCTTTTCGCAGCTTGAATAACTTTGACAATCAGCCTCTTGATAACCAGCCTCTCTTGCTTGCGTAAAAAAATTCTCTGCCTCTGCTCGTAAAATCCCCTGATTGCCTTTCAGAGCGATCACGTAATTGCCGCCTCTTTCTCTGATCTTCTTCACAATCTCGGTTTGGCATCCGGCTGCATCGATCGTCACCGTCGCATTTTCCAAATCAAGGCCTTCAAGAAGCTCTGGAATAGCCGTTATTTCGTTGGACTTCTCATCTGCCTTAATTTGGCCCAACAAAAGACTGCGACAGCTATCCCATGCGGAAACTAAATGAATTTTCCCTCCTCTAGCCGCCCCCTTGATGTGTTTGCCATCAATTGCTATCAGCCTCTCTTTTTCTTCATCAGGCAATGACTGAACCCAATTGATCAATGAGCTCTCAAGTTGTTTTGGGTTTAACCTGGTCAATAACCACCAAAATACGTCGTAGCTTGGTGCTTCTTCCATTTTTAGAATGCGCTGGAACATGTTGAGCTTCAGGTGGGCATAGTTATAGATGTCAATAATGGTATTTGCTCCGGCCAACACAGAACACAAAATCATAATCAGCAGGTTTACAAGTGGATAAGACAGGTTATCTTTAGAGCGAGGGTCGTCAACATCACAAAAACCCTCTCTCACCGATTCCAAAAACTCTTCAGTGTCAAGTAATTGATCAACCTCTGAGTAAAATTCTTTTTCCTTTTTTTTCGTCATAGCAGCCTCTAGATATTTTAGAAGCACTATTCTTTATCGTAACATAATCCCTATCAAGTCTTTTTAATCAAAAGACCCTGCTTCTGTTATGTCCAAAAAACTTATCATGTAAGCTTTTTTCTATTCCAGGCATGGCTTTGACAAAAAAGAGCGTGAAGAAAAATGCCATAACCTGTCCTGGTCGACTGGTAATCTTATTAAATAGAACTGCTTCTAGAATTGCCAAAGCAACCTCGGCAACTTTTGCAACTAGTAAATAACAAATAGTGGCATTAACAACCCGTGACAAGGATTTTATTGCTTTCGGTGCGTCATGAGAAACGTGGAGTACAGGGTAATATCCCGAAAATAAAGCACCAGTTAACCCACAAAGATTATAATATAGAGACATTCATATACCTATTTCAATAATTCTCACGAAATTAACAAAACATAGTATTTAAAACAAAATATATTGTAAATAGCAATAGTTGAAGTTTGTGTGATTTAAAATAAATGAGCCACAAATTTGTTGTTGTTTTGTGGCCCATCAATTAATAATATTGGGTCCCTATGGATTTTTATTAGACAGGGGCACAAGAAGTGACGAACCTCCTAAATACAAGCTTTTTTCCCTTTCATTTATCAAATGGCTAGGTTGCAGCAGGTCTCCGTAAGGCAGATCGACACTCAATTTTTGACCGTTTTTCAATTCAACGATAACAGAGTGTAGCCCAGAAATAACTTCCTTTTCTTTTATTTGAGGAGGCAGTTTCCTTTTGATTTTGTTTCCTTTCAAAGGAAGGACGATTATCGCTGTTTGAGGCCCTGTTAATGTTTGTACTGCATCGCCTAACCAACCCGTTACTTTAAATGATTCGTCAGGTTCAACTCCTCTAAGTGATAACACGTACTCAGCTGGATTTTCATTTTCCAGAATCGCCTGTATGTACACTCTCTCGTCTGGAGTTAAATCAACTATAGGGGAAGGATTTAAAATTTCTTCTACAACGTTTTTTCCATCTTCGCTATAAAACTTCAAGCTAATCAATTCACCAGGCAAGCAGCCACCCCAACCGACTGAAATAGTCTCAATTGACGGACCAGAAGATGATGCATCTACAAGAAACATCAATGCTCTGTTAGAAGATAAAAAATATGGGACGAGTTTGGAAAATCGCCCGCATTCAAACCAGTCTCCCAAATGGTGTTTGCTACTTATAACATTTTCCCATCTTTTCGAAACTGATGTCGCGACATCAACAAAAAGAGGTTGATCAACTCTGAATCCTTTAGGTGTAAATTTTGTAACACTTTTCTCTCCATGGAAAGCCATTTTCTCCACAAGATCATTGAATGTATCAATTGTGCTGGATTCTACCCAGGCACCCTGAGAATCGTGTTCCTTTGTCCAATCAGCAACCCTATAACGGATTTTCCCAAACGGCAAGTTTTGTAAAACTTTCTCACCTGTTTTCATCTCGATTTCGACAGGGTATAGCCCTTCTTCCTCTAAGAATTTTAAGGTAAATGCTTGCCCACCTTTTAGATTTTTTACACCTTCATTTTTATCAACCGACCATCCTTTTACAGTATACTCTTCATCTGGGTTAGAGGTTTCTATCGTTAGGTCGTAAATCGTTGGGTTTCCCTGTGCTAAAACTGCTTTAAGAGTTATTGTTTTGTCTTTGTTTGAATTCCAAAAAGGTACTGGGACAAAATCTGAAACAACATGCTTCTCTCCTTGGGAGAAAAGGACCGCAATGACTTCACCTACAGAGAGGCTATCAATATTGATATAAATTGTGTCTAATTCATTTGGCAGCCTAAAAACATCCAATGGGTAGTTACTTTGCAAAGGTTCTTTAGCAAGCAGGGGATAATTGGCTCCTTTTGATTCGGGTTCTTCTGAAAAGCAATCCCAGACCTTACCACTAAAAGACCTAAAAACTCCCACACGTAAAGGGACATCTTTTGAAAATCCTTCTGCAGTTGCCTTGATTGTAAAGCTGCTCTTAGCTATGCCTCGTAAGACTTCATTTTCTGAGTCTTGGATACGCTCTACATTAATATTTAAATTCTTATCAGAAGAAATTATATGTGCATGCATACTCCCAAAAGAAATGGAGAGTAGTAGTATTATTAAAAAATTATTTGATATAAATCGGATCATCAGTTTTTTAAAAACTAGACAAAGCTTAAACCAATCGCATTATTTTTAAACACAAAAAATCTCGCATTGGTTGAACGGTCAAATGTTTAGCTGTTGAACAAATAGAACTAAACCTGTAGTTTTTTATGAAATAATTTGATTGTCCTGCTCCAGACGGCAAAAAGTTAAGAAAGCAGATAGCTTAAAGAGAAAGGTCGAGCAATCAATTTAACAGGTGGTTTTGTGGATTTTGTAGGAATAATTATAGGAATTTGCTTCTCATTGGCAATATGCTTAGGTGTTTATGGCCTTTTTAGTTGGATTGCAAAAAAAATAGAGAACCGATCTATTTTCAAAATAGAGGATGGGCCCGACATAAAAGACCTTCTTGAAAAAATCCGTCAGTGCAGCTCAGTTGAAACCTTGAAGTAAGCGGGTAATGAACCCATCTTTTTAGTTCATGTTTGTTGTGACACCCTTGTGGCCAACAAACATGAACTAAAAAGATGGGTTCATTACCCGCTTACACTTGCGAAGACCTTTGAGGTAGGTGAAGACGATAGCTTTTTCTATACAAGAGTTGTAAGAGGTTTGAAAAAGGGGTAAGAGAAAAATTCCCTTCATGTTGTTTTGCTCTCAAAGCCGATGACATTGCCAAAAGGGTCTTGGATTTGAACAATGGTCCAACCATCTTTGATGACCAATGGTCCGCGCCAAATACAAGCACCGAGCTCTAGAGCCCTTTTGATCCATTCGTCGAGATTTTCCACCCAGAAGTATCCAACACTCCCACCTGTGCTCATAGGGCTTAGGCGATCGGCTAGGTGAAGGTTAAAAAATGTCTCACCAAATTGAAAGGCAGTAAATTTGGGCAAATCTTCGACAGGCTTCTGCTGAAAGAGGTTTTCATAGAACTCTTTGCTTTTTTGTATATCTGCTACGAATAGTAGGCAAGTTCTGAGGCTAATTCTTGACATCGTTTAGAAAATTTCAGGCCAGTGTCGATGAAATCGGTATATTTTGCCATCTTGAAACAAACCTGATCATTGTATCGAGACAAAGGTTTAAGACTTGTTGTCATATGGACTAAGTGGAGTTGCCCCTATAAAAGCGGACCACCTAGGCAGCCAGTTTTAATTCTTTCAGGTATTGCCTTGGTGAACGCATTTTAAGTCCTTTGTGAGGTGCCTTCTCGTTGTAGTCGTTAAACCACCCCGCCAGTTGCTCCATCACCATCCTTGCGTCTCTCAAGTCTCCTACCCATACATAATCTCGTTTAAACGTCTTTACGAACGCTTCTGCTACACCGTTACTCTCTGGACTATACGGCATCGTTGTTCTTACATCTAGCCCTAGCTCTTTGGCTACAGCTACTGTCGCTTTTGCCGTGTAGCAAGAACCGTTGTCTGTCAGCCATTGTAACCCTTTAGGAACCTGTAATTGACCGAACCGATACTCCACCGTCTCCACCATCAGGTCTTGCACGCTTTTGCCGTCTATCCCCTTGGTTGAGGCTATGTATCTCATCGCTTCTCTATCACAAGCGTCTATCGAAAACGCTACATGCACCTGCTCTCCATTGAGGCATTGGATGGCAAAACCATCCGAACACCATCTCTGATTGCTATTTGGCACCACCACTTTTCCCGTATGAGTTCTTCTGGGTCTTGGACCATGTCTCTTTAATAAAAGACCACTCTCCTTCATGACTCGGTAAGCTCGTTTATGGTTCACCTTCAAGCATGCTGCTGCCCTTCGGTATCCATAGGTCGGTTTCTCTTTCAGGAGCTCCTTTATAGCAGCAGACAGGGGATCTTCCTCTACCTGCTGCTTTTGGGCTTTTGAAGAGTGGGTTTTCTTTCTCATGAGGTTTGATCGCGAGACTCCAAGTGCCTTAGCCACCGCTCTTACTCCATACCTTCCACTCCCGGCAAGGGTTGTCGCGAGATCAGTTTTTTTTTCTGCGCAAGTTTTACTGCATCTCTCAGAATCTGGTTCTCAAGGGTGGCTCTTCCGAGCATCCTCTCAAGTTCCCTGACCCTCTTTTCTACTGTCTTGAATTCGCTGAGGGCAACAACCTCTTCTCCAGACCCAACTGCATTTAGAGCTCCGCTTTCCATGATTCTCCTCCACTGAAAAAGCTGTGTAGTAAAGATACCATATTTCCTTGCTACTGCGGAAACAGACATACCAGGCTGGTATGTCTCATCAATCATTGCTTTCTTCTCTTCTGGAGTCCACCGCCTCCTCCTCTCTACTGAGGTGATCAGATGAATCTGCTCATTAGTTCTAGTCATATTCCTAGTCTTACTCCTATATCTTAGGGCTAAAACTAGGTGGTCCTCATTTCTAGGGGGCTACTCCACCCCCTTACCGACACAAATTCAAGCAAGTATGCTCGTTGTTTTTTCCCACTATTCTACTTATGGTATTCACCATGAATTCTTACTTTCGGAGGTCTTATTCTGACCCTGTTTCAAGTTGTTGAATGGCAGATTTAAGCTCAAAATAATCCATATCTGCTAAATATTCGATAAGCTCCATACTATTCATTAACGGTCTTTTTGGAATTTTGTAATAAAACATTTTATATAGAGCAAACAATTGCTCAGATGATAATTTCCCTATCAAGTCTGTGATTTTTTCCACTCATTTACCTCTGTTTTCAAATAATATCTCAAATGCATTCTTTTGAAAAGTCTAATGGGGAGTATCGTGATGGAAAAAATTTGTAAGATCGGCTATGTAGAGATCATGGGTCAGAGTACATCTAAAATTTTAATGGCAAAAATTGTTCAGAGCCAACTGAATTCAGATAGGAAAAAATTTTGTGTTGAAATCCTTAAAAACTTTGCCGAAATAAGTGAGCAAGAATTCCTCGAAAAAATATCTCAAAGTGCGTGGGACCAACTCAAAAATGGGCTATATCTGACTGCATATGACTCATTCATGCTACTGGGAGATCTCCTTACCCTAGACCTTCAACCAGGCAATTCTAACAAGATCAATAAAGCACAAACTTATTACGGAATAGCAACTTGTTTTCAAGGGATGAAGAATTATGAAGTCGCCCTCAAGTACTCTTTAATGTCTTTTATTTTTGAGCATACGAACCCACATACACCATTATTGGCGGCCGATTGCCTAATCCAGTTAAAAGATGTAAAACATGCAAGAGAGTCTCTGGAATTAGCACTCTCAATTGCTAAAGACAAAGAACTTTTAAGGAATATTCAGGAACGTTTAGAAAAGCTGTCAAGGCGGTAAAGTGATGTCTGATCCAGGAGCTCTTTCAGAAATAGCAAATTTAGGATGCGAACAATTAGCGAAACGGTCCACCCAAATCTGTTTAGAGTGGAAACAATCTTTTTTAGAAAGCGATCTTTTTCTGAAACTGCTGAACAATTTTAAAGAAAAAAAAGCGGGGCTAGAGGACCAAGGCTTTGATGATTCTATGTTTAAGATGGCTCTTCAGAGTCTGAAACATTGCTGGTATGTAGATGTAGTGGATGCTTTTCAAAAAGATCCAAACTTTATGAAATTTCGTTTTCTCGATCTATTCACCCCTGGAGTCCTTAAATCTTACCAGTCTTCGATCCTTGAGTATTGCAAAATGGTTTCAAACGATGAAAATAGCGGTTCGACTGATAAAGGAAAAAGAGAGTTGGCTTTAAGTAGTAGTGATCAATTTCAGGCCCTTGAATATTTGAAAAGGGGATTTCCTCTCCACGAATTTGGGATGCTTTTGGGTTTTAGTAAAGAAAACATGAGGGAAAATCTTGAAAAATCTCTTCAAGAATTATTAGGAGTCGATTCTCCACGGATAGAAGATGCTCAGAAACCTCAGAAGTTCGAAGACGAATCATTATCAACATCTTATAGCGAGGAACAACTTTTTGAACATTTCGACAATCTTGGTAACAGTTTTGTAGAACCTCTTCCTATCCATGAGCACTTGAAAGAACAAGTTGCCACGACAACTACCGACTTTATGACCGCTATTGCTAAGCAAAACGGAGGGAAAATACCGACTGAACTTCTTGATGAATTGATGAAATTAAATAAATTCAATGGCTTTCATGAGGTTAAACTTGCGTTGATCTTCCAGGATCATCCCGAATGGGTACCCTCTCCAGATGTGTGGTTACCACCTTTTTCAGCAGAGGATGCACACATAGTTGCCAAAGGTCTCTACGAGAACCATCAGTTTTATGAAGCTTGTCGTGCTTTCTCAAACCTCTGTATAATATCTCTCAATAACAGAGAATTCTTGACCCATCTTGGCGATTCTTTACAAAAGCTCGGCCAGACAGAATTAGCCCAAATGGCCTATTCCAAAGCCAACAGACTAAGTTGAGCGTTTTGTCTATGAGCAACCTGAGATAAAATGCGAAACTCTCTTGCCCAATTGTAGATAGGGGAGTGCTAAAGGTCCCCTCTTTTAAAAAAAGGTATTTTTTTTCTTATAATCTCTCTTGCCATGCATATCCTCCGGTTATAGTTCAGACGGGGTGTATTGCAAGATCAATAAATTTCCACTTTTTTTACTATGCAGCTAATCCAATCTCCACGAACTCTGGCGGCCACTCTTTGCAGTTCAGGAAATAAATCAAAAAGAGCTTGAAGTGATGTCTCCGTATGTAAATGAAAGGGGATTTGACCGTGCATATGGATCTCTGATCCATGTCTGAAAACCATGTACCAGTAACCATTGTCTTTTAGTGCCCTAATAAACCGAGGGTAAAGTTGGAAGAGCTTTTCCATTGAGTAGTGGACGAGCGAAGCATTGGCCCAGATTCCATCAAAATGCTCAGTAAACTCCATTTCTTCAAAGCTGATACAGGAGACTGGATGATGAGAATGCTGGATTGCTAATTTAACCATTTCTCTAGAGGCGTCAATGGCCTCAACGATATATCCACGATCTAAAAAAGCTTGAATATCTAGGCCAGGACCACACCCAGCATCTAAAACCTTCCCGCCCTGTTTCAAATGAGGAGTAAACCAGTCGTAAAGATGCTGACGATTAAAAACCACCTTACGATCGAAATATTTTTTGGCATTGATATTATAATGAGCGTCCGTTTTCATAGTCCACGCAGTTGGCTATGTGCAAGATAACAAAGCCATTGCTTGCTTCGCAAGTTTCGGTGGTTGGGAGCTCCAACAGCAATCTGCCGCAAAAACTTCAGCAACAATTATTTTCGCTTTTTTTAGTTCGGCCTGTGGGAAAGGAACTTTTACTTGAGATGATGAAAAATTATGTACCCTCTCTGCTTTAAAGAAGCTATAGGAAGAAACCTCAATGCTTAGTAATAAACATTATTCGGTGCCCGCATTACCAAACCATCGTGACCAGGGATTGAGACAAGCATAGAAATGGCCTGACTCATGTCTTGGGTAATGTTTTGTTGGCATTGAATCATCTGTTGCCAGAGCATGGCTGCTGCTTTGGCATAGGCAGCTTCTGCTGTGTAGCCAGCTTCAATCGTAGTACCAATCCTCTGGGCTGTCTGATCACCTTAATTTCAAGGACTAACCCCCCTCTTTAAAAGAGGGGATTAGTTAAAAAGCGGACAACCTTTTACTAGTAATAAACGCCATTGGGCGCACGTATTGCCAAACCATCGCGACCAGGAACTGAGACAAGCATGGGAGTAGGAGCTGGTGCCCTGAAAGCAGCATTTGCTTGCTGGTAAGCAAGAGCTGTTCCGGCTAAAGCTCTGATATATGCTTCGTGGGTAACAGCTAATCCTTCTCGATCCTTAATTTGTTGCTGTCTTTCATTTTCAAGATAACTCGATGAAAAGGCCTCTTCTCCCATTAGGAGACCTGCATCTGCAGCTCTGATGACCATATCCCTTCTGTAACCGTATACCTGACCAATTCCTATGGATGCTTGATCTCTCCAGATTCTCGCCCAATGTTCTCGGCTAATACGTCCTAGTTCGTTAGAATACTCACCGTCCGCAGAAATTCTTTCACTACCTTTAGCTTTTTTGTCTAATTCGATAAAATGGAAGATAATTTTCATCCCAAATCCAATGTGACAAATGTCTAAGCCCCTTTGTTTTTTTGTGGCTCGTACAGTGTCTCTCAACATTTCGAAGAGTTTTGTTATTCTATAAAGGCCAGGGAAATCAGGATGGCTAAACCTTTTTTTTCCGCTTGGCCAAGTGGGATTGGCAGCAACACAGGCACACAGGACATCCTTTAAAACCTTCATCCTTTTTGCCATCTCAATTCTGTCTTGATCGCTCAAGAAGGTTTCTGTCGGACGGTGGGCTAGGGCGATGAGCTCCGCAATCTGAACATCAAAGTTTTTGCGAATGTCCACATAGGCAGCATGTGGGTGTCGCGTGGTCACTGCTTGTTGAGTATTGACGTTGCTTGGAAGCTGTCTTAAAGGGATTGCTGCTGTTGCCATTTGAAATCCTTTGGTTTTTGCTGATATTCGATACAAGTAATTCTGTACCAAAAAAGTAATGATACCAAAGATAAAGATTCTTTGCAGCAAGAATTAATTTAAACAAAAGACAGCTTTGTAACTGCCTGTTACCTACCACTTTGATTAGTGATAGATCCAGAGATACTTCCAAAAGCTTGGAGTATGCCTTGGATATCTTGTACTGAACCCTGAATGGCCTGACTCATGTCTTGGGTAATGTTCTGTTGGCATTGAATCATCTGTTGCCAGAGCATGGCTGCTGCTTTGGCATAGGCAGCTTCTGCTGTGTAGCCAGCTTCAATCGTAGTACCAATCCTCTGGGCTGTCTGATCACCTTCATTTCAAGGACTAACCCCCCCCCTCTTCAAAAGAGGGGATTAGTTTAAAAAACGAACAGCTCTTTAGTTGTAATAAACGCCATTGGGGGCACGCATTGCCAAACCATCGTGACCAGGAATTGAGACAAGCATGGGAGTGGGAGCTGGAGCCCTGAAAGCAGCATTCGCTTGTTGATAAGCAAGAGCTGTACCGGCTAAAGCTCTGATATATGCCTCTTGGGCAACAGCTAATCCTTCTCGATCCTTGATTTGTTGCTGTCTTTCATTTTCAAGATAACTCGATGAAAAGGCCTCTTCTCCCATTAGGAGACCTGCATCTGCAGCTCTGATGAACATATCCCTTCTTTCAGCGTATATCTGACCAATCCCTCTGGATGGTTGATCTCTCCAGATTCTTGCCCAATGTTCTGGGCTAATACGTCCTAGTTCGTCAGAGTACTCACCGAGGGCAGCAATTCTTTCACTACCTTTGGCTTTTTTTTTGATTTCGATAAAATGGAAAATAATTTTCATCCCATGTCCAATATGACAAATGTCTAAGCCCCTTGATTGTTTTGTAGCTCTTACGGCATCTCTCAAAATTTCGAAGAGTTTTGTTATTTTATGGAGGCCTGGGAAATCCGGATGGCTAAATCTTTTTTTCCCGCTCGGCCAAGTGGGATTGGCGGCAACACAGGCACACAAGAAATCCTTTAAAACCTTCATCCTTTTTGCCATCTCAATTCTGTCTTGATCGCTCAAGAAAGCTTCTGTCGGACGGTGGGCTTGGGCGATAAGCTCCGCAATCTGAAGATCAAATTTTTGGCGAATGTCCACATAGGCAGCATGTGGGTGTCGCGGAATCACTGCTTGTTGAGCATTAACGTTGCTTGGAAGCTGTCTTAAAGGGATTGCTGCTGTTGCCATTTGAAATCCTTTGGTTTTTGCTAATATTCGATACAAGTAATTTTATACCGAAAAACTAAAGATACCAAAGATAAAGATTCTTTGCAGCAAATATTAATTTAGAGTAAAGATAGCTTTGTAACTGCCTGTTATCTACCACTTTGATTAGTGAGAGATCCAGAGATACTTCCAAAAGCTTGGAGTATGCCTTGGATATCTTGGACAGCACCCTGAATAGCCTGGCTCATGTCTTGGGTAATGTTCTGTTGGCATTGAATCATCTGTTGCCAGAGCATGGCCGCTGCTTTGGCATAGGCAGCTTCAGCTGTATAGCCAGCACCTATCATAGTCCCTATGCCTTGGGCTATTTGTGAAAAGGTCTGTTCTCCAACTTGAAGAGTCCTCAGAAAGGGATCCGATTGAAGTGTGTTCTGAATGGCACTTTGCTTTTCAGAGGTTAACTTTAACATACGATCACTGTACTGTTCTTCAGTAATTGTTCTAGCCTCCTTTTGCGCTTCAAGCTCACCTTCTTTGGCTTGATATTCTGATTTAATACGTCCTACCGTTCTAAAAGTCATACCAATGGAAAGAAAACCAAGGCTCATGCCGATGATTCCGGCGGCTAGCTGGCCTGCTGCTTGGGCTCTTTGGCTTGCGGCCTGTAGTTGACCTTCGAGGAGTGTTGCATCGGCAGCGGCGAGGGCTGCTGCTTCTGTGCCTGCAATGGAATTCCATTGAAATTGACGATAGGTGTCAATGTTTTGAATTTTCTGCTTAACGACTTCTTCCATTATTGCGAAAATCGCAGTTATTAGATTGGGACCTAGCCCAGTTGCAGCTATGTTCGCCGCGGTACGAGCTGCGTTTTGTCTAACGTATTCTTTGGATGCATCAAATTCTCTCTGATTCCCGATCACTACAGCATCAGCACCCTCTTCCACAAAGAATTTCCCTTCCTTAACTGCTTGCTCCAGAAATCTTTGTTGACCGGCCAAGATACTCTCATATGCCTTCATGTTAGGGAATAGTTGTTTATGTCGTTGTTCGCCAACATTTAATATTAGCTGATTAAATGTGCCGACTTCCTCTATGAGAGGATAGTTGCCTTTTGCTTTTTTCTCTATTTCGGTAAATTTTCGTACAATAACTCCGCCAAAATCAATATGCACCAACTCTAATCCTCTACCTTCTTTCACTGGTATAGCAGCACGAATTAGCTTTTTGAAAAAGGATTGAATCTTTAAAGACTCTCCCGGATAACGTGGGCTTTGGAATTTCTTCTTATTTTTGGGTGCACTAGGAGCGGCTGGAAAGCACTCTAAGATTAAATCTCTGAGATCTTCCATGTTTGTTGCCATGAAGTAACGACCTTGATCGGTTACCTCCATTTTTGCACCTAAGGGGATAAATGCCCTTTCGATTAACCGATCTATCTGATTTTCTAAGGTAAAAGCTGGTCGAGCACTTAGTGGGATCAAAGAATCAGCAGGTCTATATGCTCGCTCAGGGTAGACCCGTCTTGCCAGAGACGCTCTTGACTCAGATGCCGTTGAAGGGGATAACTGAGGATTCGGGTAGTTAACGGATCCTGGAGCAGCCATTGTCATTGCCTTTCGTTAAAGTGTTTACTTGTTTGGAAGAAAACACGGCCAAATCACTCTAGTAATAAACACCATTAGGCGCTCTCATTGCTACATAAGAAGCATCGTTACTTGGGGTCCAGTAGGGGTTGGCGACAATCATTGAAGTTGCTGGCGGCGGAGCAATGGCTGTTGCTTGAGCAAAAGCACGCCCAGTTGCTGCTATATTCGCCGCGGTACGAGCTGCGTTTTGTCGAACGTATTCTTGGGATGCATCAAATCCTTTCTGATTTTCGATCACTTCAGCATCAGCACTTTCTTCTACAAAGAATTTCCCTTCTTTGACTGCTTTTTGTAAAAACTTCAGCTGGCCGGCTAAGATCCTTTCATAGGCCAGCATATTAGGAAATAGTTGCTTGTGTCGTTGTTCGCCAACATGTAATATTAGCTGATTAAATGTGCCGACTTCCTCTAGAGCAAAGTTGCCTTTAGCTTTTTTTTCTATTTCGGTAAATTGCCGTACAATAATTCCCCCGAAATTAATATGCACCAACTCTAGTCCTCTACCTTCTTTCACAGGTACAGCAGCACGAAGTAGCTTTTTGAAAAAGGATTGTATTTTTAAAGACTCTCCCGGATAACGTGGGCTTTGGAATTTCTTTTTGTTCTTTGGTACGCTAGGAGCGGCTGGAGTACACTCTATGATTAAATCTTTGAGGTCTTCCATGTTTGTTGCCATGAAGTAACGGCCTTGATCGGATACCTCCATTTTTGCACCTAATGGGATAAATGCTCTTTCGATTAAGCGATCTATTTGATTCTCGAGTGTAAAAGCTGGTAGGGAACTTAAAGGGATCAAAGAATCCGCAGGTCTATATGCTCGCTCAGGGTAGACCCTTCTCACTGTTGTGGAGTTACCTTCCTCTGATGAACTAGACGAACTTGTATCTGAACCACTGCTACTATACTGCTGTAAAGGATACCCTTGAAAGGGCTGACTGCTTGCATACCCTTGTTGCAGATGGGGGTTAAAAGGCTGTTGTTGAATGGATCCTAGAGCTGCCATAGCTTCACCTTGGTAGAGTGGTTTTCCTTGTAAAAGGAGTGAACCACAAGCTTACCAAAGATAAAGATTCTTTGCAAAGTAAGGAATGCTTTGTAACTTTCTATTATCTACCACTTTGACCAGTAACTGAAGAGGAAATACTTCCAAAAGCTTGCAGTATACCTTGGATATCTTGGACAGCTCCCTGAATCGCTTGGCTCATGTCTTGCGTGATGTTCTGTTCACATTGAATCATCTGTTGCCAGAGCATGGCTGCTGCCTTGGCATAGGCAGCTTCTGATGTATAGCCAGCGCCGATCATAGTCCCGATGCCTTGGGCTATTTGAGCGAATGTCTGTTCTCCAACAGTAAGAGTTCTTAACCATGGATCACTTTGCAAAGTGTTTTGGATATGCGATTGTCTGGCGTTGGTGAGGTCATTTATCTGTTTATCTAAGTCTATTGGTTCTGGGTGTTGACTTTTTAAGGCATTAATTTTTGCATCATACTCCGCGTGAATAGACCTTATTTTCATAAAAGTAGCCCCAATTGACAGAAAACCCAAGCTCATCCCGATGATTCCTGCGGCTAGCTGGCCTGCTGCTTGGGCTCTTTGGCTTGCGGCCTCTAATTGCCCTTCTAAGAGTTGAGATTGCGCTGCAGATAGGGCTGCTGCTTCTGTGCCTGCAATGGAATTCCATTGAAATTGACGATAGGTGTCAATGTTTTGAATTTTCTGCTTAACGACTTCTTCCATTATTGCGAAAATCGCAGTTATTAGATTGGGACCTAGCCAAGCTGCAACTGAGTTCTTAAGGGCAGCCACACTTTGAGCTGAAAGTTTCTGGCTATTTCCATTAGAAAGAGGGGCGGGCAGTACTGGAGGTAAACCTGTAGATGTAACCTTGCTGGATGGTGTACTGGTCGAAAACCCTAAAACCTGGAGGTCAGAAAAGAGGACGCTTTCGGTACCATAAATGAGCTGGTTAAGTGTGGTTTTCAAATCTTTTATTTGAGCTTCTAAGCTGTTTGTATCAGCTTCAGGAGCATTTGATGCTTTAAGAGCATTAAGCTGGCTATTGAGGTTTTTCAAATCCTGCGCATACTGGATGTTTCTCGTTGTTTGATCCTGAAGACCTTTTGTTGTGGATATGTTTGTGTTTAGGTTGTTCAAATCTTTTGTCAACTTTGCTTTTTCAGTATCGAGGTTAGCTTGAATCTGCTCTGGACTTGGGACAGGTCCGCTTGAAGCGCCTGAAGTTCCTCCGACATTGCCGGTGTTACCAGTACTACCTACACTTTGATCGCTCATACATCTCCCTAAATTCCAAAGATTAGAAACCTCTTAATTTTTACCCAGACTCATTACGAACCCATAAGGGATAATAAAATCGAATCGGTTCTGATAAACAGCTCTTTCAGACTGTTATCAACTCTAAATAGTTGTTCTCTCAAGATGATTAGTTCTGCTGCAGGATGACCCAATCTTGTTATTGCATTGATTTGGTCACTAATGTCATGTAGAGCTTGACCATACTGCTTATTCCTAACAACTTGGCCTTCCAAGCCTACCATTTGATCTATTGTAATTTGTTCTTGTAGCCCAATCAAAAAGTCGTTGTAAGCGCTTAAACGGTCCAGATCTCTCGTCATTTTTGCTTTTTCTACATTGATATTTTCTTGGATTTGTAATGCTGAGGGGGGGCTGTTAGCTGAATCTTCCCCCCTTCTCTCTTCATTACTCATAATCACACCTCTTCCTACTATCCTCTAATACAATTAAAGAACATTATTGTTAATTATATTTAACTGTATGTGAATAATTTGTTAAGACGTAATGTTGTAATGAACTTTCTTTTTTTTACCCTTTAGAGTGGTTCTTTAATTTTTGGAGTGTCAGTCTAGCCCTATCTCCTAATCCGGCATATTCCGGTTTATTTAGACTGCGTAGGATGACTTCTTCTAAAGATTGTAAGGCCAGCTCAATTTGACCCAATTTCAACTGACATTCTGCCAAATAGAGGGTTGGGATCGGATTTTTAATATCGATGGCACTTGCAAATGCAAAAGTAATAGCAGCTTCATTGTATCGATTTTCTCCCAGCTGGCAACCGCCTAATCCCATAACAAAACGTGGATCATTGGGGGCAAAAGAATTAAGGTTTGAAAAAGCAAAGAAAGCCTCTTTGTACTTCCCTCCGTTGTATAGAGCGCTTGCGCGTACATAAAGCTCTTCAATATCTTCCTTTGATTCGACTGACTCAGTTGCTCCCAAGTTTGCGGGCTCTTCTATAGCAGCCGGAGCTTTCTCTTCCGCTTGGCTAAATGCGCTTGGCTGGGGCAATAGTGATTCCAAATCTGCCATTTGGCTTGGAGTCACCCCTAATTTTGTAAGCTGCGCTAGGCCTTTTTTTAGCTCCTCTAATCTGCTTATAGGAACGGTAGTGGACTTGGATTTTAGCTCCTTTTTAAGCGCTTTAATGGCTTTTTTGATTTTGGAGATTTCACTATTTGCGGCAGACGATAAAGTAGGATCGAAGTCCTCTTCAAAAGTTAAATCTTCTTCCATAAGCCACCCTTTCCTTATATCCCTAACATCAATAACAAGGGATTTTCAAGAAGATTCTTTACAAGAATAAAGCTAGTAGGGGGCTTAACACCCCTTTGATTGCCAATCCACTAAAAGTCCATCAGCGTTCAGTTAATACTCCTGTATCCCACGAGCGCATATGAAAATAAACATTTACTTTGTTATGGATGGTTCAGAGAGATACCTTTTAAACCTAGTCTTTTTTCAGGAGAATATATGTCCAATTCATTAGAGCGAGTAATGAAAATGAGTGGTGAAGGATTTAGCAATTACGAGGAGGCATCTCTGCGTAAAATATATTCAAATGAAAGTAAAGAGGTCCAAGATCAGATCATTACTAATCACCGCATGGTTGGTGGATCAATCGCTCTATTTTTAAAAAGCAAATCGGCGTCTCAGATCAAGAATGAATTTGAGAGAGAAAGGAAAAAACTCCTAGAAAAAAAAGAAGGAGATACCAGCCTAGGTCTTAAATCTCTAAAAGAGTCTTATGGATTGAAGATGTTTAACGCATTTAAGCAAGATCCTCTTTACGAGGCGATCGCTGTAATGAAAAAAACGGCACCTGACATCGATACGATCGTTATGAAAATATTTGCAGCAGGAGACCTCAGTTCAGAAGAAGCTCATGAACCCATTGTGCAAATCAGAGAAATTTGCGCTAAAGATGCAAAATGGCTCACTAGCCATCCTGAAGAGCTCATGGACAGACTGACATCAATTATGGCTATTACTCAACACATGTTGAAGTCTTAGTATCGACTACAATTTTTCAATGCGGAATCGAGACGTGTTTGGCGACCAATTCATCACATGATCTTGCACGTTCCGCGGCGTTTTCTAAAATAAAACACGCGGGATAAACCCGATTCTTGTCAGGGTCTTTTGATTAAAAAGACTTGATAGGGATTATGTTACGATAAAGAATAGTGCTTCTAAAATATCTAGAGGCTGCTATGACGAAAAAAAAGGAAAAAGAATTTTACTCAGAGGTTGATCAATTACTTGACACTGAAGAGTTTTTGGAATCGGTGAGAGAGGGTTTTTGTGATGTTGACGACCCTCGCTCTAAAGATAACCTGTCTTATCCACTTGTAAACCTGCTGATTATGATTTTGTGTTCTGTGTTGGCCGGAGCAAATACCATTATTGACATCTATAACTATGCCCACCTGAAGCTCAACATGTTCCAGCGCATTCTAAAAATGGAAGAAGCACCAAGCTACGACGTATTTTGGTGGTTATTGACCAGGTTAAACCCAAAACAACTTGAGAGCTCATTGATCAATTGGGTTCAGTCATTGCCTGATGAAGAAAAAGAGAGGCTGATAGCAATTGATGGCAAACACATCAAGGGGGCGGCTAGAGGAGGGAAAATTCATTTAGTTTCCGCATGGGATAGCTGTCGCAGTCTTTTGTTGGGCCAAATTAAGGCAGATGAGAAGTCCAACGAAATAACGGCTATTCCAGAGCTTCTTGAAAGCCTTGATTTGGAAAATGCGACGGTGACGATCGATGCAGCCGGATGCCAAACCGAGATTGTGAAGAAGATCAGAGAAAGAGGCAGAGAATTTTTTTACGCAAGCAAGAGAGGCTGGTTATCAAGAGGCTGATTGTCAAAGTTATTCAAGCTGCGAAAAGGGTCATGGGAGGATAGAAGAGCGAGAAGTAGTCGTGACAAGCAACCTGGACTGGTTGGAGTGCAGGCATGAGTGGAAAGATCTTACTTCTTTGATAGAGGTGAGGTCCCGAAGGACTGTTAAGGGTGAAACGTCGGAAGAGACCCGTTTTTACATCTCCAATCTCAAGTTGGCTCCAGAGAAAGCAGGAGAAGCGGTACGTAGCCACTGGTCGATTGAAAATCGATTGCACTGGAATATGGACGTTAATTTTGGTGAGGACGCGAGCTTGGCGTCTATTTGCAACGCCGGTGAGAATTTGGCCATTCTCAAGAGACTAGCGAGCACTATGATACGGATTGACCTAGGAGGCGTGCGAGGAACAGCTCAAAGAAGACGGCAAGCCATGTGGGATGACTCATGGGCTTTACGACTACTATCGAGAATCTTTGAGGTGGGCATGTAAATCTTTTTAATCAAAAGACCCTGTTAAAGGGGCGCGTTAATCGACTCGAACAACTTAAAGTCATAATAGTAATTGCTTCAATCGTCAACCTTTTAATGGTAAGATTTTTATTAGACCAATGTAACTTGTCCGTCTTTATCATGAATCTATTGGTTTTCCTTTTCATCTACTGTAACTTAGAGATATCCTCCTCAAAAAAACTTATGGAAATAGAGAGGATCGTTTCCTCAGCGGACAACGAAACTGTAGTTAACACTTTACTTGAGACTGAACCTATTCTCTTGCAGAAATGTTGGGATCGAGGACTGATTAGGAAGGAATTATTAGAATTTACGTGCGAAGTAGTAAATGACTTGGGGAAGGAACTTTGCTCACAGAAATACGATCAATACAGCGAACAATGGTCACGGCTTATGTCTTATTTGATAAGAAGATAGTTTGGGGCTATTCTAAATGTTAACCTTCTCTTTCTTTTCAGAAAGCAGTTTATCAACGTCTTCAGCTTCCTCTTCAAATTTTTCGAGGACAGCCTCCATTATAAATTGTTTTTTCGAATAACTGCTAGCGAAGTTCTTGTTGAAATTGACCTGATTCTCTAACTTTTCAAAAGTTTTTGGATCGAAACAAATGGATAATCTGTGCGCTTTCGGAATTTCTCTTGAAGCAAGTTGTCGATCAAGCTTATCTTTGACAGCATCTAGAAACCATTTTTGCTTGGTTGTTTTTACTTTCCCTTTCATTTTTTCCAAAGCCATCACCTTTTTAATGTGCTGCTCCAGCTTATTATGAAGATGAGGACTCAAGTTAACTGAGTAACGCGGCCCGAATGAATCCGCTTCTTCGTTTGGGATTTTTCCCATCTAGTTTGTCTCCGAAACCCTTTTTACACGTTTTCCTTTTTAGAGAAAAGCACTTGTTGCTGTTATGCGTTGAGATGATGAAATTAAAATTCGGCTGTTCAACCGAAATATCAAATTCAAATATATTTGTGCTTTAAGCAGCAAAACGCACTTGTTTGTGCCAAAATCGTGTATTGACACGATTTTATGAAAGCTGTTATCTCCTTCTTTTAAGGAGAACGAATACATGAATAAGAAGATTTCGTTTGGGCTAATGTTTACTGCGATAGCAGTATTTTCGTTAATGCCTGATGCATTGTCTGCTGTTGAGCAGGGTAAAGAAGTCATAAAAGACTTTGGTGGAGTAGCACTCGATAAACAAGCTACTAGCATATCAAGCTTTTTGTTTGGCCCATTTTTGAAAGTTGGTGGGTTTTTAGGAGCAGGTTATGGAGCATTCAGAGCTTTTGTGACTAGCGATATTGTTCCTCTCATCAAGTTTGGTGCGATAGGGCTGGGGGTTCCTGCTCTTCCACATTTTGTTAACAGCATTTTCTCAATCCTTCTTCCTTAAAAGAGTTGATTTGTTAAGGGGCACATAGGCTAACAAGTTATCGGAAAATTTGTCCAAAAGAATGTTAATCAAAAAGATGAGAAGGAAATGAGGTTTAGAAATTTAAGTCAGAAAAGTTTGAGACTTTCTCCTTCTCATTATATTTTGAAGGCAGATCTGAATATGAGACGTATTGCCGAGAATTGTTCATAAATAAAGGAAACAAGTGAAACAAGATAACATTATCATCAAAACTTTAGATAACACCCCAAGGCTACTATTTTGGAAAATAGACCAAGTAGCCATTGTAATGATTCCGTTTTTACTTGGTGTGCTGCTAGGAAGCTTTGTCTTGATGCCCCTAGGTTTAATCTTGCAATACTACTATACAAAGCTAACTAAACGATATCCACGATCCTTATACAAGCATTACACCTATTGGACCATTCCAAAGAAGGTATTCAATCATGCTGGGATGTTTAAAAGGTTGCCAGCTTCTTATAAAAGGGAGTTCATCCTTTGAAAACAGATACTTACCAACACAATCTTAGATTAATGGTTTTCCAAAGAAACATTTTCCTTGGGATTACAGTGACATTAACAGTGGCAGTCCTTGTCTTAAGCATTTTTCTCTTTTGGAAGAGTGATCGAGTAATTGTTGTCCCTGCAGTCACTGAGAAAGAGTTTTGGATGGATTCTAGAGCAGTTTCACCTAGCTATTTAGAGCAGTTCGGTTCTTTTATGGGACAGTTAATCTTCTCTAAATCTTCACAGACAGCAGTTTCACAAAGAAACATTATCCTCCGTCATACAGACCCCTCCTTCTCAACGCAGCTCTCTAAAAAACTATATGAAGAAGAGCAGAAACTAAACAAAGAGAATGCCTCGTATATTTTTTTCCCAAAGGAAACCAAAGTAGACTTGAAAACAAGCGAAGTCACCTTGATTGGTGATAGAAGTATCTATGTTTCAGGAAATATTATCTCAAACGAAAAAGTTGCCTATGTACTCAGTTTTAAAGTAAATGGCTCAAGACTTTTACTTACTGGGATCTCTTCTAAAGGAGAGCTTCCTTGAAATTTCTATTCAGAGGATCCATCTTTCTAATTTTAGGCTTACCCTTACTTTCAGCTACTCATTTTCTAGAGATTGATACCACTCACCTACTCCAGTGCACTTTATCTTCCCGTCACCACAATCGTATCGCTATCAGTGGAAAAAGAATCAAAAAGTTCATTTATCCTGAAGGTTTTATTGCGATTAGGCAAGAAGAAGAAAGTGGGCAGATTTTTGTCCAGTCTCTTGTCGATTATCCCCCGATCACAACTCTTTCTATTGTGACTGAAGATGGGGTTGTTCAGGACTTGGAACTTCATTTTGAAGATTGTCGAGCAGAATTAATAGTGCTCCAAGAGCCAGAAACATGTCCTTCTATTTGTTTAGAGGAAGCATGCATTGAGCTTCCAAATTACGGTTTGGAAAAGCTTATTGATGGTGCCTTATCTGGACGTCTTCCGGAAGGCTATATCTCTTTTGAATGCGATAGGAGAGCTAAAAGGCTAAAGAAAGGGGTTTGCCTCAGAAGGGTTTCCAAATTTATTGGTGATAGCAGTTCGGTGTTCTTGTTGTCTATAGAAAATAATTCTAAATCGAAACAGGCAATTAATGAGTGTGAACTCAGTTTTATGGGTGGAGATTGGGTCTACATACAAAAAACAGCCTTGAACCCTGGCGAGAAAATGATTGCTCTAGTAGGTCGAGGTACTCCATGAGTAACCAAAACAGCTATGCCTATAAGAGTCAGATGACTAGATTCTATATGTTCGCCTTTGCTTTCCTCGCCGTATTTTTAGGGATTGGATACTACATAACTCAAGAGGATAGTCCTACGACTTATCAACAAATGCCAAGCGATTTACCACTTGATCATTTGAGTCCTCAGGAAATGTGGATGTCCCGAGTAGAGACCGAAGGCAAAATATTTGATCAACGGATGAAATACCTAGAAGACATCGTTTTAGAAACCAAGAAAAAAGAGATCGAAACTGAGCAAGAAAACGATTTGCTCAGAAGAGAGCTGAGTAAATTAAAAAACGAACTTAAGGACTTATCTGATCGTCCAGTTCAAGAAGCAATATATGCCAATACACCACCTTTTCCAACACAACCCTACTCAGAAAGATCTGATCCTTTCCTGTCATTGGGAACCCCTACTGAAAGCCAGCCAATGGTGATGGTACGAGGCCCTTTAATTGAGGTAGTTGTCGATGGGACTCCTGAGACAATACAGCATGTGGACAAAGTAATTCCGGCAGGAACAAGCGTGAAAGCGGTTCTGCTTTCTAGCGTTGATATCCCTTGCGGAGTTTTTGGGAGCACTGACCCTCAACCAGTCAAATTACGCATTTTAGATAATGGCCACTTACCTAAGGGAGTAGAGGCAAGGATAAAGGGCGGGATTATTATAGGGAGTGTTTACGGGGACCTTTCGAACGAACGCGCATACATGAGAATAGAGAGACTCACTCAAGTAAGGCCTGATGGTAGGTTTGTTGAAACCGACGTCACAGGTTATGTCTCTGGTGAAGATGGGAAGTACGGCGTACGGGGTACAGTCATCGATAAAAGTATCAAGATGGTCGGGAATGCTGCTCTTAGCGGATTCTTCAGTGGTGTTAGTGAATACCTCCAAGCAACAGTTTTGGCAAAGAGTTGCGGGGGTTATGGTCCTGCTTGTGCTCCAGGTGTAGTAGGACCTGCTCCAGGATTTTATGCTAATAGTGTACAACTGGCAGAGCAAGCAGGAACTCAAGGGGCTACAAATGCTTTTGATATGCTTACCGACTACTATATCAAACGAGCCGAACAAATCCGCCCTGTGATTGAAGTCACAGCAGGAAGGATAGTGGATATCACTTTCACGCATAGTGCTGAACTGGGTGACCTTTACACGAAAGAAAAAGTTAGAGCCATCCGTGAACATGCAAGAGGTCAATCATGAAATGGGGTTTCGTCTTTCTTACCTTCTTTTCTATGAATCTTCTTTTCGCTAACGAAAGGCTCCCTGAAAAATATCTAATTTCTTATGGGAACCCTGAAGCGAAAACACGAATCGTCGAATATTTCTCATTCGTTTGCCCTCACTGTATTGAGCTTTTCAAACGAGATTTTAAAAAAATTAAATCCTCCTTTTTGGAGACTAATGAGATTTATTGGGAATTTCATCCTGTTCCTCTCGATGTGGTTACTGTGCAAGCTCTTGCCTGCTTAGAAGATCTTTCCGCTAGAGAAAAGCGGATTTTTTTAGAGGCAATTTTAGATGAGGCAGAAGCTGACGAACCAGAACTCACAACCTTAATGTTTATTAAAGCGATGGAAGTTTTCCAAAAGCCAAAACCTCTTTTAAGAGATGAGGAGTATCTTGAAAAAACCGAAGCTTTCACCAATGCATTTACCTACATAAAGGCTGGTGCCCCTTCTGTTCCGGATGCAGTGCCTTCAGTAGAGGTTAATGGTAATCGCTATCCACGAGATGTCCCAGATTTTAAATTTGTTGAGGCTGTCCTTCTCAAGGAGAAAAATGCAAAAAGTTAAACGAAATCTGCTCTTTTTCCCTCTCTTGTTGCTCTGTGGGTGTCAAGTTTACAACTCCCATTTTGATTGTCCCCCTGGTTGCGGGGTCCCTTGTACTCCTGTGACTACACTTGAGAAAATGGTAGTTGAAACAGAAGAAGGGCCAGATCTCTTTCTTGGATTTGTTCCAAAAGAAGAACAAAATAATCCTTCGGGATTTCCTCCTTATTGCACTCCTCACTTTTCAAAAAAACCTCTTAGAGTATGGGTGGAAGGGAAACATCTTCCATGTGGGACTTACGTGGAAGGTCATTTCATTTATTTAAGGGTGGAGGACTAATGGGCGCTTCATTTCGCGGGATCAAGTTTATAATTGGGAGATTGTTGGATGCTTAATTGGATGGAAACAATCGGTAGAAAATGTGCATCCTTATTTTCTGAGCCGCCATTGACATCAAATAATCCCGAAGGATTGCATGCCTTTAGCCTTGAATCCTTATCTCATGAACTTCCTTATGAAGCTTTTGATGAAGAATTGGGTATTTTCTTAAACACCCAATCAGCTGGTTTTGTCATAGAAGCACTACCTCTAGTGGGAATCGATGAGCAATTCAACTCAATTTTAAACAATATGATGCAGGAGTACGGCTTGGATGGAGCCTCCATTCAATGTCTACTTTTAGCTGATCATCGTATTGAGCCGTTTTTGAAAGGCTGGGGAAAAACTAAAAATAATCAGGCCATTTTTACCGAGCTTGCTAATCAACGGAAGGCGTTCTTTTCAGAAAACAAAAACTTGTCAGCGCGAATTTTCAGATTTTTTTTATCCTATTCAATTCCTATTAAGGAACTGGAAAAGGACGTCATTTTACTAAGTGAGATAAAAGAAAAAATCTTAAAGAGTCTTTGCTCTTTGACCTCTGCTTTTGCTTGGAAACCTAAAGATCTAATCGAAACAGTTGGGGGTCTTCTCTCATTCGCCCTTAAACCAGAACTTCTTAGACGAAACTACTCGCCTTTCCAGAATATTTCAAGCCAACTTACGAGTGGTGGTGGCCTCAAAATTTTAACGGATCGCTTGTCCTGGGATAATGCAACACAAACGCAGTTCAAGAGCTTTCGAGTTGTTGATACACCATCAGAATGGTCTAGCGGGGCCATGCAATGCCTAATAGGTGATTTCTTAAGAAACGGATTTAAAATTAAACATCCGTTTTTCATCCACTATGGTGTCCACTACCCATCACAAGAAAAGGCAGAGAAAAATTTTTGGCGGCGCTCACAACTTATTGAGCAGCAAGGTAAATCAGGTTATCTGATTCGCCTTATTCCTGAATTAGCAAATGAACTTAGAGAATGCGATTACATTCGCCGATCGTTGCATCAAGGAAACAAATTTGTATGGACACAACTCTCCTGCGGTGTCTGGGGCTCGCCATCTACAATACGGGAAGCAGAACAGTCGATTCGAAGTGTTTTCAAAATCAATGAGTTCAATTTGGCAGAAAACACTTACTTACAACTTCCTCACCTTCTTTCCATTCTTCCTATGGCATGGGGGGAATATGCAAAAGATCTTAAAGAGCTTGATGTTTTGAAAACCACAATTTCGACTGAGTGTGCGCGGTTTATTCCCATACAAGGCGAGTGGATGGGAACAACTGTAAGCCCTGGGATGCTTTTAACAGGTAGAAGAGGACAGCTTCTTAGTTGGAATCCGTTTGATAATAAAACTGGAAACTACAATTGCATAGTCACTGGGAAAAGCGGTTCTGGGAAGTCAGTATTCATGCAAGAATTGTTGATGTCTCAACTCAAAGAAGGAGCACGAGTCTTCGTATTAGATGTGGGTCGAAGCTATGAAAAGATGTGCTCATTGATTGGGGGTCAACAGATCGAATTCTCGAAGGAGTCAAAAATCTGTCTGAACCCCTTCACAAAACTAAAAATTCAAGATCAAGAAGATAAAGAAACAGCATTTAGTTTTATTAAATCGATTGTTTCTACGATGGCAGCGCCTACTTCCCATACTTCCGATCTAGAAAACGTCTTTATTGAAAGAGCTATTCAAAGAGCTTGGGAATCTAAAGGCAACCAAGCAACGATTACAGATATTGCTTTTCATTTATCGCAAGAAGAAGATGAACGGGCTAAAACGTTAGGGATACTCCTTAATCCGTACACAAAGGAAGGGACTAAGTCGAGGTATTTTGAAGGAACAAACAACATTAACTTTTCTAATCAACTTGTTGTGATAGAACTTGAAGAGTTAAAAGGAAGGGCTGACCTTCAATCTGTTATTTTGCAGTTATGCATCATGACTATTGCTAGCGAGGCTTTCCTGGGAGATCGAAAAACTCCCTTCATTATTTGTATAGATGAAGCCTGGGACCTTCTTCGCTCGCCCCAAACAGAATCTTTTATAGAAACTTTGGCAAGGCGCTTACGTAAATACCGAGGTTCTTTAGTTATTGGTACACAAGCTATTAATGACTTTTTTACGAAACCTGGAGCTAAAGCTGCTTATGAAAATAGTGATTGGATGTGTTTTCTAGCCCAAAAAGAAGAGGCTATAAGTGCGATTGCCCAAAAGGAAAGTAGCCAAAAGAATGAGAACTTTTTAAGGGCTTTAGGAACTGTTCACAGACATGAAAACGAATACAGTGAGGTCATGATCAAAAACGGAGATGGGCAATATGCCATCGCCCGTTTATTTTTAGACCCGTTTTCCAATTTGCTCTACAGCACGACTCCTAAAGAGTATAGCAAAATCCAAGACCTTAAAGCTGAAGGATTGAGTCTTGTACAAGCTATTCAGCACATGATTAAGGAGAAAGGGTGAAAAAAGAAATCAAATTTCGTTTCACATTCTGCTTAACTCTTACTTTGCTCCTCATTAGTTACTGGGCTATTGAAGTGGAAAAAATCGGGTTGCGCTTTAATAAAAGCAGCAGCCTACCCTACACCCTTTTTCTCAGTAAGAAAAACCATGCTTCTCCTAAGAAAGGAGATATTGTTAGTATTGAGCACCCTTTGATTGAAGGTCGATTGGCAAAAATCGTTGCCGGTATTCCAGGAGACTACATTTCTGCTGATCAAGGTGATATAGCAATTAATGAGCAACTTCTTGGGAGGATAAAGGACAAGTCGTCTTCGGGTAAATATTATCACCCTATTACTGAAACACTGATTCCAGAAAATCACTATTTTCTATTAGCAACCCACCCTGAAAGTTTTGATTCACGATATCAAGAGTTCGGCTTAGTCAAACAAGAGTGGATCAAGGAGGACCTGTGGCCTATTTATTAAGGCTTCTCCTACTTCTATTTCCCTTGAGTGTTTTCCCAAAAGATTTTGGAATTCGCGGCACCCTTTTCGTTATTCAAGAAGAGTGCCTCCTCACTGTTTTAGAAAAAAAACTTCTTTTCTCTTACAAATGTTGAGTTTGCCACTGAAAAAGCTCTCGAATCTATTAAAGTCCCAAAAGGTCTTTCACTCCCCCTAGCCTCGTCTAACCGATCTTTTACATTCGATCCTTCGATTATTGTCCAAGAGTCCATTAAAGATGGCAAGGGCAATGTCATTGTTCCCAAAGGGACACGCTATAATCCATTGATTACCCACGCTCTTAATACCCCCCTCCTCTTTTTTAATGGTGGTGATCCGATTCAACTCAAATGGGCAAAGTCTGAGTTAAATAGCATTTGGATTTTAACCGATGGATCGCCTATCGAAATGGAAAAAATAGAAGGAATCCCCATCTACTTTGACCAAGGCGGTCAACTGACTAAAAAACTGGGAATAAAAGCGATTCCTGCAAAAGTCTCACAAGAAAATGACCACCTAAAAGTAGAAGAAGTCCTCCTAAGAGACCAAACAAATTTAACTTATCTAATACAGCCACTTAACGTTTCTGATGGTTTTTGGTCAGGTAACATAGAGAACAAGTACACAAATGCCTTCCATAAATATAACTTATTAAAAACGACCAGTGACTGTAATCGGTCGTGTATGGTAAGTTATAGGAAAGGAGAGCTTAGATGAGAAAAGCCATATTTATTGAGAAGCTAGCCCCCCTGTTCAGTCGCCCTTTTTTTAATTCGAAAGAGGCAAAAGAGCTGGGTGTGGAAACTTCCGTGCTTAACCATTATGTAAAATCGGGACGACTTGAATGGGTACAAAGAGGGGTGTATAGATTTACAACCGATGTGCCTGCTCGCTCCAAAGGGATAAGGTGGTCTGATCTGATACAAGCGATCGTTGCAATTCCTCATGGAGTTGTTTGTCTACTTTCAGCCCTCGCTGTTTACGATCTAACCGAAGCTATGCCGAGACAACACTGGATAGGGATTCCGCATAGCAAGTCTGTTAAGAAGAGCCGTCTGCTAAAAATAGTCCATTTCCGAAACATTGAACTTGGTAAAACAGAAATAGAGCTAGACGGCGCTCGGATCCCTATTTTTGATAGAGAAAGAACAATCGTAGATGCATTCCGCTTACTAAGCAGAGAAACCGCTATCAAGGCTCTTAGAATGGCTCTTCGACAAAGAGGCGCTAACAAAATAGATCTCCTAAAGCTGGAAAGCTACGCCAAACTGCTTCGATGCAATATTGCACCCTATATTCTTTCGGAGACGACATGATCAGCGAGCAAGGTTTAAAAGAACGGATCCATTTAGTTGCAAAGGAAAAAGGCATACCTTTCAACATTGCATGGAAACAGCTTCTATTCGAACGCTTTCTCAGCCGTCTTTCAATCTCAGATGCAATGGAGAATTTTATCTTCAAAGGAGGGTTTTTACTCTCATACCTGATGAAAATCGGTAGGGAAACGACAGATTTAGATTTTCTTGTCCAAAGAGTTGATGTTCGAAAAGATCAAATAGAGGAAATCTTCCAGAAAGTCTGCTCTATTTTCGTCGATGATGGCTTTGTATTTTCCTTCAAAAAAATAGAAGTCCTTTCTCAGCCACATATGGATTATGAAGGTTTTAGGGTTCATCTAAAGGTGAAGTTCGGGCATATGATCGATGCGGTTCTAATCGACATTGGCGTAGGAGACATTGTAACACCTAAACAGCAGCTCATCCATCTGACAGCTTGCAAAGGTAAGCCGATCTTTGAAAAAGAAATCCATTTGTACGCCTACCCATTAGATACAGTGTTTGCAGAGAAGTTAGAGACCATTTTATCAAAAGGTTCTCAAAACAGCAGGATGAAGGATTATCACGACATTTTCTTAATGCAAAGGCAAAGAGAACTTCTGGATATAAAAAAACTTCGTGAAGCTATCCAGAGGACTTTTGAGAATCGAGGGACCAGTTTAAGAAAGATACAATTTGATCTAAAAGGAATGGAAACAATTCAAGGATATTGGAAATTCCACTGCCAGGATTTGGGGGTCATCGCTGAAGAACTTGGAATTCCTCAAGAGGTTAAGCAGGTCATTGAAGAAATCAATCTATTTCTGGATGAGGGGCTTCTTCAATGAGTTTAAGGTCTTACCTTCTGGCAATGGATGAAAATCACTATAGATTTAAAGAAGTAACGTGGTTTTCATCCATTCCTATCAACTGTGTAACAGCTGCACATCGAGGATCGATGCTTTTTCTTAGACGCCCAAATAACCAATCATTGGACCTTGCCATCAAAAAGGAGATATTTTGAGAATCCATCTCCTAAGTCTACTTTTAACTTCTCTTCTTTCTATGGAAGATCCCAAATGGGCGGAGGAGGTCTCATCCCGTATCGATCCTGAAGCAGTCACCTGGGTTAAAGAACAGCTCAGAAAAGATCCTATAATTGAAAAAATGAAGGGCGAATTTCATGCTAATTCCAAAACAACGCGTCCATGCTCAACTGGAATAAGTAGCTCACTTGCAAATACAGCAAGTTACAATGTAGCTGTATGTGTATCTTTTTCAGCTCCTGATCAAATTTGGACTGACCTTTCAAAAGGACTAGAGCTTCTTGGTGGGGCATTTGTCTTAAGAGGAATTCCAGAAAATAGCTTCAAATTGCTTGCAGAGAAGGTTCTTCATTTACAGCAAGTAGGAGTTCGAGCTCCTATTCTGATTGACCCTCTTCTCTTTTCTCAAAATCACGTTGAAGCTGATCCCAACTTTTTTGATTGTAGAAGGCGACAAGGTCGATAAAATCTCCGGGAATTTGTCTCTTTCTTACGTCATTGAGAAGATGGCTGCAGATGGCGAAACGACAAAAGCGAAAGAGCTTTTGGTGCGTTTAAAGGAGCCATCATGAGAAAACTCCTTCTAGCCCTTCTTTTCTCCTCTGCGCTCATCGGAAAAATGCCAAATCCGATCACAGATGTTTGTTGGAAATGTCTGTTCCCGATGACAGTTAGCGGTATCAATCTGACACCAGGGACTGAAGATTTCTCGAAGAACTACACACCGATGTGTGCTTGCAAGGATTTGCCTCCAATAATAGGACTCCCCTTTTCGTATTGGGAGCCTTTGAGATTAGTAGACGTGACAACACACGCCTACAAGCTTGTATGTCTTGGGTGGAATTTCCATAGGGAATGAAAATGTAAAAAATAGAGGTTCAATAGGTCTTGTTGATGAACATTCATCAAAAACAAGTTTCTATCACGTCCATTTCTTCGAATACCCTGTTTTAGCTTTACTTGGTCTTTTTACTGACTTTTCTTGTGTCACATCTGGCTCATTCGATACGGTCTATATGAGCGAATTTGATCCTCTATGGTCGAACGACCAGGTGAACGCTATCCTTAATCCAGAAGCGGCCCTTTTTGCAAATCCTCTCGCTCAGACGGCATGTATAGCTGATTGTTTAGAGGCTTCCGTGTCACATTCAGATGATAACTTATTCTGGTGCGCTGGTTGTGAAGGCTCACTTTATCCTTTTACTGGAACTGTAGCTCACCACGTTGGCGGTATACAAGCAAGTAGCCTTCTTGTTCATAGAGCTCTGGCTAGATTGCATCGTATCGGGTTCATGATGGGTTATGAGAAGACGAACTTTTGTAAAACAAGCTTCATGCCAATCATAAAAAAGAGCCTCTACAAAACTCAGTTAGTTCACCCCGTTCCACAAACGTCTGGTCCTTGCCACCCACTTGGTGAAAGTGACCTTCTCTGGGGAGCTGGAAAATCATTTCCGAAAGAGGGTGAAGAATTTGTCTACTTAATTTGGGTAAAAAAACAATGTTGTCTAGATTGTGTCAAACCAGCCGCTGCATTATTTGGAATACCCTTGCCATGACAGCGCTCCTCTTGCCTCTTAAATGCTTTCCTGCCGACTTAGACAACCTTAAGAAAGAAGGAGAACTCCTTGGTAAAGATGCGGTTTCCAAAGGACTAAAATTCGCCAACGAGCTCAATCCTCAAGAACTCTTATCCCCTACGGATAAAGGCAAGATTTTTGATCCCGGATTCGCTCACGACCAGGTAATAAACAAAGTTTCTCCAAAGAATGAGGTATACGATTTCATCACAGATGAAGCAGTAGTTGAAAATGGGAACAAATTCAAAGCTGATTCCTTTGATGCAGAGCTCTTTAAACGATCAGATTCCATCATTGAACAATCCAAGCAGGGTATTTTAGAAACTATAGCAGAGGACCAAAATGAAATTATTGAAACTTGTTTTGAATCTGATGCGCCATACAAGCTCGTCATCGAACAGACTTTACGGGTAGACGTCGCATATGTCCCGCCTGTTCAAGCGCTAGTTAAGACTTGCCTTTCGCATGAAGAAAAAACAAGCCACTATTGGAAGTCAAATGCGGAAAAAGATAAGCAGAAAAAGGACAAACAGTTTGAGAATGACCCTGCTATCAAATCTTATGACGTCAAAATTAAGGGGGGCGGCACTTTTTCAGACTATGTAGTCGTTGCTAAATGGACACATAAAGACGATGTTCAAGGATGCACTTCTTCCAAGGAAATAAAGAAACAGACAAGCGCTGCAAAGTGGGAAGAGTCCGAAAAATGGGTTACGAATGGTGAACAACCTGATCTCAACGATCCAAACTGCTCACTTTTTGCAATCCAGTGCCTAGAACCACAATCAACCAAAGTGATAAACGGCAGGAATATCACAAGACCTTGCTGGAAAAAGCGTGCGACCTATCTTATCCGTCGTCCAATTCAGCGAGGCTGCGATTTTTTACGTTACAAGAACTGTCTCCAATCTTCAAAAAACTGCGTAGAATCGTCCGAGTATGGATGCTCTCTATGGGAGTTAACCTTCCGATGTGTTTCAAAACTTATTAAACGCAGCCAATCTTTAGAGAAAGAGGGGCTATACGGACAAAAAGATGGAACTTGGGAGACATCCTACTCCCCTAATACTGCTTTCCCAGAAGTCCTTACTAAATTCAAAGTTTTTGAAGAGATGAAGCGAGAGATTGAAAAATCTCAGGCCTCCGATGCGACAAAAATCCAACTGTTCTCTGGGAAAAAGGCAATTTGTAGCAAAAGCGTAGCCGACAATCTCCTCTATGATTGCTGCTTCTCCCTAAAAGGTCTCGCTAATGAGATTAAATTGAGTCAATGTTCCGCTGATGAATTAGCGTTATCGGAGATGCGTGACAAAGGACTTTGCCACTTCATCGGTTCTTACGATGAATCTTTGCTTGGCCTATGGAAAAGTAGGAAGGAAAGCAGTTTCTGTTGTTTTCCTTCCAAGCTATCCAGAGTCTTTCAAGAACAAGGAAGAAAGCAACTGGGCATCTCCTGGGGTAAAGCCGAAAAACCAGATTGTCGCGGTTTAACCCAACAAGAGATAAGTAAAATAGATTTCACTTCCCTAGATCTTTCAGAAGCTTTTGAGGCACCCCCTCAAGCAGATTTTTCAAAGCATATAGAGCGTCTTTCTCAAAAGCTAAAAAATCGATTAGAAGAGGATAACTTATGAGCTGTTATCTCCTTTCAATAGCGAAAGTCGCATCGTTAATTCTTTTTGTTGCCAATCCCCTCACAGCAGGTTGGTTAGACCGTAAAGCAGAGGGCTGGGCTTGGTATGAAGACAAGATTAAAAAAATCAATGTAGAAGAAGAGGAAAAGTCAGACCAACCAGTTTCTGCCCAAGAGCAGCTAGCAGAGATTAAGAAGGTCCTCGAAGAAAAATTAGCGGATGCGATTTTAAACCCTAGCGATGAAAGCATAGCAGCTTACATGCGTGAACAGCAAAAGTGGATTAATCAATCTGCAAGATTTTCTGAAACTTGGACCAAGCTACTGCTAAAACACCCTGATCTTGACCTAACGATACAAAACCCAGTTTCACAGTATGGGATTCAGTTAAAAAAGAGCATTGATGCTGAAGAATTGACCCAGAAAATTGCAGAATTGGCTAAAGATCATGGCCTCTTTTTCTTCTATGAGGGTGAAAGCAAAATCTCCCAAGCTTTGGCTAGGGTCATTGGATATTTTCTGACAACGACATGGTTGGGAAGTGATCCCTATTTCTAAAGATGGTGATTTTCCTTGAAGACTTCCCTAATTCAAAAATGAACAATGGAATTATCGAAAGGTTTGATATTCAAGCATTACCTTCTATTTTTATTGTTAATCCCGAAGAAAAAACTGCCATTCCGATCGCATATGGCCTAGTGTCTGTAGATCAAATCGAAGAAAACATCCTTCGACAATTCAAACATTTGGAGAGAAAAACGAATAAGTCGTCTAAATTATCCTGCAGTTGCCTCTCCTTGAGACATTTGATAGCGATATTATTATTTTTGCCTTCCCTTCTACTAGGAGCACTTAAGGAAGACCTCAACAAATTTTTCGACTCCATGGGAGCAAATGCCAATGTAAGTGCAGGTGATGTTTACCAAGGCCAAAAAGCAGGTTATGCCACAGGAGGAGGTGTTTCTATCAGAAATCCTTCGATCAATACTAAACTTGCAACGGTCAATCTTCCTGAGTTTGATGCAGGATGTGGCGGGATTGATATTCATCTGGTGGCTTCTCGTTTATCAATAGTGATCAACTTATTTCGACTTTGAAAAGTATAGGGTCTTCTTCTAGGGGCTATGCATTCCTTCTTGGATTAGAAACAGTCTCCCCTCAAATGGCTAATACTATTCGACAGTTACAAAGTTGGGCAAATACGATCAATGGCCTGGGAATCAATAGCTGCGAGACAGCAGCTTCGTCTGGTTGGTTCAGTATGGCCAAGAAACGAAATGGCCAGCCAACATATTTGCAAAACGGCTGGAACCATGACGGCATTTTTAGTGATCATATCAAGGGCCGTCATGGTTGTTCGGAGTCTCAAAAAAGTAATGCGAAATTAGTAAAAAACGCCTCGAATTCAAACCCTTCTCTCCTTGTAGGAGAATATAATCTTGCCTGGAAGGCGATTCAGCAACAGAATTTCTTTTCGTCTAGAAAAGATCTTGCAGAGCTATTCATGTCAGTGACTGGAACGGTTGTTGTAAAATCCGAGAATGGCAAAGAGGTTATAAAGTATTACCCATCAAAAGTGCAAAATGCTTCGCTCTTAAAAATCCTCTTGGAAGGTGGTACGGGTACAATTTACAAATGCAAAGACGCAAACCAATGCTTACTTCGTAGAAGAAAAAGAAATGACGATCGCAGCTGGAGATGCTTGGATAGGTAAAATTCAGGGGCTACTGCTCGCAATACAAAATAAAATTCTAGATGATGAAGAGCTGGATGAAAGCGAGAAATCCTTCTTAGCTAAATCAAATCTTCCTCTCTACAAAATTGTAAGTGTGATCTCTGCTTATAAAGACAGAATTAGTCCAATAGATCTCTATCAACTCGCTGATGTTGTGGCAATGGATATGATGGCTCAATGTCTTAAAGATGGTCTAGAGATAGTACGGGCTGGATGTAAACAGCTCAAAACAGTGCAAATCTACGAAAATGAGATAGATGAGTACTTAAAAGATATTGACCATGTTGCATCAGAAATCAAGTACTATGAAACAAAAACACAATCTAACAATGGAGAAAGAAATGCACATCTTGCAAAAGATGCAGCTCCTGGAGCAACAAATAGCCCAAGAACTTTTCCTATTTAGGTAATCATGAAAAAAGCAATACAGTTATTCTTTATTATTTTTTTAACGATTTCAATTCCATCAGAAGCTTTCTTCGATCTTATCAAAACCTATTCCAAGAGAAATGTGGGAATCAAAGAGTTACATCATTTCTATTTGAAAGTCGACGTAAAGAAGAAATCGAATGGATTGCTATTGCGCATGGGTACCCTGATGAAATTCAGGTCGATTTTGTTTTCGTTCCAGAGGATTCTACACATGAACAATGGTCCGATAAAGTAACCTATTCTGAGATAAACTTAGAAAAACATGAAGATCTTAAAAAATTTGAAGAGCTTCTGGGAGCTTTCAAAAATAGACTTTCTACATTTTATCGTAATTACCATAAACTCAAAAAAACATGATTAGTTGCGTACGAAGAAGCCTATAACGATAAATCAGATCAAGAACACTACATTAGAATCGTACGCAAAGTTGGTGGAATTGAAGTACCAAATCTTTTCCTATGAACTCGCTGGCTCCAATCTGACAGATGAACAAAAGCAATCTTGGTTCAAAACCCTTGAGAACATCCGAATCAAGTATTGATGAGAATAATTAATAAAAAACTAAGGCAATAACATGGCAGACATGACAGTAGTCACATATGGAGGAGGAGAATTCCTCAAAAACGTCTTCGACAGCGTCGCCATGTTATTTAATGGGGGGAAAGGGGGGCTTATCCAGCCAGTCATGATGATAGCTGCCTCAATATCTGCTGTTTGGGCATTTTCTAAGGCGTTTTTTTCTTCTTCTATTGATGCCCTATTCTATCGATTCTTTTTACCTCTTCTCGTTATTCCGCATTTATTAATGGTGCCAACTGCTTCAGTAAAGATAGAAGACATCATCAAAGACAAGTCTTACAAAGTTGATAACGTCCCTCTTTTACTAGCAAAAATTGCAGAAACCATGAGCACTATCGGCTATGAATTTACTAAAAAAATTGAAGATGTAATGCACACTCCTAATAATCTCACATACAACAAGACGGGTATGATATTTGGTGGTGAGACATCTTTAAGCTTTTTGGATTATCGATTGACAAACACTGCTTTAGAAAAAAACCTAGGCAGATTCTCTCGTCAATGTGTGATGTATGATTTAGCTCTCGGCCTTTACTCCATTGACGACCTGAAAAAATCAACTGACCTATGGGGATTTCTAAAACAAAATACATCTAAAGTGCGAATGATCCGCTATGTAACTGGGGAAGGAAAACAGTCGTCAAAAAGATCAATGTACCTCAACTGTCAAGAAGCTTTAGACAAAATGAGCCTTCTTTTCGACAACGAAAAGAGTTACTACGCCAAACATGAGATGTTTAAACACCTTCCCTTGACCTTTCAAGCCCTAACAAAAGTACAAAAAACAAGCGAGGAGCTCATTAGCCAACAGCTGATGATGAGTGTCTTGTCGGATGAATTTTCTCCATCCAAGTTTGCGAGCCTCAGAGCAGCTTCGCAACAAAGAAGCACCTATGAAACCATGGGATCTCTTGCTGGAAGTTTTACTCTGTACGCTAGGGCAACAATTGAATCCATCATTTATGCCTCCTTTGTTTTTATGGCTGCCTTCGCTCTTCTTCCTGGCGGGACAACATTTATCCTATGGTGGTTCAAGCTAGTCATTTGGATCCAGTTGTGGCCACCAATGTTCGCTATTATCAATTACATCATGTTGAGTGCCGCACCTACTTCAAGTGAGTCAATCATGCGAGGGCTATCGGAATCACAATGTGGATTGAGCATTTTTACAAGCGTAGGTCTTCAAGATCTACACGCTAATATTTCAGCAATGACAGGTTACCTTTCCGCAAGTGTTGCTGTTATTACATTTGGGATTGTTCAAGGGGGATTCCATTCGTTTGGACAAATTGCCTCTTCAATGATGTCGCCAGCCCACTCTGCTACGACAACGGCTGCTGCCGAACTATCGTCAGGGAATCTTTCTTATTCGAATGTTAGCTTTGGACAAATGAGTCATCAGAATACAACTGCTCTACAAACAAACACCGCTGGTAATTTAAGCTCAGGCTACTTCACCGAGAACCAAGGAACTCAATCTACAACCTATAGTGGAAACGATGCCATCTTTAACCAAGGAAGTTCTAATCTGATCGATTCAATAAATGCAGATCGAGTTGTAGGTGAAAACCTTCAAAAAGCCCATCAAGTTGCAGAAACACAAATGTCTGCTGCCCAAATGAATTTCACAGAGTCTGTTTCAAACCACTCTAGAGAGATGAGTGATCTAACCCACCATCTCGCCCAGTCCTCAAACCTCTCACAGAGTATTTCAGAAAGAGAGGCTGTCGACATTCAAAACAGTGCAAGGTATTTAGTAAGCCAAGCAGAGAGTTTTGGTTCCCAGTATGGTTTAAGTGATCGACAAAGTTCTGAAGCTCTGATGAGCGCTTCTGTTTCAACTGGCGTAGGTCTTGGGTCCATTTTACCTTCAGCTCATTTTGATGGTAGATGGAACAAGGGGGTAAGTTCTCTATCAGATGAAGCGCTCAATACAGCAAAAAATATCGTTTCTTCTGAAGATTTCCAGACGAACTATCAGAAGGTCCAAGACTTTGCTAAATCAACTGCTGCCTCTTCCTTAACCGATGAAGGAGCAAGATATGTTGAAGGGTTTACACGATCTCTTGATGAGGTTCGGACCTCTCAAGAACAACTTAGCAACTCACTCACTCAGATGAATCAGGTCTCTGAAAATATCAGTTGGGCAGAAAATAACTCTCATTCCTTCAAAAAATTGCTAAATCAAGATTTTATTCAATGGGCTACTGAAAAATATGCTTATGAAGGAGGATTTTCCAAAGTTCAGGAAGTTCTTGGCTCTAGTAATTCTTCGGAGAAGGATGCTCTTTATACAGAGTTTTCACAAAAATACATTCCGCAAGGCTTCCCAACAGACTCATTTGCTTCACCAAGCTCAGCTTTCGAAGGAGGTTCTGTCCCCAGCCTATCAAAAGAATTAGAACGCGCAAGCCTTCAAGCTGCTGCGTCCAATGATCGTGCATCTTTTGGCTTACAAAACCCTATCTCCGCCTCCCTCAATTCTCTGGAAAGTAAATTGAATCAAAATACCCAACAAATGGACCATAAATTCAATGGCACACAGAGAAGAATCTCGGAATCTCTTGATCAACTCCAAACTGAGATCTCGGATAAGAATGAGAAAACTCATTTGGGCCGACTTGTAAATTCTGCTATAGGCTCTTCAAATAGTGTTTCCTCGCCGAATGGACCCTATGCAAAACTGATGGGCACTGCTGTTTCGGATCCATTAAAGCCTTCCATTTATGAAAGACTAACAGGAACTGGATCCCAGAATAAGAACGAAAACTTAGCTGGGAAATATCAAAATATAGAACAACCGTTCTGGGCGCAAGCTAATGACGCAGAATAGTGATTCAAGACTGTGGAAGAAGGCAAAGTAAGGATCTGCCAAAATGTATTTAATTTGCGCGCTGAAAAGCTCCTGATTTAATCCATCCATTTTGAGCAGCAAACCATGTACTTGAACGTTTGTTGCTCAAGAAGTCTCCTATGATAATGCTCCTGTTAGCCAAAACCCTAGTTTGTGTGTGAAAGGTTTTACCACCTCTCAACGAAATCACATCACAAGGTTGACATTTGTCGATCTTGTGATGTAAAACAAACGAAGAACTTTACCTCATAAGATTGACATGAAATTCATTGGAAGAAAAAAAGAACTGGACTCTTTAGAGCTTTTACTCAAGAAAAAGTCGTCATCTTTGGTTGTGATCAGAGGAAGAAGAAGGGTTGGGAAAAGCAGGCTGATTAAAGAATTCGTATCAGATAAAAAGAGCTGGATCTTCTCTGGACTCCCTCCAGTCCCGGGGATTACAAAGCAACGGCAGCTAGATGCATTTTCTGTGCAAATCTCTCAAAACCTGAGCATGCCTAAACTTCAGGTTTCTGACTGGATCGAATATTTTGCCTTCCTTGGGAATCAAGCAAAGGGGCAAAAGATCGTCATTGTCCTAGATGAAATTTCTTGGATGGGGTCTCAAGACCCCGATTTTTTGGGCCAACTAAAGACTGCGTGGGATCTTTATTTTTCTGAAAATCCGGATCTGATTCTCATACTTTGCGGTTCTGTATCTAGTTGGATTGAAGAAAATATTCTGAAAAGCACTGGATTCGTTGGACGGGTGTCGGTAGACATGGTTCTAGAAGAGCTTTCTGTAGCAGAGAGTGGGGAATTCTGGGGAACACAAAAAAACAAGGTCAGCGCCTATGAGAAGTTCAAACTATTATCAGTCACTGGCGGAATTCCGAAATACCTCGAAGAAATTATTCCATCTCAATCTGCTGATGACAATATTCACAGGCTCTGCTTTCAACCTGATGGGTTACTGTTCCGTGAGTTTGATCAAATTTTTTCAGATCTATTCTCTAAGAAAGCACAGACCTACAGCACTATCATTAAAACTCTAACAAACACGCCCCTGACCCTTGATGAAATTTGTGAGAAACTGGACCTGGAAAAGGGTGGTTTTGTCTCAAGATGCTTGGATGACCTAGAGCTCTCTGGATTTGTTCAAGAAGACCACACATGGAATCTATCAACACATAAAGAGTCTCATCTCAAGAAGTTCAGGTTGAAAGATAACTATCTTAGGTTTTACTTGCGATACATAGAGCCGAATAAAGACAGAATCGACAAGGGTCTATTTGAGTCAAAAATGTTCATGCACATGCCTGGCTGGGAATCTGTGATGGGTCTTCAGTTCGAGAATTTGGTCATAAACAACCTCAAAAGTTTGTGTAAAATACTTAGGATTGATCTGCTTGACATCTCCAATGCTGGTCCTTTCTTCCAAAGGAGAACACAACGCCAAAAAGGTTGCCAAATCGATCTGATGATTCAAACCAAGCAAAAAACTCTCTACATATGTGAAATAAAGTTTAGCACGTCAGAAGTCAAAAGCTCAGTGATAGAGGATGTAGAGAAAAAGGTCGAAAACCTTTCTATTCCAAAAGGGTTTTCAATCCGACCTGTGCTAATTCATATCAACGGAGTATCGCAAAAAGTAAAAGAAAGTGATTTCTTCAATGATATAGTTGATTTTTCACAATTTTTTGAAAAAACGTGAAGAACCTATAGCTTTCCTAACTCCTTCAACATCTTCTGCTATCGTTGCCTTGATTGTAAAATGCAATATTTAAATTCTTTCCAGGAGAGTTACACAGATGCACGCTATTAAACTAATAGCACAACGCGTTTAATTAAATTGTAATTAAAAATAAAATATATTTAAAATAGACAAGAAAACAATTGCCATCCAAATGCCATCAGTACTATCAATAACATCAAACATATTTTTTAATCACGCTGTTCCTTATGTAAAGCAAAAAATAGCAGCTATTGATACGGACCGTATCGCCAGATGGCTCTTTAATGCTTATTGCATTTACAATTTTGTATCAAAAATTTTTAGAGGAAAAATAAGTCATGTTATCCCAATGTTCTATTTGGGAGTGACATTGACTGTCTTAGAATCAAGATACCGAAAATCGGAGTTGATCAACATTTTAACTCTAGACCCGGATACAATGCTCAACAACCCACGCTTAGGTCTTTGGTTCCCCATTTTTTTAACCATCAACTCCCTAGGCGTAATCTATCTTGGCACTTCTAATTGGCATCCATTGAATACAATGGCTTCCCTTAAAGCTGGAGCAGCTTTAGTAATGTTTATAACAGGAGACGCTCATTTACCCAGAGCAGCTGATCACCCTCCATCGAGACACTGAGATTAGAACATGATTACAATTACAGAGCAGGTTCTAACAGACGACGTAAAAAAATGGGCGCAAAAAGGTCTAGCGCAATCATGCTATTACTTCTATAGGTTCTGACGAGAAGGGTGATGCTGTAGCTTTTATTGCTCGTGAAGGAGAACTCATTATTGGAGCCTTTGTTGCAGCTGTCTTTTGGGGTGCATTGCATCTAAAACTTGTTTACGTAGATAAGAAATACCGCGGAAGAGGAATCGCAACCCAATTAATGCAAAGCGTCCTTTCTTACGGGAAACAAAAAAACTGCCCTTTTATATTTGTAGAGACCATGAGTTTTCAGGCATTAGGCTTTTATGAAAAACAAGGATTCAGCTTAGAGTTTACCCGTCATGGATTCTCTCATGGGTCTTCATTCCATTACCTTAGAAAATCAGATGTGATTTGCAGAAGGTTACTAAATGGTTTTTGGTTAAGTGCTGCTGGGGCTTTCCGGTCCTAAGGTATGAAGTCTGTCTCTATTGAAGCTGGTTATTCTGCCCTTTAAATCCTCCCTCCAAGAGCTTTTTTCCGTTTTGATAAAGAACGAAGCTGCATTTTTTAATAGAGTAGATACTATTTTTTGAATTCGATTGATAAAACCAAAAAAACCCTTATTCCCCTTTCTTATCTCCCATTGGTCTTTCCAGTCGTGTTGTTTCCAAAATGGCTGTACTCCCTCAAGAATAGTCACATCCTCCTCAGTCAGGCCTGGTTTAGACTTCGTGGTGAGTTTTACAAACTTGAAAGTCTCTTCAGCGGCAGCTCGGAGCTCAGGGTCATCAAACTCACACGCTAATTTGTAGGCCCTTCTTAATTCTGAGTGTGTGACCTGTTGGTTGTTTGCTCTACGTTTAGAGGCAATTTTCTCTGCTCTATAAATGTCTTTAGGGTCAAGATCTGATCCAACACAGAAAATGATGGGGATGATGGGTTTCCCCTCCTTTTTTCTTTTGTAATTTTCAAAAACAATTTCATCCATTGATGTTTTACACAATTGATGAATCGACGTTACTTCTCTTTCACTTCTATCTGGGAGCGAGCCGAATTCAGCAAAAGCTAATTCATAATCGTAAACGGCTCTTAAAGGAGAGTGAAAATACCTCAAACTTTCTAGAACGGAACGGTATGAGCATATAGCCCACCCATAGACAACAGCCTCTGTGCTGCTCCCAAGAATATCCTTTATATTTGTGATGTCTAAATTTAGGGGTTTATCCAAATACTCATCATGAACAGACACTATTGTAGGAGGATTTTCGATAGAGGATCGGTATTCTTCATAAAACGCTTGAGCTGTAGCGTCTCCAGAGGCTCCCATTTTTTTAAGTTCTTCCCCGAAATAAGCCTTAGACGATGTATCAGTTAGGAGGAACAGTAGTTTTTCTGTTTCACTAAAATAAGGCGTAAGTAAGACCCCAGCACCTTTACTCGCATCCCCAAAATCAATTAGCTTAAACAGTGAATAGGGTAAGCCCTTCTCAATGGTGATCACTTCCAAAGGACTGCTTTTGAGCCAGAGATTAACGAGAACATGTTTAATTTTTGTAGGGGCCAATGCAGCAGCAATAGATAGAGCTAATATTGGATTGTTGTTAAAAAATGCTAAGGCAACCCTGTCTTTGTCTTCATTTTGTGAAATAACCGAAAGTAGTTTGACGAGAACTTCACACCGTCTAACCTCTACTGAAGGATCCTCAGACTCTCCGAGGGGTTTTAAGAATGCCTCTTTAAACGCTGGAGTAGAAAGAAAAATGGCCAGCCTTGTCTCAGGCGACATCCCTACATAAGCTATAGCTTTACAGCATGCAGTAGAGGAAGAAATCAGTTCGCAAAGCGATTCAGTCTTATATGTTGAAACGAGTTGTGCTATTTTGCTGTTTAATTCAGGCTTACTTGTGCCGATGTAATCTAAAAATAATGGGATATTCGCCTCAATATTACTCAGCATTTGAGGGGTCATGTTCTTTGCACTTAGTAACTTTAGGACTTCGCTCATGATGTCTGGGTACTTTTTTAGAAGCGCTCTTGTCTTGTCTTTAACTTCACTAGGTAGAGGACTGAGCAGTTTTTCGACTTGTTCCTCTTCTAAAGAGGGAAGGGGCGATGCATGCTTTCCTGAAAGAGCGGGGGGACGTGATGCATCTTCTGAGCGATGCATCAATGTTTCTCTACCTTGCTTATCTACACCTTTGATGAGGCCAACAGATAATGAACTGGTTGCACCAACGGTGTTTCTTTCGTGAGAAAAAGCATCTGTAGCAGCGGTAACGCCTCCGGCCATACGAGTCCCTTAAGTTAATTAAATAATTACCAATTGATGTAAAAATCATGTAAATTTAAGGGAATTAAAATAAACATAACTAATTGAAAATAAGAGAATTATCTTCTTTTATGGGCGAATATTCACAAAAAGATGCTATTTTTGTGAATTTTAGATGATTCAGTTTGCGTATTTTCACAAAGCTGATCTGAAGCAAGCGGGTTTTCCTTTAACTTAACTTATTATGCTGGAGGTATTCTTAAAGTTGTGCATGCATTTACAAATGTGCCTACTTATGTTAGGATCACACTTTAAAATAAAATATTTATTTTGGTGCAAAATGACAGAAAAAAATGCATGGGGAGTGATCGGAAAAGCTCTCTACCCCGATAATAAAACACTAGCAGAACAGTTTGAAGAGGCCTTCAAACAAGCAAAGCCAAAAAGTCTTTCTGAGCAACTATTTCAGGTATCCCCTCAAGAAAAACCAACCATGAATCAACCATCAGCCACTGAAAGACCACAAGGAGCCACTCCTCGCTATAAACATAAGTTGACTCATGAGTTAGTAGATGACCTAGCAGACCGCTCTTATTCACATGAGAAGAAAATAGAGGATCATGAGAAGAGACTAAAGGCTCTGGAAAAGCAACCCCCAGAAATTGGCGTAAAGAATCTAGCATCTATCATTCCAAAATGTTGGGAATCTTATCGTCAAGGCTTGATAACTAGCGCGGCGATCCTTTTTGCGATCTTGCTTCTCATCATCAAGATGATATAGCTAGAGCCTGAGATGATACTGTCCGACCAAGGCCACTCCAGTAGGGGTCGAAATCAAAGCCCATTTGATGATGCGTAGATAGAATGTCGACCTGAGGCTTACTTAGCCATGTGTGATCAAAAACTTGATTTGGATCCATAAAAAGTCGGACTAATTCATCAGAGGCCAGAGCGCGCGCTTCCTGGGCTTTTTGACAACCTCTCATAACCTCTGTAATCCTCTTTTTTTACCGCAGATGTCATCATTCTGCCGGGTGGGTTTCTCTTTAACACAACTTATTATGCCGTCGTTCTTAAACTTGGGTTAAGAATTTAATAAATGTCGGACCCGCCGGCTTGAGCATTTTTATAATCGGCGGATCTAACACAGAGTTGTGTTTAACCCGCCAGTTATGCAATAGTTATATTTGGCGGGTTAAACATCATTTGTCTAAAGAATGAATCGAAAGCAGAAAGCGCAAGAAGGCTCACAAAACTCTATGAAGGCAAAAAAGAAAGATCTCTCACCTCTCTCAAATAAAATCATTGGGCGACAAGCAGAACAAATACTACTTAAAGAGCTCATCGAAAGCAAGCGAGCAGAATTCATTGCGATTTATGGAAGAAGGAGGGTTGGAAAGACCTACTTAATTAAGAATTTTACAGAGTCTATGTCTGATGCCTTCTTCCATGTGACTGGTCTGCAAAACGGAAAATTGAAGCAACAGTTAGAAGAATTCTCCAAACAAATAGGGAACGCTTTTTACCAAGGTGCACCCATTAAACCCCGTATTAATTGGACAGAAGCTTTTGAAGACCTTAATAATGCTCTGATACGAGTTCCGAAAGGAAAAAAAATTGTCCTTTTCCTAGATGAATTCCCTTGGATGGCAACTCCTCGCTCTAATCTTCTGACAGCCTTAGAATTGTATTGGAACCGCTATTGGGTTTTCGACGAAAGAATCAAACTAATCATTTGCGGATCAGCCACTTCATGGATTATTGAAAAAATCATCAACAATAGAGGCGGTCTTCATAATAGAGTTACTCGCACCATCCACTTGAAGCCATTTTCTCTCAATGAGACAGAAACCTTTTTACATTCGAATAAAATTCGATTAACCAAGCGTCAAATTCTAGAGCTATACTTTGTGTTAGGAGGGGTTCCGCTTTACTGGTCTTACATTCGCAAGGGTCTCTCTGCTGCACAAAATATAGATGAGTTATGCTTCCAAAAAGATGGCCAACTAGCTAAAGAGTTTGGAAGACTTTTCCAATCTTTGTTCGAAGACGCAAAGCCTTACGTGGATATCATCAGAGCCATCGCTAAACACAGGTATGGAATAGGACAAGCTGAGCTCATCTCCAAGTTAAAGTTATCTGAAGGAGGGTCAACTACTCGTAAACTGCATCAACTCGAGGAAGCAGGATTCATTTCAAGCTTTGTACCTTACGGACATAAAGATAAAGGTGTCTATTACTTGGTCGATGACGAATACAGCCTTTTTTATCTTTACTGGATAGAACCCAACATAAAAGGAACCAGTAAGGGATATTGGGTTTCGCAATCAACAAAACCCGCTTGGAAAAGTTGGTCAGGCCTTGCCTTTGAATCCGTTTGCTATAAACATATTGGACAGATTCGGAAAGCATTGCGCATAGATCCCGGAGCTATAGCCTCCACTTGGAGATTTTCTCCAAGAAAAGATCAGGATGGCGTTCAAATAGATCTCTTATTCGATCGTTCCGATAACGCCATTACTATTTGCGAAATAAAAAATTCGGATGATCCGTTTGCTATCGATAAAGCTTATTACCAACGATTGATGAAGAAAATAGAAGTATTTAAAAAACAAACAAGGACAAAGAAGCAGCTTTTCTTTTCGATGATAACCTCATCAGGACTGGCAAAAACAATATATTCCGAAGAACTTGTCTCAAGTCATGTTGAGTTAGGTGATTTGTTTGGCGCCGTTTAAACACCGTGCTCCAAAATGGAGGGAATCGCATCATCTAGGTTAGATAACTAGCGCAGAGATACTTTTTACGATCTTGCTTCTCATCATCATGATGACATAGTTAGAACCTGAGACGGCACTAATTCCTAGGACCATTCCAGTACGGGTCAAAATCAAACCCCATTTTCTTTAGCGATCGATCATCTTGTGAGAAAAAAAGGGGCTGGCACTTTTTAAGGAATCAGTTTTCTGGTGTGTGCAAGGGAAGAAGCAAGATAAAGTGGAACAGCAAAACATCCACCCATTATTCTCATAATACATGCCCCTATAAGTACAATCACAGAAATTACAGCGACTGCGACAACAGTTGCTATCCCTGCTACACCTCCAGCAAATCCTGCTCCCCCAATAAGGATTACATCCTTTTTCGTGAGATCTTTACCTTCATCTTTGCAACCTCGGGCAGCTGCAAGACCAATGGAGCTGGAGAATAACGCTGAAAGGGCTGAAATGGCTATGATCTCATCCATACTGGCCCCTTTCCCTCGCGCTGGTCCTAAATATAGACTGAAAGCAACTGTTCCGGAGTAACTAATTACCCCCACCCCTACAGAAATTAAACCAGTACCCATATTAAACCTTTCTCCCTATTGAAAATCAAAGAACATAGATCAATTTAACGGAAAATCGAATTAAAAAACATAAATTTTTTAATATCTATAGAATTCATCAGTTAAAAGTTGGGAAGCTCCCATTGTTAGCCCGAGGCAAATTCGTAAAATATGATTCCGAACTCCTCCCCTCTCGCGACCCAAAAATCCTCCGTACCACGCATGAACTAAGTTTTAAGGGAGAAACAATCCGAGCAGCGTTTAAAACAACCTAAAGGCTGTTATCCTGGGCTAAAAGCTACTCTCCTTCAACGATGCCTTTAGGTAATTTAGAGGATCGACTTTGATCCTCTTCAGCGGCCATACGAACAATTTTAGGTTGGAACTTACCTAGCACATCAACCAGATCTTTTTGCTCTTCCATTACTGCATCGATAGCTTTGTAAGCTTGTGGGGCTTCGTCTAAACCCCCACCGATCAAATCTATTCCATGTTTCAATAAGTATTCAGCATGCTGCTCATGTGTAATGTTTTGCTTTGCTTTGGTGCGAGCCATCAAACGTCCGCTACCATGCGAAGCTGAGTTTAGGGAATCAGGATGACCTTTACCCACAACCAAATAACCAGAGTCAGCCATCGTTCCAGGAATAATTCCTAAAACACCGCTTCCTGCAGGTGTTGCACCTTTGCGATGGACGATCGCCTCTGTCTCTTTTCCATCGACCATGATCTTTTCTCGCCAAGCGAAATTGTGATGATTTTCAACAGTTGCAATGGGAGTGATTCCGAGTGACTCCCCGATTCTTTTGTGAATCACGTGGTGATTTGCTGATGCAAATTCACCCGCAAGCTCCATCGCATCCCAGTATTCCCTTCCAATATCCTGATCAAGAGGTAACCATGCCAAATGTTTCACAGATTGATCCAACTCCCCTATTCGCTCCATGGCAATTTTGGTATAATAATTAGCTATTTTGAAACCTACTCCCCTAGAACCGCTATGAGAAAGGAGTGCAAGGTAGTGACCTGTAGCTAAATTAAGGGGATTTTCTGGATTTGAGATTTCTAACTCTCCCCATTCAACAAAATGATTTCCTGTGCCACTTGTTCCGATTTGATAGATGGCAGTATCTCTCAATGATTGAGTTAACTTTGAAAGGTTCCAACGAGACTTGTCCAAAATAGGATGTTCAATTTTACCATCATGGATACCTGCAGCCCCAGAACCAAATATAGTGTTATTCACTAGGGCTGAATAGAGGAGTTTATATTCTGAACTTTTAGTGTTTTTTAGAACTTGGGGTGAAGAGGGATAAACTGTCAGCATCATTCGACAGGCGATATCGACACCTACTGCATATGGAATGACAGCGTTTTCTGTCGCTAAAACACCCCCAATAGGAAGACCATATCCTGTGTGGGCATCAGGCATTAACGCACCAGCTATTGCCACAGGTAAACGGGCAGCAGCAGCCATTTGAGCTATAGCTTCTTCCTGTATATGTTTTTGTCCCCAAATTTTATAGGGAATAGGCAATGGTTTTAACTGTAGGTTTTTTCGCATCTGCCCAAGTTTATTTTCAATGTCTCGTACAAAGGCCATTGCAACTTCAGGGCTTGATGTTTTGTAATGATTCCAAGCCTTACTCTTCTCTGTAGCCGTTAACATCAATTGATGTAGCAATTCGTGAAATTCTTTTGGATTCATGGCCAGTTTCTGTTGTTTTGATGCTGATCACAATAAGTAGATAATCAGTAAAATACAACTTTTGAAATCGTCTTGAATAAAGCTAAAGACCGTAAAAACAAAAAAGTTGCCTCAGACAGCCCCTTAAGTGACGCAAGGTCGTTGAATCTAGAGATTTTAAAAACGACTAGATCAATCTTTTTCGTATACATCTCTGCGAAGCTAAATCTATCTGGTTGGTTTCAAAATAGGCAAAGACCCTTTCGATGTACGACTCAGGATTCTTAGGGTTTAGAATGACATATCACTTTGACATGGCCTTGCACTCTAACCATTCGCCCTCCAAAGTCATCTTTTATGATGAGGCCTGAGCCGCTAGGCGACAACCTTTCTCATTGAATAGCTAGATATTGCATGTTAACCAGGCTAGTACCTATATTCCATTTGGTAAAATTAAATAGGACTCCGCTATGAATAAAATTGAAGAAATCACAACGTTGGCTGTTTTAGGAATGACATTGGCTCTCTCTACCCAATCAGCCTCAAACGCTCAAGTAACAATGGATAGTACCTGTGGACCAAAATATTACGTCCGAGGCTGCCAGTGCAATGTAGATGGCCCTAAAAAAATGGGATTTAAGAAAAAAGGTATTCGGGCTGAAGCTCCTGAACAAGTTGTCTAGTTTCGTATTCATTAACTAAGCATAAAGAGATGGCCTTGCAGTGTATGTCTATCCCGAAATTGGGAGTCGGTGTTTCATTCCGAATGCAACAATTCAATGAAATCCGAAAAAAACCAGCCTCAATCGATTGGTTCGAACTCATTACTGAGCATTTTCTTCTTCCAGCAAGAAGAAGCTCGTATGTTCTGGACTTTCTAAAAGAAAGATATCCTCTTGTCCTTCACGGAGTCAGCCTGTCCATAGGGAGTTCCCTCCCTTTAGATTTTCAATACCTTAAATTGGTTAAAAAACTAGCGAGGGAAATCAATACCCCATGGATTTCTGACCATCTCTCTTGGGGGCAAGTTTCAGGGTCGCATTTTCATGACCTTCTCCCTCTTCCCTATACAAAGGATGTAGCTGACCACGTCATTGAAAAAGCAAGAATTGTTCAAGATTATCTAGAGATCCCTTTTGCTCTAGAAAATGTTTCAGCTTACGTGAAATATGAAGGGGATGAGATGGAAGAATGGGATTTTTATACCCATGTCGTCGAGCAAGCAGGCATTTATATGATGCTAGATGTCAATAATATTTATGTCTCATCTCACAATCTTGGCTTTGATCCGAATAAATACCTAGCCAATCTTCCCTACGATAGGATTATTCAAATTCATCTTGCCGGTCACAGAGAAGAGGATGAGTGGCTCATAGACAGCCATGATCGTCCAGTGAAAAATGAGGTCTGGGATCTATATAGAGAAGTATGGCTCAAGGCCAATCAACCTTCGACCTTGTTAGAGTGGGATGACGATTTTTTACCATTTGAGAAAACATGCGAGGAAGCATTGAAAGCCAAATTTTTTCAAGAGGAGGCCCTTTCTTGCTGCCACCTCATACGCTGATAAAATGGGAAAAGAGATTTTATGATCTTCTTAACAAAACAACCTCTGAGAATTACTCTAAGGGATATCAAATCTATCACCAGGGTTACTGGAGAAGGTTAGAAAAATTTCTTCTTCAATACTTTCCCTCTGTTGTGAAAATAACCAGTGAAGAAGTCTGGCAACAAGAAATTGTTTATCCCTATATCACAGAGAATCCTCCCCTTGATTGGGACGTCGAATCATGGCTGAAAAAGTTCCCTGAATGGGTCTTGAAACAAAAATCCGATCTATTTTCTGTTCCTTTTTTATCAATCGTCGAACTTGAGCAACTGCACTTACGCACCTTTTTGTCAGAAGGTCGCCTCCAGCACCCAAGCATTGATCAATTGCATCATGTTGTTCTGAAAATTCAGCCCCATGTTCATTTTTTATTTTCTGATTATCCGATCTATTCTTACTGGAAAGCCCTCTCAAACGAGGAAGAATTACCACTCCTCGAAAAAGAGAAGAAAAGATGGATTGTTCTTTCTTTAGATCAGACAGGTGAAGTTGTTATTAAAGAGATCTCATTGGAAGAAAAAATCTTTTTGGATACTTGTTCAGGACGATCTCTTGAAGATGCAATAAAATTTATTGCTGAAGAAAATCCTGAATTTTTACTCCATTTAAAAGCCCATGTCCAAGAATGGACAATGAGATGGATAAACCTTGGTTGGTTAGGAGTTAGTTCATCATGAGAGAAGATCATCGAGATGTAGAATTAGCAAAATTCTACGAATTACCGGAAGGGGCAAATTTTGTTGAAATCACTCCCCTGCTCCTTAAGAGCCCTCTTGTTCAAGAAGAAAACAAACAATCAATTATCGATTGGAAAAGAAGAATATTTGTTTTTTTTTATCCAAGCGATGGCCTTAAGATAAAAGGTTTCATCAGCTTTTCTACCAAAAATACCCCTTCAGAAAGTATTGTCTATCTCAGGGGAGGCAATCGATCATTTGGATTGCCAAATCCTGCAAGCGATCTTGTTTGTTATAAAAACTACACGTTTGTTTCAACCCTCTACCGAGGAGGATTGAGCGAGGGAAAAGATGAATTTGGGGGTGATGATACCAAAGATGTCAAAAACCTGTTCCACTTCCTACCAGAACTTGAGCAAAGATTTGGCATAAAAATGAACGAAAAAATCTCTCTTTTAGGAGTAAGCCGAGGTGGACTGCAAATGTTTCTAGCTCTTGCAAAACACCCAGAAATCCAAGTTCAAGTAAATAAAGCAATCAGCCTTTCAGGAGCCTTAGACTTAAGGCAATTGTTTCAAAATCGTGCAAAATTCAAGGAACTTTGTATCAAAGACTTTGGACTAAATGCCGGCCCTCAAGAAGACGAATGGATCGAAGCAAGAAACCCGGTCACGGCCCTCGAAAAAATCAGAGAGGATTTGCCTATTTTTATCATTCAAGGTGCAAAGGACGAAAGGGTAAATCCGATTCCAGGCAGAGAATTAATCAAAAAGATGAAGGTTAACAAAAAGAATATTTCTTTTTTAGAATTAGAAGATGGAACACATTGCCTTTCAAACATCAAAGATAGAATGGCTAGGATTGTTAGTTGGGTTGAAAGCATGCCTTACAGTATAGGTTGATTTTAAAAATTACGGTCTTGCTTTACAGCGAAACTGAAAGAATGTTCCTTTTTCGGCTGCGTTTTCTGCAAGCGTAAGCCTAGCCACAGGTTAATCTCGAAAAGTTTTGCTGATCTTAAATGTAGGTGATCAGATGCCGCAAAGGATCTCTTTCAGCTGGTCAGATGAACTTTTATCTTTCGGCAATCGACGATAAACTAAAACTACCCCAGCACAACCCCACTATCGGGATGATTCTTTGCAAAACTAAAAAAATATCACTGCTGGGTATCCTTTAAGGAATATTCTGCGTCCGATGGGACTCGCTGGTTATGAAGTTACAATTTCGGAGAAACTTCCAAAAGAGCTGAAGGGCAGCCTTCCAACCATTAAGGAGATTGAAGCTGAGCTAGAGAAAGGATGATAGCGACGGCAAAAGCAATCTCTTCACCTACATGCTTGCACTATCAAGAGAGTATCTATTTTCAATGTCTTGGATACGCTCTACATTAACATTTAAATTCTCATCAGAAGAAATTATATGTGCATGCATACTCCCAAACGAAATGGAGAGTAGTAGTATTGTTAAATATTTATTTGATATAAATCGAATCATTAGTTTTTTAAAAACTGGCCAAATCTTAACCCAATCGCATTATTTTTAAATACAAAAATTCTCTTATTGGCTGAATGGCTTAAATGTTTAACTGTTGAACAAATAGAACTAAACCTGTAGTTTTTTAGGAAATAATTAGATTGTCCTGCTCTAGAAGGCAAAAAAGTTGAGAAATCAGATAGCTTAAAGAGAAAGGTTGAGCAATAAATTTAATAGGTGGTTTTGTGGATTTTGTAGGAATAATTATTGGAATTTGTTTCTTAGTGGCAGTATGTCTTGGTGTTTATGGACTATTTAGCTGGATTGCAAAAAAGATAGAAAACCGACCTATTTTCAAAATAGAGGATGAAGCCGAGATAAAAGACCTTCTTGAAAAAATCCGTCTGTGCAACTCAGTTGAAACCTTGAACAATACTCTTGACGAGTTAAAACTATGGCAATGAAAATACGTCGTGAGTTTAACCAAATCTAGCGGAACAAACAAGAATCGCGTTTATCCCGCGTGTTTTATTTTAGAAAACGCCGCGGAACATGCAAGATCCTGCGATGAATTGGTCGCTGACAGTGTCTCGATTCTGCCTTTGAAAAATTCTAGTCGATACTAAGACTTCAACATGTGTTGAGCAATAGCCATACTCGATATGAGTCTATTCATTAGCTCTTCAGGATGGCTGGTGAGCCATCTTGCATCTTTAGCGCAAATTTCTCTGATTTGCACAATGGGTTCATGAGCTTCTTCTGAGCTGAGGTCTTCTGCCCTAAATATTTTTATAACGATCGTATCGATGTCAGGTGCCGTTTTTTTCATCATAACGATCGCCTCGTAAAGGGGATCTTCTTTGAAGGCGTTAAACATCTTCAATCCATAAGATTCTTTTAATGATTTAAGACCTAAGCTGGTATCTCCTTCTTTTTTTTCTAGGAGTTTTTTCCTTTCTCTCTCAAATTCATTCTTGATCTGAGACGCCGATTTGCTTTTTAAAAATAGAGCGATTGATCCACCAACCATCCGGTGATTAGTAATGATCTGATCTTGTATCTCTTTACTTTCATTTGAATATATTTTACGCAGAGATGTCTCCTCGTAATCGCTAAATCCTTCGCCACTCATTTTCATTACTCGCTCTAATGGATTGGACATATATCCTCCTGGGAAAAGACTAGGTTTAAAAGGTATCTCTTCATGAGCCATCCATAACAAAATAAATGTTTATTTTCATAGGCGCTCGTTGGGTACAGGAGTATTAACTGAACGCTGATGGACTTCCAGTGGGTTGATAATCAAAGGGTTGTTAAGGCCCCTACTAGCTTGATTATTGTAAAGAATCAATCTTCTTGAAAATCCCTTGTTATTGATGTTAGGGATATAAGGAAAGGGTGGCTTATGGAAGAAGATTTAACTTTTGAAGAGGACTTTGATCCTGCGTTATCGACTGCCGCAAATAGTGAAATCGCCAAAATCAAAAAGGGCATTAAAGCGCTTAAACAGGAGTTAAAATCCAAGTCCACTACCATTCCTATAAGCAGACTAGAGGAACTAAAAAAAACCCTGGCGCAGCTTACAAAATTAGGAGTGACTCCAAGCCAAATGGCAGATTTGGAGTCAATATTGCCCCAGCCAAGTGCATTTAGCCAAGCGGAAGAGAAAGCTCCTGCTGCTATAGAAGAGTCTGCAAACTTGGGAGCAACTCAGTCAGACGTATCCAAGGAAGATATTGAAGAGCTTTATGTGCGTGCAAGCGCTCTATACAACGGAGGGAAGTACAAGCAGGCTTTCTTTGCTTTTTCAACCCTTAATTCTTTTGCCCCCAATGAACCACGTTTTGTTATGGGATTAGGCGGTTGCCAGCTGGGACAAAATCGATACAATGAAGCTGCTATTACTTTTGCATTTGCAAGTGCCCTCGACGTTAAAAACCCTATTCCAACCCTCTATTTGGCAGAATGTCAGTTGAAATTGGGTCAAATTGAGCTGGCCTTACAATCTTTAGAAGAAGTCATCCTACGCAGTTTAAATAAGCCTGAATATGCCGGATTAGGAGATAGGGCTAGGCTGACACTCCAAAAATTAAAAAATCCCCCTAAGGGGTAAAGAAAGTTCCTTAAAACTTTACTTCTTAATGAATTATTAAGAAACAATTAAACAACCTTAACAATAATGTTCTTTAATTGTATTGGAGAGAAGTAGGATGAGGTGTGTTTATGAGCGATACAACAGTCGGTAATACCAGCAATGTCGGGGGGACTAGTGGAACTCCAAGTAGCGGCCCCGTCCCTACGGCTGCGCAAATCCAAGCCAATATCAACGCGGAAAAAACAAAAATAGGAAAAGATTTAAACAACCTAAACTCAAACACATCTACAACTAAGGGGATGCAAGATCAAGCCACTAAGAACCAGCAGTATAGTAAAGATTTAACTAATATAAAAAATCAAATCACTGCTCTTCAGAAAGCTGGTGCCCCTGAAACAGAAATTGCAGGGTTGCAGGCTCAGTTATTGGGCGTGTCTACGACGCTTAATCAGCTGCTCTACGGAACTGAATCGGTCATTTTTTCGGCTTTACAGACCCTGGGATTTTCCACTAAAACTTCAACCGCAACAGGACTACCTCCTATCCTGTCTGTCCCTCTTTCTAATGGAAATAGCCAGAAACTTTCAGCTCAAAGTGTAGCCGCGCTTAAAAACCAAGTTGCTGAATGGTTGGGTCCAAACCTAATAACTGCAATTTTCAAAATAATGGAAGAAATCGTTAAGCGGAAAATTCAAAACATTGATACCTATCGTCAATTTCAGTGGAACTCTATTGCAGGCACAGAAGCAGCAGCTCTATCTGCTGCTCAATCCGAAGTCTTAGAAGGGCAACTACAGGCTGCAAGCCAAAGAGCCCAAGCAGCAGGTCAACTTGCCTCAGGAATCATTGGAATGAGCCTTGGTTTTCTTTCCATTGGATCCACCTTTCTAAAAACAAGGTCTATTCACGCGGAGTATAATAAGAAGATAGAAGATATTCCAATAGGTGCACAGGATAGAGATAAACAAATAAACGACCTAACCAACGCCAGACAATCGCATATCCAAAACACTTTACAAAGTGACCCATGGTTAAGAACTCTTACTGTTGGAGAACAGTCATTCGCTCAAATAGCCCAAGGCATAGGGACTATGATCGGTGCTGGCTATACAGTAGACGCTGCCTATGCCAAGGCAGCAACCATGCTCTGGCAGCAGATGATTCAATGCGAACAGAACATCACGCAAGACATGAGCCAAGCGATTCAGGGAGCTGTCCAAGATATCCAAGGTATACTGCAAGCTTTTGGAAGTATTTCTTCTTCTGTTACAAATCAAAGCGGTAGATAACAGGCAGTTACAAAGCCCCTCTTTATGTTAAATTAATATTTGCTGCAAAGAATCTTTATCTTTGGTAAGCTTGTGGTTCACTCCTTTTACAAGGAAAACCACTCTACCAAGGTGAAGCTATGGCAGCTCTAGGATCCGTTCAACTACAGCCTTTTAACCCCCATCTGCACCAAGGCTATGCAGGCAGTCAGCCCTCACAACCCTATCCTTTACAGCAGTATAGTAGCAGTGGTTCAGGCACAAGTTCGTCCAGTTCATCAGAGGACGACCCCTCCTCAACAGTGAGACGGGTCTACCCAGAACGAGCATATAGACCTGCAGACCAACTGATCCCTCTAAGTTCCCGGCCAGCTTTTACACTTGAGAATCAAATAGATCGACTAATCGAAAGAGCTTTTATACCTTTGGCTGCAAAAATGGAGGTATCCGAGCAAGGCCGTTACTTCATGGCAACAAACATGGAAGATTTAAGGGATTTTATTGTTGAGTGTACTCCGGCAGCGCCCAGTGTGCCCATGAATAAGAAGAAATTCCAAAGCCCACGTTATCCTGGTGAATCTTTAAAGATACAATCTTTATTTAAGAAGCTGCTTGTTGCTGTCACTCCAGTTCAAAGAGGCAGAGGGCTGGAAGCTTATCACATCATATTTGGAGCTCATATTTCAGACTACGTTTATAAGAGCATTGATCGAAAGGCTAAAGGCAAGAGGGATGGTTTGGAAAAGTCACAGCTTGATACCTTACTTGTTAATTTAGGGAAGAATCAACACAAACGATTGCTCCCTAATCTTCCGCCATGCAATTCTCTTATGGGCGAGGCTTTCAAGATGTTGGAAAGATCTGTTGAAGCTGGAAAATATTCAGCTGAAGAAGAGGCAACAGCTAAAATCTACGATGATCAAAAAGTCTACGAGGAGTCTCAGGAATACGTTCGACAAAATGCAGCTCGTACCGCGGCAAATATAGCTGCAACTGGGCGTGCTTTTGCTCAAGCAACAGCCATTGCGCCACCGCCAGCAACTTCAATGATTGTTGCCAACCCATATTGGAGTCCCAGTAACGATGCTTCCTACGTAGCAATGCGTGCGCCTAATGGTGTTTATTACTAGAGTGATTGGCTGTGTTTTCTTCCAGACAAGTAAACACTTTAACGAAAGGCAATGACAATGGCTGCTCCAGGACCGGTTTACTATACGAATCCTCAATTGTCCCCTTCAACGGCATCTGAGTCAATAGAGTCTTTAACAAGGCGGGTCTACCCTGAACGAGCCTATAGACCTGCAGACCAACTGATCCCTCTAAGTTCCCGACCAGCTTTTACATTAGAGAATCAAATAAATCGATTAATCGAAAGAGCATTTATCCCCTTAGGTGCAAAAATGGAGGTATCCGATCACGGTCGTTACTTCATGGCAACAAACATGGAAGATCTCAAAAACTTAATTTTAGAGTGCTTCCCAGCCGCTCCTAGCGTACCAAAGAACAAAAAGAAATTCCAAAGCCCACGCTATCCGGGAGAGTCTTTAAAAATACAATCTTTATTCAAGAAGTTACTGCGTGCTGCTATACCAGTGAAAGAAGGCAGAGGGTTAGAGTTGGTGCATATTGATTTTGGGGGAGTTATTGTACGACAATTTAACGAAATAGAAAAAAAAGCAAAAGGCAAATCTGCCCTTGTAGAGGAAGTCGGTACATTCAATCAGCTAATATTACACGTTGGCCAACAACGACATAAACAATTATTCCCTAATATGAAGGCATATGAGAGAGTCTTGGCTGGCCAACAAAAATTTCTGGATCAAGCAGTCAAAGAAGGGAGATTTTTTGTAGAAGAAAGTGCTGATGCTCAAGTGATCGAAAATCAGAGTGGATTTGATGCATCCCAAGAATACGTTCGACAAAATGCAGCTCGTACCGCGGCGAATATAGCTGCAACTGGTCGTGCTATTGCTCGAGCAACAGCCATTGCGCCGCCACCAGCAACTTCAATGATTGTAGCCAACCCCTACTGGACTCCAAGTAACGATGCTTCTTATGTAGCGATGCGTACGCCTAATGGAGTTTATTACTAGAGTGATTTGACCATGTTTTCTTCCAGGCAAGGAACATTTTAACGAAAGGCAATGACAATGGCTGCTGCAGGATCCGTTTACTACCCTAACCCTCCGTTAACCCATTCAACGGCATCTGAGTCAATAGAGTCTTTAACAAGGCGGGTCTACCCAGAGCGAGCATATAGACCAGCAGATCAACTGATCCCTCTAAGTTCCCGACCAGCTTTTACATTAGAGAATCAAATAAATCGATTAATCGAAAGAGCATTTATCCCCTTAGGTGCAAAAATGGAGGTATCCGATCACGGTCGTTACTTCATGGCAACAAACATGGAAGATCTCAAAGATTTAATCTTGGAGTGCTTCCCAGCCGCTCCTAGCGTACCAAAGAATAAGAAGAAATTCCAAAGCCCACGCTATCCAGGGGAGTCCTTAAAGATACAATCCTTGTTCAAAAAGCTACTCCGTGCTGCTATCCCTGTAAAAGAAGGCAGGGGGTTAGAGTTAGTGCACATTGGTTTTGGAGGTGCCCTTGTTCAACATGCAGATAAGATCGAAAAGGAAGCTAAGGGAGAAAAAAATTTGCTTTGGGAAATCGGCCAGTTCAATCAACTAACATTTAATATTGGCACACAACGACACAAGCAACTATTTCATAATATGCTGGCCTATGAAAAGATCTTAGCCGGTCAGCTGATGTTCTTACAAAAAGCAGTCAAAGGCGGAAAAAGCTAAAATAACGAAGGATTTTAGCAACCTAGACTCAACCACACCCACAACAAAGGGACTTCAAGATCAAACTAACAGAAACCAAAAATATGCTCAGGATTTGACTAACATTAAAAACCAAATCGGAGCGCTTCAGAAAGCTAACGCCCCCGAAACTGAAATAGCGGGTTTGCAGGCGCAGCTACTAGGAGTATCCACTACCCTCAATCAACTGATGTATGGAACTGAAGCAGTCCTCTTTTCTGCCCTACAAACTATGGGTTTTTCCACCAATGTTGCCTCTCCTACATCGACGCCAGCTGGCGTCCCTATTCCTTTGTCTGCCCCAATTGCCGGCATCAATACGCAACTTTCAGCTCAAAGTGTGGCTGCCCTTAAGAACTCAATTGCAGCTTGGCTAGGTCCCAACTTAATAACTGCAATTTTCAAAGTAATGGAAGAAGTCGTTAAGCAAAAAATTCAAAACATTGACACTTATCGTCAATTTCAATGGAATTCCATAGCCGGCACAGAGCACGCCGCCCTAGCCGCTGCTCAAGCAACAGTCCTCGAAGGGCAACTACAGGCCGCAAGCCAAAGAGCCCAAGCAGCAGGCCAGCTAGCCGCCGGAATCATCGGCATGAGCCTTGGTTTTCTCTCCATTGGCATGACTTTTACATCAGTAGGACGCATTAAATCAGAATATCGAACAAGGGAAGTGGAGCTTGAAGCGCAATACAAGGCTAAAACCATTACTGAAGAGCAGTACAGCGATCGTATGTTAAAGTTAACTTCTGAAAAACAAAGTGCCATTCAAAACACACTTCAATCGGATCCCTTTCTGAGAGCTATTCAAGTTGGAGAACAAACCTTTTCACAAATAGCCCAAGGGATAGGGACTATGATCAGCGCTGGCTACACAGCAGAAGCTGCCTATGCCAAAGCAGCGGCCATGCTCTGGCAACAGATGATTCAATGCCAACAGAACATTACCCAAGACATGAGTCAGGCCATTCAGGGTTCAGTACAAGATATCCAAGGCATACTCCAAGCTTTTGGAAGTATCTCTGGATCTATCACTAATCAAAGTGGTAGGTAACAGGCAGTTACAAAGCTGTCTTTTGTTTAAATTAATACTTGCTGCAAAGAATCTTTATCTTTGGTATCATTACTTTTTCGGTACAAAATTACTTGTATCGAATATTAGCAAAAACCAAAGGATTTCAAATGGCAACAGCAGCAATCCCTTTAAGACAGCTTCCAAGCAACGTCAATGGTCAACAAGCAGTGACCACGCGACACCCACATGCTGCCTATGTGGACATTCGCAAAACCCTTGATGTTCAGATTGCGGAGCTCATCGCCCTGGCCCACCGTCCGACAGAAACCTTCTTGAGCGATCAAGACAGAATTGAGATGGCAAAAAGGATGAGGGTTTTAAAGGATGTCTTGTGCGCCTGTGTTGCAGCTAGTCCCACTTGGCCAAGCGGAAAAAAAAGGTTTAGCCATCCTGATTTCCCTGGCCTTTATAGAATAACAAAACTCTTCGAAATGTTGAGAGACACTGTACGAGCCACAAAAAAACAAAGGGGCTTAGACATTTGTCACATTGGATTTGGGATGAAAATTATCTTCCATTTTATCGAATTAGACAAAAAAGCTAAAGGTAGTGAAAGAATTTCTGCGGACGGTGAGTATTCTAACGAACTAGGACGTATTAGCCGAGAACATTGGGCGAGAATCTGGAGAGATCAAGCATCCATAGGAATTGGTCAGGTATACGGTTACAGAAGGGATATGGTCATCAGAGCTGCAGATGCAGGTCTCCTAATGGGAGAAGAGGCCTTTTCATCGAGTTATCTTGAAAATGAAAGACAGCAACAAATTAAGGATCGAGAAGGATTAGCTGTTACCCACGAAGCATATATCAGAGCTTTAGCCGGAACAGCTCTTGCTTATCAACAAGCGAATGCTGCTTTCAGGGCTCCAGCTCCCACTCCCATGCTTGTCTCAATTCCTGGTCACGATGGTTTGGCAATGCGTGCCCCCAATGGCGTTTATTACAACTAAAGAGCTGTTCGTTTTTTAAACTAATCCCCTCTTTTGAAGAGGGGGGTTTAGTAATTAAAATTAAGGTGATCAAATAGCCCAAGGCATCGGGACTATGATCGGCGCTGGCTATACATCAGAAGCTGCCTATGCCAAGGCAGCAGCCATGCTCTGGCAACAGATGATTCAATGTGAACAGAACATCACGCAAGACATGAGTCAAGCGATCCAGGGAGCTGTCCAAGATATCCAAGGCATACTCCAAGCTTTTGGAAGCATCTCTTCTTCTCTTACAAATCAAGGTGGTAGATAGCAGGCAGTTACAAAGCCCTCTTCATGTTAAATTAATATTTGCTGCAAAGAATCTTTATCTTTGGTAAGCTTATAGGTGCTGGCTATACAGCTGAAGCTGCCTATGCCAAAGCAGCGGCCATGCTCTGGCAACAGATGATTCAATGCCAACAGAACATTACCCAAGACATGAGCCAGGCTATTCAGGGTGCTGTCCAAGATATCCAAGGCATACTCCAAGCTTTTGGAAGTATCTCTGGATCTCTCACTAATCAAAGTGGTAGATAACAGGCAGTTACAAAGCTATCTTTACTCTAAATTAATATTTGCTGCAAAGAATCTTTATCTTTGGTATCTTTAGTTTTTCGGTATAAAATTACTTGTATCGAATATTAGCAAAAACCAAAGGATTTCAAATGGCAACAGCAGCAATCCCTTTAAGACAGCTTCCAAGCAACGTTAATGCTCAACAAGCAGTGATTCCGCGACACCCACATGCTGCCTATGTGGACATTCGCCAAAAATTTGATCTTCAGATTGCGGAGCTTATCGCCCAAGCCCACCGTCCGACAGAAGCTTTCTTGAGCGATCAAGACAGAATTGAGATGGCAAAAAGGATGAAGGTTTTAAAGGATTTCTTGTGTGCCTGTGTTGCCGCCAATCCCACTTGGCCGAGCGGGAAAAAAAGATTTAGCCATCCGGATTTCCCAGGCCTCCATAAAATAACAAAACTCTTCGAAATTTTGAGAGATGCCGTAAGAGCTACAAAACAATCAAGGGGCTTAGACATTTGTCATATTGGACATGGGATGAAAATTATTTTCCATTTTATCGAATTAGACAAAAAAGCTAAAGGTAGTGAAAGAATTTCTGCGGACGGTGAGTATTCTAACGAACTAGGACGTATTAGCCGAGAACATTGGGCGAGAATCTGGAGAGATCAAGCATCCATAGGAATTGGTCAGGTATACGGTTACAGAAGGGATATGGTCATCAGAGCTGCAGATGCAGGTCTCCTAATGGGAGAAGAGGCCTTTTCATCGAGTTATCTTGAAAATGAAAGACAGCAACAAATTAAGGATCGAGAAGGATTAGCTGTTACCCACGAAGCATATATCAGAGCTTTAGCCGGAACAGCTCTTGCTTATCAACAAGCGAATGCTGCTTTCAGGGCTCCAGCTCCCACTCCCATGCTTGTCTCAATTCCTGGTCACGATGGTTTGGCAATGCGTGCCCCCAATGGCGTTTATTACAACTAAAGAGCTGTTCGTTTTTTAAACTAATCCCCTCTTTTGAAGAGGGGGGTTTAGTAATTAAAATTAAGGTGATCAAATAGCCCAAGGCATCGGGACTATGATCGGCGCTGGCTATACATCAGAAGCTGCCTATGCTAAGGCAGCTGCCATGCTCTGGCAGCAGATGATTCAATGTGAACAGAACATCACGCAAGACATGAGCCAAGCGATTCAGGGAGCTGTCCAAGATATCCAAGGTATACTGCAAGCTTTTGGAAGTATTTCTTCTTCTGTTACAAATCAAAGCGGTAGATAACAGGCAGTTACAAAGCATTCTTTACTTTAAATTAATATTTGCTGCAAAGAATCTTTATCTTTGGTAGAGTTATTTCTTAGTCCTCATCTATTGAGGCTTTGATAAACTCTTTACAAAGGTGATCGAATGGCTACAATAACAGTTTCTAGGCAACCCCTTCAGCCAACTACTGCTTACCAACTAGTCCCTGTCAACCAGCAAGTACAATTCGTTCAAACCAAGCGATTTGATCTTATGCTTGTTGATTTAATCAATGAAGCCCACATGCCAGAAGCTTCCGTGGTCACTGATGATCAGAGAAGAACAATGGCTGTTAAAATGAGACAGCTAAGGCAGATTTTAGTAGGGTGCCAGCCTACAGAACCTAAGAAGAAGCACCTTTTCGATAAAGGTCAGAAATGCTTTAAGCATCCAAACGACAAAGACTTAAAAGGTAAATATGTTATTAGTAGCCTCTTCGAAATACTAGCTCAGACTCTTAGGGCAGTAAAAGCGATAAGAGGACCAGAGTTATGTCACATAGGCGAAGGGAGTGACATCCTTACCCATTTCATGAAAATTGAAAACTCAGCTAAAGGACGCATAGTCAATCAAACTATGAGTTATTCTGGTGAATTAAGAAAGATTACTGAAGAACAGTGGGCAAGAATTTGGAGAGATAAAGCATCTTATGGAATTGGTCAGATCTATGGTGAAAGATATGCCATGGTAAAAAGAGCTGCAGATCAAGGTCTACTAGTTGGAGAGGAAGCTTTGTCTGCTGATTACCTACAAAAGGAGAAGGCAAAACAAGCTGGGCATATTAAAGGTGCGGAAGAAGCTAGAGCTGGTTATGTTCGTGCTTTAGCAGGTACAGCTCTTGCTTATCAACAAGCAAATGCTGCTTTTAGGGCACCACCAGCCACTTCTACGATTGTAGCCAACCCCTATTGGACTCCAAGTAACGATGCTTCCTACGTAGCAATGCGTGCACCTAATGGTGTTTATTACTAGAATGATTTAGTGTGAGTGTGGTTTCAATAAAAAAGAAAACCTTAACCAAGGTAAAGCTATGGCAGCAGTAGCAACTTCTCCACAACCTCTTCAGCCAATAAATTCTTCCCAACTAGTATCCATAAACCAAGTAGTACCATTCATTCAAACCAAGCGGTTTGACCTTGTGCTTGTTGATTTAATCAACGAAGCCCACATGCCAGAAGCTTCCGTGGTCACTGATGATCTGAGAAGGTAACCGGGAAATAAAGCCATCTTTTAGCCTGTGGCCGGTTGTGAAATCCTTGTGGTCAAACAAAACCAAAGGAATTCTATGTCACAGCCATCATCTCCAGAAAAAGTGCTTGAATGGGAAGAAAAAATCCGTCAGCAAAAATTGAGCGGGCAATCCATTGAAAAATGGTGCCATGAAAATAATGTCACCGCCTGCTCCTTTCACTACTGGAAAAAACGTCTTCTCCCCAAAAACGTGTTGAACCGCTCCTCTTTCTCTGAACTGCCGGCACAGAACAAAACCGGCATCGCAATCGAATGCAATGGCATTTGCCTGCATGTGGACAAGCACTTTGAACGTTCAACTCTAAAAACTTGTTTGGCTTTATTGATGGAGCTGAAATGTTGAGCATCCCAGGCAACGCTCGTCTTTTCTTCTGTCAACAGCCGATCAATATAGGGAAAAGCTTTGAAGGCCTCAGCACTCTTGTAGATCAGACTGTTTCCGCAAGAGCTATTGTCGGGAGCCTTCTTTATTTTCCTCAACAAGCGCAAAGACCACATCAAGGTTCTCTTTTGGGATAATGACGGATTTGTCATCTGGTTTAAGCGCATTGAAAAGGGAACATTCGCTTGGAAATGGGGCAATACCCCATCCATTGATCGAAGGACATTTTTGATGCTGCTTGAAGGGGTAACACCAAAGAAGATCCAAGTGCGCTACAATACATCCTGAAGTCATTTTACTGTTTCTTTTCCAGTACAATTTATGGTAAGATTTTACCATGACAACAGTTGCAGAACCGCTACTTGAAAAACGGTTAAAAGAAAAAATCCTCTATCTTGAAACATTGCTTGCTGGCAAAGAGCAAGAAGTAACTGATCTTTCAACAAAGCTAGATGTGAAAGAGCAAGAAGTAACTGATCTTTCAACAAAGCTAGATGTAAAGGAGCAAGAAGTCACTATTCTTTCCGAACAGCTTGCTTGGTTTAAACGTCAAATTTTTGGAAAACGCTCTGAAAGAGTTGCCTCCAATTTGAACAGCCAGCAATTGATTTTAGAAGGATTTGAAACTCCCCAAGCTTTAAAAGAAGAGAAACAAGCCGATGTGCCAGCTCATAAGCGAAAGAAACCTCATCGCAATGGTCAGGATAAAATCTCTCTGCCTGATGATCTCCCTGTTATCACAAAGGTTTTGGATCTTTCAAAAGAAGAGAAGGTCTGCCCTGAAACAGGAGAGTCTCTAGTTCAAATTGGGGTAGAGATCACCCACAAACTAGCTCACAAGCCAGGATCCTACTACATTTTAGAGATCATTCGGCCAAAGTATGCACATCCTCAAAAAGAAGAAGCAGGCATCTTCACTGCAGATTTGCCAGACAGCCTATTACCAAAGTGTCGAGCAGATGAGAGCCTTCTTGCAGAGATCGTCACCAAAAAATTTGCCGACCACACTCCCCTTTATCGGATAAAAGAGGGGATGGAAAGGGAGAGGATCAAGGTCAGTCGCAATCTTATTTCCCAGTGGGTTATTAAAAGCGCCATGGCACTGAAACCCCTTTACGATGAGATGCTCGAAGCAGTGTTAGCAAGCGATAACATTTTCATTGATGAGACGCCTATCAAATTGCAAGCGCTAGGCAAATGCAAACAGGTCTATATGTGGACGATAGTGGGTGGTAAACAGGCCGACCCGCCCTATAGAATTTACGATTTTCGCAAAGATCGCTGTCACAAGAATGTTTTAGACATACTGGGGAATTACCGAGGGGTCCTTCACTCTGACAAATATGACGGGTACAGGAAATTAGCCGAACAGAAAATGATCACCTGGTGTCCCTGCCTTGCGCACGCTAGACGGAAGTTCTTCGAGGCGGAAGGAGGAGATCTGGCTTTTCGGCAGTGGGTATTAAGAAAGATGCGATACCTATTTATGTTCGAAAGAGTTGCTTGGAGCCGTTCTGAAGAAGAGCGCTTGAAGATCCGCCAAGAGAAAGAGGTTCCGATTATCGATGAGTTGATCGATGAGATCAAAAAGAAGTTTTTGGAGGGAAAATTATTACCCAAGTCCAAACTTTATGGGGCAGTGCAATATTTTTGTGGTCTTATTCCCTACCTAAAAAACTATACTGAACATCCTTATGCCCGATTGGACAACAACGTTGCAGAAAGGGCAGTGAGACCACTAACAATTGGCCGCAAGAACTGGCTATTTTTAGGCAGTGAAGAGGGAGGAGAAGCGGCAGCGATCCATTTTTCACTTGTTCAGACATGCCGAGGCCTTGGGATCAACCCAAGGGAATATCTTGAAGACGTAATGCGTAGGATCATGAGCTACAACGCAAACAAACTTCACGAGCTCTTGCCAGATCAATGGCTAGCCCGCCGTCAACAAACTTCTCACTGATTTTTTAGACAGGTGGGTTCTTTTGTCGCTTACAAGAAAAGCGACCGGATGGATCCCTGAAGTTGATGGGGTCGCCGTTGGCATAGGAATAGAGATCGAGGGGGAAGGGGTAACCGATCGGGTCTGGTGAAAGGAACCGACCTACTTTTGGATCGTAGTGACGGGCGCCTAGATGGATGAGGCCGGTTGGGTCTTGGCGATTTCCTTGCCATGTGTGAGATTTGGCAAAGGAAAGAAGATTTTGTTCTAAGGAGGGCGGTGGGCCTGTAGGGCCATAAGATGAAGGAAGTTCTTCGATCCAGTGGATGTTGTCTTTAGAGATGACCGCTGCAAGATTGCCTAGAGCATCATGGAAAAAGCTAGTTCACTTCTAAAATCAAAAAAAGATATCCTGTACCATTCATTTTTAACCATTATTTTACGATGGTTTCTATATCTTTTAGGTTCTTCACTTTTGTGTTTGTTATATTGTATTCTCTTAGCGCGTTGGTTACATTTTCATTAACAAGTATTCTAACAGTGCCTTCTGGAGAAAAAAAATCAGAGCCGTCCCAACTTTCTAAATTAAAGAAAATTCCCTTATAAAATTTGACTAATGGTCCAGTTGGAATTAATCTTTTTTCGATAATTTCAGATTTTTCACAAATGATGGGCCCACAATGTCCAATGACAGAAAATCCATGATAACCAACTATCTCTAGGCCTTTTTTATCATAAAGTTTGATGGGATATGTTTTCCAACCAGTCAATTTCTTTTCATTCAAAACTGACTTTAGCTTTTCAGAAATCAGGAAAAGATTCGCATATCCAGTATCCAAAATGTCTAACAAATTCATTCCAGAGTTTTGTTTAAATATAACAGGCATTTCAATGCCATTATAATTGCCTGTTATGAGTTCCAGATTGCCATCATACGGTATATGAATTGGGCTTGAATGGAAGGTTGAACTAACAAGTTTGCTGCTAAAATCAAAAAAATCCATCAACGATTTGGGCTCCTAGAAATTTACTTGATTACCATAATTAGTCATAACTTTGTTTCCGTATTCCAAAATTTGCTCCTTGGTTGCCCTAGGATGATCAGCGAAAAACGCTCTCCAAATGTCATTATATTCCTTTGCACTTGCTCGGTGAGGAGCTCTTTCCCACCATGTAAGAAATTTTGGATCATCTATATTTATGCCTTTTTTTAGAAATTCATCCCGCATTGCTTGAGGAAAAACATGATGCGCTTCAATCTTGCTCGGCGGGTCCATTCCCGTCAATCGCTTGAGGTTTTCTCTGTAATGTCTTTCATTAAAAGGCTTAAATGCTTTGTTAGCATTACTAGCAAAATTTTGTTCAACTTGAGGGAGGAGGTTTGATTTGGAAAAGCCAAGTGAGATCACTGTTTCTACACCACCCGCTTGTAGACTAGAAAGACCTTGCGATTGGAGGTATTGGCTAGTTAGAGAGTCTCTATATTCACCAGTGGCAATTTGTTGTGCACCTGCTACGAAGTTGTCAGCCCCGCTTAGAACTAAGTAACCACCAGCAATGCCAGCAACAGCAAAACCAACACCACCTGTTGCTATTCCTGCGGTAATGACCCCTGCTCCAATCATAGCTTGGGTATATCCGCCATGCATACGCAAGCCACCCTGAAGATAAGGATTTCCTAAGATATCGAGCGCAGTTGAACCGAGAGCTTCATATGCATGTGAAGAAAAGCGACCGGATGGATCCCTGAAGTTGATGGGGTCGCCGTTGGCGTAGGAATAGAGGTCGAGGGGTAAGGGGTAACCGATCGGGTCTGGTGAAAGGAACCGACCTACTTTTGGATCGTAGTGACGGGCGCCTAGATGGATGAGGCCGGTTGGGTCTTGGCGATTTCCTTGCCAAGCGTGGGATTTGGCAAAGGAAAGAAGATTTTGTTCTAAGAAGGGCGGTGGGCCTGTAGGGCCATAAGATGAAGGGAGCTCCTCGATCCAGTGAATGTTGTCTTGTGAAGCTAGGGCTTTTAGGTTTCCAAGGGCATCATTGAAAAGGGTGATGCCGTTTCCTTGGCTGTCTACGATGGCATCGCAAGAAGTCGGGCCATAAAGTTTCCAGAAAGTCTTGTCGTTGAGTTTGACACCAATCTCTTGAAACTCATATTCCGGGTCGAAAAGAGAGGTTATTTTTTCGGTTGTGTTCCAAAGTAACCCTTTTTTGGTAAAGGTCGTTTGGAGTCGACGGCCAAGGGGGTCGTAGGAAGCTTTCCAGATATAGTTTGGAGAAGAGATCGCACTGAGGTTTCCCCACGGGTCCCATTCGAGTTGTTCTTTGTTATCTTTTGTTGTTCTTGAAAGAGTTTGTCCAACAGCATCGTAGATTGTGCTGCAAGTTTTACCTTGTAAAGTCTCGTTGAGTATCTTCCCAAAAGGATCTAAACCAGAAGATAGGATGACATGCTCTCGGGCAAACGTCCGAACTCCCCTACCCTGTTTACCGAAATCAAATTCGTACCGGTCTTGGCCAGCAGATTTTAGGTAACCTCTCGTGGTGTAAGAGAAGGTTTTTTCTGAGTTGTTAGATTTGTATGAAGCAAGTCTACCTGATGGGGTCCAGCTGAGGGATTCTTGAAAGGTGTCGATTCCAAGAACAGTTTTTCTTGTTTCTGGAAGACCAGAAGGAGTGTAAGAGAAATCTGTCGAATAAAATGGAGTCCTCTTCTTGTCTAGTGCACCATTTAGGGCATATTCGTAAGAGAGGTCAAAACCTGAAGAGGAAAGCCTTTTGATTTGACCTGTTTCATAGTGAAACTCTCTATTATGATCCCCTATTTGGAGAGATCTTGAAGATGGGGTCCAAGTTTGGTTGGTCTGTTGTAAACGTTCTCCGTTGAGGTAGATGGCCTCTGAGACGAGATTTCCTGATTGGTTATAATCCCTTTTAACGACGGCATGATCTGCGCCTGATTGTTCGGCAGAAGTGAGAAAACCCCTTTGATCATAAGTGAATGTGCGGCTCATCTGATCGACCTGATCTGCAATTAATCTTAGGGCAGAGTCATAGGTGTAGTGGTGGACCCGACCAAGAGGATCCTTGGCTTGTTTAAGGAGGCCGTTTTCATATGTATATTCGTATTGTTGGGCTAATTGTCCGTTGGCCTGCAGGGCTTCACTTGTTTTCCTACCCATTAGATCGTAGGTCGCTTGCCAAGTGATGTTGCCAGGCAGATGGTAGGCAACTAAATTGGAGCCTTCATCGTACGTGAACCTGATAGGTGTGCCATCCGGTAAGATTTGCTCTTTGGTGCGACCTAACTTATCAAACTCTCGGTGGGTTGTTCTTCCTTCTCCATCAATAGAGGCAATGCAGCGGCCAGCGTGGTCGTATTGATGGGTCGTAAAGAGATCTCCTTGCTGGATGAGAAGGGGTTGGCCTTCTGTATTTGTCCAGGTTGTTATGATGAGATCTCCTGATATCTCCTCCACTTTGCTCTGATCCGGATAGTAGTGAATCGTTTTGTGGAAGAGCAGATTTCCTTCAGCATTGATTGTTTTGGTTTCAACCAGTTGTCCTGCTACAAACCGCTGGATAGTTGTTTCCCCATTTGGAAGAGTAGATGAGACAGTATCTCCTTCATAGCTCCAGGTTTTTGTGTGTCCTTCAGGATCTGTTTCAGAAACAATTCTATTAAGAACGTCATAACTCTTTTCCCAAATGTATCCTCCGGCATCAGTGAAAGAGATGAGGTTACCTCGAACGTCGTAGATGCTTACTTCGGTGAAACCAGACTCTTTTTGAACCCTAGTAACAGTGTTTTTTGCATCGTCGTAAGTTGTTTCCCAAGTGATCCCATTCTTAGATTGCATGGTGGGTCTACCAAAATAGTCGTAAGCAAAGGCACTTTCTGTTCCATCAGGATAGATTTCTTTTTTGAGAAGGCCATTGGTTGTATAAAGACGACTCGTTTTTCCTCCATTAGGTGTAGTAATGGTTGCAACCATTCCACCAGCTTCGTAAGAAAACTCTGTGGTTAGATCATCGGTTGTCTCTTTAGAAACTCTGCCAAGTTCATCGTACTCTCTGTAAGTCGAGACCCCCAGTGGATTGACCTCTTCGATCAGATGCCCACATGTATCGTAATTGTAGAGCCTGTAAGCAAAGCCAGCAGGCACGAGGAAGTTCCCCTCCGTTGTTGTTAGTGATTGCATAGATGCTTTAAGTTGCCCATTGGCATTGTAATCAAGCATGAGAGTGTTTTGGGGGTCTGGGCCTTGTTGCCAGGCCAGATGATTGTCGTGAGTGTAACCGGTAGTGATCGTTGATAGGACATTTTCTTCTAAATCCAAAATGGAACGTTGCAATCGATTGCCCATGTTGTCAAAGATGCTGCGTTCAATCCCATTTTGTGTTCTTTTTTCTACACATTGTCCCTGATCATTATAACTGTATTTTGTGACTACCTGACGGTTATCCATACCGGTCTCTTGCGCGATCTCAATAGGGAAACCTCGTTTATCATAGGTCCAATGTGTGACCGCGCCTGAACGATTTTCTTCTTGGAGCAACCCGTTAGCGTACTCAAATTCAACAAATGCAAGGGATGTTTGATCGATAAAGGTCTCAATTCTTTTAGGGAGAAAAGGAAATTGATCGTCGTAGAGAGTTGTCGTGATCTTGTTGAGGGCCTTTTCTTCGACTGGGAGATTAAACTCGTTATAAGAAAAGTGCTTAGTGATCTTCTGATCACCAAGTCCGGTCAGATCTTCACCTATGAGGGAGATTTCAATGGGATTGCCATTGCTGTCGTAGTGATATTCGGTGACTAATCCCCGTTTATCTTGAGTGGATCTTAGACTGCGGCCATATCCCCCTATTTGCTCGAAGGGGACAACACATCCTTTTTCAGGGTCGAAGTAAGAATTTGCATCGATGAACCAAGACTGGAGCGTGATGTAGCCCTGGGGATCGGTAATTTTGTAGATCTGTTTCCCGAAGATTTTGTATTCAGTAGAAGCACCGGTTGCATCTGTCGCTATGGTAGTTTCATCGCTGTAGCTAAAGGTTGCACTTATCACCATTTCTTGTTGAGGACCTGTAGGGGACTGTTGTTCGATGACTCTTCCATTGTCGTCGTAAGTGTTTTTTAATACTTTGCCGTTTGGACGTATTTCTTGGATGATTTGATGGAAAGCGTCGTAGACATACTCGATCTCTCGGCCATTTGGTAAAATAACCTTACACAAGTCGCCAAGAGAGTTGTAAAGGTAATATATCCGACGACTATCTTTTGAATAGGCCTCTGTTAGTTTCCCTTCAAAATCATAGCAAAACCCAATATAACTTCCGTTTGAGCTCTCTATCTCTTTGAGTTGTTCTCCAACGTAGGAAAAGTTAAGGGTATGACCTGCCGGGTTTATCCACTCTTTGAGGAGATAGTTTTGGAATCGTCGTTTAGATCCATCAGATCCAAAAAGAAGATGGCTTCCTTGGCTGTCTACGATGGCATCGCAAGAAGTCGGGCCATAAAGTTTCCAGAAAGTCTTGTCGTTGAGTTTGACGCCAATCTCTTGGAGCTCGTAATGCTTATGAGCTTTTCTAATATTTTTTTAATCTGAAGGTTGTTTTATTCATCTATCTTGAGTTCTTTTTTTACCGCAGGAAGAATGAATACCCCATTCCGTGCAAGTTCTATAATTCCTGCCCTAGAAAGCGTTTGGTTGGTATCGGGTACTATGAAATCATTAAATAGTTTTTCCAGTCTGTCCTTCCTATTTTCCATTTCCATCAAATTTTCTAAATCAAAAACATCATTATATTCCTTTGGTTGCCTGTTAAAAATTGCACTCGTGGCATATTTTAGGTCTTTGTTTTTTTTATAGAAGTTCCCAAACAACCCCTGAATAAATGTCTTGATATTCAGTTCATAATAGTTCCCGAAATTCGATTTCTGCAAATACAGAGCAACAATACATTCTTTGGATTCTTTAAGCCAGCCTCCAAATGCTGGCTCAAAGCCATTGTTTCTCGCTACCCCATCGAATATCTTTTTGAAATTTTTATTCTCTACATTCATATAACTAGTATGTTTCTAGAATCCCTTCCCAATTTATTCCTTTAAAATCAGGAATTGTTTTCAATTCTTCAATATAAATTTGAAGTTGCTTTTGACCTTCTCGAATCGCTCTTGGATTATTGGGCTTAAGCTCATACACCTTCCCATTGACAATGTCAATAAAATCAATTCTTTTTTTGCTTGGCAAAATGTATTTTTGACTTTTCTCTCAAGACCATCCATTCTTTCACAAGCCCAGCTCCTTATTCACGGCTGGAGTTAAGAAATCTTTATCCTTTAACGCATGTTTTTTAATCCCTTCACGCGTGAGCATCGAATTAACAAAAGGAACAATAAATTCATTAAATAATTCTTCTAATTTTTCTTTTCTAAGAACACATTCCATCACCGACTCTAGGTTGAATACGTCTCTATATTCCTCAGGCTGCCTTCCAAGGATGGCACTAATAGCATATTTTAATTCCTTGCCTTTTTGGTACGTTTTCCCAAAAATGCCTTGAATAAATATTTTAATATTCAGCTCGTAATAATTTCCGTAATTTGATTTTTGCAAATAAAGAGCAGCAATACATTCATTGGACTCTTTATACCAGCCCCCAAAAGCTGATTCAAAATTATTTCTTTTTGCAATATTTTTAAATAAATTATTAAACTCTTTGGTTTCCATATTATTATTGTAGAAACTAGTATGTTTCTAAAATTCCCTCCCAGTTTATCCCCTCGAAATCAGGAATCGTCTTTAACTCTTCAATATACTTTTGAAGCTGTTTTTGTCCTTCACGAATGGCTCTTGGATTATTCGGTTTAAGCTCATAAACTTTTCCGTTTACTCTATCAAGAAAGTCTATTCTTCTTCTACTAGGTAAAATAAACTCTTTGGTTTTTTTACCGAGAATAATTTCCCCTATTTTGTAAGATTCATGAACCTGCTGGCCTAGGCGAAGATTGGACTTCGTATATTGTACTACTTCCTCACATTTCTCTAATAATCCCCCCACAATCGAAGAACCAATTCGAGAAGCATTTTTAGGTGATCCGAAACCTAAGACTGTATCTATTCCTTCAGCGTAGTTGCGAGGAACACCACAGTCTTGTAACAATTGGGATTTCGCTGAATCTCTCCATTCGTTTGCTATGACTTGACGAGCTCCCGTATAAATATCGTCCAGACCGCGAAAGAACATAAACCCGCCCCCTGCTAGTCCTCCAACCCCACCAGTGTAAGCTGTATAGGCTGCACCTCCAACCGCTTGACTCAATCCAAAGCCCACTTGTAGGGCTCCATTAAATCGTGGGCTATTCCATGTATCCAAAACAGTTTCTTTTATAGTCAGGTATGAGGCTGAGGAAAAGCGACCAGATGGATCTCGGAAATTGACAGGGTCTCCGTTAGCATAGGAGTAGAGATCGAGAGGGATTGGGTAACCGATGGGGTCGGGTGAAAGGAATCGACCTATTTTTGGATCGTAGTAACGGGCGCCAAGATGGATCAAGCCACTTGGATCTTGGCGATTTCCTTGCCAAGAGTGGGATCTAGCAAAGGAAAGAAGATCTGGTTGGATGGAAATAGGTGGGCCTGTAGGGCCATAAGATGAGGGAAGCTCTTCGATCCAGTGGAGGTTGTCCTGAGATATGAGAGCTTTTAGATTTCCAAGGCCATCATGGAAAAGGGTGATAGCGTTTCCTTGGCTGTCTACGATGGCATCGCAAGAAGTAGGGCCATAAAGTTTCCAGAAAGTCTTGTCGTTGAGCTTGACGCCAATCTCTTGGAACTCGTGTTCAGGGTCAAAAAGAGAGGTTGTTTTTGCGGTTGTGTTCCAAAGTAAGCCTTTTTTGGTAAAGGTAGTTTGGAGTCGACGACCGAGGGCATCGTAGGAGGCTTTCCAGGTGTAGCCTGGGGAAGAGATCGCAATGAGGTTGCCCCATGCGTCCCACTCGAATTGTTCTTTGCCATCTTTTGTTGTTCTTGAAAGGGTTTGTCCAATAGCGTCATAGATTGTGCTGCAAGTTTTACCTTGCAAAGTCTCTTGGAGTATCTTGCCAAAAGGATCTAAACCAGAGGATAGAATGACATGCTCTGGGGCAGACGTGCGAACTCCTCGGCCCTGTTTACCGAAATCAAATTCGTACCGGTCTTGTCCTGCCGACTTTAAGCAGCCCCTTGGCGTGTAAGAGAACCTTTTTTCTGAGTTGTTAGATCTGTAAGAAGCAAGTCTGCCAGATGGGGTCCATTGAAGTGATTCTTGAAAGGTGTTGCTTCCAAGAACTGTTTTTCTTGTTTCTGCAAGACTGGAAGAGTTGTAAGTGAAGTCTGTCGAGTAAAATGGAGTCTTCTTCTTATTTAACGCACTGTTTAGAGCATATTCATAAGAGAGTTCGAGTCCAGAAGAGGAAAGTGTTTTTAGTTGACCTGCTTTGTATTGGAAGTCTCTATGATGATCCCCTATTTGGAGAGATCTGGAAGACGGGGTCCAAGTTTGATTGGTCTGTTGTAAAAGTTCTCCATTGAGGTAGATAGCCTCTGAGGTGAGATTTCCTGATGGGTTGTAATCACGTTTGATAAGCGCATGGTCAGGGCCTGTTTGTTCTGTAGAGGTGAGAAGACCCCTTTGATCATAGGTGAATGTGTGACTCATTTGCTCGACCTGATCTGCAACCAATCTTAGGGCAGAGTCATAAGTGTAGTGGTGGACCCGACCAAGAGGATCCTTGACTTGTTGAAGGAGGCCGTTTTCATAGGTGTATTCGTAGTTTTGCGTTATTTGCCCATTTGCATGCAGGGCTTCACTTGTTTTCCTACTCATTAGGTCATAGGTCGCTTGCCAAGTGAGGTTGTCTGGAAGATGGTAGGCGATGAGATTGGAACCCTCATCGTAGGTGAAGGTTATAGGTGTACCATCCGGTAGGATTTGCTTTGCAGTGCGACCTAACTTATCAAACTCTCGTTGTGTTGTTTTTCCTTCACCATCAATGGATGCAATGCAACGACCTGCGTGGTCGTATTGATAACTGGTGCATAGCTCATCCTTTTGAACTAAGAGGGGTTGACCGAGGGTATTGGTTTGGGTGGTTGTAACGAAATTTCCAGAGATCTCTTCGACTTTACTTGATTCAGGATAGTAATGAATGAGTTTATGTAGGAGGAGATCCCCTTGCGCGTTTATCGTTTTGGTTTCAACCAGCTGTCCTGCTACAAATCGTTGGATAGTTGTTTCTCCACTTGGAAGGGTGTAAGAGACTGTGTCTTCTCCATAGCTCCAAGTGGTTGTATTCCCTTCAGGATCGGTTTCAGTGAGAATGCGATTGAGAAGGTCGTAACTTTTTTCCCAGATATATCCTTCTGCATCGGTAGAGCGGATCAGGTTCCCCCGGGAATCATATGAGCTTACTTCAGTAATACCAGACTCTCTTTGAGTTCGGGTCACTGTGCTCAAAGCATCATCATAGGTGATTTCTAAAGTCATTCCGTTTTTGGACTGCATAATGGGACGTCCAAAAAAATCATAGGCAAAAGAACTTTCTGTTCCGTCAGGGTAGATCTCCTTTTTGAGGAGGCCATTAGTTGTGTAGAGACGGGTGGTCTGCCCACCATTTGGTGCCGTGATGGTTGCAACCATGCCTCCAGCTTCATAGGAAAACTCGGTGGTTAGATCATCGATCGTCTCTTTGGAGAGTCTGCCAAGTTCATCGTACTCTCTGTACGTCGATACCCCGATTGGATTGACCTCTTCTATCAGGTGGCCACGTGTATCGTAATTGTAGAGGCTGTAAGCCAAGCCAGCCGGCACAACACTTTTACCGTCGATTAGTGTTAGTGATTGCATAGATGCTTTAAGTTGCCCATTGGCATTGTAATCAAGCATGAGGGTGTTTTGGGGGTCTGGGCCTTGTTGCCAGGCCAGATGATTGTCGAGATTGTAACCGGTAGTGATCGTTGATAGGACATTTTCTTCTAAATCCAAAATGGAACGTTGCAATCGATTGCCCATGTTATCAAAGATGCTTCGCTCAATTCCACTTTGTGTTCTTTTTTCTACACATCGTCCCTGATCATTATAACTGTATTTTGTGACTACCTGACGGTTATCCATACCGGTCTCTTGCGCGATCTCAATAGGGAAACCTCGTTTATCATAGGTCCAACGTGTGACAGCGCCTGAACGATTTTCTTCTTGGAGCAACCCGTTAGTGTACTTAAATTCAACAAATGCAAGGGATGTTTGATCGATAAAGGTCTCAATTCTTTTAGGGAGAAAGGGGAGTTGATCGTCGTAGAGAGTTTTCGTGATCTTGTTGAGGGCCTTTTCTTCGACTGGGAGATTAAACTCGTTATAAGAAAAGTACTTAGTGAGCTTCTGATCACCAAGTCCGGTCAGATCTTCACCTATGAGGGAGATTTCAATGGGATTGCCATTGCTGTCGTAGCTATATTCAGTGACTAATCCCCGTTTATCTTGAGTGGATCTTAGACTGCGGCCATATCCCCCTATTTGCTCGAAGGGAACAACACATCCTTTTTCAGGGTCGAAGTAAGAATTTGCATTGATGAACCAAGACTGGAGCGTGATGTAGCCTTGGGGGTCGGTAATTTTGTAGATCTGTTTCCCGAAAATTTTGTACTCGGTAGAAGCTCCGCTTGCATCTGTCGCTATGGTAGTTTCATCGCTGTAGCTAAAGGTTGCACTTATCACCATTTCTTGTTGAGGACCTGTAGGGGACTGTTGTTCGATGACTCTTCCATTGTCGTCGTAAGTGTTTTTTAATACTTTGCCGTTTGGACGTATTTCTTGGATGATTTGATGGAAAGTGTCGTAGACATACTCGATCTCTGCGCCATTTGGTAAAATAACCTTACACAAGTCGCCAAGAGAGTTGTAGAGGTAATATATCCGACGACTATCTTTTGAATAGGCCTCTGTTAGTTTCCCTTCAAAATCATAGCAAAACCCAATATAACTTCCGTTTGAGCTCTCTATCTCTTTGAGCTGTTCCCCAACGTAGGAAAAGATAAGGGTATGACCTGCCGGGTTTATCCACTCTTTGAGGAGATGGTTTTCGAATCGCCGTTTAGATCCGTCAGATCCAAAAAGAAGATGGCTTCTTTGATCCTCTACAATGTAGGCATGGAATGGATTAGCCACACTTCCGATTCCCTTTTGATTAGAGTTGTAAAGTTCTGGGTTATCTTCAGGAAAGACTCTCCATCTTGCACTCGACTCATCTCGTCTGTAGACAATCACAGATCCATCTTCTTCCGCTGCGTAAAGTTTGTCTTCTTCTTCATGAAGGTAAGGATTCAGACTCAATTTCCAACGCGGACCTAGGAAAGTGCATGTAGAATTTTGGTTACTGTAATTACGTCTGATTTCCAATGGGAAGGGACCGGGAATAGTAAGATCAACCTCATCAATGTAAAAAGCGCCAGTCACGATATCAACAGGGTCGGCAACAGTATTTAATGAAGTTTTAAAAAGCTGCCGGACGTCGGAAGCCCATTTAGTGACCCACATGGTTGGAGTCATTTTGGGTTGCAGGTTTTGGCCTTGATGTTCAATTAAGGAGGTGGGTTTATTCAACCAATCTGCAATCACCTCATGATTGACTTTTGTAGAATAGAGGTTCCACTTGACCCGATCGAAGGCATTTAGGTCTTTCAGCAGAAGACCCGATCCGTATCCTCCATTTGTATCTCCCATCGAGTCTGAAATCATGGCTAATGTTTCATGGGAGTTAAAAATAAGTGTTCCAAATCCTGTATAAGACGCTGAATTGGTGGTTGGGTCGATTGCGTTAGAAGTAGGAACAGGTGTCATGAAAGCAATAGCATGATCGTCAGCTGCTAACGAGCGCCCTGCTGTTATCCATTGCTGTCTCCCCTGAGTAAAAATCCTTTCGAAGCTGAAGTCGGGTAGATGAGGAAAATTTAAAAACTTTGAAACAAAAGGGTCTTTCTCAGCAACAGAGTGCGTTCTTTCTGTTAAAGCTAAAAATCCTAAGCCTTCCCTCCCCTTCTCCTGATGGCCTTTGTGGGCAATTTTTAAAAGTTTGATCGTAGAGATGGCATTTTGATCTTTAAAGACATCTTGAATCACTTGATGTTCATTTGAGGAATAGTCTGCACAAGTTAAGATGAGATAGTCTGCCAAACGGAGATGATAGCTCTCGTCAACTGTTAAGAACGAATCAATATTACAGTGGATGTAAAAAGCCATGTCGACTTGAGGAAATTTTATTTCCATCTCTGTATCAGCTGTTTTAATCGAGTTCCCTGAAGTCAATTTTGCTAGGCCTACACCAAAGTAGTAAGGATTGGCAAGCTTATGAAGGATAGCAAGTTGCGTTTGAGCACGGTTGCATTTTTCAAAGTAAAGGGCTCCGGTAAAAGCGAGCAGACTATGCAGATTTTCTTCAGCTTCGTTCTTATTTAGGCAAGGTCGCGCAAATAGAGAGGTGGTTTTTGGAGAAGTATTCCCAAAACTAAAGCAAAGAGCGGCTTTTGTCCCTTTTGCAACAGAGAAGTTTCTTGTCCATTTCACCCCTTTTTGTTGGTAGGACAACTGAATGTCTAAGCTGAGATCGTTTTGGTCTAGGAGGTGGTCAATGTTGGTTTGTTTTTGAGCGGTGGATGAGGTGATTTTTTCATTATTCCATCCATCCATTAGATAAAATGACATCAATTGATAATGGTCATCGCCTTTAAAATCGAGAGCAAAAAAGCGACCATTCAGAAAGGGTAGAGAGACCTGTTTTTTTGATCTTTTCCCAGGGTTTTCTCTTGAAGCTATTTCAATATCTAAAGTGGCATATAGTTGCGGAGGCAGACTTTCAAAAACGTTGTAATTTTCAAATTCGGGTCTTGGGAATTCTTCCCAAGAGGTGAATTGTTGTTTAATTAGAGTCCGGTGGCAGCCAACATCTTGAATAGACAGTCCTTGTCTCTGGAGTTGTTCACTTGCAAAACGGCTATAAAGAACACCGACAGTATCGTCTTTATCAAGTCCTATATGTTTGGAAATCTCTTCGTCACCCGTGAGGTATCGTTGAATCCACTTATTAGCACTTGAATAAGCATCTGGCATCAAACTATAGAGATCGTGCCCTTCCGCCACCTGGACATTTTTCATCCAAGGAAATAGAGAGACCCATTTATCTTGATCTAACTCGAGCAAAACAAAAGGGTAGTTCAGAACAACCTCTTTTTCTCCCGGCAATTTTGTAAATAGCAACCTCTCAATGTAATCCACAGGGAAGGTACAGCATGTTTGGGCATACGTTGCTTTAAAACCTGCCTCTTCTAGAAGATAGATGAGCAAAGCGCATTGTTCCCACGCGCTTCCTTCTCCTTCCAAAAAGGTCCCCAGCGCGCTCCTGTGCAAGAGAGGAGCCTCAAAAACTTTATCTTGTGTTCTGAATATAAAAGGATCGGCAAGGTCGATCTCATTTTGCACATACTGCGCGATTGCTAGAGGGTCCTTTTTTAGCTCTACTACGAGCTGATTTAAAAGAGGGTGAGGGATCAATTCATCCCCTTTTTCTAACCGAAGAGATCCTTGAGGAGGTGCGCATGTCGGTGGGGATTGACTGAAGGGTCGGGGTTTGAAAGTAGGTAACCCTGGTTTTTTGAGAACCTCAAGTTGCCAAGGAGGAGGAGCATTTAAACCAAAGGCATATATTGGTTGATTTTCAAGGCAGATGGAAAACTGATAAGGCGAATCTCCTTTGATTGCTAAGACGAACTCGAATTCAGAGAGAATTTTTACCCGTAGGTCAAGCCCATAGCTCTTACTTAGCTCTGTTTTTGGTATATAGACATTCCCATCTTCAATAAGATAAGTATCCCATGCTGGGCTTCCTTTTTTGGGAAGAGAGATAATTTCTTCATGGATAGCATTTCCATCCTCGTAAACTTTGACTTTGAAATCTGTTGGAGGAGGGACTCCTACCAACACTCTGTAGAATTGTCCCAAATAGTGAGCATATCTGCCTTCAAGAAGGTATTGTCCATCCAGAGGAATGGCAAATGGACCTGGCTTGAACAGCCTATCTATCAAGAAAGTTAACTGGTTGGATTTATCAGGAACTGAGGGAAGATGTAGATAAAAGTGTTCTTTCCGCGTCTGTTCTTTCTTGTAGAAATCCTCGGGAAAAGGTCTTGGCTCTCCTTGTGTATTTTGCTGTTGAGAAAGTGCAAGTTGTTTTTCTAAGGCGAAGAGCTCATTTTCATCTGCTGCGTCTACATCTACAAGTTCTTGCAGAATCGCTATCATTTGCTTTTGAGCATGCGTTCCATTTTCTCCGCCCTTCAAAAGGGTCAGCTGCTCCATTAGGGCTCGAATTTGTGACTGTTTTCTTACAGGCCATTCCTCAGCTTGTTTTTTGCAATTCGCTGCTAAGTCTCTACAATCGGTAGCTTGCTTTGAAAAAAACCGCTTGTTTTCTAGTGCATCAGGAGTTGAATAGGGGTTAAATAAAGAGATAGCATTTATATATCCCTCCTCTACTTCTCTGTAGAGCTTTGCCGCTTCATTAAAATAATGGATCGATGTTTCAATTTCTTTGAGGTGATGAGGGAAAGAATATTGGGAGACATAGGAGGCTGCCTGGTTCTTCTTTTCTTCACAGGCAGACATGATCAATTTTGCCTTTTCAATGGCTTCAAGAAAGCCGATCTGATGTTCAAGGTGGCGAATCTCAGCTTGGTAGTTTTCTATTGTCTTGACGATCCCAGATCGAAATTCAGCTAAAGACTGCCGGTAGGCTTCATTTCCAATGACCTTTGTTTTTTCTAAAACTATTGCGTGGCAAGCAATAGCTTTTTGCAAACGATCGCCAGCGTCTTTTAAAAGCTCGATCAGCTGAAGTCCACTTTTGGTCTTAGCAATATTTATCAACCTCTCGGCTTCAGCCACATAACCATTTGCCGATGCAGTCTGAGCTGCTTGCAACTGAGAAAGAGTGTTATCCCATTCAATTTTTTTATCTGGTCCTTTTCCGTCCATGGAGAGCGGGGAAAATGTGAAGAGCGCGACAAGAAAAAATGAGATAAATTTCACAGCATAAGTCCAATAAACAACTAAGGCTGCGATCGTAACAGAGTCCGATATTTTTAGGGCTCCAGTAGAATTATTATGTCTCTGCGGTAAGAAGATGAGACCAATCGTCCTGAAATCTTATCAAACCCGCAATTTTGCTCTTTTGGTGATCGATGGATAAATCTTTCACAACTCAAGAAATCATTTTGCAGAATGATTGACAAAGAAGAAGCGTATCACCAAATAGGTACCATCTAAGATTGAAAAAATTGCGTTCTCAGGATTTCAACATGTGTTGTGCGATAGACATAGCAGATGTAAATCGCCTTGTCTGCTCTTCAGGATGGTTCGTGATCCATCTCGCATCATCTGCACAAATCTCTCTGATTTGCACAATGGGCTCGTGTGCTTCTTTTGATGTGATGTCCCAGGCTATAAATAGTTTTGTAACAACCAAATCGATATCTGGTGCCACTTTTTTCATCAAAGCAATAGCGGAGTAAAGGGGGTCCTCTTTGAAAGGCCTTGAACATCTTCAACTCCATACGACTCTTTTAATGATTTCAGACCTAGATCGATATCCCCTCTGTTTTTCTTGTAGGAGTTTTTTCTTCTCTCTCTCGAATTCAGCTGCAACTTGAGATGCCATTTTGCCTTTTAGAAATAAGGCGATAGATCCAATAACCATACGATCATTAGTAATGATCTGATCCTGAACTTCTTTAGTTTCGTTTGAATAAATTCCACGAAGTGTCCTTTCTTGAAAAAAGCTGAACTCTTCTCCACTGATCTTCATCATCTTTTCTAGTGAATAAGACATGCGTTTCTCCCACTAAACTTTTAATAAAAACAACCACTACTAACCTCACATATATCTAAATATAATTTAAATTCAATTAAAGAGGATAACTGAACATATCAAAGAAATTTCGTATCAAATTCAAGGCCAAAGACTTACTAAAAAACAACTAATACGAAATAGATCTGGTCTTAATTTATTTAAGAGCAAGCGGATACGAAATAAACGCATTAACTTTAAGTAAGCTATAAATTCTCTTAAAAATGCCTTGTTGTTGATACGATGGAATGGAAGAAAGGAAGGTGGATTATGGAAGAAGATTTAACTTTCGAAGAGGATTTTGACCCAGGCCTGTCGACTGCAGCTAGAAACGAAATCACCAAGATTAAACAAGCTATAAAAGAGCTTAAACAGGAGCTCAAATCAAAAAACGTTTCCCTGAGTAGATTAGAAGAACTCAAAACAAACATAGCTAGGCTATCCACTTTTGGAGTTACACCTAGTCAACTGGCAGACTTAGAGTCTTTGATGCCTCAACCAGGTGCATTTAACCAAAAAGAAGAGAAGGCCTCTGGTAGTGAATCTTCCAACTTAGAAGCACTCGAGCCGAAAGTAACTCAAGAAAATATAGAAGATCTTTACGCTAGAGCACACACTTTCTACTTCGGAGGGCAATACAAGACAGCTTGCTTCGCTTTTTCAGCCCTCAATATTTTATCTCCAGAAGATCCGCGTTTCATAATGGGAATGGCTGCTTGTTATCTCGGAGAAAGTAAATACAATGAAGCTTCCATTCTTTTTGCACTGGCAAGTGCCATCGATATTAAAAATCCAGTCCCTACGCATTATTTGGCAGAATGCCAGTTGAAACTTAACCAAGTTGAGCTAGCGTTACAATCTTTAGAAGAGGTTATTTTACGTAGTTTAGAAAAGCCAGAGCACGCAGAACTAGCAGATAGAGCTAAGATGGCTCTCCAAAACCTTAAAAATGCACCCTAAATGAGTAATTCTAATAATAGTCTTAACAATTTCTTAACAAACAATTAACCAAAATTAACAATATTGTATTTTAATTATAGTATGAGAAATGGAGATTTTATGAGCGATGCAACAGTCGGTAATACTAACAATACAGGTGGAACAACTGGCGCTTCAGGTAGTAGTACCCCACTAAAGCCCCTACACCAGAGCAGATCCAAGCCAACATCAATTCTGAAAAAGCTAAAATAACGAAGGATTTTAGCAACCTAGACTCAACCACATCCACAACCAAGGGACTTAAAGCTCAAACTAACAGAAACCAAAAATATGCTCAGGATTTGACTAACATTAAAAACCAAATCGGAGCGCTTCAGAAAGCAAACGCCCCCGAAACCGAAATAGCGGGTTTGCAGGCGCAGCTACTAGGGGTATCCACTACCCTCAATCAACTGATGTATGGAACTGAAGCAGTCCTCTTTTCTGCCCTACAAACTATGGGTTTTTCCACCAATGTTGCCTCTCCTACATCGACTCCAGCTGGCGTCCCTATTCCTTTGTCTGCCCCAATTGCTGGCATCAATACGCAACTTTCAGCTCAAAGTGTGGCTGCCCTTAAGAACTCAATTGCAGCTTGGCTAGGTCCAAACTTAATAACTGCAATTTTCAAAATAATGGAAGAAGTCGTTAAGCAAAAAATTCAAAACATTGACACTTATCGTCAATTTCAATGGAATTCCATAGCCGGCACAGAGCACGCCGCCCTAGCCGCTGCCCAAGCAACACTCCTCGAAGGGCAATTAGAGGCAGCAAGCCAAAGAGCCCAAGCAGCAGGCCAACTAGCCTCAGGAATCATCGGGATGAGCCTTGGTTTTCTTTCCATTGGATTCACCTTTGGTAAGGTGGGCTCAATAGAGAAGGAGTATGGTACAAAGCCGATTGGAGGAGAGGTAGATGACGTCGCAAATCCAGGCACAAAAAGGCCACTACTAGGAAAGCAGGGGGAGCTTGACTACCTAAGAGACAAAAATAAAATCACAGAAGAGCAGCACTCTGAAAGAAGCCAACAAATGACAATGCAAAAACAGAATGCAATTCAAAACTCATTGCAATCTGACCCATGGTTAAGAACCCTTACTGTTGGAGAACAAACATTCGCTCAAATAGCCCAAGGCATAGGGACTATGATAGGCGCTGGCTATACAGCCGAAGCTGCCTACGCCAAGGCTGCATCCATGCTCTGGCAGCAGATGATTCAATGCAATCAGAATATCACACAAGACATGAGCCAAGCGATCCAGGGAGCTGTCCAAGATATCCAAGGCATTCTACAAGCTTTTGGAAGTATCTCTGGATCTCTCACTAATCAAAGTGGTAGGTAACAGGTAGTTACAAAGCTGTCTTTACCTTAAATTAATATTTGCTGCAAAGAATCTTTATCTTTGGTAGAGTTATTTCTTAGTCCTCATCTATTGAGGCTTTGATAAACTCTTTACAAAGGTGATCGAATGGCTACAATAACAGTTTCTAGGCAACCCCTTCAGCCAACTACTGCTTACCAACTAGTCCCTGTCAACCAGCAAGTACAATTCGTTCAAACCAAGCGATTTGATCTTATGCTTGTTGATTTAATCAATGAAGCCCACATGCCAGAAGCTTCCGTGGTCACTGATGATCAGAGAAGAACAATGGCTGTTAAAATGAGACAGCTAAGGCAGATTTTAGTAGGGTGCCAGCCTACAGAACCGAAAAAGAAGCACCTTTTCGATAAAGGTCAGAAATGCTTTAAGCATCCAAACGACAAAGACATAAAAGGTAAATATGTTATTAGTAGCCTCTTCGAAATACTCGTCCAGACAGTTAGTACAGTTAAAAGGATAAGGGGTGGTTTGGATTTATCTCATATTGGAGAAGGGAACAGAATCATTGGCCGTTTCTTAAAAATCAGAGATATTGCGAAAGGGAGTCAAAAGCCGATCAGTTCGATTTCCAGTTATGCCACGGAATTACGAAGGGTTTCTCTAGAACATTGGCCAAAAATTTGGAGAGATCAAGCCTCGTATGGAATAGGGCAGATCGTTACTGAAAGAGTCGATATGGTATTCAGAGCTATTGACAACAACCAACTAGTTGTGGAAGAAGATTTATCAGCTAATTACCTTCAAGGCGAGAAGACAGAGCAAGCAAGAGCCATAAAGTCCACTGAAGAGGCTAAAGCCGGCTATCAGCTTGCTTTAGCAGGTACAGCTCTTGCTTATCAACAAGCAAATGCTGCTTTTAGGGCACCACCAGCCACTTCTACGATTGTAGCCAACCCCTATTGGACTCCAAGTAACGATGCTTCCTACGTAGCAATGCGTGCACCTAATGGTGTTTATTACTAGAATGATTTAGTGTGAGTGTGTTTTCAATAAAAAAGAAAACCTTAACCAAGGTAAAGCTATGGCAGCAGTAGCAACTTCTCCACAACCTCTTCAGCCAATAAATTCTTCCCAACTAGTATCCATAAACCAAGTAGTACCATTCATTCAAACCAAGCGGTTTGACCTTGTGCTTGTTGATTTAATCAACGAAGCCCACATGCCAGAAGCTTCCGTGGTCACTGATGATCTGAGAAGAACAATGGCTCTGAAGATGAGACAACTAAGGCAGATTCTAGTAGGGTGCCAATCTGCAAAGCCAAAAGGGTTATTTGGCAAAGGGGATGCGAGATTTAAGCACCCAAATGATAATGACGTGAAAGGTAAATATATTATAAATAGTCTTTTTGAAATACTAACCCAAACGGTTTGGAAAGTTAAAAAGCTACGAGGAGGTTTAGATTTATCTCATATTGGCGAAGGCATTAGAATTAATAGTTACTTCGGTTGCATTTCTTCACGAGGGAGGGTTCTTAAGGTCGATTGGAGAATGCATTATGCTAATGCATTAGGGGAAATTACTCAGGAACATTGGGGAAAAATTTGGAGAAATCCGGCTTCTTATGGCATTGGTCAAATTTATGCCGAAAGAAGGGATATGGTATTCAGAGCTATTGACAACAACCAACTAGTTGTAGAGGAAGATTTATCGGCTAATTACCTTCAAGATGAGAAGACTGAGCAAGCAAGAGCCATCAAGTCCACTGAAGAGGCTAAGGCCGGCTATTCCCGTGCTTTAGCAGGTACAGCTCTTGCTTATCAACAAGCAAATTCGGCTTTTAGGGCACCGCCAGCAACCTCAATGATTGTCGCCAACCCATACTGGACCCCAAGTAACGATGCTTCTTATGTAGCAATGCGAGCTCCTAACGGTGTTTATTACTAGAGTGATTGGCTGTGTTTTCTTTCAGACAAGGAAACAATTTAACGAAAGGCAATGACAATGGCTGCTCCAAGGGCTTACTTTTAAAGAAAAATTATGCTTGACCCACATTTTGGCCTTAGCCTTCTGATTTTCTAACTTAATCAAGAGTTATTTAGAGACGTTCTGTGTAATTAACCCTCGTGTAGCATACCACCGCTATTTTTTTTAAATCACAGACCTCGAGGCTTTATCATGCGTAAGCAAGTAAATAGTCCAGAAGCTGTTCCTAGTCGATTTTCTTGATATAGGTGCCGTCTGTGCTTCAAAGTTGCGCGAAAAGACGGCTTGTCTTAGTCTTCTTAATGGACGCGAACAAGGAGTTGTGTCATGAGTGCATGCTTAGTTAATCTTATTGAAGATCACAAAGATTTGATTGAAATTGCTGATGTTGATTCAGTAATTGCTGCGACCATTCAAAATGGGAGTATTATCACCTCTTGCGATATATCTCTTAAGGAATATGTTGAAGAGCAAGTGGAAGAACAAGTTTTTTAGATTTTATCTTCTTTTGCCGATTAGGACGAAAAAAAATAGGAATCAATTGATCAATTACGAAATACATAACAATTTACTTGTATTTACAAAAATTGTTTCCGGGGTGAGGAAGCTTGTAGCTGAAGTAGACTCGGCTAGTCCTTGTGTTATTATTAAGGACACAAAAATCCTCACCTGGCTTTTATCATTAGGCAAGATGTTTGACCCTCACCTCGCTAGAGAGGTTTGGTGTACTGTCTTTGGCGACACCTTGAAGTTCGCCGGAGTTTTTGATCAGTTCTTGAATGCAGGAGTTATTCGTAAAGTCGGAATAGAGACCGGCTATGAAGAATGGAAAAAATATAACTGGAGTGAAGCCTCCGTTTACAGGGCTAGCGCATCAAAATTTTCCTGACATGAGTACCTGATTCAAATAATCGTCCGACCTCAAGCAACGACGCATTTTGGCTTTTAACCCTCTTTTATTTGTTGTTTCGGCCCTCAGCAAGCTTAAGATATGTTTCGAGCTACCCTTAAGTTCTTATTGGCTTGTCCTCCTATTCTCGAGTCATCTTCCCCAAAGGTCACATCAAGATGCCAATGATACTCGTTCTCAATCGACCAATGGCGCCTTACCAAGTGACCAAGGCGCTCTGAGGTGGTTTCTCGCAAACTGGTTACGTAATAGCGTCTCTCAGATTTCTCTTCCCCAGCCTCTTTCCAAATTCGATTCACCATCACCAACCCTTTTAAATCAGCCCAATCAGCTCTGTTTTCAAGCCATTCCAGTTCATAGGTTGACCAAACCTCATGCCGCTCAGTTCTTCCATGCTCTTGTCCTTCATAAACATAGACTTCACAAGGCGCGTATTCCGGAGAAGCCACAGCTTGAATGAAGAAATTTTCCGCTTCAAACCATAGGTTAGGCTGGTTTTTCTTAAGTGCTATCAAATAATCCGCGCCGCTTTCTCTAACCTGTCCAACAATCTTTTTCTGACATCCAATCGCGTCTATTGTCACGATATCGCCAGGCAGAAACACAAGCGTTTTAAGGAGATCTTCTATGGCTGGAATTTCTCCTTTCTTGTTCGAACCGGCTTCGACAAGCCCAAGGGTCATCCGGTTGGACTCACACCAAGCTGAAACAAGTTGAAGAGGAGATTTCTCTTTTCCTAAAGAACTCTTGAGAACCTTCCCATCTATGCAAATTTGTCCAGGAAGACGCTCCTGGGCTTCTTGCGACCAATCGACAAAAGCCCTGAGAAAACTATCGGGGTCGATTCTTTCCATAACACGTCGAAGAGTGTCCGGACACGGAATACCCTGTTGAAGGTCTAGAAACCGGCTAAGGTAATCCTGCTTATCGGATGCCCATTCGGCCAGTCCCTCCCATCCTTCCTCACCACACAGTGTGCCTAGAACAACAATAACGATGATATCAACGAGTTTGTGCTGGATCCTGTGTTGACGGGGATCTTCGCACTTAGAAAAGTGCTGTAACATTACTGGGATGAAGGTGTTGAAAATCTGACATAATGCCTCTTTAAGAAAGCAAATGTCATCTCTAAAAATCCCCTTAAAAACAACTAAATTTTTGATGCGCTAGCCCTGCTCCGTTTATCATGAAGCAACTAAAGATTATCCATTCTTAAAAATGAACGAGCGAAAAGGTTTAGTAGAAGACGAAACCAGGATGGTGCAATACCGAGCGGAAGGTTTTCCTCCTTCAATTTATCAAAGCTTTCAAGCACTTTCATCGAAGCAATTAATCAAATTTAAAAATGATGACTCGATCGATGAATATGTTAACAAACTTTCTGAGAAGCAAAAATTGGGTATAGAGGGTCTCTCTGTTCTTTTAGATGTTGCTTATGGGGAAAGATCCAAGCTTAATTTTGGTGTACAGGGGCATTTTTTAAAGAAGGCGATTCCATCCGGTGGTGCTAGGCATCCGCTAGAGGTGTTTTTAGTATGGTTTGATAGCGAAGAGGTTCTTCAAAAAGGTTGCTATCATTATAATGTTAAAAATAATTCATTAGACCTGATTAACCAGGGTGATTTTTACAAGCAGTTCGAAAAAAGTACTTTTGATCTTTTTAGAAAATACAAGTCAGCACCTAAAGCGCTCTTGGTATACACGACACTTTACGAAAGAGCAATGTGGAGATATAGAGAATCCAGGTCCTGGAGAGCTATTCTGCTTGATGTTGGTCATGCCATTATGGCCTACCGGACTATTTCACAAATACTTGGTTATAAGCACTATACATATCAAAAATTTGAAGACTCTACGATTTCAAGTCTCTTGAAAATCAACATGGCAACACAAACCCCTCTTTATGTTGGTACCCTTGTATGAGGTTTAACGAAGACTGAAAGTTTACAGCGTCTCCATTTTTTGTATTCGAGTTTAATAATAGCAAGATTGTAGCGAGGAATCTACATACGAATTCGACTTTTAAAAAAGTTTCTTCTCGACTAGTAGATATTTCACATGCTTGTTTAAACCCTAAATCAAGAACAGAGTTATTACAACTTGGCTTTTCTGAAAGAGAAATAATTTGTGCTCTTTCAAATGGAATTATTTGCGACACTTGCTCTGATGAGTACGCATCCGCTGAGTTGTGGGAGAAGCACAATTGGACAAGAGCGGCCTATCTAACCTTTTCTCAACTCAACTTAAGTTATATAGAAGAAAATCCAGATAAGACGCCAATTCCGGACCTGCTAGAAATAAGAAGACAGGTCGTTCGTGACCAACAGCAAGAAGGAAAATATCCGGATTACATCGGATTTAAAGGCGACTTTGTTCAACTACAAGAGCCCATTTTACAAAAAGAAAACATGATCGATTCTATTTTTAAAAGAAAAAGTGTAAGATCTTTTAAAAAAGAGCCTATTTCCATTTCATGTTTTTCATCTATAGTTCATGATGCAACCGAGCAAATTAGAGCTTTACATGTATCAAGAAGCCAACCTGATCCAATACAAATGTTTAATTCTTTTTATTCTTGGGCTGTTATTTTTATTGCAATCCAAGGTGTTGATGGTATAGATAATGGAATATATCATTATAATCCTGTCAATCATGGATTGACGAGAGTTAATAGTTATAAAAATGAAAAAAACATCTATTCGTGCATTCAATATCAAAGATGGATAAAGGGCGGGGGTTTCTGTCTTTTCTTATGCTCCCAGTGGGATCGCTACTATTGGATTTATAGACATTCACGGGCCTATATCAATCTTCTTATTCAAGCTGGAGAGTTAGGTCAGGAGTTTTTTCAAGCAGCGAATACATTTGGATTAGGTGGATGGGGCACCCCAGCTATTCATGAGACAACCACAAAAAAACTCTTAAATTTAGTTGGAATTCCGATCGACCCTTTATATTTCCTAAAAATAGGAATTCCTAAAGATGACTCAAAATAAATTAAACAATTTAGGATATGCTTATCTAGATGTTGATGCTGAACAAGATCTGCTTAATGAGATTTCTCATTTAAGTGATACAAGATTAAAGCTAACCAGATCCGTAACAATAAGTTCTCTAGCAGGTCAGGGAGACCTTCACGCAATAAATGATGAATTTTATTATCATACTGATGCTACTTTCCAGATAATCCCTCCAAAATATATTGCTATTCAGCTCCTAAAACCATGTGAAGGTGGAGAAATAAGAATATTCGATTCAAATCATCTGGATCCAAAAAACATGGAAGAGTCGTGCTATTTTGGATCAGGAGATCAAAAAATTTTAGCTAAAATTTGCGAAAAAGCGCCTGATGGTTCTTCTTTGTTTCGATATAGGCGCGACTTTATGTTCCCTGCTTTGAAAGAGTCAAGGCTAGAGCGTATTCATCAAGAGTTGTTGCTTTCTACTCAAGCCAATTCAATTTCTCTTAGTGTCATACCACTTGGCAAGATCTTAGTGATAAATAATTGGAGATTTCTTCACAGCCGGGGTTATTTTTCCGGGGAAAGGACTATTCGTCGCTATTGGTTTCACAGCTAATCAATTATTAAAATTCTAGGCGGGTTATTATCAAATTAAGAGAAAAGCTAACGATAAAGAAGATATTTGAAAGGATAAATGCTGGACTAATAGCAAAAGACAAATTGCTTATCCTTTTATCATTAATGAATGTCATACTGTATGCAGTTTTTTCGTCTCAGGTCCCTATCTCAATCAACAACCTTATTAATCACGTTGAAGAAGGAGTTGATTTATTGTTTTACTTAATTGTTTTTATAACAGTATTTCTTTTCTCTAGGATTACTCGAGAGATGCAGCTTGTTATTTTTGGCCCCCTTTCACAGCGATTATTAAAGATTTTGTCATTAAAAAGTTTTGAAAACATATTTTCAAGTAATTCAGAATCCAGAAGAAATGAAGACTTAGGAAGGTTAATTCAAGTAATCAATAACGGGGAGAGCAGTTTTATCGTCATCCTGGAAAGGATGTATTACATGGTACTCCCCTTGCTTCTTGAAGTGATTATATCTTCATCGCTTATTTTAATGAATTTTGGTTTCAAATATTCTTTAACGTTCATTACTGTTGTTGGAATTTATTTTTTCACTGTGCTGAAGTTAACGGATTCAGTTCGCCCGTTACATAAAGACGCTATTAATGAAACGTTGAAAACTCGATCAAAACTTCATGATTTCTTACTTAATCGACAAGTTGTATATAATTACAATGTTCTAAACGTAATATCTGACAAACTCGCTGAGCAGCTAGATGCTCAAATTTTAAAATTCACATCTTTTTTTAAAAAGCGTTCCGTAGCAGGCGTAGTCCAATCTATTGTTTTAGTATTAGGTGTTGGATTAATAAATTATTCAGCTCTTATTGATTATTGGAATGGAAAAGTTGGGATTGGTTTTTTTGCTGCAATAAATTTATTTCTTTTGCAATTCTTAAAACCTTTCGAAGAAATTGGTCTAACTGTTAGGGAAATTCGTTTTTCATTGAATAATCTGTATCTATTTCTCAGATCAACTATGTCCAATAAATCCAACAACACCTCAACTGCTCTATTTTCAAAGTCTATATCTACAATGAAAATCAACAATATTGATTTCAATCTGGATGGAAAAAAGATTCTTTCTAATATTTGTTTAGAAATAAAGAAAGGTGAGAAGATTGCAATTATAGGTAAAACAGGAGAGGGTAAGTCAACTTTATGTAAGTTAATGACTGGGTTGCTAAAACCAAGTGCTGGACACATTGAGATTAATGGAATTCAATTGTCCAGACCAGAAGAATTTAAAGAGTATAAACTCCTTTATGTTTCTCAAGAAACATTAATGTTTAATGACGATATTGAATTTAATATTTTTTTAAACAAAGAGGCTGATCGATTAGACGAAAAGGTTAATTTAATTGAAAAATACAATGCTTTTTTCAAAGCAACCGATGTAAAGAAAAACATCAGCTCATTGTCACATGGACAGAAACAGTTTGTTTCCTTTCTTAGAGGACTTGCTTGTAAGCCAGACATTATTTTCTTTGATGAGATTAATTCATCCCAAGACTTAAAAACTTATTCGCAAATAGTGGGTGATATCCTTACGCTGAAAGACATTTCTGTTGTTTTTGTTACCCATAGGTTTGACATGATAGAATCATTTGATAAAACTTACGTTATCAACAACAAGAAAATGAACTACGTTCCTCAATTTATGCTGGAAGATGGCATTAAAAATAATCTTTCTATGATTTTTTAACCAAATAGCGTATAAAGATTTTTAGGTGTAAGTTAGGGTGATGTGAATGTTTGTTTTAAATTCGTTGAGATTGGCTACGCAAGAAGATACTGATGCTATGGCGCATGTTCATGCGACTTCATGGCAAGAAACTTATAGAGGTCTTTTGGAGGATTCTGTGATCAACAATTTTAATGTTGAGAATCGGAAAAAAATGTGGGCTAAATTTTTAAATAGCAATGCAGAGTCTCAGAAAGCATATGTGGCAGTTGTAGCAGATCAAGTAGTCGGAATAGCTTCTTGGGTAGAGAATGGCGAACATGTGGAGCTTCTTACATTGTATGTATTAAAAGAATTTCATCAAAATGGTCTCGGTACTTCTTTATTTAGAAAAGTTGAACAGGATGCAGTCCTCAAAGGTAAACCTTTAGTGACATGGGTTTTGTCGAGTAACACCGCGACTGCTTTTTACGAAAAAATGGGATTAAAGCCAGTAAAAACAGAAGAGAAGAACCTGAGCAATTCAACTGTTCAAGAAGTTATGTTTTCTAACTATTACTGACGACCACTCTCCAAGGAAGGCGCAAACTCTGCTGCAAGCTTTTGGGAGTATTTCTTCTTCAGTTACTGGTCAAAGTGGTAGATAACAGGCAGTTATAAAGCTCTCTTTATGTTAAATTAATATTTGCTGCAAAGAATCTTTATCTTTGGTAAGCTTGTGGTTCACTCCTTTTACAAGGAAAACCACTCAACCAAGGTAAAGCTATGGCAGCTCTAGGATCCGTTCAACAACAGCCTTTTAACCCCCATCTACACCAAGGCTATGCAGGCAGTCAGCATTCGCAAGGTTATCCTTTACAGCAGTATATTAATAGTGGTTCTGATGCAAGTTCGTCCAGTTCATCAGAGGATAGTCCTGCCTCAACGGTGAGACGGATCTACCCTGAACGATCGTATAGACCCGCGGATTCTTTGATCCCATTAAGTGCTCGACCAGCTTTTAGACTTGAGAGTCAAATAGATCGACTAATTGAAAGAGCTTTTATACCTTTGGCTGCAAAAATGGAGGTATCCGAGCAAGGCCGTTACTTCATGGCAACAAACATGGAAGATCTCAAAGATTTAATCTTGGAGTGCTTCCCAGCCGCCCCAAGCGTACCCAAAAACAAGAAGAAATTCCAAAGCCCACGTTATCCTGGTGAATCTTTAAAAATACAATCTTTATTCAGGAAATTACTCCGTGCTGCTATACCTGTGAAAGATGGCAGAGGGTTAGAGTTAGCACATATTGATTTTGGAGGTGTCCTTGCTCAACACGTTTTTAAAATTGAAAAGCAAGCAAAAGGCGGCAAAGATTTGATACTAGAAGGTGGTGGATTTAATCAACTAAAATTTAATGTTGGAAAACAACGACACAAGCAACTATTTCCTAATATGCCGGCATATGAGAGTATTTTGGCTGGTCAACTAAAGTTTTTACAAAAAGCAGTCAAGGAGGGGAAATTCTTTGTAGAAGAATGTGCTAATGCTGAAGTGATCGGAAATCAGAGCGGATTTGATGCATCCCAGGAATACGTTAGACAAAACGCAGCTCGTACCGCGGCGAATATAGCTGCAACTGGGCGTGCTTTTGCTCAAGCAACAGCCATTGCGCCACCGCCAGCAACTTCAATGATTGTTGCCAACCCATATTGGAGTCCCAGTAACGATGCTTCCTACGTAGCAATGCGTGCGCCTAATGGTGTTTATTACTAGAATGATTGGCTGTGTTTTCTTCCAGACAAGTAAACACTTTAACGAAAGGCAATGACAATGGCTGCTCCAGGACCGGTTTACTATACGAATCCTCAGTTGTCCCCTTCAACGGCATCTGAGTCAATAGAGTCTTTAACAAGGCGGGTCTACCCAGAGCGAGCATATAGACCAGCAGATCAACTGATCCCTCTAAGTTCCCGACCAGCTTTTACATTAGAGAATCAAATAAATCGATTAATCGAAAGAGCATTTATCCCCTTAGGTGCAAAAATGGAGGTATCCGATCACGGTCGTTACTTCATGGCAACAAACATGGAAGATCTCAAAGATTTAATCTTGGAATGCTTCCCAGCTGCTCCTAGCGTACCAAAGAACAAAAAGAAATTCCAAAGCCCACGTTATCAGGGAGAGTCTTTAAAGATTCAATCTCTATTCAAGAAGCTACTTCGTGCTGCTATACCTGTGAAAGAAGGTAGAGGATTAGAGTTGGTGCATATGGATTTTGGGAGTGTTATCACTCAACATGCCCTTAAGATCGAAAGTGAAGCTAAAGGAGAAAAATATTCGCTGTGGGAAACTGGCAATTTCAATCAACTCCTCTGGAACGTTGGGGAACAACGACACAAACAACTATTTCCTAATATGCCAGCTTACTCAAGTATCCATGAAGGGCAATTAAAAGAAATCAAAGCTACAGTGGCCGCTGGTGGATTTGTTGTGGATTCATTTATCACGCCATTAATTGAATCTGATCAAAGAGAAGTTAAAGCATCTAGAGCGCGCGCTGCAGAAACTGATGCAAAAACTGCTCAGATAGTGGCTGCTGGTGCTCGTGCTCAAGCTGCTATGCGCCCACACATTCCGGCCACTTCTACTATTGTTGCAAACCCCTATTGGACTCCAAGTAACGATGCTTCTTATGTAGCAATGCGAGCGCCTAATGGCGTTTATTACTAGAGAGATTTAGTTTGAGTATGTTTTCAATAAAAAAGAAAACCTTAACCAAGGTGAAGCTATGGCAGCTCTAGGATCCGTTCAACAACAGCCTTTTAACCCCCATCTACACCAAGGCTATGCAGGCAGTCAGCCCTCACAAGCCTACCCTCTACAGCAGTATAGTAGTAGTGGCTCAGATACAAGTTCGTCTAGTTCATCAGAGGATAGTCCCGCTTCAACAGTGAGACGGGTCTACCCTGAGCGAGCATATAAACCTGCAGATCAACTGATCCCTCTAAGTTCCCGACCAGCTTTTACACTCGAGAATCAAATAGATCGACTAATTGAAAGAGCTTTTATCCCCTTAGGTGCAAAAATGGAAGTAACAGATCAAGGTCGTTACTTCATTGCAACAAACATGGAAGATCTCAAAAACTTAATTTTAGAGTGCTTACCAGCCGCACCTAGTGTACCAAAGAACAAAAAGAAATTCCAAAGCCCACGCTATCCGGGAGAGTCTTTAAAAATAGAATCATTATTTAAGAAACTAATAACAGCGGCTACTCCAGTTAAAATAAAAAGAGGTTTAGAAGCAGCTCATATCATATTTGGAGGCCATATCTCCAGGGTCTTTTGATTAAAAAGACTTGATAGGGATTATGTTACGATAAAGAATAGTGCTTCTAAAATATCTAGAGGCTGCTATGACGAAAAAAAAGGAAAAAGAATTTTACTCAGAGGTTGATCAATTACTTGACACTGAAGAGTTTTTGGAATCGGTGAGAGAGGGTTTTTGTGATGTTGACGACCCTCGCTCTAAAGATAACCTGTCTTATCCACTTGTAAACCTGCTGATTATGATTTTGTGTTCTGTGTTGGCCGGAGCAAATACCATTATTGACATCTATAACTATGCCCACCTGAAGCTCAACATGTTCCAGCGCATTCTAAAAATGGAAGAAGCACCAAGCTACGACGTATTTTGGTGGTTATTGACCAGGTTAAACCCAAAACAACTTGAGAGCTCATTGATCAATTGGGTTCAGTCATTGCCTGATGAAGAAAAAGAGAGGCTGATAGCAATTGATGGCAAACACATCAAGGGGGCGGCTAGAGGAGGGAAAATTCATTTAGTTTCCGCATGGGATAGCTGTCGCAGTCTTTTGTTGGGCCAAATTAAGGCAGATGAGAAGTCCAACGAAATAACGGCTATTCCAGAGCTTCTTGAAAGCCTTGATTTGGAAAATGCGACGGTGACGATCGATGCAGCCGGATGCCAAACCGAGATTGTGAAGAAGATCAGAGAAAGAGGCGGCAATTACGTGATCGCTCTGAAAGGCAATCAGGGGATTTTACGAGCAGAGGCAGAGAATTTTTTTACGCAAGCAAGAGAGGCTGGTTATCAAGAGGCTGATTGTCAAAGTTATTCAAGCTGCGAAAAGGGTCATGGGAGGATAGAAGAGCGAGAAGTAGTCGTGACAAGCAACCTGGACTGGTTGGAGTGCAGGCATGAGTGGAAAGATCTTACTTCTTTGATAGAGGTGAGGTCCCGAAGGACTGTTAAGGGTGAAACGTCGGAAGAGACCCGTTTTTACATCTCCAATCTCAAGTTGGCTCCAGAGAAAGCAGGAGAAGCGGTACGTAGCCACTGGTCGATTGAAAATCGATTGCACTGGAATATGGACGTTAATTTTGGTGAGGACGCGAGCTTGGCGTCTATTTGCAACGCCGGTGAGAATTTGGCCATTCTCAAGAGACTAGCGAGCACTATGATACGGATTGACCTAGGAGGCGTGCGAGGAACAGCTCAAAGAAGACGGCAAGCCATGTGGGATGACTCATGGGCTTTACGACTACTATCGAGAATCTTTGAGGTGGGCATGTAAATCTTTTTAATCAAAAGACCCTGGAGCCCTTCAAAGCCGTTCCTTAAATCAACAGGTGATCTAAAAAGGAAGATCTTTGCGTTGGCTGGGTAAGCTAGCATGACAAGTGTCTTAAAAGCGCTTTTAGTTTTGACAACTGGTCAATGCCACTCAAGGAGATGGTAACACCTTTCCAATGAATGGAAACTTCTTCGGTGGTTGTTTCTTTTAGCTCAATAAAGGCTGTTTGAGGTTCTGGAGATTGCCCTAGCTTTTTCTTCCATTCGAGAAGCTGGATGTAAGAGATTTGGTTTTCCTTAGCCCATCGCCAAGCGGTTTTACCGCTTGCCTTCCATTCTCCAACTATCTTTATCCACTTTTCTCTAGTGGCTTTCCTGATAAGTCTCATCCTACTTCTCCTTAAAAGAAGAAATAAGTTAACGGCCTCCTAGTGCGAAAACAACCTGTGCCTCATCCGACGCTTACGACACTTTTGCTTATCTGCATCATGATTTTTAAGTCACAAAAAGCGTAGCTATGTCTCTCAACGTTTCAACTCCACCCCTTAGTCAGGAAGGGCTTGTTCCAACTTTACCTGCTACACCAGAACCGCCACTTATGATTAGATTGGCAACTCCTATTCTCGGAGCAGGAAACAATCTTCTGACCCCTCCAATAACTCAAGAGGCAATCATGCCGAGAGTTGTAGTCCTCCGAACATTAAGTCAGCCTCTTTTTAGTCACCCCAATCTGGAAGTTATAAACCAAATCGTAGCGGAAAACCGAGCTCCATCCTCATGAATTTACTGTTAAAACGGTAAATTAAATAGAAATCCTCCGCTTTGCAGCCTAATATAAGTAAAATTAGATCTTTTTTACCGCTTTAACAGTAAATTTTAACGATTTTACACTGTATTCCTTTGAAAAATGAAATAGAACCTGCTAACTTACTGTTATAGCGGTAGAAATCAGGATATTTGTGGAACCCCAGTTGTTAGGATAAATGATTCGATTTCATCGAAAAAAGGCTGGCCTTTCTCAGGAAAGACTGGCTTTCCTTGCAGGCGTTGGGAAAACAATGATTTTCGATATCGAAAAGGGGAAATTATCGATACGTTTAGATAGTTTGCTAAAAATTTTAAAGGTTTTGAACATCCAATTAGATTTTCAAGGCCCTTTAATGGAGATATTTAGAGGTACATCAAATGAGAAAGGCTAAAGTATTTGTAGATGATGTTTTAGCAGGCGAATTACGAGAACTTGAAAGGGGAAAGCATTACCAGTTTGCCTATCTTGAAAACTATCAAGGGTTACCTGTCTCTTTAACAATGCCTAGAAAACAATTGGTCTATGATTTTGACAGATTTCCCCCGTTTTTTGAGGGGGTACTGCCCGAGGGTTTTATGCTAGAAAGCCTTTTAAAACGTTCTAAGATTGATCGAGATGACCTTCTGTCTCAACTGATCCAAGTGGGAGGTGACCTTGTTGGAAATGTCACTGTCAAGGCTGCCAAATGACCCGATGTCCAATCACCTACGAACTCATCGAAGAGGGAAAATATTCGAAAAATGGTCTAAAGCTTCTGTCTAAAAGGTTAAAGCAACTACACATTTCCCCTACACTCGCCAAGAGCAGATAGCTCTTGCTGGTGAATATTCGAATAAAATTTCTATCCAGGGGGTCCAGCCAAAATTGAGCTTGGCATTGAATCAAAAAAAGGAAGTCTTTGAAGTTGTCGAAAAAGGGGGAAGATTTATCTTAAAGCCACCCCATGGACTCTACGAAGAACTTCCGCAGAATGAAGATCTCACCATGAGAATGGCTCGTGAGGTAGGGGTCGATGTACCCATCCACGGAATGATCTATAACAAAGACGGTTCTTTAAGTTACTTCATTAAGCGGTTCGATAGAATGCCAAGAGGGCAAAAATTACCTACTGAAGACTTTTCTCAATTATTAGGTTACAACAGAGATACCAAATATGAATCTAGCATGGAAAAAGTGGCGTCAGGGATTGAAAAACATTGCACTTTTCCCATCCCTGAAAAAATAAAATTGTTGACTCGTGTGATTTTTAATTTTCTGGTGGGCAATGAAGATATGCATTTGAAAAACTTTTCACTCATTACACAAGATCAACAAGTCATTTTAAGCCCCGCTTACGACTTATTGAATACCATCATAGTGACGGGGTCAGATGAGGAAATGGCTCTCCCTCTAAGGGGTAAAAAAAGCAGTCTCTCAAGGTTTGACCTAATTGAATACTTTGGGAAAGAACGTTTAGGCCTATCTGAAGAGATTATTCAATCGGTGTTGATGAAATTTAAAAAAGCTTTCCCGATATGGCGTGAATGGCTTTTAAAAAGCTTTCTCTCCCCTCGGTTACAAAAAGCTTACCAAGAGATTCTAGAGGCCCGCTATAAAAGACTGATGTAGATCCCTCAAAATGGGGCAGTGCACGCTAGAGGACCACTGACATTTAGCTTGTTGAAATATTAGACCCGATGCTCCACGTCTCGACCTTGCCTAATGCTTCAACTAAATATTTCTTCATTTTAATAAAGATATTTTCAATGCTTGCTGCTGACCCAAGTGACTCTAGAACCGATGCTGCGATTATATGACGAGCATAGAATTTACCTTTAATATTCAAATAAGGTAATTGGTCACTATTAGGATCTCTAATTGATCCCCTAATTTGAGAGACTAATAACTCGTCATCTGGTTTCCACGAGACTAAATCTTGAATAGTTTTACCCTCTAAGGAAGGTAAATTAGTTGTTAAAATAGTCTCTGCAGCAATTTTAGCTGTTTCAATTGCTATATCATTCGGCACCTCAAATTTATTTGTTTTCAATTAAAGTGAAGTATTGTCTAGTTCCTGAAAACAAATAGACGAGGATGTTAAATCCTTGCGAGCTTCATCTTCTAGCAAAGTTGCCCAACCAGCTGCATCCTCAATAACGGCAATTCCTCTAGAAAGGGCTAATGGGCGTAATACATCGACAGGGTGTTTTCCTCTGTGAAAAAAAATCTTCTGATATTTTAAAGGATGGTTTTGGCTGTTAAACCCAACTACGCCTTCATTATTTTTTAGATCAATACTGTCGCTTGTTTTTTCAACAATGATATCAGTAGATCCGTCATCAAAAAATAACCGAAGGGACTTTTTCGATGACCCCTCTCCATGTAAAGGTCCTGTAGAATTCAGCTTCTTTCCCCGAACTCCTCTAAAATATCCAAGCATTGCAATCCCGAAGGAAGGTCCTATATTTAATAAACCTAGTTGATCTGAAGCGACTTCCTCGGTGCATGCTCGCCAATAGTCTGCCATCTTGTTTCTCATATCAGGAGAAACATTGTCTATTTGAGCTGTCAAGATTGCATTATGAACCGCAGCTTGTAACTGAGGAATTAAATCTGGGTGTGCATGTAAAATATTATGACCACCAACTTCGTGACCTAAAGATGCCCAGGCAAGAAGCCCTCCATTCCTATTTTCTATCGGAAGGCTAACAATTCCGGCTTTAACGCCTACTTTATTTGTTAATACTATAGGCAAAGTATAAGGGCTTTTACGGTGCCCCCATTTAGCTAAAGGTGCTATTGTCTTTCGAGCTAGTTGACTGATTTCACTATTTAGAATGTCATCATATATTGTTGTAATAACAGCCTGAAGAGCGAGTAAGTCTTTGAATGATGATTCGTAATACCTATCTTGATGATTACGTTGTAATAGGGCCTCCGCAACTTCTTCAATCACTTTTTTTAAAGACCGATCCTTCGATGCTAGTTGAGCGTCATCTTCAGAAAAGATTCTGTTAAATTCAGCTTCTCCCATATTTGTTAAAAAATCAATAAATGGGCGAAGAACGTTGGTTTGATAGGTTTTTGGGAGTAAAGCATCTTTTCCAACTAATTCAGTTAATTCAATTGTCAGATCGTAATAATTCGCTCTAAACAAACAGCCTTGAGACGTATAGTAAACGTCCGAGATTGCTTGTTGTAAGCCCTTTAATCTGTTATCTATTACATTGACCACTTTACACCATAAGAAATTTTATGAAAAAATTAGCTGAGATTAAATAAATTCAAACGCTCAACATATTCAAATTTAGGATCTCTTCCGAACCCATTAGTTATTTCAATTCTCCAATATCCATCAGGCTCCAGCCCTGAAAGGATTTCATTTTGTTTAATTATTGAAAGTTCAGAAAGTTTTTTATCTGGGGTACGTTTCGTTGGGATGCCACTTCTTTGATCCATTAAAACCTTCACCTTTTCTGTGTTTGTCATCATTTCAACGTTAATTTCACTTCCAATAATTTTAGAGATTTCTCTCTCTCCTTCTGGGACTCTAGCGATTACTCGAGCGTAAATAGTTCCCCCATTCTTAAGATCTTCTCTTAAGAAATCGATTCTTCTATTGGGCCGACTTCCGGCTCCGTATGTATAGTTGTAAACAGCTAGTGGTTGCTGAGATGCACTCGTTATCACGCTCATAGATGCCCCTTTTTTAAAAGAAAATTTTTATTTTATACTTTTTCACCCACAACCTCAACAGCCAACAATTAAATCTTTTGGGGCTAACGTGTAAATAAAGACACTTTTACATACGAGCTGCCTATTTTTAAATTTTTTAATTACCTCCAAATAAAGAGCCACTTGCAACAATCCCTGTAAGCCCAAAATTAGGCCTGGAGAGTCTGACGGGCGTGCTTTCAATTGAATTTTCAGCCCTCGTTGAACAGCCCAAAAAAGCTGAGGGCGATTGGTCCTGCACAAGAACGCTCTTTGGTGGCGGACTCGGCAAGTGATAGCACTTCACTTGTTTAAAAAGACAGAAGACATGGTTGTTATAGTGGGGCAGGCTGAACAGATGTAGGGTGTTCTTTGTCAGTTGTTTGAAGTTGGCCGGCCATCTCTCGGATGATGTCGTTGAGAGAGCGGGTTTCCCTGACCGATTCAATGGTTGAAACTTCAAGAAAGAGGCTCCAGCCCAGGGCAATAACAATGAGAGGCATTCCTGCCTTTAACCCGAGGCCTAAAAAGATAATCTGCACTTGTGGAGCAAGGCGGTTTGCAATGCCGAGGAAAAAGTCGGTCATCAAAATGATAATTAAAGATGGGGCAGCAAGCTGCACAGTTAAGACCATGAACTGGTTGGCAAGGGGGATCGCCCTTTCCCAGAAAGGGCTCTTAAGATTGAAAAATACTGGTGAGAGGAATTTGTCAGGGGGTATTAGCTCATAAGAATAATTCATCGCTTCAAAAAAAATAAAAGGACCATCCACAACAAAAAAAAGGTAGATCAAAATCATGTTGAAAAACAGACCAAGAGGCGATGATTGGTTCTGTGTTGTAGGGTCATTCACCATCAAGCTGGCTGACCCCCTTTGGTGGTCAATCAATACCCCTACGCTTTGCATCAGTGAAAAGGGGAGACTTACAAAAAAACCTAAGATCAGCCCAATGATAAACTCTTTGGCCATCAAAAGGAGAAAGGGCCCGTTAAAAGTAACCTCCGTGAGTGTGGTCCTTAAAATAACAGGAAAGAAAACGAGAAAAAGACAGACAGCCTCAATCACTTTTACGGGGATGGGCAATACCCTTGAGCCCAGAAAAGGGGCTGTAGCGACAATGGGGATGATCCGCATCAACCCAAGAAAGAAAAGGCACAAAAACTCGTAAGCTTTTGCTTGCAGGAGTTCACTGTTGGCAAATCGGTATAGAACATCGCTTTCTCCACCACTTGTAGAGAGACTCGACAAGTCGATCAAACGTGACTCCAGAGATAGAAATTATCAAAGATGTTTTGGGAAAAGGTCATGATCTGTGCACCAATCCATCCCCCCATGATCATCAAAACAAGAGTCACAGCGACAAGTTTGACAGTTGATGCAAGGGTTTGCTCTTGGATCTGCGTGGCTGCCTGAAAAATAGCCACCACAAGACCGAATACCAAGCTAATAAGTACCGGGGGGGCCGAGAGCAGAAGAATCATCAACAGCCCTTGATAGGCTAGCTGAACAAGTTGTGTTTGGAACATGATTGCCTACCTAAATGATTGTACAAGCCCTTGGATCAACACTGTCCATCCGTCCAACATGACGAGCAGAAACAGTTTCAATGGCATCGAGATGGTGACGGGTGAAAGCATCATCATCCCCATCGCCAACAAAATGTTCGACACAACCATGTCGATCACAAAAAATGGGATATAGACCAATACGCCAATCTCAAAAGCCTCTTTCAATTGACCTGTGATATAGGCTGGGACAAGGACGATATAATCGTCAGGCGTGATGGAGCTGCGTAAATTTTCAGGAACATTGCGATAGACCATCCTGTAGAAGACCCGTTGGTGCTTCACTAGGCTGTTGTCTTTTAAAAACTCCTTAACAGGTCCAGAGGAAGCTTCTGCGATGGTCAAAATATATTGAGGGCTATCAGATGAAAAAAGGGATTCTGGAGCTTGCGTTGCCTCAACAATAGGCGCCACTTTTTCGTAAATTTTTCCACCAACTGGATACATGATAAAAAGGCTCATCATCAGTGCGACACCGTTGATGACCATGTTGGGAGGTGAGTTCTGGACCCCAAGGGCTGTTCTTAAAAGAGACAAAACCACTACAAACTTTAAGAATGGGGATAAGAGCATCACCGCAAATGGGAACAAAGCCATCAGGGAAATAGCACCCGCCTGCAAAAGGAGAGAAGGTCGTGATTGCTCAAAAACCACGTCTTTTTGTGGACTTGGGTTTTTTGGCTTAGGCTTATCCTCAGGCCTTTCAGAGGTTGTTACACGTGATTGTTGCGGTGCCGGTGGAAGTTTTTCAATCACCTGATAATTTTGCGGAGAGGGGGTTGGTGGCGCATCAGCCGCAGACAAAGGACTGACTATTTGTAAGCAAATACCCAGCAACAAGAGACAGGAATTGATTTTCCGACTAACCATTATTTTCTCTCCATTTGAAACGCACGCTCAATCCTGGCCCACTGATTCTCAATTGTTGCATTGACAATACCCGCTTCGGTTTCTATCACAACGTCCCCTTTTTGCAAGTCATCACGCACACGCACAGAAAAAGCCTCTAGAAGCTCAAGCTTTTCTTTTAATTGATTTCGGGCTTTGTCGAGTATATCAAATTCTTCTCTGCTGACATAAATGGTAAACCGCTTGTGCTGCGCCACTGATTTCAGGTGGCCTCTAACGATATCAAGAATGGCTTCTGGGTGGGTTTCAAGCTCTCTTGCTACCACCTTTTGTGCAGCTTTTATAGCGATAGGGACAATCTGCTTTTCTACTTGTCCTCTCACCTTTTGGATCTCTTCTTCCAATTGATGGATCGCTTCGAGCCACTTCTCATAACCAGTTTGAAAACCTTCCTGTAGAGCTTTTTCCCGAATGATCTCTACTTCTTTTGCCGCCTCAATCTTATAGCGGTCTCCTTCTTCCTTAATCCTTTTGATCAATTCTCTACCCTTGAGAAGGGTAGAAGTGACCCCTTTTTTTAAGATTCTTGTCCCAAGTGGAGGTTGGATAATATCTCCCTCTAACAGGGTGAGGAGGTGATCAGGTTTTGGTTGCTGGGACATGGGTCTTTCTCTGGTTACAATATTTCATCACTGCATGCAACAGCCCGGCAGGGTCCTTAGCAATGTTCTCCTTCGGCGAATCTAATAACATCTTCCCTCGTCCACGATCTAGAATTCTGGAGAGGTAAAAACGGAACGAATCTCCTTCACCAGCAGTTGCTTGGGCCAAAAGATGTATCCCTTTTTTGTGAATTTCCGCTTCCAGCTCTGAAGAAGACCCCTTCCACGTTGAAAGATCAAGCCCAACTAAGGAACCCTGGTCGGGTCGAATGAGCATGAGTTTAAGTAGCTCTTTTTGGCTGTCGGTTAGAAGGGAATAGATACCTAATAATCTTTTTTTATCGACGATCTTCTTGATCTGCGGTGTTAAAAGCGGAAAGGGGAGAAGAGAGATCAGATCGGTTAAAGCTTCTTTATCGTAATCGAGTAGAGGAAAAAAGGGTCCTTTTACCAAAAGGACAGGAGGGGGAAATCTATTCAACCCCATCAGCTCCGCCAATTTACCGGCAAAAATTGGGGGTATCTTATTAGATCGTCGGCCTAATTTATCCCCAATTGATATAGGCAAAGAGGTTTTTAATAATTCTTGTTCTAGTGGAGGAAGAGCAGACAACACCTCTTCAAACCAGGAATAATGGATCCTAGAAAGGAAATTTTCACGCGTTGTTAAAAGCTCTAAAGGTTCAATTCCACCCGGTTTTGACCCAGAAAAATGGTTGCGAAGCGCATCTTGAAAGACTTCGGATAAACTCATTTGACACCTTTCGGCGGCTCCCCTTTAGTAGGAGGTGCAGTTTCCTTTTTAGGAGCCTCCTCTTTAGGCTCTTGGGTTGCACCTTCCTCTGAAGGTTTCTCGGACGTTTCTTCAACAATTGCCTCTTCCGACTGCTCTTCTAGCTGATTCATCTCAATCGGATGGAGGCTAAAAAGGGCGGGAATTCCACCAGCGTGTTGCAAAATGATATAAAATTTCCAGATCAACCAAGCAAGGGCGATCAACAATATAGAAATGAGTATCAGGAAAGTAAAAAAGATCACCTGAAAACGGGAAATCGATTCTTTGGCGACAAAAATCGACCAGATCCCAACAAGGCCTCTATCGGCTGAAGTAGCTTTAATATCTACTGGGGTGTTTGTGAACCTAGCCCTATCGCCAATCACCGTCACCTTATCAAACTTCAGTCCTGGAATACTGCTTGCAACCATCCGGCGGATTTTGGTTTCCAAGTGGGCATTTGGGTCATCGAGCACACCGTTGTGCTTCACGTAGACTGAGGCGGTGACTTGACCGGTATTTTTCTCAGGGTTCAGAGGATCTTCTTCAGGAAAAGAAAGTTGCACGTCTGCGTCCAGTACGCCATCTATTTTCCGAATCGTATTGGCAATGTCTTGTGCTAGACCCTGCTGATAACGGATTTTTTCTTCCATCTGAGACGGGACAAGACCCCCACCTGTGAAAATACCGAGTAACGATTGTCCCCGTCTTCTTGGCAAACCTGCCATGTTCAACATGGCCATAGCTTCAGTTGCCCGCTCTTCAGGCACCCGGATGTCATACATAGGAATCTTCGGACCGCCACCTCCACCGCTCTCAGCTATAGCGACTTTGGCACTTGGTATCCCCTTGTTTGCCAAAAAGACCATGATCTCATTGGCATCCCTTTCTTCCAGGTTGTTTACGATGGTCCTATCTGAACTGCAGCCAGTCAGAATGAAAACCACAAGAAGTAAAAAAGTGACAAAACGTTTCATATCACCACGCATATCTAAAGATCCCTATTCCTACAACACTACAGATTATCTGTCACTTCGGCAGCGTACAGATTTAGCCCCTTTTTGACGATCCCCATCATCTCAATCTTGGAAGGATCGACAAATGCCGGAAGGGCAAAGTCTTCAGGAGCAATTTCTAAAAGACCTAATTTTTCAGCCCCTTCATAGTCTTCTGCAAGAATCGACTTGATAAGAAGCATTGGATTGATAGGGAGAGGAACCACCTTTTCATAAGGAGAACCAATAATGAAAGAGCGCTTTTCACCATGTAAATTGGTGTCGAAAGAATAGCTCTTTTTCCGGAACCACCCAGAAAGATAGGCGCGGCTTGCTGAAAATTTATCCAAACCCAGTCTGAAGAAATGGAGTGGCTCCCGCCCTTTTCTCTCAGGGATCAAAGATAGAATGTTATCATTAAAACCAAGATAACTATCCATCTGAACTTTGTGACCTGTTAATGGGTCGCCTGAAATAAAGCGGACATCCCCTAGAGGGATACGCCCTTCAACTAAAGAAGAAATTGGCATTCCTAAACGACCGCGAAAATAACCTGTACGCCCTTCTACAGCGCCCTCACCTCCAATGGCAATAACCCGCTCAGTTAAGAAACGACCTGTTCTTAGCAAATGTCCAATCGCAATGACGTCGGGCAATGAAAGAACCCAAACAGATTTTTCAACCCCTTTAATCGGCGATAAAAGGCTGATGTGGGTGGAGGCAAGGCCTGAAGGGTGAGGGCCAGAAATGGTGTGATAAGAAACACCGTCTACCTGATCAAGAACAATGTCTTCACGCGTTACAACATGAACCCGGCCCGAAGTCAATTTACAAAGAGCGAACAACCCTTTCTTAAAATCTTCATGGTGACCTTCCAACTGCATTGCAGGTGAGGGGGCAAAAGGGGCGCTGTTGACTCCTTGGACGAAAATGTCTCTTGGCCTTTTTCTGGGATCTGCCAAAAGATCGAATGGACGCTGCCGGATAAAAGGTAAAAGCCCGCCCTCCGATATCCTTTGGAGGATTTCTTCTTTGGAGGCAATTTTAGGATCAATGGCAGGAAAAGTATGAACCTCTTCATTCTCATCCACTTGAATCGGAATGTAAAGAAGCCTACGTTTCAACCCCCTGACAATTTCTTGGACCACTCCCCCTGCAGGAGAAACGAATACCCTTTCCTCTAAAGCCTTATCAAAAACAAGAGGCTGACCGATCTTTACCCTATCGCCCGGCTTCACAAGTAACCGAAATCTTTTGTTATCGAAAGGGGAAAGGTCCAATGCGATCTGATGAGGAAAAACAGGTCGACCGCTAGCTTCAAGAGGGCTTAAAACTCCAACAGGTGCCCCCTTTATTGGCACATCCAATCCTTTCTTAATTTTCAACGCAACCATCTCATACTCCCGAGAGAGAAAACACTACCCCATCAGCAGAAAAAAGTGAATGGAAGAGTGGGGAATTAATAAAACGGCGGAGAAGTCCTGGAGAGGCTGTGAAATTAAACCTCAGGGTCATCGTATTTTTGCTATCTTGCCAAATTATGCTCAATTTCAGTTACTATAAATTTATAGCGGTATGTAAGTTCATGAAAAAAACAATAGACTCTCTCTCCTCTATCAAAAAAAAGCGCTCCCTATTCTGAAGAAGCATGAAGTAAAACATGCTTCGATTTTTGGTTCGTTTGCTCGAGGCACTGCAAAATTGAGAAGCGATGTTGATTTTTTGATCGAATATGAAGGAAACAACAAGACACTTTTTGACTTAGTGGATTTAAAGTTCGATCTAGAGGAAAAATTAGATCGAAAAATTGATATCGTCACCTACAATTCAATTTACTGGAGGCTCCGCGATCGGATCCTCACAGAGCAAATTGTCATCTTGTGAAAAAAGATCCTAAAGCATTACTTGTCATATCCTGGAGTCGATAGAACTCATAGCTCCAAACCCTTCTCGAGACTTAAGGAAATTTAAATAAGGGAGCAAATAGGGCAACTTTCCGGATTATGAACCCTTGCTTGGCAATACTTCCGACCAAAAAGGACCATTTGCAAGTGGACACGAGCCCAATCTTTTTTGGGGAAAAGCTTTTTCAGGTCTTCCTCAGTTTGAACCACATTTTTTCCCGAGGAAAGGCCCCAACGTTTGGCAAGACGGTGGATGTGGGTATCCACAGGGAATGCAGGTTCATGAAAGCCTTGGGCCATCACGACTGAGGCTGTTTTGTGCCCCACTCCTGGCAACGTTTCAAGATCGGCTAAATTATCTGGCACCTGACCATGAAAATTATTCACAAGCATTTGAGAAAGGGCTTTTAAATTTTTGGCTTTAGCACGGAAAAACCCTAAAGAATGGATGGTCTTTTCAATGACAGATATTGGCAAATCTGCCATTTTTTTGGGGGTATCAGCTAATTTGAAAAGGGTCGGCGTCACTTTGTTAACCCGCTCGTCGGTACACTGTGCAGATAACATCACAGCGACAAGAAGTGTATAGACATCTTTGAAATGCAAAGCTGGTTGTGGATCTGGTATGAACTTGTTCAGTTCTTTTTCGATCAATTCGACTTTTTCTTTTTTATTCATTTTCCAATACAAAAGCGGGAAAAAATGGCAGATAGAATATCTTCAGTGATATCACTTCCGATGATTTTGCCAAGCGCTTTTAAAGAAGATCGTAAATCAAAGAGTAAAAATTCGGCAGAAATGTTTCCGCCTAGCCCCTTGATGACAACATCTAGAAGAGTTGCCGCTTCTTGTAGGGCTTGTTTGTGGCGGAGTTCTGTTAATAGAAATCCCTCTTGCTCAATCCCTTCCCCAACTTCTCTAATCCCAGCAGTATCTGTTAATACTACATGAAATCCATCGATTTGCAGTTCAGCATGAACGGTGTCTCGTGTGGTCCCTGCATAAGGGGAAACAATAGCCCTTTCTCTGCCGATCAATGGATTCATTAAAGAGGATTTCCCTAGCTGAAAAGTGGCCGTATTTTAGGTTTACGGCCAAACAACAAGAAATACGGCCAAATTTAGTTGAAAAGTGGCCGTATTTATCTTAAAATGGCCGTATTCAGGGGAATACAAAAAAATGAATACGCGGGATAAGAAAATGGCTCTTTTGAGACTGTTAAGTATGCAGTCTACACCAGTTAGCCTTCTTGATTTGCTTGAAAAGCTAGATAAAGACCTCAAAGAACGTTCGGTTAGACGGTGGTTAGACCAACTCATTCAAGAAGGGATGGTTAAAAAAATCGGCCAGAAGCGGGGAACCAAGTATCTCCCCATTATAAACACCCCTGTGACCCCTTTTCAAGAAGTCAGTAGTTGTTTCAGTTCTGCGAGTGAAGGAGTTGTAAAAAAAATCAGACTCCCCCTTTTTGAACGATTGCCAGTCGCATACTCAGATGGATGGTTCGACAGCTACAAGCCAAATTCAACTTTTTACCTCCCAGAACATATTAAAAATCAACTGCTTGGGGCCGGCCAGAGAGCCAATGCACAGGATCCTGCTGGAACATATGCAAACCAGATATTCAACCGGTTGCTCATTGATTTGTCCTATAATTCGTCCCGGTTAGAGGGAAATACCTATTCTTTGTTGGACACTGAGCGGTTACTTCTTCATGGTGATAGCGCAGAGGGCAAACTTGATGAGGAGAAGGTGATGATTCTCAACCACAAGGAGGCGATTCGCTATCTTGTAGATAATGCACCACGCCTAGAGATAAACAGAAACACCATCTGCACACTTCACTACCTTCTGGCAGATGGACTTGTTGAACCTCAGTATGCTGGCAAGGTGCGCGACTATGGGGTTCGCATAGGCGGCTCGACCTATATTCCTTCCGAAAACCCCAAACGATTAGAGAAGCAACTTGAGGGTATTGCCAATAAAGCGGCTTTGATCAGAGACCCGTTTGAACAAAGCCTATTCCTACTGGTACACGTCAGCTACCTCCAGGCCTTTGCTGACGTGAATAAGAGAACAGCCCGCCTTACAGCAAACATCTCATTAATCAAAAAAAATCTCGTTCCTCTTGCTTTTAGTGATGTCAAAGTCGACGACTACATGTCGGCCATGATTGCTATCTACGAATTACAAGATGTCCGCCCCCTTATAGACCTCTATGTCTATTCCTATATGCGTACCTGCGCTGCTTATGACTCCACGATAAAGGCACTAGGATTTGATGAGGTTAGGGTTCGGTATCGTCAACAGCGAAGAGAGGTTGTCCGGAACGTCATTCTTCAAGAACTCATAGGTGATCAAATGAGAGAATATCTGCTGCAACAGGCGAGAACACTTGTGCCTATTAACGATCGCCAAGCCTTCTTCGACGATGTTTTGGAAGACCTGAAGCAAATGGATCAAAGTCGACTGGCAGGCTTAGGAGTCACTCCAGAACAACTGATCAAATGGATCCGGTCTTACCGAGAAATTAGGTGATGTCCACTATCGTCGAAAAAAAGCGATAGGGACCAAATCTCAATTCTCGTTCGACTACACCTGACATTCTTTGATTTTACCATCAAAAAATGCGTCGTATGCGTCCCCAGCAATTTGCTGACAGATCTGCTTTGCTTTTGTCAAAATTTGTCTAAAAATGCTCTTAAAACAAAGCGAAAATGGACTCAGAGCACTCCAAAGAGGTTGGGCAAAAATTGAAACGGGTTTCTATTTTAGCCCAACCTCAAACCCTTCGCGAGACTTAAAGAAATTTAAATAAGGGAACAAATAGGGCAACTTTCGGGATTTGAACCCTTGCTTGGCAGTACTTTGGACCAAAAAAACTTTTTCTTTTTTTATTCATTTTCCAATACAAAAGCGGGAAAAAATGGCAGATAGAATATCTTCAGTGATATCACTTCCGATGATTTTGCCAAGCGCTTTTAAAGAAGATCGTAAATCAAAGAGTAAAAATTCGGGAGAAATGTTTCCGCCTAGCCCTTTGATCACAACATCGAGTAGAGTTGCAGCTTCTTCTAGAGCCTGTTTGTGGCGGAGTTCTGTTAATAGAAATCCCTCTTCTGAAGGCCCCTGACCTGCAAAAAGATGGTGTTTGATTTGGTTTTTTAACTCTTCGATGCCCAGCTTTTCTTTAGCAGAAATTTTTACGTGGGGGAATTGATGTGGTGCTTCTTCGTGAGGAAGGTCAATTTTGTTCCAAACCAAAAAGGTTCGGTCTTTAGGGAGGAGAGGGGCAATATCTTGTTCAGATTGAGTCCAACCACGAGTTCCATCAGCTAAAAAAAGGACAAGGTCCGATTTTTCCAATGTCTCTTTAGAACGACGAATCCCCTCTTGTTCAATCTCTTCCCCAACTTCTCTAATCCCAGCAGTATCTGTTAATACCACATGAAATCCACCGATTTGTAATTCAGCATCAACGGTGTCTCGTGTGGTCCCTGCATGAGGGGAAACAATCGCCCTTTCTCTGCCGATCAATGCATTCATTAAAGAGGATTTCCCTACGTTGGGTGCACCAATAAGGGCAATTTTGATCCCCTCTTTTGCAAATTTCCCTAGCTGAAAGGTTTTTAAAAGCTTTTCCATTTCAGAAAGGGCCGTTTCAAGCTCTTGCACGACCTCTTCAGTTGTTGCAAACTCCAGCCCTTCGTCCGGAAAATCGACCCAAGCTTCAAAAATGGCTGCAATTGCAGTTAATGACTCTTTGAGAGACAAAATCTTGTGCCTCAATCCCCCTTGCAATTGTTCTTGAGCTGCTTTCAATGCATGTTGGTTTTTTGCTGAAATCAGCGATTGGATTGCCTCGGCTTGAGTTAGATCGATTTTTCCATTGAGAAAAGCCCTCTCCGAAAATTCGCCTGGCCTCGCAAGGGTGGCTCCCTCTTGCAAAACCCTCTGCAAAACCAAACCAGAAACAAGCGTTCCACCGTGGCAATGAAGCTCAACGACATCTTCACCCGTAAAAGTCTTAGGGCCGCGCATCAAAAGAAGGAGAACATCATCGATTACTTCGCCTTGTGACCCTTTAATTTTGCCAAAATGGATCGTGTGACTGTCAACCTTGGCAAGATCTTTTGAAAACAAATTTTGGCAAACAGAAACAGCGCAAGAGCCTGATAATCTTATGATTGCAATACCACCTTCACCGGCGGGTGTTGCAATTGCAGCGATTGTTGGTTGGTCGTTTCTTAAATTCATCTCAATAAGAAGGGTTTATTCTTCAGTTAAATTGCCACCGAAGTCCGGGATGAGTATGATAACATTTTTTGTAGTTTATGAAATTAACCCGATTTCCAGCCGCCTCCATCAGAGAGCTACTCTCTTTGTCGACCCCGCTTATGATCACCTCATTTTCGTGGTTTGCGATGATTTTTGTAGACCGCTTGTTCTTAGCAGCTTTCGACTTACGCGCTATGAATGCTGCCGTTAGTGGCTCGGTCATTGCATGGACTTTCATCAATGGAGCTGCCGCCATTGCTTCGATAGCCCAGGTTTTTGTTAGCAGGAAATTTGGCGCGGGAGAGCTCAAAGGAATTGGCGCCCCTGTCTGGCAAATGCTCTGGTATTCCATTTTCTCTTTTGTCTTCTATTTACCCCTAGGTTTTTGGGGAGGTCGTCTCATTTTTGGAGAGGGACGGGAAATGGAGGCAATCTACTTTGATTGGATGGTCTTTTTTGGCCCCGTCTATATTGCCTACCAAGCTGTTGTTTCGTTCTTTATTGGCCAAGGAAAGATCGCTCTAATCGTCTGGATCGCCGTCATCACCAATGGGCTTAACTTTTTCCTCGACTATCTCCTCATTTTTGGCATGGAAGGTTGGATCCCCAGCCTCGGCATAGAGGGGGCCGCGATTGCCACCAGCCTCAGTACAGTCTTCGAAACTGGAGCCCTTTTTTACTTTTTTATCCACAAAGGAAACAGGAAAAGGTTTGGAACGGGAAATTGGAAAATCCAATGGCCTCTATTTAACGAGTGTATTTGGATCGGTATACCTGCAGGTGTATCGATGACATTGGAATTTTTCGGATGGTCAGTCTTTTATGAGATGATGAAGTGGTTTGGAGATAACCACATCACGATTGCCGGGATTTTCCAAAGCCTTCTTGTGCTGTTCTACTTCATCCCAGAAGGGCTGTTAAAGGGGATGACGGTGATTGTGGCATTTTATATCGGAGAAAAGCGCGAGGAGCTCATCCCAAAAGCTCTCTATTCCTGCTTGCAATTTATGATCACCCTCTTCGCTGTCGCACTTATCACTTCTCCCCTTACAGTTGAATGGATCCGCCTTGGCTTTCTGAATGGGGAAGGGATAGAAATCGACGCCCTTCTTTTTGGAGCCTGGGTATTAGTGCTTCTTTATATCTCTTTTGAAGCGCTACGCTCTGGATTAACCGCCCATTTAACAGCCTATAAAGAGACAAACTTCATCTTATGGACCGGAATGGCTTCGGTTCTACTGTTTATCGTTCTCCCTTTTTTTCTCTTGATGGCCTGGGGGCAACCAGCCGAACTAACAGCTCTTTTTCTTGCCCTTCTTTTCCCTCTCGGCCATGCATCGCTTCTTTACATCCGCTCCCGTTCTCTGCTGCATAGAGAGCAAAAGCTTGTCGATTTAGAGTGAATCTTATCTATCAACAGTGTAATATTTTTTATCATGTCGCTCACTCGTCATCCTCCCGCTTCCGTCCGTGAGCTAACAGCTCTAGCCCTGCCGCTGATGCTGACCTCCTTGTCATTTTTCTTCATGATCTTTGTCGATCGCCTCTTTTTGGCTGCCTATGACTTGAATGCGATGACTGCCGCCGTTAGTGCTTCGATTGTTGGTGTCACCTTTCTGGCTGGGTTGTGTCTGATCGGCTCGATCGCTGAAGTGTTTGTTGGACGACGTTATGGTGCAAAAGAGTATCAAAGTCTCGGGGCGCCTGTCTGGCAGATGGTATGGCTGTCGGTTTTTTCTACTGCCTTTTTTGTTCCATTCGCATTTTGGGGTGTTGAAACTATTTTTGGCCCTGGACGTGAGCTGGAGGCCATTTACCTAAAATGGATGCTGCTTTCAGCACCTATTGCTTTTGCCTACCATCCACTTGCCGCTTTTTTCATCGGCAGAGGGAAAACAAAGGTGATTGTCTGGGTGGCAATTGCCACAAATGTCCTAAACATCCTCCTCGACTATCTGCTGATCTTTGGCGTTGAAGGGACTATTCCTCCTCTTGGCATTCAAGGAGCAGTTCTTGCGACATGCATGGGGACCTCTTTTCAAACCTTTATTTTTCTTGCCCTCTTCCTAAGGAAAAAATACAGACAAGTATTTGGCACCTCAAACTGGAAACTTGATTTCCCCCTCTTTAAGGAATGCGTTTACCTTGGAATACCAGCAGGATTATCCATGACGATTGAGTTAGCTGGCTGGTCTCTTTTCTATGAAATGATGCGGCGTCTTGGCACTAATCACATGCTTCTTGCAGGGATATTCCAAAGCCTCTTGATGCTTTTTTTCTTTTTCCCTGAAGGGCTCAACAAGGCTGTGACAGCTATTGTGGCTAACTACATTGGAGAAAAAAAAGAACAAGTCATCCCAAAAGTCATTTTATCTGCGCTCATCTCAGTTTTTATACCATTAGCTGCAGCCCTTCTCCTGTCTCCCTATGCTGTCGAATGGATCCGCAACGCATTTTTCGCCGGACAATTTAGCCCTATTGACCCTCTTCTTCTAGGAGGATGGGTAGCGGTTCTACTTTACATCGGCTTTGAAGGTGTTCGAACAACCTATTTAGCGCTCCTTACCTCTTATAAAGAAACCCGTTATATCCTCATTTCTGGCGTAGCATCGGTCTTTCTTTTTATTTTCATTCCGTTCTTTATCTTTTTATCTTACACCGAACTTTCAGAGCTAAACGCGCTGCTTATTGCCCTTCTTTTCCCTGCAGGACACGCTTTCTTGTTGTTTTTAAGGTCCCGTTCCTTGCTTTACAAGCCGACAACCCAAGCGATAGCTTAAAGCCTTTCTAATCAGAAAATTCGTCAAAAGACGAAGCTGAAGTGTCGATGGGAGAGGGGGGTGGAGAAACTTCGATTTTTGCAGCACCAGATAGCACTTTGATAATGGAAGCCCTAAATTTACTTTTAAAAGCAAATTCCTCTTTAGCTCCGCCTAAATATAAACGTCTGAAGACTTCATCTTTCATAGGATCACTAGATATCAAAACGTTCTGTTGAAATTCAGAGAAGATCCGTTCCGCAATCTCTTTACTTAGTTTGTCTAACTCATTTTCTGTAGCTAAACGATTTTAGATTTTATGCAAAGTTAGAACAACGCTCACCCGAATCTATGCCAAATCTCGGATCGTTTTAATCCAAGCTTGCTGCTCATCTGTTAGTGGAACATGCTCACTGTAATAACGATCTACTGCCTTTTGAAAGGCTGAAACATCGACCTCTTGGACGACATGGCTTTTGCGATAAGCTTCTAGCAATTGAGTTTCTGCTTTCTGTCTTTGAGGATCATGCCAAGCCTGAGCTACTTTTGCAGCCTCTTGGACTACTTTTTGCTGCTGCAAGGTTAATGGTGCGTGATTTGACTGAACCACCAAGAGACAGTCAACCATATGTCCTGTTAAAGAGATGGTTGTTGCAACGGTGTCGATTTTATAGACCTGCATTCCGGGGAGGGGGTTTTCAACTGCGTCAACGGTCCCATCTGTTAAGGCTTTTACCACTTCGCCAATACCGATCGATTTTGGTGTAGCGCCAAATGCGTACGCCATATTTTTCCAAGCATCTCCTGGTGGTACTCTAAATACACGCCCCTTAAGATCTGCCGGGGTATTAATGGCTTGTTCCTTGGTTGCAATGTGTCTTTTACCAATGTAGATCACACTCAGGATGGAAACTCCTAATTGCTCAGAAACTTGCTTACAAAATGCCTCCCAAAAAGGGTCGTTTTCTACCACATTTCTGAGATGAGCATAGCCTTCTATCAAATAGGGCCTAAACAAGGCATCAAAAGGAACACCAAAGTCAGAAAAGGAGAGGGTAGCAAAATCAAGTGAGCCCGCTTGAAGAGCAGCAAGTTCTTGGCCTTGTTTCAAGCCGCCATGGTCTTTATAACGGACCTCGATTGTTAGTGAAGATTCTTCTTTCTTGACCAAACTTGCAAAATGTTTGGCCATCTGAGTTGTCAAACTCTCACCATCGGAGGGGACAGAAAATTGTAGGGGTCTAGTAGCCATAAGGTCTTCAAATCCAAGTTGAAAGCAAAGATTTTAACAATCAGCCACTTTTTTTGAAAGCATTCGGGACCAAGAATGACAAGCAATAGAGCGGAAGCCTTAAAGTGCCAAACTAGTGACTAGCTTTCATAACTATCTAAAAATGAAAGCTAAACAGGAATTTAGTACTCCAAACGCTTCACGAAATCAGATCGGCCTCAATCTTGAAAGCGACCCCCATTCCTTCATCTTTTATTAACATCCGTTTGATTAGATGAACATGGAGGTACAGATGTCTGGAGAGATTTATTTTGAATACTTTGGAGAGAAATTTCATCTTGAGAAAAGTGATGATCCGGTCCATTCAGTTAAAATCAATGGCGTGAATTATGCTGTGATTGGACCTGAAGAAAAACTCAAAGAGATCTGTGAACAGTTGAAAGCCTTGTCTAACAAGACAAAAGGTTCTATGGAAGATCTCCTTCAGAGGCTGACCGACCCAAAAAGCCAGCCTGCTACTGGGAAACTGAAAACAATGATAGAAAAGAGGCTGGGTAAAGCAAAAGAGGCTGAAGATTTGACGACAACAACAAAACCTTACCTGAAGCGGCAAATGTCGATAATTTTGAAAACAACAGAACGTGAGCAGCTTGAAAAAAAATCTAGTGCTATGTGGGATTGTACGGGTCGAGCAGCAGACCCCCACAGCAATGGTTATGTTTACACCTTCAAGATCAAAGACGATTGCAACAACTTAACCCCCCCCAAAGGAAAAGAAAAGGAGATTGAGCTTAACATCAAGAAGAAAAGGAGTGAGCACTTTCCAGGGGTTGATCCATCAGCAAACGGGGTCAAAGATACGTTCGAATCGTTCACTGAAAGAGAGATCGGAATATTAAAAGATCTGGGATACACGTTTGACCCAAAAAATGGGATATTAACCCTACCTGATAGAGAAGCCTTATTAGGTAGATGGAAAAAAATCAGTGAAGAATGGGCTTTAGAAGGGTACAAAGTCCCATCCCTTGATGTCGTTTCAAGCGAAGGCATTGCAAATGACCTCGAATATGTCGAGGCCTTTTTTACTCACGATGCCCTCGTGTCTTCGGGGGAAGAATTTATTCACGACAGTCTTATACACCTTCTCCCAGCACTCAAATACTGGTTTGTTAAGGGGGAAAAAGGAGAGGCTGATCATATTGCTTACAAGAATGCCAGGGCAAGTTTTGGCAAATCGATCATGAACTGCTACCGGAAATTGCTGATTGCAAAAAGTTCAATCGATTTGCTTCCTGAAGAAAAACGGGCTGAACGTTTAGCTGCAACACAAAGAGCTGAGGCCTCTTTGGGGATGATCGTCGACATCGGATTAGCCAATGGGTACGATGGACTCTCCATCTCCAGCACAACGCCGAGCGAAAATATGCGAAGGGGGGACTTTCCGGGGAAAAACTGGGAGCGCTACATGGAGAAACGATTTGGCTCACAAGAAGCTCCCGGACCCGCTCTTGCTCAAGCATGGTCTGAAATCGACAACTTTGTAAAAGCCTTCGATGCCGATTACGCAACAAGAAGGCCAAACTTCAAAGAAAAATAGTAACGGTGAAACTTAAGAGAAATCATTTCCCAACTTTTCGACAAATGGAAATCTCAATCATTCCCCCAAACCCCCTCGGCTCAGAAAGAGGGAAAAGCAGCAAAGCACCAAGCCATTTTAGCCAATGTGAAAAGGGTTCCTGATTTTTTCACGGCCTCGTAAGGGAGGCTATCAGAGGATTGCCCTGTTGATTCAGAAGGCAATTTTTAGCAAGTGCTGGTCTGCTTTCGGGGCTTTTGCGTTTGGATTGATAAAGCAACATTTAGAATTTTTTCGACAAAATGACACAGCTTTTGCTAAGTGTGTTTCAGGGCTTCTGTAATGAGTGCTGAAAGGTGGGCGCTTTCTGGCAGCAGAGATAGCCCCTTTTGGACAGCTCGAGAGGCTATTGGATGGGCATAACCTAAATGGACAAGGGCCCTTGTTGCATCAGAAAGAAGGGCGGCTTGCCCTGAGAGTGGAACAGCATATTGCTGAGCTGAGGGATAGGTCTCAGGCAGTTTTCCTTTCATTTCTAAAATCAGTTTTTCTGCTTTTTTCTTCCCAATGCCCGGCACTCTGGCAAGACCATCGATATCGGCGTTGAGTATCGCTTTGTAAAAATCTGCAGGCTCCATATGTCCAAGAAGACTAATCGCAAGTTTTGGGCCAACACCTGATAAGTCGATCAACTGTTCAAATAAATCCCGCTCTTCAGCCTCTCTAAAGCCCCAAAGAGCGTGTGAAAATTCCCGCACAACTAAAGAGACGTGTAGAGTAAGAGTTGAACCTAATGGAGGAAGTCTTGAAAAAAGAGATAAAGGAATGCCAATTCTATAACCAACTCCAGATACATCAAGGGCAACTTTTTCTGGCGTTGCTTGTTTTAGAATGCCGGTGAGATGGCTATACATTTTTGCCTCGTTGTAATGGGTTGGAGTGAGAGTAGGCGTGACAGAGGGCTAATAGCAGAGCGTCTGCTGCATCGTGAGGAGTAGGGGTTTTACTTAAAGACAAAAGGCTGACCATCATCCTTTGCACTTGTTCCTTCGAAGCTTGCCCCACACCCACAATGGCTTTTTTTGCCCTTTTTGGAGGGTAAGTAAACAGTGGAACACCCTTTCTTGCCGCAGCCAGCATGACAGAGCCACGCGCCATCCCCAACTTCAAGGCACTGTTAGGGTTAAGTGCTACAAATTGGTCTTCTACACTGACGGCTTGTGGAGAAAACTCTTCAATAAGAGCCTCGATCCCTTCAAAAATAGTCAGATAACGTGAAGAAAGAAGAGCTCCTTTAGTAGGCCTGATGCAACCAAAATCAAGAGCCACCCACTTGCCTCCTCTAAAGGCAATCACACCCCATCCAGTGACCTGAGAGCCTGGGTCAACCCCTAAGATGATCTCTGTCAAAACAAACGCTCTTTACTATTCTTACTGATGATATCAAAAAGAGATGGAGACGAAGTGTCTTGTTCAAAAACCTCTACTTTATCTTTATCCACAACCATCTTATGCAACGCAGCAATGTGGGGCGAAAGACGGAGTAAAAGTTCTTCTCCACCCGCAAGACGTGCAATTTCAGCATCACGTTGTGTCCTTTCAGTATTGAGACGATCTTCTAAAAGTTTGATCCGATCAAGATAATTAACACGATCCTCTTCTTGCTTTTCTTGCAGCAGAGTTGCCTCTTTTACACGATTGGCCAGAGAAATTTTTGCCTGTTCGAGCTCTCTTCGGGTGATATCTAGCTCGTCTTTTAACTTGGGGACTAGATGTTGATTTTCACTTTTTAATTTTCTCAGAAGGTCTTCAAAATGACCCCGTTCACGCTTAAGCGTTTCAGCCTCGGAGCGGAAACGGTGGAGATTTTTCTCTAGGTCGGCTTTCTCTTGTAACGCCGATATTGCCTTAACCTTTAACTCTTTTGCCTCTTTGAGCCCTTGCAAAACGATCTCTTTGATCTTCTGCAGTTCCATCCGAAGGAGTCTATTCTCTTCCTGCGCTCTTTCAAGAAGGGCAAAATGATCTTTTTGATCTCCCCTTTCTTTTAGTTCATTTTCATAGAGCCCTTTTTCAATCAACAGTTGTTGTTTTTCTTGTTGCTGAACTAAAAGAGCCTGTTGTAAATCTAAAAGTTCTTTTTTTACAGCAGCTAGCTCTTCTTTCTCACGCGAAGCCCAACCCCCTTTTTCTGCCTCAAAGAACGCAACCTGCTCATTGAGTTCAGCTATGATTTGGGTCAGTTTTCTTTTCTCCTCTAAAATATCGCGGTGCTGAGATAGCTCAACTTGAAGTTGATGGAGACCTTCTCTCGCATCATGTACTTCGTAATCAAGGTCTTGAGATCGCTGAAAAAGATAGAGAAAGTGGTGATATTTCTCTTCATCAGGAAGAGACAAAAACACCTCTTTACCTATAGGAGGCAGTCTTTCATCATGCTTCTCTTCTGTAAATAAGGGGTAGGTCTGCATAGTGGCCATAGAGAATTTAGAGGGAGTTGCAAAATTCTAAACCATCTTCTTTTTCAAGATTTTTGTAAAATATCATAAAAGATCTTGAAAAAGAGAGCTGAAGATTTTGTAATTCACTCTCAAGGTTAACGGTACGAATCGATCCTTGCAAGCCATCCCTTCAACCACCGTTCTTCTCCCCGCTCTTTTGGAGAATTCTCGACCCGTTCACTCAATACTTTTTTTGCAGATTCAATGAAAGATTCAAGTTTTCCGTCAGAGGCAAGTAGAACCTGTCGCAGGCCCCAGCCTTGCCCTTTATAAGTTTCACTGGCCGATGTGCCGGCTCCTTTAAAATTTAAATAATCAACTAAAGCATAAATCCCTTGAGAATCGCCAAGTAGTCTAAAAAAATTTCCTTTGACCTTTACCACCTGCTCTTCAGGCAGTCCTAGTAAAATTTTTGGGAGGGCCTCTTTGAGTCGATAGGCAATAAAAAGGGCTTGTTTATCTTTGGTTTCAAAAAGAAATTGTCTAAAAGTGACCATCTTTTCACTTTTGAATTCTTTGAGAAAGTGATCTCTGGAGACCCAAGGACATCTAGATTCATTTAACCACTCAGGGACCTGCACCCCTTCTTTTTTTAGAAAAACAATAAGAGAGGGAAATGTCTCATCGAAGGGGCCTATCTGATTTTCTGGATACCAGATGAAGTGGCCGATTCCAAATGAACCAAAGGCTTCCCCTTTATTCCAATGGGTCAAACCTTCCACTGTCCCTCCACATTCATTTTTCCAAATTTTCTCTCCTAAATGGGAAGACTGACTTTTTAATAGAGCGGTTATGGCACGATCGGCTATAGCTTCATGCTTTTCAAAAGGGACATTGGAAGCCGTTGTATACCGTTCTTTTAAGGCTAAAATTCTATCAACTGACTGGTTGATCCTCTCTTCTGGGATCTCCCCTTTGTTGACGGCTACAACCAGACCTTTATGGATATTGCAAACATCCTCAGCAGAGAGCTCAAATTCCCCCTCTAGTTGAAGTTGCTTTCCGCCCAATAAGACAATGTCGACACCGGCTTTGATCGACTGTATAGCAGCATCTAAAACAGAACTTGCCTGCTCTAAAACACCTTTCATGACGAGGGAATCGGTGATGACAACTCCGTTATAACCGATATCATCCCTGAGCATGCCGATGATTTTTTCAGACAGTGTCCCATTTTTTTCAGCATCAATTGATGGGACCATGATATGTCCTGTCATGACACAATCGGCAGATTTTGCAAGAGCCGCAAAAGGGACTAGATCTGTTTTCAGCAATTCTTCTTTCGATTTGTTTAAAATAGGGAGGATGAAGTGAGAATCGCTTTCAACCGCTCCATGGCCAGGAAAATGTTTTAAACAAGAAAAAACAAAAGATTTCCGGAAGCCCTCCATCACCTTTTCTGCAAAGGCCACAACCTTTTCAGGGCTATTTCCGAAGCTTCGTTGGAATAAAGGGCTTTCTTTAGTCCACGCAATATCAACAACTGGGGCAAGATCCAAATTGATCCCCACAGCCTGCATTTCTTGCCCCATGGCTTGGGCAACTGATTCTGCCAATTCAACATCCTCAGTCAATCCAAGTGCTCTGGCCCCAGGAAAAAGGGTGAACCCCTCTTTCAACCGGGCTACAATCCCCCCTTCTTGGTCTACTGCAATTAAAAGGGGCACTTTTGTCATCTGCTGCAGCTCATGGCTTAAGCTTTTGACTTTCTCTGGCGAGGAAAGATCGTTACTCCAGTTGTAGTAGATCACCCCTCCAATATGGGCCTCTTCTATCAACTTTTTAGCCTCTTCGGGGCCGCGGAAATGGGCCATTAACATTTGGCCAACCTTCTCCTCCAATCCTAAAGTAACAAGCAACAGCGAAAGTAAAAACGTAGACATCATGACTGAATCTGATCCTGTTTAAATTTAAATAGATTCATCACGAAGGTAAAATTTCCTTTTCAAAGAAAAGAAGAGATCCTCTTGTAAAAGAGAAAGTTACCCTCGTGTTCTTCTCATCTTCGTGTTGAATCTATTTCCTGATGAATCTATTTGGTGATGAATTTAGACTATATGATTGTGGAAAAAAAGGGGCAAATGGCTGAAACTTCAAAAGATGTGAGGACCAATGACAAAAGATAAAGAAGAATTTTCGATTTTAAGGGAGCTGTGGTTTCCACTCCTGTTCGGTTTCATCTTGATCGTCTTGATGGCGGGTGGTTATTTCCTAGCAGCCACAGATACAAAAAAAGAGACTGTTGCAAAACAGGCCATCTCCAAAGACCTAAGTAAAAATGTTGTTCTTTTTCTTAGTGATCTAAAAAACGGGGAACAAGTTGATGCCTACAATAGTGTCTCAAAAGAATTTAAAATTTCGATGCCCTACACAAAATTTGCTCAGTTTTTGGCCGATTATCCCATACTAACTGTCTATGATAAGATAGAACCAGGGATAGTCACAGTGGATGGGCAAACCGCAGTCTTCCCCGTCGTCCTTCATGTTGGAAACACCTTATTCCCTGTTAATTTCACCTTAACTCAAGAGGATGGAGAGTGGAAAATTTTAGGCTTTATCATCAATCAAATGACCTCAGGGCAAGACCTAAAAGACCTTGATGCAATTAAATCCCTTTCAGAAGTGGCCAATCGCTTCTTGCAGAATATTCAAAAAGATAATTTAAAAGAGTCTTATGAAAATGAGACTTCAGAAGAATTTAAAAAAGGGACAACACTTAAGATGTTTGTGGCTTACGTCAATGAACGGCCTATCTTTAAAACGCAAACAGGCATCCAAGTGCTAGATGGCCACATCGATGGGGGAAAGGGTTACTTAAAAATGGCCCTCAAATCTGAAAGTGAGGCCATTCCTATTGATTTCACCTTAAAAGAAGAAAAAGAGGGTTGGAAAATTGAAGGGATCTATCTCCTTCCTCCCACGAACCAAGGGGCAACCAAAGTCAAAAGCGGAACCGTTGGAACAGCACTTGAAGATGACGGCACGATCAAAGAGGCTGTAACAAGGGTAGCCATCGAAGAACCAGAAATCCACCTTTCCCTCCTTTTGGAGGTGACACACCCTTCACCTCCGCTACAGGTTTCGATGGTCAACTTAGAGACTTGCAAAGAGATTTCCCCCATTTCGACTTTTGTCCCTAAGGAAGGGGAAGTCCGCCTTTCCTTTTCTTACACCCGCCCCTTTGGAGGATTCGAGCCTGGCAACTACGCAATGGTAGTAGTTTCAGGTGACGAAAAAAAAGAGTACCCCTTTGCAATAAATGATTAAGGTCTTTGGCGGTATTTACAAAGGGCGCAACCTTGTCGCCCCAAAGGGTTCCATGACCCGCCCAAGCTCTGGGATGGTCCGTCAAGCTGTTTTTAATATTTGCCAAGGCGAAGTTGAAGGGGCGCGCGTCCTTGATCTCTTTGCAGGCAGTGGAGCAATTGGTATCGAAGCGCTCAGCCGGGGAGCTAGCCATGCTTCTTTTGTGGAAAAAGAATCGGCACCAAAAAAATGTCTAGAAGAGAATATTTTGAAATTAGATTGCGAAGAACAAACTACAGTCTATTTTGGAGATGTTTTCACCCTTTTTCCTATCATTGAAAAAAAAGAAGAACCCTTTGACATCATTTTTGCCGACCCTCCTTACCTTAAAGAATGGAAAGGGAAAATGCTTTCTCAACATGTTTTAGAGATAGTATCAGCCTCTAAACTCTTAAAAAAAGGGGGAATCCTCTACATCGAAGAGGGGAAAGAACTTACATTTCCAGCCACCTCTTTAATAGCAGAACCTGTCCGACGTTATGGCAGAACCTTTCTTTATGGTTTCAGAGCTTCCATATGAGAAAACCTATCGTCCCCCTTGACGAACACTTGATCAATCAGATGGCTGCAGGAGAGGTGATCGAACACCCTGCTTCAGTCGTCAAGGAACTTGTAGAAAATAGCCTCGATGCTGGAGCTACAGAGATCCAAATTGAGCTGATGTCTGGTGGTCGAACATTGATTCGGATTACCGATAATGGATCTGGTATCCCACAGGAAGAAATTCCATTAGCTTTCCAAAGGCATGCCACTTCAAAACTTCGTACCATTGAGGATTTACACACGATTGGAACGTTGGGGTTCAGAGGAGAAGCACTTGCCTCGGTTGCCTCTATTGCTAAAGTGACCATGATCAGCTCTTGTGATGGAGCTACAGCACACTTCTATAGAATAGAAGGGGGGCAAATAGGTGAAAACAAACGGAGCCATCGGGATAAAGGGACCACCATTGAAGTTGAAGATCTCTTTTTCAATGTCCCTGTCAGAAAAAAATTCCTCCCTATTCCTGATCGATTGACCCAAGAGGTGATCAAAGCAGTTCGAGGATTGGCTTTAGGTCACCCTGAAGTTGCTTTTTCGCTCATCAGTGATCAAAAGACCCTTTTCAAAGGGCACATCACCCGAGATGCCCCCTTTATTGACCGTATGAAGGAACGCCTTTTACAGATTGACCCAGACAAGTCGAGAGAAGAATGGATTTCCATCAATATTCACGATCAAGACTATGCCCTATCTGGATGGCTTTTAGGACCAGCTCACCACAGAAACACCCGTAGCGATGAAACTCTTCTTGTAAACAGGCGGATGGTGGATCCCTACTTGATCTCTCTTGCAGTACGAGAGGGTTATGGTCCTTCATTACCCGATCGACGCCACCCTGTTTTTTTACTCAATTTGACTTTGCCAAAAGGTGTTGTCGACATCAATGTCCACCCTCAGAAGAAAGAGATCCGCCTAAGAGACAAGGGTCATTTACACAATTTCATCGCAAAAGGGATCGAAAGGGCCCTTTTCCCGCTAGATCGAGAAGTGATTTCAGCGCTTCCCCCGATGCAGTACAAATGGGAACCCAAACAATATTTCCCAAGCTTTACCTCTCCGACTCAAAATGAACCTGCTCAAGTCGACAGCCCCTCTTTTTTCCATCAGCCTGAAAGAAAAGCAAAAATTTTGCACTGCTTAAAAGGTTTGATCATTTTTGATCCACTCTCCTTGCCGGCCCTGTTCAAAGATCCCCAAGAAGGAATTGCCATCCTTTCGTTGCAAAGGGCCTACCAAAAGCTATTGAAGTCTAAAACCCCTACAAACCTTCCTAAGCAAGGATTGTTGATCCCTAAAGTCTTAACGTTATCTTCTGAAGAAGAAAGAAACTTTGAGGTACTTGGAAAAGCCATCGATACACTCGGATTTGAATTGGAGTATTTTGGTGCGAAAGGTTACCTCTTACAGTCGATTCCTGCCGGCCACGAAGAGGAGGCCGCCATAGAACTATTGCGAGCAGTTTTAAAAGGGGACAAAACTCCCTTTAAGGCCCCAGTCTACAATCGGTTGCTAAAAGTTGAAGAGGCAGAAGTTTTGCTTCAAGCCTTAGCAACACTACCATCACCTCACCTTGGGCAAGATAACGAGCCCTTAGTCAAACTATTGACAGTTCCCCTCTTGTTAGAAGAGTAATTATCATCTTTGGAGTGCTGCGACTCAGTCGCAGTTTTGTTAGTCAAGACTTGTCTCGACTGGGCACCCGAGTACTCGGGTGCCCTTGATCAGTCGGGGGAGTTGTTCCCGAAAAGGGCGAGCCTCAAGTCTCGCACAAACGCTAGCGCGAAATAGTGGAATTAGCTGGATTTAAGGTAAGCGCCTTTTGACCCATCAAGTTTTTCAGCCTCCTCATAGCTTTCCCAAAGACGTATTTTCAAAATTGCATTGCTGCCATACAATACATAATGCAAGTTCCCTTTCTTCAAATATCCAGCATTTACGGTCTCTCCAAGATTGGCACATACTACTGTCATAAAACCAACTCGAAGATCGATATCGTCTTTTGACAATAATTTTGCTGAATCAACAAACATCTGATTAATCTTCATTTCGTTCTCAATCATCTGAGAAAAATATAGAACGATTCCTCTGGCTTCAAATAAATCCACTACCTTGTCTACAGAAAAAGAAACGCCTTCAATAGCATCCTCTGGACTTATGGAAGGTTTACTATAACCCGATACACCTTTATTTTTTTTAAAAATACGAACTTTTTTAAGATTTGAGGGCACTTCAAAAGTGATTTGGGATTCTCCCGAAAAACTGATCACTGCTAATAAAACTAAAGTTAAAAAAACAACAAAAAAGATGAACCTAAAAAAAGAACTAGACTTATTTAACATAAGCAGTCGCTCCATTAAATGTGCCGTGCTGTCGATGATATTCATAACTTTTTCTAATTGGATCGGCAATTGTATCGCTTCTAAAGTTGTGGTCGAACAAAAAAGCTGAGGGCTTTCTTTGAAAGGTACATACATTAAAGTAGTTATCAAAAATATAATTCAAAATATAATTCTTAAGGTCTGTACGAGCAACAGGATCTGAGGAACTACATATGTGTAAAATGCTGCCGCACAGTTCAGGCTCAATCATACACCCTAAACCAATACCAAGAACATCAACCTTTTCCCTGAGCTTGGGTTCTATCATCACCAATGCCCCTCGACCCACAATTCCCCCTTCACTATAAAGTGTTAATAGAACTTTTTCTGTACTTGGTTCATCAAATGCCTCTTTGATTTTTTGGTGGGTCAACACAGTTGCTTTAGAGTATTCCTTTAATATTAAACCTGAAGCAGCACGAAACAAGTCTGAGAAAAAAGACCCTGTTGAAACATTTGCGATACATTGATGTGGCGTACCTGACAACTCTGACAAGAAATCGCCAAAATAACCGATTGCGGAATTAGACATAAACATCCCATTCACCGTGATTTGTTTTACACCAGGTTGAGGATCATAGCCCCTAGGATTTGCATCAAATACATAGGGATTATCATTATATTTGTATCCAAAATCTGCTTTATTGGGCCTATACGCCCATTCCGCTGTGTCAGGAGAAAAGTATCTGAAACCTGACGAAACAGCATTCGCCGCAATCCCACCTGGCGTCAAAAGGCTAACAGAAGTTCTAGCAAAATCAAATGAATCAAAAAGTCCCAAAGGGTCGCGATGGGTGAGGGGACGGTTCGAAACATAGGCGTAGAGGTTAGGACCAGCGGCAAAGCCAAGGGGATCGGGGGTGGTCCAACGGCCGGTTTCCGGGTCGTAATCGCGCCGACCAAATGAGAGCCAGAGGGTCAGAGGATCGTGTCTTTTTGAAGAATAGGTCCAAGGGGATGGGGTTGTACCTATCTGTTCACCAAAAGCTGTATAGCTCCATTCTTCCACTAAGTTACCATCGAGGTCGATAAGGGCTGTGATACTGCCATTATGATCGTGAAGCGGGGCATACACTTGACCCTTGAGCTCGATGGCAACCGTTGCTCCAATATCAGCCCCTAAACCAAGACCTAAAATTCGGAGAGAATGTTCATCCCCAATTTCTTGTTCTCGGAAAAAATAGAATGGCTGACCATCTCTTGATATTCGCCTGTTGAAAGGATCGTACTTCAAGTGGACCTGCAGCTCCCCTTTTTGAACAAAAATCAATCGATTTAAAGGATCGTAACCAAATAGCAACGTCTCTTTTTCATTTTCTACCCGGGTCAAATTGCCGTTTGGATCATATGAATACTGATTTGCACCTGTTGCTTTCAGCTCGTTTAAATCATTCAGTTGATACCAATCCCCATCTTTTGATCGTCTATTATGAAAGGGATCGAAAGTATAACTATGATTATTTTCTTCTATCAGCTGGTAAAGGCTGTCGTAAGAAAAATGGTGATTTTCCCCATTGAGATTATAAGAAAGGAGATTCCCGATCTTATCATACGTTAGCTCTTCCTCTTTCCATTTCGAGTGGGTAGCCCCTTTTAATTGGTACATCTCATCGAACGTAAAAGAGACGCTTCCTCCATTCCCTATCAATTGTTGCTCAGTAACATCTCCTCTAATATTAAATTTTGTGTAGGCGTGGGTATAGAGATGTTTTTTCTTTTGATCACAACGGGTAATAGAGGTGGCTGTAATGGCATTATAGTCGATTATAACCTCTCCACCATCTGGCAGAGGATAAGAGGTGATCCGGCCAATCCCATCGTGTTGATAGGTGAGGGTTTGCCCTGTTGGTAAAACCTCTTCAACCAGATCTCCGTAGATCGAAAAGGCTTGTCTAGAGGAAAATCCAGACACCTCATCAATCACTTCCAAAAGCTCTCCACGAGGCGAATAGGAATAGCTATAAACAAGTTGACCGTCAGAGCTTTTCAAGCTCGCAAGCCTGCCTCGATCGTAAGTGTGTACTAGCTGAACACCATCAGGCTTAGTGAGCACCTCCAGTCGACCTGTTGAGGTATAGCTGGTTCTTGTGACCTTCTCGAGCGGTTCAATCAGGGCTATCACCCTCCCCATTGAATCGATTTGATAGAGCAAGGTTTGTACTTTTCCGTCTGCTCTTTTCTCCTCTTTCACAAGATGTCCAGCAAGGTCGTAGAATAGTTCTCGAGATAACAGTTCAATACCGGAACGGTCTATATGGGAAATCTTCACCTCTTTCCCCTGCGTGTTGTAAAGAGTGACAACCTTCTGCCCTAAAGGATCTGTAACAGTTTTTTTGAGAACAGAACCCTTCAGATATTCGACCCGATGGATATTTCCGAGGGGATCTACCACTTCAATCACACGATTTTCCCCATCGTATTTTTTTGTAGTTTTTGCCTCTCCATCCCATTCGACAAGACAATTTCCTGCTCCATCATATTCAAAACGTTTATGACAGAAAATGAGACCTGATGGGTCTTCCACGTAGCTTGCGACCACCCTTTTCAAGGCATCGTATTGGGTCACTTCTGTTTTAAGTAACCGATCCCCTTCATAATAGCTCTTTCGGCAAGGATATCCGTAAGAATCATACGAAAGCGCCTCTTTACGTTCACCACAAACCGTTTCGGACAACCGTCCAAAAGGATCATACTTATAAGATGTCTCAATTCCCGCTAGATCAATAGAGCTGCTAAGCAACAACCCTTTATAATGATAATATTCGGCCCCAAAAGGTGTCACTTTTGAGGTTAGCCGACCGAGTGGATCCCAATGATATCGGGTCTCGACCCCTTCTTGATCAATCGACAAACAAAGATGACCATCTGGCGTATAGCGGAATTGTTCTGTCGTTCCATTTGGATGCTCGACAAGATAAGGCTTGTTTCTTGATGTGTATCTTCTTTTTGTGGTGCGGCTTAAAGGATCTGTAATAGCTATCACATTTCCAAAATGGTCGAACCTTTGTTGGATGACAGGTTTTTGAGCGGCCCCATCAACAAAAATCGGAGGCGTTTCTATCTGGGTTTCGTTTCCGAAACGGTCAACAGTGAAGAGAGTTGTTTGGTTGAACTGATCTGTGGTTGCTGTCCGGTGCCCCCTCTCGTTATAGACATAGTCTTTTTTCGACGTTTTACCTTTATACGTGATCGACTCTTGAGTGCATCTATTCATCCAATCGTATTTGAATTCTTTGACCAAACCGGCTCTAGGACCTTCCTCGAAGGTGCAATTGCCATTAAGATCAAACTGCCGTTGGATATGATCACCCACCTCATTGATTTCGTATGTGCAATGCCCATGACTATTATAGCCTCGAACTACTTTGTAGACTGTCTTTCCCCTAGTGTCTCTTTTTTCCTCTGAAGTAATATCTCCCATAATGTTGTAGGTGTAGTGGTAAGACTCTAAAAAAACTTCTCCTGTTTCTTGGCTCCAACCAAAAATTTTCTTTTCCTGTGGGTATCCAAAAGGTCTTTCCATTGGGATGAATCGAGCAATTTTTTTCCGTTCCCCATCGTCTTCAATCGATTGAATGAGGCGGTGGTCATCGTCGTAAATAAACGACTCTTTTTTTACACTGATATCGTGTGCAAGCGTTGTCTTTTCAGCAACAAGATCGGTCCCCTCGCGATAGCTGTAAAGGATTGTTAAACCATTTTCATGTTTTTCTTTAACAAGTAGGTTTTTTCCATCGATTGAGTGGTCGAAATAGGTACCAAAACTTTCTAATTCGCTGAAATTAAAATTCCCATTCCCATCTAGTCTTGGGATGGCTTTTCCATCTCCTGTTAGATTTCCAAAAACCCTCTCTTCGGTGGTGTTTCCCCTTCCATCCATATAGCGGTAGAGCTTTGCTCGAAGAGGATTGTCGTCTCCATCACACAAGGCAGATAAAGTGAGCTGCCCCTCTTTATCCCAGAAGAATTTCTCAACAAAATACTTCTCAGCCATCCCCTTGTAATAACGAACCTCTCTTAGTCGATAATCGGCATCGAAAAGATAGACATCCTTGTTCTTTTCAAAATCGATAACGTCGGTCCACCCCCCTTTTGAATCCCCTTTCGAATAGTAATCAAAAGTATGGGTTTGAACCATTTTAGCATCGGCTCCAACTGGCTGGAACAGCTTGTGCACTTTGTAGCGGGACCTGTTATAGTCTGCATCTGCAAGCTTGACCGTTTTCCCCTTTTCCTTGACATAGTCGCCACCATCCCAGTAATCGAAACAGGCGCCTCGTTCACTGGGATATTCGATTTTCTTGAGCTGTCCGTTTGCAGAACCTTCAGTGGCATATTGGTATTTGACCGAGGGACCGTCTGTCCTCTGCACCTCTTTTAAATAGCGGGAGCTCGATCCGTTTTTCTCACCCACCCTCTGAAATTGATACTCAACAGAGCGGCCGTCATAAGATTGGACCAACAGGGAGTCTCCGGCATCATCAAAGCCGTAATAGGCCACAGGTCTTCCTGTAGGCGTACGGACGGTCACTCCCTGTTTTTTTTGATTGTTGTCGTACTGAAAGGCATGGCGAAAACCATTAGGCCTCACTATCTCCCTTAATGGGAGGCAGATGTTTTTACTAACAGATTGCTGTGGGTCGCCTCTATAATCTCTCACCTCTCCAGAACCCGAATAGAGGACCATCCAGTGGGGAGAACCCCTATTGATCGCATAATTTTTTAGAGCTGTTCGACCGGTCGCCCTTGCACCTCCTTGGTTCGTGTATCCTTTCGGGTGGTCTGATGATTGAAAGCGTCTCAATTCAGGCTCTTCTAGAGATCCACCTTTAAAACTGAGAAGTTCTTGAGCCCCATGAAAAATGACCAGATCTTCTTTGTAATTTGTCTTATTAATTTGCCGCTCAAGCTTCTCCATAAAAGGGAAATTCCAACTCTCTTTCACCTTATCTTTGTATGCATAACCAGGTGCATAAAGGGGGGAACGAGAGATATGAAGCGGCTCGATCCCCGGTATGACCAGATCGGTCTCCCCATGGACAATCGATCCGGAGATCACATTGACCCAACCAGCTGCTATACCTGCAGGAGAACCATCAAAATGTGCAACTCGTTCATCTTTAGCAACTAACGAACAAACCAACAGGAAAAAAAAAGAGACTCTAGCCAACATGAGAAGCCTTTTGTGAAGGCTATCATCTATGGATCATATTTTTTTCACGAGGTTTTTTAACCAGCAAAAGAGCCGAAAGTCATGGCGCCGCCAAAATGGGCGGTTATGCAAACGAGGATAAAAAGAAGAAAAATTGAACAGAGATAAAGCTTTGTTCTACCTTCCCGTTCCCTAATATAAGCTGTGAAAATGGCAAAAAGAGTGGTAGTGATCCCAAACCATTTATGTAATGAGACCAGGGTTTCCATATGTCCTGTGTAAGTCCCTGTCAAACTGTACATTAGACCTAGAATGGCAGTCGGCAGCGTCAGGATGGCTGCTCCAATTAACATAAAGCGAGCTGCGTAATCGTAAATAGGTCTTTTGGAGAAGGAATAAAACAGTTCAGCGACAGCAGTTAAAACAATCAGCGCGATAGGGAAATGTACAAAGACAAAGTGAAAACTGCCAATCCATTGAAGCCAACCTGAACTTCCAATTTCTTCCTCAGCCAGGAGAGCAAGATGCCCCTCATGGCCAAAGGCAACTGACACAAAAGTAAGCAGCAAAACAAACAATCTCATTATTTTTTGATGTATAACAGTTACCAAACACTGTCAACAACAATAAAACAATGCGAGTTAAAACCAGCAAAAAACAAGCTCAGGCTGAAAGTCTAAGCTACAAAAAAGGTAGAATTCTATTGGGCTCCCGAAAACGGAGCCTTTCTTATCCTTCTATTTTCTATTTATTTTGGTTACGATGGGGAAATATGCGGAAAGAACGGGTAGAAGAGGAGCTAGAGAGGCTCGAGATAGAGGGGTTTGTGACGGCCGACCCTTACGATATTTTCTATCTGACCGGGTTATTCCCATCTGCAGGAAGGCTGTTGATCCGCTTTCAAGAGATGCTTTTGTTTCTCGATGGACGATACTCTGCCGAAGCCCGTTCGATTGCACCTTGCGAAGTGATCGAAACCCGAGAATATGACGCTGAGCTGCTAAAATGTTTGCGCCCTGAAGAGAAAATCGGTTTTTCTGAAACCGAATCTCCTTGGGGGCGAGTCAAAAAATGGATGGAAAGTGGCTTCCCCTTTGTTCCTGTCAACGATCCCATTGCAAAGGCCAGACAAATCAAAGAGCCATCAGAAATTGTGTTGATGAGAAAAGCTGCTGAGATGGTCCAAAAGGGGTATCTACATATCGAAAGGAGCTTGAAAAAAGGAATTTCGGAAAAAGAGTTGGCTACTCTTTTGGAAATCTATTGGCTAGAGAATGGAGGGTACCACCCCTCTTTTCCTCCCATCGTCGGCTTTGGAAAAGGGACTGCCTACCCACACTACAACCCAAAAAGCCACCGTTTCACACCCAACGACAGTGTCCAAATCGATATCGGAGTAGAAGTTGAACACTACCAGTCCGATATGAGTCGGTATATCCTTCCTTCGGAAGATCACCCACTAGCAGAAATATTTCTCGTCGTGAAAAAGGCTCAGGATGCTGCTTTAGACGCGATTAAGCCCGGAGTCCCGCTTAAAGAACTCGATAAAATTGCCAGAGAGATCATTACCAAGGCAGGTTATGGTGAATACTTTCCTCATAGTTTGGGCCATGGGATAGGTTTAGAGGTGCATGAAGGGCCAACTTTACGTTCTACTTCCGAAGATATTGCAGAGCTAGGCATGTGTTTTACCATTGAACCTGGCATCTATTTACCTGGGAAAGGGGGCGTAAGGCTAGAGGAGACGGTGATCGTCACACAAAATGGCCACGAGGTGATCACAAGATGACATTCCGTCAAAAGATCATCCTGACCTACATTGTTGTATTTTTGTTATTTTTGTCCTTGATGATCCCCTTTGCGACTCGCTCTGCAACTGCAATCATGTATGGTGTGATGGAAGAACGTGCCAATGAACTGATTGCAGCCATCAAAGGAGCACAAAATGAAGTGGGACTTATCACCACTTTAAAAGATCAAAAGCCGACCCTTTTTTACAGAGTGACGTTGATTAATAACAAAAGGCAGGTTCTCTATGACACCCATACAAAAAGGCTTTTAGGAGGCAGTTTAGCCAGGGACTTCCCGGTACAGCACAAAGAGGTTCTGGAAGCCTTCGAAAAAGGGGTGGGGTACAACGAAGAGTATTCTGTGATCCTTAAGCAAGATTTTGCCTATTTTGCTAAAAGATTCGATTTCCACGGAGAGCCCTATGTCGTTAGGATCTCTTTTCCTCTTCGCTATGTGATGCAAATCACACAAGATTTTAAAATTGCATTCGTCTTTTTATCGACACTCATTTTGCTATTATTTTCGGTGATGACCTGGATTGTTCTCAATTACCTCACACGTCCTATCCAAGAGATCATTTCTGCTATTGCCCCCTTTCAACAAGGGACTTCACAAGTTGTTCCTGAAATTATTTTACGCAATACAAGCTCAAGAGACGAATTTGGGCAACTGGCCGACACATTGAATGCCCTTTCACGAAAAGTTCAGCAGCAAATCAACCATCTGATTGAAGAACGGCAAGAAAAAGAGCAGGTCTTGGAATCTCTCGTGGAGGGAGTTGTCGCTGTCGATAGATGGCTGAATGTGATCTACGCCAACACCAGTGCCCTCCAAATCTTTGGGGCCTCCTCTCCGGAAGAAATTTTTATTGGGGAACCTGAAAATCTTAAAAAAGGGTCTTTAGAGCGGCTTAAACGGTGCCAGAATGAAGGGGCACCCATGATTGACCTCCTTGAGTTTGAAGAAGAAGAAGGAACCCGCTACTTCCAAAGGATTGCTGTCCCTATCAAAGGATCTTTTGGAGCTATCTTAGTTTTGCAAGATCAGACCTCGCAAAATCGGGTCATTGAGATGAAGCGAGAGTTTGTTGCCAATGCATCGCATGAACTGCGGACCCCCATCACCATCATCAGAGGTTTTGCAGAAACACTGGAAGACCCCGATCTACTAACAAAAGACCAGATCCATCTGATAGTCGAAAAAATCACACGCAATTGTGAGAGGATGACCACTCTCATTGAAGAACTTCTTCTTCTTTCTGACATTGAAAATCTTCCGGAAGAAAGAATTGAGGAATGCGATCTGTTATTTCTCCTCAATAAATGTAAAGACCAGGTTATCGAAGCATGGGCAGGGGCTCAAATCACGATTGAACCTCATGGGCTGACAGAGGTGACTGTTTATGGCGTCCCAAACTTGCTCGAACGAGCCCTGTTTAACCTGATGGAAAATGGTATTAAATATTCCAGAGATGAGGTGTCTGTCAAAGTGGACATCAAAGAACGTAAAGATGCCTTTGAGGTCAGCTTTATCGATAAAGGAATTGGTATTCCGCCAGAAGACTTGAAGTTGATTTTCACTCGCTTTTACCGCTCAGAAGTTGCAAGATCGAGCAAAGCCAGAGGATCAGGCCTTGGCCTTGCTATCGTTGAGGCCATTGTGTTGAAACATGGAGGAAAAATCTTGGTGAAATCAAAGCTTGGTCAAGGGACGACTTTTACCTTGGTTCTTCCTAAACTTTACAAAAAGAGGCTACTTTAATGAGCACTTCCCCCCTTCTTTCCGAGCAAGCATCCGCGACACAAAATAAGTTTATCCTAGTCAGAAAAAAAATGGGTGAAGTTGTCATTTGGCCTCAAAGCCTGCTCGACACGATGTTAATGACCCTTTTAGTGGATGGGCATTTGCTTTTAGAGGGTGCTCCGGGGCTATCAAAAACATCAGCGGTCAAAATTCTCTCAACATTGGTTCAGGCCAATTTTAAAAGGATACAATTTACACCTGATTTACTCCCTCTGGACCTTCTCGGAACACGTATTTACCACCCACAGGAGGGGACTTTTAGTTTGGAAAAAGGACCGATCTTTACAGAGATCCTTCTTGCCGACGAGATCAATCGAGCTCCACCAAAAGTTCAATCGGCCCTACTCGAAGCCATGCAAGAAAAGCAGGTCACATTAGGGGGAGAGAGGCTTCCATTAGGAAATATTTTCACTGTTTTTGCCACCCAGAACCCCATCGAGCAGGAAGGGACCTACCCACTTCCTGAAGCCCAGAGAGACCGTTTTTTTCTTCATGCAAAAGTCCCTTATCCCAACGAAATCGACGAAGCTAAAATTTTAGCAAATAGCCTCAAACTTGAGCCCTTCTCCCCCTTTCAGCCTATCCTAACTGTACAGGAGATAGAAGCAGGCCGGCGCTTTGTCCACCAACTTCATCTCGATCCTAAGCTTTGCAACTACATTGTCCGATTAGTCGAAGAAACAAGGAAGGGGATGCGTGGGGAAGGGATTTTGAAAGGGCTTGTGAATTGGGCCCTATCACCAAGAGCAACACTTGCTTTAGCTGCTGGCTCGAAAGCCTTGGCCTTCCTAAATGGCAGAAGCTATGTCTTACCTGAAGATATCAAAGCGATTGCTCCCGACGTGATGCGCCACCGTTTGATTTTGACCTACGAAGCAGAAGCAGAAGGGTGGACTCCTGATAAAGTCTCAGAAGAACTTCTCAATAAGTTACCTATTATCTGATGAACGACCGTGTCCGACATTTAGTTATCGAGGCTAAACGGTCTGTTAGGGGCCTTTTAGACGGCCTTTGGAAGACCCGTTATAGAGGGCGGGGCATCGAATTTGAGGAGTTGCGCGCCTACGAACCCGGCGACCCCATCTCAGATATTTCCTGGACCCATTTTGCTGCTTGGAACAAATTGCTGGTTAAACGGTATCGAGAAGAGAGAGATTTAAAAATCTGGATTTTGTTCGATGTGTCTGCTTCTGTATTTTCTTTGGGACCTAATCGAAGAGATCGGATGGCCGATCTCTCCTCTCTCATCACATTAGCAGCTCTGGATCAACGTGACCGTGTCGGATTGCTCTTTTTTTCAGATAAAGAGGAAAAACTTGTCCTTCCCAGAAGAACTTTAAGTTCAGCGCCTTATCTTTTGAAAGAGCTGGTTGCCTTCCAGCCAAAAGGAACGGGCACCAACTGGGAAGTCCCCTTCTCATACCTTTCTAGGACAGATCCTCATGGAGGATCGATTATTTTTCTTATCTCTGACTTTGCAACATTGCCAAAAGCAAGTTCTCTCTTTAAATTGAGCCTTAAAAACGAGTTGGTAGGCATTTTTGTTGAAGAGCCTTTCGAAGAAAGGCTCTTGCCAAAGGGGCAGCTTTTTGTTGAAGAGGCAGAAACAGGCCGCATGTTAGCTTTAAATACGTTAAGCACAACATTTCAAAAAAACTTAAATTCTCTTCGGCAAGTAAAAAAGAAGGAGCTTTATACCCTTTTTAATAAAATAAAAGGGAACCTTTTGGTCCTTCCCTCAGAGAAGGAACCTCTAGCTGAACTGATTGCATTTTTGAAGAGACGAAAATGAATTTACCCCTTGCCCCTCCACCTGGATTACCCCTTCCTATAATTGACGAGGCAACTAGAAACGCTTTGATCAAGCAATACACAGTAACAGATACATCCTACGTTATCCCTCTTATCGCGTTTGGGATCATCGCTTTTTATGCTCTCACAGAGTTTCTTAAATGGATGTTTCCTCCAAAGAAAAAACCTGCTAACTGGCAAGAAGAATTCATAGACCCCTTTATTGGAACATCGAGCGCCTCCCTTACAACTACGGAGATCATCACACGCATTTTTAAGAAAGATCCCCATCTAGCCGAGCATGTGGAGCCCCTTCTACATCAAATGGACCTCGTCAACTTCTCTGCAAAAAAAGAGAACATTCAGCCCATCATCACCAAAACCAAAAACCTCTTCGCAGCTACTATTCAGAAGTGATTCACCACGCCTGTATCTTTAAATTACACTTTAGCTCTTGGAAAATGCTTTTAAAACAAGGCGATGGGGAATCCTAAAAGTCTTATTCCTTTCCTGAAAATAGAAGATGACAATCAGCCTCTGCCTTATTCCCTGCAAATGTTGCTAGCGCTTGCACATTTGCATAAGCTTGTGGAAGAGCCGCACCAGCAACAGGAATCGCGGCTGCTAATGGGGGAAAGGCTATAGATTCAGCGATCAACAACGCCGTTCCTTCTAACAACACAGTAGTTCCAACAGCCCCATATGCAATCTCTGCTCCCACTTTGGCTACTTTACACACGGCTGTTTCCATAAGAGGACAAGGACTTTCCCTAACAGATTTTGAGGTATCATGGAGTGTTTTCCCCATGTCATAAGCCCCTTTGACCTGATCTAAATGGGTCATATTGGCTCCAAGATCGAGGATCAAGTTCCCCACCGATTGAGAGGCATTTGGTTCCCCTTGGCGTAAAAAATCGGTCAACGTGACAGGCCGAGGGGTGTTTACATCTCTCATCAGATCCCTACTAGAAGCTACTCCAAAAAAATCGGAGGCTGCTTTTGACGTTGGATTCACACTTGCGAAAGCTGGCGATGGTGATGAGAAACTCAAATCACTTCCCAAGCTCCATGAGCTTTGTTGTGATGTTGCAGGGCCTAGCAATGGATATTGATTACCGCTCATATCTCCTCCGATCATGTTGATTATGAAAAGTTATCATAAAATTTACACCTTCCCTAAGCTGCCGTTGCCAGTTTTTTTGAGACTTTAAACACCCCATTTTCTAACTGGTAATCATCTCCTCTGAACCAGCCAAAATTTTGGCTTAAAATTACTTCGATTTCTGCCTCATCGATCCCCTTCCCGACAATCCTGTAGTGATAATCGTTAGAATGGGAATCATTAGCACCGATTTGGACGACAATGGTACCTGTTGTGTCTGCCCGCGCATCTTCTGTTTGCACAGTGATCCCCGTTGCGACATTAGCTCTCAACTCAGCAATGATTTGGTTGACCTCACTTTGATGCGCAGCTGCCAATTGTGTCGACCTTGCTGCTTGAGCAAGGGCTAACCTTTCAGACTCTTGGACTCCTTCCATATAAAACCTAGGATAATCGACTTTTCTCAATGTCTTGGCAGTAGACAGTGGACAGAAAACTTGAGACTCAAACTCACGGATGAATCGATCCCTGTCCTTATTTATCTCACGGGCCATGATCCGCATATTTTCAAAGGCCAAAATCCCACAACTTGTCGAGTCGCCCACCTGTTCAGCCTCTGGATGGGATTTGAACTCACCGACTTTACCCACCAGCAAGTTGGAAAGGTCCGTATTTCCCCCTCCAAAAGAGTCTTTATAGAGGACTAAAAGCTGACCCTCTGCATCATTAAGCAAGCAGAGCGTCACCCAATGGACATCGCTGATATTGAACACACAAAGGACAGGTTTACCCCCATTAACCGAGTCAATCAGATGATCGACTTGTCTTGTCAAATGTCCTGCCTGCATCCCTTGTATGAAATGGAAATTTGCTAATTCAGTACTGATGGTTTGAGATTGAACAATAAAGCTGATGTCGGTCGCTTGGTATAGATACTGGGGGTTATCCTTTTGAGCAGAGGCGTTATCGTCTACTCTTTGTTGCCCCCTTTCTCCTTGCTGTGCCCGAGATTTAAATTGTGGAATAACCCCAGGAGTTGTCCCCCCAGAGACGCGGATTTCTGTGTACGCTTCCAAACCTTTCACTTTACCTGTTGCATTTTTAGCGATGACATACTGCCCCCTTCCTACTAAGGAAACCTGAATCGTATCCAACTTGTTTGCAATTAAATCATGCAACCCATCAGCTCCTTTCAGGGTGATTGCCCAGCTTGTGTAAGGACTTAACATAAAGTCCCCCTCTTTCATTTTAGTGTAGACCTGGTTTTCTGCTTCAGGATCGGCTCCTGGAGCACCCCACTTATAAGCAATGCAAAAGCCGTTGTCATTCGACATCTGGTAGATTTCACCTTCGTACTTATAGTAAGAAAGACCTGAGTGCTGCATCTCCACTGTAATACCTTGAAGCGCTTTTCTTAATTTTGCCTGTAAAATCGGGTTGGTACTTTTGATCTGCAATTCGATCTGGTTAAACTTGATAGCACTCATCTCTTCAACTGTACGGTTCACATCGGCAAAGAAAACAACCTGTTTTCCTTTAATTAAATCGGTAATTTCAATGGTGTGTTCTTTACAGGTCCAGATGTAAAAAGGTCCGACTGTGACCTCATTTGAAAAGCCCCCTCTCCAGAGATAAGTATCAATCGAAGAATTCGTCTCTACCGATCTCCCCTCCACTTTGGCTTGTAGAAGGCCGAGGTGACGAACAACTACGTCAATAAGGCTATCCATGGTATGGGCATCTGCAAATGGATCAAGAACCGCAAGATCGCCAAGATATGCCATAGTAAAAGGAAAAGCCCACTGGCGAACAACTGCAACAGCCCTAGCATACTGCTCTAATGTAAGATTGCGGAAGACTTTTTGTTTGTAGACCTCAATCCGAGGATCTTGAGCCGTAGGAGCCGCCAAACGAGCTAAATAGCTTCCAAGCATTATCTGTTCCTCATTTTCCTGGACATACTCGTAAATATTTGCAGTGGTTTGAATGGCCTCTTCTAGTTGCTGGATGATGGTTAAAAAACCCTCTTGTGATGCAAAAGATTTGGTCGATCCCTTTATTTGTCGATTAACCGCTTCGAAAGCCCTTTTGATGGCAAGTCGGCTAAACTCTAAACTGATTTTCGATTTCCCCTGCAACGCTTGCTGGGCTTTTGATGCTCCATCGACCAACTCATGTAAAGTTGGTGCTAAATTAGCATTCACCCCCTCTCTATATGTATCCAACTGGTTTTGCTGCTTATCGATTTCAGCAATCGCTTTATCCATCGCCTCGATCTGCTGCTCTTCGGTCTTTGCAGGATTATCGATAACATCTAGAAGAGCAGTCTGTCACAGTTACATCCCTTAACCGGGTTAAAGCCATCGTGTGGAAGGGAGATAAAGTGGCTTTGCTATCTTGTATGACTGCCGATATCCCTTCACCATAGACAGAAATAGCTCCACCCAAGCCGGCTAAAGCGGCTCGGCTGTTGTTGCCGAGCGCCGTCAACCCCACCCCAACAATACCAGCCACGATGGGCCCTGCAGGAGGAAAACAACATCCTATCGCCTGCACCGCAATGCTGACAAAGCCCAGTATCTTCCGCTTTTCTAATTCTGCCCTTAGTTTGTCTCGCTTAGCTTTTAGATCACTTTGGTTGGCACTATTTTTAGCCTTCAGATCTTGGATCTCTTTCAAAAGGACTTTAATTTGAGCGTCGATCTCTTTATCAGCAGCTTTGATATCATCTCTGAGTTTGTCGATAAGGTGATCGGCCTCCCCTATTTTACCTTTCAGATAGCCGGTGTACTCTGCCTCATAAAAATTAATTTTCACAATTTGATCTTGCTGCCTTAAGGCATTCACATTCTTTTCAACGCCCGCTAAAAACCCTTTGATGTCAACTATCAACCGTGAATCTGCAGCAGCATTTAGCTGACAGATTTTACTCAAGGTATAGGTATAAAGACATTGAAGAAGGGCTGCCAATGCGGGGTTACCATTAGGCACCTGATAGGCTCGGATCCTATCACCCATCCAATGATAAAAAGGGAGACATATTGTCTTATCTTTTGCGCTAGTGAAAAAATCTTCCATCCGATCACATTCAGCAATAAAATTATCAACGCTTTCCTTCCCTACAATCGTTGCGTGTTGATCATAAAGTTTTCGGAAAATTTCGATCGACTGAAGGGTTAATGGATTGCTGGCTTGTATTGCAAATTCTCGGTAGCGGTAGAGATGCTCCATGGCATTAAATGGGCTTAAAGGCTGTTGACCCGCCCTTCCATTGCTGTTTTTATCTGTTGGTTCCGTTCCATTCACTCGTGTGGATTCATCTCTATTTTCAGGACGGAATCTCGGTCCATTAAATCCATTCCAGCTGCTATCGGGATAGTCATAAGATCGCAAACTAAATCCCCTTCTCTCAGTATGCCAAACTCCTCCCCAATCTCTCCCTTTTCGACCTCCTATTCCTTTATTCCCAACCGCTCCTGCTTCCCCTTCAGGCCCATTCTCTCTTTTCGTTGGGATTGTTAGAGTAGTTTTATCCAATGAAATAAACTCAACACTTCCTGGCTGCCCACCATTCCCTCCTATTCCAGCTCTACCCCCATTACCTCCTTTGCCCCCAGCCTTTCCCCTATTAAGTAATTCCTGGTCATACCCAATGTCGCCAGTTTTATCGGGTGGGTGTTGAAATCTTTCCCAGAGATCTCTTTTACCCTGTGCCCCATTATGCGCCTCATCTACTGACATAGAAAAATCTGCTCTGACTACCCCATCTTCACCATCATTGCCTGGGTGCCCAGCTCCCCCATCTTGTCCGCGACCTCCTTTTCCACCTTTCGAAACGACCGTTAAATTTTCAATCCCAGAAAAAGCGAGGCCGAATCCGAAGAAATGCCCTCCATTCTCGCCAGGCTGGCCAGGTAGTCCATCGGTCCCAGCTTCACCAGGGCTTTGTCCATCTTGAGCACGGCTGTTGTAAGAATGACCAGAATTTTTTCCAGTCAAGTTGATCGTCTGTTTATTGGGCACCTCCCATTTCGGCGCAATGATGGTGACATCGACACCTCGCATTTTATCTCCGCCTAAATCTGCATCAATGAGAACAGTATGTAAGGCATGGATTTCAACTTCGCTAACCGCTTGATAATTACCAATGACATTAGTAATTTGGCTTAACCTTGGAAAATAGCCTTGTAAAGATAACTTAACTTTAGAATCTGCAGTGCTAGACACACTCAAGAGACTGTCCGCAGTCGTTTCGGTTACGGTTTTATCCCATTCAAGGAGCGTCTTTCTTAAGCCAAGCTCTTCCACCCAGTCTCTTTTATAGGGCATCTGGCTTGCAATTTTGTTCGGGAGCAAATCAACAAGAAACTTGATGCTTTCATCTTGCCTTTTAGCTTCTTCCAATAGCCCATAGGCAAACATGTCGGAGCTAAACTGCAGTTCTTTCAATAACTCAAAAAGAGTACGAGGAGCCTTTGAGGCTATGATCTCATGGTATTTTTTCTGAAATTCTCTTAAAGCACTTTTACCGGCCACTCTAGTATAAAATCTTTGTAGGTAGGCGCTAACTTCACTTAATACTTTTCCAGCAAATCCCCTTTTAAGGTCGGTTATCAAGGAGCGAAGCCCATTTTGTACCATCCCCTCGTACTTCACATTCACTTTTGCTTGGATGGTAGTGTCACTGATCGAAATGTACTTAGATTTTTGGTCATGAAGGAGTGCTGCTATCTCTTTACGGTCTCCATCCACTTTAGGAACTGTTCCTGCTTGGGAGGGAGAGCTAAAAGTTGCCCATCTTCCAGTTTTATCAGCAAATTCAACCTCAAGAATTTCACCTAAAATCGCCTTCGCATTGTCTTTAAGACCGTAGGGTGAAGCAACATACTCCTTTAACGCCTTCCCTACTTTTTCCCGAATAGCTTTGTTTTCAAGAGGAGGTGTATGGGTTACCACTAAAATAATGGATTCAGCCAGCGTCGCAAGTCTTTCATCCTGGATGTTTTCATAGCCTAAAAATTGGAGTAGATCATTGAAGGTGTTTGGAAGATAGGTCCCTTTTCTATCAATATCTGTCCAATCAACCACTAAAACAAGTTTCATCTCCTTCACATTTTTCAACACCTCTTTCCTAAAAAAGAGGTTGGCAATGTCCTGCTCTGGAAAATGGGTATCGTCAAACCCAGGAAAATCGATGTAACTAAAATCCCTCATTGGAGGCGAATAGACGTTTGGTATCCCTGTGCAAGATTCAATGGAATGACTGATTTTGAAAAAAGCTTTCTTGGGGTCAACCGGCTCAAGTCGAAAATCTAAATTAACTCCAACTCCCTGTAAGTCGACTCCTGCTAAAAGATTGCCAAGCAAACTTTTTCCTGCACCTGTTCTCCCAACTAGCAAAACAACTTTTTCTTTGATTTTCACATTGAGAAGATCGTTTAACCCTGGTCTCACAATCGCCATCGTCTTATCCACAAGATTGGGATCTTCCGCCAAGTCAACGACTGTTTGGCCTCCCCCTGCCCTTATTCTATGGTGGATAGACAGGTAGTGTTCTCCATTGCTTAAAAGCTGTGTTTGACCAAATACGTCGCGGAAAAAATTCTCAAAATGGGAAGAGCTCTTAATTTGTCTAAGTTCTTTAGGCATGTTTTCAGGTTTAATAAAAACAGGCCCTTTCGTCCCGATCAGGCTAGCCAACACTTTTCCAAAGCGCTCAGAAAAGAGCAGTCGAATATTTCCATTTCCAACCACGGTTGGAATGGTCTTGAGGATAAAACCAGGGACAGGTCTTGTTGTTGTTACGGCCATGAAGCTTTCCTTTTTGAAAAAAATTACCATATAAAAAAATGCCACCTTTTTCGGCAAGAATTTTTCACAATTTTCGCTCAACAGATATGTTGGACTTCTAGGAAAATGGTTTCAAAACAAAAGCTCTAGAAGACTTTTGTATGAAATGGACCTTGTCAACTTCTCCGTTAAAAAAGAAGACATTCTGCCCATCATCAAAAACCTCTCCATAGCTACCACCCACAAATAGCAAGTATTACTCGTTTAATTGAATCTTATCAAAAAACTCTCTCTGTACTCCCTGAGAGCCCTGTGGTGATGTTTTTTTATTTTTTTACTTTTAAAAATCGTCGACAATCTTGACCTTATCGATTTTTAAACCTTCAACAATCTTCTTAAAAGGGGCTGAAGCCGATTGTTCAAACCAGCTTGCAGAGCACCAAGGATAGTCTGTGGCTACATTGACAAGACCGTGTTTAACCGGATTTTGGTTCACATATTTGATTGCTGCATAGTAGGAATTCTGAAAAGTGATCTGGCTATCCCAATATTGCCCCCATACTTGTCTATCTGGAGTGCCATCTTTCTGATTCAAATATTTTGCTGTGTTAACGTGTAGATGTTTTAAAAAACCTGGAAGGTTATTTGCAGTCTCAGGTGATACCCCTATGAAATGGTAATGATTAGCAAAGATTGCCCAGGCTTGTAGTTCCCATTCATATTGAATAGCCAGTTCTAAAAGGGAATCATGGAGATATTTCAGCCTTTCAGGTGTATTGAAGTGATCGATTTTTTGGAAGGTTCCACCTGTAACCATGTAGGTTCTCGTCTCAGAGAACATCTGATTGGGTGAGCGTGGCCAATTTGTCATAAAACCTTCTGAAAAAGAGCGATGGGATCAATGATTTTCTAGACTCTCTAAAATTTTCTCAAGGTGATATCATTTCCTCTTATGTTGCCGATACTGCTGCCAGGGATTTACGAGGGAGAGGGGACCATTGTTCAAAATGAGCTAGGCTCCCTCATCTCTTTTAAAGTCACTTGGGTCATCGAAAAGTTGTCTAACCAAAAACAAATTGCCACCCAGACCATCAGGATCAGCGGAATAGACGACCCTTTAGAAAATGTTTTTACTTTTGCCCCAGAAGGGGATCTATACGTCCAAAACTCCGCCCTAGGCGAAGCAAAGGGGAAATGGCTATCCGGCGAGAACTACTTGAGCTGGGAATTGAATGCCCCGCCTCTTTTTGAAGGCTTTGAAGTCATCCGACTTGTCGGAGACACCCTTGTCTTCCATGCAGAATATCTTTCATCCTCGGCTCGAAACGAGATCAAAGGGATCATCAGGCGATCAACTCAAGATCTCTGAAATTGTCTGTCGTTGAGCTTGACCGCTGTAAGACAGTTATCCGCAAAAATCCTTTTAAATTATTGAATATTATATAGAAGATAAATTATCTGCTAACTATGGCGGGACTTCATTATATTGGCGATGAATCTATAAAAGGTCAGGGGAACCTCCTTGGGGAAGCGCCAACCTCTACAACCGAGCAGGTCGTTGAACTAACCCATGAACAGAGGACTTTACTTGATCTCTCTCAACGCTAATTGAGTCAAAAATTAACAAAATTAATCCAAACCAACCAGGATGAATACCGTACAATTGAGCAAGCTTTCAGTTTTATTGATAGGTTGGCAGAAGGAAAGGAAGACTTAGACGAAGACCAATTGCTGCATTGTTGTAAAAGTTTTGGAATCGAATTAGAAGAAAATCTACTTCTTTTAACGATACTGAACAAAGAGGCGGGGCCAGAAAGACTCCTAATCTTAAAAGAGCAGGTAAAAACCACTTAATCAATAGAAAATTGTATGAACTAGAGGTTCAACACTTTCTAAGAAATAATCAAGCTAAAATCATCGCCGGATTTGGATGGGGAGATGTTTTCCATGGTCCTGTTAATCCACCCTCTATTCAGTTTACAGCGGGAGAAACACATTCCCTCGGGAAAAAACCAGTTATAGTGACTTTCACACAAGGTCAAGTCTCTAGAACCTGCGTTCTTAAGCCTAGGGATGGAAGTGTTGACCAGAAGATCGTGGGGCTATGTAGGGACATCAACGAACTTAGCCCAGATCAGAGGACCGATACAAGTGAAGATAGATCCCTCCAGAAAGGGAGTCCTCCTCAACTTCCCACTTATACTATCCTAACCCCTAAAGCTGAAAATGATTGGGTATTTCCAGATAATTTACCTACTGTAACTTTGAGTGAATTTGTAGGGCAAGAAGATGTAGTCGAACAACACACTCACGGAAGAGGGCCACCACAAGGAACAAGATGGCCTTTTAGGGAACGAATAAAAGAAGATAGCATTGTGGACGATTTCATCATAAAGCGGTTACTGCGATTAGGGCCAGGGTCTTTTGATTAAAAAGACTTGATAGGGATTATGTTACGATAAAGAATAGTGCTTCTAAAATATCTAGAGGCTGCTATGACGAAAAAAAAGGAAAAAGAATTTTACTCAGAGGTTGATCAATTACTTGACACTGAAGAGTTTTTGGAATCGGTGAGAGAGGGTTTTTGTGATGTTGACGACCCTCGCTCTAAAGATAACCTGTCTTATCCACTTGTAAACCTGCTGATTATGATTTTGTGTTCTGTGTTGGCCGGAGCAAATACCATTATTGACATCTATAACTATGCCCACCTGAAGCTCAACATGTTCCAGCGCATTCTAAAAATGGAAGAAGCACCAAGCTACGACGTATTTTGGTGGTTATTGACCAGGTTAAACCCAAAACAACTTGAGAGCTCATTGATCAATTGGGTTCAGTCATTGCCTGATGAAGAAAAAGAGAGGCTGATAGCAATTGATGGCAAACACATCAAGGGGGCGGCTAGAGGAGGGAAAATTCATTTAGTTTCCGCATGGGATAGCTGTCGCAGTCTTTTGTTGGGCCAAATTAAGGCAGATGAGAAGTCCAACGAAATAACGGCTATTCCAGAGCTTCTTGAAAGCCTTGATTTGGAAAATGCGACGGTGACGATCGATGCAGCCGGATGCCAAACCGAGATTGTGAAGAAGATCAGAGAAAGAGGCGGCAATTACGTGATCGCTCTGAAAGGCAATCAGGGGATTTTACGAGCAGAGGCAGAGAATTTTTTTACGCAAGCAAGAGAGGCTGGTTATCAAGAGGCTGATTGTCAAAGTTATTCAAGCTGCGAAAAGGGTCATGGGAGGATAGAAGAGCGAGAAGTAGTCGTGACAAGCAACCTGGACTGGTTGGAGTGCAGGCATGAGTGGAAAGATCTTACTTCTTTGATAGAGGTGAGGTCCCGAAGGACTGTTAAGGGTGAAACGTCGGAAGAGACCCGTTTTTACATCTCCAATCTCAAGTTGGCTCCAGAGAAAGCAGGAGAAGCGGTACGTAGCCACTGGTCGATTGAAAATCGATTGCACTGGAATATGGACGTTAATTTTGGTGAGGACGCGAGCTTGGCGTCTATTTGCAACGCCGGTGAGAATTTGGCCATTCTCAAGAGACTAGCGAGCACTATGATACGGATTGACCTAGGAGGCGTGCGAGGAACAGCTCAAAGAAGACGGCAAGCCATGTGGGATGACTCATGGGCTTTACGACTACTATCGAGAATCTTTGAGGTGGGCATGTAAATCTTTTTAATCAAAAGACCCTGGATTAGGGCGCACCAATATAGAGCAACGTAAAAGATCCCTTCGATTTCTCTACGGCGTCTTCCAAGCTTTAGGAGCAGTTGACCAACACAATGGTAACTTCCGTTTTGACCCAGATTCGGAGTGCCCTATGATCCCTGTCGACATGGAAGTTATTTCGCCTAAAGCAGAAACCGACATGCGAACACTTTTTTCTCCTTTACCTTTAACTGATAAAGAGAAAGAGCTTGTTGCCACAACACGACAAGGCATTGCCAACATTGACCAGCCTATTCGGATAAGATACGTTCCAATAAAAACAGGTACTTTTCTTGAGATGCTTCAACAAGGCACTCCAGAAGGCATGCTGGATTTCATTCTCTCATCGCGCCTTGAAAGGCGTAAAGAGGTAGACCCAAAGATCAGTGGGCAGTTATTAGAAAAAATACAGCAAGATTATATCAATTTCGACATCCCCATTTTTTCAAAAGTTGGTAACAAAATATTTTATGGAGAACCAGCTGAAGGACTTCTATTAAATGGGCAAAACAGGTAAAACTTAATTATGTCTTCTCCACCTCTTTTTAATCCTTCGGACCCCACATTTGATTCTTACGATCAGTTTCGGAAACGATTCGAGCCTAAAAAAGAAGGTTACATGGATTGGTGTCTTGAAGAGGCGGAGCGTAATGTTAACCTTTCTTACACTTCTAGAGAACTTACAGCAAAAAGCAAGGAAATTGCCGATAAAGCTTTTAAAGAATTCGAAACAGTAATCCTAGCAAATTCCGACCCAATGAAAGAAAAAGTTGAAAGCTCTTTTTATATTAATGGTGTAAAAACATTATTCACAGGGCGACTAAGACTGGAAATAAAAGATATTTTAAGTGGAAGGATGAAGCTATGGCACGAGACTCCACTGGACTCTCCCGCATCCTCGTCTGAAGGTTTGATCGACGAACTGGAATAAATATCAAATGTCCTTTACTCACCTCTTCTAAGCGACTATGTCTTCTCCACCTCTTTTTAATCCTTCTGGCCCCACATTCGATTCCTACCATCACTTTCGGAAAAGATTCGAGGATCAAAAAATAGTTTACATGGATTGGTGCCTTGAAGAAGCAGAGCGAAACGTTAACCCTTCTTACACTTCTAGAGAACTTACAACGAAAAGCAAGGAAATTGCCGATAAAGCTTTTAAGGAATTCGAAACAGTAATCCTAGCAAATTCCGAACCAATGAAAGAAAAAGTTGAAAGCTCTCTTTATATTAATGGTGTAAAAACACTCTTCTCACGGAAATTAAGAGATGAAATAGAAGAACTTTTAAGTGGAAAAATGAAGCTATGGCACGAGACTCCACTGGACTACTCTCGCACATCCTCGTCTGAAGGTTTGAGCGATGAATGGAATAAATCTTCCAGGTCCTTCTACTCGTTCTAGTAAGGTCTTGAAAACAGGCCGCTTTATTATCATTTTTATTTTTACTCACTCTATTGAGTGAGTAAAAGCAATGGCTATCCGGCTGTTTGCTTGGGTCGGAGAAACTTTAAAAGGGTGGTTTCAAGTTCAGAAGCACGGAAGGGTTTGGAGATATACTCATCCATCCCGGCGCTAAGGCACTTTTCCCGGTCTCCTTGCAAGGCGTTTGCCGTCAGGGCGACAATCGGCACATGTTTGGCTGAACCTTCGATACGGCGAATTTCCTTTGTCGCTTCATACCCATCCATTTCTGGCATCTGGATATCCATAAAGATCATGTCATAGGGGTTACGCTTAACCGCTTCAATGGCTTCAGCACCACTTTCTACGACTTCGACATCGCACCCCATCATCTCCAACAGCTCTTTTGTAAGCTCTTGATTTACAGGGTAATCTTCTACGACTAGGATTGTCGCGCTAAACTGTTTGTAATGCTCTTTCATGATTTCTTCACTTTAGGGAGGGTGACCAGCTCTGTCAAGAGTTTGAAAACTTCTGAGGGCAAAGTAGGTTTTGGAAGAAAATGGCAAGGGATGGCTTTCTCATCAATCACATGGTCATTCCACCATTTGAGCCAGTCGTTCAGAATAACAGGGGCTCCATGGAGACGGGCCTCTTGTTCAATTGCAAGAATTGTCTCTATCCAATTCTTATCCTCATCTTCCCGGCAAAATAGGATGAAATCGAAACCTGCACGGGAAAAACGGTCCCTTTCAAGGATTTCTAATCCTTCCTCTGCACCATGAGCAATAACTGGGTAAAGACCTGCCCAACGGAATATAATCGAGTAATTAAACTGTTTAAAATCCGAGCTAGTGATGATCAGCACCCTCTTCCCTTGGAAACATTTCCGTGCTGCATCAGAAAGAAGAGGCGGGGTTGGTACAACTTCAAAGGGCAAGGTGAAGAAAAAAAGTGACCCCTTCCCTTCTCGACTTTTGAACCCGATTTCCCCCCCCATCCTTTCAACGAGTAACCGAGCGACCGAAAGGTCCAATCCCATCCCTGTATATTTTCGTGTTGCTTCATTACTTTGGACAAATCTTTCAAAAATTCTCCCTTGGACCTCTGTTGGGATCCCTACACCTGTGTCAGAAACAAAAAACTCCAGAGGATCTGGAATCACCCCTAGAATCACCTCACCCTTTTTAGTAAATTTGATAGCATTTTCAACTAATGACAGCAGAATTTCTTTTAATCTAACTGGATCACTTAAAACAGTGTTGGGTAACCCTGGAGGGCAATAGAGACGAAGAGCTATCCCTTTTTCAAGAGCCTCAGCAGAAAAAAGAAGGATAACTTCTTGTAAAATATCGGGAATAGAACAAGGGATTTTCTCTATTTTTAAATTCCCTTGCTCCAGCGCAGATAAGTCTAAAAGATCATTGATAAGGGCAAGCAACGTTTCACTAGATCTATAAATCGTCCGTACATATTTTTCATGTTTAGCCGGGAGATGTTGGTTAAGCAATAATTCGGCCATCCCAATTATTCCATTGAGTGGTGTTCTAATCTCATGGCTGATATTAGCAATAAAGCTTTGTTGCTCTTTTTTTGCTTCAGCAAGTTCCCTTTTAAGCCTCTCTAATTCCGTAATATTGACGTTTTCCTGATCGGTCATGTGTGTCGAGCTCGTAAGGATGTGTTATGTGTCACAAACGTATGGTAAGGGAGTTTAGTTACCTCTCGTTCGATGAAATAAGCAGCTAAAATGCAGGACAAAATCGCGGAAAGGGCAAATCCTGAACCATAAAAAGGGAAACCTAATTCCATGCTGATATAGGTCAACAGCCCGTTTGAGAAAAAATAGAAGATGTGGAGAAGGAGCGCATCGCGTCGGTTATCGAAATACCACAAAAGAATGCTTAGAAAAAGGATCAAAATTTGGTAGGAAGCCCCAACCACACACATCCTAAACATCCCTAGTTGCATGAAATTAATTCCTAACCCTTCAAAAATCATTGGTGAAATCGCGATCACTAAGATAGCCACTAGAATTTGAGCAACAAGGAGACGTCTAGTCGCGAATAAAACAAAGTTCCAAATCTCTTCTTGGTTAGAAAGGATCCGTTTCATTGTTGCCCCCTGCCTAATTTCTTCATAGAACCTTAGGTATTTTTCGAAAAACTCTGTTTCAATAAATATTAAGAAAATGGCCATTGCTGGGATCGTGATCAGGTTGGCCATAAAAGCAGAAGCATCGTAATGGGGATAGAGTATCAAGTTGTTAGGAAGGTGTAGCCCATCGGGTGAAGACCACATGACCCATTTGTCGACCCAAATCGCCATATTAAAAAAAAGTCCACTTAACATAACCTGCCAGTACCTGGAAAATGCAGGCAGGAAAGCAAAAGGCTCTTTAAATGGGTATGGATACTCAGATAAAATTTGAGTCATCAGAAGGGCAATGATGACTGCCATCCCTAAACTAAAGCCGGCCAACATGGTTTCGTCATTGCCATAGAGAGCTCCTACAATGGTCAGAAACAAGCTTAAAAAAAGACCGGCGAAAAAGGCACCCGTCACGGCGTCATAAGCCACAAGGGCGGTTAAAAAGATCGCGATCATCCAAATGACCGCAATCAACAAGAAATTGATCACAGCCAGTAACGCCATGAGGAACGTTAGCTTTGCAATACCAAAATAGAGGATGCAAGCCAGCGGTCCTTCGATCAAAAGAACAAGAGATAGAGCCCCAAACAACATGCCAGGAGTCCCCGAAACATCCTTAGCATAAATAGTATCGGCAAGATAGCGAGTGGTAGTTAGAGAGATAGGGGCGGTAAGAACAAGAGAAAAGCAGAAATTGTAAATGATAATCGACTGAAAGTTAAAAGCTTCCTCAAAAGGCAGAAGTTGCCGACCAAACATCATGATCATACTTAAAGTGATCACTGTCAGAATCCAGGGGCCAGCGCTGATAATGGAAGCACGGATGAACGCATCGACAAGACCGATCAGGTCTTCCCGCTGTGTCAACTTCCTAAGGATAAAACCTATACCAGCCATAATTCACACTCTTTAGATCTGTAGTTTAATTCATCACGAAGAACACGAAGACACGAAGACACGAAGGTAACTAGATTTTTAGCAGAAGAGTCAAATCCATGTTTAAAAAAAGAAGAGCTTCTTTTGCAAAAGAATAAGCTACCTTCGTGTACTTCCTCTCTTCGTGTTCTTCGTGATGAATTAAACACACATTTGACGTCCCATGCTCTTAGTGATGAATGACTCATACAGTGGCCTCGTGCATCAGTTGTTCGTAGATTTCACCGTAAGCTTTCTTTTGTAATTCTTTGTTGTAATAGGTTTTCATCCGCTTCTTCATCGTTTCGGAACACTTTGTCCATAGGCGCAGGTCCAAAAGAAGCGCCGCCATCTCTTTAGAAATTTCAATTGGGTTAGCAAGGGGAGCAATTCTTCCTCCCGCACCTAGCGGAGGGTCTTCTCCTTTTCTACCATAAATCAACTCTTCACAAGCACCTACAGGAGTTGCCACGCAAGGGATACCAGCAGCTCCAGCTTCTAGCATAGTAAGAGGCTGGGATTCAGAAATGCTTGTCAATACAACAAGATCAATCCGGGGGAAATAGGCTTTTACATCTACCTTCCCTGTAAAGGTGATCACACTTTCTAAGTTCAATGCTTTCACAAGCTCTTGACACTCTTCAAAATAACCAATGTCCTCTTCGTTTGGCCCCATAATCAAAGCCTGTAAATCGGGAAGAGTATCTCTTAAATACCCCACAGAGCGAATGAAGGTTTTAATGTCTTTAATCGGTACAACTCTACCAATTAGCGCGACAGTAGGTGGATGTGGCTCACGCGGCAAATTCGCAAAGCTTTCGATATCAATACCGTTCGGAATGATTCTTAACTTTAAAGGATCTGCACCATCCAATAACTGAAGAGGTTGATTCCCTTCATGGAGAGTGATGATCAATTGGGCAGCTTGATAAGTGATGCGAGAATAGCTTCCAAAAGTATCCATCCAAAGGTCTTTCAAGCCACGTTCTTTTCTTCCCCTTTCGATATTTAAGTTAATCGATTGACGTTCCTTGATCCATTCGGTTGATACAATCTCGATACGCCTTTCGTTTGTATAGATGCCATGCTCTGTCACAAGGGCGGGTCTACCCGTTTCCAAAGTTGCGCGCGCAAGATATAAGCCTGCATAACCTGTACAAAACGAATGGTAAACTTTGGCTTTAGGAAGTGGCCCTAAGAGGATAGAAAAAAGACCTCCAAATAGACCGATCCAGGTCCAATAAAAATCCAGGAAGCTAGCGTTTCCAAGCGAAGCAGAGTACATCCTAACAATCAGTTTCCAGGCATCCTCTGAGTGGATCAAGATCTCTTCACCCAACTCAATTTGAGTCTCTTTCATCAAACTGATCACTTGCTTTAGATCGGCCAACCCCCCTTTGCTCTGAAGGTGGAGAAAAGGCAATTCAAGCCCTTCGAAAAACTTTTTCTTTTTTTTCTCGGAAAGATAAGTGTCTCCTCTCTCTAGAGATTGGATTTTCACATCTTGAAGTGCAATGACGTTTGAAGGCAGTTCATATTTTCTTTCCCCAACAAAATTGGGGGGGATCAATGAAATAAGGGTAAAAGTTAACTCTGGATGGTTTCTGATGAGATCGTGTGTCCATGCTGAAACTCCGCCGGAGACATAGGGATAGGTCCCTTCCAAAAATAGACAAATATCGGCTTCAGGAGGCATCTGCAACACCTTCGTCGTATGCACTCAAACGCCAGAGCAGAAGAATATCTCTTAAACGGATCTCCTCTTCCCTCTGCTCCTGCAAAAATGGATAGTCTACTTGAGAAAGTTCTCTTATTTTTTTATAGTCGCCTTCCTGAAAAAGGATTTTAAGGTATACCTTAAGGGTATTCATCCCTTCGATCCCCCCTTTTGCTATTGCCTCTTCAACTTCTTTTCGACTCTCGGTGTAGTTGCCTGTTAGAAATAGGAGCCACGACAAACGGACCCGCTCCTTATTTGCAGAAGGGTTGAGCTCTAGGTACCTCCGATAAAGTGAGATGCTTTTTTCTAACATCTCTTTTCTCTCAACATCGTTCACGAAGGCTGTTTGCGAGTAATCTTCCTCACTTCTAGCTAAAGCTAGGATGGCCTCCTCATCTTGAGGATTTTTCTTAATCACCCCTTCTAGTAGCTCTCGTCGCTCAAGAGCATCTTGCTGAAGTCTGGCAACAGCAGTAGCCGCTCTAACACGTACAATAGGATTTTTATCACTCAAACCCGCAACTAAGGCTGGTGTAAACGATGGGCGGAAATAGAGTATAATTTTATTGATCGCTTCAGCTTTTTCTTCCTCTGTGCCAGAACTCATGATATCCATAAAAGGGACCAAACGTGTCTTGCTAGAATAGTCTTCCTGTTCGGCTATCATCCTTTCGTAAATTGGGAATTTTTCTTCAAAATATTCAGTTGGAAATAACCCTTCATACCATTCTAAGAATGTTTTCCCATGCCTGATTCTGTAAGGATAATAGAGGCTAAAAAGAAGGGCGATAAAAGCCCCGAAAGGCCCTAAAAAAAAGAAAATGAGGATGAAATAGGGAGAATAGGTCGCCCCTTCAATTTTCCTAAGAGGCAATATTAAAAAAAGAGGCACCATGAGTACTAAATGGACAGGAAAATAGATCCAAGGAGAAAAATGCCATATTAATATCATCAGACAGACAATTGCCTCTAAAACGAAGCAGAGTAAGGACAATATTTGTATGGTGGAAATTTCCTCTTTAGGGATAACTGCTCTTTTAAAAGGGGTCGGCTTCACGTGTAAAACGCCTCTGAACTATGGAGCTCTTCTAACCACTCTCTTTTAATCACAATCTCTTTTCCATCAAATTCAGGTACTCTTCTGAGCTCTTGTTTCAAGATCTCTAGTGTCATATCAAGCTGTCCAGCCGGAATAGCCGGTAGAAGAAGGGTGAAAATAGCCCCTTTTTGCCTCGTGTGAAATAGCTGAGAAAGGGGGCCAAAGAGAGTAGATGAGATCTGTCGAAGTTTTTCGGCCATTAGGTGGGTCAAATCCCGCTCTCTCTCGCTTAGTTTCATCTCAATTTTCACCTCAGCAAGAGGCGACCCCATCGTCTCTGCAAAAGAGGTGAGATAGTCACGTTGGATATTTAAAAACTCGGGGGAATAGACAGGGAGCGTAAGATCGAAGAGGCTAGAATGGACAGTCCTTTCATAGCTCATAGCATGAGCATAGGCAACACCTGCCACTTCGCAGATCAATCGGAAAGCTTCAATATTACTAATATTAAGCTCCTCGACATCGAGACCTTCAATTTTCAACATCCCGAAAACAGCTTTTGACTCTTCATCCAATAGAGGGGCAGCTAAAATGCCTTCTCCTCCAAGAATAAAAGCATCCTCTTTGTTTAGAGCGCATACAACCCGCCGTTTACCCACAATTTCTAAATAGAGGGCTGAATCGGGATAAAATCTTCTGGCAAAGTCATCACCCTTTTCCCAGCCAACATTGATAGAAGCCTCAAGCCCTACAGGTCCAAGAGCATAAATAGAGAACTTTGAGGGGTTTAAAATGGAGCGTACAAGACTTTCAATTCCCAATAATACCTTTGCAGGTTTCAACTCTTCCAAACTCTTGAGCGCCTGATAGGTATTGATCGAGGTCCTAAGTTGTCCTGCAAGACGAGCCTCGAGGTTTTCTTTGATCCCTTTTAACATTTCGTAGCCGCGAGTGACCTCCCGCTCGCGCGCCTGGGTAGCGACAAGTTCTTTCTTTAAATCCTCTCTAAATCGCTGCTTCCTTTCCACCAGTTCTCCAAGGATAAACGCCGTTAGAATCCACAAAACGGGCAGTTTCCAAATGGAAAAATGGTAAGCAAAATAATCTTCTCCATAACTTTGAGGAGGGAAACCTTCTAAAAAATAGAACCCTATAGAAAGAAAAGCGGCTATCACACCCTCTTTAATCCCGTATTGGACCGTCATTAATAAAACAATGATCCAAAACGGATGTGGGTTTACAACGTGAAAATCAACAGGGTAGATGTAATGGAAAATAGCGAAATAGAGAGCAAAAAAAATCCCCATTTCTAAGAAAGGGGAAATTTTAAACCCCTTCCACGTTTTGTCATACCAAGATTCTAATTTAAAAGAAGACATGGGCCCCCATCAGAAATCGATCGACTGTTCCACCCCCAACTGTGGTGCTCGGCTCGTGACTTGCCTCTAATCTGATTTCCCAACACTGTTTCCTTCCAAAAACCACTTCTAAGCCATAATCGGGACCCGATTTTCCCAGTCGGTTATAACTCCAACCAACAAAAGCTTCTGCTCGCAAAGTATCATTAAAAACTTTATTTGCAAACAGGAAGAGGGTGTGGGTCTCCTGTGTAAGCAAAGGAATCCTTTGAAAGACCGCGCCTGTTGGATCTACTCCCAGCTTTCTATTAAAAACATACTCGGCGTCCAGTTCATAAGTGATGTTAAAATAACCCCCATCACCTAAAAAGCGCTCCCAGGAGGGATCATCGAACGTATAGACCAAATCCCAGAAAGTGAACCAAGAGTTGGCCACTTCGTTGATGTGATGGATCCCCCAAAAGCGATAAGCCGTATAACCTTCAAAGTAGAAATGAGGTGTGAAATATTGATTTCGGCCGACTTGGATCTGGTTATAAAAACCCCTTTCAGAAACGGTTTCGATGATCTCCCAGGATGGATAGTGGTAATCGAGCTCTAAATTTGTATCCCCATAAATATCTCTCCAGTGCCCTCTTAAGGTCATGCCAAAAAGTTGAGAAGCTGCGTAGAATCCAGCGACATACCGATCGCCACCCATCATGTCGTAGCCACCTAATAAAGTGGCACGGTAGTTCACGCCGTGTTCGTTTGTCTCCACTCCTGTTTGGGCATTGAGAACGTTGTTTGCCGCCCAGTTATCCATCTCCAATTTGGCATCGACAAAATAGGCATTGGTGAACCGTTCGAAAACGTTGGCTGTATAAAGATGCTCAGTCTGGTGGGGATTTGTGTGACGCAATTCGCCACTGATATCGCCAAAGGAGCGCCAATCTTGGTAATCGTCCCACTGTTCTACCGGATACAGTTCGTTGACAGGGTTTTCTTCCCTTGCATTCCACCAAGAAATATTGGATTGCCTGAAATATTTAGTCTGATGCTCAGTTTCTGCCATAGACTTCCAAAAAATGGAGGGGTCTGCAATCAGATCCTGCAAAGGGCATAACTCTTTTAATAGGCAAAAAGCTGCGCCTGTATTCCCAATGAGACGGAGATACTTAACCTTCTCGATGTAGGCGCGGAATAGACCAAATCCATCATCGGTGCAAAAACAATCGATCTGAGAAAAAGGGGTTATGAGATAGGCGTCGAAAAGACACCGAGCTGTTCCCCAATATTGAGCAGTTGTCAGATGGTCTGCATAATCGGCAACGTTATGATAATTATTCGGATATAGCGCTAACAGATCGCTATAAACATCTAAGGCCCCAACTTCATTCTCTTCGTTGTAATAGATTCTTCCTAAGGCTGACATCGCTTTTGTCATCAATTCTTCTTCAAGAGGCTGATCAAATGCCTCTTCTATCCTGAATTTTGCGACTGCATAGTAGACATAGGCCTCACATTTGAAATCCCAGTCCCACAAAATTTCCCCTAGATAGAAAGGAATCAAAAGATCTTGGTCGCAGCTGTAGTAAAGGGAAAGAAGCTGTGGATAGGCCTCAGAATAGGCACCAAGCTCAAATGCACTATATGCACGCCGTTTTGTGTCTCCTAATTGACGGGCAAGCTCAAGACTGACATCGAATACATCGCTGTCAAATGCAAGCTCTAGAAGCAACTTAAGATCTTCTTCTGGAAAATAGTAAAGGGCATCCCAAGCCAAGCAACGAAACTCTTCATATTCTTTAACGCCGATCAAGGCCTCCATATAGGCTAGAAGTACCCCATTGTTCATAAATTCCGAAGGGTCAACTAAGCTGACGACAGTACAGAAAGCCTTTTGGTCGTTTAGATAGACAAGATAGGGCTCCTTTGTAGTTGTAGGAGCTTTGCCCGCTTGTCTAACAATCCAATTCAATTGACTAGGTGTTGGCTTATCTCCTACGAGGTCTAAGTAGTCGTCAACGTAGTCTTTGTTTGCTCGGTCTTGCGTGATCAAATAGCGGTAAATCGCACGGGCCACCGGTTTTTCATCTCTCTCGACAAAAGCCTCTGCCCAGCCTTGTTTGATCTCCAAAGAGATCCTAGGGTCTAGAACATATTGCTTAAAAATAGGCTGAAAAGTACCTGGAGGGCCTGCTTTTTTTAAAGCTAAGAGATAGGGCTCAATGACATCAAAATTATTAGGGTTTTCAACAATCAGCTCCTGATAAAGGGTAAGCGCCTCAAAATCATTTCCTGTAAGAAAAAGTGCATCTGCATATGCAAGTTTAGAGTCAGAATTTGGTTGTCGCGTATACCAAATCTCAGCTCCTTTAAGGGCTACTGGCCCGTTTTTAACGTCAAGTGCTATCCTGACCAACTCTTCCAAAAAGGCTATCTCTGGAGGAGGGGTTTGCGATAACAGCCCAAGTGCGGGCCCAGTTTCTCCTAAAGCCGTTGTTAAAATAGCTCTAGCCTCAACTGTCAAATCAGGTTTTTCTACTCGATCGACCAGCTGTAAAGCAGAAGCGGCTTTTTGTAAGTCTGCTGCAACAATAGCGTAAGCTGTCATCTCTTCAGCGGAAAGTCCCTTAAGATCTTTGATCGTCTCAAAAACTAATAAGGCCATTTCGGGTAGATTCAGCCTCATCAGGTCACGGCTCAAATCGACAAGTTCTGGCGCTTTGAGATGGAATTTCTCAAGACTGCTTGAAAAATCCCCTTTAGAGGGTTCAAAAGCAAGGAAAATCAGGGTAAGAATCGGAGAGGAATCAAGCCGTTCTTTAGATATTCTAGATTGCACCAACGGGACAAATTCGTGATCAGAATATTCGAGCAGATCGATGATGGTGGCATCATCAAGCGCATCCAAATCTATCTTTCCTAATACTTCTTCTAATCGATCGGTCAGCTTTCTATCGATGAGCATCGTGAGATAGGTGGACAAGGCATCTGGGGGAAGTTGACCTTTCTGAAAAAGGGCATCTAAAAGCTCGTAAACTTGATCGCTTTTGCCCACTTTTTCAGCGTACGCTGCGTAGGTGGTCAGAAGAAGGGGATTAGATTGTAATTCGTCTTTAAAAGGATCCAAGACTTGCAGGGCCATTTCAGTTAAGTTTGCATTTTCAAACAGATCTGCCAACCTTAAGGCACTTGGGACATCGTGTTTCCGTTCATCAAAATTCATCGCAACACCAAGAGCTTTTTCTTCTTGTCCATTCTCAAGAAGCAGTGTTACGTACAAAAGGACTGTTTCGATCGATTCAAATTCCCCTTCAGGCATAAGGTCAAGTGTTTTGATAGCCCCTTCTTGGTCTCCCTCTTTTGCCAGGATAAAAGCCAGGTTTGATAGATCTGCCTCTTTGGCATAGCCATACTGGATAAGTTCCTGTTCAAACTCTATCATCTTGTCTACGTTGCCTTGGTCTTCATAAAAACCAATAACATCTCTAATATCTGCCTCTTGATGGAATCTTAAGGCGATTTTTCCCATGTTTAAGTAATAGTCATACGGTCGATTATCATAGAGGTAAAGGGCTCCAAGCCGTCTCCAAGCTTTTTCTTCATCTGGATGGAGCTTTACCACTTTCTCCATCACCTCAACACCCTCTTGAGTGTAACCATAGACGATATCTACATCGACTAAAGGTAATAACACATTTAAATCTGTTTCACCTTCTACGTAGAGCCGTTTTAAAATAGGGTAAGCTTGAGAATATCTCCTGTCTTTAAAATAGATGAGGGCAAGTTCCTTTTCACCTGGGTAGCTAAACCAGATGAGGCCCAGCCCAAAGAGGGCTAATAGTAGAATGGTTCCATAGAACCCTCGGGAAGTCATAGCGCTAAGTCGTCAACCTAGCACACCTCAAAAAAAATACATAGAGCAAGAGAGGTGCAGCGGCCAAATTGGGATAAAACGGACAAGCGCCTCGAAGGCAAACGATCGGCCTACGCAGTAGAGCCGACGTTTCCGTTTTTCCAAATTTTGCTCGCTGCAGCTCTCTTGGGCGCCCAAAGGATTTCTTCCTTCGGCTATAAAAATTCGTTTTGCCTCAAAGCTCCTGCTTCTCTTTATTTTTGGAAATGAAAGCGCAGCAGGAGCTAGAGCACTCCAAACGCTTCGCGCTAAGTATTTTCTGTTTGAATGGATATTTGGGCGCAGCGAAGAGGATGAAATAGGGCGAAAGGGCCCAATCGGTAGTATAGTATATTAGCTTGCATAACCCCGAGGGGGGAGTTATGGGCTATTTAGCCTCTGCAACGAGCCAAATTTCAACAAACGGAGACCTCGGCTCTACTGCTTAGGCCGATGGTCCGCCGCCAGGCGCTTGTCCGTTTGTTTACAATTTGGCCGTTGCAGCCTAGCCCAAATCAAGGAGGGGGGATGATGGTGTCGAGGTCGATGGTGCCTACATAGGGGTCAAGACCGGCTTCTCTTGCCATGCGGTAAATCGTGGAGCGCTCTGATTTGTTAGTTGGATCGGCATAATCAAGAGAAAGAAGAATGAGCTTAGGATTGATCTTTTTGGCAGCATGCATCCGCGCAATATCTTTTTCTGTCTGCTTTTTTGGGGTCCGGAAATAGGCTTTTCGTTTTTTATCGTACTGCGAAAAGACATCTTCTCCGATGATAAAATCGACATCGTTTGCAAGTTCTGATGCAACGGCTATCCCTCGATTCATCATCAACTTGATATCGGGAAAGTTGAGTCGTATCGCTTTTACAAGATTGATTGCAGCTTGTTTCATCCCTTTGAATTTTTGAGGATCCTCTTCTTCAAGGTCGGAGGCGTTATCAACTGTGTCGAGAAAAAGACCGTTAAATCCTTTGTGAAGGACAAAGGGGATGATTTTTTCTATCACCCTTTTGCTCCATCGCGGGTCTCGCATGTCAACCATCAAGCTTTCTTCCCAAACAGGATTGGCATGGATAGTAATTCCCTCGTTCACCACCTCATCAAACCATGGCTCAAAGTTATCTACTTCTCCTAAAGTGACATAACCAAAGACAGTCTTTCCTTGGTTAAGGAGAGGTCTAATCGGAGGATGTTCAAACCGGTCAAGGGCGATCCATTTATAGATTTTAAAGCTTTCAACAGGCGCTTTATCAGAAAAATAAGGGATCCAAGGTGGAAAAGGTTCTTCTCCAATTAACAGGAAAGGAAGAAGGAGTAAAGTCATTAAAGCTTTCGACATTTGACCTCTTTAGGTAGTTTAGGCGCATTGAGTGTAAGCAGATGATTTTTCGAGGAAACTTCCATCTTCTCTTCATCCAGTAGCACTTCGTAAGTTCCATCGTCAGGTACCACAAATCCCATTTCTAAAGGACCAAAGCCTTCCGTTTCAAGAGAGAACTGATCGCCATCGGTCTTAAGATTCCAAACCGGGCTTCGGCTTTCTAAAAGATAGGGCTTTGGGCCAACTGGTGGGGTTGCAACTACATTTTTAGACTGGTTTAAAGCAATAATCGCTTCATGTTGTGTAGGCTCAAGTGCGACATAAAGAGAGCCTTGGAAATGACATTGCCCAATTACCGCAACAGAATTGTCCCAATCGATGATTTTATCCGAGGCATCATCAAAACGGATCGTTTGCAACTCGCCACGATCGAGTACTTTCCATTTTTCCTCTCCCAGTTTTTCAAAGACAGTTGTATAGAACCCTTGAGCCATTTTTGCGTAATGGGATGTCTTGACACAGCAAAGGGCCATTTTTCTAAAAGCATCTAAGTTCGTTTTTAACGCTCCCAAACTCCCGATTCTTTCTCCGGAATAGCAATGGAAGTAGAGATCAATGGGTTTCACACGAATCGGCACGTTCGTATTCCAGTAAGTCTCTAGAACTTGTCTGTAACCAAAGTATTTATCTGTCCAAAGATCTGTATAGGTATTTTCATTACTTGCAGAGGCATAAATTTGCCTTTCTTGCCCTACCAAGCGACCAATGGGGGCTACCCAAGCGTAGGAGGGATAAGTCGTATCAAAACGGGTATCTCCTCCATTGATATTAGCAATACCCCCTTCCCGTGTTAGAGCAAGGGCCGCTTCAAAAGGGAGAGCGTTGCCTGACCACTGGTAAATATCGCAGGTCTTTCCGGGGGGAGCTACCATCTTATTAATCGTATGAACCGACCCCATGATTTCGTCAGTGAGATTGAAAGGATAGTTTGCGTAAGCCCTTGGAATAATAAATTCCTTAGGACCATATTCACCGCCTACATCTAAATTTGGATCGGATGCTTTTTCTTTAAAAATCCGGAGATTCCAAATCCTAGAAGCCTTTTTAATGTCCTTCCAACTCCCATAAGGATAATGACTGAGATAGGGCAGCTCATCTGCCTCAGTATAGTGTTCAAAAAATTCCCAGAAAAAAGGATGTGAAAGGGTGTGGGAACCGATCTCAACGTTGGGGAGCTCGACAATTTTTTTTACAAGATCAATGCCCGATTGTGTCGCAATCCAAGCAGGGTCAATTTCTGCTGCAATAGGGGCAAACGAAAAAGGAAAATCTGGATAAGGAATAAAAATTTCTTTCAGCAGTACATAAGGCGATAGTTGGAATTGTTCGTAGTAGGGGCTAACAAGAGAAACGTTGTAAAATCCATCTCCATCAATCTGACTATAGTAGGCCCTTCTACCAGCAAGTGTGGTTGGGTCTGGCTTTGGTACATTCTCTGTTTTATAAGCGTCTTTAAAAAAGAGAAACGGATTGATCAACCATTGAGTAGCGTCTCTTACTCCATTCGGATCGTCGTAGATTTCCCATCCTGAAGCAACATATCCACCTTGAGGACTAGTAAAAACAACTGTAGCTCTGGAGCCATCCACGTCGGGGATATGAACATCTAAATAACTAGTCCCTTTAAGCGGAAGCATCACATCGTAAGGGGCTGAGTATGAGGAAATAGGATGTTCAAACCCCACCATCACCCGATCTTGCTTCGCAATTTTTGTCCGAAAGTCTTTTTCAAAGGCCCGACCAGTATCCTCAAGGCCTAAGAGTTTGTAAATTTCGGCTACTTTCTCCGCTAAAATAGGGACTAAAGCGGGGTCGGATTGATCAAACGATAAAGTGCCGAAAGTGACAAATTTGACCCCTTTTTGGATCTGTTCTTTTAAGCCATCAAGAAATGCAATAGGATCTTTGATGGTCGCCGTATTCTGTAACCAGGCAAAAACACCCCTCAGATCATCATAGGAATCATAATTAGGGATACCTTTCTCAAGATCAAATAAGGCGATTTTCAAACCAAGCTGATTCAAAGGCATTTCTGCATAGTTTTCTGCCTGATTTGGGTTGATGTTGGGTAAAGGCTCTTCACTTTGCAAGTAGAGGACTAAAATCGTACGGGGCTCAACAGCAGCGATTAAAGCACTGTAGGCGAAAATTAGAGAAAAAAAGGTTTTAAAAAGCAACGTAGGCCCCCAGTAAGAATTGCTCTACCGTACTATCTTGTACAGCTGTACCCGCTTGATGGCTATAATCAGCTACAACGTGCCAGCAGTTTTTCTTCTTCCAAATCAACTTTAAACCATAGTCAGGGGCTTGTGTCCCATGCCTATTTGCGCTATATCCAGCAAACGCTTCGGCTCGGAAATAGGGATTAAACTGTTTATTCACATAGATATAAATGGAGTGAGTTTCTTGGGTGATCAATGGCAAACGTTGGAAAGCAAATCCATCTGTCGTCAATCCATATTCTCTATTAAAGATATATTCAGCACTCAAATTGTAGATCAGATTAATCGAACCTGTTTCTCCGAGATACCGTTGAATAAAAAGATTATCAAAAGACCAAGTCAAATCCCAATAGGTCGCCCAAGATGTTGCCAAATGATCGAGTCCTGCTGCACCCCAAACACGGAAAGCTGTCCACCCATCAAAGAAAAATTGACGAGTAAAATATTGGGACCTGCCAAATTTCACCTGATCATAAAAACCCCTTTCAGTGGTCGCCTCAATGATTTCCCAAGAGGGGTAGTGGTAATTACCCTCTAAAAATGTGACTCCCCTTTCATCAAGGGCGGAGAAAATCGCCTTTGCCCCGACGATCTGCTGCGCAAAATAGAGGCCAACAATAAACTGGTTAGCTGAAAAACTGTCATACCCATAATTCAAGAAAACACGCCAACGGTCCCCTTTTTGATTTGCAATATCTCCTGTTAAGACATCCTGCACCCCAATGACACTGTAGTGGTCGACTTCCACTGTGGTGTCGATGAAACTTGGCAAACCTAGCCGTTCAAAAAACTGACCCCGATAAATATGTTCGTTTTGGCCAGGAATGGTGTGGAGAAGTTCCCCCTCAGCGTTGAAGAATGAACGATGAGATTGATAATCTTCCCACCAGTCGTGTGGATATATTTCGCTGACCGGATTTTCATCTAGAGCAATGCAGTAAGAGGCAATCTCTTGTCTAAAAAAGTCAACGACCCCTTCGGTTTCAGCCAAAGAGCTCCAGATAATATCGGGATTGGGGATGGTCTCTTGTAGTTCAATCAAAGGATAAAGCAAGGCAAAGGCAGCTTCTGTTTTTCCAATGGTGCGTAAGTATCGAACCTTTTCAATGTAAAGGCTCATAAGATTGCTGGCCTTTTCTGTTTTAAACTCATCCCATTGCTCCCAAGGAGAGGTGAGGTAGGCATTAAATACACAATTGGCGCTTCTATAGAAACCTGATTCGGTTAAGAAATAGGCATATACCGAAGCAATAGAGTATCTATCTGGATAGGTGCTTAGAAGATCGTTCAAGTTGTTCAACGTACCGATTTCGTTGTCTTCTTTGTAGTGGATCGACGCAAGGGTCAATCTAGCCTTGATGATGTCATCGTCCTTATCTGCTGTGGCAAGCTCTTCCTCAATTCTCTGTTTTGCAATCCGAAAATAGGTGTAGGCCTCGCATTTGCGTTCCCAAAACCAAAGAATCTCTCCTAGATAGTACGGTATTGAATAGCTTGGCTCTTCTTGAGTATCAAAAAGTTCTAAGAGGACCCAGTAGGCTTCGGAATAAGCGCCGAGTTCAAAAGCGCTGACTCCCCATAAATTTAAGTCTTGAAGCCTTCTTCCAAGTTCCAAACTCACATCAAAAACGCCTTTTTCAAGGGCAAGTTTTGCCAACTCCTTTAGGTCATCCTCCTCCCAAGTCTCAAAGGCTTCCCAGGCCAGGCAACGGAATCGCTCATAATTGTGCTCTTCAAGAATGTCCTCAAGGAATGCAAGCCGCCGATCACTCTCAGTAACAACAGCTTCCTCGGGAAGAAGTGACTCCAATTCAGCAGGTACTGGAGCCGGAAGGGGCAGCGGCTCAGTCAGGTTTTCGAGCTCATGGAAATCGATTGGTGCTCTTTCTGCTAGGGGCATGGGTTCCCCCACCTCCGCATCTAAGGAATGGAAAGAGAAAAAGGACCCACAAAGGAGTAAGAGAAAAAAAAGTTGCATCTGATTAGGAACAACCTGATAAACACAAAATCTTATATTTTCAATCAATATAATGAGTGGGCGCAGAATCCGAGAGGGCTGCAGAGGCCAAATTTGGATAAAACGGGCAAGGGCCTAACGGCCAACACACGGCCTACGCAGTAGAGCCGTGGTTCCCGTTTTTCCAAATTTTTCTCTCTGCAGCCCTCTCGGGCGCCCATTATAACTCTACCTTCGGCTCTCAGTGTTCTTATTTCCTTTTTGGCTGGATTTTTTAACGCGCTGCCTGCAAACACCCATCTTGCGATAAACGGCATCAGTCTTTTAGTTAAGTTCTCGTTGAGCCGTTTTTGCAACCTGGGCATTTTCGGCTACCGCTAAAATCCCGGAAGATAGTTTGTCTGCCGCGGTGGTTAAATATAACTGATTTTTAGCGCTCGCCGAAAATGCCCAGGTTGATGACCGATAAATAAAAACGTTTATCAGTTGTTAGCCGGTCTTCAAGATGGGCGTTTGCAGGCAGCGCGTTAAAATCCATTAAAGAGAGAGAAAGCTTTTTACTACCGAAGGTAGAATCACCTTGGGCGCCCGAGCGAGTCGAAGCGAGCCTAAATTGAAAAAATCGGAGACCTCGGCTCTACTGCGTAGGCTGCTGTAGACCTCGAGGTTAATAGCGCCCACTCCAACTAGATAGCCGCTCCGGGCGGCGTTCAAATGAAGGATCCCCTTAATATAGCTGTGATTCTACCTTGCTTTTATCACTATTTTAAATTATCATTTTACTTACAACTCGTAATGGATCCAACAAAATCGGAGGGTTTGCTACGATAGTTAGATACTGAGGGTGCGATTGTCGCTCCTCTATAGTCAGGTATAAAGAAGCGATGATGGCTTCAGAGGTTTTATGTTAGGTGTTATTTTAGCCGCCTTAGGGCTTGGTTTTCTCATTTTTATCCACGAACTTGGCCACTATGTGATGGCTAGACGGGTCGGGATGAAAGTAGAGGTCTTCAGCGTTGGCTTCGGCTCACCTCTCATCTCCTGGGTCAGACCAAACGGTGAAAAATGGCAACTGGGATGGCTTCCCTTCGGTGGCTATGTCAAAATCAAAGGGACAGACAGAGATGGGGATAAAGACCCCTACGACGTTCCCGATGGTTTTTTTGGCAGAGGACCTTGGAGTCGGATCAAGGTTGCCTTCATGGGCCCTTTTGTTAATCTTATCTTCGCTTTTTTAGTCTTTGTCGCCCTCTTTTTTATGGGAGGAAGAGAACAACCCTTCTCAAATCTGACCACAACCGTTGGGGTTGTCGACCCAAAATCTGAGCTCTATATTTCAGGGTTTCGCCCAGGAGATCAAATCCTCCGATATGGCAATGAAAAAGTGACCGGGTTAAAAAGCCATTTCTTGGCCCCACTTGTAGCTGAAGGGCCTACCGACCTTGCCATCAGATTCCACGATTGGACTAAAGGAAGCGTAGAAGAAAAAATACTCTCCTTATCTCCTTATAACATCGAAAGGCATGGGGAAAAAGCTGCTACGTTTGGAGTGCTTGCTCCTGGATCATTTGTCACTTTCAACCCACCTTGGATTGAAAAGGCCGCTGTTTCTCCAAAGGCACCGATTCAACAAGCTGGAATAGTGCCTGGTGACACTATCGTCTGGTACGACGGAATGCCCATCTTTTCTCAGAGCCAGCTCAATTCCCTTGTTCAAGAAGGCAATGCCCTTGTTATTATCAATCGAGGAGGAGACCTTTTAGCCCGCAGAGTTCCTCGTGTTCCCCTTTCTGCCTTGAAACTTGACTCATTCACAAAAGATGAAATCAGAGACTGGACGTATGAAGCTCGCATGTCTCCGTCGAAAGAAGGTTTGCTTTTCATCCCTTACAATATCTCTTCAGACGGAACAGTCGAAGGTAGATTCCGGTTTATCGATAGAGAAGATGAAATCAAATACATCCCCGAACACCTCAAAACAGATGTTGAAAGGTCTTTAGAAATTGGTGATAGAATTGTCTCTATAGATGGAGCAAAAGTTACAAATGCGCCAGAGATTTTGAAAAACATACAGACACATGTGGCCCACCTCATCGTCTATCGTGATGGCAACACCCCATTTACCACTCAGGAAGAGACCCAGCACCTTTATGATAAGATCCACGATGAAAGGGCATTTAACCCACTCATCGCTGCTTTAACAGATCCTCTACTTCCTAAAGAGGTCGATGGGTTTGTTTTGCTAAACGGCGTCACTCCAAAACCACTTAAAGATTGGTCTGAAAAGGATAAAGACTCTACAGATCAGACCCTTTACCTTGGCGTGCCTGGACTTGCCGACCGACTCGTCAAATACAACCCTAACCCATTCCAACAATTCTCTGAGGTGTTTACCGAAATCGGAACAACTTTAGGCGGCCTCATCTCAGGTCACATCAACCCTAAATGGGTCTCAGGTCCTGTTGGTATTGTCAGAATCATGTCTGGTTCATGGGCTGACGGATTCAAAAGTGGTATTTTCTGGCTTGGTGTGATCTCGCTCAACTTAGCTTTTATCAACTTATTGCCCCTTCCTGTTTTGGATGGCGGCACAATTCTTTTTGGCCTTGTCGAGATGGTGACAGGCCGTAAATTTTCATTAAAACTAATGGACAAGCTCGTCTTTCCTTTTGCTCTTGCGTTGATTGGCCTCATCCTCTTCTTTACTTACCACGACGTGCTTCGCCTATTTGGGAGTTTGATAAGATGGTAGTGACCGATCGACAGATTGAAGAGGAAGAGGCAAAATTTAACGAGGTCACTAAGAGCTTTGAAGAGTTATTGTCAGGACTAAATCTTACCCGTGAACAATTACGGGCATTTGTCAAAGACCCAGAACAGTTCACTGATGAAGATTGGGAAACGATGCAAAAGATGCGTGCTAAATTCGACGAGAAATTGAGCCAGATGCCCTCAAGGCACTCTGCAGCAACAAGAAGGTCGCTTGCCTCTATCCAGCCCACCTGGATCTATGTCAGGTAAGCGCTTTTAAGCCATTCTGTCGACTCGAAGAAAGTCGATGAGTTGCAACCTAGCCGTATCAAAATCAGAACCATTGTTTAGACAAATGCTTTGACCCATTCGGTTGATCGTATCAACTGCAGTCTCTAAATATTCTTGTCTAACACATCCAAATTCCCAACTTTTCTGCAAAGCTGAGGGACCGGCACCAACTAAAGCATCGGCTGAAGCTTCGAAATCGTCAGATCTGAGAATCATACTCAGTGATACCACCTTTTCTAGCTCTATGGCTTCATAGGAAAAATAGAGATAGCCCATTACCGAAAGGGTTGCAGTGAAAACTGCAAGTGGCGTCATCTTCAATAAGACATCAAACACAACAATGCTAACTACAACGGCAAGAAGGCTCCAATTTCTGAATTGGTCAAACTTATCAAGCCTACCTTGTAATGACTCAAAATCAAGGGGGTGTAAGGCAAAATCGGTATTGAACTGGAGTGGTAGAAATTTTGGAGGCGAAGCCGCTTTTTCAAAAGCATGAATGTAGATCGAATAGAACCGATCAACGGTCATCTGTAAAGGATATACTGACATATTGGTCAATCTATCCTAAGTCGGGATCTGTTGTCGACTCCTGAATAAACATCAATACGACTTGGCGATGAGGACGTCGAGCGTAGCGGGTGCACCTGTCAAAATGCATTTTCCTGTTATGCCACTTTGATCCAAAGGTATGCAGCGGATCGTCAGATTATGCTCTTTGAGAAGAGGTTCGATTTTTTCGTCACCCGACCACTTGACCCGGACAAACCCCCCTTTTTTCTCGAAAAAGGCTTTTAATTCATCCATAGTCTGTATGTGATCAATCAAATTGGCCTGTTGGAAGGCTTTTGCCTGATCGTAATAATTTTTCTGCATCTGGTCGAGAATCGTTGTGACATTGGAGCAAAGAGTATCGGTGGATAAAAATTCCTTCTCTTTCACCCCTTTATCGCGACGAGAAAGGACAATCTGCCCTTTGTCTATATCTTTTGGGCCCACTTCAATCCGGAGAGGAATCCCTTTTTTGATCCACTCCCAATTCTTTTCACCACCCCTTCTGTCCCTCTTGTCAAGCTGAACTCTGATAGGAAATCCATGATACGAAAGTTCTTCAAGCTTTGATTGAAGGGCTTTTGCATAGCTTAAGACCCGCTCTTCTTCTTCTGGTTTTGGAATGACAGGGATGATCACTACATGTTTTGGAGCAATTCTAGGAGGCAGACGGATCCCATCATCGTCCCCATGGACCATGATCAATCCTCCAATCATCCTTGTGGTTGAACCCCAAGATGTAGTGTAGGCATGTTCGCGGACACCATCTTTATTATCAAAAGAGATGTTGGAAGCCTTAGCAAAATGTTGCCCAAGATAGTGCGAAGTACACCCTTGCAGGGCTTTTTTGTCTTGCATCATCGCTTCTAAAGTAAATGTACTTTCTGCCCCTGGAAATGTTTCACCTGGCGATTTTTTACCAGCAATCACAGGGATCGCAAGAAGCTCCTCGAAGAAATTTCGGTACATTTCTAGCATTTGCATCGTCTCTTTGATCGCCTCCTCGGCAGTTGCATGGGCTGTATGCCCCTCTTGCCAGAGAAATTCGGTGGTGCGCAAAAAGATCCGAGGACGCATTTCCCAACGGACAACATTGGCCCATTGGTTAATAAGCAAAGGGAGATCGCGATAAGAGGAAATCCACTTTGAAAAAGAGTCCCCAATGATTGTTTCAGAGGTGGGTCGGACAATCAAAGGCTCTTGCAATTCACCAGTTGGTATGAGTTTCCCGTTTTTTTCTTCGAGACGATGATGTGTAACGACAGCACACTCTTTTGCAAAACCTTCAACATGTTTGGCCTCTTTCTCTAAAAAACTTAACGGGATAAAAAGGGGGAAATAGGCGTTTTCATGTCCAAGGGCTTTGATCCGATCATCCATCTCTCTCTGGATCCGTTCCCATATTCCATAGCCCCAAGGCTTAATGACCATACAGCCACGCACTTCGGCGTTTTCAGCCATGTCGGCAGCTTTGATCACCATTTGGTACCATTCTGGATAGTCTTCTTCTCGTGTAGGGGAAATAGCGTTTGTCATAATGATAGATAATACCTGGAAAATCAGATAAAATCGAAGGATCCTCTATGTTGCCAAACTTCCTCTCCTTGCTTAGAATCCCTCTGGGGATCGCCTTTATTTTCTTAGGCCCCTTTGCAAGGCTTATTCTGACACTTACAGCTGCCATAAGCGATGCATTAGATGGGTTTTTGGCACGGAGAATGGGCCCCACAAAATTGGGAACTTATCTGGACCCACTAGGTGACAAAGTTTTTGCCCTTTTGAGTTTTGGATCTCTCTATTTTGAAGAGGCCCTCTCCTTACCTCTACTTCTCTCCTTATTTGCTAGAGAGGGGGCTTTGCTCCTCTTCTTTTTAACATTGTGGGCGCAAGGAAAATGGGATCATTACAAAATCTCTGCCTTCTTTTTCGGAAAGGTGATGACGACCTGTCAATTTCTCTTACTGATCGGGCTCTTGTTCGGGATATCGGCACCGGCAGAAACACCCCTCTTTTTCGGACTGTTAGGGGTGGCCTCTTACCTGAACTTACTCGTTGCATCACGAAAGAGAACTCTTATTTCTGGTCTAAATTAAAAACATCCAAACACTTGCTAAAGATCGCGGGCGAAGCTCCAGTTCTTATCCGTTAAGCTAAGGAATTATAGACCGAAGGTCTTGAATTGCATCTTTTAAGGCCGGGACGGTAGTGCCTTCAAACATGCGCAATTTCATATTGTCAGGAGATATGGGAATGATAAGGGCGTTGCCGCTGGGCTGCTCCAAAGAGCTTAGGCAAAAATAAGGACCCTTTCTATTTTTGCCTAGCCTCAAATGCTTCGCGCTAAATCCTTTACTTTTCGATTTGTTCCAACAAGAAGGTCCCGTAATTAAGGAGCATTTCGAATTGAGGAAAAGATTGTACGGTAATAGGGCCACGATCCTTTCTTAAGTCGATAATAAGCTCAAGCAAACTCACTCTCAAAGAATCTTTGGTAATAAGCCCTTCAGTGATCCGATTTTTTAAAATATCGGCTGCAATAAGGGAACCTGTTCTTCCAACACCTGCTCGACAATGGATCCAAATATTCTGATTAAGTGCCCTCATCTCCTCAACTAATTGGTCGAGTTGAGCAAATTCTATATGGCAATTATCATCCCAATTTCGAAAGCGCATTCTTCTCAAAGTAGATGAAGCGCCATCTTTCTGAGTGACTTCATAGGTCAAAAGTTCAGATCCAGAAGGTAAATTCTGGGAGCTTTTAAGTTTTATTGATAAGTCGGAAGATGGTGGATTGTACTCCACGTCTAATTCCATAGGATAATAGGCCCTTGCGCGAAGATGTATTGATAAAGCAGTATTATTATGACAATTGTCCGTTGTCAGATCAATGACATCAGCCTGTGCAACAACAAAAGCTTGCCAAAACAGATGCTCATCTTGGGCCATAGGGCAGTGAAATGCGACCAGTTGCTTTGATGATTCCGTTGCTCTAATTCTCGAAGCATTCAATTTAGTCCCTTCAAATTCAACTGTCGTTTCCTTGGGGATAGGGGTGTTAGTGAATCGCATGTGCACATTTGTATCATACCAACTATCCACCGCGAAAAGCGGGGTAAGGGCGCCTGAATCTGGTCGTCTTACATCCTGTGTTATCATGTACCACAATGTAGCCGGATCCGCTTGGGCAATCTGCTGAAGAATCGCTTCATCTGTTATGTATTTCGGCGAGTAGGCACCTAGCACAGGGGGAACCTGAACTTGTGAAGTGGGGCTTTTGGTTCCTTCATAAAGGGTGAAAGAGTAGTTCACCTTCGTAAAATCTACAATCCCCTGAATCCCATAGACCAAAACAGTTTTATCAGGTAGAGAAACGGAAAATTCGAAAAGTCCTTCATCATTTTTTTCACCGGTAAATGCGAAAAGGGCGTTAACTGGAATCTTTTTATCTTCAGAATAATAGGTACAGGCAATACCTGGTTGCGTTGAAGTTCTCAAAACTGCAGTCTTGTGATCATTTTTAACGATCTCTTCTGCTTGGGTGCGTTCCAATAGATGGACAACTGTCCCTTTATCATTTGCCTCAGCAACCAGACCCTGCACTACTACCTTCTTTGCCTCTTCTGGAGTCGACACAGCAGGAGCCTCGTCATGGGCAGCCTCAGCTTGGGGAGTCTGGAGAATAGGAACCTCTGCATGAGCGTGAGCATCCTCAGCTTGGGGAGCTTCTGGAGGGGGAAGGGTGACAGCTACTTCCGTAGTTCCTTTATTAGGAGTGGTGGGCAATTTTTTCGTATACTCTACGATTCCTTCAATCCCATAGATTAGGCCAATAACACCATCTTTATGAGTGATGGAAAATTGATAAAGTTGGTTAGCATTTCTAACACCGGTGAATTCGAAAAGGGCGTTCACTGCATTCTTGTTCTCTTCGGAGTAATAGGTATAGGCAATACCTGGCTGAGTTGAAGTTCTCAAAACTGAAATCGAGTGATCTTCATTAACGATCTTTTCTGCATCGGAGCGATTCATTTCATGGACAACTTTCTCTTCCTGATTGGCATCAGTCACCAACTGCTTTACAAGAGCTAACTTTAACTCCACTGTCATAGAATCAGGGGCAGGAGTGAGTGTTGGTTCGTTAGCAGGTATTGCTTCGTTTTTGTTGCCAAGATTATTTTTGGCAAGGTTGTCTACTTTGGCGGTTGTTCCAAACAAGCTTGTGATATGAGAGACCATTCTTCCAAACCAAGACCCAAACTGAATGATCGTCGAAAAAAGGGAAGACAATGAATTGGATATAGATCCGAAGTTTATAGGGAAGAAGTTCATTTAGTCTCCTGCATAAGATTTGAAAAAACAATATATAACAATTAGGTTAAGAAAAGATAATTTTTATATTAAGGATTAATAAATTTTTCGTAAACAACGAAGAACACCGTAACCTCTTACCCTCTCCCTAGGCCCTTCGTTGTTTTTTGATGAATGACATATCAGGCTTTACGTGTAGTAGGCTCTTGAGCGGTTTCAACAGGGACATCGGCAAGCTCTTCATATGCTTCGACATCTTTTGATGCTACAAGGGCTGCAAACTGCCTTCCGAGCGATTTTGTCGCAAGGATCCAGAAGAAAATAACGCTAAGGAGAAGCCCTGCAATGTAAGGGGCAGAGGCTGAGAAGCTGCCCAAACCAACTAAGAGGCCTTGGTGGGCAAAAGAGCCGCCAGACTTCCCTAAACGGGAGCCAACGCCGTCGATTGCAGCTTTACCACGCAGTTTTTCATCAGGATTCAGAGGGATGAAGGCCATCTCCTTTGTTGTGTCAAAAAGGGAGTATTTGGCCGCCTTGCTCAAACAGTTTTGAGCCGAACCAAAGAAAACAGCGATGGCAAGAGGGGTCATTCCGGTGAGGGCCAAAAAGGCCGCCCCCAAGTGATCCTGCATAAAGAAAAAGCCAAAGAATCCAACGCTTGTCACCAACATAATGAAGGGGGTGGCAAGGGCAATGCGTGTCCATCCAAATCGACCAATCACCTGCGACATGACGAGGGCTGCCATTGTCGCAAATACCCCCATAAGGGAGGTGAGGTTATTCATATAAGTGTTGAGATCTTTCGCGGAAGGATAGAGCTCTCTCAATTGGTCCTTCCAGATCACCTCAACTAAATTGATCACCAAGTTGTAAGAAACAACAAGGATGGCAATGCAAGCTAAATATTTATGATCGGATAAGAAACGGAAACTGTCTCTTAGAGAAGCCCGTTTTTTCCTTTTCAGCCTCTTCTCTAAAGCCGTTTCGTTTAACGGGGTATGGAAAGATGAATACTCTTCGGTATTCAGCACGTTTCGCTTCATCCACCATAAGACAGCCATGGTCAAAAGGCCTGAAATAACAATCACAATCACGATTTGCATCATCGATTGGTCCCAAGCGTCTGAACCAAAAGGGAGGTTAGGATTGAAATCCATACTAGAGAGGTAATTGGCAATCTGACCAGCGAAAATGGCCGCGATATTCGAGCAGATGCCTAAAACACTGTAAAAACGGCGTGCTTCGCCAATTTTCGTCACTTCGTTTGCAAGGCCCCAGAACAAAACGGTAAGCACCATCGTACTCCAGAGTTCACACATCACGTAGAACAAAGTGAATGTCCAGTTACGGAACATCGCAATAAGCCCTTTGAAGCCGACGGGTAAAATATCTTGAAGAAAATCTGCCATCGCATGCGGATGGAGCGATCCACTGGCGGGATGGAGGACAAAAGCAAACGCTACATAGGCCAGTAGAAAAAGGGAGATGATAATATAAGCGACCTTGTCCTGGCTGAAACGGGCTGAGAGTTTCGTGAAGATATAGGTCATCAAAATGGCCATCGGCAGGACGGCCCAAACTTTGAGGAAAGGGAGAACTTCTGCACCTGAAGATTTGGCCGTAACAACAACAGCATCCTTCAAGTTTCGTAATACGCTGTAATTAAAAGAGATCAGCAGCAGCATGATCATCATGGGCAGAAGCTTTTTGACCTCATACCCGTGAATTGGCCACAGAAAAGAACGGATCCCTCCGAATTCTCGGTCAACGTTTGCTTTCATCAAAACATCCTCAAATCAAACGCTCTTGGCGCTGTAGCATACCTAAACTATACCATCTAAGGCGCTATAGTTGCAATAAAATATAATTTGAATCGTCTAACTAAAGAGTTGTTTAGCTCTGAGCTGTAGCCTCTTGCCCAGTCGCAAGTGCCTCTCTTTCTTTTTCTTTCGGCCCTTCAGTGAGCATGACAAATTCACGGCCAACAGCTCGGGCGGCCGCCATCCAGATTAAAATCACACCAAATAGGACAGCTCCCACATAGGGGGCGCTGGCGGTGAGGGTAGAGAAGAAAAGAAGAAGGGTCTGATGAATAAAAGCGCCACCAGACTTGCCCATACGGGAGCAAACCCCATCGATGGCCGCCTTCCCATTTAGTTTACTTTCTGGAGGGAGGGGAACAAAAGCCATCTCCTTTGTCGCATCAAAAACGGTGTATTTTGCTCCTCGACTCATCACATTTTGCAGTGTTCCAAAGAAGACAACCCACGCAAGTGGGCTTGAGCCTAAAGCTGAAGTCACGCCAACAAAACCTAGCTGATCGACGAAAAAGAAACCAAAGAAACCGATACTTGTCACGAAGAGGATAAAAGGCGTTAGGAGGGCCGTGAAAGTCCAACCAAAGAGGCGGATCGCATTCCCAGACACAAATAAAGCCGACAACGTCGCAATGAACCCAATCACGATGCTGACCTCATTCATATAGAGGGAGTAATCGGACGGATTTGGCAACAGAAGACGCACTTCGTGCTTCCAAAGCACTTCCACCAAATTGATAACAATATTGTAAGCCACCACAATGATGGCGATATAGAGCAAATAGGGTGTACGCAGAAGGTACCGGAAATTCTCTCTTAGGCTGATCTTTCCCTTAATATGGTTTTCTTTGTGGGACATCGAAGAGTCATAGAATCGGGGATCGGTCAATATACTCTTATTCAACCACCGAAACAGGAAGCCTGCTACCAGGCCTGCGCCTAAAATCATGAGCAGGATGAGAATGAGCGATTGATCCCAAGCAGAGTTACCAAAAGGCAGAGATGGGTCAAAAGAGTGCTTCAGGCACATAATGGAGGCTTGTCCAGCAAAAATACCTGAAAAATTGGCTCCGATTCCGAAGAGGCCGTAGAACCGTTTAGCCTCGCCAAGTCTGGTAACTTGATTGGCAAAACCCCAGAAAAGGACTGTCAAAACAACGCTTCCCCACAGCTCGCTCATCACGTAAAACATGCTGAAAGGCCAGTAACGGATCATGGCGATCAACCCTTTAAACCCTGAAGGCAATGAGGTTGTCATCCAATCGGCTAAACTATTGGCTTCTAAATAGTCGTGATAGGGATAAATGAAGAGGAAGAGGAGAAAATAACCAAGAAAAACAGACAGCATCGAATAGAAGACTGTTTCTCTAGAAAATCTGCTTGAAAGAAAGCTAAACAGCCACATCAAAGCAAGAGCACCGGGGAAAAGCATCCAAAGCTTGATAAATGGAATGACTTCAGCGCCAGAAGATTTCGCGGTGACGACTAATGAGTCCTTTAAAATCCGAAGAATGTTGTAATCAAATGAAATAAAGAAAAATATTAAAAGCATCGGAACGAGCTTTTTTAACTCATACCGATGGACGGGCCATAAAAAGGCTCGCCATGGGCCAAACTCTTTTAGTTTGGTCTCAGACATGCCCACCTCTGGCCGTCATTCGCTTACGCCGCAATCGAGTCACCAATTTTCTCCAAGTCGAAATTATATTATAAAACAAAACCCCTTAAATAAAAAGGGCAATCCGACAGGCGACATAGATGAAAGGCCAGATAGAGAACATCCTATCCGACCCTATCTTTCCCCCCTATTTCACTGTGGTAAGGGCTTCAATGCCTGGAAGTGTGCCCAACTCAAGGTACTCAAGTGTTGCACCACCACCTGTAGAAAGGTGGGCCATTTTGTCCCCCAATCCACCTTGCTGGACAGCAGCGACAGAATCCCCACCCCCCACTACTACTTCACCCTGAATGTTTGCCAGAATTGTGGCAATGGCCAATGTCCCTTTGTCAAATGGAGGATGTTCGTAAACTCCAAAAGGTCCATTCCAAATCACACTTTTAGCTTCTTTTAATAATCGTCTGAAAAGCTCTACCGTTTTTGGTCCTATATCAACACCCTCCAGACCATCGGGTATCCCTTTAGCAAAGTCGATTGTCTCAATTCTTGTGGGGTTGCCAATGTTATCAGTTACCACTAGATCGATGGGCAAATGGATCGGAATATTCTTCTCTTTTGCCTCTTCCAGCAGCCTGCGGGCCTCCGGGACCAATTCTTTCTCGTGAATAGAGCTGCCAATTGTAAGCCCCTTAGCCAGCATAAATGTGTAAACCATCCCTCCGCCAATGAAAAGGGCGTCCACTTTTCCTAAAAGGGATTTTAGCACACCAAGCTTTGTTGAGATTTTCGACCCCCCAATCAATGCAAAGAATGGTTTTTTCGGATGGGTCAAAAGATCGCCAATAAAATGGATCTCCTTTTCAAGGAGAAATCCTGCTGCAGCTTTACCTTCAAAGGCTTTTGCTAGAGGAACAATGGAGGTGTGGGAACGATGAGAAGTGGCAAATGCATCATTTACATAGCAATCACCTATCGATTTCAACCTCTCAACAAGTTGAGGATCTTTTTCAGGCTTTTCCTCTCCAGGCTCGAAACGGATATTTTCTAATAGAAGTACTTCCCCTTGTTTGGCAAATGGCCTTGCGTTTTCTAAAGGTCCATCAAAAAAATTGACCTTTAGCCCTAAAAGCTCCTCCAACCTTTTGACAATCGGCTTCAGAGAATAAGAGGGATCTTTGTCCCCCTTTGGCCTTCCTAGGTGACTAATCAAAATGGGGCGCCCCCCCCTTTCGGCGACATAACGGATCGATTTGACACTTTCTTTTAGCCTAGTGTCATCTAGAATCTGGTAACCTTCGAGAGGAACATTGAAGTCGACTCGCATCAGTACGTTTTGACCCTTGATTGGAAGTTGTTCAAGGTTTAGTTTTTGGACCATAGGTGACCTCATGAATTTGGAAGGTGAAAGGAAAGAGTACCAAGAGGGATTCTTATCAGAAAAGGAGCTTCTGGCCAACCCTTTTGATCAGGTAAAAAAATGGATCAATGAGGCCCTCTTGTCGACTGAATTGGAGCCCACTGCTGCCTGTCTGGCAACTTCAACTAAAGAAGGGAAGGTCTCCTCCAGAATGGTTCTCATGAAGCATTTCAGTGAAAAAGGTGCCTACTTTTTCACCCATATGATAAGTAAAAAGGGAGCTCAATTAGCCGAAAATCCCTATGCAAGTATGACCCTCTACTGGAAAACACTGGAACGAGAGGTGATCCTTGAAGGGCCAGTGATTGTGTTGCCTGAAGCCATCGCGCAAGACTATTTTTCTAAGCGGCCCAGAAATAGCCAACTTGGCACCCTCGCATCCAAGCAGGGAGAGGTGTTGCCTAACAAGGAATGTCTTTTAGATCGGTATCTAGAGCTTGAGAAGCGGTATGCCGAAAAACCAATCCCCACTCCAGCGAGCTGGAGAGGATATAGCTTACAACCGACCCAGATTGAAATTTGGCAGGGGCGCCCCTCTCGGCTGCATGACCATTTTACCTACAGGAAAAGCGGTAAAGGATGGACGTTAGATCGAATTTCCCCTTAAAGCCATTATTGCAGAATATTTACAAAAGAAATACAAAAAGTAAACAATCCTCTGTCAAAATTAAATTATAAAGAAGGAGGTTAAAAATGTTTATTCTAAGATTTACAGGAGTAGCAACTTTAGGAAAATCGTCTGCACCGGTAAGATCGGTCGGAGCAAGACAGGTAAACCCTGCCGGGAGAGCCGGAGCGAATTGTGTTCAGTGCAAGGCTTTAACTGCATAAAAGCTGCAATTTCTTTAAGGGAAAAAACCACTTTCTAGCTCTAGAAATATCTAAAGAAAAAACAAAATAAGCAAGATGGTTTAGAGTCAATTATTTTATCTCTTAGGTGATGTGTAGGGGAAAGGATGGAAGTTAAATCGAATTTCCCCTTAAAGACATTGTTATAGAATATTTAGGGAAAATAAATAATCCTCAGTGAAAATTAAGATGTAAAGAAAAGGGGGTAAGAAATGTTTATTCTAGGATTTGCATCATTAGGTAAAGCGGCTGCTCCAGTAAGATCGGTCGGAGCAAGACAGGTAAACCCTGGCGGGAGGCCTAAAATAAATTGCGTTGCCTGCCAGAAAACTCTATAATAACTGCTGATCCCTTTAAGGGAAAAACCCACCTACCTGTACTTCCCACATATGGGCGTATGGGCCAGAGGAACTGACGAGGATTTGGTGAGAACCCTCTTCTACTATCTTCCCCTTTTCAAAAACGACAATCCTGTCCATTTTTTGCAGTGTCGATAGTCGATGTGCAATAACAATTGAGGTGCGCCCTATCATCAACTGGTCAAAGCCTTCCTGGATATATCTTTCAGTGATCGAATCTAACGAGGAAGTAGCTTCATCTAAAATCAAAATAGGGGCCTTGCACAGCATGGCTCTAGCAATGGCAATTCTTTGCCTCTCCCCACTCGATAGGACAGTTCCCCGCTCTCCCACCAATGTTTCATAACCCTCTGGAAACTTCTGGATAAAGGCTTCACAGTGTGCTGCTCGAGACACTTCCTCGACCTCTTGGTCCGTCGCATCTAGACGGCCATACCGGATATTCTCACGGATAGAGCGATGGAAAAGGATGGGATCTTGGGGAACTAAAGCGATTTGGCTTCTTAGCGATTCAAGGGTAACATCTGAAATATCTTGTCCATCAATCAAAATTCGACCACTTTTCAATGGATAAAACCGGAGTATTAAATTGACAAAAGTTGTTTTCCCAGCACCTGAAAAACCAACAATTCCGACTTTTTCCCCACCCTGTATGATAATATTCTTATTCTCAAAAAGCCCTTTCTTTGTGTACTGAAAAGAGACATTTTCAAAGATGATCTCCCCATTTTTAACAATTAAGGGCTTTGCACCCTCTTTATCGACTATATCTTTTGGAACTTCGAGCAAACTTAGCGCCTGCATGGCCATTCCGATTGAGCCAAAAAGGGCTGGTATGGAGCTGCTAAGGCCAAATAAAAGCATCATAATATTCGTTGAAGTATTGAAAACCTGCACCACTTCCCCTGTCGAGACGGCTCCTTGAGCCCAGTAATGGAACATCAATCCATTGATTAAAAGGCCGCCAACTAGAAAGGTCAAAATTGAAAGGGCTACCTGCAAATACTGCGTGACCCTAGCTGCTTTTGTATGGGCAGTTTGCTCATTTTGTTGTGAAACCCCCACCGATCTAAATTCATCCAGGAATCTAAAAAAAAGGTTCACAGTCATATTGTTCGTCAAGCTATCGACGATTCTTCCATAAAGCACACTTCGGGCCTCTCCATGGATGTTCTCATAATGGGCAGAGTATTTTGCAAAAAAGAGGCTAACAGCAATGTGGAGAATCATCCAAATCGAAATCAAAATGGCAAAAATAGGCCTAACATGGAAGAAAAACAGAATCGCAAAAGCAAATGCCCCTAAAAAAGGGACAAAAACCGAGATAAGCTGTCCCCAAATAGCTGTGACTTCCGATGTGATATCGGCAATTTTATTGGTTAGAGTCCCGGCGAAGTTTTTATTGAAATAAGAAGGGGAATGTTTTTGAACATGATCGAACATGTTCATCCTCACCTCTGCCTCCATTTTTGGAACCAGCCAAGCTACCAAAAACCCTTGTAGACTCGTTCCAATATCGGTCCCGACCCACAAGATGATCCCTAAGGTGATAGGCCAATGGAGAGCCACCCAGACTGCCTCACGGCGATCCTGGTACTCTGTAAGTCCATCTACTACAAGTCTAAGGATATAGGGCCACAGTGTGGCCTCTAACGACCAGATCGCGGAGACGATCAAAATGGCAAGAAGATACCACTTATAGGGGCGAACTGCGTGCCAAACGAATGCGAAAAGGAACCGATAAGTCATCGATTCGAACACTACACCAATCTAAATTATATCTTAACAAAAAATGGTCATTTCAAGGTTTATCAAACCTTTAAGAAACACAAGCAAAACAAATATAATTATGATTTATTATTAATAATAGAAGACGAATTAAAAGGAGTAATCATATGATGTCATTGTTTTTATTTGCTAAAACTACCGGTGGGGGAACAAGTAGAGGCTATGTAAGATCGGTCGGCGCACGTGGTTTTAACCCAGCGGGCAACCTGAAAAACGCACCTGCAAAGGCTTAATTAATAGTGATGGAGAAAAAATATAATGTTCTTACTTCTCCTAACTAAAGGTGCTCCTGTTAAGATCTGTCGGAGCACGATCCTGCAGATGGATATTTTTTAGCGCCCTTGATGATTCAAAATTCTTCCCAGTAAGAAAAGTGAACTCGGACCTTTAATCCTGGATCCTGGTGCACACGAATTAAAGATGATGGAATGGATTGCTTGGGTAAAGGTGCTCCCTATCAGAACTTGCTTATGGTCATTTCAAGGTTTATCAAACCTTTAATAAACACAAGCAAAACAAATACAATGAGGATTTACCATTATTACTATAATAGAAATGGATAAGTGTATGATTTCATTATTTTTAATAACTAAAACTACCGGCGGTGGAACAAGTAGAGGCCATGTAAGATCGGTCGGCGCACGTGGTTTTAATCCAGCGGGCAGACAAAAAAAGACAAGCTTTTTTTAATTCGAAATTCTTCCCAACAAGAAAAGTAGGAAATCGGAGATTTAATCCAGGATCTTAGCCTAGCGTACATGAATTAAAGATGATGGAATGGATTGAATGCTTGGGGAAAGGTGTTTGAGGATTTTCTTTTACTCAATTCGTTCTTGATTGAATAAAGTAAGTCCTCATCAAATTGCTGTCTAACAGCCCATTGTAAAAAGTTCAAAGGGAGCTCTGAAAAGGGTCTCCCTTTGTATTTTCCTAAGGGCATCGTTTTTAAAAGAATTGGCTTAGAAAGAGCGTTAAAAAGATCGGCTGTCGACTTGTACCGTTTAGCTAAATAATGAAAGACTTGGATATTAACCCGGACGTCGCCAAGGGCACGATGAGCCCCTTCTGCCTCTATGTTGAAGTGTTGTCTTAATTGATTGAGCGAGTTTGTTGGAGATTCCCCATAAAGCCTAGAAAGACGGAATGTATCGATCGTACGATCTCCGATAGGAAATGAGATCCCTGCCCTATCAGCACTTGCTTTTAGAATACCTAAATCTCCGGCAATCCCGTGGCCAATGATAATTCTTTTTCTAACCATTGACACAACTTGGGGGATGATTTCTTCAATTTTAGGCTTCCCTTTGACCATTAAATCGGTGATATGGTGAATCTTGATTGAAGACTCAGGGATTGGAACGCCTGGATCGATCAACGACTCAAATGACTCTATGATTTCTTCCCCTTTAAAAAGGGCGCAAGCAACCTCTATGATTCGATCTTGTTGTGGATCGAGACCTGTCATCTCACAGTCGATGCAGGCAAATATTTCAGTGTCGATCGAGCCCATCTTCTATCCTTTTCCACAACTGCTCTTTTCCAATCCCTTCCAGAGTAGAAAAAGGAAAAACATCCTTATCCTCTACATGGAAGGCTTTTTTTATCCGTTTTATTTCTGAAAAACGTTTTGTCACGCCAAATTTATCGATCTTCGTCAAGACTAAGGCTACAGGGATTTTTTCTTGTTTGAACCAAGCCCAAATTTGCAAATCTTCTGAGGTTGGATCGCGCCTTGCATCAAATAAAAAAAGGAGCAAAGCAACATCCCGTTTAGCCTCGAAATAACTTTTAACCATCTCCAGAAAAGAGGATCGTTGCTCCCTTCCCACTTTGGCATACCCCCAGCCAGGAAAATCGACGAAAAAAAGCCTTTCATCATAAGCAAAAAAGTTCAGTAGGCGGGTCTTTCCGGGTTGTGCAGAGGTTTTGACCATCCCTTTTGTCCCAAACAACATGTTTAAAAGGGACGATTTTCCCACATTCGAACGTCCCACAACAGCGACTTCTCTAAGAGGCGTACCTAAAATAGAGCAGAGGGGAGGAAAATCGTTATCGCCGGTTGCAGATTTGATAAATCGGACTGTGTCATTCATAACCCTACCACCTCTACACTTCTCCCTTCGTCCGAGTACGAAATATTCACCTCGATTTTACGTCCACCTTCTATGGGTTTAAGAGAAGGGACCCTCTCAGGCCATTCGATCAAGGAAATTCCCTCGATGGCCAGATATGCATCTAAATCCAAATCAAAAAAAGCCCCCTCATTCTCTAAACGGTAGAGATCGAAGTGAAAAACAGGGAGTGGACCTTGATAAGGATGGACATAAGAATAGGTGGGGCTTTGCACAGATTCGGGATCTGCCCCCACTAATGCCTTCAATATTCCTTTCACAAGGGTTGTTTTACCAGCGCCAAGGGCTCCCCGCAGCAAAAGGAGATCTCCACTTTTGAGAGTAAGGGCTAACTTTTCTCCAAAAGCCACCATGGCTTTTTGATGGGGAATGCTAGGCAAGCCACTTCTCAATGAAGGTAGAGAATTCCTCATACTCAGCCAACCCCTCGACAAAATGGGCAATCTTTTCTTCCTGGAGATATTCTTTCAAGAAAGCGAGAAATGTGTCATCGATTTTGAACCTGTTCTGGTTTTGAACCTCAAACAAACTCATTGGCTTAAAATAATTTTTCTTAACTTCGTCCAAAACCCCACGCTTGGTTGCAAATAAGCGCCCGCTTAGCAAAGAAGAGAAAACTGTCTTTGTTATCCCCTCTTTGGGTTTTTCTTTTGGGATGTAACTTTTGATCACTTCAGGATCTTCAGAAACATAGAATCTTTTAGCTTTAAGACCGCCAGACCGTTCGGTGTTTTCTTTACACTTAGAGACCCAGTCATAAATGGCATCTTGAGGATTTGGGTGGGTATTGTCACCAAAAACCTTCCCAGTAAAAGGGCAGATATAGACCCTTTTTGTCTCTTCATTGACATCGCCCGTATGGAATTGGATCTTGATTTCTGCTTGGTGATAGAGCTGTCCCTCTTTTTCCAATTTTGTTAAAGCCTTATCGACATTTTCGAAGATCATCTTGTCCCGAATAAAGAGGACAGGTTCAAGATCGTGCTTGAGCTCTAAGAAATGTAGATAGGTATCGACAAGCTCTCGCTCGGGCTGACCCGACAAGTAGACTAGGAGATCCTTTCGGAGACTTTCTGATAGGGCAAGTTGTGCCATGCATCACCTAAATAATTAATCGACAGCACACTTTTTACAATTATAAACAGATAAAAGCCGCCGCTGTGAGGGAAAACGATACCTCTTCTCAATAAATTCTTCAAGATCTTTCACGAACATTTGGATACAAAATTCAAATGAAGCGGCCAAATTCTGAGGGCCAAAACCAGAAACATAACAGGATCGCCTGCGGCGGGATGATAAGCAGGATAGCCTTCGGCATGTAAAACTTGTAATTTTGGGTACTGCGGGTTTATTTTATTAAGCATGACAACTATCGAAGAGATCCATATCCCAGGGTTTGAAAAAGTCCTGGAAGCGCAGAACCCCTCAGTTGGGCTTCACGCTTTTATTGCCCTCCATAACACAACACTTGGACCTGGCCTGGGGGGAACCCGTATTTACCCTTACTCAACGAAAGAGCAAGCCCTCACTGATGTTCTTCGCCTTTCGCAAGGGATGACTTCGAAATCGGCCATTACAAAGGTGGGATTTGGTGGAGCAAAAGCTGTCATCATCGGAGATCACCGAAAGATCAAGACGCCCCAGCTTTTCAAAGCTTATGGGGAAGTGCTCAACACCTTAAAAGGACAATACATCACAGCAGAGGATATCGGAACAACGACCGATGATGTGGCTGAGCTTTTGAAAACGACCCCTTATGTTGTTGGACTTCCGTTTGAGCTCGGGGGGGGGGAGACCCAAGCCCCTTCACTGCCTGGGGCGTTGTCAAAGGGATCGAAGCGGTCTGTACCTTTCTTTTTGGTTCTCCAGATCTTGAAGGAAAAAGAATCGCCATCCAAGGGCTTGGCAAGGTGGGCGCCCCCTTAGCCGGCTTCCTCTTTTGGCGTGGAGCAAAGCTTTTTGTCGCCGACCCTGATGAAAAAGTTTTGAATCATTATGCTCAGCTTTACAATGCCGAAAAAATATCGACTAACGAGATCCACCGCGTTTCGTGCGATATCTATGCGCCTTGTGCATTAGGTGGCATTTTGAATGACAATACCATTCCAGAACTACGGTGCAAAGCGGTTGCAGGTTGCGCGAACAATCAACTACTGACAGAGCAACATGCAGAGATGCTTCAGCAAAGAAACATTCTCTATGCTCCAGATTACATCATCAATGCTGGTGGTCTGATCAACGTCGCGTTGGAACTGTTACCACAAGGTTACAACTCATCCAACTCTCGTCATTTGGTCAACCACATCGAAGAAACTCTGGCTCATCTGTTTAAACATGCAGCAGAAAAGAAAATCACTCCGCTTGAAGCATCGATTCATTTGGTCCAAGAATACCTTGAGAAAAAAATAGGGGAACGGAAAGAGGCGCCACACTTTCACAAATGCTGACCGTTTTAGAACTACTCAAGGATCGTTTTAAAGAAGCCTTACAGAAAGCCTTCCCCGAGTCGCCTGAATCGGCTGTGGATGTTGCTGAGTCAGAATTTTCTGATTACCAGTGCAACAGCGCCTTGAAGTTATCCAAAATTCTGAAAAAACCACCTGTAGCCATTGCAGAAGCAATCGTTGCAAATTTTGATAAAAAAGATTTAGTCGAATCGTCAGAAGTTAAAGGGGCCGGTTTCATCAATATCACCCTCTTGAATCAATTTCTAGAAAAGCGATTACAAGAAGTTGACCTAAGCAAACGACTTGGGGTTCCAACACCCTCTAAGCCACAAAAAATGATTGTGGAATACTCCTCGCCAAATATTGCGAAAGAGATGCATGTGGGTCATCTGCGCTCTACCATCATCGGAGACGCAATAGCCCGCCTGTTCCGTTTTTTAGGTCACGACGTCCTGGCATTGAACCATGTAGGCGATTGGGGCACACAGTTTGGCATGTTGATTGCCTTTATCAAAAAAGAGCATCCCGATTTTTTAGAGAACGGCCGCGCCTATTCCCTATCCGACCTCATGGCGTGGTACAAAGCATCTAAAGAGCGATTTGATGCCGATCCTCTCTTTAAAAAAGAGGCTCAAGGAGAAGTTGTTGCCCTTCAAGGGGGAGATCCAACTAATCAAAAGGTTTGGAAAATCATCTGTGAGATCTCTGAAAAAGGGTACCAAGAAATTTATGATCTTCTCGATATTCACTTAGTAGAACGGGGAGAATCTTTTTACAACCCTTACTTGGCCGACATTGTCGCTTTTTTAGAGAAAAAAGGGCTTGTTACTATCTCTGAAGGGGCCAAGTGTGTCTTTGTAGAACAATTTAAAAATAGAGAAGGGACTTCTCAGCCTTTAATGGTGCAAAAATCTGACGGTGGCTATAACTACGATACAACCGACATGGCTGCCATCCGGCATAGGATAGAGACCGAAAAAGCGGATCGTATTATCTGCGTTACCGATGCAGGTCAATCGCTCCATTTTGCCCTAGTCTACGCGGTTGCAGAAATGGCAGGGATTGTGGACAAGTCGCGTCATCGGCTGGACCATGTTCCTTTTGGCCTGGTGCTTGGCCCTGATGGGAAGAAGTTTAAGACCCGTTCAGGTGAAACTGAAAAATTGATCGATCTATTGAACAAAGCGATCGAAAAAGCAGCCGAAGTCTTACAAGAAAAAAAACCGGAAATACCAGAAGCTGAACGGAAAGAGTTAGCTAGAGCTATTGGCATTGCTGCCATTAAATATGCAGATCTTTCTACCCACCGATTGAGCGATTATTCATTCAGCTATGACAAAATGCTCAAGTTCGAAGGAAATACGGCCGTCTTTCTCCTCTACTCTAACGTAAGGGCTAAGAGCATCCTCAGAAAAAGCCCCTTTTCTCTTGATGAGATTGCCGCTGCCCCTTTCCTCATTACTCATCTATCCGAAAGGAAGCTAGCTCTTCATCTTCTGAAGTTCCCCGATCTTCTATTTTCCATTTCAAACGAACTCTTGCCTAATCGTTTGACAGATTACCTTTACACCCTGTCCGATCTTTTCAACGCTTTTTTCCGCGATTGCCGAGTCCTTGGCTCCCCAGAAGAAAAAAACCGGCTCCATCTCACCTTCCTGACATCTAAAATGTTTGAGGCTGGGCTCTCCATCCTCGGCATCAAGCCCATCGAAAAAATGTAAAATACCTTTCCTAACCCTCTCTTTTTAAAATATTAATTATATATTTACGTCAGAAGTAGATAATAATATTTCAAAATGTGAGGAAAGATGACTAGCTTAAAATTAATGGCAGATGATTTGGCCCGCTCCGACTGGGGACAAGCTTTTGGCTTAAGAAACAGACCCGAAAATGCCAATGTTCTAAAGATAGGGCTCATTTGGGCAGAATTTGCTCTCCGGGTCTCTCACTGGATTCCATTGGTTGGCTCAGTCACTGGACTGTTGAGTTTATCCCTATTTGCTTATCGAATTTCGGGGAAGAACCAGGCAGATGATGAAGATATTGGCGAGCTCATCCGCGACATCATTGCCATCGCCGGGGGCTCTATGGCTCTTGCTGTCTTAGACCTTGGGGCCACCTATTTTAGGGCAAAAGAAGAAATTGCCCCGCACAAACAATATGATTATTTATCGTAACTTTTTAAAATATTTATTATAAATTTAACTATAGTGTTCATACTATAATTTACAAAAGATATTGGAGATAAAGATGTCATTACAATCATTAGCCTATCAAATTGCACAATCTGATGCGGCTCAAACGTTCGGAATTAGGACACGAATCGATAATAAAGACAAACTCTCATCACCTAAAAGTTGGATAGAGTTAGGTCTACGCATTTCTCATTGGTTCCCCGGATTTGCAATCGCAGGCGGAGTCGGAAGTTTAGCTTTGGCAGGTGTTCGTATCTATAAAAAAGGGGAAGCCTCAACAGAAGATTGGGCCGATGTGGCAAGAGCCCTGTTGGCGATCGCTCATTCTACCTTTTTCCTAGCTATCCTGGATATTTCAACAACCTATACCCGTATGAAAGGACCTGGGGAGGCTGGAAGTCGTGCTGATAAGGCTATGCACTATATTTACATCAACCCATTGGATCAAAGGGTTTAATAAATAGGTGTTTTGCTTGGAGAGAAGGGGATCTCTTCGACGTAGACAGGAATGCCATATCCAGAAAGACGGGACCAAAGCTGTTTGATGAGGGCCTTGCCCTCATTGCGGCTCACTTCAAAATGGGCTGTCCCTTCCACCCTGTCTAGTTGGTGAAGGTAATAGGGAAGTATCCCCATATTAATAAAACGGCGAAACAGAGCCTCTAAAGTCTCGATATCGTCATTCACCCCTCTAAGTAAAACTGTTTGACTTAAGAGAATAACTCCCATTTTCCGGAGTTTTTGATGAGCTGCTTCAACCTCGTTGTCCCACTCTTTTGGATGGTTCGAATGTAAGATGAAGTAGATCATCCCAGAAAAATTTTTCAAAATAGTTAGAAATTCGTCATCGATCCTTTCAGGAATTCCAATCGAAAACCGGGTGTGAAAACGGAGCCTTTTTACATGGGGGAACCGATTCAACTGTTCAATGATCTCATTAAGCCGCTGGTTTGACAGAGATAATGGATCTCCACCACTCAAGATGACCTCTTCTATTGTTGGGTCGTTCCCTATCTGCTCCAACTCCTTTTCCAAATCCCCCTCTGTGGAATCGGCGTAGGGAAAATTTTTTCGAAAACAGAACCTGCAATGCATTGCGCAAGCAGAAGTGGGTAATAGAAGAACACGCCCATGGTATTTTTTTAAAATACGAGGGCTAAGCTGAAAAGCCTGATCATTGACTGGCTCTTTTAGAAAGCCTTCTGTCTTTTCTTCTTCTTTAGATGTGGGTAAAAATTGCAGAAGGAGAGGATCGTCCAACTTCCCTTTTTCAATTTTTTCTGCAATCCGACGTGGAAGGTTGAGGGGGAAAAACCGAGGCGCTGTGCCAACTTCGAGCGGAAGCTGTAAAAATTCGCTTAACTCAGACCAGGAAGTAAAATTTTCGCGCAATTTCTCGCGCCACGTCGCAACCATTGGACAAAAAGTTTACCACACAAAACCATTCATCACGAAGAGGAACAGGAAATATTTGTATGTTACGACTACCAGATTCAACACGAAGAACGCGAAGGAAAGAAGGACACGAAGGTAACTAGAACTTTATTAGAAAATCTCTTCATTCCCTTAAAATAAATTCCATCTTGAAGCAAAGAGAAGGTTACCTTCGTGTCCTTCTTTCCTTCGCGTTCTTCGTGTTGAATTTCTTAAATTAATTGGTGGGCCAGGCGATTTCAGTTTGCGGTGATGCCTTAAAGTCTGGGACGTAAGAGATATCGGCGCCTAAAGAGGCCAACTTGGGAACAATATTCTCATAACCTCTTTTCAAGAAGTGGGTCCCTGTCAGGTGGGTGGTCCCTTCAGCAATAAGGGCCGCCATGACATAGGCAAAACCTGCTCTTAAATCTGGAATTAAAACAGGTTTGCCTACAAGAGGGGTTTGCCCTCTCACAACTAAACTGTGTGGAAAACCTTGAGAGGCAAAACGGCAAGCAGCTCCGCCCAGACATTGTCTGAACAGAGAAATATCGGCTCCCATTTCAACCAACGTCTCAGCGTAGCCGAAACGATTTTCATAAACCGTCTCATGGACAACCGAAGAGCCTGTCGCTTGTGTGAGCAGTACAACAAAAGGTTGTTGCCAGTCGGTCATGAAGCCTGGGTGTACACCCGTTTCTAAGTGGATACCACCTTGCAACGGACCATCATAGAAAAACTCAATCCCTCCAGAACGGACCTGAAAGCCACCCCCCACCTCACGTAACTTGTTAAGGAAGGTGATCATATGGAGATGGTCGGCCCCCTCAACAAAGACACGCCCTTTTGTGCAGACTGCAGCCATCCCCAACGAGGCGGCCACGATACGGTCGGTGATAACAGTATGCTCAACATCAAAAAAACGGCGAGTCCCTTGGATAACAATCGTCCGATCAACATCCAAAGTGATATTAGCGCCTAATTTTTGGAGAAATAAAATCAACTCAACAATTTCTGGCTCGATTGCAGCATTTTTGATGACCGTAGTCCCTTTGGCTGTCACACTGGCCAAAATCGTATTTTCTGTCGCGCCAACTGAAGGGAAAGGCAGTGTGATCAACGCCCCTTTCATGCCGTGGTGAGCATGGGCAAAATAGGCCCCCTCTCTTTTCATCTCACGGTATTCAATGGTAGCGCCCAACTTGCTGAGTGCTTCAACGTGAAAATCGATGGGGCGCTTTCCAATAACGCAACCACCAGCAGTAGGAACGATGATATCTTCATCTGTGCGGCCCAGTAAGGCACCGATCATCAAAATCGGGATCCTATTGGCTCCAGAAAAGCGCTGCGGGATATAGGAGGTTTTTAGCTCTTTGGTGACAATTTCTATCACCCCATTTTCTTTGTCCCAAGCTATTTCTGAACCTATTTCACGGCAAAGGGCCACTGTGACGTCTACATCACCGATATCTGGAACGTTGTAGAAAATGCACCGTTTGTCAGATAAAACCGAGGCAACAAGAAGTTTAGTGATCGCATTTTTCGCACCGCTAGCACGAACCGACCCCAAAAGTGGAGTTCCCCCCTCTATCTTGAGGGTATTGGTCTCGACGACCCGTTTTTCGGTGATGGTTTCAAGAAGAGCCATGAGGGCAAAAAATACTAATCCTACCGTCCTTGTAACCTATTAAGCTATTTTATTCCAACAATTTTTTCAAACATGTGGGAAAATAACTTTGTCAACGACATGGAGAATGCCATTTTCACAAACGATGTCAAAATCGATAATCATTGCATGACCAATTGTTAACATTTCAGCATTTCGAATCACTTCACATTTTTTTCCACTTAATGTTCTTAGCCTTCCATTCTTTAAATCCATGTAGGACATTTCTACAGGGAGGATGTGATATGTTAGAATCGTGACCAATTGATCCCTGTTTTCTGGTAAGAAAAGATCTTCAATATGTTCTTTTGACAGTCTTGAAAATGCCAAATCGGAAGGTGAAAAAAGGGTGTAAGGACCACCATGCGTAAGAGTTTGATCAAGCCCGCAATCGGTACAGGCCTTTACAAAGAGGGAAAATTTAGGGTTGGTTTGAAGCGTCTGAAAAATTGAAGGCTTATTAACCTCAGTAGGATCCATGAACCTGAGGCCTATTTGGTAGAGGGGGTAGTAGAAGCAGTCTTCTTTTTAACTTTAATGGGCTTATCGGAAAGGTTATTTTTTTGATCCCACGTGGTTTTGCTTGTATCCCAATCTTTGATGCTAGTTGTATTATTCTCATTTAACTGCATAGCCTTACACTGTTTACACTCTGGAACTGCATAGGCTTTTGGAGGGTAAAGAAACCAAAAAATCCCAAGTAATACAGCGATGACAGTACGGCTATTCATAGAACCCCCAACAAAAAATTAAACGCTTACAACCTCCTTCTATTAGAAATTAATATTAAGATGAATATTTTAATTAAAATGATGAAGCTTAAGAACAAAAAGAAAAACAGATTGGGAGTACCGAAGCGGCAATTTCCGCTCATATCACAAAGTAAAGGATTTAGCCCGAAGCGTTTGAGCTTAGGCTAAACTCCGTGAGTAAATTTTGCCTAAGCTCAAACGCTTCCGCATGTAAGCGGAAAAATCAATAGACGTCGCGCTGATAGCGCTTTGTGGCACGCAATTGTTTCAGGTACTGGTGAGACTCTTCGACTCCCATTTTACCTTCGGTTTCGAAAATCTCTAATAGGGCATCTTCCACATCTCGAGCCATTTGCGACGCATCACCGCATACATAGAGATAAGCACCCTCCTCCAGCCATTGGAAAAGTTCTTTCCCCTCTTCTCTCATCCTATGTTGAACATAGACTTTATGCTGCTGATCCCTGGAAAAGGCTGTGGAAACTTTTAGCCACCCTTCCTCTATCAGCTTTTTCCATTCCTCTTGATAGAAGTAGTGCTCTTTTTCGTACCACTCTCCAAAAAACAACCAATTCCTTTTGCTCGCCCCACTTCGGACCCGTTCTTGCATGAAACCGCGGTAAGGGGCCACCCCTGTCCCTGGCCCAATCATGATAATGGGAGCACTTAAATCTTTAGTTAATGCAAAGGCATGAGCCTGTTGGTGAAACAAAGGAATGACCGGTTCATTCAGAGGCAAAATATGACAAAGCTGGTGGGAGGCCACGCCGAGCCGCTTTTTCCCCCTCATCTCGTAATGGACATCAGCGACCAAAAGGTGGACTTCATCTCCTACAACCTCTTGGGCTGAAGCGACCGAATAAAACCTTGGCATCAAAGGCATCATGAGAGGGGCTAACTCTTCAGGAGTAAACTTCACACCCTTAAATTCTTCCAGAAAATCGGCTACATGGTAACTTGCCAAATACTCCTTCAAACCTTCTCGGTTAGACAGCAAACCTTTCAAGAAGGGACTTTCTCCCTTCTCGGCAACGATTTCTAACAACTTTCGGTTGACAGTTCCCAGGTTGGCCTTACCTCTTAAAAAATCGCCCCAAAGGGCACGATTCCCCTTTCGGTCTGCCACTTCTGTTCCAGCTCCAGGGACTAGCCGCAATAGCTCTTCCACTTCATCCTGGTTATTCTCTGCCTGGACGCCAACACTATCACCCACCTGATAGCGGACGCCAGATCCCTTCAGATCCATCACTAAATGAAAGCAGCGACGCCCAGTTCCTGCGGGAACCAAACATCGCCTTTCTAGAATTGTACTGATAAATTCGCCAACCAAAACTGCCTCGCAATAACTGGGTAGTTATCTTACCTTGGCATACTTTCGTTAGCTATCTTCATTTTATTTCTCAAAACTTTGTACCCTTGCAAAATCGAACTGAGGGTTTCATCGGCTGGTAGGACTTCACTCTTAATTGCTCTGTCAATTTCGTCACTTTGTGCCTTAGATCTTTCAGAAGGAAGCAAATCCTTTATCCCTTTCGCTTCTTCTGGGTTCTGCTTATTCCATTGATCTAAGTATAAGCTTCTAAGAATACCTTCTAGCCCAGAGACATGCTGAAAAGGTAAATTTAGAACTGTATCTAAACTCTGTTCCTTTCCCTCTGAGAAATAATTGGTATCAACAGCAAAAAATGGAACCCCTTTCATCCTTTCTTTTGCTAATACATCTAATCCACGTAAATCCTTCCAAATCTGCAAATCACTAACAGTTAGAGCCTCAAATTCTGGGCTTCTTAAAAGTGTCGTTACATTACTTTTAATACTATCAAGGGAAGCTTCTCCTTGGAGCATCTTTTTTAAGAATTTTTCATGAAGTTCTATGTTTTTTTGAACAGCTTCTCTTGCAGCCTGAACTGGGGTAGATTGCATGTTCCCAAATTGTTCAACGATCCTCTTTAAATTTTCAATTTGCGCAACCTCTTTTTGGCAAAATTCAAGAGAAATCCTTGCCATATCATCTCTGTTTTGTACAGACTGCCTCTCTAAGCGGCATGATCAAAACTGCATAGGATTTCAACCCCTCTACCGGGGTAGCGCCACCAGCATCTGCTGTCAAAGCAGAAATAGGCCCTTTTGGCAGCCATCCTTCTATGGCCTTTGCCTGCTCCTCATCAGGGATAAATCCTTCATCCCCTATCGGAGGCCTTCTCCATCCTGAGACCAGATCCCCTCTATAGCTTGAATACAGCCTTCCTCCAACACCCCGGGTCGACACCTGTTTTAACAGAGCATACCCTTGGGCAACAACTATGTCTCTTGGAGGGGAAGATTTTTTCGCATCATTAATCAATTTGATAAGTTCCTTTACTCCAATCGAATCATTTCCAAGTATCTCCCCTTTATTTAACGCCCGCGCAATCTGTTCCCTAGCTTCACTTGGAAGGCGCTCACCCGCTGCTCCCTTTCTTACAACAGATAGCAAAGCCCGAAGATCTTCTGCGCTCCATTTTGTGTTCCCAGAAGGGTTCTTTAAAGGCATTTCGATTAACGATTTCATTCTATTAAAAGATAATGTTTGAGTCCCCTTAATAGAGCCCTGTAGCTCTTGTAGCTGCCCCACAATCACACCCCGTATTGAGACAAGATTGCTATTAACCCGCAGCCTCTCCAGATCAGCTTCGATTTCCAGAAGTTTTGCACTATCTCCCTCATTGAGGGCAGCTGTAATTCCACCACTGATAACCTTCTTGAGCTCGGACTTTGTTTTCATGTCCATCTCCTTGATAGGTTTGCTTAGTTTTAAATACTCAAACGTTTTTTCCATTGCTAAGAGAGGAGTTTCTTTAAAACCACCATCGGGAGCGTTCAAAGCCGATTCTTGACGCTTTAAAAACACTTCAGGAGAAGCAGACTCAGGCAGAGGGGAGATCTTATCCAAAAAATTGCCAATGGCCTCTTTTTCGTTGAGATCAGATTGAGGATAGGCATCAACGATTTTACCAATCAGCTCCTCCCGTTCATAAGAGCCATCCTTGGTAGCCTTAAGTCTTTCGTTTAAGATGGAAAGATAGCCTTGGGAAAATACCGTTTCATTGGGAATTTTTCCTTTAGAAATCGTTAATCTTTCTCTAATAATCTCTAAAGGCTTGTTTTCTAGCATGAGATGGGCAACTAAACGGCCAAACCGAAGGGCTGCGATCGGATCGCCTGGATTGAAGGTGAAAAAAGCAGCAGCGGCCGCATCGGTATATCCCTGGACATCTCGACTAAAAATTTCCCCTTTCTTAAACTTTCCTGTTGTGATTCCAAGAAGGGCATCGGCTCTTACGTCAAACTCTTTCCGGTAAAGACTTAAGGCACGTTCTATTCTAGTCAGACGTTCAGGTGGAAGACCTGTTTTATCGAGGTCTCGTAGCGCAATAAACGTGGCTTCGATATCAGGAATGCTTTTATTTTCAATTCCTTCAATACGATCCGTTTTTGCCCCAGTTATTTTATTTTTTTCTGTTACAATTTTGAATTCGGGCTCCTTTATAGCTACTTCAGCGGCTGTTTTGAGAGACGTTAGCCGTGAGTCCAGCGAATCAAGTTTGGCAAATTCAAGCACTAATTTTCTCCGTAAGGCTCCAACACCTGCCTTATCTGATGCCAACCAACCAAATGAATTGCCTGGATGCTGATGCTGCACAATGGGTGTTTCACTCGCTACTGATTCTGAAGAGGAAGAGCTACTTGTTGAGGCATCGTCTTCTAATTGTTCTCTTTTTAGAGGTTCTGCGGAAGGCTGACTACCAATTAGCTTTAAGTTAGGAACACCAAATGTTTTAAATTCATCTTTTAACTGGCCAAGCTCAGATCTGATGCTATTAAGTGCTTCAGCATTCACTTTTCCCCCTTTCATGAGGGCATCCTGAAGTTCATTATACTTTTTTTTGAAGGCTTCAAGTTTTGCATCGGCTTTTTCGCTGAGGGCCATCCCAGCAGTAATCGCTTCACCCTCGTAACTTTTTCTTCCATAAAGAAGAGCAAGCTTTTCGTTAAAAAAAAGTTTTATTGACTCTCCTGTCTTCTTTAATTGGGAAATACCAGCCCCTCTAACAATCTTTTCACCACTTGCACTGTATGAATTCACTTCGTCAAATTTGCGGAGAACATGGTTATATTTAGCCATCACATCTAAGATCTTACCTTGCCCTTTTACACTTTCCCCCGCCGTTTTGAGCTGCTCACCGACCTCTTCCAAGATACCGAAAGCCTCCTTCAATTTCTCTTTCTTTAATTCAACATCGGACGTCCCTTTAGCTTCATTGACCGAGTTGAGGGCGGTTGAAAGATCGTTAAGCATGAGAAAATAATCTTTAGGTTCAATAGAAGACATAGCAGTTAACCTCATCAGTTATTTAACCTGAGATTAGTTCTCCAAAGTAAATGAAGGATTAAGAGATTAATAATCTAAATAGAGGCTGGTGCCTAGGGGCCCAAATAAGCAAATAGTAAAGTATTCAGCACGAAGCGTTTACTTTTAGGCGCAATGATTAGACCATATGACCAAGAATTTTTAGAGCCGAAACTGTTGCTGGAACATTCTCTTCTTCAGGCAGCCTATCTAATCGTTCCAATAGTTTATCTACTAGAGAATTTATTAACTTTGGGTTTTCTTTTAAAAACTCTAAGTCTTGTGGTTTGACAGAGACAAACCCATCTGTTCTTGCCATGAAAATTAACAGGTCTGCAATCATATTTAAATTACTATCCGCAAGGGGATGTTTTCTATCTTTTGCTAATTCGACGTGGAAATGAAAGAGATCGGAAAATAAATTCTCCTTCCCACTTAAGATCTTATCGCGAAGGGAATTGACACCACCAATAGGCCCGTAAGTATTTATCCACACACTTTCTCTCAGTTGCCTAACTTCTATAGAACCCCAGTTAGGAACGGCTTGAGCCAACGGAGCTAACATCTTTCTTTTTGAGCTTGGAATGAAACCTAAAATAACTTCTAGAGCAACTATGAAACGGGTCGAGCGGCCCTCAATACTGGTAAATTTAAGACTTTCGATTCTACTTTCCATTGCTGAGTCAATTGGAATATCGGCCATCTTTGCCTTGAGATATAGATTTGCAAGCCTAGCAGAACCTAGGGGAATGGAAGAATTTTCAGCTTGATAACAAGCCATTTCCAACGCATCTTTAAAAGCCCCTGGATTTGAGTTTACAAGTTTCCGGATTTTAGCAGAATCTGTGAGACTTAGAGACTTAACGCTTTCGTATAAACCATTTGCTTCAGTTTGCCTTTTCTTAAAAGCTTCATTGAGAGCTGCAAAGTCAGCGCCAGAAGCATAACGGCTTAGTTGAACTAAATCCCCCATACTCCGAGAAGGATCATTCAGCGCTGCTGATCCCTTAAGCCTAGCAAATGCTTTTCCTTCAAAAGCATTCTGGACCTTTGCTGGAGCAGGTTCTGGAACTGGGGCCTGATGATCATAAATCGTTGGCCCAACTATCTCAGAAGCTGCCCTCTGGCGACCAGTTGATGAAACCGTTGACAAAGAGCTCAGGGAAAAGGTCTCTGCTTCTTGTAATGTTGTGGGGAGAGGAGCGCTGAAAATCTTTTCAAGATCCTCTGGTGAGGGGGGCGGAAGTAATGTACCGCTTATAGGAGCGGCCCCTGGAAGGGGGGGAGGAGGCAATGTTGGCGCAATGGTTTGGCCGCCTGGGTTTTCAAATCTTTCTATAGCTGCTTTCACCCTTTCTACAGATTCGTTAACAATTTTTTCTGCTTGCAGAGCTGGAGTTTCTACTTTCTTAGCGACATCAGTCTTAAGACCGTTTATCTCTAGGAGGTAAGATTGAAGCGCCTTGACTGTTTCGGAAGTCTCATGTGGTTCGATTTCTTCATCTGCGACACGTTCGGCTTTAGCAGCTACATCACGCGCTTTAGCTACAACTGTGCTTGCCTTAAGGGCATAGTCAATTTCAGGTTTTTGATAAAACTCTTTTATAGCCGCAAAAGTGTTTTTACGGGCTGCATCTATATCACTATTTTCATCTACACCAATGTGTCCTTTGGTTAATCTAAATATCTCCATCGCCTTTTCACTGCTATCAAAGGCTGCTTCATATTGGCCATATTCAAATAACTGATTGGCATCGTTGAGGTGGCGTTTGATATAGCCTTGAGCGGCCGTATTCCAACTCGGGCTATGCTTCTTGATTGAGCCTCCCCCTTCTTGTTTATCCGCGATCAATAAAGCTAGACGAGCTTTTTCCATCCCCTCAGCTGTGGGATTTCTCGTTTCATTTAGGACAAGTTTCGACAAACCACCAGCGCTTTCAGGACCTTTTAGACCCACTTCAACAATAAATTTATTTACAGTTTCTGGATCCTTGATGTCGATTTTGTAATCATCATTCAACTTTCGAACTTCGTTTGGGCCTAATAGGTCACCGATTTGATTTAAAAGCGAACTTTTTAAAAAGATTGGTAAAGAACTTTCCTTATTCAGCAGTTTATCCGCCTGAGCATATAGAAGGGCCTTAACTTCTGGACCCTTTGTCCGAGGTTCTATCAATTCAATGCCAAGCATTTTTGCTTTTAAAGTGATAGTTGCAATGGCTTCCAGGTGCAAATTTTTGTTTTCTGGAACATCCATTTCGAGGGCTGCAAAGTGGTAGTCCAATAGGTCATAATGAACCCCTTCTTTGAGAAAGAGGGTTCTGAGCTTACTTGGATCTGTTTCTGTAGCTAATTTTTGATCCAAAGCAGCTAATTGCTCACCCTTCTTCGCAAAAGCTTTCTTGATATCAACCTTTTGCTCTTGGCTTGTAGACAAACTAAGAAGAACTTGCAACTCTTCAATTGACCTATTTGCAAGTTGTCTTGCAGGCGAAAAAAAGAAGGAACCGAAAATTTTTTCCCGAAGTTTTTCAACAGCCAGTTTCGGATCTCTGTCTGACACAGCTTTGATCTTGGCCTCTAGGGCGCTCTTTTTTTGCAGGATCTTCTCTAGCGTCTTAGGAGAAAGCTTACTTTCTCCCGATTGATATTTGGCAAGTAGAGAATCGACTTCACTCAAGCATCTCTGTGCAAATTGTACGCTTGACCCAGACCCAAGCACCTCGGCGCGGGAAAGCTTGCCATAGCCTAGATCTAACAGCTTATGCATTGCTTTTTGGGCTTGATCTGGTGTCCCTCTAAAGATAGGGCCTATATTCCCACTATTTCCTGCTGGAGCTGCCATATTTCTCACCTCAGCCTGATATTCAGTCTGGAAAGTGTAGGTTGGATAAAGTTAGTGTGAAGAGAGGGTCAAAATATCATTAGCGACAAGTAAGGAATTCGGGTTATAATATGACGCTTATGTCAGAACCTCGTCCTTTGTCTATTTTTTCTGTTGCTCTCCGCTCCTTCGTGAAAACGTTTATGGGGGTGATGGGCATTGTGGTTGGCCTCGTGCTGGTGGTACTTCTCTTAACTCTGGACACTAAAAGTGACGAAGAGATCGAGAAAAGTGCGAAATTGAGGGTCATGCCCAATTTGCAAGGGAAACGGATTGTGCTAGACGGAAGCAGTCCTGTGATTTTGGAATTGGCTATCAACGGAGTGATCGGCGAAAAGAATCTCGACCGGGAAACCATTGCCGAGCTTTTGCAAGAGTCTAAAGAGGGGGAGTTAAAAGACAAGCGGGTCAAAGCGCTACTTTTAACGATCAACTCTCCTGGAGGGGGTGTCATCGACTCTGATGGCATCTATCGGGCCATCCTCAGCTACAAAGAGGAGATGAAGATCCCCGTCATCGCATTCGTTGATGGCATTGCTGCCAGTGGTGGTTTTTACATCGCAGCAGCCGCAGATGAGGTTTGGGCAACAGACCCTAGCATCATTGGAAGCGTTGGCACATTGATCCCTACCCAATTTAACGTTGCAAAACCAATGGAGACATGGGGCTTCGAATCGATCACCTATACAGCAGGAAAAGACAAAGATCTGTTGAACCCTTATCGTCCTTGGGGGAAAAGCGATAAAGAGTCCCTTCAACCGATTGTCGACTCTCACTACGAAGATTTTGTCAATATTGTCACAGCAGCACGCCCCCGCCTCAACAAGGGAAAATTGGTCAACGACTACGGGGCAAAGATTTTTGCCACAAGAGAAGCTTTAGAGCTTGGCTATATCGATGTGGTTGGAAAAGACAGAACTGCCGCTCTCCACGCCTTAGCAGAACGGGCAGGGCTTGATCCTGAAAAAGTATTTGTCATCTCTTTAGAGAAAAAGAACTGGATCAAAGAGTTGTTTAAATCTGAAAGCAAGGCATTCTCTGACATCTTATTTGAGTCGATAGGGATCATCCCCCCCTCTTCCCGCTTAAGCCGTCAGCCGCTCTGGTTGTGGACTCCGTGAAGAAGCTTTTCGTTGTAGATGCGATGGGGTTTATTTTCCGCTCCTATCATGCGATAGGAAGGATGACAAACCCCCAAGGTGCCTCTACCAACGCCCTTTATGGGTTTGTCCGGTCAGTGCTTAAACTAATCAAAGATTTTTCACCTGACCACCTTGTCATCGTGTTTGATGGCCCCCACAACGATAGGACTAGAAAAGCCCTCTACCCAGCCTACAAAGAAAACCGGGGTGAAACGCCTGGCGACCTGTTACCTCAATTTGATTGGGCTAGAGACTTTTGCAGACTAAAAGGGCTTTCTACTTTGACATTAGAAGGGGTAGAAGCCGATGACACGATGGCTGCCATTGCCCTCTGGGCAAAAGAGCAAGGGATCCACACCTACCTTTGCACCAGCGACAAAGACATGGCGCAACTGGTTTCACCAGACATTTCCATTTTAAATGTCTTCAAAGAGAACCTGGTTTTGGATCCTCAAGGGATTGTCGATACTTATGGGCTTTCCGCTGAAAAAATTGGTGACTACCTTGCCATCTTAGGGGACACAAGCGACAACATCCCAGGAGTCCCAGGGATTGGCCCTAAAGGAGCTCAAGAACTCATCTCTTTGTATGGTTCGATCGATGGGATTGTGGCAAACCTCGATCAGATCAAAGGGAAGCGGGGAGAGGCGATCCGAAATAATTTGGAACAGCTTCGGCTCAGCCGGAAATTGATCGAGTTACAATCCGATCTAGACATTCCTAAAGATCTATCGTTTTATGAAATAGGTCCTCACGACATCAAAGGACTGAAAGAGCTTTTTACAACCCATGCTTTTCGTACCCTACTCACAGACTTAGAAGTGCCAAAACAGGTCGTACACAAAGAGCCCAAAATCATCGCAACGGAAGAGGAACTTCGGAAACTTGTTGAACGGCTTTCTTCTGCCGAACATTTTTGTCTCGATACCGAAACAACATCGGAACGCCCTCTTTTTGCAGAAGCTGTCGGAATAGGCCTTGGAATATCGGAAGATGAGATTTGGTACATCCCGTTGAATGGCACTTTGCCAAAAGAAAAAATCGTATCGGTTCTAAAGCCCCTATTAGAAGCTAAACCTTTAGTGGGCCATAACATCAAGTATGACCTGCACATCTTAAAAGGGCTAGGCATCCAAGCTAAAACACCTTTCTTTGATACAATGGTTGCCTCTTATCTTATCCAAGCAGACGAAAGGCAACATAATCTGGATGCTCTTTCCCTAAAACATTTCGAACGTTCGAAAATCCCGATCAGCTCGTTGATAGGAAAAGGGGCAGGATCGATCACAATGGCAGATGTTCCGATCGATAAAGTTGCCGCCTATTGCTCTGAAGATGTGGAAATGACGTTGGCACTTGAGCATTTTTTCTCCGACGAACTAAAAAAACGTCGCCTTGACTCCCTTTTTCAAACAGTCGAGCTTCCGTTAATACCTGTTCTTGCTGAAATGGAGGAAACTGGGATCTACCTCGACACGGCTGTTTTAGCTGAACTTGGGGAACGGGTAAAAAACGCATCTAAAATCTTAGAAGAATCGATCTTCAACCTATCTGGCGCCCCTTTCAACCTCAATTCACCGAAACAACTTTCAGAAATTCTGTTTGACAAACTTCAGATAGCCCCTCCAAAAAAGACGAAGACCGGTTTTTCGACCAATGCCGAAGTGCTCGAGCTGTTAACAGATAAACACCCCATGATTCCATTGATCTTGGAATACCGGACATTGGAAAAACTCCGTTCCACCTACATTGACACGTTACCACTAGAAATCAACCCAAAAACAGGTCGTATCCACTGCACTTTTAACCAGTCTGTGGCAGCAACAGGCCGACTCTCTTGCCAGGATCCTAATTTACAAAACATCCCGATCCGCAATCCTTTAGGCAAAGAGATCAGATCTGCTTTCCGTCCCGAAAAAGAGGGGTGGTGGTTTGTTTCGGCCGACTATTCCCAAATCGAGCTTCGGCTGCTGGCCCACTTTTCGCAAGACCCTTTATTGATGGAAGCTTTTAAAAGTGGCGGTGATATCCATAGAAGGACGGCCGCGGCCCTGTTAAATATTTTTCCTGAAGAGGTCACACCGGAGATGAGGAGTCGGGCCAAAGCGGTCAACTTTGGGATTATTTATGGTCAGCAGGCCTTTGGTCTTTCTCGCGAACTTAATATCAGCGTCAAAGAGGCCGACAAGTTTATCCAACTTTATTTTGAACGGTACAGCAAAGTTAAAGAATACCTTGAGCGTTCTAAAGAAGAGGCACGGGCGACAGGTTATGCCAGAACAATGATAGGCCGAGAGCGTAAGATTCCCGATATCCACAACCCAAACCCTCAAATCCGGCAGGCGGCTGAGAGACTGGCTATTAACACCCCTCTTCAAGGTAGCCAAGCCGATCTGATCAAAATTGCGATGATCGCCATCGACCGCCGTTTGAAAAAAGAGGGGTTAAAATCGATGATGTTGCTTCAAATCCACGATGAATTGATGTTTGAGGTGCCAGATAAGGAGCTGGAAACGGTTAAATCTCTTCTAAAAGAGGAGATGGAAGGGGCCTTTTCTCTCTCGGTTCCGCTCACCGTTGAGGTCAATGTTGGCAAAAATTGGAAAGACTGCTAACATGAAGGTAACGAGAGTTGCTGTTACTGGCCAAGTTGCATCTGGTAAAAGTACTCTTTGTCGATTTCTCGAAGATCTCGGCGCAACAACTGTAAGCGCCGATCAAATAGTTCACCATCTTCTTCTCCATGACCAAGACATACAACAAAAGCTTGAACGTAACTTGGGTCCTGAGATCTTTGTTGAAGGAAAACCTTCAAAGGAGAAAATCGCGGCCATAGTCTTTGAAGATAGGGAAAAACTGTTGGCATTAGAGGCCCTCTTACACCCCATTGTCCTTCAAGAGATAGACCGTCGATTTTCAGAGGTGAAAGGAAAAACAATTTTTGTTGCAGAAATCCCCCTTCTATTTGAATCGGGAGCAGACAAAAGCTACGACCAAACTGTGACTGTACTCCGGTCGGGACAACACTGCGACACAACCCATTTTGAGGAAAGAGTGGCAAGGCAACTCTCCTCTAAAGAAAAAGCAAACCGGAGCTCCATTGTTCTTTTGAACAGGGGCTCTCTCGATGATCTAAAGAAAGAGGCAGAAGCTCTTTTCAAGATCCTATTGGAAAACTAACTATGAACAATGAATCTTCCCAAGAGTCTGAACCTGTGAAACCTGCACCAACCCAAGAGGGCGCAGAACGTAGCGAACGTGCTACTGAGCCCTCAGAACAACGTCCTGAGCGTACTGACCGCCAAGAACGAGCTCCACGCGCTGAACGGCAAGAGCGCAACGATCGCCCCCAACAGCCCTACCGACAAAAACACCGTAACCCGAATCAAAATCAAAATCTAAGCGGCCAAAGCCAACAAAGCCAGGGTTACAATCGGGACCGGAGACAGCAACAACAACAGCAACAGCGGTACCACCAACAGCAGCAACAGCAACAAGACGTTGAGACTGAAGAAACTGATGTTACCCCTTTCACAGCCCCTGCACGGATGATCAACATCGCCGATATCCAGAGGATGTCGATCGAAGGGCTAAACCAATATGCAAAAACACTCGATCTGAAGCATTTGGGCTCCTTGACTAAGTCTCAGATGGTTTTTGATATCGTCCGCTTTTTAGCTGAAGATCCAGATGAAGTGCTTTATGGCGAAGGGGTATTGGAAGTTCTTCCTGATGGATTTGGATTCCTACGATCACCAAACTATAACTACCTCTCTTCACCTGAAGATATTTATATCTCTCCCGCCCAGATCCGTCGGTTTGACCTGAAAAGGGGAGACACTGTTTCTGGAACGATCCGCTCGCCTAAAGAAAAAGAGAAGTATTTTGCCCTTCTGAAAGTGGACAAGATCAACAATATGCCTCCTGAGATGGCTAAAGAGCGTGTTAGTTTTGAAAACTTAACCCCTCTTTATCCGGATGAACGGATTGTGATGGAGACGACCAAAGATATCCTCTCAACACGAGTTCTTGATCTGGCAGCCCCTATCGGTAAAGGGCAGCGGGGATTGATTGTCGCACCTCCCCGTTCTGGTAAAACGATCATCCTGCAAAATATTGCCAACTCGATTGCACAAAACAACCCAGAAGTGGTTCTGATAGTGTTATTGATCGATGAAAGACCTGAAGAAGTCACCGACATGCACCGGATCGTCAAAGGGGAGGTGATCTCCTCCACATTTGACGAACCGCCAGAACGTCACGTTCAAGTGGCAGAAATGGCGATTGAAAAGGCCCGACGTCTTGTCGAATACAAGCACGATGTGGTCATCCTTCTCGATAACCTCACCCGTTTGGCAAGGGCTTATAACACCGTTCAGCCACACTCTGGAAAGATTTTGAGTGGTGGTGTCGACGCTAATGCCCTGCACAAACCAAAACGGTTTTTCGGTTCTGCTAGAAACGTCGAGCAAGGTGGTTCTCTTACGATCATCGCTACTGCTCTGATCGAAACAGGATCTAGGATGGACGAGGTGATCTTTGAGGAATTTAAAGGGACCGGTAACATGGAGCTCTTCCTCGATCGACGCCTGGCCGACCGGAGAGTCTATCCTGCGATCGATCTCATCAAAAGCGGAACTCGAAAAGAGGAACTCCTCTACCATCCGAATGAGCTGGAAAAAATCTACCTGGTCCGTCAGGCCCTTGCAGATTTGTCTCCTCTTGATGCGATGAATCTTTTGGTTAGCCGCTTGAAAAAGACAAACAACAACATTGAGTTCCTCCTCTCAATGAAAGACTAGTAGACAACTAGTTTGACAAATCGAAACGCGATAAGTAACTTTCACTTATCGCGTTTTTTATTTTCTAATTTTCTTGCAGGGAAAACTGATATTATCGATTATTTACCATCTAATCATCAAATTGTGCGCAACTTGGAAGAAAAGCCGCCCATCCTGATTCCCTTATTTGAATCTGTCCAAGCTGGGTTTGCATCGCCCGCTGAAGATTATGCTCATGATCGATTGGACCTCCATCAATTGATGATTAAACATCCTGCCGCCACATTTTTTGTAAAAGTAGCAGGGGATTCGATGAAAGGGGCTCACATTGTCTCTGGCGATATCCTTGTTGTCGATCGGGCAGTGGAACCGGCTTCTGGAAAAATTGTGGTCGCTGTCGTGAATGGAGAGTTCACCGTGAAAAGACTTTTGATAGAAGGGGAAAAAATTTCTCTTATAGCCGAAAATCCAAAGTATTCACCAATCCACCTCTCAGCAGAGATCGATTTCGAAATCTGGGGTGTTGTCACCTTCGTCATCCACAAAACCCACTAACAATAAAAAGGAAGGGGCGCTCGAAGGTGCTGCAACGGCCAAGTATTGGCCGTAAGGTCCTTGCCCGTTTTATCCAAATTCGGCCGTTGCAGCACCTTCGACTACCACCAGCCGCAGCCGAAGCGATATCCTGCTCCGATACCTGCATTGATATGGCTTACATCAGCTGAAGAGGTATACACCCCGTGAGTAAATCCATGATTGTAGTTGAGGCGACTCAAAGTATATTCAACAAACACGTCGAAGAAGAAGTGTTCAGTACAATTGATGATCGCGCCACCAATAAAACGTCCACCCCATACATTTTCATCGATCTTTTGGATCACATAGGGGCTGTGATCCCGAATAGAGAAAAATGACCAATCAACGCCTGCTCCGACATAAAGATCGACGCAGCAAAGGGGGAAGCAAGGGAACATATACTGCAGCCCTAAACCGAGCGGGATGCAATTCAGATCGGTCCCGTTTTGCAGCCCAATCGACTTGCCTTTCAACGAGTAACCATCCACTGTAAACCAGGCTTGGAGATCTTCCCAAACCGATACAGTTAATTTGCCACCGTAAGCACCATCATCATTATAAATGTGACTAGCACGGCTTCCGGTTGGATGGATATAGGCAGCTCTTGCTTCAACCCATCCCTCGAATGCATTAAGAGGCATGTAAAGGGCTAACAGTAGCAAAAGTTTCACTAACAGATTTCTCATTTCAATTTCCTAACAAGGTGATACTAACTGGGACTGAATTACTTTCTTCGGCATCCACAGAAATAATGCAATAGGTGTAATTGCCCCCTTTTTGACGATTTGTGTCATTAAAGACAAGAGGTTCACAAAAAAAATGTTTCTATATGTAGGTATCTAATAAAACAAGACAGAAGAAAAAAGGAGAAAAAAAACTTACCCAAAGCGCGACAGTTACACGTTTCATAGTAAAGAACCGTACACAAAATTGTTTTTCGTCGATAATCTTTTCCTATGGAAAAAATTGCACTCGCAGACTGCAACAGCTTTTTTGTTTCATGCGAACGGGTCTTTCGTCCTGAACTGCGGAACAAGCCTGTTGTTGTCTTATCCAATAACGATGGTTGTGTTGTCGCCCGCTCCAGAGAAGCAAAAAAACTGGGCATTCCGATGGGCATTCCCTATTTTAAGTGTAAAGAGGAGTTGCAGCGGCATGGAGTCATTGTCTGTTCCTCTAGTTTTTCCCTTTACGGCGACCTCTCTTCAAGAGTCATGGAGCTATTATCCCAAGCATCCGACACGGTAGAAATCTATTCGATCGACGAAGCTTTCTTGATGTTAGATCATCTTGAGGAGGCCCATCATCTTCGAAAAAAAGTTTTGCAATGGACCGGAATTCCCCTTTCAATTGGCCTCTCTTCAACGAAAACTTTGGCAAAGGTTGCCGCTTTGATTGCCAAAGATAAGAAGGAGGGTGTTTACCAGCTGGATGACAGTGAAATCGAAAAGGTCCTTGCAAAACTGCCAGTAGAAGAGATCTGGGGAGTCGGCAGAAAAGTGGGGAAGCGTCTTCGGGCGCTCGGGATCACAAGCGCCCTGCAGTTTAGGAATATGGATGACACCCTAATACGAAGGGAATTAGGTGTCGTAGGCTTGAGAACTGCCTTGGAATTACGGGGGGAAAAGGCTCTGACATTTGAAGAAAACCCAGAACCCAAAAAAGGGGTGATGTCATCGAGATCTTTTGGCAAAGAGGTGACCTCGTGGGAAGAGATGAGTGAAGCCATTGCCATGCATGCCTCCCGTGCAGTCTGAAAAAATCAGGGAGCAAGGCTCGCAAGCAGGCTACTTACAGGTCTATTTGCTGACCAACAGGTTTCACCCCGAAATTGCTGCCTACTCAAGAGTGGGATCGGCCCATCTTCCCGTTCCAACTGATTTTACCCCTACACTTGTAGAGAAGGCGAAATCGATCGCAAAACCCCTTTTCTTCGATAAAGTACCTTACAAGAAATGTGGAGTTTTCTTAGGAAATTTGACTGATAGAGATGTCTCTCAAGGGGACCTATTCATCTCTCAAGAGAGAAGAGATAAGGAAGAAAAGCTCATGGAGCTGATGGATCAGGTTCGAAGTAAAGATAAGGATGCCCTCTTCTTCTTGTCTGAAGGGATCAAGACACAGCGCGGTTGGAAGATGAAACGGGACCACACCTCCCCCCTCTACACCACCTCTTGGAACGATCTTTTAATTATTCATATTTGAGGGGAAGCATCCCTGATAGATAGAGCGGCTCATAATGGACCCCTTTTGCCTCTTCAATACCGTCTATCTCTACGAGAAACTCCATTCTGTCACTTTTTCGTACGAATAAATGACATTTTTCTCATTTATTGAGGAAACAGCAAATTTGTCGGCCCGGCGCCCGAGCTAGGCAAAGAGGATGAAATAGGACGGAAGTGCCAATCGGTAGCATATTTGAGGTACTTGCAAAAACCCGTTAAGTGGAGAGACAGTCCCGGAGAGGCTGTGAAATACGGCCTTCCTTACTGCAGGCACAAACCGGAGCATCGTCGGGTTATACCTGCGATTGTACCTTTCGACCTCTTCAAGATAAGTATCGAGCTTTAGGTGGGGGTACCAAAGGATTCTACGAGGAAATTTAATATTAATAAGATGATCGATATCGCCGGTGTAGTAGTGATAAACCATTAGCCTTTTTCTGCTGGGAATGGAATGCCAGGCAAAACGTTGAAAAATCGAGTTAACATGGTAGTAAGGAGGCAAATAGTAATAGACATGAGGATCGGTACTTTTCTCAACACGCTCTGGCCTTACAATGCTTTTGCCAAGTTCGGCCGGGGCAACGTCGCAATGCAGTAGTATTTCGATCCTTAGCTTGTCCTCTGGGATGTTATCAATATGGGAAGTACCAAAATTGAGCCAGCTAGCATGGACACCGCCAAACCCTTCATAATCTTTTAATAAGTCTAACAAAGAGTCTTGCTCAAGAGGAACCAAATATTCATCCCCGTCTATGAAGGCTAACCACTTCACACGTCCTCTTGTGCGGTTTAGTGCGTCGTTGTACACCTCACATTGAACTTTCAAATTATCAGGCTGATTTAAAGTTCTGGTTGGAACATCAAACAGTTCGATTTCCCCTGCTCGTATATAAGGCTCGATCACATCTAGATAATGATCTTCACTTAGATTGTTATAGAGATAGAAATGCTGCACACCCACTAATTTGTGATATTCGATCCACTCTTTTAAGTGCCTTGCCTCGTTTTGAAACAAGAGCACCACAGCCAGATCAAATTCATAGCTCCAAGCTAAAAAAGGGAGAAATAGAATAGATAAAAAAACTTTCATGCTAATGATTTTAGCAAACCATCTCACAATTGAGAAGTATTACCAAGAAGCGGTTAACCCGAAAGTAAAAGCATAATGAGAGGCATTTCTCCAAGCCTCTCCTCCTCCCTCAGCAAAAAGGGTGACAGATCGATTAACAGGCAGAGAAAGGGTGACTGCTCCTTGAAAACAATTTCGATCGACAGTCACACCTTGGACATTGAAGGAAGATCCAAAGTTAGAAAAGGTTTCCCAGATACAGTTTTGATGACGAGTAAGCCGACATTGCCACGCAGCGTCCAGACTTACAATCATGCCGAAAGGCCATTTGCTTGTTGTAGCATGAAGACCAAGCCTGCTAAATGCAGTGCCTTCTTCTCTTTTTTCAATATCCAGATCAAAGTCCCCTCCCCCAGTTTCATGGGATCCATTTCTCCAAACGCCCCCAACCTCAAAGGCAGCATAGGGTTGAAAAAGGAGATGACCACAGGGGAGATCAATACCACCTTCACCATAAAGTGTGAATTGGTTTAATTCAGGATGACTTATGATGTCTAGGGGAAGTGCTGGCAAGATGACCTGACGTGAAATTTTGTTATGGGAATACCCATACACAATGTCGGTTAAAAGATAGAAGTTGTTAGGTCGATAGAGGGCGTAAATACCGGCTAGGGAATTGTTCATCCGTCCATTCCCTCCTTGCTTATAATCGATTTGGTCATGCGCATAACAGACAGCAGCCCCAATTGCAAGGCACTCTGACAAGCTATTTTGTATACCAAGGGTGACTTCGCCTCCATTCATTTTGAACCCAAAAGCTTCTGAGCTATTATCAAGAGAGTATCTTCCCCCACCTCCTTCTATCCAAGCTGTCCAGCCACAGGGAGATGGGGCATGCATACAGGGTAGTGTCGTAACAAGACTTCTTATAGGATCGTAAAGGCGTCTTAAGAAATCTCGGTTAATGAGCTCAGCCGCAAAAAGATCGGCTGTTTGTTGCTGGCCAGTTAATTGTTCTAGGATGATAGAGGCCTGGGCAACCGGTAGACTTGCAAGATGGCTTAGCAACGCTGCTTGTGAAGGATCTGGATTGACAATCGAGTCGAGCTGCAAAGCCACCTGTTTCTGGTTGGCATTGTGCGCTGCATGGATAAAGGTTGTAGCCAACTCCAAGAATATATCATGCGACCCATAAATCAATTTAGGAGAGTAAAGGAGAGAATTGCTTCTTAAACCTGGGATTGTAACACCGGCAAATGTATTGAACACGCCACCCTCGGCATGGAAAATGTCGTAACGATGGTTGATTAAAACTTTTCCATCTTTAGAAGTGACCATCACCTCCCCACCCTTCAATGTGGCTTTTCCAAATACATCGATGAGAGAGCTATTTCCCGTCTTATCAATTTGAACGAGATAGGTTGTATCGCTACATTGGATATAGTTTCCAAGGATCGTGATTTTTCCAAAAGAATGACTAGGGGCTATTGTCGCTCCGCTGTTCAAGTAGAGGCTTTCTCTTAAAGTCCCATGCCCAGAAAGGGTCCCCTGTTTTTGGACGATCATGTTGCCACCCAAAACAGTATTTAAGGCAACCGTTCCTTCGCTGACTATGGTTAGCCCAGTAAACCCTGCAACATTGCTGCTGTGATGATTGTAGGATAATGTTCCTAATCCAGTTTTAAACACCTTTCCAGACCCCATGAGTGTTCCGGAAAATATCCCTTTGCCTGTTTGATCAAAGGTCAAATTGGCGGCTGAATCAACTTGAACAACACTTTGCAGGTTGCCGCTGTTGCCAATCAGAGTACCAGACTTCACCTCAACACCGCCTGAGTTAGTGGCAATTCCTGTTAAGGTGAAGGACCCAGCACCTTGTTTAACCAAACCCCCGGCCCCTTGTATGGTTCCACCATATGTTGTCGAACGGTTAGTTCCTAAAATGAGTTTACGGTCTCCAAGGTTGATGCTTGATGTCAAATCCCCACCGCTCAAATTGGCAATGGTCTGCGAATCTGTTGTGATTTGGCTGATATCAAAAATACCACCTGGAAGAATCATAAGATTACCGGTTGCTAGTAAAGCACCACCATTTTTCAAAGCTAAGGTACCGGCTGAAATTGTAGTTCCACCAGAATAGCTATTATCGGCTTCAAGGGTGAATACTCCGCTTGTATCAACATGGACTTGTCCAGCTCCAATGATATGTCCAGCAAAATCGCCTCCCCCAACTGTCAGAACAGTGTTTGATGCAACGCCCAAGTCAACCAGCCCAGTACCAGAAAGAGAAAGAAGAGCATTGTTTTTATCGTTTACTGTAAGCGTTCCGTCTACAGTGAAAGCTGAATTTGGGGAAAAACCACCCGTTAGAGTCGTTGTCAATTCACCATCGACTGCTGTAGGACCTGCGTAATCGGATTTACCATTCAGGATAAAGCTGGTGGTTGGCCCAATTTTCAAGCCCCCTTGACCTTTTATAGACCCTGGGAAAGAACATAAACCGTCTCCATCAATTGTTAAAACAGCGCCTCCAATAGAACCAAGATCGATGATTGCATGACTATTTGACCCGCTAATGGATTGGACATTTGCGCTGAAATCGGATGAGCCATTATTTAAAGAAAGGACTCCATTCACATTAAAAGGAGAGTTTTCAGAAAAAGCATTTGTCGCCCCTGCAGCCAATGTGGCCCCGTTACCAATTGTCGTTGGTCCGGTATAATCGTTTCTTCCAGTAGGTGCTAAAATGAGTGTGTTGCTTTGCAACTCTATTCCCCCACCCTCTTTTAGATGACCTGTGAAGGTAAGCCCCTTACCGTTTGCAATCGTTAAAACAGTTCCAGTGGACCCTAAATCAACCGTCCCACCTCCCCTCAACGAACCGATCGTATTGTCATATGAAACTAAAGCCAATGTCCCATCCACAATGAAGTCGGAGGAAGGAGAAAAAGCTGTTCTAGAACCGGCAGAAAGGGTACCGCCAGAAATAGTTGTTGAACCGGAGTAGGTATTATGGCCTGTCAGTAGATCCATCCCTCCTGACTTAAATGTCAGGGATCCGGCTCCAGAGATATTTCCATCAAAACGTGTAGGAGCAGTCAATGTTAATGATCCGGCCCCAGTACTCCCTAAAGTCACGTTTCCATTTCCAGAGATGGAAGGAACTGTGTTGCCTGTTTCACCTGTATTGAGTGTCCCTTCCATAGCAATAGCGGAGTTTTGAGACAAAGCATGGGAAACGGCTGCAACAAGGGTCGCACCAGATTCGATCCTGGTGTTCCCGCTGAAAGTATTTCCATTCCCGGCAAGTGTTAGCTGCCCACTCTGCAACTCGATCGACCCCGAAGAGGTCAGGTTCCCGCTAAAAGTTTCCCCATTCCCGTTGACGATGGTTAGAAGGGGGTAATCAGGGGAATTTGTCACCCCAAGGACAACCGTCCCGTCACCGGTCAATGATTTTATACAGTTGGAGTAATCGATTGTCCCATCGCTCAAGGCAAGAGTTCCTTTGACATTGAAGGGAGAATCAGCAGACAGGGCAGTCGTACTCCCAGCGTTTAAAGTGCTAGCATCCTCAACAACAGTGGCACCGCTGTAAGTATTATCCCCAGACAATGTGAAAGCTCCACTAAAAGTAACGTTACCTCCAGTCGTTTCGTCCGAAAGATCACCTTCCAATCTGATTTGATGTCCTGAAAAAGTGGCTGTAAACCCCTCAGCAATAGAAATAGGATGGGTAAAAACTTGGTTTGTACCTAAAAAAGAGATCTGACTCCCTTTAGCACCTGTTGACTCAGAACCAAAAGAAAGATTTCCAGTTCCTATGCTACTAGGTGCGGAGATTTCTAAAATCCCCTCTTCGATTGTCACGCTGGATAGGCTATTGTTGCCCGAAAGAGTTAAAGTACCTGCTGTCTCTTTAATTAAAGGGCCATTACCAGAGATGTTTCCAGAAAAAGAACCCTCTTTAACCGTCAAAGCAGCGCCTTCTGTCAAGACCGACCCGCCCCCTTTAAGGGCGTTGATCGTGCTATTGTGGCCCTTCAGGTCAAGCGTACCACCGACTTTTACCTCATAGTTCGCAGCGCTAGACAAGGCCGCCGTCGATTCAGACTCAAGGGTTCCCCAAATTGCTGTGTTACCTGAATAGGTATTTGGGCCTGTTAATTGCAGAGTAGGTGTTGAAGTGATTGAACCCACTGTCAAGTTACCATCACCTGAAATTGTGCCTGCAAAAGCATTTTTAGCATCTCCTAAAACCGTTAAAGTCTTAACCCCAGTGGCCCCGAGGTTGATGCTGCCAATTCCTGAAAGGCCATTGACCGTCATATCAAAGTCGTTTCCAATTCCATCATTTAAAGCTAACAAGCCGTCGACCTTGAGATGACTTGAAGAAGAGATCGGATTGTCAATACCAGCCCTCAATGTTCCGTTCGTACCGATTGTAGTAGTGCCAGCATAGGTGTTAACATTTGACAGGGTTAACCCACCCACTTCTAAATTTAAGTTGCCTTCCCCCGAAATAACACCGCTAAATGTAGAAGCTGCGTCAGGGCCGTTCAGCGTCAATGTGGCTATCCCTAAATTAACATCTCCATTTCCAGACAGCGCTCCAATGGTCTGATCGTAATTGTTTAAATCGAGAGCGCCCTCTACCTCGATTGGAGAAGAGGACGAAAATAACCCTGCATCTCCTGCTTGAAAGGTTGTCCCTACATCAATCAAGGTAGACCCACTATGAGTAGCTTTCCCATAAAGGGTTAAAATGTTTCCCCCACCGATCGTTAAATTTCCCACAGATGTTAGGTCGGTAATAACGCTGTAAAGGCTTATTGGATTCCCATCTACATCGATGACAGCCGTAAAGTTGTTCCCAATGATCAATTTATTTTGAAAAGCGAACGGAGCTGTAAATTGCAGTGTCGAAGTGGTGCTCGAAAGTACACCAGGACTAAAAACGACAGGCTGTAAGGCGTTAGGCAAAAATGTCGGATCTGCTAAAGACAATGTTCCACTAAAGAGATAGGTAGGACCTGTATAAGTGTTATTAGGGGCATTGAGGGTGACTGTTCCTCCTCCAACGCCAAAGGCATCTCCCGACAGGCCCTCAACCAATTCCAGATTTTCACCGTGGGGAGCAGTGACAATATTGACACCTACATTCAAATTGGCGTCTTCTGCTGAAACTCTCGTCGCTGCAGCCAAAATGGATAATGCAAATAGTGTCGCTTTTTTGAAATAGGAATACACGCTTAGAGCCTACAAATGTTGTGGATCATGTATATCCGTTTTTTCAAATCCTTTAAAGAGGAAAGAGTTTTTTATAACGGGTGTTAGATGGCCTTTCATCCGGAAGGTGCCCGTCTTTCCGATTGAAAGTAGGGCGAACTCCCGCTATTTATAAGGGGAGAGTAAGTGTGAAGATGGAACCGCCAGAATCGCGATTTTCTGCGACGAGGGACCCTCCATGGATCTCTGCAATTTCCCTAGCGATTGATAGGCCAAGTCCCAGGCCTCCCTTGGCGCTTTCAGGCACACGGGTAAACTTCTCAAACACGATTTCCAACATATCTTCTGGTATGCCCTTTCCCTGGTCAATCACATCTAATGTAAATTTATTCTTTGTAACGGTGCCTTCGACCTCGATTGTTGTCCCCTCTCCAGAGTTTTGAATGGCATTCACCAGCAGATTTGTCACTAAAATCTGCATCAAATGATTGTCGAAAGGGATTAATGGTAAATCGGCTGGAATATTGATCTTCACCTTGTGTCCGCCAACCAAGTTTTTTAACTTATTGAAACAATTATCCATTAATTTATGAACATCGTTTGGGACCTTTTCCAACTTCAGTTTGCCAGCATTTAATTTTGCCATTGAAGAGATGTTTTCAATGTCATGGACAAGTCTTTCAGAAGTATCTTCTATCCTGTAGATCAACCGCTTCCCAAGCTTATCATCAGCCTTCTTCAATTCCCCGACAGAATCACGCAAAGATTGGAAAGGATCGGTAAATTTTTCTGATAGAAGATCCAACACAGTTTCATAGACCTTTTCTGTCTGACGAATGGACTCTTCTTTTCTTTCTCTACCTTCTTTGAAATCTTTCTCGATTGCATTTGTCAACAATTGACAGACTGTGAGAAGAAAGTTTTTATTCGCTATCGTTAAATCTGTTTGCTTTTGAGGAGTAAAAGTAAAGACGCCAAACGATTCTGAAGTAGTTTTCAGAGGCAAATAAAGGGCCTTTTCTAGTGGAAGGGTATTGGTCGACCAACCTGCCTCTTTCCCATTCTCAAAAACCCACTCTATTGCAGCACGCTCTTTAGGATCTTTGAAGTCCCCTTTTATATGTTCAAAATCGAGCCGCTCATCCTCAACATCTTTTAAAATAATTTTACACACCCCTCCTAGCGCCCTCCCAAGCCTTCTTGTGACACTCTCCAACAACTGCTTCTGGCTTGTTGAAGTCGCGATATCCCGTGTGATTTCATAGAGGGCTTCAGCGGTTTCTTCTCGCTTGACCAACATCTCACGGTTTTTTCGTGCCCTATCAGTTAAAATCCCGGTAAAAATCGCTGTTAGTAAAAAGAGGATCAGCAATGGCCAATCTTCATTTGAAAAGGGTTTTTTTAGATCAACAGGGGGGATAAAAAAATAGTACCAACTGATACAGGCTAATATCGAGGCAAAAAGTAGAGGGCCTCGTCTAAAAAACAGGCTTAAGAGCAAAATGCCGACAAGGTAATTGAATCCAATAGCTTTATATCCAAACCAATCTTGAATGAAGATGTTAAACCCTGTAATCAACCCTACAATTGCTCCTACAACAACATAAGGGGACCAGTTTTCAGGATAAAATTTGATTTTCTTTCTATACCGACGTGAAGTTCCCGAATGCCGAATCACGTGGACATCCAAATCTGGGCAATCTTTTACAATCTTCCCCACAATAGAACGCTCCGGGAAAAAGCCAAACAGACGCTTGCTGGGGCCTCTACCCAAAATAATTTGAGTCACTCCCCATTGCTTCGTTATTCTTTCGATTGCATCTGTCATACTAGGGTCTTGGGTTAAAAGCACTTCTGCTCCTAAATCCCTGGCAAGAGACATATTTTTCCCAAGAATTGTTTTTTCGGTATCGGTAAACTCTCTACCATCATCGACATGTAAGGCGATCCAAGGGGCATTGAGAACAAAGGAAAGGCGACGGGCAGCCCTTATGATTTTCTGGTTTTTAGGGCTTTCACTTACCAAAACAAGCAGTCTTTCACGAGGCTTCCAGGCCTCTTCTCTCTCGATAGAGGAGACCATTTTGCGTAAATCGTGATCCACTTTCTCCGCTGCATAACGGAAAGCAATTTCTCTCAAAGCTGTCAGTCGATCTTCTTGAAAGAAATGGGCAATGGCAATCGCAGCTTGTGCGCCTAGATAGACTTTCCCCTCTTTCAGTCTTTGCAATAACTCTAAAGGGGTTAAATCGATGAGTTCGATATTTGTTGCTTTTTCAATCACCGAATCTGGAACTGTTTCAGCAACCTGAATCCCTGAGATCTCCTCAATCACATCTTTTAGACTTTCGATGTGTTGGATATTCAATGTGGTAAATACATTGATCCCTTTGTCTAAAATCTCTTCAACATCTTGCCATCTTTTCGGATGTCTTGAGCCGGGAACATTACTGTGGGCTAGCTCATCTACAATGACAAGTTCGGGATTTAGTTTTAAAATTTCATCGATATCTAGCTCGCGGAAAGGGGTGCCTCTGTACTCAATCCAACGCTCAGGGACAATTTTCAGCCCTTCTAGTAGTTTTGCAGTCTCTACTCTTCCATGTGTTTCAACACTTCCAACGACAACATTTGTTCCCAGCTTTGCGAGCTCTTGAGCATCCCCAAGCATCGCGAAGGTCTTACCAACACCAGCCGCCATCCCTAAATAGATTTTTAGCCGTCCCCGTTTGGATTTTGATTCACTCTGTTGGATTGCCCGGAGAAGATCTTCTGGATTGGGGCGATCAGAAATGTCGGTCATTTCGTCTCATCCAAAAGAATGTTTAAATCGAGGACATTAACCGTTGGCTTACCTAAAAACCCAAAACGTCTTGGAGTGGTTGTTTTTCTTATCAATTCCTCAATTTTCTCTAATGGAATGCTACGTGACTTAGCAACCCTCTCAGCTTGAAAGTGAGCTGATTCAAGACTAATATGGGGATCTAGACCACTTGCAGAAGCGTAAAGGAGTTCAGCTGGAGGTTCTGCTAAATATTGCTTCCGCCTTTCATCTAGTTGCTGTTTCAACGTCAAACTCAAAGGGCCTAAATTACTTCCTCCCGATTGGGTTGGCTGATAATCGACTGCAGAGGGACGGGGCCAAAAATAGCGATCGGCAACAAATTTCTGAGCAATTAGATGAGAGCCTGACCATTTATCGGTGAAAATAAAACTTCCTGCCGACTGTCTTGGAAATAGAAGTGTACCGATACCTGTCACTAGAAGAGGATAAAAAATCCCTGTAAACAGAAATAAAATCAGGTAGACACAAACCGTTTTCCTCATACAGCTGCTCCTATAGCTACTAAGACGATATCGATCAGTTTTATCCCGATGAATGGAGTTACAATACCTCCTAAACCAAATATTAAAATATTTCTCCTCAGAAGGTCTTGCGCTGATTCAGCCTTATAGGATACCCCTCTTAACGCAAGCGGAATCAACGCTACAATGATAAGGGCATTAAAAATAACTGCACTTAAAATAGCGCTGTGAGGGGAGTGCAATAACATCACATTTAATTGTTTTAATGGACCTGCAGACCCATTTTCCTCCATATAAAGAGCTCCAAATATGGCAGGGATAATGGCAAAATACTTTGCAACATCGTTTGCAATGCTAAATGTTGTTAAAGCACCTCGTGTCATCAATAGTTGCTTTCCAATTTCTACAATATCGAGCAATTTTGTTGGGTTGCTATCTAGATCAACCATATTTCCTGCATCTCGAGAGGCTTGAGTCCCGGTGTTCATAGCAACGCCAACATCAGCTTGAGCAAGGGCTGGAGCGTCATTTGTACCATCCCCAGTCATCGCAACTAAACGGCCCCCTTTTTGTTCTAGCTGAATCAAAGCAAGTTTAATTTCAGGCGTAGCTTCTGCAATGTAATCATCAACTCCTGCTTCAGCAGCAATTGCCGCTGCTGTAAGGGGGTTGTCGCCTGTGATCATCACGGTTTTGATCCCCATTTTACGCATCAGGGCAAAACGCTCTTTGATACCCCCTTTTACAATATCCTTTAGTTGGATAGCTCCAATCACTTTCCCATTGTCAGCAACCACAAGAGGAGTTCTACCCTGATTGGAAATATTAGATACAACTTGGTTTATCTCTGCAGGAAATGTTTCCCCTTGCTCTGTCACAAGATCTTCAATTGCATCACGAGCCCCTTTTCGTATAGATCGTGTCAACTTTCCATTATCATCGTAAAAATCGATGCCGCTCATACGTGCCTTTGCGGAAAATGGGATAAACTTAGTATGGCTGACCTCGAGCGATTCGGCCCTTAACCCAAATTTCTTCTTCGCTAAGACAACAATCGACCTTCCCTCTGGTGTTTCATCCGATAAAGAGGCTAGTTGAGCCGTTTCAGCCAGCTCTTCTTCGGTGACGCCTTTGACAGGGAAAAAATCTGTTGCCATCCTGTTGCCAATAGTAATCGTCCCTGTTTTATCTAAAATAAGAAGATCGATATCGCCTGCTGCTTCAACTGAACGGCCACTTTTTGCAATCACATTCCTTTGAATCAGTCGATCCATTCCGGCAATACCGACAGCGCTTAACAGAGCGCTGATGGTTGTGGGTATTAAACAGACAAGAAGGGACACTAAGACTGGAATAGTCACAAGTGCACTTAAATCTTGATTTGCAGCCTTTCCGCTGTAGTCTGAATAGAATTTCAGAGCGATGACTGTAAAAATAAAGATAATTGTTAAGCCTAACAAGACGATATTAAGGGCTATCTCATTAGGGGTTTTTTGCCTTTTTGCCCCTTCAATTAAATGGATCATCCGATCCAAAAAACTGCCACCTTTCTCTGAAGTAACCAATATTTTAACTTTATCGCTGACTATCTTTGTGCCTGCAGTTACAGCGCTTCTGTCACCACCACTTTCCCTGATCACAGGGGCTGATTCGCCTGTGATAGCTGACTCGTCAACTAGAGCAATACCTTCAATGACTTCTCCATCAGCCGGGATAAAATCTCCTGCTTCGCAAAGGATTATATCCCCCTTTCGGACCTGTGAAGAGTTTATTTTCTCTTCATGGCCATTTTTAAGAAGACGGACCATAGTTTCGACTTGAACCTTCTTCAACGACTCTGCTTGGGCTTTTCCTCGGCTTTCAGCAATCGATTGTGCAAAATTTGCGAAAATGACTGTAAACCATAACCAGAGAGTAATTTGTATGTTAAAAATATAGCTTCCACTATGACTCCAATTAAAAATTGTATAGAGAGTAGTCAAAATGGCACCTATATAGGTGACAAACATAACAGGGTTTTTAAACTGTATCTGGGGCGATAGCATTAAAATGGACTCTTTTACCGATCCCCAAACAAGATCTGCAGAGAGAAATTTGGTCTTTTTTCTCATGCCGCACCCCTCAACATCATTAAATGCTCAATAATAGGCCCAAGACAAAGAGCTGGAAAATAGGATAAAGCCCCCACAATCAAAATCACTCCAACCAGAAGGATTGCAAACAGAAAATTCTCGGTGGAAAATGTCCCTCTTGATGGCGGTGTGACCTTTTTTGATACAAGAGAACCTGCAATAGCAAGGCTCGGTATAATGATCGCCATCCGGTTGATTAACATGACAGCGCCAAGGACTAGATTAAAAAAAAGGGTGTTTGCATTAAGCCCTGCAAATGCACTTCCATTATTTGCAGCAGAAGATGTGAATGCATATACCATCTCACTCAATCCATGGGGACCCGTATTGGTTAGACTGGAAAGGGCTTGGGGCAATGCCAAAGCAATACCGGATCCAAGCAAAGTTGAGGCCGCAGGGACTAAAATGGCCACCATCACCCACAACATCTCCTGCCTTTCAATTTTCTTCCCCCTGTATTCCGGTGTTCTACCAACCATTAATCCGGCCAAGAATACTGTTAGAAGCACAAACATCAACATGCTACAAAGTCCTACACCGACACCGCCAAAAACGACCTCTCCAAGCATCATATTAAAAAGAGCTACCCCTCCTACCAATGGAGGCAAACTATCGAGCATCGAATTGACAGAACCGCTGGAAGTGCTAGTTGTAGAGACAGTCCACAGAAGAGTGTCTTTTATTCCCAATCTCGTTTCTATCCCTTCTAAGACTGGGAAATATTGCAAAACAGGGTTGTGAACTTCACTTGACAAAACCGCAATAGAAAGACCGACCATCCAGATGAAAAGCATGACCATTAATAAAAGCCATCCATGCCTTTTGACCTTGCATTTCACTCCATAGGTCGATACGAGCGCGGCAGGCAAAAGGATAATGGCCAACATTTCCAAAAAGTTGGTTAGCGGTGTAGGATTTTCAAACGGATGGGCGCTATTGGCGTTGAAAAACCCTCCCCCATTTGTTCCTAATTGCTTAATGGCCACTTGAGAGGCCACAGGTCCAAGAGGAATTGTCTGTTGTGCCCCTTCCAAAGTGGTGATCATTTGATAAGGGGCAAAGCTTTGAATTGTCCCTTCGCTTATTAAAGCGATTGAAAGTAAGAGGGATAAAGGGAAAAGAATATAGACAACTGAACGGACAAGATCGGACCAGAAATTGCCAATTGTTAGACCAGACTTTCTAGTGATCCCACGGATCAAAACAAATAGTACACCCATACCAGTGGCCGCACTTAGGAAATTTTGAACTGCAAGCCCCACCATTTGAGAGGCATAACTTAAAGTGGCCTCCCCCGCGTAAGCTTGCCAATTCGTATTGGTCACAAAACTTGCGGCCGTATTAAATGCCAGATCAAAAGATAGCCCAGAAAACCCTTGAGGATTGAGTGGTAAAATACCTTGGAAAAGGAGCAAAAGAAATAGAACGATAAAACCGACAACATTGAATTGGACAAGTGCTTTTAAATAACGGATCCATGTCATCTCTTCAAATTGATCAACACCTGCAACTCGATAAATGAAACGTTCAAGATAGCCAAAAACTGGATACAAAAAAGTTCTTCGTCCCTCAAAGACAGAAACCATCAAATTTCCTAGTGGGGGTGCTAAAATGAGAAGGAGAGCAATAAAGACGATTGTTTCAATCATCAAAATTTCTCCGGATTGATAAGGCCGTAAACGAGATAACCCACAAGGCCAAGTGCAAGGAGGCCCGCAAAGATAAATTCCATACTATCTCCAGTCATTCGACTTTGTACCTTTAAAAAGACTCCTTTGCAAGAATTATGGGTGGAACAGCCTAGACAGACCGACACATCAACCTAGAAGACATGTCTTAGGTTGATGCGTATGGGATACCAATTTCTCAACAATCTGTTAAAAGCAAATTACTTACAAAGAAACGTTTAGAAATCAATTTAGTCAAAAACGGCTTAAATCTTCGAAGAAAGGCCCAAGATTACTCTCTGTGCTCTCCGTGAGCTCTGTGGTGATCTTTTTTTTATTTTTTACCACAGAGCTCACAGAGAGCACAGAGAGAGGATTTTGAATTGCCCCTTCTAGAATAATTGACTCTGATATTCTACTCTTTTTTTATTCCATCTATTTGTGGTTAATTAGCTTAGCATCTACCTCTAGGCTTAGGTTGATGCGTATGCCTGCTTATCCAGTTATTTTCTCTTTTTCAACGAGTTAAGTGGTGTTCTAATTAATTTCGCCGGAGGCAATTAATCGCTTTTCTCCACCTATTTCCACCCAAATGCCACCCGACTTGTCAGCTTCTAGAAACGTTGCCTGTTTATCTCCTAACTTCAGGGTGTCCCCCTTCTTGTGGATCAGCAAAGAACTCCATTGCTGAAAAAAGGGACCAAATCCTTCATCAAGCCACTTCTCATAGCCTTGCAAGAAATGCTGAATGACACCCTCTTTAACTGTTTCTAAATCGAGGGGAATACCCAATGCTTCATTTAAACTTGTGGTAGGCCTGTCAAGACTTGGGTGTGATGCTACATTGATTCCAATCCCTAAAAAGAGAGGATCAGACCCTTCTCCTAGAATCCCGGCAATTTTGGCCCCATTGATTAGCAAATCGTTAGGCCACTTGATTCCCACTCCTATTTTCAAATTTCCTAAAAATTCAGAGGTACAGGAAGCAAGAACGAGGGAGAGTGTGGAGGCCTGCCCCCTTTTACCTAGAGGAGTAGGCAAAATAAAGGTGAGGTAGATATTCCCTTTAGGTGAATCCCAAAATCGATTCTGGCGACCTTTTCCCCCCTCCTGGACTTTTGCAGATACAACCGCAATTGTCCCAGGCGGTAATTTCTTTGCAATTTTCTTCGCTTCGTCTTGAGTAGAACTGATCGTGGAAAAATTGAAACTCTGGTGTAGCATCATGTCCTTATGTTTGAAACAAAGCGCCTAAAAGAGATCGACTGGAAAATGATCCCCATCCTTCTCCTGCTAGCTCTCATTAGCTTGATAGTGATCTCTTCATATAGCCAAAACCAGCTTGATTCAAGCTCGTTTTTTACTCCGATGGTTAAACAGCAGATCGTCTGGTACATCGTGGGGTTTGCCCTATTCTTTGGTGTAGCCCTTTTTGATTATCGCAAACTGCGCGATTGGAGTCTGCCGCTCTATGTTCTAACACTTATTTCTCTTATTGGTCTTTTTCTTGTCGACCCTATACAACACGTCCACCGGTGGTACCGTATCCCCTTTTTGGGATCGAGTTTTCAACCTTCTGAATATGCAAAACTTACCACTATTATCATCCTTGCTTGGTTTTTAGAAAGAAACCAAGACAGATCAAAAAGCCTTTCTACTGCATTTACAGCTCTTTTCATTGTTTTCATCCCTTTCTTCCTTGTCTTAAAAGAGCCCGACCTTGGCGCCAGCTTAGTCTTCCTACCCATTACCCTTGTCATGTTTTATTTCGGTGGTATTCACAGACTAGTTGTCAAAACAATGGCCCTTTTGCTTACTTTGGCTCTTCTTTTTGTCGCTCTCAAATTTACTGGTGTAATCCCTCATGAGGCACTCCGTCCCTACGCTACTGTCTTTCTTAAAGAATATCAGTACGATCGGCTTGATCCTAATACCCTCCATCAACGCTCAGCCCAAACAGCCATCGCGATTGGCGGCATCACAGGGACTGGTATTGGCAAAAGTGAATTTACTGGAAACGGCTGGCTACCAACTCCCTACACAGATTCAGTCTTTCCAGCTTTTGGAGAAGAGACGGGGCTGATTGGGTTGTTATTCTTGCTTTTTTTACTTTATGGCCTTGTCTTCTTGGCATTTCGTACTTTAGTTGCTGCAAAAGACCTATTCGGACGGCTCATCTCAGACTGGGATTGCCATTTATCTTGCCACCCATATCCTGATCAACATAGGCATGATGGTTGGTTTCCTTCCTATCACTGGCGTTACGCTGATTTTAGTGTCGTATGGGGGTTCATCCCTGCTTGCAACAATGGGCGCCTTAGGCCTATTGCAAAGCGTATATGCAAGACGTTTCCTCTTTTAACGATTCAACACGAAGCAATTCAAGTGGTTGTAATTCCTAGATTCATCACGAAGAACACGAAGGTAAAAATTTCCTTTCCAAGAAGAAAAGAAGTTCTTTTGGTGGAGAGCTAATTACCTTCATGCTCTTCGTGATGAATCTACGAAATTATGACCTATGATGTTCTTTGCGATGAATGTGCAAGTTTCTTAGGAGCCGGCTAGAAAATAAAAAACCCCTCGGCGAATGAACACCGAGGGGTCGCATTAGCACGATTGCCGAATTAAAAATCGATAGCTGCTGCAAAGACAATCCCGTAGAACGAGAGGTTGCCTGTCGGGCTGTTTGTAATCACATCTTGTAAACCAGGTCCAAGAAGATTGCGGAACCGATTGTAGCCAAAGAAGATATGCTCTTCATACCCAAAATTTATAGTAAATACGTTCTCATCACAATTGACCCTTTGTCTCCAACGGATACCAAAAGCTAAGTCGGCATTGCAGAGAATTGTGTCATAGTTGTCTGTGACGCGGTAGTTGATTTGCTCTGTAGTAGAAAGAGTAGTAGGACCAAATTGATTAGTCGAATTATCTCTTTGTGTTACACGGACGCGGCCAAATGTCGCACCAGCACCTAACTCTCCATAAAAGGCCAGGTCACATCCCAAATCAAAGGACATATCCAGACCACCTTCAAGACCAACCCCTTTAAAGTCATTATCCATTTTGATAATTTCTCTGTTTTGTCCCACAGAATTTGTGTTCAAAGAAGTTGCAGCAACAAATGGGTCAAACCCTGAGGCGCGTTTATTAATGTTGTAGTTCTGGTTAATGAACAGAGCACGAAGACCTGCGTGTGGTTTCAGTGTCATCCAGCGAGCAACATAAAACTCACGGTTAAAATCAAGGTCTAGCTGATTGAATTGGATTCTCCAATCAACATCAACAGCAACTTGAGTCTGAGAAAATACGTTACTGCTGTCAAAGGTGGCAGAGTAAGCAGGGGAGAAAATAGACCCTTGGATCCCAATTGGATTAACACCATTTAGAGTGTCAGTAAATGCAGAGGCATAGTTAGTATGTGTATCTGTGCGGTAGTGAGTATATTCCAAGCCCACGCTCCAACTATCACAAGGAAGATGGTAACCAATTCCTACACGAAAACCTGAATCCCACTCAAACCGTGGGTAAACTTGTTGTGCATTTGTCGTACCGATAAAGTCAAAAGACTGAGCTTCTGTCAGCGCAACACCAGTTGGATTCTGCTGTACGCTGTTGATTGTACCAGCTGAAATCCCTTCTTGATTTGGTTTCCAATAAAGGAATGCAATGTTGGCGTACCAACCGCAACAATCAGCAATAAATACACCTGGATTGTAGGCATAGCCATAGCATGGTTCAACTCTTGTTGTGCAGCAGGGGGTGCATTCATTGTAAGCATCAGCTTGTAGTGCTGAAACAGAAAGAACTGCCACTGCCAGGGCGCTACAAACCTTATTGAGGAAAGACCTCATTGTTTTTCTCCTTGTAGTTTTTCAACTCTAAGGCCTTTAGGAAATCACGACCATTTATTTTTTTGGTCCGTAAAGCCACCTAAAAGCGGATTTCAAAATGTTAAAATTGTTCATACTCAACGGCGCATATTTTGAGCAACACATTTTTCACATCACACTATGAGACAAACAAAAGGAGAAAAATGGTTATTGGATAGTCTAGAGAGCAGACTAAAAAAATATTTACTAAACAAAAACAAGATAAAGAAGATCGCCTCCGGCGGAAAGATAAAACTCTTCTTATCCTTCCGCCGGAGGCGATCTTCTTTATCTTGTTTTTGTTTTATTACTGCTGTCTTTCCGTCTTTGAGACAAATGGATCGAGTGTCTTGTTATTAGTGTGTTTTGGAACAAATTGATGAAGTGGTTTTGCATTCGGCTTCTTTTGTACAGATTTGAAAAAACTGCAAACAGAGGCCACCGCAATTCCGCCACACAAAAAAGGTAGGGCATTGAAAATCAACAGTAGTCCGGTTGCATACATTCCGACTGCACCGGCTGCTGCCCATCTCCAATCTGCTGTATAGTTCGATGTTAATTTAGTTGTCATATTTTTCCTAAAACCCGCACTTATTATAGCACGGGCTTGTAAAGAAATAATTAAGAATTTTTACTTCTCATTATCGTCTATAATCTCCACCTCAGCGTCTTCTATCCCGTTACCCTGGGAAGTTGACCCTCCTTGTTGAGGCTCAGCATGAGGCGGCTGTTGATGTGCGCCGGCAGGCGCCTCTTGCTGGTGAGCCTTAGACATAGCTTCACCAATATGCTGCATTTCAGACTCTAGGGCAGCTCTTGCTGTACGGATCTGACCCAAATCTTTCCCTTCAATCGCTTTTTTCAGCCCATCAATCTTCGATTGAACGCCGCTTGCGATCGCTTTTGGAATTTTGTCTCCATACTCTTTGAGCGCCTTTTCAGCCCTGAATACAATAGCATCGGCTTCGTTGACCGTATCGATCTCCTCTTTCCGCTTCTTGTCTTCTTCTGCATGTGCTTCAGCGTCATTTAACATACGCTTGATGTCAGCTTCGGATAAACCAGAACTTGCTTCAATCCGGATTTTCTGCTCTTTACCAGAGCTCAAATCGCGTGCTGAAACGTGCAAAATTCCGTCGGCATCAATGTCAAAAGCAACTTCAATTTGCGGTGTTCCACGCGGAGATGGTGGAATATCGGCTAGATCAAACCGGCCAACCTCTTTGTTATCTTTTGCAAGCTTCCGCTCACCTTGCAAGACAACAATGGTCACGGCTGGCTGATTATCTGCAGCTGTTGAGAAAACCTGTTTCTTCTGAGTTGGTATGGTTGTATTTCTCTCTACAAGAGGAGTCATAACCCCTCCCAATGTTTCAATACCGAGTGTCAAAGGAGTGACGTCAAGCAACAAGACATCCTTTACTGAGCCGGTTAAAACACCACCCTGAATAGCGGCTCCAACAGCGACAACCTCATCTGGGTTAACGCCCTTGTGCCCTTCCTTACCGAAGATGTCTTTAACTTTGATCTGCACAGCAGGCATACGTGTCATTCCACCAACGAGAATGACCTCACCGATGTCATCTTTTGTCAGCCCTGAATCTTTAAGAGCCCTCAAACAAGGATCGACCGTTCTGTTGATAAGATCTTGAGCCAAGCTTTCCAATTTAGAACGAGAAAGGGTCAGCGACAAGTGTTTTGGACCTGTTGCATCCATTGTGATAAAGGGCTGATTGATCTCGGTTGTCATCGTGCCAGAAAGCTCGATCTTTGCTTTTTCAGAAGCATCCCGAAGTCTTTGCAAAGCCATTTTATCTTTGCTTAAGTCAATACCTGTCTCTTGCTTAAACGTATCCAAGATCCAGTGAAGAATGACGTTATCAAAATCGTCACCACCGAGATGTGTATCGCCGTTTGTAGCCAATACTTCAAACACCCCATCGCCAATTTCAAGGATCGAAATATCAAATGTACCGCCACCTAAGTCATAAACAGCAATTTTCTTTTCCATGCTTTGCTTGTCTAGGCCATAAGCAAGGGCTGCAGCTGTTGGCTCTGGAATGATCCTTTTGACATCTAGACCTGCAATTCTGCCGGCATCTTTTGTCGATTGTCTTTGGGAGTCATTGAAATAAGCAGGAACTGTAATCACAGCTTCTGTCACTTTCTCGCCAAGATAGGCTTCTGCAGTCTCTTTCATCTTGACTAAGATCATTGCAGCAATTTCTTCAGGCGTATAATTCTTGTTCTGAACTTCAAAAACAGCGTTTCCATTCCGATCTGGAACTACTTTAAAAGGTACTGTTTTGATTTCCGACTGTACTTCATCGTATTTTCTTCCGATAAAGCGCTTAGAGGAGCTGATGGTGCTTTCGCTATTAGTGACCGCTTGCCTTTTTGCAGGTATCCCTACAAGCCGCTCGTCCCCTTTAAATGCGACTACAGAGGGGGTTGTTCTTGCCCCTTCGATATTTGCAATCACAACAGGCGTCCCACCTTCCATGACGGCGACACATGAGTTTGTCGTCCCGAGGTCGATCCCGATGATTTTTCCTTTTTTCTTTTGTTGCTCAGCCATTTTCCTTTCCTCCATTTTCTAAATCTTGTGCTCTGGCCACTTTGACCTTCGCCGGACGGATCACCCGCCCATCCATCGTGTATCCCCTTTGATATTCTTCTATAATAGTTCCAGGAGGGACACTGTCTGTTTCTTCTATATCGATAGCTTCATGTTTATCGTGATCATACATATGGCCCGCTGAAGAGAACGGAACCACATGGTGACGAGTTAATATCTCTTTAAATTGCCCTAAGATCATCTCAAAACCAATCGCCCATTGTTTAACTTCAGGCGATGAGTGGACAGCAAATTTTAAAGCGTTTTCCAGATGGTCCACTGGCTCTAGAAAGTTAGAGATGATGATCGTTTCACCATGCTTAATAGCCTCTAACTTATCTTTATGCAGCCGTTTCCGCTGGTTTTCACCTTCAGCTAGCAGTCTGAAGTACTTATCCTTCAACTCTTCTAGCTCGTTTTCTTGCGACACCACCTCAGGTGCCTCTGGCTTTTCTTCTGATTCGTTCACAATTTCCTCTTATCCTCAATCAAAACCTTCTTAGACGCATCATCCAAGAACATCCGTGCACTTTCAGTTGGCATACGGTACGAGAGACGGTTTAGATAAACCGCCTCAGTCAAAACTTCGCTCACCCTTTCTACAAAGGGGAATAGAACCTGGAGCAGGGCCCGAAAATCAAAAATTAGCGGAACAAGTAGGGCAAACGCCCCAACCGGCTTTGATCCAATCCTATAAGGAATAGCAACAAGTGTTCCCCCTTCGAGCCCTTCCTGTATTAAATCCAATTCGTCCCCAAGCCATATTTTCAACCCATCATGGGTCATCGTCTCTCTAAGGAGATGCCTCATTTTTTTCCCATTTTCAAAAAGACCAAGGCCATTTGAAAGAAGGAGGGGATCTTGAAACTCAGTGTATTTTAACAATTCAGAAAGGCCACACCTGAACACCTCTTCACCCACAAAAGAAGTCTGTCTCACAATGTAACGAAGCATCAGCTCTTGGTAGAAACTCTCAGCTACCTCTCGCCCTTCAATGTCCCCTTCACCCTCTGGCGAACCCCGAAGCCTCCAGTCAAAATAGTGCTCCATCCGCTGCAAAGCATGCTCCGATAGCTTCGCCCGCAAAGGGAGAATTTCAGTGAACACTTCACCAAACTGGGTGACGAGGGCAAACAACAAACGTGAAGGATCTAATTGAACACCACGGATCTTGACCAAATAGTCCTGATCAAAACGAGGGAACGACAAGAATAGGCTCAAAGAGAGCTTAGCTGACAGCCATTCCCCCGATCGCTGTAGAAACCGGGCGACCTCTTTCCCCTCCATCTCAAGAGCCGAGACCATCTCTTTGGTTGGAGCAGTACCACCCTCATCCATTAGAGCGTCGAAATAAAGTCGATAAGCTTTCTCGGTTGGAACCCTTCCACCAGATGTATGGTGTTGTTTTAAAAATCCGCCCTCCTCAAGAGAGGCAAAGTAATTACGAATAGTGGCTGAAGACAACTCGCTAGTCGCAACTTCTTTCAACGTATGTGAGCCGACTGGCTTACCTGTCCTTGTATAGTGCTCGACAAGTGCCATCAACACACCTATTTCCCGTTCTGACTTTGAGGGGCGTCGTTTCTCTCGCATAAGACATGATTCTACATACTTTCTCTCTTCTGATCAACAAAATTTAGCACTCGCCATCATGGACTGCTAAAATAAGAAGTGGGGCCAGAGAAAACGAGAGCGCCGGCGCCAAGAGGATAAATCCTTTCGGTGCCGGCGCTCTTAACTGTGTACTACTTTATCAGTTAGCAGGGAAAGTCGTTGTTTCTACAACAGGGGTGTTGCAAAAGACAGGTTGAAGTGTTGCAGATGCATGGTTTGTCTCAAGAGAGTACCAGTTTTCTGTTGTTGCATCGATCAAGACTGGGATGAAACCACCTAAAACGTCGAGTACGACCCAGCCAGCAGCCAATTTCGTATCGATGATGCAAGTTTTGTCCTCGTAGCCCTCTTTCTTGAAGGTAACAGTCAAGGCTTTCTTATTTGAAAAATCTAAGGAAAGAGGTGTTCTTCCGTAGCTTGCGCCGTTCACATAAACCTCAGCACCTTGAGGTTGAGAATCAAAACAGACCGGTTGGTGGTCAGACTTGAAAAGGGTGGCACACCCTGTTAGCCCTACTACACAGAATACAGCAGCCAATATAGATTTCGCAAAATCCATCAGTTTCATCTTATTTCTCCTAAAAAGTAGATAAATTTACTTCATCTATCGGAGAAAGTCTACTAATGATTCACTTCAACAAACGGAGCTGTTCCGTCCATAAGGGCCCTCAGAACTTTGGGCTCAACAGTTTCTACACTCTTTAAATGCCCAAGATTTTGCAAAGCACCTTTATAAAGAAGGGGCAGCTCTTCAAAAGAAATTTTTGCAGGCCCGAACAGTTCCTCTCTCATCTGAAAACCACTCTTATCGTTAGGCATATCGATCTGTTGCAAACAAAGCATTTTAAGAATAGCCAAAAACTGTTTCCAGCCTTCGTTAAGTCTCCTTATCTCTCCTTGTTTGTCATTCCAATCGGCCACAATCGTGACTTTCGTTACCTTTGTCCCTACTTCTAACGGACTCTTGACTACTTTGCCCTCTTCGGTTGACCTGGAAAGATCTACCGAAACCTGAGCGGGCAGGTGAGTCACAGAAGGTTGCAGCGTAAATTTACGCCCCGACTGATCACGGCTATTGAGATAAAGGGCGACCCCCATCGGAATAACGCACAGGATGCAAACGATTTTCAATAAGGTTGTTACCAAAGAAAGCCGCTCCTCTTGAAAACGGCCGTCCCCATCTTGGTCCTTACCCCCTAAAACAACAAAACTTCTTCCTTGAAAAAGCCCAGACAAAAGCCCACGCGTTAGATGATCTCGAAAAGTTGGGACATATCCGGTCGAATAAATAGGAACAGTAAGAGGAACATGAACATTTGCAGACATAAAAACCTATTTAAATAAAAATATAACTTAATAAAAGAAACCTATTAACATCAAGATTTTTATAACACAACTTTACGACCCATTTGACCTATTCATAAAAGTTGTCAACAAGGCAGGCATTCTGGCTGGCTTACCCAACTCGTTTACACAAGCAATAGAGACATTCAGAGTTGCTATAGGCGCTCGATGACATCTAATCACTTGTCGCATTCCCATACTTGCTTTCTTCAGTTCATGCAAACTGGTCTCAATCATCAAAATATCATCCAGTTTTGCAGGAGCATGGAAGATGATTTCTAGCCGATGGACAACGAAGGCGATCCCTTCCTTTTCCATCAAATGAGACTGCTCAAGTCCAACCTCTCGCAGCCACTCTGTTCTAGCCCTTTCAGCAAATTTTAGATAATTGGCATGGTAGACAATACCCCCAACATCGGTATCCTCATAGTAAACACGAAACGAAATGGAGTGATTAGGCTCAGGAGTTGTCATAAATATTGATTACTTAATGGAAATTTCTATGAGGCTTAACCTGACTATGTACTAGCAATAGCAGAAAAGGGTCATCGCCCTTTTGCCGCAACCCCTGTTCTTTCTGAATAGGCAGATTCTCCATAATGAAAGACCCCCATCCATTTGGCATGCAATTTTAGGTTAATCATCAAAAAATTGCATGGTAAAATAGGGGCATATATGTACTCAAGATTGCTAAAACCTCCCTCTTCTGATCACAGTTTTTAATGGATCTTCCAAAAATTCTTATTTAACAAGTGTTCCATCTTATTTCTGGATGAGGCAAAAGAACGGTTAACTGTTAGGTGTGGTTAACATGGGTGTTTTTGATCAGGGGAATAATCCTCAACAAGGAAGCGGAAAATCTAAAGGACGGCTCATTATAGCTATCCTCATCGCAGCGTTTGCTTTGATTAGTTATTTTAGCCAAACCGAGGTGAATCCTATTACAGGTGAAAAGCAACATTTAACCATTACTCCCGATCAGGAAATTAAACTGGGCTTAGAATCTGCACCTGAAATGTCCAAAGAGATGGGGGGAGAATTGCCTGAAAGCGACTCTCGCGCTCAAATTGTTCAGAAGATGGGGCGCAAGCTGGTTGTGAATACGGAAGCCAGTAAAGGGCCGTGGGAATTTAAATTCCATCTTTTAGCTGACCCCAAAACAGTCAATGCCTTTGCGTTGCCTGGAGGACAAGTTTTCATCACACTTGGATTGTTCAACCAGCTGCAAACAGAAGCACAGCTAGCTGGAGTATTAAGCCACGAGATGGGGCACGTGATCGAAAGACACTCTGCTCAACAAATGGCTAAAAGCCAGTTTGGGAATTTGATGGTGGTCGCCGTTGCAACAGCGGCCTCAAACGACCAAAACAACTCGGGAACAAGCACGATGGCCATCGCCGCCTTTGTGAACCAAATGGCACAGCTCCGTTACAGCCGGAAAGATGAGTCAGAGGCTGATCTTTGGGGCGTTAAGTTGATGGAGGAGGTTGGCTATACTCCATTAGCTATGATTGAAGTGATGGACATTTTAAAGGCCAGTAGTGGGGGGAGAGAGGGGTCACTTGAGATGTTCCAGACCCACCCCGATCCTGATCTTCGATCTCAACAGATCCGGGATTATTTAAAGAGCAATCCTGCTCCTGCCAATCTAAAAGAAGGCAAAAACCTTCACGATCTATACTAAAACAGAAATCATAAGATAAGCAAAATGGGTTCGGATTCAACTTTGCCTAATATTATATGCAAAACGACATGTATTATTTTGATGCGTATGCCTGCTTATCTGGTTATTATTTTTTCACATTCTGATTGTTAGTGCTGTTATCTGGATTAGATGGCTCATCGCCGAATGTAAAGGCATAAGCCTCGATCCCTTTAGGGAAATGGATGGTGAGCGTGTGATTCCCATAGTGCCCTTTGAGATCGACCATATCGTATTTACGAGGCTCTTTAACAAAGATGGAACCATTAGCTGACATATCCCGAGTCATAAACTCCTTAGGGAGGGGCTGTCCGTCAAGAGCAACGGTAATTGGCTTGTCGCTTGCGCCGCCAAGAACTAAATAAACACGTGTGGCAAGGAAGTGTAAAGTGAGGGTGGCATCATCCCCCTCTGCTACAATTTTCTCATCCTCGTGCTTCCAGTTGCCAGAAAGTTGGATGTTAGGATTATTGGGTACCCCTCTTGCATTGCCTAGATAGGTTTCAGAGGTGATCGGGCGCATATTGATCATCGGCTCTTTGGCAACAATCGGTTCTAGACCAAGAAGGTGGCGGATCGCATTTTCTGTTTCTACATAAGCCCCCTCACCAAAGTGGGCCTCTTGCACAACCCCCTTTTGATCGATCAGATAATGGGCAGGCCAGTAATGGTTCGCATAGGCCTCCCAGGTGGTATAATCATTATCTAGTGCAACAGGATAAGTGATGTGGAAACGCTTAGTGGCATCAACGACATTATCCCTATCCTTCTCGAATGCAAACTCTGGAGTATGGACGCCGACAATGACAAGTCCCTTGTCTTTATAATCGTCATACCACTTAGTGATGAAAGGCAAAGTTCGGATGCAGTTGATGCAGCTATAGGTCCAGAAATCAACCAGGACTACCTTTCCTTTGAGCTGGTCTACTGAAAGCGGAGGAGAATTAACCCAAGAACTGATCCCCACAAAATTGGGAGCAGGAACTTTTTCCCCTTTATCGATTGCTTGCCCAAACAGCGATGTGTTGGTTTGCAGTTTTGCCAACTCTTGGCGCACAATCGGACGGTCTTCGATAGTCACCATCGGGAAATACTTCAAAGCGATCTGTTGTAAAACCACATCAACATGGAAAGCTAACATGAGGGCCGCTGCAATCATCAAGGCCCCAAAAACCTTTCTGATCATCTCTGCGTGTTGAGAAAGGAATCTAGAAGAATTGATCGCACTTTGACCGCCCCAAATGATCAGGAACATTGGGATGGCCGCCCCTAAGCTATAGGCCACTGTAATAAGAAGAGCTGCCCAGCTGACAGAACTTGTAGCAACAAGTGTCGTAATGGCTGCCAAAATAGGGCCTGCGCAGGGAGTCCAGACAAGCCCTAAAGCGACTCCTAAAATAAAGCCGCTCCAAAACCCTGTTCCTGCTTTTTTTGAAGATCCTTGCACTTTTTGCCCAAGCTCAGCCACGCCCGAAGTAGCCCTTGCAAACCAATCTCCCATCTTTGGGAAGATCATGAAGAGACCAAAAAGGGCAATTAAACCGATGGCGATGTAACGCAAGATATTTGGTGATATTCCCGTTGCTTTGATGATTGCCGTGAGGGCGAGAGTAAAAAAAATAAAGCTAATCACCAGGCCAAGGATCACCCCGAACGGCCTTGCCTTTCCTTTACCCCCAGAAGCGGAGAGTAGTGCAGGCAATACTGGAATGACACAGGGAGAAAGGACCGTTGCAATACCGGCCAGAAAGGCAAAAAAGATGAGGATCAACATGACTTCATCTTTTAATGAAGAGGCTGGTATTTTACTAGTCTTTTCAAAGTTGGAGAGATGACAATGAATTTAGTTCCCCCTATAGGCCCTTATTCTCATGCCGTTAGAGCTGGGAATCTCCTCTTTGTTTCGGGGCAAATCCCGATCGATCCGGTTACAGGGAAAGTGGTAGAGGGAGAAATTGAGGCTCAAACAAAACAGGTGATCGACAATCTCGAAGCTGTCTTGAAATCGGAAGGTCTCTCTTTAGAAAATGTTGTGAAAACAGAGGTCTACCTCAAAAACATGGACGACTTCAAAGCGATGAACGGAATCTATGCCAACCGTTTTTTCCATCCCAAAAAACCGGCCCGCCAGGCGATGCAGGTGGGCAAATTGCCCCTCGACGTCCTCGTCGAAATCTCCTGCATCGCCTACATCCAAAAATAATCCTTCTCATCTAATTCATTTTTAGGGAGCTGCGAAATATCAACGCAGTCTCCTTTTTTATAAAAACCACCCACAAATCAGAAGAATCTGGCAATATCTGGAAGAATCTGGCAATATCTGGCAATATCTGGAATAAAGGCTGTGATACCTAAACAGGAGAGTACAAATGGAAGATGTTCAAGAAATTGTGTCTTTACCAGAAGGAAAAACCCTCGAATTTAAACGAGATCTTTCTTCCATGAAACCCATTCTAAAAACACTTATTGCATTTGCTAACACTGCTGGAGGAACACTATTGATTGGCAAGGACGATAATGGGACTATTGTTGGAGTGAATGAGGTTTTCGATGCTGAGGAAAAACTTGCTAGCGCCATCTCAGATAGCATCCATCCCCCTCTAATGCCGGAGATTGAAATAACCTCTCTTGAAGGAAAGGCTTTAATTGTAATCCGTGTCGCCCATTGGAGAGGCCCATTCTACTTAAAAATCCAAGGACCAGAAGACGGGGTCTATGTCAGACTAGGATCTACGAACCGAGTTGCAGGACCAGAGCTGATAGCTGAATTAAAACGCTCTATTTCCAATATTTCTTTTGACCAACTGCCCTGCCCTACTGTTGATTTGAAAGGTCTAGACATGGATCGCGTAAAGCAGGCATTTTCAAGTGTAGGCCGAAAAGTCGATCAAAACAAATTAGAAACCTTGGGTGTCCTGGTGCCCTATTCCGGAAAACTCGTATGCTCAAATGGCGGCTTAATCCTTTTTGGCAAAGATCAAGTACGGGAGAAGTATTTTCCGAATGCCAAAGTCCGATGCGCCAGATTTCAGGGGACAAGCAAAGTAAATTTCATCGATCAATATGATGGAGAAGGGACAATCATAGAAGCAATGGTGGACATCCCCAATTTTATCAGGCGAAATATACGTTTGGGAGCACAAATTGAACAAATCCAACGGAAAGATATCCCCGAATACTCTCTTGTAGCTATCCGAGAAGTGCTAACAAACGCATTAGTACACGCTGATTATTCAATTCAAGGGATGAATCCAAGAATAGCGATCTTTTCAGACCGACTGGAAGTGGAGAGCCCTGGAATGTTCCCTTTTGGATATACATTGGATGAATTCATTGCAGGGATGAGCCACATCCGAAATAAGGTTATTGCTCGCGTCTTCCGTGAACTTCATTTTATGGAAGAATGGGGAACAGGTTATAGACGCATCACAGAGGCTTGCCGCACTGAAGGCTATCGAACTCCCGTTTGGGAAGAACTTGGAATAGCAATTCGAGTCATATTTCGCCCCCACTCAGCTACTCAAGAAAAAATTGGATCATTCGCTCCCCCGGAAATAAAAGAACTAAATCCTAGGCAGCAAAAAATCATAAATTTTATGCATAAAAAAGAGCCCCTAAGCGCAAAAAAAATTTACAAAGGATTAAAAGAACGAATTTCAGAACGATCTTTTAGGAATGATCTTTTAGATTTAAAAGCTAGGGGGCGCCTTAAAATGTTGGGCAATGGACCAAGTACCATGTGGGCACTGATCGAGTAAAAACCTGCCCGCCAAGCGATGCAGGTAGGTAAATTGCCCTCGACGTCCTCGTCAAAATCTCCTGCATTGCCTACATCGGTTAGTTTAAGCCTACTGTGTAACATCGCCATCAGATGATGACTTTTCCATTTAACTGATATTTAGTCTCTGCAGACCGCTTGGTTAATGAAGGGGAAGAGGAGGTCGAGAGAATGCCTCGACATTTTTGGTATCCACAGCATGACGAACATCTACAAGTAGCTGGCTGCTAAAACAATACGACATAAAATGTGTTAAACATATTCCTCTACCCATTCTTTTTTACGTCCATATTTTTCATGCGCAGCGGCAAACTCATCCTCTTTGATTCGATTAAAAAAGTTACAGGTATTATTTCCTGTAATGCCTCTTGGATATTCGTTGATGTATAGATAAAATCCAATAAAACTTTTCTACCCATCAAATAGGGGTCGATCCTGATCAATTTTCCGAAGCGGGTGGTTGACTCTGCAACATCTTTGATCCTTACAAAATTTTCTTGGATAAATGTGATGGGAGAAAAAAGGCAGGGGCTCTCGGCAGGGCAATCGCATGAAGAAATTCTTATACACTCATAGCGACACCTAGAAGCTTTAGCCGATAATCCGGATTTAGCGCAGCCAAAGTCCGTTTCTTATTCATACTTAATTTCTTAGACTGCTCTAACTTTGCTAGGTTTTGTGTTGCTCGCCTCATGGTGGAAAAATTTTCCGCTCCATGATCTTTGCGTACTCGACATCTATCCTCATTATACGTCACGTCCAAAACATGATGGACCTTATTTTCTATCCCCCAATGACTTCGAATACCTTTCCAAGCAACTCTGCATTAGCAGCACTGCTAGAAATATAAAAACGTAGTTCCACAGTGCTTTGAGTGTTGATTATTCGAGTACTTCTCACACAAACAATACTACCAAGATCTTTCCAGTCCACCCTCTGAGGAAGCCATTCTAAATCGCTTGTGGCCCACACTTCTCGCTTCTCTTGACGATTCCTCGATTTCTCTTCTGACACAAAATAATCGCATCGACATTCTTTGGACCATTCATCTTCATCCATCAAAAGTACCTGATCAAAAAAATTGCTCACTTCAGCAAAAGTGTTCCTTGGTTGCCTTTAAGACCCAAAATATAATCGGCTTTTTTGCTCCTATTGAGCTCTGAAACTTCCTTGTGGCAACCTCCAGCATCAATCGACACCGTAGCACCTTTTATATCAAGCAGCTGTAATATCAACTTGATTCCTTCAAGCTCTTTCCCTTTGCCTGACGTCTTAAGTTGCCCGAGAATGATTTCGTTCTCTTTCGCAAATGCACTAACCATGTGGATGGCCTCTAAATCAGAAGTTATTTCACCAGAACCCCTTAGAGTTTTACCATCAATAGCCACAATGCCTTGCACTTTTCCTACAAGGCTTTGGGTCCATTTGATAAAGCATTTTTGCATGACATGTGGATCTAAAAAATCTAAAAAAAAGACTGTAGGTATCATGAGAGGGAGCTCCTTCAAGGCAAATGCCCAATGGGTTTAACCAAGACAGGTTGGCCTCTGTCCACATGCTCGTATCTTCCCAATCCTCATAGCCACAAAGTATGGCGGGGATAGCTGTGCTTATGATATCTGATAGAGAGTAGAGTTGATTTCTTAGCTTTCTAGGGTCAGGAAGGACTGAAAAGAACTGCATGAATTGAGACTGCTCGATTTTTGTAACCATTGTAATGCCTTTTGTAAGGGCTTACAAAGCTTCAAAAAAATTTACATGACGTCAAGCAATTTCTTCATGCGATTGCCATGGGGTTCTCGGCATTTCCTGCTTTAGATATTGGGCTTTAATACCCCCTGCAAGATTCAAATGTAGGTGCCTCTTGAAAGAGAGATTGATAGCGTCCCCTCGACTGTTGCAAAAGGGATAATAAATTCCCCTTGAGCAAATTGGCCATCGATTAAAAGAGGGCCACATAGAGCAAGAGGCATTTTTACAAAACCGATTGGGTTTTCGATAATCCCTTGCAAATCCTCATCCATCCACCTCTTTTTCGGATCAAATTTTGTACCCATACGGTCATTGATCCACTCAATCTGTTTTTCAAACGAGGGATAATCGTAAGCTGTTGGCGGCCTTTTACTAGACATTACACTACTCTCTATACAATCAGATGAAAATCATAACATGCCTGGAAGCAAAAACAAAACCCCGTTCCAGAGCAAAAGAACGAATCCCTTAAGCAACAAAGTCTCGAAAAGAAACTAAAAACAACCAAAGTTCGAATTTGCAACGGTCTCAATGATATTCAAGAAAATATTAACTGCAATTTTTGACTTGATTATCTTCTCGAATAACGTTATGAAAATTTGAAACCAAGGACATCAAATGAGCTTAACATTAAGATCTATACAATCGATTTCTCAAGCAGGTAACGCTACAAATCACCTTTTTTACCCCACTCAAAGCTATTCTCTAGATCAAAACAATGACGAACCAGCTTTTTTTGTCGACATGTCTGTGGCTGGCAACCGCCTAGTGGAAAGAAACGGTACTATCCAATTAGCTCAAGAAAACGCTGTCACGCTCTTAGCGCGCAATGTTCTAAAACCCACTATCGATTACGCTTTTAACTTTGGCCACAAAGTGTTTACAACTTTGACTATCGGACTTTCGTACCTTGATAGAATCTCCACGCAGGCTTTCACCATTTTCCCTGCGGTGAATGCTCAAGTCCTTCATGGTGGTGACTTGGCGCCACAGCATTTGCAACCATCAATTACAAGCAACGCCCCAAGCATCCCTTCTTCGAACTATGCACCTTCAAAAGCACGGTCAAAAGGGTGGCCAAATTTTGGTTTCGAAGAGTATTACGATTTACACGGCTTGGAAAGCGAATTCGTAGAGTTGCGAAAGAATGAATACCATCATTTTAGCGAAAATTACTCGCGGTCCAAGGAATTAAAAAAAGAAATCGTCGATTTTGCTGAGAAAAACGCTGCGTTATGGTCTCAAGCTTCTGAGGAGTTAGACCGCTTTTATAATTACCTTTTTTTCTTAAGATCAGAAATTGAAACATTAAGAAAAAATATTATTTTAAGAGAAACTGGATATGCATTTCCTGCTAAAATGAAGGTCTCCATCATTTTCCCAACCTGTAGTGTAACGAAAGACCCAAACAACTATCACATCAACGTACTAGTCACTCCAGGAATGTTATTTATTAATAATTTGAATCTTTTAGAAGGCAAAAAAACGACTACAACAAGCTATCAGGAGAGAATCAAAAGAGCGATTATTTCTAAAATTTTAAATGACGGGGAGGTTAAGCTTAATATAATGTTAACTGATTTTAATAAAAACAATTACAAACACGGGCAATTCATGAGTCTTTTCGACAAAACAACAGTAGATGACATGATCAGTTTTTTTGAGATGGAAAAACCAATTGTCAAGCAATGGATAAGCGAAACTTTTATTTTTGATGATTTCTGCCAAGACCACGATGGGGTTGAGACTGTAATTAAAAAAATGATTGACGATATATATAAAAACCATGAAACTACTGTCCTTGAAGCCAATCAGAACGAAAAAGGATTATATAGTATAATACCATTAAAAAATAGAAATGGGTTAACTCTTGAATGGAAGATAGAAGAAACTAAAATGATAAAAGGCTTTTTTTACGGTCAATCTGCTTCGACTTCAGATATATTTAAATTTTCTATTAGAAAGACTCCTCCATCAAATACATAACGTGAGTTCGATGCGAATTTCCCTCGAGGAAAGAGCACCTTCTAGATGGAATTTTGACCGTTTTGGTCGAAGTTAATAACGAATTCGCGTTAACTAATGACAAGGCGGGAACAAATGCTGAAACTAGATGAACTTTTAGAAAAAGCCAAATGGGACAAACTCTCAGAAGCAGAAATTTCTGAGGTGGTTAAGCGCATTAAGCAAACAAAGCCGGGACAAGATGAAGACCTCTATATGCTCCTTCACATTCTAGGAAGATCTGAAGCAGACCAATACCGCCCTCTCGTTGAAAAGTTCCTCTACTACCCCTCTTACCCGATGGTCTCTAGCATTGCCCTGAGAACGCTATGTGTTTACTGGATATATGAAAAAGAATATCTTCACAAAATAAAAGAGTTCTTGAAAGGGGTCGATTGGGATGCGGAATTTGATGTTAAGCGTTGTGCAATTAGCTGTGCTGGCTCCTACCTCAGAAGTACTCCAGAAAAGGAATTGTACGAACTACTCATACAAATTTTCGAAAATGATCCGGATGAAATCTGTCGAGAAGCAGCTCTAGAATCTATAGAAAGGGGAATCGGTAAAGAGTGGAACGAAATTTTAGTTCCTAAAAGCATAGAAGATATCAGGTTAATTTTAGAAAAAGCTCGCCAACAAGCAAAATCAACAAAGTAAAGGGGAAACACTATGTCTTTTCATGGAAACGTTTTAATCCAAGGACAAGCGATAACTGCTGGACTTCCAGCCTATCAGAGTAGCATTAACAAGCTTCACTCTGAAGCCACTCCTGTAACCTTACCCTTTATTGATTTATTAGGTCGCAATATTCAACTTTGGAAGTACAAAGGTCACTTGATAGCCTCCATAGTGGAGGATTTGAGGCTCTCTTTTCTTCCTGGAACCAATGTTTGGAACGCTTTACAACAAGATGAACGTGGTCTGCAGCTTTTAGCTCGTTTGGAAACATTCGGTTTAAAGAAGTGGGCCTTTGCTTATCAGAAGGAACAAAAACGGCTTACAGTTTGGCCCTTTTTAATCGCTGAAGCTGGGAATGACGGAAAAAGTCATGAACAGACAAAAATTAACAACCATAAAACCCATCTAACCTACAGAGACTTAAACGCTGCAAGGAGAGAGGAAAAAGGAGAAGTTGTTGCTGTTAGGAAAGATGGCAAACCATTTGACCATGTCGATGAAGTGAGAAATTCTCAAAAAGGTCTTAAAGATGTCATTGTCAGACTACAAAATAAATTAAATGGAGATCTCCCCCCACAAGAAAAAGCTAGAGTCCAAAAAGAATTATCTGAAGCAAGTAAGCTATTGGACCATAGTGAAAAATTCTTAAAATCATTGCCACTCAGAAGAACACCTGGTGGCAAACAATTCCAGAGCGATTTGCAGCAGACGAGGTTGACCGAATCGTACAACTCATCCCACAGAAATAATCCTGTGCCTCAGAAAGGGGGAACAGGTGGGGATATTGGGGGAGTGGCTTGCAGTACAGAATACATTGAGGGACTATTTGATAGCCCATCTTCCCTGTTTGAACAGCAACACTACTTTTGTTTTCCTGCTCTTGAAGATGGCAATCCCCCTTTTAGCCAGGAAGAATTGAAACAGATCCTCAGAGAGCTGGCCATTGGTGTCTATACAGAAGGGGCTTTCCCTTTCTTTAGCCTCCATTTTAGGGAGAAAAATAGCGATCTTTTCCCTGTGATCCACCCGGTCTATAAAAACACTCTTGTTGGACGGGTGATCAGCATGCTCGATGATCAAATGAAAGGGTATTTAAATGGAGGTACCTATGACGATGCTTTTGTCGATGCCTGGTACCAACGTCCAGATTGGAACAATCGTTCTGAAGTGGCCCTTCGCCATCTGATCGATTTTGCATCCTACTGCAAAACCCATCTAGAAGGACAAGATCAAATGTATATCCCCTTAAGAGATCTTGCTAAAGGGCTTAATAGGGTTTTTGCAGAAGAGGGCCTAGATATCCTCTCATTGAATGGTCGAAGGGCTATACAACAGCTTCTAGAGCGTACTGGTCTTGTGACACAAGAGGAATCGCCTATTTTAGCCACCTTTGAAGGGTTTAAAAACTCGTTCAGGATCATATCAAATCTCCAAAAAGTCCGAAAAGAGGGTCCTGTTTTCATCATCGATGGGGACTTTGAGGTCAAATATACCATTGAGCCGTCACATGAGTACAAAAGCGAGATGGAGCAATACATCAGGAAAAATGGAGTACCCCCCCCTTCTTACCAAGCAATGGTTGCCAGCTACGAAATGATGGCCGAGCGGATCCATGACCATATGGTGAAACTCCCGATCAGCAAAAAATATTTCGCAATGCTTGGAGTAATCACCTTTTTTGCCAGCTATTTTTCGACTTTAAAAAAGCACCGAAAAATTCCAGTCTTACCTGCCCTTGAACGTCCTCCCATTAAGGGGTGTCCTCCCCTCTTTCCCCATCTACCCATCAACGTCACAAGGACAGAAAAAATACAAATCAATGTCCACGATGTGTTGAAAGGATCGATCAGAGGAAAAAGAGAGTCCATTGCAAAGTTTTTTAAAGAGGGCTTACTTCAAGCACTAAGAGTTGGAAACCTTCAGGCGCAAAACTTTTTAGAACGTTTCCAACCAGGTGTGCAGCAAACCATTATCGGTCACTTTAAAGGGGAATTTGAAAAAAACATCTTTAGTTATAGCCCTCCCCATTTGTGTCGTTATCTTGCACAAAACAACGGGATATTAAAATCGGAGGAACACGCAAATCAGCTTTGGGACCTTCTAAAAAGCCGTTTTGAAGCAAATATGAGAGCGTCGTTTCCGCAACTAACGCCTGCTCAGCTTCAGCGCACCCTAAATTCAGACAAATTATCGGAAGTGCTCGATCAATCAATTGCTCAATTCCTTCAAAATGCCGAAACTGTTATCCCTGACGAAATAAAAGACTTAATGTCATTTACCTGCAACATTCCCAGGTTGGTCTCCGAACTTTCTACAGAAGAAGCTGAACTCAATAAAAGAGTCGTGGGAGGTTGTGGACTGAGGCTTGAGCCCCTTTCAGTTGAGCCCTCAAAAAAGGCTGTAGATATTTTAGAGGGGTACTGGGAAAAGATCTCAGCCCTACATCCAGAAAATTGGCTTGCGGTCAAATCGGGTGATGAAGGAGAGGCAAAAGAGGCCCTTTTTGGTCTTCTGTTAGAAGATGTTCCAGCTGATGTCACCGATAATTATCAGTGGATGAAATCGCTATTACTTGTTCCTCCTCATGCTGAAGGGGAGAAAATTGAAAAATTCCATCTTGCAAAAGAGGGGATCTTATCGGGCAATAGGGACTCTGTAAAAGGAATCACTGCTGAGATTGCAGCTCAAACAGATTTTGATGGAAGGTCTCTTGCCCATTACGCTGCTGTTGTTCCAGATCCTTTTTATGCCCTAACACTCACTCAAACACTTTTCTTGTTCAAGCTAGAAGATCACCAAGGATTTAAGCCTGTCCATTATGCCGCTATGGAAGGGTGCCTTGAAACATTGAAATACCTTTTAAGCCAAAATCGGGCAGACCTTGAAGCCAAAAACAAATATGGGGCAACACCCCTTCTTGTTGCTATCCAAAATGGACAGACTGCCGTGGTCAGATATTTGCTCTCCTTACAAGCAAAACCAACCTTATTAGCAGATGGCTATAACGATCTCCATATCGCCCTTCACGAAGGGAAAGAAGAGGTGATCGCAGCTCTTTTTGAAGTGCCAGCTTTTGTCCAATCTTGCATGGGTGAATGTAGTATCGAAGGGGGCTCCCCCTTGATGCTGGCTTGTGAGCTGGATCGGGCTGGTCTGGTGAGAAAAATGATCGAACTTGGAGCAGATCCAAAGGTCAAGCAGCGGAATGGGACAACTGCTCTTTCGATTGCTATCTTAAGAGACTGTTCAGCCACATTAAATGAGCTATTAAAGCATACAGTGCCGACCGATCCTGACAAAGAGATCGCTTTGAAGTTCGGCTCCCTTCAGATGATCACCCTTCTAGATCGCTGGCTTTACTCTTATAAAAATAGCTATAATGACAATTGTCTCCATATCACTATTGCCAACGGCAATATAGAAGCAGCTCTCTACTTTGCTAATAAAGTGCAAGTTGGGCATTTGGTCAATGATGCTAATTTGGGTAGGGAAACCCCAACCCAAATGGCCCTTCAACTAGGTGCATGGCAATTGCTCAATGCGCTCGCCAATAAAGGTGGGCAGGTGAAGACTGAAGATCTTCTCAAAATGCCCTATGACCCCCTTTTCCAAGAGGTGGTTAAAAAAGCCTATTATGATCCGGCAAAATTGCAAGATTATCTCCTGGTTGCTGCAGAAGCTGGTAATCACCAAGCGATTTCCGATTTTCTCATCCCCAAAGGGGCCAATCTGCTTGCACTCAAAGGGCCGAGCGGCTGGACGATCGCCCATTATTTAGCTAAATCGGATGGAATCTTTTTGTTTAGAGCCTATGGCCTGCAAACTGGCGATTTAAGACAACCTCTTGTTCAAGAAGGCCATAAGACATTGGCTTACATTGCTGCAGAACAGGGAAGCTTGCGAGTATTACAGTTTCTTCTACAACAAATGAAAGCAAAAGGGATCCCTTTAAATAACCATTACAAAGACAAACACCTACTATATGGTGCCTTAGATAAGGCTCAGGTAGAAGCTGCAAAGTTGATCATTGAACAGACACCCGACCTTATCCACCAAGATTTAGATGCGCAAGGGACTTATGCTGCTCATATGGCAGCCAAAAATGGCTTAAAAGTACTCTTAGAGTTCTTTTATATTAAAGGGGCAGACTTTAAAATTAAAGATGGTATTGGTTATCAGCCTTTAGACTACCTAGTACGCCTAGGTGAAGTAGAGCAAGTCCGGCATTTCCTTGCCCATCCCTATAAAATGGAGGTCACCCCAAGATCCCTGTTTTTAGCAGCTTCGCAATCGAAAAACGAACTATTAAAGATTCTGATCTCTCATAGTCACAAAACGGGTCTTTTAGAAGCCGCCCTCTTACTTGCAGTTGAATCGGCCAATCCATCAGCGACCCTTTTCCTTTTAAGAGAAGGAGCTCAAGTCCATTTTACAAGAACAGATGGGATGTCATCTCTCCTTTTAGCGGCTAAAAACGGCCAGAAAGATGTTCTTGAACTGCTTCTTGAGAAGGCAGAAAAAAAGGAAGAGGATTTGATCGGCAACACCCCTCTCCATTTAGCTGCAGAAAACGGTCATGCCGCCTGCTGCTTTAGGCTCATGCAAGCCGGTTACAGCCCAATGACCGTCAATCGGCGCAATACATCTCCTCTACAACTTGGTGATAAATACCAAGGGGTCAAGAAGGTTCTATCAGGTCAAGCCCAGCAATACTTCAAAGAGATTCAAGACTTTCTTGAGGGTGTTAAAAGGGGCAATCAAGCCTATCTTGAATTGGCTCTAAGCAAACTTTCTTTAGATGAAAGGATCTATTGCGGAGAAGATGAGGCAGAAAATGGAAAATTTAGGACCCCTCTACAACATATCGTTGCTCAATGTGAACCCGATTTAACAAAAAAGCTATTTGACCATCTGATCAGGAAAAGAATAGGCTTTGATCCCAATGTCCCCGACGACAAAGGGGAGACATTGGCCCACTATTCTATTGTTCATGAAGTTGAGCTTCCCCCTACCATCAGACTCGACTGGAAGGCAAAAAACCATAAAAACCAGACTCCTCTACAATTAGCTGCAAAGCACTCTAAACCCGATCTATTCCTGCAACTATTAGATCGAGCAACTCCTGAAGAAATAGAGTTGACAGATGATGAAGGGCGAACCCCACTATTTTATGCCTTACTGGGTAAAAGGAAAAAAAACCTTGAAGCATTAATGGCTAAAAAAGCAAAACTCTACCACAAGGACTACAAGCTTATCACCCCCCTATTTCTAGCTTGCCAGATGCAAGAGATGACACTAGTAAAGGTTCTTCTTGGAGGGGTGATAGATCCTAACCAACCTGCTACAGCTGCCTACATTTTACCGTTGCATCTTGCTATGCATCAAGAACAACCCCTGCTTGCACGCACCCTCCTTTTTAGCGGTGTCAAATGCGACACACCCACTATCGGCGGCAAACGCCCCATTCACATCGCCGCACAAGTAGGTAACTTAGGCTTAATCGGTCTTTTAGCCGCAAAAGGGGTCTCGTTTAACAATGCTGATGCCAAAGGATTTACACCAGCACACGCCGCTGCTGCATCAGGTAAATTACAAACCTTGCAAACCCTTCTTAAAGTGTCTGAAATCGATGCCGAGCAACGAATGGATGTAGATGGCACTGAAGAGATTTCTCTTTTACAAGCTGCCGCTTTAGGGGGACAACCGGAAACTGTCGATTGGCTTCTCCAAAAATTCCCTCATCAAGGAGCAAATCAGAAAGCTTTATCGTTTGCAGCGATGAGCCCAGCCGCTACAACTATCCTCCCCCATTTTGACCCTTATTCCATCTCTGTTCAGCCAGAAGCGATCTGTAGAGCCATCGTCCATGCCTTGGGAACAGACAATGTGGATGCGGTGAAAGCTCTCTACGAAAGAGGTGTTTCTATTAACGCAGATATCTTGGAAGGCCATACGGGGCTGCACTTGGCTGCTCGGTCAGGCGCTCTCCTCTCCACCCAGTGGCTTTTGCAACAGGGTGCTGATGGGCTCCATCGCTCTAGCATAGGTGAAACAGCCTTAGAGATCTCTGCCACTAACGACTCGTTTGAGCAGTTCAAGTTGATCATCGATTTTGTCAAACCTAGTACCACTTACACAAACAGCAGAGGGGAATCTCTCCTTCACCTAGCTGCTGCAGCAGGAAAAGCAGGTCATGTTCTTGTCCTCCTAGAAAGGAATTACCCCACTGAACTGATAGATTCCAGAAAATACACTCCGCTTCATGTTGCAGCAAAAAAAGGGCACGCCAAAGTGGCTATGCTCCTTTTAGCACTTGGAACCGACAGTGAAGCCCGCTCTTTAGATCAAAAAACTGCTCTACAACTTGTCGAGGCAGAACATCAAGAAACCATCAGAGTGATCAAGCAGTACGATGAACTTGTTGCAACTGCATCTCCTGGCAGTTCCCTTTGGCACCTTGCTGTTAGGGGGGAGCATCTCCTACCCCTTGAATTTCTAACATGGGTCGATGCGACGTATGGGATCAACCAGCCAGATCATGAGGGAATCACTCCACTCCATCTAGCAGCATCGCTTGGGAAAAAAGCTTTTATCGTTCACCTCCTTCGACATGGAGCCGATCGAACTTTAGCCGACAAAAAGGGACGTCGAGCCATTGACTTTGCAACAGATGAGAAAACCAAAATATTACTGAAGGTAGGTTAAAAGATGTTTACACCCTCTACTGTCATTAAAAATCAATACCAAGGACAGCAACTGATGCTCCTTCAGACGAACGGGCAGGATCATGCAGATATCAACTGGGATCAGCAGGTCTTGCGAATTTCAAATGCACAGCTTGAGACCATCGATATGGGGGTTGTTTTAAACGTATTGAGCCAAACTGCTCGTCCACCTTCTGAAATGGCTGGAATCCCTTTGGATGAGGTTGCTCACGATGTTATCACTCTCCTTGATGCTGAGCATAGAGTTGCCATGCTTAAATATCGTAATAATCTCACTCACATCAACCCCTTGGATGCTAACAAAGCTGCTAGAGAAGCAGCAAGACTCGGTTGGGTTACTCCAACAACAACTGGAGGTGGGATTATAGCGGGAGGAGCTGTAACCGGGGCGGTTGCCGGTTTAGTAGCAGGCCCTGTGGGAGCAGCAGTTGGGGCAGGTCTTGGGGCTATCATTTGCGGCCTTCTTGGACTTTTTGGAGGAAGAAAAGCGGTTCAGCTTGAAGTTGAGCATGCAGGAAGTGCACACCGTGTTAAATGGCTTGTCCAGGTGGATGAGGGAGAGAATAAACGATTGGAAGAGGCAAAAAATAAACTCATCAATGCTTGCATTCCCCTTTTAAAGGAGCTATCTGCACTAAAAGCCAAAGGTGAATTCGATGAGAAAAAATATAAACAGCTGCAACAGCTTCAAAAAGTTTTCAAAGCCTTATTTCCAGAGGAAGAATTAAAGATTGGAGATCAACCTCTTCTCATCCCTGGAAGACCCGTCTATCTGATCGAAAATGGAGGAAGAAATTAATGTCGAATGTCTTAAATTTCCTGATAAATCCTTTTCGAAGGAACGACCACCAACTTCTTGATGGAGGAGCTGCTATTCCACAAGAGCAAAGAGCGATCTCTGATAAAGCTAGCTCTCTTTTTGATATAATGACCTATTGCCTTTGGCCCCCACAAGAACATGAAAGAGCTGTACAGAGGAATGTTCAACACCAAATTGAACAAGTTCAAGTGGAAAAAGATGAGATAGCACGTCGCGTGATGGTTTTAGATACCTTTATCCGAGAACGAAAAGAACTATTCGACCTTTTTGCTAAACATGGCTTAGCCCATCCAGAGTTTATTGTCCGTCCACAGCCGACAGGCTTCGAAGATGAGCTTTTGGAGTTAAACACCTCTGAAGCTCATCTTTCTTTAAAAAGGGTAGAGTTACATAACCTTAAAACACAACTAGATGAACGAAAGCTTTTAATCCTGAGGAATCTCGATCTTTATCAATGTTTCAAAAAGCATGTAGAAGAAAAAGGTGCTTCTGAACCCTTTTTGATTGAATTTATCCTAGATTCGGCAGTTGAAGATGCTAAATCAACGCAAGGTTTTGATTCAGAATCTTCAACTGCCGAATCTAGCTTTATAACAAATGATGGATAAATTGTATGTGTTTACCAACCTGTAGAGCCCTTATTTACCCCATTGCCTGGAGTCAACGATGGGTTGACAACCAAGCTGGGTCGATCGCGCACCATATGGGCGTCTCTTTGACTCAAGCAAATGTCGTCTCTCCATCGGCAAATGTACGCCGACCTTTGAGGATTGCCGTTCTAACGACTGGATCCACCCTTTTTTTTCAGTCCACTCTTTTTAACCCTTTCCTCCCTTCTGCAACTAGTTGGATAGCAGGGACGGCTGGTGCGATGATATTAGCTCCTCCTCTTGCAAAACACCTCTACTTCCATGTGAAAGAGTGTAGAACCGAACTTTCGCAGCAAGATCTTATCACAAGTGTGGCCATCCCTACTTTGATCTTCTCAGTTTATAGTTTTGCCCTCCTGATTTTGGATACCGGTGAAGAGCACCAAAACCTTATCCGCTCATTTTCACTCCATATGTTCCACTTTAGCGTTCTCTTTGGGATGCTCATCAGCACCCAGCACCTTCTCAGCGTGAAAGCTGCCCGCCTGATCGAACAAAAAATCGAAGAAGAATGTGAAAAGCTCACAGAAACCAATACGAAACTTGAAAAACAGCTTAGCCATTTTGATGACTATATCAAAGCTCACCCTGATTTAATGGATCTTTTTTTACAAAACCAAAATGATTGCGGGATTGTTTGGATAGAAAACGTCCAGCCCGATCTTGAAGGATTGAGCCCAATTGAAAAAAGGTCTGCCTTACAGATCAGGAACAGAAATTTAGAACAGTCCAAAGAGGAACGGAAGCTTTTCATCCAACGCCATCCCGACATCATGAATGGCTTAAAAGCACATATGGAAGCCGACAGAAAAGCAGGAAGGGTTCATGAGATAGCTTTTAGTCGGCTTTTGCAAGAGAACCCTTTAGACTAGGTAAAAAATGACAACTTTAGTTGGTCAAAGCCAAATCAGCTTTCAGTACTTTCTTACAACAGAGCAGCAACAAACTTTCTCTTCATTGATTGATCAAGAGCTGCAAAGTTTTGTTGCGACCCACTTGTTGAGTGCAACAGATGTCGAAACCATGGAGTTAGCACGACTGACTCTCGATATCTTGCAAGTGTGCACAAGCATTGAAAATAGGATCACCCTTCATCGATTCTTACTCGCCTTTCTCAAGGGCGACTGCCAGAATAAGTCTGGCCTTCTGAAAAATGTCTTAGACATCTGCAAGAAAGGGGGTGGAGAGACGTTTTTCAAATATGCTTCAACAGCAAAAAGAGGCTACTATTCTTCACAGGAGCTGGCTGAAATCACCCGATCCTTCTATCAAAACGCAGCTGGAATAGAATCGATCCCTCACATCTCCAACCTCCTTTCCTTTGAAGAAGGGGGTAAAACCCAGTTACATCTGTTAAAGCAACTCTTGCCAGAAGAAGTAAGACCGCAAGAGCCAGTTACCTCTAGAAAATTCGAAGAGCTTTTGAAAGGCCATTTCACTTTTTCTCAATTTGCCTCAAAAGTACTCCAAAACCTTTTTGGTATACCCGAAAAAAATCGACTCGACACCAAAATCTACAGCCAATTTTTTTCCCTTCTTCAACGCTCGGCCCTCGGAGACAGGGATAAAATGGAAATAGGAAGACTTGCCTTAGTGGCAACAGTTGATCCTGCAAAGCCGCTCCTTTTTAAACCCTCTTTTACCGATCTTGAAACCTTTTTGTCTAAGGCGTTAGAAGTTCATCAATTGATAGGGGAAGAGGCCCTTTTCCTACTTAGGGCGTCACCCGATCTGCAGACATTTGTCCACTTAGATAAAATCACCCACCTGCTCCATCTCTTACAACTCCTAGCAGCAGAGGCCAGCCTTTTCCCTCATCTCCTAGGAGAACTGCAAAAATTTTCTCGAGGAACAATCTCTTTAGATACACTGTTGAATGGATTAGAGGAGAGCATTCCTCCTGAAAGGCTCCCTTCGATTGATCTTAGCTCAGATATCAGTGTGCTTGTCGATAGGTTTACAGGGCGCATCAGCGACACTAACGTTCAATTCCCTCTCGATCTTCACCATGTAGAGACCATTTCAGGCTGGTATCAGCAGGTTCAGCGCTATTGTTCCCAGTGGCAAAAATGCCGAATGGCTGAGCTGGTCGATTTAGCCACCCCTTTGCGAAGAGAAAAAGCAAGCGATGATGAATCGCTCTTAAAACTGGTCGCTATTGGTCGATTGGCCATCCGACTCAAATTTCATCTCTATCTACATAACACCCAAATATTGGCCCTTTTAGCCCTCTTTGTTGTGAAACAAAATGCGACCGGACAAATGAAGCCTGGAGAAGGGAAATCGATGATCAACATCCTCTCTGCTTTTATTTTGCTCATGCAGGGGAAAAAAGGTGCTGCAGTCACCTCCGCAAAAGGGCTCTCCACAAGAGATCAAAGGGCCTCCATCAGTTTTTTCAAAACATTCGGCATTATAACCAACCACATTTGCGATCATCAACCTGGCCCCGAACGTTTTCAAGCCGATTTGATTTATGGGATCACTTCTGATTTTGAATTTGCCTTGATGAGAGAAATGCTCTACAACACACCTCTTTTCCAGGGCACTTTCGACTTTGTCCTCATCGATGAGGCAGATTTTTTAACCATCGATACTGCTTTAAACAGCGCCCGCCTCAGCTATCCGATAGAGAGTTCCAATGATTGGGTCTACCCCCCCATCCTACACTTTATCAGGGACTATTATAGCAAGCGATTACCTGAGGCACCTTTACCAGAATCTGCGATTCATGACGTCAAACAATTCCTGATGCAAATAAACAATGGACAGTTTCGTTCGTCAGCCTCAAAGCTGACAGATGAAGACTTAAGAAAATGGCTAGGTTCTGCAAAAAGGGCCCTTTTTGATCTGCATGAGGGGCAAGATTATACAATAGGAGAGATCGAAGAGCCCGATGAGACAAGAAAAAAAGGGATTTTGATCGTTGATGCCGAAAGCTCGGGCAGAATTTTTCATGGATCGAGGTGGGGTCGAGGACTTCATGAATTTTTAGAAGCAAAGCATGGAATCGCGGTGGAAAAAGAATCTTTGTGCCCCATCTCAGTATCACATTCTGTTTTCTATAATAGATTTGCCCTGAAGATAGGATTTACGGGCACTTTGGGAGCAGCTGCTGAAAGAGAAGGCATTGCTGAACTCTACCAATTCAAGATGTTTGATATCCCTACCCACCTCCCCTCAAAGCGGGTTGATCTCCCCACTAGGATTTTTAGGACAACAGCTGAAAGAAGAGACTTTTCTATCCAAAGAGCTTTGGAGATGAAAAGGACGGGCCGCCCCATGTTATTCATCTGTGAAACTATTCAAGAAACTTTAACCATAGCACAGCTGCTAACTGCCCGCGGCATCTCATTTGAATTATTAAACGAGATTCAATCGAAGAGTGAGGAGGAGATTGTTAGCCAAGCTGGCTATGAACAGAGCCTGACTGTTGCCACCCTTAACGCGGGAAGAGGAACAGACATTAAGTTAAAGGGGAAAAGTAATAGAAATGGAGGCCTTTTTGTCCACTGTACATTTCATCCTGAATCTTTAAGAGGCGAGGTACAAATCCGCACCCGTGCCGCTCGCCAAGGAGAAAATGGCTCTTCAGAAATAGTCCTCTCCTTAGAGCAATTGGAGATGCTTGATGCAGATATTTCTACCCAACAAGCACAGGAGAGGTTAGTAGCACTCCTAGAGGCTCGTAGAGAAGAAAAAGCAAGGGTTATGAAAACCCTCTACAGTTGCAGAGTTGACATTGAAAGGTTTGCCTTTGGATACACTGAACTTTTCTTTTCCCGTTTAAATAAATTTATCAAAACAGTGAGCCATGAAGATTTTCTCCATCAAAAGGCAATCAACTTAGGAAGCAGAAAACTCTACAGGCCTCTACCAGATATCACCGACCTTGCGCCAAAGGATAAGCAGCTAGCCAAGCAGGCCCATTCCCTTCTTACTTTTCCAAGTGACACGTCCGTTCAGTGGAAAACCTTACTCAAAGCTGTTGTGAAAAGGATCCATGAGAAGATCATTACCAATTGGTCTCTTTACTTTTCACATCAAGTGGAAGAGCTATTAGAACAATCCAATATGACCCGCTTTGCACATCTGGACAACCATCTTCGCCAGGCACGTGATAATTCTGACAATCTTTTTGATCAGCTAGTCGCAGGTTTACTTCAAGATAGAGTTGCTCAGGAAAGCAAGAATGAGCTTGAGCTGATGAAACAGACTATCACTCAACTGTATGAAAGGCAAAAAGTCCATTGGGAAAATAGCTTATCGCTGGATGCACCGATTGCCTACATCAGGGAGGTCACAGGTGCATCCCTTGAATATATTTAATACCAGTTCGAACTCCTTTCACTCTGAAGATCGCGAAATCCAAGGCAAATTTATTTCAAATCGGGTCTCTGTAGGCTGCTTGGTTAATGAAGGGGAAGAGGATGTCGAGGGGGTGCTTCGGTGGTGCTCTATCAAGCGCTTGGAAGAAGGGTTCTTTTTCCCCATAGATGGTGAACGACTTTTTCGCCCTTGTGATCGCGGTGTAAAGGAGGGCGCGAGAAAGTTCAGCTTTAGGCGGTAGAAGCAGGGAAATCGATTCCTCTTCGCTCCCTTGAGATTTATGGATGGTGAGGGCGTAGGCTAAATCAAAGGGAGGAAGGGCCGTTGGGGGAAATGTTTTCCCTGAAATAGTAGCGACCGCTTTTGGATGGCAACGGAGATCATTGAACTGAGTGGCGCCAGCAAGCTCGATAGTGCCTAACTCGCCGTTCCATAAAGATAGTGAAGGGGCATTCTTGCTTAAAAGGATCGGAAATGTTGTTTCTCCTCGTCGAAGCGCCCTTTGAAAAGCCTTTCTGTTGATTTCGTCCACAGCAGATTTAAAAGGGGAAAGAACCCTGATACCTTCAGGTGGTTCTTTAGAGGCAGAATAGAAGAGGGGAAATAGCTCTCCTACTTTTGGGATGTTTCCTGTCCTGACTGCCTCTGCAAAGTCTAAAAGAGCTTGGTTGGCTGTACGATGGGAAACGGCAAGCCTCTCCGTCCAGCCTTTCTGGATATAAAGTTCTGCGAGGGGAGAAAAAAACGAGCCCCCTTCGACGGGAGGCAGCTGGTCAGGATCTCCAATCAACAAAAGTCTTCCATGAGGGGGTATCCTCTGAAGCAAAAGTGTAAAGAGATGGGGGTCAATCATCGACGCCTCATCAACGATCAAGAGATCATAAGGCAAAAGGGGGGCCACATCGGCTGGATCTTTTCCAATCCCAAGTAGCGAATGGAGAGTGCGGCTTTCGACGGAAAATGTCCCTTTAAGCCTTTCGGCAGCCTTTCCCGTAGGCGCCGCACATCCAATCGACATATCACTTTTTGCTAAAAGAGAAAGGAGAGCTCCCGCCGTGTGGGTTTTGCCTGTTCCTGGCCCACCGATGATCAAGGAAAGGCGTCGTTGAAAAGCCAGCTCTACGGCCTTTTTTTGTGAAGGAGTTAAGCCGAACAAATCTAGTTTAGGGCTATTCAAGGGGGCAATAAAAGGTGCAATCAGGGGGGGAAGGGTACGCGCTAAACTTTTAAGGAAGGAGGCGACCTTTGGAAGAAATTGATCGGGGGGAATACAAAAACTTCCTAATTGATAGGCCGCTAGGAGTTCATCAGTTGACATACCAAACCCCCTCTCCATTTTCTTTCAAGCCACGAACAAATAAGAAAAAGGACCCCCCAAATCTCGCATCAAAACTGGGGCCGAAATGGGCCTGTAATGCCGCTTTGTAAAGTTTCTCTTGTGTAATGTAATCCCCTATTACCATTTCTCCTTCGAGTGTGGCACGGTCGTACGATGGAAGTAAGTGGGTCTTCCAGTCGACAAGGAAAATTTTCCCAAGATGTTCAAATACCAAGTCGATAAAACCGGTAAAAATACCTCTTTCTTCATCAACAAATAGAAATTCCCCTTCTCGTATCATTTTTTTTTCATCTACCTCTTCTAGAGAAAAAGTTCCCCATGGCGTTTTTAGAGGTGTTTTAAAAGCTTTGCAGACCCATTCATCTCGGCTGTTCTTTATCTCTTCTAAAGAGAGTGTGGCAAAAATCTCGTGCAACTCGGTTCCAAAGTCTGTTCCGCCAGGGTTTTTCAGAGTCCTTTCTTTGTGCCCTTTTTCTCTAATTGAAGAGAAGGAGAGGAAAGGGGGGGCTGAAGTTGGAAGTTGAAGGCTTAAAGGAGGAGCAATGATTTCTAAAGTTTTTTCAGGAACAGGGATCTCTTCATCCACACCCTCTGCCTGAACAACGACAACGCCCTCTTGTTGTTTGAGTGATTCGATGTTGCCACCAAAGAGAGACATGGCAGACCGACCGTCTCCCAAAGGTAAATAGAGCCTGCTTTTAGCGCGGGTCAACGCCACGTAGAGCTGTCTTAGCGCTTCAGCGTCATCTTCAGCATCTCCTTTTGCAAGTGGAGCTACGACGCCAGGAGCAAAAACCACATCAAACTCTAGCCCCTTGCTCATGTGGATCGTCATGATAAGAGGAACGTTTGCCTCGAACAAGGGCCTTTCCTCACTTTCTTCCCTTTCAATTCCGAGATAAAGCCTTTCGATCCACTCATAGAGATCTAAAAAACGGTGTGAAGGGACCCCTGTTTCTATTTGAACGAATAACTTTTGAACCCGTTCAAAAAGCTCTTCCTGTATGAGCCATCTCCCAAACGATTTCCCACCCCAACCTAAAGGCAAAAGGGCTTCAAAAACGGCCGGAGCCCCTAATTGGAGATAGAGGTTCCGCAGGCGGAACAGATCACCCATGGCCTCTGCAACCTCTTCTTCTGTTCTCTGAAACAAGACATCTCTGAAAAAAGGGGTGGCAAAAAGATGGGTGATCCGATGTCGAGCATCTGGTTGTTCAAGTGCCTTAAAAAGGGTCTGGATATAACCTAGAAGGTCTTCTTCCTCCCAGCTGGCTGTCTTGTAGAGAGAAGTTTCAATTCCCATTTCCGCAAGTTGGCTCTTCAGCCTGGTCGCCTGATAACGATCTTTCACCAGAATGGCTATCGATTCCCCTTTAATGTTGGTTAATTCTTTTCCCATCCATTGGAAAAGGCTTTTTTCGTCTTCAGACTTTATAAGAACGAGGGGCGGATGACTTAAATCGTAGGCGTTGACGCCAGCCCCTACTGGTGTGTAGGAATGTTCCTCTTCTAATGCTGGCAGCCTTAACAAGGGAGCAGAGGAAAAAAAGTGGTTCAATGTCTGAATGAGAAGAGGATGGGACCTGTAATTATGGGTCAACTGGTAGCAATTCTCTTCTCCAATCGCTTTTTTGGCTTCGAAGTAGGTATAAAGATCAGCTTTTCGGAACCGATAGATCGCCTGTTTTGGATCTCCAACAAGGGTAAGTGTTGTTTTAGAGTTTAAAAAGAGGGTTGAAAGAATTTTCCACTGTAGGGGATCTGTGTCTTGGAACTCATCGACCAAAATCACATCAAAGGCCTCTCGAAACGCCTTGGCAAAATCGGGATGATCGACCAACTGGCTAACTTCAAGCAGGAGATCGTCTGGCCCCAATTCTTTAGAACGTTCCCTATAGTAGGGATAAATCGAAGCAGCATATTTTTTGAGAATCTTTTTCTTATCTGTTAATTGATCGCAAAGGGGGATGATCTGTTCTCGAACAACTTCAGCTATCTCATCATTCCAAAGCGCTATAGGGGCTTTTTTAAGTCTATTTTCATCTTCCAAAACCCCTTTAAGAGGAGATCCTTGAGAAAGGAGATGGTTTATAGGAGCTTTTCCTTCTAAAACATCTGCTAAAGCATTGCACCAATCAGAACCGTCCCCTTTTCTCCCTTTTTTGAACCATTTAGGAAGATCGAGCAGAAGTTGTCGGCTCCAGGGTAGATGAGTAAGTTTGTCCAAAGCAGGCTCAAGATCGACCGATTTTGAGCTCGTTGTTGGGCCCATTAAACGGGCAACTTCCAACTCAAACTGGTGAATCGAAAAAAGGAGCTCCTCTTCATAAGGGAGATGGTTTTCTTGAGCTTCCTTACTTCTTAAGTAATCACGGACAGACTCGATCTTCTCTTCTAAAAGGGGAAGAGCCCCAAATGTTGTTTTCGATAGTGGACGTCCCCCTTCCCAGGCAAAACGGTTCAGAGCCTCCCCTAAAAATCCATGGATGGTCCGGATTGGGGTGAGATCAATATCAGATAGCGCTTTTCTAAGAAGGGGGTTTTGAGGATCAAGTGATAATGCCTCCTGAACACCTTTTCGAAGACGATTTTTTAATTCTCTCGTAGCCGCCCTTGTAAAAGTGATCACTCCAATTCTTTGGGGTGAAATCCCATCCAGGAGGTGGCGAAGAAACAGATGCTGCAACGTGAAGGTTTTCCCCGTTCCAGCAGAGGCCTCCAAAAGAAAAGCCCCTTTAAAGGGTGTTGTAGGATCGAGAACATCAAATCGCTTCATGTGAGCAACTCGCTGTATCGGCTTTTATTATCTTTATTAGGCACTTGAAGTCCTGCAAGATACCCTTCCAAGAATGCTTTGAGTTCATTTTCAGGATCTTCTACTGCTCCTTGCACAATCTTCTTTGTATCGATGCACAAAAACGTTGGAGATATTTTAAAAGGGAGGAGTTGCGAAAGGAGGAGGAGAGGGTAATGATCTTCAATGTCTCCATCGATGAGAACACCCTGTTCTGAAACAAGGCCTAAAGGGCCTGTCAGGGTCCACCCATCGATTTTAAGAGGGGGCAAGATCCAATTCCCCTCTCTATCTTGAAAAGGTTTTTGGCAATCTTTCTCAAAAAAGACCCTAAAAGGGTTTTTAGACCCGATAAAGGCTTCCCTTTCTTGTAGGTAGGATGTCCCTTCAATCTGTGCTTTTCCCTCAAAGGAAACAGCAAGAGCAGGGGGCATTCTATTCCGGTCCATCGCCCATTTTAAATCTTTTGAAAATACAAACGGCTCGATAGTGGGGAGCTGGGCTTGGAAATAGGGCAATGATGTTTCAAAATGCTTCTTGAAATAGGTTTGGGCAGGATCACGCGCAAACAATAAAAGCTCTTTCACCTTGATCTCTTTGCATAACGGAATGTGCTTAGTAGGGAACAATTTTTTTCCTGGCTCTACTAAAAGAGAGTAATCGACCTCCGAAATCAAAGGCCGTTCCGTGAAACGGGATCTGGGGTGGAGAGTGACTCCTGTTTCTGAAAAGGTTTTCCCGTCGATAGAAAAGTTTTGATCGAGAATGGAGATCAGCTCCTGCACAGGCATGGAGGCCTCTCCCGAACTTGGGGGCATCAAAAGGGGGGTCACATAGCTGATGATCAGCCTCTCCCTAGAAGAAAGTAAAGTTTCTAAAAAGGCATACCTGTCTTGGTCTCTTGCAGAGATTTTATCAGGATGTGCTGCCGACAGATCACCAAATAAGGGGGGTTCTTTTGAGGGGAAATGTTCCTCCTCCATTCCTAAAAGCCAAATCAACCTCTTCGGCACTGCTCGCATAGGTCCAAGAGAGGTGAAAAGGATGGCATCCCACTCAGATCCCCCTGGCGTTGCTTCCATCGATGCAACGCCCTTTTCAAGAAAATGGTAGAAAAGGGAGAAGGGAACAGCCGTTTCATCAGGCAGGCTTAAGCGGTTTAAAAGATCATCAAACAGCTCCCCCGCACTGCCTAAATAGGTATCGATTAATTCCCCTAACCACAAGCACCATCCTTTCATCGATTGTTTTTCTTCACGACTTGTCAATCTTCGAAGGGTTTTTAATCTTTCGATCCAAACTTTTAATGGTTCAGCAAAAGAAAGAGGGAGGGGGTCATTTAAAGGGATTTGTTCACCCTCGAAAGAGAGCAGTCGATTCCACACCCGTGCAAAACCTTCTGTGAAGCTGCCAGTGGCCCCAGTGTGCTCCCGACTATTAGGCAGACTTTTTTTTCTATCTTCTTGGTCCCATCCCCAAAAAATGGCCCCCTCTTCGATGATTGTTTCGAGCCCTTCCACTTCGTCTTGTGAAAAGGAAAGGGTTCTTCGAACAATTTCAGAATCAAAAAAAGAAAGGATATCTGCCGCTTGAAAACGACGATCTCGAAGATGGAGCAGATCTTTCAGTAAATTCCAGACCGGTGAGGCGCTCCCTGCCGATGTTTCTTGAAAGGTTACCTTAAACGGAAGGTTATCCTTCTCAAAATGGGCTTTTAACAGGGGTAGATAGGGGGAAATATCTTTTGCCATCACCAGAATTTCTCCTGGAGTGATCCCTTCCTGCCCCATCAAGAGAAAAAGACGATCTCTTAAGACTTCTACTTCCCGCTCAATCGAGGAGGCCACATGGACTTCGATGGTGTTATCAACCGGCAACTCCACTTTTTCGCCCTCTCTCATCAACAACAAGTCGGCTTGTAGAGATTTCAACAAGGTCATCTCTCCGCCCTCTAAGAACTCTTCTCCTGTCAAAGTGTAAGAAGGATGATCGGCAATTTCTTGAGGGAGGCTAAACAACTTTTCTACCTCTTGTGGAATAGAACGGGACATTACCCGCCCCATACGGCCAAGAGATCCCAAAAGTGGATGTTCATCTTTTTTCAATTCTTCCCAAAATTGGAGCGTCGGCGAAAGAAAGTAGGAAGGGAACTGTTTGATCTGATCTAAAAATGGCTTAGGAAGGTGACTAAAACCAAAAAAGTAGAGATCTCCTTTGGGAAAGCAAATGGTATTTTGCCCCAATAAGAATAATTTCGACTGCCATTCCTTTTTGGGAGGGGTGAATCCAAGCTCCTGATAAGACAGAAAGAGAGAGGCTAAATGGACGGCAAGGGGGACCCTTTTCTCTTCCTCTTGATTGAGGTAATCGGCGATCTCTTCAATTTCGGGTAATTGGCCATAAATTTGCACAGCCAAAGCCTCCTTTTTTAAGCTCTCCTTCAGAAGCTCATCGAGAGTTACCAGAGTGATTCCAAAAAAGGACCCCCGAGAAGCTAACAGCTTCCCCTTGACCCATCGTTTCATCCCCCGGCTGGCAACAACCACTGTTTTTTGGCGCAATTCTACATCGGCAAACAGCTTTTCTTTCAACTTTAGAAGGAGATTTTCGAGCCGATTGCTCAAGGTGACACAGGAGTTCATTGCATCACTATTATATAGAGAAAATTGACAAAACTAAATAGCAGGGAGCTGTCCAGCCCATCTTGTTGTTTTCTTTCTGAAGGCTTCTCCAAAAATTGTACAAAGTCGAGGTCACTTCCTTAGGGTTGTTTCAAAATCTTTTTTAATCTGCTTGATGGTTTTAACAAGAATTAAAGGTGAACCTGGCGAAGAGGAAAATCCATAGTACTCGTAGAAACTTTTTGCTTTTTCATTTTTTGCATCAATGATTAAAACGCTTCCTCCAATCTGTTCAGACTGCATTAAGCATTTTTCTAAGCAATGGATTAATAACATCTTTCCGTATCCCTTACCTTTACAATTTTTATCTACTGCAAGACGACACAACCGAAAACCTGGGATTGGGTTTGACCTAGGCCCAGTTAGAGTTTTCTTTTCTAAAAAATTCCGCTCAATGGAAGCAGGGCAGAGGGTGTAATAACCTAATACTTGCTTCTTGGGATCACTCTTTTCGGTACATATGATGGTAACTCCGAAATGACGTTGTTGAAAAAGGAGCGCAAAATTCTTTAGAAATTGATTTAATTCCTCTTCTCCACAGTCAAAATGATCAGTTAAAGAAGTTTCAGTAAGAGTAGAGAAATACACTCGAACCTAACCTCTCATTTTTTTATAGGCTTGAATCGCTTTTTTTAGATTATGATGGGTCCTCTCGGATGGTGCATCCATGATGGCCAGAAATTGATCCCATTGCTCATTGCTTAAAACCAGCTTGTTAAGTTGACCCATTTCCGCAATGTCTTGTTCCGCGACTTCTAATAACCTCAGGCGTGCATACGTATTTGGCTTTAAACCTGTTAGAAGAGCAGCCTTCTCAATCGTCATCTTGTCAACAGAAGACATTCTGAAATTCATATTGGAATCCATTGAGCGCGCAGGCATTTTACCCCCTTTCTTTTTACTATATCCCAAAATGTCATACAACGCAACACATTCACACCGTCCTTTACGAATGTTGTACGTAAAATCGATTAATACTGATAATTATATGAAATGTTGAAATTTCTGATCGATAGGATCTCCTCCTTCACCTACCTCAATCTCGCCCAATTTCTGGGTGCGATGAATGATAATATTTACAAACTCCTCATCGTCTTTTTCCTCATCGGCCTAGAAGGGATCGGAAATAGCGGAACGATTTTATCGATTACAGGGGCAGTTTTTGTTATCCCGTTTCTCTTATTTTCCGCCGTTTCGGGAACTTTAGCCGACCGATATAGCAAGAGTACCATCATTATCCTTACTAAAATTTTGGAAGTGATCACCATGGCCATTGGCCTTTTGGGGTTCATTTTAGAATGGAAAATAGGCTCCTATCTCATCCTCTTTTTGATGGCGACACAAAGCGCCCTATTTAGCCCCTCTAAATATGGAATACTGCCCGAAATCCTTCCGAACGATAAGATCTCCCGCGCTAATGGGATGATGAGCTTTTTTACCTACTTGGCCATCATCTTGGGCACTTTTTTTGCCTCTTTCCTCACCGATGTCACTGGCCGCAACTTCGTCATCGGAGGAATATTTTGCGTCTTAATCGCTATTATCGGCATGGTCGCAAGCTTTTTTATCTCGTACACCCCACCTGCAGGCTCTTCTAAACGACTCACCTTTTCATTCCTCTCCGAAATTTATCAAACGCTGAAAGAGATCTGGTTTAAGGTTCCAGCGCCTGGTGTTTTGCTTTCCAGCATGGCCAGCTCCTCTTATTTCCTCTTTTTTGGGGCCTTTATCCAACTCAATTTGATCCCTTATGCTGTTCAGGACCTGGGAATGACAGACGTGCAAGGGGGCTATCTGTTCCTTGTCACAGCATTAGGGATCGGTGTTGGTTCTTATCTGGCAGGACGCATATCTGGCACTTCAGTCGAACTTGGCTTGATCCCTTTGGCCTGTTTTGCTTTAGGAGGCGGATGTTTTCTTCTAGAAGCCTTCGCTGGGCATCCAGAAGTTATTTTCGTCTTAGTGGCCATTTTAGGCGTTGCTGGAGGGCTTTTCTTGGTGCCGCTTGACAGCTACATCCAGCTCGGCAGCCCTCCTCAACTCCGTGGTCAGGTCATTGCTGCGACCAATTTTTTTAGCTTTGTTGGGGTGTTGCTTGCCTCTTGCTTCTTGTTCCTATTCACAAATGTGCTTCAAATCAGCCCAAGCCAATCTTTTGCAATGATTGGAATGATCACACTGGCTTTTGCAACGCTGCTGCTTTACCAGTTTTTTGACTTCCTTACCCGCTTTGTCGGAATGCTTCTTTCTCGCCTTCATTTTAGGACAACCTACTCAGGACTTGAAAAAATCCCCGAATCTCCTGCCATTTATGTCTGCCAACACACAGCTTGGAATGACACCCTCCTCCTTCTAGGAGCTCAAAATCGACGGATCCGTTTTTTCATTCAGGAGGTGCAAGATCACTCCCTCTTCATGAAAAAACTCTATTATCTTCTCCGTATTGTCCACGTTCCTGAAGTGGAACAGTTAGAAAACAACAGAAAATGCCTTGACGCTATTAAGACAACCCTTAGGCGCGGTATTTCTGTCTGTATTTTTGTGAAAAATAACGATTTGGAAGGGACAATTGAGCAGTTAAAACACTCATGGGCTTTTCAAGAAATACTGGACGAATTTAACCAATCGATTATCCCAGTTATTATCGATAAATCGCCCAAAGAACCTGAACCAAGTAGCCTAATACGGCGTCTTTTAAAAAAGACCCATTGGCCTGCCTCAATCCACTTTGGCTACCGCCATTAAGCAACATTCACCACGAAACCATCTCGGGAAAAGAGTTTTTGAAAATTCATCACGAAGAACACGAAGAGACGAAGGCAACTTCATTGGCATCCAAAACTCTCTCTCTGTGCTCTCTGTGAGCTCTGTGGTGATATTTTTTTTATTTTTTCAACCACAGAGAGAGAAAATAGAATGATGGAAGGTTGTAGGTCGAACTCTTTCTTTTAAAAACTTTCACCTTCGTGTCTTCGTGATGAATTTTCAAAGACCTTCCTTGATGAATCATTTCAAGATTCTTTGACGGCTAGAGGGTATGCCAAGTAATGAACGGTATTTGGCAATGACGCGCCGGGAACAGCCCAATCTTTTGGAAATTTCCTCGTCTGAAAGGGGGGAATTAGAGTCTTCCTGCTGAACTAGCTTAATCAATTGTTCCTTCACTGCCTCGGAAGACAGCTGGCTATTTTCAATTTTTTCAGGGAAAAAGGCTTTTAATGGAAAAATGCCACGTTCAGTTGAAAACCATTTGCCATCTACTGCTCGAGCCACAGTCGAAGGATGAAGATGTATATTTTCTGCTACCTCTTTGTAAGTGAGAGGTAGCAGAGATTGTTGATCTGAAAAAAACGGCCGTTGCATGTGATAGACAGCCTCTCCGATTTTTTGAAGAGTTCGTGCCCGAGTCTCTAGATTTTTCATGAGCCAACGAGCTGCTTGAAGTCTCTCCCGGACGAACGCTTTATCTTGGGAATCCATTTTTTCTGTAGAAAAGGGGTGCAAGCGAAAACGGGGCAAATCTCTATCTACAACTTCAATCGTATCGCCCTTTTGGATAATGTCTGGATGAACAGGAGGCGCTGAAGTTTTATCAAAACTTTGAGCCGAACCGGTAAACACGCCTGGAGGATCAAAACCTCTCATGATCGGAAAAACACGTATGAAAACAGACAGAGGAATGTGAGAAAAAGAAGCTATCTCATCTATGGGAGTCAATAACGTTCCATCACTTTCTAATGAACCAATCAAGTAGAGGGCGGCTAACCTCTCTTCTTCTGTGTCAAATTCTTCTTCAGCTTGCCTCAAAAGATGGCGAGACAAAGAGTCGGGTTGAGGAATACGTTCTTCCCATGAGGGCTTCTCCTCGTCTGGGTCTAAATAGGGGGAAAAAGGGGCAACAAACTGGAAATCTTCTTCAGTGAATTCCAATGGATGCATGCCTGCATCACGATGTCCCTCTTCCCCCAAGTAATCAACTTCCTCTAAAAGAGGATTTTCATTTATGGCTTCTCGTAGATATTCCCTTAAATCGGTCACGGGCATTTTTAAAATAGCAAAAGCCTGATCCATTCTATCTCCGGCAAAAAGACTTTGCCTCATCGCAGTTGTCTGGTTGGGTCTTTGCTCTAGTCTCATATCTTTAAAAGTAGCCTTGAATCATAAAGAGGAGATAAACAGATTAAACAACTGATTATAAGCATGATGAAAACTTAATAATTTCATGGCACTGTTGAAATTAAGAGGAGGAGCTCATGTCGATCCAGTATGAAGTAAAATCGACCTATTTACTGATCAAGTTGAAGATGGAGTATCTCGACGCCCGTGTGGCTGAATATGTAAAAGAAGAGATATTTTCCCTTATAGAAAAGGGAAGCTCAAATCTGATCGTGATCGATTTATCGGCTGTCGAATTCATCGATAGTTCTGGTTTCGGAGCCCTTATTCTCTTTCTAAAGAGATGCAAAGAAGTAGAGAAAAGTTTGGCTCTTTGTTCCCTTACGCCTCAAGCTAGACTCTGCTTTCGTATGTTAAACCTCGACAAGTTGTTCGATATCCGCGACACCCTCCCCTAAAATGTTATTCGCCTAACAGCTTTTTAGCCTTTTCGATAGCATCTGAACGAGAAATTGTCTCTTGTTTTCCTGCTAATTTCACCTGAAAATCATCGCAGAAATTGTTTGCAGTCCGATCAGTGATATAATCAGTGTCAGGGATCATACATTCATTGCGCCTTCCAGGGGCATGGTGGCGACAATTGAGGCAACAATGTTGTCCTGAAAAACACTTCTCACAAAGGGTGCGAAAAGTGATCGAATCAACCCCAAGTGACAGGCCACATTTATAACAATTCAGCAAGAGACCTCAAGTAGCTGCCATAGCTGCTTTTCCCCATCCTATCGGCATGTGCGTGTAATTTACTTTTATCAATCCATCCTTGCCGGTAGGCGATCTCTTCAAGTGATCCTACAAAAAGGCCCTGACGATCCTCCAGCAGCTGGATAAAATGACTGGCTTGAAGCAGGGTTTCGTGTGTTCCCATGTCAAGCCAAGTAAAACCTCTTCCCATCACTTCAACAGTTAAATTGCCCTGCTTTAAGTAGGCTGAATTGACATCGGTGATCTCCAATTCACCCCTTGCTGATGGCTTGAGGCTTTTAGCGATTTCTACCACTTGTTGATCGTAAAAATAGAGACCGGTCACAGCAAGTCTTGAATCAGGTTTAATTGGTTTTTCAACAAGCGACAAGGGCCTTCCATATGGGTCTAAACTGACAACGCCATATCTTTCAGGATCTTTAACCTCGTAGCCAAAAATAGTCGCCCCAACTTTTTTTTGAGCTGCTTTTAACAAAAGGGGTTGCAGATGGTTTCCATAGTAAATGTTGTCGCCTAAAATGAGGGCACAGTTTTCGTCACCGATGAATTTTTCCCCTATAATAAACGCCTCTGCAATCCCATTTGGGGCCTTTTGAGGCAAGTATTCTAAAGATATCCCAAATTGCGAGCCATCTCCTAATACTTTTTGAAAAAGGGGAAGGTCATGGGGAGTTGAAATGATCAACAATTCCTTAATGCCAGCCAGCATCATCACTGACAGAGGGTAATAGACCATCGGCTTGTTATAGACAGGCAACAACTGTTTAGAAATGGCAAGTGTCAAAGGATGGAGACGAGTACCACTCCCACCTGCTAATATGAGTCCTTTCATCAATTTTACTGATTAGAATAATGTTTCAAACAGTGTACATGAGATTATCAAATAAGTGGTCTTACCTACTATTTATTTTACCTTTGTTTGTAGCAGCGTCTCTTTTTATGGGGATTTCGCTGAGTAAAAACCAGCTACTCCATTTTTATCTCTACCGACTAGGATTACTCCCTACAGTCCATTCCCCTCTTCACATTCCGATGCCGGAAGTTATTCCCCGATCGGGGCCAACTGAAAAAATTCTTGGACGTCTACTCCTCCTTTTTTCCTGGAATTTAGACGGCACCCTCGAGCATCCAATGCTTGGAACTCTCCCCTTTCACCTCTCACTTGAGCGGGACAAAGGAGATCTCTCCATTACGACCGAAACCGGCGGAATAAAAGCCAGTTGGAGAGGAAAAAAGCGATGGATCAAGTTTGACCATACCCCCCTTTCACTGCTGGCCTCACTCCCGGAAGGAGATGTTCAAGGAGAATGGGCCGATGAGAAGGGGCATAAAGGTTCAGTCATCGTCACATTAAAGGGGGGAGAGACTATCTCTTTTCGAGGCGAAGGAAAAAAAGTTTTGATTAACTCGCTTGGATTTAAATTAGAAGGAGACTTAGACCTCGATCTTCCGATTGGAAAACCTCCAACTTTAATATTGACTCACGGTTTTGGAAAATTGGGCACTCATTGGGGTTTAAAGGACATTTGCTTTGACAGCTCTCAAGGGAGAATTGAAGGACAACTTCAACAGGATCAGCCTCTGGATATTCTTTCAGGGCTTTCATTAAGCGATGGTTTTGGCCATTTTCATTTCGATATTGATGAGAAGAAATTGCTGGGAACCGATTTTGAAGCCACCTTAACCTTTTTAAATGAGAATAAAAAAGCTCTATTTCCTTATTGGGAAGCCGATAGAGAGGGGGGAGCTTTTGAAGTTTGGATTGAAAAAGAGGGGCTAATCAAAGGGATTTACGGACATGATGAGATCCATCTCTTTGAAGGAAGTTTCCTTGGAGGCATCGAAATGGGCCCCCTAAAGCTTAGCAAAGAAAAATTAGAGGGAACCATTAAAAGCGATATAGCCCCTCTTATTGAGAAATGGAGCCGTTGGTCTATTTTCCCTTTACCCCCTTTGCCTTTATTTGAGGGCAAATTGGATGGCGAAATTCTATTAACTGCTGAGCGTGGAGAGTGTCATCTTTCAGGAGAAAATCTAAAAATAGGGGATTGGCCTATCACCTCTGCCAGCTTTAATATTGCCGTTGAGCCCAATGCTCTGCACGTAAAAGAAGGTTCTATAGAGGATTGTATTTTCAGTTTTGACCTCATCCGGAAGGGGACTACTTGGGAGATGCCCACTTTTGCTCTGATCTGGAGAGATTTTTTACGAGGAACAGCAACGGGAGAAAGAACCGAAGAGGGTGCACACTTACACTTTAACCACTTTTCTGCCGATCTTATGGTCCTTGAATCGATCCCTCCGTTGCAAGAGTTGTTACATCGATTCGATCTAAAAGGGCGATTGATTGGGTCTGGAGAGATTTTATATACAGATCACAAATGGAAAGGGTCATTCAGAATGAGGGGCGAAGAATGGATGTTGGGCGAAAAAGCATTTCCCTTCTTTGAAGAGATGTTCATAGAGATCGACGATAAGGTCCGATTCTCAGGAGGGTCTTTCCAGTTAGACAAACAATATTTAACGTTAGAAGATGGGACGGTCGATCAGGATGGTGTAAGCTGCAGTGGGGTTGGGGTCTTTTCTATTCCTTGGATTGTAAATAACACCCTTTCTGGCCCTTGGAAATATCACAATGGTCTGTTTTCTGGAGTAGTCGATTTTCCAGCCCATGGGTTAGTTCTATGGGAAAAAGGGTTCTATACACCGTTAAACCTTTCCACACCTTTGCATGGGATCTCCTGTGAAATCGAGGATAATGGCCAGGTGAAGGGAAAATGGGGCGATGGTGTCACTTTTGAAATGATGCTTGAGGGCGAAGGCAGAGGGGAAGGGAAAGCTAGGCTTTCGGGATTGCCTTTACCTAAAATACCTATCGAGAGCCCATTACCTCTGGAGATAGGTTGGATCTACCCATCAGTTGGCACACTCCCATTCAAATTATCAGAGGATGGTTTACAGATATTGCCTGGAGGGGAATTATTTTCAGAAGGCAAAGGGATTCGCTACGAAAAAGTTGAAGGTCTCATTGGTTGGAACGGTGAATTAAAGATACGGCTTCTTCCAAAGGCTGCTAGATTGCCCCTTTATTGGCTTGAGCGTGGTGAAATTGCAATTTTAGGGACGCTTGAGGAACCCAAAGTCGAAGTTAAATGGCGCTAAAAGATATTTTAGACATTTTTTTTCCTCCACTATGCGAAGGGTGTGAGGCTTTGTTAGAAAAGGGGGAAAGACGAGTTTGTAAAACATGTCTGATAGATCTGGAACCCATCTCAAAAACCCCCAATCTTCCCCCTTTTGATCGTTTAGGTGCTGTCTGGAATTATGGTGGGGCGGCTCAAAGGCTGATCACTCGTTATAAAGAAGGCAAGCGAGAGCTCGATGCCCCCCTCTTTGCAAACTATCTTCTATTGCAAATCGATAATCTGCAATGGCCCTCCCCAGAGGTCATTGTGACTGTACCTCAAGACCCTTTTAAGAAGTTTTGGATGCAGTTCGACCCGATTGGACTGATAGGGGAATCTGTCGCAAAAAGCTTAAACATCCCTCTTTTTGCAGGCTTCAAGCGACAAGGGGGAAGAGGCTCTCAAGCCTCTTTAGCAAAAGAGGGACGGTTATCATTAGGGGACGAAACCTTTTTCCTCTCTCTGGGTGGCTTGCAAGGAAAAAGGGTACTATTGCTTGATGATGTGATGACAACAGGCACCACACTAAAAGCAGCCGCAAATGCCTTATGGAAAGGGATGCCACTGTCGATCTATGGTCTAACACTGGCCAAAGTCGAAATTGAAGAAAAAAGGGAAGATTTTCAGATTGGTTCTGGCGCTCTGTAGAACAAATGAAATTTCCAACTATTTAGATGCCGGGCCAATATCCCCCTTGCAATAAACCACTTCAACTTTAAAAGTGTCTAATTAAGGAGATAGTTGTTTGACATCATTTAATGTGTTTATAATGTTTTTTGAATAGAGGTTTTTTTAATGGCTCAACCAACACAATTAACAACTACCAAAACCTTTCCAACAGACACCAATTCCAACGTTTTTGGTAAAGAACTTGGTGCAGTGAATACTATCAACCAGTTTTCAAAGACAATTTGCAGCAATTGCGGTAAAGAGGGAAAGCTCCGCTGCAGCCGTTGCCAGGAAATTTTCTACTGTGGGCAAGAATGTCAAAAAACGGGGTGGAAGGTTCATAAAGCCATTTGCTTCCCTCCAAATCCTTTTGGGGGTAAGGCAAGCGATCTTCGTCGGTTGATGGCCCCCTTTCCTGCTGATTCAGAGATAGCCTGTCTATTCAAAAGTGAAGATGGCCATATCACCCCATTGACACAAGCAGAGTTTCGTCAGAAAACGGGAATAACCCTTCACTCCATACTACAAAGCACCTCAAGCCCTAATCACCAAGTGGTCAAGCATGACCCCTCGAACTGTTCCATCTATTAATTTCTTGGCGCCAGAATTTTTTCCGACCGAACAAGCTGTGGCGGCATTTGAAAAAGACCCTCCGATACTTCATCTTATTGAAGCACCTTCATATGGTGGGTTCGGATTAGCTGCAGGGGGACCTATTAAAAAGGGACAAATTGTTTGTTATTATGCTGGTGAATGTAGGCTTTCGAATAAGCCGACATCTTTTAAATCAACTATTTACTCTTTAAAAGATGTTGACCCATCAAGGTTTGGTGGAATTGGAAGTTTTGTTAATGATGGCCCTCCTAATTGTGTTTTCACATCAATTTATAATTATAGAGGGATACCTGAAGCCCCCATTCTCATTGCAGTTAGTGACATTCCAGAGGGAGAACAGTTGTGGACTTATTATGGAGATAATCATTCCATTTATGAAGCTGCATATGTAATTTCTCCTGAGAATTTTGATAGAGTAAAGAATTACTGTCTAGGCGGGCATTTTTATAATGTCTCTAACGAATTTAGTGGTTTTTCATTGAATGTTTACATCTTAAGCAGATTGAGTGTTTTTTTCAGACTCCTTCTTGAAAAAGCACTAGAGGGTAGTAAAACAAAAAATGTCCTTTGGCGCCCCCTCGCTAACAAAGGGGATGTTGCATTTAGACTTTATACCTATCAGCTGAATTTAATTGATTTCGCAGATCACTTCCTATCCCTCAAAAATAACGCACTAATCGAAGAGATTATCACCTCTTTATTGAACGGGTTGAGGCTACTAACCTTTCTTCAGATCCTTTCTAAAATGCAGCAAGAGGGGAGTAACCTCACTGTAGAGAGAGTAAAAGAATATAAAATTTTAGGCCTTCTAACCGACTATCTTTATTTTCTCCTTAACGGCACCTATATTGGAACTTATCATGTAGCAAATCTTGATGAACAAAAGCCTGAGATCTCACTTGATCTCCCCATGATCCGGGAACTCTATTCGCAATTATCCTCGGAACTAAAAGATCAATTCAATCAGCAGATTATAGCGGCTATTGGCTCCTGTAGTCGGCAAGGGTGGATGGAAGAGTTTCAGCTTCTTACTCAGTTGACACAAGAACTTTATTTAGGACAATAGAGGGCATCGATTGCAGCCATTTGATTTTCCCATTCTCTTCGATGACGCCAAAAAAATGTCCCCCGCGCTTTCTTACCTGGGATTTAACCGAAGGGCCAGTAATAAAAACAATGCTGCTAACAAATAAAAATAGGGGCTCAGCCGACGAACAACCCTTTCGAGCGCTCCCTCAGACTTTCCTGTGACAAAATGGTCCTGTATGGTCTCTGCAAGCTCGATCAGTCCACTGTCTCCGATTCGATAGTAAAAACCGCCACCCTCGTCTGCCATCTCTGCAAGTAGTTTAAAGTTTGGAACTGACCTTTTATCAATATCAGGAATAATCCCCCCTTCCAACGAACCAACTCCCACAGTAAAGAGGGGCATATCCATCGCCTTTAGCTCCTTCATCAAACGGTCGTGTTGGTTTTCATCCATTGGAGGGATGGGCTCACCGTCACTCACTAAAACAATCTGCTGTGGGCGATGCTCTCCTTGAAAATGTTCAAAGAGGGTTTGAAACCCCTTTAGAAAATTAGTGCCTGCTGGGGAGAAAGAAACCTCATTCATCATCAAGCGGGCAATAGGAATGTCAATTGTCAACGGGGCTAAAAGATGAAAATCGCCGTCCAGAGTCCCTAAAGCGACCCAATCGCCCTCTTGCCCCTTAAGAAGTAAATCCAAAAGTTGTTTAGCAACCTGAAATCGAGATGCCCCCTGGATAGTATCACGAACCGACATCGAAAGAGAATTATCGAGAATAAAAAGGGTTGAAGAGGCTGTCGGATGCTTTTGACTAACCCCCTCCACAATCGTTGGCTCTTGCCTTCCTATGAAAAGAAAAATAAGAAGCAGTAGGAGAAGGAGAGGGCGGTCAAACGTTGCTGTCTGTCCAAACAGTTTAAGAGCCTGCTTTCTTCTCCAAAAACCAATGAGAAGAATAATGAGTGCTAAGCTAAGGAAGGGTAAGATAAAGCACCTCTCTGATTAGCAAATAAATGAACAACAGCCCAAAAGCAACCAAAGCAAGATAAGGCGCTAATGGAAAGCCAATACTGGTTGAAGGTGGAGCTGTTTGTGACGGTCCCCCTTCTAAATCATCGATTTTCTGAAATAGCCCTTCAAGCCCTTCTGGAGTTGCCTGAAAAAAACCACCATCGGTCACCCTTGCGATCTGCTGCATCCGTCTAATTTCAGGGCCCCATCGCATATTATCTTTTTCAGGAAAAAGAGAAACGACATAGATATGAACCCCCAGTTTTTTAGCTTTATCTAAAACTGCTTCAAGAGAAATGCCTCGAAGAGGGTCTCTTGCATCCTCTTCCGGAATAGCTTCAAACCCATCTGTCGCGAGTATCAGTACATTCCTATCGAGATGGAATGTTTTTTCTCTTTCTTTAGCCCCTTCAATCATCAGCAATGTTTTATAAATCGAATAGGTTATCGCTGTTCCGTCTTGATCTGGAGGAACCTTCTGCAAGTTATCTAAAAGCGTATCTAATTGCTTGCGGTCAGGAGTTAAAGGTAAAAGAATATCGGGTTTTCTAGCGAAGGCGACAAAAGCTACCAGGTCGTCCGTTCTTTTTCCAATTTGCTCTTTGAATAGCCCTGCAACATATTTGACCAGCGGCTCTATCTCCCCATTTGGTAGGGGCAGTGTTCGCCACATCGATCCTGAACGGTCCAATGCAAGAGTCCAACTTTTCCCCTCTCTTGGTAAAGGGATGTTTGGACGGTGTGTATGTGATAGCCAAAGAGGGTCAAGCAACAAGAAAGCTATTGTCAAAATGGATAGGAGGAGAGGGATTTTAGTCCATTGAAAGGAACTCTTTAAAACAGATGTCACACTACTTAAGGCTGGAATCTTAAGAAGAGGGCCTCTTTTACCTAAAAGGAAAAAAGCCAGGGCCAAAAATAGAGCGGAGTAAAAAAAACCCCATGGGGAAAGAGCTAACGGTGGAATGTGGAGATAACCTGTGGCGTCAATCAATTAGCGTGCATCCCTAAAACATTCAGAAGTTCATCAAGATGATCTAGATTGTCCCACTGAAAAGTTAATAATCCACCCGAAGCCCTTGGTATGATTTTTACCTCTCGTCCGAAGCGTTGAGAAAGTTCTTTTTCAAGAAAGACCAAATTGGGATCGGTATGCTCCGCATTTCTGACAGAAATTTTTTCACGTTCTATTTTCTCGAACAGCTCTTTTTGAGCCTCTCCTTTGGAAGCTAGCAGAGCTTTAGCATGCCCCACAGTAATTTTACCTTCATCTAGTGCTGCTTGTATCGTTGGAGGAAGTTTCAATAGACGTAAAAAATTAGCTACAGTTGATCGGGGTTTTCCCAGTCGAGTCGCCAACTCCTCTTGAGTGAGTCCAAAAGCATCAATAAGCCCTTGGTAAGAGTGGGCGACTTCAATGGGGGAAAGCTCGGCCCTTTGCAAGTTTTCAGAGAGGGCCATTTCAGCCGTGTGACTTTCTGACTCTCCGCGCCGTATGGAAACCCAAGCCATTTTTTTCTTTAAAGAAAAAAGGGCTAAAAGGCGCCGCTCTCCACTAATTAGTTCATACCTTTCCCCTTTTGGCCGAACAACGAGTGGGTGCAAAAGGCCATACCTCTCGATAGAGGCGGCTAGTCCCGCAATCTCTTCAGGATCAAAACGGCGCCTCATCTGGTAGGGGCTTCGATCGATTAAATCTATTTCGATGTTTGTTGTTTGCATAACACTTAAATTTCGATTATAGTGTCTTCTCGCTTGACGACAAGGGGTAATTTATATGGTAGAGAAACGTCTCGATATCAGAATCATCAGGGGCTTGAGTGAAAAGCAAGAAGAAATTTCGCTTTGGGTAGTAGCCAATAAAAAAGGGCTTTTCATTGGCGGTGCTTTATTGCTCCTTTCTTTCATGATTTTGACCCTTTTTCTTTTCCAAGGGAAAGAAAATTGGAGCCAGGCAAGGAATGAAATAGAAAAAAATCTTTCAAAAATAGAGCATCTTCAGGTGGAAGGACCAGAAGAACTCCTCCAACTAGCTAAGAATGTAGAAGGGAAATTCCACGTTTCTTCCGAGTTTGCCCCTCTTTATGAGGGTAGACTTGCACGTGCTTTGATACAGAATGGTGGGATTGAAGAGGCGCGCCGGCTATTGAAAGAACAAGAGGCTCGGCTAATCACCTCTCTTCCAACACCTTTTAAAATGTTTTCTGAAAGTTCTCTTTTGATTGCTCAGGGTGAATTTGACAAGGCATGGGAGATGGAGCTTTCGCTAAAAGAGGAGCTGAAACTAGCAATTGAGATTTACGGAGAAGAGCGTTGGATTGAGACATTGTCCGCTTTTAATCTTGTAAGACGGGCCTTGCTCGCCGATCTTCTAGAAAAAACTGAAATTGCAAAAGCCCTAAAAGGTGAGATTTTGGCCTCTTTACAACAGAAAGATATGGCTAAAAAAGAACCTTTAGAATCGATTGTGGAAGCTTATCGGATTGGACAAAAGAATGTCATCAGCTACCTAGACTCTCACGCAGTAGAAAGAGAGCAATTGGCAGGTGCTGAAAGTTCTTCTCCTCTCTAATCAGGGAGTTGAGTTATAGAGATCTTTTTAGAGCCTATCTTCTTAAACCCAGAGAAGTAGGCCTTATCCTAGTAGGTGGACTCGGGGATTATTTGATTCCCGGAGGTTTGTGAGGGAGGTGAAGTTTGAGGCTAAAACCTAGAAACCACCAGGAAGAGTGATCTTTCACTAGGAATGACTGGGGAAATATTTTTTGGATTTTGAATTGGACTGTCTGAGAAGTTACGGCTTTTGGACAGATTGGAGTTTACCATGAGCGCAGAGTGTATTGCCCTGCCTTTTGAGCTCCCAACACTATCTTCTAATCGGCAGCCTAAGCAGTCGACTGAAGAAAAAATCACTAAGTTAAACTTAGTGGAAAAGGTAAAAGATATTGATCTTAAGCCTGTTACAGTGGATGGGAGACTCACCGTTTCCTTCTAAAGCACTAGTTTTGAGGCTTTTAAAGGGAATTACTTGTTCTTACCCCCGCCGAATCTCGCCGGGGGTATTTTTTATCAAAGATTTAAGGAAGAAACAGTAAGATAGGGTTATGGTAACGATAGATAACATCGACATCGGCGTTTACATCGACTACGCCCGTCGAACGCAATATGTCGACGAATTTACCCGTCAGATTCGGCTTCAAGAAGCCGAATCGATCCCACCTCAGCTACAGGTTATCTACCTGTTTCCCCGGATGGCTGAGATCGATCTCCTTCTTGGCGTTATACCTGTCACAACCCCTTGGGCCTTTTTCTTTCCTCCAAAGAATTTCAGATCGCAAAGACGGTCGGCCTTTACCTTTTCTCAAATCGTCCCCTTAGTCAACCCTTTTGGCGCAGCCGAATCTGAAGAAGATCGATTAGAAAAACTTGAGTGTAGCTCTGAGGAAGAAGAGGAAGAAAAAAAGGTGCTGATGGGCTGTATCAAACAGATTAAGAAACTCAACTCGTGGCTCTCTTTCATCATCGGAAGAATGGGGCAGTTTTTGCAAGGATGACCCATGTCTAAACGAAAATGGCTAGATGAATTGAAATGGGGCGAAGAGCACCTTGAAGAGTTAAGAACCGCAGGCTATTCTTATATACGACAGGGCAAATATGATATTGCTCTCAATATCTTTGAAGCCCTGTCCATTTTAGCCCCACAAAGTGCCTACGATGCGCAAACGTTGGGGGCCCTTTATCTAGAGCTCAATCAGCCTTCAAAAGCTTTGAAACACTTAGATAAAGCCTTGAAACTTGATAGCCATCACACTCCAACCCTCTTAAACCTCACCAAAGCTTTCTTCATGCTGGGCAAAAAACAAGAGGGGCTAAACCTTTGCAAAATTTTGCAAAACGACCCTACTCCCGCTGTTGCTAGCATGGCCAAAGCATTGATTCTGGCCTACTCTTAACACCTTCGTGAAGCGCTTGTCGGGGATAAACGTCCCCGACTAAAACCAGAGGGGAGATCCTCTCCGGGCCACCTAACTCCAAAGACTCCGGAGTGTTTTGCAAATTCAACCCTTATTTTCTTGAAAGAAGCTCTTTTAGCGAGTCGACAATGTAGGCGACGTCCTCTTCTTCTAGCTGTGTAAAGAGGGGAAGGGTCAGGGCCTGTGAGAAATACTTTTCTTCCTCCTCTAACGGCTCGATGTTCTGGAAGTCTCTGTGATGGTAAAGAGGGGGGTAATGGACCTGTGTTCCAATCCCTTTTTCTAACAACTTTTCCATTAGTTCTTTTCGGCCTATTTTGGTCGATGCAAAGTCGATTTGTATGACTGCAATGTGAGGAACAGTCGACTCTGAAGTTTTTATAGGCTTTACATGGGGAACATGGCGCAAAAGTTGGTGATAAAGTTTGAGCAGTTTGATCCTTTTTGCCGCAAATCTTGGAAGCTTTTTTAACTGGCTTAATCCTAAGACGGCCTGCATCTCATTCATATGGAGATTCGATGTTGATATGTGAGATAAATAGTCGCCAGGATAACGGCAATTGGTCCTTTCAATCCCATTGTCTCGTACCCTTTTTAATTGATGGTAACGCTCTTCTGAGCAAGTTGTTACTATCCCCCCTTCCCCAGTTGTGATGGTTTTTGCTGGATGGAAGCTGAAAATGGTCATCTCTGAAATATGGCAACAGCCCACCTTTTTTCCATCAGGGTAATGGGAGCCAATGGCGTGAGCTGCATCTTCGATAATAAGTGAATCGAGATCGGCAAGACGATTGTCAAACGCTTTTACATCGAAGGGAAGTCCAGCAAAGTGGATAGGAAGATAGATGGAACGTCCACGGGTTCTTTCCCATTTAGAAGTCTCAAGAAACTTTTCTAAGTCAACATTAGCAGTATCAGGGTCAATATCAACAAGCTGAAGCTTTGCCCCTTCGCGGGTAAAAGAACCTGCCGTGGCAATGAAGGTATTGGGCGTGGTGACTAACCGATCCTCTTCTGTTAGTTCAAGAGAAAGGGCCATAGCCCACAGGGCGGTCGATCCACTCGAAAAAGCAACGGCAAATGGAGCATCGACCTCTTTTGCAAAGGCCTCTTCAAAGGCAGTGACGTTTGGGCCACGTGTGATAATATCCCCTTTTAACGCCTCTTGAACCGCCTGTCGGTCCTCATCATCAATCTCTTGAAGGGCATAAGGCAAGAATGGGTGCTTCGATCGAAAAGAGTTCATAAGCCCGATCATAACGATGAGAGCCCTTTATTGCATCCAGAAGGGTGTTGATCTAAGCGCAATGTACACACAGAAAATTTTAGTGAATTTAGTGGGTAGAGAGAGTCGGTCACCCGCTCTCCCCCCCCCGTTTGAACCCGCCGTGCCCAATTAAGGCAACGGGCTCACGATAAATACCGTTCACCACACTATGGTGTTTAAAAAAGTTTATGTACTATCTTCATTCGGGGTAGTGGGTGCGTTTTTATGTATTTCTCGTACCCCTCCCAAGATCGCTTCGATTCCTTTGTTGTACAAAGGAAATCAGATGTTTTGTGGACTCTAGTATATGTTTTAGACGAGTGGAATCACGATTCGGCATATATCGGATAGGCCTGCTTAACGACATCATCGCGGAAAAAATGACTTAAATCACCCGGAGTGCGTAAGTCGGCAGATCGACCAATGATTTGGCTGAGCTCTTCTTCCATATCAACAATTTTAAAAAATCCAGGATGGTGTTGAGGATCAAAAACAACAAGAAAATCGACATCGCTTGATGGCTTGAAGTTAGGGGTCAGGACTGAACCAAATAAGGACATTTTCTCGATATGGTATTTTTTACAAAACGAAGCAATTTTATCTGTCGGAATGGGTAATGGACCTTTCGCATAACTTCATTTTTTCAAAAGACAGGTTTATTTTATAGTACTATTTGGTTGCCATTCTCAATCGGTGCCACCCCTCTTAAGCTCAAAAGAAAACTTACCGCTCTTGCAGCCTCACAACCTTTCAACGACTTACCTCTTTATAATGATCGCTTCGACTGACTTGATTTTTATTTCATCTACGGAAAGGGGCAATACTTGTTAAACCATCAACGCCGGGTTTCCACTTTCTTTTTTTCCTTTATCCTCTTCCCAGGAAACGGAACAGAAAAGGTGATAAGACTTGATCAGCTCCTTTTCGTTTTTTAACAATTTTTTATTGGAAAGCCCCAACCTGTATTGTTCCAAAGAGGGTAGGCGGGTTTTGATGTAGTCTTCCTTTGAATCTATTTGTTCCGACCTATTTTTTGACTCCAATTTTTTAAGTATTTTTCTTCTCTCACGCAAGAGTTTCTGCATGACTTCTTTTATTTCGAGAATTTTATTATCAAGCTTCGCTATTTCAACGTTTTCGGGGACGCCCGGTTTTATTAAGTTAACATTTGCAGAGGAGTTGGAGATCCGCTGGTGCGTGGAAATTGTTTTTATAAATAACGCCCCAAGCACAGGCTGCCGGGCAATAGGAACAAGATAATGATTTGCCTTCCTCGCCAACGAGAAAGCCATCGGACTAAAAATCGAAAGGGTTAATCTCATCGTTCCTCCCATACCTATTAAAGTATTTGGTTTGTACTAATATTTAATCAATCCTTAAAGCAACAGATAATATACAAGGCGATACTTTATGATAATTTCCAAGATTGTCGTGATGAAGATCGAGTTTTACAACCTTCTGGCCTGAGGGTGAGAACAATTCGATCCGATTGACTTCGAAAGTCCCAATCTTATGATCTTGATAGCCAAGTCCCCAATGGAACCTTTTTCTAAATTCATTTGGCTTCAATCAGTACCCTTCCTTTCATGAAAGGAGAACATCGACTGTGAATCAACATGATGCAAATAGTGCCTCCCCCTCTTCATCTAGCTTGGATCTGGAAACGCTTTCAGCAAAATCAAGGTCCCAACTTTGTCCCCCATCTTGATTTGTAGCGCCCATTTGAAGTGGGTCATAATGGTAGACCCTACCGATAGAAAGGGGCTCAATCCCGGGAATGACCAAATCTTGAATGTTGATGGGCGGGTTATACATCGACATTCTGCCAAATGTCATTATTTTTAGCGCTTATGGCGGAATATCCCTACATAAACCGCCAAATCTAATTTCCCCAAGAGGTTTTGGCCGGTTATCAGGCTCCCCCTTAAGGGGCATTAAAATTTTGAAATGAAAGGCATCTTCCAGCAAAATTTTGACTATTTTACGGAGATAAATTTCGGTTCTCACTGAGGGGAAGAGATCACCCTTTCCTTTTGGGCAAGGCGATGGAGAATTCTCGGATCTTTCCTTTAGGCAATGTGTAGCTGAGGGTGACAACCCCTTCTTCGAGTAGCATGTGGCCATTAAATGTGGGGAGAGGGACACCCTCCTCCAATAGCTTGGCACCATATTGACCTGTGTAAAGAGCTTGAACCGTTAAAATAGCGCCATGCTTCAACTCAAGCTCTTGCCTAAACTGATTCTTTTCCTCCGCTTCCCCCCCTAGAATCGACCAATTCATGGTAAGGAGGGGGACAATAGCCAATGCAAAAATAGCCATCGCCACGAGGATCTCTAAGAGGAAGAAGCTTTGTTTTTTTTCGGTGACTCTTTTTCTTTCTTTCCACATACGTCTCGGATCCACTCTGGGTAGTTATTGTCATTGGCTACTATTCTGATGATGGGCGTCTTCAGCTCGATTTCCATAGTTCCCGGTTTTCCAACTAAAACAAGCTGACCTTCAGGATAAATACTCCCTTTATCCCCAAAGAAAAGGGGGCCTGCCAATTCAGTTTTATTGAAAAACACCTGCTCAATAGTGGGGAAATCAAATTCTTTCTTTTTAAAGCGGCCCATAGCCTCTTGATATACTAGGTGAAGAGCTCCCTCTTTTTTTTGAAAAGTTAGGAAGGGGTCAAAACCTACTACAACAGCCTCATTGACACTTCTTAAAACAGATTGAAATCCCCTCACATCGCTCCTAAAGCGGGCTTGATTGATAGCAGCGCGGGAATTGAGCATGACGGCTCCACCTACTGCTAGCAGCAAGATCAGCACGATCATCATTTCCATCAGAGTGAAAAAACTTTTTCTAATTAAAATGAAACTACGCGAAGTGCTGTCTTCCTTATTTCTTAAACATCGAGCCAGGATTGTCTTGAACATATTTCTCTAAACGGTTGGATGAGACCACGATTTCCCCATCATTGCCACGTGTCACACGGAATGTTTCCCCCCAGCCATCTTTGGTTAGATCGGCCCCCTTCTGAACTAGAGGAGATTGATTCACAAGTTTTTGCCAATCGCTGTCGACACGTTCACCTTCGGCTTCTGCCAAATTCAAGATGGTTTCAATTTTGTCGATTGCAGCTTTTGACTTGAATGCCTTCCCTTCATCCAGACTTCCCCGGTAATTAAAGGCAACAACACCGATAATCATCGCGATCAAAAACATGACGATCATCATCTCTATCAACGTTACAGAGCGTTTTTTCTTATTTTTCATAGGTTTACTTTAAGGTTGAAATTGGGTCATTTCACTCATTGGAAGGAGGATCGAGACCATCACAAGGCCGATCACTCCACCAAGAAGAATCAGTATAACAGGTTGCAACATCGATAGGAGTTGTTGAGATCTTTTTTCCACTTCTGTGTCCAAAAGGTCGGCCCCCTTCAAAAAAGCGCCGCCCAAATTGCCAGTTTCTTCCCCCATCGCCACCAATTGTAAAATCAAAGGGGGAAAAAATCCTGAACGGCGCCATTCATGGGATAGCCGGCGTCCTTCTAAAATCTTTTCTCTAGATTTTCCTATCACCTCTTCGAGCCTTGGATGATTTAAAACGGCTTTAGAGAGATCTAGAGCTTCAGTCAAAGGCAATCCGCCCTCTAAAAGGGTTCCTAATGTCCGGCAGAAACGGCCGAGAGCCCCTCTTGTCAGAAGGGTTCCTACGACTGGCGATGCAAAAAAGTAGGGCTTTAAATTTTTTCTCCAGATCCAAGCAGCACTTACGACACTTGAAAGTGAAAATAAAATAGTAAAAGGATAATCCCTGACCAGGTGGCTTGTCCCAAATACTACAGCGGTCAAACCTTTGGGCTCTTTACCTTGGAACATATCTTCTACAGAAGGGACAACGAAAAGAAGCAAAACCGAAACGACGATCAACGAGAAAAAGGTCAGAATCATCGGATAGGTGAGGGCAGAAACCAGCTCTTGTCTCATCTTGAGCTCTTTTTCAAGCAGCGAGCGTATCCTAGCAAAAACTTTATCCAATGAACCGACAGCTTCACCAGAGGCCACAAGAGAGCGATAACGGCCATCAAAAGTATCAGGAAATTTACTCAACGCCTGAGAAAGGGAATTCCCTCTTTTGATCTCATCGAGCAACGTTTCAATGATAGGAAGACTTTTACTAGAACCTCTCTCCTGCTTCATCGATTGAAGTGCTTCGTAAAGGGGAAGACCTGCTGCAATCAACTCTCCCATTTGCAGAGTAAAAGGGAGAAGCTCTTCTTTTGAAAGTCGCTTCCCTTTGAAACCTTTTAAAGAGATATCCAGTAGCGTCCAGCCTTGAGACCGGATCCTCTCTTTTGCCTCCAATAGATTATTTGCTTCTAGAGCCCCTTTTCTTTTTGCACCAAGTTTATCGACGGCAACATACAGGAACTGGCTCATGTAACAACTCCACGGGTGGCTCGGAGAACCTCTTCAATGGTTGTCTGCCCATCTATTACGAGTTGCCGGCCGGAATCTAAAAGGGTTTTCATCCCCCTTTCGAGAGCAATTTTTTTCAGTTCGATCCCATCAGGGCTTTTGACAATCTGCTTTTGTATCGGGTAGTCAATCTCTAATAGCTCAAAAATGGCATGACGCCCTTTGTAGCCAGAATCGAAGCAATGGGAGCACCCTTTTCCACGATAAAGCGGCAAGGGCTTAGATAAACCTATCGATTCACACTCTTTGTCGGATGGGAGAAACTCCTCTTTACATTGAGGGCAGATTTTTCTGACTAATCGCTGTGCCAAAATCCCTACGATCGATGAGGACAGGAGGTAAGGTTCAATCCCCATATCGACAAGGCGGGTGATAGCCGAAGGGGCATCATTGGTGTGAAGTGTGCTTAATACTAAGTGGCCTGTGAGTGCGGCCTGAATCGCTATTTCTGCCGTCTCTAGATCTCGGATCTCACCCACCATGATCACGTCAGGGTCTTGCCGAAGGATATGTCTTAGCCCTGTTGCAAAATCGAGGTTGATTTTGTGGTGAACCGAAATCTGCGCAATACTTGGTAACTGGTATTCAACAGGATCTTCGATCGTCATGATATTGGTCGCTTCATCACACCGTTCTTGCAAAGCGCTGTAAAGGGTTGTCGTTTTACCCGACCCTGTAGGCCCTGTAACAAGTAAAATACCTTCAGGGAGCGCTAAAAGGGAGCGGAAAATGGCAAGTAACTCGCGGCCCATTCCCATTTGTTCAAGACCATAAGAAACATTTCCCCGATCCAAAATCCTCAATACAACCCTTTCACCACCTGAAACAGGTAAAGTGCTGACCCTGAAGTCGACTTCACGACGACCCATCCGTAGCTTGATCCGACCATCCAATGGGAGGCGATGTTCCGCGATATCAAGCTTTGCCATCACTTTGATACGGGTGATCAATTGGCTCTGGTAATCGATAGAGGGAGTATGACGATTGTGAAGCACACCATCAATTCTATAGCGAACACGGAGACCTTCCTCATTAGGCTCAAAGTGGATATCCGAGGCCCCTTGGCTAATAGCTTCCATCAAAATGAGGTTTAGAAGTTTGATGATCGGCGCCCCCTCTCTTTCTCCATCGAGTAGGTCAAAGACTTCGATCGTCTCTTCTTCTTTATTCGCCCCTTCTATGCCCAACTTAGCTAAAAGTTCTGAGGCAGCTCTGTCTCCACGCTCATAGGTCGTATGGATTGCTTGTAAAATTTCTTCCTTGGAACACAAGTAAGGAGCAATTTTTGCTTTTAGCATCCACTCCAGCTCGTCAAGCGGCTCCCTTAAATAGGGGTCATGCACTGCAACAGAAACTGTCCCTTCTTCTTCTTGAAAAGGGAAAATCTCATGCCTTTTAACAAAAGAGTAGGGGACCTCTTTCACCCTCTCTTTAGGCAAAAGACCAAGGGGTAAGGCGTCTAAATAAGGAATCTCAAATTCATAACTTAATGCCTTCAGATCTGAACTGATGGGTTGAGGGACAAGATATTCCGATGAACCTTCGCCAAGAGGCTTTGGACGACGTGGTAGCCATTTTTTAGCTTGAGCGAGTGCACCTTCTATAAGCCCTTTAACACTTTCAATCGCCATTGCCATCACGCTGCCATCCTGGTGCATAGCACCTTGAAGGGGGGAAACCAGCAATCATGTCGATCGTCCCCTTGAAAAGAGAATGCCGTTCACGGCAACGGGCTTCGTTAAGCCTGCAGAGATAGTCGGGGAGATCCCCTGGACGGCGACACATCTCCTCATGCTTGATCCACTCCAATTCATAAAGGGGATCACGGACAATTTTCGGAGTGATCACGATGAACATCTCGGTGGTCGCCTCTTCCTGGGAAGTGAAGCTGAAGAATTTCCCGATATAGGGGATTTCACCCAAAAAAGGAATTTTTTCGACTTGTGTTGTGTCTTGTTTTTTTCTCAACCCGCCTAAGATCACACTTTCCCCATCTGCGACAACCGCTTGACTTTCGATCTTCCTACGGGTGATATCAGGACGGTTATGGCCCATCTCATGCAAAATAGGATGGATGGTGTCGAAGCTGACCGATGTCTCCAAAGTGATCATTGCGCTGTCATCATCTTCCCCTGTCCCTGGGTTGATTGTCGGAGTGATATCGAGAACAACCCCATACTGCTCACGGGTGAAGGAATCTTTTAAAGCAACACCACCACCAGCCTGAGGCACTTCAAAAATACCGGTGCTGATAGAGATCTCATCAACAACCGCTAAAGAAACAGGCGTTTGGTTTAATGTCAGGGCAGTTGTTGAGGTGTTGATCTCGATATCTTTTTGAGAGATCAAGAAGGTGTAGAGCAAGTCAATGGAAGGAGAATGGGCGTTACCAACCTGTTTAAAGATGAAATCAAGAATGCCCGGACAAGCATTCCACGCCAATTGCGCGATGTTTTGGGTGACACGAGGGTTGCCAATATCGAGTTTATTCAGCCCAAATTTATCTCGGTCGTTGGTCCTTTTTTCAAAGAGCAATACCTCAATTTCGACCATTTTTTTCGGAACATCAAGACGTCGGAGTGTCTCTTTTACCTGGGCCAGAAGCTCCGCCTCGACAACCATCACAATCGCCCCTGTTTTAGGATCGACTAAAAAGTTATTTCGATTTCCATTTGGAGAGGGTCTTGGACGGGAAGGGCCTAATTCAATGGGGGCAGGATCAACAACAACAGAACCTGCTTGGTAAAAACTGTCGGCATAGAATTGATCGGGTGTAGGAAAAGGGGAATCATTCAATGTCACGTTGACATCGGTGTTGCTTCCACCATTTTCGCAGCAAGGATCAATCGGCATTCTATTCAGAAGCAATTCGTAAATACGGGCCGTGATATCGGCCAATTCTTCTGGATCTGCATAACGGGCGCAATACCAATGGAGAACCTTCTCTCGGAAATCACCCATCTGCCCTTCAACTTTTCGGATAATATCCTCTGCCCGCTTGACCTCTTCACGAGATCCTACTAGAAAAAGATTCCGTGGATTTGCTTTTGAGACCAAAATCCGTAGGGCATTGACTCGAGAAAAACTCCCCTCACCTTTTTCATCTCCCCCTTCATCAAAGAGGACCGATAACATCTTAGCCATCTCTTCGCCAGAAACCCGCTGTAAGGTGACAAGCGAAAATTCTTTCGATCCACTCTCTTTTTGCAAAAAGTCATAAAGGCGAAGAAGTTCATCCACCTCACCTCTTGTTGCAACGATGGCAATTTGTCGACCGAGGGGAACCACCTGTTGAGTGGCTTTATTGGAAAATTTGTCTAAGAAAAGCTCAGCTCTTTTCAATTCTAAAGGATCTGGAGAGATCAAAAAGAGGATACGATCTTCTCTTGGGACAAAAGAGAGCATGTTCCGATCTGTCACAATTCGTCTGATGCGGGAAAAATCGTCTTTAGCTAAAGAAAGCTTCCGGAGATAGGGATTGAGCGAGGTGACAACAACGCCGCTTTGGTTCAAAATAAGCTCTACCATCTCATTCCAGCCACTTCTTGGAACTGGAAGCCTGGAAGAAAGAGAGATTGGGATCGATCCTACCTCTTTGGGAATGAGATAGACAAAATCTTGGGACCCATAATCGATAACAAGCTGTTCAATCGTAGTTTCTGGCTGGTGAAAAAGACCATAAGGTTCTGGATCTAAAACTTTTGAGGCTTTTTGCTGCCACCCCATCTCGATATCATCCAATTCCCGCTTAGATTTACGGATATCGGCTAAAATAATCTCGTAGGCCTCTTTTGGCGCCCCATTTTCATATAGCTCGCCCCCTCTCTGATAGAGACGACGAATCTCATCTTCTTTGGCCCCTTTAGCAGCATTGAGCTGATCTAATTTAACATCCAGCTCGTAAGGTAGATCGCTCTTCCCTTTGTTGATATTGGCCTTTTTTTCAGCAATCGTCTGACCAAGAAGAAAAGGAACGACAAGTAGTATAATCCATTTCATCTTGAACCTCCTGAGACTGCTATCTCGATAAAGGGCTCATCGGACGCGTCTACCACAACATCTTCCGCTGGAATAATGGTCACATTGCCCCTCTGGACAGCCAATTCCACAGGACAAGAATCGGTTCTAGAGGCATTGAAGAGGGTGCCCATTAAAACTTGATGATCATCTTGTTTGACATACCCATCAAAAACAAAAAGGGGGCCAGCTACTTGCCTATTTACGTAAGCGTCGATCTCCTCAGGTGTATCCAGCTTGACCCAAGCTCCTTCTTCATCCTGTACAAGCCAATCATCTGGTTTAAGCAAATGACGCTCTCTCCCAATTTCAAAAACACATTGTGTTCTGGTTTTTGCGCCGACAAAACGGAACTCTTTTTGTAAGGCCTCTTTTGCCCAATTTTCTTGCGCTTTGATGAGTGTGAGAGGCACTTTTTTCTGGCCAGTAGGATCCCACAAATCAAGGGCCATAATCCGCTCATCCACCCTCTTAATTTGCAGCAGGGGCAATCCTTTTGTCTCTTCGCCTGGCGTCTTCACCTGCCAACGACCATCTGCGAAAATGAGACAATCCCCGAGAGCAATAAAAACCGAATAAAGGTCCTCTTTCTCTCCAAAATCTACACGGTGTTTTCCCAGCAAATGGGAAAATTCTTCTCCACCATGGCGCATCAGAAAACAGTCGGGACCGACCCATTTAGCCATTTGACGGGCTAAGAGAGTGCCGTCCGCACGGAGTTTACCAATTTCCCACCCCTGATTACCGAAAGGGAGTCTTGCAACTTCTTTGGTAGGGAGTTTGAAAGTTTGGGGCTCAAGAGGTGGATATCCCTCGAGAGTCAAGCCCACTTTAATAGAGGCTTCTTGGTCTTGCGGCTCAACCTCAAACCAAAGGGGTCTTTCTTCCCTTGTGATTGCAAAAGTCTCTCCTCCGCCCACTTGACGGGAGTAATCGAGATAGACTTTTTCCCCCCCAGAGACAAAGGAGAGGTCTTTACTTCCTTGCAACCCAAAATGGAGTAGAGGATGCTCTTGTGGAGAATCAGGCCTTCCATTCATCCCATGGTAGGTCAAAATATTTTTCAGATCGGGGAGGAGAAGTGGAGGAGGCGTCTCTTTGAGAGCCAGCCATGGAGGGCCAATTTGGGAATAAGCTTCTTTTTTTTGAGCAAAACTATTCCGTAGCTCGCGCACCCCTTTTTGAGGGGGCAAAACAACCATGATTTCGCCAGGGCGAAGAAAACTCCACAATGCACCTAAGCCAAAGCAAAGGAAGGAGATCCCTAAAAAAATCGTTGTCAGTGAACGGAGTAGTTTTTCATTAAAAAGAGCGCGCATTATTAAATGTTATACAGTAGTTCGTTGAATATAACCTTAAAAGTTCTATTTTTCAATCGCCTCTAAAATATTGGAGGTGGTTAGCACCTGTGGTAAAATTTTTGGAACCGCCTCTTTCCCTTTAGGATAATAGACATAGAGGGGAACACTGTTTCTTCCAAAAGAAGCCAAAGCTTGCGTAATCTCTGGGTCGCTACGAGTCCAATCAGCTTCCATTTTGACAACACCTTCTCGATCAAAAGCCTCAAGCACATCTTTTGTCTCTAAAACCAAAAAATTAGCTTGGCAAAGGAGACACCATTTTGCAGTAAAATCGATGAAAATGGGAACACCCTCAGCACGCAGCTCTTCCACCCTTTTAGAGGTGAAGGTTTCCCATCCCCCTTCAATGATAGTGCAAATCTTTTCTTCCGGACGGAAAATAGCTGTCTGGAAGCCGGCGTCGATTAGCATGAAACTAGCTAAGCCAAAGAGGAGGATTGCGGCAATACGGCCCACAATTCTTGTGGCAAAAGCCCGCATCAGGCTTCCGTATTTCCCCAAAATCCAAGCGCCGATCGCAATGACAAAAAGGGCAAGAAGAAACTCTAGAATTTCACGACTATCGGCTTGAATCAAAAAGACCCAGGCAAGCCAAACGACTGTGAGCAACAATAAGAAGCCCATCACCTGCTTAAACGTCTCCATCCAAGGGCCAGGTTTGGGGACATATTTAAGCCACCTTGGCTCCAAAGAGAGCAAAAGATAGGGCAATGCCATACCAACGCCCATCGCCAAGAAAATGAGCATTCCTAAATGAGGCGGCAATGTCAGACTTAATCCCAGAGCAGTACCTAGAAAAGGGCCTGAACAAGGTGTTGAAAGGGCGGTTGCAAGCACACCACTTGCAAAAGAACCAATCAAGGAAGGGTTCCTTTTTTTAACACTTTGCTCTATCTCACCAGCTTTTGAAACAAAAGACATCCCAATTTCAAAGACCCCGAAGAATAGGAGTGACATCAGGAATATCAGAGCTGCAAGAAGCGCAATAAAAGTAGGGTCTTGGAGTTGGAAGCCCCATCCAATTTCCATCCCTGTTGCGCGCAAGACAAAGAGGAGAGCCCCCAAAAATAAGAAGCTAATGATCACACCGAGCGCAAAAGCCAAGCCATGAGCAAACACAAGCCGACGACTTTCTTGAGCAAGTTTGACAAAGCTCATGATTTTTAAAGAAATAATCGGCAATACACATGGCATCACGTTCAACAGGATGCCGCCTAAAACCGAAAAGAGAATCATGAGGGCCAACGACTCATGCTCTTCAAAAGGGACTAGCGGAACGTTAGAAAGGTTTTCGACCTCGTACGGCACAGAGACCAAAAAACTTTTTTTAACATCTGGAACTCTTGATATAAGGGTCACTATCCCTTCGACATCTGGCAAAAAGGGCTCTTTTCCTGGCTTGATAAATAGGTAATAATTCCCTTCAGATACAGTCAAAGATTCTTCTTCATGTAGATCAACAGTCTCTTTTGTAAATGGGAAAAAATGGACCGCATCTACTTTATAGGGGAAAACTGATTGCGGGAAAACGAGCATAAAACCTTCGTCTTCTGGCTCTAAAGTGACCTGTTCTAGCCTGGCAGGAAGGGCATCTTTTGCATGATCCAATACCGATCCGTCTCGTCCTGTAGCCTTACCGACAGTGAAATTTTTAGATAAAGTTGTTTCCCCGGGAACGCATTGCTCTTTTGAGCAAACAACCCAACTGACAGTGACTTCTATTGGAATTTCTCCAGATGGTAAGTTGGCAGGCGCTTCGATTTCGGTGATCAAGAGATAGGGTTTTTTATAGCCAAAGGAAATAATACCCTGGTAACTATCTCTTTCAGGAACTGGCCATTCTAAATCGTAGGATTGAAACCCTTCAGGCAGTTTCCATGTTAATTTCATAGGAGCACCGGCCTCTCCTGGATTTTTCCAGTAAGATTTCCACCCATCTTCCAAACTGACCGATACTGCCACCATGAATTTAGAGGAGGGGGAAATTCGATCAACATCTGAAATCAGCTCTAAGTGGACTGGATCACCCGATGTTACGACCTCCTTTTTAACGCTTTCAACAGCACTTACGAACCATTGTTCATCGAACGCCTCTACAGAAGTAGAAAAAGCAAGCGCTAGTAAAAAAGAAAAAAAGTATTTCATCGTCATGATAAATCCTTGAACGTCCTAGTCATTTCACTGTACAGTACAAGGAACTGTTTGCAAGTTCCAAGAAAATCTTAAGTATAAAGTAGGAGTACGATGATGGGCAACCCTTTCATTGATGCATTTGTCCAATCCGATCTGATGGGAAAGGCGATCTTTTTGCTGCTATTTACCCTATCTGTCTTAACATTCGCAGTTTTTTTCGAGACTTGGAATGCTTTAAAAAAAGCTAGGACAGGCTCTACGCTTTTCAAAAAGGTATTTGATCGACATCGAGAAATGCCGCTTCACATTGACCCGGAATCTTTAGAGGAATTTGAAGATAAGAACCCTTTATTAGCTCTTTACGCCTCTTTACGTAATTCAGCACTTAATTTAATTAAGCGGAATCGTCAAGAAAACACCCCTCCATTCCTCCTTGAAAAGGATATCGAGCGGGTAGATATCGAGACCGAAGCGGAGAAAAGGGGGCAGGTGGCAAAATTAGAAAAAAATCTCTACCTTCTTTCAATGATCGTTACTCTTGCTCCATTCCTGGGTCTTTTGGGGACTGTTTGGGGGATTTTGACCTCTTTCTCAAACCTTCAAGTCGCAGGATCGTCAAACCAAGCAGTCCTTAGTGGGCTGTCTCTTGCATTGGCAACAACTGTCGTCGGATTGATCGATGCAATCCCTGCCCTTGTTGCCTATAATTTTTTGAAAAACGAGGTCAAAAAATTTGATCTGGAACTGGAAGGGTTCTCCTCCGAAATGATCGCCACTTTAGAAACGGAGTATGTCCGCTATGCGCCACAGAAAATCTTCCCCACCGATTGAGGAACCTGTTATCAACATCACACCACTGATCGACGTGGTTTTTGTTGTTTTAATTATGTTTATTTTAATCGCCCCCCTTGTTGACAAAGAGGGGGTCGAGCTAGCCCGAGGTGGAGAAGGGGAAGCCCGCGAAGTCAAAGAGACAAGTCCCATTGCTGTCGTAGTCAAAAAAAACAGTGATATTTTTTTAAACCGAGTCCCTTTGACGCTTGAAGAACTTCCCCTTCGTCTCATCCAGGCTAAGCAATCATTCCCTCAAGCTGTCCCACAGCTCTTTCATGATAAAATGGCCCCCTTTGGTACCTACCAAGAGGTGAAATTGGCGATGGAAGCGGCAGGCTTTAATGAAATGGAACTGGTTCTAGAACCCCCTGGACAGCCACCACAGTGATGTACCAGGAAGAAAAAAATACTATTTATCGCATTTTCGCTTTGTGTAGGCGAAGCTTCTTCGTGCTCTCTGTGAGCTCTGTGGTGATATTTTTTTATTTTATTTTACCACAGAGTTCACAGAGAGCACGGAGAAGCTTCGCTACTTCAAGACCTCTAATTTTTTTGGTGTGTGTCGACTAGAATGAGTTATTTTAATCGCTCTCTTCTTCTTCACTTGGCTGTTCTTGCGTTGCTAGCTCTTTTTTACACTGCAACCCCTCCTTTTGAAAAAAGACGTGTGATCCATACCTCAACCGTGAAATTATCCTCTGCTGTAACTACAGCTTCCCAAGTGCAAGCGGCACCTCCTGCACCTGAAGCTGTTCAACCAACGAAAAAGAAAGAAGAAGCGCCAGCAAAGCCGGAAAAAATTGCTAAAAAAGAACCAGTCAAAAAAGAAATTGTTAAAACTGAACCCAAAAAAGAAATTGCTAAAACCGAACCCAAGAAAGAGGAAAAGAAGAAGGAAGTTGTAAAAACTGACCCAAAGAAGGATGCCTTGCTAAAAGAAGCAAGAGATAATCTTGCTAAAATGGGGAAAGTCGAGGCAACATCTACATCTGTCGATAAGTCAAATCGATCTGTCCTTTCTTCCCTTAAGGCTGAAGGGATGACCTTCTTTGTCAAAGGTGCCGATAACGACCTTTACACCTCAGAATTAATTGCGAGGTTAAAGTTAGCCCTGCGCCTTCCTGAAAGTGGAGAAGTGATTGTCGATTTGACGTTACTGAGGAACGGACGAGTCGCAGGAATAAAAATTCGAGATGCAAAAAGTTCGATCAATAAACACTATGTGGAGGCCCACCTCCCCTCACTCAGCTTCCCCGAATTTGGGGAATCGTATCCAAACAAGGATGAGAAGCTATTTACCCTATCCCTACAAAATGCGATTTTTTAGTCTATTTCTCCTACTTCCCCTGCTGCTAGTGAGCAGCGACATGATCACTGTGGCCCTTCCACTCGACCATCCTCTCATTCCCCTTTACCTTGCCTCTTTTAGCTCGAAAGGAACCGATCTGCCTGCCGACTATATTCAGAAGCTGGACCAAGTTCTCCGTTTCGACTTAGCACACAACGGAACGACAGACCCTTTTATCACAAATGGCAAACTTGAAAAGCTAGCGTCTCCCTCTCAGTGGACCACAACTTCTGCACTGCTTGAATGGAAAGCAAACGGCATTCTCTATGTCATCTCCCCAAAAATCGAAGGAAATAAAGCCAGCTTTACCCTGCTTTCTACAAGCAATCTAGGGGCAAAATCGCTTGACGATGTGACCCTGACTGGGAACATCAACCAAGACCGTCAAACCTTACACAAAGTGGCCGATACCATCCACTTGAACCTTTTTGGATCAGAAGGAGTTGCCTCAAGACGTTTCATTTTCACCCGAAAAACAAAGGATGCAAAAGGTCAAACCCGCTCTTACCTTGTCGAATCTGATTGGGACGGGGAGAATCAAAAAGTGTTGCAGAATTCCCACCATCTTTTAGTAACACCCTTCTTAGTTCCCGCCTCGCCTGGCCATCTTCCAAAAAGTTACCTCTATGTTTCTTACGAGCTAGGACAGCCTAAAATCTTTCTGGCTACCTTAGATGGGAAAGGAAACAACCGCTTGACTTACGTTAAAGGAAACCAATTGACACCCTCCATATCCTTTCAGAGGGATAAAATCGCATTTATCAACGACTCGCTTGGTAATCCAGATCTATTCTTAATGGATTTAAAAGAGGGTAAAGAAACCCAAGAAGCACCTAGAAGGATTTTTCAATTCACTGGTGCCACCAACGCCTCACCTGCCTTTAGCCCAGATGGAACGACGATTGCATTTGTCTCAAGTAAAGACGGGGCAACACGGATTTATACTTTGAAAATCCCCGAAAAAGGGACTAGCTTAAAATCTGTCAAAGCCCAGCTGCTGACAACACAGCAAAGAGAAGCTTCGGCCCCTGCCTGGTCTCCGGATGGAACTAAAATTGCCTTTTGCGCCAAAGGGGGCGAGGGCAATCGGCAAATATGGGTCTATGACCTTCAAAAGAAAGAAGAAAAGCAACTCACGTTTGGCCCTGGCGATAAAGAGAATCCCTCTTGGGCAGCTAATAGCCTCCATTTGATCTTCAACGTTCGCCAAAACGATGAAACAAGCGACCTATATCTCATGAATCTGCACCAAAGTCAGGCGATTCCAATCGTAGTGGGAAATGGTCAAAACCGCTTCCCCTCCTGGTAGATAAATAAGAATAGAATTATCAGAACGCCGCTCCAGGCGGCGTTCTGATAATAAGAAAAAGGGAACCTCCATCTCGTAATTAAGTACAAAATAATATCGTATGGTAAACTTCTAGATTCAAAAGGATAATGGTATGAGCATAGTTGCATTAGAAGTTGATGATGCTTCCCCAAGTTATTTCTCTGATTACAGAAATTTGGTGGAAGAGGTTGAGACAACGTTGGGAAAGGTTTCCCTTCTGACCGATTTGATCCATGAGGAAAAGCAACAAATTGAAGCAAAGCTACAGGTAAAAAATAACAAAGAGCTCTCTAAAAAAGAAAATTACGATAAAATGGTGAATGTAGCCCTTTTTGCACTCGAACTCTACCTCCTCTACGTCTTGCCAATTGGTCTAGTTTCTCGCGGCCTTGAAAAATTTAGTTGGATTGGTTTTGCAGACAGCGTGGATGGGAAGTTGACCTCCCTCCTCTTAGGCCTTAGTATTGGCCGTTGCCTTCAGATTTTCCTCAGAACCTTTTACACCCTAAAGCCTCTCTACGACTGCAATTGCGAATCAAACCATTACGAAAGCCTTCGGTATGACGCCATTGCTCTAATAAGAACGACTGAAGAAAAAGTCGATCTATTTAGCAAATTAGAGGAAAACGCCGATCTGACCTCTTTGATCCAACCTCTAAAAGAACAACTAAACAACACCGCCTTCAATCTTTTACACCAATTTCCCCACCCCTCTTTGATCCTTGGAAAATAAACTTTTCGATTCCCATCTCCATTTGGCCGATGAACGTCTTTTCCCAGAATGGGAAGCCATTTTTCACCGTGCTCTCGAAGTTGGAGTCGAGAAATTTCTGGTGATTGCTACCAATCCGGACGAAATGGAAAAAGCTTTGGAGATGAGGGAAAAGTATAAACAGAACATCTTTGTGGCAGCCTCAATCACTCCACATGAAGCACACACAGCTTCAAAAGAAGATGTAGAAGCCATTTTCTCCGCTGCTAAAGAGGGGCTGTTGGACGCTTTAGGGGAAACAGGCCTTGAATATCACTATCTCAAAGAGACAGCCGCCCAACAACTTGATCTGCTTGAACGCTCTTTAGAACTGGCCCGAGCGCTTGACCTGCCGGTTGTTTTCCATTGCAGGGAAGCATTCTCAGACCTTTATCCCTTACTAGACAAATACCAACCTAGAGGGATTCTCCATTGTTTTACAGGAACCACTGAAGAGGCCCAACAGATCCTGAAGAGGGATCTTTACATCTCTTTCAGCGGGATAGCCACCCACAGCAAAAGTGATGCTCTCCGTGAGACTGCACGACATGTCCCGCTAGAAAAACTCCTGATCGAAACCGACGCCCCCTATCTAGCCCCACAGGCTTATCGCGGTAAAACGAATGAACCTGCCTTTATCTTAAATACACTAGATATCTTGGCATCGGCACTAGGTGTTTCTTCTGAATCGCTGGCTCAACAGACTTACCAAAACGGGCTTAAACTCCTCTTAGGAAAAAAGAGTCATTAATCGTCTCTTTTGCTCTAGCAAAACCTCATTTAACTAGTTGTTTTGGGCAAGTGGCCTGCTTTCCATCGTGGATACCAGGATTGACCAGAACCACAGGGAGAGTCGGATTAAACCAGGTCGAAGCTAAACTCAGGTTAGAGCTTGTTCGGATGAGGAAATTGGTTTTGGATAGAAGTAGGCAATCTAAAAGCGCCTCTTCACCCTGTTTATCAGGAGAACTAGAGCCTGTATGAATCGGTTGATCGGTTTCAGACCGCTCCGCATCTAGGAAAAACACCTTATCGGGAAATACTTTTAACATCTCGTCAATGAAAAAAGCATCGTCGGTCGCAACAAAGAAATAAGGGTCTTTGAATGTTTCAGTCTCTTCGATGATCCGCTTGATGAAATCTTGCCGCGACATTTCTGGCGCCTCGCCAAGAAATTTATCTGTAGCTCTGTAGTGTATGCCTACGACAAAACGGCCTTTAAAACGAGCCTTTTGAAACGATTCAACCTTCTTAAGGATGTTTTTTTTGATTTTGATATATTTTTGGATCAGCTCAAAATTCCTTTCAGGTCCCGATTCAAGAGAGACATCGAACAGGCGACGACGGATGAGTTGATCAATCGGAAGGGTGATCAGGACGGTACTTTTTACCGGCAAATTGAAAGGCTCAAAGTAGTAGGTCCACCAGTTGTCTCCCCTTTCTGGGTTATAGTAAAAGCCCCGTTTACCAAAGTCGAGAGACAGGGATGCAATGTTTCCTTGGTCATAGAGTTCTAACGCTCCGACCACAACTCCAAACATGGAGAAAAAACCACTCAAGAACCTGTCTTCAGGTATTTTAACTGACCAAGATTTCCCCTTTTCAAAATCGCATGCGGCAGAGAGAGAAGAGGAAAAAAGTAAAAGAATGACTAATAGAAATCTCATAAGACGATCATTTTAGGACAAACACCCATTTTATGTGCATATCAGATCAAAAAAATAACAAGATGAATGGTCGTACTCATCGACCTAAGACATGTCGTTTTGCACATAACAGGAACAGGATAAGCAGGCATACGCATCAACTTAAGGAACATCAATTTCTCAACAATCTGTTAAAAGCAAATTACTTACAAAGAAACATTTAGAAATCAATTTAGTCAAAAACGGCTTAAATCTTCGAAGAAAGGCCCAAGATTACTCTCTGTGCTCTCCGTGAGCTCTGTGGTGATCTTCTTTTTATTTTTTACCACAGAGCTCACAGAGAGCACAGAGAGAGGATTTTGAATTGCCCCTTCTAGAATAATCGACTCTGATATTCTACTCTTTTTTTATTCCATCTATTTGTGGTTAATTAGCTTAGCATCTACCTCTAGGCTTAGGTTGATGCTTATGCCTACTCATCCTGTCCTTTTCTTTTTGAGGGATATGTTGTGTTATTGGATCTGTTTGAAAGCTTGAGGGACTTGATCGGCAATGTCTTGCACGTTCATGGAATAGGATGTCACTTTTTCAGCCGCTAATTCCCCGGCTATTCCATGTAGTGAAGCCCCCAGTAACGCTGCACTGTGGGGACTTAGATCTTGAGCTAGAAACGCACCTACAATTCCGCTTAGGAGATCTCCACACCCTGCCGTCGCCATGCCTGGATCGCCAAAAGGGATCACACGAGGTTCTTCCCCAAATAAAAAGGTTGGTCCACCCTTAGCCAGAAGGGTGATCTTTCTTTTGGCGGCATATTGAGAACTGACCTCAAGCCATTCCTGCGATCGTTTTGAATATTGTCCACCCAAAAGCCGATTGAGCTCTCCTTGGTGGGGAGTCAAAACGGCCCCTTGAGGTAGAAGTAGGCGCCTTTCAGCGACATGGTAAAGGGCATCTCCATCTACGACAACTTTTTTAGCTTGTGAGAGAACCTCTTCGACCAGATCTCCCATTGTATCTTCTCTTCCTAATCCAGGACCGATCACCACAGCATCGTACTTTTCAAGACTGGCTAGATCATCGATCGATTTCACAATCAATTCTGGAAGATGGGTAAAATACCCCGCAAGGTCGCTTTGAGTGTACAAGTGGACAATCCCTGCCCCTCCACGAAATGCCCCTAAAGAAGCCAAGTAGGCAGCCCCTGTCATGCCTGGGCTGCCAGCGATCACCGCAACAAATCCTCTTTCATACTTGTGACGGCTTCTTTTGACCTGGGGTAGCAGAAGAGGGAGTTCAGATTTTTCTACTACCGAAAAAAGGGGGCGGGCTGACTGCTCTACCTCCTCTGAGAAAATCGGCAATGTCTGGATAATGCCAGAATAATCCCAACCTTCCCCAAGATAGGAGGCTGATTTCGGAAAGCCAATGGCAAGAGTGACAGAGGCCGCAATGGGTCTTCCTTCTCCCCCCGTCCCAGAGGCAATATCGATGCTTAAAATGGGCAATCCCGAATGGTTGGCATAATCAATCATCTCTTGATACACCCCGCGGATCTCTCCATGGAAACCAGTTCCGAAAATTCCATCAAGGATCACACCCTCATCTGGGATGTGAGAACGGATCAAAGGCAACGGATAAACTTTTCCACCCATTTGCAAAAAACGGGTTTTGGCCTCTGAGGCTAAAGGCGAATGGGATTCATTCACATCGGTCACAATAGCTACAACTTCAATTCCTTTAGAAAAAAGTTCTATTCCTGCAACTAGAGCATCACCACCATTATTTCCCTTACCAACAAGGAGGTACACTCTCTTTTTAAAGTCATTTGCCTTGATGAAATTTGCAGTGAAGGATGCTATTTGCTTTCCTGCTTTTTGCATCAACTCAGCTGTTGTGACCCCATTTTTTTCAGAAAGGGTCTCCAGCCTGCTCATCTCTTCAGAGGAGACAACTTTCATAAATGCTCTTCCTTTACTTCACGCTGCATCAAAGACTGTAACGCCATCATAGGAGAGAGGTGTTCGTAAATCAGACCAAAAACAGCCGATGTGATGGGAAGGGGAACCTCTTTGACTCGGGCCAACATCTCGACCGAGTGTGCCGTATAGGCCCCTTCTACCACCATTCCTATCTGCGACAGAGCCTCCTCTGCAGTTTTCCCTTCAGCCAACAACTTTCCAAAAGAATAGTTACGACTCAACGGAGAAGAACAGGTGGCAATCAGATCACCCATACCAGACAGACCGCTCAAGGTTTCGGCTCTTCCCCCCGCTGAAAGGGCCAATTTTCTCATTTCATGCAAACCGCGTGTCATCAAAGCAGCCCTTGCTGATGCCCCCAATTTCAAACCGTCTGATATTCCACAGGCAACTGCAATGATATTTTTGACTGAGCCTCCGAAGGCCACACCAATCACATCAGAATTTGGGTAGACACGAAAAGTTGGGGTATTGAAACAGCGGGCAATAAAACGCATCACCTCTTCATTGTCAGAAGCAGCTACGACAGAAGTCGGTTTTCCTCGGATCACCTCTTGGGCGAAACTTGGACCAGAAAGGAGCCCTATTTTACCTTTTGCAAACCCGCCTAATACATCGTTTAGCACCTCTGGCAAAGTCAGCAACGACTCCTTTTCAATCCCTTTTGAGGAGATGACCACTGGGCAAGTAATATTGGCTTTTGGCACTTCTGTAAAAACAGGTCGCAAACCTTCTGATGTTACAGCCTCGACAATCATATCTCTTTTAAAAGTGGCCTCATCAAGATTTGTTGTCCATTTAAGCCCTTCAGGAATAGGGATATCCTTAAAAAGGGGGTGTGGTTTTTTCTCAGTAAGGCTTTTTGCAAGCTCTTTGTCACGTGTCCACAACAACACTTCATACCCTTTGGAAACCAATAAAAGGGCTATTGCAAATCCCCAAGATCCACTTCCAAGCACTGTGATTTTCACTTTTCATCTCCGTCGATATAAGGGGTTTTTCCTACACTTTTTCCAAGCCAATGGGTTTTTAAATCAGGTGTAGGGTAATAAAAGCGGGGGTCGATCTCCAGCACATCAGTATCTATAGGAACCCCTGTTATTTCTTGTAAAATTCCACGTTCTCTTTCGGAAAGGGCCCTTTTTACCCTTTCTAGATCATCTCTCTCTTTTAGGGGAACGAACGTTTTCTCTCGGGGATAGACGATCGGCCCGATTTTTTTGGCCAATGGGAAATGGTCGAAGATATATCGCTCTTGCTTCCAGCCCCATTGCCCCTCTTTGATCTTCTTCCATTGTAAGTGCAAAGGGAGTTGAAATGTATTTTGTGCTGCAAGGCGAGCAAAGGAAAGATTCATAAGAAGAAGGGAAATATTGGCAAAATCAAAACCCTCTTTTTCTTCCATTTCGTTGTATTCCACTACCCTTAGTTCCCCTTCCTTCTCAACAAGGAGCCCTACTTTTTCCACAGGCGAATTTTTTCTGATCACCTTCAGCGTCAGTTCGTATCCTCCCCTCAAGTGAAAATCAATCCACCTTGGGTCGACAGGGTCTGCTAAGGGATTTTCAACTAGCACGGTTGTCAAAAGTTTTACCCCACTCTCTTCCCACTTTTTCAACGCACCATTTTCTTCGAGTACTTTAAAAACTCCTCCATTTCCATCGGGTCCAGAAAATGGAAGAGGGTCTTTATTTTCATCTAGATAGGGAAGCTCTCCTTGCTCGCAAATGATAAAGTCTTTTCCTTTGAAGAACTCTTTTGTTGCTTGTGTGTTCCCCTTTGAGGTCAAAATAGCGACAGGTATTGCTTTTCCATAGCACAAACTAGCTGCCTTGATTTTATCGGCAAACAATTGGAAGAGAGAATGTTGGCGGACAGGTGTTACAGGAAAAGTCCCTTTGGGGCCATCCCACCCAAGGCGGCTTCCGACGCCTCCGGCAAGGAGAACGACGGCAACTTTTCCTTCTTTCAAAGCCTCGATCCCGAGTTGATCTGGTAAGGCTGGGCCCCACGAAAGAGGTTCAGGAGGCGGGGTGTATTTCATACCAATGCAGTGAGACGTTCAAAAACCTCGTCTGCCGAGATTTTTTCCATGCACCGAAAATCGATCGGGCAAACGCGTCGGTAACAGGGAGAACAAAAAACTTTTTTGTAAATGACCTCTCCAAATTTGTAGGGACCTGTTTTTGTCGGATTGGTGGAACCAAAAAGGGCGATTAAGGGGACCTGCAATGCCGCAGCGATGTGCATCGGTCCACTATCGTTTGAAAGAAATGCATCGCAAGCCTCAATAAGGGCTAACAATTCTCTCAGTGTTGTCTTACCTGCTAAGTTAACAACTCGCTCCCCCATCCCTTGGGTGATTTCGTCCACTAGAGCAGATCCTGCCATATCTCCAAAAACCACCATGAGATGGGGAGTTTCAACCACTAACCGTTCCAACAACTTTTCAAAGGAAGTTTTTGGCCAACATTTAGCAGAGCCAAAAGCAGCTCCTGGGTTGATACCGATCACTTTTTGCCCAGGAAAAAGCTTCAGCCCATCTAGCCTATCTTTAGCGACTTTTTTTTCTTCAGGAGAAACATAAAGCCTTGGCAATGTATCTGATGGAGAAATTCCAAGGGGTATTAACAAATCTTTGTAAATTTCAACTAGGTGGCGCTCTTCGATGTCCTTGGGCACTTGCACTGGATGGTTGAGCAAAAGAGAACGGCAATGGGTGGCAAAACCGTAACGCTCTTTCACCCCCGCTCTCCAGAACCAGTAGGCAGATGAAAAAGAGTTGGTGAGGAGAACGCCTAAATCAAATTCTTCTTTTTTCAGTGGTAGGAGTAGGTTGGGATGAAGAGCTGTGTGGACCCATCCGCTGATTTTTTTGAAACGGAGGATCTGGTCGACATAGGGATTCCCTTGGATAAGATCTCCAACGGCTCCCTGACACATAGCCGTGACACTGGCATCGGGGAAAGCTTGTTTGATATCTTGCAGGCAGGGTGTTGCCATGACAACATCACCCAGCCAGTTCGGCATTCTTACAACAATCCGCTTCGGTTTCTTCACAGTTACAAGTCTACGCATGACTCCATTTATCCGAAAGCCTTGCGATATTTCTGATAAGCTAATTCATCACGAAGCAAGAAAAGTTCTTAACTCCTTAGCAAGAAATAACAATGGTTACGACTTCCAGATTCAATACGAAGAAGCTTCGCCAAAAAAGACTAATTTTAGGTAGACATTTTTTATTTTTTTGGTAACTTCGTCTACAAAATATATTTTTTGGATGCGAAGCACCTAAATAAAAAGAACTCTATCAAAATATCTTCTAGAATAACGAAGCTTCTTTCGAGTCTCTCTAGTGAATTAAATTAGCAAAATTTTACAAACGAATAGCTTTTGCTTGGGATTTACCTTCGCGTCCTTCGTCTCTTCGTGTTGAATCTGGAAGTCGTAACCCACCTAAATTTTTATGTATAATGGTCTATGAGCTCGATGGCCCGCTCCTGATCCAACTTCCGCAGCTGGTCAAACACCTCCAACCCCTCAAGGGCCTTCCCTGACTGAAAGTAAAGTGTCCCTAACTTTTGCAACGCATCTAGGTCGTGGGGCCGCAGACGAGAAGCCTCCTCAAAAGCCTGCAACTCTTCGTCTTTTCTTCCTAGGTCACCTAAGGTGTAAGCCAATTGAAACAAAATCCAAGGATCATTGGGGTCGTATTGTCGTAAAATTTTAAATTCCAATAAGGCACGATTTGAGGCCTCTTGAAATTTGGTTAGTAATAGATTTTGGAAAACTTTATTGCCCCGCTTTTCTCCTTTATAAAGCTCTCCCAACAGGACATAGCTGTTGGCTAATGAGACGTGCAAATCGGGATTTAGAGGAGAAAGCTTGATCCGCTCAATCTCTTCACCAATGGCAAATTTTAACAACGATTCTCGAATAAAAAAAAGATCATGCCAAAAAAGAAAAGCAAAGTGCTGGTTAAATTTTTTTAGGGGTCCGATTTGAAACTCAACCCCTTCCAGGGTTTTAGAACTTCTGATTAACGCCTCAACAACAAAGCGCCTCTCTTCAACTGTTGTCCCATCCCCATCAAAAATTCCACGTAAAGCTTCAACAAGTTCTCTTTGAATCTCTTGGAATTTTTCGTACTTGATGCTTGCAAAGTAGACCCGTAACGAAAGGTAGGAAAAAAGGGTGAAAAGAAAAAGGGCCCCTGTAATAGCTGTTCCCCAGGAGATCGGAGAAATGGAAAGAAAGGACAAAAGGACTATCCCTTCCAGTCCCAAGATCAAAAAAAGGACAAGCTGATAGGTGAAATCTTTTTTTATAGCTGACAACCAGCTCGCTTTTGCTTTTTCTGTTTCCTGACTTAAGAACCCTTGCAGCGGGTCGCTTTCTTCTGCGATCATGTATACGAGAGTAGGTGAAATTCTCTTCAGTGTTCAAGTCTTTATCGATCTTTTGTTTTTTATTCCTGGTTTCGACCGCCGCTTTGTTCCCATCAGAAGGGACGCGCGGCCTTCTTAACCCCAAGGCGATTGCCCTCGTCCTCTTTGTCTTATCGTTTACCGCCTATTTTTTGACGGAACGAAAAGTTGAGGAAAAAGAGCTGTTCACGATCGGCGGTTTTTTTCTGCTATTAGGAGGAATGGTCACCTGGATCGTGATTGCCCTTTTAAATGGACGGATCGAACCGATTGCCATCATTGACGAATCGAAACTTTTTCTTATTACTTTCCTTCCGTTTTTTGGAGCCAAGATCTTGCATCAACGTGGTGCGCTCAAATTTTCGACATTTCTTAAAACTCTTCTTTATGCAAACAGCCTCTACACCCTTGCAAAGATAGGCTTTTTGATGCTTGTTTTTTTAAAAATCATCTCCTTTTCGACCTTTTTGGATGTGACCGGAATCCGGGTGATGAGTCTTGACGTGGCTGGCAGTTTCAACCGCTTTTTGACTTCGTGTGATCTGTTCACCCCTTTTTTATTGTTTTTTGTAGCTGCAAGAAAGAGCTTTGGCCTCAAACTCAACCGGGTTTTTGTCTATTTGTACATTCCACTTTCGCTTTTGTCGATTGCGATCGCGTTCTCTAGGGTATTTCTCTTTATAGGGGTCTTTTCTCTCCTCCTTGCCCTCTTATTGCAATTCCAGAAAAAAGCTATTTTTGCTTTTTATGTCACCCTGTTCCTCTGTTTGGGAATCACAGCGTTACTAGGGCCTGAAAAAGTGGTTTCGATGGTCGAATTGCGCCTCTTTAGCCGCGAAAACACAGCATCAGATGTTGTCCGAGAAGGACAAATAAAGGCTTTAATCGATGAAGCGTCAGAGCATCCTCTTCTAGGATTAGGAATGGGTGGCTATTCGCACGAGGTGATCCGAGATACCGATGTTTTACATCTCTACGAGGTGCAATGGTTAGCACTCCTTGCCCAATTTGGATTTATTGGATTACCCCTTCTGCTTGCACCGGTCTTTGTCCTCTTTTTCTCTTTTTTAAAAGGGGTGCTTACCTTTGAAAGGCTCTTTTTATTCACCCTCTTTCTCGGTTGGATCGCTTCTGGCGCCACTAACCCCTTCGTCCTTTCGCTTGCAAGCGGCGTGATGTATACTTTGTTCTTCTTAGGACTTAAAGAACTTGAAACCGGTTACCTACATCACACCCACCAAATCGTTCGTTCAACTCCTACAGGAGTGCCGATCGTCTCTTGAACTATTAAAATGTCTAGTTTGGCGAGACATTTTAGTCCGATACAAAGAGGCCTCTTTAGGCATTTTGTGGGCCCTTTTTCGCCCAGCTTTAAGCGTTGTTCTGTTGACCTATCTATTTGGTGTTGTGGCTAAACTCCCCTCTGCCAATGCTCCCTATTCCCTTTTTGTTTTAGCCGGCATTATCCCCTGGCAGCTGGTTGTTAGCGTCCTGCAAACCTCAAGCACTAGCTTTATCCTCAACCATGAATTGATCTCGAAAATTTATTTCCCACGTATTCATCTGGTTTTAAGCAATCTGCTGGTCAACTCGGTTGACCTTGTGGTGTCCCTGGTTGTGTTTCTCCCGTTCCTTTTTTTCCAAGTAGGCTTCCGTTGGGAAAATCTATTGTTACTTTTGCTGTTACCGCTTTTACTGCTTCTTGCCTTTTCGGTTGCACTGCTGGTTTCCTCCCTTTCGATCCGGATCAGAGATCTTGTCATCGCAGTTCCTTACCTGTCTCAAATCTCCCTTTTTTTAACGCCAGTTGGATACAGCTCAAACCTCATCGAGGGGTGGGGCGCTTTTCTTCTCTATCTGAACCCTCTGACCGGCATTATAGAGGGGTTTAGATACGCTTTGTTGGGAATAGTCCATCCCCATTTAGAATGGACCCTAACATTGTCGATTGTCACTACACTTTCTTTTTTACTAGCAGCTCTATTTTTCTTTAAAAGGACCGATCAGATCTTATCGGATGTGCTATGAGTCTGATCGTCAAAAATTTGGGAAAAGTATACGAGATTGACTCCTTAAGCCAAAAAGTAGGGGGAGGGGCAAAAGAGCTCTTTAAAAAACTGCTTCATAAACTTAGGTCTCCTTTCTCCTCATCGACTTCGAAAAAGATCTTTGTCGCCCTAGATGATGTTTCATTTAGCATACAGCCCGGTGAACGGGTCGCCCTTCTGGGCGAAAATGGGGCAGGAAAATCAACTTTGCTAAAGATATTATCGGGTGTGACTCTTCCAACGAGTGGCGAGGCCCAGATCATTGGCAAAATTGCCTCTCTATTAGAAATAGGGGCAGGTTTTCATCCCGACTTAACAGGTAAAGAAAACATCTTTTTAAATGGGGCTATCTTAGGCCTTTCAAGAGGCGAGATTGAGAAGCTCTATACCCAAATCGTCACATTTGCCGAGGTGGAGGAATTCCTTGAAACACCAGTCAAACATTTTTCCTCTGGAATGCGGGCAAGGCTTGCTTTCTCTATTGCGATCCACACCGAACCAGATCTTTTGATTTTGGACGAAGCGTTATCTGTTGGAGACCAGTCGTTTCAAGAGCGATGTCAGGAAAAAGTTGAGATGCTAGCAGCGAGGGGAACGACTCTCTTATTTGTAGCCCACCAGATCGAACCTTTGTTGAAACTATGCCAAAGGGGACTTTATCTGGAGCATGGAAAACTTGTCTTGGATGGAGGCATCCAAGAAGTAGTGACCCACTATTTAATCACATCTTCTAAAAAACAGATTTCACCCAAGGCTTTTTTTGTAAAACAGGGCGAAACATCCAGTAAGAAAGTCGTCAGATTTTAGTCTTAAAGCTTGTCAAAAATGCCCTTCTAACAAAGCTAACCAGGCTCGAAGGTACTTCATAGCCCATTTCTTTCCCTTACTACGGAGCGCTTGGAGTGCCAAGCTCCTCTTTAGCTTTCGGATTTAAAAATAGGAAAGCAAAGGAGGAACTCTCAGTACAAATGCTAAAGGATCGCTATGAGCAAGTTTCTTCGTCTTTTTCATATCATTTGGCTTTTGATCTTCCTCACCATATCCTCAATAGCTTTACACTCTTTCGATTCCTCGGGGAAAAGGGTTCGTGCCGCTTCAAGCCCTGTCAGTGCGACATTATTATCTTTTGTTTTATCACAGGCTTCAATCAGTAGATTTAAGATCCGTATGGACCCAGGATGATCTGCTCCATTATGCTTCGTCCTAAGCTTCAAGGCAGCTACGTATAGGTCAATAATTTCCTTGTTGGCGTCTCCGTTTATTTTTAGTGACGTATCAGCCAGATTGCTTTGGATGATTGCAAAATGTTCGCTATCTTCATTGCCAGCTCCCCTCATTTGTTGTAAAGCAGCATTGAAGTTATTCTTAGCGTCATTCAGCAATTTATTGTACTCAGCCTCGCCTTTCTGGTAATCTGCTGCATTCTCAAAGCAGACATCTCCAAGGTTATTATAATTTTTACCCGCCATTATATGGTAAAAATTCTTCCATGAATTATTTCTATTAATGAGTGCTAATATTTGCTGAATAGCAATGTTGTAGTTTCTTCTTGCAGCACCATAGTGTTCCTTCCTGTTATCTCCAGCCTCAAAGTAAGCGAGGACGGCATAAGCGTTGGCTAGGGTCAGTTGATCATCAAGTACCTCAGGGCTCACCGTATCTACCGTCGGCTGCAATCTAATTTGCTCTTGAAGTCTTTGATCAAATTGCGTAATCCGTTGACTAAGATCGGTTTTTATTTTCGTTAATTCTTGTTCATTTCCAGGTTGTTTTAAATCTTCTTTATTTTCATCCCATTTCTTAAAAACAGCTTTATCCAACAGTTGATCAACTACTATTTCCCTTGATCTATTTTTAATTTCAGGGTTTTTTAAAATGGCTTTAGCTTCATCCAAAGTGGCATTAATGGAATCAAACTTTTCTTTAACTAACAGTCCGCGACCCAAGCAAAGTAATGACTCAAAATGAACCAAGGAGTTAGGAAAATATCGCTTTGCAAGTTCTACAGCAGTGTTTGCATGTTCTAAGGCCCAATCAGTTTGCCCACGAGCAGAAGCGTAGTAAGACGAGAGGCCACAAAGAAGCTTAACATGGGCTTCAGCTTCAAAAACGGCAGTAAAACAATCAGTACCTGACGCATATTTCAAAAATGATCGGAGGTGAGGAGCAAATTGATCCGCTTTATCCCAAGTCTCAGGATTATGGCTATCATACTTCCATAAATTGGAGAATGTCTTCAAAAGTTCTCCGAGGATCTCTTTTTTTCCATCGGATCCCATTTCTTTCTCAATATATTTTTGAAAAAGTCGCTCTACTGAATAGGTATAAGGGTTTCTAACGCTGAACAAAAAATCGTCGCTTAAATGGAGTAATTCGCCATTAAGATGGTCTTCTTTCAAATCCTTTGGCAGGAGCAACTCACGCGGAATATTTTCTGCAAAAAGTAGGGAGGCCCTTTTTAATATCTCGAAAGACCACTTCGACTCCTTATTCAATTCTTCCAAACGATAGTTCCAGATCCCCTTTAATGACCACATATAGTCTTCTGGGGTAGATTCATCAGTCATCAACTTCATATCAAGATTTGCCTTAACCAAATTAGCAAAAGCACTTAGTGTTCTTTGGGCGGGAGGAAGGTTTCGGAATGTGATACCTAACATCGCCAATATTAGCGGGAACCTGCCTGAACTACTGACTATTTTTTCTAGAGCTTCTTTATTACTTTCTTTGTAACTATTTCTACTTTCCTTATCTTTCATCAAGAGGTTAGCTAGGAGGTCGACCCCTTGACGAACGTCCTCAAAAGAGCCGATGTCTAGCTGACAAGGATGAGGCTCCTGTTCGGTCCCATTCCAACTGGTATTAGTAGTTACAATTGCTTTCACATGGCCACTATCACAGTCTTTCTCCCCTGGGAAAAAGACGTTTAGAACTTGGTCAACAGCACCCCTGTCTTTCACATTATCAATGATAAAAATACAGCTTGCTCCTTCATCTCTCAATTTATTTTTCACTTTTTTAAGTACCGAATCATCACTTTCATTTTGGTTCACAATCCCTGAAGCAATTCTACGGAGGCTGGAGATAGGATCGGCACCAGATAACTGCCAACAATAATCGTAATGCAATCCTATAGCATAGCTTGCGGCAAGTAACGATTTACCAGCTCCATGAGGCCCTTTAAGAACAACGTAAGGATTGGAATATAAAATTCCTCTCATTTTTTCTATCTCGGACGTACGTTCTACAAAGTGGTCAAGAAGTTTATTGTCTATCCCCCATTGGGGAAGTAACCTTCGACTACTCCTTGCCGTACTAAGATCAATTAAAATCTTCTTGATGTCTCTTATGCATTGGCTGTTCAAGTCACCCATGCCAAATTGGATCCCATCACGTTCCTCTATTTTGTCACATTCGCTTTGAACTTTTTCCAAATAGTGCAGCAAGTCGGTAAAGTTTTTTACCCAATCACGTTCAATCTTAGTTAGAGTTTTCTGGCTTTCCTTTAGCTGCTTTAATCTCTCAGTTTCTTCTTCTGTTAGACTTGCACCTATTTTTTGCGTTAATTTATTAATCTTACTATTAACCCAAGCCTTTTCATCCCCTAGCCCCCGCGTTGCTATGACAGCCCTTATTCCCCCCATCTTCCCATCATCACGATCAATGCTATCCAGGAATTGGATGATAAGAGGTTTTCCCATCTCATCTAAAACACACGCCTGCTGGTAAAAGGATGGATGCAAGTTTAAACTCTTAATAATTTCCTTTGCACAAGCGCGTATTTTTGCGCTGTTACGGTAGTACAACCAATAATCGTTGAAAGTTAAATGCAGAAATAAAAATCTTAACCCCCCCTCCAGGATTATACGATCGCTGTTACCCACTTCAGAAAGAATTGAACTCAGAAGTTGAAGTGCACCATAGGTAATTTCCCAACCGATGCTGAACTGAAAACCTGTAGTTCTCACTGCCTCTTTTAAAAAAAGAGAAAAGACTTCTGTATTTGGCTTTCTTTTATCACTTATGACTTGAAAGCGCAGTCCCTTTAGGGCTAGCAAGTGGCCATATTCTTTAGCCTTCAAGTGATCTCTAATCCTCAAATAAATCATTTTGACAACATCAAAAATCTCTTTTCCAACAGTTGTAAACTGTGACGCTGCTGTACCGTGGTCATTCAAACTCAAGGCTGCAGCACCTACCCCTGCATCAATCAGCAGTGTCGCTGCTTGCACACTGAGGCCTTCCAAAAATTTTCTTACAACACCTTGGTTAGTCTCAAAAACTTCCATAGCCGCACTGGAAATTTTTAAATAAAAATGGACATTGCGCTGAAGAGGGTCAGCTTTCGTGATTCCCCCGTTGATTAATCCTTCAATATCTCCCTTCATTTTAGCGTGCCAATCTGCTTCAACAGGAGTACCAGAGTGATGAAGATAAAGAAACATATATAAATCTAAGTGCAACCACAATAAAAGCCCTAAAAGCTCTTTTACTTCCAATGACACGCCTGCGTTCTGCTGAGTTGCTTTAAGAAAATCAACAATTTTAACAGCCATAGCTCTTGGTTGAATATTTCCGATCGTCAGAGGTGTCGTTTGAACTTGTCGCTGCACCGATTCCTCTACATCGCGACATACTTTGCAGAACAGCTTGTCTACCGCAACCAAAACCTCCCAGGAGGTTGCTCCTTTATCATTAACAAGGTTAGTTAGGTCACCTACCATTTCGGTCGAAGTTTGATCGCCCGTCAATGTATGAGTGACGCTAAAAGAGGTGTTTTTTACTTCTACAACACTGTTTGAAGGAGTTAGGTTAATTGCACTCTTAACTTTTTCAAAGAGAGCCGCAGTCTTTTTAAATAAATGACTGGAAGTTAAAGAGGGTCGGCCTGGGAGAAGAACGGTGCACCTAGTGCCATTTACCATGGTGTACAGACCTTGTTGATCAAGATAAACGTTTCCTTGTGGATGTCTTAAGAATAATTGTGGTTGCACCGTCATGGTCATCTGCTTCAATCTCTTTTTTAAATAAAAATCGAAAAATTCATGAGTCGTCTTTTTTTTTCAAGAAGAAAATCATGACAAGTCAGAGCTCGTATTAGAAAGTAATCGGCTCACGCGAAGAGACTATTGGGTTAATCCCATTTTTTGGCGGAGTGGAGCGATGTAAGGGACAATGGCATCGTCAGGCTCTTGATTGAATAGCTCTAACCTTTTCTGTAGATAGGGACTCATCCCACCCATTTTTTTCGTCCGAGTCAGCTTAACGTTTTGGTAAAATTCCTCATCCCGTGACCAATAGTGGTTGATTTGAGCCCTATCAATCTCCACTTCCTGGGTAAGATTTTGATGGGGAGTCACAGGGTGTCCTGCCATATCAACAATTCTGTCATTGCCATTAAAGACACACTGGTGAGGGCCAATAAAATAATTTATCCTATTCGGCCGAACAATCATTTTGAAAAGCCGGTTTTCTGTTAAGTCTCTTGGCCCTCGCAACATGAGGGTCTCGATCATCAATTTTCCATCAGGAATGCGAGCCACATGAGATGAACCAAACATTTGCCAGTTGATCGCAATGGCAGCCTCATTTTGAAACCCATCTAAAATCCCTGCCAGTGTTTCACCATTCTTTGGCACGACAAACTCGTCTGTATCGATCACTATCAACCATTTTGTTTCATTCTTAGCCTTCTGAAGGGCCCAGTGATAGGCTGACATTTGCAATCTGTTCCACGCCAAGACAACATTCTTGTTTTGATGGCGATAGAGCTTATTTTCATTTGTATCTTGTGTTTCATGCCTAAGCTCCACAATGCCCGATGCAATATAGGGCGCTAAGACTGTTTCATAGTCATCAGTGCTTTTGTGGTTGGTTAAGTAAAAATGTTCTACTCCAATGAGGCGGTGGTATTCAATCCACTCTTTTAAAAAACGGGCCTCATCACGAAAAATCGCTGTGATGGCCATGTCGTAGGCTTCCAAGGAAAAAGTTAAAAGAAAGCAGAGGCTAAACAGGCGTAAAAACATGATCAAGATACCATTTGACCGTCCTTTCTAAACCATCAAGAAATGTAGTGCAAGGGGCCCAATTCAATTCCTGCTTCATTTTGGTTGCGTCGATCGCATAGCGAGCATCATGCCCTGGCCTATCATCAACAAAGGAGATGAGCCTGCGGGAAGATCCGGGATAACGTCCAATTTTCTGGTCCACAATCGAGATCAAAAGCTCTACCAATCGGATATTTTCCCATTCATTGTCTCCACCCACATTGTAGCTTTCACCCAAACGGCCAAAATGGAATATTTTGTCGATTGCCTCAGCATGGTCGCCAACGTAGAGCCAGTCACGGATATTCTTTCCGTTTCCGTAGATCGGGATCGGCTTTTCTTCAATGATCTTTTGAATCACTACCGGTATAAGCTTTTCAGGGTATTGATTAGGGCCATAGTTATTGGAACAATTAGAAATAACAACTGGCAAACCATAGGTATGAAAGTAGGCGTTCACAAAATGGTCTGAAGCAGCTTTTGAGGCAGAATAGGGGCTTCGAGGAGAATAGCGACTCTCTTCCGTAAAAGAACCTTGTGGGCCAAGCGAACCGTACACCTCGTCGGTCGACACATGATGAAATCTGTGTTCTTCACTCAAATCCCAAAACAGGCGGCAACAATTCAATAAATGGAGGGTGCCTAAAACATTGGTCTGCAAGAACTCGACTGGACCTTCTATCGAGCGGTCAACATGGGATTCAGCTGCAAGATGGATTACATCGGTAAAGCGATGCAAATCAAAAAGATCTTCCAACAGATCGACATCGCAAATATCGCCCTCCAAAAAGGTGTAGTTATCTCTGGAAGCCACCTCTTCCACATTTTCTAAATTGCCTGCGTAGGTTAGCTTATCTAGGTTGAAGATATGATAAGAGGGATATTTTTTAGCAAAAAGGCGGACAACATGCGAGCCGATGAAGCCGGCACCCCCGGTAATTAAAATCCTTTTCATTTCAAATACTCCTCTAGGGCTTCCTCCCAAGAAGAAAGGGGCAGCGTGTTTTTGATTTTTTCGTTTGAAAGAACCGAATAGGAAGGTCTTCGTATCTTAGATGGAAAAACTTCTTGTGAAACTGGCTCAATCCTATCTGCAAAACCAAGCCTTTCCCCAATCGCGCGGGCAAAGGCATACCAACTGGCTTCCCCCCCATTCACAGCATGGTAGAGGCCAGGTTCTGGCCGCTCTCTTAACAGGCTTAACATCAAACGAGCTAAGGAAACCGTGGAGGTGGGGCTCATCCAAATGTCCGAAATGACCTTGATTGGTTCACTTCCCATCCCTTTTTTTATCATCGCCTCGACAAAATTACCCCTTTTTTCTCTAGATCCATTTTTTCCATAGAGGGAAGCCGTACGGAGCACATAGGCACCAGGACATTGTGAGAGAGCATAGGCCTCTCCAAGTGCTTTGGAGGCCCCATATACGGAAAGGGGAGCAGGAAGATCGGTCTCAAGGTAGGGGGTTCTCTTTTTTCCATCGAAGACAAAGTCTGTGCTCACATGGACAAAGGGCACTTTTTTTCGATCAGCGCTTTTGGCCATGACCCCCACTGCATGCCCATTCACTGTGTAGGCAATCGAGGGTTCTTCCTCGGCTTTTTCAGTTTTATTGTAAGCTGCCACATTGACAATAGCTTCAAAAGGGGTTTCTTCCAGTTTTCTTTCAAGCTCTTTCAAATCGAGGAGGTTGATCTCTTCACTTGTCCATGGGAGAAACATCTCCTTGCCTAAAGACATTAAGTCGGACCCTAATTGTCCACGTGCTCCAATTAACAGGATCGGCATGTTTGACTCCATAAGGGGAGAACTTTATCTTTTTCAGAAAGAAGCGGAGAAAATGGGGGCCAATCGATAGCAAGCGTAGGATCGTCCCATCTCACCCCATCCTCGTGAGCTTTAGAATAAGGCTTTGAAACCTTGTACAGCACTTCAGTTTCATCCTCTAGTGTCATAAATCCATGCAAAAATCCGGCTGGAACAAAAAGCTGAAGATCGCAATCGAGCGTAAAAGACTCCCACCGTCCAAAGGTCGCCGAATCTTTTCTAACGTCGACGACTACATCGAAAATCTTCCCTTTTAACACTCGAACAAGCTTAGCCTGTTCAAAAGGAGGCACTTGCAAATGTAACCCTCTGACTGTCCCTCGAAATTTTGAGTGGCTGTGGTTATCTTGGACAAAAGAGGGAGTTATACCTGCATTTTTCCAACGTTCTTCTTGATAAGTCTCTGAAAAGAAACCTCTTTCATCAAAAAACTTTTTCGGTCTAAGAAGAAGGGGACCGACTAACCCTTTTCTTTCGGTAGTTAACATAAGCAAAAGGATGGTATCACAAAAAACATATGGTGAAGAGAGAGATCAAGGTTGATACTCTAACTATTTTGCAGGAGACTCCTCGCGAGAAAGACGAGGATAGGAAGCGGCTGCTCCAATTTCAGGAAAAATGTCTCCTAGCAAAGTTCCCGACCCAATTCCCCACCCTTTACTTTGCTAAAATATTTTATCCTTCCGAAAAGATTGATGGCGATTTCTTTGATTTGGTTGTCCATGACCCTGAAAGAGTCGACATCATCATGGGAGATGCAAGCGGCAAGGGGCAAGAAGGGATCATCCTGTCACTTCACATCAGAGAGGCCATCCCCAGGGAAAACCTCTACACCGATACAGACCGTCTGCTAAAGAAGGAACTTCCCTCGCCAATTGAGATTGTCGAATTGATCGAAGAAAAAAGTTCTAGGGAATTATCTGAACAGGACAGTCTCGCCTTCCTGACCTATCTCCGGATTGACCTGTCAAAGAAAAAATTTCTTCTTTTAACAAGGGGGTCGCCTCCCATTATCCACCAACGTAAATCTGGCGAACTCTTTCTTCTTCAGACAGAACACCCTCCTCTTCCTTCCCCTGTCAGGGTGAAAGAAAAAGAGGAAGAGGGAGAACTAGCGGCCGGAGACCGAATCTTCATTTTTTCTGACGGGGTCCTTTCGTTGGTCAATGAAAGAGGGGAACCTTTTGATATTGATAGGATCGCTAAGATTGCTGAAGAAAAAAGACACGAATCTTTTGATCAACTTATCCTGGAAATTGATAACAGAATCAAGCAGTTCATCCGGTCAGATATTAAAAATGACCTTCTTTTTATAGGGATTGAAGTCCTTGGTGAGGGCGAGGCCATTGAACGGATAGGGAAGATAGAGGAAGGGATTGTTTCTTTCGATGAGATTTATAAAATAGAGCAAGAGATTCAAACCTGGTTAGCCGCTGAAAAAAGGTTTAACTGGTCTGCCAAAGATCTATTTCAGCTAAAATTGGCAACACATGAGCTAACCTTAGAATTATTAACGATGCTGAAGGAAAAAGGGTTAGAAACAAAATTAAAGGTTGAGAAGGGGGAAATTGAAGGTGGGATTGTTCTCACCTTTGTCTACCAGGGGCCCCCTTTTCACCCACAAGAGATCAAAAAACAGACAGACTTTGGATTTGCCCTCTCGGTCATTCAAAAAAACGTCCAATCGATCAAATATGGGGAGCGGGAAGGGGGCATGTCTTTCGTTGAACTGACTAAGCTTCAGAAAGCACCTGAAAACTATTAAACAATTTTGAAACATGATATGGCTAGGATCATATGGCCATCACCTCAGAAGAGCTAGGACCTGCACTAGTGGTTCACCTACATGAAAAGTATATCGACGCATTGAACGCTCCTACCGTAAAAGGGGAAATTGTATCTCTGATCAAGCCTGGCGCTAAAGTCATACTAGATCTAGGCGAAGTGGAATTCCTAGACAGTTCAGGGATGGGTGTTATCTTAAGCATTGTTCGGGAACTTGCTGCCTCAGGGGGCACATTAAAGCTGGCAAATGTCAAAAAACCGGTCAGAACGTTGTTTGAGTTGGTCCGATTTCACAGAATACTGGAGATTTTCGATACGCTAGATACAGCTGTCAAATCCTATGCAACCTAACAAGATTTTAAAAGAACTGGTTATTTGGGAGAGTCTTGTATTGTGTAGAGAGGGATGCCGAGCTTGTTAAACAGGGGACGGTGCTCTTGGCCAATGTTGTGGATCTCCACATCAATGCCGTCAGATTCCCACCGCTCTTGGCACTCTTTGATGGCTAATGCGCCACTTGAGTCGTAAAGTGTAACCCTCTCACAGTTGATGTGCAGCTTCTGACACTCTTTAGGCAACCTAACCCGTTTTAAATCTTCCCCGACAGAAAAAAAGAGAGGTCCATGGATTGTAAGCGCATGGTGGTCACTTTCTTCGGTTAGATGGATTTTCGATACTTTGCCCAACTTTCTCACCAGCATCAGCGCTGATAATACAATGCCTACTTCAACAGCTAAAACAAGGTCGACCAATACTGTGAGCCCCATGGTGATAAATAAAATGGCACCATCTGTTTTGTGGGCCCGCGCAATTTTCACAAGATGGGGGAATTCCCCCATATTCCATGCAACAAACACCAGAATGCCTGCCAGGACGGCTAGTGGTATTTTCCCTGCAAGCGGAGCTAGGAAAAGGACCGCAAGAAAAAGTGTCAGTGCATGGATCATCCCGGCCAATGGAGTTTTTGCACCCAGACGAATATTGGCTGAAGTTCTCGCGATCGCCCCTGTTGCTGGAATCCCCCCAAAAAATGAGGAGAAGATGTTCGCTACCCCTTGTCCAAACAGCTCAGCATTCGAACGGTGGTGAAAACGGGTCATCCGATCGGCAATAGCAGCTGAAAGAAGAGATTCGATCCCTCCCAGAAGGGCCAATGCCACCCCATCAGGAAAAAGCTCTACAATTTTCGCCCAGCTGATAGGAGGAATAGTCAAAGGGGGAATCGGCGAAGGGATCACCCCATACCTCCCCTCTATTGTCTCGAGCGGAAGCGAGAAAAGATAGGCCACAAGGGTTGCTATCACCAGGGCAACAATCGCCCCTGGAAGCTTAGGAAATCGTTTCTTCAAGAAAAACAGAAAGCCGGTTGTTGAAAGGCCAAAAAAGGCCGCCCAGGGGCTCATCCCATGGACCTCCTGGCAAAAGACGGTGCATTTGTCTAAAAACTCTGGAGGTAAACCAACCTGAAGTCCGAAAAAATCTCGGAGCTGAGAGCCCAAGATGACGATGGCGATCCCAGCGGTAAACCCTGCAATGACCGGTTGAGGGATGTACTTCATCACCTTGCCGAACTTGCACACCCCCATCAAGCAGAGGATAACCCCCGAAATAAGTGTCGCAATTTGCAGCCCTTCTATCCCATGTTTTGTGACAGTCGCAAGAACAAGAAGAACATAGGCGCCAGTCGGCCCCCCGATCTGGAAGCGGCTACCCCCTAAAAGGGAGATCAGAAACCCAGCAACAAGAACTGTGTAAAGACCCTTCTCGGGAGAAACCCCGGAGGCAATGGCAAAAGCTAAGGCAAGAGGGAGCGCAATGATACCGACGCTGACGCCAGCAAGAAGATCGGAAAAAAAACTTTTCCTCATCTCCCCTCGAGTCAACCAACTGACTGGTGTTAAATCGCTAAAGAGTCTCTTCCACACAGCTTTCCCATGAAAAACTTTAGTATACTCCGACTGGGAAAAATTTGGAAGGAACAGGCATTAAGTTAGTTGTAAGTGATTGTGATGAACTGATCACATTGATTTCTGAGAGAACGCTAAATTCTAAGCGGGGAAAAATACCTTAGCTCATCTTTAACCTTCGCCAAAAGTGCAGCATCCGGAGTTCCATCCACCGGACGGCCCAAGCTTTCCTTCAACTCATTAAGCTGCTCCTTGCAGAATAAGACATCAGTTGTAGGGATCTGTGCCGGTAAGCCTCCTGGGAGCAGAGCGCCAATGACGCTCTCTTTATAACTACTAAAATATTTATTACCAATAATCTGATTAAAAGTACTCTCCCTCGCATTTGTTGCCACATGTGCTATTTCACTACTTGCCACATGATCAACTTTTGTAATAAAAACGGCTAAAGCTCCAGGATTGCTTTTAAAAGTAGGGGAAGGAGTGCCGGCTGTAGCAAAATCGACAAGTTTTGCAAGAACCTTAGATCTTCCTCTTAACCGCTCAAGGAAATCTGGGGTACTTTCTTGCCTAAAGCCTTCCATGCGAGGAGTTTTTGGGAAAAAAAGTCGAAACATAAAGGATCCAGAATTAATTTTTTCTGAAACAGGCGCCTTATTATCAGAATCAGTTTCTGATTTAACTGTGTGCCCTGGGCTTGTAGCATCACCATGTGGCGCTTGTAAATTATGAGAAGGTGCAGCATATGAAGGCGCACTATAAGGAGGTGAAGGTTCTCCAGTAGCAGGTTTATAAGGAGCTGGCTCATGACCGCCCGTTACATAGGAACGCTCTCCTCCTGAAGGCACTTGTAATGAACACATAAACCCTCCTCTTCGCTTTTGATTTAAAATTAGCACCGGCTTGTTTTTCTTTTATTAAGAATAGGCTAGAAGAAAGGATGAGGGGACTTCATGGCCAAATCTAATAAAGCCGAGAAAGCCAAAGAGTTGTGGGAAGGCCTTCCATTAATAGAAGCTAACAATTGGCTAACTCGTTCATTTTTTGGCACTTTTTGTTCCAAATTGGAGGATGGGATCTATGTTCAACGTTGGAATAGAGATATCATTGAAATTGTCGAAAAGTATGAACAAAGTGGTCTCAATCTAAAAGAATTTCAGAAAAAGCTTCTCAGAAGAAGAGGGGAAAAACTCCCTTTGGGAATAAAAATATCAGCCCTTAAAACCTTAAGCGAAGGGGAAGGGGTGGTCGATGAGTGGATCGTAGCTAAAAAGATCTATCCCACCCGTTCAGTCCTGGTATTCAAAAAAAGCAAACGGCTGTTGCTTCTACAAGACGGAAAATACGAGGAGGGACCAGCTAAAATAGAAGAAAAGGGGAAATTTGTCCTTTGGAAACAGGCAAACAATAGTTTGAGGGCCATTTTTAGCAAAGAAACTCCTCTAGGCCTCTTGCCCCCCACCACAGAGGTGTCTGATCACGAGGCTCTTGTGATAGAACCCTCATTAAAAGTCCGAAGGGAGGCTTACAAGGGTCGAGGCCCCTTAAAAATAGTTCAAGGATTTATCCCTTTATTTAAAGGGGTAGAAACATTGCAAAAATGGGGCTCAACTCACCTATCCATTGATATCGACCGGATGGTGGTCGTAGAAGGAAACCCTCTTATTTTTCAGCTAATGCCGCAAGATGGGATGTTCAATTTACCCTCTAAACTTGATGTCAACGACCCCCGTTTCGAAAAAATCCGCCCTATTCTGGTAACGAAATTAGAAACTTCTTACCTCATTGAGCCTAGAACCACCCCTCTTGGGGAAAGAGAAACTCTCGAAAAACAATGGATCGAGCTTATCGAAGCTATCAAATCGCCCCCTTATCCAGATATGGGGATAAAATTAGAGCAGTTAAAGGGGACAATCAAACGGATTCAGAATTTTCAGATCGCCATTGCCTTCTTTGAAGCGCTCACAGGAGTGCCCTTTGAAGAATGTTTAAGCATCATCTCTCCTGAAGGGATCCTACGTAGGCATATCAAATGGGAAAACATGCAGAGAGCAGTTTATAGCCTTTCCACCCTATCAACCGACTCGTCCGCTTCAATTGTTGAGTGGTTAGGAAAACTCATGATGCGAGATAGCAGGTTTACCCTAACCCTTCCTGAAGCTAGGGCTTTTCTCGAAAAGATCCGCGGCGACAAGGCTTAATACCAATCGTAATAAACTATTTATCACACTGGCAATCGGGATCTTGATCTTTTGAACAGGGGCAACCTTTGTCAGGTCCATAAGCTCCCCCACGCCCCCAATCAAGCCCAAAATAGTTTCGATCGTATAAAGAGGGACCTGCCTCTATAAAACTGGCAGCAAGTAAAAGCAGAAACAGTATCTTTTTCATAGGATCACCTTCTGTTTTGAACAAAAACAGAAGGTAAACATAAATTCAATACTTCATTTCTAAAGTCAAGAAGCTTTACATCTCATGCCTAAGAGCCATGAAATAGAGAGCTACCACTATCCGCAGGTGTTAGTTGGCTAATTGTAGTCATAGTGCTCTCTTTTGCTGTGCTTGTAACTGTGATCGAAGTTCTACGACGATTTGGCGCAATTCAGAAACTACTGTCTCTAAATTGGATACTCTTTCGGTTAGCTTCTGGATAGTTTCATCGATCGGGGTGATCCTTCCAGTGAGATCGTGTTGTGAAGAGGTTGGTTGGACTTGGGGCGGAGAGAACAGATCTTGAATCGATTCTTGGCTAGAACTTGTTTGAAAAACTTGTGTAGTAGGTGGAATACCTTGTTGTGGACCATTGCCTACAGATGTTGCCATAATTTTTCCTGATTTTTTTTAGAAACATTTTATCTTCTTGATTTTACGACAGCAACACAAGAATAGGGGGGAAATTTCATCCAGAAACAATAGTCTTGCATATTAAGTTTACAGATGTGTTTAGCTAATAAAAAAAATAACAGGGTAGATAGGCATACGCATCAACCTAAGCCTAGAGGTAGATGCTAAGCTAATTAACCACAAATAGATGGAATAAAAAAAGAGTAGAATATCAGAGTCGATTATTCTAGAAGGGGCAATTCAAAATCCTCTCTCTGTGCTCTCTGTGAGCTCTGTGGTAAAAAATATAAAGAAGATCACCACAGAGCTCACGGAGAGCACAGAGAGTAATCTTGGGCCTTTCTTCGAAGATTTAAGCCGTTTTTGACTAAATTGATTTCTAAACGTTTCTTTGTAAGTAATTTGCTTTTAACAGATTGTTGAGAAATTGGTGTTCCTTAAGTTGATGCGTATGGGGTAGATAGGATTGAAAAGGATAGCCTTCGGGAATACAACAGAATCGTGCTGCCTGGTCCACGTCTACTGATACTATGGTATTGCCCTGAAACAGGCCCGAAGGGCGAAGCCCCGGTTCAAGATTGTAAAATACATTTGGCAGCCTGTACTGGCTGCCATTTATTGTTTGCAGTTTTAACTAAGTGCTTCACTTACTTTCCTGCTAAGGATCCTCAATCTTTATTTGTGATTTAACTAACACTTGCCTTAGAGAGCGGACCCTAGCTGTAGTTTGTCTGAGATTTTTAGATAATGATTCATTTGCTTCTTTGAGCTCGGCTTCCGTTTCATACCGAGCTCTTAAAGCTGCAATTGTGGCTTCTGCCTCTCCTTTAATTCTACAATTTTCTAATTCGAGCTTCCTTTTTCCCCTTTGGGTCTCTATCAATTGCTTATTTAGTTCGCTTACTGATAGTTCTTCGATTTGTTGTTCGGCAGATATTACTTTTGCCTTAAGTTGAGCTAGTGAAAGCTGGGCGTTTCTGGCTTTCAGAAAGAAAAAAATGGCGAAAGCCACTCCAGCAACCCCAAAGACAGTTCCAACTGTTCCAGGCTTAGAAACAAATGGTTGAAGGCGTGTTAGTATGTTGGTTAAAACGGGGCCCAACATAGAGCGTAAAGTAGAATGTACTGACATAATAGAACCCTATATAAATAATTAAGGGATGATTATAAGGGAGGAGTTTAACTTATGTCAATTATTATTTTGCAATATTAGACAAATATTGGAGTAGTTTGCCTCTTGGAAGTTTAGTGTTAAAAGTTGGAAGCCCCTTCTCTAGGATCTCTTCGTCGGAGAGGGCCAATAGAAAAAGACCGCGGTGATTTTCGGGTAAGGCTTCTGTGATCTCTCTCTTCTTTCTATCAAAGGCGCGGCGGTGGATAAAAAGGCGCACAACAAAAAATAGGAGGACGAGACAGGGGATCGTCCAGAGGTAAGGGATAAAAGTGCCAAAAAGGGGCAAAACGAGGGTGATCAGAAAAAAGTTGACCTCTTTGGGCTGTCTGAAAAGAGGGCCATAAGCTTTTCGGAAAGGAGAGCTGGAAGTTTCATAGGCAAGCATCTCTTCGAAAAGGGGCTCTGAATAGGCCATACGGGAGACATGGACCAGCTCGTGTCCGACTAACTCATCGACTGGGTAGTAACCTAACAGATATTTTTTCCCCCTAAGGCTTTTCCTTAATTGAAGAAACGCCTCTTCAGGAGAGGTCTTTGCTTCTTGAAAAATCCAAGCAGCTGCCCCTTCAAAAAAAGAGAGCTTCCTATTGCTAAAGACAACTGACACCCAGTCGATGGAAAAACCGAACAATTTTTGGGTGATGCAAGACCCCTCTTTTAAAAGGTGTTCTTGCTCACTTTCTTTTTCAAAATGGACAGGCGTTTTCTTCCCTTGCTCGATTCTGGCTAAAAATTGTTCATCTGTCTCACGAGGTGCAGGAAGCCATCCTTGCTTTGCTAAGACAAAAACCTCTTCAGGGCTCACTGTAGGGTCCTGTTGTTTTTGCCGCTTGTTGTAATGCTTTCCAGTGGCCGCGATCGAGCCATCCAGTGCTGCCATCCCAATAATGGATCCAGACAAAAAGACCTATGAAAGGGAGGATGATATAGGTCCAGATCAACCAGCGAGGAATTTTTGTTTCGTACGATTGGGGTACATCTTTTATTTCGTCACTCATATTTTCTCTTCGGGGTCGTCCATAAAAAGGGTTTTACTTGCTTCTTCAGACCAGTCAAACTTTTTTCCCCACCATGAAAAGATAAAGGCGATCAGTGCACCTACAGAAAAAAGGATGATCAGACTGTAGTGTATCCATTGGCCCATCATTTTTTTACGTGCCCATCGATGATCTCTTTTGTATTAACAGGGTCTTTTCCTAACCACCAAGCTTTAGAGGGGGAGGTCAACCGTGTCCCCTTTGTCATCATATATTGATAGATCGCCTCAAACTGCAAATTAGGGACACCCATTTTTGCACCAGGAGTACCTCTTGGATCATCATCAAAGAAATGTTGGAAGGAAGGCATGATGCTGCCTGGACTTGCTGTTTTAGGTGCCCAAAAATGGGACTTATGCCAATCGCGGCTAGGCCTTTTCACCCCTGTACGGGAGATATCGGGCCCAATGCGCCTTGTACCGGGGAAGGTAACATCTTGGTAAATGTATTCACTTGCTGTCGATGGAGGGGCAGGGTAGGCATCAGAACCATTGAGAACCACATCCTGAACCAAGGTCCGAGTCTGGTCGGTATGGCAATACCAACACCCTTCAATGGCGTAGATCCTCTCCCCTTTTTTGATAAGGTCTTGTCTCGACCAAAAGCCCATTTTTTTGAGCTCCTCCAAAGAGGCAATCGCCTTTCCATTTTGTGAATAGAGGTACCCTTTTCCTGTCGGGACTTCAATCTCCCTTACACGATATTCAACAGGGTTTTTGATGTACAAATGGCCCTTTTCCTTGCTCTCTCCATCAAGGAGGACAAAATGTTCCTCTGTATAATCTTCAAGAGCCCCCTCACTTGCAGACGAAGCAAAGGCCACTTTTAAACCAGGATCGTAAAGTTCCATCACCTGAAAGAGGGGAAGTGTCATCCCCTTTTCTTTCCACTTAGGGGTCTCATCGGTAAAGACTTTTTTCAGCTCCTGTTGAAGCCGTTCAACTTCTACCTTAAAAGGTGGGGTTGGGTTTCTTAGGAAGAGAATTTTATGAGTCAGTTTGATGGGCCCATCTTCTTTACTGATATATTTTTTTAAATAGTCTGGGGCAACAATACGGGAACGTTCCCCTTCAACGAAGGCCGAAAGGGTTTTCCCCTCTTCCATCGAAGCGACAAACTGTAAGTCGTAATTACCTGTCACGCTGTTTGAAATAAAGACTCTCGGATCGCCCACTTCATAGAGTTGTTTTTGGTAATGAGAAGTATTTTCCGACCAGGTGGGATCGACTAAAGGGGGAATAATAAGGGTGATACCGATCGCGCAGCAAAAAAACAGGAAGACACCGATGACAGTCCACCAAAACGACCCTTCGACTTTATGACCAAGTCCACTCATACAGCTTCCTTCGAAACAACTTCTTCTCTAGGTTGCAGAACAATCGTATTAAAAATGTTCAACACAAAGATGAAATTAGCGAAAACCAAAATGGCTCCGCCAATCATTCGCATCAACCACCAAGGCTGCATCTGGACTATCGTCTCGATAAAGGGGACAACGCTGATGTTTTGCAAATATTCGGCATAGGTCTTTCCATTGGCCCAATTGGCCCACTCCAAACCTTGCAGAAAACCTCCTACCCATAAGGGAAGGATAAAAAAGAGGGAGCCCAGCATACTCAAAGAAAAGTGCCAATCGGCTAGCTCTACAGACCAAAGGGGCTTTCTCTCCATCCTAGGGACGCAATAGTAGACCCCGGCACTAGCAAAAAAGGTGAATGTCGCAAACAAACTGATATGAGAATGTCCGATGACCCAGTCAGTTTTTGAGGTGATCTCATTGATGTTCCGCAAAGCCATTAAAGGGCCTTGGATACACGTCAAAAGGTAGAAAACGTTCCCCATCATGATGAAACGGATCCCTGGACTTTCTAGATATTTCTTCCAATTTCCCCTCAATGTGCCGAAAATATTGGTCACGACACTCCAAACAGGGATGAAAAGCCAAAGAGAAAAGACGATAGAGGTGGTCTGAAGCCACTGAGAAACGGGTCCGTGGATGATGTGGTGAGCTCCAATCCAGGCATAGGTAAAAGCAATCGTCCAAAAACCAACCATCGATAATCTGTGGCTATAAATAGGGACGTTGGCGAATTTGGGTAAAAAATAGTAGGCCGATGCAAGCCCCATCGGTGTGAAAATGAGCCCTACAAGATTATGCACATAAAAGAAGCTGGCATTGACTCTAGAAATGCCCCCAGGAAGATCGTTTATATAGAACCAGCCTACGTAGACTGTGATGGTCGTCCAGATGATTGTTCCGAGGGTATACCAGAGAGAGACATACATCTTTTCGTATTTCCGCTTCGCAATAGTCGCCAATAGATTGAAGGCGAGCATGGCCCAGGCGACCACGAACAATACCTTGATCGGGATGTAGGAGACATACATGGGCAGTTCGGCATACTCCCAGCCCCAGTTTGTTCCAAAAGGGAAAGAGAGGTTCCCTAAAACGAGACTAAACCACCAGATGACAATAGCCACTTTCGCAAGTTTTACGCTCCAAATAGGTGTACCGCAAAGACGAGGGACAAAGTAAAAGATCAGTCCCACATCGACAGAAAGCAACCAAAGAAGAGTGACAGTGCCCACATGGACAGGTCGAACCCGTCCGAAGTGGATATATTCACCCGAAAAATAGTCGGGTATTAAGAAGCCGTTGATCGAGATAAAAAGGCCAACCAACATTCCAAAAAGAAGAAAGATGAGGGATGGGTAGACAAGCCATTTGACTGGGGTATCATCGTACACGACTTTAGTTGCTTCCACTTCTTTCCTCTTCGATTTCTTCTAACTGATCCTTCCACAAGCGCCGATTTTCTGCGAAGGTTTCTCTCATCCCTCGCAAAAGGGCCTTCCATTCTTTCAGGTCTTTATCCTTCTCGGTTAGGTTAGAAGGGAATAGGCTTTTTTCCCGCTCTTCTTCCCTACCTAGCTGATCGATCTTGAACTGAACAAACTGCTCCATCTCAAGCTCAAGCGTCTTCTGCTCTTCAGGGGGTTTGACCCCAATTTTTGAATAGACCGGCAGAGCTCCTGATGACCACTGAGTATAAAGAGGAGCTAACAGCTCGGCCCCCTCTTTTGAAGTAATCGACACTCCAAGCGTCTCAACCCCTTTTCTTTGCTCATCAAAAAGCTTTCGAAGAGAGGGAGATGTAATGGCATTATCAGAAGCAATGGTGCTTGAATAGAGTTGTTCACGTACTTTTTTATAAGCTAAATTTTTTTCAGACAGGCTACGGATGTAAATAACGAGCTGCACCCTTTGCCAGGCGGTCGTGATATCGGCAAAAGATGTCATGGCGGTGCCAGGAACGCCGTAGGTGATCGATTGCAATAATCGCATATCATCCCTTGAATCGATCCAGTCGAGGTTGGTTAACATCCTCGGTTTAGCATCTTGCATCACCTCTGCACGATTACTCGATCCATCTGCATCGGATCCATGGCACATGGCACATTGCAAAGTAAATAGTTTTTTCCCCGATTCGATATTTTCCGGAGTGTAATATTCCTTTTTAATGTAGTAACGGTCGTCTGTGACACCATAGGGATCTCCTGGAAAAACAGTGAAAAGCTTTTCTTCTGTCCACTTGGTCTGAATAACACTTTGAATATCAAGAAAAAAACCACCTCTCAATGGTTTTGGAGCAGGTTCAGTATTGAGCTCCTGGATGAGCTCTTCTGGTCCGTATTGCCATTTTGGCGGTTGGCCGACAACCCCTGAAGGGAGTTGATCGAAGATCCAATGGGCCATCTGCTCAACCTCTTGTTGCTTATAAACAGGAGTGGCAAACCCTTCTCCTTTATCAGGCCAAGATTCGCCCCAAGGAGCCATAGGAGTCCCTTTTACGCCATGGATAATAGAAGCTCTTACCCGATCTCTTCCAAGACCACTTAAGAACGAGGCGTTTCTCAGGTTTTTTGGAATAGGGTAGATCCAGACAGAGACTGGCCCATTTCCTTTCAGCTGATCTCCATGACATTGGGCACAGGTTCTTTGGAACGCCTGTTTCGGATCAAACCCGAAAATATCCCATTCTCCACGGAGATGATCCCGGTTTTTTTTGCCCAACTGATCCAACATATAGGTCAGTTGCTGCAGCTTGGAGTCGTCAAACGGGAAGACAGGCATGATCGAACGGGGGACATGGCTAGAAGGATTCCAGAAATGTTCCATCAACCATTCATCTGAACGGTAAATTCCAGACCAGTTAGGCCTTGGACCGATTAATCTTCCTAAGCCGTAGACCTGATAATAGGTCTTCATCACACGGAGGACTCTATCTTTCCACTTTTCGTCATCATCGGCCCTTAGCGAAAATCTAAAGGGGGCAAAGAAACCAAGTAATAGTTCAGGATCTTCTGCTTCGATCTCTTCCAAGATTGAAGGAGGACGGATATTGTGGAATATGTGTCGATCAATCTCAAAACCCTTTTCTTTTAGGATATTGACCAGTTCTCGGCTTCCCACATCTTCAGGAATCGTCTCTCGGAACCAGTGTTCTTGATCATAAATTTCTTTAGGGCCATCCGCTTTGAAACCCACTTCTGATGTATACCCTTCCAAACGGTGGCAACTTGCACACCCTTGAAGGGCAAAGGTCATCATCCCGGCGTTTAAATCATGGATTTCTTCAGGCGGAATCGCCCTTTCAATGGACGTCTTCTCTCCCGCATCCCAAGCCTTCAATAAAGTTTTTCGTCCAACATCAGAATCTGCAAGTTTTTTCCCCTTTTGAGCCAAAAGATAGGTCATTAAATCTTGCAGCTCTTCATGATCTAAAAGCATGTTAGGCATGGTGGACGTTTTTAAATCTGCCTGTGGCCAGACAATCGACTCTTTGACAAACCAAGGGTAACTATTCCCCTCTTCAGTCAGTTCCGGACCTACCCCTCCTCTTGCTACACCAGCAATTTTATGGCAGGCATAACAGGCTTGAGAAAAGTATAGAGAACGACCTCGCTTAAAGTGAGTTGTAAGCTGATCTACATCGCCTTGCATCTGTGATAAATCGGAAGCATCATTCACAGCTTTTGAGACACTAACCTCTGTGTCGGTCACGTGCTGCATCATCGATTTTTTCAGATCGATGTTCAGCATCAGCTTAAACAAGGTCCCGGTCGCCTCTGGGTTTTGTTTGTTAGACTGTAATAAATCAACCAGCTGATTCCCTTGCTTGATTCCAGCTAAAATCGATTCGGTTAGCTTAGGTGTGCCTAATGCTTTCTCCATCTCTTGGTCAAGTTTGTCTAACAAGGCATCTTGTTTTAGCCCCTCCTGTAAAAGTTTCAATTGCCCACGGGCGGCTTTAACGTGTGCAGCAGTGAGGGTGTCATCGTGTGTTCTTTGTTCAACAATTTTTGTTGTTTTTTCAATCCCATTTGCTAACACCTGTTGTTGCAACTGATAGAGGGTCGTGAAGGCCTCAATCGCCTGATCGAGACTCTTTTTTTGCAGATCTAGCTCTTTGTCTTTTTGTTGCAAAAGGCGGACAATTTTCCCTTTTGCCTCTTCAAACTGTTCCCCACCGACCTTATGACATTGAACACAGCGTGCTTCCATCAAAGGGCCGATCAACATCGGGGTCGTTTGAAACAGGAGCTTGTCCCCCGGCTTATCATTAAAAATGGAAGCAAATTTAGGATCATGAAGAGGATCTCTTTCTAAAAACTGGGGCTTCGGCCCTTCGAATTCAGTGTCATAGGCCTCATCAAAGATCGGCCCGTGGGCGCGATCTATGGTCAACGCTCTTCCGTTTCCACTGTGACAGCTGGTACACCCAAATTCATTCATCGGATGGTATTCCAGAGGGCGCACCTCTTTTCCCATCAGCGGATGCATCTGTAAAGCACCCTCTATCTGCTTTGTCGATATCTCTTCAAGCTGCCTGGCTCTTGTCAGCCGCTCGTCCACAGCAGCAGCATCACCACTCTTTTCTAAAGCAGCGATCGTACTGGAGTCTCTCAGCTGGTCGATCGTTTCTCGAAGGAGATAGAAGACATAAGTAGGGTTTTTTTCTTTGATCGGCACGCCGTGGCTATCTCTTAGTATCTCTCCATTGATATCTTTAGAAATACGGGTCGGAGAAAAATCTTCTACCTCAAGCGCAACGTGACAAGAAATACATCGATCTACCTTTTCAGGCCCTTTTCCCTCTTTCATCAGGATTTGCTTAACCCCTGGAGTAAAGGGGGCAGGAGGTTGGCCTGTAAACGAAGAGCGGAAGACCTCAATTTTCTGAAAGGCCTCTTGATAGATTTTATATTCAGGAAACAGCTCTCTGAACCAAAATATCCCAAAAAGGATGGTGGTAACCACCAGAAGGAGAATCAGCGCAATTTGGTATTTATTGCCCCTCATCAGTGCCTCGCATAGTTTTCAAACCAAGGATAGATCCAGCCCCAGTTAGCACCCCGGAAATAGGTTCCGATGATGATGAAAGCTGTTTGCCATACCATGAAGGCTGTGAATAAAAAGATCGCCAAATAACGGCTGCGGTGAAACCAGTAGCCAGAGCCGTAAGGATTCCGGTCAAGGTAAGGAACTAACATCAAACCGATCACCATCAATGCAGGGACCCCTACACCCCCCCAGAAGGCAGAATAGGAGACCATCTCTTGAAGACCCAGGAAATACCAAGGGGCTTTTGAAGGGTTTGGGGGCTTGGTGGGATCTGCCGCCTCTTCCAATGGCGCATCGATAAACGAAAGGCACAAGACAAGCACGGTGCTAAATAAAAAAGCGACCATCTCTGCCCGCAAGAGGTGTGGCCAGGTAAAGACAAAATTATAAGGGCCTTTATCAACTGTCGGGCATGTTCCTCTGACAAGCTCCATGAGCCCATATGTCCGTTTAACGCCGGGGGCAAAGGACTCTCGTGTATCGCTCCTTTGAACCACTCGGTAAGGCTCCGGCTTGAATTTATCAGGTGGACGGGAGAGCCCTCCATCTTTTCGGACTCGCCAGAAATGGACGCCGATAAGCAACGTTGCAGCCAACGGCAACACAGCCACGTGAAGCACATAGAAGCGGATTAAAGCATCCTGCCCAACACTTGTGGAGGCCAACAGCATCGTTTTATTGATGTTGTATTGAAATCCAGGAATGTTGGGGGCATAACCAGCAATTTCGGAACCAACGGTGATCGCCCAGAAGGCCAGTTGATCCCAAGGAAGAAGATAACCTGTAAAAGAAAGGAGGAGTGTCAAAACCATCAGGATGACTCCCACAACCCAGTTAAACTTCCTCTCACCCTTATACGACCCTGTATAAAAGACCCTGGACATGTGGAGGAATACGAAGAGGACCATCATGTGGGCGCTCCACCGGTGCATATTGCGCCACATCTGGGCAAACGGGGTTGTATCTTGCCAATCCTTCATGATCTCATAGGCCCGATCTTCTGCCGGTATGTAGTAAAACATCAAAACCACGCCAGAGATGGTCAGAAGGACGAAAAGGGAGAAGGAAATCACCCCAAGACCTAATGTATAGAAAGGGTCGATCGAATTTTTATGGCATTTGACAGGATGGATATGGAGGAAAAAGTTTTTGAAGACAATTTCTGAACGGTCGACATCATTATTAGGGTAATTATGACGGAAAATGGAACGGATAAAGGCCCTCGGCATATCGAGGAGATGTGCAAAAAAACTTTCTTTTGGTTGTCCTTTAAAACTCATGCGGAAAACCATGCTGCTTCGTAGTCTAAAGTCGTTTTGGCCTTATCGACCATCAGGTCTCCAGAGGCTCCCTTGAAGACATCGAAAAAGACTAGAGGCCTTGGGGCAGGACCTGCAACGTTTCTTCCTAACCTGTCGTAGACTGAGCCGTGGCAGGGGCATTTATACCCTGTCTCTGTCATGTTGACAGTACAGCCAAGATGTGTGCAGACCGCGGTCTGAACCCGCACCTTACCGGCCTGTGTTTGGATAAACACCTTTTGGCTTGCCACGAATAACTTTCCATCTTTCGATAAAACATCTTCAGGCCGACCAATCGAAAAGATGGAGGGGGGTATTTTCATCGCATTAGGATAAAGAAAACCGAGGACCGAAACCCCAAGAAGCTGCAGAGCTCCAAAGCCTGCTGCAGCGCCAAGCAGCACAAGAAAACGGCGGCGGCTCATGGCAGGGTCGTACCCATCCCCATCTTTGTTAAGCGAATTGCGGTATTTAGGCATCGTCAGAGTCCCGGAACACGATATATTTAGTCTCTTCTGAGTTGTCGAATTGTCCCTTTCTTGCGTAATAGAAATAGCAAAAAAAGGAGAAAAGGCCCATCACAATCGTACCTACAATAGCCCAGCCCATCCATCAACCCACAAAAAATCAACCATCAATTCTTTTAACACGCCTATATTGATATCGTCGAGTACTTCTCATTTATAGGAGTTGGCGCTATTACCTGAGCGGCTTGCAGAGGCCAAGTTTGGAATAAAACCGGACAAACGCCTGTCGGCGGATCTAGGCTTATGAAATACAGCCTAAGTCTCCATTTCTTGCATTATAGAATCTGATCGATTGAGCATTTCCTCAATGTAAGAAATCCTCATTTTCACTGACTTGCTTTTAACCTCTTGAAAAAAGGCTGCCTGTTCATCTAGCGTTGTTATCTTGGACAAGAAGCGATCGATCAACTGGATAAAACCTTCACTCCCCTCTTGAGGTTCAAATAGTGTCATCATTTTGATAAAATGGACTTTTTGCTCTATACCTATTAGTTTTTTAAGGGGAGAGGCAATTTGCATAACAAAAAGAGCCCTTTTTTTTGATTGAACCTCTTCGATGAGGCTCAAAATACGTTGACGCGTCCCTGAAAAGGGGAATTGATTGAATAAATCGACAAGACTAGTAAATGCCTCCTCCAATAAATTAGGAGGGATCAAAATCATCCCGTTCAGAATGTCTGCACGGTTATCGGCTGAAGCGTTTATAAGGTGGTGATTAGAACCCCAATCAAGAATATCTTGCCTTTTTGCATCCGTTGCCCTTTTAACACATAAATAGATCTCGGCACGCCCATCAGCTGTGTCATCGGGCTGAATGAAATCTTCTACCGATGCAACAATACTATCTTTTTCTTTTTTAGAAAGAGTTGCGAAGGCTTGCAGAAATTTCGCAGCAAGATCCCCACACTTGATGCCCCCGATCAGGTTGCCGACCCATTGAATCAGGGACCCTCTTTGGACCTTTAGTACCGTTTCGAAAACTTTCAATAGATTCTTACGCTGCCGCGCATTCTCTATTTCCGTTAACAGTGAAGCGGCGCTCGTGATCTCATCGTTTTGTAAAGGGGCTTGTAGCATCAACAGGAGGGCAATCACATCAGCTCGCTTTCCAGCATCGTTTATTTGTCTAAAGAAGGTATCCTGTTCTAAAATATCGTTCCTGTTTTCGTCTATACATTGCTTAACAACCAAATAGACAGCCAATAACCCTTCTGCCCCATCACCTGCCTGAATGAAGCCTTTAGCCTTTTCGATAAAATCGTCTCTTTCCTGTTGGCCTATGGATAGAAAGACCTCACGAAATTGTGCACAAAGAGAGGCATCGGTCGCTCCCGCAAGAATCTTGCTCATTTGTCTAAGAAGCACTTTCCATTCATCATCAAAGTAGCTTCCCACCATCGAAAGGAACTTGAGTCTCATTGCGATAGGATCGTCTGACGTAATAACTTCTGCAGTCCGTCGAATCATAGAGGGTCTGTCATCTTTCGAGGCATCAGAAATCTTGTGTACAAGGGCCTTGCAATCCTCTTTTTTATTAAGCCCTTTGAATAAGGAAACAAGAGGGTGAAGAATATTGGAATTTTGACGATCCTCTTCAGGCAACAGGGTGATGACAATCTCAATGCCTCTAATGGAAGTCAACAAAGGGATGGTTCCATGGAATCCTTGATCAAAGACTTTTTCGTCTATCTTACCCTCCACTCGACTGATAAAAATCTGTAGGAATAATTGCCCGATCAATAATTGACCTGGTTGACTGATAGGCTTTAAAGCCTTTAAAAAATCTCGGTTTGGATTTCCAAGGGGGGCATTATTTTCTAAAAATATTTCCCTTAACTCGTCCACTTTTTCTGTCAGTTCATGGATAGGACTACCTACAGCCGTTAAGAGAAGCCTTGTTAAAGCATCAATGAGTGATGAATTTGGATGGATAAGATTTGACATGGATTTTAATCTCTTGAACTAATAGTGAGATATTTAAAAACCTTCAACTTATTATTGTGCAGCTTAAAATGCAATCCTGCTGCTTAGAAGGGTCGAAGAGTGTGACCTTATATAAACTGGAAGGGAAGAAATTACTCACTCTTGTGAATAAAGGGCATACTCTTCTTCCTCAAGCTCAAATGTAGCTAGCGGGATCGACATTTACAAAGGCGATTACAAAAATGCCTTAAAAACATAGCTAAAGAGGACTCAAAGCAGTCCAAAAGCTTTGCGAAACAGACGTAACTTCTGGTTTTCAGTTTAAAGCACTTGGGAACGTATGAATTTTGCTTGCTCAATAGATTCGATTAACCCTTCGACTAAAAGGTCGATATCTTCTTTAGTGTGGTTTGCCATCACCTGTATTCGTATACGGGCCTCCCGTTTTGGCACAGCAGGGAACTCAATAACATTAATGATGACCCCTTTTTCTATGAGAAGTCGAGCAGTTATCCTAGCTAGTCCCTCCTCTCCGATAATCACCGGGACAATAGCTGAAGGACTTCCTAAAAAACGGATACCGGCTTCTGTCAATCTTCTTCTTAAATAAAGAATGTTACCCATTAATTTATCTCTTAAATACTGTCCTTCCTTATTTCCGATAATCTCAAATGCTTGAATCACAGCAGCCGTTTGAACCGGAGAAAGGGCATTAGAAAAAATGCGAGGTCCGCTAAAAAAAGAGAGGTACTCTTTAACGGCTTTAGAATTAGCAGCAATAAACCCACCATTTGAAGCAAATGTTTTTGAAAAGCTTCCAATCAATAGGTCAACTTTTCCGATCATCCTCTGATCTTCTAGAATACCTTTCCCAGTTTCTCCCAAACAGCCTAAATCATGGGCTATGTCGACGAGTAGAAAGGCCCCATATCTATGGCATATCGCTTGTAATTCTTCTAAATTTGGGCTGTCGGAATCCATTGAAAACAAAGTTTCAGTAACAACAAGAATCGCATGCTCTTTGTCCTCTACTCTAATGGCTTTTAATTTCTGTTCGACAGCACCGTTGTCGAGATGGGGAAAAAAAGAGACATTCTGAGTCGCTGCAATTGCCCCTTCCCTTAAACAAGCATGAGAAAGTTGATCCATCAAAACATAATCTTTAGGACGAATAAGGCCTGAGAGAACTCCAAAACCTGCACCCCATCCTGTTGGATAGAGGGTCACAGACTCCATCGAAACAAATCTGGAAATCACCCCTTCTAGGTGCATAGAAAATTTTGTGTTTCCAAAACCGGCTGGAGAGCCAGCACTGTGTACCCCATATTCTTGAATGGCTTTAATAGCAGCCTCTTTAATAGCTGGATGGGAGGACAAACTTAGGTAGTCTTGTGAGGCAAAATTCACGCCCTTAATAGGACAATTGGAATGATCGATTCCACTACAATAAGAAGTAGGGGCACTGATGCTCGATTTTTCAAAAAACCACAACCTCTCTTTACTAATGACACTTTTCCAATTGTTGAAGGGCTCAAGCCGTTGAAAAATATCAACTCCTTTTAATGGCCTAAAATAGCTCATGTCTCTAGCAAGAACAGCAGGAGCTGCGCTGATCACTAAATCGGAAAGGGATTTATCACATTGTTTGATCGCTAAATGGATAAGTGCAGATAGTTTTTCATTACCGCCTATGGATGATTTTAGCTTTTTAAGAAGCAAACTCAAGGATAGAATTTTAGAAAAAGATTTTGGGTTAAAGGGCTCTTTTAAAGGTTCGATCCCCTCTTGATTCCCCAATTCATCGACGATTGCACAAAAGAGCTCTGCAATCGTTAAAGATTCATCAATATCGACAATAAAATTACTATGCTCTAATTGGCCCATATTTGCTCTTCCTCATTGGCTGACGAACGGGAATTATGTTATTTGATACTGTACAATTTTTACATTTTTTTCTGCTTGAAAAATCGCTTTCCGATTGAATTGTTTGTTGGAGGCAAATCGGGCGGCCGAGGGGGCTGCAGAGGCTAAAGTTGGAAAAAACGAAGACATCGGCTCTACTGCGTAGGCCGATTGTCCGCCGTCAGGCGCTTGTTCGTTTTATTCCAAATTTGGCCTCTGCAGCCCCCTCGGCCGTTAGCCGATCCAGCGGAAGCTGTAGTCCATGAGATCCATGGTCACAGCTTGCGTGGGGCACTTTTCAGCGCAAAGGCCGCACCGTATGCAAAGATCTTCGTCTTTCAACATAGCCGTCCCCATCTGGTCGAGGGATCCCTTCTCCATCTTTTCACTTTCCACACCGTAAAAATTATCTACAGCTTTCCTTAGGCTTCCATCGGCTAAATCTAGATTCAATTTGCTGATGGGAACTTGGGATAGGCAATTAGTTGGGCAGACGTCGACACATCCATTGCACTTGATGCAAAGGGAACCGTCGAAAACAGGGGAGACATGGCATTGTAAACAGCGATTACTTTGCTCGATCGCCTCATTGAGGGTGTAGTTATTCTCGACCATGTTGAGGTTGTGTACACGCTCTTTGACAGGCTGAGCAGTAGGAAGGGCGTAGTGTGTTCTTAAGTAGGTCTTGTCACGCATAGGTTGGATTTCATGGAATTCGGCCGAAAATTCCTGGTAGGGGTTTGTTCCCAAAAGATCGTGATCAATCGCTCTAGCTGATTCTTGGCCATGTTTGATGGCGGTGATAAACAGGGCAGGGCCATACCCTGCATCTCCCCCAGCATAAAGTTTAGGAATCGAGGTACGGCCTGTTCCGCGCTCAATCTTGATCAACCCACGGTCCAAAGCAAGCTTACTTTTATCTTCCCATCCTTCCATAAAAGAAGGGTCGAGCGCCTGGCCAATAGCTAGTGCAATACAGTCGCAAGGGATAATCGACTCGCTTCCCTCAATCCAGCGGGGGGAAAATCTTCCCTCTGCATCAAACAGGGAAAGGATTTGTTGCACCTTGAGACCAATAACATTGCCTTCAGAGTCCCTGACAATTTCTTTAGGACCCAAACGATTGAGGATTTTAATCCACTCTTCCATTCCATCTTCAATCTCAAATTCGTCGGCAGTCTGCTCATCACGTGATTCTAAACAGACCATGGTGACGGTTTCGGCGCCGTTTCGAACAGATGAGCGAGCGACGTCAAAAGCAACGTTTCCTCCCCCAACAACGACCATATGTTTTTTAATTGGCCATGTGCCGCCAGCGCAGAGAACGCGTAGATAATCGATTCCCTTGATGATGTCTGGTTGATCAGCTCCTGAAATGGGAAGATCACGAGATTTCCAAAGGCCCACCCCTAAGAAGACAGCGTCGTAGTGGTTCAAGAGGTCGTCCATGGTCTTGTCTCGACCAATTTTGTGATTGTAATAGATTTTAGCTCCAAGCGCTTCAATGGCAAAACACTCATTGACGACAATTTCATTCTTCAGCCTGTACTTTGGAACGCCGTAATAGAGCATGCCGCCAGGTTCTGCCATCCATTCAAAAACGTCGACTGCATAACCTAAACGGAGCAAATCATGGGCAAGGGTCAAAGAGGCGACACCAGCTCCAACACAGGCCACTTTAAGCCCATTGGGAGTCGGCTTTGTCGATCCTCGCGCATAACTAAACTCTAGTGATTGGATATGGGCCTCTTTAGAAAGGCCAAACCATTCGTCTAAAAATCGCTTCTGGGCACGGATGGTCAGTGTCTTATCGACACGGTCTCTACGACAGGTTGTTTCACAAGGGGCCCCACAGATCATACCGCAAATGGAGGCAAAGGGATTAGGACCGCGGGCAATTTTATAACCCTCAAGGAAGTTGCCTGCATGCAAAGCCAGCATGTAGCCACGTCCGTCGGTATTTACAGGACAGCCGTCGCGACAGTCGATCTGCCGGATGAAGTAGGCTAAATCTGGAATGGTGACGTCGTAATATTCTTGGTAGCTTTCTAGCAATGCCTTATCCATCCCAACCTCTTTCAAGTTTTCGAGATTACATGAGCTTGGTAAACATTAAAAGGACAGGATAAAAAAGATTGCCTCCGGCGAAAGGGTAAATATTACTTATCCTTTCGCCGGAGGCAATCTTTTTTATCCTGTTTTATATTTTGTTTACCAGGAGGCCTGTACGCCCACTAAGACAGAGTAATCGGAAGCATTGTCCCAAATTTCTCCAGCCCCTTGCAGATAAGCTCTCCATGTCTCGTCGATCTGTGAAGAAAGGGTAATGGCCCCTTCAGCACTGTTTCGATTGTAATGGGTACCATGGTCTGCAAAGTAGTTGCCGAAACCTGTAAAGCTCTGCCAGAAAAGGACATCGTCGTCTGTTAAACGGCAGTTCCAAGCCCCATCAATACTTAAAGAGAATGTGGAATAGGGCGTTGAATAAGGGCGTGTGGTGATGTGTAGACCAACGCGGCTTGTTGCCGATGTTGTTCTTCTTTCATACACAATCAAATCAAGAACGCCAGCACCATGTTCGGTTGTACGGTCTCTCCAGTAGGTGTTGCACTCAATACCAGCAAAGGGTTGGATGAGCACCCAGCAAAGAGGAAGGTCAACACCAGCCTCTAGATAACCAATGAGATCGCAAGTAGGAGCTGTACTGTCTGCCACGTAGTTCAAAGAGCCGATTTGGATATTACGGTGGATCTTATTGCTGGAATAACCCCCTGCAATATCAAGAAGGGCATACCAATGTTGTGGTCTGTAAAGACCATAGAGTCCAGCAAAACCACTATCCATTTTGCCATGTCCACCCAAATTGTAGCGGATGTAATCGTAAGCATAAGAACCGGCTAATCCAACTGTCCAATCTTCGCAAAAAGTTGTCTGAGCACCCAATGTGAACTCGTAACCATTTAGGTTAAAACCAAATCCATTTCCATCATTTTGGAGGAAAGCACGGTCCCAGCTTCCTTCAACCCAAACATCAAGTCCATAACTGCAAGGATCTTCGCAGCGGCAGCAAGGCATTGTTGTGACAATCGGACGAAGAGGGTCGTAGAGACGACGGACAAACTCTCTATTCAATATACCGGTGATGAAAGGATCTACAGTATGTTGGTTTCCACTCAGTTGATCCAATACAGAAGTAAGCGAAGGGTCAGAAAGAGGGAGTAAAGCATTCAAAATAGCGTTCAGCTGAGGAACAGTTGAGTTGGCCATATCGAGCTGAGAAGCAACCTGTTTTTCATTCAAAGAAACAGCGCTATTCATAAAGGCTGGCTGCAGTGTCAGAAAAACAACATTTGCATTGGTCGTATAATCTAACAGAGGAGACAAACGTTTAGACCCAACGACGGCTACACCATTGAATTTTCCCTGAACTCCACCATCGGCATTGAGAATTTCATAAGGAATTCCAAAGCTGATCTCATGCGAAGGGGTCACGACCACTTGACCACCATTTAAAACAGCATCGCCAGGAAACCCTTTTATTTGGATCAAAGTGCTGTTGCCTACTGGATCGACTTCAACGTTGTAAACACTATCTGGCCCTTGAGTGTAGGAACCTTTGACATTGAGGCGGCTGATACTATCGCCAGGGGAAACAACATCTTCTACGAAGACATAATCTTGAGATAAAGAGTCCGCATCAGATGCTTCGTCTTCAAAGCCAAGAAGAGGGTTAGAGGATAGTGTTGCAAGAAGTGTGCAAAGCGGAACAAACCACTTTTTAAAAGAATGAAGCATGAGTATCACCTATAAAATCGATCTGGAAGACAAACCTTATAGCACTAAATAGGAATAGAAGAATAGACACGAAATTTTAAAGCTATCCCAGCTTTGGATTCCTAATTTTTTTTCTTGTTTTGATTGCGTCTCGAAACTACTTTTACATTTCATCAACTATTGGACATCAAAATGGTCAATCGTACCCATTACCCAGCTCTACCTTTGCAAGGATCGCTCGATCTTCACGGTCTTCACGTCAAAGAGGCGCGAGAAACAGTGATGAACTTTATGAAAACTGCCCAAGAGGAGAATTATTCAAGCATCAAATTCATCACCGGGATTGGAAACCATGTCAATAGCAACGGCACAAGGGGCGTCCTCCACAAACTTCTTCCTAAATGGTTAGAGCGGTCTGAAATCCAGGCTGTCATTAAAGAAGTTCATAAAGACATGGGAGCCTATGAAATCACTATCAAAAATGAGAAAGAAGAGGCGAATTTAGAAAGTGCCCGAAAAGTGCACCAAAAGTTAGCCCCAATCCTTTTTCCACCTAAAGAATTAGAATCGATTAGGAAGAAAGCTGCCGAGGGTTCCCCTCACCATCAATATCTTCTGGGCAGTCTGATGCTAGACGGCAACCTAATTAAAGAGGGGGAAGTGGGTGAAGGACTTAAATTGATGGAAGCCGCAGGAAACGGTGGAGATAGCTATGCACAGATGCAGCTGGGCTTCCTATACTCTGGTTGCTTAGGGGTGCCGCAGGACTACAAAAAATCTCGTTACTGGCACGAAAAAGCGGCAGAGAACAATGAACAAATTGAATCTCTCTTTGCACTAGGTATCTACTATTGGCACGGCCATGGGGTGGTTCGGAACGATAAAATTGGGGTTGACTACTTCAAAAGAGCGGCGGACTTAGGTGACCCTTTAGCATCTCATAACCTAGGGAAAATCTACCTAGAAGGAGAAGGGGAAATAGAGAGGAACGGAAAACTTGCCCAAAAATATCTTGAAATAGGCGCTCTTGGTGGCGTTTTAGATGCTAAAGTCCTTCTGGCTAAACAATATTTCTTTGGATGGGGAGATGTCCCTTGCAATTATCCTAAAGCACTATATTGGTTTAATGAAGCTGCAAAAGATGACAATTCCATGGCAGAGTACTATCTCGGGCGGATATTCGCCGAGGGGCTGGGCACTTCACCAAACTTAGAAATTGCATTCAACTGGTTTCAAAAGTCTGCAGACCACGGGGATAAAGATGCTCAATCGATGGTGGCCCGAGCCCTGATCGAGGGGATAGGGACAAAAAGAAATGTGCCTACAGGATTGGAAAAACTAAAAGGGCTCGCCTTAGCTGGGCATCTCCAAAGTGCAGCTACCCTAGGGATCCTCTATCTCCATAGTAGGGGTGCAAATTTACCTAAGGACTACGAAAAAGCACTTCATTACCTCCGAATTGCAGCAAATGGGGGCTATCTAGAGGGCCAAAAAATCCTTTCACAGATTCTTCTTTCTCAAAAGGGGCCACTAGATAATCAGAAAGAAGGTGAAAAATGGCTCAAGCAAGCTGCAGATCAAGAGGATCCTGAATCTCTATTTATCCTTGCCATTCGTCTAGAACTATCTGACGATCCGACCAAATACAAGGAGGAGATTTTAGACTATTACACCCGTTCTGCGAAGAAAAAGTTTCCGAGTGCCCTCTATATTCTAGGGCTCACTTACATTGAAGGGAACATCGTTACTAAAGATGAGGAGAGGGGGTATTCGCTGATCGAGGAGGCAGCTGACAAGGGTCTCAATAAAGCTAAACTCCTCTTTGGTCGACATTTGGCTACAAGGAAAGACTTCCAAGCACAAAAAAGAGGGGTTGCCTATCTTGCCTCGATCGCCAAACATGATCCTGAAGCAATGACAATGCTAGGCTACTGCTACCGAGAGGGAATTGGCGTTACCGAAGACGGCGCTAAAGCAGCAGAGTGGTTTGCAAAGGCTGCCAATCAAAAGGATCCCCACGCACTCGAAGTGATGGGGGATATTTCCTTGAAAAGTGGTAAATTAACTGAAGCGCTTAAATATTACTTGTCAGCAACAGAGAAGGGGGAAATTTCTGCCCAAATGAAGGCAGCAAGAATGCAACTGATGGAAAATAACCCCTCAAGGGACCTTAGAAAAGCTGTGAATTTACTGACCCCCCTGGCAGAAGGAGGCAACCCGGAAGCAGAGTATCTTTTAGGAATAATTTACAGGTATAAAAATTGTGGGATAATGAATAGCAAACTCGCCATTCACTGGCTCAGACTATCTCTAAACCATGGTTTTGAAATGGCAGGCACACAACTTGCTGATTTCGCTCTTGAAAAGACCGAAGGGTCTAATGAAGCCTTGGATTGTTTAGAAATAGCGGCAAAAGCTGGCAATGAGATCGCTCAAAAGCACCTGATTGCCTTGGCATTTCACCACGGCCACCCTGTCCTTGCTCAACCGCTTAGTTGGATAGAAAAAACCCTTAATGAGGGTCGTTTGGCTGCCCGGTTTACACTTGCTGTTACCTTCTGCAAGACCCAACAGATTGAGCGTGCTCTACTCATTTTACCAAGCATCATCGCTTCTAATTCGTCTGACCCCGAAGAGATTGAGGCACAAGCCCTAGCATCCGATATGATGGCGGATCTATGCCCCGATGGTGAACAACTTCTATATAAAATGAAAGCGCTGGAATTTTACAAAAAAATTACCACCAATGAAAATTCCCCCTATCGGATTGGCTGTTTGTACGAAGAAATTGGGGATCTTAAGGAAGCATCTTTTTGGCTCGAGATAGCCTCTAAAAATAAAAACTGTAAAGCCACTTTTAAACTGGGAACTATCTTAGATAAACGTTCAACACATGAACCACCCTTAAAAAGGGAGGCTTTTGCAAAATATCTTGAGGCCGCAAATGGGGGTCATGTTAAGGCTATGTTTAGTGTGGCATATGCCTATAACACAGGGGAAGGTATAGATTTTGATCTGAACGAAGCTCGTAAATGGTACCGCGCAGCGGCCGAAAAAGGGCACATAGTTGCAAAGTTAAATCTGGCCCTAATACTCTATTCAGATACTAGCAATGAGAAGAATGTGGAAGAAGCCCTAGCTCTATTTAACGAAGCCGCTGAACACGAACTTGTCGAAGCGCAATTTATGCTTGGAATTCTTCATCTAAAAAAGAATTTCGGCAGACATTCAAATCAAGGGACAGGTTTATCTTGGCTTCAAAAAGCCGCTGCTCAAGGTCATGAAAAGGCCATGTCTGAAATGGCCTTCCGCTATGAAAACGGAAAAGATGTCGATCAAGACCTATCGCAAGCTTATAGATTGTACCGTGCAGCAGCTAGAGCTGGCGACCTTAGAGCACAATTTAATTTAGCTTCCAGCCTACTTTCAGGTCAAACTACTGAAGCTAATACCCAGGAAGGGATTTCTTGGCTAGTCAAGGCGGCTGAAAGTGGAATGATGGAAGCACAAATCATGCTTGCTGATTTTTGCCTTAATGGCCCTTTTGAAGAGCTCTTAAATCCTGTTCAGGGCCGTTTCTGGATGGAAGCAGCTTTTGCTCAAGATCCCGAAAAGGCACGAAAAATACATGCAGATTATTTGGAGAGGCGAACTTATTTGCCACCTGTTGAAGAAGATGAACCGCTTACTGAAGAACCTCCTCCTCAAGACGTAAACCATTTAGAGCAGTGCATCCTTCTTTGAAAGGAAGGTTTTAATTTGGACTAAAGTCAAGATCAGTAAGTATATTCCAAACCAAACTGGAGGCTGTAGGAAGCTGAGTTGTTCCACGCTTCAGCTTCTGCTTCAATGTATGATTGTAAACGTTCTGTGATGTGGTTTGAAAGAGTAATTGCTCCATCGATACTGTTTCGGGAAACAGGAACCCCATAGATGAAGAACGGAGTGCCAAACCCAATGAAGTTTTCAAATTGGGCGTTATCAACAGATGTCAGACGATAGTCCCAAGCGATATCTGCACTGAAATAAAACCCCCAGCAACTCTCATAAGTTGTTAAATGGAGCTCTGCTCTTGTCGTTGCAGAGGTTTTATCTCTCTGATGGATCACCGACCCGAATTCATCTTCATTTCGTTCAGTAAACTGCTTTTGGCAGTAGCTATTGCTCTCAATCCCAACAAACGGACGTGTGAAAATGGGCTTGAGACATTGCTTCTATTCAAAACTAGCGAGCTTCCAGAAGGTACAGTTGTGATTCCACTGTAGGTATTACCTCCGCTGTTTCCAAAGGTTATTAACCCCTGGATTGTAACATTCCCGCCTGAGGTTGTGATAGGCCCATTCAAATCAAGTTCATTAGGAGCGTCAAAAATCGCTGTAAAACCACTACTAATTTGAATGGGATTCGAAATTGCAAGATCTATAGGACTAGTAGACTCTAAGCTTCCAACAGTACTTCCAGTTGTAGTTGGCTCAAAAAACAAAGTGCCTGCTCCTAGATTATTGGGTGCAGTGATTGTAATACTCCCTTCGCTAATTGTTGTGGACCAGCTACCACTTGTAGAAGCACCGGTAAAATTGTAAGTACCCGTTCCAATCTTGGTGATATTGCCTGTCCCTGTGATCTGATCTGCCACACTAATACTTGCGTTATTTGATCCAATGATCAATGTATTGTCTCCAAGCCCAATGCTACTTAAAGAGTCAGAATTGACATTCATTACGTCCGAAACGTTATTGCCACTTAAAATTAAGTTCGAAGAAGCTAAAACAGCCCGTGTCTCAATGCTGTTTGGTGAAGGTCCTACAAGGATAAATTTGAGGCATTTGTCAGCGAAAAACCTGAGGCCTTAACGAATTGTTGACGATCCCCCCGTTATCACAAGCAACTGTTAAAGAGGATAAGTTTAGGTCGATTACATAGCTTGGACTTCCAGGTAAAAATGTCATGTTACTGAGTGTCAAAGTATTTATGAGGGTCGGTAAATGAGTAAAAGCTGCCGCATCAAATGTACCAATATTTAAAGGACTATTCGGAATTCCTGCAGTCCAGTTCGCTGGATCGGTCAGATCGTTACTAATCCCTCCAACCCAAGTGCTATTTGAAGCTGCCAAATGAGAGAAGGAAAAAAAACCGGTGATAGCTAAAGCCTGAATGGCTTTATGAGCAAAGGTAAACATCTGATGCGAACCTAAGAAATGACAGTGTTTTTTATACCATCTCGTTCTTTAAAAAACGTGCCAGCGTCTTTGCATAGCAAAAAATCCTATATTTCACGTTGATATTTAGAGCACGAAACTCCTGAGACACTAGCTTAAAAACTATACTGCACACCAGCTTGGAAATTGTAAGAGGATGATCTGTTCCACACTTCACCCTCTGCCTCAATATAGGAAAGGAGATCTTGGGTAATGAACTTGGAAAGGGTCAGTGCTCCATCAATGCTGTTTCTTGATGTAGGAACGCCTTGGATTAAGAAAGGTGTGCCAAAGCCCAAAAATCTTTCTACAAGGTTATTATCTACTGTTGTAAGCCTGTAATCCCATGCAATATCTGCGCTTAAGAAAAAGCCACACCACTCTTCTTGGGTCGTCAAATGCAAGCCGGCTCTTGATGTTGCGGAAGTCCGATTCTTTCTCTGAACGTATAGCCCGAAACTGCTGTTATTCCGTTCTCTAAATTGTCTTCTTGTATAGCTATTGCTTTCTACACCTGCAAAGGGTTGAATCATCAGATTGCAAATAGGCAAATCAAAACCGAGCTCTAGATAGCCTGTAAAATCGCAAAATCTGGGGCAACTAGTTGCAATACCAACTACATCACCGACGGTGATCTGACGCTTAAACTTATTTTGGGTATATCCAAACGCCGCATCTGCCAAAATGTAGAAATGTTCCGGACGATACAAACCATATAACCCTAAAAAGTAACTGTTCATTTTTCCTGTTGCATTGAGGTTGTAACGTACCGACTCAAAGTCATAAGAAAAACCAATACCGGCAGTGACTAGATCGCAGAATGTTTTTTGTGCCCCTAATGTCACATCGCCACCAGAGGTATTAAATCCAAAACCATTGTCGTCGTTTCGCAGAAAATTTCTCCCCCAACCCCCTTGAGCCCACAAGGTGATCTCATCACAGCAAGGGCAATAGCAAGGATCGACCACAAGAAGCCGGACCGGGTCGTAAAGCTTGCGGATGAACTGCCGACCTAAGAGACCGACGATGAAAGGATCGCTAGTATATTGCGCTCCACTCAGCTGATCCAAAGAATCTGTTAAAGCGTCTTGTGGCTCAGCTAAAAGAGCAAATAAAACAGCGGATTCAGCCGCATTTGGGCTGCCCAATAACAACTGGTTCAACTGTCCTTGAACTTGAGATTCATTTCTGGAAATCGCCCCATTGAGAAAAACCCTTTCAAATTCAAGGAACACACTATCTAGAATAGAATAATCTAACACAGGCAGAACACCAGGCACTGGATTCTTGAGAGTCGCTCCACTGAACTGTCCTGTCAAACCACCTGCAGTCTGTAAGGATTTCATACGAAGCCGCGAAGTTAATGCCATCTAATGGGATAACAACCACTTCTCCTCCGTTTAATTCAGCTGTGCCTTGAACATTGATCAGGTCGCTTTGTCCAGCCATATCAATTTCGACAAAATAGGCAGAGTTGGGGTTTTGGACATAATCAAAGGAGACATTAAGGGTACCAATGCTGTTGCCAGGAGATATAATCCCACCTGTATCAATAAGTACACTTTGAGCCGTACCAGTTCCCGATAAAATCCCTTGCGAGGAGACATTGATCTGTCCACCTAAATTGCCATCAACAATTAAATTTGAGCTGTTGATCACATCGAAAGTTGCCTCTGAAAAGGGGTCGTTCCCTGTGTACTGAAGCGACCCTCCTCCTTGAAGACTCACTATCCCCTCGTCAATAAAGTTTCCAGAGAACGACGTACTGCTATTACCGACTATACTGATCGTATTGGTAAGGGCAGACCCTACTGCAAGGATACCTGAACCAGAAAGAGAAAAAATGGAATTGTTATGACCAAAAGCTGTAAAATTCTGCAACTCCCCGTTTAGGACGAGCGGTGAATTTGGGCTCAAGACATTGTCAGCAAGTGTTGTAAGGAAAGCGCTGGAATCGATAGTCGTCGTCCCGCTATAAGTATTTCCGCCAGAATTTGCTAACCTTAGATTTCCACTATTGATCTCGAGATTTCCCCCTGAAGTAATGTCAGTTATCGGACCATTCAGGTTAAGATCACTAAATAGGCCTCCACCATCGACTTGAAACTGTGCGGTAAATCCATCGGCTATCTGGATTGGATTTGCAAGGACTACACCTGTTACGGTAGCATCCAAAATCCCGACTGTACTTGAGGTTGTCGTAGGCTCAAATAGGATCGGCCCACTTCCTAGGTTGGTATTACTAGAAATTTGGATGCCTCCTTCGCTAATAGTCGTTGACCAAGTGTCACCTGTGGCAGCTGTCAAATCGTAAAAGAATATGCCTGTCTTTGTTAAGTTCCCACTTCCAGTGATTGGACTAGCTATTACAAAGGAAGAATTACTTGACCCAACGATCAAGTTATTGTTTCCAAGACTAATAGTGCTTCCTGAGTCGGCATTGACATCCATCACAACAGATGAACCACTCCCTGTAAGGCTAAGCTCGGAGCTGGTCAAATTTGTTTGAACAAGATTGCTATTAGGGGAAGAACCTCCAATGGAAAGGGTGCTGGCTGCACCAAGCGAAAAGATTTGAGGCTGGAAGGTATCATTTGTAATGCCCCCATTACCACAAGGAACCGTTAAAGAGCCCCCAGTAAGGGTAAATGCGTATGGATCAGCTGTTGCTGGGAATAAGAAGTTCCCAATGGTCAGCGATCCAGCTAAAGTTGGAGTAATGGAAGACGAGGTATTAAAAGTCCCTACATCTGTATTTCCAGATGGAAGGATATTGTTTGTCCAGTTTGTCGGGTCAGATAATACTTGGGGGTTGTTAGTACCAACCCACGTTTCACTTGCAGCAAAAATAATTGTTGGAGCAGTTAAAACAGCGATAGCGACTGTATAGAGTGCTTTTTTCCCAAAATAAAACATCCGATATAAACCTTAAGTTGAGTAAACCGTGGCTTATAGCATTTTGACCATTTCAGGCGTAGCACCTTCCTAAGTTCAGAATCTTTTAAGTTCATAACGTAACAAATCTCCTTGTGATTCGGCTTGACTTCGTTAGTTTATGCAAGTATATGAGGTTTTTTCCCATATTTTTTTGAAGTCTAAAGGAGAAAGACCATGGCGTCCCTCTATTTCCCAACCACAAATTTGCTACAACAGCACAATTTTTTTAGTGATTTAGGCCTATATAAAAGACAGCTTTCCACTATATCTGACGTTGTGAATGGGATTTTCACCCATATAGTGAAAACAACCTGTGGCCACCCTGTAGGATTAACCTACTCATTGGCCGCGAAGAATATATCGGCCCATACTTATAACATGAGAAAGGAAAGGGTAGTTGTTAAACCGGAAAATCTACCAAACCAATTTCGAAAAGTCCCTAGCGCAGAGGCCTTTTTTAGTTTCATCAAAGTTGCCTTTTTCAAAGTCACTCTCTCAGAAACAGGAGAACCGAAGCTGCACGTAGCAATCCGTGGAGTTGGGGGCGGTGAATCCCTTGAGGACACCTTCCTAAAACTAAAAGGGCATTTAGAAGAAATTGCAAATCCATATCTCTTAAAGGATATCCAAGAGGGGCTCAGAAAGGCCGCTATCGAGGACCTCAATCTTTTAGATTCAGGCATCGATCAGCTTTTTGAAATCGGCCTAGTACTCCCCCAAGACACATTGTCCTTTTTTAGAGAGTACAGCCAATCGGTGAGACAACGGTTTATTGATCGGCCAGAACAAGGAGCTTTGAATGAACTCAGGGAAACAATCAGGGCCCATTTTAACGAACTTATTAAATTAAAAACGAAAGGCCTAACCCCGTGGCCAGATCTAGAAGCTTTTTTGACACTTCCGACGATAAAACGGTTAAAAAATGAAGATATCAAAACCTACCTGAGATTTATCGAGAATGGGGAGGACGCTCTTCTTAAGGAACATGTGAACGCTAGGCTACGGACCGATCAGTTATTAGAAGCTATTGAACAGGATTTAAAAAATAAAAATTCAAAAAGATTGGCAACTGTTCTGGCGCAGGTTATTAAAAATAGACCAAAAAAAATTGAAGGGATTGTCACCCTTTGGAAAAAAGCGCCCGATTTTTTTAAGGGAAAAATTCTTTCATACAAAATAGATCTTCTGAGTGGTAATGGAAAATTGACAGGAGAAAAAACCGTTCAAACTTGTAGTTACAAGGACAGGGTTTGGACCTTCAACCTTGAGGATGGGAATGAAGTGGCTATCAAAAAATTACCTTCGGAAAGATCCAGTTCAACGAAGATGTTTGAGATCGAATTCAAAAACAAATCTTCTTTTAAGTTGGGTTCCGCCCTTGTCAACGGATTAATCGAAGCAAGGACTGAATTTTATCTTGGAATCAAAGAAAAAGGGACATTTGACGATGGTACCCCTGTTGATATTAAAACAGGGTTGTACTGTTTAGATTATAAGGTGGAATCAGATGCATTAAGAATAGGCCTGAAACATAAAGATTCAACAGTAAATTATGATATTTGTTTCTTTGAAAAAAAAAAGAATGGTGAATATGCCACAGTAACGGTGTCTTCTCTACCTTCAGATCCATTAATGGGCCTCTTTACCACTGAAAAAATACACTTTGAAGGAAAATTCACCGATTTTAATGAACTTTTTATTGGATCCACCACTACAGAAGTAACTAAATATCAATTAAGTAGTAAGGAAGCTGAAGAAACGCTTTCCTTCAAGGATAAGAAAGATAAGAGTAGCGACTCCAATCAATTATATTTTGAGCAAATCAAGGGGAAATTTGACGCAGCCCGAACTCTTTTGACGAGTCAGAAAAATCGACCTTTTTTAAACAAACTGAGGGATAGTTTTGTTGCTCATCAATGCGAAATGGTTGAGTTGTCAATTGGCTGGGAAATTGAAGGACTAGAGGGAGAAGTCAATGCAATCTGCAGGCTCTCTAAAAAATTAAATATCGAAAACGACCCTCAAAAAGTTTTGAAAAGCTTGGTGCAGGAGGCTAACAACACCCTTCTTGTTCAACAAAAAGGGTGGATCGAAACCTCTGAAGTGATACGACGCTTTCAGGAGGCCCGGAAGTATTCTCAGGAGATGGTGGGAATGGATATGATTTTTTTCAATGGCGCGACTGGATCTGGCAAGAGTTCAGCTGTGACCCATTTTCTTGGAGGCATTTTGGAGGAAGTTCCTCTTGAGATGTCTGGGACAGGTGTCGTCAGCCTCATCGTTAAAGAAGACATCGATGTTCGTCCCAAAATTGGTCAATCTTTAGGAGAGTCTGAGACCATCTATACAAGGGCCTTTAAAGTCGTTCGCAGTGGCAATGAAGCCTTGCTTCAAGACAAGTCACTCCGTCTTGGTGACACACCTGGGTTTAATGATACCCGTGGTAGAGATATGGAATTGTGTACTAATTTTAGCATTGATGATGCCGTAGAATCCTGTAGGTCCATCCGATCGGTTGTGGTCACAGTCCCTCTCTATTCCTTTATGGACGGCAAAGGTAATTCTATCATCGAATTGGCAGAAACTATAAGAGAAAGGTTCCCTGACACCTTCGACGCAAATAAAGAGCCTCCCCTCTATATGCTCATAACAATGAAGTCTCAAGTCAAGGGTTATAAAAAAGAGAATTTAGAAGAACTCATTAATGATCTAAGAAATGGGGCATTAGCGACGTTGGGAAGGCTACAAAAAGAACTAAGTAAGATGAATAGTCATGAGTTGCATGCAGCACAAAAAAGAGAGAAAACCTGGAGTGCGATTCAGAAAATGATCGAAGATGGAAGAGTGAATATGTTAGACGTCGACGATGACGATGAGCGGGATCAACTGCTCTTAAAGTACGCTTCAACGACTAATAGTGAAATGAGGTATGAAAAGGCAATGAACAGCAAAATGAAAATATTATTTGATAATTTTCTGGAACGTTCTACAGGCGCCTGGGTAACCAGTATTTTTACTAGGTATTTGACAACCCTTCCAGACATCATCAAAAATACTTCAATAAATGTCACCGCTTTCAAACAAGAGTCTAAAAACATTAAAGAGAAAAGAGAGAAAAGGGAATTTGAGTTGAAAGCTCTAAAGTCGGAGAAAAAAAAGAAAACAGAACTTATCAACACTTTGAAGCTAGCAATCGAGGAAAAACCAGAGTTGTTGACCAACGAGAAGCGGGAGGAACTAGAAAGTAGGGTGAAAGCTGCTAATGATGAAAATCTGGAGAAAACTATTAAAGAGCACGAAGCCGTTTCAGGTGAAATCGTTGCCTCTCAAAAATCTTGTGAGGAACTATCTGAAAGGGTCGAAGTACAGGAAAGCGAAATAGAAGACAAAAAGGTTGAAATTGAGATTAAGAAAAAATCGATCGCTCATCTAACTGCTCAACCACCACATGAAGAGTTGCTAGGGGAGTGCAAGAAAAGAGCGCCTGGAGAAAAGTTTAAGATCAACCTTCTTAAAGATGGTGCTAGGCAAGAAGCGTTTGACCAAATAAGAATGTTGACAAAGGATGATTATACAGGGGAAATGGAAGCCGTTGTTGGGCAATACAGTGAAGCTACCACTCGTCTTGTAGCTGTTGAAAAAGAATATAAGCTTGTACCTGTAGATGAACAGATGAGAAAAGAATTTGAAGCGACTGGTGTTGGAGGTAACTATAAAGCTGATATAAAAGGTAGCAGATTTAAGCTAGATTTGGGTTGGAAAGCAACTGAGGATGGGAAGAAGATTATCTATGGGATTGAATTAGATTGGTCAGGAGGGGCCGAAGACGTTCCTTGGTTTACAATTATCCACAAAATCCCAAGCCAAGATTACCATGAAGCGACCATCACAACAATGCAAGGGTCAATCGACGTATTGGATAAAGAGGTAAACGAGAAAATCGAGGCCTTGGGAGGAGCCAAGGCGATCTTACGCAATAGTCAAATAGAGATGGAAAATCAGAAAAATAAGCAATCTGAGCTATTGAGTAAAATATCATCATTCAGAAAAGCGATTGAGAATAGGGAGCTGGAAGAGATGGCCCGGATTGAGAACGAGAGTCTTTTATCTCTGGAAGGTGAGATTTTGAAAGTCAATAACTTTAGCGATTTAGATTTAGCTGAAAATAAAAATAAAAAGCGTCTTGAAGAGGCGGAGAAACTGTTGGAAGAACATAAAAGGGAGATGAGGGATCTTGCCATCATTATCAAAACAGAAGAGACAACTGTGAGGATGTTGAGGGAATTTTCTGATATTGTAGTTAGTTCAGGGCGAAATGCTAGGGAACAATCGATCGATACTTGCAAAAAATTCATTGAAGAGTATGATCGAAATTTTGAAACGTTAGTCAATTCTGCTAAACAGCTCCTTGAAAAATCTAGGGGACAGTTGGCAAAAGCCATTTAAAGGTATTTCCATGAAAATTGTTCCCCTAACCATCCACACAAGCGCGATAAACGCACTATCTGATCTCCCCAGGTACTCTGTGGCCGATAACATAGAAGCGTGTGTCAAGGTTTATAAAAGCTTAATAAAAGGGAGAGAGATTCGAATTCTTTTCAACCCTGAAAAGGGGCTTTACTCAAGAGTAGATACTTTAGATGAAGGAGGCCATTCCGCGACTAGTCTGGATCTCCCATTAAGAGGTATACCAAAAGAAATAGCTGAAGGGCAGAACGTTGATAAGCTGATCCGTTATTTTGCTAAGACTCATCTCATTCCTGAGAAGGGGATAGAAGGGACCTATGATAGAGTGCTGGTGCGGAGAAGTGGTAATGGTGGAACAACGGCAAAAATCCCCTTCCAACCAGGTCTTGCTCTTGGTTCTATCATCAACGGCAAGGTCCTCGAAGAAATAGAAGAGTTTGCCAAGGTTAAAGCCAAAGAAGAAACAATCACTCAGCAGATGAAAGGAGCTGAGAATGAGATAGAAATTCTAGGTGAAAAGATTGCTGCAAAAGCTGCATCTGAAAAAAGTTCTGATAAAGCTCTTGTTCAACTTTGGAGACAGCAAGTAGAGGGTATCGAAGCCACTTTAAAAACATTGATCGAAAAATTAGCGACGCTCCCAACAGCTAGCCCTTTTTTTGAAGGCTTTCAACAAGGCTTGGAATCCCCAATTGATATGGGAAGATCGAAACTCCAAGTACAGCCAAGGGGGTTTGACAGTCTGCAGTTCAGTTCTCAATACATCTGGATGGAAGACAGTACGTCCGCAATCGTTGACAAAGCCAGTCACTCCTCAAAAGCCAATAGTGTGTCTGTGGGAGGTGATGCTTGGATTTTTAAAGCACAAGTGGCACATACCTGGTCTAAAGCGACTTCTGATAGACTCACAGAGATTAAAAAAGAGGGGAAAACTGAAGGAGTTTTAGTCATCAATGCCTTCACGACTACTCGAAATGTTAGATCATTCACCGACCTCCAATTTGACCGAAATAAGCTTCAGACGATCGTTGACGCCATGGAGGCTAATGACGAAAAGGCCATGGCACGGTATGGAGTAACAAACAGAGCTGACGGCGTTAAAGAGATCTACCTCTTGACAGAGGCTGTTTTAGGAGGCTCGTTTACCGCCCTGGTTCTGTTTTTGGATGAGTCAAAGATGTCTCAAGAAAGAAAGGCTCATATTGAAGAGAAAGGGAATGCCACTACCGCCCACCTCGGTGCAACCTACTTAGAGTATGGTGGCTCAGCCGGTTTTTCTCATGCCAAACAGGGTGGCGAGCAGTCGGAAGAGGACTTGTTGAATAATATTTCTAAAACAAAAGTCACCATCGAAATCATTTCTCAAGGGGCGATTCCAAGTTTTGCAAGAGATGTGATAGAGCGTGAAATCATGAAGCATGTGGATCTAAATCCTTCAAAGCTTGAATTGAGTAAAATAGACGAAGCAGATGTCAAAGCCTTAACAAGCGGTGATGACCAGATAAGGAACGATGCAACGGTAAGGCATCAACTGAAGATGGAGAATGCCCAAGTAGTCATCTTAAACACTTATCGGGGATTGACCAGCGATAAGCGTCAGCAGAACTTGCATACCCCTAAGAGCGTCCTGGAGGCTTACGATAATTTCTCGAACCAAATGACAAATGACCCTGACTGTGGGGTCCCGGTTGGTTTTAATTATCAAGTTTTTACACTAGAGAGATTGAAGGAAAAGCTGGATAAATCGGATGGCAAAGGAAAGAACCCTGCGATAGAAAATAAAACAGCGACAGAGAATAATTAAGTGAAGGCCTTATGGTTGTTGAAATAACGCAAATTTTCAATCAAGGGCAGATTCTGTTGAAGGTTTACCAACCGCTGATTCCAGACGATAAAAGCTGGCTCGGGAGGACGATAGCTCTTTGGTATGAACAGGGAGTTGTTTTTGCTGAAATATTTGCAGAAAGGACTTCAGATTGGTTACCGGTAAAAGGTTATCCAGCTTTTTTGTCAACCGATCCCTATCGCTTAAGACGGTACTTTTCTCACACTAGACCAGTTTTTAAAAAGCTAGAGGACGGGTCTTGCGACCATTTGGAGACAGTCCATTCTTTAAACGGGGGAGGGGTAGAGGGACCTGATATCCTTCCTATGTATCCTGGATACGCTCTAGGGGGCATCATCCCAAAAAAAGTATTAGAGCTGGCAAGTTATCAAAGATCGCTTGAGAAGCTACAAGATAGCATAAAAGATCAAAGATCAAAACGGCTAGAGCTTGATGGGTCTGAATCCTATTTGAAGGAAAGTAAAGAGGTTCAGCTTGGGATGAGGGATACAAGAGATCTTGCTCTCGCACAATCAATAAGGGAACACCAACATGTTTTTACACAAATCGGTAAGTTGAGGAAAGACGAGGCGGACTCTCCTTTACTTTTCTCAGCAATCGAGACATTGCCAATTGATTATAGTCTTTCCAAAATGAGAATTGAAAATCTGGGGTTTGAATCGGAAGTTTTGGACCACCTAATTTTTACAAAGAAGGAGGCACAGCAGTTAGGCCAGCTTCAAGAACAGGTGGATCGGTTTATTTCTCGATTATTTTTAAAAGCAGCCTCTTCAGTATTTCTACCTTCCAACATGCTTGAAGGTGTAACACAAGGGATAAAAGAGGTCCTTCAAACGGAAAGTCAAGTCTCTCTAGTTGCTTCGTTTATAGAGCTCTACCGTGTTAGGGTTTTTGATCCGATTGTGATCAGAAAGGGGGCCCAGATCAGTTCTGAATTAAAAAAGAATGCTGCAGACTACCTCGTGTTGTCTGGCGCTGTTCTCGGGGCTGTATTCCTTGGTATAGGACGGCATGCCTCCCAGTCCACTCAAGATCCTTTGGAAGGTAAGAGATCTAATGAAGAGGTGATGTCAAGTTTTTCGACAGTCTCGTTCATCAGTCAAGGGGCCATTCCAAAGACTAATCGCGATGCAAATGATGTTAATCTATGGTCTGTTTACAACAATTGGAAAGATGTCCTCCTTAAAGATCCCAATACTGGTTACCCCATCGCATTTAAGACGAGGAAATTACAGGATGTTTTAAAAGAAAATAACCTTTCTTGATCCTCTCTATCTTGTTTTGAAATTAGGCAGTTTGGACCATCTCTTCAGAAAGATCGGCCAAAAATGCCCGAATCTGGTCTAAAGATGTTGCATGGGCAATGGTATGACGGATATGTTTTGCCCCAGGAGTCTCCGAAAAATACCAAGGACCGACCCTTCGCATGTCAGTTAGGGCACGTCTGTCGCCTTGATAAGCGACAATCATTTCGAAATGGTCCTGCAAATATTGTAGTTTTTCATCATGTGAAAGAGAAAACGGCTCTTGGCGCAGGTAAGAACGCATCTCTTCTGCAAACCAAGGACGACCCATCGTTCCTCTTGCAATTAAAAAGGCATCGCAACCTGTTTCTTGTCCCATTTTAATGACAGCTTCAGGTGAAAAAAGGTCTCCATTTCCAATGACAACGATGTTTTTGGCTGCTTGTTTGGCCATCTTGATTGTTTCCCAGTTGGCATTGCCCCGGTAGCCTTGTTCCCTTGTTCTTCCATGGATGCAAATAGCTTTTGCTCCTGCGGCTTCAGCAATTTCAGTGATTAAAGGGGTGACAATTTCGTCGTCATCGTCCCAGGCAGCTCGGATTTTAACAGTCACAGGGATTTTCACCCTGGCAACCATATTAGAGAGGATCTCCCCAATTTTTTGGGGCGTTTTTAAAAGACCCGATCCACTTCCATCTTTTGTCACTTTATCGACGGGGCACCCACAGTTTAGATCGACGATCGGAAACCCAAGCTCCTCGATAATTGCGGCCGCTTGTCCAGCAATCCTGGGATTGCTGCCACAAATTTGTGCACCCACAACCCCTAAAGTGGGGTCCATGTCGAGAAGTTGATAGGTTTTTGGTTCATAACGGACTAAAGGCTCCATTTTGACCATCTCACACCACATCAATCCGGGGCGAAATTTAGAGCCCATTTTGCGGTAGGGATAATCGGAACATCCTGCAAGTGGTGCATAAAAAATATTATTGTCTAAAGTTAGACTTCCTAACTGGAATTTTTCTTTATACATAGTTCCTCACTATCATCAGGAAGATATTTTCACCAAATTGGAGGGCAAAAAAGGCGATGATCGGGGAAATATCGACCATCCCAATTGGGGGTATGATCTTCCTAAAAAGATTGAGATAGGGGTCAGTATAAAAAGAAATAAATTGAAGCCACTTCTGCCCTTGAATTTCGGGAACCCAAGAGGAAAGGACCCGAACGATCAACAATAATTGGAAAAAAGTGAAGAGATAATGGACGATCTGTATAAACATAGTCGCTATTTTAACCCGTTTAGAAAAAAATCCCTATGACTTTTCGTCTTTTCTTCGCCTTTCTCCTGCCTTGTCTATCGATTCAAGCCGATCTAATCGATGAACCAAAGCCTATTAGCCCCAACCATTTTATTGTAGTCACTATTCCAAAAAGTGGGACCCATCTTCTTCAGAAATATCTTGAACTCGTTCAAGGAAGAGTTCAAACCAACATCACGATGGCCCTTAAACTCCCTGGGTGGAATTACTTCGAACCTCAAAAACCAACTCTTCTAGATCAGAAGATCGAAAGGCTTAAAAATGATCGAACCTACCTGATATCCCATGGGGATTTAGCAAAACCTGTTCGCCGTTTTCTTGATCGACATCCTGAAAGTCGACTGATCGTCAATATCCGCGATTTACGAGATATCCTTGTCTCCCAAGTTTACTACGAATGGGCTCTCATTGAAAAATTTATTGGTCCTACAAGTTTTACCGAGAAACTGTGGTTTCTTCTGAAGCATGATAACATTCACCTCAGTCGATATCTTCATACAATGAAACGACATGCGGAGGCGCTGGTTCCTTTGATAAATCTTCCTGGAACTTTAGTTGTCCGGTACGAAGATTTTGTTGGGTCAGAAGGGGGAGGACGAGACGATCTTCAGTTGGCTCTCATATTTTCTATAGCCGAGTATCTACAAGTGCCCATCCAACCTGAAATAGCTTTAGCTATCCAGTCTATGCTCTATGGAAACAAGGTGAAAAAATCGGCTACTTTCCGATCAGGTAAAATTGGCGCATGGAAAGAAAGTTTTACAGAGGAACAGTTAGATTTTTTTAATGAAAAATTTGGCACAGTACAACTTGCGCTCGGTTACTCCCTCGATTAACTTGGATTAATTGCCATTAGGGGATAAAATTTTAGCTATAAAATGCCTGTTACATCCCCTGCTTACAAAACGCTTTGTTTTACACCCGATGGAAAGGGGGTTGCCCTATCCTTACAGAAGGGTGTTGTCAAAATTGACGCCCTATTAACTGAAGTCAAAGCGTTTGACAATCACTTAGTCACACTTCTTCTTAAATCTGATGCCCCTCTCCTCGTCCGACCTTTATTGCTTCCCTTAAAAAGCACGGCAGAAATTGATCAAGCACTCCCTCATGAAGTGGAGGGGCTCTTTTCAACTCAGCAAGGAGAAGTTGCCTTTGATAGGATTTTACATCCCCTCGAAAAAGGTAAAAGAAGGGTCACACTCCTCATTACTAACCAATCTGGTTTGCAAGAAACTTTAAAACCTTTTGAGGAATTGGGCATTTCAGGAGAGGTCATTTCCGCAGCACCTGTCTGTCTTGCGACAGCTGCATCGCATATTTTACCTTCTAATGTCCCTAGGGGCGTACTGTTTGCCGATAAAAATTATACCCTCTTTATCGTAGAAAAAGCTGGCGCACTGCTTGGATCTGCTAAACTTCCTTACCCCTTACAAAAGGGGAGTTTGGCCCGCGCTATCGGCTCTCTAACAAGAGAACTTCAGACCCCTCTGGCCAAAGAAATCCTCACTTTTTCATTAGGGCAAGTAGTCGAAGCACCTCAACCCTATGTTCTTGTCTCACCTCCTAATACCTTAGGTTTGACAGAAGATGAGTGGCAAACCTTCGTCCTCCCTTTTGGGGGGGCACTAGGCTCTTTAGTTGGCAACGTCACAGGCATAAATTTAAGAGAAAAACTATTAGCAGCCCCTCTTCCATGGAAACGGGCAAGGCTCCCCCTTTTCTGGCTAGGTGGGGCTTTTGCTTTAGCCCTTACCGCCCTTTTTTTAGCGGGCATGTCTTACATTTCATGGAAAGAAGATCTGCTAAAAGAAAAATGGGCTTACACCCTTTCTCTTCTCGGTAAAAGCGAAGAGGTATTTGAAGATAGCTTTGTTGAAAAAGGGGGAGGGGTTCCCACACCTTTAAGTTCGCTTACCCCTTCAGAAATTGTGTCGAGGGCTCAGTTTGTTCAAAAGGAATTGGCCTCAACTCCTATTCTATTTCCCCTGCATCCTAACATTCCTCGAGTGACCGACCTACTCGCGTGGCTATCGACGTTAAACGAAGTTGTGGGTGAAGAGGAGCGCTTACAGATGACCTCTTTTCAGTACACCTTGCTGAAACGACCTGAAATGGAAAAAAAACAGGAAAAGTATCAAGTCAAAGTCGATCTTGAATTCACAACATCCTCTCCAAAGTGGGCAAGAGAATTTCACGATCTTTTGATCAACCCCAACCCCTTTGTCGACCCTAAAGGAGAAGTAAAATGGAACGTCACCAGAGGAAGTTATAAAACTTCTTTCTTACTGAAGGATCAAACAGCCTATGTCCATTGATTCCCTCTCGCCAAAACGGCTCTTTATCTATCTCTCGATCCTTTTAACACTTCCCCTTTTTTTTATTTACCAACACTTTTCTTCCAAAGCAGATCAAATTGAGCGGATCGAAGAGATGTTGTCTGTTTTAGAGATCGATATTTTAACTAAAGAAAAAAAGCAGGCTGAAAATAAATCGGTACGAGCTCTTTATAGAGAAAGCGACCACTTTTACATCGATAAATATCTCGAGCCACTTCCCCTTTTACAAAAAGAGGTAGCCTCTATCGAAACCCTTTTTGATAAACCGGTTCCCCTTTCTGAGCCCCTTAAAAAGCGTTATGAATTTCTGACAGCCGGACAAAATGAGATTAGATTTATAGAGGGGCAGGTTAAATCTTATCCAACTTTTCAGGAAACGATGGAAACCCTTTCACATCCTGTTGAGGTCGATTTAGACGATCTAAAAAGGCTTCTTACATTAATAGAAGGTTCAAATCTTTCGGACCTATCACCAGAAGGAAGGCCCCACCTTTTGATTACCGACCTGAAATTGGAAAAAAAAGAGGGGCTTAATGGTCGAGAACATTTTCAGTTGTTTTTGAAACTACTCAAACGGGAGTACCTATGAGACTATTTCTTTGTTTTTTATTGCTTTTCACTTTGCCCATAGAGGCAAAAAAGCAGCAGGTGATAGAAAAAGTCCACCTCTCCTCTGTCCAAATCATCGATAGAAACGGTTTTTCTGAAAACATCACGGCTAAGGAAAAATTAGATGCGTTTGAGAATGTCAATTTTCTGGCTTCTCAACCTTATAAGAGAGTTCTGAGGGTCTATGATACCGATCGAGAAGGTACCACCCGTTCTTTTTTGACAACTTACTTTGAAAATGGGCAGATCAAACAATATCTAGAGATTAAAAATGCTAGAGCCTATGGCCTCTACAAAGAGTGGTATGCTACCGGGCAAATTAAAGTTAAAACCCATGTGATTGGTGGCCCGCCAGATTTATCACCTCTAGCTGAAAGTCAATGGGTTTTTGATGGTCTGTCTATTGCCTACGATGAAGATGGGCATCAAATTGCTAAAATCAACTATAAGAAAGGATCTCTGGATGGAATGGCAGAGACCTATTCTTCTAGCGGTGCCATACTGTCTAAAACCCCTTATAAAAATGGATCTATTGAAGGTAGCGAGCTTCTTTTCTCGCCGACCGGCACCTTGCTAGAACGACACCACTATAACGAAGGTCTTCTTGATGGGCCATCGGAAACCTATTGGGCCGATGGGACGATTGCTACTGTAGAATCGTACAAAAAAGGTCTGCTTGTCTATGGGGTTTCTTTTTCTCGAGAGGGAAAAATTATCCATGTCGTTCTCGATGGAGAGGGAACAAGGCTCTACCTAGCTTTAGGCTCTTTAAAACAAGAGCAAGAGATACACGATGGAGAGATCCGTGGAAAGGTGATCAGCTTCGACGAACACAACAAGAAGGTTTCTACCTTTCACGTTCGCAACGGGGAAAAACATGGTCTTGAAACCCTTTACCACCCGAATGGCAAGGAAAAAATTGCTATTGATTGGATTGAAGGAAAGATACAAGGACAGGTGACCACCTGGTACCCAAATGGGGTGAAAGAAAGTGAGCGGGAAGTCATTAAGAATAAAAAACAGGGATTGTCTTTGGCTTGGTATCCATCAGGTGATCTGTTACTTATTGAATCGTATGGAAATGACCTCCTAGAAAAAGGGGAATACTTTAAAAAGGGGGAAAGGAGCCCTATTTCCTATGTGAATAATGGAAATGGGATCGCCACCCTTTTTGATAAAGACGGTTTACTGAGACAGAAGGTCACATACGAAAATGGAAAACCCATCTCCCAGTAAAAAAGCCTTAAGGGAATATTACCAGGCCATTCTAAATCAGCTCCCACCTGAAAGAAAAGGATCTGCTTCGCTACATGCTCAAGTCTTCTTATCCGGATGGGTACAAGACCGTGTAGATAACAAGGAGGGGCTCGTCGCTGCATTTTCCCCCTTTAAAGGTGAAATAGATTTATGGCCTGTTTATCGGATGTGGATGAGAGAAGGTCGGTTAGTTTTTCCACGAATCAGCGGAAAAGAGCTCTCTTTTCATCGTATCGACAAGATAGAGGATCTTTCCCCCTCCCTTTTTAGTTTACTTGAACCCAATGTAAATCTACCCAAAATCAAACTTGAAGAGATTGCCCTCATTTTGGTTCCAGGTCTTGCTTTTGACAGTGAACTTTATCGATTAGGAAGAGGCCTTGGATTTTACGATCGTTTACTCGCCATTTTACCAAAAGAAACCCCTCGTGTAGGAATTGGCTACAAAGAGCAATTAAGCGATAAACCCCTCCCTCGCGTACCCCACGACCAACCTCTAACCGACCGCCTCCTTTTTTAAGGATAGCTTATTAAAGCTAATAACTTTAATGGTTCGTTCAAGCTGTTACGTAAAATACTCTCTCTGTGTTCTCTGTGAGCCCGGGGGGATATTTTTTTTATTTTTTCAACCACAAGCTCATATAGAACACAGAGAGAGAGGGTTTTTTGCCTTTTTTTATCTAAGTTACATTTTGTCATCTCTCTTTTATCAGTTCTTTTTCTTTGAAGGTGAAATTTCACTGATAAAAGATACGGTTACTTTTTCTGTCTCTTGCCTTAAGACTAAGTCCTTTGATTTAAGGAAAAAATCATCAACTATCTTATCTTCCCAATGGCTTCGTATGTGTACCTAACTTTGCGTTTTCCATAAGTTTCCCTCTATCTTCTCAAATAGCCTGATCTAAAAATGACCCTAAACAAATCCTACAAGTCAAAGGACACAAGGTAACTCGATAAGTTACTTTCGTGTCCTTCGTCTCTTCGTGATGAAGTAACTCCGAGAATCTCTAAACTAGAGCAGCTTCAAGTTCTGCAGCTTCTTCTATTTTTAAAGGAATGGCCCCTTCTTTATGCTTCAGCATGATTTGTGCTTCCACCTCTTCCAAGAAGGCAGGTTTCTTTTTGAGCTCTTCACGAACAGCTTCCCGTCCTTGCCCCAAACGATCCCCTTTATAGCTAAACCAAGCCCCTTTTTTGTCGATGATGCCCAATTCAACTCCCAAATCAATGGCAAGACCTGTTCTAGAGATCCCTTCGCCAAATAAGATGTCGAATTCAGCCAAACGGAAAGGAGGAGCCATTTTATTTTTGACCACTTTCACTTTCACACGGTTACCAATCTCCACATTATCGAGACCTTTGATTGAGGTAACACGACGGATGTCAAGGCGGAGAGAAGAGTAGAACTTCAGGGCACGTCCACCCGTTGTTGTTTCTGGGTTTCCATAGACCACACCGATTTTTTCGCGAATCTGGTTGATGAAAATACAACAGGTGTTGCTTTTTGAAAGCGCTGCGGTCAGCTTTCTTAAAGCTTGCGACATCATCCTTGCTTGAAGTCCCATGAAGGAATCTCCAATCTCACCATCTAATTCAGCTTTCGGAAGAAGGGCTGCAACAGAGTCGATCACGATGACATCGACTGCGCCCGATCTTGCCAACATCTCTGCGATGTTTAATGCCTCTTCTCCACTGTCTGGCTGTGAGATGAGCAACTCATTCACGTTGACACCTATTCTTGCCGCATAGCCTGGATCCAATGCGTGTTCAGCATCGATATAAGCTGCGATACCACCCGTTTTTTGGGCATTGGCCACAATGTGAGTTGCCAATGTCGATTTACCAGACGATTCAGGGCCAAAAATTTCTATGATTCTGCCACGAGGGACTCCGCCAATTCCAATGGCGATATCAAGGTTTAAAGCGCCCGTTTTGATCACAGCGATCTCGCGTGCGGCCGAGTGTTTTCCCAAACTCATAATAGCCCCCTCGCCAAATTGCTTCTTAATGAAGCCGAGCGCGTTATCTAGGGCTTTTTTCTTTTCTGCATCAGGCTGTTGTGACATGTTTTTCTCTTGGTTTTAGAAGAGGGATCATACCAAATCATGCTGTTATTCCATAACCATCTCGAAACTAATGAGTTTAGTTCTTTTAAAAAAATTAATAACCATTCTGTTAAATGAAAAAAATGAGGTATTTATGACAAAACGTTTTGCTAAGTATGTTTTATTTTTTTCTATTATTTTTAGTGGATTTCTTTCTGCTGCTGAGACCGAGCGTTCAGAAGATAGTGGAAGAACAGACGACTACAAGCTATATGATAGAAACCAAGCGGGGTTAGACTGGAATAGATTTAGCTACCCTGGCCCTAAACAACCTGCAGAGAGATAGAGAGTTCTTCAAACAAAGAGGCGTCGAGACCTAGTGTTTTGATTGCCTCTTTAAAATTTTCAGATGTTTCTTCCAAAAGCTCTTTAACTCTTTTGCGACCAAGGTGATGGCATAAATTAAAGCCCTTTCCTTGCAACCTATCGCTCTCATCATCCATGAGGTCGTCAGCCAATTGAAAGCCGAGACCAAAATCATAAGCAGCTTGCTCGACAATCGACAGCTTCGACAAATCGCCTCCGCCAAAAATCCACCCCATCCCAAAAGCCATATGAAAAAGAGCCGCCGTCTTTCGCTTGAGCAGATCAAGCAATCCATCAACGGTTGTGGGTACGACATTCAGATCGAGGTATTGGCCCCCTGTAGCCCCTTTTAACCCCGTTGATAACGATGCTAGGTAAATCGCTTGAGCCAATCTTTTCCCCTTCCCCTCTTCTTCTGGGTAAATTGAAAAACTATCACCCAACATCTGAAACCCTTCAGAAATAAGTGCATAAGAAACTAAAAGAGCATTTTGCTCTCCATAGATGGCATGGAGAGCTGGGTGGTCCCTTCTTGTTTCTGCGTCATCCATCATGGGTAAGTCGTCAGCTACAAGAGAAGCAGCGTGGAAAAATTCGGTTGACAGGGCGGCAGGCAAAGCAGCTTCAGGATGGGGCAATTGGGAGGCAACCATCAGAGCTAAAAGGGGTCTAATCCTTCGTCCCCCGTTTAAAACAGCGACTTCCATCGCCTCTTCCAAAACAGGAATCTCTCCAGAGTGGGACTCTAGGTGAACTTTTAGAGCCTCTTCTATTTTTTGATAGTAATAAGCTAAAGACCCGCTCATCGACAAACACCTTTTTCAGGAACAATTCCACTCCCGTTAAAACAAGGATAGCAAACACTCTGTTTTCCCATGATCGTTCCGGGGTTTGTCACAGAGTTGCAGCCTGTCTCAACCTTGTCACCAAGGATCGCTCCAAACTTTCTCAAACCAGTGGGAATTTTCTTGTCGTTCCACTTGATCCGAATTTCTTGCCGATCGAGCCGCAAGTTTGCAAGTTTTGTACCAGCGCCCAGATTAACATGATTTCCAAGAATTGAATCTCCAATATAGGCAAAGTGGCCAGCTTTTGCACCACGCATGAGTATGCTTCTAATCACCTCTGTCGTATGACCTACAACACACTCTTCATCGATGATAGCAAATCCGCGTATGTAAGCTCCGTGTCGAACTTCGGTATTTTTTCCAATATAACAAGGGCCTTTGATATAAGCGCCTGGCTCTACCACTACACCAGGACCGATATAAATTTTATCTACCTCTTCAAGATAGGCTTGAGGCGATACCTTGCCTTCAATTTTCCCCAAAGGGAGCCGTTTTAAGAACGAACTTATTTTTGGGAGAGCTTCCCAGACATATTCGATATCGGCAAAAATTTCAGGAAAGGAAGAAAGAGATAAGTCAAAGAGTTCGTTTGGGGTCAGGTTATTCATGATTCTCCACAAGTTGCTAGATGTGCCTATTTAACGCAAGATTCGATGAGTTATAAACAGCCCCCACAGCGTGATACATGTATCTATTTATATATGTATTTACTCTTCTTCTAGAGGAGTGTGGAAGGTGTTCAAGAGATGCTATTTTAGGAGACGAGCAACGATGTTTACAAGGTGTTGGTAAGCGGTCAAATGGTGTTGACAAACTGTTGCAAAGTTTCAAGTGTTGATAGTTTCTCTTCCCTTTTTCGCGGTTGTGATCAGACTCCAAATCGACAAATTTTCACCCAATCGGTACAAATCAAACAATGAGACTTTTACTAGCCGTTTTCCTTCTTGTTTGTTTCTCAGACTCTGTTTTTTCTACTGAGCAGGGATTCGGAGTCTACATTATACAAAGAGACTGAAGAAGAGATTAATCAACGTGTCAAAGCTTTTTATGATGATTTGAAAGGGTAAAAATGGAATGGAAATGTGATTGTGATCACCCATGGAATCGTTGCTAGAAAATTGATGGGTCTTTTTTTATGCAAAGGAGAAAAGCTATCAACAGCACGTTTTGAAGGCCCTTTTCCACTATGACAAAAGATAAAACAAATCTATCAACACCTTCCACAGCGTGATACATGTATCTATTTACATATGTATTTACTCTTCTTCTAGAGTGGTGTGGAAGGTGTTCAGATCTGTCCGTTTTACCTGTTGGAACAGGGTGTTTACAAACTGTTTGTAACCGGTTGAGCGATGTTAACAAAATGTTGCGAGAATCCAAATGTTGATGGTTTTGGCCGATTTCTTCGTTGTTATCGCCCCATTGCATTTTGATATTGCAATGGGGCGCCACCTTCTTGTGTCTATGCGATAAAAGATGAGAAGGAAGTGTTGGGTTTGTTTAACTTGTTTTTGTTGGTTTAAATTAATTATTTTATTATATCTTGAATGAGATGTCGTAGAGGTAAGAATGAATAATAATTTAAATGCCAATAGGTTAGAGGTTTACTTAGGTTTGAAGAAGCTAAAGGAAAATTGGACCTCTTTCCTCTATTTAGGGATTCTTTTGGTCATTTTGGGCGGGTTGGCTATTTTTGGTGCCCAGTTCGCAACTTTGAGCACTATCATTTTTTTCGGCACTCTACTAACGATAGGGGGAATTGTAGAAGTTCTTTACGCTTTTTGGGTACGTAAAGGAGAAGGTTTCGCTCAAACTCTTTTATCAGGCATTTTTTATACGACCGTGGGCGTCTTGATGCTAACTCACCCAACAGCAAGCGCTATGGGAATTACTCTGCTTCTTGCCGCTTTCTACACAGTAAGTGGAGTATTTAAAATCATCATTAGCTTAGCCACACCCGTTGTTCAGTGGGGGTGGTTGTTGCTAAGTGGTATTATTTCGTTAGCTTTAGGCTGTTTGATTTGGGCAGAATGGCCCACTTCAGGGTTATGGTTAATCGGGATCTTTATTGGGATAGACCTGATCTTTTTAGGTTGGTTCTGGATCATGTTGAGTTTAACCTCCAAAAACTTGCCACTAAAACCTTAAGATCAAAGGGGCCTCTAACGGAAGCCACGAGTAAAAAATAGCAGATGGGTCAAGGTCGAGGGACAAGAAAATAACATTCGATTTTGCTATTGTTCTAAGCTCCAATGAAAAAACATTTAATCCTTTCTAATTTAGCTTTTCTTGACCATGGCGTCCCCTCCCATCCTGAAAATGCCAATCGTTTAAAAGCAATATTATCCCGTTTGGAAGAAAGTCCTTACCATCAATATCTAGACCTTTCGGTTGACCGTCTCGCAACGATCGAAGAACTCTCCCAAGTTCACGAGCCTTCCTATATTCAACAGGTCCTTTCTTTGGATGGAAAAAATGGGAGTTTGGATGATGAAACCTTTTTAACTTCCGGATCTGTCAAAGCGGCCCGGATGGCGGCAGGAATGGGGATCGAATTGGTTGAGAGAGTATTGCAAGGAAAAATAAAAAACGGTTTTGCGCTTCTTCGGCCTCCCGGGCACCATGCCCGTCCTTCAGCAGGAATGGGCTTTTGCATATTTAATAACATTGCAATTGCAACAAAAAAAGCCCTTGAAACAGGTCTTAAACGAGTTCTTATTCTCGACTGGGATGTTCATCATGGGAATGGAACGGAAGAGATGTTTTACTCTGACGATCGTGTTTTATTGATCGACCTTCACCAAGATAACCTATTCCCAGTAGGTTCAGGGCTATTGAATGAAAGGGGAAGTGGGAAGGGCTTTGGTTTTACAGTCAATATCCCACTTCCAGCCTCCTCAAAGGATGGGGATTATCTTTACACCTTCGATAAAATTGTGAGGCCTTTAGCTCTTGAATACGTTCCAGAGTTGATTTTGGTATCAGCTGGTTTTGATGCACACGAAAGCGACCCTTTAGGCTTTATGAATGTAACGACGGAGGGGTTTGGCCTCCTTGCTGCTAAAGTGAAAGCCCTTGCTGAAGAAGTTTGTGGAGGAAAATTAGCCTTTTTTCTAGAAGGGGGTTACGATTCCCATTGTTTAGCCAAGAATGTTTTGGAGTGTATAGGGGTGCTCATTGAGGATAAGACCTCCTCTAAGGAAACCAACTTATCACCATCGAAAGAAGTTGAAACACTCATAAAAGAAATTTACACATCTCATGTTGAAAAATAGACAGATAGAACTCCTTGCACATGTTCCCGATTTTTCGTCGTGGGAGAAGGCTTTCCTTTGGATAAAAGAAGGGCAACAATTGAAGCTTGAGCCTGTTTCAGAGGGTAAAGTTGCTTCACTTGCTTGGAATGACGTAGAAGAAAAAGGTGAGTTTCCATTCGGTCTTTATGGCTCTGAAAAGTGGAGGAAGTTTGTTTTAGCTACCTTTTTAGCTGACTTACTTTCGTATCAAGCCCCCATCGATCAGGTCAATTTTGATCGTCTTCTTTTTGTCATGCATGCTTTTCCCCAAGGATTTAGAATATGGTGGATCCAGCTTCCCAGTGGAGCCTGGTGGCCAGTTGGATATACTGGCTGGTATCCGATGTTAGAAAATGTTTTCGATGTTTTTGATAAAAACCCTGAAAGACTAAAGAATCGGATGGTGGTACCAAATCCCTCTTCAGTAGGGCAAAAACCCTACCTTTATCTTTTCAACTACAGCGCTGCCCCTTCTATGAAAAAAAGTGCTCTTACCAAAGAACTAATGAAAAAATATGTTCAGGATATTGAAGCACAAAATGCTTCTGGAATTGCCTGCATCACTGTTTCGGAAGATGGTGTTGGGGTAGCTAAACGTTTTGGGATGAAATTAACAGGCTACCTCAATTTAGATGGTGTTCAGGAAGGCATTTATACACTACGTAACCTGCACAAGAATCAAATAATAGGATAAGCAGTGAAATTCCTCGAACTGGCGTTATACCAGCATCTAGTTGAAATGCGCAATTTCAATTAGATGCTGGTATATCCTAGAAAAAGAAGGACAACTGTATAGAAGAAAGCCGATAAAATAAACGCGTTTAAACTATTGGAACTTTGTTTGGGCAGTTCGTGCCGTGTGACGTTCATGATCATCCCACCGCCAATGAAAGCGCTGACAAGTGCAATGGCAGTGGGAGGAATAGCTTTTCCTAAACCGGCACCCCATCCGAGAAAAAGGGCAGCCACAAGGGCCCACTTTTCTTTATGGCCATAAGTGCCCTCTTTCCCTAAAGAGTAATCGATCATGAAGTAGTGGAGGGTAATGGCAAATGTAAAAAGGACTAAAGGGCGTACCTCAGGGTCATCTTTATCGACAACTGCATAGCCAATCAGAAAGTTAAAAAGGGCATAAGACAAGATGGAAAGCCAATATCTCCCTCTTTCTTTTAAAAGAAACTGTCCCCTATCAACAGCGAAATAGAAGAGAAAACCGATCAAGGCCATAACATAGACGTGTTTCTCAATTAGAGGAAACATCCCTGCCAACGCCTCTCTCACAATCTGATCGCTTTTACCAAGTTTCGGGAGAAGGTCGACAAACACATAGGCAATGGCTATCCCACCAGCGGCCGAAAGGAATCTTCCGCCTGTCTGTTCCTCAAAGCTTCGTACTTTTTCAGCCCATAAATGGACCAAAGAAAAGATAACCACAGAAATCAGCGCATAAAAAGCATAAGGCATAAAGAAACCTTTAACATATTTCCCCATTTTGTCAGACTGTCAACCTTGGGAGATCCATCATGGATTTAGGCTATATCATTATATATGTCGTAGACGTCAAAGAGACCGTCTCTTTCTATGAAAAAGCATTTGGGCTCGAACCCCGTTACCTTCATGAAAGCGAACAATACGCCGAAATGGAAACCGGCCAAACTGCCCTAGCTTTTGTTCATGAAAGCTTGATGTCCCATTCTTTCCGACCCAATCGGAAACCGGAACAACCTGCAGGTGTGGAAATTGCCCTTGTAGCACAGGATGTCGAGCGCCATTTTAAACGGGCTGTGGATGCAGGCGCAACCGAACTTGCCAAGCCTGTCCAAAAGCCTTGGGGACAAACCGTTGCCTATGTGCGAGATAATAACGGCTTTACTGTCGAATTGTGCAGCCCAATCAACGGTTAATCTGCAGTTTTAAACGACTTCTTCTTTTTACAAGGAAGACAAATAGAAGAAGAAACAGGGCAAAGGCTGCACACCTAATCCAAAGGAAAACGGTAGAAGGATCGTTTGAAGACTTTGACCGAAGCGACGTAGAGGGTATAGAGCAAAAAGGTATCTGTCGTAGAAAACCTAAGAGCGGTTATTTGTTTGGTTTAGAGTTCGTCCCAATCGAAAGCTTGAACATCTTTCAGCTGTGTTGCACCTGTCAGTACCATGACAAGCCTGTCTACCCCTAAAGCCATTCCAGCACCTGAAGGAAGCCCCAAAGAGAGGGCGTCAAGAAAGCGCTCGTCCATTATTACAGCGGGTTTCCCCTCTTCCTTTCTTCTGTGTAGTTCTAATTGAAAAAGGTCTCTTTGCTTTTGTGCATCTGTTAAGAACGGGAAGCCATTGGAGATTTCAATTCCTCCAATGTAGAGCTCACTGCGCTCAGCTATATAAGGATCTAAAGAGTTGACAGGGGCTGAAGTGGTCATAAAGCTTGGCCACTCTTGCAAAAAGGTTGGGGTCTTTTTACCTAGATGGGTTTGAAGGATATCGAGCAAATAGGAGGTGACGATATAGCGATTATCAAAATTTTCAGGCAATGAAATCCCTGCATCGAAAGTGGCTTTAGAAAGACTTGCAAAAGAGAAATCTTCCAAATTCTTTAGACCTAAGTGAACCTCTAGTGCCTTGCGGACCGTAATCCGCTCCCAGTCGGCCGACAGATAATCAATTTCGCTTCCTTTGAAAGTGCAACTATTTTGATTGGGATACAGCTTGCGGAAGGCCTGACGAATGAACTGAACAGCATCTTCCTCTATTGAATGGAGAGAGTCATGGGCTCTTGCCCATTCAAGCATCGTGAATTCGGTACTGTGGTTGCTTCCACGGTCGTTTGCTCGAAAGTTTTTACCTAAAGTAAAAATCTTTTCAAACCCCCCTACCATCATTCTCTTGATTTGATACTCGGTAGAGGTGACTAAATAGTCGTCCCCAACCTTGACAGAATCGATCCAGGTGTCAGGGCAAGTGGACTTCACTAAAATGGGGGTTTCCACTTCGAGAAACCCCTCTGAATAAAGATACTCACGCAACGAAGAGACAACTTGTTGCCGTTGGTGCAGCCGCAGTACACGAGAGCTGTTTTTCCAACGGACTTGATCGTTATCCATTGATAGTCCGTAAGACTTTGGAAGAGCTCTTTTTCCAATAAAAATAGGAACCCAATAGGAATGCTAAGAAAACCATAGGCATGACACTAGCCCCAAAATCATCGCCGGAAAACAGATGCGAAGCAGTGGCTCCGATAAAGTTGATGACGAACCCTGCATAGGCCCATTCCTTAAGCGTCGTCAGGCGACCATATACAATAGCGATCACTCCCAAAACTTTGGCAGTTCCAATAATTTTTAACAGATAGAGGGGGTAACCCAGATGAGCCATCCCTTCTACCATCAGGGGCGAAGCTGAAAGATACCCAAAAGCAGATACCAACATAAGAAGAACGAGAGGTGCTGTGAACACCCAGTAAAGAACAGTGTCTTTTTTTCCAGAAGTCATTGAATTGCCTTTTTCTAGGTTGCTTTTTCCTCAACATTATAGAGGTAATAGCAATTTTTTTGGGTTCTTTTCTGGCGTTAACACACCCATATACCGGTGTGTTTGGCCTGCCATTTGTGTAGATTTTGCTTCCAAAAGGATCACTATCATCTTCGGGATCAATGTAGTAAACAAACTCTCGTGTCGAAGTTTTTTCTGCGCCAACGAGAAGGATGGCATGGCCTCTAACATGATTTTTATTTTTCGGATCAGTTTTGATCGATCCGTAAACCGTTCTGTCTCCAATTTGTTTTTCCAGATTTTTAGAGGGAACGGCGTAATGCAAAGCCCAAAAACATCCACTTACTACTAGAGGACCTCGTTTGTGCAACTCTGTTATGAGGTGCCCAATAGGTTGACAGGGATGCCATGAGGAGACGCATGTTATAATGCCTAGCTGTTAGTTGTCTTGCGAAGTGATCTAGAAGCGTACTTTTCTGTTTCCAACCAAGATTTTCCCAGTCTTTTCCTTCACAATAAACCTGATATACCTCTGGATCCAGCTTCTTGGCGATTTCAAAGAGATTTTGAGGATTTATTTTCAGTTTAGCGAATTGGCGCCCAAGCTGATTTAGAGCGATATAAAGTGATCTTTTTTGATGTTGGTGTGACGCAACAGCTTTTGGGCTTGGATCTTAAAGGGTGGCTTTTACAACCACGCCAGGAGTTCGTTAATCAAGGTAAACTTGTCGAAAGTTTCATAGGTCAAGAAATGCTGGCTTATGCCTCTCCAGACAAACGAAATAGCCTCTATTATTGGCATAGAGAAGCAAGGGGAAGTGAGGCAGAAATCGACTATCTGTCTGCTCTGAAGGGGGAGGTCATTCCAATTGAAGTAAAGGCTGGAAAGAGATCTACGTTAAAAAGCCTACACTCCTTTCTTTCAACCCACCCAAAAAGCCCCTACGGTATTAAAATTTCACTGTCTGAAAGAAGTAGATTTGAAAAAGTCCTATCCATCCCTCTTTACGCTGCTTTTGAAATTATGGAAGGGGGAAAAGAAAGAGTCCAAAGCCTGCTCGATTAGGATCAATTCCTCTAATACTCACTTTGCGCAAAGATACCTAAGCATAAGCTGGCTAAACGTATGATACGCCCAGCAGGTTTTGATGTGTGCATTACCTGATTTGTTGAGACAAGGGGTTTAGCCATAACCCATTAAGGAAAAAGAATCTGGGTGAGAGGATTTGAACCTCCGACCCCTTGCACCCCATGCAAGTGCGCTAGCCAAGCTGCGCTACACCCAGAAATAAGCTAATTAAATAGCAGCCAAACCTTCGAATTGCATTTCGGTCCGTTTAAATTCGTCAACGGCCATTTTTGCAGATTGTTCGATGATTTTTTCCAAAGGATCTTGTGGATCTACTTCAGCAGCAGCGATATCAACCGATATCGAAGCGGTAAATACCGTTCCACCACGAACACCTTTAGCTTTGAAGTTGGCAAAGATGCCGTCCTTCTTGCGGGTGAGGTTAATAAAACGGATCAAATTGTTTTCGGCTAAATTTTTCATAAGAAAGAACTAAATTGTAGGTTTTGGCCCTGATTTCAGGCAAGAAAAGGATTTCGATTTTTTTCTAGCAACAAATTGAAATTTAATTGTAAGATCAATCCCTCCCTTAAAAAAAATTTAACACTAATGGGACAAACAATGATGAAACGACACTTATTTACTCTCTTCCTATTCACCATACAAACAGCATTTGCTCAGGATGGAACCGTTATTGCACTTGGTTCCACTAACCCAGTCAAGTACGAGGCCCTTCAGATCGTTGTCGATGACCTATCTGAAAAAGATGATCTTTTTGCAAATGCAATCATTGAAACATGCACAGTAGACTCAAACGTATCAAAGCAGCCTAAGTCGATTGGAGAGACTTTCTGCGGTGCGAGGAATAGAGCTAAAAATGCCTATAAGCATTTGAAAGAATCAAAAACTCCTTGCGATTTAGCTGTTGGAATCGAAAGTGGGCTCATGACATACAAGATCAAAAATGATCTTCCTTTTGATGTTACAGTTTGCGCCATCTATGATGGAAAAGACTGTTGGTATGGCATTTCCTGCTCTTTTCAGCTCCCTTCCTGTGTGAAAGAGTTAATCAATAACAAAGATGCCGATTTAGATTTAGGCCAAGCGATGCGGCTTTCTGGCCTTACTCAGAAGTTTGAAGTGGGTAAAGAAGAAGGTTCCATCGGCGTCTTAACCAAAGGGAAAGTGTCCCGTAGGGACTACACCGAGCAAGCCATCAGAATGGCTTTTATCCCCTTCCAAAACAGAGATGCTTATGGGATGGTTTGCGACCATATTGCCTCGAGAAATTTGCGATAAGATCGGATGAAATGGCGGGAGAAGATCCCCTTCTCCCATAGTCCTTGCTTCGCTTTGTTATTTTAGGAACTGAAAGCTAAACAGGAGCTAGAGCACTGCAAACGCTGTGCGCAATTGTTAGAATTTATCGTCTTAGAACGAGTGGATGAGCTCGATTTCGACTTTGCGGTAATTGTGTGGTCCGAAGATGTGATTGATGGCGCCTGAAAAGTCTGTTTGGATATCGAGTTGAAGGTTTTTGGTAATGGCGTAAAGGAATTCAGCATGGATCCCTTTGTAATTGCCGTTTCCTCGTCTGTCTTCTGCAAAGTTCTCTTTCCGGAAGTTACCTGTCCCTATTCCACGACTATCGCAATCTGGAACAGCCTGGGCCTGTACATACTGGTAGTTACAATCGAAGGACCAATCTCCGGCTTCTGTCACTTCACCTATGATGAAGCCTAAGTAGGCTCCAATGTTTTCAGCGCCGATATGATAAGTGCCCGGTGCTATATCAAGGAAAGGGACACCGTCTTTGAGATAGATGGATATAGGTTTCGCATTGTGGTTCATGAGGGCAGCAGAGTAGAGGTTGACCTTTTTGCCCCAGAGTTTTTCCTTAAAGTTGTAATCCAGTGTGATCTGGGAGTTTAAGAATCTCCAACCAAGCGGTTCACGCTCACCACAGGCGTTTTTTCCTTTTTGATTCCAATCGATCATCGAGTACTTCAAGTCAAAGCCTGAATTCTTGATGTTGTAAAAGCGGGCTTCGTAGACCCATGCAAAGTGATTCGATTTTTGGTCTACGAGAAAATAGGCACCTCTTAAAGCAAATTCGGAGGAGCGCTTATCTTCGTATTCAGCGTATTTATAGGAATATTCCGAGAAAATACCGTCTACACGGGCCTTATATTGTATTCTGGAGTCGAAGTTGAAATAGAGCGATTTTCTGCCGATATCGACCCAGATTTTTTGGCCACATTCCGATTCCCAGATCACACCCCCAACGTACATTCTTTTGAGGCACAAGTAATCACACGTTCCAGAGCCGAAAAGAAATGGCTTTTGACACTCTGTGTCGCAAGGAGGATTTCGGACAAAAGTTCCTAAGATATCATCCCATTCAATCTGGGCTACAGCATAAAAATCTTTACATTTGTAATCTGCTCGAAAGTTGAGCCTAACGGCAGAATCGCACGATGGAATAGGGATTCCACGACTGTCTGTGGCTCCGTGCCCCCTGAAGATGCGGTGATTGAGATTCTCATATCTATATTGCCATTCAGCTCTGATATCGCCGCTTAATCTTAAGCCTTCTCCCTTTTCGTCTAGAGGAATGGTCCTTTTAGATGCTGTGATCTGTTCTACAAACGGGACGTCGTAGGCGTTGAATTCGGGCAGACAATCGACACCAGAAAGGAAGAGGGGGACTAAAGTAAAAACAGATATAAAGTGTCTTATTGACATACTATGAACTCAAAAAAGAGAGAAATTTCCGCCAACTAGTTTTGCCTATTCGGGAATTTAAAGCAAGAAAAAACCTCTCAAAATACTTTGAGAGGTTAAACGTTCGTTAAATAAATTTAGAAAGCGTAGATCGCTTGAAGTTGGAAATTGGAGAAAGTGTGTTTTCCTCCAATATCTTGATCAATCTGATGGGCAAACTCTAGAACTGTGTCTAAGACCAGGTTGTCGGTAAAGGCATAAAGTGCCTCAAAGCGCCATCCTTGGTAGTTTGTACGGCCTCTGGCAGTTGCTGGATTGACTCCGCATGCAAAACAATTTCCTAGCGCATTGCCAAGACCTATTCCGCTGCTGTCGCACTCAGGGATGCAAAATGCCTCTACATATTGGTAGTTAACATCTAATGCCCAGTCCCCTTCTTTGCAAACTTGACCCATCAAGAAACCAACGTACCATCCCATATCTTGTTTTTGGTTAAAGAAAACGGGAAGTCTTTTAGCTTTTGTGTTGATGAGGAAGGCGCCGTAAACTTGAGCGTTGTTCCACAAAAAGTCGAAGTCTAAGTTGTAGTACCCGGTGAACTGAGAAACTACAAATTGGTTTCCAAGAGCGTTTTTGATTCCGCAGCGGTTAGGTCCATCTTTGGCCCAATCTGTGATCGAGTATTTAAAATCAAAACCGCTATTCAGGATGCCAAGGTAGCCAAGCTCTGCTATGTAGCCATAGTGATAAACACGTTGATCGATCACAAAGGCTCCACCATTTAAGTAAAGGTCTGAGCAGGGGCCAATATTGAAAGAATTGCTAAAAAGGATACCGTCAAAGTTTTGTTGGAATTGCACGCGTGAGTCAAAGATAGACCAAAGGGGTCTGCGGCCGATTTCGACATCGATTCTTGTGCAGCCATCAGCTACTAAGTTGTAACCAATGTAGGCTTTTCTTAGGCAAACACCTTCGCAAGTACCGCTACCGCGGCAAGCTTGTTTAGCTACTGTGCAATCCCTTAAAGCACCAACGAGACCGGCAGAGTTTGCATATTGGATCCAAGCGACGCCCCAGGCGTCATCTTGGACATAGTCAACGTAAAAATTAAACTCTATCCCGTAGATATCGTTTGGAAAAGGGACTGTATCACCAAAGGTAGTGCAATCGACACCTTCTTCACAGAAGCAAGAGTCATCGACACTTTTGATCTGATTCGCCTTTCCGCCCCGGATCCTGGTGCCATTAATGCGTTCAGTGAGGTGTGCCCAAATGATCCGAAGATCGCCGCTGTAGGTCAGGTTTTTCGATTTTTCTTCGACAGGAATCGATCGCTTCGAATCGATGTCTTGTTTGACAAGGGGGAAATCCCTTCTCAAATTATTTTGTCGAACAATGTTGGCAGGCCCTGGACCCCCGCAGCAATCTGCGCTAAGTGAGGTGCTAACAAGGAGAAGTAATGCAGTAAGAAGATATCTATTCATAAGTCAATAATGGGGAAAATCCCATGAATCTTATAATCTTGTCACACAATTTGTCACAACAAAATACAATTCTTTACAAAGAGGTATAGCTAATTAAAAATTAATGATTAACTTTCAGGTGATGCCACAACAAGAAATAGAAAAAATAAGTTAGATGGGGCGGAGATTGCTCATAGTAAAAAATGTTAAATTCAACACGAAGAACGCGAAGATAAGAAGGACACGAAGGTAAAAAAGTTCTTTCAAAAAAAGAGAAGACTCTTTTGCTGAAAGTTAAGTTACCTTCGTGTCCTTCTTATCTTCGCGTTCTTCGTGTTGAATCTTTTTAGAGAAAGGAGGAGAGAGTGGGGTGGATGCCCCAGGTGGGAGAACGGCGGGAGCCATCAAGCCAGTGTCTCCAATAACTCATGGGCGAGCCTGTTGTTCCGAGCCGATTTGTTTTCCAAAGTTCTAGCTCTTGTGTTCCGGGGTTTACTTGGAAGGCAAAATAGCTCTCTTCCCAGTTGGTATCTGCAAAAAGGATGGAGGGAGGCGGCTCTTTCCCCTTTTCTCTCATATGCAAAAGCGCTTTCTCGTTTAGATCAAGGGGGAGTTTATTTTTACCGACGGAGAAAACGACAAGAGCAGAAAGGGCATCTCTTACCTCCTTTCTTGTTAGTATTTGCGGTAGATCAAAGGAGGGTCTGTTCCCTTTTTTCGGTAACTTAAGGCTTTGTAAGAAGGTATCAGCTATTTCCCAAAAAGTATTTAGTGGGGTCAAAGGGAGTGTTTCGAAAAGGGCACTATCGACCAGATCAAGAGATAAAAAGTTGTAGATAGGGGGATTTTCTTTCATCACGTCGTAAACAAGTTCTCGAAAATAAGAGATGGAAATCCAGGAGGTGGGTGACTGGAGTAATTTTTTAAAAAGTTCCTGGAATTGCTGAGGTAAAAGACTTGCTATCACCTGTTTCATTTTTTCGAACATCTGATTATCCAAAGAGATGTTTTGGTAAAAATCCTTTTGAGGGTTGATCAGCTTGTCTCTAACCCAAGTATAGGTAAATACATCTTCCTTCCAGGTTTGAGAAAAGGGGTAGATCGCTGGGAGCAGGCGGAAGGCGTGGGTAGGAGAATGCATCAGGATCCCTTTATCGGGATGCTCTTCAAAAGATTTCAGGGTGGCAGTAGGAAGCTTTTTAGTTTCATCGACCAAGAAGACCAATAATTCTTCAGGATTTTCAACCCACCGTTCCCGGTCAAGTGGAGGCTCTTCAAGAGAAAAATAGGAAGCGACAAGCCCTTTCATTGTCCCTCCAGAAGTAAATGCCCAAGGCTTTTTCTCAATTTTATCAAGATGATTAAGGGGGTCAGCAATGATTGGGGTGTTGTGTGCTTTTGCCATCCTGTCGAAAGCGGTAACCAAAAATTCCTTGGTTCTTACCTGCAGACATACAGCTGTGATTGCATCAGAAACCTCTTTTTCGATTCCTTTGATCTCTTCTTCTTTGAACTCTCTCTCGGTGCTTTGAAAAAAACTGGCTAACGAATCGACAAACTCATCGGCTGTTCCGATCATCGTCCAAGCAGAAACGGTTTGTCTTCCATGTTTATAGAGAAGCCTGAAGCCCGCCGGTGCGTCATCGAAAGGACCTACCTTCACCTCCACTAAGTCGGGGTCATAAACTTCCTGAAAGTATTTTGGAAATAGGTCGATAAAATGGTTTGATATTATATTGGGAAGGCTTGCCAATCTTTCTGCTTTTGCCTGTTCCCTATCGCGAAGTAGTTCTAATGTGTTGAATTCGTTTTTTTTGGCGGCATAGTCTATCCGGATCCAATTGAGCTCTTTTTCACTTGAAGCTAGTTTAAGCCTACTCTCAACAGAGGAAAGTTGGAGGTATGTCATCTTATATTCTTCTTGAAGATCGAGCATCTTCCTGTTTGTTACATTGAGCGCTTGTTGGATGGTTTCCATTAAGATGCGGCCAATTCCACCTGGCTGTTCGGCTTGAAAACCTAAGCTTGCGTAAAGGTTCCATGAGGCAAAATCCCCTTTGGTTTCTGCAAAAGAGGCAATCGAGTATTCCCAAGCTTTGAGGAGGGGATGCTCGGTCATCAAAATAAAAGCCATCCGGGCAGCTTCTAATTTTTCTAAGTAGTCGACAACTTTTTTTCCTTGGCCTCCTGTTCCAGGCCTGACAAGGAGAGAGGGGAGCGGCTCACTCCGTTTTCTACGTAAAAACTCTTCAATTTCCCTTTCTTGCAGGCCCATAGAGGTTCTAAGGGCAAATCTTAGAACTTCATCAACTGAAAGGTAGGGGGGGAATTCGGAGGGGAAAAGTTTTTTTAAGATATCAGTTGAAACTTCGATTGCTTCAAAAGCCTTTTTAAGGCCTGGTGAAAGGGCCCATTTATCTGGGTGAAAAGGGACAGAGGCTTTTATCGACCCAAATCCCATTGTTGCGACTAGAGGGGCAAAGTGCTCCGTACCTGCTACCACCCTTTTTAATCTTCCTGTTTCGAGTAAATCTTTTAAATCTCGTATGAGGTATTCAGGGTGTTCTTCCTGTATTTCGATAGCAGGAGCGGTCGCAAAACAGGAGCCCACATTTTGTCGAAGTGGCATGAACCAAGCAGAAAGAACTGCACGGACAGCTTCCCTCTTCTGTATGGCCTCCCCTTTCTTTAGGCCGAGAGACAAGCGGATCCATTTTTCTCCGAGTGGCTCTCTATAAGGAGCATCTACAGTGCCAAGGAGCTTTAAAAGCTCTCTTTGCTGGGACAATTTTTTTAACGCCCTAAGCTGAAAGAGGTTCTTTTCAGCTCCACTCTCCTGGCCTGCCAAAAAAAGATCCATCTCGAAAGCTTTGATGATAGGTTGGAGTTTGGACCCATCAATGATCCCCTTCTCATCAACCAAGATTTCTGCCCAAGTCCTAGCTCGCTTCAAGGCTAAGTAGGAAGAGCCTTCCTGTAGACCGCTAGCAACGATTTTTTCAAAAACTTCATCGGAGCCACCAGTAAGTGCTCTGATTTTTGAAAAGAAAAATGGGTCTTCTAAAGAAAGGTTTGCCATGTCCTTATGTTCGCACCTTTTTTTTTGACCTTCAATCGGATAGAATACCCCCCATCTACTTCGAGGTCTGTCCATGGAGATCCGGCTTAAAAACGGGGAACTCAAAAATATCAAAGAAGGGTTAACGCTAAAGGAATTAGCGCGCGAACTTAACCTTGTCGGTCCTGATCAGGCTGTTGCCTGCAAAATTGATGGGAGGATGGTCGATTGGGCAACGCCAATTAAAGAGGGCGACTTAATCGACTTTCTTTCCTTTTCTGACCCATTAGGGAAAGAGACCTACTGGCACACTTCTGCGCACGTCCTGGCGCAGGCCATTTTAAGGCTTTTCCCTCAAGCTAAACCCACTATTGGGCCTCCAATAGAGCATGGGTTTTACTACGATTTTGCCGATCTTGAAATATCTGATAAAGATTTTCCACGTATCGAAGAAGAGATGGAAAAGATTGTAGGTGAGAACTTTACATCTGAACGTGTCGTTTTCCCAACAAAGAAAGAGGCGTTAGAGGCTTTTGCATCTAACCCTTATAAAAAAGAAATTATTAATGAAATTCCTGAGGGGCAATCTTTAACGGGTTATCGTCAGGGAGAGTTCTTCGACCTTTGCCGTGGTCCTCACCTCCCTAACTTAGGGAAAATCAAATCAATGAAGATTTTGAAGACAGCTGGCGCCTATTGGAGGGGAGATGCAAAAAATCAAATGCTCACCCGGATCTATGCCATCTCTTTCCCCGATCGAAAGGAGCTGAAAAAATATCTCCATGATTTAGAAGAGGCAAAAAAGAGAGACCATAAAATTTTAGGGCCAAAGCTGGATCTTTTTTCTTTAAAGGAAGAGGCCCCAGGCATGCCTTTCATCCATCCTAAAGGGATGATCGTCTGGAATTCGCTTCTCTCTTTTATTCGACAAAAATTGGATAAAGCTGGGTACATCGAGATCAAGACCCCCTGCTTGATGACAAGAGAACTATGGGAGAAATCGGGCCACTGGGCTAACTACAGACAAAATATGTTCACTTCGGAAATTGAAGATCGAGATTTTGCGATCAAGCCGATGAACTGTCCAGGCTGTATGCTCTACTATAAATCGGCGACCCATAGCTACAGAGAGCTCCCTCTAAGAGTTGCTGAGATTGGTAACGTACATCGGTATGAGCCTTCAGGTGCCTTGTCGGGCCTTTTCCGTGTCAGAAGTTTTCACCAAGACGATGCACACGTTTTCTTGAGAGATGACCAAATTGAAAACGAGATTGTCGAGATCTTGAAGTTGGCAGACGATCTTTACACAACGTTTGGTTTGACTTACCATCTGGAACTTTCGACTAAGCCATTAAAAAACACCATTGGAACTGATCAAGAGTGGGAGATTGCTACCAACGGTTTGCGCGGTGCTTTAGATAAAGTGGGTCGTCCTTACAAAGTGAATGAAGGGGATGGCGCTTTCTATGGACCGAAGATCGATTTCCATATCCGAGATGCTCTTGGAAGGACCTGGCAATGCGGAACTATCCAGCTCGACATGGCACTACCACAGAAGTTTGAGTTGGAATACACCGCTTCAGACGGGACTCGCAAACAGCCCATCATGCTCCACAGAGCTCTTTTTGGATCGGTTGAACGGTTCTTTGGGATTTTGATTGAACACTTTGCCGGTAGATTCCCTCTCTGGTTAAGTCCACGTCAGGTAGGAATTCTGACTGTGGCAGATCGACATATCCCTTATGCCGACGAGCTAGCAAAGCAGATCAAAGCCCATGGCTTCCATGTCTCTGTAGATGATTCGAATGAATCTGTTTCTAAAAAAGTTAGAAATGGTCAAATGAATCAAGTAAATTATCTTTTGACCATTGGTGATCAGGAGATGGAACATAAGACGATCAATATAAGGACGCGTGAGATGGAAATTGTTGGAGAGCTCTCTTTGGAGGAATTCTTGACAAGAATCGACGAAGAGCGGCAAACCAAGAGTTTGAGTTCACCTTGGACAAAGGCCAGCTAGCTTATGCCTACCTTTTCTGTTGCAAGTTTTAAAGGGGGGACGGCCAAGACCTCCTCTGCGCTCCATCTGGGTGCAGCTTTGGCTAAATACCACCGGAAGAAAGTTCTCCTTGTCGATTTTGACGCTCAGGCGAATTTAACGACAGGGCTTGGGTTTGATCCCGATGAACACACAAGTTTAGCCACTGTTTTGCAACGGGAGTGCCCGATTGAAAAGGTGATATTAAAAACATCCATTAAAAACCTAGATCTCATCCCTGCAGATACCTATCTGGAGAGGATCGAGGTGACAGGTAACCTGGCACACGATCGATATTCTCACGAGCGGTTAAAAGAGCTTTTAAAGCCTCTTCATTACGACACAATCATCATCGATACACCTCCGTCTCTCTGTTGGTTGACCGAGTCGGCATTGATTGCCTCTGATTATGCCCTGATCTGTGCAACGACAGAGTTTTATAGCGTCAAAGGGCTCGAACGTCTATCCCACTTTTTGCATCAAATGGCCGAGCGCCATTCGGTCGATGTCCTGGGCGTTTTACTCTCTTTCTGGAGCTCTAGAGGAAAGAGTAATAAAGCGTTTTTAGAGGTGATCGATAAAACGTTTCCCAAGAAGATACTTCAGACTAAAGTGAGAAGGGATATTGCCGTTTCTGAAGCTTCGGTTTTTGGAAAGCCTGTGTTTGAAACAGATCCTGAAGCACGTGCCACTGTTGACTATCGAGGTGTCGTGGAAGAAATTCTGCAGAGGTTAAAAAAGAATGGCTAATCAGCTTAAATCCCTTTTAGCACAACGTCTTGGTAAAAAAGATCCTTCTGAAAAGATGACCCATCTTGCCAAGCGGGCCTCCGATGGTGGCCTATCGAGCTTTTCTGGTGTCTTTCGCCTTTCTGCTTTAAGCGAAGAAGAGCGGAAAATCATTGAGACGATCGTTGAAGAATATGGGCAGGAACGTGGACAGTCGGGCGATTTGGAAAAATTGCTTGAAATCACCACAGAAGTGAAGGCGATCAATGCTCAAGCCGCCCTTCTTCATGGTGAGAGGATCAAACAAGCCCATTCCATTTTAGCTCATTACCGTGATGGCGCTTTTTCTCGATGGCTGCTTGTTACCTATGGAAATAGACAGACTCCCTATAATTTTTGGCAGTATTACGAGTTTTATCTCTCATTGCCAAAAGAGTTGCAGGCAAAAGTTGAGCGGATGCCAAAGCAGGCCGTTTATACTTTGGCTGCAAGAAAAGGGGAAAAAGAGACGAAAGAGCTCATCGTTTCCCGCTATTCAGGAGGGGCAAAAAAGGAGATCTTAAATGAGATCCGGAAGGCGTTTCCTTTGGATGAAGAAGATTTAAGAAGTCGCTCGCCTCTCGAGAAAATTTCAACATTGCTGAAAGATTTGGGTAAGGAAATCGTTCGAAAAAAGACTCGACTTAGTCCAAACGATAAGGCATTAGTAGAGAAACAATTACAAGAAATGATCCATTTAATGAAGGAATCACCATGATCACAGAACAAATCGCCAACGAACTGAATCTCCACCTGCAGAGGATTTTTTGCCTCCCTATTACCCGCTCGACGTTTCGGGATTTGCAGCAGGTGATTGTACACCTTACTCAAGGTAATCAAGATAGGGCTCAAGAGCTTTTCGAGCTTCTCTTGTCTGGTACTATCAAAGACGATAAAATCGATCGTGGTGCCTATGACAAAGTCAGAAACATGGTCGAAAAATTCACAATCCCTTGCCGGATGTCAAAAGAGGTATTTGAACGGGGTGATTTCATGGGTGGGATCTCTTCTGAGATGCTAGTCCAAGACAATAATGCCGTCTTTGTAAACCGTATCCGGAATATCGATGGAAAAGAATTGCAATTCATCACCGATTCACAAGCCACACTTTACCTTATCCATCACTTCGTTACACGTCTTGAAGAACTTAAAAAAGATAAGCGTCTTTCAGGCTTTAAAAAAGAGATCTGGGAACTCAAAGCACGCTTAGAAGTGTTGCAGAATGACGATGAGGCCAAAAAATGATCGGGATGGGAGAGCTAGTTGTCATCTTGTTCATTGCATTGCTCCTTTTTGGTGGGAAAAGACTGCCCGATTTAGCCAGGAGCCTAGGCCAAGCGATGAAAGAGTTTAAACGGGCTTTCAACGATACCGACGATGGAAAGTGAAAGCCACACGAAGGCTTTATCGGAACATCTAGAGGATGTACGGAGTTTACTTCTCCGTCTCCTCTTTGCTTGGGGAGGGGCCACCCTCCTTGTTTCTTTTTATATTTCTCCTCTGATTACATTCTTGCTGTTGCCTTATGGTGAGGGTGTTTCAGCCACCTTTCTTTTATTAAGCCCGCTAGAGGGCTGGTGGACCGCTTTTTTTGTTGCCCTGCTTGGTGGAGCTCTTTTATCGCTCCCTTTTCTCCTCTTTTTTATTCTGGGTTATTTATTGCCTGCTCTCTATCCCGAAGAGGGTAAAAAAGTCACATTCCTGGGGGGCTTTATCGCCTTTTTCTCAGGCGCAGGTTTTCTTGTTGGCCATTTTAGTTTCGCACCTCTCGTGATCAGAACGTTGCAAACAAATGTGGTTGTGCCAGGTATTCCAGCTTATGCTGTTAGGGAAGCCCTCCATTTTGTCGTATCGATCGACCTTGGAGTGATGATTCTTTTCAATTTGATGGGAGGTTTGCTTATCGCCGTGATAAAGGGGTGGATTTCCCCGGATTCATTGGCCAGTTGGCGCCGTCCTTATGTCCTTGGGGCCTTTATTGTTGGCGCCCTATTGACCCCGCCCGATATTTTATCGCAGATCTTGATGGCAGCTGGTCTCATCGGGGGGTTTGAACTGGTCCTTTTAGTAGGTCGACTAATCCGAAAATAATCCAAAGTTAATTCCTGAAGAGGTACATTTATTGTTCAGCTTTCCTCTGAATCGGCTGTCCCTTCCAAAAACGGAAATAAAATGGCTGTATCGCCGCCTCCCCCCTTTGTTCCAGAAATTTGGAGTAAGATTTTTTATTTTTGCATCGATGATTTAATCCGCTGCAATCAGGTTTGCCGTTTTTTTCGAACGATCATTTCAGAACACAAAGCTTCGATCCGGTGGGGATGTCCTATCCCCTTTAATGCCTCTTTGGATCTCTATTTGCTTGGGAGTGAGGCCATAAAAGCCGAAGATAGAATATTAAAATTATTTTTCCTTCTTTTCCCTGAAGCTGAGAACCGTGTTTCTGGTTTTTCCGAAGTGTTTGTTCACCATCATCTAAGGAAAAAAAGGGAGATGCTCGCACTTAGCATTTTGCGGTTGGACTCTCCTTCGTTGCGAAGGACGCCAGAAGAGGATGAATTATCCTCTGTGGATGCTTTACAACATGAAAATCGGATCATTTATTTAAAAGAGTTTAAAGCTGAGCTTAAAACGATTGATATGGATGATGACTTAGTGAGGTCGATCCTTTTTCATAGAGCTGTCAAGCAACTTCAGAACCTGGAATCTCTTACGCCTAAAACGATGATGATGTTACTTAAAAAAAGTTGCCGCCTTGGGTGTTTGCCAGTTTTAGATTTGCTTTATCGCTCAGGTTTCACTTTAACCCCAAAAACTGTTTTTATCAGCCCCTTTGCTCTTGCCTGCAAACATGGCCACCCCCATTTAGTGATCTATATGCTAGAGCATGGGGTTAATGCCACTAAAAAATCTTATGATGGTCAAGAAGACAGTTGGATTTCGCCACTTGGGTGGGCTGCTACTTTTGGTCATGTGGACGTCCTTAAGATTTTAGTCGCATATTGCGAAGATGTTGTGCAGATGGATTTGAAACTTATTGGGATAGATGATATCACGGCTCTTGAATCTGCCGCTTTTGCCGGTGAGGTGGAAGCTGTTGAATTTCTAAATGATCACGGTGGAAATCCTAATGAAAGACAAGAAGAGCTCTTTAACTGTGTTGTCGATTGGATTAATCAAAATGAACCAACAAGGGAAATGATCGAAAGGATGCTCGAGGCTACAGTGTTGCCTCATATGGATGGGGAAAATCGAGACAGAGTCTTAGCTCACTTTTTCCCAGACAACCAAGCTGCCATGGACCTATAGTTTAGTCGGTACTAGTACACAGTTAAGTTAATTTTGACTATGTACTAGATTGATCTTCCTCGTATATATCTCTGCGAAGGTCAATATCTACAATGATGACAATCACTTTGCCTTCGTCGATCTTGTAAATCACGCGATAATCTCCCACCCTCAACCGTCTATAACCTTTTAAGCTGTACCTCAAAGGTTTCCCAAAATTGATTGGATCAACGGTCAATTTTTTCTCAATTGCCTTTCTGATGATATCTCTGATAGCCGGGGGGATTCTTTCGTAGTCTTTCTTTTTAGATCCTAGATCGTAGAAGATCTTATAAGTCACTTTTTAATCTCCCAGAAGTCTTCATGGGAAATTAAAGGGTTTTTCTCTTTTTCTCTTTCTTCGATTTTTTGGATTAAAGCCATATCTTCGTAGTCTTCAAGCCAATCATGCACCATTTTTTTAATCAGAGATGACATGCTTAATTTCTTTTTGGCTGATAGGATTTGAATAATTTCTAGATCTTCAGCATCTAAAGTCACGTTGATTCTATGTGTCTTTGAATCGCTCATGTTGCTCTCCTTTTAATAAGCAGCGTATCACATGTGGCACACTTCGTCAAGTTGGTCTTTATGCAGGAGGATTCCAAAGATTCCAATTTTAAGTTTCCTACTATTTACGGCGGATGCGGGCTTTCTCGCGGTGGTCGTGCTCATCGAGGTAATGGCGCCACCGGTCCGCTTGAAGGGCAAAGTTTTCTAAAAGTTCGCGAAAGGCATCTTTAGACATCCTCTCAAGCCCGCCGATGTAAGAAAGGTATATGACACCCCGCCCTTCGTCAAAACGGAGGCTTGTGTGGATGTTAGAGGCACTTGGTATGGGGTGTGTGGCCGCTTCTCGAACGCTAGAAGGGATCATCCCCTCTCCATCATAGACAGAGGTGATGAGAGAGAGTTTCGTCTTGTTGTCAAAAATTCTGAGCACCACTTCAGACTCGCCTATTGCGATGCTTGAGTTTTCGTTTGACGAAAGCTCCCGGAGAAGTTGGATGAAAGCTTGTTCTTGTACCACATCCTTAGTGTAAGAACTAAAGATCAAGGAAATCTTAAGAAATCTGCCAATTAATTTCTGGTAAGCCTTTCTCCCTCAAAAACATGTTTGTTTTAGAGAAAGGCTTTGAGCCAAAGAACCCTTGGTGGCAAGAAAGGGGGGATGGATGGGGAGAGGTAATCACTAGCCGATTTGTTCCACGTGGAACAATTTTATTTAGGACCCTTTGGCATTTCTCCTGGGCAAATTTGCCCCAGAGGATGAATACGATAGGATCTTCTCGCTTAGCCAGTTCTTCTATCACCTTGTCTGTAAACCGTTCCCACCCTTTTCCTTGGTGTGACATCGGTTTGCTTCCTTCAACAGTAAGGGAAGCATTGAGAAGGAGCACCCCTTGATCTGCCCATTGTAAAAGAGAGCCATGGCTGGGAGGATTGATCCCAATGTCCTCTTTTAACTCCTTGAAAATGTTCATCAAAGAAGGAGGATGGGGAACCCCTTGCGGGACAGAAAAGGAAAGTCCGTGGGCTTGACCCGGCCCATGGTAGGGATCCTGTCCTACAATGACGACTCTTACTTTTTCAAAGGGTGTTCTACGAAAGGCTTCAAATAATAGATCCTCAGGGGGATAAACCGCTTTTGTCCTTCTCTCTTGCTCTAAGAAATTGGCAAGCTCCAGGAGATAAGGTTTAGTTAATTCGTCCTGTAGAACTTTTTCCCAAGAGGGGCTTAGTCGGAAGGGTGCCATCAAGATATCCATGCTTGGAGGATGATACCGTTTGGTCGATTTTTTTTCTTTCAAGATAGTCTACAACAGCCGTTTTGAAGATGTCGAATGTGAGCCGAGCAGAGGGTTCTGGGGTGACTGCCTGAAAGAGGATGTCTCTTAAATCTTCGTCTATCTCTGAGAGGGTCTTTTTGATGTTGGCAGCCGTTGGTTCCTTAAGTTTGGAATTACTCTCGCCTGTCTTTGTTGTAGATAGCAGGCGATGAGGAGGAGTGTTAGTTAAGGCAACGATTAAGCTCCACCCCCACTCATGGATTTGGATTTGCTTTAAGAGGTTCGATGCTTCAGATAGCCGTTTTGAGAAGGTTTCGAACCACAGATCCTCTCTATCAGATTCCTCGGTTTCTAACAGGGTTCTCAAATCAGATAATTGTTCTCTGAATTTTCTCGAGTCGGCCGTTCTGCAATAGTGAGGGGTTCTTAAGATGGCGAAATCTTTTAAGTCTTCTTTGAATCTTTTTAAAGATTCGATGTCAATTGTAGTCGGGAGGACGAAACAAGCATCAAAATCATTGATATCGACCCTTAAATCTTCTGCCGTATCCAGTACAAGAAGGTTCTGCGGTTTTAAATCGAGATGAACGACAAGATTGTCTTGCAAGATCTTGAGTCCATCAAAAGCGGTGAGAAAAGCTTTTACAATTTTTAATGGCTCTTGTCGGTTTTTCTTTGACCATGCACGAAAATCGGATGTATAGGTTGACATAGCCCATTCAACAATAAGCCCTCTTCTACCATTAGGAAGTAGGATCGGAGCGCTAGGTCGAACAAGCCCTTGACCCCAAATTTTTTTTAACAGCTTCATCCCTTGTAAAAGCAATATTTCAGCGTCGTCATCTTGTGGCTCTTTGAGGGCAAACGTTGTTTTTTGTATATTATTTTGTTCAGGATTGATCAGAAGGCCGTTTGCTTCTCTCACCACACCAAATCCCCCTTTCCCCAAGGGCTTGGTTGTTCGAGGAAAAATGATGGCGATTTCGCTGGCTACTTCTCTCCATCCCGCTCCTTGGCGGACGATTAAATCTCTATCGCAATATCCTTCCCCTTTGGCCAAGGCTATTGCTGCTGCTATTTTTGTTTCTGTAGGGATGGAAGGGTGGTGGCTTTTAAGAACTTCTGCTTGGAATCCTTCATAATTTTTACCCGAGTTTTTATATAAGTTCCAAACTTCAACAAAAGGTCGATTTAAAGAACTCGTGTAAAGCCCATCCCCTAAAGGAATATAAGCTTTGCTCAAGAAAAGAGAGGCATAAAAATTATTTTGTTTCGCAGGCAAGGCTAGAACTTTTAACCCATGCCATAGCGGGTGGGTAATTTCTTTTTGAATCCCCTGGCTTTCTAATTCTTGATCAAAACTACTTATACGAATCATGGTTTCGAAGATTTTATAATAATGATCACATAATTTCTACTAATGTAATAATCGTTGCAGAGTAAGCAGAATTTTTACGAACTTGGTATGATCTTGGGCTTATGAGAAATGTCGTAGTGGGTGGTGGGATTGCAGGACTTGCTGCAGCCTGGAGATTGCGTGATCAAGAGACAGTCCTCTTGGAGTCTAACAGTAGAGTCGGTGGTTGGATCGGCCGGTTGGAGGGGGCTCCCTTTCCATTTCCTCTAGGACCCAGAACGATCCGATGCAGAGAAGGTGGCGCTTTACTCCAGTTGATGAAGGAAGTTGGTTTAGATCCACTCCCTCCTTTGAAAGGGCTAAAACGGTATGTCTTTTGGCAAGGGGAACTGCAGGAGCTGAAATGGGGCTCGCCTCTTTTAAAAGGGATACGAAAAGATCTGCTCTTTGGCGTGCTTAAACCGATTCCAGATAAGGATGTTTCTGTTGCCTCTTTTTTTCGGACCCAGTTTTCGGAAGAGGTGGCAAAACGTCTTGGGATCCCTTTTTTAAGAGGTGTTTTTGGGCAAGATGGGGAAAAACTATCCTTGAAGACAGCTTTTCCGTGGATGGGTAAGGGGCCTCTTCTCCGATATTTTTTTGGTAAAAAGTCCCGTTTTTTAACATTATCTGGTGGTGTGATGAGCCTTGTAGAAAAACTTGAACAACTACTTTCAGATAAAATTGTGCTAAGTGAAAAAGTCATAAAGATGGAAAAGGGAAGTGTTACAACAACTAAAAGGGTCATTTCCTGTGATAGGATTGTTTCAACATTGCCTTCAAGTGACCTTACCTTCACTTCTATTACTTCTGTTCATCTATTTTGGAAAAAGAAGATCGATCAGGTGAAAGGTTTTGGCTATTTAGTCTCTCCTGATGAGAAAGGGAATGTGTTAGGAGCAGTTTTTGATTCAGAAATGAACCCCGGGTCAAACGGTACAGCGATAACAATGATGTTATCCGGGATCGTAGAGGGGGAACAGGAGGCTCGAGAAGCTTTGAAGAGGCACTTAAAAATCGGTCTAATGCCCGATTTCGTGAAAGTGACCTATGCAAAAGAGGCCATTCCCTCCTATCCTATTGGTTATTTACAAACAAAAAGAGAGTACATGGAAAAGGTTGAAGGGTGGATGGTTCCGCTAGGAACAAGTTTTTCAGGTCTTTCTGTATCAGATGTTATTGAAGGAGCTTTTGCATGGAAACTGTGATGGAGGTGCTGGTACGTCTTTACCCCGACTCAAGCAAAACGACTCTAAAAAGTTGGATAGAAGAGGGGCGGGTTTTCATCGGAGAAAAGAAAGTTCGCCGAGGAAATGAAGAGGCAAAAGGAGAGGTCGAGGTTAAAAAAAAAGGGGTTCCTCAGATAGGCCCTTTGAAGGTTCTTTTTCTAGATCGTGATTTGATCATTGTTGAAAAACCTGCAGGCCTTTTGAGTGTAAAAGCAGCTTTTGAAGGGGAAAAAACAGCCCATTCGATTTTAAAAGAACATTTCTTCCCGAAGAAAATTTTCGTGATCCATCGTCTGGACCAAGACACATCAGGCGTTATGCTGTTTGGCCTAAGCGAGCGGTCTTTTGAACCTTTAAAAGAGTTGTTCAAAGAGCATTCCATTGACAGGATTTACACCGCTGTTGTTGAAGGGGATCTGCAAGGTGAAGGGACGTGGGTTAATAGGCTTGAAGAAGATGCGCAATACCGGGTCCATGTCGTTGAAAGAGGTGGCGAAGAGGCCATCACCCATTACAAGGTCCTCAAAAAAGGGAGAAAAGGGTACACCCTTGTTGCCTTTCAGCTAGAGACAGGTAAGAAGAATCAGATACGCGTTCAATCTTCCTACCATGGATTTCCTCTGGCCGGAGATGAAAAATATGGGGCAACAACCGACCCCATTAAAAGGCTTGCTTTGCATGCCGCAACACTTGGTTTCGAACACCCAATGACAGGGCAACCAATTTCCATTACTTCACCCCATCCAACATCTTTTGAGAGGCTTGTGAGATGAAAAAGGTGTTTTTGATAGCTTTGACTCTGTTGTTTGCTTGGGAACTTTACGGAGTGCTTCCAGATCTGTTGGCGCTCAAAGTTAGAGATGTCAAAGTCTTTGACACGACCTGTATCGAGAATGAGGATGGTCTGTTCTATCCCCATGTAGTTTACGAGGGAGGTGAGGAGCTGTTGAAAAAAGAGGGGTTTAATAATCCTGAAAAATGTGAAGCGCGCTATGGGGCTTTAAAGGGGAACTCGCTTCCTCTCTATCGAAAAGCTTTAGGAGGTGAAACTCTTGACCCCTCTATTCCTTATAAAGCCTATGTCCATCTGTTTCTCTTGATCATAGCCACCCTGTACGTTTATATAAGGTTCCCCTGATGGATTTATTGCTTAACCGAAAATTTTACCTGATCTCGGGTGTCTATTTGCTGCCGTTGATGGCCTGGACACTATTGACACTTCGCGAACTTCCTGCTGCAAAAGGTTTGTTTTACTTAGGGGTCGGTTGGCTATTAATGGGGGCTTGCGGTCTTTACCTCTACGTTAAATTTTCCTTCAATCAAGAGACGACTCCTTTGGCGACTGTAGGAGAGCCATTCTTAGAAGAGGTGAAGAAAGAGCGGGAAGAAAGCTTACGGGCTATTGATAAGCTGCAAGAAGAAAAATGTGCCATCGAACAAGAGAAACAGACTGTTGAAAAAGAGATGGAGAGGTTGAAGTCGGAAGTTCTTCAGTTAAAGATGGGCAGCATCGAAGCCCTAAGGCAGAAAGAAAGAGAGCTGCAAGATTTGAAAAAACAACTCAATGCCCATCGTCACCAGATTGATGAGAAGCAGACCCTTCTTCAAACGTTACAAGGCAAAGTGAGTGATTTAACTTTCGAGATCAAAACACTCGTTGAGTTGCATAACCGAACTGAGGAGTCATCTAAGAAAGAATCGTCCCCCTCCCCTTTAAAAGAGTCGGGGCAAAGGATGTTAAAGCGGTGTCTAGACATCTCAAAAAGGCATGTTGGCTCCAACCTGTTCCATGGAATCGATGGAAATCAGAGCCTCTCTTTAGATCAAAGAAGACTCTTTGATGCATTTTTAGAAGAAAAAGGTGGAATTGTTTTTTATTTCTCTCCAAAAGAGGGGAAAATTTTGTTTGTAAATACAGTCGTGGAGCAACTCATTGGGTGTTCTCCCGATACATTCCGATTTGATTTTGGAAAGTTAATAGTTGGCTCTGAAGAGGTTTGGAGACAAGGTGTCCAACAACTTTCGAAATCAGCTGAATCCGAATTCAATTTAGCCTTGAAATTGCCATCAGGTAAAGAAGGGCTTTTCCAATGTACTTTGGGGCGTATTCCCTCGGGCCTTTTCCGCAACGACGTCATCGGCATCCTCACCTAATTTTGGTTGATTCATCTTTTTTTCCTGGCTTGTAGTTAGGTTGCAAATTCCAAATTCATCACGAAGAACACGAAGAGACGAAGGACACGAAGATAATTTAACCCCTTATTAAAGAAGCCCTTCTTTGGTTAAATGTTGCCTTCGTCTCTTCGTGTTCTTCATGATGAATCAATCAAAGATGTTTTCGAGTAGGTAATGGTAGGCTGATGTGAGACATTTTTGGAAAGAGAGGCGCTGTGGCTCTATCTTAGAAGGGAAAAAAAGACCCTGATTTGCCTTATCGAAAAAGTCCTCTTTGAAATAGAACGGCCAGGTGTCTCTGAATCCTGTTTTCTCTTTTTGTAAAGGATGTTGAAGCAATACACCTGACGTGACATGAGGGGGATAAGGGCCCTGCCAGATCACATCGAAAAACTCTCCTATGCCCTCTTTGTTATGATTGGCAAAATAGTGGGGATGATCCGATAGCAAAAGCTCTTCACGCGAGGCTCTCTGTCTGAAAAAGGAGTGGGTGTGCAGTATCCACACAATTTGCCATCCTATTTTTTTGTAATCTTCAATTCTGCCCAACATTTCTTCAAAAGAGAGGGGCGATACTTGAATTTCAAACACCAGTTTGTAACGGTACCAAGCGATATCGGCAATCCGATTTATAGTCGTAAATCGTTCTTCTAGAAAGGCTTCACCCCTTGGGAGGCTTTCCTGAAGCCCTATTTGCAAATTAAGGTGGGTTTCACTTTTTTGTGAGAGATGGCAAGATGGGGAGTCTTGGAGGTGATAGAAATGATCTCTCACCCAGTCGCCGCCTCTTCGTCTTACGATGGCCTGGCAGGCGATGCAGTTGTAATTTATCCCCTTGTCTGCTTCCAAGGCATGAACAGGTTGACCGTGATGGTCTAAAGCGAGGGCTTGCATGTCTATATATTCCTCTTTATCGGATATATCCCGTGGTTATTTCTACTGGGCATATTGCTCAGGGGTTGTTATCAGTCATTCCATTTTGAGTTCTCCCAACAATTCTATTTTGACCTCATTAGGAAATTCTACAGAAGAAATTGTGAAGAAGGCCTACGAAGAGGTTATAAGAGATGTTCTAGAAACTACTCAGCATTATGAGCGCTATCTCAAAATCGAACTATTAAATGGTGGGTGGAGTCGCTCAGTGGCATGGGGAAATGTGAGGAGAAAAATCTCTTCTTTCAGTGCAGTCCGCTTAGATCCAAGTGTTGAAAAGGTCCAGAGGGTGTTCGAAGTTGAATTTGCTACTCAACAACAATTCCCTATCGAGCTCATCAAAAGATTTGTAGATGGTGATAGAAGCCAAGAGGTCTTAGATAGCATCAAAGTTTTTACAGAAAGATTGCTTATCCACCCCTTTCATCAAGAGCTCGCTTTGGAGGATATTTGGGGCGCCCTTCAGTTTGCTGTGATCGATCTGATCGGGGGCAAGGAGAAAAATGTTGCCGATCTTTGCTGTTTAATCAATCGCTTCTCTGGTGGAAGGCTTTTTTCGATGACTGCTGGGTTGATGGATGAAAAGTTTCAAGCTTTAAGAAAGGAGGGAGTCTACCTGGGAGGAAACACGATCCTAAATGGGACAGCTTATAAAATTGTAAAGATTTTAGGCAGAGAAGATGCCGAAGGGCGAGATTTTCTTAGCTGTTTGACGGAGACTCCGTCAGGGGAGAGGAAAGTTATCCGTCTTGGCCCGCATCCAATGTCCAGTTGTCTCTGCGGTGATAAGAAGCTTTGGGCACGGTATGCTAAAGAGCAGGCCATGTCTAAACAGTCAATCCCACCTCCTTGGGGATGGGATTTTGTCTGGAAGAATCCTTGGTTATATCGCCCCCTTCCACCCGATAAAATTGTCAATGGTGTGTGGATAGGTCCATTTCTCCAAGTGCTCGATTTTGGGGCTTGGAAGGATAAGCACCTTCCCTGTTCAGAAAGGGCCCTTGTTGAAAAGGGGGGATCCCTTTTTGTAGAGCTTCAAAATTTGGATATTCTTCCTGATGGTCAAGAAGAGTTTCGGAAAATCGGCGTTATACCAGAAGGGGATGGGAAATTCTGGCAAATTTCTCCTATCGCTCTGTGCCCTTTTACGAATGTTCGGGCTGAACGGGCGATGAGGCTGATGGCCCATGAAGGGTTGGGAGTTTTTAAAACATTAGGGCGGCTATTTAAAGAAGATCTTAGGTGGGATTTAAAAGAGAGGGTCGAAGAGATAGCTACAACGCTCTGCAATTCAGGTAAACTCCCCCCTTTGTGTTCTGACGATAAGGACGATCTGATTGATCAGAGGAATAAAGCGACCCGGGTGACTAAGCACCTGATGAATAAAGGATTTCAAGAAAAACAGATCGGCCGAGCGATAGGCTATTGGCTAAAATACACAGAGGTCGTCCTTGTTGCAGAATGGGAGAGATTAGAAGCTGATATTGAGTATCTTCTACTAGCTCAAAAAGATCACACTTACCCCCTTCCTCAAGAACTGACACCTATATTGGAGATGTTGAATACGCAAGAAAGTCCAGCAAGTCCAACAAAGCAGTTTCTAGACGGTTTGAAGGGATTTTTTGTTTGATGAATGTGAAACAATCCAAGGTTCAAAAACAGTACGAGGTAAAATAGCCCCTTGTATCTCTACGGGCGCAGTGAAGAGGGAATCGATCCCTTCCTCCATCTCTAAAAAGAGAGGGACTTCTCTTCCGTTGACCGTTCGCCACCTCTTAGGATCCAAAAAAACGAAAGAAAGAGGTTGAGCTATTAACATCGCTGCTCCTGCCTTAGAGGATAGCCACCCTTCAAGGGGGCTTTCCACTTTACAGGCGACGCCGATTCCTAAGCGATAGAGGTGATGGAGCGTAGCAAGCAACTCAGGGCGAAAATTTAAGATAGGCAAAATTCTATTCGAGTAGTGGAAAAGTTCTTGCGCCTCTTCCAAGATCTCCTCTTCAGTCTCTCCTTCCAAGGGGATGGCGATGGGCCCTTCTTGAGAATCGTGGAATCGGTCGATCAGTTTACGAGGTGTAGCAGGCGAGATCACTACGCCTGAAATGAGTCCAGCTTCTGCCCCTTTTTCGATAAAATCGGGGTTTGTTTCTTTGATCCAAAGTTCCATTTTTCCTATCTCCGTCTATAGGTTTGCTCTAATTCATCTAATAAGTCTAAGTATGAATCATACCGAAGTGGGGAAATTTTGCCTTTCTCGACTGCACGTTTTACAGCACATCCCTCTTCGCTCCGATGAGTACAATCGGAAAAGCGACATTTTTTTGCCAATGTTTCCCATTCGGGGAACCCTTTTTTGATCCCGTCCTTGTCTATTTTGAAAAGGCCAAAGCTCTTAATTCCTGGGGTGTCAATGGTATGCCCCCCGCTTTTTAAGAGGATCAATTTCGGAGAGGTCGTTGTGTGGGACCCTTTTTGTGTCTTATAGACCACATCTCCTGTCACCAATTCAAGGCCTGTCAAATGAAAGAGCAATGAAGATTTTCCAACTCCCGATGGGCCTGAGAAAACAGATATTTTATCTTTTAAAGCTTCTTCAAGGAGGCCAAGCCCTTCCCCTGTTTCTGAACTGGCAAGATAAACAGGGACTTTTGCCTCTGCATAAGCCCTTTGAACTATGTCAAGAAGCTCTTTTTGTTCAGGGTAATCGGGAAGGAGGTCGATTTTATTGATCACAATAATAGCAGAGAGGTTGCCAGCCCTTGCAGCAATCAAGTACCGGTCGATGATGGAGGCCTTCAAAGGGGGAACGCCAATAGAGACCGTGATGACAACGAGATCGATGTTAGAGGCGATGATCTGCTTCTTTCGTCTGGTGAGGTTGTCTTGTCTGACAAGCTCCGATTTACGGGGAAAAACGGCCCCTATGACCCCTTCTGCGGGGGAGGTTAGGTCAAGTTGCACTTTGTCGCCAATTGCGACTAACGTTTTATCATCATGCCACTCTTCTTTGAGCGTCCCCCGGATATGGCAGAGAAGAACTCCCTCTGAAGTTTCAACATGGTAACCCCTCGATGAAACCTCAACGACGATGCCGGTATGGGTCCCCTTTTCTTGTTCTGGAAGAAGATGCCCTTTAGAATGCTTTTTCAGATCGCTTTTTTTGTATTTCGATCGGTCGCCAGCCTCTTTCCGCTTCCGTTTGTCTTTCGACTCGCGTGTTTCATCGTGGTAAAACTCTTCTTCAATATCAAACGGATCAATCATAGGAAATACTATACACTAAAACAGAGCTGCACACAAAGAAGATGAGGGCTATTTACAATAATAGCTTTTGATCCTTTCCCTATTCTCATTCTCTTGATCTTCTTTATAATAAATCTCTACGAGTTCTATTATACTCTTTGACGCTATAGGGAGGGGTTCTGTAAAAAACAGATTCGTATTCGATTTTTTTTTGGTCAGGAGTGACAATCCAGGGCACATCTTGATGAGAATATTCGCTGATTGCCGAAGCGTTCATGTCTGAGAGCTTCTGTAAAACATCATCAATCAATTTGATTTCATTGGCATTGAAGACTGAGAGGTCGGCAGATCGATGGGGTAAGTATTTTTTCTGAAGGTAGTGGAAAAATTTACTCTCGTGTATTTCGAGTTCATTCTTCTCAATCATGTCTTCTACTATTTTTTTAAATTCAATGGGGGTTGGTCCGTGATGGTTTTTGATGTAAGTGGCTCCAATCAGTTGCTCTTCGTACATTTCGTAGTAGTTGAAGTCTATGAAATAAAAAAGCTTATAAAGAACAGTTTCCCCGATGTTGGGTTTGGCGCCGACTTTTCCCAGGATGTAAAGCAGTGCCTCTTTGAATTTTTTAAGGTTCTTGGCTGGGACGCTGATCCGTAAATCGGTTGCTTTTTCTTTAGGCCGTTTAACTTGCTCAAGGGTTACTTCAATGGGCGATTCTAGCTTCAGTATTTCGTCAGCGGAAATGTTGAAAGCCTTTGCTAGAAGGCTCAACTCTTCGGCTTTTAAAGATCTTTCATCATTTTCTATCGAGGATAAAGAGGTTCTTCGCATGCCTAGTTTTTGTGCTAACTCTTCCTGATTGATGTTCAAGCTTTCTCGTAATTGTTTAATCCGTTTGCCTAATGACTTGCTCATATTAACCTCCTCTACTTTGAAGTTAACAAATGCTCTATTTTCCATCAACACTTTGTCGGAATAAACGACATTCGTTAAAAAACTAAGCGAGAGAAGTTCATTACAACTGCTTCAAACCTGTTTTTTTAGAGAATACCTTTAAGTTTGGCCATGAGGAGGGCGCCGGCTACTGCAACGTTCAGTGATTCGACTTGTGGGTCTAATGGAATAGTTAGAGGGATGGAGTGCTCTTTGAAAATGGGGGATACCCCTTGCCCTTCACTGCCTAAAATAAGGATGCCGGAAGGGGACTGTTCGGGGATGTTGCCACTGAGGTCTCCGGCATAGAGCGGGAGAGAGTGCTTCCGTTGAAACGATAGAAGCTCTTCGGCTTTCCCTTCTCGATAAGGGAGATAGAGGGCTGCCCCTTTTGTCGCCCGAAGCACCTTGTCGTTGAAGAGGTCGACACCGCCAGAGATAAGAAAAAGCCCTTCAAAACCAAATGCAAGAGCCGTTCTTACAAGGGTCCCTAAATTGCCAGGATCTTGGATTTTGTCGAGCGCTAAAATCCAGCGGCAGTGGTCGAGTGTTGAAGGTTGAGGGAGAGCGGTGGTTGCAATCCAACCGTCAGGGGTCACATTGCCAGAGATTTTTTCGATCACCTCTTGTGTGACATGAAAGACCTCTTTGGCTTTAACATGAGGGTGTTCTTCAGTCGTTAAAAGATGGACAAGGGGACGCTTGGATGCCACCTCTTGAATTGTTTTCTTTCCTTCGAGAAGGCAAAGACCCATTTCATTCCTTTTTTTTTTCTCATCTCTTAGAAGGGATAGCTCGTTAAAAAATGCTTTCATGGATGTTTCCAAATGGGGTCTGATTTTAGATAGGTTATCACTTCGTCTTCGGTGGTCAATCCTTTTCGGATGGCCGCTTTTTCAGCTGAATCGAGAAGAAGGCCCATCTTTTTGCCAGGTTGAATGCCCTCTTTCATCAACCGTTTAGTGGTGAGGAGGAATTTCTTTCCCTTTCGTCTTGTGATGGCTTCTTTATGGGTCTCAAGCCATGTTTTTAGCCTAGGCTCGGAAGCGGGGTATAAGGTAATAAAACCCTCTAAAAGTGCTTTAGAGCGATGGTGCGATAAGATGTCTACAAAATCAACAGGATCGACCTTTTCCGATTTCAAGACAGGAATAGCCTTTAAGGTATGTGAAAAGTCGTCTAAGGCTTCGTTTGAAACTTTCATTTCTTCCAAAGTATTCAGGAAAGAGGGGGACTCAAACGTCAGGGCAAAACGGATAGGGAGCGGGATCCACAGAGGAAAGGCGTTCAGTTTTTTGGCAGCACTTTCCAAAGGAACATCTGCTAAGTGAGGCAGCATTTGGTTAAGTAGCTGAACTTTTTTTAGTAATAGAAGCGCGTCGCCAAGCCCTTTTCGCTCCCCCATTTTTACCCACTCGTCCCATACCCTCTCTTTTGCAACGGCAGGAAAAAGTGAATCACTTAAACTTTTGATCGCTTCTTCAGTCTTCTTTTCAAGTGGCCAATTGAATCGGGCAGAGAATCGGATAGCACGGATCATCCTCAACCGATCCTCTTGGAAACGTTTTTCAGCTTTCCCTATCGCCTTGACGATCCCTTTCTTGATGTCTTCCTGACCTCCAACGTAGTCAATGATTTCTTGCTCGAGCGGATCGTAGAACAGCCCATTGATGGTGAAGTCGCGACGTTCAGCATCTTCTTGGGCTGTCCCCTTTTCAATGGTAGCTGGGTGACGTCCATCGATATAAAGACCATCTTTTCTGAAGGAGGCCACTTCGAAGGGGTGCCCCCCTTCAATAACAATGACCACTCCAAATGCTTTACCTACAGGAACTGTTTTGGGAAAAAGAGAGATGACCTCGTCAGGGGAAGCGCTTGTTGAAATATCAACGTCGCTTGAGGCCAGGCCGAGGATAAAATCACGTACCCATCCCCCGGCAAAAAAAGCCTCGTGCCCCGCCCGCTTCAAATGCTTGACTACACTGATTGCAAACTCTTCCATTAGTTTAAAACTACATGATTAGACAAATATTTAATACTTCACTATGGTCCAATCTCAAGAGGAGATGGGGTCAAGAACCTTTCCGGTTAGCATCCCCACAAAAAATTATGGACTTATCAAAATTTAAAAGACTCGCGCTTGTTGCTGTTGCTGCAGGCCTTGCAACTCAACCAGTTATTGCAAATGAAAGCAAAGCTGTAGCCGAAGACAACTACTATGTACGTAGTTGCGGTGGAGAACATAGCTGTGGTGGTGGATATCCAAAACCCTACACACAAACTAACCCTGCTCCTATCGCAATGGATGAAGACACAACAGGTGGAAAAACAACAACTCCTCCTGGTACAGCCCCTGCTCCTACAAAAAATGGAACACAGCCTCCTGCGATGCAAAAAGGGTCAACAACTTCACGCTATTACCAAAAAAGAGATAGAGAAGTTGCTGATAACACCAATTTTGCTCCATCCAACGGTCTGCTTCCTGATCAGCAAAAAACCGGCTCAAATAAGCCAAAGACTGGAACTAGCACAGGGTCTAACATGAATCCTTCAAGCTCTTCCTCTTCATCTAGCATGAATCCTTCAGGAAAATAACCATTCCCGATTACCTTAAGGTGTGTTAAACACACCTTAAGGTAATCTTTTTCATCATGTCTTCATTTCCCCGTTTTGGCATAGGCCTTGGTTTTCGGATGGTCCACTTTGAGACAATCCGGAAAGAGAAACCCTCTGTCGATTGGTTTGAACTTATTTCAGAACACTTTTTGCTAAAAAGCAAACGGTCTCAGACGGCATTGGAATTTTTAAAAGAGAATTACCCTCTGGTTTTGCACGGAGTTTCCCTAGCCATTGGCAGCGGAGAACCGCTTGATTTCGAATATCTTAAAAAAGTTAAAGCCCTGGCTCGTGAAGTGAAAGCTCCCTGGGTTTCCGACCATCTTTCATGGGGGCGGGTAAAAGGGGCCCATTTTCATGACCTCCTTCCCCTTCCACATACACGAGAAGTTGTAGAATTTGTGGCCCAAAGGGCGAGGATCGTCCAAGACTTTTTGGAAGTTCCTTTTGCCCTAGAAAATCTCTCCTCCTATTTGCCGATCCAAGAGCACCAGATGCCGGAGTGGGAATTTTATCGGCAGATCGTCGAGAAAAGCGGCACATTCATGATGTTGGATGTGAATAACATCTATGTTTCATCAAAAAATTTAAATTTTTCAGCTGATACCTACGTTGATTCTCTTCCACTAGAAAAAGTCCTTCAAATCCATTTGGCAGGCTATCTAGATATGGGAGATTTCCTATTTGACAGCCATGACCATCCAGTTTCTAACCCAGTTTGGGAATTGTACAGAAAAGTTTGGCCCCGGACTGGTGGAGCATCCACCCTCTTAGAATGGGATGATCACATCCCCCCTTTTCATGAGCTGTGGTCTGAAGCAAAAAAAGCAAAAACATTCCAACACGAGATGATCCATGCACCCTCCCCCGTCCCTTGTTGATTGGCAAGAAACATTTGGCAAAGTCCTGCTGAGAAAGCTCCCTACAAGCACTTTTAAACCAAAAAATCGGATAGAGGTTTATTTGAGCAGTTATGAGTCTAAACTTGCCACTGCTCTAGAACATCAACTCCCCACCTTGCCCTTTTTGGTTGGGAAAGATCAATTTCCTTCCTTGATAGCGATTCCATATATCCAGAAAAATCCCCCCAAAGATTGGTGTGTTGAGACCTTTACCCGAGGACTTCTCCCTTGGCTCATAAAAGAAAGGCTATCCCGCTTGTCTCCCCTTTTATTGCCAATGACAGAGATCGACCTGGCTTTTTTGAATGCCCATTATCCAATCGAGCGGGCAGGTTGTTTGAATCCTGACGTTCAGGTGGTTGAATCGATGCTTCCCTTAATCGACCTCCGACAGGCCCTGATGAAGAACGAAAAGCTCCCTCCGTTTCAAAAGAAAAAAAGATGCTTTGTCGTTTTTGGTGACGCAGAAGGTAGGCTTCATAGCCGTGAAGTAGACCCTTTCCATGGAAAATTATTGCAACTGATGACCGAACATTCTTTTGACGAAGCCATAGGATTGCTTGTTCAAGACAGCACCCTTCCTCTAGACTCTTTAGAATCACTTCTTCCACAATGGGGAGCGATGTGGGGAGAGTTGCGATGGATAGACGAGAAAAAGCTTTCTTAGAGGGTACTAGAACAGGTTTTGTCAAAGAAGAAATTGCAGCAGGAGCTATTAAGGAAAAAATACTATTAGAAGCGATAGGGAAAAGTTACGTAGAGAAGCTGCCTCGAAAGAAAAAAGAGAAGGCCCTTTTTGACCAGACCCTCTATCAAATTTTCTTTCATCCCTCTGTTCCCCTCTATGCGATCCTAGATGAGTCCCAAAAAATCGCAAAAAAGTATATCCACCCTTCCTTTGCAAAGTTTATCAATGGTGCTTTTCGCAACATGACGTCGAGAGAAATTCCGAAATTTAACGATTTTTCAACCCAATTCTCATTACCGCCCTTCTTTGTTGATACATTGATCAAAGAGCGGGGAAAAGAGAGGGCGTTGGAGGTTTTCAATGCTTTTCGAGCCCCTTCCAGGCTGTTTGCAAGGCGAGGAAAAGAGGTCATTGAGTTAAGCGGAGAAGGGACAGATTTAGGAAACGATCTCTATATCCAAAATCCCACACCGATTCATCTGTTTTTCAAGCTGGCAGAAAAGGTGTCTTCAATGCCAAAACGTGTTTTAGATATAGCTGCAGCACCGGGTGGAAAGCTGTTGTTAGCTGCTGAAATGTTTCCAGCGGCTAAGCTGTACGGAAATGATGTAAGTGAAAAAAAATTATCGCTCGTCCGGGAAAATCTAGAAAGGCTTGGAAAACATGCGACCTTAAGCTGTAGTTTAGGGGAAGATTTAACATTTTCAGAGAAATTTGATTTGGTGATTGCTGATGTGCCATGTTCCAACACAGGCGTTCTCCACAAGAGGGCCGAGGCCAGATGGCGTCTTTCACCAGAAGAGGTTCAAGAAGCCGTGGAAAAGCAGAAACGACTAGTTAAAAAAGGGCTGGAACTACTAAAGCCAGGCGGTGCCCTTTTTTACATGACTTGCAGCATTTTACAAGCAGAGAATGAAGGGGTCGTAGAGGGGTATCATCCTGTTTTTCAGGAAACCATTTTACCGAACAAAGATGGAATGGATGGTGGCTTCGGTGCCCTCATCCAAACATGAAAAACAACAGGATAAAGTGAACAAAAATGATTGATTATCTGTCTGGATATCCTGTAGTGGCAAAAACGGTGGTAGATCCTGTCGACTTCCCTTTTGTCCAACTCACGCAGGTACATGGCAATCGAGTGTTGTTTGTTGATAAAACGACACCCTCCTTTCTTGAGGCTGATGCGATGATCACGCAAGAGTTAGAATTGCCTCTGTTGATCCGCCATGCCGATTGCCAGGTGGCCCTTGTTTATGACCCGATTCATCATGCCCTGGGGCTAGCCCATGCAGGGTGGAGGGGGCAGGTGAAGTCAATATACACTGAAATGATCGATCAGATGAAAAACCTGTTTAAATCAGATCCTGAATCTCTTCTTGTCTCTTTTTCACCAAGTCTTGGGCCAACCAAGTCTGAATTCAAGAACTATAGAGCCGAATTACCCGAATGGATGTGGAGTTATGAAGAAAATCCACTCCATTTTAATTTGTGGAAAATTGCAGAAGCAGAATTGCTTTCATGTGGTATTCAGAAAGAGAATATTGAACGACCAAAGGTTTGCACCTATTTAGATGAAAGGTTCCATTCTTATAGGAGAACAAAAACTGCCTTGCGTAACTATACCTTTGCTTTTCTAAAAGAGCCATTCCCGCTGTGAAATCCTTGAGGAGGCTCGAGCGGGAATGGCTCTAAAAGACTATTTAGGGCAAAAAAGTTCTTCTATGCTCTGATTAAAAGGGGTAAGTCCCTTTTTTTCCTCGGGAGGCACTGTATCCCAATAGGTCGATTGAAATTCCCACCAGCGGTTTGGGTGTTGTTTAAACCCATTTCTTATCATGATATCAGCTAGGACTTCCCTATTATATCCTTCTTCCTTTGTGCAATCTCTGTAGTCACTAAAGGCGCGGGGTGTTGCTTCAAGGTATGGGGAAGGAAGTGGGAGTTCTTGCCCATTCTTATCAGTTAATAGGACGTCTATGCTCAATCCTCTAGTATGTAAATCATCATCTCCACCAGGTTCAGAGACATATTTTTTGTCTGGAATAACAGCAAAAAGGGCTTGCTGGATATAGAGTGGGCGCAAAGTATCAACAATTTTGAGTTGGTATCCTTGGCTTTTAGCGTCTAGTCCTGCTGCAAGGAGATTGGAAAAGCAACTCTTGTGGACAGCACAGCAGGCCTTTTTCGAAAAGAGGGTCATCCCAAGAGGGTTAGATGTATTAGTTAGATGAAGTTCGCAAGTTAAACCATCATACGAGTTGCCGACCTCAATAAAGTCGGCAGGAGTTAGCATTAGAAGGAGATGAAGAGCTACTAACATCAATAGTTTGCCCTCCAAAAGAACCGTTGATCTAGCACAGGAATAGGCTCACGCTCTACCCACGGAAATGGGAAACAATAGGATTTTTCAGAAAGTGTGGAAGTTCGATACAAATCAATCTGAAGACCTGCGATCAGAGTCTTTTTAAAAACGTGGTCGTATCCGCCTTTGATAAAAACTGAGGTGTTAGAGCCAATATTTGCCCTTAAGCAAATAGCCCCACCCCATACAGATGGTCTGAATTGGTTGCGGAAATAATAACCTTCAAAACGACCTACGGCCTGTATCCAAGGAAGAATTTGCATCTTATTTTCGATTCCAAAACGGAAGAGCTGACAGGGGACGTGAACCATTTCGGCCCCAAAGAAATAGTCCCCGATGTAATCATCAAAAAACTCTTCCTCGAATGTTTTATTCAATGAAATGGGGTGGTTATACTCGGCAAAAATCCCCCCTATCGGGGTAGGAAAAATCATTCCAAAGCCAATTTGAAAGAATTCGTCCGTTCTTCTGAAATAGTCAACAGATCCGTAAATGCGGGAAATGGTTTTATCTTCAGGACATCCAAATGCCACACCAAGTACCCCACTAAGGCCGTTCCAGTCTGTCGAAGGGAAATAAAAAATCCTTCCCTGAAAAAATGGATTCAGAGGCTGTTCGTCCAAAAATGTGGTCACTCCAACAAGCCCCGAAACATAGTTGGCTTTATAGCCTAAACCCTTTCCAAAAGTGTCCTCAATGGCAAAATCAAGCTGAACGCCTGCCGACAAGATAGAACCAAATAAAATAAAGGGGAATAGGCGTTTCAGCATCAAAATGGGCTAAGCCTCATCAGCATAAGGGTGATTGAAAGAGAATCGGCAATCCCTAGATTTCCTGAGGTTAAGGATTGGATGGTGACATCTGTGCTTCTTAAGTTAACGACTTGAACGATGTCACCCGCTCCGAGACGAACGATTGAATAACCAATATGTTGTCTGGCTGTCCCATCCTGCCCATAAAATGTGGAGTTCAGGTTCGTTGTTCCATTTAGACGGATACCGGTAAAAGGATTGCCCTTCGTAACGTTTAAGTTATAGAGGATGAAGTAGGTCCCTGATTGACTAACTCTAATTGCACCTGTGTTATAGGGTGTGTTCGTAATAAGAGAAAAACCTTCTGTTGATACACCGTCCAGGACATTGAGGGGAAAAGCCGTTTCCCCTGAAACTGTGTGGGGAGTTGAACCAGAAAAATAGGCATAAGCATAGCTTTGTGGAGCTGTGTAGATATCGTTTTTCGAAAAACTTCCAGCAGGCCCCTGTGGTCCAGGAGGCCCAGGGGGACCTTGCGGGCCTGGAGGTCCTTGCATGGGGCGAGGGATAACGCCTTTAGGCATTGGTTCATTCAGAAAGTCGCTATAGATAGTCTGAAAGCAGAGAATAAGAAGTAGGATAGCAGAAAAATTCTTCATCATAGATTGACTACATTTAAATAATCTTTTTACTACGTTGAGATAGTTTTTACAACCTCATTCTCTTTTTTGACCTCTTCACGATAGAAAAGGCGAAGTCCTATGTAGACAACAATATAGGAAACAGCAAAAGGCCATGTGATCCATTCATCTAGGAAGAAGTAGCCAAAAAGAGCTGTAAATAAGGGGGTGGTAAATCCGGCAAATGAGATGAAAGTAGCCGTATATTTTTTTAAGAGATGGCCATAAAGGTTATAGGCAAAGAAGTTTGAAATCAAAAGAAGGGCAGTTGCCCCTTCTAAGAAGGGCGCCCATTCTAGAATAGGCAATGGATCCCATTCTTCTATCCCAAAAGAATGGGCAAGAGCACAAGCCCCCCCAATCAACATACTCCATCCATTGACGGCAAGTAGCGAATTGTCTTTCACAAGACCACGCATCAAGATCCATCCCCAGCAGCTTAAAATAGCCGCAGCGGTAACAGCAATTTCTGGCCATGAAAAGACCCACAACTGTCCTACAGCATCCTCAATAGGGGTGGTCTCAATCAGAATAGGGATAAATCCGGCAAAACCAAGAGAAAGGCCCAACCATTTCATTTTTGAGAGGCTCTCGCTGAAAATGAAGTAGGACAAAATGGCCGATACGAAAGGAGATAGTGAATAGATAAAGCAGGTTTTAAAGGAGGTTAGATACTGTAACCCCCAGAATTCAAGTACGTTAACCATGTAGATGTTGAACACGCCGAGTAGGATAAGTTTGGGTATCTGCCTCTTGTTAAAAGGGAAAATCGGCCCTTTTTTGCAGGCAAGAAAGGCTAGAATCAAAATTCCAGCTACCGACATCCTGGAACCGACCAAAAAGAAAGGGGAAGCGTAAGAAAGTGTCCATTTTCCAAGGATAAAGACCGAGGCAAAGAGGGCGTAAAGGAGGAAAACCAGTGGCATGTTGCTTTAACTCATTGAAATTCAATAAACCATTTTACAATAGGGGGGAAATTAAAAGGGAGGTAAAATGAAGTTAAGAGATATTTTAATTTTTGCGTAAGGTTTGTATGAATAAAGCTAAGATTGTCCTCATTGAAGATGAACAAGACATTGCCGATCTATTGAAGCTACAGGCATCGCTGGAAGGTTACAAACTTCTAGTTGAGCACGATGGCCTTAATGGTTATCGGATGATAGAGCGGGAAAAGCCCGACATCGTTGTATTAGACCTTATGTTGCCCGGGATGAGCGGTCTTGATGTCTGTCGAAAAATGAAAGCCCATGCCGACTTAAAAGAGATACCGGTGGTGATGATTTCGGCTAAAAGCGAAGATTTGGATGTGATCCTTGGTCTTGAGATGGGTGCTGACGACTACGTGACAAAACCTTTTTCTCCTAAAGTCTTATTTTCCAGAGTGAAAGCCGTCCTTCGACGTGGCAAAGAGGCAGAAAAGAGTCCAAAAATCATCAATTTTGGTCCTTTCACTCTAGAAGTCGATCGATATCTTCTCAAAAAACATGGGAAAGTCATCCCATTAACGTTATCGGAATTTTCTATTCTCCTCCGTCTTGTTTCCAATAAGGGTAAAGTTTTAACCCGGAATCAGCTTTTGGACGATATGCATGGGGACGATAGCTTTGTGCTCGATAGAAATATCGACGTTCATATTGCAGCGCTAAGGAAAAAGATGGGAAATGAATTCAAAGGGATTCAAACCGTCCGCGGTCTTGGCTATCGCTTTATGGAAGAAGAATAAGCTCTTCCCAAGGATAATTTCCCGAGAAGGAGCCATTCACTGCGGTCTCATAATATCTGGGCTTTTGCAGCTCAAGAAGAGAAAAAAGTTCTGCTTTAGAACTCTTTAACGCCCGTTTTTCTGCACCTTTTTCAGTTAAAATTTCGATCGAGTGGACGTTTTTCTCTCCAAAAAGGAAGCTTAAAGTCACGAAAGCCCAATCACGCCCTTCTTCTTTCACAATGCTTTTAGCGATTAGACGAGCAAGATAAGCGCCTAATCGGTCAACCTTTCCCCCATCCTTCCCCGCCAGAGCCCCTCCGCCATTAGGGATCTCACTGCCATACCCTTCCGAAATGAGCTTTCTCCCGGTGAGCCCTGTATCTGCCTCGATCCCACCCTTACAGAAGGGATGGACGAGAATAAGAGAATTTTTGTGCAGATAGGGCAACTTGGAGAAGAAGAGGGCTCGCAGTTCCTCTATTGTAGGGCCTTTTTCCTCCATCTGCCAAGAGATCCGAAGTTCTTTGATCTCATCTCCCTCTAAGAAGCAAAGAAGCTTCCCATCTTTCCCGAGTCCCTTTGTCGATTCCAATAATTTGATCGACTCTATAGCTATTGCTTGTGGAAGGGGGAGATAGGAGGGGTGTTCTTTTGTCGCAAATCCGGTCACTATGGCCTGATCAGCAAACGACCCTGCTTGCACAGCTCTAGAAATTTCAACCGAAGGGGGGTGGAGATGGAAAGTGAACGGAATGGGATGATGAATACCAACTTCCAGCAAGACTTTTCGGAGCTCTTCTTCTAAAGGGGGCATCGTTTCGGTATCAATTTCTCCTGCAATGGTGATCCTCTCTTGTGAAAGAAGGACTTCAACTCCGATGGAAGCTAGTGGGTCTTTCTCCAAAACGAGATCGACCACTTTGTCTGCTAACTGGTCCGCAATCCGGTCAGGGTGCCCTCTGCCGACAGCTTCTGCCAGACGAAGTGTTGAATAAAGGGGGAATTTCATAAGATTACATTACCATGTCAAATATTGAGATCAAAGGAATTGAATCCGGACAAGTTGAAGCAAGGGGATTTTTGCTTGAAGAACAGGGAAATTGGATTCTTTACCCCGAACCTGCGTTGAACAGTTGCTGTCGAAATGGTGATCTACAAATGGGTTTGGCCCTCACAGGGGCAGTGCCGAAAGAGTGCAAGGGCAAATGTATCGCTGTTCATGGCAATTTTCAAGGCAACGCATTAAATGTCACAACAACCTCATCTTTAACATTTCCTTTCTGGGTAATACCAGTGCTCATTTTGTTCATCTTCATATGGAGCAAAAGAAAAAAAATAACAGGATAGACATGATAGATAGGATGAAGCTTCGCTGAAGTTATATTTATTAATAGTCGAAGGCTATCCTGCCCATCATGTTATTATTTTGTTAACCACAGAAATGTTCAGGGAATGTAATTTGTTGTCCTAGAAAAAGAGGCGCCAAAGTGTAAAGTGTTTCTGGTTGTGCTGAGGTAAAGAAACGTTCTGTCCCTTTATCTTTAGAGGAGCTTTTCAAGTTTTGCTTTTCTAGCAGCTCGATAATGTCATCGATGCAAGCTTCTGTGGAATCGACAATCGCAATTTCATCACCGAGTGCCTTTTTGATGTGATGAAGAATCAAAGGGTAATGGCTGCAAGCTAAGACAAGGGTGTCCACTCCCTCTTTTTTAAATTTATTGATCGCTGCCTCTACAACAAATGGAGTGGCTAGATGGTTGTTAAGTCCATTTTCGATGAGATAAGCTAAAGTCGGGCATGCTTTTGGTAAAAGAAAAGCGTCCGGAGAGTAATGGAGAATCGCCTTTTCATACGACTTTGATCGGATAGCCGATTGTGTGGCTAAAATGCCCACCCTTCCTTTCGTCGTTTTTGCGACTTTCTTCGCACAAGGATCGATGAGGCCTACCACAGGAATAGGAAGGGCCGCTTGTAACGCTTCTAACCCATAGGCTGTAGCTGTATTGCAAGCAACGATCAACATTTTCGCGCCTAAGGTCTGAAAAAAACGGCCATTGTTTAAACAATATCCAATTAGGGCTTCGCGCGATTTTTCCCCATAGGGAAAGTGGGCTAGGTCTCCCAAATAAAGGATCGATTCATTTGGAAGACGGCGTTGTAGATGGTTTAAAACAGCAAGCCCACCCGATCCAGAATCAAAAAGGGCTATAGGGGCGCTACTCATGGAATCTGAAGTTTTTGCCCGACCCGGATCGTGTCTTTGGTCAGATTATTATGTTCTTTTAGGGCCTTGATCGTTGTTCCATAAGCCATCGCGATCTTTCCGAGCGAGTCCCCATCTTTAACAATGTAACCTCTATCTGCAGTTAGGGCAGGAGCATGATGATCAACTCCTACGGCATCCAACACCGCCTTGAGAGCTGTTTCTAAATAACGGATATTTTTCCCTTGCGCATCGATCTCTTTCTGTAAGCGTGAAAGGGCTGTTTCGACACTTTTCTTGAGCTCGATCAGATCTCCGGCTAAGTCTTGCGACCGCTTGTCGACTTCAGTTATTTTGCCTGAAGACTCAGAGAGTGTTCCTTTGATAAGCTCTTTGTTTAAAGAAAGATGACTCTCCATCTCGCGACGGAGTGCTTCTATCACTGTCTCTTGGCTTTCAATGCGAGCTTTAGTTTGGACCAGCTCTGTCGACAAGTTCCCCATCTCGTGCCGCAGCATGAATCCGGGATCTTTAGCCGTTTTGCTGAGTCCTGTCGCTAAAAGGATAGCAAAAAGGATTCGCATCATCTTTCGTAAACTTTAAATGCAGCCCGTCGGTTGAGGCGGTGTGAATTTTCATCATCGCCGTTGGCTATGAGCCGTTCTTTACCGTAAGAAATAGTAAAGAGTCGGTCTGTGCTAACCCCTTCAGAAACTAGGAAAGCCCTCACTTCATTAGCTCTTCTTGAGCCTAAAGCAAAGTTGTAGGCTTCTGGACCCCTTTTATCACAGTGCCCTTCGATGAAAACATAGACATTTGGACGTTGTTTCAAAAATCCGGCAATGTTCTGCAATATCTGCATGTTCTCTTGCCCGCGGATCTGGTTGCTGTTGTAGTCAAAATGGGAAGGTCGGAAGACTTTGGAAAGGACAGGATCGTTTGAAGGATCTTTAAACCCTTCGATGCCAGGGATCTGACTTCCTGGATCCCCTGGAGAGTGTTTTGATGGCGGAATATCATTCATTGAATACAACCCTTCATCCCCTTCTTCAAAATAGGGCATAAAGTCTGGGCTGTAGCAGAATGTTTCGTCGTCGTTGGCAAAAAAATCGTCAGCGGAACTGATTTGTCGAGAATCCCCCCTTTTCCCTCCGAGAGATTCAATCCCTCTCTCCATATGATGGCCACAAGTTAGGGTGTCATCCCATAACTCTTCGTTAGAACGGTAACAACCGGTGATTAGAACTAAAGCACTTAATGCAAAAAACGGGAGGAATCTCATGGGCGACTCGTAAATACGGGGTATCTAAAAGTGAGCATGCTACCACAAGAGTAACAACCCTTCAAGTTGCAAGAAAAAATCACCATTTCGGAGTCCGTCGTATCCCTGCCGAAATTCGGACAGATTTCATCTATTTTGCTTTAGAGCCACCAAGTGACTTCCAAACGCCGGCTAGAGATCGCGGATGCGTTTGGGGTGCTAAAGTCTTTTTTAGCTTTCAATTCCTAAAATAGGAAAGCGAAGCAGGAGCTTCGCACTCCAAATGCTTCGCGACATGCCATTTAATCTCTAATATGAGCGGTAATTGTTGCTTGGTGGCTTCTCTAATTTCACAGAAACAGCTCTAAGATTATGTGTGACGTTACCTCGTAGGGCTCTTTAAACCGAGCAAAAGATTTCTGGATAATCGAAGGGCATACTTTCCAGGAATTATTCGAATCGATAGTACACCCAGTGCCCTATTAAGGGGGGGCTTTTCTGGGTAGCCAAGCTGTAAGAAATCATAATCAAAGAATGTTTCGACTTCATCGCTGTGTGTGTGAAGATCTGCGATGATGTCGTCCATTGTTGATTCGGCACACTCTTTATCATCTTCTGACAACTCTCGATCATAATAAAATCTGACGAATATTTTGTGGTCTTCTATCTGAGCACAAACTGATCGTAAATTTGGCGTTACATTACCCAACAAGGCCACTTGCGCTGTCAGCTTTGATTTTCCAATTCGCAATGTCATATTCATCGATGGGGTATGAGGGCACTATGTGTGCTCCAATTTTGGATAGGGGCTCCAAACCCGTTGCGAAATAGAATGTTTTCCTATTCTAAGCTGTGAGCAAATTTTATCAACCTTGCTCTCCAGTCTGGTTTGTAGCCGACCACTTGGAGAGCTTCTTCTGAAGAAAGCTTGGTTGGATAGGCTAGAAAGTCATCTAAGTCTTGTTTAGATAGTATCGATGTGCCCCACTGGAAACTGGGTATCCCTAAAAGAGCCCCTTTCATCGCGGTTGAAGTTTGGACATATCCGATAACATCTGCGACGCCAAAAGCCTCATCAAAACTGCCTTGAGAAATTGCAAAGGGTGTTTTCCATCCTGAGTTTAAAAGATCGGCTTTATCTTCAATTCCTTGTTCATCTGCCCTTGGATGACGATGGAGCAGAAGGTTCCAGTTTATTAATCCTTCACTGTTTTCTGAAATGAATGTTTGAAATAACTCTTCGTATCCTTTATGTGCTGAGCCGATGAATAAAAGGGTGGGAAGGTTGGGGTCTAAACCATGTCGAGTCAGAAAGCTCTCCTTTTTTGCAGTGTCTTTTCGTAACTGCTCAATTTTTTCGATATCTTCAAGGGGGTAGTAGCCGAGTTCCTTCGCGTATAGAGCAACACCTGCCACCTCTAATATTCGAGCGGCCAAATCGTTACACCCTTCGTAATTGTCCACATAGGCAATCACTTGGACATGACGTTCTTTCAATGCTTTGGCAAGTTCTAGAGAAAACGGGGGGCCTACATCTAGCAAAACTTGAGTTGCAGTTGCAGCTATTTTATCGGCTGTGGCCTCCAAGTCATTCGTATCGAGGGGCTCAACCTTTTGCAAATCGGCCATTTTGAGGAGGGCGTTATCTGCCGCATAGGCAACATAAGCTATCCCTTCACTCTCGAAAACTTTTCCGAACTGAGAGAAATGGTGCCCGGAATTGGGGTGGATCGCTACCAGGGCGATCATTAAAAATAGATTCATTGAATTTTATGATTTTTCAGACTATTCTATCACATAAGTTCTATAAATTTGAGGTCTGAATGGGGTACATCAAAGAGTTTAACATCCGGTTAGCAGAGAGAAACTTTCCTCGCTTCATGGAACTCTGGCAAGAATATCTCACTGTAGACACCACCGATGCTTCCGAACTAGTAGAGATTCTCAAGAACATCAAAAACTCAGACTTGGCTACCCAAGTTGGGGGTGTAGTCGAATCGGTGCTGCCAATGTGGGAGACTATTCAAGATCCCGAGGCTTCTTACGAGGTACTACGCTTAGTCTACGATTTAGAGACAACTGACAGCGACAGATTAAGAGAATTAGCCACTAAAGTCGTAACCGACAAGTACGAAAACAGCCCACATTATAAAGAAGGGCTTAAATTAGTGGGCTTAAAGAGTGGTTCGTTTCAGGGAGCTTTAAGAAAATTTGACCTGTTGGCCCATTTGGGAAAAGGGAAGTATGTCTACCATACTGCTGGTTGGGGTACTGGTGAAATTCTAGATATCTCATTTGTCCGAGAGCAACTCACTATCGATTTCGAATTGGTTAATGGGAAAAAAGAGCTCTCTTTTGCCAATGCCTTCAAAACACTCATTCCAATCTCTAGTGATAGCTTTCTTGCCCGCCGTTTCTCCAATCCAGATCAACTAGAAGTTGAAGCAAGACAAGATCCTCTTCCTGTCCTAAAGCTTTTATTGAAAGAGCTTGGTCCAAAAACGGCCCAAGACATTAAAGAAGAGATGATCGACTTAGTCATTCCTGAAGAGGACTGGGTCAAATGGTGGCAAGCCGCAAGGGGTCGTCTTAAAAAAGACCCGATGATTGAAGTACCCGAATCTGCAAAGTCACCCTTCTATATCCGTTCCAGAGAAAAAAGATTGGACGAAGAGGCCAGAGAGGTCCTCGATAAAAAAGAAAATTTATCCGCTTTTATCCCAGCTCTTTACAGCTTTATCCGTGATTATCCTCAAGGTTTAAAAGATTCGGAGATCCGTAACGAGATCGAGTCGATTCTTTTAGAAAAAATGAAGGATAAATCTGTTTCTCCTGAAGCCGAGTTACAATTTGCCCTCTTTTTGGAACAGTATTTGGACCGACAAGTTCCTGGCCACACCATCCAAGAAGGGATTGCAAAGGTCGAAGATCCGAAGAAAGTGATCAATGCAATCGAAGTTATGGCTCTAAAGAAAAGGGCTTTACAAGCAGTTCAACAAGGAAAACCAAACTGGTCTAGTCTTTTCCTTGAACTGTTGCTTGAATCGCAACCTTCGATGATTCGCGATTACCTTTTGAAAACTCTTTTGAGCGATGCGGAAGGAAAGGACAAATTTTTAAAATCCTTAGAGAAGATCTTTAAGAAACCTGACCAGGCACCTGAGTTTTTTGCTTGGTATTTCCAAAAGATTATTGCAAAAGAAGATGTCCCTTTTGGAGACAAGGAAGGGGCATTTAGGGCCTTAGAAGCTTTACTTATTCTCCTTTCCTTCATAGAGAATCAGCCTGCGCATAAGGATCTAGTTCGGAAGGTTCTGAATTTACTATCTGGCAAAAGATACGAAGTTGTCCGAGAAATCATCCATGGTGCAACAACTCCGTACTTGAAAGAATTTTTGCTTCTTGCCTCTAAATGCCACTCTTTTTCAGAGCAAGATGTAAAAATCCTAACATCGTTAGCAGCGGTTGTCGATCCAGGGCTTTCTCAGAAAAAAACGAAAAGAGAGCGCCAGGATAGCAATATCTTCTGGACAACTCAGGAATCATTACATCGAGTTCAAGAGCGGATCAAATTGATTGCAACCTCTGAAACAGTGGACAGCGCAAGAGAGATTGAAGCTGCGCGTGCTTTGGGAGACTTAAGAGAAAACTCTGAATATAAGTTTGCAAAAGAGCGTCGTGCAAGGCTGCAAGAAGAGATGAGACGTTTGTCTCATGAGATCCAAAAAGCTCGTGTGTTAACCCTAGTCGATGTTGATACAGATGAAATAGGGATAGGGAATGTGATTACCTTGATCGATTCTAAAGGGAATACCTGCACCTATACTATCTTGGGCCCTTGGGATGCTGATGCTGACAATATGATTCTCTCAAACCAGTCTCCCTTTTCTCAGGCTATGATGGGAAAAACGATAGGAGATACTTTCCAGTTTAAGGGAGAGGAGTATAAGGTAGGAGAAATTGCGACTATTTTTGATCGCAAGTAGAGGATCATCAAGTGGACATGGATATTGTTTTAGCTTCAGAAAACCCGGGTAAACTCAAGGAGTTTAGGGAGTTTTTCAAAGAGTTTGTCCCGACCCTTGATCTATTCTCTTTACGAGATTTTGCAGATTACATTGCCCCAGAAGAAACAGGGTCAACTTTTGAAGCAAATGCAAAGTTAAAAGCAGAAACTGCGGCTAAAACTTTGAATAAATGGGCTTTGGCAGATGACTCTGGGCTTGTTGTTCCTGCTCTTAACTGTGAGCCTGGTGTTTTTTCTGCCCGCTATGCAGGCCTCGATGCCACCGACTTAGACAATCGAAAAAAATTACTCAAAGCAATGGAAAAGCTGGAAGGGCTTGAAAGGGCTGCCTACTTTGAATGTGTTTTGGTTCTTGCAAGCCCAGAAGGGACTAAAATTGTAGCTCGAGGTCGTGTTGAGGGAACTATCGTCGATGCTGAACGGGGGCGCAATGGTTTTGGGTACGATCCTCTGTTCCAAAAGTACGAGTCCAGTAAAACCTTTGCAGAGCTTGATGCTCAAACAAAAAATAGGGTATCTCATAGACGGAAGGCTTTCGAAAAGCTGAAGCTCTCATGGGAATCCCTCAAACTGTGAATGACACGTTTCTTGTCGACGCCTACAATCTTCTTTTTTGGTGCCTCGAAGGGGATAATTTAGAAAAAGAAAGAGAGCAGTTGATCCAAGAGGTTAACTTCCATGCAAAGCGAAGAAGCCTCAATGTCACATTAGTTTTCGATGCTACGTGGACGAATGACCCTTTAGCAAGAGGCCATTACGATGCCCTTGAAATTATTTTTACAGCTAAAGGGGTCACAGCAGATGACCATATCCTTGACTTAGTCCAACACATGCCAAAAGTGGTTGTAGTGACATCTGATAAAGGGCTTGCACGACTGTCCAGACAATCTGGAGCAAAAACAGTTTCAACACCTGACTTCTACAACTGGCTTAGAAAAAGCAAAGCAAAGTCAAAAGTTAAAGAAATAGAATACAAAAACTATTTTCCTCCACCCAAAGTGGTCTTAACGGAAGGTTCGATGCTGTGGTATCAGAGGCAATTTGAATCTCGGCTAGAGCAACAAGAAACACAGCAGAAGCAAAGTAAAAGAAAAAAATAACAAGATGCATTGACATATGCACCAACCTAAGACATGGTTTTTTACTTCGAAAGAAGCTCTTCTTTTGTTGAAAAACTAGCCACCATTTCTTCTTTCAGTGCTGATCCATACGGCAGCAAGGAACAACCATTCCGATGGCTAGCATTTTCATTCTTAATTTAAATGTTGGTTGATCTTTTTCGTTAGGTCGTCCAGTACCTTGGAATCATGGAAGTTTTTGTCTATTAAGAGAATGTCCTTATTATCTATCAAATAAGGAACTGTGAAATAGCCAAAAAGGGATTTCAAAGGTTGTTGAATGTCATCCTCGGCTTTGAAATTTTTGAATAGGAAGGCTCGATGTTGGTCAAAGAGTTTCTGAAAAATGGGAAGGTCATTTTCGACCAATTGCCGAAATTTAGAGAGCGTTAATTCAGGGTTTTTCGAGGTGACGACAAGGGGTATGCGATCTTTTTTTATATAGGAAAAGGTAATCAGACTATTGAATTTCGGGCTGTCAATTACAACTGTGCCCGAATAATCGATTTTTGGAAGTGCCGTAAAGATTTTAGCCTTCTCTATAAGCTTTTCTTGCCAACCACCTCTGTAATCATTCCACAGCTTAATGGTTTTTTCAGCTGTAAAATAGTCGTCGAAGTAAGATGAGTCGTTTTTTACATCGAGATTGGCCGCAGATAACATCTGGGCTTTGATTCCTGCAAGTGAGTAAACCTTTTTTAGGTCCCCTTTTTGTTGGTCTGTAGTCAGAGAAAGACCAAGAGATATGGTAAGCCAGACTTTTTCGTGCCAGGGTCTTTTTACGAGGGAATAATTTTCACATTTGACGCCAAGTGGTCCTTCGCGTAGCAGAAGTTCAATTTGATCAAGGTTTTCTTTATACCCAATCCTTTCAACCATTTTTACCTCCAAAAAGAGATAAACATCATCAAACTATTACTGGAGTATTTCAAGCTAAAAGTAAAATCTTGCCCATGCCAGTTATTTAAGTGAGACTAGATGAAATGGGGGTTGATCAACTTTGCGATTTCGAAAATGCCAATCGGTGTGGATTTGCCCAGCAATGCAGCAAGTTTTGGATCGGGCAAAACCTGTCTTTTATCATCTGGGTTTTGCAAATTATGGGCTTTGATGTAATCCCAGAGATCTTTAACGACTTCTGTTCGTGCGGCTTCAGTTTTACCTATGAATTTTTGTAATTCAGGAGATATGGCCACAGGTTTGGCTTCCCGTTTAGGCTTTACCTTTCCAGGCTTCTCTTTGGTTTTGGTAGCAGCCTTTGCTTTTGGCTTAACTTCTTTTTTCCCTTTCACTGATTTTTTAGGGGCTGCTTTCTTTTCGGTAGCGCCCTTTTCAGCTGTTCCTTTTTTCTTTCCCCATTTCTTTTCTGATTTTACATAAGGAGTGCGGGGATGATTAGGGTACTTTTCTTCCAATTGATCGAGATCATTAACGATCACATCGCAATCTGGATAGGTGGAGCAAGAATAAAAAGTTTTGCCAAAGCGTGAACGGCGGGCCCTAATTTTACCAGGGCAACCGATGGCAGGGCATGAAGGGAGATCCTCTTCTTTTAATGCGACTTCCCCTTTTTTAGGTATATTGACAATCCCTTTGCAGTCAGGGTATCCAGTGCATCCTAAGAATGGACCAAATTTGCCGAAACGGAGTTTCATCTCCTTTCCACATTTAGCACATTTTTGTTCCCAATCGAAGTCATCGGCGTATTCAGTTTTATCGAAATGAAACTCTTCTAAGGGGGCAGTGTAATCGCAGTCTGGATATCGGTTGCAGCCATAAAAATACTTCGATTTCGACCAGACTTTTTGAAGTTTCCCCTCATGACAACGAGGGCAGACTAAGTCTGTTTCGACTTTCGGGACAAATGCCTCTTTTTTAGCGATCTCAAGGGTAGGTTCAAACTTCTTCCAAAAGATGTGGAGAAGATCTTTCCAATCCCGCTTATTCTCTGCTACGTCTTCCAGGGCATCTTCCATTTCTGCCGTGAATTCGATCTTCATGATCTCTTGGAAGCTTGCAACAAGCAAATCAGAAACGACACAGCCAAGTTCGGTCGGCTTTAATCTCCCTTGCTCTTTTTCTGTATAAGCACGGCTTTGGATCTTATTCATGATCGCTGCGTAGGTCGAAGGACGTCCAATGCCCGATTTTTCTAATTCTTTAACAAGGGAAGCTTCACTAAAGCGTGGAGGAGGCCGTGTAAAGGATTGCTCTTTTTGTAAATCAACAAGCGTTAATGACTGCCCTTCTTCAAGAGGAGGGAGTCGCTTATCTTCCTCTTTTTCAGTTTCTTCATCGACCCGTTCTTCATAAAGTGCCAAATAGCCGGGGAATTTTAGCGTCGAACCGGTTGCGCGAAAAAGCATCCCATGTTGAGTGATGTCGCAAGAAAGTGTGTCATAAACAGCAGCTTCTGTTTGCGAAGAGATAAATCGTCTCCAGATCAATTGGTAAAGGCGGAATTCATCACGGGTAAGGAATGCTTCTAAACTTTCTGGCGTCCTTGTTAAGTCGGCTGGACGGATAGCTTCGTGGGCATCTTGCGCACTTTTCTTTGTGGCAAAATGACGAGGTGTTTCTGGTAAATAATTGTTGCCTAAATGCTCTTTAATCCACTTTCTAGCACCTGTGATAGCCTCTTCTGCCACTCGGACAGAGTCGGTTCTCATGTAGGTGATCAAACCAGTTGGTCCTTCATTTCCTACATCGACCCCTTCATATAAACTTTGAGCAATCGACATCGTCCTTGAAGATGAAAAGCCAAAATGTCGGCTAGCTTCTTGTTGTAAAGTCGAAGTGATAAAAGGAGGGGCAGGAAAACGGCGTTTCTCTTTTCGTTCAACGCGGGTAACTTCATAAGGCTCTTTGTCAAGCTGCTTGACTAATGAGGCGGCTTTTTCCTCATTATCGACAATGAGGACCTCTTTCCCATCAACCAGCTCACGCTCAATTTTGACGCCGTCAACTGAAAAAAGTGTCGCTTGAAAAGGTTTAGGATCTTCCTTTGTCTTAAGAACAACGCTGATGGTCCAGTATTCAACTGGTTTAAAGGCTTGGATCTCTCTTTCCCGATCGACGACTAAACGTAAAGCAACAGATTGGACGCGACCTGCAGAAACAGCCTCATTTTTCCCTCTGTGGATTTTTCGGTTAAGGATTGGCGAAATCGAATAGCCGACTAAACGGTCTAAGACCCGTCTTGCCTGTTGGGCATTGACGAGGGCCATATCGATTTCTCTAGGATGGGCCAATGCTTCTAGAACTGCGTCTTTGGTGATCGATTGGAAGGAGACCCTCTGAACAGGTGTCCCTTTGGGTAAAATTTCGAGGATATGCCAGGCAATAGCTTCCCCTTCCCTGTCAGGGTCGGGAGATAGGTAGACGATATCAACATTTTTTGCTGCGGCTATGAGCTGGCGAATCAGATCTTCTTTGCGAGGAACTGTTACATAGGTAGGTTCAAAATCGTGCTCGATATCGACCCCAAACGCCTTTTCAGGTAGATCTCGGATGTGGCCGAGAGACGACTCAAAGGAATAAGAGGGGCCTAAAATTTTCTTTAGCGTTTTGATCTTCGTCGGAGATTCGACGATGATGAGCGCTTTCTTCATGCAGTCCTATAAAAATTTCTTACGTAAGCATTCTACGCCAATTGACTTTAATTAGCTCATGATTTTGTAAAATCCACCAGGAAGCTGTTTGATTTTCCCTTGTAAAACCAATCGCATGAGCTGTGCGTTTAAGGTCGGGAGGGGGAGTTTTGATTTTAAAAGAAGTATATCACTATCTACTTCCGCGGTACCAAAAAAAGCAAGCAACCCTTCATGGGTGGTTGATTCAGAAATAAGGCCGCCTGGGAATAGGTCTTCTATAGAGGTGGTCAACTTTGCTTTTCCTTCCTTTAATAGGTTGTGATTGCCTGCAAAATTTTCCCAGTCGATTCTTCCTGGAAGTGCAAAAATGGGCCGCTTTAATTGAAGGGAAGCTTCTACTGTGATGAGCGATCCACTTTTTAAAGGAGCTTCGATAACTAAAAGTTTTTCAGAAAGGGCTGCAATGATCCGATTCCTGGCAGGAAATTGGAAGCGACTGGGAGGAGTTTTCAAAGGATACTCTGAAATGAGGAGACCATCAGAGCCAATTTTATCTGCGAGTTCTCTGTTTTCTGCAGGATAGAGGGAGGAAAATCCGGAGCCGATAACCGCCACCGTTTTCCCACAACTTAAGGCGCCAAGATGGGCTTCGGTATCGATCCCCCTTGCAAGTCCGCTGACAACAGCTATCCCCCTTTTTGCTGCTGCTTTTGCAAAACTTTTAGCCATTTCACGGCCGTAAAGAGTTGCATTTCGTGTGCCGATAATGCCAAGTGTTTTATCTAATATTCCCAAGTCCCCCTTTATCCATATTAGAAGGGGTGGATTGGGCAGCTCGTTTAACTTTGCAGGATATTCACTATCATATAAGGAGAGGATTCTAGTTCCCGCCTTCTCGGCCTCTCTCCATTCTATGTCTGCTGCCTCTCTTTCTGTGTCAGAAAGAGAGAGGGGATAGGAAAAAACCTCCTCGATTTTTCGATCTGTCAATCGGCGTCCTACTTTAAGGGCTAATAGCTGGAGAGTTTTTTCTGAATCGTTCATCATTACAATTATGTTTGTACCTTTTCTTATTCTTTTGTTGACTATTGGTGGATCTGTCGCCCCAGTCGTTGAAACTTTTGAGCGGGTCGAATCGCTTCCTCGACAAAAATATACCAAAAGGCAGTTTGCTGAGATTGAAAAAGCACTGTCCCGGAAAGAGGGAAAGATCCGGGTGATGTCTTACAACATTCTGTTCGACCTATTTGAAGGGAGGCGTGAAGAGGTAAATCGGTGGAAAAACCGGTTTTCAAGAGTCGCAGATTTAATTGAAGAGGTAGCGCCTGATATTTTGGGTGTGCAAGAGCTCTACAAAAACCAATTAGCTGATCTTTTAACCCGATTGGGGAAAGAATATGCTTTTGTATCAAGAGATCCTGAATTCGGAGAAACAAACGGTGTTTTTTACAGAAAAAGTCGCTTTGAGTTAGTAGAGAGTACGATTTATGAGACACCTCATGAAAGCGCGATTAACATTTCCGATCACCTAACACATAGTATTCTAAAAGATCGTAGAAATGGAAAATCATTGGCCATCATCAATGGGCATTTTGCTTTCACCGATCCAGAAGTAAGGGAAGCGCAAACAGAATTTGCCGGACAACTGGCTATGGCTCAAAAAGTTCCTGTTATCTTGATGGGAGACCTCAATACGTTTCCTGGACGGCTGGAGCTTTACAAATTGCCCTTTCATGACGGCGATCATCTCAACAGGATTCTTGGCCAATACTCGTTAAAAGATGCCAAGGAACTTTCGCTGCTTGGCCATGTAGGCCCACTTGCAACTTTTACAAATGAAGAGACCGATACTCTTCCTTTCAGAGGTAAAGGGACGCCGGGCATTTTTTGCGATCACCTTTATGTTTCTAAAGGAATCACTGTACTGATCCATGCTGTGGAGCCGGCACAGGTTGATGGGTGTTTCCCCTCGGATCATATGCCAGTCTTTGCCGACATTCTCGTTGATTGATTCATCTCTTCGTGGACTTCGTGTTGAATTTCAAGATTTGATCGTTGTAGGAGAATTCAAAGTAAAATGAAACTTTGTTCTTCGTGATGAATCTGTTGTTGCCATCCAAGATTTAGGGTAAACTATTTGGTATTCATGTCCCCGTAGCTCAGTGGATAGAGCGATCGCCTCCTAAGCGGTAGGTCGCACGTTCAATTCGTGCCGGGGACGCATTTTGTCGTGGCCCATCATCTTCCTGTTTTACTAAAAGAGGTTCTTCAAGCTTTCGAGTCGATGAAGATCTCAACCTTTCTTGACGGCACATTAGGTGCTGGAGGGCATGCTGAAGCCATTTTAACAGCCCACCCTGAAATCGTGACTTTTTTGGGGGTGGATCAAGATCACACAGCATTACAGATCGCCAAAGAACGTTTATCCCGTTGGAAAGATAAACTCGTCTTGATGCATGGAAATTTTTCAACGATTCCAAATCTGATAAAAGAAAGTGGGGTGCCACAACCTGACGCTATCTTGATCGATATCGGGGTCTCCTCGATGCAGCTAGATACCCCAGAAAGGGGATTTAGTTTCCGGTTTGACGCACCTCTCGATATGCGGATGAATACCCTCAAAGGGAAAACCGCGGCCGATATCTTGAACACTTCATCTGAAGCCGAGTTGCAAAAGATATTTAGAGATTACGGGGAAGAGGCTAAATGGCGAAGGGCAGCTGCAGCTGTTATTAAAGGTCGTCCCATCTATACGACATTTGAACTCAAAGACCTTTTAGAGCCTGTCTTAGGGAAGAAAAGATTTGGAGAAAAAGAACCCATCACCAAAATCTTCCAAGCTCTAAGGATTGCGACAAATCGTGAGCTTGAGGTACTAGAAGAATTTCTTCCTCAAGGAATCGATCTTCTTCCAAAAGGTGGGCGGATGGGTGTGATCACTTTTCACAGCTTAGAAGACCGTATTGTCAAAGAGACATTTAGGCTAAAAGCCTCTGACAAATGGGAGACAACCGGTTACAGGGGCCATTTTATGGATAAAGAGCCTGAAGTCCTTCTCGTTACACGTAAAGGGATCTGCCCTTCTGATGAAGAGATAGATGCTAACCCACGCTGCCGAAGTGCGAAACTTCGGGTGATTGAAAAGTTGTGAAAACATTTCTTACTCCGCTGCTACTTGTTATCTTTTGCCTTTTGGCATTGATCAGTAAAGAAAATAGACTGATGGAATTGCGTTTACAAATTCCTAAGAAAGAGGCCGAACTAAAGGCTTTGGTAGAGGAAGCTCACAGACGCGAAATAGAACTGGATACTATTTTAAATCCAAAAGCTCTTCTGGAAAAAATGAGGACTCCTCAATATAGCCATTTGACCTTTCCGGAAAACGAGTTATGAATCGTCTTTACGTCGTTTTTTTCTCTTTTCTCATTGGGTTTGCAGCCCTTTTCCTCCAATTTTTCAAATTACAAGTTTTAGAAAATGAAAAATGGGAAAAAACTGCGGTTGGACAACACTACTTTACAGTTGAAACCCCCGCTAAAAGGGGGACAATTTACGCTTCCCCCCGTTTTGGCGAACCTCTCCCTTTGAGTGTCGATGTTGAGGTATTTGACCTCTATGCAGATCCTAAAGTCATCCCTAAAGAGAAACGAGAAGAGATTGTTTTATCTCTTGCTTCAATCGTTGGTTTGAATGATCAAGAAATAAAAAATATTCGGACCCATCTTGCAAAAAAAAGCCGCCGTCGAAAGTTGCTTACCTGGCTTGAAGATGAGACAAAGCAAGAAATCCTCAAGTGGTGGAATGGGTTTGCCAAGCAATCAAAACTCTCTCGAAATGCCCTATTTTTTGAGTCGAATTTCAAGAGGATTCACCCCTCAGGCTCTATGTTGGGACAAGTTTTACATACAGTACGCCATTTAAGGGACGAGAAAAGTCGAAAAGCTGAACCTACAGGCGGTCTTGAGCTATCTTTCAATGACTATCTTGAAGGGCGCGGGGGCGAAAGAAGATACCTACGCTCACCCCTCAATACATTCGAAATAGGAGAGACCCTTAAAGAGCCAGTACCTGGAGGAGATCTTTACCTCACCATCCATCCGACTCTACAAGCCATTGCGGAAGAAGAGGTGGAGTTTGGGGTCAAAAGATGTGATGCAAAAAGAGGCTGGTCCATTATTTTGGAGCCAAAAACAGGCCGTATTTTGGCTTTGGCTCAGTACCCATTTTTTGACTTGGAGCTCTACCCTTCTTATTTTGAATCTGAAGAGAAGATGGAGGAAACTCGAGTAAAGGGGATACAGGATGCACAGGAACCGGGCTCTGTGATGAAGGCGTTCACTGTCTCTGTTGCTTTACTTGCCAACGAAGAGTTACGAAAGCAAGGGAAACTCCCCATCTTCTCAACTGAAGAAAAAATTGCCACATCAGACGGCCATTTTCCTGGTCGTAGAAAGCTCCTTGAGGACACCCATTTACATCACTACCTAAACATGTGGATGGGGCTACAAAGATCGTCCAATATTTACATGGCCCATTTAGCTGTAAGGGTCGTTGCTGCTTTAGGAGAAGAGTGGTACCGCAATGTATTGATCGATCGATTTGGTTTTGGAAAGAAGACGGGGCTGCCACTTCCTTCTGAAGCTCAAGGGTTAGTGCCAAAGCCGGGGAGAATGCATCCTAATGGGGCCCTAGAATGGTCTCAAGGGACTCCCTATTGTCTTGCGATGGGCCATAATATTTTGGTGACCAGCTTGCAACTCTGTAGAGCTATGGCTGTTATTGCCAACGGAGGATATTTAGTCGAACCTACATTAATCGAAACGTTTGATGAAGAGAAAAAACCGCCGGAAAAAGTGCTACCCGATAGTGTTATTGAGACTGTATCGAGAGCCATGCGTTTCACAACAAAACCAGGTGGGAACGCCCGCAGGGCTGATATTCCGGGCTATACAGTTTCTGGAAAAACCAGCACACCAAAAAAGCTGATTGATGGTCGCTATTCTGAAAGTGTTTACGTTCCTGTGATGTGTGGGTTTGCCCCCTCCACTGACCCCGCTGTCGTCTGTATTGTTGTGATGGACGAGCCCAAATTTGGGTACGTACCTGGTCGAGGGTTGAACCACCACGGAGGAACAGCAAGTGCCCCCATTTTCCAACGGATCGTCAAACGCTCTTTAGCCGTCCTTGGAATCGAGCCCGATGACCCTTTTAACTATCCCGAGGGAGATCCTAGAAGGGACATTACAAAAGCCCAATGGACTAAAGAAATGCATGACCTCGACGTCCTTTACAAACAATGGAATGGTGAAGGTAAACATTGATTCATCACGAAGAACAAAGCTCTCTCGACTGCTTCTTCCTTGCTGAGGGAGTTTCTGGTATAAGTAGCCCTTTCCTATGAAGCTGAAGAAACTGTTTAAAAAAATTGCTTATGAAAAGATTGTGGGGTCGCGAGATGTGGAGATCACAGGCGTTTCCTCCAATTCTAAACTTGTATCCCCAGGCAATATCTTTATTGCAAAAAAGGGCTCGACAGATGACGGGCACCGTTATATTACACAAGCGATTGCTGGTGGAGCCGTAGCTGTTTTGACAGATCTATTTGACCCCACCCTTTCGGTGCCGCAGGTGGTAGTAAAAAATATTCTTGAGATAGAAGGGCTGATAGCAGACACCTGCTATGAATCTCCCTCAAGCCAACTATTTGTTGTCGGAATAACAGGAACCAACGGAAAGACAACCACAAGCTATTTAGTGAAACATCTATTGGATGGCACCTTTGGTCCATCAGGACTGCTGGGTACGATTGAGTATCTCATCGGTCGCCACCGTTATCAGGCAACTCATACCACACCAGATGTAGCCACAAACCACAAATTATTGAGAGAGATGGTTCTTCAAGGGTGTAAAGCTGGAGTGATGGAAGTGACTAGCCATGCATTAGATCAAGGGCGAGTCAAAGAGATCGATTATGACGTTGTGGTTTACACGAATCTGACGCAAGACCATCTAGATTACCATGAATCAATGGAAACGTATGCAGCTGCGAAAAGCGCTTTATTCCGTCAGAAAAAAAACAAGAAGACAGTTGCTGTCATCAATGCCGACTGTCCATGGGCTGAAAAGATTACAGGTCAGTCCCCTTTTCCAAAGATCACCTACGGAATTTCCAATCAGGCAGATTTGATGGCCGAAAATTTACGTTTCTCCTCGACAGGCACTGAATTCACTCTGGTGTATAAGGGGGCTAAACGGGAAGTGTTAATTCCTTTAGTTGGAAGGCACAATGTTTACAATACTTTGGCCGCAATCGGTGTATTGTTAGCAAAAAATATTGATTTGGACGCTATTGTTGACCGAGTCGGAACTTTTCCTGGTGTAAGAGGGCGGCTGGAGCCGATTGAAAACAGCTTAGGTATTCAAATCTATGTGGACTTTGCCCATACCGAAGATGCATTAAGGAATGTTTTAAAATCACTTCGAGAATTAACCCAAGGCAAAATCTTTACTGTTTTTGGGTGTGGCGGCAACCGTGACGTAAAGAAACGACCTTTAATGGCAGAGGCTGTCGAAGAAGGGAGTGATATGGCGATTGTAACTCTTGACAATTCACGCAGTGAGGAGCCGGAAGCTATTTTAAGCGATATCCTGAAAGGGTTTAAATCTCCAGACCATTACATTGTAGAACTTGATCGGGCCGAAGCCATTGAAAAGGCTGTGAATTATGCCAAACCAGGCGATACTGTTTTAATTGCCGGAAAGGGGCATGAAACCTCCCAAGTGTTTGCTACGATGACCATCCCTTTCGACGATAGAAAAATAGCCTTTGAAGCCTGTTTAAAACGTTCTGTATCATGAAAAAATTCCTCATTCTTGTCATTATTCTCACATCCGCACTTGTTGCCGAGCATCCTCGTCGTCATTCCAAAAAAGAGGTGATTGTCCTTGATGCAGGGCATGGGGGAGAAGATCGGGGAACAAAGTCGATCACAAAGCCCATTTTGATTGAAAAAAGATTAACACTCTTTACAACCATCCTTCTGAGATCGGCGCTTGAAGGGCTTGGTTATCATACTTTGATGACACGTTGGAAAGATGAGACGATTGGTTTAGACGATCGGGTGATTTTTTCTAATAATATCCACCCCGACTGCTTTGTAAGCATCCACTACAATTCTGCCCCTACAACAGAGGCAAATGGTATCGAAGTATTTTTCTACCAAGATAAAGGGAATCTAAAACGGGCAAAAGCTTCAGAAAAATTAGCTCATGCGGTCTTAAACAAAGTTTTGGATTGGTCAGGAGCCGAAAGCCGGGGTGTAAAAACCAGCAATTTCAGAGTCATTAAAGACACAGAAGATCCTGCCATACTCGTTGAGCTAGGCTTCCTTACTAATAAAGAAGAGGCTAAAAAAATCTCCCAGCCCCTCTATGCCAAACAGCTAGCGATGGGAGTGGCAAAAGGCATAGACGAATACCTCACCGCCCGTCGCACCCAAAAGAGATCAATTCCTTAAGCTGTTTGGTGGAAGGCGCTAATTCCTCGCGGGCTGCAGAGGCGAACTAGAGCATAACTCACCCCTCGGCGTATGCCAGCCAATATACAGCCGAGGGGTGAGTTATGCACTATTTCATCCTCTTCGCCACGCTCGGGCGCCCTATAATCTCAAATCACCAAATCTCAAATTAACTAACTCTCTTTTCCCCTCAAAAGAGCCCTTGACTAGGCCGCTTGAGTGTGGCGAAGAGGATGAAATAGGACGAAAGTGCCCAATCGGTAGTATATTGGCCTGCATACACCGATTGGGTACTTTCTAACTATTTCGCCTCTGCAGCCCGCGAGAATAAAGGGGCTTACATGGAGTAGGAGATGCTAAGGACCACTCCTTGGAGTGTGAGGGGGTGACTGATGAGTTGTGGTTCGAGGTTGATCGTTGTCTGGTCATAATAGTAAAAACCCTCCCAACCAGCCTTTAAACGGAGATCAGAACCATCATCAAATCTGTTATCGAAAATAATGCCAACCCCAAAATCTAAAGTAGGAACAAGGTTTTGATGGACATAACGGGCATGTTGTGGTGCCCCATCTGGAGTGATGAAAGGGGTACTCGTTTGATAACGGCCCCAAATAAGCCCGGTTTGCAGTTCGCTAAAGAGACCAAAACCACATCCCAGATTCCACATGGAATCGATTCCTCCCTTAATTCCGAGGCCGTAAAAACGGTTCTGAGTTTTAACTTCGATGAAAGGGGATACTCCAAATTGTACATGAGGAATGAGTGATAGGGAGAGAGTGGACTTAATATCTAGATAGGTCACACCAATTTTCGGCGATAGTACAATGCCTGGCGTCAAAACATATTCACGATGGACTGAGAGGTTAATTTCATTCAGGTGTAAGCGGGAATAGGAAGAGTAATCAGAAGAAAGGACCTCGATCTGATTACTTGGGTCTATGATCACTTCGAAATAGGGGATCAAAAAATTGGATTGATCTCCAGAGAGGTCGCTGCTTAATTGTGCATCGGTACGATAGTGAAGCCAATCGAGATCAACAGCAAAACGGTCACCAGGAAGATTAGCCCCCACCCCAACCCGAAAAGCTGCTTTCCAATCATAGGCAAGCTCTTGAGGGGTCGTGTTAAAAGTACTAGAATTTCCTAGTTCAACAGGTGCAAAACTGTTTCTGGCCTCTAGGTAAAGAACATCGATGTTTCCTTCCCATAAACAACAACCTTGTTGGTACCTTGTGGGATAATTATAAGCATAGTCAATACAGCAAGTGTCATCTGTTGCATGCGTCTCGCACGATGCGAAAAGAGCAAGCACAGCTAGTAGAAGGGATATTTTTGTAAGAAAACGCATTGCTAAACTCTCAAAATCAAATCGATAAGGCCACACTAAATAACAATCCCTGCAGAGACAGCGGCTTTGCTTCAGAGAACGAATAACTTGTAAAATGGTCCTGATTGAAGAATAGGAGAGCTTCCCATCCTAAACTCAAGGAGAAATAGATATTTTCACGGGACAGAGGAAGATTCCAACGGCCGCCTAATTGGTAACGGAGTAAGGGATCAAACTGATCGACTTGAAACTGTGCACCCTGAGCTTCAAAAGAGGGGCCTCTAGCAAATGAAGGAATTTCAATTACTTTTGAAGAGTAAGAGACTGCCGCAAAGTCAAAGTTGCCATAGAGAGAAAATCCACAGCCAACTTCCCAATCGGAACCGATTCCCATCATGACACCAACCCCATTGACCAGTTGTCGGTTGCTGATTCTTATAAGCGGAGTGCTAAAGTATGTGAGATCAATTGAATCGCGGATAAAGAGGGCTATAAGGCCAGCTTTGGGGGTCAAAGAAAGGGCAGGGCCTGCCAAAAAAGTTCTTTTAATGGCCAATTCCAAAAGATTGAAATTCATTGCAAAATCGACATCCCCAATCGAATAGGCGTCAGTATAGCCAATCCCATAAGGGGCCAAAAAATTGGCTGGCGCAAAGGAGATAAGTCCGGATTTTACAGCATTACCGAAAGGAAGCTCAAAAGAGGTGGTAGAGGAAAAATGGAACCAGTCAAAAGACAGTCCCCACCTATCTGCTGGGAAATTCCATCCGATTCCTACATCAAATCCCCCATCCCAATCAATGTAGATCTCTTTCAATGAATAGATTTTATTTCCGAGAAGAACAATCGATGCAGACCCTCCATTGGTCAAAATTCCGTCGCTTACCTTTCCCTTGAGATAAAGAAAATCGACATGCCCCTCAAAATCGCAGCAAGAGGCAAAGTGGTCAGGGGGTGCCAAAGCAAAGGGGGGTAAGCTGCAGGGAAAGAGGGAGCTGTCTGCTTGAAGGTTAGCCAAAGAGGCTAAACTAAGGCAAAGGAGAGACAATTTTTTTAACATATAGATATCCCTCTAAAAAGTCACTCGGGCGCCAAAAATGAAGCCCTGAAGGTTAAACGTTTTTCCATCTACAATGTGAAAGATGGTCTCTTCTACTCCAAACAAAAATAAGCCTTGCCAACCTGCATGTACCGTGAAAGTGGGGCCCATCAACGAATATTCATCCATCCACGTTAGGCTGAGATTGTAAATAAGTTCTGGCCGTAAAATGTGGTGGTTAAACTGGAAAACTGTTTCATTTGCTATTTCCTCGAAAAGTGTCACTCTAGAGGAGATATTTCCTGCTTGATTATTCACGTTATTAAAACGTGTTTGAGTCCAAAGTAAAGCTCCCTTTATTCCAGCGTCGACTCTTAGGCCACAGTCCATTCCAAAAGCAGAAGAGAGGGAAAAGGAGGGTCCAAAAGCACGCACTTGGTTTCGGAAAGATTCCTGCAAATAGTCGTAAAAAATAGTGGCACCAATGTTGCCATTCTCTACTTGCACATTTTTACATGTGATAGAAGATTGATGTCTTAAATCGACATAATCGACCCCAAGAGCAGGCGTTAAGAAGAATTTAGGGCCGATAATCACCTCTTTACTGATATCAAAAGTGATCTGATTGAAGTGGAGGTGGAGATCGAAGGTAGCTGGTGCTGACATGGCACTCGAAAAAATACCGCCACTTGGAACAATCAAGAAGATAGATGAGTTGTTAAACTGTGGGGAAGAGGTCTGTTTTGTCTGAAAATGCATCCAAGAGAGATTCAATTCAAAAGGGATGCAGTTCCATCCTTTTCCCACGCCGATTTCAAAGCCCCAATCCCAATCAGGGGTGTTTCCGACAAGGGCAGCCCCTTTTTGAGATCCTGTCGTCGAATTAAAGCCTACCGATTGATAAAAAGAAGAAAAGGTGTCGATATGGGGTTTAAGGATAAGAAAGTCTAAGGAGACTGAAAGGTCACAAGGTGTTGTGCTTGCGGCAGGATTGACTCCGTAACCCCAACAAGGCGAAGAGGTAAATTGATAATTAGGCTGTGGGCAGCACTCTTCTGCAAAGGCTGGAGTAGAAAACAAAAGGCCTACTCCGATGGCTGCAGCTATGAAATGATTGGACACCAACCATCCTCCTATCGGGATTTCTGATGGGTTCAATTCATAACTGAAAATTCTCTTTTAAGCAACGACCAACCTTTTTTAGGAAAAAATGGACTCTACGAAATAGCGTCGATTTCCTGTTTTTTAGGAGCCCGCTCCGATAAAAAAGAGGCTGCTAAGCAGAGGAGGCCGCCAACAGCAAAAACCAAGGTTTTTGAGCCTGTGAGATAGAGAAGCTCGCCGATGAAGGGAGCAATCGAACCGCGGATGCCTACACAGGCAATATTGACGCTACTGAAGATAGTGCTCTCGCCTTCCCTAGCATAATGAGGGCCAGAAAGATTCCAGCTCATTTCACTTCCAGCCTGCATCACTCCATAAAGGGCATACGCAACAAAAAGGCCTGAAGGAATAAATGGGGATAAAATCAGCAAAAATGCAAAACCTGCTGCAAGGCTTGTGACGATGGTATTGAAGCGATTGTTCGTAAGAGTTGAGTACAATTTAGCCCAATAGCTCGAAGAGAGGGCAAAAAAGAGTCCTTTAGCCAGTGATGTGGCAAGTGAAACTTCTGTATATGAAAGAGATAGAGTTTCTTTGAAGAAGAATGGGAGAACGGGATGCATCATGATAAGACCGCCACCACCAAGAAAAAAAACCCACTGAAAGTGACGAAAATCGACACGTTTTTTTAACAGAGCAATCCCCTCTTTCCAAGGGAGGAGCAAAGAAGGGCGTGGCGGGGTATTTTGATTCCCTTCTGGAATGGGAAGTCCTCGAATCAGCAAAAGATTGAAAGCTTGAACGAGGGCTAAAAGGAAAAATATCCATTTCCATGAAGAGGGATCGAAGTCCAACCAAGGAGAAATTAGGATGGGGACAACGATATGCACGACAGAGTGAAGAGAAGACCCTTTTGAGAAAGCCTTTCCCCTTTCTTCCCGCTTTAGGTTCAATTTAAAAATTTCTCCCCAAGCTAGAATCAGAGCTCTGGACGAAATCCAAAAACATCCATTTGCTGCAATGAAGAACCAGAGATTGTCAACGATAGGGAAAAGGAGGCAGGGAAGAAGGCCGCCCAGTGTCACGCCGATTAAATAGGGCTTTAACCGAGTTCTTCTTCCTAAGAGAAGGACGCTACCATAAAAAGCACCCAGAGCCGATAGCGGTTTCATTGCGACAAGCAGCGTGACCTGAAAAGGAGAAGCGCCAAGTTCTTTGCAAAAAAGAAAGGCGAGCAAGAGCCAGAGCGCTTCAAGAGGGGCACTCAATCCTTTGGCTAATGCAAAAATTCTTGCCGTTTTCCTACTATCCGAATCTGTCATCGGCAACTATTATAGCCGATTCAGGACTTGGATCAAATCTTTGATAAAAATAGGTTTAAAAAGGAGAGCAGAAAACCCATGCTCTTCCACATCTTCCACTTGGTCGAGCTTAGTGATTCCAGAAAATAGCACTAATTTCAAATTTTCGAGCTTTGGGTTTTTTCGGATGAGTTTGCCCAATTGTTTACCATTCATCTCAGGCATGGCATAGTCAATAAAGGCCACGGTAAAGGGATCTCCTTCAGCTGCTGCTTGCTGGAGCCAGTCGAGGGCCTCTTGCCCAGATGAGGCTGCTTCTGACCGCTCGCAATGGAGATAATGCAAATAAATCAAAAGAGTTTCTCGGTTTTGCCCATAGTCATCGACGACCAATATCCGCTTTGTTTTGATCCCATCCTTTAAACTGGGCATGACAGGTTGAGAGGGGGCGGGGTGGCAAGGAATTTCGAAGTAAAATGTCGAACCGAGTCCAACGTCCGATTCTACATGGATTTCTCCCCCCATCAGATGGATCAATTCTCGAGAGATCGAAAGCCCTAGGCCTGTCCCTCCAAAACGGCGGGCAATTGTGGGATCAAGTTGAGAAAACTTTTTGAATAGGAGGTGTTGTTTATCTTTTGGAATCCCAATTCCTGTATCTTTCACAGAAAAAAGGAGATTGTCCCCTTTTCTCTCAACGGCTAACAAGACCTCTCCTCCCCCAGAAAATTTGATCGCATTGAGCAACAAATTGAGTAAAACCTGCTTGAGATGGACGAGGTCTGCGAAAACAACTTTAGGAACATCAGTTGCGCACCGCACCATGATTTCAACTCTATTCTTTTGAGCTTCAATTTCTAAAATTTCGGCCATTTCAGAAACCATCTCTTCGATCCCGACAGGAGTGATATGGAGTTTCACTAATCCCTGTTCAATCTTTGAGAGGTCAAGAACATCGCTCATGAGGGCAAAAAGGAGCTCTGCAGAAGAGTAGATCGTTCTGGCATAACGATGTTGGTCAGGTGTCAAATTCGTGCTCATTAGTAATTCTGACATCCCAATTAACCCACCCAAAGGGGCCCTGATTTCATGGCTAATCCGGGAAATAAAATCACTTTTGGCCAGATTTGCAAGCTCGGCATTTTCTTTAGCGAACTTTAAGGACTCCTCAGCTTTCTTTTGCTCGGTGATATCCTTACCAAGCATGATGGTTCCTATCATCTTTCCATCGCTGTTTCTATAAGGGACCTTTACCCCTCCTACCCAGCGAGTTCCCAGTATCGGATCTTCGTAAGAAAAGAAAAAATCAAGAGGATGGCCGGTTCGGATCACCTGTTCATCAATTTGAGGGACAATGCCTTTAAGGCCAGGAACGAACTCTTCACTTTTTTTCCCAACAGGGTTTTCTGTGAGATGTTTGAAGAGGTCTATGAAAGTCCTGTTAGCTTTTAAAATGTTTCCTGATAGATCTTTGTACAAAATCATAGCAGGAATGTGGTCTAGAATCGATTCAAATTCATTCTTCTGTCTTTTCAGTATTTTTTGCTTTCTCGTAACACTGACGAAAAAGTAAAGGAGGAGCAGAACAAAAAAACCTCCAATGAGGATGTTTGCAATGGTCAGCACCGCTTCAATTCCTCTATCAACTGAGAATGTATCTTTCCGTTGGATGCTAAAATTCTTCCAGAAGCTATTTCTAGAGGGCCGCCCTCGTAAGATGAAATTTTACCCCCCGCCTCTTTGACAAGGAGGATGCCTGCTGCAATATCCCAAGGCTTAAGACCTCTTTCCCAGTATCCATCAATACGACCTGCAGCCACGTAGGCAAGGTCAAGGGATGCACATCCCGCACGTCTGACCCCTTGCGAAACCTGGGTCAGATGGCAAAACTCTCGATAATTATTGTCATCGGTTCCCCGTCTATCATAAGCAAAGCCTGTAGCCAATAAAGCTTTTGGGAGATTTTCAATAGAAGAAACCTTACATTGTTTTCCTTGAAAAAAGGTTCCACCTCCTTTGAAAGCTGTGAATAGCTCTTCGGAAATCGGATTGTAGACAACACCAACAATCGGTTCTCCTAAATATAGGAGCCCGATCGAGACGGCAATAAAAGGAAAATGGTGTGAGAAATTGGTGGTCCCGTCCACTGGGTCTATCACCCAAAGATACCCTTTGTCTAAGGGGATATTTCCGCCAGACTCTTCGCCAAGTAGGTAGTGGGTTGGATGTTTTGCCCCAATTTTTTTGAACAGAGCCGACTCAACAGCCAAGTCAATCTCTGTAACAAGGTCTCCCCCATCTCCTTTTTCAAAGATTTCAAAGGAGGTGTTCCACCCATTACGGATGATGTGACCCGCTTCTCGAGCGGCGTCGAGTGCAAACTCGAGAAGGGGTTGATAGGTCAAAGTGGTACTCTTCTTTATAAAGGGGGCTAAAGTGGCTTCCCTTATCTACTTTTTTAAGCGAAATAGCCAAACCAGATCAAGACCAAGCCGACAACTAGCCAAACAATGCTCCACCCAACGAGGAATTTTTCATTTTGTTGAGTTACTGAGCACCATTTACTGCACCAGCCGTTTCCAAAGAGACGTAAAATCCCTTTTAGAATCGAAAGGTACCCAATGATCGTGATCAGAACAGTCCAGTTGGCCACAAACTGAGGGTGGAGGGCCACTAACAGTGTTCCGAGTAGCAGGCTAATGGAGCCTGACAGAGCCATGAACGCAGGGTTCTTCTTAAAAGTATCAGCTAAAGTTCTGACATGCTCTAGCCGTATCAGAATTAATAAGCTCACTATGGTTATGTAAAGTCCTAGCCATCTTGCTAGCCAAGTATCGTCTGCCGCGGGAGCAGCAGCACCCCAGTTAAAAAAACCAAAAATCGTTGGTAGATCGAGTTCCATAAAACATCCTTTGTAATCCTTGTATTAACTTGCCTACAAATAAAAGAAAAGTCCTCGAATTAACGGCGGAGAGGGGCACCCTCTCGAAACCTCTCCCGTTACTAATTTGAACGCCGCCTGGAGCGGCTAGCTAATTGGAGTGGGCGCTATTAACCGAGAGGGGCTGCAGCGGCTAAATTTAAACAAACGGACAAGCGCCTGGCGGCGAACGATCGGCCTACGCAGTAGAGCCGACGTTTCCGTTTGTGTAAATTTGGCTCGCTGTAGCCCCTCTCGGGCGCCCAGGATAATTTTACCTCCGGCTGTCAGAATATTTTTCCCTTTTTGATTGGATTTTTTTAACGCGCTGCCTGCAAACGCCCACCTTGCGATAAACGGCACCAGATCTTTTGTTAAAACTTCTATGGGCCGTTTTCGCAACCTGTGCATTTTCGGCGAGCGCTAAAAATCCCCTACCGATGTCGTTGCCCAATTTTATTACTCAATTGTCCGACCAAGAACATGGGTTACACTGCGTAGGCCGATGGTCTGCCCTTAGGGCCTTGCCGTTTTTTCATTTAGGCCGCTGCAGACAGCTCGGTTAATAGCGCCCACTCCAACTTAAATTACGAGGTAGTTCCTACGTTTCTTCGCACCATATGGATCTGCCGACGTAAGATTTCGTCCTTTTCCATCTTTTCCTTGATGGTCTTGCAGGCGTGGAGAATGGTGGAGTGGGTTTTGCCAAAGTGAACGCCGAGCATGAGGAGCGATTCATTGATCATCTCTTTAGCCAAATACATCGCCACTTGACGGGGAAGAGCAACGTCTTTTGTTCGCGCATTGCCACGAAGCGCCATGACAGGCACCTGAAAGACGGCAGCAACACTTTTTAAGATCAGTTCGATGGTGATTTTTTCTTTGGGCGCTTTTTGGAGCATTTCCCGTAGTGTCTCTTCTACAAGCTCCTCAGTGATATGCATATCAAGAAGCCGGCAATGGGCAGAAAGCCTATTGATAGCTCCTTCGAGTTGACGCACGTTGTTCTGAACGTTTTCGGCTATGAAAAAGGCAACGTTACTAGGGATATTGAGCCCTTTGAGCTCGGCTTTATGCTGTAGGATGGCGACTCTAGTCTCTAAGTCTGGCATTCCCATGTGGGCAACAAGACCCCATTCCATTCTGGCGATCATTCTCTCAGATAGTTTCAACTGAGAAGGAGGCTTGTCACTTGTGATCACAATCTGTTTATTCTGATTGATCAGAGTTTCAAAAGTATTGCAAAACTCCTCCTCAAAGTTGAGGCGGTTTTGTAAAAATTGGATATCGTCAACGAGGAGAACGTCAACATCAGAACGGTAAAACCGCTTCATTTTCTCAATTGATTTATTTCGCAGTGCATCGACTAGGTCATTGATAAAGGCTTCTGTTGTAATACACTGGACCTTTAGCTTTTTGTGATTTTCATGCAAAAAGTGGCCGATACTATGTAGGATATGTGTTTTACCAAGACCAACACCCCCGTAGATGAAAAGGGGATTATAGGAATGGCCTGGGCGAGCAGCAACACCCATTGCTGCAGATTTGACAAATTGATTGGATGAACCTTCTATAAAGGTGGAAAATCGATAATTGGGGTTTAACCTTACTGTTCTTTGATCGTCAACCGGTGCGTGTGCGGGCTCTTTGACCTCTACAACAACCGGTTGGTGCTTTCTTGGTTTAGGCTCTGCCACAACAAAGAGAAGGTCAAGCTCTCCCGTTTCCCTGACAGGGAAAAACGCCTTCAAATCTTTGCCAAAATTGGAAAGAAGATATTCTTTTACAAAAATATTTGGAATTTGAAGGGCAAAGGAATCTTCTAATTCAATGACATGAATAGGTGAAAACCAGTTCTCATAGGTTGTGGCAGAGCACCTGTCTTTCACATAAAGAAGAAATTGATCCCATGCTAATGGAAAATTGAACTGCTGTTCTTCACTTTCTTGGCTTGGAGCCAAATCAAGGCCTAGGAGTTCCTCGTCGGGTCCAACATCTAAAACACCCGCTTTTATATACTTACCACTCATTAGATCCTCACTAGAACTAGAAAATTCGTTAACTCTAAATTTAGTTTTGCTCTTGCTAAATCCAGATCCATCGCATAAGGTGACGGTTTTAAGCAAGCGGAAAGAGTTATGAACATCCTTTCCACAAACTGCCTAGAACCCTTTTCATGGGCCGAAAGATTAGCAAGGGGCCGCATTGGCCGCAAGTTTAACCATATTTTTAAAGTAACTTTCAATAAAATTTTCACCACTTTTCGAATGGTACTTTGACCTATTTTCGAAAGCGGGATATAATGTTCTCATCAAAATTTTCATTACCGAAGGTCACATGGCAGACGAGGCCCCTAAGAAAAAAGAAAGACGTCCACAAGCGGCAAAACGCCACTTACAGAGTCTAAAGCGTAACGCAATCAACCGAGCTTACAAGTCAAAGATCAAGACAAAGATCAAGACTCTTCAAGAGAATCTAACAAAGCAAGATGGGCAAGCTGCTCAAGAAACTTTGAAAGAGGTGTATAGCTTGATGGATAAAGGTGTCAAAAAAGGGATTATCAAAAAGAATAAGGCTAGCCGTACTAAAGCCCGCCTTGCAACAAAAGTCGCTGCTTAACCCACGCCTAAATTCATCACTCTAGAACACGAACAGACGAAGGGCACGAAGGTAACTTCTTGTTTAACAGAAGAATTCCCTCTTCTTAAGAAGAAAAATCTTTTTCTCCTAAGGAGAAAGCTATCTTAGTGTTCTAGAATGATGAATCTCTTTTTAAATGAGTAGCTCTGTTCCTTTTAGTTCGGAATGGAGAAGTTCTGCCCTTTTATGAAGAAGTTCTTCGCGACTGGCATCTCCGTCTATGATTTGGGTTAGATGACCTCTTCTAACTTGGATGAGAAGCTTGTTTAACTTCTTTCTATCAAGCCCTCCAATCCACCCATTTTCAAGCCCTATTTTAAGCCAACCGAAGGCCTCGATCGCCTCTAGTGTCTCTATCTGATAGGAATGGGCAAGTAGCCCATAAGCACGAGCGACTCTATCTTTGGTCGAATTTTCTTCTGTCTGAAGCAATCGTTTTCTTAAAGCACCCTCTTTTGCGATCACTTTTTCAGCAAAACCTTTCACAAGACTCAAGATTTGGTCTTCGCTAAGTCCAATGGAGGAGCGATTCCGGATCAAGAGCAGTCCCCTGTCAATGCCTGGGGTATAAGAAAAAAGGGGAAGGGATTCAATCCGATCCTCTTCGCCAAATAAGAGGTGCTCTTCCTCTCGAAAGAGAGAAAGGGCGGGCGTTTGTAAAAGAATTTCAACGTGTAGTCCTGTGCCTGACTCTTTGGGTATAGAGGTTAAAAAGCCAAAATAGGGAGAAAAAGCAAACGGGGCTCCCTCCTGCAGAAGATCATCTTTTTTTGAAATTTCCCGCCAACCTTCCTCTAACTCATTTTTAGTTCCTACGAATCGAAGTTGAAGATGTTCCTGTAGGTTGAAAAATGCAGAGTAGGGTCCTTTATTGATCAATATACCTTCCCCCTTTTGGATTTCTTGTAGGGGATAGGAAAGGAAAAAATGTTCTTGCAACCATTCTTTATCGATTGGTGAACATTCTTCGCCTTTTATCAGCTTTAAGTCTTTTTTCTCTTCTAGAAGGGGCTTGCTCAACAGGGAAAGAATCTGTGAGCGCCTCTCTCTGTCGAGCTTTGATGGGAATAGAAACCTGTCAACATTCCTTTTTAAAGTTAGGAATGCTGCAAGATCTACGTTTCCATCATTTTGCGTCCAGAAAGTATCTTCAGGAATATCGGTGTGGAGTTTAGGCATCCTTTTTCCCTTCTGGAGCAGGTTGTTCGGTCAATTGCTTAATCTGATCTCTGAGACGTGCTGCCTCTTCGTAATCTTCCCGTTTCAGGGTCTCTTCAAGCGCCTCGTTAAGAGCAAGAAGTCGAAGAGAGGCATTTTGTGCAGGAATTTTTCCTGGGATTTTTCCGATGTGAAGGGGAACGGTTTTCTTCTGTTTTTCAACACGTTCGGGTAGGGCTTTTTGGTAGATTAAATCCTGCACGATAAAATCGTTGAATACGGTATAGCAAGAGGAGCACCCAAGGTTATGACCAGTTCGAATCTGCTCAAGTGAGGTGCCGCATGTTCCGCATACAATCCCCGTTTCACCAGGTTTTTTTTCTTGGGCTTCTAATGTGGAGGAGCCTTGCAGCCGTTTTTTTAATTCAGGACAATCGCCACACATCACCTGTTCGGTGATCGTGTCTCTAATGACAAGTGTATAGAGGACTTTGATCCCCTTTCGACATGCCGTACACTCAAAAGGGCGTTCCTTTTCCTCTCCTTTGAATTCCTCCATCAACTCCTCGCGACGGGCAAATAACAAAAAGCTGAAATTGAATTTTTTTTCAGTGTTTTTGCAGTGCCCTGGAATATTCCGCATCTTATGTCGTTAAAGAAATTATTGTAAAACTTGAAGTTTGTCCTGCAGAACGATTACCATATTTGCGTGCTAAAAAAGACTAAAAACTTCCGAAAACTCCTTTCCGCCTCCCTTTTAGTGACAGGTACTTGCGTCGGCGCTGGGATGTTAGGCCTTCCTGTCGTGACTGGGCCTAGCGGTTTGTTGCCAACGATTGGTGCAAATCTTGTGGCTTACCTATTGATGTTGTTCACAGGTCTCTTATTCTTGGAAGTGACCCTCCTTTTTCCAGAAGGTGCGAATTTGATGACTATCAGCGAATCCCTTCTTGGAAAAGTTGGTAAGTGGTTTGCTGGCGCGAGTTTTCTTTTTCTCTACCTTTGCTTTTTGATCGTCTATGTTTCAGGTGGTGCGCCCCTTCTTGATCGTCTTTTAGCCCTTTTTGGACTCAATATAAGTTCTGGTGGTCCCATCCTTTTTACCGCGATCTTTGGTCTTGCTGTCTTGATAGGCCCCCGCTTTGTTGGGGTGGTCAATTCACTGTTGATGATAGGGTTGATTGCCTCTTTCTGGCTGCTATTGGGAGTGACCATTCCTCAAATTGATGCCGAACGATTCCGGCCCTATGTCATATCTGCAAGTATTTTTTCTCTTCCCACACTTCTTTCAGCTTTCGGTTATCATAACATCATCCCTACATTAACAAGTTATTTGAAAAGGGACCGAAAGCAGCTTCGACTAGCTGTTATCCTAGGTGTCACGTTTTCTCTTATCATTTACCTTTTGTGGCAGATTGTGATCATCGGCGCCCTTCCAAGGGAATTGATAGAGAAAGCAGGGGCTGAAGGGGTCCCTATTTCAGATGCTCTCTTTAACCTCTCCCATCACCCCTGGATTGTCACCCTTAGCGCCCTTTTTGCTTTTTTTGCTTTAGTGACTTCATTTTTAGGGGTATCCCTTTCAGTCGTCGATTTTTTAGCTGATGCCTTACAAGTTTCAAGGAAAGGACTCAATCGATTCTTTCTTATTATCCTCATGTTAGTTCCTCCCGTTCTATTTTCTATCCTTTACCCACGGATTTTTATGGAGGCGTTGGGGCTTGCCGGCGGTATCGGTGAAGCTTTGATGAACGGCCTACTGCCAATTGCTTTTATAGTCGCTGCAAAAAAGAAGGGACTTTCCGTTTTGACCCACCCTCTTTTGCTCGGAAGCGCAACTTTTCTGATTTTTATGATCATGATTCTTGAACTGATCACCTTGACCCGTTAGAATAGTTGATCCATTGCTTTCTTTACTTCCGCACCGGTAGCTCAATCGGATAGAGTACATGGCTACGAACCATGAGGTTAGAGGTTCAATTCCTCTCCGGTGCACATTTTTACATGTTTTTAGAATCTTTCTCTGCAGGACCGTTTGAGACTAACGGTTATATCTTTGGTGACAACGAGGTCTTTCTTGTTGATGCCCCTCTCGGTAGTTTTGCCGAATATAATCGGATCATCGAAAAAAATGATTTGATTCCAAAAGGGCTGCTACTGACCCACTCCCATTTAGATCACACTGCTGATTGTAAAGCGATTGCGGAAAATTTTTCGATCCCAGTTTATGTTCACCTCCTTGACGATCCAAATGTTCGGAGGCCAGGAAGTGATAGACTTCCCGTTTTTTTGCCAGCACCACCTTATCAGGGGGCATTGCTTTTAAAAGATGGGGAGAAATTATGGCTTGGTTCCATCGAAATCGACGTCATCCATACACCAGGGCACACACCTGGAGGTGTCTGTTTTTACCTCCCTCAACAAGGGATCCTTTTTTCAGGAGACACCCTTTTTAAAGGGACGATAGGAAACCTTTCCTTTCCAACAGCTGAACCTGAAAAAATGTGGCAATCTCTGAAGAAACTGGCTCTTTTGCCAAAAGAGGTTGTTGTTTACCCTGGACATGGTCCAAAAACGACCATTGGAAGAGAGACATTCCTTTCAAACCCAGAAACCTATTTTTCTTAAGAGGATATTATGAACAACTTTATTGGACAAAAAGCCCCCAGCATTAAGTCAGACGCTATTTTTGAAGGGAGAATCATCCATGATTTTTCACTGGAGCGTTACCTTGGTCATTATGTGGTTCTCTTTTTCTACCCCCTCGACTTCACCTTTGTTTGTCCAACCGAACTTCATGCCTTTGAAGAAAGACTGACAGAGTTTAAGGCACGTGGTGCGGAAGTGATTGGTTGTTCCGTCGATAGTGCCCATTGTCATTCAGCTTGGTTGAGAACACCGAAGTCAGAAGGTGGAATTGAAGGTGTCAGTTATCCATTGATCGCCGATGTCAAGAAAGAGGTTGCAACGGCCTTTAATGTATTAGCCCCCGAAGGGATAGCTTACAGAGGACTTTTTCTCATCGATAAGCAAGGAAAAATCCGTCATTACTTGATCAATGATTTACCCCTTGGTCGTTCAGTAGACGAAGCCTTAAGGACTCTTGATGCCCTTATTTATGTCGAGACAAATGGCGAGGTTTGCCCTGCTAATTGGAAAAAGGGACAAAAAGCGATGAGCGCCACGAAAGAAGGGGTCAACTCCTACTTCGCTAGTCGATAGTTTTTGGTGATTCATCACTACGCTATGCAATTCAAATGGTTGTCAGTTCCTAGATTCATCACGAAGGACACGAAGGTAAAAATTTCCCTTCTAAGTAAGGGAAGAAGTTTTATTGGTGAAGAGCTAGTTACCTTCGTGTTCTTCGTGATGAATCTGGGAGTTGTAACCTAAGGTGTTTTCGGGATGAATTTCACGAGCAGATGAAGTCAAAAAAGTCCCTCTCCGTAGTAAGGAGGGGGACTTTTTTTTTAATGGAAAATTGGAAAAGCGGGTTGAGGATTTCGAGGCTGCCTACTCCTGGCGCAAAAATACCCCTTAAATTAAGGGGTTCATTCTGTTCCATCCAATGTAAGCCGGCTCTGTAGTCTGGCACACTAAAACCCTCTTCTTTCACCCTAAAAAACAAAAGGGGGTGGTTGTAATGGAGAGCTTGTATAGCCAAGACCATACCCCTAGCCTCTTTTGGGGGATGACCAAAGAGGTGAAGCAATTCAATGGGGGTATAAATTTCTACCCCCTCTTCGAAACTTCCCCTTTCAGCTTCAGCAAAAAGCGCAATCCACTTCATTTTGCAAATCGGTTGGAATCTTTATAAAGGGCAACAGGTCCTAATTCCCGTTCAATTTCTAGCAGTCGATTGTATTTACAAAGACGATCGCTACGAGAAAGGGAGCCCGTTTTAATTTGCCCTGTATTTTTTGCAACGCTCAAGTCTGCGATAAATGGATCCTCTGTTTCGCCAGAACGATGGGAGATAACCGCTTGCCATCCTTGATTTTGCGTTTTCTCGATTGCTTCTAATGTTTCTGAAAGGGAGCCGATTTGGTTGCACTTGATCAAAACTGCGTTTGCAGACTTTTGTTCAAACCCTTTTTGGATGAGTTCAGGATTTGTGACAAAGAGATCATCTCCAACAATTTGGATCTTACTTCCTAACCTTTCTTGAAGCTTCTTCCATCCTTTCCAGTCGTGCTCATCAAGTCCATCTTCAATCGAATCGATTGGGTATTTAGAAACTAGTTTTTCCAAAAAGGCAATCTCTTCTTCAGATGTGCGTCCTGTCTGTTTTGCTGTCTGCTTAGAGTTGATATAGCGCTTTTCCTTTTTGTCGAAATAAGAGGAGGCTGCACAATCAAGAGCAATCGAAACCTGTTCACCAGGTTTATAACCGGCCTCTTCAATAGCCTGAAGAAGAAAATTGAGTGCCTCTTCTGTGGATCCTATTTGTGGTGCAAACCCCCCCTCATCTCCCACAGCTGTTGTGAGACCTTTTTTCTTAAGTAAGCTTTTTAGGGTGTGAAAAATTTCGGATCCCCAGCGGAGGGCTTCAGAAAAAGAACCTGCCCCATGAGGTCTCACCATGAATTCTTGTATCTCTAATGGGTTGTCTGCATGGGCTCCACCGTTCATGACATTCATCATGGGGCAAGGGAGAGTTTTAGCTGCAACGCCACCTAAGTAGCGGTAAAGAGGCATTCTAGAGGCTGCTGCCCCAGCTCTTGCTACAGCAAGAGAGACGCCGAGGATAGCATTGGCACCAAAATTCTTTTTCTCTTTGGTCCTGTCTGCATCAATCATCATCTTGTCGATCAACTCTTGATGCAAAACGGATTGACCTAACAAAAGCTTTTTAATAGGGCCTTCCACATGTTTCTTAGCGACTAATACTCCTTTCCCCTTATACCGTTTTTTGTCTCCATCTCGAAGCTCAAGCGCTTCACCTTCTCCTGTGGATGCACCTGAGGGGACTGCAGCTTGCCCGATGATCCCCTCTTTAGTGACACAAGTCACTTTTAGGGTGGGGACGCCTCTTGAGTCTAGTATTTCTAAAGCCTCTAACGTCTCAATTTCAAACATATTTTCTCCCAATTATCTAGCAGCTGCCCTTTTGCAACTATCCTCGAGACTACCAAATGGGGGAAATGCTGAACATATCTTGAGGAAAAAATCGGAAGAGTGTTATTTATGTAGCCCAATCGAAATTCGTTTTGGAGAATACCTCAAATAGAGGTGCTCTCTTAGACGATATCTACAACTAATGATGAGCTAAAGATGAAAACTACTGTGCAATCTTCTTTGATGGCATTGCTCTTCATAGCTACCTGCCTTGTGTCAGGTCCTGTCTTCGCAGACGATAGCTATGTTGAACCAAGTGACATTACTACTACTGAATGGTCCTCTGAGTGGGATGATAAAACTGCCTGGGACGAAACCAATGATTGGGCATGCTGGAGCTACGATGAGTGCTGTGATAAAGCCTCACGTGTTTACGTTGGCCCTGTTTACTTCAACAGACGTCTCCACTATACGACTAGAAACGATACAGTGAATAACATCTTTGGCTTGGAAGGTTCTTCCCGTTCTAAAGGTAACTTCGTCGGAGTTAACTTTGGTTACGAGTACAAAGAGCTTTGCAATGTATACGGACGTATTGATGCTACCTGGGACACTGGTTGCCTGAAAGGGTGCCCAAGAAATAGAACAAACGACTGGTGGGTTGATGGCCGCATCGGTTGGACATGGGGCGAATGCTCTCCTTGTGGCTGGAGCGTCACTCCATACACAGGTATCGGTTATTTCTGGATCAACAGAAGCTTCCGTCATACACCTGCTTCTGTCAAATATGAAAGCTGGTATGTACCTGTTGGCTTGCTAGCAGTTGTAGAAGTCATGCCTGACTTCACGATTGGTGTTGATGCTACTTGGATGCCAGAATTCTCTTCTCGCGTCAGCATCAACCATCACCAATTTGCTAACTTGGATAAGGGAAACAACAGCCGTTACGGTTGGAGAATTGAAGTACCTTTCACCTATACTCTGCCTACATGCCTGTTCGATTTCATGAGTTGCACAGAGCTAGAAGTTTGCATTGCACCTTTCTACCAACAGTTCTACTACGGACATGTTGCACAGACTGGTCTACTTGGAGTTGCTACACCATCAGCTGTTCCTCGCTCACGCGAAGACTTCTGGGGTGCTAAGTTCCTCTTCGGCGTCCGCTTCTAAACAAGTGGGCTGCAAAGGCCTATTTTAAATAAAACGAAAACCCCGGCTGTACTAGGTATGCCGGGGTTTTCGTTTTATTTAAAATAGGCTCTTTTCGCCCGACTCGTTTAAGAGCATTTGGGAGGCGGTAAGAAGATTTTCGCCGCGCTAATTAAGATCATTTATTTATTCTGATACTATGAGATGGCACATCTAAGTGCCCTTAAGCAGGCTCTAAGGGCCGAAACTTGAAAGCCTAGGTAAGGTAATAGAAAATGTTTTGGAGTCCTCGGGGGACGACATCAACTCCCTCTTAAGCTATTTATCGACAATCATATGTCGCCCCTTCAGGACTTCAAAATACATCACATCCTGTAACTCAGCCCTCCGGACGGGGCTTTCACCTATCGACCCATCCGGTCCTAATCTTTTGTCAAAATTCTTGGCATTCGACTTAAACTATTCGTAAATTTAGTTGTGAACAGTCTTTCGGTCCCATCCGGTTTAGTTTCATCGCTCTGGATAGAAAACAACACTTTGTAGGTGAGTCGGGAGAAAAGAGCCTAGTTTAAAAAAAACGGCGACCGAGGCTGTATAGCATACGCCTCGGTCGCCGTTTTATTTAAAATAGGCTCTTTTCTCCCGACTCACCTACAGAAGGTAGGTGTCTGAGAGGTAAGTCAGGGGCGCGAAAGCATCTTTGCCTTTGAGTACCTTAACCTCATCTCTATGGAGGGGTTGGCCAGAAACACTGCATGTGACATCAAGTGTCCCAAGATCAATCTCAAGGCCACTAGAAACAGGCAATACAGATGTTTTCCCTTTCCCAGATTGGAAGAGATCTGCACGCATTTTTTTTGTCACTTCAAGGCGGATATCACCCTCAGTTCCTGCAAAATCGGAAAGAAGCATGAATTTTGGTTGAGCATTTTCAGCTAGTGTAAGGGTGCCGAAATACCCAAGCGAGTTAGCTAGCAGCTCCACTTTACCAATATCGTAAGGGCTTGTGTGGCCAAAGCTTGCGACAAGAACGTCTGTCCCACGGCACATTTCTTTTAACTTCTCAGTATAAGGAGCACGAGAAAGGTAGGTTAATGAGAGTGGATCTCCGACAGGACGGAAAAGATCGAAGAAGAGATGAAGGCCCCCCTCGTTTTTAGAAGGAATATATCTTAAATGTACGTGTGGCGAGAGCTCCAATGTTTCACCATTTGTCGAGTCAAGAAATAGGTCGAAAGGTCTGACCATATCCCGCTCTTGCTTATAGACAGGTTTTAGTAAAGGGGCGAAGTTTTCGTGGACTCTTCTTTCAAGGGTATAATGAATGAAATGGGGTGCTTCAGCAGCCTTGTTCGTTTTAAGGTTAAGCTCGTAGATAGCTAGAAGGTCTCTTGTGTGCTCTTCATTATTTTCGGTGATGATCACATGATCGATATCTCGTACTGTATAGCCTGCTTTGTGAAAACGTTCGAGGAATTCACGTCCTGGGTTAATGACAACACCTGTGGTTTCCCAAGCAAAGAAAAAGCCTCCAGAAGCTGGAAAAGGGCCTTGATGAGGGGTATGTGCACGGCGACCTTCTGACCATCCTTCTAAAAAGAATAGGTGGTTCCCCTTTTCTGATTTCTTTTTAGAACGCAATGAGTAACGAGCAAGAGCGTCGTTTGAATTTTTCAGAAAGGTTTCAACACGTTCTTCAAGAGAAACGTGCAAAATGTCATGTGAAGTGTGAATAGTCGATTCTGTTGGAGCCGAAGCACTTCCAGTGACAAAGCGAGAAAGCTCTTCAAAAAGAGACTCTTCCGATTTAGTATCATTTTCAACTGAGTAAAGACCGAAAAGATTGCTTTTGTCATCCATAAAAAAACCTTAAAACTGATGTGTTAATCTGTAGATTACCTGTCTTGTTTCGCTCCCGTCAAAGGAATTCATGCTTCTAAGAAAAACTCCCCTAAAATTACCAAAATTAAGCGAGTTGGAACTGACTCGACACTTTGTACAACTCTCGCGGGAAAACGTCGGAATTGACGTTTGTCCTTATCCATTAGGAAGTTGCACCATGAAATTCAACCCGAGAGTCTTAGAGAGAGCCGCCTCGTTGCCGGAGTTTTCTTCTGTCCATCCACTCGCGCCTGAAAAAACAGCCCAAGGCAATTTGGAGTTGTTAGAAAAATTTACACAATTCCTTACTGATCTATTAGGAATGGCGGGGGGAACATTTGCCCCCTATGCCGGAGCCCAAGGAGAATTTGTAGGGCTTCATCTTATTAAAGCTTATCACGCCTCTCGCGGAGAAGAGAGAGACGAAATTTTGATACCTAATGCCGCCCATGGGACTAACCCAGCTTCTGCCAATATGTTGGGCTATAAAATCATCACCCTTTCTACCACAAAAGGTGGGGATGTTGACTTAGAAGAGATCAAAAAAAACCTTTCACCACGCACTGCTGGATTGATGTTAACCAATCCGAATACTTTGGGGATTTTTTCTCCTTCGATTTTGCAAATCAGTGAAGCTGTCCACGCAAGCGGAGGGCTCCTTTACTATGATGGAGCAAATTTAAATCCTCTCATGGGTGTTGTTAAGGTTGGGGCTATGGGCTTTGATGTGCTTCATCTTAATCTCCATAAAACATTTGCTACACCCCATGGTAGTGGAGGCCCCGGTGCAGGTCCTGTTTTCTGTAAATCGGAACTCGTCCCTTTTTTGCCCACCCCATTAGTTGAAAAAACAGCAGATGGCTACGTTTGGAAAAAGAAAGGCGATCAGTCCATCGGACGTTCATCCCCTTTCCAAGGAAATTTTGGTATTGTCCTACGTGGTTATTTATACGCCATTCTATTAGGAAAGGCGGGGCTTCAAAGAAGTGCACACGCTGCAACACTCCACGCTAACTATGTGAAACAGGGAGCGGAGAAATATTTTGAGGCCCCCTTTAAGGCGCATTGTCTGCACGAATTCATCTTGTCGATGAAAAAATACAAAGATAAGGGGATCACAGCCCTCGATTTAGCAAAAAGGATGATCGACTTTGGGATACACCCTCCGACCATCTATTTTCCAAGAATCATCGAAGAGGGTTTTTTATTTGAGCCGACAGAATCAGAATCGATGGAAACATTAGACGAGATGATCGACATTTTCCGTCGTCTTTCAGAAGAGGGGGAACACAATCCTGATCTCATTAAAAATGCCCCTCACACCACTAAAATTCAGCGTCCAGATGAAGTCAAAGCTGCCAAAGACATGAAGACAACTGGGTAAGAAGTAAGTACTAATCTCAGAAGGTAAAAGTTTTAGCGCGAAGCTCCTGTTTCGCTTTCATATTTTCAAAACTGAAAGCGAAACAGGAGCTCATACGCATTTAGCTAAGGAGTTATAGACCGAATATTTTGAATTGCAACAGCCCAGCGGCAACGCCCTGGGTCAGGTATACAACAAAACCATCTTGCCTGAAGGGCAACAGTATTGTGATAATATTGTTGTCCTTCAGACAACTAGATGTTTTTATTACCGTTCACCCAGGGCGTTGCCGCTGGGCTGTTGCAATTCAAGACCTTCGACCACTATTGGCAGGATGATTTTTGCCCAGCCTCAAACGCTGGCGAGAACAAAAAAAGCATTTTTCACTGTTTAGGCAGCGGAGGGTTAGGAACTTCCCTTCCAAGTGCTTTCAAAGCCTCTTCATAGCTTTCACTCTCGACCGTTTTGTGCCCCAGTCTTCCTTTTTCATCGGTGTAATAATATAGCCTTCCTTGAGAGATGGTTACTACGCCATAGAAGGGGTGGCGAACTTCATAGCCTTGATCGTCATCTAGAAAAATACCTATATCGACCTTGTCAAAAGTGAATGGGTAGGATCCAAGATGTTGACTGATTCCTTCCGTTTGGTTCACCGCATTGACTAACTCTTCGGTGCAGTCAATCAATATTTCCCTTAATTCCTCTTTTGTCTTAGGACCTGTTGCCTGAAACCTAAACCCAAGCTCATTGATTTTGTCAAATAGAGCCCCATATTCTGCTACAATTGTCATCTTGTGTCTAACTTCAAGACGGTCTCCGACTTCACTTCGGATGGCATCAGCAACCTTGATATATTCAGGATGCTGATATGTGTCAGGATAAAAATTGAAAAAACCAAACATTAGAATAAATATTACACTCATTTATTGCCCATTGATTAGGTGGTTTTTTGTTTCAAATAATATGGGTTCTTTATAAGTCCGACTAAGGAGTACATGATCAAAATAAGGAGCGTCTCTATGCGACTCGACCTCCCTAATTGTTGAGGCCTCCCTGGTTGCTCCATCTGGATCGCTAAAATGGGGAATAGGGTCTCGTAGCCAGGATTTATTTCTGTAATGCACAACACTACCACAAGATCGTTCATAAATATAGGCGCCGGGTGCAATTGCAATAACCCTAATCCGTTTGGATAAATCTCCGTCAAAGGTGATCAAGGCGTTCCTAACATGGATGGCCCCTTGACTATGACAAATCATGAGATAAGTGCCATTAGGGTTATTTCGGAAAAAGTCGCTCCACCCTTTATGTAGAATCTGAACGGGAGATGTTGCGATATATTTTTTCCCCCTATCACATTCAGAAAAATCATGTGCAAACCCATGGCTACTGTTGTGGTAAACATCCACTTTCGCAAGATTTTCTTATGGTGAGCGATCCTGTTTGTTACTGCTTGATGGTTTCGATGTTGACGATACCCTGGTCCACGATCTCTTTTGTGGGACTTGCTAGCTTGATTCCTGTGAAGCCTTGAAAGGCCATGGCCATCAGCCCGCTCATGATAAAGGTGATACCCATCCATTTAAGCCCGGGCATGACATGGGAGTTTTTAAGCTTTTCTCTAATGGCTGCAATGAGCGCAATGGCAAGCCACCAGCCTATTCCAGAGCCAAAAACGTAAACCATATTTGGGATGAATGGGTATTCGCGGGTTACTGCAAAAAGGCAGGCCCCCAGGATGGCGCAATTGACGGCGATTAGAGGTAAATAGAGCCCTAAAGACATGTAAAGGGCAGGGGAAAACTTTTCGATGAGGATTTCCAAAATCTGTGTAAAGGCTGCAATCACAGATATAAATAAAAGGAATTGCAAAAAGGAGAGGTTGATTTTGGAAGCGTCTATGCCGATAAAAGAGAGCCAGCTGAGGGCGCCAGGAGCTGTGATGAACTGAGCGACACACCAGTTCAATACGCCAGACACTGTTAAAACAAAAACGACAGCTACACCGAGTCCATTGGCCGTTTTCAAATTGCTCGAACAGGCCAAATAGGTGCACATCCCTAAGAAGTTGGCGAGTAGGAAGTTCTCAATAAAAATCGACTGGATCAAAAGACCAAGTAAATTGATCGGTTGGTAATCTCCCATCTTTTTAAGTCCTCTTTGCTTTTCGTGATTCTGCAATCCAGATCATGATCCCAATAATAAAAAAAGCCGCTGGGGGGCTGACCATGATGGCAAAATTTTCATAGAGATTTGGGTGCTCTGCCGTTGCATACCAGGATAAAGGGATAATCTGATAGCCGAAGAGTTGTCCAAAACCGAGAAATTCTCGAATAGCTGCAACGATCGCGAGTACCCATGCATAACCAAGACCTGCTCCCAGTCCATCCATAAAGGCAGGAACCGGTTTCACATTTTTAGCCATCCCCTCAGCTCTTCCCATCACAATGCAATTGGTGATGATCAAACCGACGAAAACGGAGAGGATTTTAGAAATCGGGAAAAAGTAGGCCTTTAAAAACTCATCGATGATAGTTACAAATACGGAGATGATCGCAAGTTGTGTGATCATCCTTACACTATCAGGTGTGTAGTTTCTTAAAAGGGAGACTAAGAAAGAGGAGCAAGAGGTCACAAAGGCGACAGATAACCCCATCGTCAGGCCAACAGAAAGACGGTTAGTCACCCCAAGTGCAGAGCAAATCCCAAGCACAGCAACCAAAACCTGATTGTTGCTGAAGAGCTGGTCAAAAAAGTAAAAGCTGCTTTTAGGAGGATTTTGCGCCATTTTTATCACTCTGTAGTTTGACTAAGAAAGGTCGATATCCAGTTAAAACATCGGTAAACGCAGCTGTCACACCATTGCCTGTCAGAGTAGCTCCCGCCATCCCATCGACTGCATTTTTGGCACGTGGCTGACTTCCAAACACCTCATTCACTTTGCCTCTAACAACAACGATGCCTAAAGGGGCTGTTTTAAAGTCGGTTTTCCCATCAGGCGAAGGTTGGAATATCACTTTAGCAGGGAACTGTTTTTGCCAACTCCACTCAGTGATATTAGCGCCAAGCCCAGGGGTCTCTTTCTGGTCATACCAACTGGTGCCAATAACAGTATTGCCATCTGGTTTAATTGCCAAGTAACCGTAAATGGCATCCCAAAGGCCATATCCATTGATTGGAATGATCCAGCCTTCTGGCTTGTCCCCCTCATTTGGAAGAATTTGGTAGATCAATTTCCAGGGCTGGGTGAAGTAGCCAACTTTTTTATATTCGTCGAGATATTTATTGTAAGGGATATTTTCCTTTTCAAAGGTTGAAATCTTTCCCTCATCGTTTACGATAAAAGGACGAATCCTTCTATTGTAAACAGCTAAAATATCACTTTCGGATGGGAAAATTTCATTGTCTGTAGGGGCAAGAAGGCCCTCTTTTTCAACTTTTGCAGGGAGGTAAATCCCTTCTTTATTTGGAAGTTGAAAAAACCCTTTACTGTTAAGAATGAGAGCGCTTTTCAACATCTCTTTACTTCTATCCAGCTCCCTTGCTTCCTGCTGTGGCACACGAAGGGCACTTGCCATGACCGAAAGGATCAGAGCTGCAATAAAACTCAAAATGACCATGAAGAAAATGGTCCCTCGAGGTGTAAATCCTTTAGGCTTTGGCGAAGACAAGGGCTCTCCTCCGTTCTAAAATAATAGAATAATGGTCGATCAGCGGAGCAAAAACGTTGCCCATGATGATAGCGAGCATCACCCCTTCAGGGTAGGCTGGGTTAATCAAACGGATTGTAATGGTGACAAGACCAATGAAGAGGCCATAAACCCATTGCCCAATTTTTGTTGCAGGAGAAGAGACGGGGTCAGTTGCCATAAAGACATAGCCAAAGGCCAGGCCTCCTAATAGAAGTTGTTTGTAAGGAGGGAAAGCAAAAGAGCCTGGATTCCAAGCACCACCCTCAGCTCCAAAATAACCAGCTCCCCAATTCAGGAGGGTAGCGCTCAAAAACGCCCCCACAAAACAGGCGACCATTGTTCTCCAAGAGCCAATACCTGTTAGAACAAGAAAAATTCCTCCCAGAATGGCTGCTATTGTTGAGGTTTCTCCCATGCAACCAATCTTGTTGCCGAAGAAATAACTCCCATCACTTTGAAGTGGTGATAAACCATAGCTGACATCTGCAAGACGCCAGGCGTCGTCAAAAGAGCCACTTGAAAGACCAAGGCCACCCTCGCCTACCGGGGAGGTGACAAAGGCTTTCAAATCTGCAGGAGAAAGATTTGTTAATTCTCCTTCATGGCCTGCAGCTTTCCAACCAGCGAAATATTTTTGTAAAGCAGGATAGCTAGATACTTTATCGCCGATTTCTTGGGTTGCTATCGCATCAACATGGATTCTCTTAATGTCATGGGAGACATTCATCCTCATTAAAGGTGAGGCTTGGCTGTATCCATCCACCCCTAATTTCCCCGACTCGTTATTCATTTTAACAAGGCTTTCACGGACCGTTGTGGGATTAGTGCCAACCCAAACATCCCCTGACATACGCCCTGGGAACGTGAAGAAGAGAAAAGCTCGGCAAGCAAGTGCCGGATTCATAATATTTTGACCTGTCCCTCCAAAAACCTCTTTTGAAAGGAAGACCCCCACAGCAACACCGACAGCTGCCATCCAATAAGGGATAGTAGGAGGCAAGATCAGTGGATACAGCATTCCAGTGACTAAAAAGCCTTCTGCTAATTCATGCCCCCGGATCACAGCAAAAATCCCTTCAACAAGACCGCCTACAAGGTAGGAGATCAGAACAATGGGGAGAAAGGCGATGGCCCCTCTTTTGAGGATTTCAATCCAACGATCGTCTTTAAAGGCGAATTGGAAATAACTATCAAAGCTGGAAAGTGAGGACAAATACTCGTCCATCAAGTGATAGTCACCAGATGAATAAACAAGATCTTGCAATCCCGTATTCCATATAGCCATCAGGATAGAGGGGATCAAAGCAACTATTACAAGCAACATCCATCGCTTGACGTCGACAGCATCACGGATGTGAGGTGCTTCTTTAGTGTTTTGTTCGGGTTCGTAGAAAAAGGTGTCTAATGATGTGATAAGTGGCCGCAGGGGATGCAGCAAGTTACCTTTTTCTGTGAGTTTGTATTGGAAGTCAAAAAAACGACGCAGCATTCCTAATGTCACAATGTAAAAGACTGTCGAAAGCCTAACACAACGGCTGGCGCACTTGCAATCGGGACAAATCTTGATCGATTCACCGCGAAGAAGAAATGAAAGTAAAAAGTCTCCTGAAATTCATCTCGAAGAACACGAAGGTAGCTTATTCTGTAGCAAAAGATAGCCCTTTCTTTCTTTGCTAAAAAACTAGTTACCTTCGTGTTCTTCGTCTCTTCGTGATGAATTTATAACGGTTGTTAGGTTCTTTTGGATTCGCGACGAATCTCTTGATCCATGCGACCCAAACCATAACCAGAATAATCGACAAATTTCAAAAAGCGTTCGAGCGATGGGAATTTTTGACCCACTTGTCGAGCCATCTCCTGTGCAATCCGTCTGTAACTACTATGTCCGGCAGGTGAAGAACGAAGTTCCACTAACCACTGCAAAGCGCGCAAGTTGACGTGGAAATACCAACGGGCTCTGTAACCCATAGGGACAATATATTGTGCTTCAAACGGCAATTCTTTCCGGAGCAGTTCAAAACTTCCTTGTGCCCGCTCCATGGCTTCTCGGTAGAGAGCCTCTTCAGGAGTCCCTTCCAACTCTTCTGGTAAAATGTAGCCAAGGTCTGTAGAGACTAACTGTCTTTTTTGGGTCAAAATCCGATGGCGGTGCAGGTCTCGATAAGCGTTGAAGTCGGCCACAAATTCAAAGGTGAAATGTGCATGTTCCAATGCCCTTGGAGACTTTTGCCGACGATTTTCACGTGAAGAGCAGGCTGCCTCTAAAACTTCTTCCAATTCTTCTGGGCTCATCTCATCGACGATTTTCCGCAGTTCTTCGATCGAGCTTGCCCCATATTCAAAGAGGAGGTGAGTGGCTATTTGTTGAGGTGCATCTGGTGTTGCGTCAAGCAATTTCACCATGGAGGTCTCTTCGCTTGGAGCAGGCATCCATTTTGAGGCGACTCTTTCTAGTTCACTTTGCATAGCCTCTTGGAAATGGGTAAAGGCGGAAAATGATTTGTGCTCTGGAGAGGCTCTGCGGATAAAAGAGGGGATAACGCAAGAGAGCTCTTCAAAAGCTTTTTTCCCAAGCTCTTGCATTTCTGACATCGAATTAGCTTGTAGCTTCATCAACATCCCTTCAAAGAATCTTCCATTACCAAAGATGCCTAGGTTTGTCAGGGTTGATACCGGAAGTAATCCTCTTGCCACGTCGAGCACTTTTGCACGCAAAGCTGCTTGATAGGCACCAGGAGGTGTTCCTGGCTCTTGAGGAAAAGAGGCGCCAATTCTTTCGGTTAGAGGGCCAATCAGCTTTGAATAGGTTTCAAACAGATGGCGACAGGTATCTAGATAAACATCTCGGTAGGCGGAGGCTAAAAGGGTGGGGTCTTTGAAGAAAAGAAATTCTCCATTCACACGCTCATCAAAGGGGATATAACGGGTTGACTTTTCAAGCGGAGATCCACCGATTCTACAATCTTCCACCGCTTTAGCAGCCAACATAGAGACCCCTTCCAGGGCAAGGTGTGCACCTCCCAATTCTCCGATCGAGTCATCTCCATATCCATCTAAAATCCTGTCATAAAAACTTTGGGCTTTTTGGATGGCCAGTGTCTGTTCTTGAGGGGTCTCATTCATGTCGGCCCCCATGATCTGGTCGAAGTGGGACTCTTTGGAGTCGGTGATGAATTCTTTTAGCAATAAGGACCGGAGCCCTAATCTTGAACGGGAATATCTTGAGAAAAGGGCCCCTTTAATCACCTCGGGCAAGTTTTTGAGGACAAAAACATTTCCGTCAGTATTGGTGACAAATCTTGATAACCTTTTTTGTTCCTGCTCTGAGAACTCACCCATACCAATTCCTCCTACTTGAGCATTTACTGATACCACGGAATACTACTTTCGCCCAACACTTCCCCTACTTCGAAAACAAATAAATTTAAAATTAATCGATTTTCTAGTAAATCTATTGAAAACCTTTATTCAAAGGGCTAATAAAATGTCGACTTCAACAGAAACAGTTTTTGGATATGGATCTAATCTAAGCTGGGACCTTCTCAGAAATAGATTAAATGATGGAGATTGGGCTGAGGATGACTGGTATAAAACGGGGAACCCAGTAGGTCCAGATCCTATCGACCTCGGAATCGGCATTTTGTGGGATTATAGGTTCAAATATAACTTATGGGAAAATCCGTTTCTTGAGTCTGAGCAGATGGCGATCCAAACCTCCGGTAATATTGTTAATGAGTATGGAGATCGGGTTTATGGAGCTGTCTATCAAATCACTCCCCAGCAGTTGGCCCTTCTAGATAAAGATGAAGACGAAGGGAAGGCCTACATGAGGACTGCGTTGAAGGTCCATACACTGTCTGGCCAGGTCCTCAACACTTGGTGCTATGTTGGCAATTCCGAATATATCGTATGCGATGAACAGATAGCTCCAGAGCAGGAGTATGTCGACAAGGTTGTTCAATATGCCACTGAGCGAAAGTTGCCTCAAGGTTACATCGACAACCGACTTCGCTACCTTGCCCCCGTACTCGCATAAAACTGTCCCACTTTTATCAAGATTTGTAAAAAATGCTCTTAAAACAAAGCGAAAGAGGACTTTCCCACGCCAAGCGCTGAAGCTAAATTTAAATTAATTTTATATACAATGATGTTTAGTTTTACAGTCTCTCCGGTGTATGAAATAAGGGGTAATTTCATACAAATTCTGTATGAAAAACGTGGTAATTTATTTTTTTACAGTGAAAAGCGAGTAACTTGTGCTTGGCCCACCTTCAGGGTTTTTGGTGAGAATGCCCCGTTCAACTAAGTCTATTATATCTCTCAAGGCAGTGTCTTGAGAGCATTTTGCAATCTTTGCCCATTTTGATGAGGTGAGCTTTCCCTCGAACCCATCGATTATCCGATTGATGACTTTCCTTTGCCGATCATTGAGAGGGGCATCAACAAGGGCCTCCCAAAATTTTGCTTTGTACGCAACTTTGCTTGGGGGTGAAGAAGCCTCTTCTATGGCTCTTCCTAGGCAGCTGAAAAACCAATGGATCCAAGATGTAACATCTAAAGAGCCATTTTGAGTTTTTTCTAAAATCTCATAATAGCTTTTCCGTTCCTTTTGGATTTGTGAAGAAAGGCTATAGAAACGGTTTGAGCTTTTTTCGGAGCGTCCTAACAGCATATCTGCAATAGCGCGCCCAATACGACCATATCCATCATCAAATGGGTGTACTGTGACAAACCAGAGATGAGCGATGGCAGCTTTTAAGACAAAATCCATTGCCTTTTCATTATTTAACCATTCGAGAAAAAGCTCCATTTCGTGGCCGACCCTATCAGCAGGCGGTCCTTCAAAGTGGACAGTTTCATTTCCGATTTGTCCTGAGACAACTTGCACAGGACCAGCGCGCCATTCTCCAGTTCTAATTTTTGTATAGCCATTACGTCCTGTAGGAAAAAGAGAGAGGTGCCAGCTTAGTAGTCTGTCCTTAGTGAAAGGTTGATTAAAGTTTTGAGTCGCATCGAGTACCATCTCAACGATCCCATCGATATTTTTATCAATGATATCAGTTGCAGCTCTCTCCATTCCAAGGTGACGAGCTACGGAAGAGCGAACCAAGGATGGATCTAAAATTTCCCCTTCAATTTCACTCGATTTTACGACATCTTGTGTCAAAGTCTGTAGGAATGTTTCTTCACTTAGGTGGAAGCCGATCGATTCCATTCCACCGATAAACCGACCTTGTTGGTGGCGTAGCTGAATCAGCCATCCAATGGCACTTTCTTTGTCCCATTTAAAATTTGGCCAGTCTCTTAGTTCATGTATGTACATATAATTCTTAAGATAGCAGCTAATCTCCGCAAAAATGCGGAGATTAGGCCTATTTATTCTCCGCACGCCCCTTTTTGTGGGAAATGCAACATGTTGTTAAAACGACAAATAGGAGATTTGAAGATGAGAAAGCAAGAACGTCAAGAAAGAAATACTGTGAGTTTGCCCTTAGATTCTCGAAATCGAGTCTGCCTGAGTCAATTTTTACCTGAGGATTTAGAAGTCACCTCTTACCGAGCTTATCAAGAAGGGGAGAAAATTATACTCGAGCCCATGGTCGAAGTGCCAGCCCGAGAGGTGCGGCTTTATAATAATCCAAAAGCTCTCGCATCAGTGTTAGAAGGGATAAAGCAGGCCGATGAAAGAAAAGTCAGCAAATTAGATCTCGATGATCTCTTAGCCTTGGAGCAGGGAAAGTAAATCATCCCGGGAAAGGGGGAGGATGCCACCAGGGAAGAGTCCTTGACGTAATGCCCCTTTTTCTCTGAGGATTTGGTCGATTCTTTCCTCGATTGTATTGAGTGTGAGAAGTTTGAAAACTTGGACGCCGCGGGTTTGGCCTAAGCGGTGGACCCGGTCGGTGGCTTGGTCCTCTTTGGCTGGATTCCACCACCTGTCATAGTGGATAACAACAGAAGCTTGCGTCAGATCAATCCCGAGGCCACCTGCCTTTAGTGAGGCAAGGAAAACACGGCAATCTTCGTCGTTGAATTTTTTGACAGCTGCCTCACGGTCTACAGTTGATCCTTTCAGTAGGCTGTAGCCAATTTTTTTGTGTTCCAGATCCCTGGAGAGGAAATCGAGCATCAAGAGCGATTGGGTAAAGACAACGACTTTTTGGCCGGACGCAAGGGCTTCCTCTAAAAGTTCCTGGTACAGATTCCATTTTCCTGAGGTGAGGGTTGAAAAAAGATCGGGCCGTTTCAAATAGAGGGCAGGATGGTCTGTCACCTCTTTCAGTTTTTGCAATAAGGCAAAGATATGGGTAGGAGAGGGCATTTTTCCGTCGTGCAATTCTGTTAGAAGGGGTTTTTTCCCTTCATCAAGCACAGTTTGGTAAAGCTCCATTTGTTCGCCCGTCATTTCGCAGTGGGCAATTTCTTCAATTTTTTCGGGCAGTTCTTGCAAGACTTCCCGTTTTGTACGGCGTAAGATAAAAGGACTCGTCAGATGGTTTAAAAGGTGTTTGACCTCTGATTTACCTTCGCGTTCAATGGGATAGATAAACTCTTGCTTGAACCGATTTTCACTGGGGAAGTAACCGGGCAGCAGAAGGTCAAAGAGGGCCTTTAACTCTCTTAAACGATTTTCAATCGGAGTACCAGATAAGCCTAGGAGCATTCCACCTTTCAGTTGCACAAGTGATTCCCACAATCGACTCATATGGTTTTTTGCCATCTGCATTTCATCAAATAGGATGAGGTCAAACGGAATCTTTTTAAGTTTATTTAAATCTCTTTTCAAAACACCATAAGATGTGATCAGAATTGGAATTTTTCGCTTTCGTACGCTATCAAGTTCTCGCTTCGCTCCATGATAGAGGGTGAAAGAAACATGAGGTAAAAAAGCTCCTAGTTTATCTTTCCAATGGAAAAGGACAGAGGTCGGGCAGACAATCAAACAACGGAGCTTTTTTTTCTTTTTCCTAAGCGCAGCAATCAGAGCAATCCCCTGCAAGGTTTTTCCAAGCCCCATGTCATCGGCAAGAAGACCTGAAAAACCCCTTTCATAAAGTCCATAGAGCCACTTGACACCCTCTTCTTGGTAAGGACGCAATGTGGCTAAAAAACCTTCTAGTGGAGGGAGTTTTCCTGTTTTAAGGGATATTAGCTTCTCTAACAACTTCTTCCCTTTAGCGTCTAACCGCTCGTCGCTTGGGGTGATCAGAAGAAACAGCTTAAGCCAGCGCCATGGGGCCATTTCAGGTTCTACGTCATAAATCCATTCAAGTTTCAGATTGTGCCGATCGATCAGACCAGCCTCTGTTAAAAAGAACCGTTCCCGTTTTCCTTTTAAAGTGAAGGGATCCACTTCTCCATTTTCTCCCTGTAGAACGAGCTCACAGCGGATTCTACCCCCTGCTACTTTAGAGAAGACAGTTAAAGCCAACCGTGGTTCTAACAGAGGGACCAGTTGTTTTGAACATTCGGTTATGTAAGAGTAAAGGAGGAGGTAATCATCACGGAAAAAGGTGTCGAAGTCACATTTAGGGATGGTTTTTGCCTCAAGGTAATCAAGTGGGAAGCGTGGGTCGATTATCAAAGGGAAAAACCCAAGTTTTTCAGCAAATAAGTAGGGCCCAAAAGACTGAATATTAGGAATATTTGAAACAAGGACAAGGTGAGGTCTTATTTCAATGGCCTCGTCGATTAAAGTTGCCTTTAGTCCAAATCGTTTAACGGGATTTTCTGAAGCAAAAAACCCGGGTATATTGATCAAAAGATCGTGATTTTCTCTGATAAAATTGGCGACATGTTCATGTAACACAATTCTTCCGTCGAATGGATGATTTCGCCCTTGAGGTCCCTCTCTGGGGAAAAACCCTGAGTTTTCAAAATAGAGCCAACTACCGCAATCGATCCACCCTTCTTCGGTTTCTGGAGTTCTGGCCTGGAAAAATAGGTTCCCTTCCTTAGTTAGTTGATAGGTAAGGAGGTTTTGAGAGCGGAGCAGATGGGTTTCAAAACCCCTTTGACGGTTCAGCCAGACCTTATTTTTTAAAACAAACTCTCCAATCTCTTCTCTGGGAATTGAAAATTTGGCTGATAAAAACTGTGGTTCCCATAAAGGGACAAAACCCCTTGTTTGATGATAGGCCCATCTACCATGAAGAACGGCATCGTTTGATTGCTCAAGAAAGGCTTCAACCATGAGGGCCTCTTTGTCTTTCCACTTTAAGCGGTATTGAAGAGTCGCTTTTTCCCTTTCGAATGGGATGTGAAGTTCGCCTAAAGATCCTTCACGGAACTTTTGATCGAGTAAAAAAGAGAGCTCGAGTCCAGACCACTCTTTATTTCCCTCTTTCAAAACGTTCAAATCTTCGTCATAGGTGTAGAGGGGTTCAGAGAGGGCCCTTCTTTGGATTTGAATGTTCCCTTCAAAGTGGAGTAGGAGAAAAGGGTCCATTCCCTCCTCTTCTTTTAAAAAGCACCACTTCATCAGGTCAGAGAGGGGCGATAATTCGTATCGTAAAAGTGGAGGAGGGCGCCCTTCTCGCCATAAGAGGAGCTCTTCATCGGACAGATTAGAAAATTTGATCGATGTCTCTTCAGTCCCCACAGCGATAGCAACCAACTCTTCAAGCTCTTCCTTCACAGAAGCATCAAGAGGAATAACAGTTAGGATTTCGACCCCTTCCCGATTGAAGAAATGGAGGGTGCCATCGGTCTCTTCCATTTCTCTAGTGGCCCCTTCTATCTCATTCCACAAGCGGATCCCTAACTCGTGCCATGGGCTTTTATCATAACGAATATGGAGGGGGGAAGGGGTGGAGTTGTAAATCCGGAGGACTGAAGCAGCCAGGTGCCAGCAGGGGCCACCTGCTTCGCAAGAGCAAAAAGCATCTTCTGCCCCTTCTTGTTCAGAAAATTGCAAAAAGGTCCAAAGAGGAACCGTTGATGCTGGGTCGATCACCTTGAACTGGTAGGTTGCATGAGAAAATGCGACGGGAATCACACGACCCTGCTGGATGGCAGTTTGGGCTTCCTCTCGGAAGTTGGCGTAAGGTGTTCCCTTTAGCGGGTCAAAGGTAGGATTTCTCATGATCACCACCCCTTAACGTAACAACTTTTAATTTCTATCACAAGTTATTGATTATTAATCTCGAATATTAAGATTAAAAAAATTCAAACTGTTTTTAAGGAGATTAGAAGTTTTGAGGATCTTTACGAGGTGAGGGTGAGAGGAAATAAGGTGACGAAGTGTGTTGTATGAGTCGTAAGATTATTGTTATCTGACTCATTCGACTCGTTTTGCTACTTTGAGTCTGATATGAAATATGGTGAACCAGAATCTTCTACTGTAGAATGGAAGGAAACATTGCCAAAGCACGATCAGCTTTTGAAGACTGTAATCGCTTTCTGTAACCGCAATGGTGGAAAAATCGTTGTTGGGGTTGCAAATAATGGTGACATCAAAGGTGTGCAAGAAAAATAATTTTAGCTATATCCTAGGGTAGATCTTGGAGCCTTACAGGCTATCTACAGTTATATTTTTGACAAATTAGATTGCCTTAAGAAAGGTCCTCCAAAATCTTATGAACTTTCCTTAGGTTGATGCGTATGCCTATTCATTCTGTTGTTGGTATAAGGTTAATTGATTTCGGAAAATGGGGTGTAAGTATACCCAAGGTCTTTTGCAACTATAGGGTGGGTCACCTTCCCGAGAGCAACATTAAGTCCATCAACAAGGTGTTTGTTTTCTTGTAAAGCCTTTCTCCAACCTTTATTAGCAATTTGCAGGGCATAGCTTTCTGTTGCATTGGTCAAAGCAAGTGTTGCAGTTCGTGCAACAGCTCCTGGCATATTGGTGACGCAGTAATGGATCACACCATCGACAACATAGAGAGGGTCTGTGTGGGTGGTGGGGCGTGAGGTTTCAGAACATCCTCCTTGATCGATCGAGATGTCGACAAAGACAGAACCTCTTTTCATTTTTTTGATCATCTCCCTTGTGATAAGTCGAGGTGTCCTTTTTCCGGCAACCAAAACGGCTCCTATTAATAGATCAGCCTCTATCAAAGCGTTTTCGATGTTGGCAGAAGTGGAATAAAGTGTCCGGATTTTAGAATCGAAAAGAAAATCCAACTCGCGCAACCGTTGCAAATTCCGATCGATCACAGTGACATCGGCACCTACACCTAAAGCCATTCTTGCCGCCTCTGTTCCTGAGGCACCCCCTCCAATGACAACAACTTTTCCAGGAGAAACACCGGGTACTCCTCCAAGCAAAATTCCACAACCTCCGTGGTTGAGTTGAAGGGCAGTTCCACCCACCTGTATAGCAAGTCTTCCTGCAATTTCGCTCATGGGGGTTAAGAGGGGGAGGCGTCCTTCGGCATCTGTGACAGTGTCATAGGCGATCCCGATCACCTTTTTCTTTAGAAGATGTTGCGTTTGGACGGGATCTGGGGCTAAGTGAAGATAGCAAAAAAGGATCTGTCCTTCATGTAAGAGCGGAAATTCAGAGCCTTGTAGTTCTTTAACCTTGATGATCATCTCAGCTTCGTAGACTTGCCCTGGCGTTGCTACAATTTCGGCTCCAGCCTCTTTGTAATCTTCGTCTCTGAATTGGATCTGACTTCCAGCTCCCGTCTGAACAAGAACTTTATGCCCTGCCTCTACAAGAGATCGGACATACGATGGGGTGGCTCCCACACGGTATTCATGATTTTTGACCTCTTTAGGGATACCAATCAGCATTGCAATCGATCCTTTTATCCGGAAATTAGCACAATTTAGGATTGCAGGTTCAATGCTTTAAATTTAAAAAATAACAAGATAGGCAAGATCGTAGGCGAGCTTGCTTATCTTGTTGATTTATTTTTATTTACCACAGCCGCATTTGCCGCCGCACTTGCAAGCTACAACGCAAGAGTGGCCACAGCTTTGGCACTCACCCTCTGATTCAGTACTTACTGTCTCGGCCGCAAGGAAGCTAACCGCTAAAAGGGAAGTTCCTAAAAAAATAAACAATGATTTCATGTTTTTCTCCTGTTTTAAAAAATATTTTAATTCAATCGAACCTTTTGATGAGCTCGTGAACCTCTTCGATTCTTTCTCTTTTCACCTCTTGATCTGAGGAAAGAAATGCTTGATCTACGCAATAGGACAAGTGGGTTTCTAGAATACCTAATTCAACGCTTTTAAGGGCCGATCGTATAGCTCGAAGTTGAGTTAAGATTTCAGGACAATACCTACCTTCTTCAATCATTTTTCTAACCCCCTCCGTTTGACCGGAAATTCTATTTAGGCTTGATTTAATGCGAGAGGGGTGTGGCGAGTGGTGGTTGCAGCATCGTTTGTCGGTCATAAAATTCCTGAAGCAGTGGGGATCAGACCATACCCCACTAGGGTATTTTTTTGGCAGACTTTTCTGAAAGGTAAGCTTTCCTAAGAATAACCCCTTCATCCCCAATGATTTTTGAGGATGGAGGGGTTGATTAATTGTAACTGAAGACTTTTAGTCTAAGTTAGTTGGCCTATTGTTCCTTCTATTCACTTCGACGATGGTCATCAGGGCTTGCTTTAGCCTACTTTGAACCAAAACAGTCGCTTCAGGACTCAAACCACCTGTTGTGGCACTTTCTAACAAGCTTTCAATTGCTGCTTTGCCTGGGAATAAGCTTTCTTCATAGAACACCGATTGGCCCACTTCTTTGCCATAAATAGCCGCAATAAGATGCCGAGCATCTAAGGCATGAGAGACTAAGCCATACCCTAACACGGCGGCTACCTCTCCGTTATGGTGGATAAATAATTTGCCATAGTTGTTCATTACCTCAAGACATTGCCGATACATGTTTGCTTGTAGCGTGCTTGTTCCAGCGGAACCTCCAACAAGCTCTTCTATAGGCTGATGTTTGACTAAATGGACTATTTTATTGTGTAGCACGTCTATGGGAAGTTCATTGATGCGTTTGAGTGCAAATTCTTCGTTTTCATCAATAGGTTGTGATGAGAGGGAACATAGCACTTCCTGCAATGTGGAAAAGCATTGGTTAATCCTCTCCAGATATTCTTGGGTTATTCTACGTGGTTCTTCTTCTTTAGACCCCACATTCATCTGAGTCAGGCTCGTCCAATCAATTGCTTTTGGCTTATATGAAAAATTGGGTGTAGCAGTAGCGAGGAATGATAATTGGTTTGAGCTTAGGCCGTATAAGAGAAGAGAGGAGAGAGTGAGTGGGATCTGTCCTGCCTGACCCAAAATAGCTTCCTTGCCTTGCTTTTTTCTTATTAATATTGCCTTCATGGCGAGAGGGTCATTTTTGAGGGTTTCGATCAGTTGCTCGTTTTGCCAAACGATTCTCTGAAGAGATTGCATGCCGTGCCAACCCGCTTTAGAAAATTGGCCGCCCCCTTTCAAATCTTGTTCAATCTCGTCTAATTTTTTGTTTATAAAATTTACTTTAAACCGGTCGGATAAACTGAGGGGGATTTCAGGGAGTTTAGTTGTAAGTTGTCTTGCCACGAATTGAAGTTTTATATATTTCGAATCGAGCTCGAGTATTTTCTGTGGTTCCGTTAATAAAGTTTCTTTTCCAATTTGAGAGGCCTTTTCTCCTGAGCCGTAACATTTTTTTAGCCAAGTCACCGATCTTGCTAGTATCCCAAAGGCGATGGCGGCAGCTAGGCCAAGTGCAACGGCAGTTAGAATTTTATATCCGCCGACGAAAGGATTCATATTGCTGAGGATGTTATTACCATTTGGAATAGATGGAAGCATAGTGAGCCTTGCTAAGTTAAAACAACAAACAGTATTAAAGCAGTTTTTTGGGTTTAAACGGAAGATCCAACCTCTTCAGGTTAAACAACTGCGGCTTCTCGAAGCGATAGCGGTAGGACTTTTGAGACACCCCGTTCTGCCATGGTGACACCCAAAAGGGAGGAGGCAACCTCCATCGTATACCGCTTATGGGTGATCTGGATGACTTGAGTCTGTTTTGAAAAAGGGAGGAGCAGATCGACAAAACGGTGGAGGTTAGCCTCGTCAAGAGGTGCATCTACCTCATCAAATAGGGCGATAGGGGCTTTTTTAACTGTGAAAAGGGCAATGAGAAGGGCAATTCCAACTAAGCATTTTTCTCCTCCTGATAATAGCTGAAGAGATTTTACAGCTTTCCCTGGGGGTTGTGCAGCTATCTCAATTCCCGAAGAAAGAGGCTCCTGTGGTTTTGTCAGCTTCAAAAGGGCCTGACCCCCCTTAAATAGATTCTGAAAAGCTTGTTCAAAAGCTGCATTGACTTGGTTGAACACCTCTAAAAACTTCTTTGTTGACTCTTTATCGAGTTCTTCAATCCATCGATAGCCTTGCTGACAGGCCTCATCAAGGTCGATAATGTCTTTTCGTAGTTCTTGGGCTGCTGCAGATTCCTGTTTATATCTCTCTAGAGCGGTAAGGCTGACATCTGTAAAACCTTCCAATAGCTGCTTAATCTCTTTCCATTCCTTTTCCAGCTCTTTTAAAGAGTTTTCTGTCCGATGAGCTTCTAACTTGGTGCCAAGTGCTTCGAATATTTCATCTTCAAGGGCCGACTGCTTTTCCAGAAGGGTGGCAAAGATGTTTTTGCTGCGGTCTTCCTCAATACGGACGTTGCTCAATCTTTTTAGGGTCGTTTCCAACGACTTTTTGTTTTCAGTTATCTTACGGTTATATTCGACCGAAATTTCTTTCAATCTACCCAAAGCTTCACCCTTTGCCTTTTGTACATTCTGATCGTGTTCTAAGCGAGCTTTGACCGGTTCGATTTCTTGAGGCAGATAGGAGAGTTTTTGTTGCAGCTCTTTTTTCTCTATCAGCAACCTTATCTTTTCTCTTTCCTTTTCTTCAAAATCCCTCTCTTTTAAAAGCCGCTTCCGGTCCCTTTCTTCAAACTTTTTCTCTTCAAGGGATAATTGTTGCCGAAGATCTCTTTCCTCTTTTCGTAAAAAATCGAGCTTTTGTTTAAGTGCAAGCCCCTGATGATCGGAAGGGGTTAAAACCAATTCTTCAAGACGCTTTTTTAGACTTTCTTCTTCTTCCAAAGAAATTGCAGGGGCTTTGGATTGAAGAGTTTTGAGTTGATCTTTGTTCCTCTCCAATTCCCAGTTTTTTCGTCTCGCCTCTTCCTGATTTTTAATGAAAAGTCCCTTCTTGAGAGCAAGTTCCTTTTGCAAATGGGCCTCATCCTCAATGAGGGATTCTTTTTGTTTTAGAAGTTGCTTGAGCTCGTCTTGAACGGCAGCTTTTTCCTCTTCCAATAGGAATGTATTTGCAGCAAATGTTTTGGATGAGATCACCCATTCCCTAAGAGAATTTTCAGGGTCTTTTCCTACATAAAAAGAGAACGACAACCCTTCCAGTTTTTGTATAAGGACAGGTATTTGGTTTTCATCTTCAATCACGATCGCATCAAAGTGGGGGCCTAAAAGAGCGCTCCCTTTTTGAACAGCCTCTTTTGGGAGGAGAAATTTTTTCTGCAGAGGAGTTGCCCCTTCAGGATACCATTCTAATACTTTTTTATTCCCAGGTAAGCTTCCAGGCAGCTTTTTAATCATCTCATCGATCGACTTCAACCGGCCACTATTCTTCGCAGCCTCCTCAGAAATGTGTCTGATCGCCTCTCGCTGTTGTCTTATCTTTTCCTCTTTTTCTTTGATTCCGTTTTCAAGAGAGGGATCTTCAGGCTCTAGCCCATTCTTAAGAGTCTCTATTTGCTTTTGCAGGATCTTGATTTCCTCGTGGATTCTTATTCCTTGCTGGATTTGGACAAGCTTTTGTTCAATGAGGTGCCGATCTTTCAGAATCTGCAGATGCAACTCCTGTTCCCGTTTTTCAGCGAGCAGGACCTGTTCCAGTTCCACTTCCTTTTGCTCACGGAGATGTAAGGCAGTATCGAGTTTTTCTTTCAGAGATGAAATGGTAGTGGGGTTGCCCTCTTTTTTGAGCTCTGAAATTTCTTTTTCGATCTGCTGTTTTGTTTTTTCTTCTCGCTCAATGCGCTGCTGACGGTCATGGATGATATTTTCGAGGCCTCTTATACGCCCCTGAAGGTTTTCTAATTCCTTCTTTCCATTTTCAATCTGATGGTGAAGATGGAGGAGCTGTTCTTCGACCTGTTGCTTTTCTTGCAAACATTTTTCCCCCTCCTTCTCAAGAGGAATCAACTGTTGTTTCAAGGCATTTTCTGCCTCTTCTAGTTCTAATTTTTCCCCCAAGATCGTATGGTGACGGACCTCTTCGTTCTTGATCGACTCTCGCAAGTGGAAAAGACGAGCTGTGTAGAGTTCTCTTTCCACTTTTTGGGAGCGCTCTTTGATTTTTAAGTACTTTTCTGTCGCTTCAGCTTGCGTTTTTAGAATTTCTAGCAATTTAGACGCTTCTTTTTCCCTTTCAAGGAGGATTTCCAGCTTGCTTTTAGTCTCATTTAGTTTTTCAAGCGCGTCCCGTTTTTGGGAAAGATAGAGGGAAATACCGGAGGTCTCTTCAAAGACTGAGCGCCGCTCTTCTGGAGTCCAAGAAACAACCTGATCCACTTTTCCTTGTTCAAAGCACCAAAATCCCTCTTTACCCAGGCCCATTTTGTGAAGCAGAAGATGGAGGTCTTTGAGTCGGACGTTTTTGTCGTTCACATAGTAGTCTGAAAGGCCATCGGAGGAGAGTTTACGGCTGATTTCTACTTCGGAAGAACCAATCTGTAGAGGATCGCCAGGTGTTTCAAAAAGGACTTTGACTTCGGCGATCCCTTTCCCTTTGCTTTTTTCAGTCCCTCCAAAAAGGACGTCGGGCATTTTTCCTGTTCTAAGTGATTTGGCAGAGCCTTCCCCAAGAGCCCAACGGATCGCGTCGAGCACATTCGATTTGCCACATCCATTTGGGCCGACGATCGCTGTGATCCCTTCACCAAATTCGATGACACTTCTGTCGCGGAAAGATTTAAACCCCGCTATGATGACACGTTTCAATCGCATAAATAGGGCATATTAGTACAAAACATGGTATTCCTCTACTTTCTAAGCAATTTGGAAGTTTTATTTTTAGTCAAAAGGGTCCCTATGTCCAGTTCATTACCTTTCATCGTCGCCAAAGCAGCCACCTATCTAGCAAATAAGATAGAAGCCCTCGATCGAAACCAGATGATCCGTATCGGCTTCAACGGATATACTATATTTTATTTTAGCTCCCGGTTGTGGATGGGGAAAAGGTTAGAGGCGATTGCTTGGTTTGCCTTAGGTTTTTTTATGGGGATTCTGGAAAGAAGAAATAACAGGACTGAAATGATCAATCTGATCTCTTGGGATGTTGACACGGTTGTTGCTTCAAGGAATCCTGTCCTCTTTGCCTGGTTTCCGATATTGGTTTCTGGAAACTACCTCTTTGACCGTTTTTCAGGTCGTAGTAATGCAATGGCTCTCTTTGAGGCCGTTTTCTCTATCAGAGCTGGAGTAGCAGCAGCCCGCTTCTTTAGGGGAGATGTTTCCCGTCCTAGGGCTGAAAATCCTTTTTAAAAAACTTATTTGATTAAACCTCTTTTTGCCAATAAGAGGGGGAACGTCGTACAATGGTGGGGATTTTTCAATATAAGGTTTGTTTGACTGATCTATTAACACCCTATCAAGTTCTCTCGTCCGAGGGGGAACTCATAGGTAACCCCACTTTTTTTCCTAGCGACCAAGAGCTATTGCAGATCCTCAGAACGATGTGGCTTTGCCGTTTAGTCGATGAAAGGATGATCACTTTGCAACGGCAAGGTACAATCTCTTTTGCGATGAGTGCTCTTGGAGAAGAGGCCTGTTCAGTTGCCAGTGCCGCGGGATTAACAATAGAAGATTGGCTTTATCCCCAGTATCGGGAAAACGGTTGCTTATTTTACAGAGGCTACCCCATCCAAGAATATGTCCATCATATGTTTTGTAATGGGCGGGATCCTCTTCTTGGGCGTCAGATGCCTAACCACTTTGGTTCGAGAAAATACAATGTAGTCACATGCTCCTCTCCGATTGGGACTAAAATTCCTCATGCTGCAGGTGCAGCTTATGGGCTCCGGTTAAAGGGGGAACAGGCGATAGCCTTAGTTTATTTTGGTGAAGGCGCTGCCTCAGAAGGCGATTTTCATGGCGGGCTTAACTTCGCTGCCGTTTATAAAACCCCAACCATTTTTTTCTGCAGAAATAACGGTTTTGCCATTTCGACCTCCTGTTCTTCTCAATTTGGTGGTGAAGGCATTGTGTTAAAATCTGTTGGGTATGGGATCAAAGGTGTCCGTGTTGATGGAAACGATCCAATCGCCATCTATTCTGTTGTAAAAGAGGCAAGAGAAAGGGGATTGAGAGGAGAAGGGCCTACCCTCATTGAGGCAATGACCTATCGGATGGGTGCCCACTCCACATCAGATGATCCGTCCCGCTATCGGAATGAGGAAGAGGTCAAACGGTGGTCGGCTCTCTGTCCGATTAAACGTCTAGAAGCCTATTTAGAAAAAAAAGGTCTTTGGGACACTTCTAAAACCGAAAAATCAAAAGTAGAAATACAAGACGAGATCACAAGGGCGATTCAGGTGGCAAAATCTGCACCAGCCCCTCAGCTGCACAGTTTGATCGAAGGGGTCTATAAAGAGGTTCCTAGGCGTTTAGAAGAGGAGCTCGAAGAGTCCAATGGCTGAAAGAACTATCATTCAAGCTCTCAATCAGACTCTCCATCAAGCTTTTGAAGAACGGAAAGATCTTGTCACGTTTGGTGAAGACGTAGGCCATTTCGGTGGCGTTTTTAGAGTAACAGTAGGTCTACAAGAACGTTTTGGAAAAGAGCGGTGTTTTGACACCCCCCTTTGTGAGCAAGGGATCATCGGTTTTGCCGTAGGTCTAGCTCAAGTGGGGATCAAGCCGATCGGAGAAATCCAATTTGCCGACTATATTTTCCCGGCCTATGACCAGATCGTGAATGAAGTGGCGAAGATGCGCTACAGAACCAACGATCAATACACAGCTTCAATGATCATCCGGACACCCTATGGTGGGGGGATCCATGGCGGGCATTACCACTCCCAATCTCCTGAAGCCCAGTTTTTGCATACACCTGGCCTCATTGTTGTGATTCCCTCTTCTCCTTATGACGCTAAAGGTCTCCTTTGGTCTGCCATCGAATCAGAAGATCCTGTCCTATTTTTAGAGCCAAAAAGGATCTATAGAGCGATCAAAGAAGAGGTGCCTGACGAGAAATATCTGATTCCTTTTGGACTGGCCAAAGTAGTTAAAGAGGGTGAAGATATCACTCTGATCGGGTGGGGAGCCCAAACTCACCAAAATATGGCGGCTGCTCTTGAATTAGAAAAAGAAAGAGGAGTGTCGGTTGAAGTGATCGATTTAAGAACACTCAACCCTCTCGATATCGATACGTTAGTTGCATCAGTTGAAAAAACGGGTCGATGTGTTGTTGCACACGAAGCGCCTATCACCCAAGGTTTTGGGGCTGAAATTGCCGCAAGGATACAAGAGAAGTGTTTCTTATATCTGGAAGCTCCAATTGAAAGGTGCGCTGGTCTTGATACCCCGTTTCCCCATACGTTGGAGGAGATCTACATTCCCGATGCGCCGCGTGTAAAAAAATCGCTCATCAAAACGTTGAATTTTTAAGAGGCCCCATGGAACGGATCGTCACTGTCAATTTACCCGATATTGGAGAGGGAGTCGTCGAAGGGGAAGTGGTCGAGTGGCTCAAAAAAGTGGGCGACCCTCTTCATCAAGATGAACCTGTTGTTGTTGTGATGACAGATAAAGCAACAGTAGAGTTGCCTGCACCCGAACCTGGAATTTTAAAAGCGGTCTTTTGGAAGGTGGGAGAGATGGCCATCACTGGCAAGCCCCTTTACGCTATTGCAACAAAGGGTCAAGCTGAAAAAGTAGAGGCCGTTGAGAAGCAAGAAGCAACTGCCGACCCAACCATCAAAAAACAGAAAAAATGTGAAAAGGTTTTAGCTGCTCCTGCGACACGTCATCTTGCCAAAATGCTGGGCGTTTCACTTGAACAGATTGTTCCATCAGGTGCCCAAGGAGAGATAACAGTCGAAGATGTTCGTGGAGCTATTTCACTGAAAGGGCCGAAAAAGATTTTACACAGAGAAGGGGACCAAGTGGTCCCTTTGCGCGGTATCCAGTGGTTAATGGCCGATACGATGATCAAAAGCCATGCAGAAGTGCCTCAGTTCACCTATGTCATTTCTTATGACCCTACTCCTTTAAAACTAGTGCGCGATACAAAAAAAGGGGTCACTTTCACAGCCTTTTTTATGAAGGCGTGGGCATTAGTTGCTAAAGAATTCCCCTTTTTGAATGCCTCTGTAGATGCTGATAAGAAAGAGATTTACGTTCACCGAAGCGTTGATCTGGGCATCGCAGTCGATACAGTCGATGGGCTTTTATTGCCGGTCATCAAAGGGGTAGACAAGCTCTCCTTTTCTGAACTTGTCAAACAGTTTGACATTCTGAAAGAGGGAGCCAAAACTGGTACTCTTTCTCCTGAATCGATGCGTGGCGGCACACTCTCTATTTCCAATTTTGGAACGTTGGGCGGCGTGCTAGGAACACCCTTGATCCCCTACGGTCAAACGGCCATTTTAGGGATTGGGAAAATGGAAGAGGTTCCTGTTGTAAAGGATGGAAAAATCGAGATTGGGCTGAAGCAATACCTTTCCCTTTCTTGCGATCATCGGATCATCGATGGTGGAATGGCAGCGCGAGCTGCTGAGAAGTTGGTTGCCCTCCTGATGTCACCTGCACAATGGTCTTGATCCTTTTTCTCCTTTTTTTTGCCGAGTGCGCTGCATTTGATGGCCCGGCAAGGCTTGAGAGAGATCTTTGTTATATCAGAGAGTGGGAATGCAGCCCCTGTCGCAACTTTCCTGTCACCTACAATAATGTCCTTGAGGGTGGCTATATCATCATGCCCAATAGTAGGATGGGAGAAACAGGGGAATTAGCCCTTGGATTTGCTTCCACACCCCCCTACTACAACTGGAACCTTCGATGCGAGTTTTTACCTAGATTTGAAGTTTCAGGAAATTATCGCGTTTTTAGAGGGGTGGATGACCCTATTTTAAGTCCCCACGGCTTTGGCGATTTTTCTGATAAAGGGGTTAACCTAAAATTAGCCCCCTTTCTTCCCGAAGATAGTGATTATAGACTTCCAGGGATTGCTATTGGTTGGAACGACTGTTTGGGGACAAAAGCATTTCAATCCAAATACGTTGTACTAACGCAAGTGGTTCCGAATCTGAATTTAGAGGGATCTTTTGGGTATGGCTGGGAAAGGATCCGTGGTCTTTTTGGTGGAATTGCTTTTTATCCTTTTAGAACATGGGGTGGAATATGGTTAGATGGACTATCGCTCACAGCAGAATATGATGCGGTCCATTACGATTGCGACCCCCACCCAAATGGGAGAGAACAAAAATGGAAAATCAATTACGGAGTTAAATACCGATTTTTAGATACATTTGATCTCACTTTTAGTGAAATCAGAGGAAGTAAATTCGGTTTTGCAGCATCTGCCTTTTATAATTTTGGAAATACTTATGGCTTTGTCCCCAAAATAGATGATCCGCTGCCTTATAATTATCCTAAAGACTTTGAGGAAATCGGCTCTTACCGACCTGTTGATCTCTTTTTGCAAGAGATCACTCAAGCATTTTGTACCCAAGGGTTTTATGTCGAAAGGATCCTGACTTACTACGATTCTTGTCAGTTGAAAACGTTAAAAATCACTTTTGAAAACGAGCGGTATTGGCAAGAGTGTGAAGTGAGAGACAGAATCACACATATTCTGTCGGCTCTTTTACCAGATGATGTTGATCAAGTTTTTGCTGTTCAAACCATCAGAGGAATCCCCATCCAAGAATACCGTTTTTTAGGCGACTACCTGCGGGGTTATCTTTGTGATACTATTTCAGATTACGAATTGGCTTTGATCTCTCCTCTTGAAGAGGTCACGTGCAACGACTCAATTGCCCCTTTATTGCTGTATACACGAGATTTGCCTTGGCTTGAGCCAGCTTTACTCCCTCGCTTCCACTCCTATTTTGGCAGCTCTCGAGGGAAATTTAAATATGGCGCTGGCATAACAGCCGAGTTTGATGGACAGCTCCCCTGGCTGAACCTTAATTACCGTCTACAGCTTGGTTATCTTCTGTTTTCTTACCTAAAGGATGCATCTGATGTCGACATTTTAAATCCTTCGCAGCTGATCAATGTTCATACTCAGATCATCTCATACGAAAAGCAACGCGGGGTGCTTGTAGATGAGTTCTATTTGCAGAAAAACTTATCCATTGGTGGAGGGCACTATACCCGTTTATCTGCGGGTTATTTTAACCCGATGTATATCGGTCTGGATTTTGAATATATCTACTACCCAGTTTGTTCCCCTTTTGCGATCGGTTTCGATGCGGCCGTTGTACGGCGAAGGACCTTCAATGGGCTTGGGTGGACGAATAATATCCGGAAATTGAATGGTTATATTCCAAACTATGTCCCCTTTTTAGGAACCCAAGCTTTTATTGATCTCTATTACGATTGGAAGGCAACTGACTTAGCTTTCGAGATCAATATCGGTAAATTTTTAGCTCGTGATTTGGGGGCCCGCTTTCAAGTGGCAAGACAGTTTCCAAGTGGTTTACAGCTATTTTTTTGGTACACAGTCACGAATGGACGCGACCAGCTCAATGGTTCAACCTATTATGACAAGGGGATAGGGCTATCGATGCCGCTGGATATCTTCCTCACCTGTTCCTCAAAAACTCGTTTTGGCTATGAAATGAGTGCATGGCTACGGGACGTTGGCTATCGTACACCTGCCGGAGAGAGGCTCTACGACCTCATCTATTATGAGCGTCAATAAATGTGTACTAGACATCTTTTTGCCTCTTCTTCAGACTGCAATTTTTAGCTCGGGCCCAAGTTCAGTGGGAAACGGTCTCTTTTTGCACTAAAAACTATTTTATTAAATCGCAAACCATTGGGATTAATCTTAGAATTTACCTATAACCGATGTGGTGACGAATTCATGTGTTGGTTTAAATTTTTGCTTTATATTATAAAATGTAATTTCCATTAATGCTTTCCCTCATTTGGCATCCGCTGACAGGCTTTGAGAAAATCAAAATGTAGTGACGAATCGTCAAGCTTTATCCCCTTCCTCATTGAGCAGACCGCTGAACTTGGGTTAAAAGGAGGTGAAAGACAGCTTTTAACAAGCCTTAAAATAGATTAAAAGGAAACCTCAAAGGGAGATGTGTGCCAGTTGGTCCAAAAGTCAATCTTTAAAGCATTGGAGAGAAACTTGATCGTACTATAAGGCTCAGTCAAGCCAAAATCTAACTCCTGAGTAGCAGCATAAGATCTATTTACTTTTCCCTGGATCCAGTTGTTTTTACGACGACGGAAGCTACCAGTTTCTGAGTAATCAAAGCCTCTTTGGTCGCTTCCCGACTTCCGCACTTATTGATTTTATCTAGCTAACAACCAACAGTTTGACTTTTTTTGAGGGCACTACATTTCTTTCACTGTTTGAGTCCGTTTGATTCCCATTACTTGGTACATCTGCTTTTCCTTAACACTCAACGGAGATGGTAGGCGGTAGCTTTTCCCTGTCTCCGTGTCTCGAAGATAGCTCGACTGTACTCTCCACAGTTCTTGCCTCATCTCCTTCATACTCACATTCTCCTTTTGAATTTTCATCCTAAATTCAAGGTGCCGCATCAAGGTAAAGGCCATATAGCAAATCAATATATGCGCCTCTATTCTCTCTGCTTTAAAATGATAAATCGGCCGGACACTCAGGTCATGCTTATGTATACGGAATGACTCTTCTATCACCCACAACCTTTTGTAATGGGATAAAAGATCTGCGGCCATCTCCTCTGTACAGTTGGTAATCACGCCGTGAAAACCATCCCAAGATCCATCTTCCGCAACTTTCTCATCGTCTACGTACAAGTTGGCTTCTCCAGAGCAAGAAATGTATTTCTGGTAACCGGCATTTGATACAAGCTTCTTGGCGTCTTTGCTTTTGCCGAGCTTCTTATTGATCTTCTCGAGAATCCTGCTCCGATCTTTTTGATCCTTTGCTTTTCTGTCGAGGCAAAATGTCACGATTAAACGCCGACCTTCCACCTTCTCATCCAATACCATACCGGTCTTGTCGGTCGGGCAAGACAAAATCTTGTCCCTCTAGGCTTTGGCTGTTTTTTGAGCTTAGCAGCTACAACATATTGAATGCCGTTCTCTTCTAGGTGCTTTAAGTTCTTTTCCGACATCATGGCTCTGTCCGCCACCAGTCGTACTTCCCCGATCGGCAACACCTTCTTCCATTCTTCCAAAGAGGCTACGAGCGTGGACACCTCTGCTGTATTGCCTGGGAACAGTTGGTAGCCAATGGGCAAGCCATTTGATGCAGTGGCTAGAGCTAAAACCACCTGAGTAGAGTGAAATTTTTGGTCCTTGGAATATCCAAAAGAACGAAGTTCGTCATCTGACACGCTTTCAAAGTAAAGTGTTGTGAAGTCGAAGAGAAGAACGTCTACTTTCCCATAGCAAAGTTGTTCTGTAGCTAGAAACACCGTCTTTTGCACCAATCCTTTTTGCTCAACGAGGGCATCCATCATTCTGTAGATCCTATCAAGGGGTATTTCTTTCCCAAAATCGGCTGCCAATATGCTCTGAGTAGCGTGTTTGCTTGCCAGGTGAGCTATCCGCGCAAGCACAACATCTCTTAAATTGTCACGATAAGAACCTTTCAGAATGTTCTTGAATCCTATTTGGTTAAAGAGCGTTCCAAATACATCGTGGAAGCCATCGACTACCCTCGACTCTTCTTTCAGGGTCTCGATGTTGACGAGTGTTTTTTCTTGGGTTTTAGTCTGAGGGGCCTCTGCAGGTTCTATTGAGGCAGGAGCCTGCTCAGGAAGGTCGAAAAAAATAGGGCCATGCCTTTCCTGTTTAATTTGGTTTTTAAGGACTTCCGCTAATTTTTTCAGTTCGTCTAGGTGGGAGTCGTTTTCTGATATGCCGACGTGTTTAACAACCTTTTGTTTAACTTTGTCGCCGATGCGAATAGATTCACAGATTTGAACTCTTTTCCTAGATGAGTTATTGATCGGTTTTGTTCGAATAAACATCTAGCTGTCTTATCGCTTTTGTCAAAACTAATCAACACGAAAAATCTCTGAGCACTACATTTTGAAATTTCTAACTTAACAGAGAGCGCTCAGCTATTTCCGGAGTCAAAAATACGGAAGTCGGGACTAGGTCTTAAAGAGGAATCGGCGAGGGCTTGTGGCTACAGCTTCAAAGGGCCTCGGAGAATGGCTCGAGTAGAGGGTATACACAAAGCTTTATCGAATGAAGTCATAGAATCTATGGGATACATTCCGATGATAAAATTGAGAGAAAGCTAGGTCATAGTGACCATGAACTGCCGTATACGGTTCCGTACGTACGGTGGTGTGAGAGGACGGGGCTGCGAAGCCCCTCCTACTCGATCAGAGTCGTACAAAGTCGAGTTAATCCCATCCTCGGCGTGATATTACGTAATTTTAGGCGGAATTAGGATATAAAATTGTTTAAACCGCCCTGAAACTCTTTCAAGAGAGGAGCAAAAATGATGTTTGCTGTCTGGTCACCAATCTCCTGTTCAATGATATCTATAGCCTATTTTACTGCCTCATTTGTAACTGAAGATAAACCCCTGGAATATCATTTCTAATGTAAATTTCAAACTTATGGGCGATCAAAGCGCGACTTGTTTGCAAACAAATACAACTTTTAACAGCTCACAAGCCTTTCTAAGGGCTTACTTTTAAATCACTAAGTAGTTTGTCGCATTTTTCTGCTAAATTAGAATCCGCAGTTTTATATTGCTCAAGAAGATTTATCCAAATATTTTTGTTTTTTTCTAAGCTTCCTCGCTTTGCACTTAGTATTTTATCTTCCAGGGTCTCCAATTTCTGACCCAGTGTTTGTTTAAATGTTTCATGCCCTTTCGTAGCGTGACTGTGCACATTATTTAAATAATAAGGACGTAATTTTTCTTTCTCCTCTTCGCTATCAATTTTATCTGCTGCGTAAATTATTTTACCGAGTATTTTCAAACAAAGTTGCTTTCCTTTGACTTCTCTGTGATACCAGTTTGCATAATCTGCATTTGTACCAAGTTCTCCTGGAAGTCGTTCACCCTTAACAATTGGAAAAGAAAAACGCAGCAACGTGGAGGGTATAGTTGGAGGTTTGGTTGAAGATTGAAGATCTTTTACATGTTTTATACTGAGAATTCTCCCAATCCCTGTCGCAAAGTTGTCAAGAACTGTATCTATCATATTAGAAATCACCGATCCCACATTTACTCCGCGTACGTGTACACCTCCCTTCATGAGATTAGCTTGAATGTCAGGTCTTTGTTCGAGAAAAGAGGAGTCGATTGCAGCATGTTCAGACAAAATAATTCCAGCTAAATAAATTTTTTCTTCGCGTTTGATGAAAACTGGTCCACCCGAAAAACCTGGCAACAGAGGAGCATCGATATTGAACCAGGTAATCTTAACCCCTTCATTAACAGAAGATACAATCCCTTTGTGAAAAGACGGCTCTTCTTGACCTAGTGGATACCCTGCTAAGTAGACTTTATCTCCAGGTGCAAGAGCTTCGGTAAATAAGTCCAAACTATTTATGTTTGGTTCCTGGAAGTCGTCATCAACTATTTCGAATAAGCAGGAATCATAATATCTAGCTACTTCTAAATCTTTCGGATCACTATATAAGGCTGTGAAAATATTTTCTTTGTAATCAATCCTCAAAGGATAAACATCGAAGTTAGCTTTCTCATCTGACTGCTTCTTAATTTCTTTCCATCCAATTGTGTGAAAGGGTACTAAAAGTTTTTTACCTCCTAAAAGAAGACCTGAACACTCCCCTTTAACAGTAGAAACTCTACAGACCATTTCTCCTAATTGGGTAAAAATCGTTTTTAGGTCCAGTTTCTTAACCTTTGTCGGATCTGGAGGTTGCAAATATGACTGAGTTGAAGAATTTTTTTGATGTAAACTAATTGTCATTTAGGTAACTTCCTTTCTTGAATGTTAGCGAAGGTAATCCTATTAATGACGTTTCAGGATTTTGGTGTCCATTCTTTTGGGAACTTTCCAGGAGCTCACCCTAGAGGGCTAACCGGCGGAAAAGTCTGAGCCTCTTCATTAGACAACATTTTTTGGGACGAAAAGACCTCCTATCGCAGCACGCTAGTTTTTAACAATTATAATTTACACGCTCAAGAACCAGCAACCTCTTCAAGCTGGCAAATGTTAAAGTAACCTCTCATCCTTTCCCATAACCTTCTTTTCTTCAACATGCCTGCTAATGCAGTTTGAAATAACCCACAGGCGGTCGCCTCCTGCGCTTGATCCATCAAAAATGCCAGCATCATTAATAGTGCAAACACCGTTTAAAGGTTTTTCTTTCCATGTCCAAAATTATGCTCGAATTGGTATCCCTGGTTCTTGAGCGTGTTAGCGAGCTCGTCCTTCTAGCGTCACTTCAAAGTGCGTCCGAAACTACGGTCAATTTCAGACGGGGTGCTACTTCTTCAGATCAAGTAGAAAGCGCTAAAATGCGTTTCCTTCACAATCATTCTTGGTTGCCACATCCTATTTAGTAATCGGCTCGGGGTAAAGAGGAATTAATTGGCTTAATCCAGGCTCTGCAATCACAGCTCCAAGAATCTGATGGTGGCAGGAAAAATACGCCAGTCTTGATGACGCTTACTACAGCAGTTGCTGCAATGTATTTTCTCAGATTGAAATATCGGTCGTGATTTGGGGGCCCGCTTTCAAGTGGCAAGACAGTTTCCAAGTGGTTTACAGCTATTTTTTTGGTACACAGTCACGAATGGACGCGACCAGCTCAATGGTTCAACCTATTATGACAAGGGGATAGGGCTATCGATGCCGCTGGATATCTTCCTCACCTGTTCCTCAAAAACTCGTTTTGGCTATGAAATGAGTGCATGGCTACGGGACGTTGGCTATCGTACACCTGCCGGAGAGAGGCTCTACGACCTCATCTATTACGAGCGTCAATAAATGTGTACTAGACATCTTTTTGCCTCTTCTTCAGACTGCAATTTTTTAGGAGTTTTTGAAATGATCGAGTACCAAGCAGGTTCTGTTAAAGCCGTAGGAGAGCTTCTTTTGCCTAAAGGAAAAGGGCCGTTCCCGACGCTGATTCTAATCCCCTACTGGATGGGAAAAGATGAATTAGGAAAGGCCTATGCTGAACAGATTGTTTCAACCTATCATTGGGCTGTTTTCCTTGCAGATTACTATGGAGGGGGGAAAATCCCTAAATCAACTGATGAAGCTGTCTCTTTGGTAGGGCCTCTTTTTGCAGATAGAGAGGAGCTACGTCGTAGAATGAAAGGTGCTTTTGATGTAGCTAAAGCGCAAAAAGAGGTGGACCCAAATAGAATTGGAGCAATTGGGTTTTGTTTTGGGGGGCTTGCTGCTATTGAATTATTTAAAATGGGGCTACCTTTGAAAGGGGTAGCTACCTTTCACGCTGTCCTAGGGTATAAAATGGGAGATATCCATGGTAAAAGACTTCCAATGGAAAAGGGGATTAAAAGCTCTTTACTTGTCATGCATGGCTATTTAGACCCTCTTGTTTCTACTGAAGACAGGCTAGGTTTTGAGAAAGAGATGGAAGCGGCAGATGTTGATTGGCAAATGCACATCTTTGGAAAGGCTTCTCATGCCTTCACAAACACAAAAGCAAACGATCCCTCAAGCGGGCTCCGTTATGATGCAATGGCAGATAAACGAAGCTTCAAAATGATGGGCGATTTTTTTTCAGAACTGCTATAAGCAAACAGCTTATGCGACTCTTTCTAACTTTTTTCTTTCTTGTTCTTTCCCCACTTCTAGACGCAACTCCTGTGACTAAGTGCCCTTTCTTAATCACGGGCTGCGCAAGAAGCGGAACCACTTATGTGTATGAGCTGTTAAGTCAATCTGGCCTAAGAATAGGGCAGGAGGAACTTGGAATTGACGGGTGTGTTGCGTGGCAGTTGGCCTGCGAAGCCAATTACAACCTATACCATTTGAAGTTTCCAAGAGGGAAAATCGAGTTTGACACTGTTTTGCACCTTGTTCGAGATCCGATAAAAGTGATCAATTCACTATATGGAAGAACAGTGTCCCCTCATCATTTGTCTTGGGAACATGCCTGGAGATACATCATGTCCTGTTGTCCAGAAATTCTACGGAATGATCCTGTTCCAGTGAAATGTGCAAAATATTGGTACTATTGGAACCTGAAGGCAGAAAAAAGGGCCGTTGAAACATTCCGTATAGAGGATTTAGGAGAGAGGCTGGATGAGTTGTCTCAGCTGATTGGCTTTCAGATAGACCCTAATCTGTTAAGTAAGATTCCAAAGGATGTCAATCACCACCCTTTTCCAAACGATTTTAGAGTCTCTTGGACATATCTTAAAACCGTTTTGGAACCCCCTTTTTTCCAAAAATTCCAGGAACTTGCTGCAGCCTACGGCTACCCTATAGAAGACAAATAAAACATTAGAAAATATCAGGAAAAGTAGGCATACGCATCCTGTTATTTTATTTAAATGCTCTCTAACAGCTTTTTAAGCCTCTCTCTGAAAGCTTCTCGGTTGCTTAGGTAGGTTTGACGATTTTTTTGTCCCATCTCGATAAGTTTTTCTCTGGGCCAACTAGTAAGTTTTTTAACCACTTTCACAATATCTCTTGGGTCATAATGGAACAGCCTAGCAGCATTATAAATCTTAATAGGCATGTGTGGGTTTTTTATGGGGATCAGACATTCAGGATCTGTAATGAGTTCATTCATGGGTGGAGCATCGATCGTGATGACAATACAACAGGCAGACATGGCTTCATTCATAGAATGACCGAACCCTTCTGTTAGACTTGGAGAGAGGTGAATTCCGGATCTATTTTGAATTTCTTTATATTCTTCATCGTCAAGATGCCCGGTGACCACTTTCAGAGATCCTCTTTCATAATCTATTCCATTTGCTACTTTATCTTTTCTAAAAATAGTCAAAGGGGGAAGTTGATGATGGATGTCACCAGACCAGGTTCTTTCTAACCAAAAAGTCCCTCTTTGGGAAGTTCCGCCCTGGTAATGAAAAAGACGATTAAAATCCTTTTCGATTTCGGGCATGAAACAGTCAGGACTTGTAAACCCGAGATAAAAAGTAGGAAAGCCCAGATGGCTGAAATTCCTTTCTGCTTCTTTTGTTTTGCATAGGATTAAATCAATTAAATCAAAGCATTCTATTGGTTGATAAAACCACTCTGGGTTAGTCAATAACCAGTTTTTTTCAGCAGTCTTTAGATAGGGGACATAAACTGCTTCAAAGTGTATGTTGAGGTCGGCATGGGATATATTACTGGCATCAAGAGCCCATCTGACTTCATGTCCAAGGTTTTCTAACTCTTCTGTTAAGACGATCCGATCGGTTCGATGTCCACCCAAAAAGTTCCCGACAAAAAGATTGATTTTCATATCAGTCCCGCAGCAGCCGCATCTAGAAGCTTCTTTATTCTTTCTTTGAAGGAAGCATTGTTTTGTAGAAATTTTTCTCTGTTTTTTTCTCCTACCGCTATGAGTTTTTGTTCCGGCCAATTCAATAGGTTGTAAATAATCTTTACAAGTTCTCTAGTGTCAATAAAGTAACGGACTCCGAGCTGACAAAGTCCAGATTTTGCATAAGGGATCAAACACTCTGGATCGGTGATAAATTCATTCATAGGTGGTGCATTCACAGAGACCACTACGGCTTTTGTCGACATGGCTTCCATAATGGAATGGCCAAAACCTTCTGTCTCACTTGGACAAAGATGGATTCCACACCTGTTTTGAAGTGTCCTAAACTCCTCTTCAGGTAATCTACCAGCAATGATTTGAAAGGTATCATCCTTTAGATCGGGCCCGATGTGGGTCACGACGGTAAGAAATGGGAGCCAGGGGTAAATGTGAGACATCCAGGCTTTAACTGTTGCCACAGAACCCTTTGTGTCGCTCGAACCTCTTAGATGAAAAAGTTGATGAAAATCCTTTTTAACATTTTCCCTTAGACAGTCAGGACTTGCAAATCCCAGGAAAAAAGTTTTGTAGTGTAATTGCTGAAAGATCCTTTCTGCTTCATGAGTCTTGCAGACTATGAGATCCACGTCGTTCAGAAGATCCATGTCTTGGATATACCATTCAGGATTGGGGATAAAGAAATTGAGAGGAGCGGTATTTAGACATTCTTCGTTGATAGCTTCAAGATGGATATTGAGATCGGCTTTTTCTTCGGGATGAATGGGAGCTAAAAAAAAGAAGAATTTCACCTTATGGCCAAGCGCGGTTAGTTCTTTTTCAAGAATACCTTTGTCTGTTTCAAGTCCACTCCCATTGATTTTTCCGAACAAATGGATTTTCATAGGTTGCGCGCCAAGTCCTTGCAGGCATAAGTAATGCAAAAAGAGGCGCCAGATCTAAAGATCGCTGTCATGCACTCTAAAACAGCTTTTTCGTAAGATAGCCACCCTTTTTCAGCCGCTGCTTTTAACATGGCGTATTCTCCACTGACATGGAAAGCCCCTACAGGCAAAGAGGTCTGTTCTTGAATCCTGTAAATGATATCCAGATAAGAAAGAGCCGGCTTAACTAGCAGTAGATCTGCCCCCTCAGCTTCGTCAAGAGCAGCCTCGAGTAGGGCCTCTTTAACATTGCTTGGGTCCATCTGATACCCTTTTTTATCTCCAAGAGTTGGAGCAGAATCGAGCGTGTCTCTATAGGGGCCGTAGAAGGCTGAGGTGTATTTTGCCGCATAGGATAAGATGCCAACATTGAGGAGGTGTTTTTCATCCATTTTTTTCCGGATCCATCCTATACGCCCATCCATCATATCACTTGGAGCCACATAATCGACCCCAAGTTCTCCGTAGAGGATAGCCATTTTAGAAAGTACTTCAATTGTTGGATCGTTCAAAACGTGTCCGGAAGCATTTATCAAGCCATCATGTCCGTGAGATGTATAGGCGTCTAAAGCGATATCGACCATCACCGTGATCTCAGGAAACTCTTTTTTTACCATCTGTACAGCTGCTGCAAGATGATTTTTTGGATCAAGAGCCTTTGATCCCTCTCCATTTTTATCCTTCTTGTCGATGATAGGGAAGAGGGCAACAGAGGATATCCCTAATTTTAAAAGGGTTTCACACTCAACAAGAGCTCTATCAGGAGAAAAGGAGAATACTCCTGGGAGTGAAGGGAGTGGATCTGCCCGCTTTTCGCCCGACGCAATGAAAAGAGGGGCAATCAGCTGGGAGGCAGAGAAGCGGGTCTCTTTTATCAGCTCTCTCCTAGCAGGAGAGAATCTATTTCTTCGGGGCCGTTTTAGAATTTCCATTCAGCTTATTCCTTAATCTATATCCGTTATCAAAAAAAACAGTATGCCCGATCCTATCATCTGTTTATAAGTGTTTTTTACAGCTTTTCTGTGGCTGGGTTTTTGGAATTCCTCTAAACCCTTATACTCGTTTTTGGAGAAATCAATATGCCCCAAGAGTTCAAATTAAAGATCGGTGATCCGGTCCCCTTTTTCAAGTTGAAAGATGATCAAGGAAGGATCTTCACCTCGGATGAGAGTTTTGGATCACCTTTAGTGATCTACTTTTACCCTAAAGATGATACGGAGGGGTGCACAGCTGAGGCCTGCTCTTTTAGAGATTCTCTCGAACAATTTAAAGACATCAGAGTTTCAGTTGTGGGAATCAGCCCAGATTCAATAGAGTCTCATCAAAAATTTAAGGAAAAATATAGTCTTAACTTTCCTTTACTTGCAGATACCGACCATTCAGTTGCACTTGCCTTTGATGTATGGAAAGAAAAGTCGATGTACGGAAAAACCTACTTTGGCGTTATCCGAAGCACATTTGTTATAGATGGTGAAGGGATCATCAGATGGATAGAGCGTCCAGTTAAGGTGGATGGCCATATTGAACGGGTTTTGAACGTTATGAGAGACATGGAGAGTCGTTTATCAGAAGAATGATATCAGTAACCATTCTAGCTAAAAATAGTGGGAGAACCCTTAGTGCTGTCCTTAAAGCTTTGAGTCGCTTTGATGAGGTGATTGTTGCCGACACAGGATCTACTGATAACACCAAGGAGATCGCCGCCTCTTTTGCAAATGTCCGTCTCATCGATATCACCTTTATTGGATTTGGCCCTACCCATAATGCAGTTTCTGCACTCGCCAAAAATGATTGGGTTTTTTCAGTCGATAGCGATGAGGTGGTTACTGAAGCTTTGCAAGAGGAGATTTTTGCACTCTCCCTCGAATCACCTAAAACTGCCTACTCTGTCGCCCGTAAAAATTTTTACCATGGGACCTGGATTTGGAGCTGTGGTTGGTGGCCCGACCGTGTTGTCCGTTTTTACAACCGGAATGAGACACGCTTTTCCGATCTTCCTGTTCATGAGGCTGTCATCACCAAAGGGTTAACTGTTGTTTCTTTAAAAAATCCTCTTAATCATACCCCCTTTCTCTCTGTATCCGATTTTTTACAGAAACTGGATCGATATACAACATTGGCAGCCGAAGGTAAATCGGTCAAACATAATGCTGCGTTCTTTCACGGCATGGCAGCTTTTTTTAAATCTTACATTGTAAAGAGAGGCATTTTCCAAGGCCATCTGGGATTTGAGATATCCCTCTACAACGCCCTCTCCTCCTACTACAAGTACCTGAAACGGGTGAAATAATGAGCGGGCGCTATTAACCGAGCGGGTTGCAGAGGTCAAATTTGGAATAAAACGAACTCTTAAGGAGAGAAAAAAATCCCCCGGACGCTCTGCGAAATAGACGGAATTTCTGGTTTTTTCGTTCAATTTCACAGCCTCTGTTTTTATAGAGGGTAAAAAGAGGAGAGCTTCTCAAGTGTATGCTTCCACTGAAAATGGTTAAGCAGATAGTTTTTTGCCTCGATGCCATAGGAAAGGCGGAGAGAGGCGTTGTTTTTAAGGGTTAGGATGGCTTCTGCTACGGCTTTTGGAGAACGGATTGGAACCAGTATCCCTGTTTTTCCTGGAAGGGCGATTTCTGATAACCCCCCTGTAGCTGTCGTGATAAGAGGTTTGCCAAGGTAGGCAGCTTGAAGAGAAGCTTGGCTGACTCCTTCATTTGCTGTACTTAAAAGCAAGAATAAATCCATAGAAGCTATGGCTGGAAAAGGATTTTCTAGCTGGCCTGTAAAGGTGATTTTGTGAGAAATCCCAAGTTTCCTTGCCTGCTCTTTTAAGTGGGGAAGCATCGGACCATCTCCGAGAATGAGAAGGGAAAGATCATCTTCATCCTTTAAAAGCGAAATGGCTTCGACTAAAGTATCGAGCCCTTTCCAAGAACGGAGAATGCAAGCTGTTCCAATGACAAAGGGGGAAGGTTTTTTGAATGGAGCTTCCTGCAATTTGGATTCAATTGTTGCTGGGTCTACGCCGGTTGGGATAGAACGGCACCTTTCAGGAGGAAGCATTGCCTCTTTTCGGATCGATTGAGCCACCTCTTCACACGTAGTGATCACTTTGTCTGCTAAAAGGTTGTACAAAATGTAGGAATTGAGACCTTTCCTGGTGGGAGTCGATAAATGACGCGTTCTGACGACGTTGCACTTAGCAAGTTTTGCAGCAATCCCGCCCTGCCAACTATCACGAGAAGAATGGGTGACCACAATGTCGATTTTATGGGTAAGGAGATAGAAAAGGAGTACTAGAACTGTCCAAATGAAATAGCGTCTTCTAAAATTATAAAAAGTGACTTTAAAACCAGCCTTGAGTGCTTTTTCTCCTAAAATGGCACCCTTTTGAACGCCGAAATAAATAGAGTGTCCTTGATCCCGCATAGAAATTGCTTCTCGTAAGATGCGGATTTCCTGGCCACCCCAGCCAGTTGATGCTTCTAAATGTAAGAAAGTTGCCATTCCCGGAGGATCCTTTTGTGACCCGATGAAAACGGCATATTCTCAATTTCCCCTTTTTTTACCCAGAGATAAGGTGAAGGGACGGGAAATTCAGCACTTGAAAAGACAAAAGGGAAGAGAGAAGCTTGAAAACGGGTGAATCCATGCTGGACCTCATTAAGAGAGTCTATTAACTGGAGAGGGTGCTTGAGGTGGTCTGAAAATTGCTCCTCAATGTTAGCAAGTGTAACCCCTTCCACAGTCGTCTCTAAATAGGGGAATTCAAAGAGGTAGCCCATCACCTCGCCGGCACTGCCTTGCTTTACAAGTAGCGATTCGTCTGACTGGATCACAGCTACATTCCGGTAGAGTTTTGTCACTTGTATTTTGTTTTTTTTCGTTGGTACCCTCTCTACCGCTTCTTGTTGATAAGCTTTGCAATCGCTTTTGAGTGGACAAGAGTTGCACTTTGGCTTTTTTTGACAGATCAAAGCCCCCAGTTCGATCAAAGCTTCTTGGGCAATCCAAGGGGCGTGTTCGGGTAGATGAGTTTCAAGCGTTTTATGGAGGCCTCTTCTTGTTTTTTCAACATCGATTGGGTCGGTAACGAAAAAAAGGCGTGATAGAACCCGTGCGACGTTTCCATCCACTGCACCTGCCCGTTTTTTAAAAGCAAAAGAGAGAATGGCTCCTGCCGTATAAGGTCCAATTCCTTTGATTGATAGGAGAGAGTCTAAGTCACTGGGAAGCACACCTTTGAACCTTTCAAGCACCTCTTGTGCACCCTGGTGAAGGTTTTTAGCACGAGAGTAATATCCCAAACCTTCCCACAGTTTAACCACCTCTTCCCAAGGGGCTACAGCGAGGTGTTCTAGGGTAGGAAAACGTTCCATCCATTTAGCAAAATAGGGGATCACAACGGAGACTTGCGTCTGTTGTAACATCACCTCAGATACCCAGGTGGAATAGGGGGTTCTTATGCGGCGCCATGGAAGATCGCGCCCTTGCTCTAAGAACCACGTTTTGAGTGGTTCAAAAAGGGTCATTTCATCGATTTGGGTTGGTTAGGAAGTTGTTGCAAAACAGGAGTGATAAAATCGATCAAGAGTTTGGCCCGATTCAACCAAGTTTCAGATTCAACGACTTGTTGTCGACCTTTGTTGACCTCTTCCTGAAAAGAGGAAGGGTTGGCTAAAACTTCTTTGGCTTTAGCTAGGATAGCCTCTCTATTGTTGTAGGGGTAGAAATAGACTCCGCGGTCTTTCCTATAGCCCCATTCTAAAAATTCGGCCCTATTGTGGAAGGTATAGGCGCCCATCATCAAAGCAGTATAGAGATCGCCCGTTGTCCCAAATTTGAATTGTGGAGAACTGGCTAAGAAGATTTTTGTTTGACCCATCATGTAAAGGATCTCTTCACCGTTTAGCCCTTCATGGAAGGTACAGTGGGCCGCCACGTCTCCTAATCTTTTCTGCCACTTGCTTGATGTTCCCACTTCCACAGCAAGATCGATCTGGATCCCCTTTAAGGCTGTTAGCAGTTCTACGATGTCGGTCTCCCGTAGAATGGTCTCAATTTGATCAAAGAGGGCAAAAGTGGTCCAAGGGAGGAAGGCTTTTTGGTCTGCAATAGGCTGTTCTCCTAGAACGATCTGAAAAGCATGGAAGTAACTAATTGAGGGGTTTGAGAGGGAGCGAGAGACGACCCCCTCTAAAAACTCGACCATTTTTTGGGGGAGGTTTTTTTCCCAGAAATCCCTCACAGCTGAGCCGTCCAGCCATGCAGGTACCATCAAAATGGACCCCTTTCGCTCCTTTAATGGAAGGACAGTTGTTTTATTGATAGGTGCTGCCAGAGGGAAAAAAAAGGTACGGGCACATCCACCCTCTTTCAAAATGTCTAAATATTGTTGGTCTGGCGATAAAGTGGTTGTATAAGAGCTTTTAGCAAGTTCAAGAAAGTTATTTGGCGACTCGGTCAAAATAGCAAAGTGAGGCACCTCAATGAGGTCGGCAAGAAAATGCCCTTCGTCGTCTGGTAAAACCCCATTGAAACAAATGGTGCAGTCAGGTGCATGGGCATACAGATCTTCTAGAAAGGGTTTAGGATCTCTGTTCTTTGGAGAGACAAGCAGGCGTGCTTCTACACCAAGCTGTTCAAAACTATGGGCCAGTTGTTTAGTGAGGAAGGCAATCCAGCTGTTTTGCTCTTTGAAGGGGAGGATAAAATCGACTTTAGTGAGTTTGTGTTGCTGGGTGCCCATTCTGTTTCCTAATCAACGGTTCTCTTTCTATCCTAGCAGCATCCTATAACGTTTGAAAACGGGAAAAGTCGGTCGAATGCCCCGTTCACTTACATCGAAATCCAGCCCTTTCTTCCTCCGAGCGTTTTCCCTTTCCGTTTAGCTGTTTCGTCCCCTTCTTTGGGCTTTTGCTTAACCTCTTTTCTTTTATTTGCAGAAAGTTCCCGCTGTAATCGGTTCCTTCTTTCTTCAAGTACCCGTCTTTGGGCTTCGGTTAAATTTTGGGGGTTTTCTAAGAATTGGTTGATAATGTGAGGGGAAAAGCCGCTTTTTTGGTAAAGCTCATCCAGCTGTCGCTCAAATCGGTCATGCTGGTGATAAACATCTTTGATCAGTTTTTCTAGTTCTTCTCGAGTTAATTTTGGGAGGGGCTGAGCTGGGGCGGTCTCTTTTTTTGCCCCCTTTTTTTTGCCAGCTTCATCAAAGATATTGGATGGAGATCCCCCTCCGCTCATACTATTCCCTCTCTTGTAGTGTACATAAATCAATTAAATTCTTCGATAAGCGATAATGTTGCCGATGCTTTTACGAAAACGATCGGTCACTTTGATAGAATTATTGATTGGTTGCGCCCTACTGGCTGTCCTCATTTCTTTGGTTTTTGGGATATGGGGGGAACTTAACAAAGGGCATAAAAAGATCGATGATGAACGGGATCTTTTATGGGAAAAGGTGAAATTAGAGGCCTCTTTAGACCAGCTTTTGTTAAAAATAGTCCCTTTAAAAAATGAAGAAGGGGTCGGGTTTTATACCGATAGCGAGGGTGGCTTAGTCTTTATATCTCAGGTCGGCGCAAGTGTTGACCCCCTCTTTGTAGATCAAGTTTTATGTAAACTCCACTGTGTAGAAGGGGATTTTGTTGTTGATCAATGGCCTGATCCCGAACGGCTGGGGGTCTTTCCAAAAGAAATGCGACGGCTGATCCTTTTGGAGGGGGTCAGTGAGACGGTTTGGGAATTTTTTGTTCCGCCCAATCGGAACATTGTGATTGAAACTCCGCAAATAGGAATAGGGAAAGAGACAGAGGAGCAACGGGCTCCAACAGGTTGGAGTTCATCCTGGAAACCGGGATATAAAAAAATACCTGTTCTCTTGAAGCTTACCTTGCAAAAGGGGAAAACCCTCTATCGATACGAGACTTATCTTCCTGCGACAAGTTATCCCCTGGAGTTGCCTGAATGAAGGTATTGCCACTCATTTTGACTTTACTGATCATCATGGCATTGGCCCTCCGTGAAGAGCTCCGTAATTTTAGGACTGTGAAAGAAGGGAGGATCTCCTCGTTTGAGCAGATTGTCAACTTCCGGGAAAAAAGATGGTTAGTCGAAGAGGACAAGGTACTTAAAGAAAGGCAGCCGAAAAATCCTGAGAGAGAAAGCAAAGAGGCGCCCCCAAAGTTTACAAGCGGAAAAGGACTCCCTAGAGAATTAAATATTTATACTCTCATAGATCCTGCTGACTTCAGCCGTTCACCTGAAGTGTCTCAATTTCTTTTACGGACAGTAGAAAAACTGCTGAACAAGCAATTCCAAAATGCCCCTCTTTATCAAAGCCTCATTGAATCGGACCCCCAATTAGTGTCACATCTTTTTGAGGCGATTCGGGAGAAGTTTCCAACGATGGAGTTTAACATTGGGAAAATGAGCTGGAAGGAACTTTCCCTGATCAAATTGGATAATGATCGTTTGCAGCTTTTCTTTTACGAGATATTGAAAGGGGAAAAAATGATGACCCATACCCTTGAAAAATCTTTTCTGAAAGGGGAATCTATCCCCCTTTTGAATGCACTAAGAGTGGATAAGAATAAGAAGAAAACCCGTCTTTTTACAGCTTCACCCACCTTGTTAGAAGCCTTGATAAATGATCCAAAAGACCTTTTACCCCTTCTTGAAAAACGGAGATCGATCTCAAGAGAGTTAAATAGGAAGAAAAAAAGTAGAGATGAAAAGCTTGTAAAGGAATCCAAAAATGCATTGGAAAGACAGTGGAAAGAGGCAGCAAAAGGAGCTGGTATTGATTTGCCTGAAGAACTTGCCTCCTACGAAATCTCCACCACGCGCATTTAATTAATTCATCACGAATTTAGAAAGCGTACTTCTAGTTAGAGGGTCCAGCCAATGTTGAAGGCAAGAAAGAAGCCTTCTTTGTTTTGTCTGCCTAACAAATGTTGAATGACAGCATAGCCTCCACCCACTTGCACAATAAGGTCTTCTGTCGAATACCAAAGAGAGGGGTTGACATAGATGACATTCCCTCCAGAATTTGGATCGAGTCTGTTATTGTACCTGTTTCTTTCGGTATACAAGCCGTTTACCTCAACCATCCAGGAAAGAATCGCCTTGTCGGTTATGTACCAGATATTTCTACCAATGCCACCTTCGTAAAAGTAGTTATTCCCTATTTTGATTCCACCAGCTTGTTTAGTAATAATGGCCCCATATGAGGTAAAGCCAAACCAGTCGATGGCTGTACGGCTAAAGGTTGTTCCAGCAAAAAGAAGGGGACCAAATCCAGTATTGGGTATTTTAGTTATAGAACCGGATGGGATGAAAAAAGCGAGTAAGACAGTGCCCTGATCAAGGAAGGTTAGCTCTTCTCTTGTATAGTAGGCATATTCAAACTGGGCAAAGAGGTCTTCTAAGCCAGAAGAGTAAAAAGGGCCATCTCCAAATTTTGGAGCGACAGGGAAGTTGAAAAAAACCGAAAAGTCATCAGTAATGCCATACAAGTAGCCTGGGATGACATCGGTAAAAAACTTCTTTCTCCCTAGAAAATCATCGAAAAATAGAAAGATTTGGGATTGTCCCTGATCGATGATGTTTTCTCCAATACCTACCATCGGTCCAGGTTGTTGCGAGTTTGGGAGGGCTAAATTACCAATCTTTAACGATTTACTCTCCTCTTTGTCATCTTTTTTATCGTCCTTTTTTTCCTTATCCTCATCATCTTTAGCGTTATCATCCTTGCTGTCTTTATCATCGGAAGATTCGGAGGTACATGAATCCTCCTCGGCAAAAATAGGAGCTGAAAAAGTGAGAGAAAAAAGAATCAAACTGAAGATGAGCTTGATGGAGTATATCGAATAAGTTGAAGATTTCATAAGAGGTCTATTCATAGCCTACCCTGAACTGAATTTCAACCCACACTTTCAATAAGAAATGATTTGATGGAGTTCTCTTCTTTCGTTTAGTGTGAAAAAAATGGAGGACTTTAGATTGAAAGATTCGTTATCCACCAAATTTCCTCTGCTAATTAGGACAAAAGATATTCAAGCCTTGGAAAAGGCCTTTCAGAACCTTTCTCGTTACGAATTATCGAATATTATATCTCATAGATCCAAGAAAGAGCAGCTGATGCTTTTCGGCGTACTGTCTCCAAAAGTCGCTGCTGCTACTTTCAAATACCTCCCCGTTCGGGTGCAAAGAAATATCCTACTTGAACTTCCCACCGGGCAAATAGCAACGATGCTTACTGAGATGCCGCCCGATGATCGGACGGCTACTTTAGTCGATGTGACCGGGATCGTGATGTATTTTACGATTGCGATGGTCATATTAAAAGGGGTCTTGTTATGAAAGATAAATTACCTAAATGGTTGTATGCATTTCTTTTCCGGTTTAGGGAGGTCAATGGAAGTGGCTCTGGTACTAGCTTAATCAATAAGCTTTTGGCCTATTCATCCATGTCAATTCCGGAAATTTTTGATGAGTTTGGAACAGATGAAACAGGACTTTTAGGAGCTGAAGCAGGAGAGCGGCTCGAAAAATATGGACTCAATGAGATCTCTTATGAAAAGCCACCTACTTGGTATGAGCTGCTACTAAGAAGTTATCTCAATCCCTTCAATATCTTAATAACAATCCTTGGGGTTGTTTACTATTTTACAGGGGATACCGATGGAACCATTATCATCACCACCATGGTGGTCATCAGTGTTGCCATCCGTTTTATCCAGGAATTTCGTTCGCAGATAGCAGCTGAAAAGCTTAAAGCCATGGTAAGCACAAAGGCAACTGTCATTCGTCGTGGAGACGGCTATTCCCCCCCTACAAAGATCGATATTCCGATGGAAGACTTAGTGCCGGGAGATCTTATTTTCCTTTCGGCAGGGGATATGTTGCCGGCTGATGTCCGTTTGGTCGCATCCAAGGATTTATTCATCAGCCAATCGGCTTTGACGGGTGAGGCGATGCCTGTTGAAAAAAGTGACAAGTCCTTAACTCAAATTAGCGGTCAAGGGCGTCGACTTTTAGACACTCCTAATATGTGCTTCATGGGGACAAACGTCCTTAACGGTACCGCTACAGCTGTCATTCTAGCAACGGGGAATAATACATTTTTTGGATCGATGGCCAAAAAGATCAGCGGCTATCGACCGATGACAAGCTTCGATATCGGCATCAATCAGGTGACCTGGTTGTTGATCCGATTCATGTTTGCCATGGTCCCCATCGTATTTATGATCAATGGATTTACAAAAGGAGACTGGTTCCAAGCGTTTTTATTCAGCCTTTCAGTTGCAGTGGGGCTTATTCCAGAAATGTTACCCATGATTGTCACGGCTAACCTGGCGAAAGGGGCTGTGAAGATGGCTGAAAGCAAGGTGATTGTAAAGCACCTCAATTCGATACAGAATTTTGGCGCGATGGATATCCTCTGTACGGACAAAACCGGTACTTTGACCCAGGACCGAATTATTCTTGAAAGGCATCTAAGCTTGAATGGTGAGGATGATGAAGAGGTTCTGCAGTATGGCTATCTCAATAGCTACTACCAAACTGGCTTAAAGAACCTGATGGACGTTGCGGTTTTAGAGCATGTTGAGCTCAAACAAGAATTACACCTCGATAAAGCTTTTCGAAAAGTGGATGAGATCCCTTTCGATTTTATGAGAAGGCGGATGTCTGTTGTGGTTGAAGAGACCCCAAAACAAGAGCTTCTCATTTGCAAAGGGTCGGTGGATGAAATTATTTCGGTTTGTACACTAGCCAGGATAAAGGGAGAGATTGTTGCTCTCTCTGACCCAATAAAATTACAATCCCTGCAACTTGTAGAGGATTTAAACGGTGATGGTCTTCGTGTTTTAGCAGTCGCCTACAAGGAAATGCCGTTTGAGCAACACAGAGAGTACAATATTCAAGATGAAAGCGCCCTTGTCCTGATCGGTTTTCTAGCCTTTTTAGATCCCCCTAAACAGACCGCAGAGGCTGCCGTCAAGGAATTACAAAAGCTGAATGTAAGTGTTAAGGTTTTGACAGGAGATAATGAAGTTGTCACAAAAAAAATCTGTTCGTGGGTGGGTTTAAAAGTCGATAAAATATTAAATGGGACAGAAATTGATGCCATGAGTGATGAGCAGCTTAAAGCGGTTGTTGATGAGACTACAGTTTTTGCCAAGTTATTCCCCCTGCAAAAGTCTCGGATCATATCTATGTTGAAAGAGAATGGGCATGTTGTAGGTTTCCTTGGAGATGGGATCAACGACGCCCCCGCTTTGCGAGAGTCAGATGTTGGGATTTCGGTTGATACAGCAGTTGACATTGCAAAAGAATCGGCCGATATCATCATGCTTGAGAAGAGTTTGATGTTTCTAAAGGATGGGGTCTTAGAGGGACGCAGAACATTTGGTAACATCATCAAATATATCAAAATGGCTGTCAGTTCGAATTTTGGGAATGTCTTCAGTGTACTTGGTGCAAGTGCCATATTCCCTTTTTTGCCCATGCTTCCTCTTCAATTGCTTGTCCAAAACCTTCTCTACGATGTCTCTCAAATTGCGATTCCATTTGATTCAGTAGATAAAGATGTTCTGGAGAGGCCCTCTAAATGGAATCCAAGGGGCATCTTGAAATTCATGGTGTTTATAGGTCCTATCAGCTCGATTTTTGATTACACCACATTTGCTGTGATGTGGTTCGTGTTCGCTGCTAATTCCATTGAAAGTCAAGCCATTTTCCAGTCTGGCTGGTTTATCGAAGGACTCTTAACGCAAACATTGATTGTCCACGTGATCAGGACCCAAAAAATCCCCTTTATCCAAAGCATCGCCTCTATTCCACTCCTTTTATCTACAGCGATCATCATGGCAATTGGGATTTACATCCCCTATTCTTCCTTTGGGGCCAGTATTGGTCTGGTTCCGCTGCCACACACCTATTTCTATTGGTTGTTGGCCACATTGTTTTGCTACTGTGCATTGACCCAAGTGATTAAGGTTTGGTTTATTAAGAGATTCAATTTCTGGTTATGAGAGATGCCCCTTAGTGTCTACCTTTGTAGACATCACCGGTATTGTGATGTATTTTTTAATTGTTTTAGTTATCTTAAAAGGCACATTGCTATAGGTTGTAAATGCGATTTCTTCTCAAAATAGTGGTACTGACCACGCTCACTTTTTATTGCAGTGCGGCTGATGAATATGAAGATATTTGTACTGAGGAAAATAGTGACAAAGATGAAAATAACGCTGATGATGAGTGTGAGGAAGAAAAAGAAGCGCCGCGGAGAGCATTCCCAGCCCCTTTCCCCTCTCCGCCCTTTCCTTCAGGTGAGTACCAAGGATACCCCCTCGTAGGCGTTCCGCCAGATGATAGTATTTACCCACTTATGAAAGCGGTTTATTCGACTCCGTGTGGTGAAGCGATCAAAAATAGTCGGATAAAAGCTTATGGTTGGATCAATGGCTCTGGAAATCTCAGTAACTGTCGACATTCCAATATGCCCATGTCCTATTGGTTTGTCCCCAACAGTGTACAACTAGATCAATTTGTATTTAGGCTTGAGCGTCAGGTTGATTCCGTCCAAACTGATCACATCGATATTGGATTTCGATCTACCGTTCTCGTAGGTATTGATTACCGTTACATGACTGCCGGTGGTTGGACGAGTGATCAGCTCCTCAAACATAATTACCTCTATGGGTACGATTTTACAGAGCAGTATATCGATGTTTACTTTCCCAAAGTTGCTCAAGGGATGATTTTGCGTACAGGCCGATGGATCGCCTGCCCTGATATTGAAACCCAGTTTGCACCTGACAACTATATGGGAAGCCATTCCATCCTTTTCACTTTTGATACCTACACACAAACAGGGATCATGGCGACAGTGATGTTGAACAAATGTTGGACCGTTCAGGCAGCCATCCACTCTGGTACCGATATGGCCCCCTGGTATAAAGGTGCTGTTGCAACGGGGATGTTCGGGATCCGGTGGGTTTCACCAAGTAACATGGACTCGATTTACCTCGTCCTTAATTCGATCAACAGTTCCAAATTTCGTCGATTCCAACAATATGGACAACTGATGGGACACGACAACTTCAACTACCTCGTCGGTACATGGCAACACAAGTTTTCCGATGCAGTTCACACCAAGACCGAATCGTACATCATGTGGCAAGAAAACGGTGTTGTCAGTGGTACCCCAAGTGCAGGTCCTTTAAGACCCTTTGGAGGCGGGGGAGGAATTGGCCCCAATATACCAGGGACCTCATGGGCTTACGGTATCCTCAACTATACGATGTTCATGCTCTCTAAATGTGATTTTATCACCATTAGAAACGAATACTGGAGAGACGTTAGTGGCGAAAGATCTGACTTTGCAGGCTCCTACACAAGCAACGCCATTGGCTGGACCCACAACTTCAGCGAAATCTTCCAGATTCGACCAGAAATTGGTTACTACAGAAACTGGAATCGTCCTGCATTTGATCTAGGGACCAAAAAGAACCTTATTATGATAGCCGCAGACACCACCATCCGCTTTTAGCGAGTTTTGGCTAGAGGCAAAATAGTTAGAAAGCCTTCCTGGTGTATGCAAGCTCATATACTACCAAGGGGGGACTTTCGTCCTATTTTATCCTCTTTCCAACCCCGCTATGCTTGCGAGGCGCATGGGAATTTGAAAAGTAGAGGAGATCACACAGTGGGCCAATGAATAGAGAAGATGCCATTAGAATGGCTCTTATTCCTCGGCAAAACAAAAAGACCTACATTATTGCTAAAAAAATGATTAGAACCTCATATTAATATGAAATGAGTCTATATCATTCTTAATTTGGGTTTTTGCATTTTCAGTCGCTATATAGACTGAAGAAGAGTTAGCAATCCCACCAACAAATGGATCATCAGACTGGGTAAGACTAAAAACGCAGCTTGGATATGCCTGAAAAAAAGCTATATAGGTTACAAACTCGTTAAATGTACTACCGGTATCTATCACATCTATGCTGCCATTAGCCGTTAATTGAGGTTGTGCGTAAAGATGAGGCCCTACTACCCACCTGCTTTTAGTGTAATTTTTAATATCAGCTTGAGACAGGTTTTGTTCAGTAAACAACGCAACCGAACTAGCTCCAAATGTAAAACCATTAGTTTTAACATTGTTTTCGCTAAAGATAGAAGTGTTGGAGAAACTGGGGTCTTTTACAAAAGACAACCAGGTGTTGTCTAAAACCTTCAAATTATCTTGGTAGATAGCTAAAGGAATGGGGAAAAAATCTTTCTGAGTATCCACGTTGGTAGGAAAGGTAGGCAAAACAACACGAACGTTGAATTTTTTATAAATATCTTCATCTGTTATAAGACGGCTTTTCATGATCGCTTTCATCGAATCCATCTGTGCTTTAGAATCTTTTGCTACGTTTAAGCTCGAGGCAAAGCTTTTTACTGCATCAGGATGGCTGTTATTATCTGTAATGACGCCTATATGTTCCAAAGGAAATCCTTTGTAAACGCCGATGTTATGGCCAGGAGAAATTGGAATGATTTGAATAGAATTTAAAAAAGGTCTTTTTAATTGTTCAAACCTATTTTTTAAAATCTCTGCTAAATGAAGGTTGACAGCTATTGGTATTGCTCCTGAGGCGCTCATCTGGACTGCGAAATAAAAATTTAGCACTTTGTCTAGGATATCAGGATTAGTGAAATGCGCTTCGATTTGGAGGGCGATCACATCTGCTAGTCCATCTCTCCAATAAATATTGGCTGTCGATGAGACTAAAGTGTATAAGTTTTCAGCCCCACTCACATAATCTTTCAAGGCTCCGGTGAAGGAATAAATAGCAGATTTTCGCTGCTGTAAATCGATTTGCTGAATCTGTTGTTGAAAAAGAGAAATTTGTTGTTTTACCTCATGGAGTTTAGTGGTTAAACCCTGACGATCGATGATTTGATCTATCTGATCGATTTGCTGTTGAAGCGATTCTAGTCCCGTTGGAGAAAATTGAGTTAGAGTTTGGATAACGGCCTTCAAAGTACTTACAGTATTCAAGAGTATCTGGCGAATGGTTTCTTTTTTTTGTTGAGGAATTCGGACTTTTGCATGAGCAATAGCTACCTTGATCCCTTGTATTTTGTTTTCAATAACTTCCCAATAGACTTGATGTTGATCTGCCTTACTTGCACTCGGGATGGCAGTTTGAAAGGTTGTGACATTTTTCTCAATTTGCTCAAGCCCTTTTAGATTTTTTTCGGCATCTTTTTGAGAAGCAACATCTAGAGAAGAAATATCATCATGTAGATTGATCAAAGCTTTGATCAAGTTGATAGGGATTTGTCCTTTCAAATTTTTTAGGTCTGACTCTATTTTGATACTATCTTGAACTGCTTTTTGAATCGGGTCAGACGGGGAAACAGAGGCTGCACGAACTGCATCAACCATTCCAAGGGAGAGTTGAAGTCTTTCAGCACCATGAATACCCTCTGGTTGTTGACCTACCAGCTGAATCTCATTATTTCTCTCATTCATTTTGTTAAGAGGCTGCACAATAACTGGGGATGGCTGTGCAGTAGTAGGTGGGTGTGTTCTAAAACAACAAAAAAAGTTGGACATCATGAACTCGTTTGATCAGGGTTTAAATTTATTTATTTACATTTCTTTTTTAGCTTAAGCAACAGCTGGAGGGCCCCTCGCTACTTGATTTTGCTAACATTTCTTTGAGCTGTGTAAACTGTTTTTCAGCTTCGTCAATAGAAGTCATATTGACCATATTGGGAAAAGCCATGCCACCTGATATGACTTGATGGGGGTCGCTAAGGGTAAAACTAAAAGGTTGGTTACAAGAGAGAAATGCAAAAAAGGTGATGAACTGTTGGAGTGTCATTCCAGTTTGGACTAGATCAGAGCTTAAAGGTGGATATGTCCAGGATAGCCAACAACTTTCGCCATATTCTTCATAATCCGATAAAGAAAGACCCTTTACTGTGTAGAAAATAAAAGGAGACTCCTGGATGCTAAAGGCGGTTTGTTTGCCTGCTGGCAGTTGAGTATGCAAATTTTCAACAAAATGGTTCCAGGAATTAGTTAAAATAGTTAAATCATCATTCTTGGTTGAGCTTGTGTAAATTGCAACGGGAATAGGGAAGAGATAATTTTGCGTGTCTAGGCCACTTAGTAGATGGGGCAAAACGATATGTAGCCCATGTTTTTGATACACATCCTTATCTGTGACTAGACGATCACCCATCTTTTCTTTCAAAGCATCTAAATGTTTTCTGCTAGTAATAGCAGATCTTAAGCTAGAGGTAAAATGACGTACAGCCTGAGGGTCACTATTGTTTTCGGTTACAACATCCAGGTTTTCCAGAGCAAATCCACGATAAACGTTCATGACAGGATCTCCATTTAGATCCTTTAATATTTGGACAGACCTTAAAAATTGTGGTTTAAAATATTCAATTTTTTCGTTTAAGAAAACTTCCAGATCTTTTTGAAATGGGAGGGAGATAGAACCCCCTGAACAATTTTTGACCGCAAAATAAAAGAGGACGAGTTGTTCAAAGGTATCCTCGCTTATCAAAAAGTTGACAGAGCTAATAACCGTGTCTATGAAACCATCGCCCCAGTAGATGCCAGCAGCCGTGGCTACCAATGTTTCTATGTTATTTGCACCATCGATGCAGTCTTTCAATGCCCCAACAAAGGCATATTCAGCATCCTGAAGTTGCTCAAGTTCAGCCTTCATCAACAACGTTTGTAGACCAGAAACTTTCAATTTTAAATCTTGAAATCCTGAAGCCGAATGTGATGTATCAATGATCATACTTATGGTTGATAATTGATGTTGAAGATTTTGAATTTCCTCAAAAGAGTATTGATCAAGTTGCTGGCTGATTTTGTCAATATAGCTTTGTAAATTTTGAATCTCTGCTGATACAGTGTCTGGTTTTTGATTAGGAATTTGTAATTTAGCCATACTCAATGTGACTAAGATGCCAAGGGTTTTGTGTCTGACGACACTCGAATAGAGGAAATCGGAGCTTGCTTCGTCAGGCTTAGAAGCAAGTTTGTATAACTCAACCATATTTTTCTGAACTTGATCAAACGTAGAGAGTTCATCCTGGTTAACATCGATCTTTGAAATTCCTTTTCTTAATACCTTTAAGTTTTCATTGAGCGTCAATAAAGAGGCTTTCCTGTCTTGAGATGTTTTAAGGTTAGAAATAGACTGTGCACTCATCTGAACAAGATCTTGAGTTGGGGAAGCAGTTGGGACTATGGGATCTAAAGTGTTATTTTCGTTAAGATCTAGACCTTTTCGGATGGCAGAAGCTAGCTGTGGATTGGGTGGAATGGGAGTTGGTCCTGGTATTCCTCTTTCAATCCCTCTGACAAAGTCAACCCATTTTTGTTTTTCACTTTCCGAAAAGAGGGTCTCTACAGGATTAACGACCAAATCCAGAGAACTGTTATCCCAAACAACCCTGTTCGAGGCAGCTATTAAAGTGTTCAAATTGAGACCCTTTCCTCGGATATAGTCGTAGAGGTTTCCCATAAAGGTATGAAGATTATTTAGGCGTTCCTGTGAGGCAATTGAATCGACTTTCATTTGTAAGTTGGAAAAAAGAGAGGTAAAGCTGCTTAGTTGTTGTTTAAGATCCGAAGGCATGCCCTCTATTACCGCTTGTAAAGATAAGACATTTTTTTTAATTTTTTCTAACTCATTAAGAGACATTTGGTCGACATTAAACATGCTTTCCATTCCACTTTCGATTTTTTTAACCGTTTCAACGATCGCCTTTGGAGATAGGCCGGGGGCTTGGAGCCTTAGCATCTCTATTGACAATGAGATGTCTTTTAGCTCAAACCTGATTGCCTTCCATCGAGAATCGGAATTGTTTATCTCTTTGACATAGTCGGGATCGCTCTCAAAAGAGACGATGTTTTTTTCAATGGTTGCAAGTGAGATTAAATTCTTTTGTGCCTCGCTTTCCTTTGTTATATCTATCGATAGCAGAGACTCTTTGAGGTCCCTTAAAATTTGAAGGATTGGTTTAAGAGGCTGTGTAAAGCTAGTCAGCAATTGTTCACTGACTAGAACAGGATTTAGCGTAGGAAGAGAGTCTGAAAGGCTTTTTGCACGAATAGCGTCTGTTAATCCGAAGTGAATCCTCATCCTTTTCTGGCCGTCCAAGCTGTCTTGTGCCGTTTGATGTGATTGTACCTCCAGATCCTGTTGTGTTGAGGAGGCTTTTGTTGGTGTAGGTTGTTGAGCAAATGGTGTTGTGCTAGAAAAGAGGCCTATTTTACTTGTCATGATCACCTTTTTTGGGGTTAAAAATGGTTAGGAAGGATGGAGGCGTGGCCTCAGATTTATTTGTGTAGATTTGAGCTCCTAGAGATTCCGACCTAACAGTTCCATTCAGAGCATCTATAACAGCATTAGGGTCTTTTCTTCTGATATACTCCACTAACTGGTTAAATGAGCAGGAAAAAACGTTAAGATATTCTAGATAAAGGGAGGCATCCATCCAAAATGGATCTACTTGAATCGATACCACTGTTTGAAATGTCTCATCATAGGTGATGGTAAGGCCGCCGTTTCCAAAGGTTTCTACATAAGAATCGGTCGGTTTTGGGGGCTGATCAACAGAAAGAATTTTGTAGAGTTGCTCACGTGGCATATTTAGCTTAATGGGTCCAATGCTTTCACCAAGAAAAACCTGATATTTTTCTCTCTCAGAGGCTGTCGAAAGGCCAATGGAATGAATGTCTTCCATCGCTCTACGACTAGCTTCGGCTAAGCCAAGTGAATGAATAAGCCTTTCGGTGCCTCTCCGATCTGTATTTAATTCGGCACCTTGTTGCGAAATACTTTGAGGCTGCTCTGTAAGAAGCATGCCAGTTTGCCGCTGTAAGGGGATGTCTTCTTGTTGAGGGGGAGATCTAAATGAACAACAAAAAAGGGTAGACATCAGGCTCTCGAAGGGTTGATTTTAAATTTGTCGCCTCTCGGCAAAAAAACACTTACAAAATAGGGAGGCTTATCTTCCGATTTATTGGTGTACATCTCAATACCTAATGATTCTGATCTAATCGTCCCTTCATTTGGGTCCAAACTTGCATTTGGATCTTTGGTTAGGATGAGCTTGGCAATTTCGGCGAAAGAGTGAGAAAAAACCTCTAAACGATCAAGGTAAAGAGGATATTCCATTGCAAAACGGTCTACCTGTATGAGTGTCACTTTTTTAGTCGTCTCATTATACACAATCGAAAGTCCTCCGTTTCCATAAGTTTCCACCAAACTTGTGATTGGCTGCTGATCTACTTCAAGGAGTTGATATACAGATTCACGATCCATGTTCAGCTCAAAAGGCCCAATCCTTTTTCCAGGAACGATTTGATATTTTTCTGCCTTCGATGTTTTCACTTGATGATTCCTTTTAAGTAAATAGCTTGTTGTTGAGTTATAAATGTGTCCTGAAAAGGAGCATTATTTACATCATAGGGATAGTTCTGATATGCGTAGTCTACCATCTGAGATAATCCGTCGCTATAATCACCAAATTTAAAACTGAGTTGCAGTTTTTGTTTATTTATTGTGAAAGGAATATTAGCGATATTTTCATCTTTTAGATTGTTATGGACTCTGATCTCAATTTCTAACATCCGGGCATAAGATTCTTGAGGATTTTTCTGATCAAATAAACCCGCAAGATAGGTTCTATACTCTGTAGGAGTTGTTATGGATCCATTTGGCTGAGGGAATTTTTTGTTAAATTTATTTTTTATATTTCCTTTGATAGCCTCAGAAATAGCCTCATCGACAGCGTTAATAAATGTAGTTTTTAAAGGGACTGATCCTGTGGTTGGGTAAAGTCGATGATCGGTGTAATACATAGTCACCGTAGTGATACATCGTTTGTCGTAACCAAATTTTTTACTTACAAGGTCTCCAGGAGGGACATGGTTGGATTCTATGCTTCCTATTAGCGACCATGCGCCTGTTTGATTGTAGGGCCCAAATTGATTTGCTAAATAATGAAGAATTTTTTGTCTTGCTTTCAAGTAGAATTTGGTGTCACACATAGCTATGCGGCTAAAGGTTTCCCAATCTTGCTTGTCTACTGCGTCTGCTAACTTTTTAGCTAAACCTTTATTAGCAGGGGACAGCCCACTCTCAAGGGCTTTAATCAACTTCATCCTCTGGGGAGATTTTGGATCGAATAATTCAGATAACTTTGACTGAGCTTTCCCACCATCACCGAACCCATGTTCGTCGCTTGCAGAAACATAGGCTCTTTTTGGTGTAAAGAAGGCTATCCCTTGTTTATAGAACAGATTGTAATGGTCCCCAGTGTACTGCAAATAGATGGAATGATCGGCATTTTCTGGCCCTATAGAACTCCATTTTTCTCCCCGAATGTTGACCCGAAACTTGATGCTAAGAGCATGCCCTACATAATGAAGCTCTAGAAAATTTCCCCACACCTGGCCAGATTTCACGTGTTCAAGATAGTCTTTGATGAGCTCGTGGACTGTTCCTTCTTCCTCTTTTTCGTTTAAGATCTCATCGATTGGCACCCCTCTTTCGACTGCATCGACCTTCGCTTTTCGAGCAAATTCCTTCATTGTATCGGTCAACCCATGGGTGTCGTCTGTATCTATCGCATTGGCCATCGTATCTTTAAATCTCTGAACAAAATCTTGACGACCAGATGCGCGAATGTTAGGAATGGATTGCTTGGAAGCTTTACTCATTTCCTCATAAGCAAGCCCCCTTAAATCTTCAGGCGAATGAATTCGATCGCTCAGGATTTGAAGCTTTTCTATACCTTTGAATGTAGCTGTAGATAAGCAATTAGTTTTTGCATCTATTTGCTCAAAACGGAGGGCTCGAGCTGCTAAAAGGGGTCGGTGTGGGTTCAAAGCATGCCCGGAGGCTGTGACCCCCCCAACTACATCACAAATCGCAGATTGCCACAGGCCGCTATCTAAAGGCTCACCTTCGATGGCATTGATCGTCACGTTCCCGATTGCATCACCTGCAAAACCAGATCCAGCACCTACCACAAAACTTTTAATCCCTTTTGCGAAGCTGGCGGCAGCTTGGGTTCCGATAAAACCAGTTTTGCTTGCCAGAGCCTCACCTGCAACACCCATACCTGCTCCCAAGGCCCCTGTAAGAGCTCCAGCCCAAAGAGCATCTGAAACTCCATCATCCCAATGCCGTCCGTTAGCTGCATTCTCTAATACAGTTTGCCCAAATCCGGCAACCACTCCATTAAAAGCCCCTCCAGCTAATCTTAGGGCGACTGTTGTCGCTGTTTTCGCGATTGAATCTTCTGCTATATTAGCTGTCACCCTTTCTATGACCGCTCCCTCTGCGGAGCCAAGTCCCGCTGTTGCAACTCCCACAGCAGCCCCAATCCCCTCTTGTTCGCCAAAATCACTCCATGAAAAACTAGATCCATTTTGAATGGTATAGGTCAGCCCGCTTATACCCGCCCCTGTCAAGGCCCCTCCCACACCTTCTGCCAAGGCACCAGCAGATAACACATCAACGGCAATTCCACCCCCTATCTCAAGGGCAGAAAGAAGTCCACCTCCAATCTCGCTCGCGTGGGAACCGATGGCATCCGCTGCATCCATTATGCCTGTCCCTATGTCATTGCCAATGCTGCTAAAAATATCACCAAACAGATCACCTAGCCAAAGTCCGCTCGGATCTTGAAACGAAATAGGCGAATTGCCAGCATAAATATAAGGACTAGCAAATTGTCGTTCAGGGTCAACTTGATAGAAGCGACCTATCGATGGGTCGTAAAGCCTTGCATTGAAATTATACAAACCGGTTTCTTCGTCAATTTCTTGCCCAATATATCCATAGGAAAGAAGAGAGTTATCACCGCAGGTTTGTGTTGTTTGACCGTAGGGAAGGTAGTGAGTGGCAAACACAACATGGCCCTTGCTATCAAGGATCGTGCGGATCGACCCTTCGTGATCTTTACAAACAAAGTACAGTTGACCATTTTTTACAAAACCTATGCACCCACTTGGTCCACGAATAAATGATAGCTGAGAAGTTCTTCCTGTCTCATCGGTTCTCCATTCAGATAAGACCTGACCTGCCTCATTTCTGAGATAACGAACCTCTGAGATGACATTTCCAGCTTTGTCAGTCACTTTTTTATACGATCTCATCCCTTTTGAGTCGTAAGCAAATTGTATCAAATTTCCACCTGACATTCTGATGAGAGAAGGACGGTTGGTGAAGGGGTTGTAAACAATACTATCGATACCACGGTGAGTGGCACGAGATACGTTTCCATTCCCATCATATTGGAGCGAATGAAGGATTTGTGAATCACTTAAAAAAGGGCTGTTTGTGATGGAGATGATTCTGTTGCTTTTTTTAGAAACTGTGAGTTGGTGATTTTTTGGACCAACAAAATATTTCGACATGTTTCCATTATCGTCTTCACCGAACATCCAGATATCATTAGCATTTTGACAAATGGCTTGAGATAAGTAAAAACGGAATAATTTAATTAGGTTTTGAGGTGGAACTATCTTGGGATCTAATTTCGAAATCAATTCGATAATCGCTGGAGGAAAAATTTTCTGTGTAACATTCTGTTCGTTGTCTATAAATCCTTCACTCTGAAGCCAATGATAGGCAGCATCTGCCTCTTTTCTTAATGATGGAGAGAAGCTACTGACATTTCTTCCCATCCATAGGTCATAACATCCCGCAAATTGGTCACGACTTAGTTGATTAAAGGTTGTGATATTAAGGATGTAATAATCGACAAGCATGTTTCTCAAGCTAATTGGATGGGCAGACAGGTAATCAGCACCGACACTTGAGTCGGTATTTAAAACCTTTTCTAGCCCACCGATTAAGGAAAAATTCCAAATTCCGTTCTCGTTCACGAGACTTGGCTGACCCTTTTCTCCGATGCAATGCTCATAAATGATCCTTCCGGTCTCTTCAGCACTTTGGTCTAACTGTAAAAATTCAAGGATGGAGGAAATGGAAAATATTGCAGGGTAATTGTGGCTATTTTCATCGTCTTGTATACACTTTGCTTTAGTCAGTTGATTCCCAAATTCATAGGCATATTGTGAGCTGATACCTTGGACAGAAGGGTGTTGATCTAATAGAAAGATCAACGATTGAAGGTCAAAATACTTTATTGGTAAATTGTAGACAAAATAATAATCTAATCGTTTCGTAACAAATCCGTGTCTGTCAAGATAGCCTTGCTCTTGTAAATCGCTTAGAAGATGTTTTTCTGTATAACCCATTGATTGTTTGATGCCAGGTGCCAACTTAGCTAAAAGACCATTGCACAGATTAGGTCGTGAATGTGCTTCTGCCCAAGGGGAAGAAAATGTGGTTGAAGAGACTGTTTGCGTAAAATTCTGATTTTTTTGAAAGGCTTTTGTAGTGTGGGTGATCTTCTCATTTAAAATCCCATCTTCAATACCGATAAGCTGGTTTAAACTGTTGTAGGAATATTTTCTTATCAAGTGAGCCGAAGGAAGGTTCTCCTTTTCGATCAAGTTAGAGGCTCCTATATAAGAATAGTGTGCTAAAACCGTTCCATCTTCAGTTTGAATCTTAGAAATTCTACCTAAGGGGTCGTGATCATATCTTAAACTAGAAGAGTTGCCACTTAAAGGCGTTGGGTAGGTAATAGAAGAAAGTTGTTTTTGTCGGTTGTATCCATAACTGATCGAGTCAAAGCAAGTTCCGATCCAACGCTCTTTTTTGACTATTTTTCCAGAAAGGTCATAGGTATAAAATTCTTCTGTGTCACCAATAGGATTCAAGACTTTCCCTTCACCTCCAAAAAACTGATTCACAGAGATAAGTTGTAACCTCCCCCTTTTTTCAAGAGAGGAGTTGAAATGGGAAACGTAGGAGGTTTGCAGCGTCTGCATATCTGCCAGTAAATAATGGGCAGCGTCCGGGACTTGACCAATGGAAGAAATCGACTTCAAAGCAGATTCAATGGACTTTTCGTCATGTAAATCCACTAAAGATTCTGTCATCGCATGAAGGTAAATCTTAGGCTCTGGATGGTAACCGATCCAATTGACGCAACCTCGGGGGTCGTAATCAAAAGCAAGAAGATATCCAAAGGTACCCTCTATTTTATAATGAACCTGAAAACGTAAAGCTCCTGAAACCGGATCATGGATCATTAAATCTCGTCCATAATCGGGATCAAAAGTCGTGCAAAGTTGGCCACCTTCTGTGTAGGTGATCGTTCTTTTAAACTCTGTGATGACAGGTTGGCTGGGATCGAAAGAGTATTGTCGAGGAAGGGAGTGAGAAAGGAGTCGGCCTGTCTGGTCATAAGTAAACTGGTTTTGAATAAAACCAAATCGTTTAGGCTGATAGGAAGCAACAAGTTGATTTTTCTCATTTTGCACACTGGCCGTGTACATCCCGTTCGCATCTTGGATGATAGTTAAGGTATAGGCATCAGCTTTGAAACCAGATGGCATCCAAACATTCATTCGGTTCATGAATGTTTGCAGAGATGATGAAGTCGTTTGTGTAGATAACTCTCTGTAAGAGCCTCTGAAAATACTAGAAGGTTGACTTGCGTATTCAGTTTCTGAAAATTTGACCTGACTGATTTCACTAGCAGGAGAGTGTGTGTATACTAAAGATTTTGACGGCACATTTCCAATCGAGGAGCGATAGGTCAAAAGATGTCCTGCTTCATTTGCCAGGATGGTGGAGGGGAATGAAGATTGGGTTTTTCTTCCTAAAGAGTCATATTGGTTTGATCGTATTTGCACACTGCTTTCATCAATCAGAATCAACGTTTGCAAAACTTGACCCGTTGTTCCTTTATAGTTCACTGAAAGTTTGGGGCTTGAAAACACCATGATATTTTTCAAAGTCGCTAGTCCATAGACTTCAATGCCAAACCCAATGTAGTCCCTAGTAGATATTTCCAAACGATCAATTAGAAGCTGTTGATTAGCAAAAACTAGTAATCGATTTTTTATCCGGACCGCTAAAAAAGTAAGGGGAAGTTGGTCGGAACAACAAGATTGAGGGGAGAGCGAAAGGGAAAAAGCTCCGAAATTGAGTATGACAACACTGTTTGCATCATAACCCTCACATTCAAAGTGGCACCCCATTTGTTCGGTTAAATAGTCATTTTTAATGAGTTGTAAAGCATCAAAAGTTTTTGCAACATGGGAGAATGAAAAAGGTGCAGTGATCCATTTGGAGCTGTTCATTTTCCATCTTGATGTAACATGAAGGGGGTTTGCGTCTTCTAGAAACCCATCTTCAACCTGTAGCACAACTTCAGAGCCAATCCCAGTCGGGACTAAACTTGCTTTTATGCGAGGTTTTTTTGAAGGATTCCAAAGGTTAAAAATACCTTCTATCTTTCCGTCGAATCGGATGGCTCCCACGACTTGCTCATCGCTATAGACCAGTTGCTGACACATACCTTTGTTGTCAAAAATATGGGTGGGTAATCTTGTAATGGGATCAAAGACTCGTGCTTTTAAGCTACACCCCATAGGGAAAAACATCACAGTGTCTACATCCAGAACATCTGTGCCTGAGGAGATTGAAATGGTAATTTGAGGGGGTCGGCTAATGATATCTTGTGGAAGATCGGCAAGGGATAAGATGGCTTCTTGGTAGATCCAATCACCTGATCGAAGTTTGGTTTGACCTTGAGCAGTGATAGATGTTGCGTCATTTTTGAAAGTAAAAGTTAAAGGGGAAGAGTGGGATAAGTCAGAAGGAGAGCGTATCCAGGCCCCGGCGACAAAAATTTTTTTCCATTCATTAGGACGATAGGTCGCGGTGATATTTCCATCTGAACCGATCTGAACATAATGCTGTCCTGAAAAGCCCCACCCCTGTTTGATTGTTCCCTTGCTCATTTCCCAAAGTGGGGACCCTTTTTGTTCTTTTCCTATACGTCCAACTTCATAGCTTTCAAAGCTCATCAAGTCGGCCTCTTGATCTTCAAAAAAAGCTCCACTGATGATGGCAATCGGTAGGTCATCTATTTGGCTCTTGAGTGTTGAAGTGAGGGCAACGGGCCTTTCTGAAATTGGGTTATTAGAAGCCACCGCCATTTGATTTTTACTTTTTTGAACCACCCTTCCGCTAATATCGAAAACAGTGGTTTCAATTTGATTGTTGGTAATCAGAGTTGTCGTTTTTCCTTGTGGGGTACCTTCAGAACTAGAAAACGCAATAGGAGTAACAGAGTAAGAGCGGAAAAAAATCTGATTTTTTGAAAATTGCCAAGGTTTTTCGTAGGTAAAAGTTGACTGTTTCCTTGAACCATCAGCATAAGTTACCGATTGAGAAGAAAGGGTAGGATAAGCGATAGCGTTAGCAGATGGAGAAACAGCCGAATTTGCAAGCTCTGGTACTGTGTAGACTGAAATCGTTTGATCTTCAGAGGATGCTGATTCTTTGATAGCAAGAGTGAAGAAAGGGGAAAAAGGGTAGCAATCTTCTTTGGCAAGTTGGCCTGATGTAAAAGGGTGGGATTGAGTCACATCTTCGAATAAAAGAAGATGGTTGACCCCATCTTTTGGAAAAATCAAGCAAGAAGGATAAAAGTTAACAATCTGTTCGAATGAGGAGATCTGCTTTGGAAAGGTGAATAGAGTTTTACTAGTGTTGCAGAGAACAAAAACGTCTTTGTCTTGTTTTAAAAAGTACTCTCCTCCAATAGGGTAACTCTCTTTAGCAGCAACAGGCGTTAGTTTTGCCACCGAAGAAGGTTGAATGATCATTTCCGACTGATAACATCTCACTTTTCCCCCAACATCGACAGAGGGGAAATAGGATAAGCAACTTTCAGCAAAAGAAAGCGCAAGATCATCTGAAAGGGGTTGGTCACTTTCAACAAGTTGGGAAAACTGGGCCTCCGTTAATGTTTCTGACCCTTGATACAAACTAGTGATGAACTGATAGATCCCATTGGGTTTACTTGAAAAAACTGTTTGAGAAGTTGTTTTGCCGTTGGAGGTTAAATTAAAATCAATTTCTACCTGGAAAACCATTTCTATAGGTGCGAGAGGCGAATGATGGGTTCGAATAGCGGTCGGTTGAATTGCAACGAGTGATCCAGAACTATCTGTGAATTGGAAAGTATATTGCCCTTTGATTAGATCAGCCTTCAGCCCTGGATTGTTGTAGTCTAAAGTATATTCAGCACCATTTTTTTTGATTGTGTAAGAGGTAACGTAGGTTTTATTCGCTGGGCTTTGGATCATTGAAACTGATGATGAAAGCTGAAATGCTCTTTCAATTGAGTAAGAAACACCTGTCTGCCAATCGTAGTCATCTCTATTATTATCATCATCAGGAAGGATGGTGACATTGCGAAGACGTGTTTTGAACATCTCGGATGAATTTGAGTAATAAATTTGAAGACAATAGGTTCCTTGCCCGTTTGAGCTGCTCTGTGGAAAAAATCTCTTTGAAATGTCAGAAAGGCTTTCAGAGTGGACTGAAACAGATCCAACCGAATTAAAAATATCATCTTCCTCAGCATAGAAACACTCGATGTCAGTTTTAAAACGTGAAGATGAATTTTGCGGGATTGTTAGAGAGCTTAGCAACATATAGTTGAAGTTTTTTTCTAAAACTTTACTATTTAAAAGTTGCAAGATCTCTTTTTGAACCGATCCTTTAGAAGTTAGCTTTTCGACAAATTGTTTTAGCCGACTTAAACAATCTCCTTCTTTGCACGGGATGGCGCCCTGCTGAGGTTGTAACGGATGAGATAGGTCTTTGACAAATAGCAGTGGAGAGGATGATCCTTGGATCTTTTCAGCATAAATCCATCCACTTGAAGGATTCTTTCCCTCAAAAACAAGACAAGAGGGGGCAAGTAAGAGGGAATTTACGACCCACTGGCTCGAGGAGTTCTGATAAAAAACGAGGAGTCCTCGACCATTTTTAAAGTAAAAGTGTTTCCCCAAGCTTTGAAAAATGCCAGGAATTTCTAAAGGGGAGAGGGTTGAAGAGTCCCATATGGCAAGGGGCTTTTGAAACACATCCTCAGAAGGTTCCTTGTTAAAAAGGACAATTTTTCCTGAGTGTTTTCCAAGAAGGTAGATCGCAAAGATCCTGTCTTGTGGAATAATAGTGTAAAAATCTATTTCATCATTGCTCAGAGCAAGTCCAGGAAATCTATAGCGATAGCCTATTTTTGAGGAGATCTTCACCTGCAATGAGCTGTCACATAACTCTAAGCAAAGTTGTCCAGTACCGTTTATGTAAGCACCTACAGCATAAGAGCTGCCGTAAAAGAGGCGTGGCTTAGTTCCTTGTGCTACATAAACTTCTCGGTGAACAAAACTGTTAATTGTGTGCTCTTCATAGCGATAATGGATTCCCAGTGTCGGCAGTGCGATGCGACTCAAAAGGGGCAGATGTTCTTCATAACCAAAAGAGAGAAACCGACATTGCTTGTTATCAAACACGTTGATTGTGTGCTGATCGGAAGCTAATTCAAAATAAGCTGTTGCTTTAGATGGATTGTTTTGCTGAATGGTCACTGTTGAAAGTTTAAAAAGAGCATCTATTCGATAACTCAATGATATGGCTGTAATAGCTTTAGAATTGGGTTGGAGAGGGATAATAAGCGGATCTTTAGAATGAGTGACACCTGTTATATAGGCTTTCTGATTTTCAATTTGATAACAATAAGTCAGTGTTGATTGATCGGAGAAGGCTTCCTTTGATAAAAGCCAACAATTTTGGTCGAATTCAAATGATTCATAGGTTTGGCTAGATTTATTGCCATTGAAAATTTCGAATCTTTTTTTGTCTTGATGAAGAATAACAACCACTTGACTCCCTGGGACAGCAAAAACGTTGTTTCCAGATGTTGCATCATGACTTTGTTGGTGCAATGGGAAAAAAGTGCCGTTAAGGGTGATCGAATAACAACTTGTTTTCGGATCGTAGAGAATGCAATTTTTTAGTATTTTCCACCCGAGTCCAAGATCTGTTTGAGGGATATCTGAGATTGTGCGGTCATAGACTAATTGAATTTGCCTTGAGGTGCCTAACCCATCATTTATTTTAAAAGTGATTAGTGGAACTGATAGGGACAGCTGACCTGTAAAGGAGTTTGCTTTGTCTAGGAAATGCCTTGGATTGGTCCATGAAGCGAGTTTTGTGTTAAAAGGAACGGTTATACCTGTTGTAGGTTGTGCCGTTATATTTGCTTGCTGTCCTGTCAACGGTTTTCTCCAATTGAGCTAAAGGGTTTAGCTAAAGCGAATTTGACCGAGCTTTTCCTTCGAATTAGCCGATCTTCCGGGCATAATTTTTTATTTCGGATCTCTTCAAGAACCGTGTAAAGCTAACGATTCAATCAAAAAACACAAAAATTTAAACCCGGAGTCTACTCCTAAAGGGAAAATTCATTGAACTCGCAAGCCGGTGAAAAAATATATTAGCGGAACATACAATAACCTCTTATTTCGTTCAAGAAACTCCAAGTGGATCCTTTTTTGCTGCCAATCGATCTTATCGATAGGAGGTCTAATGCTAATGGCGTGGAATCCAGCAACAAGCGACACTTCAGGTAAGTCAAGCCCTTCTCTTAAGAGATTAATCCCCACCAAAACATCAAATGTTCCGGCTCTTAAGTTGGCTAGGATGGCAGAATGTTCAATTGTATCGATTCCCGAGTGGAGGTACTTGGCAACACAAGTTTTCCGATGCAGTTCACACCAAGACCGAATCGTACATCATGTGGCAAGAAAACGGTGTTGTCAGTGGTACCCCAAGTGCAGGTCCTTTAAGACCCTTTGGAGGCGGAGGAGGAATTGGCCCCAATCTACCAGGGACCTCATGGGCTTACGGTATCCTCAACTATACGATGTTCATCCTCTTCGCCAGCTCGCTTAATAGTGAGCCTTTCGAGTGCAGTGACTTGTCCCCGTCTGAGGTTTGAAAAAACAAATATTGCATCAGGAGCAAAAACGGAGCATCATCGCGACTTGACTTTTAGGTGGATATGTTGCGATTCCTGCTTTTCGTTTTATTCTTTTCATCGAGCTTCGCTGATGAAGACGAACTTCCCCGATCCTCCCCCGAACAGATTGCAGCCAGCCGTAGAGATTTTCTGGTTGCTGATAGAGTCAGTCCCTTTAGTGGTCAAATTATCTTGCAAGAAAGGGATATGGAGGTCAAAGGGGCAGAACCTCTTTTTATCGACCGTTATTTCAATCCTTACTGTCTACATTTAGGGATAAGGCAAGAAGAATTGCCTCGTTCTACTAACATCAAACAACATTCCGATTGGAGGATTTTTCCTCATCTATTTCTCTATTCATCTAATAGAGCAACTTTTCAGATCCCGGATGCATCCGGGATCACCTATGATTTCAAGAAAATCGGGAGAGAGGCTCCAAAATTATGGCAAGACTCTTATGGCATTTGTAATGCTTGTGGAGAAGAAGTCAGTGGAAAATTTGATGTCAGGAACACAAAGGTTACTTTAAAAGACGCATTTACAATTCAGGTTCAACGACCAGATGGAACGGAACAAATCTATAAGGCGATGCAAGGAAAAAGGTTCGCTCTTGAAAGAGAGATTTTACCAAATGGGAAAGTCCTTCGGTATTATTATTCCCTCGGTGAGGAACTAACGGTTGTTGAAAGTCAAGATCCTCTTGGTAGGTTTACCTACGCCAGAATTCGCATTGGCAAAGGTCAAACCACTTTTACATCCTCTTCACAAACGGAATTAAAATATTGTTTCAATGAAAGCGTAGAACCAAAAGTATTTACTGATAAAAAGAGTTTTAGTCGCCCCATTCTCGCAAAAGTTGAGTCAGTTTTTTATCCTTCCGAATCTTACCTCTATAACGAAGAATTATTACTCAAAGAGGTACGAGGGAAAACCAATAGTTATTTCTGCGGATACGCCTTGATAGGTCGAAAGGACATTCCTGTTGGCCATCACCACTATCGGGTCTCTGCCCTACGGTTTGATGGAGAAGATCAAGAGGCTTGTTATTTACAATACAAGTTGCCAGAGGCTGGAAAATCTGCCGGAGAGACTATTGTTACACAAAAAGATGGATTGAAGGTTGTATATGGAATTTCTCCACTTTTACTCCCTAGCTATATCCAATGGTGGGATAAAAATGAGTTGAAAAAGGAGAAAAAATTTAACTGGTCGACTCATCAGTGGCTTGATTCGGTTGTCGTAACAGATGGACGACGAAACATCTATGAAAGAAAATTTCGCTATGACAGCTACGGTAATCCGATTGAAGAACTCTTTATTGACTATGTTGCGAATGAAAATTATCAAGTTAAAAGAGAGTTTTCTCAAGACGGTAGACAGCTTCTTTTAAGAGAGGAAACAGAAGAGGGAAAAGTTGTCACTTTTGCTTATGCTCCTAACACCAATCTTGTAGCGGCTAAAAGAACTTTCGATCGTGAGACTCTTCTGGTTGAGGAGTTAAGGGATTATGATGATTGTTACAATCTCATCAAAACGACCTTACGTGGAAAGGGGGAACAACATCGGATTACCCGTTATACCCTTCGCCAGCAAGACCCATTTCTTCACATGCCGGAGTGGGTAGAAGAGCTTTTTGTCGAAAATGGGAAAGAACTTCCTCTGACAAAAGTTCATCTTCATTATGACGGATGGGGAAACGTCAAAAAAGAAGAGTGGTTTGATGCCAATGGTCAGCTTTCCTATGAAATTGAGAGGTCCTATAACGCAAGGGGCGATCTCCTCACAGAAACAGACCCCATGGGACAGCAAGCGACCTATCTTTATGACGAAAGGGGGCGATCCATTCAATCTGTCTCTTTCTCCCATCGTCTTATAACCAATAATAAATACGACGGTAAAGGGCGATTAATTAGCATTCAGAAGGTTGGAGATGATCATGTTGAGCGGAGTCATCATTACCGTTACGATGCGAACGATCATCTTATTGAAAGGCAAGATCCTTTTGGCCACTCGACTTTTTACACTTACGACGCAGTCACAAGAAAAGCTTCTTCTTCTGATTTCCCTGCATCGAATATCCAAACCTTTTCAACATATGATTGTCTTGGAAGGGAAATCGAACAAATTGATGGTAATGGCCACAAAACAACGATCGCCTATAACTGTCATGACTTGCCCTTGACGATTTGCCATCCAGATGGAGAGCAGGAACAATTTTCTTATACTAAAACGGGCAAACTGAAAACTGCCACTGATGAAGAGGGGAAAATCACCTCTTATACTTATGACGTTTTAGGAAGAGTCACCTCCAAAAAAGCAGGATTGGCTGAAGAGCGATGGGTCTACGATGCGTTCGATTTAATCGCCTATTTCGATAAAGAAGGGAACGAAACGACCTATTTTTACGATGGTGCAGGTAGGAAAATCAAAGAAATTGCAGGACCAAAAACGTCCCTATTTTCCTACGATTTTTTAGGACGATTGGCAGAAGTGTGTTTGAACGACACCCTCATAAGAACATTCAAACGGGATCCTAAAGGCCAAGTCTTGGAGGAGGTAGAAACCCTCCTGGATGGCACACTTCTTTCGAAACAAGTCTATTCTTACGATGGGGATGGAAATTGCACATCAAAAACAACGTTTGTAGATGGAAAGCCTGCTACTGAGACATTTCTTTTTGATTCATTTGGCCGACTGATTGGGGGAAAAGATCCCTTAGGATATTTGACGATCCATCAATATGATGATAAATTTCTCAATGAACAAGGCCAAATGGCACTAAGAAAGACAACAGTAGATCCACGTTCTGTGGAAACAGTTGAGCTTTTTGACCCAAGCAATAGGTTAGTAAAAAAGGAGATCATTTCATCTGATGAGGTCTATTTCTCCTATTCTTATGGTTACGACGCGTGCGATAATCTTCTTTTCCGAAAGAATGATCTTTCTGGAGTGACCCACACATTTAGCTACACCAACAGAAATTGGCTCGACAGGCTTGTCCGTGCAGCGACGACGCCAAACGCAAGGACAACTTCCTATACCTACACGACTACAGGGAAGCGTGCATCCAAGATAGAATCTGATGGAATAGTCCTATCTTATAGATATGACGACAATGGTTTCTTAGAAAAATTATCGTCATCAGACGGAACCATCAATCATCATTTCACATACAACAACTTAGGCGATCTTCTTTTAGCTAAAGATTGTGTCTCTGCTGTTTCTGTCCAACGACAAGTCGATCGTTTCGGAAATATCTTAAGCGAAACATTTCCAGATGGAAGAGTTGTCTTGATGAGCTATGACCCTTTTGATCAGCTCACCAGCATCGACTTCGGAGAAGGAAGAGTGAGTTATACCTACGATGCTCGCTACCTTAGAAAAGTTGGTCGCTATGATAAAAATGGAAATCTTCTTTATGTTCACTCATACGACCTCTATGACCTAAGCGGCCATCTTCTAGAGGAAACACTCCTTTCAAATATCGGAAAAACAGCGCATCAGTATGATCTTTGTGGTAGAAGATCTGCTTATCAATCCCCTCATTTCACCGAACATCTAATCTTTGATGCTGTAGGGAATGTCAAAGAAAAGAAAGGCAATGCTAACACATCTCACTATCGTTATGACGCTCTTTCGCAATTGGTTCAGGAAGATGATGTCCTATTTAATTACGACAACCATTACAACAGATCGAGGAAATGCAGTGAAAAGGCCCTCTTCAACCATTTAGACGAGCTTATTTCCCACGGCGGGCTGGACTGTAGTTACGATCTACGTGGCAATCCAGTCAGACGCGGTGGTTTCAACTTTACTTACGACGCTTTAGATCGTTTAACCGAAGCTAACAATGAAAGTGGCACTGTTCGGTTTGTCTACGATCCTCTTGGTCGTGCCTACAGCCGGACCTTTTTCCTAAATGGGGAAAAACTCTCTGAAGAGCATTATCTATACCAAGGAAAAGAGGAGATGGGTGCTTTCTCTAAAGGGAAGCTTCAACAATTAAAAGTACTGGGTCTTCATCACCTCCCTGTTGCTATTGAGCTGGAAAACCAACTCTTTGCGCCCGTTATTGATAGTCAGAGAAACGTTGTAGCTCTTCTTGATCCAACGACTCAAGAGCCAGCCTCAACCTATACCTATACTGCTTTTGGCGAAGAGGCAAATCTAGCCCATTCGAATCCTTGGCGCTTTTCATCAAAAAGGTACGATCCATTCCTCAATCTAATCAATTACGGACACCGCTTTTATGACCCAGCTATAGGTCGTTGGTTCACCCCTGATCCAGCCGGCTTTGTAGACGGTTATAATCTCTATTTGTACCTCCACAATAACCCTTACCGTTATTTTGATCCCGACGGCCGTTTTGCATTTGCTTTGCCACTTTTTACTTTAATTTTTGGTGCTGCCGAAGTTAGTGCAGCTATTTTTACCATTGCGCAAGTGTGTGAAGCAGCCATCTTTGCCACCGCCATCGTCTATGGCACTAAATACATTGCCCAAAAAACAGAAACTGAGCCAAACGAACCCGCTACAATTCAAGCGCCGCCAGTTAGCGAAATAGACTACGTCCCAACAGATCCTACAACTGGAGAAAAATTACCTTTACCAAAAGATAGGCATGGTCGTCCAATCGCAGAAGTCGGTGTTCCTCATACTCAAATCGGCTGGCGTGAAGGGACGCATGGGGATTATAAACAAACAAGAGAGTGGGGTGCAAATGGTCAACCAATTAAAAGGACAGACTGGTCAGACCATGGATCTCCTCATATACACTCAAAACCTCATGACCACTTTAATTTACCTAATCCTACTGGTGGAACACCACAAATTGGAAAAGCAACCCCAATAATCATTTAACTCATATGTTTGAACCGAAATTCTGTCTCCTTCTTGAGCAAGATGCATTTGCAGATAAAAGTGCAGCGTGCTTAGGGTCACAACTTATCGAGCTCATCGAATTCATAGACGAGAAATTTCCTGCTCATGAATGGTATGGGGCAAATGTGGTTGCCGAAGGGCTTAATTGGGTCGGTTATGAAAAATTTAATTTAATATTTATTGGAGAAAGTGAGGTGATACTAGAGAAATCACAGTCTACCTCACAATTTGAATCTGGCGTTTTTGTTGCAATAAGATCGCCTCTTCTTTCTCAAAAAGTGAATGGTGAGGTCGACACAGAAGACAAGCCATTTAGAAAAATGGATTTAGATGGAGTTTTATTTGAAATTAGAGCTTTTGATTTCAGTTTTTTTCTAATTTTTTCGGAGGACAAAAGATCACTAGATATCATAAGAACCCGTTTTAAAGGAAACATCGAATCAGTGACAACCTAATCTCACAAGTAGTACTCTAATTAGATCAAATAATCCTCAGCCTTTAGAATTTTGGAGAACGTGATGGCAATAAAAGGGTTGCGAATAACTGATAGTAAAAACAACGTTGTCTCAGTTAAACTTTACGATATCTTAGGTGTTATCCATGATGGATCTACATGATAGATAGCTGTTATTGGGAAGTCTTTTCTAAATGTGAGAATCTAATTTCAAGGCTTGCTAAAAAATTCAATCAAACTATTCTTTTGGATGCGAATTTTGAAAAATAACAACCCATTGTGTTTGCAGAGCTCTAAAGAAAATTAAATATGTATAATACCGTTTTACTCGAGCAATTTTCTCCCTCCAGCGAATGTTGGCAATATCTAATAAGAAAAAAGAAGATTCAAGATCTAACTGTAGAAGAAGTCGTGAAGAGTTACCAAGGCTTCGAGGGAGAGCTGATTTCTATTTTTTCATCCGATGTCGAAATAGTCAATGTAGAGGCATATATTAATTTAGAAGTCAATGTAAATGGTTTTGATAATAGACGGCTAATTTATGTGGTATCAGAACCAGAAGTTCCTCCATCACTATTGAAAAAACAACCTGTTTTTATGGGTTATGATGTTGGTGTTTGCGATGAAGAAAAAACCATTTATTCCTCGATCTTTAATGAGGTGATTTTTGGCAACCTAGTTGATTTAGTTAATTTCAAGAAGTTCCTGAATAAAAATTTACTTTTCCCTGAAAGTTTATTCGCCATCGAATACGTTGAAATGCACGATCAGTTGTCAGCTCAAGGAAAAGATGTGGAAGATTATGAGAAAATGGTTATTTATGAGATCTGGAAATACCTTTAAGATCTTCTCTTTTAGCGCCATAAGCTTATTAATCATCTTTAATGAGTCGGGGGAGTTGTCCAAGACAGGGCGAGACAGAGTCTCGCCCTAGAAAAGCGGAGACCTAATCTCCGCACTCCAAAAGGCAGACATTTATAAACATTATCGAGCAGCAATGCCGAAGCGGCTTATCCATCGAAAAGTGGTGCCATCAAAATCAAATCCGCCCTCATAATTTTTATTACTGGAAAGGTAAACTGTTTCCGAAGTCTCTTCTGAAATCCAGTTTCACTGAATTGAATATAAAACGGCCTGATGTCGTTTCACTGCAAGCTCGCGGCTTTTATGTTCGCATAGGAAGTGATTGCGATCTCAGTTTGCGCAAACAACACTTTGCTCTATTTGCGGAGGTCTCATGCTATCGCTGCTAGGATCATTCATCAGCAGCACGCAAAACAACACTTTGGATAGGCCGAGCGCGATGCCAAAATCAACTATCTTGAATTTAGGGATTTTATTCTAACTATTGCTTTGCTAATTTAAGCTTTGACTGGAAAATCGTATGAACTTGCATGAGAAGCGTAATTGGATGTTTGGTGGTCCAGGGCTCATAATGTGCATCTGTTGTTCTACTTTGTCTAGCGAGACCATCGGCCTGATAGGGGGCAAGACCTTACTGGAACGCAGCCTCCTTTCGCAGCACTTATTTCCCCCTCTGGAATTGTAACGAAGCTTGATCTCTCATCTCTTACGACAAGTGGCTCCCTCTATGGTGTAGCATTGCTAAACTTTCTATCACAGATCCCTACATTCGGCTTAACACACAATAATCTGACTTTGGCTAAGTACATCAATGCCCATGCTCCTTACGATGCTTTCTACTTTACTCCTTCTGTACTCGATGGCACTTTGCCTCAAGCTCTCGAAAGTGCAGCGCCTACTCGCCATGCGTTTGATGTGTTTACAGCGGATAACAACTTTTTCTCACTCATTAACAGTTTCACGCAACATACAGAAGACACGCGTCATTACTGGCGCATTCAAGAAGAAGAGCGCCTTTGTGCAATTTCCTCTCGTCCTCATCAGTTTTGGATCAAGATGCTCGGAACGGCTTCTTGCCAAAAAGCAGAGCACCAAGCTCCCACATTCCAGCCTTGGATGGCAGGCTTGATCCTGGGCTTTGATGCTCACTCTACAGCTGTTAGCACCTATGGCATCGGGGCTGCTTATACGCATACCTACATGCACCAAAAAAAAGATGCGGGACATAGCCGCATCGAGCAAGAGTATCTTTTTCTCTACGGAATGTGGGAGAAAAACCATTTCTATGGCGATGCAGCTCTCTGGGGTGGACTGTTGCAAATTCACAACGTCAGAAACATCGAGATGACAGGCTTTGCTTTCAAATCCACCTCTCATCCCAAGGGGTGGCAATTTGCTCCTCATGCAGAAGCGGGCTATCACAACGGCTACAAAATCATTACATTCGAGCCATTTGCGATGTTCGATTGGGCGAGCAACTGGATGCGGCATTACAAAGAAAAAGGGGACGGTCCTTTTAACTTTGGCCAAAAGAAGCACTATTCTTCCTTTTTACGCAGTGAACTCGGCTTGCGCGTCTACCAAACGATTCAGTTCCCTTCTTGTCGCCTTATCTTCCAAGAAAAGGGATCCTATGTAAACAGGAAGCCGTTCCACGTTGGGACGGTGACAGCATTTCTTTTGGGAGCGCCAGGATCTTTTACAGTAGAAACTCTGACAACAGCTCAAAACCTAGGCGTTGCCTCTGCTAAAGTCCTCTTTGAACCTAACAATCCTTGTTATCCTTATGGCAGCATCGCCTACCAGGGAGAGTTTGGATCCAGCTATCAATCTCACCAATTGTCGCTTAACCTCGCTTGGAACTTCTGATACCAATTTCCATTAAGTTATTTGGGGACTTTGGGCTATGTGATGGATGATGTTTCGCGGCCTTTCATGGAAAGCCAGGTATCTACGTCGGATTCGAGCACGGTGCTCCATTCCTGTCCAAGCCCCTCTTAGTTGCCATCCGCACTCTCCCATTTCCCAGCCAAGCCCTACACGTACTCCTGGAGACCATTTTTCTGATATGCGGACTGGAGGGCCAAATAGTGAGAAAGTACCGACTTCTACAACACCGACTGTCGAAAAGCTGCCGGTCTGAAAGTTGTTAAAAGCAAAGGGCAAATAGGTGCCTGGTGTCCACTAGAGAAATTCAGCAGAGACGAAGAATTTGTCTTCAAAACAGCAGTCGTTGCACTCATAGCAACATGCATCTGACTTGTTCCAATAATCATCAGCAGAAACTTGGTTAGAAAAAATAACCAAACAGACAGCTAACAGCAGGAAAATGTGTTTCATAAAGAAAGGACTTCTCACAGAATTGTCGAATCAGAATCTAGACAAATAAATCTTAAAACTCAATGCAAAAAGTAGTATTCTTGATGGCTCGAAGTGTAGGGTGACGATGAACTTTAGATTTTTAGATATTCCAGTCTGTATTCAGCCAACTTTTTGGCTCTTTTTACTGTTTTTTACAAATATTTTGACTCATCCTGGCATGGAAAGCCTGATCGTAGGTGTAGTTGTCCTCTTCAGTCTATTGGTTCACGAGTATGGGCATGCTTTAACGGCGGTTTATTTTGGGGCAAGTCCGGTCATTACTTTGGAGGCATTTGGGGGTAATGCTCGGTATAATGGATACGGCATGAGCGATAAACAGAGGTTTTTGATCACACTGGGTGGCCCGCTCTTGGAAAGTATCTTGATAGCCCTATCGTATTACCTGCTCGAGATGGATGTTTTTCAGAGCTATTACATCCGCTATTTTCTGTATGTCATGATGGAGATGAATATCCTGTGGGTATTGCTCAATTTAATTCCTGTGGTTCCTTTAGATGGAGGCCACCTTGCTAGGTATTTTCTTGAAAAATGGTTTGGAGAAAAAGGGCAACAGATCAGCCATGTTATAGGGGTTTACTTTGTTGTGTTGATTGCTCCGTATCTGTTTTACCTGGGCTATCTGTTTTTTGGTGGGTTCCTTCTGATTTTAGGGATGCAAAACTACCAGGCTTTAAAAAAATTCAAGGCGTGGTCGGGGGAATCGACCTATTCAGGTTACTTAAGGGCACTAGATGCGATAAAAGAGAATGATTTTGGAAGCGCGAAAACGATCTTGAAGCGATTGGTTAAATCTGATGACAAGCAATACCAACATTTATCGATTGAAGCTTTGGCAAAGATCTACGTTCAAGAAAATGAGCCAAAGCAGGCTTACAAGCTGCTATTAAATGCTGATCACACCCTTCTCAAAGAGGGGAAATCTCTTTTGTGCAAGCTTGCTTTTGATGAAAAAAATGATGAGCTGATCAGCAAGTACTCGATGGATATTTATGCGATTGAACCTACATTTGAGATAGCGGTTCTCAACTCCAAAGCCTTTGCCCGTCTGAACAAAGCCCATTTTGCAGGAGCTTGGTTGTATACTGCCTCGCAATTTGGCCCTGAATACAGGGAAAAGGTGCTGGAGCTTGTTCAAACCTCACTTTACGATAAAGTAAGGGACCAAGGTCCCTTTCAAGATTGTTTAGCTAAGATCTAAATTAGCAACTTTAAAATCCGCTTTAGCATTTGGAGTGGGAAAGTCTTCTTTCGCTTTGTTATTTTTAAAACTGAAAGCGAAACAGGAGTTTTGCACTCCATACGCTAGCGCTTATTATGAAGTGATTTCGAAGTTTTTGAGGGCGATCAGTTCGTCGCGGAGGCGAGCTGCCTCTTCGAACTGCAACTCTTTGGCTTTTTTCTTCATGAGCCGTTCGATCTCTTTGATTTTTCGTTCTACAGCGCCGCTGTTGAGCCGTTCGTTTTTGAAGAGGGTTTCGATTGGGAACTCTGAGAATTCTTCTTTTCCTAAGACGAGTGGATGGATAGCCCTGATTGTCGTTGTAGGGGTGATATTATGCTCTTTGTTGTAGGCCTCTTGGAGGATGCGCCGTTTGTTTGTTGTTGCCATAGTCGCTAAAATGGCTTTTGTCATTTTATCGGCGTAGAGGATGACACGCCCTTCCGAGTTTCTGGCAGCACGGCCGCAGGTTTGGATCAAGCTTGTTTCAGAACGTAAAAAACCTTCTTTATCTGCATCTAAAACCGCAACAAGCGACACTTCAGGTAAGTCAAGCCCTTCTCTTAAGAGATTAATCCCTACCAAAACATCAAATGTTCCAGCTCTTAAGTCGGCTAGGATGGCAGAACGTTCAATTGTATCGATTTCCGAGTGGAGGTACTTGGCTTTAACCCCAAGATCGGTGAGATAACGGGTCAAATCTTCCGAAAGCTTCTTTGTCAACGTGGTGACTAGAACTCTCCCTTTTTTCTCGACATGTTTCCGGATCTCTCCCAGGCAGTCGTCGACTTGCCCTGTGGCGGGTCTGATCTCCACCTCAGGGTCAAGTAGGCCCGTAGGACGGATCACCTGTTCGATCACTCTCCCTTCTGCCTCTTCTATTTCAAAGGGGGAAGGTGTGGCTGAGACATAGACCACCTGGTGGATATGTCGATAGGTTTCTTCGAAAGTTAAAGGTCTGTTGTCATAGGCAGAGGGCAAACGGAAGCCAAATTCGACTAGCGCATCTTTTCTCGACTTGTCTCCATGCTGCATCGCGCGGATTTGGGGAATCGTCTGGTGGGACTCATCGATGATGAGGAGAAAATCTTTAGGGAAGTAGTCGATGAGGCATGCCGGAGGGTCCCCTGGGTTTCTTCGGCTGAAGTGACGGGAATAGTTTTCGATCCCTTTGCAAAAACCGACTTCTTGGATCACTTCTAGGTCGTACATCGTCCTTTGTTGGATCCGTTCTTTTTCTAACAGCCTTCCTTGGGACTCATACCATTCGATTCGTTGTCTCAATTCCTCTTTAATAGTGATAGCGGCCATTTCCCGCACTTCAAGTGGGGTGACGTGGTGGGAGCTAGGGAAAATGGAGACCTTTTCAACTTTACCTAAAGATTTTCCTGTTAGGGGGTCGAAAGAGGTGATCCGTTCGATTTCCTTGTCGAACATCTCAATGCGGAGGGCCGTTTCTTCGTAAGCAGGAAACACCTCGAGGATATCGCCGCGAACACGGAATGTACCACGGGAAAAGTCGTAGTCATTTCTACGGTATTGAAGCTCGACTAGGTGAAGGAGCAAATCATCTCGCCTGATCTCTTTTCCAACGGCAAGTTCTAGCTGCATGCCTCGGAAAAATTCGGGCGAACCCAAACCGTAGATACAGGAAACGGATGAGACAATCAGAACATCTTTCCGTTCCAGCAGGGATCGGGTAGCTGACAGACGCATCCGGTCGATTTCGTCGTTGATCGCCATATCCTTTTCGATATAAGTATCGGTTCTAGCGATGTAGGCTTCTGGTTGGTAGTAGTCGTAGTAGGAGACAAAATACTCGACTGCGTTGTGAGGAAAAAAGGCTTTGAATTCCTGGTAAAGTTGCGCGGCTAAGGTTTTATTGTGGGCAATCACAAGTGTTGGCTTTTGCACCTGCTGCACAACATTTGCCATGGTGAAAGTTTTTCCTGACCCGGTTACCCCCAATAAAACTTGAGCGCGACGTCCCTCTTCGATCCCTTCGACCAAAGCTTTGATGGCCTTTGGTTGGTCTCCGAAGGGCTGAAAGGGGGTTTCCAGTTGGAATTTAGGCATGGTGCTCTCTTGCTACTCTAGAGATTTTATCCCAATGTCCTTTTAGGCCCATCAAACTCTTCATCTCTTTCAATGTCTGGTTGGTGATCTCTTTAGCTTTCAAAGTTCCCTCATAGACAATCCTTTCAACTAGCCCCTTCTCTTTTTCAAAGTGCGCCCGTCGTTCTCTAAAAGGGGAGAGGAATCGGTTCAAAGCAGCTGTTAGCGCCTTTTTCACCTCAACATCTCCAACCTTTCCCTCTTCATACCGTATCTTCAAGTCGGCAACTTCCTCTTTGTGGTTATTAAAGAGGTCATGGAAAATAAAAGTTGGGTTACCTGCGACAGTGCCAGGAATATGGGCATGGATACGGTTTGGGTCTGTGTACATGGAGCCGACCCTTTTTTCGACCATCTTCTCGTCGTCTGAAAGGAAAATGCAGTTGCCTGCCGATTTACTCATTTTCCCTTTATTATCAGTTCCTACAAGGGTTGGAGTGTCAATATCGAGAATCTCTGGCATGGGGAAAAAATCCCCGTAGAGCATGTTAAAACGTCTTGCAATGTCGCGAGTCAATTCTACATGTGCCTCGTTGTCCTTCCCTACAGGGACAAGTTGAGGTTTGAACATCAAGATGTCGGCAGATTGCAAAACAGGATAGCCAATGAGGCCGAATGGGACACTATCTTCACTGATATGGGCGTTACGAGCCATTTCTTTTAGGCTTGGGAGTCCCGAAAGGCGATTGATCGAAACAAGCATTTCAAAAAAGAGGTTCATTTCGTAGGCCGCTGTCATTTCAGATTGCAGGTAGATAGTGGTTTTTGTTGGATCAATCCCAACGGCCAGATAATCGAGAACCATTTCCCTGGTATGTTCTCGGATTTGTAAGATCGATTCTTTCTCTGGCTTTGTCGTCAGGGTGTGAAGATCGGCAATGATCAAAAAACACTCATAGCTATCCTGTAAGGCAACGCGGTATTTCAAAGAGCCGACATAATGGCCTAGGTGGAGTTTGCCTGTGGGGCGATCTCCAGTTAGTATCCGTTTTTTAGCTAAGTTTGACATAGACCTCGTGGAAGATAACAATGAGAGATAAAAAAATGCCTACAATAAGTGCCAGGTTTCCCCCGGAAACAGTGTAGGGTCTTGGGACATTTTTGCCTCTCCCCACCCAGGCTAATAAGATCGGTATGATGCCGAGCAGGGTGACCACTCCAAACGCCCCAGCATATTCAAGTGCAGACAAGAAGGCGTGAGGGTTTTGCAAGGTGATCACAAGAGGGGGGGCAAAAGTCAGGATAAAAAGGCTACCCTTTCCGATTTTATTTTTCGGGATATGAAATCCATCTGCCAAGAAGTCAAAAAGGCTCAAGGATACCCCCAAAAATGAGGTGGCAATCAGAAAGAACGAAAAGAATTTGAAGAGTTGAGAGATGATCGAGCGGCCAAAAATACTGCGGATGATTTCAAGGTCTGTACAGGCCCCTTCAAGTGCCTCGTGGATGGGGCAAGAGGAGAAATCAGACAAAATGCCAAGGGTCACTGCTTCCCAAATCAAGTAGACCACAAGGGGAATGGCGCTGCCAACAAATAAGGCTTTCTTAATAGATTTTACATCCCTATCGAGGTAATCGACAGCGGAAGGGATGATGATGTGATAGCCGAATGAAACGGCCACAATCGACAGGGCGGCCGGAAGATTTTCCCAATTTGAAATCATCAATTTTGCAGGGCTGATATAGGGGATGAGCATCAGCAAAATCCCAAAGAAACAGACTCCCATCCCAATCATCATCCAACGATTCAGTAGGTCAACAGCTTCATAGCCTCGGTAAATGGCGTAACCGAATAGGAGGATCATAGGAAGGTAACCCACCCAGAAAGGGGGTTCAACACCGGTTAGGCCAACAACCCAGGAAAGAAAAATGGGGGCAGAGCCGGCCAAATAAGCAGTTGTTAAAGCGTAGAGTAGAAAAAGATACAAAATCCAAGTGATAGCTTGCCCAAAATTCCCTAAACGGGCTTTAGCCATTGTGACAAGATTGGTCCCAGGAGGAAATGAGAGGGTAGTTTCCAAAAAAAGAAACGAGGTGAATAACATGAAGAGCCAATAGGCAATCAAAAGAAGAGCTGATGGTATAAATCCACTGGCTCCCGTGATAAGGGGCAAAGCGAGCATCCCGGCTCCAATTGTCGTGCCGGCGACTAGGAGGGAGACCCCAATGACTTTTGTGTTCATGTCAATTCCTGGATCAAAGTAAGAGTAATAATAGCAAGAGAGGCAAAGAGGATCAAAAGAAGTCCTCCTTTCCCGACTGGAAGAAGTTCTTGACCCCGTTGCCCGAGGACGTACCGCCCCCGCCAGACCATCCAGACAGGAAGGATCCCGTACAAGACCATCACCCCAACCCCCCCTGCGTATTGAAGCCCCTTCAAAAAGAGGTGGGGGTTCCCCATCCCAAAGATCAGGGGAGGTCCCAAAGTTAAGAGGCAAAGAACTAGTCGATTCCGTTTTTTGGAGGAGGAAAGGTGAAGCCCATCTGCAAGAAAGTCCACAAGGCCAAGAGAAACAGCTAAGAAAGAGGTGACAATCGCAAAAAAAGCAAACCCTTCAGCTAAAGCAGCCGTTAATGGGTGGTTGATCTCTCTTCTCAAGAGTTGAGAGGCTAGCGTCCCTTTTTCCATTGCTTCTAAAAATCCCCCATCTCCTTCAACTGGAATCATCCCGAGAAACACAGCTTCCCAGACAAAGTAAATGACAAAGGGGATCAAAGTTCCGATCAGAATCCCAATTTTAATTTTTTTCTTATCTTTTTTGAGGTAGCTGGAAAGGCTTGGTAATAAGTTGTGGTATCCAAAGGATACGATGAAAGGGGGCAAGATGAAGAGAGCCTCTTTCCAATTCACATAGGAAAGATTTTCTGTGGTGATTGAAGGAGCTGACAAGGTGATGAGTAAAAGATAAGCTCCCATTAGCCCCACCATCAAGATCCGGTTGGCCCCATCTGTGGCTGCAGGTCCCAAGAATAAAAAAAGTCCAACAAGACCAGTTAGAAGGATGGAGAACAGAATGGGGGAATTTTCCAAACCGAATCTACCAAAAAAATCGGAAAGGATAGAACCCGATGCAGAAATATAAGCGACTAAAAGTGAGATAAATAGAAAAAGGAAAAAGACCCATGCAATGATTGCGCCGATAGGGCCAACACTTTTTTTTGCCATGGTGACTAAAGAAACTTCACCCGAGGACCAGAGACAAACTTCTGCCAGAAGAAGACCAGTTGCTGCCATGAAAGCCCATGATAGGATCAATGCAAGTGTCGAGGGGAGAAACCCAGCCAAGGAAGTTATCACCGGAAGGCCAATGATTCCCCCCCCAATAGAGCAGCCGGCAATGAGGAGGATAGCGCCGATGAGATGGTTGCGAGTAGTCATTGAAGCAAAATTTTTCTTATGTTATGGCAAGGTAAAAGGTTAGGGTGATTAGCATGCCACAGAAAGATAAAGGTTTCACTGAGAGTTTGAAAGAAACTGTCACGACGATCAAAAAAAAGGCTGAACAAGAAGGGTTGATGAAGCGTGGGACAGACATTGCTGTGCTCGTCCTTCTTCTTGCCGGTATTATTATTTCATTTTTCAACGTCCAGTGGGGCGCCATCCTGATTGGGGTGGTTGTAGGGATTACCTTTGCCGATCAGATTATCGCCTTCTTTAGAGGGATCAAAAGTTTTGTTCAGCGTGGTGGTCTAAAAGAGACGATCATCATTGCAGGTATTTTGATCTTTTTTATTATTGCATTGCCAGCAGGGGTGATTGCAGCTTTAGTAGCTCTCCTTATCCGTGCAATGGTCCCAGAATCTAACGATCTAAAATAGACCTTATGTATTTCCTTGCCTTTTACATGGGCAAGGAAATACATGAAGTAAGAGGTCTTATATGGAGCTTAAAAAAGAAGAAATAAAACAAAAATTTCTTCATGAGATGCAGCTCTATTTTTGTTATGCCCTTTTTTTATCGCTGTTTTTTATCTCTTTGACGATCTATCGAAGACTCATTCTTGGTGAGTATAGGATCGACTACCTACATTATGGTTCAGGTGTTATTCAGGCTCTGATACTTGCTAAAGTGGTTTTAATAGGGGAAAGTTTTCGGGTAGGCGATAAGTTTACTGAAAAGCCACTTGTGATACCGACTCTTTACAAGACAGCGGCTTTTTGTATTTTAGTTTTTATCTTCACCTTAATCGAACACTTTGCAGTTGGTTTTTTTGAGGGAAAGGATGTGGCCTTTGTCTACGAAGAATTGATGAATAAAGGAATCGATGTGGTTTTAGGAAAGGTTTTTGTAACATTCTTTGTCCTATTTTTCTTTTTCGCCTTCTTAGAGTTAGGTAAAAAACTAGGCAGAAACCGCCTCTACCACCTCTTCATCAAAGGCGACTAAGCGAGGAGGGATGACAAGCCCTAGGTAACAGAAAGTCAGTAAAGGGTGTTCTGGAGAGGCTGTGGAATTAAAAAATTTTTAATGAAAATGAAAGAAAACGCTAAAGCTGAGTCAAGCACTTAATGCATCTAAGCAGTAGCGTGGAGTAACTCTTGGGCTGCAGCCCCTTTTTTCGCATTAGCGATGATTTTAGCCAAGAGTGGACGTGGATAGAGCTCTGGGAATGTACTCAAAGCCTGATGGAAGAAGACTGTGGATGGAGTAAGGGCTGGAAGAGTGTTTACCTCAATTAAACGGATGAGCCCTGTTTTTAACTCAACAAACAGGTCGATACGGGAATAATTTTTGATTCCCAAAGCTTTAGCTGCTCTACAAACACGTTCTTGGACTAACTCTCGGGTCTCTTTTGAAAGGATATTTTCTGGAGGCGGAGTGATGTTAATGCCTGTTCCCCCTTGGAATTTTTCTTCTACAGAGAGGACGTGGTTCTCTGCTACAGTGATGCTAGGGTGAAAAGCTGTATAGTGCCCCTCTTCTTCTAAGACACCGATGGTCACTTCACACCAGCCGCTCACAGGTCGATGGGAAAGTGTCGAATCTCTGATCTCAATTTTATCTGTGTGGATGTAAAGTTCTAGGAGAAAGGGCTGGTTTTTTTCGACAGGCAACTCGATGATCGATGAACCGACGACTAATTGAGATTTATCTTGTCGAAGAGCCTCTAGATAAATGGAAAATTCTTCTAAAGAAGATAGACGAACCACACCCGTTGAGCACCCATCACACTGCGGTTTCACGATCAAATCGGATGTGCCAAACTTTTCAATGGCTCTCTTCCAAATATTTTCTCCGTTTTCTTCTATTTCAAAAGAGATTTGAGACATCGGAAGAATATGAGGGTCATTTAAAGATTCTATCGTCAAAGCAGTTAAATGTTTGTCCATACAGAGACTAGAGGCTTTGGCATCACATCCATTGAAAGGGATATTTGCCTCCTCTAGTTTTTGTTGAAGTTCCCCACTTTCTCCGATTCCTCCATGCAGCCCGAGGAACACAAAGGCACCTTTAGCCTTTGCTTCTACAATAAATGCATCCAGGTTCATTTTAAGAGGGATCTGAAAATCTGTAGGCGCTAAACCAAGTCGATCTCTGATTTTAGTGGCTAATGGAATGGTCTGGTCGATCAATGTTTCTGCCTGGTGGCAATGTTCGCAAATCTCTTCGACCGTGTGATGAAGGGCTAAATGGTAGGGTAAACGCCAAACAATTTCGTCATGATCTAATAGAAAAAGAGAGGAGTGATGATCTTCTGAATGGAAGAGCTTTAGCCAAGCATTCGTCCCAGTCATGAGGGCGACTTGCCTTTCTGAAGTCACACCTCCTGCAAGAACAAAAACCGATTCTGCATCCGTTTTCTTCGGTTTTCTATTAAAGGAGTAGGTCTTTCCTAACCTTTTAAGAGCATTTTCTAAGATGTATTGGATAAGGTCGGTATGGGAAATCCCAACACGGGTCGACTGCTGAAAAATTAAACTATTTTGCTCCATCCCGCTGATTGGATTAAGATCGGAAAAAAAGAGTTCCCCTTTTTGGGTTACCCACCCATCAATCCGGACAAAATCATCAAGGCCCAGCTTCTCAAATAGGGCTTCAGACTGTTTTTGGATATTTTCAATCATAGGTTGAGGAAAGCGGGGAGGGCAATAATAACGGGCTTCAGGTGTAGGGAGATATTTTTTTCTGTAATCTAAAATCCCCTGAGGATCATTTCCATGGTCCATCTCCATGGGAATCATTGCAACGGCCCTTCCAGAATGGCTTTGGAGAACGCAAATAGTGAATTCGGCCTCTTGGCAATAGGGCTCTACAATGAGCTCATGGAACCCCTGTCCCCACAAACTCAAAATAGCTCTTTTTGCGGCATCTGATGTCGAAGCGAATGTCACCCCGATGCTGGACCCTGAAAGGGTAGGTTTAACAATGGCAGCAGTTAATTGATGTTCTCTCCAAAACGGGTCAACAGGGGTTGTAGGAGAGGTGATGTGCAAAGAAGGGAGGGTAAAAAACCCCTCTTTTCTCATTCTTTCTCTTGCAGTTTGCTTATTGAAGATTTCTTTGCAAACTTGACTGCTAGAGCCTACATAAGGGATGTTGTGCCTTTCTAAAAAAGCTTGTAACGTCCCATCTTCCCCATAGGCCCCATGGATAAGTGGGAAAACCAAATCCGCCTGTTTTAGTAACTCCAAAACTTCTGTTTCATTTAATGGAAGGGCGATTTGCTTGAGTTTGAAATCAAAATCAGAGGGGGTATTAGAGTATAGCTGAGCTCTTGTTAGACGGTAATAATTTAAGTTTTGATCGACATAAAGGGGGATTAAATCGACTCCAAGGGGGGCTGTATGGTCTAAAAAGGACCTTGCAGAATTTAAAGAAATACCCCGCTCTTTCGACGGGCCACCACAGATAATCGCTAACTTAAACATCACCCACACTCTACCAAATTAGTATAAAAACCAGAACCAGGATCAAGAGGTTGTAAATAATAATTCATCTCTTGATGTTCTTCGTGATGAATCTTAAAAGTTTTATTTCTTCAAAATCTCGCCTGTGACGAGGGGAAGGATGTCGAGGATTGAAGGGGCCCAAGCGACTCCTCTTCGATACACTGTCTCAGAAGATAGGTAGGCCGCGATGATAGCCTTTTTATGAACTTCGGGCACTTGGTGTAGAAGCCGATCGCGGTATTTTTCTCTGAGAACAGGAAGGACATAAGCCAAGTACAGTTGGTTCCAAGGTGATCCAGGGTCTTTATCTAACGTCAGTGTTTCTAAATAGGCCAGAATTTCATATTTGAATTGGTTCATCTTGTCCGAAATCAAAGTGGAGATTTCGGTCATGGGTAACGCCAATTCTTTGTGTGATTTTAATAGGAGTTCAGCCTCTTTATCAGCAGATAGGGCAAGCCGTTGCAGAATTTCTTTAACCAATGTTTCTTTTTCTTGGATAAATAGATCGTCGCCAAGTGTTAGGCCAGCCAAGACTTCAAAAGAGGAGCAAATCACCCCCGTCTTATTGGCGGAGCTATCTTTGACGATATAGACACCCAATGACTCCAATTGTTTTCTTGCCTCGGGTGAAAGGTAAAGGTTAGCCCCTTCTACAATGATTTTACTGGACGGCTCTGAGCTTTCCAGTAAAAAATCTTTCCAATTTGCATTGTTTAAGGTCCGAGGGCGGCCACCCGCTGTGATGAACACATCAGCTTGAGTCTTATGAAGGCTATGCCGCAATAGGTAATTTGCTTCAGAACCTGACAGCCAGTCCTCTACAACTCTTCCCCCTTTTTTTCTGACTAATAAGGTTTGCATCGCGTAGGGCCCTGCTGGCCGCTTAGTCTGTTTATCTAGAAGATATCCCTCTTCGTGCAGTTTCTCTTTGGGGTAAAATCGGATAGGTTGAGCAGCCTTAAAAAGGCGTTTCATTTCTTGTAAATCGAGCCCTTCAGGATCGGAAATAGTTCCAGAAACATCTGTCAGAGCAACGACTTTAGCTGTCTGCCCATACTCTTCTGCTAGCCTCAAGAGGGCATTTCCGGCTACGTCTCCGTCAGGGCCACCAGATAGTTTCACCTTGAACGTATCTTTTTCTGGGTTGATTCCAATACTCCGAAGGAGTTGATCCATGTATCGAATGACACCAAGTGAAGTAACGCCATAGGTTTTATGGTTGATGCCAGCTATGGGTTTAGAGGTGATGAAAGAACCGCCAGGCCGGTAGTTATATCGTTTACTAAATGCGGCGATCCACGAAATCATTTCGTCGCTCATGTTTTCATCTGGGCCTACATAGAGATATTCAGGTTTTCCCCAGTAGTCGACCACATGTTTTGCCCGTATTTTGCCGTCATCATCAGAGTTAACGAGTGTGATCAAACTTTCGATATAAGAGCGCTGCGCGGAATGGAGGAATTCTTGCCGTTGTTCTTCGCGGAAGAGGGCGATTTTTTCTTCTTTTTCTTTATCGGTTAGTTTCGTGAGGTCGAGTTCCCCTTTTAACACTTCTGTTTCTGCTTCTAACCTAAAAAATGGCTGAAGAAAAATAACCCCTTTGGCACCACCTTCAGGGATTTCTTTATTTTTTTTGTGTTGTGTATAGGCCAGATTATAACATTCTGAAAAGACATGGTTTTGTTCAGCCTTCAGCTGGTCAAGGTTCTGTAAAGAAATCGTTCTGATACCACCTCTTGCAAGATCTTTGAACCTGACATGGAAACCAAAAAAGTGCATTCCCTTCATGAAAAAGATGGCGAAAGGCAATTCTGGAAACAGTCGAGATCTTTCGTAGGGAAGACAATCTAGAAAAGTTGGGTCCAACCGAAAGGATAAAGCGGTGATATTATTTCGATAAAAGTTTGTTTTTAAAGTCTTTGCAATGATTTCAAAGCAAATGCTTAAAGTGAGTTTTCGAACCCTGTCTAGCATTTCATTGCCAGTGTCCAGTCTCCCCACCTCTTTGAGAAATTCATTGCCAACTTGATCAAAGCGATCAGAATCGACATGATCGGGTTCAAAGCGGGCGCTGAAGGCTTCTATCAGTTTAAGTGTTAGATCGGGGTGGGCACAAAAAGCCTCTCTAATTGCATCTTCAGTAAATAAATTTGGATCTATAGGCAGAAGAAATTGGTGGATGAGAGGGGTAAAGGCACGAAAAAGGTTCCCATAGTTTCCAGAGATGACCCCTTTATCGACTAGACATTCGGCAATCGGGTCAAAACCAGCAAAATATTTTACGCGGACAAGCTCTCTTAAGAAATCGGGAAGGTTGGCAGTGTCCCAGGCGGCCCGTCCATCTGCGCCATGTATCCCTATCACCATTACAAGCACGTTTTGCCGCTCGTAGGGATGGATATAAGTGGCACTAACACCTCTCATGACCAAATGATGTCGATTGAACGTCTGTGCAATCCTGTAGAGAAAATTAAATTTCGGTGCATTGCGCCAGGCCATGGCGATTTGCAGAGAGGGTTTATTTTCCTTTTGCCAGTCCTCAACGTAGCGCACTTCATATTGACAATTGTCTCTTGATTTTGCCCTGAAGAACATATCTACCGCTAATGTGATATCTTCGATTGAAAGGGCCCTTAAAAAGCGGGTGTCAAAAGATCTGACCAAGTCTATAAATTCTTCATCGGAAACAGCCGGGTCGATCTGTTTCACATGCATTTTGATCTCGTTGATCTTCTCTTGAGGAAGCGCTGGGGTCTCAACGACTGTTTCTTCTGCCTGTGTAAAAGCTAAAACACCAATCCGTATTTTATCTTTAATGCCGGGTAGCGGTTCTGTCGAAACGAATGCCTGGTAGTTTTTGATCCCAAATTTAGCGAAACGGTCCAAAATTTCCAGGTCAGCAGTGGGAGTCTCAGATGTTAGGACAAGGGCTGACCGTTTCAGGTTGATGAAACAGAATTTGTCTTGCAGTTCAAAGCCCATGAGGTGGTGGGCTACCAGCATCGCTTCGTCGTTTGAGACCTCTTCAAAAAAGCCCCTCGGCATCGACCGTTCAAGCCATAAGTAGAAGTCTTTAAACTTCTTACTCTCACTTTCTACTGCGGTAATGAAGGATTCGGGTGTAGGGGTCATACTCTCGACTGTCTCACCCGTGCCCTTTTTCCGCAATTCCCTCTATCCTTAACCAGGAAAATACCTTAAAATCAGCTAGTGTTTGTTTAATCAGATCGTTTCAGGGTATGGTGAATAAAATTTTAGAAAGAAGCGGGCCTGTAGCCTTTTTTAAAAGGGGCCTTAAGTATCTGCATTTTAAATCTGGATTTGTTCTCGTATTGATTTTTTTTATTTTCGGAGGAATCATGAGTTCATCGTTTGCCTTAGAGCCTGCAGTAACTGAGAGGATGCATCCAAGGGTAGGAGTGGGTGTGATTGTCCAAAAAGATGGGAAAGTTCTTCTTGGTCCAAGAAAGGGATCTCATGGTTCCAGTAAATGGGCACCTCCGGGAGGCCATTTAGAGTTTGGCGAAAGTGTAGAAGAGTGCGCAAGAAGGGAGCTTTTGGAAGAAACTGGACTAAACGCTATCTCCTGTACTTTAGGTCCTTGGGTCGAGAATGTCATGGAGAATGGGAGAAAACACTACATCACTGTATACGTTATTGTTGACCAATTTGAGGGCGAGCCTCTACTCCTTGAGCCAGACAAGTGTGAAGTTTGGCAATGGGTTGCGTGGGATCAATTACCTTCCCCTCTTTTTGATTCACTTGCTTCATTTATTGAACATAGAAAGTAAATAACTTACGCAAAGGGCTTGAGTTTTGAGGAAAAATAGAACCCTCTTTCAATTTTTCCCCAATCTCTTTGTAGTGCGAAGCTCCAGCTTCGCACTACAAACGCTTCGCGCTAAATCCTTTGCTTTCTGATACAGACCGAAATTGCCGCTTGGGGGTTCCAAACGAACAACCAGATATTTGCTGTTTTATGGGGGGTGTTTTGGCGGAAAATATGTTAAAAGATGGGGGGTGTTTTAGCGATGAGTGGTTATTTGCGGAGGAGGCGGAGGGCGTTAAGGCCGACTAGGACGGTGCCACCTTCGTGTAAGACGACAGCTAGCCATAAAGGGACATAGCCGAGAAGGGCGGGGGTTGAGGCCAGGAGGATGGCAGATAGGGCAATGATCAGGTTTTCTTTGATGATTGTCTTAGTTTTGCGGCTTTTCTTGATCAACCAGTTGAGGTCTAAAAGCTCATCTTTCAGTAGGACAACGTCAGCCGCGTCGAGGGCAGCTCCACTGCCAATACCACCCATCGCAATTCCTACAGAGGCACGGGCAAGGGCAGGCGCATCGTTCACGCCGTCGCCCACCATCATGAGTCCCTCTTCATCTGAAAGGCGAGAAACATGGTACAGCTTATCGTCAGGCTTTAAATCGGCGAAAAGTTGATCAATACCAAGATATTGCTGTACCTTCTTTCCACTTTCAAGATGATCTCCTGTAAGGATGTAAGTTTTAAGGCCTAATACTGACTTCATTTCTTGCACCACCTGCTTTGCGGATGGGCGTATCCTATCTTGAAAAGTGAAGATGGCTAAATTTTCGCCCCTTTTGAGGACAGCTAAACTTTTTCCCTCTAAACGCTCTTGGTCCAAAATGTTTCTTGTTTCAGGGGCAAGTGATCGAAGAATCCATTCGAAGTTGCCGATATAAGAAATAGCTCCGTCCACTTTTCCCTCGACACCATAACCAGGAAGAATTCTGACCTCTTCAGGTTGTGTCAGAGCAAGTTCCTCTTTTTTAGCCGCACGGATGATCGCTTGGCCTAGTGGGTGTTTGGCCCCCTGTTCAAGAGAGGCGGCAATTTTTATCGCCTCCTCTTTTGAAAAAAAACCAACTGTTTTGATCGATACGACCTCTAGCTCTCCTGTCGTCAACGTCCCTGTTTTATCAAATGCAATACCCGTTGATCTTGCAAGGGCCTCTAAAATGGCTCCTCCTTTCAATAAAATCCCCCTTTTTGCAGAGGCACTGATGGCACTTAAATAGGCAGTAGGCAGGGCAATGATCAATGCACAGGGAGAAGCAGCGATCAAAAAAGCAAGGGCACGGTAGATCGATCCCTCTCTTCCCAAGAAAGGAAGCCCAAAAAGAGGGTAAATGAGAGCCGTGATTGTTGCTATCGAGATAATCGTCATCGCATAGCGGTTAGAGAACTTATCGAACCATTTTTCAAGGCGGGGTTTTTTCTCTTCTGCCTCTGTGACCAATTGGATGATTTTCGAAAGGGTCGAATCGATGATGGAATGGGTCACTTTCAACGTCAGAGTTCCATCTACCGTCAATCCACCTGAAGGAACTGCATCTCCGACCCCTTTAGGGATCGGTTCAGCTTCTCCTGTTAAATGGGAAAGATTCAAAAGGGAACGGCCTTCAACGATTTCTCCGTCGAGTGGGATATATTCTCCCGCTCTTACCAGGATCAATTTTCCAACAGGAACCTCTCCTACAGCTCTTTCAATCAGTTTGCCATCTTCTTCAATGACGAGTGCTTTTTGTGGAGAAAGGGTTTTAAGCTGCTCGATAGCCCCTTTTGCTTTGGCTGAAACCATCTCTTCCAATGATCCAGACAGGGCAAACAATACTAACAAAAGTCCGCCTTCGTATGCTCCTCCAATGAAAATAGAAGAAAATGCTGCAAGGGTCATCAAGACATCGATATTAACATTTAGAAGGGATAGATCTTCTAAAGAATTGATGAGGGCAGGCGTTCCTGATAGAAAATAGACAAGTAGCAAGAGGGTGTTGGAGAGGGAGGATAGACCTGGAATCCAGAAGATTCCCCAGGCAACTGCAAGTAAACAGGCCGAAAAAATGGAAACTTTGAGATTAAGAAATCTCCCTAATTTCCCTTCACCTTTACGTAGAAAGGGGCTTGCCTCAATAGGTTTTCCCAGGGCAAAAAAAGTCTCGAAGCGGGTTACACCAGGTTCCATGCCAACAAGGGGATCCCTAGGGCCAAGGCCCCTATTGCTAAATGCCAGACCATGCCTGGCAATAGACGGTTACGTAAATAATAGGTTGACAATGCTCCAGAAGCTAAAAAAAGTAGGGGTAAAACGATCCAAGGAGAGGCAGGCCCAATCAGTAGACCACATAAAAAGAAAAAAGAAGCAACGAATGCCCCCAGTGCTGATCCTGCACCTTGTTTTAATGGATGTTCTTGTGATTGAAGAGAAAGCCCTAGCTCTTCTTCCACCATCACCTTCAAAAGCCGTTCTCCGTCTGCCATCAAGACGTCGACAACCTCGTCCAGAAGTTTTCCTTGAAATCCTTTAGCCCGATAAAGTTCTTTCAGCTCTTCTCTTTCCTGTTGCCGATGATTTTCAATTTCATATCGTTCCTCTTCTACAATCCGATGGAGTCGTTCTAGGCGGGCCCATCCAAGTAACATCCCTCGGCCACCTTTCCAAAGAATGAGGCCTAGAGCTGGTGGGAGAAGAATCAGAGCAAATAAGCTAGGGTCTACTTTTAAAAAAAGAAGCAATTCCCACAAAAAGCCGAGTACAAGGGCTGTTTCACGGAGAGAATCGGCAAATCCAGACCGGGCACCCGAAGGTTCGGCACCATGGATTTCAGATTGATCGACTAACCCTTCTTTTTGAGCCTCAATGACATGGGCTAAAGGGCCCTTTCCTTTGAAATGAGATGTATTCATGCCGCAATTATGAACAACTATTTATTCAATCACCAATCAAAATTTATGTTAAAGGAGTTTAATGAATAGAAGAGGGCGATTAGGGAGGCAAGTATGAACGACATTTCAGGCGTTGGAGGCACTCAGCCGACAGCTTCCACAGGGGGATCGGCAAAAGTTACACCACCTTCTAAAACGACCACTCAAACCCATCAAAAAAGTTCTATTTCTCCAGCGGAGCAAGAAAAACATACTAAAGAGCCTCTTATGGCATCCCCTGTGCTGCCCCCTCCTTTAGTCTCTATGTCCGATATGGGCAATTTTATCGCTATTGCTGGAATGGCTGTTGCTCAAGCTGGCCAGCATGCCAAGCCAGCGAGCACTGATGATTTTGTAGCGAGTGTACAGCTGCAAATGTTGCAAACGACCAATACTGCCCTCGCAGAATGGGTTAAGAGCATACAAGATATCAGCGCGCAAAATACCAAGTATCTGGCTGAGAAGAGGACGAATGAGATTCAATCGGAGAGGACAAAAGACAATTTAGAGGCGGGCCAAGAAAATGCGGATAAAGCCCGCTCAGTTGGAGAGCAAACCTTGATTTTCAGTGGATTGTTGATGACAGGATTGGTTCCGGGGATTGCATCGGTATCTGCCAGCACGATGGTTCCTATCACTCAGGCCATTGCTGCCTTAGCTCCCGCTGGCGTTCAAGCTCTTCCTGCTGCTTTTTTCACCCTTGCAGGTGTGATGGCATCAGGGGCAGTCATGCAAGCCTCTATCCAGACCCTTTTTTCAGGGGCAAAAGATCAAAAAACAATCAAATCCGATTTTGTTAAAAATTACACAGCTCGTATTTTATCAACGATCAACGACCCTACTTTCAATAGCACTCTAGCAAAGCTTTTTCCCAACGATACTCAACTCATACCGACTGCGAAATTGATCCTGTTAGCAACGGCTCTTGGGCTTTCTTACAGAGCGGAGACAGGACATATGATAGGCCTTGACTTTCTAGGCTTGGTCAATGGGAGTATTACACTTCCAGCAGGCGATCCTCGCCTTGGGTTGATCGCTGCCTTTCAAGCTACGCTAGGTGAGATGAAGAACCAAAATCAAATCAAGCAACGGCTTTCAGACTACTTTGATTCTCAACCCTCTCTTGATTCATTACTTGAACCAGCTGATGCTTTAGCAGGTCTTTTCGCAGGACAAATTGTATCTCCTATTATCTCGGGCTAATTGAGATCGGTTCTTAATGATATCTGAATTTTTTTCAGATATAATGTATCTGTATGACAAGATTAGAGAAGGCTGTAGCCTCTTTACAGAGCAGAACCCAAAATCCGGTCGATTTGAAGCGGTTCGAAACCGACTTGCGCCTCTTATACCGTCCTGGCGGAAGGGGCTGGAAAGTTGAAAAACTGAGTTTTTTCCAGTATCTTTATTACTTTTTTTTCTCTCCGTTTGGTGCCTCTTTAGCGGAAGAAAATAGAACTCTTCTAAAAGAAAAAGTATCCGTTTTGAAGAGAGAGATGAAGGATGGGAAACTCGGGACAAATGCCCAAGCTTTAGTCGATCTTTTTGGTATCACATTTGGTGAGCAGCCTAAGACACCTCTATTGGAAAGTGGTGATTCTGTACCCTCAACTCCTTCGTATAGCCCACCAACCATTTCCCTTCCAGCACCGACTTCTCATGCCCCCTCTTTCCACAAAAAAACTCCTATCGCAACTACATTAGATCCTTCGATCGAACAAGGGCTATTTGTTCCCAGTTGCCAAATCAAAGGGATTTCTAACGTGGGAAATAGCTGTTGGCTGAACTCTTGTTGCCAAGTCTTATTTCGACTCCAGCCCTTTATAGAAGCGTTAAATCAGGAGCCTGCTAAGTGCCGCAACCCACTGACTGGTAAAGAAGAAGATCCTGTCTCTTTTGCCAATAGAAAAGCGGTTTGCATAGCCCTTAAATCCGTTTATTTGGAGTATATAAAAAATTCATCGACCGCATCTTCTCGGGGACAAGCTGTTAATAATCTGAGAGCAGTTCTTTTTGCTTCTTATAAGTTTCCAGGTGGTGTGACTCGTCAGCACGATTCACAAGAGGGGATGGACGCCCTTTTAAATGCTGTCATGCCTGAGGTCAAGCCTGCACTTCCTGTGATATCTAGCAAAACTTTTGAAGAAGATTTGTCTAATGTTTTTACCCAAGAAAATATTTGGGTGAGACTTTCTACTCAATTGGCTCAGGTTATAGAGCCTAAATACAGAAAAGAAAGAGAAGTGGTGACTAACGCGCTAGACCCTTTCTATTTTGCTCTTCAGCATGGAAAAGGAAAGATAATACCCGATTTAGAAAATGCTGCGAATCAGCCTTTTCCAGGAGAGTCTGACGATGCTTTTGCCCTTCGAAAAAAGGCGGTTGACGCACTGCAAGCTTTATATCGAGAATTACTTATTCAAAACGGAATTAAAAAAGAGGGTGTGGAAAATGAAAAATTTAATCTGTCCACTTTAAGGCCCCTTGTCGCAGATGTTGAAGAGACCTTTTCTGCTGTCCATCCCGGAATAAAATTCGAACCCAATCATTACAAAAATATATTCGAGATAGCTCTAAATATCTTGTTACCACCCGAAATAAGGGGTGAGATCTTAGCGAAACAAATTTCTTCTGCAAATCTGTATTTAGAAAAGAGGGGGTTGCCCCCTCTTTCTCCAGATTACATAGCTGAATACAGCTTAGGTTCAGACTTTACCCCGAATACTTTATTTACCATTTCGGAAAATTCACCTCCCTTTATCTGTTTTAATGTTTATAGGGAAAATGAAAAAGAGGTTCCTCTTGAGATCGATTTAGCCTCGCTGACTCTAGAGAAGACTGAAGCTAAATATGCCCTTGTTGGGATCACCCACCACTGGGGTGAGACTTATGGTGGTCACTATATTGCGACATTAAATGAGGGTGGAAAAGCCAAAATAGCCGACGACGACTCGTTTGTCTGGAATGCACCCGGTTTTTCAAGCAAAAAAGGTTATATTGTCTATCGACGGATCAACTAAAACCTGTTATAGATCGGGTGTTACTGTTAGATCTGGATGGACTTTTGCTCTTAGTACTTGTTGAATGTAGGATAGAGTAGCTCCTGTCGAGGAGTAGCAAGAGGTACAATTGCCTTGATACGAGATGATCGCCTCCTTCCCTTCTAATAGATTAAGGATCTCTACCCCACCGCCGTCTAAAGCGATGTATGGACGGATATCTTTGTTTAGCACCTCTTCGACGATGGCGATCTGTTCGTTCCTACCCATTTCAAACCAGTTCGGGATGCCGCCTTCGACAATATCCCCCGTGAACGAAACGGGAGGGGCGCTGTAGGCCATTGGAAGAGGAATGTCAGTGCAGGTGGCAGCCGCTTTCTCTACAGCATCTAAAGCTAAGTTGAGAAGAGGCAGGGTCTCTTTTGGAAAAGGGCCTTCTGCCTCGTTTTCAACGATAGAACTTGTGAGACGGCTAGCCTGATCATAATTTTTGCCGACGACCCACTTTGATATGATTTCGGCTGCACCAATCAGCGGAGTCTCTCCAAAAGCCAAAAACTTTGCATCGACAATATGCCCATCATCTGGATCGATAAGCCAGTAAAGATGGAGGGCATTTCCCTCTTCAACAGAACCAGAAAAGCCCTCGGCAAGACGCATTCCTCGTGATTTTGATTCATCTTCTAAAAAACGGCCAGCAGCGGTAATCCGTAGCAGACTGCTTTTTAGCTTTTTCGGAAATTGTGCCCAAGGGAAGGGGGAAAGCCAATTTTTCATAAGAGATGGAGGGAAAGTTTCCTGAGTTGTTGATAGGCTTCTTGGATCATTTTAACTGCAAGGTCCACCTCTTCAAAGGTGTTCATCCTAGAAAACGAAAAGGACAGAGAGGTGAGGGCTATTTTTGGAGGGAAATGACACGCTTTTAGAAGGTGACCGATCATTTGGAAGGTCTCCCCACCCATTGAGGCGTGCAACCCTTTTTCACTGAGAAGATAAAGGAGCGATTCACTCATGACACCAGGAAAGGAGATGACAGATGTTGTGGGAAGGCGTGCTGCCTCTTTAAACAAAATTTTGCAGTCACAGATGGCTCTTTGAAGTTCTGTTTCAAAATGTTCCCGCAGCAAACTCCCTTCCATCTGTAAGGTTGAAAGATGCTCTTTCCCTTCTTGGGCGGCAGCGCCTATGGCTAAAAAACGAGGGACGTCCATGACTCCTAAAGCTCCACGTTCACTCCCAAAAAGAAAATGACCGCTTTTCAAAGGTCTCTTGGACCAAAGGACTGCAGCACCTCTCGGCCCGTGAAGGGTTTCAACTGAAAAAGTGATAAAATCGGCTCTTAATTTTTCTAAATCGAGATCGATCTTGCCAATGATGTGGGAGAGATCAAGATGCAAAAGGACACCACGGTCATCTAAAACAGGGTGTAACTCTTCGATAGGATGGATTGTGCCTAGCATCCCGTTTCCAAGGGAGAGGGTTAAAAGAGAACTGCGGGGCGTTAAAGCCGCTTGGAGCTTTTCTTTTGTGAGCTGTCCATGAGAATCGACCTCGATCACAGTCCCCTTGCCTCCCCATGCTTCAATTTCAGCAAGGGCCATCATCGGAGTAGCCTCTTCAACATGAGATGTAAGAAAATGGTTTTTACCAAACCCGCGCCCCCACTCTTCAAACACAAAGCGGTAGACCGAGTCGGCAGCTAGTTGTCTTGAAGGGGAGAAGAAAAGGCTCCCTTCTTCTTTAGTCGGCAAGAGTTGGTTGATCTGTTCGCGAGCTTCGGCAAGTGAACGTGTCTCTCCGTATGGGGAAAAAGGGGAGAGAAAATCCCCCTTCTTCTGAGCCTCTTGTACCCCCTTTGATAAAGGGGTGCTCGTCGCATTATCGAAATGGATCTGCTTTTTCACAGCTGGCCTTTCACCAATTTTTTCCCCTCCAAAAAGTAAGGGATTGGGGTGCCAAGAGGGATTTCAAGAGAGACAACTTCTTGTGGTGATAGTTGGTCTAGCTCCATCATGATCGAACGGAGAGAATTGCCGTGTGCGACAATCAAAACCCTTTCCCCCTTTTCAAGGCGTGGCAGAATCTCCTTATCGAAATAGGGGAGGGTTCGAGCGGCTGTCATTTTAAGGCTTTCCCCATTTGGCGGTGGAACATCAAAACTTCTGCGCCAGATCTGAACCTGTTCTTCTCCGTACTTAGCTTTTGTTTCTGTTTTGTTTAGCCCTTGTAGCTCCCCATAGTATCTTTCATTCAATTGCCATGCCCGGATCATAGGTAATAGTTGTTCTTTTGTTTTTTCAGAGTAGATCTTGGCCCAATCGGCTTTTGGATCATTCTTTTCCGGTAGAAAAGTGGGTATTGTATTCGAGTCCGCTTCATTCAAAGCTAGTAATGCGGTTTGTTGAGCACGAGCTAGATTACTCGTATAAACCACATCAAAGGAAAGACCCTTTAATGATCGACCCGCTTTTTGGGCCTCTTCGATCCCTTTTTGAGAGAGAGGAATATCAACCCATCCGGTGAACAGATTGGCTTTATTCCAGACAGATTCGCCATGGCGCATGAGGATGAGGTTAGGAGATTTTTTCAAAGTCTTTCCCGTTTTAAAAAGATTGTTTTAAATATCTTGTGTCGATCATACTAGTTTGTACTTTCTATTATAAGTAGGTTCTTTTGAATTCGATCCGTTTAAACCGTTTTTTAGCTTCGGCCGGCATTGCCTCCCGAAGAGCCGCCGAGGAATTGATCCTTGCCGGTCGCGTTGCCGTGAATGGCACCGTCGCTGCCCTTACCACTCCCGTCCTGCCTGAAGATCAGGTCACATTAGACGGTGAGCCTGTGAAACCAGAGTCTGAGAAGGTCTATTACCTTCTGAACAAGCCGAGAGGTTATGTTTGCTCTACGAAAGGGGAACCTCGTGTCCTCGACCTGTTTTCAGATATTGAATACCGTCTTTTCACGGTGGGCCGTCTCGACAAAGAGACCGAAGGGCTCCTCCTTGTGACCAATGATGGTGCTTTTGCCGATGATGTGATCCATCCATCCCGGAACATTGAAAAAGAATACATCGTCAAAGCCGACAAGGAAATCGACGATGAGCATTTAAAAGCTATCTCTGCCGGTACAATGGTAGAAGGTGTGCAAGTTGCCCCCATCAGGGTCACTAAAATTCGTAATGGAACATTGCGGATTGTGATTGGTGAAGGGAAGAAACGTGAAGTTCGTCATCTTTTAGAAGCTGCGGGACTTGAAACAGTTTCATTAAAAAGAATCAGACTTGGTTCCCTTGTTCTTGGAACTGTTGAAGTGGGCTCATTCCGTGCTCTAACAGAAGAAGAAAAAACAAGGCTACTATCTGGTTCTAACGAGGCTGAAGAAGTTCCTTCAGAATCTCTCGAATTTCAACCAATAGAGGATCGACCAATGATTTCTGAAGAAGATAACCAGAAGCAACCTGCATTTGAACAGAGAAGGCCTGATCGGGGGTCATCATCTTTCCGTCAAGACGATCGAGGAAGAGGATTTGGTGACAGAGGGTCATTCCAAGGAGAGCGACGCTCTTATCAGAGAGACGATCGTGGCTTCGGTGGGGAGAGAAGAAGAGAATCAGCTCCCGGAAATGGGGCTCCATTCGAGAGAAGAGGGAGCTTTCAAAGGGATGGAGAGCGTCCAAATCGGGACGGTGCTCCTCGAGAATTTTCAAGAACTGCTCGGCCGTATGGGGATTCCCGTCCTCGACCTTCTTTTTCCAATGATCGAAGAGAGTCTGGATTTTCCGATAGGGCTCCGCGAGAAGGTCAAAGAGAAGGGGGTTTTGGCGGATTTTCGAATCGGCCGAGACCAGTAGATGGCGCCTTCGGAGATCGTCGTAGAGATTTTTCGGATCGCCCTCGGCGTGACGATAGGTCTTCAGACCGCGGTCCGCCAAGAGAACGGAGGGAGTGGACTCCAAGACCTCCATTTGCAAGAGATGGGGAAAGAAGTTTCGGACGTCCCCGTTTTGGTGATGGAGAACGGAAGCCTTTCGCACCTCGAGCTGGTGGATTTGACCGTCCTGAAGGTGAGAGACGTTCTTTCCCTCCTCGTGATGGTGAGAGACGCCCATTTGTTCAGCGTGATGGTGGCGATAGACGTTCGTTTGCTCCACGTGATGGTGGTGGTGAAAGACGTTCGTTCCCTCCCCGTGATGGCGAACAACGTTCGTTTGCTCCTCGTTCAGGCGGTGGCTTTGGTGGCGGAGAACGTCGTTCGTTCGCTCCACGTGATCGGGACGGAGATAGAGGGTCCTTTTCAAGGGATCGTCAATTTCGTCCAAGAGAGGAAGGTCGAGGTCAAAGAGAGTGGTCAGGAGAGCGGAAAGCCCCTTTCGGTAGAGAGCAGGGTTCTTTCCAAAAAGATCCCTCTCATGAGAAAGAAGACGCTTAGCCGTTAAATTCTTATCACCTTTTGGAAGGAGCGCCTTAGCAAGGGCCTCCTTCCTTCTTAATAAGGCCCAATAGCGCGGATATTTTTGTGCGTTATCTGGAAGCCTGGGCAAAAATGCCTCTGGCAGCGCAAATCCAAAACAAAATAGTGGTTCAGGAAAGCCAGTCTGTGTGCTTTTAACCCCTACGAATAATTCTCGGGGCAAAGATGTCCCCTTCCTTTCAAAGTTAACCGAAACACGAACCGTTTCCCCTGGAAACGTTGGGAAGTCTTGTTTTAAGCAAACCCGACCTTCAAGGTTAAAAGCTTCTGGCTGTCCTTGATTCAGAGAAAAAATCTCTTTAGGCGATAAGCCCATCTCTTTATTGAGGATTTGAAAAACTCTCATCCTAAAAAGATCAGTTTCTCCCATTTCAGGAACTATTTCAGGTCCTTCATTAGGAGGTACCCCAATAGAGTAGTGGTGCGATGCAGGTTCTGTAAAAACAATGGTGTGTTGTTTGCCGTTGTATTGCTCGATGACTTGGAGGGCCTTGTTTGAAAGCTTTCTTTCTGCAGCATCCTGGCTTGTTTTCCATCGGTGCAACGTGTCGGCATGCCTTTGCAGTTCAGAGAGGGCCTTTTTCGGTTCTTTTATAAAGCTTTTAAGCTTTGCGAAAAACCCTTTTGGATATAGATGGTCGTGTACTTTTTGTATGGCTACCTGAACAGACCTGAATGTATTCATTCAAAAGTTTCCTCCAGTGGTTTACCAAGTGCCGCCACAATGTGCGCTGTTGTACCAGGGCCTGCAAAAAGGTCATCCCCTTGCCGCAGGTCGTTTTGAATGGCAAGAAGTTCGCCCCGTTTCAAATAATCGAGGGCTCTTGCCTCTTTAGGATATTTTGTAGATGTAAGGGTAAGTCGCTTCTTTCCATCTGTTCCACAAAGGAGGAACCGCTTTCCTGACGGTCCTTCCATTTCCCCGCTAACAATTCTGTAAAGAGGGGTTTCGGGAAGGGTGGGCCATTCTGCCCCTTTTTTCCGGACGATCAAGTAGCTTATCTTGAGCGATTTTTGATCGATATGCCCATATCTTTGGATCTCTTTCATGACAAAACTTTTGTCGAGATGTCGTTGGGCAAAGCAGGGGAAATTATTTTGTAAAGCGGGGCAAGGTCCTTTCCAAACGCAAGGGGCTTGTACTGCGTATCTTTCTGTCAAAACAAGGTGATCTCGTAGCTGGAGCAACCGTTTGTTCTCCCCTTTTTCTGCCCTGTCGATCAAAACAAGAAAGCCTGAGGGTTTTAAAAGAGAGGAGAGTTGATGGATCTCTGGAGCTGAGGGCAAGAGATTATCAACAACGATCGTGTCATAGCTCTCTTTTACAGTCGATTTTCTCGATTGGAGTGTAACCCCTAATCGTCCTGCAATTTCTGCTGCTGCTGATAAAGAAAAAGCATTTTCATCCAGGAACGTCACTTCTTTTGCCCCTAAAGTACCTGCTGCAACAGCATAAGGGCCAAAGGGGGCGCCCATCGATAATACCTTCCCCAGTGGACTTGGTATTTCCCCTAAAATGGAAAGCCCTTCCTGATAAAAAAGGGGCCAATGGTAGAGAAGAAAAGGGAGTTTTTCAGCATCGCTTTGGATAAACCCGACCAGGTCTTTTTCAATGGCTGCGACTTGAGGAGCCACAAATTTTGTCTCTTCGACAAGCAGTTGTGTGGCAGGGCCTGCCCTTTTGACCCACTTTCTCCAGAGGGCGATTAAAATGGCATTGAGTTCTGGATTGAGCATCGATGTGACTCCCTTGCCTCATTGATTATAAACTAAAGTTACTTTGCGTAACAATCAAGAGCAACTAACTAAGAATCAGCTTGTTGATTTCGGCCTAAAACCAAAAACAGGATAGGTATGTACGGGTATTAACCTAAAACATGGCGCGCTGAATATAAAAAAACAGGAAACACAGGATTGAGTAGATAGTCTTCGGTTATTAAAAAATATTGTTGGGCGAAGTTGGATCCCAATCTATCTTGCCCAACTCGTTTTTTCTTTATCCCTTTAGATATTTCCGCTTTTCTCGGATATTCAAAACATTATGCTCAGAAACATAATGTTTCAAAGCCTAATCTTTGGGATTAGGAGATCAAATCAGGCTGAATTATTTAGAGAAAGATCATTGGATAAGACTTCACTTAGCAGATTAATGCCTTCCACTAAGGCATTAGTATTGCGGATGGCGTCGCGCACCATTTGATGCTCGTAAAATGTCAGCGCCAGGAAGAGACGAGCGATAGAGAGGGGAATACCTTTGCCTACCAAGAATAAGCCTTTCTTAAAGCTATAGCGGTTACTAAGTGGGGCAAGTGTAATATTTAAGACCCCTTTAATGGCCGTTTCAAAAACAGTGATGAAGGCGGAAATCACTCGAAGGGTATGAGAGACAAGGATTTGATTATGAGTGGTAGCAATCTTTGCCCAGATCCAACGTCGGTTTAATTGGTGAGAAAAAGCGTGTAAGAGAAGCGAGCAGCACATTTCTAGATCAAAAGCCTGGTGTATTTTCTGAGGATACAAAGACAAGAAGGTAGAAGAAAATAATGTTTTTCCCCATTCAATCGCTTTGTCATACTGCCCCATGAGCAAGCAAGCTAGAATGAAGTCGGGAGCAGGTTGTTCTTGAAACCGCTTTTCTAGATGGTTCATGACTGCAGCAGTAATGTGTTCGTTTGCCGTTTTTTTGCACAGCTCGACAATATGCCACTCCATATCGGTCAGAGCCTTCTCTCGAAAGAGGTCAATGCGAGCGAAGAGTACCTGAAGAATAACAGAGGATTCAGTGGCTATCATGCGATTCAAGGCATTCGTGTTTTCTTTAGAAGTTAGGGCACGCTGCACGAGTGTTTCAATGGTGGATGCGGATAACTTCTGAAGCGCTTCGGGATCATTGGTGAGTGCCTTTAAAAGTCTGAGGTGGTCCATTGAAACAGCAGGATGGGTGATCAACACCGTCCAAATGTCTCTTTGTCGATCGGAATTTTTTAGGCTCTGCAGTGCCTCTTTAGAGGAGGGCAATGAATTGGGAAGCGGAGAGTACTTTTGATCGAACATCCATTGCATAAGATCGGCATCGCAGACAAGATTTCCTATGGCGGCACTCTTCCACATCTCCTTTTCGGACCCCCTCCCGCGCGTAAAACAAATGAAAAGAGACAATTTGGCTTCGACGGCAATGGTTTTGATTTTTTTAGCAGTTGTTAATGCATATTGACTGTTGGGGTCCCCCCAGGCCGTTCCAGAGACTTTCCCGATAAAAATTTTCCCTAGTTCGTGATCGGTGGTGGAGATCGGTACTAAATATCTCAAGATAACCAGAGAGACTTTATCAGAATCCAGTAGTCTACGAAGCATCTGATTTGATGTAGCGCGATCTTGAGTGCATAGGAAATCATGCACCGCATCGTATACCGCTTTTTTAAACGGTTTGGAAACTAATGCAAGATTAGACACCACTTTAGTATCTATCACTTTAGATCGGTCTTCGTATGAAAATATTAAGAAGCCTAATATTTGAGAAAAGAGCTCAGCTGGAATTCTGTTGAAAGGTAAAAAATTAATGTTGTGTTGTACAAGATCTGATATTTGTGGAGTGATTGGGTTAACCATGGGCCATAATAGTAAAAAATTGAGGTTCGTTATAACATTTTTTTATTTTTTTTGGGTAGCTTTAAAAGTTTGTTGTAAGCCCCGATAATATTATTGTTCGGCCGTTGAGAGGATGAATTTGTAGAGTGGGAGAATTTTTATTTTGATCCCTTCTACTTCGATGTCCTCCTCTTCTTCTGCAGTAATGATGGTTCCAGTCTTTAGTTTTAATTCTTTGGCAGCATGGACAAGGCCGCGTACTTCACGGGTGAAAGTTCCCTCTTGTCTGAAGTCGGTGCAGACTTGGTAAAGAGATAGTTCCCTCCCACGTTTAACAACAAAATTGACTTCATAACTTTGGGTTGTCTTGTAGTAATAAATCTCGGCTCCACGCCTTTTAAACTCTAGAAAAACAACATTTTCGAAAAGTCTCCCACGATTTTCTGAAAATTTGAAAGCAACTGCATTGATGAGGCCTGGATCTATAGAATAGACTTTTTTTGGAGCCCTTACCTGTTGTTTGAGTGAGAAAGAGAAGTGGTCTACTTCAAACAAGAGGTTGGCTTCTTTGAAGCCTTCTAAATATTCTTTGATTGTTTTGTCGGACAGGTCAAAAATTTTCCCCAAACCAGAATAGGAAAAAGGGGCTCCTGTTTGGGAAGTGAGATAATAGAATAGCCTTTCAAGATGTTGAGGTTTTTTTAGGCCGACTCTTGTGGCAACATCCTGATAGAGAATGCTTTTTGAATATGCATTCAAAATATCATCGGCTATTTGAAAATCTGCACCCAATGCAACATCGGGAAATCCGCCGTATCGAAGATAGTCCTCTAATAATCCCTTTATTTGGGTGCGATGTCTTGCGATATGGATAGAGTCCAATTTCTTGATTTTTGTTTTTGCATGGATGACCTCATCTAGGGAGAGTGGGTACACTTCGATAGGCAGTGTACGGCCAGAAAGCAATGTCAACAATTCATGAGATAATAGAGATGAATTGGATCCTGTAATGATGAATTTGATCTTTCCCATCTCATAATGGGCTTTCACAAACACGGGCCAGTTGGCGAAAAACTGGATTTCATCAAGCAAGCAGTAGACTTTCCCTTCTGGTTGAGCCACTTTTCGGTAATCTTCAAAAAGAATTTCCAAGTACTTGACGTCGTTAGAGTACTGGGTGAAGTAGGGGTGTTCTAAATTAATAAAAAAGATGTTCTGGGGAGGAATTCCCTCATTCTCTATGAGCGAGTTGATCAGTTGTTTTATAAGGGTGCTTTTTCCTGCACGCCTAACCCCAGTAACGGAAATGATATGAGGTGAGGCCATGTATTTTTGAAGCGTCTCAAAAACAGCACGATGAACCCCAATTGGGTACAACGTCTCTTCCCAATGGGGATTTTGCTCAATGATGATTTCTTCAAACATAAGATTACTCGGAATCTATTCCGAGATTTTCCCTCTTTTCTCGGAGTTTACTCCGAGATAATTTTTTTTTGGAAAGAGGATAGGAAGAGGGGAAAGGGGAAGATTCCTCTCCTGTTTGGCTAAATATCTCGGAGTCTATCCCGAGTGCTGGCATTTCTAAAGATTATGCTTTGAAACATTATGTTTTGCAGCATAATGTTTAGTTCAAGGGAGGGAAATGAGTTGCTTAGAGCATCAATCAAAACGAACCCTCTATAATATCAAAGACCCTTTTCTTCGATTCTGGTTCGAGGTGGTAGCTCCTAGGAGAAGCTATCTGATGCAATCCCAATCAGCAAGTAGGAAAAAGTGGCTGGAAGAACATCTCCCTGCCCTTTTCTCGATGATGTGGGAAGATCTTTGTCGCCGTGCCCTTCCTGCTCTTTCTGAGCAATGGGGTGACCCTCTTTTTGGACAAGCAAGCCGCTATTGGCACGCCCAAGGGAAAGAGTGGGACATTGTTTCAACATCGCTAGATGGAAAAGCCCTTCTCATTGGTGAGTCGAAATGGCTGATGAAACCGCCTTCCAGTTCATGGGCAGAAGGGACGATGAATGAGCTGAAAGCCAAAGGTTTTCCTCCAATTGACCGTAACCCCCATGCCACCCTCTATTGCGCTCTTTTTATTCCTGAAAAGCCCAAAAACGTCTCACTTCCAGACCATACACGTTTGGTGGACGCCCAAGAGGTCATCGCCGCATTAAAATAAGCCGTGACTTCCCTTATTTCTGTAATGAGATGAATGTGCAAAGGGGGAGAATTTTTATTTTGATCTCATCTAAGAAGCTGTAAACTTTGCCTTCAGAATTGAGAGAGATTAGGTGGGATCCAATGCTTCCGAAGCAGTCTCTCATGGACGATCTCTAAGAAAAGCGTTTTGGAGAAAAAGCACTTGTTACTTTCTTGTAGAATTCCTCAAGTTGAATCCTAGTAGGCTTTAACAAAAACCGGATTTCTCTTTGACCTCCTCTTCTAGGCTGAAAAAGCAGGGTTTTACTCGGATTTCCCTGCCCGGTCCTATTTTTGAAGGTTATGTTTCAAAACAAGCCCACCAACCCATCTCACTCTCTGTGCTGTTGGTGAGTCTGTAAGCTGAAGATCTCCCATTTTCAATTTCGAATATCGAGTCATTCCACTCTATCTCGAAGGTGTCGACAACATCTTTATTGAAAGCCTCATCAGAAAGGTCTTTTAGTGAACTTAGATCACAATGAAGAACACCTTCTACAATAGTCGTAACAGATTCAATATCCTCTTTTTTTATAGCTTCGGCAAGCTTTTCTCGTAAAAAGGTAGAGCAAACTTCTTCGGATAAAACACCCTCGTTTAGAAGGCAGAATATAGCCTTTATGCCGGCAATCCGGCAATCGCTATAGATTGTCTTGTCATCATATAGATCTTGCAAAGCCTTTAAATCACCATTAAAAACGCTTGCCAAAATAAGATGGGCTGATTCGGTGATAAACTCTAATGGGAACAAATTCTCTATTTCTTTACCAGGAAGACGGAGTATTTGTATTAACAATGGGAATGCAAGGTGTTCTCGAAATTCTGCTAATAGGAAAGTGGAATAGAGGTGAGAGAAATCCCCTTCTGTAAAACCATCCGGATTCTCTGCTACTTCTGCCAACCTTGCCAGAAGATGTGGAGTGATTGTCTCTTTACTACTTCTAGCGTCTCTTACCGCCTTTGTCTGAAATCGTCTTCCCGACATCTTCAAACAGTCAAGAATTTCTTGGGCGGGTAATTCCATTGTTTCCATAAACTCTCCTTGTTCTCGATGGTCAATTGTTCATCTTTAAAATTGTCGAAAATTTTGTCAAGAAAAAAAACGTAGATTAAGTTGGAGTGGAAGAAAAATACTTTTGAATTTTAGAGACGTTTGGATTTCTTTGTAGCTTTATTTGGATTGAGGGAGGGGCCAATCATTTGTTTAACAGGGACTGAAACCTCATTTTGGAATCAACAGGTTGGAGGGCGCAGAGTCCGACTCATTATCACATGCTGCTCTAGCTTCCTTGTAAAAACGTTTTAAAAATACTGTAAAAAAAGGTTTCTCTTAAATGAATGGGGTGATATCAAGGAGAAAAATACATTTGGTTTTAGATGACTCATGCCCTAAACTTACTAACGCTCTCTTTTGACGCGCCTATGCACCTGCAAATAAGCCAGGACAACCGAATAAAAGTACACACTTCTGAACTGGAGCTTGAAAAAACAGAAAAGGCATCAATAGTGGCGTTAAGTTTAATTTCTCCAAGCGCCGAAGGGGAATTGCAAATAGAATTTGGGGTTGGCACTCGATCCCGTTGGGCAACCTACTACTCGTTTTTGCTAAAAGTTAAAAAAGACTACTCTGACGACATTGCCATCTTCTTCTCTGATGGACAGCCTTTTATTAGGAAAGGGGGACAGCTTTGTTCCTTTCTCAGTAGAAGGGACGTTATAAAAGATACTGGCTCTGAAAACGAAAATCCTAATTTAGTAGCTAATACATCAATCTAGCTGTTGATTTAACCTGTGGGTGTAGAGGGCAACCAAAAACATGCCGGTCTCGTGCTCTTCGTCGGTTGGCTTTTTGACAGAGTCATGCCTCCCCTCCCCCAAATTTAGCTTCAGTTTTACGTGTTCGATAAAGTAGTGTTCATTACTTTCCGTCCTTTGGTAGTAATCAAGCTTAACCTTCGCTCGCACCACTTGCTCTCCCAGGTCAGCTGTATTTAATTGATGATCTCTATTCTCAAGAAAGTCAAGTTGTGCAGCAAATTGTTCAATCCCTTGCTCTTTTACAGTGAAGTTGTAAACGGCTAATATGGGTAAGCAAAACTCGTTTAAACGAAAGCGGCTAACTCTTAACCGTGCGGCTTGTTCTTTAATGGCTCTAACCGACACGTAGAGAGGTGCTGTATCTTCTACGGTAAATTCGATCACTGCGTTATCTGCTGCTCTGTACCTCCAATCCATTTTACTGACAATCTCAATAATACGATCAACCAGTGGTCTAAGCGCCTCTTGTGCTTGTGGCGAAATTTCCTCATCAGGAGGGGGATTAGGCCTGGCAGCTAATAGATCAGCTCTAAGCGTTTGAAGATTAGTACTAAATGCCATAAGCGCCTTCAACCATGATTTGCATAGCAAATGTTACCAAATGAAACACTGGATTATACAGTGGTTAATTAAACGGTGCTATAGAATATTTTTGTAAAGCTAGCGTTTTGCAAAAGCCTCTGTAGTTTGAAATTTATACTTGTATTCGATTGCCTTTGGAAAAGAACAATGGGCCCTCTACTTTGGGGACATCGGCACCGAACCACCCCTTCCTCCCGACATCGAACAAATTCTCAATGCTCCCTGTCCTTTTTGGTAAAATAAGTAGGTGAAAGAGACCCACCTACTCACCCTGATCCCCGCCTCTGCTCTATCGTGATTCAAAATTTTGAAAGGTTTTGAGGTCTATGGGTATGTGCACTGGGAGCTGGTCGAGGATGCACCACCAAGAATGGCCCTCCTTCTTCTTTTCCTGGATGGGTTTAGCACATCTTGCTTCTGCGTAAGGGCAGCGGGTGCGGAATGGGCAGCCAGAAGGGGGATCGAAAGGAGAGGGCAGCTGATCGCCTATTGGTAATGGTTCTCTTTTATCCCATGGGTTTTGTGGAGGGATACTGGACAAAAGGGCCTCTGTATAGGGATGGTGAGGTTTATGAAATAAAACCTCTGTTTTCCCCATCTCCATCACTTTCCCTAAGTATAAGACGACAACTCGGTCGGCAAAGGCCCTCACAACTTGTAAATCGTGAGTGATAAAAAGAAGGGTCAGATTTAATGTCTTTTTCAAGTGGGCCAATAACTGAACAATTTGCGCCTGAAAAGAGATGTCAAGTGAAGAGAGGGGTTCATCCAGTATCAGTAGTTTGGGGTTCAGTAGAAGGGCCCGTGCGATAGCTAAACGTTGTAATTGTCCACCAGAAAATGCATGGGGGTACCTTTGCAGGGCATCTTGATCCATACCTACAAGCGCAAGAGCTTCTAGGATTTTGGGTTTTGCCTCTTCAAATTTTTTGTAAATGCCTTGGACATAGAAAGGCTCAAAAAACGCCTCATCCATCTTCATCCGAGGATTAAAAGAGGAATGGGGGTCTTGAAAAACGATCTGAATTTCTCGTTTTTCTTGTTGCGTACGCGTTTTAGTTAATGGATGCCCTTCAAATAGTATTTTTCCAGACTGTCAAATCTTCCAGGGCAAGCAGAAGGTTGGCAATGGTGCTTTTCCCAGAGCCAGATTCCCCTACAACAGCAACGGTTTCTCCGGTATTAACAGTAAAATCGACTCCACGAACAGCCTGAAGGATTTTACCGCTTACGTAAAAAGATTTGGTGAGGTTTTCGACTTCTATCATTTATACAACCAACATCTGACTTCTGCTGGGTCTACTTGGAACATGGGGACCTCTTGGTCGCATAGAGAAAATCTTTTTGAGCATCGAGGGGCAAAGTGGCAGCCTTTCGGAAGGTTTTTGGGGGAGGGGACTGTACCCGGAATAGAGCTGGGAAGTTGTTTTCCAATGAATCTAGATTGAAAAAGTTCTTCAGTATAAGGGTGAAGAGGTTTTTTAAAGAGTGTTGTCGCTTCCGATTTTTCTATACCTTCCGTTGCATACATCACCACCACTTCATGCGCCATTTCTGCAACAACACCCATATCATGTGTGATGAGCAAAATGGCCATCTCCTCCTCTTCTTGCAGTTTCCTAAGCAACTTCAAAATGGAAGCCTGAGTGGTAACATCTAAAGCTGTTGTAGGCTCATCTGCAATAAGCAGCTTCGGTTTTAACAAAAGGGCCATGGCAATCATCACCCTTTGGATCATCCCGCCAGAAAGTTGATGAGGATAGGCAGAAAGTTGTTCTTTTGGCGAAGCAATGCCCACTTTTTCAAGCGATTCTAAAACTTGCTTCTCAATCTCAGATTCATCTAAGTGGGACCTGTAGTGGAGTACCTCGCGGAGCTGATCTCCAACTGAAAAAACAGGATTCAGCGCTCTTTTTGGATTCTGAAAAATGAAGCCGATCTTTTCACCCCTTACTTTACGCATGTCGTGGGAAGAAAGGGAGAGCAGATCTTCTGATTCTAAAAAAACTTGTCCAGTGATTTGGCTATTTAACTCTTTCGGAATCAATTTTAGCAGAGATAAAGCGGCCATTGTTTTCCCGCAGCCCGATTCCCCAACAATGGCTAAAGTCTTCCCTTTTTCTAGAGAAAAAGAAAGACGGTCTACAACCTGAATATCAAGGTGTTTCGCAAAAAGGGTTGTCGTGAGGTCTCGAACTTCTAATAACTTCATAATTTTTGATGGTGACTTAAGAGAGCGGTAAAAGTCAAAACCTTGGTATACTTTGGAGTTTATGAGCAGATCGCCCTTACCTTCTCTTTACCTTTCTGCATTTCCTCGTGAGTATTGGGTTGCCCAGCATCCGATTACTCTGTCTCTTGATAAAAGAATCGTTGGTACACTTGTCGATTTGTATCGTCAAATTATTCCTTTTGCAGGGGCTTATGTTGTCACAAGTTTTTTCTTAAACCCTCAGGACCGAGTCCGTTTTGCTTTTTTGGGTCTAGGCTGCGTAGCTGGCAATCTAGGTTGCCGCACCCTTTCTCACCTGTTTCAGTATTACCATCAGCCTACTTATCAAAGGCAGGCCGCTTTCTTAAAAACGATGGAGCATATTGCCTACACGGCTTCGCAGCTCTTTCTGGCGACATTTTATGTCATGACAATTTCTCGAGTTGTCCATGAATTAGGCCGAGCAATAACAACCTTAATGTTATTTCAAAGCCCAACTCCGGTGATCAAAATAGGATTTTTGACCAGTCATACCGAATTTATTCCAGGAAATTTAACGCCGCTAGGTGAAAAAATAGGTTGGGCTTATTCCATAGCAATCATGAAAGTTGCAGGTTCATTATCTGTCCTTTTCCATGAACTCTTCCTCGTACAGTATGCCCACGATAACAAGGACAATGACCCAATGTTATCCACACAGGCCTATTTACGAGTTTTGTTGAGTTCCCTAAGAGTTCTTCCTCCCTTATTGCCACTATTAAAAAAGCTAGAGAATCATGGATTAGAGAAGAATTTAGGATTCCATCCCATAGCAGAGGCCGTATGCTTTTTAGCGGCTCCAATTCTATACGAAGCTAGTCTCTTTATTTCCGACGGAATTTATCGCAAGTTTGGGACGATGCATTTAAAACCAGATAACAAATAGGTGATGTTGCCGTGTTAAATCTTTTTAGTATGTTTGGCAGATCTCCATTTGCCCTTCTTAGAACGCATATGGACAGGGTTGTTGCTTGCGTGCAAGAGCTTGGGCCCCTTTTTGAAGCCTTGAAAGCAGGGGACTTCCCAGCCATAGAAACGCTTGCAGTAAAAATTTCAGAATTAGAGCACAAGGCAGATTTGGCAAAAAATGAGATCAGAAATCATCTTCCAAAAAGTCTTTTTCTTCCGATTGATAGAGGGGCATTATTGGAAATATTAGAGTGCCAAGATGAAATTGCAGACCATGTTGAAGATCTTGGCTTGGTTTTAACTTTACGACCCTTATCATTTAAACCTGAATTTGAGGCCATTTTCTTCAAATTTCTAGATAAAAATATCGAAACTTTTGAGTGGGCTAGAAAGATCATCCAAGAGTTAGATGAACTTTTAGAGTCGACATTTGGAGGAATTGAAGCCGAAAAAGTGAGGGCGATGGCCCATCAAGTGGCGATTAAAGAGCATGAGGCTGACCTGATCCAAAGAGAGTTTTCCAAAGCCCTATTCAGGGTTGACACACAACTTTCTTATTCTGAATTTCATCTGTGGGAGAAGGTATGTCTTCTTGTGGCTAGTATCTCTAACCTCTCGGAAAAATTAGCAAACCGCGTTCGCATGACGCTTGATGTAAAATAATGGATGTGAAGTGATGTATTTTACACCCGACCAAATTTTACTCGTCGTTGTTCTTTTATCAGGCTTTTACATGGCCTGGAGCATTGGTGCAAATGACGTAGCCAATGCGATGGGAACAAGCGTCGGCTCTGGGGCCCTCACACTCAGGTCAGCCCTTGTATTAGCCGCAATCTTCGAATTTTCTGGCGCGTTCTTTTTTGGTTCCCGCGTAACAGAAACTGTTCAAAGCGGCATTTTATTGCCCGAGCTATTTACGCATAACCCTAAATTATATGTTTATGGCATGTTGTCAGCGCTATTATCGGCAGGTGCCTGGTTGCAAGTGGCATCCTACTTCGGCTGGCCTGTCTCGACAACTCATGCCATCATTGGGGCCATTGTTGGTTTTGGCATCATGCTTGGAGGAGTAGGCACAATCGACTGGAACGTGGTCACCATGATCGTTTCCAGCTGGGTTATATCTCCTCTTCTAGGTGGCTTGGCTTCCTATTACCTTTTTACCCTTGTAAAGGAAAGAATTTTTCTTTCCTCCGCCCCTCTAGAGCAGGCCAAAAAATTAGCCCCTCTTTTTTTTGGAGCAGTCCTACTTGTCTTAGCTGCCACCATTCTTTTGAGTTCCCATGATGAGGGGCTTCACAGCCTATCTTTTTCACAAAGCGTCATGATTGCCTTCTTAGTCGCTGTTATAGGTGCAGTGCTGAGCATTTTGTGGATCAGAAGAATTGGGATGCATGAGGAGTTACTTGAAATCCCACCAGAATATCAACCCGAAGTTCTTGTTGGTTTGACAAAAGTTGAAAAACATCTTCTCCGTATCTCTGGAAAAGCTTCGGGTGAATTGCAAGATAAAGTGTTTAATATGTTGGGTGAAGTGCAAGAAATGGCCTCCTCCTTACGCCAAGTGCCTGTTTCTGATGTGATTCACTCTCAATTTCAATTTGTAGAAAAGATTTTCATGAAACTGCAAATTTTAACTGCCTGTTTGATGGCCTTTGCCCACGGCGCAAATGATGTTGCAAATGCGATTGGCCCTCTTGTCGGATCTGTTAATATCTTGCGTGAAAACGCCCTTTCTTACGCTACCGTGATCCCTCTTTGGGCCCTTTTTTTAGGAGGCAGCGGTATTGTGATCGGCCTTGCGACTTGGGGTTGGCGAGTGATTTTGACGATCGGGAAGAAGATCACCGAGTTAACACCCACAAGGGGTTTTTCAGCAGAACTTGGGGCAGCATTGACTGTCCTGCTTGCTTCAAGGCTTGGTTTGCCGATCAGCGCAACGCATACGCTAGTCGGTGCAGTGTTGGGCGTTGGTTTTGCAAGGGGGCTTGAGGCCATCAATCTGACTGTTACAAGGGATATTTTAGCTTCTTGGGTTGTGACGCTGCCAATAGCGGCGATCCTTTCTAGTGTTATCTTCCAGATTGTGTTGGCCATCTTCGGCTCTTAGATTCATCACGAAGATATTTTGTGATGTTCGTGTTTTTAAAATTCATCACGAAGAACACTAAGGTAACTTAATCTGTAGAAGATACATTATTTCTTTTTGGGAAAGCCTTTTTACCTTCGTGTTCTTCGTGATGAATAAAGTTTTAGGGCGAAATGTGCTTCCGTTTTAGGAAGTAAAAGCGACCGTCTTCGTTTTCTAGAAGGAAATCGGGTGCTTCGTCTTTGTCAAAAAGGGCAGAGTATAGCAAAAGATTACCGTTGTCTTCTTCATGGATGACATCTATGTCTCCAGAAACAACATCAAAAGCATCCTCTAATTCAACACACTCTTCGCAGTCGCAATCGTCATCTAATGATACAGTGATTTGCCGCTCTTCACTGCGGTCTCCAAAAGCATCTATAGCAGTTGCGTAGAGCCCACCTTGATCTTCACGTGTGAGTAGTAAGATCCTGTCTTTTGTGGGCACATCAAAAGACAGATAACTCAAAAATAGGTTAATTAATAAAGCTTGTAACATATGTCCTCCTAATCAGTGACGACTCCTAAAATTGAATCTAGTCCAGCTTTGGGAGTCGTACCTCCAAAATCAGGGTTCCATCTTAGTGGGAGTCAAACGAGATGTCAACTGAAGAGGTAAAGAAAAAAATGCACACAGAGTCGATAAGGCTGCTATCGAGCTGAAGAAAAGGGGCCACCCTAAAAAAGAGGCCAACACACCACTGAAGCTGGCTATTACGTTCTGCTTTAATGAGATAAGCGACCAAAGCAGTGCATATTGAGTCGCTCCAAAACGGGGTGTGACCTCTTTCCAAAGGGTAGCAATGAAGGCTGTGATCACCATACCACCTGTGAAATGTTCGATAACGACAGTTCCTGCTAAGGCCCAAGGGTTTAATTGTAAAAATCCGAAAAGCAAAAAAGAAAAGCTATGGAGAAGGCCAAAAATAAAAAGGGGATAAGGGATATTTCTTAAAAATCCTGCGGCAGCAACTCCTGCTAAAGTCGCGCCCATTCCTATCCCCTTAGAAAATTGAGCGATCTCTATTTTATCAAAGCCAACATCTAAAAAGAACGGATGGAGCATCGGATTGGCTAGGTTGTCTCCCAACCGATAAAAAAGGAGGAAAGCAAAAAGGGGCAGACCTTTTTGCAACAGGTCTTTCAGAGGAGCAACAAAAGAAAGAGAGGGGCGGCTTACAGATATTTTTGGGAGTTGTACTCTAAAAAGAAAAGGCAAAATAAAGAGGGAGGCTACTGTGAGATAGGCCATTTTCCACCCAACAACCTCTGCCATGAGAAGGGTTCCAGCTCCAGACTGTCAGTAGCCCAATCCGATAACCTGAAACGACACAGGAGGAGGCGACCATCTGTCCGATAGAGTTGACTAAAGCCATTTCAACCTGCAGACCGGCCACAAAAAGGAGCCCCTCAGAGGCGCTCAATAATAAAATTAAAACAGGGTTACTAGGAAAGAAAGCAACTCCGCAGACGCACAGAAAAGTGAGTATTAATGAGAAGGAAAGCCAGCCTTCTTTCCGTTCCATCCACCGAAAAGGGGAAGGAAGTTGCTCAACCAGGGGGGCAAACAGAGGTTTTAGAGCAAAAGGGAAGTGGAAGAGGGAAAGGAGACCAATAGAGACAAGGTCAAACCCACTTTCCTTAAGCCGGACAGCCAGTACCGATCCAATGAGGGTCATAGGCAGTGCGCCTACAAAACCGATAGAGGAAAGGAGGAAATGCGATTTCTTCATCGGTCTATTTTACCTCTAATTGGTGAACATTTCACCCGATAAATCGGGTGAGATTAGCATCGCCATCTATTTATTTTTTTGAATGTCGCTTAATGCGACTGTCTAATAGGGGTGGCGAAAGAGTTCCATAGTTAAAAATGGCTTTAAGATGGAGGGGGCATGTTTATCACGGTATTCCTCTATCCTATGTTTATTCTGACCAGGGGGTAAATGATGGATGACCCTATCTAGAGTTAGAACAGAAAAAATCGGTACATCTTCTCTCTGCTTCGGGATTTTTTGACCGGTTTCTTGGGTAGCAAAAATGGTGAAAATGGCCTTTACTATACAGCCATTATCTTTTTCTATAGTTTTGATGACCTGTTGACTTTCACTATCGCTTCCAATAGTGCTGATGAATACACAGACGCTTTTTTTCCCTTTCAACTCATTAGAGAAGGCAACATCAACTTGTCCAAAGTGACTTTTTGCGATTGTAGATATGTTAGGGAGGCTGAGATGTAGATTGTTACTTGAAAAAAAGCCGTCATAGAGTTTTTCGGCCAAAGAGAGAACATTAAAAGAGACAGAATCGTCATATAATCTGCTTATTTGTTCATTGAGAGGCTCTGCTAGCTCTTCCATAGCTAATAGCTTGCTAACGTCGAATGAATAGGGGCGTGTTTTGCCTCCCTGTATTGGATATTCTCCAAATTCAAGGGCGCCACATTTAAGTGCCCCCTGAACAAGTTGTTTGTGAACTGCACTTGTCATAGAAATACCACCTTTTTAGGAGTAAATTTGATGTTATCAATTCTTAGTCGTTAAGCTCCAGAAAATTAGGCCCGTTTAGGGTCGAGGGCGTTTTTCAGGGTGTCTCCAAGGATAGCGAAAGAGACCAACGTGATGGTTAAGAAAATAGCTGGAGGCCATAGGAGGTTGCTTTCGGCAGGAAAATGGTTGCGTCCTTCGTCCATTAAAATTCCAAGAGAGGCAGAACCCTCTTCACCGAGTCCCAAGAAAGAAATACCCGATTCAGACTGTTATGGCCCCTAAGATGGCAAAAGGGAGGATGGCAAAAAAGCTGACGAGTGCATTTGGTAATAAGTGTTTAAAAAGAATCCTCGTTTCACTAGCTCCGTATGTTTTTGCGGCAAGGATATAAGGCAAGTTACGGATACGAAGAGCTTCGCTACGGACATAACGGGCAAAGCCTGTCCATCCAAAAACAGCAATGATGGCAATAAGCCAGCCAATCGATTTACTTTCGGTTATGGCAACAATCATCAAAAGCATGAAGAAAACTGGCATCCCTTCCCACACCTCAAGAACACGGGAAAATAGGAGATCAACCCAGCGGGTAAAGTAGCCTGCAGCTGCCCCAAAAGGGAGGCCGATCAGTGCCGCAAGTAAAACACTTCCAAATCCAACTACAAGGGATATTCTCGTTCCAAAAATGATGGCTGCAGTCAGGTCCTTTCTATTGACACGGGTGAGTTTATACCAAGGGAGCAAGGTGTTGAGTAACTGGCTTCCTCCGGCATCTTGTTCATAGTGGAAAGGGCGAATCAAGGGCATCACCTTGAAAAGATGGTGTGAGGCTTCTTCTAGGTCGTTTTGCTTTTGATTGATAGCTGCAAGGGCTTCTGGATTACTTTCAGCCCTATCTTTTTCTTCTTGAATTTCTCTTTCTCGAAGATTCCACAAGGTGGGAAGGATGGAAGGAGTTGGTTCGATCGTTTGCCCTTGGCGTGTTTCAAGTAGAGCTTGGTAAGCAGGAACAAGGGGCAGTAATTTTTCCTGTTGTTCCTTTTCAAGCGTGTAGGAGAGGACTTTCTCTAATCGTTCGTAGTTGTTTCCTGGACTAATAGGATTTTTGATAGGAAAGAATTGCAGTGTAAAGAAGGTTACAACAAATAGGAGGGCAGGAATCCAAAACCTTTTATAGAGTAAGAAAAAGATTGGTAGAAAGAGAAGCAGAAGATTGAAGGCTTGGTCGATCGGTTTTGTATAAAAACCTGGATAAAGCAAGTAGCGGAACAGAGGGAAATAGATGTTCCCTTCAAAAACAGCAAAAATTGGTTGGTTACTGGCTAGGAAAGGTGCAAAAAAAGCGATGAATACAAACACGGTTAAAAAAATGGCTGCACATAGGGCAATAGGGTGTTTTTTCAATTCCCTTTTCACTTTTTCAATCATGTGGAACATCCTGGAGCAGAAAAAATAGAACAAGATAAGCCGGATCGTCTGCGGCGAAAGGATAGAATAATTTTATAAGTATCCTTCTTCATCCTGCCTATCCTATTAATATTCTGTTTTATCATGAGAAGCGCACCCGCGGATCGAGCAAGATGTAGGATAAGTCAGCCAAAAGATAGCCCAACAATGTCAGAAAAGACCCTGCTATAGACGAAAATAAAATGACGTTGTAGTCCCTGTTCAAGATGGCCTCGTAAAAAAATCGACCAAATCCATTGATCTCAAATAGTGTCTCAATAATGAGAGAGCCACCCAATAAGACGCCCAATGAACCTGCCAGACTTGTCACAAGAACAATGGCAAGGTTTCTACCAATGTGCTTCCAAGCAATAGTCCATTCAGATAGCCCTTTAGCCCGTGCCGTTTGGATAAACTCTTGATGAGAAATTTCTTGAACGAGGTGTTTTGTTAAACGGCTTTGAGCTGCAAAACTACCATAAAGAATAGCTGTCACGGGCAGTAGGATGTGTATCCCTATATCTTTTAACCGTTCCCATGAAGTTAAGTTTTTATAGATCCGTTCTGGGCTAGAAAAACCATAGATCGGTAACCCCACTTTAAGGGCAACCCATTCAATCAAAAAAGGGCCTGCCACAAATACGGGGATGGCAAAAAGGGTGAGAAGTGTCAAGTCCATCACTCGCTCTTCCAATTCCCCATCCCTATAGGCTCCCCAATAACCAAAAAATTGGCAGAGGAAAAAAGTGAGGATCAGAGGAATGCCAGCAAGGGTCAAAGAGATCGGTATCCTTTTGAAGACCTCATCGATCACGTACCGGTTATTATCATTGCGCATCGTTCCAAAATCGAGAGTGATCACTCGGCTGAAATAGCGCCAAAACCTTGTTTGGGTGAAGAATATCGATATTTTTTGGCTAAAGCTTGGGTTAAAATCTCGCTCAACCTCGACCTTGTTATACCAGTTCTGGAGCTGCTCAATTGTACTTTCCAAATTATCTAAAGAGACATTTTTGGGAGGAAGGAGGTTCACTAATAGACGGTTGGAAGCGTCGGAAGTGCCACCAAAAACAAACCCGCCACGGATAAAGACAAGTGTTGCCCACCTTCTGGCGCTAAGAGAAAGGGACCGATTTTCCATGATGGGCAACAACTTTGGCATGATGAAGCGTGCGTGATCGAATAAAAAGAGCCTGTCTTTTTCATACTTTTTGGCAGTGACTGTTTTATCTCCCTCATCAAAAGCTTTAAGATGGTCGATCTTTTCTATAATGGTCTCAGTTGTTGTAGAAGGCCATAAATTGAAAAGAATAGGAAGTGTCAACCCATAGTGTTCTCGGAAGATCAGGTAACGATCTAGCAAAGGAGAGGCAGTGGATGCGTTGGAACTTTGGGCTCCTCCTTCACCAGTCACTTGGACCACTGACGAGGGTTCTCCGGGAGCTAAATTTAAGACGATAAAGTTAAAAAGAAGGATCAAAAAGAGAGTTAAGGGTAATAACAAAAGTCTTTTCGAAATATACTTCAGCATTATTCAAAAGCCCTTTTATCGTAGAAGATCGACCCGATCGGTTGCGCAACATCTGCGCCCGGCACTAAATCTTGTCGATCCTTAGGGATAAAGACATTCTCGATGTATTCTCTGTAGAGCAAGTTCTGGTAGAGAGAGAATAGGAAAGTATAGGGTTGTTCCTCGTACAGGATGTCGTCGAAACGGTGGTACAGTTTAACCCTCTCCTCTTTTTCTGAAGCGTAATCCAATGCATCGATGATCTTTTCGGCTTCGCTATTAGCAAAACCTACATAATTGGCAGATCCCACTTCATTGGCGCCGCTAGAGCTCCAGATTTGTCTGGGATCTTCGGGTGGAGCGCCGTTCTGCCATCCCATGTAGAGGGCATCAAAATCCTTTTGACTCATCCGCTCGCTCATATCGGTCATTTCAAGGCCGAGAAGTTCTGCTCGAATGCCAACTTTTTTCAACTGTGTCGCTATGGCTTCTACGGTGGCTTTACCCACTGGACCTTTCGAAGGGTAGATCAGTTTAAAAGAAAAAAGGACCCTTTTACCGTCGATCTCTTTTTCCAGTACTCCATCCCTATCTAAGTCTGCCCAGCCCTCTTCAGCCAACATTTTACGGGCAAGATCGGGATCATAGGGCCATGGTTTCAAATTTGGGTTTGTGGCTGGAGAATCTTGGGGGAAAGTGCCGATAATCTCAAATCCTTGCCCATATAAGATCTCTGAAATGATTCTGGGTCTATCTATAGCAAGGGTGAGTGCTTGTCTAACTTTTTTAGATGAGAACAGGGGCCGTTTCATGTTCCACCCAACATAGTAATAGCCGTTATTTGGGTAGGTAAGGATATGGATCGCCTCCCCTTTTTCTTTTTGCGCTAAGTATTCGGGGGTGTTTTTGAATCGTTCCCAGTCTGGGATTTGTTGTGCGTTTAATGCATAGGTCGAAATTTTGCCCAGTTTAAAGTCGTTCCAGATCGAGTCAAAACCTGCCCGCATCGCCACTTCCCATTCATCGTACAGAGGATCTAGAGGGTCAAAATAGTGGGGATTCCTTTTAAATCTGATCGACTCATCGCTCATCTCAATGAAGTTCCAAGGACCACAGCTTGGTATGATATTTTTTGCCCAATGGAGCTGCATATGTTCGATCAGGCTGCTACTTGTTCTCTGATCTTCCTCAGAAACAATTCGGGTTCCATCAGGTCTGTAGGCCCATACCCATTCTGCGGCAGGAGAAAAGCTGCCTGTCAATAGTTTTGAAACATATCTCGGTTTATAAATCGTCTCTCCAGCCTCATTGGTAAAGGCTTTTGATGCCCATCTAACTACAAATGTTTGCGGATCGATCACTTCCACAGCCGTGATGTCAGAAAATTTCCCCTGCATTGTTATGGCGACCATTTCTTGATTGAAAGGATTCATCAGAAGGTCGAACCCGAATTTAAAGTCTTGAGCAGTGACCGGCCTCCGTTGGAAGAAATGTTCTGAAAGCTTTGTTCCATTGGCCAATTCACGGATGGAGAGTGGTTCCCAGAAAATATCGTTTCGGAGATAGACCCAGTACTCTACACTTTTTCCGTCAGCTGCTTTCCGCTCTTCCATTTTCCAAGCAAAGGAGGGTGAAAGGGTCTCATATTTTCCAAATAGGCCTGTAGCAGCACTTCCGGTGCATCTTGAAATCCAAGCAGTAACATTAGCCCATCCAGAAAGTGGATTGAGATTTTCTGGTTTACCGACGTTTGCATCAAATAAAACAGGGTATCGCTTGAAGTGGACTCCTAATATTTCAGGAAGTGTTTTTTCAAAAAACGGATCAGTGATGAGAAGGTTTGGTAAAGAAGGATCGCTTTTACCCAGCGAAGCGATAGGGGTTGGAATCGTTTTTGGGGCTACTTGAGGTCCAATCCCTTGTGTTTCCAGTTGGTCAACACGACGTTTTAGGGTAAAGAGCTGTTCTTCGACGATCGAGCTGGACCAGTAGTTCATCCCGACAAAAAAGAGGATAAAAAGGAGGATAAGGACTTTGATCGGTTCTAAGATTTTCATATTACCAAAGAGATAAATGGGTTGGACCTAAAGGAAATGAGAGGTGAGAGATCATCCCAAGTTCTGCGCTTCCTCGTGCAAGGGCTAGCATGCCTGTTACAAGGGCAAAAAGGCGGACAAAACGATCCCCATTTTTGGACAACTGGCTCAAATAGGGGCGCAAGTGCATAGCAAAAAGAAGCGAAGGGGTTGTCAGCAAGGCAAATAGGGCACCATTCATTAATCCAAAAGAGAGAGTGCCCTTCATAGCAGAGACTCCGTACAAAAGCAAAGATTGTCCACATGGTAAAAGCAAAGTCAAAAAACCGAATAGGAAGAGGGGGGATTTTCCTCCGTTTAATAACAGTGTAGTAGATAGTTTTTCCAGCCATTTTAGACCAGGAATGGATGGCAGCTTGTTAAAGTAGAACAAGATAAAAATGGCTCCCATCAGGAAGGGAAAAACAGGGGCGATCGGTGTCTTTGACAAAACTTCCCCAAAAAGGGCGGCAACAGTCGAAGCAAATGTGAATCCGAAAAATCTGCCAACAAGATAAAAGTATTTCCCTTTTTGACCGCCGATCGAGAGGGCAAAGGGGCCACACATTCCCAAACAGTGCAGATTCCCAAGAAGATAAAAGGGCAGCATCTCTAACAAAGGCTTTCCTCATAACTAGAAAAAAAAGAACAGGATAAAAAGGATGTTGAAGGATTTTTATCCTTTCTCCGTAGGCGATCCTGCCTATCCTGTTCATTTTTTTTGTTGCGAAAAAGCATGTTACATCTCTTTCCTTAATTGATCGAGTTTGACAACGTCCTGACCCGTTGAGTTTGAAGGACGTGTATAGGCAATGCAAACCGCAAGCACCATGACAAGAAAAAAAACTGATAGGAAGAAATAAATTTCTTTAGGCATTCGTTCCACAAAAATGGTAAGTATGGATCATAGCGAAAGAGGATATACCCTTCACCATGACTATCGATTTAGGCCAATTAGAGTCTCTTGCCGACGCGCTAGCGCTAAAAGTAAAGCACTGTCTCATCACGCAAATGGGCCGGTCGCTCGACGAGGCAAATAGCGACGAAGTCTATCGCGCGCTCTCTTATGCCCTTCGAGAAGAGGTGATGATGAATTGGACGACCACAGCCAAAACCATCTCAGCGCAAAGAAAGCGGACACTCTATTACCTCTCGATGGAGTACATGCCTGGCAGGTTGCTGCTCAACAACATTGTCAACATCTGTTCCAGAGAGTTGGTGATGATGGCGATGCAAAAACTGGGGCGTCCTTTTGGAGACATTGCTGCCAGAGAGTTTGATCCTAGCTTAGGGAACGGGGGTTTAGGAAGGCTTGCATCCTGTCTTTTAGATTCGTTGGCAACCCTCCACTATCCTGCTATCGGCTATGGGCTTAGGTACCAATATGGGATATTCGAACAGCAGATCTGGGATGGTAGGCAAATTGAAGCCCCTGACCTTTGGTTGATGAGCGAAAACCCTTGGGAATTTAGGCAAGATTTACGTCGTGTGTCGGTTAAATTTTGCGGTGTGTCGAAATCCTCAAAGAATATACATGGGGACGAAATCTATTCGCTGGAGAACTACGAAGAGGTCTTCGCCCTCCCCTATGACATCCCCATCGTCGGATACAGTAAGAAACAAGATTTTTCGGTCGTCACACTGAGACTGTGGTCGACCAAGGAATCGCCTAGAAACTTTCAACTCCAAAAGTATAATGCTGGAAAGTTGGACCAGGCGGCAGAAAACACCCTTTTAACCGATGTTTTGTACCCAAGCGATTGGCACGATGCTGGAAAGAGAATTCGGTTAAAACAAGAATTTTTACTTGTATCGGCCTCGATGCAAGACATTTTACGCCGCTATTTAAGTCTTCACGACAATTTCCGTGCATTTTCTGACAATGTCAGGATCCAGATCAACGATACCCACCCTGCACTAGCTATTGCCGAGCTGATGCACAGCCTAACAAAAATCTACGACATCCCTTGGAAGATGGCGTGGGAGATGACGCAGGCTGTAACCAGCTATACCAACCATACTGTTCTGGCTGAAGCGCTTGAGCAGTGGGATCGTCCACTGATGGAGTATCTATTGCCGCGGCAGACGAGGATCATCGAAAGGATCAACCAAGATTTTTGCGATACTGTCCGGGCCAAATTGCCTGGGGATGAAGATGCCGTCCGCCGAGTCACCATTGTTCATAACGAAAAAGTGAGGATGGCCAACTTGGCCATTGTTGGGTCGCATGCAGTCAATGGAGTAGCTGCAATTCATACCGAGATTTTGAAACATAGGGTATTCGAAGACTTTTATAGACTTTGGCCCCACAAGTTTATCAATATCACAAATGGTGTGACACAGCGCCGTTGGCTCCTTTTATGTAATAGAGAACTGTCAGGCTGGATCACTAAACGTATTGGAGATGGCTGGATCACCCACTTTGAAGAAATAGAAAAACTGCGGCAATTTGCCTCGGATCACGATTCAAGGATGGAACTTCATGAGATCAAAAGGAAAAATAAGCTTAAGCTGATTGAATTCATCAGACACTTTGTCAAAGTCAAAGATGCACAAGGTCGTGTTGTCGGCCCTCCTCCTATAGTCGACGTTAATTCGATTTTTGATGTGCAGGTAAAACGTTTTCACGAGTACAAAAGACAGCTGATGAATGCTTTGCACGCCTTGATGCTCTACTTCGAGATCAAAGACAGTAAAGGCACGACAACAAGAGTTCCTCGTACGGTCATTTTTTCTGGAAAAGCGGCTGCAAGCTATGAGACGGCAAAAAATGTAATTCAGATGATTTATCTCCTTGCGAGAAAAATCAACCGAGATCCTGATGTGAATCGGTTTTTAAAAATTGTTTTCATTGAAAATTATAATGTTAGTAAAGCAGAGATCATCATTCCTGCTGCAGACCTATCAGAACAGATTTCAACAGCCGGAATGGAAGCTTCAGGCACAGGCAACATGAAGCTTGCGATGAACGGTGCCCTCACGATTGGTACAGATGATGGGGCAAACGTCGAGATGCGAGAATCGGTTGGAGATAAACACTGGCCTTTTCTCTTTGGTATGCGTTCCCAAGAGGTAGCAGCTCTTCGACAATCAGGTCATTACCAGCCTTTGGATGAGCTGACAAACAATCCGCTTATGCGCAGGGCTGTTGAAGCTTTACGTGATGGGACTCTTGCCGAAAATGAGCAGGAAAAGGGGGCGATGGGCAGCCTTTATCGCATTCTTGTTGAAGGAGGCCAGGATGGCCCTGGAGACTATTTCTATGTATTAAAGGATCTACCGGCATTCTATGAAACCCAGAAGAAAGTTGAAGCTCTTTATGCCGACCCTGACGCCTGGTATGAAACAGTCATTTATAACATTGCTGGAATGGGCCCTTTTTCAACCGATGTGGCGATCAACAATTATGCCACTAAGATTTGGGGCATAGAGCCATGTCCTCTTGATCCGGCCATACTCGAACATGTACGAGCCGAATACCGTGAAAACGACCGCTGCCGAATATATTGAGTTGGGCGCTGTTTACCAAAGGGTACTGCAGCGAGTCAACTTTGAATAAAATGGACAAGGGCCTGATGGCCAACCAAGGCCTACATAGTAGTGCCTTGGTTCCCGTTTTCCCAAATTTTGCTCTCTGCAACGCCCTCAGGCGTCCAAATAATACAACCTTTAGCGCTTAACATCATTTTTCGCGATAGCGTTTGGAACCCCCAAGCGGCAATTTCCGTTCATATCACAAAGTAAAGAATTTAGCGCGAAGCGTTTGGAACGCGGCCTTGAGCAGGTCTTTAGCCTCTGCAACTCGTTCACGGATTGAGTGGAGTAGTGCCGTCGGCGGGGAGGGGTGGAGCATCGGGAGACAGTGTGGGGAAGTCGGCGAAACCCCATTTTTCAAAGATCGGAAGAATTTTATTTTCTTTGACGAGACGGGCGATGTTTTGATCGAAGATTTCAAGTGTCTTCTTACCATTGGGAGTCGGGAGAACAAAGATTTTGATCCCTGCATTTGTTAGGGGTGGCAAAACAAATCGTAAATCTTGCTTGTGGATACGTTGTAAGTAAAGATAGGCAGGAAGAGCATCAAGTATAATACCATCGACCCTTCGTGTCAGTACAAGGTCAAAAAGCGACCAAATGGTATCAGAAGGGACAATCCGAAATTGCGGAAGCTTATTTAAAGAGAGATAGAAAGGGGAATTTTTTTCGACCCCGAGAGATTTTCCCTTCATGTCCGCTGGGGTATTGATGGGGGAATCCTTTCGTACAACTAGAATAGGGCCAAGTGGAAGCAATGTTCCAGATGAAAGTAAGCCCTGATAAGGCAGCCCCTCTCCACCGCCATAAACGATCATCCCGTCGATGTCGCCGTTTGCAAGTTCGCCTCTCAGATATTCTCTTCCTAAATTGATGATGTCTATCGGTGGAGTCATCTCATCGACAATGTCGTTGATGATAGCGACGATAGTGGCATCTTTTCCGTAGAGATCGGCTCCGAAATCTTGCGGGTCCATACCAATACGGATTTCCCTTTTAACAGGAGCGGTTGGATAGAAGATGTAGATGAGGGTAAGGAGGAGAATGGCCCCAATCACCCAAAGCGCTTTTCGTTTCATGCTATTCGAAGTATATTGAATGTGGGAGTTGCAAAACTACCCCCCAGATGCTGATAGGATCTTCAAAAAATGAAAAAACAGGCTTTTATTTTAGCTAATTTTGGTGGGCCGCGCTCTATTGAAGAGATTAAACCCTTTTTAATCTCCCTATTGACTGATAGGGATGTGATCCGTACGAATTTACCCAATTTTTTCCACCGTCTTCTATTTACTTATGTAGCAAAAAAAAGGGTAAAAACTGTTCTCAATGAATATGTCCAAATGGGTGGAAAATCTCCTATTTTTGATGAGACAGAAAATTTAGCGAAAATATTGGCTAAAGATCTACCTGGCCCTTTATTTGTTTTTCATCGTTATATTGAAAAGACTCACGCAGAGTTTATCAACAATATTTCTACTCTCGATGTTGATGAGATCCGAATATTGCCTCTTTTCCCTCAATTTACTTATGCCACAACAGGCAGCATTGCCCGGTTTTTTCAGGAGAATCTTCCTTGGCCTATTGTCACAAAGTTGAGGTGGATTCGTTCTTACCCCGATCATCCAGCATTTATCACTCCAAGTATTGATCAAATCAAAAAAACGTTGCAGCTAAAGGGATTAAACGCAGAGGAGACCTTCTTTCTTTTTTCTGCACATGGCATTCCTGTCCAATATGTGGCAGCAGGCGACCTTTATTTGGATGAGTGCCGCGCCTCAGTTCAGGCAGTGATGAAGGAATTCCCCTACACCTCCTCTCTTCTTGCCTTTCAATCACAGTTTGGGAAGGAGGAATGGCTTCGTCCTTATACCAGGGACCTCGTCGTAGACACAGCCCCTTGGATAAAAGGAAAGAAGGCTCTTTTGTTTATTCCGGTCAGCTTTACTTCAGACCATATTGAAACGTTGCAAGAAATTGGTCATGGTTATTTACCTCAAGTGACTCGGCAAGGGATTGAGGCACATCTTGTTCCATCAGTCGGTTCTAATCCTCAATGGGTTGAAGGCTGTAAGGACCTATTTTTATCTAACTCTCTTACCAATAACCAGATGTTAATCCGCACTCTTGGTTGTAAAAGTCTTTGTTCTGGCTGTCAAAAGCTATGTAGAAAATAAATATTTTAATCGATAGATTCCGGTTTATAGCGACCCTCCTTGGACACCACTGCTACTTTTGTTGGTTTGTCTAAAGTTCTGAGGTTGAAAAATATAAATCAGGAAAACGATGTCTACTATAGATCTATTAAAAGGGCAATCCAAGGCTAAATGGGATACAAGCAAGTATGCCGTTAACATGGACCGAATTGGGTGCATTATTTTAGGTGGCGGACAAGGGACACGTCTTTTCCCCCTCACAACTAAACGATGTAAACCAGCTATTCCTTTTGGAGGTCGCTATAGACTCATTGACATCCCGATATCCAATGCACTCCATGCAGGATGTAGTCAGCTATTTGTTTTGACGCAGTTTCTTTCATCCTCTCTCCATCGACATATTTCCCAAAGCTATCCAACCCTTTCTACATCAAAAGGGTATGTTGAGGTTTTGGGTGTAGAACAGAAAGCTCAAAATACTGGGTGGTATCAGGGGACTGCGGATGCGGTTCGGCAAAATATTGCCTATTTGGCCGAGACGGCGGTTGACTACTTTTTGATCTTATCTGGAGATCAACTCTATAACATGGATTTACAAGAGATGATCGCTTTTGCATTTGAAAAAGATGCAGACCTAGTGATTGCCAGCCTTCCTGTAGCTGAAAAAGAGGCTAAACGGATGGGGTTGTTAAAGTTAAATGAAAATGAGGAGATCGTCGATTTTTACGAAAAACCTCAAGACGAGGCGATCCTAAAGCATTTTGAAATCCCGAAAAAGATTCGGGGTAACACAGAATGTAACTATTTAGGCTCGATGGGTATTTACCTATTCAAGAAGAAAGCACTGATTCGTTTGCTTTTGGATGATCCTCGGGAAGATTTTGGAAAGCACTTAATACCAACGGCATTAAAAAATGGAGGAGTATATGGTCACATTTTCAAAGGATACTGGGAAGATATCGGGACGGTGGAATCATTCTTCCGTGCAAATCTTGCTCTCACAGAGGCATCGCCTGCATTCCAATGCCACCTCGATCAAGCGCCGATCTTTAGTGGTTCACACCACCTCCCTGGTCCAAAAATCAAAAATACCTTTTTGCAAGATACGATTGTTTGTGAAGGGTGTATTATCGCAGCCGAAAAGGTAACACGTTCAATTTTGGGCCCACGCACATGCGTGGGAGATGGTTGTATTCTTGATTCAACCTACATCATGGGAAATGACTATTACAGCCATCCCGCAGAATTGAGCAACCCCCATTCTCCAAGGATTGGAAGGGAATGCATTATACGAAATGCTATTATCGACACAAATGCCTCGATCGGGGATCATGTGGAACTCATCAATAGGGAAAACCTCACTCATTACGATAGCGACCTGCTCTATATTCGCGATGGTGTGATTGTGATCCCTTATGGTGCCCACATACCTGACGGTTTTTGTTTGTGAAATTATTTGCGATAGCAGATCTTCATCTTTCTTTAGGCACTCCTGACAAAGCCATGGACCCGTTTGGTCCTATTTGGAAAGACCATCCCAAACCACTTGAAGCCTGGTGGAAAGAACATGTAGGGGCAGATGATCTCGTCTTGATTCCGGGCGATATTTCGTGGGCTAAAAAAATTGAGGAGGCTTTTCCCGATTTAGCTTGGCTTGAAAGCTTGCCAGGACAAAAAGTTTTGCTTTCTGGAAACCATGACTATTGGTGGGCTTCCCTTAAAAAATTAAAAGATCTCCCTTTTAAGACTTTGCACTATCTTCAGAATAATGTTTTGCGATTTGGAGACATTGTGATCGGTGGTACTCGCCTATGGGATACCCACGAGTACCGATTTACAGGTGTTAAAATTGCCGTGGAAGGGGTCCATATGAGAGAAAAAGTCTTTGACCCGGAGGAGCAAGAGCGGATTTTTGTTCGAGAACTGGGCAGGTTAAGAGAGAGTCTAAAACAGATGGGAGAGGGGAAGAAAATTGTCCTCACCCATTACCCCCCAATTGGGAAAGATCTAATACCCTCCCGAGCTTCGGAAATTATTTCTCAAAGTGGTGCTAAGCTTTGCCTATTTGGTCATTTACACCATTTTACCCCAGGCAGCCTCCCCTTTGGAGAGGCAGGTGGGGTTGACTACAAACTCGTCAGCTTTGATTATCTCAATGGAATACCGATTGAGCTAAAAATTTAGTTTTAGCGTCCGAAACTGAAAAAGAAGCTCCAGCTAGGCATTGGTCGCGGAGCAACAATGTATCTTGGCTGGATAACATAAGCTGGTTGCATAACATACACCGGTTGTACAACAGGTGCGGCGTAAACCACAGGTTGTGGATAGTAACAATGGTGATGATGGCAGCATCTCGCCTCTAAAGAAGTTAAAGAAGCAGTAAACAAAAGTACAAATGTTAAGAGAAATGTTTTCATATTATCCGATAAGTAAAAAATGTTCTTCTATATTAATACTTTTGTTATTTATTTGCTCTCCTTCATTAGAAAGTTTTGATGGGTTAGCAAAAATTGGTTATTTTGCACCCGTTCATAAACACTTTAGAGAGATTTACACGAAGTATGGTTTAGCTTTAGGGATAGAGGTGGCTTTCCCCATTTATCCATGGAACTTACCATTTGAAGCATTTATTGAGATAGACGATACCCATGCCAGCGGTAAAATCGATACTACTCCTGGAAATCGAGCCACTGCTGTAAAAACTTCATTCCGTCTTTTACAATTGGATGTTGGTTTAAAGTACTATTTCCAATTCCCTTGGCTTTCTTTTTATGTAGCCGCAGCTCCGACAATTAACTATATTCACACTAAAACCGAGTGGCAGCTGCCGGCTAGAAGTATCAATTTAAGAAATATTGGCTATTTGACCCGGGTCGGCACAGCATTTTTTGTGCGGGATTTGCTGATCGATGTTTCGGTCGATTATTTGAGCGTCCCTGTCGGTTTAAATAGTACTCAAAAACAGCGGTTCAGCTTCCTTTCGGAAGTTGGCGGATTTCGGCTCTACTGCTGCTTCGGCTTCCGTTATTAGTTAAGTGAGGCTTAAGACTTCCAGAAGCTTTTTGAGGGAAGGATCTTTCGGTGCAAGGGGGGCGACGGGGGTTTTTGGCGGCCGTTGATTGATCAATGTGTCGATCTCATAGGCCAACTCATCCCTGTCCTGCCTTTGAAAATAATCGAGGCAAATAACAAGCAGCTCCTGCAGGTCTGCCTCTATTTTTAAAAGATGAGACGCCTCTTTGATTAAGGGGAAGAACAGGTCATCATTACCAATTTCGACCAAGACATCCATTAACTCAAAGACAAACTCTAAATCGGGTTCAGAATGAGATTCGGAGATTAACTCTCTGATCAATTCGATAGATCCTTTCGGATCCGACAATGCCATCAATCTAGCTTTCAACAAATTAAACCATTTCAAATCGGTGATGTAGTCGATCACACCATCGATAATGTCAGAGGCATAATTGTAGTCTTCTTGTTCGATTTGATCGCTGATGTAGTCGTAAATGAAACTTTCTAAATCGTTTGCTAGATGACAAGAAATTGTTTCAAATACGTCAAGCGGGTCATTCCCCTCATCGGTATTTTCTTCCAGTATTTTGAGGAAAGTGGCAACGGCGTCTTGCAGTTCACTTGTGTCATTGATAGTGCCAGCATCATAAGCCCAGATCAGATGGTCTAAGTGGTCAGCAAAAATGGAGAGGGATTGTTTTTCAGGGACAAGTCTGCGCCATAGTTCAAATACAACCAGATAAATTTGGTCTGCTTCTTCAGGAGGAATGTCGCGCTCAGCAGCTAGGTCATCAGCAAATTCTTCTGGTGTTAGATGGGGTTCACTGAAAGCAAAAAAGGTTTGCTTATTGAGATCGATATCATGCGTTTTGAGGCGACGGAATAGCTCTTCAATCGGAAGTTCGCGGAGATTTTCTATCTGCCAAGGTTCGATCCGGGGATCGGGGTCTTGAACCCATTGCATCCGTATTAGATTGTAGAGCGCTTTTCTCTCGATGGGTAGATCTCTTTTCATCCTTGTTTTTCAAGCCTCTCGAGTTCTTCAAGAGCTTGTAAAAAAATCTTTTCCAATATCTGAAAGTGGGATTCGATAAGGGAGATAAGAGTGGAGGGATCTAAAGTGCTAATCATAGGTGGCTCTCCTGACTCTACTCAACCCGCTATATATCGATCAAGGCTCGTCGTGGTATTAAGCCGATTTGCCCTTTTGAAGAGATCAAAACTGAATCACCCTCTGATGAAAGGACTCTGACCGTTTCCCCTGCTAAAAAGGGGGCAGCCGCCTCCTGATGTGGGAGACTGGATGTCAAGACAACAGCTTCAGTCTCTTTTTCCCACAGTAAAAACAGGCTTAAAATGAAGGCGCCAGCTAAAAGGGGGATCGACTTTCTCCATAAGGCATAAAAAGTGAAAGGGAGTAAGAGCCACCGAAACACGCTCAATAGGAAAGGGTAGAAGGGAAAGTCAGATAAGGGGAGGCCTGCCCTCTCTTCTATAGCATGGATCGATTCTGGAATCTCATGGCTCCAGGGTTGTTCAAGCCAGACCCTATGGAGCTGTAAAAGGGCCAAAGGAATTTCCCCTTTCTGAAGGAGTTCGTTTGCGCTTTGGTTTGAAACGACTAGAGGGGCTAGAGGGCGAGATGGGTAAGTTGCACTGGGCCTGTTTGCTAAAGGCAGATTGGTTAAGGGGATAGTGGAGCTCTTCCAGGTGGTGTAAGAGCTCTTTTTGGGATCATAAACCGACCACGAAAGCGACGGAATTTCTGTTATCCCAGCTACAAGAGGGGCGATTTGAAATGTGTATGTCCTTTTGTCGCCAGATTCTGAGATCTCAATAGGTAAATCGTTTAGACGAAAGAACCCGACGATCCCAGGAAGGCAGGAGATATTAGGTATACGGAGGCCACTGCGATCTGCACCTTCCGCTGTCCAGGCTAAGGTGATCCAATCTCCTATCTGTGTTGGACCATGACCTATTCGCTCTAAAGAGAAGCTGTAAGAACCAACTGACCCATTAAAGTTAGGGGGCTGCCCCTCAACTGGAAAAGCTGCGATGTTCACCTCATAGGCCGGCAAATCGCTTTTTACAGTGCCAGTTGGGATAATATTGCCAGCCCTTATTTCATATAGAAAACCTTCAACGTGAGAAGGTGGAAAAACATAATGGCCACTTTGAGTAGGACGGATCTTTTGGTAGATATTTTGAACGTTGTAATTGAGTTCCTTAAAGTCTTCGACGACCTTATCCCCTACTTTTTCAAACCCTCTTTTAGGATCCAACATAGGTAGTTGCTCGTCAGTCAGTTGAATTTTCCCTTGGTACCGGATTTGATAGAGAATTTTTCCTTCTTGGGTTGGAAACCAGGGACTGGGAGCATCAAGGTAGGCTTTAAGTTCCAAAGGCTGTTGAAGTCCTACCTCTTGAGCCATAAGGAAAAAGGCGAAAAGTAAGATTACCATAAAGCACCTTTAGGAATAGTTTTAGGGGCATTTACATCTTTTCTAAACATTTCTGAAAGTGTTTGAAAGCGTTCGGTTTGTTCAGGTTGTTGACCGCCTCCTTTTTGTTCCGTTGCAACCCCCTTTTCTACTAACTGTAATCGATTCAAAGCCTCTTTTAGAAGAGGATAAAGAACGGCATAGGGTTTTGCTTTGTTTGCAAATCCTTGAGCTGCTTTTTCTAGCATCTCGGTCCCTTCTCCTAACCTTTGGACTACGCTCTCCCAATGTTGCTGAAAACACCCTTTAGGAGCTAGCTCCTCCTGCTTTTCTATCACTGAACCCCACCATTCAGTCCGCCTTTTTAGAAGCAAATCAAGCCTTGTTTTTAAAGCACTATATTCAGGAAAGTTTTCCCCCTCCTCAAATGGAAGGGAGGTGATGTGCTCTAGGAGCAACTTCACCTCATTTGCCGCTCTCGTTAAAGAAATAGGGGTCGGCAAAGGTGAGAAAGGGGGTAAAGTCTCTTCATGCTTATTTTTTAAAGCGCTTTCTATCCCCTCATTAACAAAAGGCTTTAGATCGCCACTTTCCCCGTTAATTTGCTGAAAATAGGAAAGGGCATCATTCCACAACGACTTGTTTAAAGAGGCAACCCCAAGATTATAGAGAATTCTATTTCTCATCTCTTGCGTGATCGAGGTGGAAAAGAGGGCCTCAAGGGCAGATTCTCCCCTGTCTTCAGCCCCAGACTCAATCAGGGCAGTTCCATAAGTAAAAAGAGGTGTTGCCACTAGAATGAGGAACATCATGGCTCGCTCTCTGTTGCAGCTATGATGGCACCTTGGAGGACAATATCCTTACTCGGAATAATGGCGAGGGGTATTTTTTTTAACATTTCCCCCATATTCGGATGCCTAGAAAAGGTGGCAACCCCGATTTTTTGCAGGACAGGGGAAAGGGCCCGTATGATGGCTCCTCCAAAGAAAATCCCACCCCAAGGAAGGGTTCTAAAGGCAAAATTTTGCGCCTCTTGCAAAAGCAATTCTAAGAAATAGATGACAGCTTTACCCCCTAAAGCCCCTACTTCTTCAGGAGACAGTTTTTGCCCTGTCAAAGTAGCATGGATCAAACTTAAGCCACTTCCAGAAAGCAGATCTTCAATGCGAAGTGTTTTTTTGCCAAAATCAAGTTTCGGAGTGTAAAGAGTTTGGCCACTCTCTGTGCCTATTGCGAGCCATTTTTTCCCATTGGGGACAATAAAAGCCTCTCCAAGGCCTGTCCCGGGGGCAATCAAGGCGCGCGTCCCTTTTTGCGGCGTTCCTTGCAAAGGAATGATCTGGTCAATGGTTGGCAAAATGTGAACAGCAGCCTGTAGATCATTCAATAAAACGACCGGGCACATAAAATAATTTTCTAATTCTTTCTGGTCTAAAAACCAGTCGAGGTTGGTCATCCTGATCCCCTCCTCCTCCTTTGGACCGGCAGCTGCAATCACAACATGATCAGCTTTAAAATTTTTAATGGTGGAACTTTTGAGCCAGTCAAGGAAAGAGCGAAAAGGGCCGTGAGCTATTTTAATCAGCTCTTTTTTTTCACCATGGACCACATGAGTAGCACGGATATAGGTGCCGCCGACATCAAAAACGAGGAGAAAGTTTGCCATTCTAATAGGAGTGAGGGTATAATGTTTGCTTCTACTTAATCTGTATACACTAAATGCCGGTATGGCGGAATTGGTAGACGCGGTAGACTCAAAATCTACTCCTGGTTTCAGGGTGCTGGTTCGATTCCGGCTATCGGCAAATTTCTAACTCGGTCTTTCGGCGATAATTGCGTTAAGATCCAAGTCGGCCTACCAAGTAGGCCCTGCCCTCAATCTTAAAGCAATTCTCATCCGAAATCCCTTCGTTCTAACCCTACGCTTTAGCGTTGGAGCCTCCAAGCATCGAACAATCTCATATCAAAAAGTAAATAGCTTACGCAAAGCGCTTGGAGTGAGAACTTCTGTTTCGCTTTCATTTAAAGTCACTCTTATCTTTTTGGGCGCCATTCTTCCCAATCTTCTTTAGAAAAACCTTCAGGGTATTCTAGAAAGCTAAATACAAACTCGGATTTATTGCTCGTATTTCTGTTCGTTCATGTATAAATCCTTGATTAATTTGAATTAATTTGTATTTCGTATTTTCTACATACAAACTTCGTCTTGTGCATCAATGAACTAGGGTTAAGAAAAAAGGGGGTTTTGCGGTACGATTCCAAGTAGGAATTCATCTATTGGAATGATGGGGAATCCTCGGTACTCTTCTCTTCTTTTGACCGGAGAGACAATCAGGCAGGTGGCTTCAGGGTATTCTTCCTTAAAGGCAGAAAGGGCTCTGAGATCATCAGGCCCCATATTAGTGCCCCGTTTGATTTCAATGGCCCAGAACCCTTTAGGGCCATAAACGATGAAATCGACCTCTAGCTTCGTTTGAGTCCGCCAAAAGGACAAGGAATGGGGTTGATTTTGAGACAGAGTCCAGCTCCGGAGGTGTTGAGCCACCAAGCTCTCTAGGGCAAGTCCCTCAATTTCTTGTTGGCTATCTAGAAGTCCGCGAGGTCTTAAGACTCGGTAAACACCTACATCAAAGAAATAGAATTTAGAATGGGTGATTAGTTTCCTTTTTGCTCTTCTTGAAAAAACGGGGATTGTAAAAGCTAATAACAGGTCTTCTAAAATTTGTAGATAGTTATCAACAGTCATCCTCTTTACGCTTGATTCTCGACTTATGTCTGTTGTAGTCCAAACGGAGGCTTGAGAAAAACTGGACACCTCTAAGAAGCGAGAGAAATCTCCTATCTGCCGCACAAGCCCTTCAGCCTGGATCTCTTCACGTAAATAGAGGGAAATATAATTCCTTAACCGTTCCTCGGGGTCGCTAGATTCCCAAATCAGCGGAATCAACCCGATGCTCAAAGCTTTCTCTAAAGAGAATTGCTCTTTCAGTTCCGAAGCAAGGAAAGGGCCCATCTGCCGAAGAAGAGCTCTTCCGCCCAGTAGGTCGCTTACGGATCTTCTCAGTTTTCGACCACTGCTCCCAGTCATGATGAACTGGAGATCTCTCTTTTCTTCGATCAAAGCATGTACTTCGGGTAGCAACCTGGGAACACGCTGCACTTCATCTAAAATAAGGGTAGATCCCCGAGGTAGCGCCGCCGCAACATCCCGAATTTTTTCTGGGTATGCGCTAAAACGCCGCTCCTCTTCACCGAGCAGAAGGTCTATTCTAAGGGCATCAGGATAATGATGTAGTAACCATGTGGACTTACCAGTACCCCTAGGGCCTAAGAGAAAATAGCTCCCTTTAGGTGGGTTGATTGAGCGTTTAATATAAGTTTGATCGAAATCTGCCATCTTAATTGGCATTTTACATTGAAAAATGCCATTTGCGGTAGCATTTTTTAATGTCTCAGTAAAATCTGCCAATGGAGTCGGCATTTTTTAGATGGGATGGGCTGTTCCAGTCAGTCGGGTCCCCGCCTACAAGAAAGCGCATAGCACATTTAGACCACTTCAGCTAAAGGTGTCTGATAAAGTATTAAAGCCTTCTCTGTTTTCACCCTAATCGGGTGTCCCTCTTTGTAGCACCTTTTTGGATTGCAAGAGCCAGTTTCAGATGACGATTAGCCTCTTCATGATTCCCGATCGCTTTGTAAGTTAACCCAAGCTCGTAATGGGCGACGGCTATTTTTCGGTCTTTTTTTTCTAAACCATTCTCAAACTTTGCTAGGGCTTTATTCAAAGTCGCGAGAGAAGCATCAACTTTTCCTTCCGCTCTTTCAAGGCCCCCAACATTGATTAAAATTTCTGCAAGATCAGTGTTACTTATAGAGCGCTTTTTATTCCCGATCTGGTGGGCGCTCACCCTGCATTTTCAGTCTCTTCGTATCTTATTATAGAATCATATGATACCAAATTGCAAAGGTATGCCTATTGAAGAGCTTATTTTCTTTGCATTATGCTAAATATAAGTGACTTGCAGGGTCCCAAGCACTTTGCGGTCTTTAGCAAGTGTTCTTCCTTGCAGTTCGTTAAATTTTTAGGTTTTTGGAGGCCTGTTTAAGCGAAAGAGTTTTTTTCCTCAATTCTTTTGAAAGACCCAAGTAAGGATCTTTTCAATTGAAAACCTAATCTCGCCCTTCAATTCGGTGTCAGAAGTATTAAATGAATCCAATTTGGCTAGAATATCGTTAAGGCGTGATTCAGCTGTATGGCGGTTTTGAATGAAAGAATCGGCTTTTGGATCCCAGTGGTCTATTAAAAATTGGATGATTTTAGTTCTTGTCCTCAGCAAACCCAGGCCTAGTTTATCCACGTTTTCAGTTTCCCAGACGAGTTCGAGGATTTGCATAGCAATAGGATTTCCGAAAGCGAGATTGACTTTGGCACCTAGATCAATTAGCAGCTGAGCAGTTTCAAGACTATTGGCATTGCGAAGTGCATCCTGTATCTGATTGAGATCCCATCCAAGTGCTGCCAAAAAGGTGATGACTTTCTTACAGTTATATTTAACAGCATGTGCGAGTAGATAGGTATTTCCAAAGCTGCATTTCAGCGCCGCAGTAAATGAAGGAGGGATGGGACCTTGAAAAAATGGGAATACAAGTGAGGTTGTACCCCAACATTGATCCAAGTTAGCTCCATGCTGTATGGCCTCAATCGCTCCCTTTTCATTTTGATTTCCCAGCGCTTCAAAGGCCGCTTTAGTTAGGTGAAAGGGTTGATTAGCCCATTTATGCCAGATGCAACCGAATGCGATGGAGCTGATGAAAGAAATTGCTGTGTAAAGCGAAGTAATGCCACGAGAAATCGAAAAGCCAATCGTAAGCCCAGCTGATAGATAGGCTGCTGACCCAATAAGGATCGATTTAGATTGTTCTCTTGTATAGTTTTTCCTGAAGTTTTCTATGGCTAATGCAGAGACGCCTTCAAAGGGAGGGTTTGTCCTATTAGAGAGAACAGCAGGGGCCAAGCGTGAATAGATAAAATTTTGGATGGATATCATTTGCTTCCTTTTTGATTTATGTGGGGTGGACGTTCCACTGGTGGATGTTCCAGCCGGTTAGGTCCCCTTCGAGAAGGGCGTATGCACCGGTTTTTAGTTTGATGTCGTGGGTGGCAAAGAAGGCGCCATGGTTGTCTGTTAGATAAGGGAGAAACCGGGCGATTCCATTGCTGGTAATAACGAGTACCGTTTTGCCTGGATGGGTGTAGAGGAGTTTTTGGGTAAAGGTAGACCAGTTTTCGATGAGCTGTTTAGGTTCGACAAGCCAGCCTGGGGGGACTAAAGCATAACGGTTCCAACGTTCAAGTGCTTCGGCGCCTATGCGAGCTTCCACCTCATGTTCCACCTTTCCCTCATCTGGGCCATAGTCGATTTCATTAAAAATCGAAAGAGGTCTGATCGGATGTCGAAGCCCAAGAGTTGTAACTACAATGTGTGCTGTTTCTAGTGTCCTTTTTAGGCCGCCCGAAAAGACGGCATCTGGGATGAGGTCTGCCTTATCAAGGTGATCGGCCAATCTTTTAGCCTGATCAAACCCTGTTTTAACGAGGGGTAGGTCTGTTCTGCATCCGACCCGAAGTGGGGTCTCCCCTGGAAGAAAAGTGTTACCATGTCTAGCAACGATGAGGCGTGTTTTTTTCATAAAAGGGAATACTCCTTGATCACTTGTTCTGCACGGACAACATCTTCCGGGGAATCGACGCCCGAAAGCCGGGGACGCCCTTTATAATCTACAATAATGGCTTGGATTGTCGAGCCATTTTCAAGAACTCTCAGCTGTTCAAGACCTTCCAGAGTTTCGTAATGGCCTTGAGGCCATGAGACAAACTTTTCAAGAAATGGGAGAGAATAACCATAGAGGCCAATATGGCCTAAAACGGGAGAAAGGGGGTCTGTTGCCCTCAGTTTTTCTTCACCCCGTATTTGAGGGAGGATGCTTTTGGAAAACCAGAGAGCTTTTCCATTTCGATCAACAATGGCGGTTGTACCAGAAAAGGGGGTCTTTTTCTTGTTTTCCCTGAGGCGGTCCAGGTCTTGCCAGGTCAATTTATAAACCGGTGTGATCATCTCTAGCTTGGGATGAGATTCAGCATAAGTGATCATTGAGGTCAAAAAATCGGGGGGTGTAAAGGGTGCATCCCCTTGCAGATTTAGGACAAAATCGGGTCGGACTTTCTGCTTTTTTGCGGCTTCTAAGACACGATCGGTCCCGGTTGGGCAATCAGGATCGGTCATCACACTGGCTACACCTAAAGATTTGGCGTGTTCGACAATCCGTTCGTCGTCGGTTGCCACAACCACTTCAATTCCTACTCCCCGTTTTGCTGTTTCCTGTGCAATCTCAACGACTCGGCCAAGCAAAGTTCTGCCGGCAATCAGCGCTAGAGGTTTGCCAGGTAATCGAGTCGATCCATAGCGTGCAGGGATCACAATTAACGTTTTCATTTTTTAGGTTCCTCTCGAAAGAAGGGTGTTGATCTGCTGTTGTTTTTCTAAGATAAGGGCGCTCGATTGACCTATAAATTTATTGATGTCTCTTAATTTTGTTTTTTCTAATTCAGTCACTAGATCTAAAGTCTGATCGATTTTCGTTTGTAAAACAACGATGTTTGAAGAGATCTCCCCTAGAGGGTCGTTGACTAAAATAAACTCTGGAGTAGAGGTAGTTAATATCAATCTTGAAGTTTTTTCACTATTTTCTTCTACTAATTTTTGAATCTCTTGGAAGGCCTTTGAGGTCTCTTTCGCCGGAAGGCGGGCCACTTCTCCCATGAGGACCTTACTCAGTTCTATCAATGATTTTAGGATAAGGTTAAGCTCCGATTGAAGCTCAGTTTGTAATTTTTGTTTTTTTGCGTCCAGTTCTTTTAAAAGAAGATTGTATTTATCGTGTTCTTTGGAAAGCGCATTGTACTTTTCTCGTTCTTTCGAAAGATCAATACATACTGCATTATATAATCTTTTCCAACTTTCTAGATTTACTATTGCTGCGCTTAGTTGCGCTTTACAGCTGGCGTGATCTCCTTTAGCTTCTTCTGTTTTCAGAAGTTTTTGTAAGGATTCAATTGTTTCAGCTTGTTTTGTGTTTCTTTTTGAGTGGTAATGGTTGTCGATATGAACGGCAATGACGATTGCGGTAGAAAGGAGAGCGGTGGTTCGCCAGCTTAAAAAAAAGATTCTATCGGTTAGAGGGCGGAGAGGCCGAAGGAGAGAGCCTATCGAGCTAAGAAAATTTTCCCACAATCCCCCCAACTTATTAGGAATTGAAAAGAGGGTAGGATAAAGCCCCTGAAAATATCCAGAACTAGCAGTAAGAGGGTAAATAACCATTGAAAACTCCTTCGCTCCAAGTGCTTTATTCTACATCAAATTTGATAAAAAACGGATCATTGATGAATATCTGGTTGATGGTGGAGAAGAAGAAGGGCTTCATCATTGCTGAGAAGCGAATGGAGTTTTTCCTGCTGAAACTTGGCAATGGCAGGATGATAAATGGGCTCTCTTTCAAGAAGGGCTGTGTAGTGTAAAGCCAGAACATCGATCCCCTTTGCTCCCAGTGTTTTTTCAACCGTTTCCACATTGTGTAACTTGTCATCCACAAAAAGAACTTTTGAAGGGAGGAGGTTATTTTCTTCTAGAAAAGCTAAGAGGACAGACCCTTTGTCATTGAGGTCATGCCCATACACAATCCCCTTTTCATATTTGACTAGATGGGGAAAGGGGGTGTTGAGCGTCCCTTTGGGGGCTGTTCGACTGAAGTCAACATCGATAGAGGCCAGTTGGCGGTCGGTATAAGGGGAAAGGAGGGGTTGACGTGCTGTGAGGGCAAAGACTGTGACCCCATTTTGCTGCAGTTCGTGGATCCAACTGATCAACCTCTCTTCTACCGGTTGCACATGGTTTACTTTTTGCGATTCGATCCAGGGAATATAGAGTTTTGCAACAGCTTCTGCTTTAGTTGACCCTTTAGCGATTTCCTTTGCATAGTGATCATCGAACCAGTGGCTATGGCCAAACGCTTCTTTCCCTTCAAACAGAGTATTATCCAGATCGATAACAAGCCAAAATGGTTTTTCTCCTTTCTCAATTAAAGTCTCAATCGTAGGAGAACTAATGACTTGGCCGAATATCGGAAAAACAAATAAGAGAAAAAGAAGGTAAAAATACATAGTTAAAAAAGTTAGTTGGCCAAACTATTCTAACAATTTGCTACTATGTTCAAAAAGGAAAAATTTTATGTCATCACTTTCTTCCCTAACAAGTCACGCATCAGGAGGGCATTCTCATGCTCACGCTGCTTCTTGCTCACCCTGCTCACCACCTGCTGGGGTAATGGGATCGGGTCAAATAGTGAACGTGATGACAGTGAGTGGCGATATTGTGCAAGTATACAGTGCTGTTTTACCCATTCCCCCCCCACCAGATAAAAACTTGGTTCTTGCTCAACGCATTGCGATTGCGATTCTTGCACTTCTTAGCTTTAAGGAAGACCCAAAAACCTCTCTCATTGCCTTAGCTGTGGGTTTGGCTATGGGAGCTAACGCAGAGAGGTTGGGATTTGTCAAAGATTTTGTCTCTTTCATGGGAGGGTGTGGGGGAAATCTTGACTCTCACTTACAGCATCATGTCCCTTGGCAATACGCTATTGTTTATTCCTTTTTAAATAGATGGAACCACTTGGATCACGGGCCTATCGAGACCTTCCTCGCTCCTTGTGGAGTCGGAGTCATGGTCGCCGATCTTTTTCGGTCCTACTTCTACGGGAATGCAGGGAAAAATTGAGGGATGTTCCTCTCTCAAGAATAGCCTGTCTTTAGCTTGGGATCCCTTCGTGCCGAATACAAGATAACGAAGGGGACCTTCATTAGAAGATTCCAACTGATAGGCAATATTGGCCGGAATGGTGAGGAAGGAGCCCAATTGGATGGGAGCTTCGCGAAACCAGATCAGTTCCTGCTTGTCTGAGAAATGGGCCGAATGGAGAAATCCGTTTCCCTCTAGGATCACAATCATTAACGTTTCACTTGGATCATAGGAAGTACGGGTCTTTTTTCCAGCTTCAAGGTGATACTGGAAGGCCGAAAGGTTCCCTTCCATCCCAATTTTGACCCTTTTTGCGCCCGATTTGTCAGGTGAATAGGCGCTCATAGGCTCTTCAAGCTTTGAAATAAGAACGGGAGAGGTGCAGGGGTTGCCAACCGTTTCCCATAGAATAAAAGTGCCTACACCTAAAAGTAAGAGGGCGGCGGCAACAATGATCCAGGCATTTCGTTTCATAAGCCCAATCTATCACATGTTAAAAGAAAAATTACAAGGTGGAGACGTCTGTTTCAAATTAAAAGACAGGATGGGCATGGCTTAGGTTGACGCATATCCCAGCTCATCCTGTGATTTATTTTTTTATTTTGTTGTTTTTGATGTTATCCCTGTTTCATCTTACTCCAGAATCCGTTATCCTATTTCCAAATTCGCGGCCATGGCGGAATTGGTAGACGCGCTAGATTCAGGTTCTAGTCGGGGCAACTCGGTGGATGTTCGATTCATCTTGGCCGCACTCTTTTTTCATGTCTAAAGCAACTGATTATCATTACGATACCGATCTAATTCGGAACTTTTCCATCATCGCCCATATTGACCATGGGAAATCGACCATCGCAGATAGGCTGTTGGAACTGACTGGAACCGTGGCAAAACGGGAAATGCAAGAGCAGCTTCTCGATGACATGGATCTAGAGCGAGAAAAAGGGATCACCATCAAAGCCCACCCTGTGACGATGTACTACGAGGCGGAAAGATGGAAAAATTTACCAAATCAACCTCATTGATACTCCTGGGCATGTCGACTTTACCTATGAAGTATCCCGTTCGCTTTCTGCTTGCGAAGGGGCACTTCTGGTTGTTGATGCGGCCCAAGGTGTGCAGGCCCAAACATTGGCCAACGTCCATCTTGCTCTTGATAGGGGCCTTGAAATTGTCCCAGTGATCAACAAAATTGATTTGCCGTCGGCAGATGTCCCTGCTGCTAAAGAGCAGATTGAAGAGTCGATTGGCATAGACTGCAGTGAAGCTATTGCATGCTCAGCAAAGACGGGTGTGGGTATCGACGAAATTTTGGAAAGAATTGTACGTGATGTTCCACCTCCAAAAGTACCTGAAGGACCACTCCAAGCGCTTGTTTTTGATTCCCACTATGATCCTTATCGCGGCGTGATGATCTATATCCGGGTTGTTTCTGGAGAAGTCAGAAAAGGGACGAAAATCCGCCTCATGGCATTTGATAAGGTTTTTGAAGTACTCGACTTAGGGGTCTTTTCTCCTAAAGAAAAGCCTGTTGATGTATTGCGAGCTGGTGAAGTGGGCTTTTTTTGCGCCAACATCAAAAACACTGCCGATGTCAAAGTTGGAGATACAGTCACCCTTGAAAAAGGGGGGGTAAAAGAGGCATTGCCAGGTTTTAAGGTCGTTCAGCCTGTTGTTTTCGCCGGGATCTATCCGATCGACTCCGACGATTTTGAAACGCTTCGAGATGCATTAAACAAATTGCAACTCAATGATTCTGCCCTCTATTTGGAGCAAGAAAGCAGCTTGGCGCTCGGTTTTGGTTTCCGCTGCGGTTTTCTTGGCCTATTGCATCTAGAGATTGTTTTTGAAAGGCTTCAACGAGAATTTGATTTAGATATCATCTCCACCTCACCAAGCGTTCTTTATAAATTTTGGTTGAATGACGGGACAGAAGTTTCAGTCGATAACCCAGCCCATTACCCAGACCCGAGCCATATTGCCTCGGTTGAAGAGCCATGGGTCAAATGTCACATCATTGTTCCGAACGACTTTTTAGGGGTTGTCATACAGGTTGGGATGGATAAGCGCGGCGAGTGTGTCAAAACAGAGACGCTTGATAAAAAACGGCTGATGCTGACTTATCTTATGCCTTTAAACGAGATCATCACCGACTTTAACGACAAACTTAAGTCGATCACTCGCGGATATGGATCATTTGATTATGAGCCGTATGAATACCGAAAAGGGGACATCATCAAACTGGAGATTAGGGTCAATGAAGAGCCTGTCGACGCCTTTTCTTGCCTTGTCCACCGGTCAAAAGCTGAAGCGCGTGGAAGAGCTATATGTAAAAAGCTAGTCGAAGTAATCCCGATGCAGCTTTTTAAAGTGCCTGTGCAAGCAGCCATTGGTGGAAAAATTGTGGCCCGCGAAACCATCAAAGCGATCACAAAGAATGTTACAGCCAAATGCTACGGCGGCGATATCACCCGTAAGAGAAAACTGTGGGAAAAGCAGAAAAAAGGGAAAAAGCGGATGAAAGAGATTGGAAAAGTCCAGATTCCGCAAGAGGCCTTCATGGAGGTACTCAAAACCGGTGACTAAGCTTGACCCTAACAACATTCCTTCTCATGTAGCCATTATCCCAGACGGCAATCGACGCTGGGCAAAAAGGAATTTGTTAAATGCAGCAGCCGGTCATCGAAAAGGGGCCGATACTGCCACAGATCTAGTGATCGATGCGAAAAATTTAGGGATCAAAACGATCACAATTTTTATTTTTTCTACCGAGAATTGGAAACGGTCTCAATGGGAAGTGTCGACCTTGATCCATCTTTTAGATGAGATGCTCAAAAGAGAACTACCCAATATGAAAAAAGAAGGTGTTGCTCTCCATACAATTGGCGACTTATCTCGCTTTCCTCCTTTTTTATTAGAAACTCTTCAACACACGAAAGAAGAGACGAAAGGGGGAAAAGGGATCGACTTTATCCTAGCGTTGAATTATGGTGGGAGGGATGAGCTGAAGCGGGCCCTGTCAAAAATTGTGGATGGAGTTATAGCTGGCAGGATCGATAAAAATGGGCTGACAGAACAGTTGATCCAAGATCATTTGGATACAGCCCCTTTTCCCGATCCTGATCTCATCATCCGGACATCGGGAGAGATGCGGACGAGCAACTTTTTGCTCTGGCAGAATTGTTATAGCGAGTTTGTACTTGTGGACAAGTTTTGGCCAGAATTTACCCGAGAAGACCTAGTAGAGTCTGTCCGTTTATATCAAACCCGTGAACGGCGAAAAGGGGGAGGAAGTTAAAGATGAGTGGTACAAGACAAAGAATTGTTGTGGGGCTTCTGACAACATTTTTCGCTCTATTTTTGATCATCGGCTCTCACAACCCCTTTATCCATGCCCTCTTTTTTGCAGTGATTTTGGGAGTCATTTGGGGATGCTGGCAAGAGTTTGAAACTATTTGCCAACTCAAAAGCTTCAAAGTAGAAAAGAAAGTAGCTCTTGGCCTCTCTTTTCTCTATTTAGTTTCTCTCACTCTTTTTCCAGGAACAGAAAGGGCGACGTTTTTACCCATCGTTTTTCTATTTGGTTCTCTTTTCGTCCTGTTTTTGGCCCAGTTTCGAAAAGGAGACGCTCCTCTTGGATCGATCTCTTCTACAATCCTCGGGCTTCTATATGTTACCTATCCAATAGCAACCCTTTATCAGATTGACTACCTCTTCCCCGAAGTGGGGATGTGGTGGCTTCTTTATCTTGTGATAGTTGTGAAACTGTCCGATACGGTCGCTTTTTTTGTTGGCTCACGTGTTGGTAGGACAAAACTTGCCCCCTATATTAGCCCTAAAAAAACGGTTGAAGGGGCAATTGGTGGGTTATTTGGCTCTGTCATTGGCAGCCTTTCTTTCCACATTTTTTCTCCCGTCCCTATCGGATTTTGGGAATCGATTGTTCTAGGATTAGTTTTGGGGCTATTAGCTGAGCTTGGAGATCTTTCAGAATCCTTGTTGAAACGGGAAGTGGCTTTAAAAGACAGTAGCCATTTGCCAGGTCTTGGGGGTCTTTTAGACCTCTTTGATTCACTTCTTTTCCCTACACCCTTTTTGTTGTTTTATCTCCTCCTATGATTATCACCGTTGATGGCCCTGTGGCCACTGGAAAAAGTACAGTTGCCAAGCGTGTGGCAGAGAAACTTGGGTTCATCCATTTTGACACAGGGGCGATGTATAGATGCCTCACCGCCTATCTTTTGAACAACAAAATCGATTACAATGACCCGATTGCCTTAGCAAAGGCCCTCAATGATTTTACCTTTGAGATCACCCTCATAAAAGGGCAGAAACATTATTTTGTCGAAAAAGAAGATGTGACCAATCTGATCCGTTCAGATGCTGTTAACAAAGAAGTTTCTCATGTAGCAGCGATTAAAACTGTTCGAGAAAAGCTTGTCAGCTGGCAAAGGGCTTGGGGCAACAAAGGAAAAAGCTCTGTTTTTGAGGGGCGAGATTTAGGCAGCATTGTCTTCCCAAAAGCTGATTTGAAAATTTACCTATCTGGTTCTGACGAAGTACGTTCTAAAAGACGCTACAATGAAATGATCACAAAATTTCCTGATCAAACATTCACTTTAGATCAAGTCCTTGTCGATTTAAAAGAGAGAGACAGGCTTGACATGACCCGCACAGTATCGCCTCTTGTCAAGGCTAGGGATGCTGTCGAGATCGATACATCCAATTTGACGGTTGAACAGGTCGCTGATCAGATTGTTAAATTGGCAGAGAAAAGGCAAAAGAAAATACACTTTCTTTACCGGGCCACTTGTGGAATTGTCTTTTTCCTCCTCCGCCTTTTTTACCGTTTAGAGGTTGTAGGCACTGAAAATATCCCCTCTGGGCCTTGCCTCATTGCATCTAACCATTCCTCCTATCTCGATCCTCCGATTGTTGCCTCTTCCTGCCCTCTAGAGATGCACCTTCTTGCTCGTGCTTCTCTCTTTCGCTTCCCGATTTTTGGCCCTTTTATCCGAAGTGTCAATGCCCATCCAGTCGATACTTCTGGTGAAGATGTGCAAGCTTTGCGAGTGGTTTTGAATCTCTTGAAAGAGGGAGATAAAGTTCTGATTTTCCCAGAGGGAGGTCGCTCATTTACAAAAGAGTGGATGCCCTTTAAGCATGGTTTGGCGATGCTTTCTCTCCATTCTGGCCATCCTATACTACCAGTTGTGATAGAGGGTGCTCACGAAATTTGGCCGAAAGAAAAAAGCCTTCCAAAAATAAGGGGAAGGTTAAAAGTTACCTATTTGCCTCTTATTTATCCGGACGAATTCAAGTCATTGCCAAAGAAAGAGGCCCAAAAAGCCCTGACAGAGAGATTATTCAATACAATGTCCTCTTATGTCGGGCGGGCTGCAGAGGCGAAATAGCGATAAAAGTCCCCCCTCAGTGTATGCAAGCCAATATATTACCGAGGGGGGACTTTCCCGAAAAGCCCTCACTTAAGGGAAAGGAAACGGTCGGCAGCAAGGCTTGCGATGTAACCCGCTAGGCCGCCAAGGAAGAAGCCACCCGCCATAACAGAGAGAGAGCAAGTAATGATATGGGCTTTTCGCTCCAGTTTCAGCTTTTCGTCATCCCATCCTTTGAAGGTTGCCTGTGCAATCTTTTTTGCTAGATTTCGGCTGGGTTTGTCCATTCCTACGAATGTCCCTAGAATAGTTCCTGCCCCTATGCAGGCGAGTCTGAAATATAAATGCATGTGATACCTCAAATATCCATCTTAACAGAACAAGAATTTGACGCACTGCAAAATAGATCAGGCATGTTGTGGTGCGGTTTCGCGAGATCTCAACGATGGGATTAGGAAGACAAGCGTAGCAACAGCAGAAAGGGATAGGACGATAAAAAATCCTTGCCATCCCCAACTGTCGATGATTTTTCCTAGAGGATAGCCTGCCAAGGCAGACCCAATGTAGGCAATCCACCCAATCAGACCTGTTGCAGTGGCTGCGGCCTTTTTATCGACCATTTCAGCCGCTGCAACCCCTATCAATACTTGAGGGCCAAAAATAGCAAAGCCGATGAGGAACAGGGAAACCGGCCTGACTAAAGGGAAGAACCAAAAAAGTGGGAGAACGGCTAGCAATGCAATGGCGAAAAGAAAATTGACAGGCCCTCTTCTAGCCTGAAAGAGCCGATCCGAAATCCAACCTGCACTTAATGAGCCAAAAAAACCACCGGCTTCAAAAGATGAGGCAAACCCATTTGCAGTCAGGGGGTCATATCCCTCGTGTTCGATCAAAAACAGGGCAATCCAATCGCCAAATCCGGTACGGACGATATAAACAAAGAAATAGGCTGCTGCGAGCAACCAAATGCCCCTATTTTTCAGAACCTCTTTGACTAAAGAGGGTCCCTTTTGTCCTTTTTCATTTGATTCTTCTTCTAGAGGTAATAGCCCGACCGATTCACGAGAGCTTGGGAGTCGATAAAGAAGGAAAAAGCTCCCTCCGATAGCAATGATTCCTGGGATCATCATTCCGACTCGCCATCCAAATAAAAAGAGGGCTGCCCCTACAATCCAAGGAATGAGAAAGGAGCCCACGTTTTGGGACACCGTCCAAGAAGACCACCAAGAGCCCCGTTCACTTTTTGGGTACCATTGGGTCAAATACTTAACGCAAGGGGGCCACCCAAATCCTTGGAACCACCCATTTAAACTCCAAAGAATGGAGAAAACAAGGATGGAAGAGGAAAAGCCAAAGAGAATAGTGACAACCCCAGTTACAAAAAGGCCAATGGCCATTAAGTAACGGGGGTTGGTTTTATCAGATAAGATGCCGCTAAAAAATTTGCTAGCACCATAGGTGAGGGCAAATAAGGTTCCCATGATCCCAAGTTGCGCTTTATCATACCCAAGTTCTTCAATCAGACCGGGCATTGAGTAGACGAAGCATTTTCTGGTGAAATAGTAGAGGGCATAACCTATGAAAAGGCTAAGCCATATCCGCATCTTCCAGTAACGTTGGGTATCAGTTTGCAAAACAGGATCTCCTAAGAAATAGTATTATAGTCTATTTTGCATCAAACGTCTAAATTAATATAATGAAACAGCTTGGATCAAACTTTATTGACGAGGTCTTCAATAGAGGGAAGGTTGAAGTGGAGGAGGAATTTCTCGGTGGTGGCAAAAAGGGTAGGTCGGCCGGGAACCTCCTTTTTTCCTCTTGGAGTGATCCACTCACTTTCAAGTAGGTTTTCAACGTGCGGCCCTGAATCGATCCCTCTGATCGCATCGATTTCAGGCCGGGTGATCGGTTGTTTATAGGCGATGATCGATAAGACTTCTAAAGCCCCTTTTGAAAGCCTGCTTTTACGAGCGCCCACTAGAGAGCTGATGTAAGGGGCAACCTCCGGGTGAGTTTCTAGAAGATATCCGCCACTCACATATCCGATTCTAAAAGCCCTTTTTTGCTGAATATAGAGGTTTTGCAAAGCAAGAATGGCCTCTTTTACCTGGATTTGAGGAAAATGGATAGACAGGTGATAGGCAATCTCTTTTTCAGATAAGGGTTTAGGGGCAACAAAGAGCAGGGCTTCTAGCGCTATGAGTTCCTGTTCAAAGTCATCCTGCATAAATACCCCTTCTCAAGTAGACCTATTTTCTCCTGTTTGATCCCCTCAAGGATAGCTAAAAATAGGGGGATCCATTCTTTTCGTTCAGTTTGACAAAATATATTTTCAAAAGAAAGGGGAATTCCAAGTTTTTCTATCAGTTGCTCCAATACCTCAAGGATTGGAACTTCGATTTCAACGGGCAGAAGGAACTTGATTTGATGTTTTTCCAGGAGACCTTTAAAGAGTCTTTCAAGCTCTTCTATTGCAATACCTTCAAGCCCCTTTTCTGCAGGTCTTGGGGGTAAAGGGGCTCGGCGGTGGATCAAGGATGATAAACTTTCTTGTTCTTCAAGTTTTGTCCTTAAGATCCGGGAAATTTGGTAAGAGGCAATGATCTCCATGATTGAAACAGGTTGACCACTTTCTTCAATCTCCAGCTTTTCGGGGGGAAAATAGGAGTGAACTTTAAGCCAGGCAAGATGGACAAAGTGGCTCAAGAAAGCACTTTTTTCATCGACCTCTTCAAAAGTGTCAAATTGGGTGGCAACTTCCTTCAATATGAGGTCGTTCCATCCAATCTCCCCCTTTTGCACCAGTTGATAGAGAAGGTCGAAGGGCCCTGAAAAGACACTCAAGTTCAGATGGGGAGGTGTGACAAAAGGAGAAAGGGTCATCTAGTTCAATAGTTTACTGGGTAATTGCTATTCTTTTCATTCTCCTGCAACATGCATAACATGTCACTCTTACGTATTTTTCTACTCCTCCCCCTTTTCCTTTTTGCAGCTGATGGAGAAGATCTCCATTTCTCAGATGTGAAAGCTTTGATGAACCAAGTGTTTTCGCAACACATCGATCATAAAAAAATTTCTGCCCAGATTATTGCCCAGTCGTTCTGGAACTTCATCGATCAGTTCGACCCAGAAAAGATCTATCTTTTAGAGTCAGAAGTACGTCCCTGGATTGAAAAAGATGACCTGCAGTGGATGCAGATCATGTCTGCCTATAAGAAAAATGAGTTTGGGGCCTATAGCGAACTCAATAAGGTGATACAGGATTCTATCACCCGCTCAAGGGGCATACGGTCTCGTCTTTATGAAACACCAGAGAAACTCTTTTCCTTATCCCCACATCCTCTTAAAGAAACTTTTGCAGCTAATAATCACGACTTAGAAGAGCAAATCCAAGACCTCATTGTCTCTTTCATTGCTAAACAAAAAGAGCGGTTTGGGCAAGAGGCAGTGATGGGTAAACAAGGGGCTACTCTAGATAAATTTGAAAGGAAAATGAGGGCTTTTGAAACGCCTTACCTCTTCGTCAACAGTTCAGGTCAACCTTTATCAGAGTCTCAGCAAGAAAGTTTATTAGTGCTCCACATCCTAAAAAGTTTGGCAAAAAGTTTGGATAGCCATACTGCTTTCATAGATAAAGCCGAAGCTTACGATATGCGGGTACGTCTGGAAAAAGGGGGCACACTCGGTGTTGGGCTTGTTTTAGAAGATGGACTTGAGGGTGTTGTAGTAGAAGGAACAGTTACAGATTCTCCTGCAGGTAGAATCAACAGGATCCAAAAAGGAGATCGGATCATTGCGATCAATGATAAAGTTGTAAAAGATCGCTCTTTAGACGAAGTCACAGACATATTGCACCGTGATGACAAAGGAGGGATAAAACTTTCTTTTGAAAGGGAAGAGGAGGGGGCTTTTTCACGCTACACTTTGGCACTACTAAAAGAGCCTATCCCGGCACAAGAAACACGAGTGGACGTCTCCTACACTTATTTTGGAGAGGGAATCATTGGCGTTATTGCTCTCCATTCCTTTTATGAAGGGGAAGGGGGTTCAAGCGAAAAAGATGTGAGAGATGCGATTTTGCACCTCGAAAGGATTGCACCACTTGAGGGGCTTATTTTAGACCTGAGAGAAAATCGAGGGGGCTATTTAACGCAAGCCGTTAAAGTGGCTGGCTTATTTATCACAAATGGTGTGGTGGCCATTTCCCGTTTTGCTGATGGATCAGAAAAAATTTACCGCGACGTTGAAGGGAAAACCACTTTTGATGGACCCCTTTTGATTTTAGTCTCGCGCGAAACAGCCTCTGCCGCTGAAATTGTGGCGCAAGCTTTGCAAGATTATGGGGTTGCTGTCGTCGCAGGCGATGACCATACCTTTGGAAAAGGTACGATTCAAAGTCAAACAGTGACGGAAGGGACAGGTGCTGTCTATTTCAAGGTAACCGTGGGTAAATATTATACGGTGTCAGGTAAAACGCCCGAAGAAAAAGGGGTTAAATCTAACATCGTTATTCCAGGTCCAACCATGTTGAATGGGGATAATACCTCATTGCAAGAGGTGTCGATCTCCCCAGCAGATACAGTTGAACCTGAGTTTCTAGATGATTTAGGTGATGTACGTCCTGAAACCAAACCTTGGTTCTTAAAATACTATATCCCGAAATTGCAGCCTCCCGAAGACCATTGGAACAAAGTTTTGCCCCAATTGGTTAAAAATAGTCATGAACGGATCAAGAATAATAAAAACTATCAGCTCCTCCTAAAAAAGAAATCTGGAGCAGCAGAGTCTGAAGAAGCTGGTGAAGAAGATGAAGACGAAGGCTTTTTGTTAAAAAGGCCTCAAAATAGTGGCGTCAACGATATTCAGCTAGACGAAGCTGTTCAGGTCATGCGTGATATGATCCGGATGGAAGAGGGTGATAAGTAAATAAGATGTTATAAAATTGACCACCTCACCTGAAGACTTACCCGAAAGGTTTTCTAACTTTTTCTTTTCTACACCCTCTCCTTTATGGGGTGATGTCGCCTTTTACAGACCAGATCAAGTGACAATCGAAAAAACCAGGGAAATTGCTCGGGAGATATTTATAGAGGCTTTCGAAACGACGTATACCGGGTACTATGTTGAAAGTGGAACTACACTTCCCATTGAAGAGTGGCTAAGGCTAAAGGGTGGCCTTAAAATGAGAGAATGGCTGAATCTGACCTTCGATGAAGAATATAACGAATGCTTGTCTGGGGAAAAAGGGATTATTTATCTCAAAACTGAGGCAGATCCTCTCATTGCTTGGGTCTCTCACAGTCGCCTTTCTGCCACTGGCGAACTCTACTTGAGTCAGTGTTGCATTTCAGAGCGTTGGCGACGTAAGGGGATACCGTCATCGATCTTTTTTGATCTGATAAAAACACCCCACATCATTCACCAGATGTTTCCCGGAATTAAAGAAGCTAAACTGATCACCCGCAAGATCAATATCGCTGCAAACAGACTTTATATGAAGGCAGGGCTCATTAGAGATGAGACGCTCGATCCAAGCGTCTATGGCGATGCTTATGATGATCAGTATGTTGGTTATCGCCTAATCATTAACCCTCCGGCCATATGATGAAATTCACATTTCCTGGAGCACATTTTTGCCCTTAAATCTTGTGAAAGTAGTTTAAGTGTAATTATTTACGTCTTAAGTCAACGACACTGGGACTTCGTCCTAAGCTTGTCTCCTCTAAATTGGCTCCCCATAACGCTTGCGAAGCTCTAGATTGACTTCAAGGACATTGACGATTTTTTCGCCGGCAAGTCCTCCGAATGGGGCAGAGGCGTTATCATCTAATAGTTGTTCGATCTCGAGTTTAAGCTCTTTGGTATCCCGTTTTAAATGGGAGGTCCAAGCTGTAACAACTCTGTCAAGCTGAAATTTTGCATTCTCAAGGGTGATGTGAGGATCAAGTCCTGAGGCAGATGTCGTTACCAAATCCCCGGGCACAGGGGCTAAGCCCACTTCAGGATGCTCTTGCAGCCATATATCAAAGAGTGATGAAGTTTGCAGGTTTACCTGTTTCCCATTAAACCAATCGTCGATGTCAGGAGCAACTGGTTTGCCAGCTTTTGGACCAGTTTTGTAGGTAACGATGGGCAAAAGCGTCTCAGTGACACGTTTGCGCAAGGCATAATTGGAGGGGGCAAGTGATGAAGAAGCAGAGGCGGCCGCGTTGTACGATGCCGCAGAGGGGCGAGGGTGAAAATAGGCCTCTAGAGTGAAAGATTGGGCTATGAGCTTCGACCCGATCGGTTTGCCATCAGAGTCCAGAATTAAGCTTCCATTAGCCTGAAAAGGAAAAAAGACTTGTCCAACTATCCACACCGCTAATGGGTAGAGGATGCAACAGGTAACGACAGCAAATGCTAGCAGCAGGAAGCTTTTTGTAAAATAATTTAACATTTATTGCCTCAACTGATGAAATGGAAAAAGACTAGGGTCAGGTCGATGATTTTAATGCCAATAAAAGGTGCTACGATCCCTCCTAGCCCCCAAATGATAAGGTTTCTTCGAAATAAAGCTTCGGCCCCAAGCAATCGATAGCGCACTCCTTTAATCGCAATGGGGATGAGGGCAGGTATGATCAGGGCATTAAAAATCACAGCAGATAAAATGGCCGACGTAGGTGAATGGAGGCCCATGATGTCGATTTGTTTTAGCCAAGGCAATGTACTTGCAAATAGCGCAGGGATAATTGCGAAGTATTTTGCGACATCGTTTGCAATCGAAAAGGTTGTCAAGGCGCCACGTGTGATCAGAAGCTGTTTTCCAATTTCCACAACCTTGACTAACTTGGTTGGATCGCTATCCAAATCCACCATATTTGCAGCCTCTTTGGCAGCTTCAGTGCCAGCATTCATAGCTAGAGCCACATCTGCTTGTGCTAGGGCTGGAGCATCGTTAGTACCGTCACCCATCATCGCCACGATCTTGCCTTTGGCCTGTTCCTCCCGGATATAAGCAACTTTATCTTCAGGAGTAAATTCAGCAAGAAACTCATCAATCCCTGCCCGCTCGGAGATAGTCGCTGCGGTGAGAGGGTTATCTCCTGTAATCATAATTGTACGGAGCCCCATCTTCCGTAAACGTTCTAATCGCTCATGGATATGGGGTTTTAAGATGTCTTCAAGAGCCACAACGCCGACGATTGCGTTGTCGACAGCAATTACTAGAGGTGATGCCCCTTTTGTTGCAACACTGTCAACCAATTGATTAAGCCCCTTTGGCACGCTCCCATGGTTGTCGGTGACAAACTTGATAATCGAATCTGGCGCCCCTTTTCTTAGCTGAGTTCCATCAGGGAGATCAACCCCACTCATCCTCGTTTTGGCAGTAAAAGGGATAAATGTGGCTTCAGGAGGCACTCTAACGATGTCATTGCTTTGACTTTGATAGAGCTTCAAAATGCTCTTTCCTTCAGGTGTGTGATCTGCGACCGAAGCCATAGCAGCCCATCTGCCCAGATCTGTTTTTGTATATTTTCCTATTGGGAGAAATTTTGTTGCATTTCGGTTCCCTATGGTGATCGTGCCTGTTTTATCTAACAGAACAACATCCACATCTCCAGCCAATTCTACCGCTTTTCCACTGTTGGCAATGATGTTGGCCTGTAAGGCCCGATCCATTCCTGCGATTCCAATAGCTGCAAGCAAAGCTCCGATTGTGGTAGGGGCAAGGCAAACAAGAAGAGCTATTAAAGTTGGGACATCTGTTCCCAGGCTTCTCAAGGGGACTTGCAGCCCTAAGTATTTCGCCATGTAGAGTTCAGTGTTGTAGGCCATGGGCCAAAGGGGAGCGACAACAAGCAAGAAGATCAGTGTAAAAGCAGATAACAAGATCACCAGCGCGACCTCATTAGGAGTTCTTTGTCGGATTGTTCCTTCAACTAACGCAATCATCCTATCCAAAAATGAAGAGCCTTTCTCGCTGGTTATTCGGATAACGATACGGTCGGAAAGGACGAGAGTGCCTCCTGTTACGCCCGAGCGGTCTCCCCCAGATTCGCGCACGACAGGGGCCGATTCTCCTGTGATAGCTGATTCATCGATATAGGCTACCCCTTCAATGATTTCGCCATCACCCGGAATGGTTTGCCCAGCTACGATGACAACTTGATCCCCCGTCTTTAAATCCTCAGACGAGACCTCTTCGATTTTTCCATCTGCCATTAAACGGTGTGCTAAAGTCTTATGGCGGGTTTTTTTAAGCGATTCAGCTTGGGCTTTCCCTCTTGCCTCTGCAAGTGAAGTAGCATAATTGGCAAACAAAACTGTTAATAGTAACCAAATAAAAAGGGCAATAAAGTAGGTGATTGGCACAAGTGTCGCCTCTTGACTCCATGCCATTTGGATGATGAACAACAGAGTCAGAAAAGCGCACATTTCTACAACAAACATGACCGGGTTTTTCCATTGAATATCTGGCCTGAGCATGATAAAGGCATTTTTTAATGCTGCCAGGTTTGTTTCCTTGTCAAAAATGGATCTCTGAACAGTACGGCGTTGAAATACTTGTTGGTTTGAATCCATTTTATTGTCCAAAGGGGATAGGTCCAAACTGCTCTGCCAGAGGCCCGAGAGCTGCAACAGGAAGGAAAAGCAAAGCACCAATAACCAATATCGTGCTTAATAAAAGACAGCCAAAGGTGACAGTGTCGTCGCGCAATGTTCCCAGGCCAAACGGACTTGGTTTCTTTGCGCCTAAAAAGGCTGCCATCGCGATAGGAGCGATAATGGGGAGAAAGCGGGCAAAAATAATCACAAGACCGCTAGCAATATCCCAAGGGATGGCTTCTGGTTGTGGGGTAGTGTTGTTGTAGAAGCCATAAGTAACACCTAGTCCATCGAAAGCTGAACCGTTATTAGCCGAAGAGGATGAAAATTGGTAAACCATTTGAGAAAACCCATGCGGGCCAGGATTGCTGGTCGCATCGATCCCCCATGATGTTGCAGCGAAAAGGCCGGTGGGGACCAAGATCATCAAGGGATGGATTAGAAGGGCAATGATCGCAAGCTTCACTTCTCGAGCGCCGATTTTTTTGCCCAGATATTCCGGCGAACGCCCTACCATCATTCCTGCGATGAAAATACCGATGATGATGTAGAGCAGCATGTTGATCATTCCTACCCCCTTTCCGCCAAATATGCAGTTCAGCCACATCCCAACCATAGGTGAAAGGGCCGCAATGGGATTGAGGCTGTCGGCTTCTGCGTTGAATGCACCGCAAGTCACATCGGTCGTCAATGCTGCGAAAGTAGCGCCAGCAGAAGTACCAAATCGCAACTCTTTACCCTCCAGGTTGCCTAAATGTTGATCTACCGGCAAACCAGCAATAGCTGGAATGCTCAATTTAAGTTTTCCATCAGGCAATAATCCATTCTCTATTTCAAATTCTCTGGCGGGATGTGCTGTCAACCCAGGATTTGGTTGCAATGTGTCGAAAGCAATCGACCAAATAACGGTGCCGGCCATCAAAAACAGCATCACAGAAAAGATGACCAAACTATGCCCCATTCTCCCCAGCATGCGCCCATACATCAAAACAAGGGCAAAAGGAAAAATCATCATCGCCAGCGTGTTCACAAAATTCGATAGATCTGTAGGATTTTCAAATGGATGGGCCGAATTCATGCTGTAAAAGCCGCCACCGTTGGTGCCTAGCATTTTTATGGACTCAAATGCCGCAACAGGCCCAACCACGATTGTCTGTTCCCCTCCTTCAAGAGTGTGGGCTTGATGAAAGGTTTCAAAAGTCATCGGGCTGCCTTGTTGGAGGAAAATCAGTGCGATGACAAAAGCAATCGGCACAAACATGTAAACCACCACCCTCCACATATCGACAAAAAAGTTGCCGAGCAAAGGGTCTCCCCGCAAAGCGCGAGTGATGGCTGTCAAAGCACTTAAACCAATGGCTGCCGATAAAAAAAGATTGGCGATGCAGAAGAAAATCTGGCTGAAGTTGGATAAATTCACCTCTCCTGCGTAGTGCTGCAGGTCAGTATTGGTCATGAAAGAGGAGACACTATGGAAGATAGTGGTGGGTGACAAAAGGGTTTTACCGTCAGGGTTAAGAGGGGTATAGGGTTGGAGTGCAAGGACAATGTAACCGTATACGAACAGAATGGTATTAAATAGTAATAAGGATCCTGTGTATTGCATCCAGTTCTGTGGGCCGCTATCCAAAGACTTTTCAAACCATCTAAAAACAGGCAGTGGGCGGTATTTCCCATCCATAATCCATGCGATATAGGCGCTCAACGGAAAAGCAATGATGGTCGCTGTTGCAAGGAGCGCAAGAGGGAGAAACCAGATTTGAATGAACATTTTTTCCGCCTCCCTTTAAAACTTTTCAGGCCTGACCAAAGATGCAATTAAGTAGAAGAATAAAAAGAGAGCTACCAAAGCTGTTAGGTAGATCATATTTTTTCACAGCCTTTCATGAACAACAGGCAAATCCCCATAGCGACAACGCCTAAAAAAAACATCGAAGGCAGCCAGAAGTAAAGATCCATTTTTGGTCCTTGAGGGCTTAAAATGAAGGAATACGTTAATTTCTTAATATTGGCAATGCCTTTTCTGAGCAAACAGGGAGGGGGTTTTTTATTGACTTTCCTGAAAATTCTCAATACTTTCACTATTTCCTCATATAGGAGCGTTATATGGAGTTTGCAAAAAAGTTTGCGACAGTTCTGTTTATTCTAATCCTGCCCTTTAGCATGGGTTTGGAAGGGGGGATATTCGGTAAGAATGGGGATACTGCTGACTATATCGTTGTAGGAGTTGGCACAGCAGGTGCAACTGTGGCCAAAATGCTAACAGACGATCTGCAGACATCGGTGATTGCCCTCCATAATGGACCTAACCTTACCGAAGATCCTCTCATCAAATTTTCTGCAAATGCAGCTATCACAGTTCCTCTTTCTCAAGTTAGCTCGCCTCTTTTTCAAAATGGCAATTCAACGCCTCAAGTTTTTGCCGATAATCGGGAGATCATTTGGACGGTGGCCCTCCCTGAAGGGGGTGCTTCATCCATCAATGCAGGAGCATTTGTTCGAGGCACAAATCAACTCTTTGCCCAATGGGAAGCGATTGCAGGGCCTAATTGGTCTGTGAACCGCATTTTGAATATCTTTAAGCAACTAGAACATTACTACGGCAAAACGACCAATCCATCTGCTCGAGGATCCCGCGGGTCTATCAGCCTTCTTCAAGTTCAAAATCCAACTGCTGTCTCGCAAAAGTTTACCCAAGCTACCATCAATGCCACAGGGTTTCCTTTTGTCTTGGACTACAATGATCCAAATAGGCCGATCGGTGTCTCCTCTCAATTACAATATACCCAAAGCAGCCCTGACGGTACTTTTCGAGAAAGTAGCGCTAATGCTTTTTTAAATACTTCGATCATGATGCCGAATGGATTGGGTGTTCACGGCAGAAAATTACGGGTATTTTTTGACAGTCCTGCCTCAAAGATCATTTGGAAAGGCAATAAAGCGATAGGGGTCGAGTATGTTAATCAGGGCCAAACTAAAAAGGTTTTTGCAAATAAAGGGGTAGTTGTTTGTGCAGGGCTGAATAGTAGCCCATTCCTTCTTCGATCAGGAATCGGCCCACAAGCAATGTTGCAGTCTCTGAACATTCCGGTTGTCAACAATAATCCAAATGTTGGGCAAGGACTTGTCGATCAAACTCCTGTGCGTTTTATTTTTACTTCAAATCCATCTGACACTCCATTAGAGAATCCAGGGGTGACAGGCCTTTTTAGTCAAATTTCCTTCTTGCCTGACCCTACTGGCGATCCAACAGTCCGTGCACTTCGGATTGCGATCCTAAATCCTGCGCCCGGTGTTGTGATCGGGTCGTTGGATCTTTGCCAACCTCTAAGTCGAGGAAGTGTCTTGATCAATAGCTCTGATCCAACGACACCACCAGTGGTCAACTTAGGGGTGCTGAGTAATTCTGCTGACCTTTCATTATTAGAACGGGGTTTTACCGCTTATATTGCTCCGATTAATACGGCAATCCAAGCGATAGACCCAGATTATGAGCTCATTTTTCCAGATCCTGCAGTGATTGCAGTCCCAGTTTTATTGACAGCCTTTATTCAAGAGGAGGTTGGTTGTAATCAACATTTTCAAAGCCACTGTCGCATGGCTCCGCAATCGCAAGGTGGTGTTGTTGATAGCAATGGCCGAGTTTACGGGGTGCAAAACCTCTTTGTTGCTGACAATTCTATCGTCCCTCTGTGCACAGATGGGGCCCCAATGGCCTCTGGCTATCTCATCGGAGCCAATATTGCCCAGCTGATCATTGACAGCAATCCAAAATCTCCTTTTTCTCATTGAAAACTAGTAATTCAAACTTGTGTCGGTGATGAAATTGCTGTTATTGGCAACAGGGAGATAAGGACGGTAATCACAGTCAGAAGCACAGTAGGGTTCTGGGAAGTCGAACGAGTAATTTAGGCCGAAGCAAATATTAGAGGCGTAATTTTTTGATTCGGTGACACCGTTTGCATGACGTGGATACATGTACATTCCATGCCCTTCAATACTTAAGCAATCTGTCAAAGGGACTTTGAAACTAGCTCCAAAGAGAAAATCTCCAGGCCTTTCAGCAAACATCAGGCTGTTTCCGTATGGAATACCTGCCCAGATCGTTGTCTCAGCACAACTCCAAAAGAAATGGCGCCAGAATAGGCTGATTTGATTGATAGCTCGGAACGCTACAGGAAGATTTGCTTTTGATTGGTGGGAGGTATTCGTGTGAATTGTCCCCCACAAACCAAACTCATCCCAGCAGCGAAAGAGATAAGAGACCTCATAGCGGATTTGAGAAAGATAAGGATCTAAAGCAAAAACACCGAAATTGTCATTAAACATCGAGTCAAAGGCTACAGCCCCATTAATACCCGAATCGCAAGGGGTTCTCCTGAAAATAGCAAGAGTCAAAAAGCCTTGCTGCTGCACCTCTTTCTGATTGCCAGCTAAAGCATAGCCTCTCCCAGGCCAATCGTAGACACCATAACTGCCTCCGAGCTGCACGCCTAAACCATAGCAAGAAAGATGAGGAAGGGGCGTTCCAAGGTTGAGACTGGCAAATGCACCTGTATTGCCTTCCCAACTCCCTTCCGGAAGGCTTCGGAAATTATCTAAAGCAATTTCTGCTTCCCCTGCAATTGGGAAACAAAAAGAGCTTGGAAAGAAGTAGAATTCACTGTCAGGAATGATGGTTATCTCATCGGTTGCAAAATCTACCTCTGCATGAGCTGTCGTTGCCCACAAGAGGCAAAGCGAGAAAAACAAGTTGGTGCTTGAAAGTTTTCTGAAAATATCCATAGGCATCCCTTTTATCAAAAGAGGGATTTGCAAAACCAGAAAAATGGAGCGGTGATTGGCATCAGCACATTAATGCTTTTGGTTTAGGAAATTTTTAGCCATGAGAGGTAAGGAAGAATCTTCTTGGAACTCCCAGTTATTGCCATTGAAAAGGTAGCTAGAGTTGCGACTCTTCAAGTGGTTCGTCATGTTAATCTCGTAGACCTCCCAAGAGATGGGCTTGCATAGGATGCTGCCAAGTGTAGGGCAACGGATATTGGGGTCTTTATCTTTTAATCCCTCCTTATACCAGCATCTAATTGAAATTGCGCATTTCGACTCGCGCGAAAGCCCCGCGGTTGAACGATCGTAAGTTGCTTAATATTAATAAATATTAGGCAACTTACGATCGTTCAACCCCGGGGCTTTGGCGCAGTTGGAATGCGCAATTTCAATTAGATGCTGGTATAACCCAATAGCCAATTCTTACACCTTCATCTAACAAGGACCACATCAAGTCTAAAAAGCCTTTTTCTTTTTCATTGTCCCCTTCAATCAACTTCACAGCTCCTGTCCATCTGAATTGATGAAGGTTTGTAGAGTCAAAATAGCAGCCTGCAAGCTGTGGATTTTTGGCGAGAGCTTGCCACTTTTTTGATCGTACGTGGGTGTTGATACCCAAACATCCTTTTTCTTTGAGATACCTGACATGGACTGTTCTGACTTGTGGCTGTTTTTCTTCCCCGACTGTTGCTACTTGGGCAAAAATGGGGTTTTGTTCGTCAGCTCCCTGTTGTTGCCACCACTCCTGCAAAAAGTTGGGGCCAATGGGATCATCATGTTTTGTCATTTGTTTCTCCAATAAAGAAGCCTTTCTTTTTATCAAAAAAAGGAATTGCCCAACTAGAAAAACGATTTAATGGATTTGGCCTTTCTCGTATAGTCATCGACTAATTTCTAAAGGATATTTAAAGGAAAAATAATGAGTAGCCTCCCTTCTGCACCCTTTGTAGTCACTAATCGATTGTGGTATTCAGGACAATATGATCCCCAATCAAAGTCCTTTGGTTATTCCGCTGAGGCGAATTATCAAATGGAGAATACAGGGTTCAAAAGATTTATTAATTTATCTGCCGATTTGAGCCCTCTTATCACTGAAGTGGAACATGTAAGTTATGGGCTTATTGTTGATAGGGCTGCCCCTTTAGGTGAAGTTTCTCTTCGAAACCGAGGGGAATATAATCTAAGAGTTTTTTGTGTCATTACGCTTGAAGAATTGTCGAAAGCCTATAATGAAGACAGTTTCCAGGCGTGCATTAACTTCCACTTAGAAGAAAAGGGAAACGTTGTAAAACTGATCCGTTCTTCTACTACTGATGAGATTGCTCATGTCTTATTCCGCGACACTGTGTATAACCCAAGAGGATTTGGAGATCAGAAGATGTCGGCTATCGGTCTTTGCACGTTTCTTCCACCAAAAGAAACTGATTCCGATCATATTTCAGATGATTGGAAAGAACGTTTTAAAGATGGATTTAAAGTTACAGCGCTTCGTTGGTCAGAAAGCTCTGGAAAGATCTACACAAAGGGTCAAAAAGATTTCGGATTAGTTAAGGATACTGAGCTTAAGGGGTCGACAGAACTTGGTTTTCTTACCAAAGAACAATACGAAGAAGTGTTAGGAGCATTCAAAATCAAAAGAGATAGCTTATTAAAGGCAAAGAAACCCGAAAAAGTTCCTGCAGTAAGCGACACAACAAAGCTTTTGGGAGCAGATTCTTCAACCTCCAAATGCTGCCGCATTTTGTAATCAAATCTTGTCCTTATTATTTCGCGAAGCGTTTAGCGCTCCAAACGCTTCGCGAAATTAAAGGCAGTTTTTAAGCAATTAAAAGGGAAGTGAGCCGTGCATTTGGGAAAATGCGAGAGACCGAATACCCAATTAGTGCCCCGTAGGATCCCACCAAGCCAACGGCTATGGTTCTTCTTAACAGAAAGAGAAAAAGAGATGCCTCTCGTTGAGCTTTTGTTCGCCCTGAGGGATTGTCAGGGTAGATATCGATCGTTGCATTGTTTTGAACGAGCTTAATCTGATGCAAATTAGTTTTGCCAAACGGAGGAAGATCGCTGATCCTGATAGGATAGATGAGCCGATAGATAATTCCTGGTATGACAAAGCAGCTGGCCACAGCTGCCCCGAGATAAAATCCCCCAGTTGTTGCAGAATTAATAACGATACTATTCAACGTTTTGACCTCAATTAAATCATCCATATAATGGAATCTTTATTCTTCAGGCAAGTATCGAAGGCCGGGTCTTTTTTGTAGCCAATATACTTTAGTCTTTCAATAGACGGGCAGCGTGTCCGAAAACTCCGTTATTTGGGACAATCGCAGTGAAGTTCTTAGCCAGATCGCGAGGTGTGATCCCACCTAAGTTGCAATTGTCTGGGAAAGGAGAACGGAACAATGAAGTCCCATGCTTTTTGTTCATCTGATCCACAGCGGCTTCAACCTGTTTTGCCGCGTAAATAGAACATGACACCTCTTCACCGTTTTGAATATCTCCCCGGTTATCACTACATGGTGCTGTTTTCGTAAAGAGGCTACTGACTATTTTTCGGTTTGTGACTTTAATGCCTCTTTCTTTGTTGGCTTCATAAGCCCCTTCAGCGATCTGGTGCAATGTATCGGCAAACTCTTTTTTGAGTGAGGGAAGATCTGCTTCTTCAGGGTTCTTCAATAATGCCTGAAGATCAACTCTAAAAAGACGATACTTTGCTAATTCGTCTGCAAGAGGTTCGAGCTCAAGAGAGTAAAGACCCTTTTGGTCTGCCCCTAGTCTACGAGCGCCAACTCTAGAATCCTGGGCACCATTGTTTAGCTCTTCGGCTGCACAATCACAACATTGGGGTCCGCTATTACAATCTTTGATTCCATCATTAGAAGGGCTCGATCCATTATTTGGCTTTCGATCCCGATGGAAAACCATCGTGGTATGGTAGTACTGGTGTAGCTCTGTAGCAGGGACGTCAGGCAAACCTGCCATTTTGGCACCGACACCGCTGTCGAGAATCCCGATAGAACAGCCTGCTTCAGATTGATCTAAACCTATCTCCATCTTCTCTATGAATTGGGTACAAAGGGCAGAAAATCCTTTTAGTGTTTCTGGTAGAGCCTTATTCTCCTTAGAAAACAAAGAGTCAAGTCTTGAGCCGTGTGCAATCAATCCGATTTCGTAACGACTCAATGTCTCTTGTGTCCCTTTAATATCAGCTAAAATGGTTTCCATCTTCTTGGTTAATTGCCCCATCTTTTCTGAAGAAAGTCCTATTGCAGTGTAAGTAAACGATAATAGGAATTGTAAAGCCTGTTGATCGACGCCTACATTCCTTTTCATTTTTAGAATGAGATTGAGTCGACGTGCTAATGGAGGATTATCAAGGCAGTGTTGCAGAGCTGCATGAAGATCCTCGTTTGTCCCATTATCCTTTTGAATCTTTGAAAAAAGGGCCCTTTCCTTATTTGTAAGATCTGGAAGGGGAGAGGCAAGAGTTGTTCCAAACAACACAAAGGTCAATGCCGCAGCCGCGGGAAGGCCGAGTCTTCCAGTGAAAGAGAGCCATCCCTCCGATCTGGTGGCTGTTGCAGCCTGAGTAAGGACATAGCCCAGAGTGGACATTACGGAGAGAGCAATCGCTGCAATCTTCGTGTCTTGAGAGACCATGGCAGTGACTTTATCGGAAAGTTGAATAGCGCCGGGAATCTTGGTTGCTAAGGTTATGGCTGATTTGGGAGCATTTAAGCTTATAAGTGGGTAAAACATGATGAAATTTTATTCTTCCAAGAATAATTTCTTATAAATCATATTTTAAGAATTCATTAGGGCCTGTTATGTGAAAGGAAGGGGCCGGCGCCTTTAATTGGTTCCCTTTTTTCGAGTCACTTTTTTCATGGCGGACGTGGGCGAGATTTTTCACTCAAATCTCAATTTCTCAACCCAGGCTTAGTTTTTTGAAGAATTATTTAAAATTAACACTTGATTTAAATAATTTGGTTAAAAGTGTTTGATGGGTTTGAACGATATTTATAAAGATGTTTCTTTTTTGATTGATAGGAGCTGCTTTGGCAATGAATTTGAGTTAAGTAACACTGGGCAACTCGAACTATCAGCTCAGATTGTAGACGATTTTAGAAGAAGGTCATTTTTTGTGACTGCTCGCATCGTCCCCATTGAGACCCAATTGCTAGGTAGCCTTGATCCAGTTGATTTTACTCAAATTATTAGAGTTAAAGATTTAATGTTAGAAAGAATTGGTGCATTTTCTACAATAGAAATGTCAGAGGAAGAGATGGTCTTTAATCTAATGAAAGATCGCCTTCAAAGGGACGTCCCCTATTTGTCGGAAAAGGAGGGGATACTCTGCTGGGGATCTCCGCAGAAAAATGTGCGAATTGGAGAAAAAAAATGCTGAGCAGTTCAAGAATAGACCAACAAGTGTTCTTTAATATTGTCAATCGGCTTGCAGAAAATGTGAAAATGGAGGTTTTGGAGAGGGCAAAAAAAAGCGCTGATCCAAAAATGACAGAGGCACTTCTGATGGTAAAGTCGGAAAGGCTAGCAAAAGAAGGTTTAGCGAAGTTTGAAAAAACGCTCCAAGAAGCTTACCCGTTAGAAAAAGGTAGTGTATTCATTATTTCAGCCCTCACCACTGCTAAAAAAAGTTTTCTTTCGACAGACTGATTTTATTGCAGAAATTAAAGCAGTCCTCTCTACAGGATTAATTACGTTAAAAGAAGAACCTCTTTCTTCCTCTCAAGGCTCTTTAGAAGAAGTTGAGGGAAATTACTGGGAAAGTTAAGGAGGGTGAAATGTCGGGGGTTAAAAACGGGGTCAGACCTGGCATTGGGACATTTGAAAAAATAGCCAGAGGGTGACAAAAGCCCCTTTCCACATGTCGATGAAGGCGACAAAAGGCCCCTTACAAGGTCTTGCAGGGGTTCTGAGGCAGGATTGTCCCCGCCTCACGCAATGTGTGTAAGTGCCTTTCTGAATTCTTGAATAATTATCTTCATAAGTTCATTAGTACTAATTTCTTCGGCTTCTGCCAATTCGCTTAAGAAATCAGTCTGGAGCCGATTTTTCCTTGAAATAGCTAAAAGAAATACATGCGAAATAAGCATCTATCATTTCGTGATGATCATTCATCCATCTAGCGATCTGTGTAATAGATTGTTGTGGTGGATTCCGATTTTCGAACATTTCACAAAAGCTGAGAAGATAACTTCTTTTTTTCTTCGCGTCTTTTCCTCGCTATCATTTTCATCCAAATGATCTGTTATAGACTAATTATTCTCCTGGATGGAACTCTAAATTCTAGGCTTTCAAATGGCTCATTTTTAGCCTTAACGTGTGCTTCTACTAAAGTTCTTAAAACCTTTTCGGGTTCATAGAATTCAAGAGTTTTTGACTCAAAATTGGTTTTAAGAGATTTAATTTCAGCTGCTCTAGATTGCATGGCAGTTTCCAGTCGTTTTCTTTCCTTTTCCCTCATTTGTTCGATTTCAAAAGAAAGACTCCTTCCACCTATCAGCTTCATGCTTTGGCAATCTTTAAGCCTCTCTGTGTCATAACGCTGGTCTGCTTTTTTGTCATTAAGATCCGATTCTAATTTTTCTAACTCAACATATTGCTTAATACTTAAGAAATATTGATGGGCAATGGCTTGATAACGTTTAGAGTCTGGGTCGGAATGGAGAGCTATTGTTTTTGCGGCAAGCCCCACACTCATAGCAAGTGCGACAGGAATACAGGTGATCGCATAGGCAAGCATGATAACAGCAGCAACGATTCCACCTATTGGGTAAATTTTCAGAGAAGATTTTGCACACTCTTTCCAACGAGTAGCTACGGTTTGGCCATCCCCTTTAGATAAAAGTACATATTTGCCTCCCTCATTGGCCAGTGTTACATCACGCCCCAGCCAAAAAGATCGGGCCATCGCATTGCAATCATCAGCAAATGCTTCCAGTTGCCCGCAGTTAGCGCGGCCTTTAATTAGTAACGGAATTAAGCTCATTTTAAACCTCAAAATAATTATTGTACTTATTTTAGGAAATAAATAGTAGTAATAAATAATTTCTGTAGTTTTTTAGAGAATGGATTATTTTACCAGCTGCCGCCGAGGGATTGAAAGAGTGCTACTGTATCTGCCACCCGATTAGTTTGTGCCTGCACAAGAATGATAAGGGCTTGATGGTAGGCTTCTTCGGCTGCCAATAGGATGAGTAAGTTGACATCGCCAAGTTCAAGATGACTTTTTGCAATCTTAAAACTTTTTGCAGCCGCCTTTTCCCGATGTTTCAATGTCCCACCATCAAAAATCGTCTACAATACGTTCCCTCCTACACTCCAGAGGACGTTTCCAGGAGAAAATAGATTTCCCAAAGAGGTCGAAAAAAGGGTCAGGCCTGACATTCTGTCATTTGAAAAAATGGCTCCAGATGTTGGCAAAAGCCCATTTCCACGTGTCGCAAAATGCGACAAAAGTCCTCTTACACGTCCTTGCAGGGGTTCTGGGGCAGGATTGCCCGCGCCTCACGCAAAATGGGCTACAACCCAAATGTCCGAATGTCAGGCCTGACCCCATCACGATACTATCACCTACAATAGTGTATTAAACCTCTGTTTAAGGAGTAGAAACCACCAAAAAGCAAGGGTCATCTGGCAAAGGATGAAAATGACAGGATTAAAGAGCCCAAAGTCATTAGCCTATATGATCCAAAGCTTTTTAAAGCAGGGGAATAATAGTGGAGCTATCCAGTTTTTTAAAGCTGAGAAAGAACGCTTTTCACCAAAGGAATTAAAAATCGTTCAGTGGGAGCTTAGAGAGGATGTAAAATTAAATTTAGACGGCATGCACGATGGAGTTGATGGTACTTTTGTCGTCTATAAATTGAAGTTCGAAGAACACCTTATAAATAACAATTTAGAAAAAATCTTTGACATTTTTGAGGATATAATGAGAGCTGAATATATTCCAACCATCCACATGTACGAGGAAGCTATAAAAAGACTTGTCGCTGATCCAAAATTTGCACCTGCTGCACTCCATTTATACCAAGAGATGGAGGAGTGTGGGATGGCCATGAACTTAGATTTACCGGCTCTCGTTGAGCATACTCCTGAAAGCGAATTCAAAATATATTATCAGAAAGTTATCCTCCCTCTTATTCTAAACAAAGGTTCTACACTCCCTCTCAACTGGCTAGCTAGAGAAACAAGACAAAGGGGACCAATAGATCGACAAATTTTTAATTGTTTGTTAAAAGTTATCGGCAAAAAAGAAGATACTGATAAAGCTTTAGAACTAGTTGCTAATGCAGAAAAATATATCACCGAACCCGACATAGGGACTTATAATGCTTTCCTCTACCGCTCTTTTACCGCTTCAGGAAAGGGCAATAAAAAACCTCTTGAGCATGCTGGCAAAGTGCTTGAATGGATGAACCAAAGAAACATCTCCCCCAATTTAACCACCTACTCCTACCTGATTGAAATCTACTTTGCTAACGATCACTTCAATGAAGCAATAGCAGCTTTTGATCAAAGCCCTCTTCTTAAAACTTTCAACGAGGATAGGGTCATGGACCTTGGTGATCAGATCATGGTCGATTGCCACGGACTCACTTCGGGTGTCGCATCGCTTATATTATACAAGCTCCTCTCTTTGCATCCGAATAAAACCATAATGGTTCTAGCCGAGCTTGAAGATTATTCTCTTCAAAGAAGGGAAGGGGAATTCACCCTTAAAACCGCTGAAAGCGCTTTCCCTTTAATCGATGAAACCATTTCAGTTGAGCGAATTGCAGGGGAATTTGAGCAATTCATCATCAGAAGAGTTGCTAAAACTAGCAAGGTTTTATAAGTTCTTGGAAAATGGGATTAGGTTTGATCCCATTTTTGTTTCCATAATCCAATCTCTTTTTTCATATCTCCAACCGTAAAGGATAAAAGCAGGCATTGGCTTTTCAACCTAATTTGCCAATAAAGGTTTTTTGCGTTACAAGCCAATTCTTATAGATTTGGTCTGAGAAGCTATTCTGAGACACTAAACCTATAAGGAGAAAATCTTTGGAACAAAAAGGAGAAATATATGGCTAATGCAGGTTTAGTAGCAGGTGCTTCTGGACAGATTATGAACCCAATCACGCCCCCTTGTGAAGATGGTTTTACCCCTTTGCAAAGGATCGGTTGGACAAAACTTATCTCAAGCTTTTTTCAAGAGGGAATTTCAGGAGATGATCGTTATACCAATCCCGGTCTTAGGAATGAATTTTATGACAGAACCCAACGTCTTCCGGGTGATGATGCTGTAAAAGCAGAGGTTTCATGGACAGCGTTTCCAAGAAGGGTAGGGGTAGACAATCCGACAGACCAAGATCGTTGGAGAGAAGCTGATGCAAGTCGCGATGTGCAAGATGAATATTGCGAATGGAGTGTTCAGCGCGATCCCAGCACGCAAAAAATAAAAAGTGTCTCTTTCACTTGCGAAGGGCCAGAATATTGGCAGTTTTTAGCTAGCACAGACCCCGATAAAATCGTTTCACTTTATCGTCAATATATTAGCGGAGAGGTAGAGAAGGGAGATCTTTTCGAAGAAGGGGTGTATAACCCAAGAAATAAATGGAACAATTCGACAAGCAAGGGAGCCATGCACTTGATACAAGGTGCAAACACCCTATCTGCTGAAATTAATTTAGGGGCTGATGCAACTGTCCTAAGAGACAATGGACATGGTCAGGCGATCACGGACCAAAGAAAATTGATTCTGTGCTCGAAATATGGCCAGGCGGAAAGAAATAGTGATCCGTTGATCGGTTTTACGGTGAACCAATTGGTTTTAAAGAAAAAGCCTTTTATCACTTTTGCCGATCCTGTTGGTCTATTTTTTCACAGCTTCACACCTGTAGGTTGGGTCACTCCAGATGGTTCTAATCCATTAAATTATTGGAAAATTGTGAGAGGGACTCCTGAGCATGCTGTTAGAGCTGTTTATGAGGTTCCATCTGATAAAGGATTTGCTGTCGGTGACATTACGATCAATGGAGAACCGATTAATTTTGGCTCTCAAATTGCTGATGCTATCCAAATTAAATTAGCCGTGGAAGCAGATAGATTTGGTCAAGGCGATCCCCAACTCTATCCTTGCAGACAGAAGAAAATGGAACATACGATGCTTTCTGTTGGGACATTGCATAAGCAATTCACAGAGATGGGTATAAGCGTAACAAGCAGAAATTATTAATTGTTTCTTACCACCTTTTTCAAGGCCCTCGCATAGTGGGCCTTGGGTTTACCTTTAATTTAACACCACTATCTCAGGAAAACATATATGTCAGGATTTGCTCCACAAGGTGTCGTATGCCCAATAGGGCGTCACCAAATTTTCCCTAATGCAGTTGCAGAAGCACAAAAAAAGGGATTTGCTCAAAGGTGTATGCTTTCAGCTAAAAGCCAAGAGCGGGATTACACACAACCCGTGTTAAAATCTAATCAAATTTACAGAAATATCGTCGGAATCGACTCTCAGCCTGTTGAAATGGTCTCCCAAGAAATCGAGATGAAGTTGAAAGATTCCTTTTTTAAACTCATCAAGGGAAAGTCATTTCCTTTATCGCTGCGAGCTATTTTAGAAATAGCAAGAAAAGATCAATTTTCTGTGAGATTTTACAAAATAGCCGAAGGGGGGATGGTCGATCTTTCCATCACACCTCCTCCAGTTAGAACCTTTAGAATTGCAGTCGCTTTATTCCCTCAAGGCAGTGCAGAACCGGCCATTTTTGTGAGCACAGCTTCTCATGTTGATGATGTGGGGGATGTTTTTCTACAGCTGATGAGCTGGGATCCAGAAAACAAAGTCATGAATTTTTATGCGCGCGATTTTGGGACTTGGATTTGGGCTGGAACTTCTCAACACGCGTTAGAAAAAGAAACAAGAGGAAAAGGGCCGTTTTGTGGGCATCCAAACGGTTCTCCCCAAATGAAGGAACTAAAAGCCCCTTGGAGCCATTGGCATAGCATGCAAGCGACTCTTGATGAGGACATTTTGCCTGCAAATGACCCATTACGTGTGAATTCCCCTTTCCAAGCAGCGGAGCTATTTGATGCAAGCGATTTGGAAAAGCTCATCCGGGGAGGAATCAGCCGATGGAACAAAGTGAGGGTACAAAATGCATTGGCTAGACAGCCGAAGACTATTTTGCAACTCCCACATTTGTTTCGTCAGTTTTTGACCACGACAATGATTAATCTTGTGAGCTCTTCAAAGGAAAGCAATGAAGGGGACGCAGCAACTGACACTGAATTACCATTGCCGGTTACTTTTTTCTTAAATGTTGAGAGCTTTCGTGCTTTAGCCTTGCCAGGCCCTTTTCAAAATACAACAACGATAAAAGCGTTATATGCTAAATGTTTGGAAAAATACCACGTAGAGCAAGACGATGGGGCGGGCTTTACGCTAGCAGGAGACACACATTTTGCCTTTTTGGTCTCTGAAACCGCTCAAGATGATATCGATTTGCTCAAAGAGGTTATCCGGAGGGGAATCTTAAGTGAAAGGCTAGCAGCCAGTCTTTTGATGGTAGATTTTCCCAATCCTGTTTACTCAGAAAAAAGGGGACAGCTCATGAAATATGTTCCTGAATTTTTAGATTTAGCTAGCGATGAAACATCTTTTGCAGAAGCTTTTGAAAAGGTTTTCGTCAAAGCGGTCAAAGATTCAGAGCAAGCAAACATCGAAGGAAGCGTGGAAAGTGAGTTTCTGCAGATGTGGGAAACCGCTCAGCAAGCAGACTGGAAGACCACATTTAATGGTACATTAAAGCAATTTAAAACGAAGATTGATGAAATGGCTAAGACCGAAGAAGGTTTAGATGCTATCTTCAGATTAGCTGAATCAAGGAGATGGTCGTTTAAACAAACCCCTTTATTTGAATTTCCTTTAACACTTCCAAAAACGAATATACCCGAATCTACATTTCCCTTGAGTATGGATCATAATGGCCATGTAAAGGGATCAGCTTAAATGATCTGGGTCGGACCCAGCGGGTTTTTTGAATTGCAGAATCTCGAGACCCGGCCCCGATCATTGTCATACAAGAAAGAAATAGCAGAACATTTGATGATTAAAATGTTTTCCACTCATCTGAAAATTGTGTTTCAAAGAAAGTGATCCGATCCGCGAAGTTTTTCTTGCCAATGTAGAGATCTTTTATTAGGTGATGTTCTTCCCACAATTTAGCTTTCGATCGAAATTTTTCAATACGATGTTCGGTGCAAGGATGAGAAGAAAAGAAATCGGTTATGAGATGGCCTGAAAGGTGCAGACGATGCTCGGCTTCCATCAGCCTTTCAAATGAGCGACTCAATGCGTATGGATCATACCCCATTTTAACAAGCAGCCGAAAAGCATATTCATCGGCTTCATCTTCTTGGGTTTTACTATAACTAAAAGAAAGCATTCGGTGAATCAGATCTGCGAGAGAAGTGCTTCTCGTTGGTTCGCCCATTTTTCGGCTTAACATTTCTCCTCGGAGTGCATCGAATAAATGGCTTCTTTCAACATGCCCAATCTCATGGCCTAGAATAGCCGCAAGTTCTGCTTCATTTTCTAAAATGTCTAACAATCCTTTTGTTACACAAAGGACGCCTCCTGGCATAGCAAAGGCGTTTGGAGAACCTTCTACAAGGAAAACCTGATAGTCAAAGTCTTTTGCTTTTTCAACTGTTAAAGAAGTAATTAAAGCATTGAGGTATCTAACAGTTTGTTCTTCGTCCTCTGTTGAAAGCGTTAAGAGAAATTTTAATTTTAGTTCTTCTCCCAGCTTTTTTTCATCCTCATCATTGATGAAAAGCAGCTGACTTAGTGCCCTGTCAAAAGATTTCAGAGGCTTGCCAAGTTCTTGGAATAAGGGGGCAAAAGATTGAGAAAAAGGAGATTTGGGTTTTTCTGTCATCAATATCCACAAGAGGACCGAGACAGTGGCTATGAATAGAAAAAAGAAAAAAGGTCTAAGCATTTTCATGAGATTCAATCCTATGCTTATATTTTTTATACAGTACACTGATCACAAGCATTAAACTTCCCACTCCAAAGAAGACTAGTGCACGAGCAAATAGATCACTTTGGATCAGATCAAAGATCATCAGTCGCAGGCTGCAAAAAACAAGAGTGCACATAGCAATGTGAATGCTGATTTTTGACTTCATCCAAAGTGAGATTGCCAAATAAATTCCTGTTAAACCAACCCAAAGAAGGGTTAAAACAGTCTTTTCAAAGTTAAAGGCGAAAAGAAAAGCTATACCCAAGAAAATGGGGAGAAGGATTGTTAAGCTAGGTTGAAAATAAACAACCGAAAGGAGTTTCTTGACCCATTTTTTTGTAGAAGCCTCTATTTTCATTTGCAGTTTGGCTTCTAGCTTCAGAACCAAAAAGAGGTAGAACAGCTGCAGCGCAATAGCAATGTAGGTTGAAAGATGGTAATGCTCAAATAAAAAGAAACCGGGCATTGTTAACCTGCTGGTGACAAAAGCAACATGGCCGATCGAAGCTAGTAAGTAGATCCATGAATATACAATTAATCTGTAAGGAGCTTTTTTGATCAAGCAGCTAAAGCCAAGGCCGATCGCCATTAAAGCCCAGACGATGGGTCTTAAATGTTCTGGCATCTCAACAAAGGCAGAAAGTGTGACAAAAGCAAGAAAACATTCAACAAGATGTCTGTAGCAAAAACTTGTAAATTGAGAGAATGAATCTTCCTTATAGGGGTAAATCATCCAATAAAAAATAGCCGATATTCCAAGGATCTCTGTTATCCATCGTAAAGAGATTCCATGCCATATAGGATCAATCTGTAAATCGACGGTAATGAACCGACCTATAAAAGCTATTAGAAAAGCTAAGCCGACTTGAATGATCCCTTCTTTTATCTTTAAATGGACCTCATTTTCATGTTTTGAAGGGATAAAGCGGGCAAGTTCAAGCGCTAAAAGTGAAAATCCTAAAAAAGAGAGTCCTGGAATAAGAGCACTGATCTCTTTTGTCAGTTGATAAGAGAGTAGTCCCAATTGAATGGCAAAAGCATAGATCAATAGACTGTGGATATTTTTTTTCCAAAGTTTTAATTGAAGGAGGTTACAAGACACTAAAAAGATATCGAGCAGCAACATTCCAATGAAGCTATAAGATGATCCAATCTCGTTTATGCCTGAACTAAGATGAAACCATTGCATCCCTTGTATCATCATTAAAAGAAGAATAAAATTGATATTCCACGAATGGTCTTCTTTTAATTTTCTCCAAACAGCTATACAGCCTGCTAGAACGAGGCAAAATGGCTGGACGAGTGGGGAATGAAATCCGTAAGAGTAGAGAATAAAAAAGAAAATACATCCAAAAAGACCCATCATTGATAAGAGGAATTTTTGGCCCCTTTGTTCAAATAGAGCAAATCGGAAATCAGTAGACTCAAGGTTTTTGATAGAAACATAAACTTGATAACCCCAGTGAAGAAAGGCCATGAGAGCTATCTTAGCATAGAGGGGGAGTAGCTGCTCATTGGAAGCATCTGTTGCGGTTTGCAAAATGTAGGAAATAGAGATGACATTGCTGATCAGTAGCAGGTAATGGCCAATCCCTAGCAGAAACCTTTCTTTGTTGATGAGGCAAATCCAATTAAATAGGACGACTTCAGCAGTAACTAACAAAGCAATATCAAGTGATTTTATGGAAAACTGTCCTATCGTGGCTATGGCTGCCATGGCAACAAGCTGTGAGAGCAGTGTATCCGTTTGATAGAGCCAATCTATCCCTCTTTTTTTAGCGATTCTAGCGATGGAAAATCCAGCAATGGCAGTTGCTCCTAAAATAAGAGGTGTCCACTGTAAAAACTGTGCATGGAGGATTAAATTCCAGGTCAATAAAAGCCAATTTGTAATATGAGCTATTAAGGGCAAAACTTCTAGTTTTGGGACTTTGTATTGCTTACTATAATGTATCCATGCAGCAAGTAATCCTACTGCAAGAGAGCATACAGTCCCCAAATAGTGGCTGTTTTCGAATAATCGCCAATCTAAGGAAAGGGTCAAGTGAGTATTTTGTACGGCAAAAGCAATGACAATGAGAAAAAGGTGTAAATCCCATTTGGATCGATAGGCAGCGATAAGGCCCGTGCAAGCTACTATTGCACCAAGTGGAAGCTGCACAAATTCAGGGGGTAATAAGCAAAAAGCGACCATGCTTAGAACAACGTGTAGAGAGGCGACATGTTGAGAGGCAGTCTGTGAAGGCAAGGGCGGTGTTTACAGCAATTCCAAAACACAAAAAACAGAGGGCAGGTAGAGGAGAATCGATAAATTGAAGTCCCTCCACTCCGCCAGCTCCCAATGTAGCAAGCAATACCAAAGAACCTGCAATCGATTTTAACCAGCTGCAAAGGGTTGTCCACTCAGAATTGTTTTTTAACTTGTAGCATATTCCTAAAAAGAAAATTGAAATTGACAGGATTGCTCCTACACGAACTTCGGGACTTTGCATAAAATCGGACATCAGACCAAAAAAGACAGCTCCGATAACCAAAGCAATTGAACCAAAAACTCCTATCCAGTTTTCTTTGATGATGGGGGGTATTTTGAACGAGCTTTTCGTGTGTGTTTTTTTGCTATGTACAATTGGGTTTGTCGATTTCGGATCTAATGGTAGAGCGGTTGATAAAACAACTTTTGGCTCAATTTGTTTGGTAGGAGTTTCTGTTAAAGAGCCAATCTTTTCTTTTATCAATTGGCCTAAACTTTTCTCACATCTTTCAATCCGTCGAGACAATTTTCTGTTTTGAAGTATTAAAAATGAACAAAAAATTATTAATATAAGAATTTCCATTGGAGATCTCTTCAAAAAATAAAATAAATCACATTATGAATAAGGCTGAGATTTATAGGCTAGAATATTAGCCTGGTGTCGTTGATCTAAACAACAAAAAGACACGGCTTGAAAAACCCTTACCGCCAATCACCCCGGATAATCTCGGAATCAATCCATTTCAATCGTCGGAAATCGTCAACTGGAGTTGGAATTCCATAATTTCCTCCCTGGTGCTAAGGGTTATAAAGAGAAAAATAGTGAAAGGGGCCGGGTCTGCGACTCTGTGATTTCCTCAAAATAAAAGTTCCCCAATGTGCTTTGCACGTGGGGGCTATTACATCGATAGGCATTTTTTGTATCGCAGGATCGTGATCCGGCCCCTTTCATTAAATTAGATAAACAGCCTGTAATCAGTGTCAAAGATTTTGGCGAGCCTCTTAGCCATAGTTTTCCCAATAGGTCTCTTTCCGCTTTCCATGTTGGAAACATTAGCCCGATCGACTCCAAGAAGCTTGGCCAAATGAGTTTGAGTCCACCCTTCAGCAGTACGATAGCTTTTTAGTGAGAGGCCTTGCTCCGTATGCTTCTCAATGAGATCCTTAAAGGATTCTCTCCAGTCGTCCAGATACTCTACTTTTTCTTCTTTGACCTCAGCCAATCTAGTTTTATTAGTATGGTGCGTTCTCGTGTGTGCCGACATAATATACCTCCATAATTTTTTCATTTTTACTTATAACAGTCCAGCAAGCCACGTAGGTTAGTTTCCCCTTTTTTACGTGGCAGTGGTAGCTAACACTGCCAAGCTTTGAATAATTGGGCTAATATGCTCTGATCGGGCCACATAATTGTAGCTCTTTGAAAAGCTTGAATAGCCTCTCTCTAACGCTTTGTGGGAAACCTAGAATGCTTTTTCCAATTTTCGTAGGGACTTTAAGCTCCCAGTCAGTGCCTTCCATATCTGGGTTGTGTCATAAATTGACACACTTGTCAACCTCCATGAAAGGGGCCGGGTCTCGAGATCCAGCAATATTTTGAAAGTAAAAGCCCATGCAGCCCCACTTTCGGTTTTTTACAAATATAAAACTGTATTTGAGGGACAAGAGAAACCTTATGGCCAGAGCCGGAATTGAACCGGCGACACAAGGATTTTCAGTCCTCTGCTCTACCGACTGAGCTACCTGGCCAAAAGATAGAGAAACGATAACTGATAAAGGCTGTTTTCAACAATCTAACAGATTTTTTTAGGATTCCCAACGGGGGGACATGTCGACAAAATTTTCATGCAAATAGTCCCTTAATAGGTGCCTAAAAAGGGGAAAAGCGGGGTCTTCGGACGGCGTCGGTAACATCGAAATATAGGGTGTGATCAGAAGTCTAGGGTGAGGTGTAAGGGGGAGTGGATCGGTGGTGTCAATGGCAACGCCTTGGAAATGGTTGGCTTGGATCATTTTCTCGAGTAAGGGCCAATTAACCCTCTTTGATGAGGTTGATATGAGGAGAATGGCACCTTTCTTAATGAGGGACAGCTCCTCTTCCTTTAACCTGACAATATCGGGAGTTCTCGGGTCAGTGGTCAAAGAAAGGATGTCAGCTTGTGGAAGATGTTGTTTCCTCTCCTGGAAGTCATAAGTGCGATCTGCATAAGGGGCAAATGAGGCTCCTCTTTGTAGGCCAATGACCTTCAGGTCCAATTTTTTTGCCCATTTTGCATTAGAGCGGGCCCTTTTTCCTTCGATGAAAAGTTCAAGCCAGGTCTTGTTGGCAAGAGCTAAGGGGGATGCCTGTCCAAAAAACCCTTTTAGCAGGGAAAGGGCGGAGGCGATAGCCCATTCACCATGATTTTCGATTCCGCTCGAGGGGGTGAAAGTGACCAAAATATTGCCCCTCTTTTGGATTTCTGCTGTGGGCAACTGACTAATAGAGGGGGAGGGGAGGTGAATCCAACGGAGAAGGGGATAGGCTTCTAAATCTTCCTGATGGAGAGACGAGCCAAAGAAGACCTCCATATCGTTTGTTTTTTCTTCGACGAAGGCAAAATAGGGGAATTCTTTCCGTAAAGCTTCCATTTCAGAAGACTTAAGTGGATGCTGAATGACAATAGTAGGCATGGAATCCTTGATTCTATTACCATAAATCGATTATTCTACTCGGTTCAAGGAGAATTCCCCATGTACGCCATCATCGAAACAGGTGGAAAACAAGTTCGCGTTAAAAAAGACGATGTGATCGAAGTTGAGCTTCTGAACATCGAGTCAGAACATGTTCAATTTACCGACATCCTTTATGTAAACGACGGAAACAAATCGCATGTCGGAGCCCCGCACGTCGGTGGCTTTGTCGTGAAAGGGCAACTCTTAGGCACTGTCAAAGGTCCTAAGCTGAAAGCCATGAAATATAAGAAACGTAAACAAGAATATCGGACATTTGGCCACCGTCAGCACTACTCACAAGTGAAAGTGCTCGAAATCGCCGAAACGAAATAGGAAGGCCCCATGGCACATAAGAAAGGTCAAGGTTCAACTAGGAACGGTCGTGATTCTAATTCACAACGTCTTGGTATTAAAGTAGGTTCTGGCCAGTTGATCACTGCAGGTTCAATCCTAGCAAGGCAGCGCGGTACCAAGTGGCATCCCGGCTCAAATGTGGGTCGTGGTAAAGATGATAGTCTTTTTTCTCTCGTAGATGGGATTGTCTCGTTTCGCTCTGGTAAAAAGACAGTTATTTCTGTCCGTTCAGAAGCGTAAGGTAAATAAAAAAATGGTGAAAGTGTGTTTCTTGATGAAGTAACTCTTCACCTTTCAGCTGGCAAAGGTGGCGACGGAGTTGTTGCCTGGCGGCGTGAAAAGTATATTCCCAAAGGTGGCCCTACAGGTGGCAACGGTGGGAAAGGGGGATCGGTGATTTTCAAAGCCGACCCCGAAATTTATTCTCTCGACTATTTTCGATTCCGTAAAATCCTTAAAGGGGAAAATGGGGCGCAAGGCGGTCCAAATCTCCAGCAAGGCAAAGCCGGTAAAGATCTGATTATAAAAGTTCCTTGCGGAACTGTGATTAGGGATACTGCTACGGGAGAAATCTTGATCGAATTGCTCGGGAAAGGGGACGAATTTGTTGCATGCCGTGGAGGAAAAGGGGGGAAAGGGAATGACCATTTCAAAAGCCCTACGAACCGTGCTCCACATACTGCGACAAAAGGTGATCTTGGTGAAGAGCTTGAGGTTGATTTAGAGCTAAAGCTCATTGCCGATGTTGGGCTTGTTGGTTTTCCAAATGCCGGCAAATCTTCTCTCATCAATGCTCTTGCTAGGGGCAGGGCAAAAGTTGGAGCTTATCCTTTTACAACACTCACACCTAATCTTGGGTTCATTGAGACCGAAATTTACGACCGGATCTTTGTTGCCGATATTCCTGGAATCATCCGGGGAGCAAGCGACAATAGAGGGCTTGGTCTTGAATTTTTACGTCACATTGAAAGAACGTCTCTTCTTGTTTTTGTAATTGATGGGGCTGGTGTAGACGGTAGAGAGCCTTTAGATGACTTTGAAGTTCTGCGAGATGAACTCAAAACCTACTCTAAAGACCTTTTGAAGCGCCCGACTTTTCTTTTGATCAACAAAATTGATGCTGTCGAAGATGTGAAAACTCTTGTTTCATTAGAGAAAAAGGCTAAGAAATTAGCTATTCCTACGTTTCGGATTTCGGCTCTTACTGGCGAAGGTCTAGATGAGTTCAAAAAAGCGATCATCGACTTTTTCCTAGTCAACAAGAAAGCTAAAGTCCCCACAACTTAAGATCAATATTCATCACGGAGAGACGAAGAACACGAAGGTAACTTACTCCTTTGCTAAAAAATCCCTTTCTTTTTCTTGATAATAAAATTTTTATCTCCGTGTTCTTCGTGTTGAATCATTTTCGCTGGCTGTTGAGTTGGTTCCACAGGGTGTTGATGAATTGCCGTGTGTTTTCTGGAAGATCAGGTTTGTCCAATAGCTCCAAAGCTACCTTCTTCCCCTCCTCTAGTTTCCCCATTCCAAAGGCAATAACCGAATATTCTAAGGCCATTTCGAAAAGATAAACTTTACTTTCTACTCCAATGAGATCTTTCGTTTGGGGCAGCTCTATCCCCTTTTTGGCCACCTCATAAGCTACTTTCAATTTATTTTGTCTTCTTAAAAATCGGGATAAATAAAAGTAGCTCTCCATTCTATTAGGACGATTTTTTATAGCTTCTGTATAGGCTTTGAAAACAGGATCGGGATGCTTTTTTAAATTTTCCTTGAGGATAGCGATTTGCAGAAGAGAAAGATAAACTTCCTCTGAAAAATCACCGATTTTTACCCTCCGTTTGAACATTTTTATAGCCAATTCACTTTTGTCGAGTAGCACGTAGGATAACGCAAGATAAAACAATGCACGGCTATTAAAAGGGTCATTTTTTACGACTTTCTCTAGGTGTTCAGCATCTTTTAGACGGGTTTTTGGGTCATTAGAGCGTGCTCCACCCCCTCCAGAAACAAAGTTGACTACAAGTGGTAGGATGGCAGTAGTGAAAGGCTCGGTACCTTCGATCGTCTCATGGACGACCCCAACCCATTTCCACTCCAAATCGGACCTTACAATGAGTCGTCGATGATACAAAATCGAGTTGTTGTCACAAAGAACTAGGTAGTTATCCTCGGTTAAAGGGGGCAACGTAAAACCCTCTTTATATAGGAACTGCTCATCAGCATCGATGAAAAGAAGGTAATCTCCTTTCCCTTTGGCAAGCTTGAGGGCTTCATTTCTATTAGTAGAAAAATCTACCCAAGGGCGCTGATGCAGCTCTCCTGGTATCCCTTTTTCTCTGAAATAGTTCACGATGATATCTTGAGTGCCATCGGTTGATCCTGTATCTACTATGACCCAATGTTGAATCAAATGAGAAACTGACTCTAAGCATCTCAGGATGACATCTCTTTCGTCCTTTACAATCATATTGAGGCAAAGTGTCATCTTACTTTTTCCACATCGTCTCGATAAATGAACGGACATTTTCAGGAAGATTAGGTTTTTCAAGTAAGCTTAAGGCTACTTTTTTCCCCTTTTCCACCTCCCCAACGCCTACGGCGATCACCGAATATTCCAAAGCCATTCCGAAGTTATAAATCTTGCTCTCAACGGAAAGAAGATCTTTTGTTTCAGGAAATTCCATCCCCTTTTTGGCAACTTCAAAGGCTGTACGTAGATCTTTTTGTTTTCTTAAGAATCTTGCCAAATAGAAATAACTTTCTTGCCTTTCAGGACGTACTTTTATTGCCTCCAGGTAAGCTTTAAATACCTCATCCGGTTTCTTTTTTAGACCGTCTTTAATCTTGGCAATCTGAAGGAGAGATAGATAAAGCTCTTCGGAAAAATCTCGGTCTTTCGCTCTCCTTTTGAACAGGGTCATAGCCAATTCAAATTTTTGAAGAAGCATATAGGTCAACCCTAAATAAAAGAGCGCCCTGCTATTTTTAGGATCCTTTTTGAGAATATTTTCTAAGATTTTTGCATCATTTTCCCAAGTTTTTTTTGATTGGCTTGAGCGAGCTCCACCCCCTCCTGATACAAAATTGAGGATGCCTGGTAAAGCTTGGGTTGTTTTTTCATTAGGGCACTCGATGGTTTCATGGAGCATGCCCATCCATTTCCAATCCAAATCAGCTTTTACGAGAAGCTTTCGATAATTTAAGATCGAGTCATTATCACAATGGATCAAGTAGCAGTCCTTATCTAGGTCTGGAAGCTCAAAATCTTTCTCATAAGTAAATTGTTCATCTGCATCGATAAAAAGAAGATAATCTCCATGCCCCTTGGCTAAAGCAAGAGCTTGATTTCTGTTCTTCTCAAAATTTATCCACCGTTTTTTGTGAAGCTGACCAGGGATTTTCTTTTCTTCAAAAAACTTTTGAATGAGTTCAGGGGTGCCATCTTTTGATCCGGTATCGACAATCACCCAATAGTCGATCAAGCGGTAAACCGATTCTAAGCAGCGTAGGATGATACTAGCTTCATCCCTCACAATCATATTTAGACAGATAGTTTTCTTCATTTGACCGTTTCGATAGGAGACATATCGCCCCTTTCTAGCGCCCTTAAGGTTCTATCGATCAAATTTCGAATGTTCTGAGTGATATCTTTTCTTGCTAAAATAGTTTCAGCAGCTTTTTTCCCAAGTTCCTTTTTTCCTATGGCATAAGCTGCGAGCATGTATTCCAAATGCATGCCATGTTGATAAATCCATTTATCAACTGAGATGCCGACTTCGTCAGTTGGTTTGACAATCCCTTTTTCTGCATACTCAAACGCTTTTTCATATTCTTTTCTGTTCCGAAAAAGATGCGCGATCATGTAGTAAGGTTCCATTCGGTTAGGGGAAAATTTTGCAGCTTCTTCATAGATATGAACAATTTTGCCGATCGGTTTTTTCTGGAAAATGTACAGAGTGCCCATATCCATTCTGCACATGTAGGCATCTTCACTAAATTTGTCGTTCTTGATCAATTTTTTAAAATAATAAAGCGCAGCTTTGTGTTGCTTGTTTGCAAGAGTGCTTTTACCTAAATAAAAAAGTAGCCTCTGATTATTGGGATCTTTTTTATAGGCTTTTTTCAACATTTCAACATCAATGTGAAATTTTTTTGGGTTTTGGCGCCTATTGCCATCAGGGAAAGAAACTAGAGAAACGTTTGGGTAAAAGGCATCATTTGATCTTTTGTCATCTGTGTAAAGGCTCTCATGAACAACACCGGCCCATCTCCAATGTAATTTTGTTTTTGCTAGGAAAGGGCGTATAAAGGCCATTCCACCTGTTTCTGCTAGGATGTAATAGAATTCGGCTTCTAATTTTGGTGGAGTAAATCCAGGATGGTAGTAAACGATTTCATCTGCATCGATGAAAAGACAGTAATCAGCTTTTTCTTGGGCCAATTCAAGAGCAAAATTTCGATCTGTTGCAAAGTCGATCCAAGGGCGCTCATGGAGCTGACCGGATATCCCTTTCTCTTTGAAGTATTCTCGGATGACCTCTTGTGTGCCGTCTGTAGAACCTGTGTCAACAATGACCCACGTATTGATGAGAGGGAGAAGAGAGTCAAAACAACGTTTAACTACTTTCGACTCATTTCTTACGATCATGTTTAGGCATATAGTCATATTTTTAAAAATATCCCATTTGGATGGAAATAGTCCAGCCCGTATGATGGGTTCTTATGAATAAGAAACTCTCTGATATCGGTCTCATTGGCCTTGCGGTCATGGGCGAAAATTTAGTCCTTAACATTGCCGATCATGGCTTTCAAGTCTCTGTTTTTAACCGGACTGTGACGAAAGTCGACCATTTTTTAGCCAATGGAGCTAAAGGCAAATCGGTTGTAGGGACTCATACGCTCGCTGAATTTGTATCCTCTCTTCAACGCCCACGCCGTATCATCATGATGGTGAAGGCAGGCGATGCTGTCGATCAACTGGTCGATCAATTGATGCCTTTACTTGATAAAGGGGATATCCTGATCGATGGGGGCAATAGCCTTTTTACCGATACTGAACGACGTGTAGCTTATACAGCCAAAGAGGGAATTGCATTCCTAGGAGTTGGAATTTCCGGTGGAGAAGAAGGTGCACGCAATGGCCCTTCGATCATGCCTGGCGGAAATAAATCGGGGTGGGAACCTGTAAAGCCTATTTTCCAAGCCATTGCTGCCAAGGTAGGGAATGAACCTTGTTGTGAATGGGTTGGAGAGGGGGGAGCCGGTCACTTTGTCAAGATGGTTCATAACGGCATTGAATATGGTGACATGCAGCTGATTTCTGAAACTTTCGATATTTTACGTGAAGGTTACGGCGTCTCCATCGATGAATTGCAAAAAATATTCAGTGATTGGAATAAAGGAGAGCTAGATAGCTACCTGATCGAGATCACCTCTGAAATTTTGAAGATTAAAGAGAAAGATGGAACTCCTCGGATAGATAAAATCTTAGATGCAGCTGCCCAGAAAGGGACTGGTAAGTGGACGGTGATGCAGGCTTTAGAGCTAAGTATCCCTCTCACTTTGATCTCAGAATCTGTCTTTGCAAGGTTTCTCTCTTCAATGAAAGAAGAGCGTGTGACAGCAGCCAGCCATTATCCAAAAAAGGCATTTCCTAAGGAAGCGCCACCGATTGAGTCGATCCGCCAAGCGTTGTATGGTGCTAAAATGATCAGCTATGCTCAAGGGTTTATGATGATGCGCTCTGCATCAGAAATTTATCACTGGGGGCTGAATTTTGGGGGTGTTGCTTTGATGTGGAGAGGGGGTTGCATTATCCGTAGCCGCTTTTTAGGAAAAATCAAAGAGGCTTTTGAAAAAGACCCTAATCTTTTAAACCTACTGATGGATCCCTTCTTTAAAGGGGAAATCACTAGGGTAGAAGAGGGGTTGAGAAAGACCGTTTCAAGTGGGGCATTGAGGGCTATCCCTCTGCCGTGCCATTCCTCTGCCCTCTCCTTTTTAGATGGTTATCGAAGAGAACGGTTACCGGCCTATCTATTGCAGGCCCAGCGCGATTATTTCGGTGCCCATACTTATGAGCGAACCGACAAACCTCGTGGCAAGTTTTTTCACACAGAGTGGATGGTCCCCGGCGCCCCAGAACTGTCTGTTTAATAGATACATTCATCAACAAGGTGGGGAATAGGTCTGCCTTCGGTGCTCTACATTTTTTGCGTAATGGTTTCCAAATTCATCACGAAGAGACGAAGATCACGAAGGTAACTGTCTGGCAAAAGAATTTCTTTCTTTCTCATAGAGGAACTTTTTACCTTCGTCTCTTCGTGTTTTTCGTGATGAATCAAAAACTTTTGGTGACATAATTTCATGCTGAATGTGGAAGTTTTAGCAAAAGCATAGCTTTAAGGTTGTTCATAAACTCCTCAATCCTCTACACTGTATCCGTTTCCTTCCTTTTACCATGGGAACTCTACATGCCAACGATAAATCAACTTGTACGTAAACCACGCAGTCCAAAGAAGCGGAGAAGCAAGTCTCCTGCGCTGAAAGGCTGTCCTCAGAGAAGAGGGGTTTGCCTCCAAGTGAAAACTAAGACGCCGAAGAAGCCAAACTCTGCCCTTCGGAAAGTAGCCTGGGTCCGTCTATCAACGGGACAGGAGGTCATTGCCTACATCGGCGGTGAAGGCCACAACTTGCAAGAACACAGCATCGTCCTCGTTCGCGGCGGCCGTGTGAAAGACTTGCCTGGTGTGCGTTATCACATCGTCCGTGGAGCGCTAGACTGTGCGGCCGTAAAAGACCGTAAACAAAGCAGATCGAAGTACGGGGCTAAACGTCCTAAGTAATACCAGGAGTAAGCAATCTTGCTCCTGATGTTTCAATGCGAAAAAAAAGAGTTTTTTTCGCACTGAAACGTCGACTGGGTAGGTGGTCACGCCTTATCCTTTCGGGTGAATCCTCGATCTCTCATAGTGTGAATAAATTATTTAGTTAGAGAGACTAAACATGTCAAGAAGACACCGGGCCGAAAAACGGGAAATCGAACCAGATCCTGTCTACAAAAGCACCCTCCTTGCCAAATTCATCAACAAAGTGATGATGGGCGGCAAAAAGTCGGTGGCTCGTGCTATCGTTTACGCTGCATTGGATGACTTTGCAGCTAAAGTAAAGCGAGATACTCCGCTTGAGGCATTTGAAGAGGCTCTTGAAAATGCAAAACCTCAAGTTGAGGTTAAGTCAAGAAGGATTGGCGGGGCAACCTACCAAGTCCCAGTAGAAATTCCTCCTAGCCGCAGAATTTCGATGGCAATGGGTTGGATTATCCAATATTCTCGCTCAAGAGCTGGACGTTCAATGCCAAACGCTCTTGCACAAGAGCTTGCCGACTGCCTGAACAACCAGGGAACTACAATCAAGAAAAAAGAGGACACCCACAGAATGGCTGAGGCTAATAAAGCTTTTGCCCACTTCAAGTGGTAATCAAGGATCATTAGAATACTATGGCAGCTCAAAGACCTCCGCGTGAAAATCTGAAAAGAGTCCGTAATATTGGCATCATGGCTCACATCGATGCTGGTAAGACGACAACCACAGAAAGGATCCTCTACTACTCTGGTAAATCTCACAAAATTGGGGAGGTCCATGAAGGAGCTGCCACGATGGACTGGATGCCGCAAGAGCAAGAGCGGGGGATTACGATCACCAGCGCCTCAACCACTGTTTTCTGGCACGACTGCAAGATCAACATCATCGACACTCCTGGCCACGTTGACTTCACCATTGAAGTAGAACGTTCCCTTAGAGTTTTGGATGGCGCTGTTGCATTGTTCTGCTCAGTTTCTGGTGTTGAGCCACAATCCGAAACTGTTTGGAGACAAGCTGATAAGTACGGTGTACCCCGTATTGCGTTTGTCAATAAAATGGACCGGATGGGTGCCGACTTCTTCGATGCTGTTAGGACAATGAAGGAAAAGCTTCATGCTAACGCTATCCCTGTTCAGTGCCCAATCGGCGCTGAGGCTGAATTTAAAGGGATGGTCGACTTAGTGACCATGAAGGCTTATGTCTTCCATGATGAAAATCTGGGTGCTGAGTGGGATGTCACAGAAATTCCTGCTGATCTTAAAGAAAAGTGTGAAGAAATGCGTCGTGACTTGCTCGAAGAGCTTGCCACAATTGAAGAAGATGAAAGTTTCATGACAAAAGTGTTGGAAGATCCAAATTCCCTCACCACAGATGAAATCAATGCTGCTATCCGTAAAGGTGTATGCAAAAATAAATTCAATCCAGTTCTTTGCGGATCGGCCTTTAAAAACAAAGGGGTTCAGCAGCTTCTCGATGCAGTCGTAGCTTGGATGCCTTCTCCTTTGGATAGAGGACAGATCAAAGCACATGACCTGAAAACTGATAAAGAAGTTTTGCTAGAGCCAAGCGATAGTTCCCATTTCACAGCGCTAGCGTTTAAGATCATGACCGACCCTTATGTCGGCCGTTTGACTTACATCCGTATTTACAGCGGTATGCTTGAAAAAGGGACACCGATTATCAATACAACTCAAGACAGCAAGGAGAGAATTTCTCGGTTGCTTGAGATGCATGCTAACCAACGGATCGAGAAAGATGCCTTCTTTACTGGGGACATCGCAGGTTGCGTTGGAATGAAAAAGGTTAGAACTGGTGATACGCTATGTGACCCAGATCATCCTTATCTTTTGGAAAAAATGGAATTCCCTGAGCCTGTGATTTCGATGGCGATTGAGCCAAAGTCAAAAGCAGACCGGGAAAAATTGGCAGTTGCTTTGGGTGCCCTTTCAGAAGAAGATCCAACTTTCCGCGTTTCTTCAAACGAAGAGACAGGACAGACGATCATCCAAGGGATGGGTGAACTTCACCTAGACGTTCTCCGTGATCGTATGATCCGTGAATTCAGCGTCGACGCTAATGTGGGTAAACCACAGGTTTCTTACAAAGAAACAATCACTATCCCAAGCTCTGTAAAGACAAAGTATGTCAAACAGTCTGGTGGTCGTGGTCAGTATGCACACGTTGAGCTTGAAATTGAGCCGAATGAAGCTGGTAAAGGTAACGAAGTTGTCAGCAAGATTGTTGGTGGTGTCATTCCAAAAGAATACATCCCTGCAGTTATTGCTGGGGTCAAAGATGGCCTGACGACAGGCGTCCTAGCTGGTTATGGCTTGGTCGATGTCAAGGTTGCTATCGTCTTTGGGTCGTACCACGAGGTTGACTCATCTGAGATGGCCTTTAAGATTTGCGGATCGATGGCTCTGAAAGAAGCTGCTGCGAAAGCAAAGCCGATCATCCTTGAACCGATCATGAAGGTCGATGTCATCACTCCCGATACAAATCTCGGGGATGTGATGGGCGACTTGACGAAGCGGCGCGCAAAAATTATGGGGCAGGATGCCCAAAAAGGTGGCCAAATTGTCCACGCTCAAGTTCCACTTAGTGAAATGTTTGGTTATTCCACAACACTTCGTTCCTTGAGTTCTGGTCGTGCAACCTATACAATGGAGCCGAGCCATTTTGAAAAGGTTCCGGCAAAAGTACAAGAAGAAATTGTAAAAAAGTAATAGAGATCCCGTTATGGCTAAAGAAAAGCAAGAAAAAGCAATACCAAAAGCAGCACGCAGTAAGATACGGATTCGCCTCAAGGGGTACGACCAACGTCTTCTTGATACATCTGTCCAGGATATTGTTGAGACAGCAAAAAGAACTGGTGCTGGGGTTGCAGGTCCTATACCTCTTCCTACAAGACGTCAGATCTTCACAGTTCTCCGTTCACCTCACGTCGACCGTAAGAGCCGTGAGCAATTCGAAATGAGAACACACAAGCGTCTTTTAGATATTATCAATCCAACAGGAAAAACGATCGACGCTCTAAAGTCAATCACACTTCCTGCCGGTGTTGATATCAAAATTAAAGCCTAGAATAGCCCTTATTTTACCAATAAAAGGCCCAAGCAAGAGGTTTATAACCTCTTGCTTGGGCCTTTTGTGTTATTAATGGTCTCACTTCGTGTTCATTCATAAGCTTCTTTCAAAGAATTATGAACTTTGTTGCGTTTGTAGTTAGACTATATTAAATTAAAGAGGTTTAATTCGAGTTAAGTAAGGGTAAAAGATGCAAAATCTAGATAAGTTGCTCCATAGGGCTATGTGGGAAACTTTAAGCGTTCAAGAGCTAGAAGAAGTCGCTAAAAGGATAGAGGCGGCGAAGATTAAGGGTGACGAAAACCTTTACACCCTCATAGACATTCTCGGCAGAGCCGGAGCTATCAAATACCGTTCACTTGTTGAGTCTTTTCTTTTCTATCCAGCCGATTCAATGGTTTCCTCCATTGCCTTAAACACACTATGCGATTTTTGGGGATACGATGAGGATTACAAAAATAAGCTAAAGGAATTTATTCGAGGGGTTGACTGGGATGAAAATGATTTTACTAAGCTGAGAGCGATTAGTTGTTCAGGAGAGCTCTTGAGAGAAAAACCTGAAAAAGAGCTTTTTGATCTGCTGATTGCAACCTACGATGGAAAATATGACGATGATGAAATTTGTAGGGAAGCCGCTTTCAGTGCCATTGCAAGGGGAATTGGGAAAAATTGGGATGAAATTTTTTCCATAGAAAGTGAAGGGAAATTTGATCCTACAGTAAATGAAGCTAGAAAATTTTCAGAGAAACTTCCAAATACCGGTAAGGGGTAATTAAAAATGTCCTTTCAAAGATCCAGTCATCATTTCTCAACCAAAAATCTGAAAGATTAGGCGCAAGAAAAATTTATAAACCTAAGCCAGACTTCAGCGACTTATCCCTGAAAGATAGACAAATAGCTGAGCAGGCCTTTACCCTACTTACGACTCCCGGAAATACTCAAACTCAATGGAAAACCCTTTTAAAGGGAGCTGCAAAAAGGATTCACCAGAAGGTGATCACCCATTGGTCGACCCATTTTTCTCAACAAGTTGAATCTCTAATGGGAAGATCAAGGATGAAAGAATTCGCGATAATTCAACACTTAGCTACAACCCTTCAAGGGGCTATTACCGGGGATGGGTTAGATGAAATCATTCTACGTTCTCTTCTTCAAGAACAACACAATATTGTTGTTGGCCAAAGTAGGCAAGAGCTTGAAACCATGAAAGCAACAATTACAACTCTATATGATAATCAAAAGTGGCATTGGGAGAATTATCTTACGCCAGAAGGAGTTGTCCAATACATCCGTCAATTAACTAAATGTACCCTCGAATTCGTCTAATTATTCTATTGTAGAATAGACATTAGAGCCAATTGCAACAATTGGTCTAAGTGGGTAGTGCTTTAGCGCTCAGATAATTTGAGTTTATCTGGTTTCGTGAGAATTTTTTCGCTGTGAAACCGGCTTCAAAGAAATGCTTAAGGGCAGGCCCCAAAACTCTGTACCCCTTGTCAAAATTCTTCTGAGTAGTGTAAAAGATGCTTTTTCAGAAAAAATGGATGACATGGAAAAGATAAAATCTTCCCTTTACTTAGGTGCTGTATGGCTTTGTCTAATGGCTTTTCAGCCGTTGGATGCTTCCTCTTATCAAATTTGGGCTCAAACTGCCAATAGCGTGGGTTATGCACATGCCGATATGGCCGCACTTGCTGATGATTCATCTACAGCTTGGTACAACCCGGCGGGTATGACTAAACTTTGTAGTCCTGAAATGAGCTTAAGCGGTACTTTCATCGACTTAAGGACACGCTTCAGTGGTCAAACGGGTTTTGCGACTCAACTAGATACTATTGCTTATTTGGATGGAAACCTTTTTGGTGTTTTTACAGACATGGTAAATCTCCCCTTTCGAACTGCTCTAGCAAAGGGAAATAGTAACCCGGCGCTTGGTGGACTGAATGCCGTTTATCCGATCCATTGCTCAGATTTTACTATCGCTTTTGGGTTGGCCATCGATGCTCCTTGGGGCCTTGAGACAGATTGGCAATCTAGTTCGGTTGCAACTTATGCCGCTCGCTCTTCGATCGAAAGTATACAGATTAACCCATCCGTTGCTTTCGCTTATGGACCTCTTTCCATTGGTGTCGGTTATGGCTCAGAGCTAGTCAGAACTCAGTTTAGTTCCGACTTTGTCAATAGCTCAGGCTTTGTCACATTAAAAAATTGGGAGAATACCTGGAATATTGGGGCCCTTTATACTTTTTCCCCTTCGACACAAGTGGGCATTACCTATAGACCGGGTGTCGATCACCATTTAAAGGGGCACAGCCATATTCTTTTTACACGCAGCAACAGTGCCAGTTGCTTATTCAAGCTTCCTGATACTATCACACTTGGTTTTAAGCAAGAGATCAATCCTTGTTGGACCGTACTTGGGACTGTGGCATGGAGCCGTTGGTCAAGGGTAAAAGGAATCGATGTATCAACAGGGATTAATCTAATAACTCCTGAACTAGCTATTATCGAGCCTGAATTACTTGTTATCTACAGTGCTTTGCCAACCATCACTTTTCAAGGATCTAACACCTATTTTGTAGCATTAGGCTCTAAATACGTTGTGGATGAACATTGGACAGTGAAATGTGGTTTTGCGTGGGATCAGAGTCCTATAAAAAATAGGTACCGTGAATTCCGCATTCCAGATAATGACCATTACCATGTGGCTTTAGGGGCACGTTGCGACTTCAATGAATGTGTTCGGATGGATGCCGGTTTACAGTATGTCTATGTTCCGAAATGCAGGGTACAAAATGTTCCAATCGTTCCAGTTCCTATTACTGCAACAAGAGACGGTGTCATTGACAATGGTTTGACAAATGTTCCGATTCCAGCGCGAGGGTATAGTGGTTCAATAGAAAGTTCTGCGATTGTTTTCAGCATCCAGGCCTCTGTTATTTTCCCTTAAGAGACACTTGAACAATGTCGTACTAGCTGTTGTCGGATGATGACAGCTAGCTTATAACATCCTATCAATAGAGGGTTTATCTCTCTTGCCTTCTACCCCTTTTCTTAAATAATGACGATCAACATCATATCCCATACTTTCTAGCATCCATTTGCAAGGTACATCGCTGAATATGTGAAATTCGTCAGTCGGAGCTGTAGCATTCAACTTCGTTATCCGAACCATTTTTAGAGCATTAAACGTCACTTTTTTCTTACCCGTTATGGTTTGATTTTTTGTTTTATGAAGGATCGACTTAATCTGTTTGTCTACAGGTGTTTCTCCCAGATTTCTTGGAGAATCTGGTGGCGTAAAAGCATTAAGCTTCAATCTAATGATTGGACCTATTCCTGACATAAACTTCCTTTTTTTATAGGAAAATTTTAAAACGAGAGCTTTAAAATTTGATAAAAGGAAAGTTAAGGAAGTAATAATATGGGTAATTAATTTTCGCTTCAGAGGGCGATCGACGGGGCAAAAATAGTCAAAATTAACTTAACTGTGTACTATGACTTTTTGGCCTCTCTTTTCTTGACGATGTAGTATTGAAAGGTTTCATGCCCGCCAATGATCAGAGGATAAGCGAGGGCTTGCTCTGGTGCGATCCAGATCCAGTCGATGTGGGCATCGGGTTCATGGAGAACTTCTGGCTTTTGGTCGAAGGTGATTCTAAAAACATGAAAAGTGAAATCATAATCTTCTAAACGGACGTAGAGGGGCCCGATTTGTTCTGGTAAGCCGGGAAAAACAATCCCTGTTTCTTCTGCAGCTTCACGGATGGCAGCTTCAAGTGGGGTTTCCCCTTTTTCAATTTTACCAGCTGGAATGCCCCAAGTTTCCCCGTATGGCTTGTCTGGATGACGGTGCATCAGAAGAATCTCGTCGCCCACTTCAATGAAGGTACCGGCTACCTCAAAAAGGGGGGTAAAACCATCAGGTTTTGTTGTACTTACTTTACTCAAAGAGAGCCTCAACAAATTCTTTAGGAACAAAGGGTTGCAGGTCATCTATCCCTTCTCCAATACCAATAAAGCGAACTGGAAGATTGAGTGTATCTTGGATAGGAACGATGACACCTCCTTTAGCGCTCCCATCAAGCTTAGTTAAGATGAGGCCTGAAAGAGGGGTGAAAGAGTGGAAGGTTTTGGCTTGATCAAGTCCGTTTTGTCCTGTTGTGGCATCAAGTACCAACAAAATTTCATGGGGAGAACCTGGAACCAATTTCTCGCACGCTTTTTTGATTTTTTCTAGCTCGCGCATCAAGTCATCTTTGTTATGAAGACGGCCAGCCGTATCGAGAAGGACAATGTCGATATCTCTTGCCTGTGCAGCTTTCAACGTATCGAAAGCAACGGCTGCAGGGTCGCCGCCTGGCTTCCCTTTCACGATTTCGACCCCCACTTTATGGGCCCAATGTTCAAGTTGAGAAATAGCGCCAGCCCGGAAAGTATCAGCTGCGCCTAATAAGACCTTTTTCCCCTCCTCTTTGTACAAGTTGGCTATTTTTGCAATAGAAGTTGTTTTGCCGCTTCCGTTGACTCCAACAATCAGTACAATATGGGGATGGCTTAATGAGGGTCGAGGGGGCTGTTTTTCTAGTTTTTTTAAGATCTCTTCTTTTAACAGGGTGATCAGTTCATCACTGGAAATATCGGGGTTTTTAAGGTGAGCCGCTTCAATTTTAAGGGTTAGATCTTTTGCCGTTGGTAAGCCAAGATCGGCTTCAAATAGCAGAGTACGAAGATGTTCAAGGGTCTCTTGGTCTATTTTTTTACCAAAAAGAGCTCGCAGTTTCTCTCCAAATAAAGATCTTGTGGAAGAGAAGGCTTTTTTGAGTGTTTCCCAACCAGAGCGGAGTCGATTAAAAATCATGGTATTCCTCTTGAAAACTTTCAATATGATAACCGATAAGGAACTTTATGGACCTGCACGAGTATCAAGCTAAGGAAGTTTTTCAAAGATACGACATCCCCTTCCCCCCCTTTGCTGTCGTACGCTCAGTCGAAAAAGCTGAAGCCCTTCTAGAAAAAGAAGAATGGGAAGAGGTCGTTTTAAAAATCCAAGTACACGCTGGCGGAAGGGGAAAAGCGGGCGGTGTTAAGTTACTCAAAGGGAAAAAGGCCATTTTGCAAGGGGTACAATCCCTTTTAAATTTTCATCTCGTCAATCGGCAAACAGGCCTTCAAGGGGTTACCTCTTCTTGTTTGATGATGGCCCCTGCGATCTCCTTTGAAAAAGAGTTTTATCTAGCGGCTCTCATCGATCGAAAAGAGGGTGCACCCTATCTTATTGTTTCCTCAGAGGGTGGCATGGAGATCGAAGAGGTGGCTGCCAAGCACCCTGAAAAAATATTACGTCTCCGGATCTATAACGATCTGAAACTAAAAGGATATCAAAAGGAATTACTAAAAAAGTTGCTTGAATGGGGTGACGATGAATTTCATTTTGTTGAAAAAGTTGCAAAACTCCTGATCCATGAAGAAGCCTCCCTTGTTGAAATCAACCCCCTTGTGAAAACACCTAATGGTCTTGTAGCTCTCGATGCAAAGGTGTCGATCGACGACAACGCCCTTTTTAGACACAAGGAACTTGCTCAAATGGAAGATGTGACCCAGTTGCCCCCGGCTGAGGCTGAGGCGAGAGAAAGGGGGCTTGCCTTTGTCACGCTGGATGGTTCGATTGGCTGTGTGGTCAATGGGGCAGGTCTTGCGATGGCTACAATGGATCTTCTTTCCCTGCTTGGAGGTAAGCCTGCAAACTTTCTCGATGTTGGAGGAAGTGGAACGATTGATGCGATTGCAGGTGGAGTTTCCATTTTGCTCCATGACCCCAAAGTTAAAGGGATTTTTGTGAATATTTTTGGCGGTATCATGAGTTGCGAGACGATAGCAGAGGCCCTGATCAAATCGCTTCAGGGACAAAAAAATCTTCCGCCGATTGTGATTCGCCTAGAAGGCACCCATGTTGAGCAGGGGATGGACAAACTTAAAAATTTTGGCTTCCCCATTATTCTTGAACCCAATTTGAAAAAAGCTGCAGCTACCATTGTGAAATTATGCCCATCTTCTTAAGCGAACAGACCAGGGTGATCACTCAAGGGATCACCGGAAAAGCAGGCCGTTTTCACACAGAGCAGTGTATTGCTTATGGCTCCAATTTTGTTGGAGGGGTGACTCCGGGAAAAGGGGGAACAGAAGTTCTCCGCCTACCTGTCTATGATACTGTACGAGAGGCGGTCCACAAAACAAGGGCCAATGCTTCGATGATTTTTGTCCCTGCCCCATTTGCTAAAGAGGCTATTTTGGAAGCTTATGAGGCCGGAATTGGACTCATTGTCTGCATCACCGAAGGGATACCTGTCAGGGATATGCTCGAGGTGGCTCCTATCTTTAGAGCTTCTACCCATTCAAGACTGATTGGCCCCAATTGTCCCGGCATCATTACTCCAGGGCTTTGCAAAATCGGGATCATGCCAGGTTATATTCATAAACCAGGCAAGGTTGGTATTGTATCTCGTTCTGGTACACTGACTTACGAAGCTGTTTTTCAAACCACAAAGCTTGGGCTGGGTCAATCCACATGCGTCGGTATTGGTGGCGATCCTCTCGCAGGAACAACCTTTATTGATATGCTAGAGGCCTTTCAGGACGATCCACAAACCGAAGTGATCATGCTGATAGGGGAAATCGGGGGAGAGGCTGAAGAAGAAGCTGCCGATTGGATCGCCAGAAAAGGGAAAAAACCGGTTGTCGCCTTTATTGCAGGTCGAACTGCGCCTCCAGGGAAAAAGATGGGGCATGCTGGTGCGATCATCTCTCAGGGCAAAGGGACAGCTGAAAGCAAAATCGCTGCCCTACGTAAGGCTGGGGCCACTATCGTTGAAGACCCTTCCGAACTCGGGCTTGCCTGCTCTTTAGTAACATGATTGTTGCACGATAACATGATGGATGTTATCGTGCAATTTAGGTGTTATTGAGGGGTTATGGAGCAGTTGATAGAAAAATTACGGCAGTATCTTGTCGAAATCATCGATATGTCAATCACCGTGGATCTCTGGAAGAGAGAGGCCGATCTCCCTTTTTTCTTAATCGATTCCTATTACTTTTATACAACCTCTCTCTATAGCCACCCTTGTTTATTGGTGGTTGCCAAAGAACATAAAAATATAACACCTGCAGTGATACGTAAACACTTTGATCAAATCCAAAAAAAATGGGACGGATGTTGTATTTTTGTCCAAGAAACCCTTTCCTCATACGATCGTAAAAGACTGATTGAAGCTCACATCCCCTTTATTATTCCGGGGAATCAGATGTATTTACCCCATTTTGGCTTGGATCTACGTGAGTATTTTCGAAGGCTACCGGATAAGAAACATTCGTTTTTCAGTCCCGCAACTCAAGCATTTGTGATTTATGCACTTATTCGTACGACAAATGAAAGATTGACCCCAGCCCTTGGAGCTACAAAGCTAGGTTATTCAGTTATGACTATGAGCCGGGTATTCAAAGAATTAGAAACTTCCTTGATTGGGAACATTCAACACGAAGGGAGAGAACGCTGGTGGGTTTTCCCAAATAAGAAGGAATTGTGGAGGCAAGCAAATACCTTCCTAAGTAGCCCTGTTAAAAAGCGCGTTTGGTTGAAGCACCATAAATCAAAGATTGTTTCTGGATTAACCGCCCTTTCGCACTTTTCGATGCTAACCCCACCAATCCAGTCGGTTTATGCGATTGGCGTGGATGAATGGGGGGAGTGGAAACGCCGGGGAGACATTGAAGAAATGCCATTTTCCGAAGAAGCAGATTGTGAATTGGAAATTTGGCATTATGACCCAAACTTTTTTGCAAAAAGTGACATTGTTGATCCCTTTTCATTGTATCTTAGTTTGAAGGAAAACGGGAATGAGCGGATAGAATCTGCTCTTGAAGAAATGATGTACAATTCTTCTTAAAGTGTTTAAAGGAAGATAAATTAATAGATTGTAAGAAGTTGGGTTTGAATAACAATATCGGTTCGGTCATAGAAAATCTTGGGAAGATTTTCTTAGGTGCTGGTATATGCCTGCCTTGTTATTTTATGCCGTAGACCAAACCTTGGGAAAGGTTGCCTAAAGCAAAGCTAGAGTCAAAGGCAATGGTGTGGTCGAAATGGGTCCCTTTGGCCTGTATGTTGACCAAGATTGATTGTTTCAGTTGGCAATGTTCTAGCTTGGAATTGAAAACTAAAGAGTCTCCTTCAAAGTCAGTCCCCTTAATGCCAAAAAGCTTCCTTAGTCGGTCAGATTCAGGTGTGTCTGAAAGAAGTTTTAAAAGCTGTTTTTGGTAACTTTCTAAAGTGCCAAAGTCCCACCAATTTGTTTGGGCGCCCAATATTCTTGGCTTTACCTTTGCGCCACCGATGATTTTTTTTACACGGTCGTAAATAGGAAGTTTACTTTCCCCTTTAAGCTGTACATAGAGATCGCGTGGCAATGTAGCTGCCATCCACCAATCAGGGTCGGTATCCAACTTTCCTTTACGCTCTTCCAAATCCTTTTTATAGCCTTTTAAAAGCTCTTCTAGAAGGGTTGAGGTGATGAGAAAAGAGCCCAAATTAATGGCGCTTTTGAAAGGAGATAAGGTTTCGAAATGTTTTAAAATGAGTTTGTCAAAATATTGCTCGTCTCCCCAAATACCATAATGAGAAAGCTTCTTCTCAGCAAAAATTTCTTTAGTTAGATCAGGGAAGGCAATTGAGAGGATTTCGACATCGGCTGTTGGCTTTTCCCAAGAGAGCTCTGATGGTAGAAAAAGTTGATCGGTCCAGAAGACCGAAAGCCGTCCCTCCGATAAAGACGAGAAAGGGGCTGTTTGCCGAATCACCATCTCTAATACTGAAAGGGGCTCTTTTCGGTGGGGCAAAAAGGCTGGCAATTTGATGGCCGCTTTCATCCCCCCTTCTGCGTGGGTTAAAGGTTCCATACGGGTCCCTTTGCCCGCAGCATGGTAGAGGGCAACTTTACCCCCTTTTCTCATGATATCTAAAGGGGAAGGGCCTACTTCTTCGGCTCTTTGGATAGCATGTAAAGTGCCAAAAGCATTGCCAGCACCTCCAGTACTCCACTCTTCAGCGATGGTGGTTACGTAAGGGTAGGATTTATGGAGTTGCTTTTTCCAGAATTTGGCCTCCTCATCTTTTCCACAAGATAAGATGAGGAGGTCGTATGAATCAGATGATTGGTCGATTTTCTCTTGAAATGTCACTAAACGCCCCGCAAGAAAACATAACGGACTGCTCCGTCCTGTTTTACTTCTAAAAGGATTCCTTCAGGGGTCTCTTTTCCAAGGGCCGTTACAAATTCCTCAGTTGTTGTCACTTTCTGCCTGTTCACCGATAAAATAAGAGCACCTTTTTTGATTCCAATGCGACCCACAGGACTTTTTGGATCAATTTTAGTAATCACCACCCCTTGTTCATTGCCATGGCCTAATGATTTTGCAGCGTCGGGCGAAAGGGCTTCAACAACGAGGCCAAGTTTGTTAACAGAGGCTGTTGTTTCCTGTGCCACTTTTTGTGCTTCAGGTCTCTCTCCTAAGACAACGGGTACGGTCAACAAACTGTCGCCCCGTTTGATACCTAAATGAACTTGAGCGCCAGGTGACATCAGAGCAACTTGGGTCCGGAGCGAGGCTTTTGATTCGACAGCTTTTCCGTTGATGGTCAAAATCACATCACCTCTTAATAGGCCCGCCTTTTCAGCTGCTGACCCTGGTGTGACATCTGCTAAGATGGCCCCTTGTGGTTTTTCGAGCCCAAAGGCACGTGCAAGCTCTAGTGTCATCGGCTGTAGATCAACTCCCAAAAAACCTCTTGAGACCTTTCCTGAAGCTAGAATCTGATCGAGTACTTCTTTTGCCATGTTTGAAGGAATTGCAAACCCAATCCCCATGTAGGAACCACTGCTATTAGAGCCGATCGCCGTATTGATACCAACGATCTCCCCCTTCACATTGATCAGGGGCCCACCAGAATTCCCACGGTTGATGGCTGCATCGGTTTGGATAAAATCTTCAAAATTTGCAATGTCTAAATTGGCCCTTCCTGTAGCGCTGACAATCCCTTTAGTGGTAGTGGCCTTTAGGCCAAAGGGGTTTCCAATTGCAATGATAGGTTCAGCGACCCTTAATTTACTTGAATCGCCAAGTGGAAGGTAAGGGGTATGCTCCGCTTCAATCTTAACAACGGCTAAATCGGTCTGTGGGTCGGCACCCAAAATCCGCCCCTCATATTCTTCACCATCGTTCAAAACAACTGTGATGATTTTGTATCCATTGACCACATGACTATTTGTGAGGATCACCCCATTATCTGTGACTAGCACCCCCGAACCTTGTGCTGGGGGCAGTTCTCTTTTTTGTATGTCAAAAGGGGAAAATCCATAACTGAAAAACCGGCGAAGGAAATCATCTCCTAATGGGTCCAGGAGTCCTTCTGGATCTTTTGAACCCATTTCCACTCGGATCGTTACAACAGCCGGTATGGCCTTTTCTGCAATGTCTGGAAAGCGATCGACATGATCATCGTAAGCTAAAAGTGGTCCTGATAATAATGAAAAGCAGAAAGAGAGAAGTGTGAAAAGTTTCATCGTTTAAATTCCTCTACAAAATGTTCAAATAGATGTCCAATAAGGGACGTCCCATATCTTAACTGTTCTAAGCTAAAATGTTCATTAGGAGCGTGGATATTATCTGTTGGAAGGGCTGTTCCTATAAAAAGAAGATCCCCACCAGAGTAAGTAGCAAGATCTGCAGCAATAGGAATAGATCCTCCTACAAGAATGTAATCGGCATTTTTTCCAAAAGTTTCTTTAACAGCAGCATTGGCTGCTTTAATCAGAAAACTTTGAGGCGAGCATCGGACGGCTTTTCCACCACCAGGGTGGAGATGGACTTCTACCTTCGCTGCGGGGGTTGACTGTGACTCAAAGTATTTTTTCACAATCCTTCCCATTTCGAGAGGATCTTGATCAGGAACTAAGCGACAAGAAATTTTTGCATGAGCCTCGCTTGGAATTACAGTCTTGAACCCTTCTCCGCTATAACCTCCGTTGATTCCATTCACCTCTAGTGTTGGGCGTATGGTTGATCTTTCGCCAGGCGAAAATGGTCCTTTTTCTCCTCCTGCAGTGGGGACGCCATTTGTTTCAAAAAACTCTTTTTCGTCCAATTTGAAACAGATTAATTTTTTGTCAGCTTCTGAAAGGGTTTCTACTGCGTCGTAAAAACCAGGTATTGTGATTTTCCCCTCTTCATTTCTTGCTTTCGATAGGATCTCAACAAGATAATGGAGTGGATTTAAGACTGATCCCCCGTAACCTGAATGCATATCTCCTTTTGGACCTGTTACTTTTAGGTCCATGGTGATAATCCCTCGGACTCCAAGTCCTAAGGCAGGTTTCGACAAACTAGGGATCCCTACATCGACCACAAGAATCCCATCAGCTTTAATAGCGTCCTTTTTTTTAGGCAAAAGCTGTTGCAGGGCGGTACTTCCGTGCTCTTCTTCACCTTCAATGACCCATTTCAGGTTAAAAGGGGGGTTTTTTACTTTTTTCAAAAAGGCTTCAAAAGCAACCAACGTATAGAAAAGCTGACCCTTATTATCTTCCGCCCCTCTTGCATAGACCTTCCCGTCTCGAATTGTGGGTTCAAACGGAGGGGAATGCCATAAATTTTCAGGGTCGACAGGTTGAACATCGTAATGGTTGTAAATCAAAAGGGTTGGCGCATCTTTTGAGTCGCTTTTGAAACTTGCAAAAACCACTGGAGGATGACCATCAATCGACCATTTCTCAACATGGGCCCCCAAGCCCTTCAGTTTTTTTTCTAGAAAATTTGCACATGCCAAAAGCTCTGGCATTGTTTGCAAATCAGCACTTAAGCCACGGAACCGTAACAGATGAAAGTACTCCTTCAGGAGCGACTCTTTCTCTTTATCAAATGTATCGAAGTAAGTATTCATGCCCGGCATTCATACATCACACATTTTCTACAGTCAAGTCAGATTCAATAAGAAAAGCAATTTGAATCTTCAAAAACTTGAATTAATTTCGGTTGTCCAAGGGGGAGACAGGGATAGGCGCCAAGCCCTTTTGCAATCGTTTCTTGTTCTCCTGCTCCAACATCTCTTCCCCTGCGGCAATCACAGTAATAGCTTGTGAGTGGTTTGGAAGAAGGTAGTCTTTCACAGCCCGGACAATGTCTTTTTTAGAGGTAGCTAGCAATCTTTCTCGATAGTTTTTTCTAACTTCAAAGGTCCGCCCCTCCTTTAGCCAAGAATAGGCGGTCATTCCTCGTTGTCCAGGGGAAATTGGGTCGTCCAGCCCTTGCAACATCTCTAAAATCGCCTCTTCCCTTTCTTTTTCCTCCAACCCCTCTTTAACAAGTTTTTTTAAGGCCATCTCAAAGGTTTGAAGGGTTTCGCCGACATGAGGATCTCTGTAGCTGTAAAATGAAAAGACAGCGTTGGTACTTTTTTGCCTGCTTCCAGAGCCATAGGCGCCGCCCCTTTCTCGGATCTCGGTATGCAATGTTTGATTGTCTAGCACAAAACTTGCCAAAGAGAGCGCAGGGGAGCTTTCGTGGGTGTAAGTGACAGAGGGGAAAACTTGGCTGATAAAGGCAACAGACGAGGCAAAGCTTTTTCCTTGCAGTTCAGGTGTCAATTGATAGGGTGGTACCTGTAAGTAGTCGTATTTCTTTTTTGCCCCTTTAGATAATCCAAAAGCATGACTTTCTTTAATTTTTTTACAAATTTCTTGTGATCCACTGATAACCAGATCCCCTTTCTGAGTAAGGATCAAAGAGGCTAAGCTTTTAAGCACCTCTTGGATTTTTTTGATCACTTCTGGCCCTTTCCATTGAGAAATTGTCCATAAATAGTCGAGTCCAAAAAGGCGCTCTGATAAATTTTGGCCGGCTGAAAAAGGTGCGGAGGATAGGAGTGTGGCATAACGCATAGCCGATCCTGGAATTGAGGTGAAAAGGGCTGAGGTATGCTTTTCCCACAATTCTAAAAGACGTCTTGAGTCGGTAAAATCGGGGGAATGGAGAAAATCACCCATCATTTTGAACAACATTTCGACATCTTCATCTAGCGCCTTTCCAGCTAATGTTAAGGTGGGCAAGCATTCTGTCGGACGATCGATCGGATGAAAGAGGTGGATCGAAGCTGCAATACCGCCAGTATGTGATTGCATCTGATTCAGAGTCTCTTCATACCCCTTTCCGCCTGCGCCAAGCTGTGTAAGAAAATTGGTCAATAGTCGTAAGAAAGGGAGTTCTTCTATTTTTAACTGTGGAATAGGCAACACATAATCGGCGTAGACAATTCCATTTGTAAAAGTTTCGTGGGTAAATAAGTGAATCTCATCTAAACGTTCTTCTTTAAGAAGATAATCTTTGGGCTCTTTTGGAATAGCAGACAGGTGAATTTTGGGAAGAATATCTTCGTCACCACCCCCCTCTTCTTGAAGATGGAAAAGGGCTTCAGCATCATTGAGAATCAATTGGACATCATCTGCAGATAGCTTACTTTTAATTTCTTCAAGCTTTGCTAACTCCTCTTGTTCCTCTTTTTCTTGAAGATGAGCGTCTGGAAAAAGGGTCACTGTGACCCTGTGAGGGTTATCGATCAAATGGGTTTTTAATAATTTGTTGAAATAGAGGGGGTCTTTTTTCCATTCGCCTCTTAAACGGTCAAACAAAGTGTGAATTTTTAGGGCTTCGATTGGATCGCCTCCTAATTGGGCGATCAAGCCACATCGCATAAATAGATGCAGTCCCCATGGCAGATCATCTCCGACGATTTCACTCCGATGGAGGGCAATTTGATGGATGGCGCTCTCCAAAATTTCAGGGTCGATTGTTTTGTCAGCAATTTCTTTAAGCAGTCGTAGGGTTTCACGTTCTATTTTGGGGGCATCCCCCTCTTGACAACCACGGAAGTAAAGAGAGATGGGGACTTCGGATGAATCTGTGTCGATTGATAAAGAGACCTGCTTGACCTCTTTTAATAGAAGGAGCTGCTTTTTTAAAGGGGAGGCATCTGTGTCCATCAGGGCAACCCCAAGGACATTAAGGGCAAGAGAGGTGAGTTGATCTGAAGCGAAGGCTGTCAACCAACTGATCCCAACCCTTGTTTTTCCTTCACGGTCTTCCTCAGTTCCAATAGGAAAAGGGGCCTCGTACTGAATTGGAGCGTTATACCTCTTTTCTTTTGGTATAGGGGCCAAATCGGGGCGGTGTTCCACTTTTGAAAGGACTTTTTCCTCGATAAATTTTAAATGATCTTCTAGCGGCATATTGCCGTAAAAATAGAAGAGGGCATGGCTAGGATGGTAATAGGTATCGTGAAAAGCGATCAGTTCGTCGTAGGTAAGGCTGGGGATGGTATCTGGCTTTCCTCCTGAATCGATTCCATAGGTGAGTGTGGGATAGAGTTTTTCATTCATCACCTCATGAAAACGTCTATCAGGAGAGGCATAAGATCCTTTCATTTCGTTGTAAACAACACCTTTGAATTGCAAAGAGGATGAAGGGTCATCACTTTTTTCAAATTCGATACGATGTCCTTCTTGTAGAAAACTGAGTCGGTTCAGATTGGGGAAGAAGACTGCGTCGAGATAAACGTCTAAAAGATTGTAAAAATCTTCTTTGTTTTGTGTGGCGGCAGGGTAACAGGTAAAATCGCTTCCGGTAAAAGCGTTCATAAAAGTGTTCAAACTTCGTCGGTTCATTAAAAAGAAAGGGTCTTTCACTGGAAAACGTTTTGAGCCGCAGAGGACAGTGTGCTCTAAAATATGGGCGACACCGTTACTTGTCTCTGGGTAAGTCCGGAACGAGATGCAGAAGGCGTTTTCGTCATCATCTGTCTCTAGATGAATCACTTTTGCGCCGCTTGGGTGTCGTAAGATTTTGACTTTAGCGTTGATTTCTTTGAGGGTGACCTCTTTTTCTACAACAAACTGGCTGGCCATTGCGTCTCTTTAGGTAGAAGATTAAACTAAGGACGATTGTACCCCTCTCTTGATATGGAACCAACCCCTCTGAGGAAAAAAGTCCTCTTACTACCTAACTTTATCACCGCGTTTGGTCTTGCCTGTGGCTTGTTTGCCATTTTTCGAGTCGCTCTAACGCCGCTTTCAGATATAAATGCCCCTTTTTTAACAGGAATTGCTGGCATTTTATTGATCGCAGCCCTCTGCGACATTCTCGATGGGGCTGTGGCCCGCGCGATGAAAGCCGAAAGTGAGTTTGGCGGCCTTTTTGACTCGCTAGCCGATGCGATCTCTTTTGGTGTAGCCCCTTCAGTGATTGCACTTAAAAGTATCCCCTTTATTACAGAGGGAAAAGAGCCTTTTTTCTTAATGGCAGCAGCCATGATTTTTAGCCTTTGTGGAGTGTTAAGACTTGTCCGTTTCAATGTTCAAGCCTTAAGGGATAAAGAGGACCAAGAGCTTCTTTTAATTGCTAAAAAATTTTTTACAGGATTGCCAATTCCTGCCGGTGCCGCCTGTGCCATCTCTTTCAACCTCTTTTTTGCAGTTCCTGAGGTTCAAGAATTTCTTGGATTGGGTGTAGAGGGAAGAGGATGGCTGTTAGGTTCTGCGTTGATTTTGCTTGGCTATGTGATGATCAGCCGATGGAAATTTCCGAGTGTTAAAACACTCAGGGTTCCTGTTGGCTCATTTGAAAGGGTCTTTTTATTAGTTCTTGTAGCTGTTTGCGTTTTGTTTGGGCTCATATTCTACTTCCCCTTCATCTTTTTCATTGTCTCTTGGGGCTATTTCCTTGTCAGTTGGGGTATCTCCATGTTCCGACGTTTTACAGGAAATAAAGCAGATAGTATAGCAGAAGATTCCGACGACGACTTCGCCAACTAACCGAGCGGTTGCGAAGGGGCAAATTTGGAAAAAACGAACAAGCGGCTGGCGCCGGACAATCGGCCTACCCAGTAGAGCCGATGTCTTCGTTTTTTCCAACTTTGCCCCTTCGCAACCGCTCGGATGCCTTTTTGACCTTATCCGCGAAGCGCTATAGCGAAAATCACCGGTTTGTTGACTCTAGAAATTGCGAAAGCAGGTTGTTCTCATCCGGTGCCACTCTGATTGCAAAGAGAAAAGATGATGTTTTCGGCGATAACCATAAAGCTCTTCTAGAATAGATCTGACTGAAAGATCATGTTCTTCAGACAGCTGCAGAAAGATATTCACAACGTCTTTGAGGGAAAGGCCCGTTAAATAGGCCTTCATGGCCTCTTTTTCAACACTTGAGCAACCCTTTATGAGATCTCTTTCAACCCTTTCCCCTTCCAGGCTATTCAATAGCTTTTCAAGCGTGGCTAGCAGTTCGGATGGTAGAAATGGGGTAGGGGCAATCCATCTTGAAGTTCGAGTTTTAGCAAGTGCCTGGGAAATAGTCGAGAAAGAGACTTTTTCGTCAGTGGTAAGGATAGATTGTTTGGCCCTTTTAACAGCATCTTCTACTTCGGCAAGCGATAGACCATCTAAAAGGGGTAATAATAATGCCTGGTTATTAGGAGTGATGTGTTGAAGGTCTACAGCAACAAATTGCTGATCGATTGATCCAACGAAGTCAGTCAAAATGTTTAGGAGCTGAAAGAGTGTAGGGTTAGGGACATTAACAATCCGATCTAATCTTCCAGCACGTAGAAGCGCTGCATCTATACTTTCGAGCTGATTTGTAGCAGCTAGAACAATACCACCAAGTGTTTTTAGCTCGGTGATCGTGCTCATGATCAGCTTCAGAACCATTTCGTATTCTTTAACTAACTTCCTGTCGGTCTCTCTGTTGATCGTGTACATATCGATCTCATCGATGAGAAGAACCACAAGAGATCCTTTTTGAGCCCTTTTTATTAATTCATTTTTATAGTCATTTAGTTTGACTGTAGTTTGGCCTACATATGACCCCGTAAGCTCTTCCATCTTTAAGAGATGAAACTCCGGTTTTTTTTCAGGATGTCTGAGGGCAATTTCGCTGGATAAGGATTGGGCAATGTAGGTTTTCCCATTTCCAGGAGGACCAGTTAGAATCGTAGAGGAAAGAGAATCTAAACCTAGCAATTTAGCTTTTTCATTGTAGTCTATTTGGTTCAAAATTTCGTTAAACGCATCTTTTATTTCAGGGGAGATCCATTTCAAAGCAGAAAAAGGGGGTATCGAGCTCGATGAAACAGGTTTTTCTTCAGGCTTAACTTCTAATGATAGATTTTTTTGACAGTTAGAATAAAAGATCATCGCTGCATTCGGAGATCTAAAAGGGGTCAATAGGACTGCAGAGGCGCAAATCATAGTTTTAAAAACATTGGCTACGAAAGAGGGGAGTCCATCTAACCTATCCACTAAGTCAAGGCCACTTTTTTGTAATAAGGAATTTTCAGGGGCAAGTATAAAAGCTAAAAAACCAAGCAAAGAGAAAGGCAATTGAAAAGCACTGGATACTGTACGGCCGGCGTAGTAAATCGTATCGATAGCATAAAGTCCTGAAAGGAAAGCAATGGCCGAAATTTTATGAACAACGTCTTGCGGATCTTTAAGGGCAGCAACATCTCCTTCTTTGACAAAAATCGGAGGAGGGAAAAGGGGCGATGTTAATGTTTTATTAGTTTGAGTTGACATTGATAAATCTCTGTTATAAACAGAATATTTTATAACGGGTTATTATATTTTTTCAATATAACCGGATTAAACCGATCACTATTCCATGGATTGTTACTTCGGTTTCCCGAAAAAGAAGGGGCGGAATCGATAGATTTTGACTTGTAAGACGAGTCGTCCCCTCTTCGTTTAAATATTTACGAAGATAAAAGGTCTGTCTATCTATCTCTGCAACGACAGTTTCTCCAGGGTCTGCATAAGCGCGCGCTTCAACAAGGAGCAGATCGCCCTGGTAGATTCCCTCTTCTTGAAACCCATCCCCTTTGACGCGAAAAACATAAGTTGACTGGGGTTCAAAAACAAAGAATTTGGGGACGGCAATTTCTTGTGGGCGTGGAGACATCTCGATGGGGGCGTTGGCTGACAGGCTGCCAATCAGGTTAAGGAGATGGACTTCATCGTTGGCCCCCTTACTTTCTGGTTTTGTTTTTTCTTGGATCGAGCGGGAGCGATATCGATTTTTCTCGAGCGCCCCCTTTTGAACAAGAGTTTCAATATGTTTGTGGACAGCACTGACACTTTGGATGTTCATCCCTTCTCCGATTTCTCGTAGAGAGGGAGCATAGCCCCGCTCTTCCCGGAAACGTTCTATGAACGTGTAGATTTCAAGCTGTCTTGGCGTTAGCCCTTTCATACAATACTGGCGTTAAAAGATAAGTGGTGGTCCCCATAACCAAAAGTGCAACAAGGGTATCGCTAAAAAAGTGCCCTCCTTGAGCGACTCGTGTGTAAGAAAGGAGAAAACCGAGGAGAATAGTTCCTAATATTCCCGTCCACATCAAAGTTTTATTGTTCCATTTTCGTCCAATAGGGATCAGGGTGACAAAGTAGAATCCCATTGTCGCATGACCGCACGGAAGAGAGCGGAAAGGGCCGTTTTTCCCTCTTAAGGCAAACAAAGGGTGAAATTCTGCCCTTCCCCCATATTCGATCACTTGTTTAGGGCGAGGCCTTGGCCATCCCTCCTTCAAAAAGAAGTGGGCAACAATGCCGCTTCCGATTGCAAGAACTAAGACAATAAAAATGCCCTCGCGTCTCCATGAGCGTGTTAGACAGGCAGCAAGACCGAGGCTAAATAAGACCCAACCAGGGATCAGTCCCCATCTATAAATAAAGTCTAAAAAAGGGGTCTTTGCAAAATGACCATCGTTAAAAAATTGGTTAGAAACCTCCCGATCGAAAGTGCTTAACACAAAAATTAAACTAAGGCAGGCCGTGAAAAGCAAAACGTTTCGAATAATAGGTCGCCACATAGAAGAGAGGGGTTAAAAGGAATGAAAAGGCTATTTTTAGCACGATAGCAGAAACAAAAATATCAAAAACTTCAAAGAGAGACCAACCCATCAGTCCCCAAAAGAGGATGAAGTTGATCAAGAAGCTGTCGACTACTTGGGATAAAATAGTCGCGGTATTGACCCTAAGCCAAAGCTTTTTTCCGCCCGTTTTTTCTTTTAGCCATAGAAAAAGTTTGACGTCGATGAGTTGGGATACAATAAAAGCAGCTAAAGAGGCCACAAGCGAAAGGCCATTGAATGAAAAAAGGGTTTTTAAGGAGAGTTGAAAGGCTTCAGCAGAAGGGTGGACCGGAATCGCAATCAACAAAGTGGCCAAACTATGCATCAAAACGGCCATCCCAAAACCGAGGTAAATCAGAAAACGGGCCTTTTTCCCTCCGTAGATTTCGGCAACTAGATCAGTGACAAAATAGGTGAAGGGATAAAGGAATAGGCTAGAGGGAAGCAACCCATCGTTGAAAGGGGAAGGAACCAATTTTCCACCCGTCATGTTTGAGAGGATGACTAATACCACATAAAAAGCGGATAGGATCAAAAAGTGCTTTTCTTTGTTTGGTTCAGATCTCATCATGGATGGGACGATGATACCAAACTCGGGGCCCAATATGGAAATGATTCTTTTGATTCCACTTTTTCTGTTTATTTTCCTGTGGTGGAGAGGGCTTGAGGAAAAAACAAAATACCGGGAAAGGATACGCGAGCTAGAGGTACGGCTTGAAGGAGATGGGGAAAAAAAAGAGTTGTTAGAGAATTTATCTCACGAAGCTGTCAGACAATCGACAACTAGTTTTTTGGAAATGGCCACTTTAAAGTTGAAGCCTGTCGAAGATGCCCTCCAACGTTTCCATATTCAAGTTCACGAATTAGAAAAAACAAGGACCTTTGCCTATGCCTCTTTGATGGAGCAGGTCAAAGGACTGCAAATCACCCAAGAGGCTCTTAAAAACGAAACCAAAATTTTGGGACGATCGTTGCGAGCTCCCCATGTTCGAGGCCGTTGGGGTGAAATCCAATTAAAAAGGGTGGTTGAAATGGCTGGCATGACTGCCCATGTCGATTTCTTGGAACAAACCTCTTTCCGCGATGAAGGGGTGTTGAAACGGCCCGATCTTTTGGTTAACCTTCCACAAGGCAAACAGATTGTTGTCGATGCAAAAGCGCCACTACAGGCCTATTTGGAGTCGCTCGAGGCTGAGGGAGAAGAGGGGCGCAAAGAAAAGTTAAAAGACCATGCTAGACAAGTAAAACAACATATCCAGATGTTGGGTTCGAAAAATTATTGGGATAAATTAGAGACAACACCCGATTTTGTTGTCCTTTTTCTGCCTGGAGAAACTTTTTTTAGCGGCGCCCTTGAAGAGGATCCCACTTTGATTGAGTATGGGATGGAGCGAAAGGTGCTCCTTTCGACACCGACCACTTTGATTGCTCTCCTTAAATCGGTTGCCTATGGTTGGAACCAAGAGTCTTTGACAAGGCACGCAGAAGAGATCTCTTCCCTTGGTAAACTGCTTTACGACAGGTTAAAAATGTTCAGTGGCCACCTGGGCGATATGAGAAGAGGCCTGGAAAGAGCTGTTGAGGCTTATAACAAAGGGGTATCCTCTTTTGAAACACGTCTTCTTGTGACTGGACGGAAGTTTGAAGAGCTCGGTGTAGGCAAAGAGGGGGAACTTGAAGCTATTCCTTCTATTGATATTGCACCACGACAAATGGCTTTATATACCACCTCAAATGAGGTTGGGCTTGAAACGAAACAAGAGGTTTAAAATGGTTGTTTACAAGACCTACTATGTAAATTTAGAAAAAATACCTGTCGACCATGTGGGTCAAATGCACATGAGCTCTGCACGACCGGATGTTGGAATTGAAGAGAGGCTCACCCAGCATATGAAGGTACATTTCACCTTTAAGGATGAGGCAATGGTCTTTACAAAAACTATACTTGAGCCGGAAAGGTGGAGGATAGATCTAGAAAGCGTCTCAGGTAAGATTAATTCCATTGCAGCAGATAAAATATCTAATCTGGTTAGGGTATATGTATTCTAAAAAACAGGTTCATGTGCCATCCCCTCACTTAACAGATTATTAGAGTCTAATATTTCTTTGAATTAAAGGTTTTTTTAATTACAATTGTTTCATTAAAGAATTTTACGAGGTAAAATATGTCAGTCCCAGGCTCTTCTCCAGCTCCATCAGTTGGTTCAGGTAACATACCATTTTTTTCAAAATACAATCTCCAAGAAGTACTCCCTGTTTTTGGTATTCCAAATGCGGCCTGCCTTGCAAAAGTCGTTGGTCCTCAAAATCCAGATTTTAGTTGGTTCCGAGACAAAGTGACTCGCGCTAAACTTTTCGTTGGCGATATGGGGGCCCGGGCTATCAATTCCTTTGGAGGAATATTTGGACTCGACCCTATCAATAATAAGGCTCAGAACACCTTGATGGCCTACCAGGCCCTCAGAGTGATGCTGGCTGTTATTTCTCTCCACTCTTCTTATAAATTACGATTGGTCGGTGCACTCATACGATTTACATGTGAATCTCTTTTGTTAAGGAGACATCAGAGGAAAGCTAGGTTAAAGAAACTGCCGATGACCCCACGCTCTTGGGTTGAGATTGGCAGAGCTGTTGGTGAGATTGCTGGTTTAGGACGTCTGTTTGTAACAGCTGACGTTATTGTCACATGCATGAGACTTCAAAATTCTCATAACATCTAAGCTTTTAGCATGATGGTGACAGAGCGGATGGTTTCAAGAGTTCTGCAATTACCTCTTTATCCTATCGATTTTTAGCCGGGTCTTCTCTCCATTGAGATCGACTTCTTCCCCACTTCCTGGGCCAAAGGCAATCGATAAAGCTAAAGTTTCGTCGCTGATGTAGTCCCGGTGTTTTTCGACAGCCTCTTTCACTTTGTCTGTTGTTTCCAACGTTAAACTGATCCGATCAACCACCTCAAATTCTTGGTCTCTTCGATAGGTATTCACTTTGTTGACCAGTTCTCTTGCTAAACCTTCCAGAATCAGTTCATCATTGAGGAAAGGATCCAAAGCTACTGTGATTTCCCCTTCGTTTTGGGCAATCACCCCCTCTTTCACTTCCCGAACCACCTCTACCTCGACAGGGCTCAGTACAAATTCTTCTCCATCGAGATCTAAAGAGATCGCATGGCCGTTCCGTAATTCTTCCACCGATCCTTTATCAAGTTTCTCAATCTTCTCTTTGAGTTGAGGCATCTTATTCCCCACCCTTTTTCCCAAAACTCGGAAAAGAGGCTTCACTTTCAAATGGACGAGCTCTTCTTCTCTCACTGTAAAGTCAACCTCTTTGACATTCAGTTCATCGGCAATGAGATTGGCTTTTGACTGCAAGAGTTTAAGCAGGTGTTGATTCGAAGAGGTGACAAAAGCCTTCTGCAAAGGCTGCCGTACCTTTAACTTATGCTCTTTTCTAAGCGCATGCCCCAGGCTGACGGCTTTTTGAACCCCTTCCATGGCCTCTTCTAACGGCAAGTTGCGGATAGCCTGGTCATAGGAGGGATAATCGGACAAATGGACTGAATCTGCCATCCCTTTAACCTTCAGCTCTTGCCACAAAGCTTCAGACAAGAATGGGATAAAGGGTGCGGCCACTTGGGACAATCCCACTAAAACACGGTAAAGGGTTGAAAAGGCCTCATGGCGATCTTGGGTTGCCTCATCACTCCAAAAACGTCTTCTGGACCTTCTGATATACCAGTTGGTCAACCCATCCACGAAAGAGACCAGCGGCTCGACCCCTTTTTGCAGTTCATAGTGGTCCATCCCTTGTTCGACCTCGTGGATCAATTTGTGCAGAGAAGAGAGCATCCATTTGTCGATGAGGGCTTCAGGCTCTTTGTTCAAACTGTCATCTGGAGACCAATTGTAGATCTTGGCGTAAGTCGCAAAAAAGGCATAGGCGTTCCAAAATGGGATCAAAATCTGCCTTAAAACAAGCTCTACACCTGCTTTTGAAAAGCATAAATCATCGGCGCGGACAGCAGGGCTATGCAACATGTAAAGGCGGATAGCATCGGCCCCAAACTGGTCGATCACCTCTTTAGGATCAGGGTAGTTTCTCAGCCGTTTTGACATCTTGTTTCCGTCTTCGGCTAGTACAATCCCATTCACAACCACATGACGGAAAGCAGGCTCATCAAATAGGGCGGAAGAAAGGATCATGAGGGTATAAAACCAGCCCCGTGTTTGATCTAATCCCTCAGCAATGAAATCTGCTGGGAAAGGCAAACTATCCTTGTTTTCAAATGGATAGTGGTTTTGCGCGTAGGGCATCGAGCCCGACTCAAACCAACAGTCAAATACCTCAGGTGTCCGTCTGTAGACCTCTCCATCGATCGTGAAGGTTAACTCGTCTATAAAATGGCGATGAAGATCTTCAATTTTTTTGCCAGTCAGTTGTTCTAGTTCAGTTTTGGAACCGATCACTTTGATCTTTCCACTTTCCGATTTCCATATCGGAATGGGTGTTCCCCAGTATCTATTTCGGCTGATAGCCCAGTCTCGAGCCCCTTCTAACCATTTTCCAAAACGCCCTTCTTTTAGATGGGAAGGGACCCAAGTGGTTTTGCTATTAGCTTTCAGCAGCTTATCTTTGATCTTTTCAACAGCCACAAACCAGCTGGCCACCGCTTTGTAGATCAAAGGGGTGTCAGAACGCCAGCAGAAGGGGTAGCGGTGGTGGATTGTGGCCTGATGGAAAAGGCGCCCCATCTCTTTGATCTCTTTAGCTATCCCTTTATCTGCGTCCTTAACGAACAGTCCATGGTAGGGGGCAATTTCTTTTGTGAATTTCCCGTTTTCATCCACAGGGCAAACGAGAGGGATCCCCTCCCTTTTGCAGGCATAAAAGTCGACTTCACCAAAGGCTGGGGCCGAATGGACAACCCCCGTTCCCTCGTCCACAGAGACACTTTCTTCAGCAATAACTCGGAAAGCTCCTTCACTCTTTAAATCGGCAAAATAGTTAAATAGTGGGACGTAGCGCTTGCCAAGAAGCTCTTTTCCTTTCATTTCCCTGACTGTCTCGTAGTCGGTCTCTTTAAAATGGACCTCTAGACGCGATTTAGCAAGAATGTAGCTTTTATCTTCGACCTTCACTTCGACATAATCGATTTCAGGACCTACCATCAACGCTAAATTAGAAGGCAATGTCCAAGGTGTGGTCGTCCATGCCAAGATCGAAACTTTGGGGTTTTCTTCTAGAGGGAAGGCAACTGTTAAAGCCGGATCGTCTATATCGTGGTAATTTTCCCCTGCTTCGAAGTTGGAGAGGGGTGTCCCTAACTTGGCCGAGAAGGGCATCACTTTAAACCCTTCGTAAATGAGCCCTTTTTCCCAAAGCTGGCTGAAAACCCACCAGACCGATTCCATGAAATTAGGGTCCATGGTCCGGTAAATATCGTCAAAATCGACCCACCGACCCATCCTTTCTACAGTCGTCTGCCATTCAGAGGTATATCTCAAAACGATAGAACGGCACGCTTCGTTGAAATTGCCGATCCCAAAGGCCTCAATATCGTGTTTCCCTGTCAAATTTTGGCTCTTTTCGATCTCGTTTTCGATTGGGAGGCCATGGCAGTCCCAGCCGAAGCGTCTTGGGACTTGGAACCCTTTCATCGTCTTATAGCGGGGGATCACATCTTTGATAGTTCCAGCTAGTAAGTGGCCATAGTGGGGCAATCCGGTTGCGAAGGGGGGGCCGTCATAGAAAGTGAAGGTTTTTCCCTTATCTCTCTGGCTAATAGAGGTTTGGAATGTCTTATTTTCTTTCCAAAACTTTAAAATAGCCTCTTCTCTCTTAGGGAATGGAAGCTTATCTGTCTTCAAACGGGGCGCATTTTTCATACACCTATTGTCTCTTGTAGAGCAGATTTTTAGCAAAAGGCACTGACGTGCTATAATTAAGTTATAGATTTCGGGGGTGTCCAGGTTTCGACTGGGATGACGAAGTCTTAGAGGCATGCGGAGGTTGCTGGTTGGCCTCCTTAAAAAGCCAGCAAAAAACGAAGTGCAAAATCTTCAAACGTTGTTGTAGTTGACTTTTCGCAAGAAATGGCAATTGCAGCATAATTGAAAGGAAATCCTAGCGGGTTTCCTTTCACGATCGCCCGGGATTGGACCAAGGGTCCTGAAGTGGTCGTCATTTTACTTGGTATGGCCGCTAACAGCTTTTCAGACCTTCCTGTAGCAGGCCGAGACTAGAGGGAATGGTTCTTTTCCTTTTCGTCCGCTTTTAGGGAAAGATCATTACAAGTGGACTAAGCATGTAGTCTTTGAGAGGGACTCCTTTCAGGACGAGAGTTCGATTCTCTCCACCTCCATCATTTTTGGAACTCTCCTCTTTCATTAGAGGAGAATTCCATTTCCCTTTGGCCGGGTCCAAAAACTCCCGGCCTTTTTTCTTTGCTTATTTTCCGCTTCTTTTTGTAACGTAGGCAAAAATAAATTAAGGTGAACAAGGCTTTCTTTGCATTATCGATCTCAAGCGTTTGTGAAGGGGCTGTCCTGCGATTTCCCCCTGTCTTTTTCATGATGATCAACGTCTTAGGGGTAATTAGGCATAGTTCTTCGCATAAACTAATCAAACAATGGGACAGTAAAAGCGATGTATCCATACGAAGGACTGTAAATCATCCCTTTTTTCATCAGATTGGCTCTTGTTGAGCTTAAGGCTGAAACCTTTACATGGCATTTGTCAGCGATATCACCTGCTTTATAAGGGCCTTCGCCAAGCTCAGCCATGGTTCTTAAAAAGTTTCTTTCAGAAGGAGTCAAGCGATCAAATCTGACTCGAAAGAAATTATGATCAAGCTGCTTGATAACCTCTTGTGTAGCAAAGTTCACAATGGTGTAGGTGATGGGACTAGAAAGAGCCTGATTCCATGCCTTATAACCCCACTCCTGAAGAAAGTAAGGATAGCCTTGTGTCATTTCGTAGATTTTTTCGAGAGCCTTTTCTTCAAAATCAACCCTGGCAGCAAGTGCGGGGTCTCTGAGTGCTTTGTATGCATCTATCTTGGATAGTTCTCCAATATTTGGAAAATTAAATAACCGTTCAGCGTAAGATTTAGATTCTCCTGCAAGTCCCAGTAAAACTGGAAGTCCTGCACCAATAAGTAAAACGGGTAATTGTCTTTGTTGAAGCTTATGCATCGCCATAATCAGCGCCCCAAGCTCTTTTTGTGATAGATACTGGATTTCATCAACCAAAATAGCGACGGAGCAATGGCTGTCCAAAGCTGCTTCTCCAACAGCAACCAAGAGTTGAGGCAAATCAATTTCAATATCTCCACTGTCGGCAGACCCTAGTTCTGGTTCGATGTCTAGACCAATCGAAATATCACCATAAGCTAACTTAAGAGACCCTATAAAACCTCGAAGCACGGAAAGTGCCCTTCTAGCTTTATTGCCAATCCCTGCCGTTCGATCAAAGCTATAGAGTAAAGTGCGAAGGTAAGGTGCCAATAATTGACCCAGCGATTTATTTTCGTGAGCTTCTATAAATATAGTTCTATAGCCTAGCGCTTCGGCTTTTTTTTGGATTTCAACCAGTAAAACAGTTTTTCCAACGCCACGGAGTCCGGTTATTAGGAAGCTTCTCTCTGGTTTGCCATTTTTTATCCGGCCCAACAGGATTTCTGCCTGCTTAAGAATTGCATCCCTCCCAACTAATTCTGGCGGTGGAGCGCCAGCGCCGGGTGAATAAGGGTTTTTAAGAGGGTCTATTTTAAGCCAGGTTGGGTTATCTTAAGTTATACATGGTTATAGTTAGATTTTGCTATAACTCTCAATCTCTTTGAATAACTTGTTCCCCCCCCCCCAAGTTCTGAATACGTTTCTCCACCTCCATCATTTTGGAAAATTCCTCTTTTATTAGAGGAATTTTCCTTTCACTTTGGCCGGGTCTCCCGGCCTTTTTAACTTCGCTTTAGGTTATGACCTCTTTATCATCGTGAAACGGTCGATTTCGCCTTCGTTAGGGATGATGGTGACGTTAGGGACCTTTGAGAAATAGTCGGTAGCTCTTTGAAGCGTTAGTTCACTCCTTCGGCTGATGAGGGAGTAGTCTAAAGTCTCTGTCATCACGACTAATGAGGTGCCAGCTCCGTAGTTAGAAAGCACATTTTCTAATAAAAGGCAGGCCATGCCTTGTGTTAATCCATTGCAGTTGACCACTATATTTTTGTCGTCCAGTTCTATTACTCGCTCGTTTGTAAGAGTTTCAGCGCTGAATACATGACGGGCCATTTCAAAGTTTCCAAGGGCAAAATAGGCCTCAGTCAGGTAGGAAAAGGTAGTGGCATTTGGATCGATTCTCCCTTCGTCTATCCAACCCTGGATTCTATCGATAAAGGTTAACCCCTCTTGTGCTACCAAACATCCATAAAGGAGCGCATTGTAAGAATCTATGTCTAGTTCAACCCGGTATTCGCCGACCTGTTCAACCAATCGGAAGGCTTTTTCAATAAAGCCTTTTTCCCCCAGTGCTTTCAATAGGCAGTTAAAGACTAATGTACTGACTGGGTTTCCCCCCTCAGCTCTTTTTTTCAAGAGCATTGCCGGAAGCATCGACATTTTGTTGTTCGTTAAAGGGAGGAGGACATTTTTGTAGATCATTTTGAAATCTTCGCTGCTTTTAGCTCGACCTATTTTTTCTGGAATCTCTAGAGATTGGATAAGCCTGTACTCAGCCATCTCTTGAAGGAGATGCAAGGCTGCAGTAGAATAAAGAGGATCTTCCAAAAACTTGTTTAAGGCCAGTTCATACATCTTTTTATTAGGGATGAATCCACTTTTTTTCATCTCATCAAACAGATTAAATAGGTCATTGAGCCGTCCCTCTTTTAGATACATCTGAAAGGATCGAACATAGAACGTGAAGAGATTTTGTTCATTTTCATCGGGCGTACCCAAATTGAGGTCGATCTGGTTTAAAAGCAGCGACTGGATTTTGGTCAGAGCAGAAAATGGAAAGAGGGTCTTTACCCTTTCAAAAAATTTGAGGGCATGATCTTTGCCATACTGTTTTAAAAGGTTCTTGATCAATAGGACACAGCAAACAGGATCAGTGATCCCCTCGTTCAACATTTGTTCCCAGATGTCTAACGCCTTTTTCGCCTTTGTGTGATGCAAGCAGACTTCTAAAGCCTTTCTATAGGTGGTGAAATCTGGATTAAGATGCCATTCACCTCCTGTTTGCATCTCGTCATAAATCGCAAGGGCTTGATCGGGCCTGTTGAGCGTGGAATAGGCCATAATCAATGCATTACATGTCGCAGTGTCCACTAAATGACCCTGCTGGTTATTTTCATGGGTCGAAATCAGCTGGCTTAAGAAGGAGTGGTCATGAGATTCCATTGCCAATTCGGTTGAGATGACTACTGGAACAGCCATTGCCAGGCGCTTCATTTCATTCAAAAGAGAGGGGATCTTTTCCTTTTGATGCGATTGCTGATAGGCGGAGATGAGATGGCGAAAAGTGGTTACATCTGGAGTGTGAAGCGGCCGTAAGCGGTTATAAGCATTCCACCCTTCCTCCCATCTACGAGAAGCAAACGCAGTGCGAATTTGCAGATTAAACATGGCAAGAGTAGGGGGGCGTTGGGTCTCACTCTCCATTTGCTTAAAGACGGCGGTAAACCTCGCATGATCCCCGTTTCTAGAGATTTGTAAAAGATGCTTATAAAACAAGGTGTCAGTCAATTCGACCCCTTTTTCCCTCATTTTTTCATAAACAGCGGCTACCTTTTTGTAGATTTTGGCTCGCTCAAAGCTCTGAATCACAGTGGTGAAAAAGTCTGGATGGGCTATTTCTAGACCCGATATTTTTTCACACACATAGTCATAGACCTTCTCTACAACATCAACGTTGTAATGGTTCGCAAGGTAGGTGATCATTCTTGATAGAAAGGGGAAGTCAAGGTCCATTTCCTCTACCATTTTTTGGAAGTAGGAGAATGCCTCGTCAGCTTGCCCTGCTTTGATGAGTCCAAGAATCGTTTCTCTATAGAGAGGGGCACGGTGTTCGGCCTCAAGATGGGTGCCTTGATCGAAGAACTCTTTTGCTTCTTGAACTCTTCCAAACGCCATATGGGCTCGGATCAAGTTTAGCAGAGGTAATGTATCTTCTTTTGTTAGTTGAGGAAGATAGGAATGGGCTAGATTGAGATACTCTTCCTTGTACTCGTCAGCAGCTAACGTGCAAAGAGATTTAATGAAAAAAAGAACGGCTATTCTGTAGGCAACATGGTTTCGATCCATTGAGGGGCGATAGAGGTCATTAAAAATTCTGATAACCGATTCATTTCTTCCAGCCTGATAGTAAGCAGGGATGATGGAATGGAGGGTTATGGCATCTGGTTCAACCTGGGCTTTAACCATTTCGTCCCAGTAAAAACGGACTTTTCCCAGTTGGCCTACAGCGCCATAATGGGCAAAAAAGGTGTTGAAAATGCTTAGAGTTGGCTTCACTGAGGGCTGCATTTCCAAAAAGAGGGCGTCTGCCTCAGCAAACATTTCTTTTGCTAACACCCCTTTTATGAGAGACAAATAGGTGACGGAGTTGGGTTGTATGTTTCTTTTTCGCATCTGTCGAAGCAAAGCCAAGGCTTCATGGATATTGCCTTGATAGACATTTTTCCCGATTTTGTGACTCATATTTTTGACGAGAGGATCATCTTCGGTTCCACGTAAGCTGACGACATGATCACGCTGCGCTTTTAAAACGGCTAGATAGTCCTCCTCTTTGCTTAGGTCAAGATTTGTAACATCAGGAATTCGAACAGCCCGTCCGTTGATGCGGCTCCCCCCATGATCTCGAAGCGCTACCCAGGCTTCTCGGTATATTTTTGGGGTCCTGTTAACTCCAAGAGCCCTCATATCTTCTATCAAAGAGACAATTTCTACAAAAAAACCTGCGCCAGAGAGTTCTGTGATGATGTTTTGGTAATTGATAGGAGGCATCTTACGACCACTTCTATTTTTCCCTTCCCACTCCTTTAAATCCTGATAATAATTTAACGCCTCTTCAGGGAAGCCACTTTGTGCAAGGCCCAATATCATAGCCGCATAGAGGTTAAAATCGGGTTTTGTATGTAGATAGAATAGTTTTTCGCCGATTTGAAGAGATGTCATCTCTGGTGCAGTGATGAAGGGGAGCTTTTCTAAGAGATAATAAATGCAATTGAGCTCATCTTTTTCCATCCTCTTTATGTCTAGATTTTTGATGAAATGATCATATAGAAAGGAGTAGTGATCTGGGTTGTTTCTATTCTCATTTCTACATCCAATAATAATGTATTTAATTAATTGAATGGTTGGTTTGTGATTGGTTGAAACAGCATTTTTCATCTCTTCGATGGCTTTTTCAATCTCTTTATCATGGACAAGTCGCCTGATGGGCGACTCATCTACAACAAGAATTTCTTTTGCTAATATTTTGATCTGTTCTGCCAGATGGCCGGGTTGTGTCGCCTGCACTCCAAAAGTTTGAGAAGGCGTTGTAACTAGAGTAGAAGGGCGAACAGTCATGATGGATCCTTAGAGCTTCGGTTTTCTTAAGTCGTTAAGGCTTTCGAGGAGTTGCTGCATCTCATCATGGGAAGCCCCAAAGGGTGTTGGCTCATCATCGATACCGAGGGTGATGGAAGGAGAGTTGTGTTGATCGAAATAGTCTTTGAACAAGATCTTTGCGGTCTCTTTTCTCATGCCTGTAAGGTTGAAGTGGTGGGATTTATCGGACTGATGAGCGGCGAAAAGTTGGTGGATATTGTGCTCTTTGATGAGTGCATGGGCCCTTTCAAGGGCATTTGCAGAAACATAAGCCTCTAATAAATAAAGGAGGGTCAATCTATCAAGTCCTATAGATTGGTTTTTAGCTACTTGAAGAACACCATCAATGGTTGTGATCAAGGTGCTGAGTCTTTCCTGATCGGGTTTAGGAAGATGCGATTGGTGGCGTCCAACCTGGATACACCCCATCAAGATCGATTGACAGTGCTCTCTGACCAATGGAGTCCCCCATTGGATGGCAGCTCTTAGCCTTTCTAGGCCCATTTCTGGCATCTTTAAGATTGAGAACGCTCGTACCAATATATTCAATTTTTCTACTGTGGGAGACCGGGAATCAAAAACGAAACTTTCAAATCGATCGACGATTGCGCGGTCTGGTTTTTCTAAAAAAGATAATAGCCCAATGATGACCATTTTGGTTTCAGGTGGAAGGGGCAAAGCCTTAACCAATCCTTTACAGGTATTCACCAAGGTCACAAAATTTTGTCCATATTCAAACTCCTTCATCTCAAAAAGAAGCTCTAGAAGATGTGGAAGGGTGTCAAGGCGCATTAACTTTTTAGCTAAGCACTGATAAGCTTCAAACCTGGGAATGACTCCAGTTGTTCTCGTTTTTTTTAGAATTTGATAGGCCAAGGGGATATAATCGGAGAACATCTCGATCAGTGGAGGAAGATCAGCACGTGGGAGTGGGTAATGTTGCGTTCTGAAATCGACTAAAAGTTCTTGAAGTTCCCCTTTCAATTTTCTCGTCATGAAGCTTTTAACAAGAGTGGCGTACTCTTCTTTAGTTATCGAGTCTCTACTTCTATAGAATTCTTCGGGGGTGTCCGAGGAGAGTAGCCCTTTTTTAAGGAATTGCTGGCGGTCTTCTTCTGTTTTGTAAAAATTTCTTCCATTGTTTTTTGCCTCTTCCAACTGCTTTAGGAGAGCAAGGAATGGATCGGAACTCTCTGTGCTCATCGACCACAGAAGGTTGGTCATGTCTTGAGAAGAGACGGTTGTCCCCTCTAAATCTTGCAACGTTAACCTGTTTCTTCTAAGACCTTCGCATAGGTAATGGTTGATAGAAGAGATCACCTTGCTTAATGTTGATTTTTCTGAGAGGTGGAGATTTCTTGCTTCTTGTACGACCTGCTCGATCCTTTCCCCTTCTATGAGCGCTGTGATCCATTGTGGATAAAAATGAGAATCGACAAAGGGAAATCCAACGGCTACCATTTGATCCTTTTTTGTTCCCAGCCAATCATAGAGCCTATCCACAGAGTGTTGGTTTTGTTTTGCTTTCAAAGCAGAAAGTCCTCTAAGGCCTATGAAGAACAGGCTCGAGTCATTCAATTTTCCTTCTTCCAGGGGCGTTTGGGTCATTGCGAAGAAACTGTCGACGTCTCCCTGCTCTAATGCCTTTTTTAAAACTTCCATCTGTCGTCGTATCCTCAAAAAGCTCAAACAAACATTTAAGTATTGATCTCTTCGATTTTCTACGAGTTCATGGATCGAGAAACTTTGTAACTCTTCTTGGAGCTCCTCAGGTATCCAAAGTCTGACCATGGCATTAAAAACGCGCTCGAATGTTGAAAGAGCTAGAGTAAGGCCTTGTGCGCTCAATGCTTCTACCCAGTAAAGCATAGGGATAAACCTATCTTGAGAGTAGAGGGTGTTGACCAACAGTTCTGGCTCTTTTTCCTGTTCTGCAGTGCGCTCAAGGAAAAGAGGGGGAAACGCTTCAGTTAATTGTTCCCCAAAGGGGTCATTTTTCAGTGTGGTTTGGACCGACTCTGTCAGGTCACGCTGTGTGATGAACAGATCGAGTACAACTCCTGCTGGCGTCTGTTTCCTCTTTAGGGCAAAAGGCAGCGACGGTTGTACTTCAAGCCAAAACCCATCCATTTGATTAAGAAGGTCTACATTGAGTTCTAAAACCTGTTTAATACATCCTTTAGATTCAAGTTGCTTGATAAAGTGGGGCAAAAATGCCATATTAAAATAAGGTTGGTGAGGTTGCCCTTGGTTCCAGGCCTTAAACTCCTGGTAGTAGCGGTAAGCTGCAAGAGGGTTATCTTTTTTAAGAAAACCCAAAATGGTGCAGATGTAAATTTCAGCGTTTCTGAAGTTTTCAGTTTTATAAGTCGATAAAAGTTTGTCTATTATTTTTGAAGAGTCTGGATGTGTAGATTTGGAGAATATATCGAAAAGGATATTAAAACATTCAATGGAGGCTTGGTAGTTGCTTTGGCTAGAAAGTTTTATAAATTTTCTGAAAACTTGGTAGAACAAGTTTAAATCGGTACTTCCTTTTTCGATGAGATCTTTTAAAATATACCAACAACATTCCAATTGTTCTTTTTCTGAATCCAGGTTGGGAGAGTTTAAAAAGTCTATGGCAAACGGGTACCTTTCGCCATAAAGAAAATGGGTGACGTAGTGGGATCGGGGAGTCTTATAAAAAGGTGAGTTCCTATCTTCTGAGTGCCTCTTGTAAAGAGTAAAGACTTTATCGACCTCCGGTTTTATCTCCGCTGTGAACGGGGGAGGGGAGATAGGTCGTAGGGATGTGGTTGTTGGAACTGACATGGGAAAGTGATTATAACAAATTTTTATTAATTATAAAAGAAAAAATTGTTGATTTTGAAATTTTTTAAATTGGGAAGCTGACAAGAAAATCATTCACTCAATAAGATGGTTGGTCTCTTCAGTGAATTTCGGAAGACTTATCTCAATGTTCATCTTAAAACCAGCTCGGAAATAAAACAGAAAATGCCTGATCGCTCCAGGCGGCAGGGTATCCATTATTGAGGTGCTAGGCCAGAAAATACGGAAGTAAAATTTTTTTGTTTTTTGCATTGACTGCTATAACGTTGCTGTTGCAAACTGAATTCATTTCAGGCGTCATATGATTTGACGCAACAATTACACAAGTCATATAAAAAAATACAAATTTTAACCTCAAGGACCTCTTATGAGTAAATCGAATAAATATTTCTTCTTCTTTTTGTTGTTGTTGGTTGGGTTTGTTCAAGTCGATGGTAAAGAAGAAAATCTAACTGTAGAAGGCTACTCAAAACTGTCGAAAACGGAATTAAATGCTGCTTTTATTTTAGCTGTGAAAGAACATCGTTCAGAAAAAGTGGAAGAACTCATACAAGCAGGAGCTGATGTTAATACACCAATTCCTTACACACGGACTTCTGGTGATTGTGACTGGAACATTGAAAGCACAGCACTTATGTATGCTGTAAGACATAATTGCCCTAAGATGGTAAAGGTACTTCTAAAAGTAGAAAAGAAGCTTAATGAAGCTCTTGAGTTAGCTATAGAAGAGGGTTATTCTGCTGTAGTAGAAGAACTTATAAAAGGGGGAGCTGACATAAATTATGTCAACAAGGATAAAAACACGCCCCTTATTATAGCTATAAAGCGTGCTCGTGCTATTTCAGAATTTAGTCCACAAGTACAGGAGCAAACTAGATCTCGCTGGTCCCAGAGACGAGAGATTATACGAACTCTCTTAAAGGCTGGTGCTAATGTTAACCATGTTAACAAATATGGCAGAACAGCTCTTATGGAGGCTGTAGTAGAGCATGATCTCAATACGGTGCAAAATCTTTTACAGATTCCCGAAATGAATACGGTTTCATCCTCTAGTTTTGCAACAAAAACGATTAATAATACTGATCAAGATGGCAATACAGCTCTGATACTCGCTATAAAAAATGTTCGTTATAGATATGTTGGTGATCAAGAATATAAAATTTGTTTGAACAGTCAAAACATTGTAGGCGCGCTTTTAGAAACTCCAGGGATCGATCCTTACCATGTTAATAAAAATGGTGAAACAGCTGTAACATTACTTGAAGAATTAGATAGGAAAATGAGCGGTTATCCGTATTAGAATCCCCTCCTTTAAGCAAAATAGGCTAAAAGTAATCGAAAGATTCAAAAAAAGAACCAAACGTTGGTAGTTAATTTTTAGGAAAAGATGTCATCTCAAGATCATTATGTCCATGCAAAATTTGGTATCGATGAAATTTACATTCATGAAAGATTCACATACAGCTTGCTGGAAAAATTACATCAACGAGCCCTATTTAGCTTAGATGCCGAGGATAATATTGTTCAGAAATATGCTTCACACGACATGATTTTAGTTTTTCATAACCAGATTCCCAGCCAAAGTCTAATTTATCGATTTCTTAAGTTTGTTAGTCAGGATGTTTGTAGGGAAGGTTTTATAAAATCCAATACTTTGTTCGATGAGGAAGAGCTCTTTCCGGCCATTAAATCAAAGAAATTCATTTTAATAACTCACAGGACTCTTTTGAAAGAAACTTATAGCCTTGCATGATCGAGAAGGTCTCTTTCAGCGAAGAATAGAAAAGATGTTGTGAGGAAAAGAAGATCTTTTCCAGTCAAACCTGAGTAGAGAACTTCTCTTTTGCTTTTATGATCTTCTTGTTTTTCAATCTTTTTATTAGATAAAGTTTCTTTTTACTGAGGTGTTCGTTATGACAGCTGCTAATCTAGGTAGGGTCTAATACTCCCGGCCTTTTTTATTAATGCTTTGCTTCCTGCAAAACATCCTCAACTTTCACGAATTTCAAAGGTGGGTTATTTCCTGGCGTATAGCGAAAATGGACTATTGCGCAGTTGGGTAAAGGGGGAAATTCGTGAGGTTCAATGGATAGATTCTCACTGTCGATAATCAAGGTGTTGATTTCCCTTCCATGAGCAAAGATGGCCACTTTTTCGCCTTTATGAGCCTGTGCAATTTCAGCAAAGGCTTCATGGGCTCTATTTACCAAGGCATTCAACGATTCTGAATCTGGTATCAGAGTATAATTCCACCTCTCCTTTCTGTTTGGAAAGCGTTCTTTTAACTGATGGTCTTTCTCATGGTATTTCTTGTCTCTTTCAGTAACCAGCATTCCTTCGGCTTCACCAAAGTTGTACTCCCTTAAACCCTTTTTTTGAACGATGACCATTTCTCTGCAGTTGGCTTGAAAACGCTCAGCCGTCTTTTTTGCAGTAGTAATGGCTCTGGTTAAATCGGAAGAATAGAGTGTATTAGAAATGTCAGGATGATAATTAAATATTTTCTCGGCTAACTTTTCTGCTTGCTCAAGTCCACAGGCATTTAATGGGTTGTCACTTTGCCCTTGGGTCCTTTTTTCTTTGTTCCAATCGGTCTCTCCATGACGGATCAAAAGAAAATCGGTTTCATTCTTCTGCCTAGGTTCAATATCTCCAGCAACAACACTGCCTCCAAAAAAGCAGACAAAAACTAGGAAGATAAACCTTACAGATCTCATATTTACACCTTTTACCATAAGCTGAAAATTTTGAAAGCATGGGGAAAAAAAGTCAAACGGGTAAGCTCTAACCAACCACTATGCTGAGAGGTGTGCTCTCTTGCCCGGAAGCTTCTACAGAGGCAACGAGGTATGTTATGGGGACATTTTTCTTCTGATTATGGTCGTCATATTGGAATATGCTGGAGTTTAAAGCGGCTATCTTCACCCCATTCCAGTAGACATTATAACCAATGACATCGTCCTTCTCACCGAAAGCTTTAATGGCTTCGAGGCAATGAATAGAAAGGATCGAAGCGACAGAAGCAGTAATAAAAAGGGGATTGGTTTTAACAACTCCGGCAAGGCCTAAAGCGACTGCTGCGGTTCTGGCGCAATCTAATGCTCTTTGGGCCATATCTTTCTTTTCCCAATCAGCGCTGCATACGAGAAGAGAGGCGAGTAAGGCTATAGAGCGGTGGGCAACAGTTGCCTTTCCCTGGTGGGAATAAGCGACCGAAAAACCAGCGCTAATGGTGGACATAACCATTAGCCCGCTTTGCATAGAGCGAATGCTTGGCAAAGGAAGAGTTGAAAATGATGAACGACCTACTGCTGTCATGCTCACTCAAAATAAAACAATTAGATTAACTCAATTGCTGCCATCAATCAATTTATATTTGAAGAATAGCCTGAGTTAATCCGATGTAGGCCCACTTTTCTTAAATCTTCAATGCTGATATATTACATGCAACATAAACAAGGCCGGTAGGCATGGAAGAAAAAATCCAACGGACATTTGTTCGCCAAGAAGCTTATTTGAAACTACGCAAATGGATTTTAGAGGGGACGCTTGCCCCTAAGGCACAGCTTCGCGATAAAGAATTGGCCGAACAATTAGGAGTCAGCAGGACCCCTATTAGGGAGGCACTTCTTCGCCTAGAAGATGAAGGATTGGTCCAAACTAAAGCCAATCGATCAACCCATGTCAGTTCGATTGATTTTCACAACGCTTTTCATCTTTATTCCATCGTATGGACTTTGGAACAATTGGCAATGAGCCAAGCTTTCGGATCGATCACAGACACTCATATTCAAATGATGGTTGAGGCAAACGAACGGTTTTTACAAAAAATGAAAGAGAGAGATCGCTTGAGTGCGCTGGATGCAGATAACGATTTCCATTCTGTTTACACTAAACTTTCTCAAAACCAAGAGCTTGAAAAAATCATCTCTGAGCTTAAGCACAAGCTGAAGAGGCTAGATCTTTACTATTTCGATAAAGTGAAGGATGCCGCCCTTTCTTATGAAGAACATGGGCAAATTATCACAGCCTTAAGGGAAAAAGATCTGTCGCAAGCCATTAACGCTGTTGAGCGTAATTGGAAAAATAGTTTTTCCCGTTTTAACATTTAGAGGAACCGTATGTTTGAAAATAAATTAGTTGCAGTGATGAATGAAAAAATCGAGCCTGGTGTGATTATGAATGCACTGGCGCATATGTGCATTGGTTTTGGTTCTGAGATCGGGAAAGAATCTTTGCGCCTCACTAACTATATCGACGCAGATGGTGGTTGCCACCCCCACATCTCGGAAATGCCCTTTATGATCTTGAAAGCAAATTCAAACAAGATCAAGGCGCTAAAGTCGGCAGCTCGCGAAGCGGGAATTAAATGCGTAGATTTTACCGATACGATGACAATAGGGACTTACGTAGAGCAGATCGAGCGGACCCGTCAAGTCAAAGAAGCCGATTTAATTTACTATGGGATCGTTTTGTTTGGAAATTGGGACAAGGTATCCGAGCTCACTAAAAAGTTTTCTCTTTGGAAATAGACAGAACATCCCTAGCAGTGCTTTGTCATGGAGAATTGGAACATAATCAAAAGTTCCCTTAAAACAAAGCTAAACAGGAGTGCGAAATCCCTCTTTCGCTTTGTTCTAAAGGCATTTTTCCCAACCTCAAACTCTAAAGCGAAAAAGATAAAATTCTTTTGGGAGTTGCTGACAAAAAACTTCAAAAAGAGTAACAATTAAACGTTTTTAATAGTTTAGACAGTTTTTAACGAGGACTTACTATGTTAAATCATGTGGCTGCAATTGCTGTTAGAGGTGCCATTTCTTACGCTTTAAATTTGCCAGTTAAGACTGCTGTTTTATACAACATAGTTGACATGACGGTATCAGCTTTAGCAAGCTACCTGTTTTTTTGTAAGTATGACAATGCAGATTTGGCCCCACCTCTTCTAGCAGGTCGAGTGATTGGTGTGTTGGCTGCGACTGGCTTGACCTATGCCCTTTTAGAAAGGATAGATTTAAGGATTGCTATTCTTCTTAATATTAGCTCTTTTTCCGTTAGCTTATTTTACTTATTATTAAAACCACCTGCTTCTAATGACAGGGTTTCACTGTCCTTTCATCTATAGCTTATCAAGATACAAGTCTTTTAAAAGATGTGGGTCTTGATAAGTCCTCAATCCCATCCAAGTAAACTAACTATTAGAGGTGTTTCGATATCCTTTATGGATGGAGTGAGGGGGGGATTTGAGCGGGGGCTGTTTAAACCAGGCTTTAGAATAGTGAATTTTTTTTCAGACAGGGGCTCTTTGCTGAAAGCCAACTTAATGAGAGCGCTCAATGGCTCCTTTTTCTTGAAAGTGTCAAAATCAACCTCTTCAGTCTGGTAGGTGATATCATTCACTGACGAAGGAAGGTATTTGGCAAGGGCAGCATCTCCTACCTCTTGAATCCCGTTCCCCAATAGAAGAAGGCGGGTGATTTTTCCTGGCTGTTCTGCAACTGCTTGAGCCACCAGTTCTGCCCCTTCATTTCCAAGGCGATTATTAGAAAGATCAATGTTCTCTTTGTTACACTGACTAAAGGCTTTTACAAGTTCGACAGCTCCACCTGGCCCTATCTGATTGTCATTGAGGAATAGGTCTTGAACTGAATTTACTTTAATCGCATTTGCAAGCATTTTTGCACCCTCATCACCAATGTGATTTCGAGTCAGATTCATAAACTGCACATTTTTCTTACTGATCACCTCAGCAAGTAAAGCTGCCTCAGAATCGCAGATTCCACAGCCTTCAAAGTTTGAGCGTGTGACACTTTCAGTTGATAGGATACCGTTGGCGAGAATCTCGAAAGCCCCTTTATCAAAGGTAGAATCCATGAAGCCAAGGCTCACCTTTCGGCCGGCAATTTTCCCTGCAATTTTAAGGGCATCAGCAGATGTGATGGTCTCTTTGTCGAATAAGAAAGTTAGATCTACACCTTTCGTGTTATCTAAGTCATCGAGGCTTCGGAGGTATTTTGACATAATGTTTCCTTATTAATTCTCAGGGAATCAATTGAATAAATTGCTTAAAAAATGGGTTAAATTTCCAAAGAAGGAGGGTTTTTGAGGATTTCTTTGGTTGATCAATCCAGGGTTGTCGATAGTGAAAATCTTGTTAGCAAGGCTTGTCAAAGCCTCTCCCTTGGCTACACAATTTATTATGATCGAATTGGCTCCCAAAGGGTATTTTTTACTGAGAGTTTTGAAGTCCACCTCCTCTGTTTGATAGAGGATGTCTGTAATTTTGAGGGGGAGAAGGTCGGCAAGGGCCTGATCGCCTTTAGGACTGATCCCATTATCAGTAAGGCGGAGGGCCTTGATATGATGAGAACTATCCGCAAGGATCCGCGCAACTTTAATGGCCCCTTCATCACCTAATTGGGTGGAGGAAAGATCCAATTTTGAACAGTAGGTTGAGCAAACCGCGCGGGCGAAAGCTTCAGCCCCCTTTGGACCGATTGGATTATGAAAGAGAGAAACAATGGCACATTTATGTATGGCTAATGCAGTGGCAATAGCCTTAGCTCCCACTTCCTCAATCTTATTGTGTGAAAGATCCAAACCCAAAACATTTCTATTCTTTAGGGCCTCCACAATTGTCTTAGCACCTCTATCGTCTATATCATTTTTGGTTAGAGAGATGAATAGGCAATGGTCAATGGAAAGGATTGTTTTAGCAAGAATTTCTAAAGCCCCTTCCTCAAACTTAGAGCGGCTAATCTCTAAGCTTCGGACATCCCGACCATTGAGTCGACCTGCAATCTTCTCAGCATCTGCACATGTAATCGTTAGATCTGAAAGAGAGATAGAACAAGAGCGGTCAATTGTTGATTCTAAATCCTTAAGGCCATAAAGGTATTCTACTGATGACATGTGGTTCCTTTGTTTTTTTGTTAAAAATTATGCCAGATAGAAGGTTTTTCTTAATGACCCTTTTTGTTTTTCTGCCCCTTCAAAAAGAATCTTGGCGGTTATGTTTGCCAAGAAGAGCCTGCGATGTAGCCGGTCGTCCAAGCATTTTGGAAATTGAAGCCACCGGTGATCCCGTCGATATCGAGAATTTCGCCTGCGAAGAAAAGGCCAGGGCAGATTTTACTCTCCATGGTTTTAAAGTTGATCTCTTTGAGGGTGACTCCCCCGCAAGTGACAAATTCTTCTTTATTAGTAGTCTTTCCTTTCACTTGATAAGGATCTCGGTGGAGTTTCTCTGCCAGTCTATCCAGTTCTTTTAAAGGGATATCGTTTAATTTCTTTTCTTCGGAAACTCCCAATAGATGTTTCCAAAAACGTTTAGGGAAGTGGAAGGGATTTTCCACAAACAACATTTTCTGAGGAGCTTTTTGTTTCAATGTGTGAAGGCGCTTCTGAATTTCCTCAAGAGATAGGCTCGGGAGCCAATTGATCAGGATTTCGACATTATAATTTTTCTCGTAAAACTCTCTGGCTGCCCAAGCGGAAAGTTTTAAAGCAGCAGGTCCGCTGAATCCAAAATGGGTGATCAGTAGGGGACCTGTTTGAGAAAGGGAAGAGCCCTTGATCTGTATCCGGACAGACTCAAAACTAATGCCGCTTAATTCTTCCAAGGGGGAGCCAGGAACATTGAAAGTAAATAGAGAGGGGACAGGTTCCTGAATCGTATGGCCCAGGTGTTTGGCCCAAGTCTGCCCTTCAGCCTGACTTCCGGTTGCCAACAGCAACCTTTTCGTCAAAAATTGGGCGTTGTCTTTTCCTGTCAGGACAAAGTGATCACCCTCTTTCTCAATAGTTTCAACTCTTTGTCTGAAATGGATTTCTACACCCAATTGCTTGGCTTCAGCCACTAGGCACTCGATGATGGTTTCTGAATTGTCGGTGACGGGAAACATCCGACCATCCTCTTCAGTTTTTAGCTCCACCCCTCGAGATTCAAACCATTCGATGGTCTGCTCTGGGCCAAACCGATGAAAAGGGCCAATGAGCTCCTTTTCACCTCTAGGATAGTGTTTGGAAAGAAGATTTGGGTCAAAGCAGGCGTGGGTCACATTGCAACGGCCACCGCCCGAAACCCTCACTTTAGACAATAAGACAGCTGTTTTCTCGAAAATCGCAACTTTTGCGTCAGGCCTTGAGCCCTTTGCAGCTAGAGCGGCAAAAAAACCAGCGGCCCCTCCTCCAATCACAATCAGGTCGTAGATCATTCAGGAAGGTCTTTGAAAAGATGGTGATTTGATCTTAGAAAGAGGACAACTTTTGAGAAAATCTTATCCCGGACAGTTTGATAGAATTTATCCCATTCATCGTCTGTCTCGATGACCTTATCTAAAGGCTCTTCCGGAGTTAAAGGAGGGAGGAGTGTGATAATTTTCTCAGGGGTAATATGGTCTTTAGGATACCTTCCTAATCCTTTTCCCCAAAAGTCGAAGTCTTTTGGCTCTTTAAGCCCACTGTAATCGATCAGCATAAAGGCACTATTTTGCCATATCTTCCAGATTTTTCGATAAGTTGTAGCACCGATGACAACCGCATTGGCAGCATCGTAATTTAATGACATCTCGATGGTTCCCAACACAGCTTCCTCGTACGATTCTATTGCCTCTGCTTTCTTTTGGTCTGTGTACTTCGGGTCTGAAAGGTAGGCGGGGAACCCCTCAAATAAGGAGAATGATCCTCTTATTTTTCCTGGTTGAAAGGTGAGGTTGAAAGAGGTGCCGGAAACGACCCCATTTGTTTTTTCTTTAGCTGCAGCTTCCTGTGATGAAAGGCAGGGTCTTTTGATTAAAAAGATTTACATGCCCACCTCAAAGATTCTCGATAGTAGTCGTAAAGCCCATGAGTCATCCCACATGGCTTGCCGTCTTCTTTGAGCTGTTCCTCGCACGCCTCCTAGGTCAATCCGTATCATAGTGCTCGCTAGTCTCTTGAGAATGGCCAAATTCTCACCGGCGTTGCAAATAGACGCCAAGCTCGCGTCCTCACCAAAATTAACGTCCATATTCCAGTGCAATCGATTTTCAATCGACCAGTGGCTACGTACCGCTTCTCCTGCTTTCTCTGGAGCCAACTTGAGATTGGAGATGTAAAAACGGGTCTCTTCCGACGTTTCACCCTTAACAGTCCTTCGGGACCTCACCTCTATCAAAGAAGTAAGATCTTTCCACTCATGCCTGCACTCCAACCAGTCCAGGTTGCTTGTCACGACTACTTCTCGCTCTTCTATCCTCCCATGACCCTTTTCGCAGCTTGAATAACTTTGACAATCAGCCTCTTGATAACCAGCCTCTCTTGCTTGCGTAAAAAAATTCTCTGCCTCTGCTCGTAAAATCCCCTGATTGCCTTTCAGAGCGATCACGTAATTGCCGCCTCTTTCTCTGATCTTCTTCACAATCTCGGTTTGGCATCCGGCTGCATCGATCGTCACCGTCGCATTTTCCAAATCAAGGCTTTCAAGAAGCTCTGGAATAGCCGTTATTTCGTTGGACTTCTCATCTGCCTTAATTTGGCCCAACAAAAGACTGCGACAGCTATCCCATGCGGAAACTAAATGAATTTTCCCTCCTCTAGCCGCCCCCTTGATGTGTTTGCCATCAATTGCTATCAGCCTCTCTTTTTCTTCATCAGGCAATGACTGAACCCAATTGATCAATGAGCTCTCAAGTTGTTTTGGGTTTAACCTGGTCAATAACCACCAAAATACGTCGTAGCTTGGTGCTTCTTCCATTTTTAGAATGCGCTGGAACATGTTGAGCTTCAGGTGGGCATAGTTATAGATGTCAATAATGGTATTTGCTCCGGCCAACACAGAACACAAAATCATAATCAGCAGGTTTACAAGTGGATAAGACAGGTTATCTTTAGAGCGAGGGTCGTCAACATCACAAAAACCCTCTCTCACCGATTCCAAAAACTCTTCAGTGTCAAGTAATTGATCAACCTCTGAGTAAAATTCTTTTTCCTTTTTTTTCGTCATAGCAGCCTCTAGATATTTTAGAAGCACTATTCTTTATCGTAACATAATCCCTATCAAGTCTTTTTAATCAAAAGACCCTGGATGAAAGGTGCCGTAGGCCAATTGCCTTTTTTAGAATATTTTGAATATCAGAAAGTTCGAAATGCACATTATTTAAGGGCATCAAGTGTTGTGTAGAAAGTTGAGAAGAAGTTGTGATAATGGTTGCCATTTAAAATGTCCTATAAATAAATCACTTCCATTGTAACTAAAGCAGAAGAAATTTCGAAGAGAAAATAATAAAATCCAGATTTGAACGATGTGAATTATTCAAATGACTCTTTGGTTTTTTCCAAAAGGGCATAAAGGTCGTACAGCTCTGTTTCTAACTGCTCGATTTGCTTTTGCCGAAGGCCTGCAGCTTTTGTCTCTTCTTTAATAGGATTTATCAAAAATGTTTTCTGCTGTTCTTCTAAAGTCACCAGTTTTTTTTCTGTTGCCTCTATTTGCTGTTCAATCGGTTTTAAAGCAGCCGATTTTTTAGAAACGGCATCGGCCCGTTCCTTTCTATCATTAGTCTGCTTCTTTTTAGGCTGCGTAGCCGTCTTAGTAGTATCTTCCCATCCAACAGAGTCTAAAAATTCGTCGTAGTCGCCAAGGAAAAGAGTTTGCTTGGCCTCTCCGCACAGGACGATTTTATCCAGGGCCAATCTCCTTAAAATCAACTCGCTGTGGGTGACAATGATCACCGTCCCAGAAAAATCTTCAATGGCATCGATCAAAGCCTCGATCGATTCGATGTCTAAGTGGTGGGTCGGTTCATCTAACAAGAGGAGGTTGCATGGCTTTGCTACAATTTTCCCTAGTAGGACTCGGCTTTTTTCCCCTCCAGAAAGAACTGAGACCCTTTTCTCTGACAAGTCACCTGTGAACATCATCTTTCCAGAAATGCTTTTGATCTCTTTGTAATTCAGGGTGTGGTTTGCAGCAGCGATCTCCTCCTCAATGGTGTGGGAAGGGTGCAGTCGGTCGATGTGGGTTTGCCCAAAATAGCCTAATCGGACATTTTCAGATGTAGAAACTTCGCCACTAATCGGATTTAAATCGCCTCCTAGAAGGCGCAAAAGGGTCGATTTGCCGCGGCCGTTTTTCCCAATGATTGCAATCCTTTCCCCTTTTTCAATTTCCAAAGAAAAATCATCAATCAGAGGATCTTCTCCATAAGAAAAACTGATCTCTTCAGCCCCAACCATTTTTTTGCCTGGGAAAGGGGCTTCATTGAAGGAGAATGACAGCTCTGACATCTGATTCAGTTTTTCTAAAACCGGTTCACGAGCCAACATTTTCTTTTTCGACTCTGCTTGTCCTGCTTTTGAAGCTTTTGCTCCGAACCGGTCGATAAATCCTTGGAGGTGCTCCTTTCTCTTTTCAACCTTGATGCGGGTTTTCTCGTGGATCTCTTCTTCCTGTAAAATTTGTGTGAAAAAGTCGAGGGTCGTTCCCTTTATCTTTCTCACTTTTTGTCGGTGCAATCCCATCGTGTGGGTCGTCACCTGATCCATGAATTCCCGGTCGTGGGAGATAAGGATAAACTCGCCTGGCCACTTCTTTAAAAATCCGGTTAGCCAGCGGATGGCCATCAAGTCAAGATAGTTGGTTGGTTCATCCAATAAAAGGCAATCGGGTTCAGCAACAAGAACTTTAGTTAGGTTAAGACGTAACTGATAGCCGCCAGAAAAGGAATTGGGGTCAGCGTAAAGGTCATCTTCTGTAAATCCAAGGCCAAAGAGGATCCTTTCAGCTTTGTAAAGATGATCAGGGTCAGGAAGGGCCAGCGCGGCTTCTTGAATGATGGTCGATTCGGTAAAATGGATATGTTGTTCCAAGTGACCAATCTTGTAATTCTTAGGGAGGATGACTCTCCCCTTATCGGGCTCCATCTTCCCTGTGATGATGCTGAATAGGGTCGATTTTCCAGAACCATTCCGGCCAACCAGACCGCATCTTTCCCCTTTTTGGAGTGAAAAAGAGGCCCCCTCATAGAGATTATGGCCAGAAAAACCTAGAGAAACGTCGTCAAATTGAATCATAGTGCAACAAATTATATGCTGATTGAATTTACTCTGGGAGAGAAATGGGATTCCAATGGGAAGCGGAACAATTATTGGAGCCGCCGCAAGCTTTAACGCTTATTCAAGAACAGTTCCCAAATCTGGAGTGTAAAACGGTCCGACTCTTGGGTGTGGGCTGGGATAACACCGCTTTCATTGTCGATGAAAAGATCATATTTCGTTTCCCAAGACGGGAGTTTGCCCTCCCTCTTCTTGAGTCTGAATGGGCCCTTTTGCCCAAACTTGCCCCTCAACTCCCATTGCCCATCCCAATCCCTAAATGGAAAGGGGTTCCAACTGAGCACTTTCCTTGGCCTTTTATAGGGTATGAGATGTTGCCTGGTTTCACAGCTTGCTATACCAATTTGAGCGAGGAACAAAGAGCTGCATTTGCAGAGCCCTTAGCACGCTTTATTCAAACACTGCACCAGATACCTCGAATAAACTCATGCCCTATGTTTGAGGATTATTTGGGTCGGATCGATAAAATAAAATTGGTTCCAAAAATGGAAAAAAGTTTTGGGGAACTTTCACTGCTTGGCCTACTCGATAATAATGCTAAAATAGCAGCACTCATAGAAGAGGGAAAAAATCTACGGGCGCCTGTGGTTTCAGCCATTGTTCATGGTGATCTGTATGTCCGTCATCTTCTAGTGAATGAAAAACATGAACTTGCAGGGATCATCGACTGGGGTGATGCCCATTTTGGCGATCCTGCAATCGACATTTCGATTGCCCACAGCTTTTTGCCAAAATCAACTCATGCAGCTTTTAGAGCGGCCTATGGTGAAATTTCGGAAGAAACTTGGGCCCTTGCTAGATTAAGAGCCCTGCACAGCAGTATGCTGTTGGTCCTTTTTGGGCACCACAGCGGCGATCCGGCTTTAGAGAGGGAAGGGCTCCGCTCTCTCAAAATGATCCCCTAACATAACTGGAGAAATTAACCGTCGAATTGGCGTTAAATCATACCAATTCTTTTTTCTTAGGTCGTTTCAATCTTTTCTCGAAGGGTTTTTTTACTACCTTTAGGTCATAGCCAATGGTGTGGAGAAGAGAAATAACGGTTTTTAGCTCAGGGTTTGAGACCGAAGAAAAGAGTTTGTAAATAGTTGAACGACTCATTTTTGCTTTTTCTGCGATTGTTGAGATACTTCCGTGAACCCGGATAACATCCTTTAAAGAAACTAGGAAAGTGGCAAAATCACCCTCCTCTAGCGACTGAGAAAGGAAGTCGGCTGCGAACTGCTCGTCTTGGAGAAATTCATCTAAAACCTCTGTAAATTTGCGAAATTTCGTCATTTTTTTATTCCCCTCAAACTCTCTAATATTTTCTTGCACTTCTTAATGTCTTTATCTTGGGTATTTTTATCACCGCCACCCAGTAGCAAGATTAATTTCTTCTCAATCGTTGCACAATAAACACGAAATCCTGGCCCAACATGTATTCTCAGCTCATGCAAACCTTCAAAATGTTTACAATCCCCAAAATTTCCCTGCCTCATTCTCTGTATTCTAACGAGAATTGAGCATTTGACTTTATGATCCTTGAGTTGCTCGAGCCAATCTGTAAATGGTTCATAGCCCTCAGCTGTTGAGTAAACCTCTACTTCATATTCTTCAAGCATAAAATAAATGTACTTTATAAGAGACATTTTGTCTCTTATAAAGTACATTGAGTTAACATGAAAAAATGGAGTTTAAGAAAAAAATCACGACTTTTAAGGGTAAAAAGTCGTGATTTTACATGCTACCTAGAACGGTTGGAATACTGTGGTTTGCCACGGGATGAGTGCATGCCACCTGATCTTGGGGGGCCATTTCTTTGTCCGCCTCCACCACCTGCGCCACCCCCTCGGAACTGTTGACCACGTCCGAGAAGAATAGGTTGAGCTTTGATGGCTGGATTTGGTTCAAACCCTTGGATCACAACATTGTTGATCTTTTGCTTTAACAACGATTCGATGTCGCGCAAGAATTTGTGTTCATCGACGCAGACTAAAGAGATCGCTTCCCCTTTGTTACCTGCGCGGCCTGTTCGGCCAATCCGGTGGACATAATCTTCAGGAACGTTAGGCAATTCATAGTTGACCACCTGAGGAAGGTGATCAATATCGATCCCTCGCGCTGCGATGTCAGTTGCTACTAGAACGCGGATTTTCCCTTCTTTAAAACCTGCAAGAGCTTTAGTACGGGCAGCCTGTGTTTTATTGCCGTGAAATCCAACAGCAGAGATCCCTTGATCGGCCAAATCTTCAGCTAAGCGATTAGCGCAATGTTTTGTCCGGGTAAAGACTAAAACTTGTTGCCAGTTTTCTGTAATAATCAAATGAGAAAGGAGCTCTTTCTTACGTTTGTTATCGACAGGGTGGATTGTTTGTTTGACTAATTCTGTAGGTGTATTGTGACGTACTGCTTCAATCAGTTTCGGATTACGTAAAAGACCCGATGCCAGAGTTTTGATTTCATTAGAGAACGTCGCTGAGAATAAAAGACTTTGCCGATTCCGTGGAATTAAACCGATCACCGTCCGGATATCATGGATAAATCCCATGTCCAACATCCGGTCTGCTTCGTCGAGGACCAATATTTCAATGCGTGAAAGATCAATTTTCTTTTGGCGAACTAGATCCAACAAACGTCCGGGAGTTGCAACAACAATGTCGGCTCCACCTCGTAAGCTTTTGGCTTGCATCAGGATATTGACTCCGCCGAAAACGACTTTAGCTTTTAAAGGGAGATATTTACCGTATGTTTTGACATCTTCATACACTTGAGCTGCAAGCTCACGTGTAGGAGTCAAAACAAGGGCTCTTAGTGTCGGTTGCCCCTGAAGACTCCCCATTAACCGCTGGAGCATGGGCAGCGTAAAACCCGCTGTTTTCCCTGTCCCTGTCTGGGAACCTGCCAAGATGTCGTGCCCCTCTAAAATCAGAGGAATCACCTGCTCCTGGATCGGAGTAGGTTTTGTGTAGCCTGCATCAGTAACGGCTCTTAGCAATTCGTCCAGCAGTCCAAGGTCTTTAAATGTCATAAAACTTGCGTTATACCTGTTTTGTAAAAAGGTATTTTACAACAGCTAGCCTTTAAAAGATTCTTTTTTTATTTCTCCGAGACAGATTTTCGCTTAAAACTATTTTTTTGTTTTGTCTTTTGGGATGGGGCAGCTGTTTTTTCCTAGAAGTTGGTAGAGAACGCACCAACTCATGAAAGACTCAAAAAAGGTAAAGAGGGCCAAAACCAAGAGGATCCAGCTGCTAAACCAGTAGGCTAAAATGAGAAGAATAAGTCCAATAAGGAATCGAAGAAGCCTGTCCTTTGATCCGATGTTTTTTGTCAGTAGGTCCATGATAAACTGTTATACCAATCGAATATTTTATTTTGTAGACAATTTCATTTTAAGAAGGTTTTCGACCTCTTCGATAAGTGTTTTTAACGTTGGTTGAGCGCTTTTTAAAGAATTTAAGAGAGCTGAAAACTGACCAGTTTCAGTTTTGGAAACAAGATTTAGACCCCTTTCCAGAAACAATTTGATAACGTTTAGTGCCTCAGTTAATCCTGCAAGATGGTCGGCTTCTGATATATAGGAAGGCCTCATTAAAGAGTCTGGGGAATAATTAAATCGGGATATTTTATGTGATAAGGGCGAATCACGACCTACTTTATTTTCAGTTGAATATCCTGGTGAGTTTAAAAGAGCTTCGGCGGTCTTAACAGAGTTGGCATAACATAAGGCCTTACTGTAATCAAAATTACTAATATTTAGAGAAATTAAAAAATCTAAAGCTTTGTTGTAATTCGCATGGGCAGCACGGTCAAGTAAATCTATTTGATAATTGCGTCTTGAAGCGAAAGAAATAGGAAAGAGTGGAAAGAAAACAAAGTCGTATTCCTTTTTGTTTTGAACTAGTTCTGCACCTTCTTTGATGCAGGCCAAAGCGATTGCATCTTTTTGTTCATAAGTCAGATTAGACCTCCAAACAAGGTTTTTTACTCTTTCAGCTAATAGGACTGGTTTATTTCCCACATAGTGCCAAAAGACCCCCATGAAAAGGGAGGAGATGGCGGTACATAAAACGACCTGTTTAGAGGCTTTTGCCCAGGATAAGCAGGCAGTGATACCGGCCAGAATATAGGAAGAGGCGCCGATAGCAATCGATTGTGCTTGTGCCTTGTAATAATTGGTTTTATACAAGTCTAAAGGTGCGGACCCCGCCCTAGATTGTAATAAATAAGATATTCCTTCACTGAAAGAGGGGACAAAAGGGACTGTCATGGCAAGATGCTCCGATAAAATAAAAGTTATATCGGAATGGCAGATTTTTATAAAGACATCTGAGGGAAATGTAGGGAAAAATTGCCTTCATTCCGCTTTATTTCTGACGCATTTTTTTAATAAAAAAATGCAAGCAAAACAGGAGAGAAACTTGCAGAATTCGGCATAAGTTCAAAATAGGCCTAGATTAGGCCGATATATGAAAGCCTGACCCGAAGGGCTAGGGAAACCAATCGAATATTTTATTTTGTAGACAATTTCGTTTTAAGAAGTTTTTTCACCTCTTCGATAAGTGGTGTTAACGTTGATTGAATACTTTTTAAAGAATTCAATGTGGTTGTAAACTTATCAGTTAAAGATGTTGAACCAACATTTAGACCCGTTTCCAGAAACAATTTGATAATATTTAGTTTCTCAGTTAATTGTGCAAGGTGGTCGGCTTCTGACGTATAGTTGGGCTTATCTAAAATATTTGGGGAATAACTAAAGCTAGCTATTTTATCTGACAAGGGAGAATCTCGACCTTCTTTATTTTCAGTTGAATATCCTGGTGACTTTAAAAGAGCTTGGGCGGTCTTAATAGAGACAGCGTAATATAAGGCATTACTGTAATCAAAATTACTAATATTTAGAGAAAGTAAAAAATCTAAAGCCTTGTTATAATTTCCCGCGGCAACACGGCTAAGTAAATCTATTTGATAATTGTCCCCTGAAGCTAAAGAAACAGGAAAGAGCGGAAAGAAAAGAAAGTCGTGTTCCTTTTTGCTTGGAACTAGTTCTGCACCTTCTTGGATGCAGGCCAAAGCGATTGCATCTTTTTGTTCATTAGTCAGATTAGACCTCCAAACAAGGTTTTTTACTCTTTCAGCTAATAGGACTGGTTTATTTCCCACATAGTGCCAAAAGACCCCCATGAAAAGGGAGGAGATGGCGGTGCATAAAACGGCCTGTTTAGAAGCTTTTGCCCAGGATAAGCAGGCAGTGATACCGGCCAGAATATAGGAAGAGGCGCCGATAGCAATCGATTGTGCTTGTGCCTTGTAATAATTGGTTTTATACGAGTCTAAAGGTGTGGACCCCGTCCTAGATTGTAATAAATAAGATATTCCTTCACTGAAAGAGGGGACAAAAGGGACTGTCATGGCAAGATGCTCCGATAAAATAAAAGTCATATCTGAGTGGCAGATTTTTATAAAGACGTTTGAGGTGAACGCAATTTTCCGACTTTTTTGAATCCTAATTCAAAAAAGTCGGGAAATTTTACATCAAATCGGCTGCAATAGCGGCAAGTTCTGACCTCTCGGTCTTATCGAGGAACATGTGGCCGAAGATTTTTTGGTTCTGGAACCGGAAGATGGTGTAAGAGAGACCGTTGGAATCTTTGTCCAAATAGGGATTGTCGATCTGAGACGGGTCCCCCGCCAAAATCACTTTTGTCCCTTCCCCTGCACGGGAAATAATGGTTTTGACTTCGTGAGGGGTCAAGTTTTGCGCCTCATCGACAATGATGAACATTTTGGGCAGGGATCGGCCTCTGATGTAAGTGACAGCCTCCATCTCCAGTTTTTTGCTCTCCATCACCCACTTCAATGTCTCTGATTGTTCACTTCCAGATGAATCACAGAGGAATTCTAGGTTGTCATAGATTGGCTGCATCCAGTTGAAAAGCTTTTCTTCTTTAGTGCCAGGAAGGTACCCAATATCTCGTCCAAGGGGAACGATAGGGCGACTCACTAAAATACGGCTGTAAACCGATTCGTCAAATACCTTTCTTAAGCCCGCAGCAAGGGCCATCAGAGTTTTACCCGTACCAGCTTGGCCTATCAGGGCGACCAATTTGATCTCATCTCGCATTAAAAGATCGATAGCGCAACGTTGTTCGATATTTTTAGGTTTGATGCCCCAAAGAGGAGGTGTTTTTAATAGAGGCTCGATCTGTTTTAGCTGTTGATTGTATTTGCCAATCGCTGAGGAATTTTCTGGAGAGGTCAGTAGGCAATATTCATTGGCCCCCAAATTGTGGGCATTGGCTAACGAGACGTAACCATCTTTGTAGAAGAGATCGATCTCCCTTTTTTCTGCATCTATTTTTTGCAGCCCACGAGAAAGAGAAGAGGAATCAACCTTTAGATTTTCATAATCTTCGGCTAGCAATCCAATCGATTCAGCTTTTACTCGGGAGGCAATGTCTTTTGAAACGTAAATGACAGGCTGCTGCCCATTTTGAGCTAAATACCAAGCTGTTAATATGATACGGTTGTCTTTAATGTCTAAAGGTAAAGGGTCGTGTGCCTGTGGTTTAGCATCTGGCACAATCCTAATTTCCAATCCACCTTCGAGAATGACACCAGTGTTCAGTGTCCCTTCTCCCCGGTCTTTGAGTCCGTCAAGGATCCGGATGATTTCACGGGAGTTTTTTCCCAAATCCCCAGGTATCCTCTTCATGGTGTCGAGCTCTTCGAGCACCGTTAATGGGATAATCAATAGATTGTCTTGGAATTTAAAAATCGACTGTGGGTCATGGAGAAGGACATTTGTGTCCAAAACGAAAGTTTTACGAGCCAAAAGAAGAGCCCCCTATCTATAGCGCTATAAAAATCGCATCATAGGGGGCAAAGGTTCGAGAGTCAATGATCTGTTTAGCTTTTCAAAGCTGCAACGACATGCTCGCAATTGGTACGGCCGCAGGTGCAACCGACTGGACTCCCTAGGAAAACTGAATAGCTCTCTTGAGGGTCGAGTTTGTTTTTCACTTTAAAAAGTTTTTCCCCTGCTTCTTCAATTTCCCAGTCAGAGAATTTCAAGTCTTCTAAGGTGATGACCTCATCAGCTTGCTCTATCTCTGTTTTTTCTACAGGGTTGATCGCGCGGGCGATTTGACAATGGAAACACTGACAGTTTCCCTCAGGCTTTGGTAAAGCTTCTGGGTCATCTGTTAACAGTCTGATCACTCCAGACACTTTCTCTAATAAGTCTTGGGGTAGGGCAGGAGCATCTTTTTGCTCTGGGTTGTGTTCTACCATCATCCCCATTGCATCAAGAGGGGGAAATCCTGGGAACCCCACCTTCATTGAGGTGTCTCCACCTTCAGCTATATGTTGAGGCCATCTGCCAATGCCAGCAGGCCCTAACATTTCACGGTGTCTTTCTTCAGCCCGTTTTTCTAAAAACAGGGCATGGTGGTGAAAAATTGTTTCAAGGATAGGGCTATCGAGCCCTTCTAAAACAATCTGTTCTCCGCCTTTCAAAACGATGTGTAGGCTTTCATTTTTTTCATAAAGTGAAGAGACCTCTCTCCAACTGACCGAGAGACGTGGAGGAATGCTTAATAGTCTTTCGTTAATAACGATTTTTCCGCCTTCCATAAAAACTCCATGTTAACGAGGAAAGTTTCCCCTTTAGAAAAACTACTTTACCATTTTTGAATTCAATAAGTCAATATGGATTTAGCACTCCAGTGTAAAGAGTGCTAAATTTGTCGGAAACTCCTCTACAAGTTTAGAATGCAGGGACCATGTTTCGCTCTATCCTCTTTCTCGTCCTCTTTCTTGCCTTTCCCCTCCAAGGAGAGGATCCCTTCACTGCAAAAGTGATCAAAAAGAAGGTACGCCTCCGTGCAAGCCCAGCAATAGAATCCCCCATTGTCCGAGAATTGACACAGGGTGATCTGATCGTTGTAGACGGGGAACAGGAGAATTTTTACCAAGTTCGCCCCCCGAGAGAGGTTAAACTCTACCTATTTAGAACTTTCGTTTTGGATGGGACAGTTGAAGGGAGCCATGTCAATGTCAGAATAGCTCCAGATTTGGAAGCCCCAGTGGTAGCTCAATTGAATACAGGCGATCCAGTATTCGGCTCGATTTCAGCCCTTCACCCCAAATGGATGGAAATCCAAGTTCCGGAGCATGTCCGTTTCTTTGTGGCAAAAGATTTTGTTGAAAAAGTAGGGGATGAACACTTTTTAGCACGTCATGAAGAGCGTTTCGATCAAGTGAAGCGTCTACTTGCGGCTGGATCAGAGTTGAGAAACGAGTTGGACGGACCCTTTGAAACGATCCATTTACCTCAGATTTTAGACCCTTTTAAACAGGTTGTTGAAAATTACACCGAGTTCCCCGATCAAGTGGCGATCGCGGAAGAGTCTCTTAGGGAAATTGAGCAAGCCTTTCTTTTAAAAAAGGTTGCCTACTTGGAAGAAAAGACCTCTAATCTTCCAGTCATGGAAGCCATTGAAGATGAGATGGCTCAAAGTTCAGATGGGCTCTCATCGCCACCAGCGCCTCAACTGATTGCTTCGGCTCGTGCTTACTGGATGGAGATTGAAAAAAGTCTCTATCAAAAATGGCGTCGTGACGCTGGAGGAGAAGGGGACCCCTATGCTTTCTACAAGGCCCAAGCAGAAAAAGCTGAGGTTCTTCAAGGCATTTTAGAGCCCTATTTAAGACCTGTAAAAGAGAAGCCAGGTGATTTTGTCCTTTTAGACAAAGAGAACCGGACTCCTATTGCCTATCTTTATTCCACTCGGATCAATCTTCTTGATCAAGTAGGTAAAGAGGTGGAGCTGAAAGGGCTTTTCCGCCCCAACAACTTATTCAACCATCCTGCTTTTTTTGTCTGGGAGATCGATCATGTTTCAACGCCTGTCGTCGGTGGCTTTTCGGGGCCTTGAAGCCCTTTTAGTTGAAGTAGAAGTCGATATTGTCCATTCGGACGATAAATTGATTTTTCAAATTGTCGGCCTTCCCGATTCTGCAATCAAAGAATCTCGGGAAAGGGTTATTTCGGCCTTGCGGCATGTTGGCATTTCCCTTGCAGGACTTCAGATCACTGTGAACCTAGCCCCGAGCGACTTGAAAAAAGAGGGGACTCTATTTGATCTTCCCATCGCTTTAGGGATTGCAGCTGCCTTAAAGAAGTGGGTCCCAACTTTTCCTCTCGATAAGGCGCTGATAGTGGGAGAATTGGGTCTACAGGGCGATGTCAGGCCGATGAAAGGTGCACTTGGTGCTGTGCTTCTTGCGAAAGAAAAGAGGTTGTCACCTGCTGTCGTTCCACATTTAAATCAACTCGATTTAGCCCTGGTACCGGGTGTAGAGCTCTTTTTGGCCAGCGGTTTAAAAGGACTATTGAAAGGAGAAAGACCTCTTTTTACTCCCTCTGTTATCTCTCAAACCAAAGACCAATGGGTCGATTTAGAAGATATTGTCGGTCAAGACATGGGGAAACGGGCGTTAGAAATCTCAGCCGCTGGTGGCCATAACTTATTAATGAAAGGGCCTCCTGGTACGGGAAAAAGTCTTCTGGCAAAATCCCTGCCTTCTATTTTACCCCCACTTGATGCTGAAAAGTCGCTAGAGGTTAAACGGATCTGGTCTTTAGCTGGTTTAACAACGGAGGGGCGCAACCCCCCTTTTAGGTCTCCCCACCATACTGTAAGCCACATTGGATTGATTGGAGGGGGAGCACGTCCCAGGCCTGGAGAAATTTCTTTAGCCCATCACGGCGTCCTTTTTCTGGATGAATTGCCAGAGTTTACTCGTGCAGCTCTTGAGATATTACGTCAGCCCTTGGAAGATCATAAAGTGACCATCACACGGGCAGAGGGGAGCCTCACATTCCCTTGCCATTTTGTTTGCATTGCTGCGATGAATCCCTGCCCCTGCGGCTTTTACGGTCATCCTGATCGCCCTTGTAAAGACACCTCCAAAGAGATCGACCGTTATCAAAAAAAGATATCCGGACCCCTTTTGGATCGATTTGATCTACAGGTTGAAATTCCCCCTTTAAGTTTCCACGAGATGGGAGGAAAAGGAAAAGAGAGTTCCCATGTTGTTAGAGATCGGATTGTAAAAGCAAGAAAGCGGCAAGAAGCGCGCAATGGCCCAGGACGTTTGAACAACCTCATGACCTCAAGAGAGGTTAAAGAGAAAGTGGCTTTAAATTGTGATCAACAGGCTATTTTAGAGGAGGCTGTCAACTCGTTGCAAATGTCGATGCGCAGCCTTCAAAGATTGCTAAAAGTGACTAGGACCATTGCAGACCTAGAAGGAAGCGACCCAATCACCGACGATCACCTTTACGAAGCCCTCTCCTACAGAACAAGGTGATTTTTATTTTTTTTAAAATACTTTTTATCGCTCTACTCTGCACAAACTTTCTACACGCAGATCTTCTTTTCGATGAAAATCACCTACCTAGTGACAAGCTATTACAGCTCCTAGAGATCGTAGGAATGGATACTACCGATAAATCTATCTCGAAGATCAACGAGTGGGCTCAAACACATCTTCTCCGGCAGGGGGAACGGTGGGAACAGCAGAGTGATCGGTTCGAAAACTTAAAACCAAGAATACTCCCGATCCTTGCCGATTTAGGGTTTGTAGATGGCACTTCAGCCAGTTTCAAGAACTACCAGGGGGCGATTGTCCATGGAGCCCTTTTATCCAGGGTTCGTCTTCGGCTTAACACGCTTGTTGAACAGTGGAACCAAGGGGTGAGATTTAACCACCTCTATTTTTTGACAGGCGGACGTCCTCTTGTAGAGAGTGAGAAATTAGCACTGAGTGAACAGGCAAAGACTGAAAATGCAATGGTCGAGCTTGTATGGAGGCAATCTGATATTCCTTCAGACATGCGTCAACAGGTACAGGTCCATTTTATTAATGCATCGATGAAACAAGAGGCAATAGGCCATCTTATCCGCCCTATTACCAATGACACGATCAAGGAGTGGCTCAAAACCAATCCGCCCACAGGTCTCTACTTAGCCGTTACCAATGCTCCGTACACCGTTAGGCAAAACTACCTGATTCGATCTTTTGCGCCCGATACTTATCAGTTCGATACCATCGGTGCAGCAGCAAGTGAACAGGAAAGAATGAGCATCTACCTCGATGAAGTTGCGAGGGTCATTTTCGCCCACTATAAACATCCCTAAAATTCGTCTCTTCGTGTTCTTCGTGATGAATCTATCGGTCGTGTTTCAAGTACCTTGTAGACAATGGAAAAGCCTTCTTCCGTTTTTCCCAACGGATAAACGCCCACACACCTGCCAAAAACAACACCCACATGATCAATGTGTAGGGGTTCCACCAAGGGTATTTAGGTTCTCCGACAGCTCCTGTTCTTTCACATGGAGGCCAAAATATAAACGAGGGGCTACCTTCTAAGTTGCCACCTGGGATAGTGCCAAAATACCTGCTATCAGAGCTCCGTGCATAATTATCACCTAATACTAAGTAATGGTTATCAGGGATACGCAATCCTGTAGCCAATATCTTTTCTTTAGATGGGGCTCCAGCATCGATAAAAGGGACTTTTTTCTTTTTTTCTGTCTCGATGAATTTCTCTAGCCGCTCATCTCCTTTTTCCAGAAGAGGTTTACCCATTACATACAGGGCACCATCCCTGAAATAGGCATACCGTGAGGGGTATCTCCCATTTTGTTCATAATAGGGATGAAGGTCGATCCCTTGGTTAAACAACACTCTGAATTGGTTCTCGCTTAGGTTATGCAAAGGATGGTCGGCAGGCAAGGAGCGGGGAATCCCTGTCCAGATGATCTCAACAGGTTTTCCATCATAGAACTCATATGTCCCATCTGGTATGCCTGCAAGGGTAATACCCCCTTCATTGTAACCCGTTTGGTAGGCAACCCCTTTCTTCATCGTGAACCTGGATGTGTAGAGGTGCTTTTTCAATGTTTCAATCAGCTCATCATCCAATGGTAGGGCACTCTTTTGAGTTGGCAAAGGGCCTAGTAGAGGAGCGATTTGAGCACCCCTTTCATAGGGGCCTACGTAAGCATGGTGGGCAATTTCTAGTTCTCGATCGGGATTGATCCGGACCTGGCCAAAATTTCCCATCCCGAACCAGTCAGACAAGGTCTGAATCCCTTCGTGTGTGGCTCCATCTGGTTTTTCCCGAACCCATCTTTTTCCGTCGAAAACTTCTCCACGGGCACTTGTAGAAGAAACAACCAACTTTCCGAGGGGCAAATTGAAATACTTGTAGAGAATTTCTCCCTCTCCCCCTCTTGAAGGGACCCCTTCTTGAACAGGACGCTCTTCAAACGAATTAAAGGGGACATGGTCGATCGTTGTAAAAGGGGATTCCAGTAGCTCCTGAATAGGTTCACCATTTTTATCGACCCCATAAAGAAATCCGCCGTAAAAAGTAATGATGTCTCCAGGTTTGCCGGCCAGTCGTTTGATGTACCTTTTTTTCCCAGGGAATAGCCAAAAGTACTTTGTGTCATTGTCTGGGATGTCGATCCCTTCCCCTGTCCAAGTGACAACACCCCCACGGATCACCCTATCTTTATCAAAAATCAGATGCTTTGGGACGAATGGGATGTTGATTCCAAACGTTGTTTTACTAACAGCTAGATGGTCCCCCTCTCTAAAGGTCGGGCGCATAGACCCTGTAGGGATCTCATAAAGTTCAAAGACAGTCATCCGGACGATGGTGGCAATCAATAAAGCCACCCCGAGTGCCAAAACCCATTCAATGGTTTTCCAAGTCGAAGAAACTTTTACACGGGCAGAGATCAGTTTGTGCAATTGATCAAGAGTCGCGCGACATCCATCAAAGTCTTTTGTAGCTGCCTTCTCATCTAACTGATGGAACAGCGTTTCTATTCTCTGCTGTTCATCCTGGTTAAATTTAGCACGGTGTTTGACGTAAGAGGAGATGAGCTGCTGCCCCTCTTCTCCCAATTTCTTTAAATTTCTTCTTCTTTTAAACATCCACACAGAATAACACTACGCAACAACCTTTTCCACTCACACAAAAAAACAACAAGATAAGCAGGATCGCCTACGGCGAAAAGGATAAAATACTTCCATCCTTTTCGCCGTAGGCGATCTTCCTTGTCCTGTTATTTTTCTAATTTGGAACTTGTTCTGGAGGTGCTGTAGACAGAGTTTGTTGTTGTTTGGGCCACAATATTTTGACAGGCGACTTCAAGTTCGATCCGCTGTCTACAATACGTAGCTTTGCTTGGGCCAATGCTCCAATGACTTGCAGCCAATAAGGAAAATAGGCTGGATAGCCACTGCCAATAGGTGGAAGGTAGATATCAACATATTTATCAGAAAGTTCCGAACTATCCCGTGGCCAACGGGCCTCAAAATGGTCGAGATGGACATCTGGAATTTCGTTCCCTTCAAAAATAACAGGGGGGTTCCAGTAGCCGAGCCGATTGTTGGCACGTCTCCGCTGATTCACTGGCATTTGGGTAAAACCCAAGTTCATCAAAGTTGTCAGAAAATTGCCCGCTTTATCGACCTCGCACCACCGTTTATTGGTGAAAGAGTAGAGCCCAAGAAGTCGCCCCGACCTTAAGTCGATGGAATAAGCTAGCCAGATCGTATGTTCTGGGGCCCCTTCTTTGACCCATTCCTTCCAACCACCTTCTCCTAATTCTAGAAGCTGTGCGGGAACCGAAATTTCTTCGACGATGACCTGCCTGTCGTCCCGTTCTCTAATCGCCCATAAGGTGAGGGTCTTATTCTGGGCTGTGACGATGTAATCGCCAGGTGTTGCTTGACCCATCCGATCTTTCAAAAAAAGGTAAGACCACCCTTGAGTAGGAAGGATAAGGAGTAAAAATAAAATTAACGTTTTGGCCATGGAAAAAAAGGACTCACTGTTTGTTGGTAACGACGGTATTCTTCCGAACGATCTTGTAACATCTCTTTTTCAGCCATTGGGACGCCGGAAAGGCCCCAGAGGAGATACAGCATCAAGGCGGCAGATATTAGACCCAGCCAGCCGAAAGGAGAGCCTAGGGCAAAGATGGCAAGGCCGACCCAGACGACCCACTCGAAAAAATAATTAGGATGACGGGACCAGCTCCATAACCAAGTGTCAAGGATTTTTCCTTTATTTTCCTTCTTAGCTTTGAAACTTGCTAACTGCCAATCGGCCACTGTTTCTCCTAAAATGGCTAAGAGAACAATCATTGTGCCAACCCATTCAAAAATGGAGAGGCTTGGGTTGACATTGAAGCTAATAGGAAAAAAGAAGAGGGTTAAAACGAGTATTAAAAGACCCTGGAATAAAAAGACGCCCAAAAAGCGGAGGTTGGCTTGATCCCCAAACTGCAATCTCATCCGATAGTATCGTTTGTCTTCCTTCTCCTCGTCGTAGCGTAAGAAAAGATGGATAGTCAGCCGTGTGGCCCAGATCAAGACAAGGGCAAGCAATAACGAGCGGCGTGCCAGATCTCCATCCCCCATCAAAAATGCAATAAAAGCGACCAATCCAATGCAAATGCCCCAGGCCAGATCGACAATGCCTGCATTTTTTTGAAAAATAGAAAGGATCCAGGTGATCACCATGATTCCTAGTAGAAGGATAGACACAGCTTCCAGTGGGTAGATCATTAAAGTGAGAAAAGGGGACATGTTTTATACTCTTTGGTGTGTATTCATCGTGTCTTGAAAAACAGGATAAAGTCAAAGCCCTTTTCTCCCACTGCACCACCCCTGCAGCCCGCTATGAAAAGATCATGGAGCTTGGCTCCGGGCTAAGACCCCTTCCGCCTGAATCTAAAACGGAAGAAAATAGGGTGCGAGGCTGTCAAAGTCTGATGTATCTGGCTGCAAAGTTGGAAAATGGCCATGTGATGTTTGAGGCAGACTCAGACGCCCTCATTTCAAGGGGGCTTGCTGTCATTTTATTGATGGTCTACAGCGGAGAAACGGCCGAAACAATCTTGAAATGCCCGCCCACCTATTTGGAAGAATTAGGCATTGCCGGGTCGTTAACACCTGGTCGAGCTAATGGTCTTTTCAGCCTCCACCTCAAAATGAAGCAGGAAGCTTTGCGCCTCCTCCTGCAAAAATAAAGGACTTAGCGCAAAGCGTTTGTGTTTATCCGGTCAGAGTGTTCATCACCAAATTGGTCGAAAGCATCAAGGCTTCCCAGAACAAAATAGCTGTAAACGCAATCAACAGCAGGGTAAGAACCGGCCTTCCACCTGGCAAAGACCACTCACTTTTAAAGCCCAACTTGTACCTGCCAACCCACACCATCAAAATGGGGATAATCCCGTTGATGATCGAATCGCCAATTCCCCCTGTTGTCTCCATGGCGACCAAAAAGGCCCGTTCAAAATAGAGGGCAAAGAAGATGACAGGAATCAGAATTAGCAGTCCAAGTGCCACTTTCCCTGTTTTATTTTCAGGGATATTCAAACCATCTGACAAAAAGTCAAAAAGTCCAAGAGCCATCCCGATGTAAGAGGTGACAATGGCAAAGAAAGAAAAGAAATGGACGACAGGGGTTAAAAAACGGCCCTGAACATGTTCTGCAAGAAATTGTGTGGACGGGACCCCTTGTACATAGGCGTCTATCAAACCTTTTTCCCCTTCAACAGGGACAATCCCCAACACAATGGTGAGCCAGAGGGCATAGACGATAAAAGCAATCAAAGTGCCGCCGACAATGGCCCTTCTCAGTAGTTTCCCATTGCCTTGAAGATAAGGTGTCAAGCTAGGGACCATGGTTTGGTGGCTAAAAGAAGTCAACAAAAGGGGGATGGCAAAAGTCGAAGAGAACCAAGCCCCTTCTCTCGATAAGAAGTGGGGTTTGATCTCCTCAATTCCCATACCAACCAAAAAGACATAGGCCAACAACATCCCTAAAAACAGGATCGTATTGACCCTGCCCACCAGCCTTGTCCCCATATAAATCAAAAGGGTCAGCCCCAAAGCGACTAAGACAATCGTCCAACTTTGTGGAAGCCCTAGCTGCAGGGCGATCAGTTTCCCTCCGCCGGCAGCATAACTGACCAATGAGGCGTAACAAATGTAGAGGTAAACAATCCAGCTGATCGCTTGACCAATCGGCCCCAAAAACCTTTTGGCCATACTGATCACATGTTCCCCTTTGGCCATCCAAAGGTTCGCTTCCAAAAGTAATAGAGAAGAGGCTGTCATCAAGGCCCAGCAGATGGCAAGCCACACCATCGAAGGGAAGTGTCCGCCTACTCCAGCTGCAAGGGGCAAAGCCAGCATCCCGCCGCCTATGCAGGTACCAGCCACCAAAAACACCGCATTCCATGCTGTCCACGTGCCGACCTGCTTTCCGCTTTCCATCTTCCCTCGCAAAAGTTGAGGGAAAATATTACACCAAACCGTGGGGTAAGTAAATCGAGGAAAGATTCTTCAAGAGAGTCATCAAAAACTGTATTAAATTCAATTACGCTTTGAAATTAAACGAAAAAGCAAAGAATTTCGTCTGTTTCGCGGGCGCGTTTGGGGAGCGAAACTCTTGAGACACTTAGGCTGAATTCTGCAAGTGTCTCTCCTTTTTCGCTTTCATAAAATCTTGCTCAAAAAATGCCTCAGAAACAAAGCGAAAGAAGACTTTCGCACTCCAAGCGCTAAAGCGTGATTTAAAGTATTAATCGATAGAATGATGTTTAATTTCACAACCTCTTCAGGCTGTCTACAGCTATGATTGCCTCAAAAAGTTCATCAAAAACTTATGAACTTTCCTTAGTTTGATGTGGATGTGTGCTCAGAAGATGTTGGCGAAGGAGGGGGTGTCTGATCCGGCTCCGGCTCAGCAGTCATAATAGGGGATGGGGTCGAAGCGGATGCTGGTTCCGGTGCTGGTAATGCAGTTGCAGTGATGTGTCCAGGGACAGTGACTTGCCCAAGTCTAGTCTTAAAGCTTAAAGCAGCCTTGTGGTCAGTTTGGTCTTTTTTTATTTCTTCCAGTTCTTCCTTTTTGGTGTTTAGTTTTCTTTGTAAATCTGCCAACTCTTTTTCGAGTTTTTGAAGAGCTACTTCTGCTTCGTCATATTTTTTCTTATCAGGGGCGCTCAATGTTGTTTCCCCTAAAAGAAACCTTTTTTTAGGCGCTAAATAGTTTTTCTTTCCTTCTGCCTCTGTAATTTTTGTGGTTAGCTCTCCTTCGTCCGTACGCAATTGCTCTATTTCTTCCGTTGTGCTTTTAAATTTATCATCAATAGCGGAAGTTTGTCTTTCTACATCGTTTAAGTTGATGGACTTACCATTATAAGAAAATTGATGATCATTTATGTGACCTGTTGTTATTTTAGGATTTTCATGCATCGTTGCAAGTAAGACGCTCAGTTGACGTGCAAAATTTTGCTGGATCTTCAGATTAGCGTCCGATCCGTCCCCTCTAAAGCCTGCAACAAAATCGCTCCCCATTGAGATGTGGTATTCTTTAGTGTTAAAACTCACTTTGAATGTTGCGATATTGTCTGCGCTCACTTTGACATCGCTGGTGACTTTGTAATCAGTAGCCCCAACATTTTCAAAAGCCCTATTTACAGAACTTGCGTCAAAACTGCCTGGTGGGATGTTGCTCATAGCTTATTTCTCCTTGCCTCTCTTTCTGCCTGGTCAAGTTCATTTTTGAGCTCTCTTATTTCTGATGCATAGGTTTCTAGTTGAGGAATTAAAGTGTCATGGATTTCTTCTTTTCTTTCTTTAGGTGTTGCAAGAGTCATTTCTTCATTGAAGAGCTGTTTTTGAATATCTCTGACCCCTTTTAGTAGCGCCCAAAGCTCTTCCCTTTTTAAACGCATCGCTTTGATCTCTTCAATCGGCCTAAGGTTTAATAGGGAGAAGTCTCGATTGGAAGGGTTGGGGGGATTGGTGGGCTCTGGGGGTTTTGCGAATTCATTCGCAGTTGTTAGAAGATCAACAACCCTTGGTGTCATCCCATCGTTTATGGTGATGGGGCTCTCTTTAGTGGCAGGTTTTTCCTCTAAAAGGGCCGATTCCAGGTCTTCTATACGCTTAAAACTTGAAGGGGGTACAGGTGTTGTGGCGGCGGCTATGCCTCCAGGGCCTGGTCTAGAGCCCATGAGTGGGAGTTCTGGAACTGTGGATGCATCGGTGATTGTTGTGCTTGCGGCTGAGGGGGGGAGGAGATGGTCATGTGCAAGGCCCCCCTCTATAAATAATTGTCCTGCCATCAAGTGGAGTTGTTCCATCACCCTGATTTGACGTTCAATGCGGCTTTTTTCGGTGTTAAGTGGCGCCCTCTCCCCTTTTTGGGTATCAAGTTTAGTTTCAAGTGCTACAACTTTAGTCTCATTTTTTGGGCGTGATTTGCTATACCAATGGTCTTTGACCCTGTCCTTTTTTTGTGTGGATAGCTCTTCGGCCGTTTTTCCAAGCTCATCTGCTTGCTTATTTAACGATGTCTGTAGGTCGGGAAGATCACCCCTCAGTTTGGCATAGTCCTCTTTGTGTTTCTGAACCTGCTCGTGTGTCTGAAAATAATAGGTTCTCTCATTGATCGTGATGGAACGGTCGACCAGGTTGAAAGAGGTCCTTAAAGACCCATAATTGTACATGTTGGCCAGCTGAAGGGATAACCCTTTTGACCAAGCTCTTTTATTATCATCTGTTGTTAGGCTTGCAAGGACATCTTTTCCCACTGTGATTGTATAGGTTTTGTACTCGTTGCCAACCTTAAAGGTGTAGCTGCCATTGACCTCTTTGACCTCGCCCTTCACCCTGACTTTTGAGTCAGAGAGAATAAGTTCCTTATCTGCAAGGTCGCGTAAAGCCTGTTTGGAGATGGGGGAGTAGGAAGCTGTAGTGGATGGGTCTGGTGGAGGTGTTGGGGTGTCACCCGGGGTTACACGCATCGACATAAAAAAACTCTCTTGCTATCACCTTTATTTTCCACCCTGAAGATCAGAATTAAATTAAGATTTACATAATCTTTTGGGGGGGTGTTGCCGGGTTCAAGCCGAAAAAGTCTTTAAAGTTTTCATCTTTTACCTGCTGGAAGATACTGATTAACAGGGAAGTTTGCTTTAAACCGGCTAATTCGTCTCGGAATTGATCGACCTCTTTGCTTGCCTGGTCTAACTCAGTCTGTACTCTTTCAAGCTGGTTCTTGAGCTCTTCGATTTTTTCTTCTAATTTTTTCCGCTGTTCTTGAACCCTATCTTTTTGTCTGTCACGCGAAGCTTCTGTAAAGGTCTCAACTAATCGTTTTAAAGTGCCCTCTAAAGCTGTTTTTTCTTTGATCAGGACCTTTTTTTCCGTTTCTAATGTTGACTTAGTCAATACGGCCTTTTTTGCCTTAACGGAAGTTTTAGCTGTCGCAACATCAACGGGGTCTTTTGACTCTTTCTTTTCAGTAGGAGAGGTTCCTCCCCCCTTTTCGATGCTGAAGTTCTCTCCCCCATTGACGCTGATGGTGTTGGCGTCTAAGTTGATGGCAATGGCGCTTGTGATGGCATCTTTTTCCAATGCACCTTTGATTTGATCAAGCCCTCGGATGATATGGTTGGCCATCGCATTGATTTGATCGGCTTTAAGGCCTTGCACTGTTTCTTGCATCCCCATTTTAGTGATGGTGATCGGGATAACCCGGTCATTGATTGTCACCATCAGTACGGCTGCATGTTTATCTACTTTTGTTTGGGTGAAATGTTGATGTAACTGAGTAACAAGAAAATCAGAGGGGGAAAAAGAAGTCATGGGAGCACCGCCTTTTCCAAAGCATCTCAAAAATATGTAAATGAAATTTAAATCTTAAGTCGAGAGGAGACTGAGAAAATTTATTAAGATTTTGTGAGGGGAAAGTTTAATAGAAATTAATAATAAAGTAGTCAAATGATATTAGAAGTGATGAGGTTTTTTTATGGATATATCAGTAAGCGGGACTACCTCAACACTCACACCCCCAACAGGCGATAAACACGTACCTCCATCTGCTGGGCAAGTTGCTTCTGCCATCACAGCCGCTAAAGGCAAATTACCCGCTTACCGGAACCGCTCAATTTATTAGAGGCCTAGGTGTCTCTGAAAGTACTGTAGAATCCACGCACGGAGCAATCACAACATTTTTGACCCTCGGTGCTAATGCATTTGTTAGGAGCACACAATTTGTTGCTTCACAAATCGCCGCCAATTCCGAAAGAAATTTGGCAATTAATACCATAAAGACTTCTCAAGTCTCAAAAACCCCTTCACAAGCAAATGGTGAATTTTATAGTGTTGCTTTTAAAGCTGAAATTAGCAGCACTTCCTATCCAGGACTTTCACGGTACCGCCATTTCCAAGAAGCTAATTCAGCGTTGCTTAATTTAATGGAAGGGAATAAAGAATTTTCACAGAGGACTGAGAGCTCGGAGGCAAAGGTTCTTCGGGAACCTGAATCAGGAAGGCTGCCTAATGAAGCTGAATCTGCTGGGTTAATATATTTTCTTGAGGTTTCAATCGCTAATGATTTTCTACAAGATTGGTCAGCTAGCTGCGAGAAGGCTCCTGATTCTCGAAGTAAATGTTTGAGACTCATTCAATATGCAATCAACGATGCCTAGAACGTTATTTAAAATCTGCTGGCCAAGATCAGTTTGAGTTCGACTTTGGTAAACAGGGTCGAGGCATCCGTACAGCAGCTCCAGAGCATATTATTCCAGCATCTGGCTTGGATCCTTTCGGTAAAATTCTGACAGAGATGTTAAAAGGGAAAACCAGCACTACAACATACGACCAAGCCGGACAAACCACTTCCAGAGATGGGAAAGAGCAATTTCAATGGGACCCTTGGGGCAATCTGATTGCTGTCTCTACCCCGAATTACACTTGGAAAGCCTCTTACGATGCCTTTGGTCGTCGCCTTCAAACAATCTAAACGAAAAAGGGGATACTCTGGAGTAAGTCCACTAAAACCACTTCTCTCTTCGACCCTGAACATGATTTTCAAGAGATAGGGGTCAAGTATAACAACAAAACCTTCTGGAAACTTTATGGGCCAACCTCATGTGATGCCCTTATAGATAACGCTGGAAACAGTTTAGGTCTTCTTCAAGATGCCCTTGGCAACCTAAAGGCAGTTATCTCCCACGATAACACTCACTGGATCGAAGAGCTCCCTTCCCCATATGGCCCTACAGGCCCTCCACTCACTTTAGAACCAGACCTGCTCACCTATGCCAAATCCCTTACTTGGCAAGATAACAAACTAGATCCAACTGGCCTGGTGCATCTAGGTGCCCGTTACGCTAGAAATTAGCTTATCACAAAATCCTTCTCTTTATTAAAAGAAAGGTCTTCTGTTTGAGTCTTTGTCCTTCTGAAGAAGCAAACTGTTACCTAATGTTGGTGAACTGGGCCCGAAAAATTTCCTTTGTGTCTTTGTGTCGTGATGAACCTCCAAAAACTTCATGATGAATTTTTGACGTGTCAATTTAGGGTCTTAGAGTTAAAATCGGCACTTATGTTTCATTCGGATATTGATCAGGCGATTTTGTGTCTCAAAGAGCTTAAAACCTCTGCGGGTCTCCATTTTCTAAATAATGTTTCGCAAATGTTGATCGAAACTTTTCGAAATGGGGGAAAGATCATTGTGGCTGGCAACGGAGGATCTCTCTGTGATGCGGCCCATTTTGCAGAGGAATTGACCGGCTTTTTTTCTCCACTTCGCCGTCCTCCGCTCCCTGCTATTGCCCTCACTGACCCAGGTCATATCACCTGCGTTGGGAACGATGCCGGATTTGATGAGGTTTTTGCCAGGGGTGTCGAAGCCTACGGGAAACCAGATGATGTCTTTATCGCTCTTACAACAAGCGGCAATTCCGAAAACCTTTTTAGAGCTGTTATGAGGGCCAAAGAAAAGGGGCTCAGAACCATCACTTTTCTGGGTAAAGGGGGAGGCAAGTTGAAAGGGCAAGCCGACCTAGAGTGGATAGTTGGGATTGCTAATACAAGCGATCGGATCCAAGAGGTCCACATGGCAGCTATCCACATGATCATCCATGCAGTAGAGGAAGAGCTGTTCCCTCATCCCTCGACAGAACGCGTATCGCATGCTGCCCTTCGTTAATCTTTTTAGAAACTGGCTTTACGATCACGGTTATTTTAAGGCTCAAAAAGTTTCTGGTACTTTTGTGATCAGCATTGGGAATCTGACCTACGGCGGAACCGGCAAAACGCCTCTAGCCATCGAACTTTTAAAAAAATTAGGGGCAGAAACTGTTGCTCTCGTCACGAGGGGATATGGGGGAAGATATGATAAAAAAGATCTTCCTCTTGAAGTTCAATCCGATTCAGACCCAAGAAATGTAGGAGACGAACCGCTCCTCATCAAAAGAAGTGTTCCTCAAAGCAAAGTCATTGTCGACCCAGATAGGGTCAGAGGGGCTCAGCTTGCCAAACGTCCGATTGTGGTGCTTGATGATGGGATGCAACACCGTCGGCTAGCCCGCGATTTTGAGATTGTTGTAGTAGATGGGGAAAATCCATTCCCATTTTTTAGACTTCGAGAATTTCCCTCTTCCTTGAGAAGGGCCGATGTTGTTGTTGTGATGGGGGGGACCTATACCCCTGATCGACCTTTTGTTCGGATGAAAAGAAAATTTGTCGGAAAATGGGATGAAAAAGGGTTGGCAGGAAAGAAAGTAGGCCTATTTTGCGGAGTGGGTCGTCCTGGACAGGTTGAACAAGGGCTGAAACTTGCAGGGGCTGAAGTGGTAGAGCGCTGGTTTTTACCCGATCATGCCACGCCCGCTAGGGAAAAATTGGACGATTTTATCAGATCGTGCGAAAATAGAAAGGCTTCGGTCGTTCTTTGTACTGAGAAAGACTGGGTCAAACTTCCTTCCGAATCCTTTAGCATTGAAGTGGCTCCCCTCCTGATCCAATTAGAGATACTTGAAGGGCAGGATATTTGGGAGAAAGCAATCGTAACTTGTAAACGGGCAATCGAATGAAACTGTGGCAAAAGATTTTGATAGGGATGTTCTTGGGGACGGTGACCGGTCTTGTCTTTGGGGATCAGGTTCTCTGGCTCAAAAGTTTCGGTTCTGCCTTTCTTCAGTTGATCAATATGATCATCCCACTTTTGGTCTTTGCTTCGATGACTGTCGGGGTCACCAATATCCACGACCCAAAAAAAATGGGGAGAGTGGGTGGGTTAACCCTCCTTTTGTATCTAGTGACAACGATTCTCGCCATTATCATTGGTCTTCTGATCACTACTTGGATACAACCAGGCACTGGGCTTAATTTTGATATCGCAACTGCTGCAACACCCGTAGCACCCCTTTCTTTGGGTGATTTAGTCGCCTCCATTTTGCCGAAAAACCCGGTGTTATCATTAGCTGAGGGGCATGTACTACAGATCATTTTGTTCTCTATACTGTTCGGCTTTGGAATTAGCTTTAGTGGCGAGCGGGGCAAACCGCTTCTCCGTGTCATGGAATCGTTAGCCGACGTCATGATCAAAGTGACCAGCATGGTGATCGAGCTTTCTCCTTATGCAGTGTTTGCCCTCATGGCCTGGGTTTTTGGAACATTTGGCCTAAAGGCTATTTTGCCTTTAAGTAAATTCTTAGGCGGACTTTATCTTGGCTATATTATCCACACACTTGTTGTCTTTTGTTTTATTTTAAAGCAGATGGCTAAGATGCCTGTAGTCCCTTTTTTCCGAGGGATGAGCGATGCGATTGTGATGGCCTTTACGACCTGTTCTAGCTCTGCCACCCTGCCTGTCTCCATGGATTGCGTTCAAAATAAACTGGGCGTTTCTAAAAGCATTTCCGGCTTTATGTTGCCTCTTGGTGCGACGATCAATATGAACGGGACGGCCCTTTATCAGGCCTCAGCGGCCCTTTTTATTGCCCAAGCCTATGGGATCAACCTTGATTTCAGTCAGATCATCACAATCGTTTTAACAGCAACCTTGGCAGCCATCGGGACAGCCGGTATTCCTGGTTCTGGATTTATCATGCTGACGGCGGTTGTCAGTGCAGCAGGCTTACCTATTGAAGGGGTCGTTATCCTAGCAGGGATCGATAGGCTTCGTGAAATGGGTGGCACAACTCTGAATGTCTTGGGCGATGCTGTTTGCAGCATCTACGTGGCAAAGAAAGAGAAAGAGCTCGACGCCAGCCTCTATTTAGCCCAATAGAACAAGATAGGAGGATCGCCTAAGGCGATCCTCCTATCTTGTTCTTTTTATTGTTCATCCTGGGAAAGAGTGTAGCCTGGAACACCATCGAAGGTGTAGAGAGGATCGATATGGGCAATCCTAAGTTTCTTCGACACCTGTTCAATCAACGGTAGCAAATCCTTTTGCTCGATGTTTTTTCCAAGATAGCGGACACGCCATTCATCTGTTGTTGTACTTTCTGGCAAGGGATGGGGCCACATTTTCACGCCACGATTTCCAATCATCTTTAGTTCAAAAGGGGCTGATGGCTTGACCAAAGGAAGTAATTCATCCAGTGTTCCTTTCCATTCGACTGCTATGTCCACCCCCTTGAGCTCTTTTTTGCTCTCTTTCGGTGGCTTTGGAGGAGTCCAGTTCAGCTTTGCTTTAGGAAGGGGACGGGTTTTCAGGATGGAGGGTGTTTGCCCTAGCCTTTTGACTACAGCTTCTGCAAAAGCCTTTGTTCCGGCCCTTTCTTTAGAAGCTCCTTCTTGGTAAATGTCGAAAGTATGGATCCCCTCTTCAAGTGTTTTGAGCCAAGCATTTTCAATGAGATGAGCCGTTTTTCCCTCCCCCAAGTACTCTAACATCTGTAAGGAAGCAAGTAAGAGACCCGACGGATTGGCTACACCTTGTCCGGCTATTAGAGGGGCAGATCCATGTATAGCTTCGAACATGGCGCCATGAGTTCCAATATTGGCTGTGCCTGCAAGGCCTACAGAGCCGGCAATTTCTGCTGCGACATCTGAAAGGATATCCCCATACAAATTGGGTAGGACTACAACATCAAAAGCCTCAGGATTATTAGCTAGTCTTGCAGCTCCAATATCAACTATCCAGTGCTCTGCTTGGATATGTGGATATTCTTTTCTAATCGATTCAAAAACTTTATGGAATTCTCCATCACTCATTTTGAGGATGTTATCCTTGGTAAAGCAGCTCACTTTTTTCCGACCATGGGCCTCGGCGTATGCAAAAGCATAGCGGACAATCCTTTCACTGCCAGTCGTTGTGATGTATTTTAAGGCCTGATAGAGGTCGTCAGTTCGCCTGTATTCGATGCCGGTATAAAGATCCTCTTCATTTTCACGGACGATGACCACGTCCATGTTGGGAAATTTTGTTTTGATAAATGGGGCATAAGAGACACAGGGACGGATGTTGGCAAAGAGGCTCATCGCAGTCCTGACTGTCACATTGAGACTTTTAAACCCTCCTCCCTGGGGGGTGGTGATAGGCCCTTTTAAAAAAGCTTTTACCTCTCGCAAAATTTCCCAGGTTTCTTTGGCGATGCCGCCCTTTTCTCCTCGGAGGTAGACCTTTTCACCAATTTCTATCTCTGTCATCTTGAGATCAGCACCGGCCGATTTTAAGATGTGGAGGGTAGCATCCATGATTTCTGGACCGATTCCATCTCCTTTTGCGACTGCGATATGGTGCACATTGCCTCTTTTGGTTAGACTATTAGCAAAATATGTTGACCGAACTTTTAAAGAAAGCGAGGACCCACCTCGACGCCTTCTTCGATCAGATCGATGTGAAATCCCTCACAGAGATCTTCGAAATCTTTTTAGCCTGTAAAGGTGTCCTCTTTTTTACCGGTGTAGGAAAAAGCGGCCTTGTAGCTCAAAAAATTGCAGCTACAATGACTTCTACTGGGACAAAGGCATTGGCCCTCTCTCCTACTGATGCTCTCCATGGCGATATTGGGATTGTCTCGAAGGAAGATGTCTTTGTCATCCTCAGTAAAAGTGGCGAAACCGAAGAGCTCCTGCAGATTCTTCCCTTTGTCAGAAATAAAGGGGCCAAGCTTGTAGCAGTCGTTTCTCAAGGAGGGTCCAGCTTGGCAAAAGGGTGCGATATCAGCATCATACTCCCTTTTGAAAAAGAACTTTGTCCTTTTGATTTAGCTCCCACAACTTCGACCACAACCCAACTGATTTTTGGGGATATTTTGGCAATTGCCCTCATGCGGGCCAAAGAATTTAGCCTCAATGAATATGCTTCCAATCACCCCGGCGGACAGATTGGCAGACGCTCAACGATCAAGGTGTCAGATCTGATGGTCCAAGGGGAAGAGCTTCCTGTGGCTTCCCCTGACAAAAAATTGGAGGAGGTCCTCACCGATTTTTCGAGTAAACGGTGTGGTTGCTTGATTGTTGTAGACCAGCAGAAAAAACTGCAGGGGATTTTCACAGATGGAGACCTCCGTCGCTCTTTGCAAAAACATGGGGGTCAGGTGTTGAATCAGCCCCTTTCGGCTCTGATGACTCTACAGCCTCGCTCGGTTGGTGCACACGATTTAGCCTGGGATGCGCTCAAGTTAATGGAGACCGACCAAAAACGGCCAATTACAGTGCTTCCTGTCCTCGATGCTGATTCCTGTGTCGTCGGCCTGATCAAAATGCACGACTTGATTCAGTCGGGCGTCTAATAGATTTATCATTAAGCAAGAAATTGAACTATTTCCATAAGAGATGTAAAATCTTTAATATGAATTTTTCTAAAGAAAAGCCTACAGATTTTCGGGAAGGGATAGAAGTAGTGACCTGCTTCATTGAGTGGCAAAGCCATTTGCTCCTTTTGCAGTATCCTGAAGGGCATTTCTTTGCAAAAAGATGGGCTATTCCGGGCGGCAGAGTTGAGCCGGATGAAACCAAAGAAAAAGCCCTTGAGAGGGAACTTTTTGAAGAGCTTGGTTTTGAACGGGTCAATTGGAAGGAAGTGACCTGGGTTCGAGATGCATTTGTTCGGCGTCCTATTGGGGATTTTCGTCTCCATCTCTTCCGATGGGAGCTAAAAGACAAACCAGTCATCCTTATGGATAAAGAGGAACATCTAGCCTACTGCTGGCAACCTTTGGATCAATTAAAAGAGATTGATCTGATCGATAATCAATATGACACCTATAGGTTAGTTTATGAGTAGGAAATGGACCACTTTTGCCCTCATTTCGACTGTGCTTGGGGCCATCGAAGCTGTCATCTATAAAAAAGTGTTGATTGGTATGCCTTATCATGAGGTCGCACTTGTCGATTCGCTTTGTTTGGTGTTCCTTTTCACCTGTTTTGGTGGATGGAAAATCAAAGATAAAAGTGCGCGAGGTCTTTTTTATCTATTAGTGGGAAGTTTGATCAGTGCGCTTGGTGTCGTATTCTATTTCCTATCATTGCAACATTTGAGTTCGATCGATTTCTCCTTTCTTGGGAGAAACCACATCCTTTTTTCCGTTCTTTTGGCTTTTTTCTTCTTAGGGGAACGCCCTTCTAAAACGGTCTGGTCTGCCATGGTCTTAGCCATGATAGGAGCTTATTTCTTTACTTTTTCAAGTTTAGACAATTCCACCCTTATTGGCCTTATTTGTGCTTTTCTGTTTTGTTCTCTCTATGCTTTAAGGGGCCTTTTCCTGAAATTAGGACCAAAACTTGAGACGAAAGCCATCATGTTTTGGACCTCTTTTTTTACTGTGGTCCTCTCTGGAATCGCTAGTTTAACCATCGAACAGACTTTCGATTGGGAGCGGGCTTTTATGAGTAGCAACTTTGCCATACTCGCTATCACGACCTGGATTGCTCAAGGGATTGGCCTCTCCCTCTATTTCAAAGCCATCATGATGGGGCAGCTGGCTTCCATTAGTTCTGTACGGGCCACCAACCCCTTCTTTGTGGCGATCATCACCCTCTGCCTTTTTGACTATGCCTGGACCCCTTTCAAGATCATCGGTTTTGTCTTCTGCTCCATCTCCATCTGCCTCTTCATCTGGGATGCCTGGCGCGTTCCCAAATCAGAGCTAAAACTGCCTGTTTTAGCAGAGCAATAAGTCCAATTTCTCATGTACACCTCATCAACATATCCCAAGAACGTGTCGATTTTTCGTGAAAAAATCGACACGTTCTCCTATTTTCAAATGCTTTGCAAATAGAAAAAGATCGTGGAAGGTATTGTAAAGGGGTGAAGCTGAAATGCGTAAAATATTGGGAGGACGAAAGTCAATCATGATCCCTTCTTTGGCTAATTGTTCGAGGCATTCCTTAGCCTTGGGGTGGGTGAACGAGAGCATGGCACCTCGATGATGGGGATCCAATGGTGTGATCAACGAAAGTTGAGGGCATAGCTCGAGAAGAAATGCAGTCTGCTTCTTTGATTTTTCCCGGATGTTGCCGATGCCCGCCTCTTCAAAAATGGATAAAGAGGCTTCAAGAGGAGCTTGGCCGAGAATAGAAGGTGTGCTCACCTGCCAGCTTGAGGCACCGCCAAAAGGGATGAAGTCTGGTTGCAGATGCATCTGAAACCGTTTGCCTGGGTCATTGCCCCACCAACCTGAAAGGCGAGAATGGGGTTGGTTGTGATGCTTTTTGTGTACAAAAGCGATGCCAGGACTTCCAGGTCCACTGCAGAGGTATTTGTAAGAGCATCCAACGGCAAAATCGACATCCCATTCGTGCAAATTCAAGGGGATATTGCCGGCAGAATGGGCCAAATCGCACCCAAAGAAACAGCCTCTAGATTTGGCAATAGCCGCCATCTTTTTAATATCAAAAAGTTTGCCTGTTAAAAAATTCACCCCATTGATGAAGACAAGAGCAATTGTGTCTCCTTCCTTTAACAAAATAGTTTCTAACTCTTCTTCAGAATCTCCTTGAATGATCTCAGTTGAATGGCTTTTCAAGGCATAAAGGTCAGAGGGGAAAGAGGGGCCATCGGTCAATATCTTGAAGCGGTGTGAAGTAGGTTGGTAGAAAGAGGTCAGAAGTAAATGGAGATTGATGGTCAAACTATTCATGACAGTGACCTCTTCTTCGTATGCTCCTAGAAGATGCCCAAGAGATTTTCTCATCTTCATTTCTGAGGTGTACCACCCTTCAAACCATCCAGCTGCTCCGAAAGTGGACCATTTCTCCATCTCTTGCTCTATGTTTTCGAAGGCAGCAAGAGGGGGAAGTCCAAGAGAGTGGGAGCAGAGATAAATTTTGTCTTTCGGCAACTTAAAACGGCTTCGAAACCTTTTTAAAACATCTTCTGAATCTAGTTTTAGCGCTTTTTCTTTCATGTTGGATTGATTTTTTGGGCTAAAAGTTTTAACTGCTCAGGTGGAGCTTTAGCTTCCATCAATTGGACAAACGCAGAGCCCACCACAAAGCCATCTGCTTCCTTTAAGGCCGCCTTAGCACTTTCTCGTGAAGCAATACCAAAACCTGCGACAATGGGGATGGAAGTACAACCTCTCAGCCTTCTGATTTGGAGCGCAAAGTCATTAGGAAGCCTTTTCTTGATTCCAGTGGTCCCTTTTTGGCATGCGTAATAAAGAAATCCTTCAGGTTTGATTGCTTTAAGTCGATCCTCTTCTGTGGACGGAGTTGCAAGAGTTATCCGTTGTAATCCAGCTCTTTTTATCTGTTCAAAATATGGATGGGGCTGAGAAAGGTCAACAATGATGACGCCATTAAAACCGGCACTCTTTAGCTCATCCAGATAAGATTTCCCCTTCTGTAGCAAAGGATTGAAATAACTAAAGAGGATCAAAGGAATCTCGGACTTTTCTCTGATTTTTTTCCCCATCTCTAGCAGTGTTGTAGATGTTGTTCCGCTTTGCAAAGCACGGTGGGAGCTTCTTTGGATGACAGGGCCGTCTGCAATGGGGTCTGAAAAGGGGAGGCCCAGCTCGATGATATCAACACCCCCTTCAATAAGTTGAAGGGCGCAATCAACAGAATAATGGATTCCCCCATCTCCCCCAGTGATAAAACCTACGAACATGTTTTAGTCTCCTTGATTTGGTGTAGATCTTTGTCCCCTCTCCCCGATAGATTGATCACAACGACCGTGTCCTTATCAAGACTTGCGCCAATTTTTGCTGCATAAGCAATGGCATGGCTCGATTCCAATGCTGGAATGATCCCTTCAGTACGAGTCAAAAGATAAAAAGCCTCTATTGCCTCGTCATCATGAATGGTGGTGAATGTAGCGCGACCCGAACTAAATAGTTTAGCGTGTGAAGGGCCAACCGCTGGATAATCTAGGCCTGCTGAAATCGAATGGGTCGGCAACACTTGTCCCTCCTCATTTTGTAAAAGATAGGTGTAGCAACCATGCAAAACACCAGGCTTACCAGATGTAAATCGAGCCGCCCCTTCTGCTTCAACACCCACAAGTTTAACAGTGGGATCTGCAATGAAATGGTGGAAAAAGCCAATCGCATTTGAACCGCCCCCAACACAAGCGATCAACAAATCGGGTTTGATCTGCTGTTTTAACTCTCGGCTGATGACCGACTGAAACGATCGGACAATTTCTGGGTAAGGATGGGAGCCAAGAGCCGAGCCTAAACAGTAATGGGACGTTTCATAGTTCGCTGACCAGTCTCTTAAGGCTTCATTGATAGCATCTTTCAACGTACATGACCCGGTGGTTACCGAGACCACCGTTGCGCCTAGAAGCTCCATTTTATCCACATTGGGCCGCTGCCTCTCGATATCGGTACTTCCCATGTAGATCACACACTTCAAACCAAGACGTGCGCAGGCTGTGGCTGTGGCCACTCCATGTTGTCCAGCCCCTGTTTCTGCGATGATCCTGTTTTTCCCAAGTTTTTTTGCCAGTAGGCATTGCCCCAGGGCATTGTTGATTTTGTGTGCACCTGTGTGGAGTAGATCTTCCCGTTTAAGAAAAATTCTAGGGGCGTTGACGGCTGCCGAAAAATTTTTAACTTCTGTTAGAGGGGTAGGTCGACCAGCGTAGTGGGTAAACAGCTCTTCAAGCTCCTCCTGGAGCTCTTCTTTTGCCTGATTCCACATTTTGGCCAGATGTTGTGCAGGAGCGACCAAAATTTCTGGCAGATATTGACCTCCGAAAACATCTCCTTTTGCAGCTTGAATAAAAGCTTCGATAAGGGTTGCGTCTTTTTTTCCTTCTCTCTCCACTCCTGAAGAAACATCCACAATAGAGGGATGTAAAAGTTGTATCGCCTCTTGGATGTTTTTAGGATCGAGCCCTCCGGCAAGTGCCCACGGCTGATCTGGAATATTCAATTGCTTCCAATCAAAAGAGATGCCAGATCCCGGCTTGGGTCCGTCAAAAAATGGAAAGCATTCTCCTCTTATGTGTAAATGGCTTTTGGTTTGAAAGGAGTAGATCCCTATTTCACGAGATTCTTCCTCTGTGAGTCCAATTGCAACCGGTTCTGACCCTTCTTGTCTTGCTGCAGCAGCAATCTCTTTGGCAAGAGGAACGGAAACATATCTTTTTGATTGAGGTGCAAACACAATCCCGATGTAGTCTGCCCCTAGACGAGCAGCCATTGCAGCATCGTCAGGATGGGTAATACCGCAGATTTTTACTTTCATCGTTGCCTCATCTGTTCGATCAATTTTTTTGGATCTTGAGAACGTACCAAAGCTTCACCAACAAGAACAGCATCAAAGCCTAGATCCTCCATTTGTTTTGCCTGTTCACGAGTGCGGATTCCCGATTCTGCCACCGTGATAATATGTGTAGGGATTTTCTTTCGGAGTTTTGAAACGGTAAAATCAATAAGAAAGGTGTCTAGATTCCGATGGTTGATGCCTATGATTTTGGCTTCTGCTTCAAGCGCTATTTTCAGCTCATTTTCATCGTGTACTTCTACTAGTGATTCTAACCCAAGTTGTTCTGCCAGAAGGATCATAGATTTCAACTGCTTACCAAGAATCCGGACAATCAAAAGAACTGCTGAGGCACCATGGAGAGCCGCTTCTGCCAGCTGAATAGGAGCAAAGATAAAATCCTTTCTCAAGAGAGGAACTTTGGCGACTAGAGAGACCTGTTTTAAATCCTCAAGTGATCCTCCAAAATCTTTGTCGGTTAGCACTGAAATAGCAGAAGCCCCTGCCTCAACATAATCTAGAGCCAGCTTCGTTGGATTCAACATTTTACAGATCTTGCCAACAGAAGGGGATTTTCGTTTAATCTCTGCAATGACACTGAGGCCCGGTTTTTTCAGCGCGTCTTCAAATGAAAATCGCTCAGTTTTGATCTCAAGATTTTTCCGGTGAATGATTTTTTCTAAGTAATTCATAGATCTCTCCATTTTTGGATCAGTTCAACAGTTTTTCCTTTCAAAAGGGTTTCTTGGGCCATTTGGATTCCTTCTTTATGGGGTATGTTCTTAAAAAGGGAGATTGCAACCCCAGCATTAAGAGCTAAAGCATCTCCAATTGCCCCCTTTTTTCCGTTGAAGGCTTCTAGTAAAAGCGAACAGTTCAAAGCCGGATCGCCCCCCTGTAAATCTTGTAAACTACAGCAGCGAAAGCCTAAGGCTTCAGGGTCTATCATTTTAAATTGTTTTTCCCCTTCAGCTATGTAATAGGCAGCAGCTGGGCCAAGTGGGCTCAATTCGTCTAGCCCTTGGCAATGAAAGACCAGGGCTCTTTGAGGAGTTCCAAGTGCCAGAATAGTTTCTGCAAGGATGGGAAGTACTGAGGGTTTCGCGACCCCGATCAAGGCAACTTCTACACAGGCTGGATTGAGTAAGGGCCCTAGTAAGTTGATGGCAGTCGAGCATTTTAACCCTTTCCTGATGGGGGAAAGCTTTTTTAAGCTGGGGTGGTAAAACGGGGCAAAAAGAAAGGTCATATTCACCTTCTCAAGGCACCTTTGCAGCTGATCAGGTGGAATTTCGATCTCAATGCCAAGGGCCTCTAAAAAATCGGCGGAGCCCGAGCGACTAGAGATAGAGCGATTACCATGTTTGGCAACAGGAATACCAGATGCTGCTGCAACAAGCGCAGCACCAGTTGAGATGTTGACTGTGTAGGCCATATCGCCCCCTGTGCCCACGATGTCTAACAGCGGACCTTGTAGTTGAACAGTTTGACTCCGTTTTTTTAAAGCTCTTATCATTCCAATTAATTCTTCTGACCGCTCGCCCCGGAATTTGAGAAGGGCGAGGAAGGCAGCCGTCTGATGGGGATCACCCCCTTCTAAAACGGCATCCATCGCCTCTTCTGCTTGTTGCTCAGAAAGAAACAGATCTTCCAAAAGGTGTTCAAGATGGGTCATCAACATCTTAAATCCTCCCAATGATGAAGAAGGTGACTGTGATGAAGAGCATGAAAGCTAAAAAGGGGAGCCCTCCTGCCACTTTGTAAGGTCCTGAAGCTCCTTTTTTATAACGACCCACAAAGACCACTATGATGGGGATCAGGCCAAATAACAAGACATCTGCAAAACCACCGGCCAAACCAAGTGCCTTTAGGAATAGGTCAGGGTAGACAAGAGAACAAAGTGTGGGAGGGATTAAAACAATACCCAAAACCATTCCTCGGCTCAGTTTCTTTAACCCATCTTGTAAAAAGTCGACAAATGTCAGGGCATTTGGCAAAAAAGAGGTGAAAAGGGCAAAAAAGGTAAACGACTGGATAAAGAGGATGACAAATGTGGATGCCCCTCCTAATAGGTGGAGAACCTTTTCATCACCGAAAGGCTGCTGCTCTGGCAATATCCCCAAAATTACAAAATTCCAGAGTGTGTAGAGGGCAAAAGAGAGGCTATTGCCCAACACAATAGCTAGACGGATATTATTTACATTTCTCCCTAAATAGTGTGTTAGTGTGGGCACTAAGTTTTGGTAACCAAAACAGACTAAGAGAATGGGAATAGTCGCAAGGGCGCTTGGAAAACTTATCACGGTCAGTTTTTCAATTTGCACATCTGGCAAACCAAAAGTGACTAAAGCTGCGTAAGAAAGGGCTAAACCCAACATCAAAAATCGGTTCAATTGAACCATGAAAGTTGCACCGAGGTAAGTGATACCACCGACAACTAAAACGGACAGGGCAATAGCGGCCTCTCTTGGGATCGAAAACAATTCTCCGATCAGAACACCAGCCCCGTCGATGTAAGCGACAAAAAGGCAGTAAAAGAGGGAGATGAAGAGGGCTGCTGTGATCAACTTGCCCATTTTCCCAAAGAAGAAATCGACGATGGTCAACAGATTAACCCTCTCTTTGAACCAGAGGGTGGCCTCAAGAATTAGAAAGCCGCTGCCAATCGAAAAGACCATGCAAAGGAGCATGGCGAACAGGCTGGGGAAAAAACCTGCTTGAGCACTGATCACAGGGGATCCCAGCATGCCGGCTCCGACAGAACACCCTGTGATCAACAGCGAGGCGCCAAATACATTTCCAATAGGGGTAGAAATAGATAAACTTTTATTCATAAAAAAACTCTTCTTCTAAAAAGGTGAAGCATCGATTTGTTCAATCGATCAAATACAAAAAGGTGTGAGAGAGTGAGTAATGAGGGCTAAGCCCACCAAAGAAGAAGTGATGAAGTGAAAGTATTCATACTATTGTTTCATCAGTTTTTTTAAAAAGTTCCTAAATTTTTCATCGATGATCTTGAGGGCATTGGATCCCCGTGTGATCTGTGCGATGCTCACATTGTATGTTTCGGCAATCTCCCGCTGAGTCAACTTTTCATCTAACAACGCTTCGATGATAAATGTTCTCTTAGCAAGTGTCTCTTTTTCTTCTAAAGTGAAGAAAAGATCAAAAAGCTGTCGGCATTTTTCTGGGCTCTCTGTTTTTGCACAGAGTTTCAAAAATTTGCGCCAACCCTCTTCTTGGGACTTCCGATCCATATATTTGTAATGGTACAGCGTTACAACATGGCAAGTCAACGAAAAAAAATATCGGATGTGTTAAGCACTTGATTTACCAAGGATTTTTTATGTCTAAGACTAAAGGTTATGCTGCAGAATCTTCTACTGCTCCCCTCGGACCCTTCCAGTTTGAGAGAAGAGAACCTACCCCTCATGATGTGCAAATTGTGATCTTATTTTGCGGCGTTTGCCATAGCGATTTACATTCAGTCAAAGATGAATGGAAACAAACCGTCTACCCCATTGTCCCTGGGCATGAAATTGTTGGTCAGGTAACAAAAGTAGGTAAGGAGGTTAAAGGGTTTAAAGAGGGGGATCTAGTGGCCGTTGGCTGCATGGTAGATTCTTGCAGATCTTGTCCGAACTGTAAAAAAGATTTGGAGCAATACTGCGATCAAATCCCCACTTTTACCTACAATAGCCCTGACAAATACACCGGTAAAATGACTTATGGGGGCTATTCAACATCGATCGTTGTAGATGAAAAGTTTGTCTTTCAGATTCCGAAAAAATTCAAGAAAGAGCAACTTGCATCGGTAGCCCCTCTTCTCTGCGCTGGCATCACCACATTTTCACCCTTGCGCTACTGGAAGGTGAAAAAAGGGGACAAAGTGGGTGTGGTAGGTCTTGGGGGTTTAGGACATATGGCCGTTAAACTGGCTCATGCGATAGGGGCACAGGTGGTTTTGTTCACTACCTCGCCTGGGAAGATAGAGGATGCTAAACGTTTTGGAGCTCAGGAGGTTGTGATTTCCAAGGACAATGTCGCGATGAAAAAGCACCTAAACAGTTTTGATTTTATCCTCGACACAGTGTCTGCTTCTCATAATTTAGATGCCTATACCGAGCTTCTAAAAAGCGATGGGACTCTCTGTTTAGTCGGATTGCCAGATAAACCCCACCCTTCTCCCAGTATAGCCCCCTTGATCATGAGACGAAGAAAGATTGTTGGTTCGGTAATCGGAGGGATTAAGGAGACTCAAGAGGTGTTGGATTTTTGCGCAGACCATAACATCACCTGTGACATTGAAATCATCCCGATCCAGAAAATCAATGAGGCCTATCAACGGATGTTAAAAAGTGATGTCAAATATCGGTTTGTCATCGATATGCAATCTTTGAAGAAAGCTTGAAAAACTAAGGTGCAGTGGGGCTCCCTTATGGGAAAATAGAGTTGGGTCTAGTCTTATTAGCTTATCTCAAGGAAAAAAATGGCTGCAGTTATAAGACCCATATTAAATTTTCTCGATACTAACAAGCAGCTGATTAAGAATACGATAGGCTATTTCTCTATAGGGGCTGTTCCTGCTGCTATTTATGATTTGTTCAAGTTTAATGGGGCTGGTAGTTTTCCTGCTTTAACAGGAAATATTTCTATTATTTTGAATGGTGCTGTTTCTCCGGTTGGTATTGCTGTTATCTCTACCATTGTCCATCGGTTTTTTATTCCGGAAAAGCTTGAAACAATTTTTGGTAAAAACACGATTTTTGCCATTAACCCCTGGCATCCACGCCATGCAGCAAACGTAGCAGCCATCATTTTAATGACCCCTACAGTTCTAAAAGAGGCCCACAGTCTTTATAGAAGAGCGACAAAGCAAGAGCCGCCGATAGAAACAGAGCCACAACTAAATCCATGGTTGAGCAAAGTTGTCATCGTCAACTTTGTTTTCAGCCGCGTTGTATTACATGTAGTGAATCAAGGGTTGCAAAGTTACTTCAAAAAAGCTGCCTAAGCTTCACTCCAAATGCTCCGCTTTACTTTCTGGAGGAAAGTAAGAGAGGAAGGCTTGCCAGCTGGGTTAAGATCGAAAATAAAAGAAGTGCCATGATCGATGTGTCGTAAAGAAAACCCATCAAGGCACTACCCAAAAACCAAAAAAGTCCGAATACGAAATTAAAAAAGCCATAAGCGGTTGCCCTTTTCTTGCTTGAGACGAGGTTTGCAACGTGTGCCCTCATGATAGATTCCTGAGAACCCATTCCAATTCCCCAAAGGACCATCCCTAAAATTGCAAGACTTGGCCTTCCTAGAAAGACTAGTGGCGAAAAGAAAGCTGGTATAAAAGTTGCTCCTATTACAACAACAAGTCCTTTATTGTCATACAACTTACCAAGTATTAAAGATGAGAGACCTGCCACACCCATCGCAATGGCATAAAGCAAAGGTGTTGTGTGATCCGAAAGGATTTGTTGTTGTTTGAAGTGGTAGGCGATCAAAGGAAAGTCGACATAACCTGCTCCAATCAGGGCAAGGCCGAAAGTATAGAGCCAAAATGAGGAGGAAAACCCATTCTGATCTAATTTTGGGCTAACTTTTTCTGATGTCTCGGGGTGAGGGTAAGTATAGGCGGCAATGAAGAGTGTGAGTAAAGCTAAGAGAACTGGAATACCCAATAATCCGAAGCTAATAGGATAACTGCCATTGTACCACAGGGCCCATGCCATCAGAAGTGGGCCTAAAATGGCACCTATTTGATCCATTGCCTCGTGGATTCCAAAGCCCCAACCTCGACCTAACTCTTTTGTGGCAAAAGAGAGCATGGCATCTCGTGGGGGAACTCGGAGGGCTTTGCCAAAACGTTCAGCAATCATCAAAGCGACGGCTATCGGCCAATTGTCAGCGAATGCAAGGAGGGGAACTGCCGCGAGGTTGATCGCATATCCTACGATGGTTAGCGCCCAATACTTACCAGTTTTATCGCTCCAATACCCCGACACTAAGCGGAAAGCGTAACCGATAAATTCCCCAAGCCCAGCAACTGTTCCGACGATGGCTCCTGTTGCGCCCAAAGTTGCTAAGAAGGGACCAGTGATACTACGAGCCCCTTCGTAGGTTACATCTGCCAGAAGGCTGACCAGCCCTAAAAGTAGGACGAACTGTAAAGCTCTTTTCTTTTCCATCCCCCATTTCTATAATGCAATCGTCAAATCTAACAAAGTTAGGAAGATTCAAAATGGTAACAGCTCTAAGAGATGTAGATGGGACAGACGATATTGTCACTTTTGAGGTCGAAGACTATAAAGCCAGTTTCTCAATAATTTCGCCAGAAATTCAAGCCAGGATGGTTTATTCCTTTAGAGAGAATCCCCATATCAGCTTGGACAATCTGAGATATCTTAAGATCACCCATATCGATTTTGATGGGAACATTCAAACAGGTGAGTTGGTTGTTCACGAAAGTGTGGCTCAAGAAGTGATGGAGATCTTCCAAGAAGTATTTGAGGCCCGCTTTCCTATTAAGCAGATGGTATTGGTTGATAATTTTGGCTATCCAGGGGCAACGGCTTCAGAGTTAGATGATCTTTCGATGGCAGCTAACAATTCATCAGCCTTCTTTTATCGTACTGTGACTGGGGATCCAAGCCGAGTTTCTGAGCATGGCCTAGGACTTGCAATCGATGTGAATACGATTGAAAATCCCTATGTCAAAGGAGAAAAAATTTTCCCCCCAGCCGGGAAAGCCCACTTAGATCGCAACCCAGAGACAAAAGGGTTGATCACAAGAGACAGCGCTATTTATAAAGCATTCGTGAAACGTGGCTGGGACTGGGGTGGCAATTGGCCAGACCTTCATGATTACCAGCACTTCCAAAACCGTTCAAGAGCGGCTTTGTTAGAGGCACTTGCAATAAAGAGAGGGCAGTAAATGGTTAGAGGTCAGCCACATCTTTTGATGGTCGAAGACAATGAAAGCTATTTCATTGCCTTAAAAGCTGCATTAAAAAGATGTGGCATCCCCCTTGAAGTGGATCATGTGCTTGACGGAGATGCCTTATTGCCCTATCTAAAAAAGGGAAAAAGGCCCGATCTGATTTTGATGGATATCAACATGGATCGGATGAGCGGCCTTGAGGCTTTACGTCACGTGAAAAAAGATAACGAATTTAAATTGATCCCTATCGTGATGTTAACCACATCAGGTCGTGCCGACGACATTAAAGAGGCCTATGAGAACCATGCCAATGCCTATATCAGAAAGCCTTATGACGATCATGGGTTTGATCGTTTAGTTGTTGGGCTCTATGATTTTTGGTTCTCACTTGCTCTATTACCCCAATAACTTCGTCGATACCCAAAACACCAGCTAGAGATCGCTGGCGCGCTTGGAGTTATTTTTTGACGCCCTAATCGATTCCCCTTCGGCCGCCTGTTATTACAACAAATATTATTTTTTTCTACAAAAACAGAATTAAACCCTTGAAATATTTCGTGTCGAAATATACACGGGAATATCTTAAAAAACATTGTTAAATTAATGGATTTTGGACTGGCTTCTTAGAGTAGGAATTGCCCAAGGGGAGTTCTCTTTAAGAGAAGTTGCTAAAGAGATAGACGTGAGTCTTGGTTTGGTTCAAAAGATTTTTGAAGTCTTGGTATTGAAAGGGCTCCTTAAAATTGAAGGGGTTAGAACAGCTAAGCGTTTTTTCTTTAAAAAAGCGAAGCCTCTTCTTGAAAGTTGGTTAGATAATTACAACATCGCTCTAAAATGTAAGATGCGAACATATCGTTCTGGTTTTCAGGACAAAATTGAACTCTTAGATGCTCTAAAGAAATCAAAAGTAAGTCAAAAAGTTGCATTAGCCCTCCATTCCGCCGCAGATGCGTACGGCTTTAAGAATACAAATTTGAACACGCTTGAATTGTACATGCTGGATCCAACTGTAAGAGAAAGGATTGAAGATGTACTTCAGTTAGAGCCACAAGAACGAGGTTATGAAGTTTTGCTGATTGAGCCCTACTACAAAAGCCTTCTGAAAAAAAATAAGGAACCAAACAAAGGCATAAAATTATCACCCCTACTTTTAACTTTTCTTGATCTTTTCCACTTCCCATTACGGGGACAGGAGCAAGCTGAATTTATGGCGGAACGGGTGCCAGAGTTAAAACGGATCTACAAGAATGGTTAAGGTATTTAACGCTAACTTTCTAAATGTGGAAACGTTTGCTGGATAGGCTATCCCAGGGATAGCCTCTGCGATTGAAAGGTGCTTCCCGGCCTCCACTGCATAGGCAGTTTAGAATCAAATCGGTAACTCGTCGATACCCAAACACCAGCTAGAGATCGCGGGCTCAAACATTTCGCGTTAAGTCGTTTACTTTCTGATGCGGTGGTTCTATTTCACTGCTTTGAACATCATGATGAGGTCGACATATTTGCGCTTATGAAAAACACCTTTAGGTAATGATCCATACCTGATGTAGCCCAATTTTTTGTAGAGGTGTAGTGCGACAGTATTGTTTGAAAATACCTCTAAAATGATCAGTTTAAGCTGGGGCAAATACCTCTTTCCCTCTTTTTCCAAAAGTTCCATCAAAAGAGTTCCCAAGCCAAGCCCTCTGGCCGATTTAATCAAAGAAACGCCCAACATCCCTACATGCTTTTGTACCCGATCTTGCATGGCAATTCCGGCAATCCCGATCAATTCTTTTTGGTGAAAAGCTAAAAGGCACATCGATTCTTTCCGTGCCATTTTTTCCAGCAGATTTTTGACGTAGATTTTTTCATGTTCAAGGGTGATTTGTTCTCCTTGATTGCGTGTGAAAGTTTTTTCCTTCGAGAGGGTATTGATGTAATTTAACATCGGTTCTACATCCTTCATCGTTGGAAATCGGACAACCAGCTCTTCTGCTTTATCTTGATGGACAATCTTTTTTTTCATAGGGTTTTACTTTGCTAAATAGCCGGCAGCTGCTTTTGTTAAGTCCTTGTTTAGACTCGTAAGATCTGAACTATAACATGAGTGGAGTTCAGAAAGAATGGGTTAGGTTTATAGGTAATAAAGACCTGACTACTTAACCCCTCTCATCCAATTCCAGAGGCGTTGGCTTTTAGGGGTAGTCTCTATCACCTTAATTGTCATTCCGAGAGGTTTATGGTCTGAGCAGTTGGTATTACGGGTAAAGTCGTACCCTTCAAGAACTTTTGGTTCAGTTATTTCAATGGAGACAGAGGAAAAGAAGATCGATCGGAAAGCCGATCCTATTTTTTTGTACCATGGTTGAGAGGGCTGAACACTTGTGAAAATGAAATCGATCTTTCTTTCGTTATAGCGATTGAGATCCGCAGCATTGATATTGGTCGGTTGATCGGGTTCATGGACTTTAAACCTTGAGGCTTCAAGATATTTAAAAGGCCTTTCATCGTTTTCAGGGTTGTTATTGATGTCGCCAGAAATCACTGCGAAGTCGACATGGTGCTTTTTGACATTCTCAACGGCTTCTTCCGTGTAGGTCAAGCCATACTCCATCGCAGCAGTGTCGTCTTCAAACCGTTGTTTCATCTCTTCTGGAAGATCTTGGGGGTAGAGGGGAAATCCCCAATTATAGAGCGAGGTAAAGCTCAAGGTTACGCCACTCTTTAAACGGACTATAGTGGCTGCAATTTGTTGCCCATAAGAAGGACGGCCCCTAATAGGGTGGCTTTCACTTGGTATAGAGATATTATCTGCACTTTTGATTACTCCCTCATCGAACAGTTTTCTTCGGATAGCGACCACATTTTCCAAATTGGATTTATCTGCTTGTGGATCATTTTGCTCTAATCGAAAAATGTGGAATCCTTTTTCTTCCAACTTTTTGACAAAGGGACGATTGGGATCTTTGAGTTCTTGGAGGCAAATGACATCCTGAGAGTCGGCTAATTTATCAGCAACAATCGTTTCGATCTGTTCCATCCTTTTTTTTGTGGCTGCACTAAACTCCTCAGGACTATTCATAGGCCCAAGTTCTTGTTGAAGGGCTTTCGATTCTGCTTCACTTGCCGAAACCATCCCTTTATAGTCAGCCCAGCCACTTCCACAATTAAAAGAAGCAAATCGGATTTCAGTAGACATAACTATCCCCTTTTTCTCGATTTTGAGCCTCCTTTGTTAGGATTTTGTCAAAACCCTATTAGGGTTCGATATAGAGATGGTTTTTTCGGAAGTCGATAAGAATCCGGTACTTCTTTAGGAAAGGGGCCCCCACAATGCCAAAAATGCCCGTTTTGAGCGCTTTGTTGGTGTAATAGACATTATCTAGAGTAAAGGAAAAGCGGCCTAAGTTAAGGACTTGGTCATCTGCTTGCGTGAACTTTAGAGGGCCAAAGAACCCTTTGTAGATTAAATTGATGGTAGCCCCAGAGTCTAGTATCCAATGGCCACTCAACCCTTTCGTTAAAGCTAAGAATTGAATTTGCCCCTTATCGAGTTTAAAGGGGACAAAAGCCCATTTTTGAAAAGGGACCTCTCTTGTGAACTCAGAGATGTTTTTACCATATTCGAAAAATCCCCCTTTGTAATCTACAAGAAGCACCCCATTGGTAAAAATGTCGTTACCAAGCATGAGAGGAGGCGAAGCATCTCTGTGGGAGCTAGTTTTTGTTGAGGTGATGGTGTAACTGGGCAGATCATCTGTTCCTAATGTCCCTTTGACATCTATAAAAGTAAAAGAACCAAGCTTTAGGGAGGATATTTTAACTTCATTTTCCTTCTTAATAACGTCATTGAAGGCTTGAGAGTTAACAACGACTCCAGTCGGGGTGATGACACTTTTTGGAATCTTATTTTCTTGGATCAAAGCGATGCTTCTGCCTAAGTCGACCCAAGTCTCAAATTCTTTACCTTCAATGGTAGCTGTCACTTTAGGCATCCCCTCATCGGTAAGGGTCAAAGGAATCCTAACTACACAAAAAACGGTTAACAAGAGGGGAGCAAGCATCCCTTTCTCTATAAAGGATATTGCAAAATTACAGAAATCAGATATTTAGTATTAGTTGAGTTGGGGGTATTCCCCTTTCAAAAGGGATGCATCTAATAAAAAGCGCAGTCGTAAAGCTAGCTGCCAACGTTATAGAGCCAAAAATCGTAGCCATAATGGAGAGGTCTCTAACTTTTGAGGAGCAGTGCGAGTGATGGCAGTGCCACAAGAAGAAAAGACCAGCAAGTAAGCTAATAACACCAATCGTCGCTAAAGAGATTACAAAGCGTTTGTTCATATTTGATAAACGCCTCTCATGTTCTATAGGAATTACTATATGAGGAGGCTGATAGGTTTGGATTTGAGTTGTCATAACGAAATCTATAATATCATTTCTATATCGTTGTTTATCAAGTGATTAATTATGGCCTAGTCAGTTTTCCCTGCATGAAGTAAAAAACAATTTTAAGAGAGGGTGGAACAGATGGAAGGTGTCTCATTAGATCAATTATGTATTAACACTATTCGGATGTTATCGATCGATGCGGTACAAAAGGCCAATAGCGGGCATCCTGGCTTACCTCTAGATGCAGCACCGATGGGCTATGTCCTGTGGACCCGTTTTTTAAAGGACAATCCTACTAATCCTCAATGGTTTAATCGGGATCGATTCGTGTTGTCTGCTGGGCATGGTTCGATGCTTCTTTATAGCTTACTCCATCTAACTGGCTACCCCTTATCTTTAGATCAAATTAAGCAGTTCCGTCAGTGGGGAAGCGAGACAGCAGGGCATCCTGAGCGTCACCCTTCATTAGGAATTGAGATCACAACAGGTCCTCTTGGGCAAGGTTTTGCCAATGGGGTGGGGATGGCAATGGCTGAGGCCTATTTAGCAGCCTGTTACAACAAACCCGACTTCAACCTCATCGACCACTACACCTATGCCATCGTTAGCGATGGAGACTTGATGGAGGGTGTGGCTTCCGAAGCAGCATCTCTTGCAGGCCATCTTAAGTTAGGAAAACTGATCTATCTCTACGATGACAACCACATGACCCTCTCTTCTTCGACTCAGTTAGAATACACAGAAGATAAAGCAGCCCGTTTCCGTGCCTATGGATGGCATACTGAAGAGGTTGCTGACGGAAATAATATTGAAGAGATTTCAAAAGCAATTGAGAAGGCAAAAGAGGTCAAAGATCGTCCTTCTCTTATCTTGATCCGTACGATTATCGGTTATGGTTCCCCCAATAAAGAAAACACATATGAAGTACATGGATCCCCTCTTGGTATTGAAGAGGTGAAGCTGACCAAAGAAAATTTGGATTGGCCTGTGGAGCCCCCCTTTTTAATTCCCGATGAGGCCTTAAAACATTTTCGAAAATCGGTCGATGAAGGAAAAAAATCGGAAGCGGAGTGGAACAAACAGCTAGAAGCCTATTCGAAGAAATACCCTCAAGAAGCCAAAGAGCTGCAGCAGATTATGAAAGGGGAGCTTCCTGCAGGTTGGGATAAAGATATCCCTGTATTTCCAGCAGATCCGAAAGGGATGGCTACACGTGTGGCAGCAGGAAAAGTGATGCAAGCAATTTTTCCCCACCTCCCCACACTAATTGGTGGTTCTGCCGATCTAAATGCCTCAACTTTTACAGCCCTTAAAGGGGCGGGTGATTTCGAAAGCAAAGACAGAGCAACTGGTGACTTGCAAGGTTCTGAAGGGGGAGGCTGGAGCTATGCTGGAAGGAATATTTTCTATGGGATAAGGGAGCATGCGATGGGAGCCATTTCCAATGGGATGGCAGCTTCGGGCAATTTGATCCCCTTCACAGCCACATTTCTGACCTTTTCAGATTATATGCGACCGGCGATCCGTTTAGCAGCTTTAATGGAGCTGCAGGTCATTTTTGTTTTTACCCACGACAGCATTGGGCTTGGCGAAGATGGGCCAACACACCAATCGGTCGAACATATTGCAGCCTTACGAGCGATCCCTCAATTGACTGTGATCCGCCCTGGAGATGCTAATGAATCGGCTGTTGCCTGGAAAGTGGCGATAGAAAGCCGTAAAAGGGCTGTGGCTCTTATTTTAAGTCGACAAGGTGTGCCAACGCTCGATCGGAACACTTTTGCTTCTGCTGAAGGCTTAAGAAAAGGGGCCTATATTTTAAAAGATGTTCCAAAACCTGATCTGATCTTGATCGGAACTGGGTCGGAAGTGGGTCTCATTGTGGCTGCAGGGCAAAAGCTGGAGAATGTCAGGCTCGTATCGATGCCAAGCTGGGATTTGTTTGAAGCCCAATCACAAGAATATAGAGATAGAGTGTTGCCCCAAAATATCCCCACACTTGCCGTCGAGGCAGGTGTGTCACAAGGGTGGTCCAAATATGCCGATGACTCGATCTCTGTTGATAAATTTGGGGTGTCAGCCCCAGGCGATCTGATCATGAAAAATTATGGATTTAGTGTTGATAACGTTGTAGCCAGTGCTAAGACACTTTTAGAGAGGGAGAAAAAATGAATCCACTTAAAGAATTAGAAGCTCTTGGTCAATCGATTTGGTTGGACTATATCAGACGTGATCTGATCACAAGTGGAAAGTTAAAGAAAATGATCGAGCAGGATGGTCTCGGTGGGATGACATCGAACCCAGCCATCTTCGACAAGGCCATTTCAGAAAGCCATGATTATGATGATTTGATCGATACGCTAGCTAATAAGAAATCTCTTCCAGAAATTTATGATGCTTTGACGATCCGAGATATCCAGGATGCTGCAGACACTTTCCGCCCTCTTTATGATCGGGTCGATGGTCGAGATGGGTATGTCAGCTTAGAGGTCAATCCACATCTGGCCCACGATACAAAAGGGACGGTGGCAGAGGCACGTCGCTTGTGGGCAACGGTCAATCGGCCCAATGTATTGATCAAAGTGCCCGCTACAAAAGAGGGCTTAACGGCAATTTCTGAATTGATAGGCGAGGGGATCAATGTGAATGTGACCCTCCTTTTTGGATTGCCTCGCTACCGCGAAGTGGCCGAAGCCTATATCAAAGGGCTTGAAACATTAGCCTCAAAAGGTCAATCGCTGAAGAAAGTCGCTTCAGTTGCTAGCTTTTTCTTAAGCCGTATCGATGTTTTACTCGATCCAATCCTAGAGAAAAAAGGGGCAAAAGAGCTTGTTGGTGAAGTGGCAATCGCGAGTGCAAAATTGGCCTATCCGATCTACAAAGAAATTTTCTCAAGCGAGAGGTTTAAAAAGCTGGAGGCTAAAGGGGCACGTCCGCAGCGGTTATTGTGGGCTAGCACCAGCACGAAAAACCCTGCCTACAGTGATGTTAAATATGTTGAGCCTCTCATCGGCCCTAATACCGTCAATACAGTTCCTCCAGAAACATTTGAAGCCTACAAAGACCATGGTAAACCAGAATTACGACTAGAAAAAGATGTAGATAAAGCTAAAAAGGTGTTTGAGAAGTTAGTTCCTATTGGGATCAATATTGACGAGGTAACTGAGCAGCTAGTAGCCGAAGGGGTTGAAAAGTTCAATAAGCCTTTTGACCATCTGATGGAATCGATTGAAAAAGCAACCCATCGGGAAAAACGATGAAACAAAACGAACGGGCGGGAAAACCTGCAGAGCCTTCAGATCTGATCGATGTTGATAAGTTGATCAAAGCCTATTATTCGAAAACGCCAGATTCCTCTGTTGCTGAACAAAAAATTTCATTTGGTACTTCAGGCCATCGGGGCTCCTCTTTCGATTGCAGCTTTAATGAGCGTCACATTTTGGCCATTTCCCAAGCCATTTGTGACTATCGAATGGAGAATGAAATCGATGGACCCCTCTTTTTGGGGATTGATACCCATGCACTTTCAAAACCGGCCTGTAAAAGTGCTTTAGAGGTGTTAGCTGCAAATGGTGTAACCGTGATGGTGGCCGAAAACGATGAGTTCACCCCAACTCCAGTGATTTCTCATGCGATTTTGACCTACAACCGCGGAAGAAAATCAGGGCTTTCAGACGGCATAGTGATCACCCCCTCTCATAACCCTCCAAGAGAAGGGGGCTTTAAATATAACCCTCCAAATGGGGGGCCGGCAGAGCCCAATGTCACCAACTGGATTCAGGCAAGGGCTAACGGTTATCTGGGAATCAAATTCGACCAGATCAAGAGGATGCCCGTTGAAAAAGCAACGACGATCAAACCCTACAATTACATTCAGCCCTATGTGGATGACTTGGCCTATGTCATCGATATGGCAGCCATCAAAGATGCCAATATTTCGATTGGTGTTGATCCTTTAGGTGGTGCCAGCGTCCATTATTGGCAGGCGATCAAAGACAAATATGGGATCAACATGACCGTGACAAACGAAGTGGTCGATCCAACTTTTCGTTTTATGACTCTCGATTCAGATGGGCAGATCAGGATGGACCCCTCTTCACCCTTTGCGATGGAGAAATTGATCGGCCTAAGGGATAAATTTGATATTGCCTTTGCGTGCGATACAGATGCCGACAGACACGGAATTGTCACCAAGACAACAGGGCTGATGCCCCCTAACCATTACCTATCGGCAGCGATTTGGTATCTATTTGAGAATAGGCCCCATTGGAAAGAAGAGGCGATGGTAGGGAAAACAGTGGTCAGCAGCCAGATGATCGATCGTGTAACCAAAAAAGTTGGGCGAAAGTTGTATGAGGTACCGGTTGGCTTTAAATGGTTCGTCGAAGGGCTTTTTGACGGTTTTTTAGCTTTTGGAGGAGAAGAGAGTGCGGGTGCTTCGTTCCTTAAGTTTGATGGATCGGTTTGGACGACTGACAAAGATGGAATCATCCCTTGCCTATTGGCAGCGGAGATCACGGCTAAGATAAAAAAAGATCCTGGTGTGATCTACAAAGAATTAACCGATGAATTTGGCATATCTTATTTCACCCGTTACGAGGGGCCGTGCAATGTCCAGCAAAAGGAAATTCTGAAGAATTTATCTCCTGAAGAGGTCCATTCGACCCAGTTGGCAGGGGAAAAAATCGAAAAGATCTACACCCGTGCCTCTGGAAACGATGAACCAATAGGAGGGATGAAGGTGATCACAGTAAATGGCTCCTTTTCAGCCCGTCCTTCTGGTACAGAGGATATTTACCGGATTTACGTTGAAAGCTTCAAAAGCAAAGAACACATGATGCAGATTCTGGAAGAGGCTAAAAAAATTGTCGACGAGGTACTCAAGCAAGTACCTGCTTCAAGATAAAGGGGAATAAGATGGCATATAGTCTTGGGATGATCGGACTGGGGGTCATGGGGCAAAATTTTGCTCTGAATCTAGCTGACAATGGTTTTGGTGTCGCTGGTTTCGATACCGATAAAGCCAAAGTAGCCGCCTTCTCTGAAGCGGGAAAAGGGAAGCCCATTTATGGAGCTTCCACTCTAGACGATTTTCTTTCGAAACTTGCCTCCCCAAAAGTGGTGATGATGTTAGTGCCAGCAGGGAAACCTGTAGATGCTGTTCTCAAGGAGATAGTTCCCAACCTGAAAAAAGGGGATATTGTGATCGATGGGGGTAATTCTTATTACAAGGATACTGAGGTCCGATACCGCAACTTAGCTGCATTAGGGATCAATTTTTTGGGGATCGGGGTTTCAGGAGGAGAAGAGGGGGCACGACATGGTCCTAGCATGATGCCTGGAGGAGACGTGGAGGCCTATGCCAAAATTTCCTCTATGTTTGAAGCTGCTGCGGCGAAAGTGAAGGGCGATCCTTGTGTTGCCTACTTAGGTCCACGGAGTGCCGGTCACTATGTAAAAATGGTTCATAACGGAATCGAATATGCGATCATGGAATTGATTTCAGAGACATATGACCTTCTTAAAAGGGGCCTTGGCTTAAACGATGACGAGCTAGAGACAGTTTTTAGAGAGTGGAATAAGGGAGAGTTGAAAAGTTACCTACTTGAGATCACTAGCCGGATTTTTGGTGTGGTTGATGAAAAAACTCACAAACGATTGGTCGACGAGATACAAGCTGTAGCTAAACAAAACGGTACTGGGATGTGGACCTCTCAAAGTGCGATGGAGTTGCAAGTCCCTACTCCAACGATCGATTTGGCTGTTTCTAGACGGGATCAATCGATGTTTGTAAAAGAAAGGAAACAGGCCAGTCAAAAATTAGGAAAAAAAGTCAGCCTCTTTAGAGGAGATAAAAAAGTCTTTCTTAAACATCTTCATGATGCTTTTTATGCCTCAATGATCATCTCTTATGCACAAGGGATGGCCCTTTTGAAAGTGGCATCAGAAAAGCTTGGATACGATCTGCAATTGGAAACAGTCGCTAGAATATGGAGAGGGGGATGCATCATCCGTGCAGATTTTCTTGAAACGATTAGAGAAGCCTATAAAAAAGACCCAACATTGCCAAATCTTCTTCTAGATGATCCCATTGATCAAAAAATTATGAGCTGCGAAGAGGGATTTCGATTCATTGTATCTCAAGGAGCCGAGATGGGGGTTGCAATACCTGCTTTCATGGCCTCTTTAAGCTACTTTGATGGATATAGAAGTGGCTGGATGCCAGCCAATGTGATCCAAGCGGAAAGGGATTATTTTGGCGCACATACCTACGAAAGGATTGATGAGAAGGGAACCTTCCATACCAATTGGGAGCAATCAAAAATCTTATGAGACCGGTTGTCTTAGTTATTTTTGGTGGAGGGGGCGATTTGACTTGGCGCAAGCTCATGCCTGCCCTTTTTGATTTGTTGCTTGATAACCGCCTTCCAGAGCATTTCGAGATCGTGATTATCGATCGAATTACCATGAACAATAGCCAATTGCACCGACATTTTTTCGATGGGATTAAGAAATTTGCCAGACACCAGAAGGTGGATAGAAAAACTTTTGACTCTTTCATCAAGCACATCCATGTGATGAGAGGGGATTTCGAGAAGAAAGAGACTTATAGAACTTTAAAGCAATTTTGTAAGGCATATGAGGGGTCTTGTGATTTTCTTTTTTACCTGGCTGTACCTCCCGCGTTGTTTGGAATCATCCCTCCTCATCTTAAGGAGTCGGGTCTTTTAGAGGACAAAGAGCATTCTCGTATCATTATTGAAAAACCTTTAGGACATGATTTGCAGTCTTTTTTAAGGTTGAATGAGACATTGCGATCTTGCATGGATGAATCGCAAATTTTTCGGATCGACCACTACCTCGGGAAGGAGACGGTCCAAAATATTTTGGCCTTCCGGTTTGCAAACCCTCAATTTGAGCCTATTTGGAATCGTCGCTATATAGAATATGTGACCATCACAGTGGCGGAGGAGCTAGGTGTTGAACACCGGGGAGCCTATTTTGAGCATGCCGGTACCCTGTGCGACATGGTCCAAAACCACATGATGCAAGTGCTTTGTCTGGTGGCGATGGAACCGATGATTTCATTTGATCCAAACGAAATCCGAAATAAAAAACTCGATGTGCTTCATGCCATCCGTCCTATCGTTCCAGAGCAAGTTCAAGATGTTGCAGTCCGAGGACAATATGGTCCAGGCAGAATGGATGGGAAAAAAGTTGTCGGTTATAGGGAAGAAGAGGGGGTTTCCCCGACCTCTAAAACAGAGACATTTGTTGCCCTCAAATTATTGATCGATAACTGGCGCTGGCACGATGTCCCATTTTATTTACGGACAGGAAAAAGGCTGCCTCAGCAGTCATCTCAAGCTGTTATACATTTTAAAAGAGTGCCTCACCAAGCTTTCCCTATTGAGGCTACAATTGATAAGCAACCGTCAGAGCTCTATTTGGCGATTCAACCAACTGAAGGGATTTTGATGACCGTTCAGGCCAAATGCCCAGGCCCCGAAATCCGTCTTCGAACAGTCGATCTCCATTTCAATTACGAAGAAGATGGGAAGATGCGATCTCCAGAGGCCTACGAAACACTTTTGTGGGATGCGATGAAAAATGACCCGACAGAATTTATGCGGTCAGATCAAGTGGAAGCAGCTTGGAAAGTTTTGATGCCGATCATCGATATGTGGGACAAAGCTCCATCTGAAGAGTTCCCCAATTATGGATCAGGCACATGGGGGCCTTCCGACGCTGACCGTCTCCTTGCCCAAGATAACCACTATTGGCCTCCCATCAAGGAATTGAAATGAAAATTAAGGCCTTGTTTATCGACATAGGCGGCGTCCTTCTGACCAACGGCTGGGATCATATTTCAAGAAAATTGGCCTGCAAAAAGTTTAAGCTCGATTTCGATGAATTTGAAAATTTGCACCATCTAACATTTGACCCTTTTGAGCGTGGAAAAATCACTCTCGACGAGTATCTGAAGAGGGTTGTTTTTACAAAGAAGAGAAATTTTACCGTATCAACCTTTAAGCAGTTTATTTTTTCCCAATCTCAAGCTCATGAGGAGATGATCGACCTGATCATCTATCTAAAAGCCAAATACCAGTTAAAAACCGTTGTGGTGAGCAATGAGGGGCGAGAGATCAACGATTATCGGATCAAAAAATTTCAGCTCACACATTTCATCGATTTTTTTGTCTCTTCCTGTTTTGTCCATCTGCTAAAACCCGATCTGGATATTTTTAAAATGGCACTCGATCTATCGCAGGTTCAAGTTGAAGAAGTGCTCTATATTGAAAACACACCCCTGTACATCGATGTGGCCAAAACATTAGGTATCAAGGGGATTAGCCACAAAGATTATGAGATCACACGGATCGCCTTGCAGAGGTACGGTCTGAAATAGAGAACTCCAAGCGCTTCGCGAAATCTCTAAATTTTGAAATTATTCACTCAAGGTGTATAGATAAATTTTTATTGGAGATCCACATGAGACTTTTGGCCACCTTAATCCTTTTGCAGATGCCCCTTTACTGCTGCACCGACTTTCAGATCACTGCAGAAGATAAGACGGAAGTCGTAGGTCGCTCTATGGAATTTGCAACCCCTTTTCACTCGGAGGTAATCCTCCATCCTCAAGGGGAAAAATACACCACTTTATTAACAAACCAGACCTCTACACCTCCTCAAACAACAGCTGCAGCCAACCAACCTGTTGCTCCCGTACAACAAGGGGGGATGAGCTGGACCTCTAAGTATGCTTACCTAGCTGTGAATGTATTTGGGCTAGATCTCCCAGTCGATGGGATGAATGAAAAAGGTTTGTCTATTGGGGCTTTGTGGTTTCCCGGAGCTGAATATGAAAAAGTCCCAGGCTGGAAAAGAGGGGCAAGCTATTTTGCTCAATAATGTTGGCAATTGGTTGTTGGGCAATTTTGCAACAGTTGATGAAGCTCGGCAAGCATTGGAAAACACCTATATTTTTGCGCAGCCAATCGCAGAATTTGGAAACACCATTCCTCCCTGTCATTTAAGCTTGCACGATGCAACAGGCAAATCGATTGTAGTGGAGTTCATCAAAGGGGAGAAAAAAATCTACGACAACACGGTTCGGATTTTAACAAATGCTCCAGCCTTTGATTGGCATCTGATCAATTTGACCAATTTTCTCAATTTGAAAGCGATGAATGCTGGGCCTGTAAAAGTTGGAAACTCAGTATTACAGCCTCCAGGTCAAGGAAGTGGGTTTTTAGGGATACCCGGTGACTGGACACCTCCTTCTAGATTCGTCAGAATTGCTACCTTCAAGGAATTTGCAGAGAAAGCAAAAACGGCCCCTGAAGCGGTAGTTTTGGCATTACATCTGCTCAATACAGTGGATATTCCAGTTGGGACTATCCAGGAAGGGGGAAATAGAAGCGACTACACACAATGGATTGTGATCAAAGATTTGACCAATAAAAATTTCTACCTTCGCTCTTACGAAGATCTAAACGTTTATCAGATCGACATGACAAAGCTGAATATGACTCCGGGTGCACCACAAGTGAAAATGGCCATTCCAACATCCACCAAGTTTGTCAACGCCACCGGCTCATTTAAGTGAAAGATTCTTCGGGAGAAGGACTCCTTCTCCCCTTCCTCGTTTAGTCCGTTCCGCAGTGATTTATGGACCAAATGCTAGTGGAAAAAGCAACTTGATTAAGGCGATCTATTTCTTACAGCAATTTGTCCTGCAATCCTCAACTTCATTTCAAGAAAAGCAAAAAATTCCTCTACAGCCTTTCCGCCTTCATTCTAAAACGGGATCGGAGCCTAGTCAATTCTCTGTAGAGTTTGTTTGCAATGGTGTTCGCTTTACATATCAAGTTGCGCTTAATGAAGATCAGATTATTAGTGAAGAGCTTTATGCTTACCCTAAAAACTATCGTCAAACCTGGTTTACAAGGCTGTGGAATCCATCTTTGAATGTATTCGATTGGTACCATGGCCCAAATTTTAAGGGAGAGTTTAAAGTTTGGGAGCTAATGACCCGAACCAATGCTCTTTATCTTTCGACTGCCGTACAATTTAATAGCGAACAGCTAAAGCCAATTTTTCTCTGGTTTAAGGATCAGCTAGTCATCCTGCTAAAAAACAACCCTATTATAGAAACTTCATTTAATCCTGAACTCACCTATGAGTTCTTAGACGATCCAAAGACACGTCCTTGGATTATAAAATTCATGGAGTGCGCTGATGTAGGTATTGAAGACTTTCAATTACTCAAGGAAGATGCGCCTCCTTTGAGAAAAACTACAATTAAAACACTTCATAAAATAACAGACTCCGATCAAAAAGTGCTTTTTGACCTATTTCAAGATGAGTCAGATGGAACACAGCGCCTTTTTTTACAGGCCGGGGGGTGGCTGAAGGCTCTTGGCGAAGGCTTAGTCCTTTGTGTAGATGAACTAGATCTCCATCTTCATCCAAATATCGTGAGATATCTAATAGGGCTTTTTCATGATCCGAAGATTAACCAGAAAAATGCTCAGCTCATTTTCACAACTCATGATACTTCATTGTTAGATTGTGATTTTTTTAGGCGAGATCAAGTTTGGTTTATTCAAAAAGATGAGCGTCAAGGGTCTCGGCTTTATTCTCTTTTAGATTTTAAACCCCGTAAGGGAGAAGCGCTTGGGAAAGGTTATCTGCAGGGCCGTTACGGGGCTCTTCCATATACAGGGAAGTTCCGATTTTAATGAAAGAAAGAATCTACAAACGTTTTTATAGAAAGGCAAATACTTTTTATTCCTCACATGATTTGGTGGTATGCGAGGGGAAACGGAAGTCGATTATCTCTGTGAAGTTGCGAGAAGTTTGCGCATCCATGTTCACATAATTAAAGGTGAGGGGACAGACCCAAAAAGCATTGTCAATACAGCTAAATCAAAATCAAAAGAAACAAAATATGACCAGGTTTTTTGCGTTTTTGATAGGGATAATGATCAAGCTGCTTATTTAAATGCCATCGCCCTTTGTCGTGATAAAAACTTTATCGCAATTACATCTAACCCCTGTTTTGAATTGTGGCCCTATCTTCATTCTCAGTTGCGCGAGACAAGATTTGGTACTCCTCAGCAAGTGGTGAAAGCATTAAAGAAGATGCATGGATTCTCTGAATACGATAAAGATGGTGTTCAAGTCTTTAACTCTACTTATCATCTTATAGAGACAGGTTGTAAAAACGCTTCAATGCTTGTTGTAAAAACAGTGTGATGATCCAATAGCAGACCCGTTTACCAATATGCATTTGCTCATCGCTCGCTTTAAGAAAATAAAAGAAGAGCAGAACTTTCTTGGCAAGAAATAACATCAAAAATGACGTTTTAGCGTCAAAAAGAGACGATTTAAGTGTTTTCGGTGTCAGTCTAGTCGGCGGCGGAAGAGCCAGCCGGCGATGGTGAGACTGACTGCGGCAATAGGTATGAGTGGCCATATTGTTCTCGCCACAATATGAAACGGCATCGCTTTAAGGAAAATGCCTTTAGATACTATCAGGAAATAGCGCAAAGGGTTGGCGTAAGTGACCACCTGCAACCAGTCTGGCATGTTCTCGATCGGTGTGGCAAATCCAGAGAGGAGGACAGCAGGGCTCATGAAGACAAAAGTGCCTAAGATCGCCTGCTGCTGGGTATTGCAGAGAGACGAGATGAAAAGGCCAAACCCCACAACCGAGTTGACGAAGAGGAACATACTGGCATAGTAGAGCAGTAAAGAGCCGGTGAAAGGGACCTGAAAGAGAAGAACACCTACAAGCAAGATGATCGATCCTTCACACATCCCAATGATAGTGCCCGGAATTATTTTTCCGAGGAGGATTTCGCCGGGAGAGACCGGAGAGACTAGCAGTTGATCGAATGTTCCTAATTCACGTTCACGAGCAACTGAAAGAGCAGTGACTAATAGACCAACAAGCATGGTGATCACTCCACAGAGTGAGGGGATATTATACCAATAATAAAGAAGATTCGGGTTGTACCAATAACGGGGGAAAAGGACTGCTGGGATCGTGGGTATGCTGTTTTCTGTTGAATATTCATCATTAAATTGATTGATAATCGTTGTGGCATAACCTGCGATGATTTGAGCCGTATTCGATTTGCGCCCATCTAGAATCAATTGAACAGAGGCGGGCTCTTTTTTCAGCAGTTGGCGGGAGAATTGTTCATCAATCGAGACGATCATAGCCCCCCGCTGGTGGTCGATGAAGGGGGCTATCTCCTCTACCGCATGCAGATAGACAATTTTGCTAAAAGTGGGAGAGCCAACAAACCGTTGAACCAGCTCATAAGCCTGCTTTCCGTTATCCCTATTCAAAATGCCAATCGGAACGTTCTTTACGTCTAATGTCGCTGCGAAAGTAAAAATAACCAACTGGACGATGGGCGGTATAATTAGGACAAGTCTGCTTTTTTTATCACGCCAGACGGCCAGTATTTCTTTGACGAGAAGAGAATAGATACGGTGGAAAGTCATTCGTATCATGATTCTAAGCTCTTTTTGGTTTTAACTAGTGTAAGTATGAAAAAAAGTAGCCCCACAGTGAACATGGGAATTAAATTAAACAAAATCAGCGACCAGATATTGCCGACCAAGAAAAGGGTCTGCATACACGAGACAAAATAGCGTGCAGGAATGATGTAGGTCACGATTTGTATCCAAAGGGGCATGCTAGCGATTTCAAAAATAAAGCCTGAAAGGATAAAGGCAGGTAAAAAAGAGGCGACAATAGCCGCTTGTGATGCCACAAACTGATTTTTGGACACTGTAGAAATAAAGAGGCCGACACCTAATGCAGAAAATAGAAAAAAAGCCGATACGAGCATTAGCAAAAGAAAGGAACCTCGAAAGGGTACGTCATAGACAACGACGGCGAAGAAGACACACATCATCATCGAAAGCATCCCCAAAATAAAATAGGGGACCAATTTTCCGACGATGATTTCAAAAATTGTTACAGGGGTAGACATGAGGGCTTCCATTGTTCCCCGTTCCCATTCCCGCGAGACAACAAGTGCCGTCAGCAATGTTCCAATCAATGTCATGATGATACCGAGCGAGCCTGGTATCAAGAAATTGCGGCTTTCTAGCTCCTCATTGTACCAAAAGCGGGGTAGAATATTGATGATGGTGGGGCTTGTTAGTCCTTCAGCTATGACTTGCTGCTGCTGCCACACAGAAAAAGCCCCTCTGACATAGTTTTGAACAAAGTTGGCCGTATTCGGTTCGCTTCCGTCCGCGATGACCTGAATAGGGGCGGTATTGTCGGGACGTTTGTAGAATTGGGTAAAGTAAGAGGGGATGACAACAAATCCTCTCAGCGTTCCTGCAGTGATATCTTCAATGAATGCATTTTGATGATGAGAATATTTTAGTTCAAAATAACGGGAATTTTGGAGACTTTCGACGAAGCTGTTTGAGTCATATGAGCTATCCTCGGAAACAACCCCGAGTAGAAGATGGTCAAGATCCAGCGATACCCCGAAGGCATAGATAAATAAAAGTAGTAAGGGGAGAAAAACGCTGATCAATATGCTGCTTGGATCCCTTACGATTTGGTAGGACTCTTTGATGAAAAGGGCGCGTAGCCTTCTAGCTTTACCGTCCATTTTGTCCCTCTATCAAATGGATAAAGGCCTCTTCAAGAGTCGGAGTACCAGTTTCTTTTTTGAGCTCATCAGGTGTTCCAAGTCGTATCAACTTGCTTTGGTAAACCAGCCCTATCCGATCGCAGTATTCTGCTTCATCCATGAAATGGGTTGTAACCATAACAGTGACACCTTTTTCAACAAGGCCATTGACAAGGTTCCAGAATTCCCGCCGGGTGATCGGGTCGACTCCGGAGGTAGGTTCGTCTAGAAAAAGGATTTTTGGGTGGTGCATGGTTGCACAAGCAAGAGCCAGTCGCTGTTTAAAACCTAAGGGTAATAGCCCTGCATTGGTATTTAGAAATGGTTTTAGAGAGAAAATTTCGATCATCTCGGCCACAGCCTCTGTTTGCTTTTTTCCGGCTAAATTATAGATACCTGAAAAAAAGGTGAGGTTTTGTTCGACACTGAGGTCTCCGTACAGAGAAAACTTTTGAGCCATGTAGCCGATCTCTGAACGGGCTTTGCCAGGGGCTTCCTGTAAATCGTATCCATTCACAATCCCTCTACCCGATGTCGGTTTGACAAGGCCACACATCATTTTGAAGGTGGTCGATTTTCCTGCACCATTGGGACCCAGTAATCCGAAAATCTCTCCCTGTTTGATTTTAAAGGAGATGTTATTGGCTGCTGTGAAAGATCCGTATTTTTTTGTTAGACCATCGGCTTCCACCACAAATTCGTTTTCAAGGATAAGTCTAGGGGTTCTTTGAGCCAGGAGCGATTCTTCTTTTGGCCCACCTCCTAAAATATCGATAAACGCATCTTCAAAACGGGGACGTACTGTTTCGATTGTTCCAGGAAGATCTGGCTTGCCAGCCAATTTCGTTAGAATCCTGACATCATTTCCTTGGATCACACCATCCAGAATGTCGGGGGATTTTAGCAGTTGAGCAAGAACCACCCGCTTTCTACCTTCGAAATCTTTAACAAGAAAAGTTCTGTCATTTAGCCTAGAGGTCAGGTTTTTAGGTGGGCCTTGGTAAAGGAGCTTTCCTTCGCTCAGCAATAAAACAGTATCGCATTTTTCTGCTTCATCAAGATAAGCTGTGCTCCAAACAACAGAAATCCCTTCCGTCAGTAGATTTTGGACCATTTTCCAAAGTTCCCGTCTGGATAGCGGATCAACACCCACACTCGGTTCGTCTAAAAGTAAAAGGGCTGGCTTTTGGATAAGGGCGCAGGCAAGTCCCAATTTTTGCTTCATCCCTCCCGACAAGGCTCCTGCTAGCCTGTTCTGGAAAGGTTCTAGTCCTGTGAAGGATAGAAGTTGCTTAAAAGTTGATGCCCTTGTATCCCCTGTAAGTCCTCGCAAGTCTGCATACAGTGTCAGGTTTTGCAAGACCGAGAGCTCTTCATAGAGGCCAAACTTTTGGGGCATGTAACCGATAAGAAAGGGTATTTTATCCCTCTCTTTCACAGTGTCATTGCCAGCTATGACGATAGTGCCATGGGTTGGGTTCAGTAGGGCAGCCATCAGCCGTATCAGCGTTGTTTTGCCAGCTCCGTCGGGACCCGCAATGCCGATCATTTTTCCTTTTGAGATATCGGCAGAGATATTTTCTAACGCAGGAGGAAGTTTTGGGTCGAATACTTTTGATACTTGGTTGATAGAGACTAAAGTTGTCTCATCCATTGGGGAACTTTATTGTTACTGGCATACCTTGTTTCAATCCAGGTCTCAATTGTGAGCCTGGGTTATCGACATAGAGCCTGATCCGGTAGACCAGATCGGTACGCAAAGAGGTTGTCTCGACCGTTTTAGGGGTGAATTCCGCAACAGGTGAAATAAACCCAATTTTTCCTTTGAAAACAGGAGTGCCCGCTGTGTCGGTGTGGACCTCGCCCTCCATGCCAGGGTAGATTCTGCCTAAGTCGGGTTCATTGACAAAAGCGCGGATCCACAAGGGGGATAGTATTGACAGCGTGTAAACAGGGTCGGACGGGGTAACGACACTGCCTGGTTCTCTGACGCGGCTTAAAATCGTCCCTTCGGAGGGACAAAATACATCGGTATCAATGAGGTTCTTTTTTGCCACTCCAAGGCTAGCTTCAGCCTGTTTTGCAGTGGCGAAAGCTACATCTCGATTTGTTTGAGCGTCGTTCAGATCTTCTTGAGAAACGCTTCCATCAACGATCAGAGCATTGCGTCTTTTTAACAAAATCTCTGTATTGGCAAGTGTGATGAGGGCCGATTCTAACTGGGCCTCTGCTTGTAACACTTGATCGAGATAGGGCTGTCGTTCAATGGTGGCCATCAAAGCGCCAGGAGGGACAAGGTCTCCCTCTTGAAAAAACATGTTCTCAACCCTGCCTAATACCCGAAATCCAAGGTCGACTTGGCGGATATCCACATTGCCAAAGAGGATAAGCTTATCTTTTTTCTGTTTCCCATCCCAAATAACATACAGCCCTACACCTACGAGCACGCCAATCAGTAAAAGCAAGAGAACGCGGACTTTTTTCTTCATCCTCCACACATTAGACTAAAGGTAAAATTCCTAAAACACGAAAAAGCTCTTTAATCCCGTGATATTATTGGTGGACCTATTGCGATAGAGTTATGGCTGGCTATAATTTTTCATAAGCAGCCATACCTATCGGAGTATGTTCCACTTTTTCGACCCTGAAAGGTGGTTTGTCACTTTGGGTCATGCGTTCGTGTATTTGATGGCCCTAATTCGAAGGAGCTCTGCGTGTTCAGCACTGTCGATAAGTAAGCCGTCGAATTGCCCCTCAAAACTTGAGAGGACCTTCTCTTTCCTCATTTTTTTATAGGTGGCTTGCCAAAATAGCGATTCAAATACGAGATTGACCATGATGAGGGTGATGACAGCAGGAAATAGGCTTCCTATTTGTGTGACATAAAATGCCTCGTTGATCTGTTTTGCAGGATCATTAGAAAATAAATCACCTACAGGAGTTTTAAAGATAAGAACCATATTTTGAACAGTAAGAAAGACAGCAAGTGCTTGCAGCAATAACAAAGGTGGGACAACTGCGCATTTAGCTATTTTCATTACGGAAGTTCCTTGTTTAAAATCCTTGATGCAATTTCCCCAAAGATCGGGGAATTTGAGCCCTTTATCAATTTCCTGATCGATCAACTTTAATCGATCAGCTAAACGGGCATGAGTTGCCTCTTTCTCAGAAAGAAGATCTGGATCTCGATATAAACCGGCATCAGTTACCTCTTTTTTTGAAAGAAGATCTGGTGGATCGCGATAAAACTTCGTGATGCCATGGGTTTGTAACATTGAAATATATCCCAAATAGAGCTCTTCACACATTGCAGGAGTCAAATCTTCGACTTTTGCAGAAACAGAACGATAACTTTCTGCCAATAGTTGATGCTTCGTTTCTACGTAGGCATCCCTTACAAGAGCCCCACTTGTTAAATAAAGTATGCCAGGAACATCGGTAAAGCCGCATAGCAAAGCGCCCTCATTGGTAAAAACGTTGCCAAAAGCAGCCGAAAACAAAGCAGAAAGGACACTCATACCGCTGCCGCTTCCGCTGCTAGTGCTAACAATGTCCAAAAGATTTTTGATATTCACCAAAAGGCTGAGGCTTGAATAGGCGACAAGAAACAGGGGGCCTGCCAGGAGCAGATAGAGCACCAAGACCAGAATTTTTGTGGTACTTATAGAATAGGGCTGTTCTTGAAGACTTACTTTCCAACGTTTCATTGTTAAAAGGACTGTTTTGGAGAAGTTCTTTTGTGCAGCTTCTTCAATGGTATCGATCACGGTCAAGACAATTTTTTGTTGCTCCGGAGTGAGGAGTATTGAATCAGATGAATTTAACATCTCGATTGAAGGCGTTGATGGTGGCAAAAAAACGTTTAGTTGGATTGTTGATCCACTCATGGGTGTATTCCTGTGCTTAAATTTCTTCAAAGTAGCACATGCTACATGTAGCCGATGATACATTCAAGTGTTTATCAGTTTTCTAGATGATTTTTCTCGCCCTTAGAGGAAGGAGGCTGTTAAACTTGCTATATGACTGCGGATACCCCACTTCCTAAAGAAGCTGCATCTTTCATAGCGACCCGGCATCATCACCTTTCAGAAAAGGCTGAAGATTATGTCGAACTGGTCGCTGATTTGATTGAGAGTAAGGGAGAAGCACGGACGTGCGATATTGCGGCTCGTTTGGGAGTCTCTCATGTCACTGTCGTACGTACGATTCAACGGCTCGAGCGAAAAGGATATCTAAATAGAGAGCCTCATAAGCCGATTACTCTTACAGAAAGGGGCAAGCAGCTTGCTGCCTTCTCTAAGGCAAGACACAAGCTTGTACTGGAGTATCTTATTTCCATTGGGGTACCCGAAGAAATTGCTGCTATTGATGCAGAAGGGATGGAACACCACATCAGTGTTCAAACCTTAGACGCCTTTCGTAGCCAGCTAAAAAACAATTAATTGGGTTTCTTGCGAAGCGTTTGGAGTTCTCTAAACGCTAAAGCGGAATAGACTAAATCTTCAGATGTCCTTTATTTCAGGGAAATATTCCTCAAGTCCCTGTTTCCAAGGGTAACAGGTCACATGATCGAATTTTTTCATAAATCGGTCTTGGCTGAGGACGATCGCTTCACAATCTGGAATATCTTTTGTAAGCCTACTAAAGGAGCTGATGTCTTGTTCATTAACAGTGTCGGAACTTTTTATTTCGACACAGAGAAGCTTTTTCCCTGGCCTTTCAATGACTAAATCTACTTCAGCATCTGATGGTGTTCGGATAAAAGAAAACCGATATTCTGGTTGTAAATAACTTCCTAATCGTATGAATTCTAACAAAATATAATGTTCAAACGCCTCTCCATAGGCCGCTGTTTTTGGTGTTAGAGGAACTGAAAGTCTTCTGGATAGACTGCGAACCACACCCGTATCAAAAAAATAAAATTTTGGTTTCTCTGCCAAACGTTTGCGGAAAGAGTTGTGAAAAGGTTCTAAAAAGAAACCGATCATGGTATCTTCGAGAATGATAAAATATTCCTTTATAGTTTTATCATCTACGCCGACATCTCTTGCTATATTTGCGTAGTTGATGATCTTTCCATTACATTCTGCGGCTACTTCAAGAAAGCGACGAAAGGGTTGCAACTTTCGCACGACCTGTTCATCCCATATTTCCTCTTTAAGGTAAGTATCTGCATAAGAGCGCAAAAACTCACTCTTTTCTGATTGTTCATTTAGGCTAAATATTTTAGGTAAAGTTCCCCAATGCAAGGCTTTTTCGAGGTCAAATTTTTCCCCTAATTCAAAACAAGAAAGAGCATACAAATTGTAGACAAAAGCACGACCTGCAAGAAGGTTTGCACTGCCATGTTTTAGTTTGCGTGCGCTTGATCCGGTTAAGATGAAGATCTTGTTGGTCTCTTCAATAAGGCGATGCACTTCATCGAGCAACTTAGGAACTTTTTGTATTTCATCAATGATGACATAGTGGGTTTTGTCAGGAAGAGCTTTGACTATCGGATGAAGCTCGCTTGGGTTACGAAGAAATCGATCTTCAAGGCTTGAGTCTAAAAGATCGAGCCAAAGGCATTCGTCTTGTTTAAACCTCTCTCTCAGTAGCGTGCTTTTGCCAGTGCCGCGTGGGCCGAAGACGAAAAAGCTGTGTTTATGAGAAAAGCGCCTTAGACGGGGAAACATAACCTACTCCGGAATCACCTGATATTTATGGAGTATACTCCATTTTTGTCAATAAATCGCATTATTTTATGCTGTATTCGGAATATACTCCGGATTTTCCGTGCATTTCCGGAGTACGATCCGAAAATGTCAGGTGATTCCGGAGTGTAGTCATTTTTTCCATTGGAGTTCTCTAAACTGTAAAGCGAAATCAACTTTTCCTTAGACCGTGATGACAACCGCTGGAGAAGGGAATCCAAAACTATTTACAGAAACAATATAAAAAGTTTGCGGTGGTCCACTCCTTACATTGTGTATCACAAAGGTGAGGGGAGAGGTATTTGCACTCACTTCGCCAACAAGATTGGTCAACTCACTATCGGAGTAGATCTTATAAACGACAACGTCAACTCCGGGCGGAAAAGGGGACCACGCAAGACGGATGGAAAGCTCTTTTTGCAGCAGAAACTGATTGCTAAACCTTGCACCTGTGACATTGAGAGGTGAAGGTGGTACAGGGAATGGGGCAAAGAAAGAAGATCTTAAAGAGCCGGTTGTCTCTTGCCAGACTGTAATAAATTCACCAAAACCGTCCGCTGCAACCGTTGTCACTTGACCCGCCGTTGCTGTTGTCGAAAGGGGGGAAGGTGTTCCCCAAGGAGTAGAATCAAGCCCCTGTAGCATGGAGGCCTCCATTTGCTTTGTTGCTGTATTGACCCAGGTGAGAGTTGCAACTCCTGATTGGTCAACGGTTAAGCTGCCAGGCCCTGCCGATCCGGAATTTGGGACATTCTGCAAATTAACCCAAGTAGGGGTGTTAAACGGCAAAGTTGCGCTTTGAATGCTGGCTGTATTCAACCATGTAGCTAAAGCATTTCCACTTGAGTCAACTCCCACTGAATAAATGGTGTTGGGTCACTCGTTGTAGCAACGGTTGTAGTAGGGTGCCATGATCCAGAAACATACGCTGCTCCAAAGATTGTGGTTGCCCCACTGTACCAAATAGCGACTCCATTCCCTGCTTGATCAATGGCGGCTGTCGGCATTTGTGTCGTGGTGGGGGAGAAGGCTGTCAGATCTTGAGAAGGTCCCCATACGCCCCCTGTAAGCACCGCTGCATCTACTGTGTAGTCAAGAAGCGCATTTTCACCTCTCCATACGGCTATCGCATCTCCTGAGGCATTCACAGAGACATCTGGAACAAAATTTTGCGGTTGTGTGGTTGAAATGACTTGTGGAGTAGGCATCATGGTGCTTCCAAAGGGGACTAAAGCCGCTTCGATCACATTTTGAGAGGTTGCTGTTAAAGATTGCCAAACGATCACTGCATTTCCATTGGCATCTGTTCCCATTGAGGGATTACTTGGCGTTTCGTTAGGAATCGTAGGTGCAATAAAAACAGGGGTGGACCAAGTACGTGAACCAAAGGGTAGAGAGGAGTAAAGGACAAACTTTCCTTCGATGGTATTTTCAGCCCAAACAGCTACTGCGTCGCCTGCGTCATCTACCGATAGATTAAGAGTATTGATTGTCCCTGGGAATCCAAGAGAGAATAGAGGAAAACTTTCCCAAGCTGGCGCTCCAACAGGAAGAACACCAGATATAATCGATTTGCTATCTGCAGATAACCAAATCGCAACACCGTTCCCCTTAGGATCAAGCTTTACGATAGGGCTTTGCCCTGAAGCTACCACTTCGATAGATGGCAGCCATTCAGCACCCGAAAGGGCTGAACAGCAGAACACAAAAAAAAGATTGATCGTTAAAAAGAGTTTCATCCCAATTCCTTTTGTAATGGACGACACTAACAAAAGGGATTAAATAACGCTAGCAAGCACTAAAAGGTCTAACGATTGAATATTTTTTAATGTGCTAGCTGCTTGCTACTTTTTAGAATAGAGAGGACCTCTTGGTCCTCTGTTTGATCGAACCGCTCGTAATATTGACCAACTGCCTGAAAGTCTTCATCCACAAGTAAGCTGACCACTTCATCAGCTTTGATTTCCATCTGCTTAAAAGCCGCTGTTGACGCTGTTGGTACTGCTACGATAATTTTCTTTACCTCAAGTTTTCTCATCGATTCGATGACCGCGAGCATGGTGGCACCCGTTGCAATGCCGTCATCGACCAAAATGACCTGCCATCCTTTTAAGGGGGGTAAAGGGGCAACTTTCCTAAACAGCTCAAGTCTTTCTTTGGCAACTGCCTCTTGGTTAGCAATTTCTCTTTCCAAATAGTGTGGCGATACCTGTAGCATCTGGATGAGCCTTTCATTTAGAAGCACCACACCCCCTTCAGCAATCGCACCAACGGCCAATTCTTTATTGCCAGGAGCGCCTATCTTTCGGGGCACGACAACACTTAAGGGGAGGAAAAGGGCTGCGGCAACTTCTGCAGCGACAGGCACACCCCCTCGTGCAAGTCCAAGGACAACCGTATTTTTTGCTTTTTTGTAACCCATAAGAGAGGAAATAAGTTTTTCCCCGGCGTCACGTCTATCTTTGAATATCATTATTTTTTTATTGTCCCCGCAATGAATCGATAAACAAAGCAGCTATCATCTTTTTCTAATTGATTTTCTAGATCTATATCGCGGCAGAAGTGGGAGGAATATTCAGGGGAAAGTTTGTGGTTGGAGGAGAATTGTCGAATGCAGAATCTAGCACCAGGTTTTGCAGTTCTGTAGATGTTTTTCAACATCCTGTCAAAAGTTGCCTGGTCCATATAAGAGGCAATATCTGACATCGAAAATCTGTCGTAGGTCTCACCTGGAGTTTTTTCTAAGTGATTAAGTGCGTTTTCTGTCTTGATCGATAATCTGTCGACCCGCTCTTTAATCACTTCAAATCCATCTTTTGTAAGGTAAGGAGGGAAAGCCTCTTCACTTAAGTAGCCTCTTAGAATCAGTGAAACTAGTAGGTTTTCTTTGGCAAGCCCTTGTTTGAGAGCAGCTAACATCCGATCGTAGATGTAACTTCCCAACTCGATGTTGGGGTCGACGCATGTGTAAAGACCTGGGTCAATCGCCGCCATTTCTGAAACCCGTCTTGAAAGTGCGAAACGGAAAACATTTTTCAGGGCGTTCGTATCCCATTTTTCATCTATGAATTGTCTTTGTTCCTCTAAATTTACAAATGAGAACAACTGTTTTGTTTTTTTAGGGCGGCAAAACCAAAAGGCAAGCGCAATCAATTTAGTCAATCTCTCTACATCCCCCTGATAAATGATCCCTTTCGAAATCTTTTTCTTATTTTTCCCCCAATAGACTTGGCAGTCTTGTTCGAGGCTTTTCAAAAGACTCTGTAGGGTATCCTCTCTATTTCTAGAGGGTCTCGCGCCTAAAAAGCAGACATAGTTATCGTAATCCAACTTTTGCATGGCAGCGCATTTAAGCTTCAAAAGATGGTTTTGAACAGGGTTTGCATCTATTGATGTCACTTGTTTGCAAGGATCTAGCAAAAGGTGCAAAGGTCTGTCTCCACTTGCGGTAATGCAAAGGACATGGTTCCCAGGCTCAATTTGGAGGGCTTTTTTTTCCACTCTCCAATCTTCATTGCCTATGCTGTAATTAAGTCGCGAGTAAAAATCTTTCATCCGTTCACATATTGTATTTTTTGCCCTGAGGCTTTTCAACTTTTACTTTTCCAATCAGATAACTGATGAGCTGTTCCCATTTTTGTCCGGAAATAAATGGGATAATTTCTCCACCAGAAAGACCAACTTTGGTGGCAAAATCGTTGACCATTTCATGCTTTAAGTTTCCGGCTTTATGTTCTTTTGCTAAACTTTCAACGGTTTCACCCTGAAATTTTTTCCAGACAAAAGCCTTCCCATCCATATTCTTCATGCAAACTTTCAGTTCATTATCTGTGAATATAATGGTTAAGAATTTAAGAGGATGGAGATGGACAATGCGATCTCCAATACTTTCTAGATGTCCTTTTTTGCCAAGAAGCGCAGGTTGCATTTCGTTTGCAAGAGTGCGAACAAGCTCTGAAAGATCTTTCTTTTCTTGGGCTGTGATAGGGGAATGGTAGTCTCTTGGGGGATGACCATTATTTTGTGCCACTTTGATCATCACAAGAGGGCCGTTCACATCCATGGCTAGAGTAAAAGGTTGTGAGGTGTCAACTTGCCCACCTAAAGAATCGATAAGATCTGCAAAAGAGGCCTCAGACGGAAACTCGACACTTTCCTTTTCTGAATCAATTTGGAAGATGAAGGGATCACGCGCAGTCAATGTAGAGGCGCTACAAAGGATAAGAAGTGACTGAAATAGGGTCTGTTTCATATTGTTTTTCCTTTTTAAAGTTGAAAACTGTCCATGTAAGCGATTTCCCGAAAACTTTTCAACCCTTGACATTGTCAAATCCATTTAGTATTCAAAATATTTTTTAATGCCAACACAAATCTTGAGGATCTCCCTTTGAAAACTGTAGTCCCACTCCTTTTGTTCTCTTCCCTTTTATCAGCAAGCGACTATTGCTGCCTTCCTCCGCCAAACGTCCTATCGATAGGTCCTGAGTTCTACCATGTCCATCGGACTAGGGAGGGAGGAACTGTTCAAAATGGGTGGATCTCGGCGGGGCGTGCAACGTACGACCGAATAAAATGTTTTGGGATCTATTGGGGTGCAAATGCACTTTATGGCATTGGCCCACTAAAAGGAGAAACGAGTGGTGGCGATTATCTAAAATCGACCTTTAAGGACTACCTAATTGAAGCAAGGATCGGCTTTACTTTTCAAACCGAACAATGGCTTCAACCTTACTTCACCCCTTTTGTTGGGATTGGGTATAGAAAAGAGTACAACAACTTTCATGACCCCTCTCCATTAATCCTCAACTTTGAAACCCGATATCCTTATGGCGCCTTCGGATTCCTCTCGGGCATCAATATCGACCAACAGATATTTGTAGGGCTCAATTTCAAAGGAGAAATTATGTACAACGCTAAATGTGCTGTCACTGGCGATCCTGATGTGGATGATTTTAACCTCTTAATAGAGGACGACTGGAACTACAGGATCGAGCTTCCGATGATTTATCGCTTCTGTCCCTGCTTTGGCGGGTTTGAGGCACAAGTAACCCCGTTTTATGAGTTTCGTCATTATGGAGGAAGGGAAAACTTTCCTTTCGATTTCATCGATACCAAATTGATGATTTGGGGTTTCAACCTTTTATTGAGCTATAGATTTTGATGCCTAAGCTTTACGATGCAACAAATCTAGACTCTTTGCAGTGGCCAACAAATCCTGATGGGGAGTATGCCAAAAAGTATTTAACCCCATTAATTAAAGATGGAATCGGTCGGTTCATTGAAAATGTGACCGCCCAGATGCAGGTGTTAAAAATTGATGACATGGTCTTGCCTGTCGTCGTTGCCACTGCCAATTATTCCGATTCATGGGTCTGCTCTGTTTCGACATTTTATGTTTCTTATCCGATGGAAACCCTCCATTTAATAGGAAATCCTTGGTTACAATTCTTGGCTAAAAAAGTTGTGGGTGGAATTGGAAAAATAGGTCGAAGAGGGCATCTTAACTCGGTGATCTACGTCAATGATTGGCTATTTTCAACCGATCTTTACCCTGAAAGTCTTTCAAGGGAAAAAATTGGTCGTGTGATCCACTATCTGAAAAATCGTTTTCCCCACCATGCCATTGTGTTTAGGTCGTTAACGCCAAGAACCAACTCAGGCTTGATAGAAGATTTGAAAAAAGAGGGGTGTCATCTTTTGGCAAGCCGTTCTGTACATTTTACCGACCCGACTGATCAGGAACTTTATTCCACCCGTATCATCAAAAGTGACTTGAAGCTATGGAGAGAAAAATCATTTGAAGTGGTCGATGAAGAGGGCTTGATGCCTGAAGATACGGCCCGGATTTTGGAGCTCTATCGAAAACTGTACATCGATAGCCATTCTAGTTTGAATCCTCATGTCACTTACGACTTTATCAAACATCTTATCGATAACCGCCTTTTTTTAATCAGAGCTCTAAAAGAAAATGGCTCCATACAAGGGGTGGTTGGGTTTTTTGTTAAAGACAATGTGATGATGTGCCCTCTTTTTGGCTATGATAAACACGCAGGCAACAGCAACACCCTTTATCGGCTCTTATCCACTGCCCTTTTGTTAGAAGCCAAAGAGAGAAATTGTCTTTTCCATCAAAGCGCTGGCGGTTCTTTCTATAAAAAGATTAGGCGCGCCGTCAGTTGTACCGAGTCGATGGCCACCTACACAAAGCATCTCCCTTTTCAACAAAAATTCCCTTGGATCACGCTCAGGACATTTATTAACAATTTCGCAATCCCTTACATGAAGAAATATTAAACATGATTGTTTTTCTCATCATTTACATTTTGGGTGTCATTGGTTTTTTCATCCATCTTTCCAAATTAAGTCCTGAAGCAAGGACGAGGAAAAAAATCATCGAGCTGGCCCTTCTTTATCAGCTTGTTTTTTTCGTCGGCATCACAAGTTTTCTTTCCTTTTATGCCCTCACATTTATGGAAGATACCATCCAAGCTTATACTCAGTGGCCTTCTTGTCCTTATATGCAGGAACTTGGCAATGTGAATTTGGCTTTTGGTGTTCTTGGAATGATGGCTATTTGGCTTCGTAAATCTTTCTGGACAGCTATTGTCGTTGGGTTTGCCATTTGGATTCTTGGCGATGCGATCCATCACCAGTGGGATGCTTATACCCGCAACCATTTCAGCCACGGCAATGTCGGAGCTCTGTTTTACACCGATCTGATTATTCCGTTGCTTCTCCTCGTGAACCTTTGGTTCTACGACGAGAAGTTTTCATGATCGGAGTAGGCGCCCATAAATCAGATACGCCTGGTGGAAAAGTGATCTGCCACACCATCGCCCACGCCACTTCCCTTGAACAAATCAGAACCTTTTTGTCGGAACTTTCAGAAGAAATGATCCAAATGGTATAGATACTTCTTCCAAGTGTCTATCCTATGTTTCAAAATACCCATAAAGTCTTCTCTGCTATTGCAGTAACGCTTTTGTTATTCCATGCAAAATTATCCTCCGACAGCACGTGGGTGGGAACAGACATTGGAGATCCTGGCGATTTAGCCGACGCTAACAACTGGAGCGCCGGGATTCCAAATGGTTCTGGTGAACAAGGGATATTTACGACGTCGTCATATAATATCCCAACGCTAAGTACAAATCTTACGATCAGTAACATCTTGTTTCCAGTTGGGGCGCCTGCCTACAACTTCATGTTAAGTGGCCAGCCCTTAACCATTACTTGCGATAATGGTGGGATAACGAACCATAGTGGCGGACAGATATTTGAAGTCTTTAATTCTGGCACTCTTCAATTGAATGGCTCATCAACAAACAGTGTAGTGACAAGGGTTATTTTAAACGCTGGGTCCTTTCTGGTTTTAAATGGGAACCAATCTGATGTACTCCTGAATGTCGTATCAGATAGTTCAACATTCCTTTCTTTAGGAAACAGTACATTGTTCATTGGTTCTAATAATGCAGGGCTCACGATCAGTTCCGATATTATTGGTTCAGGCGGTAACATCACAAAAATAGGGTTAGGCACTTATGTGTTAGATGTAACTGGAGGCGGAAATTTGGTATTAACGATAAGCCAAGGCGGGTTGAATCTCTCCAATTACGCATACGTTGGCTTAGGCCCCATTATTTTTGAGCCAACCATCACTACAAGTACGTCAGGAACACTCATAGCCAATAACAATCAGCTCAACAATCCCATCCAAATAGCAAATGGATTCACGGCTCAATTTAGAACCACCGTCCAACTATTCCTGGGGGGGGCTATCACCGATTTAACAACCGGAGGAAATGTCGATATTCTATCGGGCTCTGTTTTCTTTAATGCTTCCAATCTCAACACCTATAGTGGGACAACCACGATTAACGCGAGTGCTGCGCTTGCTCCTAGGGGAAATAATGTTTTTAGTCCAAATTCAGCGGTAACAGTCACAGGAGAATTGTTTGGTTACGATTTTTTCACAGCAACTGACTACTCCAATTCAATTTTTTCTCTTGCCGGAACAGGGCCTGTCAATACAGGGCTAACGACAGCCGGAGCTATCAATGTCGTTGGGAACAGCAGCACGCTTTTTTCTGGGGCTTTGCAAGGGAATGGTTCCCTAAATCTATCTGGAGGTGGAGTTCTCGAGCTGACAGGTAACAGCGGTGCTTACTCTGGCACTACAAATGTGACCAATGGATCGACTCTCAATCTAAATGGCATCCTAGGAAACCAACTCAATGTTGCCTTAAATGGGGTATTAACTGGCACAGGAACGGGTGACTTTTGCCATATACAACCTGGTGGTGTAATTTCTCCCGGCAATAGTATTGGAACACTAAACTTTACCACCTATACTCAAGATTCAGGTTCTTTTTACAACGTAGAAGTGAATTTGGCTGGGCAAAGTGACCTGATTAATGTGACAGGTATAGCTCAGTTGAACGGCGGCGAGGTTGTTGTTCTGCCCATTGATGGGGTGAATTTCGCAGATCGATATGAGATATTAGCAGCTGGAGGAGGGGTTTCTGGCCATTTTACTGGCGCGACTCTTCAAAACTCACGCTTTGGAGCCTTTTTAGATTATTCAAACCCCAATGCCGTTTTTCTTTTCTTCAAGCAACTAAATTTAAATGGTGCCCTTTCTTTCAACGAGATTCAGGTTCAAAATCAGTTAAATGCGCTACTGGCGGCTTCACCAACGGCAACTGAAACTCTTGTTTTAGATACTCTATTTGCTTTACCTCAAGATCAATTAACCGAAGCACTCGATCAGCTGAGCGGCGCCCAATATGCTAACGATCCTTACCTTGTGGGTCTTTTGAGCCAACAATTCATCCGCAGGCTCTACGACCCTATCCGAGTTCTTGTCGTAGACCCTTGCTATACCCCTTATTGTGATGGGATCACTTTTTGGGCTCAAGGAAGTTGGGGGCGCGATTTATTGCGTAACAACGGCAATGGTTTTGGTTTTCACACCACAGGTCTCGATTTGACCTGGGGCGCTCAAAAAACCTTCTTGAATGATTTTACACTGGGTGCAGCCCTTTCCTATGATTATGAATTCATTCACTATAACCTCAATGGTTTTGGTCGGATGAACAGCGGGTTTTTGGGTCTCTATGCCCTCTATCGTCCCGACAGGTTTTATGCCTTTGCCGACGCGGCCTTTGGATATACCCAGCATAAAGTTCACCGAACAGTAGTCATTGGTGATCTAGAGGGGGATATAGACAGTCGCCCCAGGTTTTATGACTTTACTGCCTATTTTGAAATAGGTTTTGACCTGCCGGTTTGCAATTTGATGATCCAACCGTTTGCCGCTATCGAAAGTGTCAGTTATCAACGCGACGCTTTTTCCGAAAAGAACGAACCAGAGTTTGGCCTTTCCTTGCAAAAGCTAGAGCACACAACAGCTCTTACCCGCGCAGGTTTTCACTTCACAGCATATGAACATTGCTGGGGATTCTACTTCAGCACCGACATCACCTGGAACTATCGCTTTACCTCTTCTGACGCCTTCCAAAACCAATCCTTCCTCGGTTTTGGAACTCCTTTCACCATTTTAGGTGTCCCCGTTTCAAAAAACAGCATTGAAGGTGCAGTTACCCTTTCAAACCACATCACCGAGCAGCTCCGCTCCTACATTGAAGCAGAAGCAGAGGTCTGGAATAAAGCTGCTGCATTTAGCTTTCAGGTAGGATTACAGTATTTATATTAGCTGAATTGATCTACACGCCTCGGGAGCGGCGGCTATCTATACCGATGGACGTGGGTATATGCTCCCTCTTTCTACCCTCTTATTTCGTCCCTCCGGGACTGTTTTTCCACTTAACGGATTTTTGCAAGTGGCTCTAAAGCCTAAGCTATACCCCCTAAGTTCTTAGCAACTGCTGAATAGCGTTAGCTATCAGCGGGGCAATGGAGAGAGTGATGATTTTATTGGGGGAAGTGTGGTTTTGGGGGATGGTATTTGTAGCGAAGACCTGATCCAAAGGGCTTTTCTCAATCCGATCGAGGGCATCGCTAACAAAGAGACCATGGGTGATAGCACCAAAGATGCGGTTTGCCCCGCCCTCTTTGCATTTCGAGGCGGCGAGCTGTAAGGGTGCCTGCTGTCGAGCACATATCATCCCCAATCAGGACATCTTTGCCACGGACATCCCCGATGAGGGTCATTTTCACATCGTGCGGGTTGATCCGATTCTTTTCGATGAGAGCTAAATCTGCACGAAGGAGGGTGGCCATTTTTTTAGCGATCTTGATGCTGCCAAGATCGGGTGCGACAACGACCCGTTCTTTCCCAATTTTATGGCTCACCGATTCCATTAAAACCTCTTGGCACAAAATGTGGTCTACAGGAATTTCAAAAAAGCCTTCTAGCTGCCGTGCATGGAGATCTAATGTGATCAGACGTGTTGTTCCTGCACTAGTGAGAAGATTTGCAACCAGTTTAGCTGTAATGGGTTCACCAGGTTTGTCCTTTCTGTCTTGGCGGCAGTAACCAAAGTAAGGGATGATGACAACCACACTTTTTGCAGAAGCTCTCTTAAGTGCATCGATGATGATGAGCAATTCCATCAAGTAATGGTTCGGATCGAGTGCAACTGTTTGTAGGACAAAGACATCCTTGCCATAAACATCTTCAAGAACCTCCACATGGGTCTCTCCGTCAGGGAAGAGGCTGATAGAAAGTTTCCCGAGGTGAGTGCCGAGAAGGCTGGCCACCTCTTTTCCGAGAGCAGGATGGGAGGAACCACAAAATATAAGAGGAGGAGTGCGCATAGTTTAAACTTATCTTTTTTTTACTTTAATTTCCCCTCTTCAATGTGAAGCATGTGAAAGAAGTGGTGAAAAATGGGGGCGCCCATGATAGCGATGATCACAAGAAAAATGATACCCGAAAATAAAGCATAAGTGCCTGCAAATATTTTACCTGCTTCAGTTTGAAGGGTCGATACAGGCCCCATTCCAGATAATATCATCGCTGCATTGACATAAGAATCAACCCAATCCATGTTTTCATAGTGGTGGTATCCCCACATTCCTGCATAAAGAGAGAGGAAAATGACGAAAGTGCCGATGAGGATATTTCGGCCAAGCTTCAGCAAGAAGGAACGTCGAGTATGGGGTATTGTAGTTGGTGTTTGCATAAAGTTGGAATATAGCTTAAAAAGCATCTTATGGATCCAGATGAATGTAGTGCAAGTACCTTCAGAGAAGAAGCAAAGCTTGGACAAGCCCCTCTCCTGCTAGATGTGAGAAGTAAAGCCGATTTTGAGCAGTGGAAAATTGATGTAGATGGGCTCCAAGTTCTTAACCTCCCTTACGATGAACTTCTTGCAGATGGTTGGAATAGCCCGACTCTTGAGACGATCAGCAAAGACAGGCCCATCGCTGTGATCTGTTACAGGGGAAATAGCTCTCATATTGTCACTACTCACTTAAACCAGCAGGGGTTCCGTGCAAGGAGCATCCATGGAGGGATGCGCGCCTGGGGTGAACTTTACGACACCCATCAGATCCATGCGTCGAAAGGGCTTGAGATTTACCAGATTGCAAGAATGGGAAGAGGGTGTCTGAGTTATGCCATTATCTCTGATGGAAAGGCCATCATTATCGATCCAACACGACATCTTGAGCCCTATTTGGATCTTATTAAGCAAAAGCAAGCTGAAGTAAAACTGGTCATTGACACCCATGCGCATGCTGATCATATCAGTGGAGGAAGGGCTCTGGCTCAAATATGCGGTGCCACCTACCTTTTGCACCCTTACGATGCCATTCACCCTGTAGATTTATTGCCAGCGACATTTCATTTTGCCCCTTTGTGGGAAGGGCAACATTTGCAATTAGGGAAAGTACATTTCGAAGTGCTCCATCTGCCAGGGCATACCCTTGGCAATGTAGCCCTGCTACTCGAAGGCCAATTCCTATTTGCTGGCGATACATTATTTTTAGACTCGATAGGAAGGCCCGATCTGGGTGGAAAAGCAGAAAGCTGGACAGATCTTCACTATCATTCGTTGCAAAAGCTGCACGCCCTATCTGACCAAGTCCTTTTATTGCCGAGCCATTGCAAGAAAGATTGCTCATGCAAGACTCTTGGGGAAATAAAGAAAAACAACCCCGACTTTGCCTTAACAAAACTGCCTCTAGACATTTTTAAAAAGAGCGTATTGTCCCATTTACCGATTTTCCCTGAGGGTTACATCGATATCAAGCGGATCAATTTAGGTTTGATTGAACCAGCAGAAGATAAAATCTCGAAGTTAGAAGCCGGCAAAAATCTCTGCGCTGTCTCGTAGCAATCAACTATCTTTTTTGTTAGAGTAACCACTAAATTTTTTTTGGGGTTTTATGTCTTTGTTATTTGATGAATCGAAAGTTCAATCTGTTATTAATAGACCTACACTGCATCAGATAATTGAGATTCTGAAGAACCCATCCTTAGCAGAAGAGGGTTTTGAAGAGGTTCTATCCCAACTTTCAAAAGCTGTTTTTTTAGAGGATATGAGCTATTACAGGCCTTTGAGAGGCAAAGACCTTATCCAACGTCTGGAGCCCCACTATCAGTGGAAAGAAATTTTAAATGAAACACTGATTTGGCTCTTTGAGAAGACTAGTACAACCCCTCCTTTGTCCACTTGTAAGGGTGTTGACGATAAGGGTGCCTCTTTTCAGGGGATCAATTTTGCTTCTCAAGACTATCTTAGTCTTTCTTCCCATTCAAGCATCAAAAAAGCTGCGATTGAGACAATTGAAGAATATGGGGTCCATAGCGCAGGATCCCCGGCTCTTTTTGGAAATACTAAATTTACCATCGAACTGGAGAGGACGATTGCCGATTTTCTTCAGATGGATAATGTGGCCCTTTTCCCTACTGGTTGGGGAGCAGGTTTTGGGGGTATTACTGCACTCATCAGGCAAAAAGATCACATTGTAATGGACCGTCTCTCCCATTCCTGTCTTCGTGAAGGGGCGATGGCAGCAACAAGAAACCTCCATTACTGCCCCCATTTGGATATCAATGCAGTAGAGAGTAAGCTACAACAGATACGGGCAGAAGATGATAAAAATGCTATTTTAGTAGTCACTGAAAGCCTTTTTTCGATGGATTCTGATAGCCCAGACCTTGAACTCTTACAAGCTGTCTGCAAGAAATTTGATGCTTGGTTGCTGGTCGATGTTGCACACGATTTAGGCTGCCTTGGAGAAAATGGACTTGGTGTTTTGGAAAAACAGGGGATGGTGGGGAAAGTCGACTTCTTAATTGGAAGTTTTTCAAAGACATTTGCTTCGAATGGTGGCTTTTTTGCAGCTAACTCCAGAGCTTTAAAAGGATATTTCACTTTTTTTAGTGGTCCCCGAGCCTTTTCAAATGCCCTTTCGCCTTCGCAAGCAGCTGTCATATTAAAAGCGTTTGAGATCGTTCAATCCGATGAAGGGGATCTTTTAAGAAAAAAGCTGATGGATAATGTGCTCTATTTGAGAGCGCTGCTGACAAAAGAGGGACTCCCTTTTAAGGGCGATCCTTCGGCAATTGTACCCATCATCATTGGTAATGAAGGGTTGACACGGGTCCTTGTGCGCCTTCTCATCGAGAGGGGGGTGATCACCAATATTGTGGAGTTTCCCGGTGTTGCAAAAGGTGAAGCTAGGTTAAGGATCCAAGTGATGGCTGAGCATACAAAGCAAGAGCTTGATCGACTAGTGGATATGGTCAAAGTTTGTCTAGGGGAAGCCCAGTTTCTGCTAAGCAAGCTGCCGAAATTGGAAGCTGACAAAAACCTTTCTAGCGGTCTCGTAATTTAAGGCCCTAAAATAATGAACCACTTAAACTTTAGATAACATTCTACTGAAGTTTGTTATGAGGCAATTTGGGGCTTTTGAGGCAAAACTCATTTTCCTGAACTTTTGGGTGAAGTTATGAATGGTGAAAAAATAGTGATCACAAAGCATGGGACTAATCGGGCTTTAAAAAAGCTTAGGAAGAAAATTGCTCATGGAAAAGGGCTGTCGATCAAAGAAATGACCGAAGAGGGTCGGAAATAAATTAAACGGAAAACCAGAAGTTTCGCCTGAATTTGTCCTGACAATAGACCGAAGGTCTTGAATTGCTTAGCTTAATGCGTATGAGCTCCTGCTTCGCTTTCAGTTTTGAAAATAACAAAGCAAAGCGGGAGCTTCGCTCCAAACGCTATGCATAGTTTAAAGTGTTTTGTGGTTAATAGTTTGTGATATAATTTTTATGTGTCGCTTAAGTTATTAAACCAGAAGATCATTGGGTGTCGAAAATGCCCACGTTTAGTGAACTATCGAGAATCGATTGTTCCAAAAGATGGGATGGAAGATCAGGCGTATTGGCATCGCCCTGTTACGGGCTTTGGTGACCCAAATGGTTGGCTTCTCCTGATCGGTTCAGCTCCTGCTCCTCATGGGGGCAATCGGACAGGAAGGATTTTTACAGGAGATCCGAGTGGAGACTTTTTGATGAAGGCCCTCTTTGAAACGGGCTTTGCCAATCAGCCAACTTCTGAATCCATTGATGATGGGCTGGTTTTAACTGGGTGCTATATTTCCGATATTGTCCGTTGTGTCCCTCCTAAACACAAGCCAACTCCACAAGAGTGTCGAACTTGCGTTGCTTATTTGAAAGAAGAGGTTAGTTATCTTAAAAACCTGACCCATGTCATCACATTGGGAAAATTAGCTTTCGACTATTTCATGCCGCCAAAAATGAAGTTCAAATTTGGAGAAATCTATCAAATTCCTGAAGGGCTTAAAGTTTTGGCCTGTTATCACCCAAGTCCTCGTAATACGAATACCGGAAAATTGAGCTATCCTACCTTTAAGTCTTTCCTTAAAAGGTTTTGATTGCCCCCATTTTCTGCAATTGGGTATGAACATCCTCTTACAAAAAGGATGTTTCTATGCAGCTTATAGCCCTCTTAGGGAGAATTCTGTTCTCTTCGCTTTTTATTTTGGCCTCTTTTGGCCACTTCACGGCCAATACAATCGGTTTTGCCGCCAATTCTGGCGTTCCGATGGCAGGTTTTTTAGTTCCATTTTCGGGATTGATTGCCCTGCTGGGTGGTTTAAGCATTCTGATTGGGTTTAAGGCTCGGATTGGGGCGTGGTTGATTGTCCTTTTCCTAGCCCCTGTTACATTAGTGATGCATAAATTTTGGGGTTTAAGCGACCCTTCGGTTGCCTATCTGCAGCAGATCATGTTCATGAAGAATGTCTCGCTTATTGGAGGTGCATTGCTGATTGCCTATTTTGGTCCCGGCCCTGTCAGCTTCGACGAACGGAATTAAAGAGACCTTTTAGATTCATCACGAATAGCAGTCTTGTGTTCTCCTTGATGAATTCTTATTCGAAAATGAAGACTAGTATTGTCAAAAGTGTGAATAGGGGAATTAAAGCTATATTCCTTGAGCTTTTGTAGGCCATCCATTGGCCGTAAAATGAAGCGTCCATCTTTTGTCCCTTCACATCAAAAACACGACCTAAACCTAAATTTAAGGGAATTTGATAGATATCTGGCGTCCACAGCAATGTGCAAAAGGCTTTTAACCAATTCTGGAAAGGACCTTGTGTAAACCGTTGCAAAGGCAAGAAGGGCAAGTATTAGAGACATCGTGCTGGTTGAGCGACTCTCTTAGGTGACAGGGCAAAAATGGCTCCAAAAGCGACGACTGCCAGGTATAGTCCTGGGGCAAATGTCCAGCCTGTCTGTTGGTAAAGAAGAAGGCATAGGAATGAGGCTGGGGCCCCGAATCCACTGCGATCCAAGCGTATAGCCAAGGGAGATGAGGGTGTAGCGATGGACAGGCACCTGTTCAAGAGCCCATGCCGAATAGGAGGCAGAAAAGGCCACGCCAAGAACGACAACAAATAGGGGCGCAAACAGTGCTGTTGTCCCATTCAAAAAGAAAAAGAGGGGAATGGCGCCGATCAACGAGGCAAAGGCTGCCGACCGCATCACTTTTTCTTTTCCAAAACGGGTCGAAAGATAGCCAAAACAGGGGAGAAGCAGCATGTCTAAAATCAGAAGGGCTGTGTTCACCTTCATGAAATCGGCCGCTGTGTAACTTGTCACCATCGGAATAAATCCGTTCATGAACGTAAAGGCAATCGAGTAGGTTGTATAAGAAAAACCGGAAGCTAAAATCAAACGAAACAAAACCTTTCGATGCTCGAAAAGGAGGGGTAAAAGGGGGGCTTTGACAGCGGGGGTAAATTCGGTCCCTTCCTTTCCCTTTAATCGAAGAAAGAGGGCAAAAAAAGCGGTGATCCCCCCACCCCAAAATAAAAACCTCCAATAGGTTTCGACCCCATTGAAATGGGCCATTAACATCACCAGAAATGAGGCTAATAAAATGCCCAAGACGGTTGAGGATTCAAAGAAACCGCTGATGAGGCTCCGTTTTTTTTGTTCAGTGTGTTCTAGGACAAAAATGGCTCCTCCCGAAGATTCGCCTGCGGCAAAAAGACTTTGCCACATCCGTCCGATTGCAAGAAAAACGGGGGATATTGGGCCAATCTGCTCGACGGTAGGGAGGCAACCAATGGAAACCGTAACAATGGCCATCCCAAATAGGGAGATCGATAGAGCTTCTTTTCTTCCCCACCGATCGCCGATCCAGCCAAAAAAAAGTGATCCAAAAGGGCGGACTAACCGTCCCAATGGCAAGATGGCATAGGTCAAAATGAGCGATTTGACTGGGTCGCTATTATCAAAAAATAGGGGTGCAATGAAGGGAGCAAGCAGAGCAAAGAGGGCACTATCGTAGTGCTCGAGGATATTGCCAAGGATGGCGGCTATTCTAAACCGGTAAGATGCGCTCATAAAGGAACTATTTTACCATAAATGGGGATAGATTCATCATGAATAGCAGTGTTTTTCGTGATGAATCACTCACAATCCCAGCTGCCGCCGATCGCCTTGATCAGGCTAACTGTCGATAGGTAATACTGGCCAAGGGCGTTTGCGTAGGCGCTCTCTGCTTGCAAAGCGTTGCGCTGATTCGTGTCGACTTCCAAATAGTTCACAAGACCCTCTTTATACCGATTCCTAGAAAGCTGAAGAGACTTGTTATTCGCTTCAAAGGCTGTTTTTAGACTCGAAACTTGCCTACTTTGCCATTCAAGGTTGTTAAGAGAATCTTCAACCTCCTGAAAAGCGGTGACCACTCCTTGCTGGTAGCTTGCTTCTGCTGTCCGGAAGTTGGCATAAGCAAGTGCAAGTTCGCTGCGTCTTCTGCCTCCATCAAACACGATTTGCATGGCGTTAGTGCCCATCGACCAAAGTCTGCTTTTCCAAGAGAGAAAATCGCGAAAGTCTGGGCTCAAAAACCCAAGAGTACCGGTTAAGTCGAAGGAGGGGAAAAAAGAGGCATACACAATATTGATAAGAGAGTGGTCGGCAGCAGCTTCCCTTTCCAACTTCCGAAGGTCGGGGCGACGAAGCAGAACTGTCGAAGGAAGGCCTACAGGAATTGCAGGAGGAGGCGACAGAAGTGGATTGCTGTCGAGGTGGAAGCTACTTGCATTGAGGCCAAGGAGCGCGGCAATTGCATTTTCCTGAAGAGTTCTTTGCCTAATGGTATCATCTAAATTGGCCTCTGTTTGGGCCAATGTAGCTTGGGCTTCTGCTACATCGAGAAAACTGACGAGCCCTTTTTCATAGCGGGAACGGTTGAGGTCATAGCTATTTTGTTGCACTTTGAGAGTTTCAGAAAGAAACGCAATCTCAGCATCAAGAGATCGCATCAGAAAATAGTTCGAGGCCACCTCTGTTGTCAAAGTCAGTCGAGTGTTATCAAAATCTTCTTCTTCTGCTTGCAGAGAAAATCTTGCCGCATCGACTTCAGAACGTATTTTTCCCCACAAATCCAACTCGTAGGACATGTTCAACGGGAGTGTGTACTGAACCTGATGAACACGAACAATAGGGTTAATTTTTTCGGTAACTGGAACTGGAAGCGTAGTGAGTCCGAGTAGTTTAAAAAGATAACCCGAATCGCTATAGCTCGGAGCTAAATCAACTTCCGGATAAAGTTCCGATTTGGCTACACCTAAAACGGCCCTTGATTCAACGATCCGTTGAAGGGCGATGTAAAGATTGGGGCTATTGGAAAGTGCAGTTTCTTCAAGACAATCAAGGACTGGGTCATAAAAAATATCCCACCAATCTTCAACATCTGGCGGTTGAACAAAATTTTCTTCTGCCTTCCACTCTGTTGGGGCAACAACGCAGGGTGGGTCATAGCTTGGGCCCACACGACAACCAACAGCCAAAATTAGAAAAAGGAAGCAATATTTCATGATATTGTTTCTTAAGAATCCCATTGATCACGTCCCATCACATGGGCGATTTGCGACCAGCTCGTCAATAAGTTGTTATCGATCGTAGCAATGGCCATGATGTTAACCTGTATGTTCTTTTGTTGTCCGTGTGAGATAAGGTCAGCGTCGTAACGGACTACGACTTTATTTTCAGAGAAAATAGGTTCTTCTAAAAGGGAAGAGATTTTGACATGGCTATACTTCTTTTGGAATGTTTTGATCCTGTCAAGGTACTCAAGGCGGCTTTTAGCGACGAATTTATTGTTACTGGAAATTTGAAAGTTTTCAGCGAAGATATTTTTGAACTCTTCGGGCGTTGGAGCTGTTTGCCGATTGCAGCAAATTTCGAATTGCTTAAAAAAATTTTCAATCAAAGATACGGCCTTTTGTCTATCGAGTGGAGCTGCTTTAACAGTCGACATAAATAATTACCTCTTAAGTAGATGCGTTAGTGATTTGAAAGGGCATATTCCCTTTTTTCTTTTCCCCTACATAAACCCAAATTTTCGATTTCAAAGCAATCGAGAAAGGGGGGGGTTGTCAAGATATTGGTATAAGCTTAAGGTGCTGTATTTAGAAGAAAATTAAAAAAGAGGTTACCTCGTGAAGAAACAATTATTACTTGGCAGCGTGACTGCCTTAATGTTGTCCAGCGGCCTCCATGCTAATTGGGATGGAAACTATGCTGAATGGGACAACAACGGCTACTACGAGTACGATGAGTGCTGCAGTGAAGGAAAATTATTAGTGGATGCAGAGTTCCTCTGGTGGACGCCAGGGACTTACTTCCCATTTGCTAACAATACATTTGTTAACGATGGCAACGCTGTCTCGTCTCCAAGTGCTCCATTCCCTTCTGTCACAGATACAGTCATCGAACCGTATGTTCGTATTAGCGAAAAATGGTCTCCTGGCGTAAGAATCGGTCTTGGCTGGGAAAGTGCTGATTGTGATTGGCAGATCTGGGGTCGTTGGACAGGTTATTCCAACTACGCTCGTCGTCATATCACATCAACTCCTCCTGCAGCAGTTGGTGGTGTCGCATCCTCTAACTTCGGTTTCTTACAGCCTGCTATTGGAAGTGACATTTTCGAAAACGGTGCAACAGGCACATCTGCTACTGGAACTTACAAGCTCAACTACAACGTAGCTGACTTGGTATTTGCAAGATCGTTCCAGCCAGATTGCAACCTAAGTTTGACACCTTATGCAGGTGTTAGAGCCTCGTTTATCCTTCAAAGACAGCGTGTTTTCTTTGATGGCGCAACAACAACAACAACCCTAACTGGTGTTACAGCCAGCTTGCCAGCTAGTTCTAAATTCACTGAAGAACTATGGGGCGTTGGCCCAAGAATTGGTCTTGGAGCTGTCTGGGGAGATTGGTGCGGGATTAGCCTAATCGGTAATATCTCAGGCGCTATCCTTTACGGAAGATTGGAAGAGTACGCAAGAACTTCTAACACATCTTTTGGTTTTGACACTGGAATAGATGCTGAAGCGATCACAACAAGCGTTTTACGTACGCGTGACCGTTACAACTTAATTATGCCTAACCTACAAGTTCAGCTCGGTTTTGGGTACAAGCTTGACTTCAATTGCGATCTAAACAGCATTGATGTCTACGCTCTCTGGGAAGGTAACTACTACTGGGGTGCTTCAAACGTGTTCCTCTTTGAAAGAGGACTTGGTTTGAACGGTCTCACAACTGGTATTGCTTTCAGCTGGTAAGATAACCACCATTTTCTTTAGCTCTAGCCCCCCAAGTCATTGGGGGGCTTTTTTTCGCGAAGCGTTTGGAGCCCCCAAGAGATTCCACCTCTCACATCAAGAAGTAACAATAGACCGAAGATCTTAAATTGCAACAGCCCAGCGGCAGCGCCCCTAAGCGCTAACCTAAGAAGGATGTTGATTAAAAAAAGAGTGTGGGCCTAGATTCCATTCTTTAAGAGAAAAACAAAGAAGGGCTTTCCCTATGAAAAAAAACAAACTGATGATGGGGCTTGCAATGGGCTTAACAGCCTTTTCAAGTCAAATCCATGCCGATGATTCGTGGGGGTGGTCAGATAACACCTACTGCGAGTATGACGATTGCTGCTCTGAAAGCAAATTTCTAGTCGCTGCCGAGTTCCTGTGGTGGACACCAGGAACCTATCTTCCTTTTGCAAATAATGTTTTCAGCAATGTTGGTAACGGTGTTGTATCGCCAACAGCCCCTTTTCCTTCTGTAACCGATACAATTCTTTCCCCCTACACAAGGATCAGCGAGAAATGGTCGCCAGGTGTAAGAGTTGGACTTGGATGGGAAAGCTGTGAAGGGGATTGGCAGCTTTGGGGTGTTTGGACAGGTTATTCCAACTATGCTCGTAGACTGTTTCACTCCAGACCTCCTGTACCATCGCCTACAACTCCAACAACCAATATCGGGTTATTAGAGCGTCCTGTTGGTGCTGAAGTGTTCTCAAACGCTTTATTACCCATCGCAGGTAGTGAAGCAACTGCCACCTATAAGCTAAATTACAATGTAGCCGATCTTGTTTTTGGAAAATCAATTGAGTGTTCCTATGGCATAGAATTAGTGCCTTACGTCGGTGTAAGAGCTGCTTTTTTCCACCAAAGAAACAGTGTTTTCTTTGATGGAATTGATGTTGTAGCAGGTCCGTTTACTGCGGAAATAAGGGGTAGCACAAAAGTTGATGAAGAGTTGTGGTGTGTTGGACCAAGGCTTGGGTTAGAAGCATCATGGGGTGAATGGTGTGGATTTAGCTTGCTTGGCAATATTTCTGCGGCAGTTTTGTATGGGCATCTTGAAGAGGATGTGAGCGCCTCGCTATCTGCTCCTAACCGGCGGAACGAAGTAACTGTTATTAATCTGACTAGAAATTATCTCACCCACGATCGTTACAACCAGATCGTTCCAAACCTGCAAGTGCAGCTTGGATTCGGTTATAAGATCGACTTTGACATGAATTGCAGCCCATACAGCATTGATGTCTTTGCTATGTGGGAAGGGAATGCCTATTGGGCAGCTTCCAATTACCTTTTCCGTGAAAGGGAACTTGGATTAAACGGCCTAACAACTGGCTTTACATTTAGCTGGTAGTTCGATTTTCAATTCCTATTAGTCGAGGGCTTCTCAAAGATTTGAGAGGCCTTTTTTTTTATCATTGAAGCTAAAAGTTTAATTGTCTAGATTGCACATTGTTTAGACAATATAAGGAAGGGGTTTCCCTATGAAAAAAAACAAACTGCTGATGAGTGTTGCAATGAGCTTTGCTGCCTTTGCAAGCCAACTTCATGCTGATGACTCTTGGGAGTGGTCAGGGCCAGATGGCGAGTGTTATGCATACGATGATTGCTGCTGCGAGAGCAAAGTTTTAGTAGCCGCTGAATTTCTCTGGTGGACATCGGGAACTTATTTTCCTTTCGCTAATAATGTCTTTGTTAACGATGGCAATGGTGTCTCTTCACCATCAGCCCCTTTTCTCTCTGAAACGGACACTACACTAGAACCCTATACCAGGATCAGTGAAAAGTGGTCTCCTGGGGTAAGACTTGGTCTTGGCTGGGAAAATTGTGAAGGGGATTGGCAGATATGGGGCGTTTGGACCGGTTATTCCAACTACGCACGCCGTGTGATCAATTCTATCCCTCCTTCAGCTTCGTCAAGTCCAAGCAATTTTGGCTATTTGACAACACCGATTGGTGCCGAGGTTTTGACAAGTACCTCCCTGCCCCCAATAGGTGTTACGCTTCTAGAGCAAATTACAGGGACAAATGTCACTGCTACACATAAGTTGAATTACAATGTGGCAGACCTTGTGTTTGGCAAATCGTTCGAGCCGATCTGCGACCTCCAACTGATGCCCTATGCTGGTGTCAGAGCACTCTTTATCAACCAAAGAGACAGAGTATTCTTCACTGGGACTAGCCTTGAAATAGCCACAGATATTTTTGCTTCTACTGGTGGCAGCACAAGAGTGGAAGAAGAATTGTGGGGTGTAGGCCCAAGGTTGGGATTAGAAGCTTCGTGGGGTGAGTGGTGTGGATTTAGCCTGTTGGGCAATATTTCTGCCTCTATTCTGTATGGAAGACTTGAGGAATATGTACAGACTACAAATACTTTTGTCCCCATTCAAACAGAGACTCCTAGAAGAATTGTCACTCTAAATACCCATACTAGAGACCGATATAATCAGATCATTCCAAATCTGCAAGTCCAGCTTGGCTTAGGTTATAAGATTGACTTTGAGCTAAACTGCAGCCCATACAGTGTCGACATCTTCGCTATGTGGGAAGGGAACACCTATTGGGCAGCTTCCAATTTCCTTTTCCGTGAAAGGGCACTTGGGTTAAACGGCCTAACAACTGGTTTTGCCTTTAACTGGTAATAGACTTTCGTCACTTATTCCAAAGAGCCTTCCAAAATATTTTGGAAGGCTCTTTTTTTTGCCGTTGAAGCTTAAATATTATTTCTTTAGATTCCAGATTTTAAACAATGTAAAGAAGGGCTTTCCCTATGAAAAAAATTAAACTGCTGATAGGCGCTGCGATGAGCTTTGCTGCTTTTGCAGGGCAAATCCATGCTGACACTTTTGCTGAATGGTCAGATGATAGCTATTGTGAGTACAACAAGTGCTGTTGCGAAAATAAATGGCTAGTAACGGAACAATTTCTTTGGTGGTCACAAGGGACCGAGTTTCCTTTCGCCAATAATATTTTCGAAAATGAAGGGAACGGCGTTGCTTCCCTATCTGCACCTTTCGCCTCTATAACAGATACAACCCTTGCACCCTATTCCAGAATTAGTGAGAAGTGGTCTCCTGGGGTGAGGTTGGGTCTTGGGTGGGAAAATTGCGAAGGTAATTGGCAAATTTGGGGACTTTGGACCGGTTATTCTAACTATTCCCGTCGTGTGCTTCATTCTGCGCCTCCTGCCCCTTCAGCAACATTTTTCGGACCAACAAACGACGGTTATTTAACGACGCCGATTGGTGCTGAAGTGTTGACTACAACAGCTAATATTGGGAGTTCAGTCGAAGATGAAGTCCAAGGTACAGTAGTCACAGCGACGCACAAGTTGAATTATAATGTGGCTGATCTGGTGTTCGGTACACCTTTAAAGTCCTTTTGCGGTGTAGAGCTGATGCCTTATGTTGGTGTAAGGGCTGCCTTTATTAATCAAAGAGACTACGTGTTCTTCACTGGTGTAAGCGAAGAGGTATTCGATAGCGGAATTTTTGCGAATTTTCCCGCTTCGACCAAAGTTGAAGAGGAATTGTGGTGCGTAGGCCCAAGGCTTGGCTTGGAAGCTTCATGGGGAGAATGGTGTGGATTTAGTCTTCTAGGCAACATTTCTGCGTCCATTTTGTACGGAAGACTTGAAGAGTGTGTAAGAAGATATAATACTATCATTCCAGCACAGTTGGGTAAAAATGGATTTTCTGATCCATCTATTGTCACTTCAAATACCTACACTCGTGATCGTTATAACCAGATTGTACCGAACCTGCAAGTGCAGCTTGGAGTGGGTTATCATTTCGACATAGAGTTCAATTGCACTCCTTATAGCGTCGATATCTTTGCTATGTGGGAAGGAAACTCCTATTGGGCAGCTTCCAATTACCTTTTCCGTGAAAAGGCGCTTGGGTTAAATGGTCTCACAACAGGATTTGCGTTTAGCTGGTAAACCAAGCTTATTTTTTTGCTAAAGGCCTCCCATATTTTGGGAGGCCCTTTTTTTGACCACATGTTGTGTTTAAATTTTCAATTCCATAATGTCCTCAATTTAGGAACAGAGTAAAAACAGGGCATTTTCTTATGAAAAATACGTTGCTATTGGGAGTTGCGGCTATAGGCCTTTCAACTTTTGGAAGCCAGATCCATGCGTGGGATGAATATAATTACTATGATGATGAGTGCTGTTCGGAAGATCACTTTTTTGTGACTGGGCAATATCTCTTATGGTCGACAGACTACAGCCTGCCGATTGGTTTTAAATATGTGGAAGGGGCATCAATAGGGACTTCACCAGCTCCAGGAGTAGGGGCAACAAATGAAGTGCTGTCTGGATCCTTTTTTCAACCGAACCAAAGATGGACTTCAGGCGTAAGATTAGGTCTTGGTTGGGAAGATGAGAGCATAGATGTTCGTGGATACTGGACTGGCTATAGAAACCATACAAATAAAACCGTGCCCACAAGACAGGCTGTGTATATTTCTGGGATTATCAATGATATATCAGACGATAACTTTGTTGGCGGTTCAACATCTGCAACAGCATCTTACAAACTAAATTATAACATTGCCGACTTAGAGATTGGTAAAACTTTCCACCCTAATTGCCATATTGCTTTAAGGCCTTTTGCTGGTATTAGAGGAGCTTGGATCCATCAAGACAATCTATTAAGTTTTGCTGGAGAGATGGAGGTGCTCACTCCACCAGGAGGCGCTAATGTAACAGTTGATTTGCCCCAGAGTGCATCGATCCGCCACCACACAGCAGGTGTAGGCCCAAGGTTTGGTTTAGAGACAAAATGGGGCAACTGGTGTGGGTTTAGCGTTCTCGGTAATTTTTCGGCTGCTTTGATTTTTGCAGAGCCAAAGACCAAATTTGAGTTCCTGGCAACAAGTGCAAGTATTATTGGAGCAGGCGTTGATGTTTTGACAGAACGGCTAGTGCTTAATGATGATTACTGGCAGCTTGTCCCTAACTTTCAGCTCCTTTTTGGGGTGAATTGGGGGATGGATTTCAACTGCGGAAAAAATCGATTCGATATTTTCGCCTCTTGGGAATCTAACTTCTGGTGGGAGACATCCACTATTGTTGTGATCCATCGTGGACTTGGTCTTCAAGGGTTGACAACTGGAATCAGTTTCGACTTCTAGAAAAACAAAATACAGGATGAATATTTTGCATTTATTCATCCTGTATAAATTATCTTAAATTTTATTTATCCGATTTTGAATCTGTCGTTGACGGCTTGTTGGTGTGACAGATTTTGCACTATCTGATTGTGCAGAACTTTGCTGAATCTCTTGAGCTCTCAACGCATCATCAATCCATTGTTGCTCTTGCTGCGCTTCTAGTTGCTCTTCTTGTAAGATCTGAGCTTCACTATCGCTATCGGCTCCTGAAGCCTTTTCTTTGCCCCCTTTCCCTCCCTTGGCGGCTACTGCTTGTGCTACCGTTACTGGAAGTGAGGCATTACTTTTTGTTGGATCTACAGCGGACATAAACCCCTCCACATCTATCTATATTCTAGAAATACTTCTCTTTTATTTTGTTAGGCTTTTGTGAAGAAATCTTCACAAAAGCCTAAGGTTATGATTAATAGGGGGTTTGTGGGGCAGGAGCCGCAGGGTAGGTAGGCTGTGCAGGAGCCTGTTGATAAACGGTACCACCTCCAGCGCCATTTTCCAGGCTGCGATTCATAAGAGCTGCATCCTCTACACCCCGAGCGCCTGGGGTTTGATTGATCCTATTTTGCTGATTATAGACGGGTCTATTCCCCTGAGGCATTGAGCGATTTTCTTGGAACCTTTCGTCCCCAAATCCCCCCCTTGCGGAAAGGGTAGTAAAAGTGAGCATGGCCAATGCCATCACTGCATAAAACTTCATGTTCATAGCTGTTTCCTCCTCTCTTTAACTTGACCCTAACCCAAAAAAAAATTAATTGTTCATTAAGAGACTGGAGGAGTGGGTGCTATTAACCTAGGCGCGAAGCGTTTGAGCCGTAATTGCCAGATTAGCGCCCACTCTTTTCCTATTGGGCTTTTTTGGCCAGGGTGAGGCGATGCTCACCTATGACCTCTGATGAAAGGCCAGCGACCGCAATCATGTTCGTTATCACCATCAAACTGATGCAAAGATCGGCCAGGATCCAAACCAGATCGACTTTTAGCATCGCGCCGATAGGAATAAGCAAAATATAAACCCAGCGGATGTATTTGTTCTGTTTAGTGCCAAAAAGATATTCTCCAGCCCTTTCTGCAGCAACACCCCAAGCTAAAATAGTGGTATAGCCGAATAAGATTAGTGCGACAATTACAACGTAAGCCCCAGCATCGTGTCCTATCCCATTTCTAAAGGCATAAGTGACCATATTAGTGCTTTGCAATCCATCGACTTGGTAGGCGCCTGTTACAATTAAAACAAGACCAGTGACAGTGCAAACGATCATCACAAGAAAGGGGGCAACTAAAGTGACCATACCATCTACAAAAGGGCAGCTAGTTCTTGTGCTCGACTGTAAAATTGGGACGATACCTGTCCCTGCATCAGTAGCAAAAAGGCCCCTTTCAAAGCCTGTGCTCATCGCCTTAAGCACTCCAAATCCCATCACTCCACCTCCCACTGCAAGTGGTGTAAAGGCAGAGGAAAACATCAGCTTGAAAGCTGGGATGATCAGGTCTAAATTGAAATAAAGAATAATGAGTGCAGTTCCCAAATAGAGGGCCGCTTTGAGGGGAACTAAAAGGGAAGCTAATTTTGAAACTCTCCCAAGTCCGCCGAGCATCACAACCGCAACAACCGCAGCGATCACCAAACCGCAAAGCAGGGGGTCAAATCCAAGTGCTTTTAGGGGAAGCGTCATCGAATTGATCTGGGCAAAATTACCCACTGTAATCGAAGCAAACAATGTCAAAAGTGCAAAGAAAATAGCCAAAGATTTAGCGTTAAGCCCTTTTGAAAGGTAATACATCGGCCCCCCAACGCATTCCCCTTCGCTGTTTTTTGTCCTATATTTAACCCCAAGAACACAGCTGACATACTGAATCGAAGCCCCTAAAAAAGCCATGATCCACATCCAAACCAAAGCGCCTGGCCCACCCATTGTCAAAGCAACAGCCATCCCCGAAATGTTACCTGTCCCAAAATTACCAGCCAAAACAGCTGAAATCGCCTCAAAATGGCTGATGCTTCCCTCGGCATCCTTCTCCTGCTTTAAAAGATGGGTAAATCCCGCCTTGAGTTTGGTCACTTGAACAAACCGAAGTCGATAAGTCAAATAGAGACCTAATAGGATCATTGCCGGGAAGACGACGCAGGCAGTCAGCGTCTCATTTAGGCCTGTCAAAAGGGAGGTTAAATCCATTAAAAGCTTCTCTTTTTTGGGGGGTTAAGGGGGAAAATTAAAAAGAAGATTGCGCGCGCCCTAATGGGCGGAGGAGCTGAAGGAAGATGATGCAGCTAAGATTAAAGCACTGAACATGGATCTATTTTCTCAAGAAATCACCATTTTTGGCAATTTTTAATCTCTAAGTAGGAAATTCAAAAGGAGAACCATTAAGATCTGTTTTTGCAAATGAAAGACCTACTGATTTTTTCTCTTTTTGTAACTTTCCAACTTTTTCCCCTTTCAGCAAAGGATAGGCTTAAAAGTGAGTCAAAACTTCTGATTAGTGGAGTTTGTCAAAATGTTGAATCTTATGAGAGCCCTCTCTCCAGGACTGAAAAAATTGCGAGGGCAAGAAATATTGTACTTTCTGCAGCAAGAGATCCTAAATTTGCAGATTTTGAATACCTGATCAAGGTTGATCTTGATTCCGCTCATGCTTGGCCAGTTGAAGAAGTACTAAAAACGATCCATTCTCACCAAGATTGGGATTGTGTTTCAGCAAACGATCACTGTTTAGAAGGTTTGATTTTCTTAAGAGGGGGAAATTATCGAGACCGTATTGCTTTCCGAGACGAAAGGGATCCTTTGGGACCAGAAATGATGGGGAACATTTGGTGGAAGGAATTGATGAAAACCTGGTTCAAAATCAACTAGCAGAAGGTGTGGTTGCCTGTTTATTCTGCCTTTGGCGGTTTTGCCATTTACAAGACAAAGAGCATCCTCCCATTCTCCTACTCAGGTATAGTCGCTGAAGACCTCAAAACCTACTATGCCACTATTTTATCCAAGACACCTGCTTCGAACACCCATCGGTCGATCTATACCGATCTTCTTAAAATGGAAAACATCAGCACTTCTCAGATTTCTCCTGATCTTCCTGTTGTTTTTCGACTTTATTATCGCTTTGATCTACAAGACTACCCCCCCCCCCTACATCACAGTGTGTGAGCATGTGACGCTCCATGCAGCGATGGTGAACCATGGCTATGGCAAATTTTTCATCAATCCCAAGATGGTTGTTAGATTCCATCTAGAAAAATAGTTTGAGAAAGGAGCACAGATAATTTTCCTAAAATCTTCGAAAGGCTAATAATCGCTACAAATCCTAGCTCCCCTGATTTATGTCCCTTAGATTTTTTGCTCTTTGTTTCCTAGTGTCATCGTTTCTTATTGGGGAAGAACTGAGAAGTGATAAGCGGATTTTGATTTGTGGGATTTGCAGAGATGTTGAGAAATACATTGAAAATACGATTGAGAACATAGAGCAGCTGGGAAGCCACTTTGCAAACTACCAAGTGCTACTTTATGAGAATAATTCGAAGGATCAGACCTCTTTTTTGCTTTCTGAATGGGCTAGGAGCAATTCTCGTGTGAGCTTTACCTCTGAGACTTTGTCGGAAGAGAATCAGCCCTTCCACAGAACCGAAAGGCTGGCTGATGCTCGTAATAAGGTTTTAGAAATGGCCCGAGAACCTAAGTTCTGTGAATATGAATATCTCCTATGGGTTGATCTTGATTTCTTGAGCCCATGGCCAATAGATGAGATCATAAAAACGACCCAAAGTCCGATCGAATGGGATGCTGTTTCGGTGAATGGAACCTTTCGAAATGGGCTTTATAGAGATCGTTTAGCTTTTAGGGATACAAACTATCCTTTTGGCCCGGAACTTTTAGGTAATGTTTTTTGGAAAGATCTTGAAAGTTCCTGGTTTGCTTTTCCTCAAGAGGGAAATTGGATTCCAGTCTACTCTGCCTTCGGTGGGCTTACCCTCTATAAAACAAAAAGCATTCTCCCGTTTTCGTATGGAGGTCTTGCAAACAAAGATATAGAAGATTTCTGTGGAAAAATCATCTCAAAGACATCTCGAGCAAGTAAATACATGAAAATGTATCTGAACATCATCCGTTGTCCAAGGCTCCTTATTAAAAATAAAGTGCCCCTTGTCTTAAACAATCAATCATATTCTACCATCTCCTGCTGTGAGCATCTCGTGCTCTATGCAGCAATGGCAAAAAAAGGTTTCGACAAAATATTTATCAACCCAACGATGGTTTTGGAGTATCCTCCTGAGTTCGACTAAGCCTTCATTAAGTCGAGTCAGTCCGTAAGATTCAAAATGTTGGTGCCTCAATGCTAAAAAAAGTGCTCTTTCTAGTTTTTCAACTTCTTAGCCTTGCGGGAGGAGAGGAGCTAAAAAGTGATTCAAAACTGTTAATTTGCGGAACTTGCCGTAACGTAGGGGCTCGTTGTGCTCAGACTATTGAAAATGTTGAGGTACTAGGGAGTCGTTTTGCCGATTACCATGTCATTTTTTACGAAAATAATTCCACAGACAATACGAGTGCACTTTTTAGCAAATGGGCACAGCAAAATGGGCATGTCACTTTTCTTACTGAATGTTTGCCTCCAGAGGAATTGCCGCTTACAAGAACTGAAAGGATTGCGAGAGGGAGAAATATTGTCCTTTCAATCGCAAAGGATTCAAAATTCTCCGATTTCGAGTACTTGGTTATGGCTGACCTTGATTCGGAACATCCTTGGCCAGTTGACGAGGTAATCAAAACGATTCAATCCGATCAAGAATGGGACTGTGTTTCTGCAAACGATTTTTGTTTGGATGACAACCCGTATCTAAGGGGAGGGTACTACAGAGATCGCTCTGCTTTCAGGGATGAAAATTATCCTTTAGGTCCGGAGATGATGGGGGATGATTGGTATGTGGATTTGAGCGAAACCTGGTTTAGGATTGAGCAGGACGAGTGGTTGCCTGTTTATTCTGCCTTTGGAGGGTTTGCCATTTATAAAACAAAAAGCATTCTCCCCTTCTCTTATTCAGGTTTAGTGACAGAAGAGTTAAAACGGTATTACGACTGTCTATTATCCAAGACAAGGAAATCGAATCGACAGCGAATGGTATATGTTAATGTTTTGAAAAAAGAAGAAGAGAGAATTCGCTCAAGTAAATCACTTCCTGTTGTTTTTCACAGAAATACTCCATGGGAACGCCCTATTGATTATCCATATGTGACTGTTTGCGAGCATGTAACGCTACATGCATCTATGGCGCTCAATGGGCATGGTATATTTTTTATTAATCCCAAAATGATAGTCCGGTTCAAAATGGGTGAATAGCTAATGACCAATCCAATACTATCGCAGGTTTGGAATTCAAGAGAGTTTTAATGTTTAAAAAGCTTGTTCTCCTTTTTGGGGTGGCATTCTATGTGATTAATGCACAGGGATTTAGGCCCGTCGTCCTTTCTTATTATGACTTCATACCTGCTGTTAAATCACTTCTTGGTGAGTCGCCAAATGTAATAGAGGAAGGTGCCTTTAATGGAACCGATTCTGTACTACTTGCTGAAGCTTGGCCAAAAGGGCATATTTACTCGTCTGAACCTGTTCCAGATTTATACAGACTCGCATCAAATAAAGTGAAAGACTATAAGAATGTTACTTTGGTTAATAAAGCGCGACCTCTTAAAGCAATTTACAGGCCAAATTTAACAATATTCAAACCAAATGTAGAATATCCTTCACAGACGGAATAGATTTTTAATGAAAGCATTACCCAGTTTTTTTCTTTTGCTTGTTGTTCTTTTTTCGATTTCTGCTGACGAAATGGAGAAATGTAATCATAAGATCTTGATCTGCGGAGTGTGCAGAAATATTGAAACCCATTTCGAAAGAAACATAAAAAATGTGGAAGAGCTAGGAAGTTGCTTTTTAGACTATCAGGTCATTTTTTACGAAAATAACTCGACAGACAATACAAAAGTCCTTCTTTCTGAGTGGGCCTCTGAAAATGGTCATGTGACCTTGCTTTCGGAAGACCTATCAACAGATGAAATGCCACCCTCCCGTACTGAGAAGATCGCAAGAGCAAGAAACATTGTATTATCAGTGGCTCGAGACCCAAAATATGCAGACTATGAATACTTGCTGATGGCTGACCTAGATTCCGCCAATCCTTGGCCTGTAGAGGCGATTATTGAGACGATCGATTCCCCTAGAGAATGGGACTGCGTGGCAGCTAACGACCTCTATTTAATAGGCTATTATCGCGATCGGTACTCTTTTCGAGACCAACGCTTTCCCCTTGGGCCAGAAATGATTGGAAATATCTGGTGGTGGGAGTTGGTAAGATCGTGGTTTAAAATACCTGAAGGTGGCGATTGGTTACCCGTCTATTCGGCCTTTGGAGGGCTTGCCATTTACAAGACTCAAAGTATCCTCCCTTTTTCCTATTCAGGAGTTGTCACTGAGGACTTAAGAAACTATTACTCGATTATTTTTCCAACGATTCCTAGAAAGCATTTCCATAGAACTGTCTACCTTTCTCTCTTAGATAAAGCGGAAAAAAAGAACGCAAGAGATGTCCCCATCGTTTTCAGACAAAATACTGCTAAGGAAGCTGTTAAAGGGTATATTCCTGTAACAGTTTGTGAGCATGTAACACTGCATGCAGCCATGGCTACTCATGGCTATGGCAAATTTTTCATCAACCCCAAGATGAAAGTGGCTTTTAATTAAAAGCTGAGACGTAATCGGATCTTATTAAGGTTTAACTAGGACTACATTTAAAGGACTTCGGCAACCAGCACATCATTAGGAATGTACCCGTCTTCAAAGCGAATTGTATATTTTGGGTTAATGGACATTATAATTTTAATGAGAGTTTTGATGGTGATGTAATCAAAATCAGCAGTGCCAAAAAGGCGGACGTCGTCTATTAGGATAGTGTGATTTTTGATGGGATGCGATGCAATGATGGCTAACTCGTCTAGAATGGGATTGCGATTTTTGCCCATGGCAGAGTTGACGCCTGCACTAAAATGACCATCTAACCAAAAAGTTGCCCTCTGGTTAATTGTAGCCATAAGTTCCTTAAGTACGGCTCCCGAATCTCCTTGGATGAGGTGGACATTTGGACAAGCTTGGAACCGTTTGAGGCAATATTCATGATGATGAGGGGCAAGTTCAATGGAATAGATTTCAGGAAAACCAGCATCAATTGCTTTCTGAATTCCATGTCCCATAAAGCTTCCAGTCTCAATAAAAACAGGATTAATGTACTTAGAAAAGACTGCCGAACTTGTGTCAGAATAAACTGTCGATTGCAAAGTTAAAAAAATTAAGAAAAAAAGTGCAAAAAGCTGCTTCATACGGTAAGTCCAATATTTAGGTAAGTAGTGAGTGATATAACAAGGCCCATTTAGGGTGTCAAAGCTTATCTTTTTCTTGGGCTAAGAAGACTTTTATGTTCAATTCCATTTTTTCATCCTCTTGAAAAGAAACTCGCTCTATAATTGCTGATTTAGCTCGAGTGTTTCTTATGTTTCAAGCTTCATTTCTTGCTCTCATGCTAGCTTCGGTGTGGTTTCGTGAGACGCTCCATGATGGCTGGGGGCAATCATTTAAAATTGATAAAGTTATTTTTGAAGAGAAGTCGCCTTATTTTGAAGCGATCGTTTTCGAGAATTCGGTCTTTGGAAGGGTCCTTGCATTAGACGGGGTTGTGCAACTGACAGAACGAGATGAGGCACATTATCATGAAATGATTGTTCATGTACCTCTTTTCACCCACCCAAATCCCTCTAAAGTGTTGATTATAGGGGGAGGTGATGGAGGATCTGCAAGAGAAGTGCTTCGACATCCAACTGTCAATTCGGTCACATTAGTTGAGATAGATTCTCAGGTAATCGATCTTTCGAAAAGATACTTTCAGAGTATTTGCAAAGGTGTTTTTGAAGATAGCCGCCTAACGGTTAAAATAGAGGATGGCGCTGTTTTTGTAGCCGAAACTGAAGAGCTGTTTGATATCATTGTGATAGATTCCTGTGATCCTGACGGACCTGGCCGTGTATTATATGAAAGGTCGTTTTTTGAAGATTGTGCGAGATGTTTAGCTGAAGGGGGTATTTTGGTAAACCATAGTTCCGTCCCTTTTATGCAGAAGGAACCAATCACGTTGACTAAATTGAATCTTGGCAAGGTGTTTCCCTACACACTCTATTATCATGCAAGTGTCCCTTCCTATGTCGGTGGATCTTTTGTTTTTTGCTTAGCTTCACAAGATCCAATTTTAGAAAGGATCAATACGAAAGATATAAAAAAACGTATTGAAGGACTATCTAGTAAGCTTAAAGTCTATAACCATAGACTACATCTTGCTTCATTTTCATTGCCAAATTATCTATTAAAGGAAATAGGTTATTAATGTTTTCAATTTTATGTACTCTGCTATTGGCTTTTCAGCCAATACCATGTGATGGGGAAAAGGTCCTACAGTTAGTTGCTCCAATACTTGGAGATAAACCTATAGTTGTAGAGGCTGGAGCTTACGATGGCCAGGACACAATGATGTTAGCTAGACGTTGGCCAAGAGGTCTTATTTTAACATTCGAACCTCATCCTATTCTTTATAATCAATGTAAGAACAAGCTAGCGCTCTTCAAAAATATAAGGTTGGCCAGAAAGGGTCTCTCAGAAAAATCTGGGGTCATGACGTTTTACCTCTCTGATGTAAATGGCCAACCCTACGCATCTAGTTCTCTGCATCCTCCTCACATCCATAAAGAGGCGTTTCCCTGGGTCACTTTTACAAAAAGCATTGACGTACCTGTCATTAGCTTGGACGAAGCTCTCAAGAAAGAACGTGTTTCTCACATAGACTTTTTTTGGCTTGATGTACAAGGTCATGAGCTTCCTCTTTTAAAAGGGTACTCTGGTTTAGATAAAACCAAAGCGCTATGGTGCGAAGTCAGCTTTATAGAATTGTATCAGGGTCAGGCTCTCTTTGATGAGCTAAGAGACTTTTTGGAAGAACACGATTTTATTGTCGTAGGGGCTGATTTTTATTGTGAACTCAAAGACGACAAGGTTATAGCGCCAAATCCTCCTTCTTGTGGGAATGCTTTTTTTGTTAAACGAGAGCTAGTTCCTTTGCTTAATCTTTAAGAGTAATTTTTTAACAGAAAAAAGCAGATTTTGGTAGGCATAACATATTCGTTCTTCTCGTTTCATTTTCACCATTAAATTATCTTTCAAATAAAATGGGTTAATAGTGCTTTCTGTTTTATGCATGCTGGTATTAGTTTTCCAGTCACTACCTCCTGAGGAGGTAGGGCTTTCCCCAGGTGATTATAAAAGAGTTTATTTGGCGACCTATCCGAGGTCAGGTAATCATTGGATGAGGTACTTGATTGAAGAGGCTACAGGAGTTGCGACAAGCTCAGTTTACTGCGATTCTGATCCCCAACATTTACCTACACTTTTTCCTTGGAAAGGGTATGTTTGTCAGGGTGGCTATGAAGGGGATAAACGGTATCCAAATAAAGGGGAAATTGTTGTTCTAAAGACTCATTACCCTGCGATTGTTGCGTACGATCAAGATAATGAACCGCCCGAGGGGAAAATAATCCGTGTTGTACGTCACCCGATTGATAGCATCTATTCCTATTATGCGCTTTTTTCCACGGATGAAAACCCATCTATTTCACCCATCCCTCAAGAGTTTCTCCTGGCCTCCATCGAATCCTGGCGAGCTTTTCAAGAGTATTGGAATGAGAGGCAAAACGTGCTCACCTTCCGGTATGAAGATTTGATGGATAATCCTTTGGGATACATTAGAAAGACATTGTTGTTTATAGGCTATAAAGTAAGGGATGAGCGGATCAGAGCTGCTATCCATAAGTATCCACCCAATAGCAGGGTTTTAAAACATGCTATGCACTACACCGAAGAACAGCTTGCTTTGGTTGCTTCTGAACTAGAACCCCTATTAAAAAGATTCAATTATCAAATGCCTTAAGAGGACTTTAAATTCGACTTTGTACAATTTTTAGCGATTTCTCAGCTATCGGTGTGAGGGGTAGCTGGGAAAGTTGTTCGATCGGGTACCAATGGAAAGGGAGCTCGCCATTGTCTTTTGCATTTAGGTGATGGGCAAAGCCTGTCACGATAAAAATATGTGCTTCAAGGTGATAAATCATCGTAGGATGATAGTGGGTATGGAAAAGGGTTTCGATATGGGTGAAATGGTCGAAATGGCCGGCAACCTCTTCAAAAAATTCTCTTTTTAAGGCAACTGCGGGGGTTTCCCCCTCTTCAAGCCCTCCTCCAGGTAGGTCCAGAAGGTCTTTCAGAGGCCCTTTCATCTGCCGGACTAGGAGGACGTTTTTATTAAAGAGGGTAATGCCATAGGCCCCTATACGACTGATCTCTTTCATAGGGTTCCCACTATAATACAATTGTTGAAAATGGTAGAAGGGGGAAAAAAAGGAGTAATTGAGATGAAAGCTGCGTTTTTTCGGAAGACTGGAGGACCAGAGGTAATAGAGTATGGTGATTTGCCCGACCCAAAAGCCGGAGTTGGTCAGCTTTTAATCAAACTGATAGCAGTGGCCCCTGCCCCTGTAGATACCTATATAAGATCAGGGAAATATCCGACCCCTATTAAGCTTCCCCAACCCTACATACTGGGTCACGATATGGTGGGGGAAGTGGTTGAAGTAGGTAAAGGGGTCAGTGGTTTTGAGGTGGGGCAAAAGGTGTGGAGTGTCGCATCGGGTGAAGGGGAGCAAGGTTGTTCTGCAGAGCTTGTGGCAAGAGAAGCAGACCTTTGTTATCATCTGCCAAATGGGGTTGATCCGATACATGCTGTAGCTTGTATACAGGCAGCAATGACGGCTTGTAGAGGGATTATTGTTGCCTCTAACTTACGCCGAGACGGCATCCTTTTTGTGAATGGGGCCTCGGGTAATGTAGGAACAGCTTTGATTCAGCTGGGTAAAGCAAGAGGGGGTAGAGTTTTTGCTTCCACCACTTCAAAAGAGAAAATGGATTGGTGCAAATCGCAAGGGGCAGAGGCTGTATTTGACCATAATAGAAAAGATTTTGTGGACGAAGTGAAGAAGGCAGCGCCTGAAGGTGTCGATGTTTTTTGGGACACTTCACAACAACCTAATATTGAATTGGGGACAGATCTTTTGGGAAAAGGGGGGATGATCGTCCTGTTTTCTGGAAGCGAAGCTAGGCCTGTTTTGCCAGTAGGCCCTTTTTATAAAAAAGGTTTGGGGATGAAAGGTTTTTCATTGTTCAGCGCGACGCCAAATGAGTTGTCTGACTATGCCATGATTGTAAACCGGGCGTTTGAAGAGGGACTTTTAAAAGCAAAAATTGCTGCGACTATGCATTTAAAAGAGGCTAGCAAGGCCCATGCGATGCTTGAGGCAAAGCCGGGTGTGTGGGGAAAAATCGTCTTGACTATTTGAAATAAGAGACTGTGGTCTCTAATTTAGCCTCTTGCAGTCCTTCAAACTGCCAAATTTATTTTCCAATCTTTACCCATGGCGTTGCCATGGGCTGATGCAGTTTCAGCCTTTCAGGCAGCTTATAAGGGTATTTTTGCAAATCGAATTTTGTTGAAATCACTTCATTAAAATCAATCAGGACCTAAAAAAGATACCTTTTCTTAGGTTAGCGCTTATGGGGCAACGCCATGGTTCTGTTATTTACCTGAACCATGGCGTTGCCGGTGGGCTGTTGCAATTGTTTTGCGTCAAGATCTTCGGTCTATTATCAGGACAAATTTTCGTCTAAAAACACCTTAGCTTAATGCGAATGAACTCCTGTTCCGTTTTCTATGCGCCTTCTATCGACAAAAAGGGGAGGCAATGCGATCCTTTTTTCTGTAAACTAGTGATCCTATGACTGGCCGCCTTCTTTTTTTTATCCTCTGTCTTACTTGTTTTGCTTTTCCAATAAAATCACTTGAGGCTAAGAAAGGGGTAAGAGAGCTGATAAAAGATAGAGAGAAGGTCCCTAAAAAGCATGGGACTCCTTTTCCCTGTCATCCAAAACATCTAGCCTTGATCAATCCCCATTATGAAGGGGGATGCACAGGGATGTTCAGTGTATTTAACTATGTCATTGGGTGTTTGGATCTATTTGAAAATGGAGAGTTTACAGGGATTACTCTCAATTTTGGAGAGATGGGCCTTTACTATGAAAAAAAAAAGGGGCCGAACTGGTGGAACTATTATTGCGAGCCCATTTCTATTGGAAGCACTGCCCTCCGTTCGGTTAGTCATATCTGGGGTGAAGCTGCAAAAATTATCTACCATACAGAATGTGGTTTAAGCCGCGATCGAGTTCATCAGCTCATTAGTAGATATATCCACTTCAAACCCTATCTCCTCAATATGGTGAACGACTTTTGCAAAGAATTTTTTTTCGAAAGGCCGGTTATCGGTGTCCATTACCGCGGAACTGATAAAGATACAGAGGCTAAACGGGTCCCCTACCATGTTTTCAAAGAAGAGATAGAAAAATATGTTGCTGCGAACAATCTAGAAAGTTTTTTGATCTATGTTGCAACCGATGAAGATCTTTTCTTGGACTATATGATCGATAAATTCCCAGATTCAGTGATTTTTATTCCTGCGGAGAGATCTATCGATGGCCAAGCTCTCCATTTTTCAACAGAAAATCCTTATCAACAAGGGCTTGAAAGCTTGATGGATTGTCTTATTTTATCTCGGACCGATTTTTTAATCCGCACCTCCTCCAATTTGAGTTTATGGTCGACCTACTTAAATCCTAAACTACCCGTCGTTGTATTGAATCAACGCTATAGATATTAAGGTCATAATGAAAACTTTTTTCTTAATTTTGTTCGTCCCTTTTTTCCTCATAGCTGATGCCTATGTTGCTTATGAAGTTTCGGGAGGGAGATTTGGCGATCACCTTTCAGATTATCTCCATGGTCGATGGGTTGAGTATAAAACTGGCGTACCGCTGATCTACACTCCATTTGCTTTTTCTGATGCCCTTGTACTCCATAAAAAATGTAAAGAGATAAAAAAAGAGCAGCTCATATTTGATCGAACCGTCCAGTGCCATCGAGATAAAGATGTTCTGCAAAATTTGAATGGGGAAGACAATGTGTTGTTTTGGATTCCCCACTTCACCACGTTTTCGATCGATTCTGTTGTGAATGTTCCTCTTGGGAATACCTACTTCCCCAAGTGCTTCCTTGTCGATTGGAGAGAAAAACCGTTTCTTGAGATTGTAAGAGAAGAGATTTCCCCAATAAGCAATTCGATCGGTCTTTTCAAACCAGAGGCCGGTTTTACAAGCATCGCTCTTCATTTCAGAGATGGGGGAGGGATTGATCGTCCTGAGTGGTTTTGGTGTTTCCCTCTCAGGTTCCCACCTAAACAGTTTTATAAAAAGTCTCTTGTAGATTTAATTACAGCCCTTCCTCCTGGCCCCCTATTTGTTGGCATTTTTACCGATTCCCGTCGACCAAAAGAGATTCAAAAAGAGTTCTCAGATTTTCTAGCTCAAATATTTCCCAAAAAGGAGATCAAAGTTGTTTTGTCTCCCGGCTCAAGAGGCGATGGTGCAGGGGTTTTAGAAGATTTTTTCTCGATGGAAACTTTCCAATATGTCATCGGTGCTGAGTCTCTTTATTCCCAAAATGCAGCAAGGCTTGGAGATTGTCGTTTTTCTATTCGGCCACAAGTCTTTGCACAAGATCATAAGAAGGAAAACGTTTTTGCTCCGACTGTGATTGATATGCAGTACAAAACAGCAGAAGAGGATCAGATTCTTCCATTCGACCCTCAAGGGGGAAATTTTGTACAGGATCTACAAGCTATTTTGAAAAGGTTTTGGTACTGCTACAAGAGGGATTATTTTTTCGATCTAACATTGTCGGATCCATTTTATGAGCGTTTAAATTTTTCTTTTTTAAAGCCTATAGAACGAGAAACAGAAGCTAGTGTGAATGAAAGGGATCTTTCCTTAAGTGAGATTGATTGGGAAGATCAGCTTTTCCTTTCTATGGTTCGGTCCTTGTGGGTGCCTAAAATGGCTTTTCAAATGCCTGTAGATCGACAGTCTCCTTCGGTTGCCATTTTGGATACCGTTCAAGATTTAGAGCCCTATTTTACATTGATAGGAAAACAGGGTTGGAACAAGCATCAGGTCACTTTGGTGTTTACAGGAGAACCTAGTGCCAAAAAAGAGACATTGGCAACCATTTACTTCCAGCGAAAATTGAAAAAATTGGGTGTCGTGAATGTTGAGGTGAATAGCCTTTCTATCAAAAGGGATCCTTTAGAAGCTTTTGTGGCGATTGGTTTCCATGATCATGTGGTCACAACGCCTTCCTTTTTGGTCGAAACGGCAGCAAAAGTTTTTGGCCCCAACCCTGCCATCGTTGTGAAATGATCATTAAAAGTTATTTAGATCGTCTAGGTCGTTTGGTGGGATTGCCTCTGGCTCGGGTACCGGCTCGTCTAATACAATCTCGATAGGCTCAGGCCTTGGTGGAATAAATTTGTTGTAAAAAGCCAATTCCCTTTGGAGTGTATCGATGATTGTCTCTTGGCTCCTAAAGCCATGTCCTTCCTTTTCGTAAAGGATTAGGTCTGTAGGGATTTCTTTAGATTTAAGCAGTTGATAAAGTGCTTGAGGTTGGCTTGGAGGAACAATTTTATCCTCTTTCCCTTGGAAAAAAAGGAGAGGTCTGTTTAGCTCGTCGTAGGGGAATGGGGGGATGGTCTTTCCACCGACTAAATGGTCGATATAATGAGATTCGAATTTGGTTTCGTCCGCTAAAGCCTGTAGGTTGATCACCCCATAGTAGGATGTTCCTGCTTTGAAAATGGAACTCCAAGTTAGGCTAGAAAGGACTGTATAGCCGCCAGAGCTTGAGCCAGTGATGAAAACAGCTTCTGGGTCGGCAAGTCCCCGTTTAACAACAAGGTCGGCCGCTCTTTCGCAATCTTGCCAGTCAAAGGTTCCCCAATGGCCATTGAGTGCCTGCCTGAATTTACGGCCAAAACCTGCACTTCCCCGATAATTGACATCGAGATAGCCAAATCCCTGACTTGTCCAATAGGCTACAGTCCAATTAAAGCCTGGAATGGCTTGAGATGTGGGTCCTCCATGTGCTCTTACTAAAAGGGGGGGAAGTCCCGGCAGTTGAACAGTGGGAGGGTAGTAATAAGCGGTCACTGTTTGCCCACCAGCAGGAAAGGAGATCACCTCGGGGAAGGAGATTTTCTCTATTTCAAGAGGTTGTCCGTAAAGCTTTTTTAGTTCCCATGTTTTTAGATCAAATGAACAGATTTTCCGGGTATCGTTGACAAAGCTTGCAGCAAAGTAAACAACATGGTTCTGAAGGTGAACCGATGAGATATCGGCAAATTCAACTGGGAGGATAATCCAAGTGTCCTGACGTCGATGGGTCAGTTTCCAAAAGCCATCTTTTTGAAATGCGAGGACGATATCATCCCCTTCTAAGGCATAGTTCTTATTCCCTAGGATCCAAGCCGGTTTTGCACAATCGACTTCCATTGTAAAAAGGGGCTTTTCTTCTTGAAAAAGGTTCCAAAACCCTGTGACATCACTCAAATAGAGATATTTATTATTGGGCCCCCATTCTGGTTGGAGGAGGGAAATGGTGTCACTTCCTAATAAAGCTTTGATCACATCTCCCTCTTTGCAGTAGAGGGTGGTACTGTCCCATGGCATGTGTGGATGGTTCCAAGCGAGCCAAAGGAGCTTACCATCTTCCGATCGAGCAGGGGCAGCGACAAAGTCGGAGGTGTCAAAAATTGGGGAAATAGCGCCGGTTTTCAGATCAACCGAAGCCAGAAAGTTTTGATCTTCCGATTCTGCAACGCTAATAAGCTTTCCATCTCCCTCTATAAAGTCGGCTAAGCGTACTTTGCCATCGGTGACTTTTCGGTTATTAACATAGAGGGCACCTCCATCATTGTCATTCACATAGGCCACTTCGCCTGATGAAAGAAGGCAATAAGCTTTTCCTCCGTATTCATGGACCCGAGAGCGGACATGAATAGGAGCAGGTGTGATTTCGATGATTTGCCCATCTAATGTGAGTTTTAGAAGGGTTTGTCGGCCCCCTTCATGAGGACGGCCCTCAATGAAGAACAGCTCTCCAGCTGGGTTAATATCGACCCAATCAAGCGAGATACTGCCTATTGCAACTTTTTCAAGAGGTAGAGTCATAAAAACATAAAAAAACCCCTCTGGACAACCCAGTCGGTGCCAGAGGGAAAGACCTATTTATATGTTCTAATACAGAAATTAAGTCCAGATAAAGGGCTTTGCAATTTACACAATGTCGACTTCGAAGCCGCGAAGGAGGCCGAGGGCTTCAGGCAAAGAAAATTTGGCCTTCTTGATTTTGTTGGTCCGTGGATCGATGTCGTAGTTGATCGCTTTTGAAAAGTTGGCGTTCGATAGATCACAGTTGTGAAAAAGGGAGCCGGTTAAATCAGTTTCATCAAAGTTAGCCCCAGTTAATTGAGTGTTATTAAAATGGCACTCTCGTAAACGGCAACCAGAAAAAGAGCCGTTTTTTAAATGGAGATCTGAAAAGTTACAGTAGTGAAGCAGGCTGTTTTTAAAAGAGGCAGAAAAAAAAGTTCTATCACATTTAAAGAAAGCACCCCCGATGATTTTACAATCGATAAACTGAACATCTTGAAAACGGCAACCTTCCATTTTTGTTAAACTGAAGTTACAGCTATCGAAGGTACACGAAAGGAATTTTGCCCCCCTTAACAATGTTTCGGTGAAATTACACTGGTGAAACCTGCAATGTGAGAATGAAGATGTCAAATTTTTGTTTGAAAAGTCTTCTCCCTTGAGCAGCTGGTCTTCAAACGAAAGGGGTTCAGTCATTGTAAACTCAAAATTAAATAGTACTTTATTTCAAATAACTGTAACATAATTTCTTTCCAATAGGAAATTTTCGCCCCTATGTTTAAAGGAATAGCATTTGCCCTTTCAGCCTGCCTGTTCTGGGGATTGATTTTTGTTATACCTCAATTCATGGAAGCTTTTAGCTCGATTGAGGTGGCTTTAGGCCGCTATTTCTGCTATGCCATCATCTCCCTTGTGATCTTTTCTAAAGCAAAAATACAGGGTACCTGCCGTTACCCGCGCGCTATTTGGATGAAGGCGCTCTATTTTTCCTTAGCTTCAACAATGGTTTATTATACAGCCCTTGTTTTAGCTCTACGGTGCTGTGCCCCGGCTATTTGCGCTCTTGTCCTTGGGACAAGTCCGATCACTATCGCCTTTTATGGGAATTGGAAAGAAAAAGAGTGCAGTTACAAAAGTTTGATTTTTCCTTCTCTTTTGATTTTACTTGGCCTTGTGATCATCAATGTCCCCCACATCACAGCGACCGAATCGCTTTCGAGCTATATATTAGGCCTTGTTGGCTGCCTAGTTTCACTAAGCGCATGGAGCTGGTATGTGGTCGCAAATTCCAAATTTTTGCGCGATCATCCAGAAGTCTCTTCTAATGATTGGGCGACACTTATTGGGGTGGTGACCCTTTTCTGGGTTGGACTTTGTGGCCTTCTCTACAGTTTTACAGATAGTTTCCACATCGATAAATACCTCACATTCAACTCTGACATGGTTAGTTTTTTAACTGGATGCGCTATTTTAGGCCTCTTTTGTTCTTGGCTTGGAGGTTTTCTTTGGAATAAAGCAAGCCACTACCTACCTGTATCGTTGGCTGGCCAGTTGACTATCTTTGAGACAATTTTTGGACTGTTGTTTGTCTATCTACTTGCACAAAAGGTCCCTCCTCTATTGGAGTGTGTAGGCATCATGATTCTTTTAGGTGCCGTAGGGTATGGGATCCGTCTTTTTAGCCGAACCTCTGTTCAACATTCTGTAGCTTAAAATTGGTCCCATGCTAGGATCCGGAGTTTTAAACACCCCGAGGAAATCATGGCCAAAATGAGAGCTTTCCAGGTCCCAGGACCGAATAAACCCTTTGAACGGGTAGAAAAGGATATACCAGAACCAACTAGTAGAACGGTAAGAGTTAAGGTGCAGGCATGCGGCGTTTGTCACAGCGACTCGATGATAAAAATGGGTCTTTTCCCCGGGATCCAATTTCCACGTGTTCCAGGCCATGAAGTGGCAGGTGTGATCGATGCAGTAGGTCCAGATGTCACAAGTTGGAAAGTAGGTGATAGAGTCGGTATTGGTTGGTTTGGAGGCAATTGTTTTGTTTGCGAATCTTGCCGGCGGGGAGATTTTATAACCTGCCAAAAGGGGAAGATCACTGGAATAACGTTTGATGGGGGCTATGCAGATTACATGATTGCTCCGATCGAGGCTTTGGCCCACATTCCAGATGAGTTGACTCCAGCAGAAGCTGCTCCGTTGATGTGTGCTGGGGTTACAACATTCAATGCGTTGCGATATGCCGATGCACTTGCAGGCGATCTTGTGGCCGTTTTAGGGGTGGGAGGTCTTGGTCATCTGGCTATCCAATATGCAGTCAAAATGGGTTTTAAAGCTGTGGCGATCGCAAGGGGGAAGGATAAGGAGCCTCTTTCAAAAAAATTAGGTGCACACCACTATATCGATAGCACTACCCAAAACGTTGCTGTGGAACTCAATAAATTGGGCGGCGCGAAGGTGATCCTTTCTACAGTGACCAATAGCCATGCTATGAGCCAAACAGTGGGTGGGCTAAAGCCGAACGGAAAGCTGATACTTGTTGGGGCATCAGGAGAGAACTTGGAAATTTCTCCGATCCAATTGATCATGAAAGATGCTTCGGTCGTAGGTTGGTCATCTGGAACCTCAATCGATTCAGAAGACACATTATCCTTCAGTAAACTGACAGGAGTGCGGTCGATGAATGAGATATTCCCTTTGGAAAAGGCCCCTGAAGCCTACGAATATATGATGAGCGGCAAGGCCCGTTTCCGTGTGGTATTAGAAACAGGTCTTTAAGATGTATTAGATTCATCACGAAGACCACGAAGGTGACTTACTTAGAGGCAATTGCAAAAATCCGTAGCAATTGCCGTGTTGAGATGCCGAAATATTCATTAAAGTTTGAAGTTGATTTATGGTATCGCTCATGCGATTGTTGCCCGAGGCCGGAATTTAAAAGACGATAGGAGTTTTGATGTCTACTCTAGTTACTTTGCCAGAATCAAAATATACCCCCACTCAGTCATCTCTACCCATTTTTCTCCCACAGCCTATTCATGGTTTCCCTGCAACAGAGCAGATTCCTGTGATAGATGATCTGCACGGGACTTTAATCACTGACAACTATCGGTGGTTAGAGGAACAATCGGATAAGACCGATGACTGGGTTAACAGGCAACATGCTTATACTCTTTCTATAATTGAAAATCTTCCTCATGCCGCCTGGCTAAAACGGCGATTCAATGAACTTTTAAGATATGATGATAGTACGGTTCCGAGCGAGCTCATTGAGGGCGATCGCCAATTCTTTTGGGCTAAGACAAAAGAGCAAGATAAATGGGTCTATTTTACTAAGAAAAATAAAGACGCTCTTCCAGAGCTACTGCTTGATCCAAATACATGGCCAGAAGAAAAAAGTTTGGATATAACCGCCCACTCTCGAGACGGCAAGTATCTTGCCTATGGGATAGCTGAAAAGGGGAATGAGAATCCTGTCGTCCGTATTATGGATCTCAATACAGGAGAGTTATTACCCGATACGCTTTTTGGACGCAAGCAGAGGGGTATTAGTTGGCAACCTCATCATGTTGGATTTTATTATTCAGCACATCCTACAGAAGGTAGCGTACCTAAAGGTGAAGAAGAATATTGGAATTCTGTCTACTATCATAAAATGGGTACTTCATACACAGATGATGAAAAGGTTTTTTATTCAGAGGATAAAAACTGCTATCATGCTGTTAGAGTAACGCAAGACGGACTTTATGAGATTTTTTACCGTACAAAGTTTTCTAAGTGCGAAGTATTTTTCAGGTCATTAGGAAGCCACGAGTCTCTCACGCCTTTGGCTACAGGATTTGATGGGGACTACACCATCATCGTTTTTAAGGAGCAGCTCTACATTTTAACAGACGTTGGGGCCCCTATGTTGCAAATTTTCGTTACAGAGATTTCTAAACCTGAACGGGCCAATTGGGTGACACTAGTTCCTGAAAGAAAAGGCTCCAAAATCCATGGCTTTGTCATCATTGAAGGACGGTTGTACGTTGAGCGACTTGAAAATGCTTACACAAGACTTGAAATATACGATCTTGATGGGACTTATCTCAAAGATGTCCCACTTCCAGCTATCGGAAAAGCGAGTGTCAGTGGCTTTCAAGAAGCAAGACAAGGGGTTAAGCTACATTTTTCCTCTTTCTTACAACCTTCTGAAACCTTCCAATACGACTTCGAAACAGATCAATTGACCTCTATACATCGTACACCAATAAAGGTTGATACATCCCATTTTGAAACTAAGCAGGTCTGGGTCACGTCAAAGGATGGTACGAAAGTTTCTATGTTTATTCTGCATAACAAAAATATCATCCTGAATGGGAAAAATCCTGTTCTGCTTACAGGTTACGGTGGCTTTAACAACAGCAAAGTTCCTGGGTTTGGTTCCTTTCAAATTTGCTGGCTTGAAGCAGGTGGAGTATATGCCATTCCAAATCTGCGAGGGGGTGGGGAATATGGGAAAGAGTGGCATGAAGGAGGGATGAAGGAAAAAAAGCAAAATGTTTTTGATGACTTCATCGCAGCAGCAGAATATTTGATTGAAGAAAGTTATACCTCATCCCAGAAACTCGCAATTTTTGGCGGAAGTAATGGAGGTTTGTTAGTGGGGGCAGTGATGACACAAAGACCTGAACTATTTAAAACGGTTCTCTGCCAGGCTCCTCTGCTAGATATGATTAATTATCATAAATGGAAGATAGGAAACATTTGGGAAACAGAGTATGGCACTTCAGACGATCCGGGAGCATTTCGATATCTCTTCAAGTATTCTCCCTATCATAACGTAATAGAGGGTACGCATTACCCAGCCACGTTGATTACAACAGGGGACAGTGATGCACGCGTTGATCCGTGTCATGCAAGGAAAATGGCAGCTCGACTTCAGGCTGCGAATGCTTCTGATAAGCCTATTTTACTCTATAAACAAGAGGCTTCAGGCCACACAGGAGGAACAACACTCACTCAATCCATTGAACACTCTTCTTTGCGTTGCGCCTTTCTTATGGATCAACTTGAAATGCAAATTCCAGACAAACCTACGCTTGATGTAAATTTAGTCTAGGCCGTTGTCAAACTATTAGAACGCCTACTCGCCGGGGTCGAGTTGTATAGTGGTCCCCAAAATTCGGACCAGTGCTTAAGCTTATAACCTCTCAACTGGAAGAGGGAAAAATGGCCAGGATAAGGAAAGCGCATTCGCCAGAGTTTAAACTCCGAGCGGTGTTAGAGGTGTTAAAGGGTGAGAAAACAGCAAACCAGCTCGCTGCTGAATTGGGTGTTCATCCGATGGTGCTCTCAGGATGGAAGAAACATTTTCTAGAAGTGGCTGTCAAGTATTTGACAGACCTGGAAAAGCAGTGAAAGAAGGAGAAGAGGCAAAGGAGAAGGCAGAGCTGTTCGAGCAAATCGGTCGCCTCAAGGTCGAAAATGAGTGGCTTAAAAAAAGTTAAAAGCCTTCCTGTAGCAACGAAGAAAGAGCTGGTTGATTTTGATTGCAAGCATCTTTCTCTTAGAAGGCAATGCTCTTTAATCGGGATCAGCCGTTCAGGGATCTATTACGAGCCCACGGTTGACGATGGAGAAGATCTGATCCTAATGAAGATTATGGATCAGCAATATCTTGAGAGGCCATTTTATGGGATTCGCAAGATGGTAATTGCTCTGGAAGAACATGGATATTGTGTGAATCGTAAGCGAGTGGTTCGACTGATGCACCAGATGGGAATTGAGGCAATTTACCCCAAACCCAACCTGAGCGTTAGCAACCCTGAGCACAGAAAGTATCCGTATCTCTTGAGGAATGTGAAGATTGAAAGCCCAAATCAAGCCTGGTCGGCCGATATCACTTACATCCCTCTTGAGTGGTGGATTTGGCTATCCCATTGCAATCATGGATTGGTTTAGCCGATATGTGATCGAATGGGAAGTGTCTAATCTGTTGGATGCAAACTTTTGCCTTCAGGCGCTAGAACGAGGTCTTTCGGAACGAGTCCCCCGGATCTTTAACACAGATCAAGGGTCGCAGTTTACGAGCAACCGTTTTACAAGTAGGCTTGAAAGGAGTGGCGTTCAAATTAGGATGGACGGCCGAGGTAGAGCACTGGACAATGTTTTCATTGAGAGGCTATGGAGAAGCGTCAAGTACGAGGATGTTTATCTCAGAGGCTATGAAATTATCAGGGAGCTAAGGCAAGGATCGAAGAGCTATTTTGAGTTTTACAACGAGGAAAGGCCCCATCAAGGGCTTGGATATCGAACACCGGCAGATGTCTACTTTCAAAAGAGGTAGCGGTGGCCGGCGCCCCCCCCCCATGGGGGGGAATGGAAAGAAATGGGATTGAAAACCCCTTTAGCTCTAAGTGGTCCTTGAATGGTTTGTGGCTCTTAGAGAAATTATTAACCAGAGGTTATAAGCCTAAGTTTTGCAACTTCTGGTCTTGACAATGGGGTCCACTATAATCTCCCAAAATTCAGGTATTCTAATCCCCCCCGGTGCTAAAGGGTCGTGGGCATGGGGGTCATGTACGCGAGGAGTAGAGACACATTCTTTCAGAACCTTATTATAAGGTCTATCATCTACGCCCCCAGGTCCATCATATCTTTTTACGCCTTCTCATTGTTCTGTGGACCTAACTCCTCCTGGATGTGAGGCGTTTACACATGTCTTAACTTTCTGCCCATTCACGAAAAATCCTAAAAATTTCAGGCAAATTTAGTGGACCACAACGACCTTCAAATTTTTTACTTTGGATAAAACAAATAAACCAATCATCATCAGACTGCTCAACTTTAACTTTGTCAAATTTTCTATTTTCTAATTCTGTCTCACTTAGATTTATGGTTACAGACCATCCCGGATTATCTAATGTGTCAATATGTATCCCATATCCATGTTCCCAATCTCCATCACAATGAGCATGAAACCATTTGATTAACCAAAAAAAATTATCTTCACTCATATTTGTACATCTTCTTAATTAGGGATTTCCCATGTTTCTGCTGGCCTAATACTTCCGGGGCAATTTGGGTCATGAACGTGGGGTGAAAATACATCTCGTTCTAGGATCTTGTTCCAATGTTTGTCGCTGCCAGGTCCATCATATCTCTTTACGCTTTCCCAAGGGTTTGGATTTTTAGGATTAGTCTGAAGTCTGTACGTTTCGTAATGACTTACCCTACCACTCAGGGGATCCCTTCGAAAAACGGTATGATCCCCAACTGCATTTATATCTGGGGAGAAGCGATTGCGGCCAGCCTTTTTAACAGGTTCAGTTATATTGTTTGCATTATTGATTACCCGCTTAGGTTGTGTATTAAGAGCGAGTTTTGATGCAAAATGTTGTCCAGCCTGAACAGGGACTGCGCTTACAATCGTAAATAAACTTGTAGCTGTGTCATTTACGAAATGGGCCGTATTATCTGAAAAGCCTGCATTTTTGATCATTTGAACAGTTAGCGGGTCTCTATATTCTCCTGTTAATGCTTGATACATTCCGGAAACAAAGTTGTCAGTGCCATGAGCCACTACGATTCCACCTGCCACCAAACCGACTCCTGACCATGCAGTGGCTGTACCACCTACAGCACCAGCAACAGCCTCTGTCAATCCACCAGCAGCACGAAGGCCACCCTGAAAACGTGGGTTCGCTAGAGTGCTCAAAACAGTTTCTTTTATCGGTTGATAGAAAGGTGAGGAAAAGCGGCCATTGGGGTCGTGGAAGTTAATTGGATCACCATTAGCGTATGTGTAGAGGTCGAGACAACTAGGATAGCTAATCGGGTCAGGGCTGAGGAAGCGGCCGATTTTTGGATCATAGTAACGGGCGCCTAGATGGACAAGGCCCGTTGGATCTAGTTTGTTATCTTGCCAAGTAAGGGATTTGGCATAAGTAAGAAGGTCTGGTTCTAGGGTTAGCGGAGTGCCAGTTGGACCATATGGGGATGGAAGCTCTTCGATCCATTGGGTGTTATCGTGGGAGATAACAGCCTTTAGGTTGCCAAGGGCATCTTGAAGAAGACCTAAAGTGTTTCCAGCGTTATCTATAAGGGCATCGCATGAGGTGGGCCCATAAAGTTTCCAGAAGGTTTTGTTGTTATACTTGACCCCAATCTCTTGAAACTCATGTTCAGGGTCGAAAAGGGAAGTGGTTTTAAGGAATGTATTCCAGAGAAGCCCCTTTTTTGTGTAGGTTGTTTGAAGGCGATGACCAAAGGGATCGTAAGAGGCTTTCCAAGTGTAATTCGGGGTAGAGACAGCAATCAGATTGCCCCAAGGGTCCCATTCGAACTGCTCTTTCCCATCTCTGGAAGTGGTTTGTCCAGCTTGGTCGTATGTTGTAATGCTGGTTTTGCCTTTTAACATCTCTGTCAGGATTTTGCCGAATGGATCCAAGCCAGATGTTGGGATAAGATGATCTGGAGCTGATGTACGGATGCCTCGACCCTGTTTACCAAAATCGAACTCAAACTGATCTTGGCCAGCAGATTTTAGGTAACCTCTGGAATTGTAAGAGAAGGTCTTTTCGGAAGGTGCTTGCAAATTGGAATCATAGCGAGCCAGCCTACCTGAATGGTTCCAAGAGAGAGATTCTTGGTAGGTATCACTTCCAAGATGTGTTTTCCTGGTTTCTGGAAGGCCTGAGATGTTGTAAGAGAGATCTATGGAATAAAATGGTGTCTTCTTTTCTTTCAATGCACCGCTTAAGGCGTACTTGTAAGAGAACTCAAGTCCAGATGAAGAGAGCCTTTTCAGTTGGCCAGCTTCGTAGTGAAAGTCTCTTCGGTGGTCCCCTATTTCAAGGGTTCTTGAAGAGGGGGTCCAGGTCTGGTCTGTCTGTTGTAAAAGTTCTCCGTTAAGGGAGATCGCTTCAAAAATGAGGTTTCCTGATGGGCTGTAACCACGGTTTATTATGGAATAGTCTTGACCTGTTTGTTCTGCAGAAGTGAGAAGACCCCTTTGATCATAGGCGTACGTCCGGCTTATTTGTCCGATATGTTCGGCTATCAGCCTTAAGGCTGAATCGTAGGTGTATGCGTGGGTACGTCCAAGAGGATCTTTTGCTAGCTTAAGAAGACCATTTTCATAAGTATACTCCCAGTTTTGAGTCGATTGATTGTTTGCATGCAGGGACTCGCCTGTTTTCCTGCCCATTAGATCATAGGTCGCTTGCCAAGTGATGTTGTCTGGAAGATGGTAGGCAACGAGGTTCAAACCTTCATCGTAGGTGAACCTTATAGGTGTACCATCCGGTAGGATTTGTTTTGTTGTACGGCCTAACTTATCAAATTCCCGTTGAGTTGCTCTCCCTTCACCATCAGCAGAAGCGATGCAACGTCCAGCGTGGTCGTATTGGAATATAGTGATCAACTCCCCTTGTTGGACAAGCAGGGGTTGACCTAGGGTATTAGTTTGAGTAGTTGTGACGATATTTCCAGAGATCTCTTCGACTGTGCTTTGTTCAGGGTAGTACCGGATGAGTTGATGAGAGAGGAGATCACCCTGAACATTTATTGTTTTGCTTTCAACTAGTTGACCTGCAGCATAACTTTGGATGGTTGTTTCTCCGCTTGGCAAGGTACAAGAGACAGTGTCTTCTCCATAGCTCCAAGTGGTTGTATGCCCTTCTGGGTCTGTTTCAGCAACCATTCGATTGAGGAGGTCATAGCTCTTGGTCCAGGTATATCCTTCTGCATCGGTGGAGGTAATCAGGTTGCCATGAGCGTCAAATCTGGATATTTCTTTGATACCAGACTCTCTTTGAGTTTTGGTTACTGTGTTCAAAATATCGTCGTAGGTGATTTCTAAAGTCATTCCGTTTTTGGACTGCAAAACGGGTCTACCAAAATAGTCGTATACACAAGTGCTCTCAGTTCCATCTGGATAGATCTCTTTTTTGAGAAGACCATTGGTGGTATAGAAACGGGAGGTTTTGGCGCCCGTAGGTGATAGAATCGAAGCAACAAAGCCACCCGGTTCGTAGGTATATTGGTTGGTCAAGCTATCCGTTGTGATCGAGGTAGGCCGTCCCATGGAGTCTAATTTTCGACAGGTGGAAACGCCGAGAGGGTTGACCTCTTCGATGAGTTCCCCTCGAGTATCGTATTCATAAAGAGTATAAGCAACATCCGCCTCTTCTATTCCACCTGAAGAGGGGTTGACTTGTGTGAGAGTTTGCCGAGAGGCCATGACTTGGCCTGCTGCATTGTAATCGATAAAAAGGGTGTTTAGAGGGTCGGGTCCTTGCTGCCAGACCACCTGGTTATTCAGGTTGTACCCAAAGTATTTTGTAGAGAGAAGTTTTTCAGAGAGGTCGTAAAGAGAAGTGATCAGGTTGTTCCCCATGATATCATATTCATGGCGCTCTATTCCGTCAGAAGAAACTTTCTCAATACACTGCCCTTGTCGATTGTACTTTAAGGTTGAAATGACGTTAGGATCTTCTGTCCCTGTTTCTTGTATGATCTGAACAGGGAATCCCTTTTCATAGACCCAATGGTTCACCATCCCGTCAGCATCCTGTTTAATAAGCTGACCTTTTTCATCATAGTCAAAGTGGATTATGGAAATCAGTTGATCATCGATCCATTTTTCGATCTTCTTCGGAAGATAAGCAAAGTGGTCGTGGTAATAGGTGCAAGTCGTTCTATTAAGCGTTACCTCTTCTGCGCAGAGGTTGCGATCATTGTACTTCAGTCTGCTTTCCAATTTGAGCATCACCTTTGCCAGTGAGGTCTTCGCCTAATAGGGTGATAGAGGTAGGATTGCCGCATTTGTCATACCGGTATTCTGTGATCAATCCCCGTTTGTCTTGTGTGGTTTTAAGGCTTTGAGGCCATGCCCCTGCTTGATCCCAAGGCAAAACTTGCCCAGTTTTGGCATCAAAATAGCTTTTATCATCAATAAACCATGATCGAAGGGTTTCGTTACCAACAGGATCGGTGATTTTATAAATCTGTTTGTCATAGATAAGGTATTGGGTTGTTCCCCCTTCGCCATCCGTTACTATTGTCATTCCTTGATCAAACTTGAATGTGGCACTTGTTACGATCTGTTGTTGCCGGCCTACGGGAGAACGTTGTTCCACGACTCTGCCCTTTTCGTTGTAGATGTTTTCAAGAACTCTTCCATGGGGCTTAGTTTCCTGAAGGATTTGGTGGTTGGCATCGTAAACGTAGGAAATAGCCGCATCATTCGGTAAAATGACGCAGTCTAAATCTCCCTGGTAGGTGTAGTGATACTCGACTCGACGTCCATCTTTGGTGTAGGCTTCGGATATTTTCCCTTCAGGGTTGTAGTAGAATCCAATAAAATTGTCATTTGAGTTTTCTATCCTGATGAGCTGTTTATCTTTGTAGCTAAAAGTGAGGGTATCGCCAACAGCATCTATCCACTTTCTGAGGAGATAGTTCTCAAAATGCCGTTTAGAACCATCTGGGCTATAAAGAGTGTAGGTGTTCTCTTTTGCCTCAATATAGGAATGGAATGGGTTGGCAGTCCCACCAAAATTGCGAAGATCGGGATTGTCTTCAGCTAACACTACCCAACGGTTTCTTTCACTGTTCAAGCGATAGACAATAACGGTCCCATCTTCTTCCGCAGCAAGTAATTTATCTCCCTCTTCATGGAGATATGGGTTCAAACCTAATTTCCAACCGAAGCCAAAAAGTCCGGGAAGAGGGCTTTGATTGCTGTAGTTACGTCGGATCTGTAAAGGGAACGACCCTGGAAGGGTGAGGTCAACTTCATCTATATAATAAGCACCTGAGACAACATCAACGGGGTCCGCAACTAAATTGGTCTCAAATTTATGATCAGGTCGGACATCTGCCGTCAACCATGTCTTCTGAAAATGCTCCAGAAGTTGTTGGTTGGTCTCAGTTGGATATTTTGATTCAAAACTGGCAAAAGAAAGGAGTTCATCGGAAATTTTCAGGAGGGTGAAGCCGTTCTTGTAAGGGGATAAGCTCCGCTGGTTATTGCCTAATTCAGAGAGAAAACTTTGAGGAAGACGTGACCCAAACCCCCCATTCATGAGTCGATCGTGATCTGAAATAAGAGCCGCACCGTAGAAAGGATGGAAGATCAAGACACCCGTACCCGTATAGGATGGGGGATTTTCGCCGTTTGATATGCGCCCTGGAGTCATGTAAGCATACGAAAGGTGGCCACCATTTGAATCATCGAAAATCGTTTTTAAACTTGCCCATTGCCCTCGAGAAAGTGCTCGAAGTTGGAGATAAAACAACTGATCTAGTCGCTGAAAACTACCCTTTGTGAAGGCTAAAATCCCTTGGTTATCCTTATTGGCAATCTCCAACAATTTCACTGTAGAGACTGGATGCTCATCTTGAAAAAGATCTCGAATAATCTGATGTTCGTTCGAAGAGGTATCGACGATCAGGAAATCCATCAATTGTCGTATGGCATTACCTCTTACCTGATGGCAACCAAGGGGTGAGAGCTCATTGGAAAAATTCAAGTAAAATTGCATATCGACTTGTGGAAATACAAGTTGTCCAGTCGAAAGGTCAGGGGATAGTTTTGCAAGGCCTGCGGAAAAGTAGGTGATTGGGTGAATTTTATGAAGGCCAGCTAACTTTTCCTCTCCGCTGCTACATTTTTCAAAATAGGCCATCCCCATGAAGGAAAGGAGACGATGTAGCCGTTTACTTTCATCCTTCTCCTTTTCAAATGCCTCTTGAAATAGACTGAGATGTTTTGACGTCACTCTTCCCATATTAAAACAAAGAGCTGCACGGGTCCCTCTCGCAAAGGAAAATACTCTTGAAGAGGATCCTTTAAGGCTCAGTTGTACAAAAAGTGTGGAGTCGTTTGTATCTAGTGGTAAAGTAAGGTTTTTCCACGGCTCATCGTCAACTTGTAAATGAAATTCCGAAGGAGAAAAAATAAGCTCGATGGCACGGCCATTTAAGGTGGGTAGAGGTAGAGAAAACGATTTTGTCTTATTCGGGTTCTCATGAGAGCCGATCGTGATTTGTACAATATTGGGGCCGTTTTTAAAGTGGAACTTTTCTGTGTCGTCTCTTTCAGCATGGGGCCGTGGAAAATCGTCCCAATCGTTAAACTGCTTTTTGCATATTTTACGATCGATTCCGACATCTTTGATCGATAGATTTTGTTTTTTGAGCTCTTCCTCTAAAAAACGGAGGAACAAAACGGCTGCGGTATCATCCTTCCCTTCCTGCCCGATGTGCTTTGTGATTCTTTCATCACCGGTTAAATAGCCTTTAATCCATTGATCTTGGCTTGCAAAGGATTCTGGTAATACGTTGTAGAGATCATATCCCTCTTCTACATTGATTTCTTTGATCCAAGGGTAAAGGATGATTTCCTTATCGCCATCTTGGAATAATACACCTGGAAAAGCAAGATGGGCCTCTTCTTCTTCGCCTAATTCAACAAACAATAACCTCTCTGCAAAATAGCTTGGAAGCGACACATTATGACTTGGATAAATCAGAACGGCTTTATATCCTGCCAGCTCTAAAAGATGGACCAAAAGATCGCACTGCTCAAAGGGTGAACCCTGCTCCTCTAAAAAAGTACCTAGGGGGCTACGCGAATGAAGCGATTCAGTGAAGAGGACCCCCTCTTTTTTTAAGCTATTCAGATCAAGTTCAATCTCATTTTGAACATACTGAGCTATAGATAAGGGATCTGCACCCATATCTTGAACAAATTGAACTAAAAGTGGGTGATTTTTGTGGCTTGAAGGAATGGTGTTAAGCTTTGACTGTGTCATAAGTTGCTTCACTAGTGGCTTCGAAAGGCAAGGCAATGCAGGTTTTTTTAACACCCCTAATTGCCAAGGTGGTGGTTCTATAAAGTGGAGGGTATATAAAGGCTTTTCATGAAGAAACAACTTGAAGGTATAGTTAGAATAAGAACCTTTTTGAGCGATTAGATATTGATGATCAGAAATGTAAGTCAGACGTAGATCAAGACCATACTCTTTTGAAAGGGTTGTCTTAGGAACAAGGAGTAATCCTTCATCTTTTAAATGTTGGTCCCATTGTTCACTTGATGGAGAATATAAATGGATCCTCTCTTCGTAAAGGAGCTTTTCCTGCTCGTAAACTTTTACAATAAGATCCTGAAAATCTCCTGAAACACTTGTTCTGTAAAACTGACCTGTATATAGGGAATGGCCAGATGTTTGACCGTCTAAGGGTATAATAGTTTCCGTTTTATCCCTGTGGGCTTTTGTTGCGAAAGGAGTGCGCAAATAGAATAAAGCTCGTCTCTCTTTTTCACGCTCCCAATAGGTCTCTGGATTAAAAGGAAGATTATGGATCGGCTCTTTTTCAACCGCTTTTTTTTTCAGTTTAAGCCGTTGTAAACTCTCTTCGGCTTCTTTTTTAGCGTTAGAAAGAACGAGAATGTTATGGTTTAGATTTTCTATATATCCATCACATTTTTCTAGATCAATCTTAGCTTTATTTCTCTTCTCTTCGATAGAGCTCATCGAAAGATTGTTTTTCGCTTGAGGTTGATTAAGTATCTTTAGGATCTGTTCCAGCGGTCCCTTTGATGTGTTTATTTCCAGGGTCTTTTGATTAAAAAGATTTACATGCCCACCTCAAAGATTCTCGATAGTAGTCGTAAAGCCCATGAGTCATCCCACATGGCTTGCCGTCTTCTTTGAGCTGTTCCTCGCACGCCTCCTAGGTCAATCCGTATCATAGTGCTCGCTAGTCTCTTGAGAATGGCCAAATTCTCACCGGCGTTGCAAATAGACGCCAAGCTCGCGTCCTCACCAAAATTAACGTCCATATTCCAGTGCAATCGATTTTCAATCGACCAGTGGCTACGTACCGCTTCTCCTGCTTTCTCTGGAGCCAACTTGAGATTGGAGATGTAAAAACGGGTCTCTTCCGACGTTTCACCCTTAACAGTCCTTCGGGACCTCACCTCTATCAAAGAAGTAAGATCTTTCCACTCATGCCTGCACTCCAACCAGTCCAGGTTGCTTGTCACGACTACTTCTCGCTCTTCTATCCTCCCATGACCCTTTTCGCAGCTTGAATAACTTTGACAATCAGCCTCTTGATAACCAGCCTCTCTTGCTTGCGTAAAAAAATTCTCTGCCTCTTTCTCTGATCTTCTTCACAATCTCGGTTTGGCATCCGGCTGCATCGATCGTCACCGTCGCATTTTCCAAATCAAGGCTTTCAAGAAGCTCTGGAATAGCCGTTATTTCGTTGGACTTCTCATCTGCCTTAATTTGGCCCAACAAAAGACTGCGACAGCTATCCCATGCGGAAACTAAATGAATTTTCCCTCCTCTAGCCGCCCCCTTGATGTGTTTGCCATCAATTGCTATCAGCCTCTCTTTTTCTTCATCAGGCAATGACTGAACCCAATTGATCAATGAGCTCTCAAGTTGTTTTGGGTTTAACCTGGTCAATAACCACCAAAATACGTCGTAGCTTGGTGCTTCTTCCATTTTTAGAATGCGCTGGAACATGTTGAGCTTCAGGTGGGCATAGTTATAGATGTCAATAATGGTATTTGCTCCGGCCAACACAGAACACAAAATCATAATCAGCAGGTTTACAAGTGGATAAGACAGGTTATCTTTAGAGCGAGGGTCGTCAACATCACAAAAACCCTCTCTCACCGATTCCAAAAACTCTTCAGTGTCAAGTAATTGATCAACCTCTGAGTAAAATTCTTTTTCCTTTTTTTTCGTCATAGCAGCCTCTAGATATTTTAGAAGCACTATTCTTTATCGTAACATAATCCCTATCAAGTCTTTTTAATCAAAAGACCCTGGTTTATTTCCGCTAAAGCTTTTCTAAGGATAGTGAGGAGGTCATCTACTTGTCCCTGATCTATCCTCTTTGACTCTTCAATTAATTCGTCGTGTTTTTTTATTCCTTCAGATGCGGCTTCTTGATGAACTCTGCAGTTCCTTTCGAAGCTATTTTCAGAGAAGACGAGGGAGGGGATAAGAAGGCAAAGAAATAAAAGAGTGGAGAAAGTCTTCTTCATTAAACCCCCATGAATCGATCAGAGGAGTTTGTATCAAACGTCCCTCTTTTAAAGCTATGATTTAACTTGCCTTAGATAAAAATCTTGCCAGATAAGCTCTGGTTATTTACATGACGTTTTGCTTCTCCTACTAACCGACCCGACCTAATGTTATAAATACTTTGAATACACGTTACAAAGGAGTTGTTAAAAGATTTCTCTTGGCTTCAGGACATGAACCCAGGTTTGCATTGAGATTTCAGTGTAAGAAGGCTTTGATTCATTACAAAGATAACACTGCTGTTATCACAATGAATTATTATTCCTGCAATCTTTATGAGCGCCTTTATTTGCCTTGCTCTTTACAACTGTCAACAACGGTTTAAAAATGACCTACCCCAACGGTTTAAAAGTGACCCACCAATAAATTATTTATTGGCAAGTTGCCATCTGCTATGAAGCAGTACTAAGGAAGTGCCTAGCGGTACACACTTGGTTTCTCCCATCTCTCCTCCCCCCCCCATGGGGGGGGGGCGGCACCGATGACCGCTCACTTCTCTTCTAACATCAAACCTCCCGCTCTCTTCTGGTCTTTAAGCCGATAGCTTTCTCCCTTCATCGTAATGATGTGAGTGTGATGCAACAGCCTGTCTAACAAGGCTGCTGTCAATATAGTGTCTTGAGCAAAGGTCTGACCCCATTGCCCAAAACTGAGATTTGAGGTCACTATCAGCGACCCCTTCTCATATCGATCGGCTATTACTTGGAAAAACAGATCGGCTTGCGATCGGCTTAACGGTAAATATCCAATCTCGTCAATGATCAGCAACCGAGGCGCTTTCACAATCGCCTGAGAAATTTGCTTGTACCGGCCCTGCTTGTAGGCTGTATCGAGCTGCAACATCAGATCCGCGGCTGTAATGAAGCGTGCTTTGATCCCATTCTGGGTTGCTTTATAGCCAAGACCAATAGCAAGGTGGGTTTTTCCTACACCGCTTGGGCCTAGCAGCACTACATTCTCTTTCCTTTCAACGAATGCAAGGCTGCTAAGCTCTTGGATCTGCTTTTTTGGAACACCTTGGGCAAAGTCAAAATCAAACTGGTCAAGCGTTTTAATGGCAGGAAAGCTTGCCGTTTTTCTCAGCACTGTGCGTGTCCGAGTTTGGCGGTAAGAGCGTTCTTCTTCTAAAAGAGCCTCTAAATAGTAGCTAAAACTCCATTCTTTTTTGGCTCCCTCTTGAGCCAAACCACTATATGATGTTTGGATCCTTTGGAGCCCAAGGTCAATACAAAGCTGCTCTATTCTTTGGTTCTGTATGTTCATAGTGCCACCAACTGATCGTAGAGGCTTAAATCATGTTGAAAAATCGGTACAGCCATTCTAGGCGCTTGGCCATGGATGGGTTTGTAAATTTTGTCAAAAGGCTGTAAATAGTTTTGCTCTTGTAAAAACAACTGATGGGGTGTCTGTCCACCTCGTTCTCTAAGAGGGCGATCTTCTGCCACCCGGGATAGCCATTGCCGAACCTCGGTATTCAAAGCCAAAAGATCTTCTTTTAGATCCGGCCTCAAGGTGATCAAAGGGTAGTAAAAGCTCCCCTTGAGGTAGCGGTTGAACCGTTCTACTTTTCCTTTTGTCTTTGCTCTATATGGCCTGCAAAGCCTTGGAACAAAACCGTGGTGTTTTGCAAAGTCATGGAAGGTTTTTTGAAATCCATGTTTTCCTTCTCCATACCGGTCTCTCTGTACGACAACTGTTTTCATGTTGTCGTAGAGCCCCTCTTTTGGTACACCGCCAAAGAATTCAAAAGCATTCTCGTGGCATTTCAGCAGAGTGAATTCCCCTTCATCCCGGACAAATTCAACGTAGGTTTTTCTGCTGTATCCAAGAACTGCTACAAAAGCACTTAGGTGTTTTTTCTTATCGAGGACAGTCCAGTCAACCTGCATTTGCTCACTGGGATTAGTTTCAAAGCGGACAAGTGGATCTTGTGGCTTAAATGATAGTCGTAGATCACGTAAGAACTCTCTCACGAGGGTTATGCCACCCCTATAACCTGCCTGTTGAATTTTTACCATTAACACAGTTGCTGGTAAAACATGCGGCATTGCATCGAGGACACGCTTGGTGAGGTAGTCGGAGTGGGGATCTAATTTAGATGCTTTTTGTTTTCTTCTTTTTTGAAGATCGACGCCGTTATCTCTAAGTATGCGTCTGACGGTATTTCTGGAAAGGCGAAGTTCTTTGGCGATACTTCTGATGCTTTGTCCTTGTTTGGATAAAATTTTGATTTCCATCCTCAATTCCTGATTGATCATCCCTAGTCTTCCAACAAATGTTTTGAAAGACATGGTAGGGGTGGGTCAATTTTATTCCGTTGGGGTGGGTCATTTTATCACCGTTGGCAACACTTCTGCATATTTCCCTAACGTATAGCTGTTATAGGCCTCCGTATAAAAGGCCTCGACAACAGCCTCTGAGAGATGAAGAATCTCAGAGATAGGTTTTTTTGTCTTAAAGTAGTCTACAGCATAACTTTTGAGTAAATTAGTTGTCTCTCGGTCATAGTATTTAGAAAATTTTTTAACAGATTCTTTGATGAACCTAGCAGATTCTTCATATCCGATATCCCAGGGCGCTTTGAATTTTGTTTTCCAGTGATTTTCATCCTGGGGGATTGGTAAAAGCGCCTTCTCTTTCCTCTCTAGAGTATTCTGAAGGGCTGAGAGAAATTTTTCTTCAAGATTTTTTTCTTCATTTGCCTTTAGACCTGAAATATATTCTCTAATAGTAGTAGCTGCAATTTTTCGAATAATGGACTCTGCTTCAATGATAGGGCCCACCCACTGATATCCTTCAAAAGCTTTAAGAAAAAAAGGACGGAATGCCACTAAATCTCTTAGGAGACTGGCTAACTTCTTGTCATTCAAAAGCTCAGTCAGGTCATCTTTGTCGATAAAAGAAAAAGGCTGACTCTTAGTGATCTCATTCATTTAATCGATGCTTTCGCCGTTGTAATCTTCATCTGTCAAAAGTTTAGAGGCAACTTTTCGTAAAGATCCTACGAATTTGCTATTTTGATAAGTTCTATCGAGGATCGACTCTTCTTGTATCAAATCTCGATCTACTTCGCTAAGTTGCGAGTCAATATCCATACCCTTCTCGTAACATTTTTTTGCGAAAAGATAAAGCTAAGTAAGAGGTGTCTAAAGCAAAGAGAAATTCAGAGAGCTCTGGTAAGTGAGCTGTGAACTCGTGTTGACGAGGAAAAATCAAATTGAAGATGCATATGGAATGACTTCATTGTTACTTAAATGAAGGCGATTTTGAGCCCAAGTCCTATGAGTGCGCACCCTAAAACTCGATCGAATGTTTTTTGCACTTTTGAAACTTTTGCTCTCAGATAGGGGTGAGAGAGAATAAAGGCTAAAACTGTAAACCAGATCAAAGCAATCAAAGACATTTCAAGTCCGTAAAGCGACTGGATGAAGTAAGGAGTGCTGGGTTCGATGACTTGAGAAAATACACTCAAGAAAAAGAGGGAAGCTTTTGGGTTTAGCGCGTTGGTAAAAAATCCGTTTTTAAAAGCTTGAAAAGGGGGCAAATCGTTTGCAGACGTTGTACCCTCTGTTTTTATCTGCATGGGTTTAGACCAAAACGACTGCACGCCGATATAAATCAAGTAGGCTGCACCTAAGTATTGGATCAAATGGTAAAAAAAAGGGACCTCTGCAATCAAAACCCCTAAGCCTATGATGCAGTAAGCCACATGGATCAAAATGGCAAGGGCAACACCCAAGGCTGTCCAAAGACCAGCTTTTCTGGAATAACGTAAGCTGTTTCTCGTTACGATCAAAAAGTCGGGGCCAGGGCTGATAGCCCCGAGTAGCGCTATTCCACCTATAAGAATAAAATCTGAAACTAAAGAATTCATGTTGGTAGATTTTACCAACAAAATATTTATAATGAAAGTGCCCGAAAATTGATTCGGGCACTAAAGGAAACTATTCAGCTTTGTAAGAAACGCCGTGAAAGAAGACATTATTTCTATCCAACATTCTTGCAAATTCAACTTTATCGACATTCTCTTGCTCTTCTAAAGTGAAGGAATCGATATTTTTCATGAATGTTCCACCAATCACACCGCGTGAAGGGAGGCCTAAAAAGTGTTGAGGTAGTACGTTAAGCACTTTAGGGAAAAGATAGACATATTCTTCTTGTCCATCTTGTTCAACTTTTGAGTAGATCATGTATTCCATGTGTTCAATGCCAGATTCTTCATTCAGCGCAATCAGATGGCCTCGAACAGGGATCATATTGTCATCATGATTCAGCTTCAGGCTACCAAGTCCTGTTGCATTGAAAATAACAGCCTCTGGGATCTCTTCAAATGATTTAACCTCTTGAATTTTTACTGGGATGCCAAGAAGAAGTGTCTGTTCTCTTAGCTCAATCATCATCTGTGTTGTGTTGAGGAAATAGGTCATGTATTTGAAGAAATTGGGATGAGTGACACCATTCCCAAAGTCAAGTGTGACCCGCTCTCTTGGAGGAACAAGACCAAAAGCTACTAATTCTTCGACTCCTGAATCTGTCTCTTCGCTGCAGTAAACAGGCATGTAGCGAACAGCGTCACTTGAGATGTAAGGGTGTTCCCCTTTGTCGATTGATTGGTAGACTTTGAACGTGTCCATCCCGATCTTTGCCATTTCTGCCTGTTCCTCAGGAGAGGTTTGGACAGAAACGAAAGCAAAGTAGCCGGCAGCTTGCCACGATGGGATGTTGATGATCTCTTTTGTCGTGATGTTGTTGACTTTGTAACCCAACCGTGTCAGTTCAATTGCAATGGTAAGTCCCATACAGCCTGAACCAAGAACCCGTATAGGGACATCTTTAGAAGGGTTGGTTGATAAGAAAAGATCGATCGATTTTTGAACAGATCCGAAAAGAGTTGTCCAACCGCAGCCGCCGTGGCCATAGCAATGGATGATTGTTTTATCTTCTCTTGGGTCTAAAGAGATGTTGAACTTCCCATTTCTCATAGGGCGAGTGCATGCAATCTTTTCAGCGAGTGTGTTTGGAGCCAATTTTGGAGGGGTCAGATGGACAACAGTACTATCTTCTGCCGTGAGGAAAGAAGAACAGAGGGAAAATGTAAGAAGGAAATTTGCTAGCGTTAGACGCATTTGAAACCTAAATTTTAATTATGGTCAAAGTCAGTGCCAAGTTGTTTCTTGGCGTTTCAAGTTATTCCTTTTTAACCGATTAATCGTCAATTTCTTTTATGAATGACAAGCTCAGTGCAACCTGTTTTGGAGTCAAAAAACTGAAGGCCAAAGCGTAATAAACGAAATCATTTTATGGTATAAGGACAGGGGGATGAAGGGAGTCTATTGTGTCGGCAGAAAAAAGTTTACAGCAATTTTTAAAAGAATTTACAGCAAGTGTCGCTAGGAAAGAGAAACAGCTTCAAAAAGCCCATTGGATTTTAGAAACAACAGGTTCAAAAGATGCTGTTGACCTGAAGGCAGATCTTGAAACGGAACTGAAACTTTTATTTAGTGATAAAGCGACATACGAAAAACTTCTGCAATGGGACCAAGATAAAAGCCTGACAGACCCGATCCTGAAACGTCAACTGAATGTGTTGATCCGCTCCTTTAAACAAAATATGTTGCCTAAAGAGCTGTTACAGCAAATTTCTGACAGAGAAGCTACTTTAACACATATTTATGGAAATTTTAGGGCAAATCTCGATGGGGAGAGGCTATCTGAAAACGACATCATCAAGCTGCTAAAAGAGGAAAACGATCCATTAAAGAGAAAAAAGGTTTGGGAGGCCTCTAAAGAGATTGGGAAAGTGATGGCGCCAGAAATTTTAAAGCTGGTGGAACTCAGAAATCAAGCCGCAAAAAATCTTGGATACTCAAACTATTTTTCGATGATGCTTCAGCTCCAAGAGGTGGATGAGAAATGGCTTTTTGAAACGCTAGAATCTCTTGTTGAGCAATCAGACGTTGCTTATTCAGAGATGTTGGAAGAGTTAAAAAAAGCTCAGGCTCAAAGGTTTAAAGTGAATGTGACGGAATTGGGACCTTGGGCTTGGAGCGAACCGTTTTGCCAGGGTGATCCTCTAGATGGGCAAGAGCTTGATACACTCGTTCAAGGTGTAGATTTTATCGAAGCTACTCGAGAATTTTATAAAAAAATGGGGATGGATGTGACCCCTATTTTGGAAAGGAGCGATAACTTTGAACGGTCTGGTAAAAGCCAGCATGCTTTTTGTCAGAATCTTGATAGGGGCAAGGACGTCAGGACCCTGAATAATATCAGGCCCACCATCCGATGGCTTGAAACAGTTCTTCACGAACTTGGACATGCTGTTTATGAGCTTGGTTTTGATAACAATCTACCTTGGTTATTGCGGGAACCTCCCCACATGATCACAACAGAAGCGATGGCTCTGCTTGCAGGTCGACAAGCCTACCGAACAGCTCCGCTAAAGCTGCTTGTTGGGGATTCTGAAAAAAAGGAACCCCTTATGAAGAAGGGGGAAAAAAGTCTGACACGACGCCAGCTAATTTTCAGCCGTTTTGTCATGGTCATGTCGACAGTTGAAAGGGAGCTTTATCGAAACCCTCATCAAAACATGAATAAAGTATGGTGGGACGCAGTAAAAAAATATCAGAAGCTCACACCACCCCCTGGCCGAGAAAATGGAACTGATTGGGCTGCTAAGGTCCATATGGGCCTTGCCCCCGTATATTACTATAGTTACCTCTTGGGAGAGCTGTTTGCTTCAAGCATTGAGAGTGAGTTATTTCGGCAAACAGGGTCAAGCGAACTGACCTCTCCAAAGGTAGGAGAATTTTTGCAAAAGAAGCTGTTTTCTCCTGGTAATGCATTCAGTTGGAATCGGTTGATAGAACATGTGACTGGAGTCCCTTTGACCCCTAAAGATTGGTTAAAACAGTTTGCAGGATCTGCAAGATGAGAATTTTAGTAGCAGGTGCCACAGGTGCAATAGGGAAACCTCTATTAGAATTATTGGTGAATGATAGCCATGTTGTTTTTGGGATTACCCATTCAGAGGAGAGGGCTCTTGAAATAGCTGGGCGGGGTGCAAATCCATTGCATCTGAATGTATTAGATAAAAAAGCTGTTTTTGAAGCGGTCGAAAATATCAGGCCACAGGTTGTGATCAACATGTTGACCTCTTTACCCAAAGAGTACAGACCCGAAGCGATGGAGAAGGCATCTGAATTTGATAGAAGGCTTCGAAGCGAAGGTGGCGGGTACTTACAAGAAGCGGCAGAAAAGTTTGGGGCCGAACGTTATATTTTGCAGTCGAGCGCCTTTTGGTATGAACAGGGCCAAGGACTTGCAGATGAAACCACCCCATTTGCTTTTAACGCAACGCCTGCTATTGCCTCTGGGACAAAACTTTACGCAGAGATTGAAAAGCGGGCCTTAGAATCTAATCAGATAGAGGGAATTGTTTTACGTTTTGGATTTTTTTATGGGCCAGGAACTTGGTTTCATACTAGCGGGGACATGGCTGTTCAAGTAAGGCAAAAAAAGATGCCGATCATCGGCAAGGGAGAAGGTCTTTGGAATTTCATCCATATTGTAGATGCTGCGAAAGCTTGTGCGGAAGCCCTTTATATTAAACGGGGAGCCTATAATATTGTGAACAACCATCCGATAGTACAAAGAGAGTGGTTACCAGCATTTTGCCGTTATGTTGAAGCCCCTTTTCCCCCTTCGATGACAGAAGAAGAAGCTTTAATTAAGTTTGGTGCAGATAGTGTCTATTATGCCACAAAACTTCGAGGTGCTTCGAATATTAAAGCGAAGCAAGCTTTTAATTTTGCCCCTCGCCCTTTGACTTGGTTGTTATAAGAATAAAAAAAGAACAGGCCAACACATGGTTGACCTGTTCAAAGTGATTAAAGATTAGTTAGCGCAACCTGTTCCACATTCTGGCTGGCAAACTTTTTTCCAGTAGTATTCTGTGTGGTATCTGCATTTTTGGTCGTTAACCCAAACTTTACGGGTTTTGCAATCAGGCACTTGGCAATACTTAGGAACATCTCTGCAGTATGTTTCTGTGTAATACTCTGGAACCATTCTGCATTTTTTAACATCATAATACTCTTTTTCCATTGTGCAAACAGTTTTAGTACATGGAACTGTTTCTTCTACACAACGTGGACAGCAGTAGTATGAAGGCACTTGACGTGAGAATTTGCACCAGCATTCACCGGCAGGTTTCTCACAGCAACGGCTTTGATCAGCCATTTCTCTACGAGGAGCCATCTCCCCATTTCCACAACCTTCTGGACCACACATTTGGGCGCTAACGCTTGATGATGCAAGCATCCCAACAAGAACTGCTACAACTCTAAATAAATTCTTCATACACATCCTTTTATTTTTATTGGTTAATAGTTAAGTGGTGCGAAAGCCTGGTCGCCTCATTCGGCCTTCTAATTTGGACCATGTATTTTTATTTAAATTTAAACAAGAAATTTTTATTTTTTTTAAAAACATCCTTGGCATTAAGAAGTTTATAAAATTCACACAAAGCGATAACTACTTTCTACTCTGCTTGATTCGATAACTATTACAATTCAAAGGAATTAGATTAATAAACTCCAGCTTCATCTCTTCGCTCTCTTCTTGTTAAATTTGAAAGAGGTCGTAGGTTGAGTAATATATCGATGGAGATTATGGTCTCAAAAAAATAAGGGATTTCCATGGGACTCTTCCACAGCTCAATTTTTTATCTGGCTCTTGCCACGGTGACTTCTGTTTTCGGAGTAGCCGAAAGCAAAAAACCTAACATCATCATGATCATGACAGATGATGTGGGGTATGGTGATTTGGGTTGTTATGGTGGAGGAGAGACTAGAGGCTGCTTGACGCCTCATCTTGACCAGATGGCTCAAGAGGGGATGAGGTTCACAAATTATTATGGTCAGGCCTCTTGTACAGCAGGACGTGCCTCTTTTATTACAGGAAGAATTCCTCTACGGACTGCCCTCTCAACAGTTTTGGCCCCTGCCGATCTAAACGGTTTACATAAGGAAGATCCAACCGTTGCTGAGGCTATGAAGCAACTGGGATATCAGACAGCCCAGTGGGGAAAATGGCATTTGGGTGATCGCCCAGAAAACTTCCCAACCGAGCACGGCTTTGATGAGATGAAGTTCATGCTTCCTTATTATGCCGGGGTTTACGCCTATGATTACCTACCTTTGCAACCTGACTTTCCTGTCCACGATAAAGCCTTTATGGAATTGTGGAGCAAAGTCAACTTGAGTGAATGGGAAGGAAAGGCCGGAGAGGCGCCGAAAGTGGTGAAGAAGAAATTCGATTATAATGATCTTGCCACTGTTGATGATGAAATGCGGGCAGATGCAGTCAATTACATCAAAGCGCATGCAAAAGATGACAAGCCTTTCTTCATATATCTCTGTTTCATGAAAGTCCACAATCCAACAAACCCTTCTCCTCGTTTTAAAGGGAAGTCGATGGGGGGCGGCAACTATCTCGATTCTTTAATGGAACTGGATGACAACTCTGGACAAATTTTACAGGCAGTAAGAGATGCTGGTATTGCAGAAGACACCATTGTTGTCTGGACCACCGATAATGGGGCGTGGATCGATGCGTGGCCAGATGCTGGTTATACTCCATTCCGTGGAATGAAAGGGACAAGCTTTGAGGGAGGTTTCCGTTGCCCAGCGATTGTTTGGTGGCCAGGGCATATCAAAGGGGGCACAGTCGCTCACCAAATGATGTCTCATATGGATTGGTGGCCAACATTTGTCAAATTAGCTGGAGGAGAGCCACCAACCCGCATTTGGAAAGACAATAAGGGAGATGGCATTGTTTTTGACGGGATCGATAATAGCGACTATATCCTCGGAAAAGGACCTTCAAAACGGAATTCATTTATCTACATCAACGATCTTACGTTTGGAGGGGTGAGGGTCAACAACTTCAAAATCCTTTACACAGCCAAAGATACCTGGCTAGGCCCTAATCTCACCCTCGAATTTCCTGCTCTGTATAACCTCTGGTGGGATCCGGGTGAGCAATACGACATGATCTTTAATGGGGCTGCACCTACCAGGGGTGACTTAAGGACATCGCCAGGAAGATTTTCAGGATCCGATCATGGATGGATAGGGGTTATGACTCAGCCTCAGCTTGATCAGTTTTTTGGCGAGCTGATCAAATATCCTAATCGCCCCACTTTACCTGTTGCAGGTTCAGCTAACCAGCTTGTCGATGCTGTCAACAATCCGCCTGAATTAAGAAGGTTGATGCTGCTGCTCGAGCCCTCTTCACAAGTGAAGAGGTAGGCAATGCGTTATTATTTAGCTTTATTATGGCTGTTTGGAGCCCTTTTTGCAGACCCTCTTCCTTCTTGGAATGAGGGGGCTGCAAAAAGAGCGATCCTTTCTTTTGTTGAGGAGACAACGCAAGGCGGTGGTAAAGGACATATTCCGCCTAAAGACCGTGTTGCAGTTTTTGACGAAGATGGAACCCTTTGGATTGAGCAGCCACTTTACGTCGAGTTCTTCTTTGCACTCGATCGTGTCAAAGAATTAGCTTCAAAACATCCTGAATGGAAGAATGAAGAGCCCTACAAGTCGATCATAGAAGGGAAGCTTGAGGCTGTAAAAGGGTATAACGAAAAGGATATCGCAAAAATCATCGCCGCAACGCATGCTGGCATCACTATCGACCAGTTTCATGAAGAGGTGAGAAAATGGTTGAAAACAGCGGTCCATCCTCGTTTTAATAGACCGTTCAAGGAGCTGATTTACCAACCGATGTTGGAAGTACTTCACCTTTTGAGACTCCATCAATTCCATATCTACATTGTGTCTGGCGGTGGGCAAGAGTTTATCCGTTCCTATGCCGAAGAGGTCTATAAAGTGCCTGTAGAGAACGTGATCGGAAGTGCTAGCAAAGTTAAATACGAATATCAAGAGGGTCATCCCATCTTGATCAAAGAGCCTGAGATTTTATTTGTAGATAACTTTGCAGGTAAAGTCGAAGGGATCAACTTAATCGTTGGAAAAAAGTCCCATATCGCATTTGGCAATTCGACTGGCGATCAACAGATGTTGGAGTGGACCCAAAGCAATTCGGGGAGAAATTTACAGTTGTTAGTCCACCACGATGACGCCAAAAGAGAATATGCTTATGGTCCCGACTCAAAAATTGGTACTTTTTCTGATGCGTTGATGGACGAAGCAATCAAACAAAATTGGATCGTCATTAGTATGAAAAACGATTGGAATGTCATCTTTCCACCTGAGAAACCCAAAGAAGAAAAAGAATGAAGAAAACTCTGCTCACACTCTTGCTGACTTTGCCTTGTTCTATGCAAGGAGGCGGTATCATCCTCTACGAAATTGGGACAGCGGAAGTTCGGCTGGCATCAGCGGGCTGGAGTTCTCGTGCGGAAGACCCTTCTACTGTTTTTACTAATCCAGCAGGGATGACGCGGATTCAGGAAGGGGCAATTCAAGTGGGGGGTGAGGCTATCAATGCCCATATCCAGTTCGATTCTAATTCAAAGACGACAGTATCAGGGACAAACGGGGATGCCAGCATCTGGCTTCCTGCTGGAAGCTATTTCTTTGTAGAGCCGATTAACGATTGCTTCTCCATTGGATTTGGCTCGTTGGGTTATTTTGGATCGGATTTACATTTTGACAATGACAATTGGGTTGGAAGGTATTATGTTGACTATTCTTTCTTGGAAGGGTTCTCGTTCATTGCCTCCGCGGCTTACAAAGTAACAGAATCGCTCTCCGTTGGTTTGGGTGCCAATACGATGTATGCCCTGTTCCGCGAAAGAAACAATATCCGTAATAGTTTAGATGCGATACAGGACGGTCAGCTTAAAATGCATGATGAAAGGCTTTCTGTTGGTGCGGTCGTTGGTGTTTTATACGAATTTTCCCCTTGCACGCGGGTGGGAGTCCAATATTTGTCTCCTATCCAATTTCATTTTCAAGATACCCCAACTTTTGTGGGCATTGGTCCACGTTTACAGGCCATTTTACGTGATTCAGGCGTTCTTAACAGCAAAGTCAAAATCAATGTTAGAGTGCCTCAAAGTGTGATGTTAAGTGGGTACCATGCTTTCAATAACTGCTGGTCTTTCATGGCTGACCTCGGTTGGCAGCAATGGTCGCAGTTTCAGAAAGTTTCAGTCACATTGGCATCTGATACTGCACGGACATTGACCTTTTTGCCCAAGTACCAAGATACGTGGCATGGGGCGCTGGGGGTGGAATATCACCCAAACTGTGCTTGGACAGTTTCTGGTGGTTTTGCTTATGACTCTTCGGCTGTAACCGATGCGAATCGTACGCTCGATTTCCCCATTGGAGAGCAGTGGAGATTTGGTGCAGGAGCCCGGTGGTATTATTCAGACACCCTTTTATTTGATTTTTGTTATGAGCTTTCCTGGTCGGGAGATTTGCCAGTGAATGTGAATAGGGGGCCCCTTGTTGGTCATGTAGAAGGCGCATTCAAAAACACCTACGTCCAATTTTTCAGCGCCAACCTAGTCTGGACCTTCTAAGTGTAGGGCGGGAGAGGAGTACCCTCTCCCTTACTATTTGAACGCCGCCTGGAGCGGCTACTATAAGGAGTGGGCGCAGTATCCGAGAGTGCTGCAGCGGCCAAATTATCAACAAACAGACAAGCGCCTGACGGCGGACATCGGCCTACGCAGTAGTGCCGACGTCTCTGTTTATTGAAATTTGGCTCTCTGCAGACCCCTCGGGCGCCCAATATAGTTCTACCTTCGGGGGTTGGAAAATCATATCCTTTTTAGTCGGATTTTATACGTGCTGCCTGCAAACGCCCATCTTGCGATAAACGGCATCAGCTTTTTAATTAAAATCTCTTTTGGCCGTTTTCGCAACCTGAGCATTTTCGGCTACCGCTAAAAATCCCGCTTATTTCGCTTTAGTGCTTGGAGTGCCAAGCGAATTTGGAAAGTTGTTTAGTTGTTGAAATAGCGCTTTGTAGACGTCGTCGGGGGTTTGTGTGCCATCGACACGACGAAGCACCCCTTTTTTATCATAGAACTCTTCTAATGGCTTTGTTTGAGCGTGGTAAACCTTTAAACGTTCTTGGACCACCTCTATTGTGTCGTCGGCCCGTTTTTTGAGATCTGCGCTGCACTTATCGCAAGTTCCCTCTTTAGCAGGTGGGGAGAAATAGGTGTTATATAGCTGGCCGCACTCTCCACAAGTTAAGCGACCGATGGCCCGTTTAACGATGAGGTCATCAGGTACTTCAAGATCTAAAACAGCAAGTGTAGCGTTACTTTGTAAACGTTTAGCAAGTGCCTCTGCTTGAGGAACAGTGCGTGGAAACCCGTCCAGAAGATAGCCATGAGCTGCATCTGGCCTTGATACTCTGTCAAACAGCATTTCTAGCACAAGCTCATCAGGGACAAGCTTCCCTTCATTGATAAACCCCCTGGCTTTTTCACCAAGCGGTGTATTGTTACTCATATTTTCCCTGAACAGATCACCCGTTGAAATGTGGGGAATTCCAAGTTCTTTCGACAGGCGGACAGCTTGTGTCCCTTTACCAGAACCGGGAGGTCCGAGAAGAATAACGATTTTAGATGGCTGATTTGAGGCCATCTGTTCTCCTTTTAGAGGGTTAGCGAAAAAGACCATCAAAAGACAAAGGGTGGTAAATAATTTTTTCATAGAAAGTGCTAGTAGATTTTTGAATGTGAACTGACTATTATAGATCCATGAACCGATTTTTCCTCCTATTTTTTTTCTTATTGTCTTACCTTAGCGCCTCTGACAAAGTCGAGTCGCTTGTTGAAAAATACCCAGAAATTCTCTGGCTTGCGGATGCCAATGTTCGAAAAACAGAGGAGGGGCAGGCGACAGGGGTTTCCTATTCCGAGCAGATATTTGGACAGAAATTTGTTGAATTTGATCGGACCATCATGACCCTCCATTGTTTACATCTCATTCTCGATGGCAGTGATGAGGCGTATGAAATGTTTACGGCTGTTCAACCTGAAGGTGAGAGGCTTTTAAAAAATAGCTTTCTTTCCCTCCATTTTGAGGTGAAAGCCCTTTTGAAATCAGGATGGGAAAAACTGTCAGAGTCAGAGATGTTGCAAGCAATGGAAACCTCTCTTGTCCTTGCAGACATGGGTAAAAGCGAAAGGGCACGTGACCTTTTCAGACCGCTTGGGATCACCGCTCCGGATCATGATGATTTCCATGGTGAAGTGATGAGGGATAGAGAGGCGGCTGAACTTTGTCCCTCTTTTGTAAGGCTTCCAGAATCTGCTAAAAGTTTGCTTCAGAAGACGGCTAACTTGGCCCACTATGGCCATATTTTTCATCTCGAAGGGGGACCTTCGATGTTTACTAAGCTAAAAGAAAGCAAGTTGGCTTATCAAGATCCTATTGCACTTGCTTTTGATCTATTTGTCCACACTTGTGATGTTGCAGGAGCTCAAGGGCATGTTAATAATAGATCCTCTTTGTCTTATAAGGAAAAAACACATCAAACGATGAAAGCAGTAGAAACGGCAATCTGGACCCTTTCTGACCCTAGAAATGGTGAATTGGATGCCTACAACAGTTATCTGTCCTTCCTCGCGAATTGGCTTGGACTTGACCCAAACGAAAGAGTCGAAAGGGCTTTAACACGTGTAGGAGCCATGCTCCGTCTTTATACATCTGAGGAAGGGACTGTTCTTAAAGAGGCGATTTCTAAGCTTGATCCAGAAGATCGGGAGTTGATCATCGACCAATTTGACCTCCAGCAACGAGATGAGCTTGCCCGTACTCCAACTTACATGCCAGTGGTTCTCCTTAACCTATCAAAAACCTTGGGTTTGACTGAGGCAGTGACTAAAGGGCTCCCCTTTATCGCGAAAGTTCTAAAACAACATAAACAAGATATTGTGGATGGATTTTTTGATCCGACTATCCCTCTCAATTTCAATAAAATGGGGCAAGTGGCAAAGAATAACCCAGAAGGTTTTGAGGACCTTTTTTATGTTGACGAAGAGGGTAATGTTCTCTTAGGTTCCCCATGCGAAAAGGAAACTGGTTAATCTTTTTGACCCTTCCAGCGTGGAAGCGGTGCAAGCATTTGGCGGGAAAATTTCAATGCAGCCTCTTTTGTAATCGCTTGCGATTCAGAAAAATAGGATGCACACCCCTCTAGCACCTCATTGTATGTTTTTGGTTTGCCATCGGAATTCACGCAGTAAACACACAAGTCTGAATGCTCTTTAGCTATATCTTCAGTGCTTTCAAACGGCATGCCGCAGGATTGGCAGGCGTCGCATTTTTTTTTCATTACGGCAATATCACAGTTAAGGGGACACTTGTTACGTTTGTCGAGGTGAGGGAAAATAAAGTGTAGTTGTCTGCATCACCGCTTCTGCCGTAATCATCAAAGACGTATGTCAAATAGGATGCATCAAGGATGCTAAGGACAGCCCCATTTCGTAAAAGGATATAACTTTTTATGGCAGGGTTAGGATTACTATCCCAAGTCAAACGGTGGATCGAATCTGTTTTAGAAAGAACACGATTTTGTAGGACCTGACCTTTGTAATTTAGCGGAGCAATATTTTGTGGCGCAGCAAAGAGACCGGTAAAGACGGAAGACTCAATGTTACCGATCGTGTTGTTTATATCATTTTCCCATATAGCAATAGCATCACCTAAAGTGGTAATGGCTGCTTGCTGATTTCTTTGGTTATTTTTTCCAAGGCTGATGTTAGAGACCATTTGCCAATTGACATGGTTGGAGGCTAGAGCCGCAACCTGGACGCCTCCTGAGGTAACAGTCCAGGAAAGTAAAGCATTGCCTAGTGAATCCATGGCTAGACTCAAGTTTGAAGGGTTCGATCCCAAGAGTGAAAGTTGGGGGAAAAGATTCCAAACACCGCTATTTGCCGCATATCTTGCAGACGCAATATTTCCAGATGTTTCTGTCCATACAGCCAAAGCATTCCCAATCTGATCAATTTGAATTGAAGGGAAAGAAGAGGAGTTCTGACCCGCTATTGAAAGTGTCTGTTGATTGATAAAAGCTGGGCTTCCGAAAGGCAGATAGGCCACACTGACAGTCCCATCTGAGGAGACCGAGATTAGCGTACCATTTCCATCTTGATCTACACCGATAGTAGAAACGCTATTGGGGCCGGTTGCAAGTGGCGCGACTGCCTGCCAGCTGTTTTTGGAAAAATCAAAAGTAAAGGCATAGCTATCATCTTCTGATTCTCCTAAAACGGCTATTGCATTTCCTAAGTTGTCCACAACGACCTGATTCAGGTTGGACCCATTTTTCAAATTAACAGGCGCTGATTGTCCTTGCCAAACCCCAGCTGAGCTGATGAAAGAGTTGCTAAGAAGTTGATTTTGATTGGTCCAGATAACAACGATATTGCCATTAGCTGCAATAGCAAGCGTTGGATTTCCAACACTATTTGCCCCTTGGTTGTTAATAGCAACAGGTGTGCTCCATATCTGTTGTCCAAGAGGGAGTGAAGAGACCCAAATGTTGTTACTTTGATCAGACCAAGTCACAAAAGCATCTCCGTTTGGAGCGATAGCAAGGGGGACTCCTTGAGAATTGGGTCGATTGGGAAATGAAATGTTAGTCGCTACTGACGATGTTTGAATCCACTGAGGTTGTCCCTGGTCATTCAGTGCACCGGTTGCCAAAGTAGCTCCAAGAAGAACACCATTATCTGGTTCTGCACTATTGTCATACCATATAGCTACACAATTGCCGCTTAGATCGGTTGCAATGTAAGGAGTTGTGGATGTCGCTGGAAAGACGATGAGGGGTGGGCTCCAGCCTGTTTCGGCTAAGAGATCAAAGCAAAAAAATAGGGCAATACCCAAAAGGAAGTTTTTCATCATGGCTCAATTTTATAACAGTCCGATGTGCCGATTGCAATATACTCCCTCTCTAATTTGATCTTTAGGAAAAACCATCGTTAATGGTATAGATATCAGTTTATTCCGGAGAAATTTATGAAAATAGCTATTTTATTGAGTGCTTCACTTGCATTACTTGGAACAATATCTGCTGAAACACAATTTTCTGCAGAAGTTGACTATCTTCTTTTTCAAGCTCACCAAGATGGGTTTTTCAGAGCTACCGATATCTTTTTACCGGCTCAAGCCTATACAGTGGCCTATCAAAAAGACAAATATATTGAGGATAACCGTTGGAATTCCGGTGTAAGGGCATCGCTTAGTTGGGAGCCTGAGTGCCGTCCTTGGAATCTTAACCTTCAGTACACCTACTTAGGAAGAACGATCCCTTCGAAAAAGCTTGAAGGGGTATTTAATGGAAACACGACAACCGAAAATAACGACCTTGTTTTTACTGACTATGTCACAAATACAGTTTCGATACCTGCCACTTATGCAAACGAAGCTTCCTGGAAATTTTCTTTTAACCAGCTCGATCTTTTGATTGAACAACCTTTTTGCATTGGCGAAGAGACAACATTAGTTCCTTACTTTGGGTTAAGAGGCTTAAGGCTTACTCAAAAAGTAGAGATGTCGACTCTCAATGTAATTCCCAATGGACCAGAAACTGGTACTATTGCTGTTCATCAAGTTAGTATTCAGCCAAAGTTTGAAGGGATTGGCCTTCTAGGTGGTTTTGAAGGACGCTTTGTGCTCGGATATGGGTTTGATCTATGGGGCCGGTTTGGTGGCGGACTTATATGGGGACGTTTCAAAACAGTTCAAGCCGCATCTGCAACACCGATCAGAGCGACTCTTCCAGTAGGGGCAGAAACAATTGATCATACATTTTGGGGAACAAGCTTGAATGGTAACTTTGGGCTTGGCATCGAGTGGAGTTGCCCTTTAAATTGTGGTTGCCAATGGTTGTCTGTCACTTTTGGGTGGGAAAACCATCTCTATACTAAGACTAACAATGCCCAAACGTTCCTCGTAGAGCAGTTTTCTATTGATCCGAATAAAGCGATAACTCTTGATCGGAATATCCAAAGGGGTGACTTTTCGATGCAGGGTTTTAGCCTAGGCGTCGCCTACCTGTTCTAGTCTGAGTTTTTTGGTCGGGGACGTTGCCCCGACAGGGCGAGACTCTGTCTCGCCCTGTGAAAGCTGTGACTAGTCGCAATACTCTAAAGATTCCTTAGCCTAGCCCACATACGGGGCAAGCCCTTCGGTCAGCTTGTGGCGCAGCTTTTTGGGAGAGAGGTTATTAGGGAACCAGTATAAAAACTGACCTATAGCCTGTTCCAAGAACATCGAATGCCCAGATAGGGTACGACACCCTCTTTTTTTCGCCTCATCCAGCAAGGGTAAATGACTAGTTGTCTTGATATCGACAATCAAAGCATCAGGTAAAAGCGCCTCAGGATCAATTGGCAATAACGCAGGTGTGCAATTGATCAGTATATCGTACTTTTCAGGTACATCGGTTAAAGGCCTCGCCGAAGGATAGATCTTTTTGGCCTTCTCAACAGTGCGATTTAAAACGGTGATAGAAGCTCCAGCTTTTTCCAAAGTTTGGATGATCGCCCTCGCCGAACCCCCTATCCCTATTACAACAACATGCTTTTTATGAACGTCTCCTAAAACCTTGAGCGCAGCTTCCCCGTCGGTATTTTCGATTACAAGCCGACCAGGTTTAAAAATTAGGGTATTAACAGGCTCATGCCCAAACATCTCCTTCAACGGCATCGTGACACTTAAGCCCTTGAAAGGAAGTCTCATCGCGTATTTAAGGAAGGGATAGATGTCCTCTTTAGTCACTTTAAAATTAACATAGACTCCATCGAGCTCCAATTTTTCCATGACGGGGTTGTGTACACGCTCCCCTAAGCTTGTTTCAACAGGGTCTCCAATCAATCCAAAAATACCTGTTTTCTTTGAAAGCTTTTCGAAATGGAATTTATTCAACAAAATCCCCATAGGGATTTGCCCAGGCGCTGTAGCATCTTCCTCAGTCACTGGAGCATAAGTAATCGGATTGCCCACAATCGGCCCCAAAACTCTTCCTGAAGAGCCGAACGGACCCATGGGGATGCCAATGACCTTCTTGTCTGAACGATAAACAAATTCAAGCATTCTGACAGTGTCGACCGAGTTATTGGCAAAGGTGGCAATCTTATATAATGTCGCTGCCTTGGTTTTCAGCGTCTCATAAAGCGCCCCTAAATCTTCTGGTGTTTTCTCGAAATCGTGGTAGGATAAAATGATTTTCTGTTCAGGAAACTGCTGCTGTAGCGCCTTAAGTGTTTCAGCAGGGACAGAGCTATCGATATCGATATATTCAGGTTTTTTTTCAGCTAACCTTTTAAGTTGTTCCAAATCTTGGGTGTCTGTTTTTAGAATACATTTTTTCCCATGGGGAACATGGTCCAAGTTTTGAACCTCGACCAGATCCCCTTTTTCAACGGGGGAATGTTTTTTCAAAACGATACAAAGCAAGAGAACCTCTAACTAGATCAGAGTCTCGTTCGATTCCCCTATTTTCTGCAAATGGGCTTCTCCTACTCGGTCGTTTCTTCTACATCAAGGGCTTGTTTAAGCTCGTAAAAGCTTTTTTCAGAGAAATAAGGGAGTGGTGTTGAATTAAGAAAAATCGTATCTGTCTTATATTCAGAGGAATGGATGGATGATAGAGGGAAAAAGGTCTGGAGAGTGCCATTGAAATAGGTGACACCCTCATCTGTGATGGTAATGACGGGGGGGGAAGTGGAGAGTGTTTTAAGCTTTCGGTAGGGAATCAATCCCCAGGCAATGAGGAGAAGACCGGCCACAAAGATAAGGCCGCCAAAGGGGAGAAGGATCAGCCCAAGGAAACCTTTAAGTGAGCCCCAATAAAGGGCTTTTTGGAGGGCTATTGTGGGCACTCGCCCATAAATTTTATGGCTATCCATGGTAGGTTCGGAACCAATCGACAAAACGGGGAATGCCCATTTCCAGGGTCGTTTGAGGGCTAAATCCCAATGTTTTTTGGCTATGGGAGATGTCGGCATAAGTGCGAAGAACATCGCCTGGTTGCATCGGTAGGTATTCAACTCTGGCTTTTTTCCCTAACGATTCCTCAATGATTTCGACAAACCGTTTTAGCTGAGTGGGTCGGTTATTACCTAGGTTGAAAATCTCGTGAGGGGCTGATAGGTCGATCGATTTTAAGATCCCTTCGACAATGTCAGAAATATAGGTAAAATCTCGCTCCATTTGCCCATGGTTGAAGAGAGTGATCGGTTCCCCTTTGAGGATCTTATCAACAAAGGAGTAATAGGCCATGTCGGGTCGGCCCCATTCTCCATAAACAGTGAAAAACCGAAGACCGGTCACTTTGAGGCCGAAAAGGTGATGATAGGTAGCTGCCATCTGTTCCCCACATTTTTTGGTGACGGCATAGAGGCTGGCAGGGCTGTCGACTCGGTCGGTTTCGGAAAAAGGGACTTTCTCATTATTTCCATAGACAGAAGAGGAGGAGGCGTAGATGAGTGGAATACGAGGTCTTTGTCGTATCCCTTCTAAAACATTCAGAAAAGCGGTGATATTCTCGTCGATATAGGACTGTGGATGTGTGAGGGAGGCACGGACCCCTGCTTGGGCAGCAAGGTGGAGCAAATGGGTAGGTTTTGCCTCAGAAATAAAGGTGTCGAAATGGGCTTTTTCCTTTAGATCGACTGCATAAATTTCTATCCCGAGATTTTCAAGCTCTTTGGCTCTTGCCCTTTTCAGATCGACCGAATAATAGGGATTAAAATTGTCGCAGCCGATGACGATATCGCCCCGCTTATGGAGCGCTTTTGCGACGTGGAAGCCGATGAAGCCAGCCGCGCCTGTCAGTAAAACACGTTTAGTCATATCTTAGTATCATAGCATATGGAAAAAGTTGTCGTATTCGATTTTGATGGGACGTTGGTCAATGGGGAAAGTTTTTTTCCCTATTTACGTTCGATTAGCAAGTGGGGCTGGCTACATTCTATTCCAGAATTGGCCGCCTATCCTTTTCATAAAGACCGTTTAAAGCTTAAAGAGGCCATGATCAGCGGTTCCCTGGGTGGAATGCTCTATGAGCAGGCGATTGAGGCGGGGGAGCGATTTTATCACGATTGGGTGGTTCCCCGGTTAAAAAGAAAAATGGTGAAGGAGCTTGGGCGGCATCAAAAAGAGGGATATCGGACTATTTTGATCAGCGCCAATATCACACCAGTGGTTCAGGCTGTCAAAAAAAATCTAAAATTTGATGAACATCTCTGTTCTGAATTGGAATTAGATAAGGCAGGAAGAATCACCGGAAAGCTGTCGAGTCCCAACTGTCGCGGGGAAGAAAAAATTAATCGATTAAAAAGTTATTTTAATGAAGAGGAGGTCGTCGTCGAAGCCTATGGCAATTCCGAAGGGGACAGGGCCCTTCTGCTCTGGTCTGACATACCCCATTGGGTAAAATAAAAAAGGGACGGCAAAGCAGCCGTCCCCAAAAGTGTATTAGACAAAACGTCTCAGACCAAGAGCATTCAAAGTTGTTGTTACGCCTTCTAAGTAAGATTGATTTGAAAGACGGACAGGACCCATGAAAGCTAAAACGTTATTGTAAATAGCTGGGACTTCTCCACCCAAAACTCTCATCGATTCACTGCCAACAATACCGATTGCAGTGAAAGCTAATGCTTGTAAAGCCAGCGTTTTTGAATTAGTTTTTTCGTATGGTCTTGCACCATGTTCTAGAATTTTTTTACCAGCTTGAGAAATCCAAGAGTCATCTTTTGGTTCTAGGCCGATTCCTCTCAAAATATTTTGAAGACCACGGAGAGCAAGCTCGCCGACCATGATAGTTGCAATCATTGTTGGCATAAGTGCTGTGATTCTTCCGAGCCCAGTGACTGCTGTCCCTAAAAGACCATTACCAAAAATTTTTGGAATCCCACCATTCAATGCGTTGATATAATTAGCCATTTTTTAAAATCCATAAAAGGTTAAATTGATTGTAGTTAGCGACGATCACCCGAGTGATTTCGCAATGTTGAAGGATAGTATGCCCAATTAATTATTAATTGTGTGTTAAGAAATAATTACACAGAAAAATAAGGGATATAGATCGATCAACTTCACGGGTAGAAAAGGGAAGGAATTCTGTCCGTTTCAGTTTGGGGGGGGCCAAGCGTCGAATAATACTCCTATCAGAAAGTAAAGGGCTCGAGCGCCGCAATCCTTAGCTAGTGCTTGGTAGTGTGTTTACTGGAGGAGCTTGGCACTCCACTCATTTATGTTGAGAGGGTCAAAAGTTGCCAGAATTGTGTGAAGAGCCCTTTTTTTGCTAATAGCTGTTCAAAACTTCCCTGTTCCACAATTTTTCCCTCGTCCATGACCAAAATGGTGTCTAACGATCTTAACGTTGATAACCGATGGGCGACCACAATGGCCAATCGGCCTTCTAGTAATGTGAGGATTTCCTTCTCAATTTTCCTTTCTGTCAACAGGTCGATATTGGATGTTGCTTCGTCGAGAAGAAGGCAAGAAGGATTTGCAGCTTCAGCCCTCTTTAAACCTCTTAATTGCTTTTCGCCCTCTGATAAATTTTCGCTGGTCGTATCTTGCATTAGAATGTAGATCGCTTTTCGCAACGATTGTAATGAATATTTGGTGTGAGGCACCCCGTTAATTAAGATAGTACCCTCTGTGGGAGGATAAAAACGGAGAAGCAGAGAGAATAAGGTCGTTTTTCCTGCTCCTGTTAGGCCTACAAGCCCAACTTTGCCTTCCACTTTAAACGAGATGTTTTTCAGAACGGGTTGCCCCAACAGATACTCAAAGGAGATATTTCTGAGATCAAGTTCTTCAACCTTGTCTAATTCCACCGTTCCGTTATCAACTTCTGGAATTGCGTTTTGAATCCGTTCGATTTTCTTTAGACTTGTTAATCCGGAAATCAAAGTATTATAACGGCTTGTCAATTCGATGAGTGGCCTAAAAAGAATAGTACCCCATAAAGAGAAAGTGACAAATTGGCTTGGATTTTCTCCTGAAAAGGTAAAAAGGAGGGTGGCTAAAACCCACACACTTCCCATTAATAGGTCGATGCCTGTTCCAAAGCGGGAAAAGGATTGGATAAGTTGATAAATGGAGAATTTTACATTTTTGATATGTTGTTTAAATGCGTTCTTTTCAGTTTGTGGATTTTCATAGAGATCAAATAAAGAACGGCCGCTTAAATGCTCTTGCAAAAACCTGCTTTGCCCTAGCAGTGCCTCTCTATATTTATCGAAGGCTGTTTTCTGATTCCGCTGAAAAATGAAAAAGAAAGCGATAAGAACAGGAAAGAAAAAGAGAAAAACCTCTCTCCAAGTGGGGTCGAGCTGATAGGTTAGAATGAGGACAGCGATAAAAAGGACCAGATTGCCAAGAAGGGGAATGGGGGCATCTGCCAGCATTTCCCTCACTTTTTCAACATCATCAGAAAGATAGGTGGCAACTTCGCCACTTTTGGCTTTGTCAAAAAAGGGGATTGGTAATGCAAGGAGCTTGACAAGAAGATCGAAGCGAAGGTTTTGAGATATTCTGAAACCAAACAGGTTGCGGGCATAGGAAGCGCCTATTTCTAGTACAAGCCAAACAACAAGAGGTATCACCAATAATAGCCCCTCGTTGATGCTGGTATTGATTTGGGCGCTAGATAAAGTCTCTGCACTCAAAGGGGCCAGTAGAGAACCGATGGCAAGGGGAAGCCAGGCCTCGATGATTTTTGCCAGTGACTGGAACATGAGGCCAAGACCAAATAGACCTCTTTCTGTCTTTATTAACTGAAACAGATTACCTGTGGAGAGTTTCATGGAGTCTCCTGAGATGGTAATAAGGTCCCTCTTGGATTAATAGCTCTTGTCCTCCCGATTGGACGATTTTCCCCTGAGATAAGTAGTACAGCTGTTGGGCAAGAAAGAAAAAAGGAACATGGTTTGTTGCAACCAGAACCGTTGTTGTGCCAGCTTTTGCCTTTAAGCTATCGCCAATCCGTTTAGCAGTGGCCGCATCCAAAGCACTGAAGGGGTCATCGACGATTAATAGAGGGCGGTTTGATAAAAAGGCTCGGGCTAAAGCAAGTCTCTTTTTTTGCCCACCTGATAAGGTGATTCCCCTTTCGCCAATCGATGTGTCAATACCATCTGAGAAGGAGGCAATTTCCCTTTCAAGACCTGCTTCAAAAATGACTTTTTCGATCTCCTCGTCCGAGGCGTTTGGTTTGCTTAATGCAATATTTTCTCGGATTGTACCGGTGAAGAGAAAAGGGCTTTGTTCAACGTATGCAATAGGGTTCTCTATTTGAATAGATCCACTTTCAACTGGATATCTTTGTAAAAGGAGGCGGAAGAGGGTTGTTTTCCCTGAACCTAAAGGGCCAGCGAGAACTCCGAGGTGTCCTTTTTCTAAGCGAATGTTGACATCATCAAGGATGGGGACATTCAGCTTTGGGTAATGAAATGAAAGATTTCGGATTGAAAGACCATCCGTTGTCGGATAAGGGTTCAATTTTTCTTGGTGGGTGTGGAGGATGGATTGGATTCTGTCCCAAGAGGCTTGTCCTTTATAAAAGAGGGGCAAAGACCATCCCACAAAAAGGACAGGGGCCAGCAAGTTCCCTTGGATCCATAGAAATGAGAGGAAATCGAGCAGCGGAAAAATTTCAAATTTGGTTAAAAGTAGGGCGCTGATGGCAAAAAGGAGTGTTGAGCCTCTCAATATCACATTCACAAGTGGGAAAAATGAGCTTTCTAGAAGCCGTAAGGGGAAAGTTTCTGTCCCAATTTGGTAGGAGAGTTTTTCAGCCTCTTTCAGAGCTTTTTTTTGGGTCTCAGGATGTTTTAAATTTCTGATTTTTTTGATCAGCTCTAAAACAAAAATATTCCAATGGTCGACTTTTTTTTGCAGATGGGTCGTCCGTTCTTCAACTGATTTTAGAGCAAACATCATGATCAGGGGGATTCCGATCATAGGGAGAAGGGATAAAAGGGCAAGCTGCCACGATAGGACAAAAGAGATGGCAAGCGAAGGGATGGAGAGGGTGATCAAGTTGATGGGCGCAAAAAGGCCAAAGTAAAGGAGGTCTCTGTAGTTGCCAAGATCGGATGTGTAAACGTTGAGGAGGGCCCCTGGAGGGTGTTCTTGAAAAAATGCATCCTTTTGGTGCTGAAGCTTGGTAAAGAGTTTTTCTTTGAGTTGTTCCTCTTCAACTGTGCTGAGTCTGTTGAGTGTCTTTCTGACTTTGTATTTCAGATAAGAAGAGATGGTCAGAAATAGGATGAGAAGAGGGGCTAATAGGGGGAATGAGGGGAGTTGTCGGAGCAGCAGAGGGTTTGCTGCAGCCAGTAAATTGCTCACTAAGAGCAGGAGGGTCATTTTGACAAAAAGGCCCTGATGTTTACGAAAGAGTTCGGAAAGGTGTCCCTTTCGGCTCAAAATAGAAAAGCGACGCACATTTCACAACATAGCACGATCTACAGAAACTTTTGAGAACAAAAATAAAAATGACAGGATGGGCAGGATACAGCTTCGCCTAATATTATATATAATAGCCGAAGGCTATCCTGCCCATCCCATACGCATCAACTTAAGGAACACCAATTTCTCAACAATCTGTTAAAAGCAAATTACTTACAAAGAAACATTTAGAAATCAATTTAGTCAAAAACGGCTTAAATCTTCGAAGAAAGGCCCAAGATTACTCTCTGTGCTCTCCGTGAGCTCTGTGGTGATCTTCTTTTTATTTTTTACCACAGAGCTCACAGAGAGCACAGAGAGAGGATTTTGAATTGCCCCTTCTAGAATAATCGACTCTGATATTCTACTCTTTTTTTATTCCATCTATTTGTGGTTAATTAGCTTAGCATCTACCTCTAGGCTTAGGTTGATGCGTATGCCTGCCCATCCTGTTCATCCTGTAATTATTTCTTTGTTGATAGCTTGTCTATGACGGCATAGTTGTTTAAAAGATCGTCGTAGGCACGTTGTGTGCGGATTTTCCTTATTTCGTGACGGGGCACATCGGTCACCTCTAAATCGAGCTCTTTCCCAAAATAGAGATAAATAGGCGTTCTTACAGGAAGCCTTTCTTCACCTAAATGGATGTTGAGAGATGAAGGTGGAGGTAATAAATCGTATGTCTTTAAAGCAAGTGTGTGGAAGCTTGTTTTTGAACCACTTTTTCTAGCAATCAAGTGGAGAAGTTCGACACTTTCTGGGGTAAAGGGAGCGGGCAATAAGACCCCATTGTCATCCTTCCGATCTCTGCCCCCACTAGCAGCCACATAGATCACTTTCCCCCCCTCTTTGAGCAGCTCTTCCATTTTGTTGAGTGTTCTTTTGTTATGGAGAAGCTTTTCTTCCCTTTTTTCTGGAGGGGTGTCGATATATTTTTTCGAAAATATACAAAGGAGGTTACACCCTAAACTCAAAGGGATCGCCATCGGATCCCGTACAACACGGTCTCCGGCCACAAAGATCATCTCATTTGAGAGACGAGGGTATTCTCTTTTTAAGGCGAGAGTGATCGCTTGAGGGTCAGGTTCTGTCTGGTGGTTAGCCAGTAGAATCACATTTTCACCCCGCTCAATCTTTTCAGAAATAGCTTTAAGCTGGTCTTGGCCTAGAATGTTAGAATTTTCCAAATCTACCAAGACTTGGAACATATCAAGACCAAATTGTTTCTCGTCGCTCTTAGCTTCGTGGTAGATAGAAAACGGGGTAGGGTTCTTCATCTCCCTTTTAACAGCGTTAAAATAGCGATCCATCAAGGCAGTCACCTGTTCAGGTGGAAAACCTGCCTTGATCCCTTCCCGGATGTATTGTTCAGTAAAATCCCTTGCGAGCTTCTCGAAACTCATCCCTCGATTTTTTCTCCTGATAAAGTTGAAAAGATCTGAAAGTCATTCAGGTGAAGACGGTCGTCTGTTTCAAATACAACGCGTGCATTTTGCTCTTCAGCCATCTCTTCTAAGAACTTGAGATCTTCCCCTTTTAAGCTGTCATGGAGGTGGGGATGTAGAATCACTTTCAGGGCAAAACATTGCTGGATTTGGATCGCCTTTTTAAGAGCCCTTTCCAGCTCGATCGAGACTGTTTCATGGCTCTTGATATGCCCTGTCCCAGAGCAATAAGGGCATGCAGTGAAAAGGGTTTGCATCAAGGAGCCACGGCTCCGTTGACGTGTCATCTCCACTAGGCCAAATTCGCTCATCCCCAAAATCATGCATTTGGCCGTGTCATCTTTCATACACTCTTTTAGCCTGTCGAGGACGCGCCGTTGGTTTTTGCGGCTTCGCATATCGATGAAGTCGACAATCACAAGACCGCCCAGATTTCGTATACGGAGTTGACGGCCGATCTCTTCAGATGCTTCTAAGTTAATTTGAACAAGCGATTCTTCCACGTCTGTTGAAGCAGAGGTACTTCTGCCAGAGTTGACGTCGATGGTTGTCATCGCCTCTGTTTTATCAAAAAATAGGTAGCCGCCAGAAGGAAGCCAGATTTTTCTTCGGAGGCTTCTTTCAATCTCTTTTTCGACGTTGAACCGCTCAAACATCGGCACTTTGTCACGGTAATACTCGATTTTCAGCGGGTGTTCAAGTTCGTACCGTTTATAGAGCCGTTTGAGAGTTTGAAAAGTGTTGTAGTCGTCTACTAAAAGTCGTTCATACTTTTTATCGATCGCCGCAATGAGGGATCGCTTGATGATATCGGACTCGGCAAAGAGGAGTTCTGGCCCCTTCGACTTCTCATATTTTTCCCTGATTCCTTGCCAGGTATCAAAAAGATCTTGTGCCTCTTCAATGAGGGCCTCGTTTGAGGCAAGGGCGCTTGCTGTACGGCAGATCAAGCCAACATGTTGTGGCATCTCGAAGGCGCGTATCAGTTTTTTTAACCGATCGCGAGCACGCCGATCTTCAATTTTACGGGAGACACCCCGATGGGAAGAGTTAGGCAGTAAAACAAGGTAACGGCCTGCAATCGAAAGATTGGAGGTGAGGCGTGCCCCTTTTGTTCCAATCGGTTCTTTGACAACTTGAACGAGGACGGCCTGGTCTTCTTTCAGATGTTGGGAAATGTCAGTAGCGCCAGTATTGGCTTTTTTCTTTTCCCCTTTTTCCCAATCAAGGTCAAAGTCCATGTCGAACATCTCTTCGAACTTCTTAGCATTTTCGACAATGTCGGAAATGTGGATAAAGCCTGAGTCTCCCTCTTCAATATCAATGAAGGCAGACTGGATGTTTTTTAAGATGTTGGTCACCCGCCCCCGGTAGATATTACCGGTAAGCTGGCGTTCCCTTTTTCTTTCGACAACAAGATCTTTGAGTTGGCCGTGGGACAGAGTAGCTTGGCGAACCTCTTTAGATTCGACGTTTAATAGGATTTCTTCCATATGGCTCGGTTTTACGAGGAAATTGCCAAAATCTTGAAAAAGCTGCTTTTTCAGCGGTTCGGTAATACCCTCTACACTTTGAACTTGATAGAATAGGGGATGAAAGGGAAAATTTCTAGAAAAAATCCAGCCAGTTAGGGTATGATCTCCCCTATTCACATCATGCATCCTATCCTTTGTCTCTACATCGATCGACTAAAAGGTGGAAAAAGCGAGAAAATTGAGGGGGTCTTTACACCCAAAGAGCTCGATTTAATCGACGATTCTGTCCATTTTAAGAGCGACATTCAGTTGCAGGGCGAGGGGTATGTTGCCGAAGATGAGCTTTTGTTTCGCTTTTCGTTGGAAACAGAGGTGGAGCTTCCCTGCCTGATCTGTAACGAGCCTGTCAAGTACCCCATTGTCTTGAAAGGCGTCTATAAGGCTTTTGCCATAGATCAGATCAAAGGGGGAGTTTGCGACATAGTACCGGCAATTCGGGAAGAGATTTTGATTGCTCTTCCAAGTTTTGTGGAATGTGGAGAGGGCGCGTGCCCTTCCAGAAAAGAATTAAAACAGTATCTAAAGGCCGAAGGGGAGGGTGATGTTTATCACCCCTTTTCGGACCTTCAATGATTTTGGAGTAGAAAATGGCAGTACCACGTAACCGGATGTCCAATGCGAGAAAAAACTCGAAGCGGGCCCATTCAGCTAAACAGAAAAAAAACCCAGCTAAATGTTCCCACTGTGGTTCATTGATTGTTTCCCACCGTGCATGCGCCGCTTGCGGTTGGTATAATCAAAAGGATGTCCTTGCCCTCAAGGACTAACTGTGGTGACAATCGGAGTCGACCTTCTCGGAAGTGACACACCATCAGGTGTGTTGCTGGAGGGGGTTGAGAGAGCGCTTGAAAAACTGCCAGCCAAAGCAAAGATCGTTTGCTTTGGGTTTCCCCCATTAAAAAAAATAATCGACCGTCTTACCTGGGTTGATGCTGAACAAGAGATCCGGATGGAGGACCCTCCGCTTGAGGCTGTTCGTCATAAACGAAATTCTTCGCTCCATTTAGGAATTGAAGCTTTAAATGCCGGGACCATTGATGCATTCATCACCTCTGGCAATACCGGTGCTTTAACAGCTCTTGCTTGTATGAAGTTAAAGCTAGAGGCGGGAGTTGATAGGCCTTGTTTAATGGCCACTTTGCCTACGATGTCTGGCGAGACGGCGATGGTCGATGTTGGGGCTTCTACCCATTTGGACCCTGAACATTTATTGCAATTCACACGCCTTGGCGTCGATTTTTTAAAAACTGTCAAAAAAATTGCAAAACCAAAAGTAGCTCTACTGAATATCGGCGTAGAGTCGATGAAAGGGACTTCCCACCATAGAAAGCTGTTTGAGACTTTGAAAAAGACTGAAGGTTCTTTTGTCTTTGTGGGCAATATTGAAGGGAAGGAGCTTTTTCAGGGAGCTGTTGATCTGGTTGTAACCGATGGTTTTACCGGGAACGTTTTTTTAAAGTCTGCAGAAGGGATGGCCGACTTTTTACTGAGAGAGGTCAAAAACAGTGTAGACACTGACACCTTCCTAAAGCTGCAAAGTCGTTTTACTCAAGAGGTCTCACCAGGCGCCCTCCTTCTTGGTGTGAAAGAGACCATCTTAAAATGCCACGGCCTTTCGAATGCGGCCACCTTATCTGGCGCCATCCTCCGTGCCTACCAGCTCAAAGCCTAATTCGAGCCTATTGCAAAATTCGCCAAATCCACTTTTGCCACATGCCAATTTTTAAGTGTTTTGTTAAAAATTGGGATGTGACTGCAAATCCTTTGAAAGCTTAGAGTTAGATGACTCAGAAGATGAGAGATATAGTCAATTCCATTAAGTTAACGTTAAGATTAAGTCATGTGCGTCACTCAAGTGAGCAATTGTGTAATATATGTACATTTGTTAACCTCTCAGTGTAGAGGTACTCATATGCAAAAAGTAAATTTCGTTGAGTTTAGAAAACATCTTTCAGATTACGTTGGGTTAGCCAGATTTGCGAATGAACGGATAGCCGTTACCCATCATGGGAGAGTTGTCGGCGGGTTTGTATCAGTAGAGGCCCTTCAGCTTCTTGAAGAATTAGAAATGCAAAAAGATGTTGAGGCTTTTGACCACGCTCTTGAGCAGGTTGAAAAAGAGGGGACAACATCTCTAGATGAATTCAGAAAAGGGATCGGTCTTGAATAGATGTAAAGACTGCGACTAGCTATTAATCTTGAGAAAACCTGTAAGAAATTTCCTCAAAAAGACAAACTGGCAATCTATCAAGCACTTAAGGATTTGGAGATTGATCCCCGCCCAATGGGTAGCATAAAGCTTACTGGTCGTGAAGGCTATAGATTCCGAGTGGGAGAATATCGAATTCTCTATAAAATCAACGACAAAGAATTATTAGTCCTTGTCATTGACATTGACAACCGAGCATCCTTTTACAAAAAGCGTTAACTTAAGTAGATAGTGTTCTTCCCAAACAAACCTCTGAAAGGGATTCAGCCCCCATCATTACTGAACTTGGGCTATTGCAAAATTCGCCAAATCCACTTTTGCTACATGCCAATTTTTAAGTGTTTTGTTAAAAATTGGGATGTGACTGCAAATCCTTTGAAAGCTTCGAGTTAGCTCAGTTTTCGAAATGCGTTGCGGAATAACCAAATACTAAGCACTGAAAAAGAGGGGTTTAAAAAGGGATGGGTCCACCCTTAGAAGCTCTGCAAAAAGTTTTGCCTCTTTATCCGATATATCCCTTTCCCCATATTCAGAACGTTTAATGGTTGACTCACTTGAAGGACAATTTGTATTTGATCTCTGGATCATGGTCGAAAATCTAGAGCGACTGATACCTCTCATATCGCGGATCGTCCTCATGATGTAGGCTCTATCGCTTATCTCTTCTTGCCTCATTTTAGCCATCATAGCGCTAACATCCTTTGCCAGCTGTTCGATGCAACCGAGAGCAGATGAATGCCCAGTAATAGGGACTGCAGATAACCTGGTTATGAGAGCGTTTCGTCTTTCAGTACGAGCTTGAAGGTCTCTAAAAGCATATTGATGCGGAGTATTAAAAAATTTACGGATTCTATTTTGGTCTGCTTCAGAGCTCATCTTTTCAGCCAAAAGCTCTCGGAAATCCTTTTGATCGATTCTTGCTGGTCTTTCGACTAATTTCCACACTTGCTCGATTTTTTGAGTTAGATTGGCCTGATGAGAGAAGTTTTTCTGAATCGCTTTATATCTGAGTGAAAATATCGTTCGTCTAATTTCAGGATGTTGGTCATAAGGATCGACTTGTAAGTTTAGGTAACGGTCGAAGGCTTGGGGGTTATTGTGTATTGTACACTGAATGACTAGAAGTTCCTCTAGATAGAGTTGAAAACCTTTCATTGTCGCTTGAGGATTTGTCCCTTTAACAATTTGTGGTTTACTTAAGAACTCAACGATCTGATTGACAAACTCCTTTAAACCTGCTTCTGGGGTTATTTCTCCCTTAGATGCACGGTTCAACAGATTTATGACGACATCTCTGAATTTATTATCGATTTTTTTGTCGATACTCGTGTTGAAAAATTGTGTCATCCCTAGGGTGGAATTCCAAAAGCGATAGCCATCAGAACCTTGCATAAACACATAACCTTGAGGTTTTGGTAGAAGTGCAGGTGAAGAGCGGCTAGCGATATAATTTCCCCACTCCTTCAAGTCATAAGCATACAAACAAGGAACCATCGAGGTGTGGGCAGCATTCATTTTAAGAGTAAATGTTTTCTTTCTATCGGGAGTTGTAAATTCTTGAAAACCCTCTTTTTCGCCCTGATCGGCAACAGATCCTTCTTCAAAATGAAGACGAGAGCTAGAGGCTAAAACAAGTTGTTGAAAGACTGAAGCGACCCTTTTCTGAGCGCAAACGGCGATTTCAGCTTTATTTCTTTCTAGCAGAGCATAGGTGTTTTTAAGTTCCTCTATTCCCCAATCTGACACGACTTTCGTTTGTTGGGGGATATGTTCTCCAACAAGACTCTGAACTAGCCTAGAGACCGTTTCATTTTTTTCTGAAGGGGTCTCGTTTAATTCATGAGGATAATGAGATCTCTCTGGTTTGATGGTGGGAGCTGGGGGCCCTACATAGCTAAAAATCCCGGTGGGGTTTGTAGGGTGAAGAACTTGAGTTGCTCCGGACATGGAATCCTCCAAAAAAAATGTTAATCCACATCTTACAATAAAGTCTTATATATGAAAAATGCTTGATTTTGGGATGTAGGGCAAATTTTTGCGGAAATAAAACATCATTCTATCGATTAATACTTTAAATCACGCTTTAGCGTTTGGGGTGCGAAAGTCCTCTTTCGCTATGTTTTAAGAGCACTTTTGTACAAATCTTGATAAAAGCGAAGCAGGAGCTTCGCACTCTAAACCCCTTGCGAAATAGACGAAATTTCTGGTTTTTCGTTCAATTTCACAGCCTCTTCGGGACTGTTTTTCCACTTAGGCTGAATTCTACATGCGTCTCAAGAGTTTCGCTCCAACGCCTTCGAGAAATTGACGAAATTTTTTCTAAGGGTTGCTGCCCCTGAGTGTTTGGTGAAACAATGAAACCAGATTAGATTTGTCTGAGTTTATGACAGTCAAAGTTCTCCCTGCCCAAAACACAGACTGTTCTTCTGCCGTCATTATCTTTAATCTTTTAAATTGGTTGCCGATCGTTTGAAAAGATTGTTTGGCAACAGATGTTGTGTTATCCTCTAGTAACATGTGAAAGAGAAAATCTTCCCAAGAATCATAATAACTTAAATGTTTTCGGTTTATGGCTTGAAATTGTCCCAATGCTTTAACAAAGATGTCTTCACAAATTTTTTCAATCGATTGTTTGTGAGACGTATGAACAGCATCCCAGGTCCGGCGCATTTTAATTTGTATCGCGAGGTATTCTTCTTTGAATATCTTGTGCAATCTTCTCTTTAAGACGTGTTCTCTTGCAAAGAATGCATTGACCCACGAATTGCTAGACTTTTCGTATTCTTCCTTGGCTTTTTCTAAGCCAATTGAGCCTATAAGGCGATTGCGGCAAGTTGCTTCAGTTTCTCTTTCCAGAGAGGTAAAAACGGCTTTCCAAGATTGATATTGTACAAAAGCTGTGGCAAGTTCTTCAGGAAAATAGAATCGTGTCAATCTTGAAAGGTAATGAGAAGAATCGTTTCCATTCGAAAGTTTTTTTAAGAAAGCTTCATCTGTTGATAAGATCTCTAGTGCTTCAAAAAGTTCCTCAGCCTCTTGCCATGTTTCAACCCTATCTTTGTAGCATCTAGCCGCCGTCTTTCCTACTTGGGAGGTAAGATGTCTTTGGCTAGCTAGTTCTGCTTGCTCAAGTCTGAGTATACGTTGTTGAAAAGCTCTCTCACCGTTTTCCCAAGTTCCATAATTGTTTTTATAGGTGATGGCCATCTCTTGCCCCAGCCTAGCAATGAGGTTTGTTCGGCTAACGATTTCTTGGTGGGGTTGTCTTAAAATAAGACGAGTTTCAGTGGAAACAGCTTGTGTATCAGTAAAGGTTCTGGGGCTAAGGGCGGCCATAAAATTTCCTTTTGAATAGAAAATTATTAATTAAGCGAATTTTTATGTCAAATAAAGCGGTCCTTTTTAAAAGGAATTAGAAGCATTAAGACTGGCAGCGATATCTTCGGTTGCGGGGTGAGAGATGATCACATCGATGCGGGAGAAGGGGCGGGGAATGCGGAACTTGTCCCAAGTAGGTAGATGGAGGAAAGAGGAGCTTTTCCAGGAGAGGGTCAGGATCGGGGCTCCTGTTTTGCGAGAAACCTCTAGCATTCCCTCTTTCATCACTTGATAAGGGCCCTTTGGGCCGTCAGGGGTGACAAGGAGGGTGCAACGCCCCTTCTCCACTTCTCTGATCATTTCTAGGAGCCCTGTGGCTCGGGAACGGTGGCCAATCCGGATACAAGTAGAGGGGGGATAACGGTGGATTACCTTTTCAAGAACATCGGCATCCCGGCTTCTACTGATGCACGCCACAAAATTTGTTTGCTTGGCGTAGGGGCCGAGGAGTGCCGGTACGATGAACATGCTTCCATGCCAAAAAGAGATGATCGAAGAGCCGTTTTGGATGGCTTGGTGGAAATGGTCGAGACCTGAAATATTGACACGGCACGATTTGACGATCAGCTGCATCAACCCATTGGCTACAAAGGCTAGAAGTCGATTTTTCAATGACATCAAAAAGCCTGGCGGATTTTTTTTGCGGCCAATTGGGTCGGAGGAAGGTAGCCTGGTGGGGACAGATCATTCCAGACAGCTTCACACATTTTTTTGACCTCGGCCCCTTTTGACCCTGCAAGTTCTTCCAAAGCGGCGACAACCCCCTCAACAGGTAACCCCCCTTTGATAAATTCAGGGTAAACCGTTTTTTGGCTGAGGATATTGACGATACAATAATAAGGTAGATCCAAATTGAACAACCATTTAGCTAAGAAGTGGTCGAAAGACGACAGAGTATAGAACACAGCGCTTGGGACCTGATGCCAAGCCAATTCAAGAGTTACAGTACCCGATTTTGCAAGGGCGATATGCGCCCTTTTCATCAGTTCGTAGGTATGTGAAGAGGGGACCAAAACGGCTTTTAGATTTGAAGGAAGGGCTTTTTTAATCAGTCGTGTGAATTCGTCGTTACCGACAGAAAAAGCGATCTGGTATTCAGCATGAAGGGACAAAAATCTTTCCAAGATAGGGATAAGGAGAGGTAAATGTCTTTTAAGTTCTCCTTTACGGCTGCCTGGAAAAACCGCAAGAAGTGGCCGCTCAGGGTCGATCCCAAATCGTTCTTCAAAATGGGAGTCGTAGGGGGTCTGTTGCAGTATTTCTTGCAAAGGGTGGCCCACATACTCGACCTGCAGAGGGGTGTCGGCAAAATGTTCTTTTTCAAAAGGGAAAATCGAAAAAAGAATGTCGAGGGTATTGACCAAAGTTTTTGTCCGCCATTTTTTCCAAGCCCAGACAGTGGGAGAGACAAACTGGAATAATTTCCCTTGATACCCTTTTTTGCGTAAGTTTTTTGCTAACTTTAAATTGAATCCAGGAAAGTCGACAAAGATAACCCCTTTAGGCTGACGGAGGAGGATTTCATCTGTCACTTTTTGCAATGTTTTGAGAATAATAGGGAGGTTCTTGATCACTTCCCACACCCCCATGACCTGTAAATTATCGTAGTAGCCTAATGAGACCATGCCCGCTTTGGTCATAAGCGGACCACCCACCCCGACGATAGGGAGTTTTGGCAGCTCTCGTCGTAAACTTTTTACAAGAAGTGAGCCGATCAGATCGCCACTGGCTTCCCCGGCAACAACGAAAAGTTCCTCTTTAGCAGCTATTGGAAGCGCTTTTGCCTCGGTTGTAGCTTCATTGATGGGGAGAGGTAAAGAGGTCATTTTGCACGCCGAGCCAGTATGAAGTTTCTAGCAGCTCCTAACGAGCCAAAAAGAGGTCCTAGTAGATTTACAATGTCTAAGCAGTAGAGAAAGTAGAGGCTTGATAAGAAGGCACCTGTCAAGGTGATGCCCCAAAACTTAGCCGACAGATGGCTTTTCCCTAGCCGTTCAGCTTCCCACCACTGGAAATAGAAACGGGATGAAAAGAGAAAGATTCCGATAATCCCCAAAATTTTCAAAAGGAGAGGAGGCTCGATATCGCCTCGAGACCAAGGGGTGGCAGGGATTCTCATCCACTCCAATTCATGGCCTGAGAATCCAAAAAACACTGTAAGGAGGATGCCAATGATTGCAAAGGCAGGTATGACCATCCGAACAAGAGGGGGCTTGTGAGGTGCGGCAAGCTCTAGGTTCCTTTTGGCTAAAACCAGCTGTAACCCTTGTAAGAGGGCAACAGGAAGTTGCAGTTGAATGGCCGCATGGAGAGCCAATGAAACGTTACCTAAGATGGAAAAGTGCCAAAAACTGTTGGTGACAACCGATCGGCCCTGTTTTTCAGACATCCACCATTGGATAAAAAAGCGAATACCAAAAAAAACAGTTGAGATGAGCCCTAAAGGGTATAAAAATTCTTGCCAGGATTGGGTCATTTACTTCTTATGATTTTTGGTTCTACTTTCCGTTTTCTCATCCACCAGACAGCTAAGAGATCGATGATCGGGTTCAGCGATCGGTTAAAAATGTTATAGTGGCTTTTTCCTTTTAAACGGGGACGGTGATTCACATCAACTTGAAGGACACGGAACCCCTCCATCCTGAAGAGGGCGGGGAAAAAACGGTGCATCCCGCGGAACAGTTTAATGGTTTGCAACGCCGACTTCCGAAACAATTTGAGGGAACATCCAGTATCATCGACCCCATCGTCACATAAACGACTTCTAACAGCATTGGCAACTCGAGATATGATCCTTTTTGATAAAGTGTCTTTCCGCTTTTTCCTTCTCCCTACAACAAGGTCAGCAATCGATCGAAGAGAGAGCAATTTTGGAATATCATGGGGATCATTTTGTCCGTCTCCATCTAAAGTGATGACCCATTCCCCTTTTGCTGCGCGGAATCCTGCAAGAAAAGCAGCCGTTTGGCCATAGTTTTGATCGAACGAGAGGAAGCCAAGTTCTGGGTATTGAATGGACAATTTCTCAAGAAGGTGAAGGGTGCCATCATTTGAACCATCGTCGACGATAATCACTTCAAACGGTTCATTGATGGCTTTTAATACTTCAAAAAGCTCGTCGCAAAGAAATTGTAAGTTTTCTTCTTCGTTTTTGACTGGGATAATAACGGAGAGCATCATGGGGCTAACCTCTTTGCTATGTCTTGTCCACCCTTTATAAAGATATTTTCTGGTGTACCATGTCCTTGATATCCGATTGGAGGGTAGAGGGTCAATTCGATATCAGGGTAGGCTATCCGGTGGATCTTGTCGGAAAGGGATTGAAAAAGGGTGATCACATGTTCTGTGTGTATCCGTTTGTCATGGAAAGAGACAAATCCTCGGATCCATTTTGAGGCAAGTTTTGGAGCCAGTGGGATGAGGGATTGCCCATGAAAATCGATCAGAGGGGCAAATGCTACTACGCCCGCAAGGGATGGGGATGCAGCGGCTAGCAAGAAAGCAGCATAAGCACCGCGTGAAAGGCCTGCCACAATTGTGCTATTGGGGATGAGAAGATTTTTTGCTTCAAGATCTTTCAGATGAGAGAGTGATTGAGCAATGAATGGGGAAATAAAATCTTCGTTCCTGTGGACCGCTTCAGTCCATGCATGTATCCCTGCATTTGGTTCAATGCCAGGTGGATGGTAAGGCAAATCCCAAGAGAAAAGACGAATGGGAGAGCCGAGTAATGGGATCAGAATTTGGTTGTAGGGTGACTGTAGAAGCGAGTCTTTATGGGACATCGTGAAGTAAATCAGCGCCGGAAGGGGGCCAACATCCTCAGATGGTCCAAGAAAAGAGACATTGCCTGCAGTTAGAGTTAAGGTTTTCAAATCAGGACCCGCCATGCCGTTTTTTTGGATGGTGCCAGTGGTGAGGACGTGGGGCCCTTTCCCCTTTGTGGCGCTCTTTAAACAACTCGATCCAGTTGGAGTAAGCTTCCTTTAAATGGGGGTGAAAAAGAGAACGGATTTTTAGCAGTTTCAGCGCCTCTGGGAAATCGCGAGACTCAATAAAACGGCCTCTACTGCCACTTTTCTTAGGGTTCAGTGGAGTGAGTCGAAATTGATCGATCATCACTTGTGTCATGATGCTTGAGAGCCGATTGGGGAAGCGGGAAAAACTGGTTGTCACAACTTCATGGATCAGTTTTTGTGCATGAAGGGTGATATCTCCCAGATGCATCGGTTGATCGGACTTGCTTTGAGCATGTACCACCTCTTTTTCAAAAATAGGAAAAAGGAGGCAGGCGGTCAAAATGGGTCTGGAGAGAGCAGCTTTTCCAAACTGCTCCTGGATTTGGTCAGCTTTTTCTAAATAGGCAAAAATTGTTTCACCTACATCACTTTCAATATAGGGAATGAGATGAGGGAAAATGAGGTGGAGCAGGCCATGGTTATAAAGGAGGCGGAAGAAGGTGGCGCTTGCGCCAGATTCCAGCATCCGCATGATCTCTTCTAATACACGTGCCTCGGAGCTTTTGATGATTTCGTGTTTTAGCTCGTTCAGTGCGTTTTCTGTCTCTTTATCGATGTGAAAATCGAATCTAGCTTTGAATTTCAAAAGGCGGATCATCCGAACAGGATCTTCCCGAAAACGGACGAGGGGATCGCCGATTGAAACAAGTGTTTTTCTCTCTAGGTCGTTGACTCCACCGACGTAGTCGATAATTGTTTCATCGAGTGGATTATAGAAAAGGCCATTAAGTGTGAAATCGCGGCGAAGAGCATCTTCTTCTGGTGATCCCCATGCATTATCTTGCAAAATCAACTCCCCAGAGTCGGAGTCGGGCTGGCGGAAAGTGGCTACTTCGATCACTTTACGTCCAAAACGGATATGGGCTAAGCGGAATCGACGGCCTATTAAGATGCATCGTCTTCCAAAAACCCGCTTGACCTCTTCTGGTTTGGCGCTTGTCGATACGTCAAAATCTTTGGGGGTAAAACCTGACAGAAGGTCTCGGACTCCTCCGCCAACAAGATAGGCAACATAGCCTGCTTCCTGTAGTTTACGGATGACATCTAGAGCGTCAGCGTCGATGTGGGTAGAGTCGATTTGGTGGGCTTGGGATGAATAGAGTGTTGGCTCGTGCACGAGATCCTTACAAAAGACTTTAAAAAATGGTAAAAACAAAAAAAACGTCTGTTTTTGAGCCTTTTTCCCCTATCTTAAAGAAGATTTCTCACGAGATCTTCTCTAAAAGGGGGGAAATAAACCCAAAACTCAGGCTAAAATACTAGATGAAACTCGAATTTTTTTCCTCGTTGGTGTCACATGTCAATTCTTCAAGAAAAGCCTCAAAAAGAACAGCGTCAAATTTTTGGTACAGATGGAGTCCGAGGAAAGGCCAACGTCTACCCGATGACTGTCGAGATGGCAGTTGCCCTAGGTAGGTCAGCAGGAAAAGTTTTTCGGGAGGTGAATGAAAAGCCAAGGGTTGTCATAGGCAAAGATACCCGACTGTCTTGCTACATGATTGAAAATGCCCTGATATCGGGCCTTTGTTCGATGGGTGTCGATACTTTAATGGTAGGCCCGTTCCCTACTCCGGCGGTAGCTTTTATCACGCGGGCTTACAGAGCAGATGCTGGCATTGTGATCAGCGCATCCCATAATCCTTTTTATGATAACGGGATCAAATTCTTCTCTTCAGAAGGATTTAAGTTTTCAGATGATTGGGAGAGAAAGATTGAGAGCCTTGTAGCAGATCAAGGTTATTTATCTTTTTTGCCAAAAGAGGATGAAATTGGGCGCAATACGAAGATCCATGATGCCGATGGTCGTTATATCGAATTTGCAAAAGCCACCTTTCCTAAACGGAAGACACTACGAAACCTAAAAATTGTTTTAGATTGTGCAAACGGAGCTGCCCATCGGGTAGCCCCGCTGGTCTTCAAAGAGCTCGATGCTGAAGTGATCGTCTATGGCAACCAACCAAACGGTCTGAACATCAATTTAGATGTTGGCGCTTTGCATCCCCAAACAACGCAAAAAGGGGTGATCGATTCGGGTGCAAACATTGGTATTGCTCTGGATGGAGATGGGGACAGGGTGATTTTGGTCGATGAAAAAGGTCAGGTTGTCGAAGGAGATACCATTTTAGCTATCTGTGCTCGCGATATGCAGATGCGAGGCGAGTTGAAAAACAACCGGGTCGTTTCGACGATCATGAGTAATTTCGGTTTTCTGAAGGCGATGGAATCTTTAGGGATCCATGTGGTCCAATCGGGTGTTGGCGATCGGTATGTAATTCACGAGATGTTGAAGCACGATGCAAATCTTGGAGGTGAGCAGAGTGGTCATCTGATTTTCTTGGAGCAAAATACAACTGGCGATGGAATTGTTTCAGCGCTTCAAGTATTGCGTATCATGATCGAGACTGAATCAAAGCTCTCAGAATTAGCGGCTTTTGTGTCAAAATATCCGCAGCTCTTGCTGAATGTAAAAGTTTCTTCAAAGCCTCCCCTTGCCACCTTGAAATTGATGAACGATGCAATTAAAGCGGCGGAGAAAGAGCTTGGAGAAAGTGGAAGGGTGGTAGTGAGATATTCGGGTACAGAGTTTATCCTTCGGGTCATGGTCGAAGGGAGAAGTGAAAAAGTAGTGAAACGGCTTGCAGATTCGATTGCAGCAGAAGCCAAAAAAGAGATAGGGGTGAATTGAATGTGTGGAATTTTTGGTTGCGTAGGGGTAAAAAAACCCGTTGCAGTGGCAATAAAAGGGCTTGAACGGCTGGAGTACCGCGGGTACGATTCTGCAGGCATTACAACATTCCAAAAAGGTAAAATCGTCACTCTAAAACGGGTAGGTAAAATTTCTGTTTTAGAAAAGGCCCTGGAAGAAAAAAAACTGGAAGGGGAAAATGTTGCCCTTGCGCATACCCGTTGGGCCACACATGGTCAACCGACTGAGAAAAATGCACATCCCCACATGGATACAAAAGGGACTTTAGCATTGGTCCATAATGGCATTATCGAAAACCATGATATCTTACGTAAGGCCCTTGCTGATAAAAATATTCAATACGTTTCAGATACAGATACCGAGGTGTTGGCCCACCTGATTGCCAATTTATATGATGGAGATATATTGGAAGCCGTCCAGAGGGCTCTTCCTTTAATTGAGGGAAGTTATGCTGTGGGGCTTCTGCATGAAAGCGATCCCCATTCCATTGTCGCTTTTGCCAAAGATGCCCCTCTTGCCATTGGTGTGGGGGAAGGATGCTGCTACCTTTCATCCGATCCTAACGCTTTTCCTGAAGAGGTGAAAAGGGTTCTTTTCCTTTCAAAAGGGGAAATTGCAAGGTTGGGTCCTGGAAAACTCGAACTTTATGACATCGATTTAGTCCCTCTGAAAAAAGAGATGATGGTGTTGGAAAATACCACACAAGCCTCAAGTAAAGGGGACTATACCCATTACACATTGAAAGAGATCGATGAACAGCCGATGACAATCCGAAAGGCTCTCTACAACCGGACATTACTCGATTGGGGAACGGTTAAGTTGGAAGGGATCAATCTATCGGTTCATGAGTTACTGGCAGTGGAAAGGGTCTTGATTTTAGGCTGTGGAACCTCCTACAACGCCGGAATGATTGGATCTGCCATGATCGAAGAATTGGCGCGGATCCCTTCTCAAACCGAAATTGCCTCCGAATACAGGTATAGCAATCCGATTGTACAGTCTGGCACTTTAGTGATTGCGATCAGTCAGTCGGGTGAGACGGCCGATACCGTAGCCGCTGTTCGAGAGCTGAAAGCTAAAGGGGCCCCTGTCGTTGCGATTTGTAATGTCCACGGGTCTACTTTAGCTCGTGAAGCTAATGGAAACCTATTTCTGAATGCGGGCCCTGAAATTGGTGTCTGTTCAACGAAAGCATTTACAAGTCAAGTGGTGGTTTTAGCCCTTTTTGCTTTGATGATGGGAAGGATGCGGAACATCAGTCGCGAAGAAGGGCAAGAATTTTTAGAGCACCTGATTCGTCTGCCACAAGATGTGGAAGCTGTTTTGGAGAAAAGGGGCGAGATCCAAGCTCTAGCAAAGAAGTATGCTCACTATGACAACTTCTTCTTCCTGGGCCGCCGCTACATGTATCCGATTAGCATGGAGGGGGCGCTAAAGTTAAAAGAGATCTCCTACATCAATGCGAATGGGTATCCTGCTGGCGAAATGAAACACGGACCGATTGCTTTGATCAATCCAGAATGCCCAACTGTTGCCTTCACAACGAATAAAAAGACGTTTGGGAAAATGATCAGTAATCTCCGCGAGGTCAAAGCGCGGAATGGAAAGGTGATTGCTATTGCAAGCGTTCCAAAGGAAGAACTTATCGATGTGGCAGATGATGTGATTATCATACCTGATACGATTGATCCTCTAGCAACTATCCCTGCAGCAGTAGCAGCTCAACTTTTTGCCTATTATGTGGCTTTAGAGAGAAAACAAGAGATTGACCAACCTCGTAACCTTGCAAAATCGGTAACTGTCGAATGAAACTACTGAAAGCCACTTTATTGATTGCCGGTACGACCATCGGTGGGGGAATGTTGGCTCTCCCTATTTTAACCGCTTCTGTTGGACTTTTGCCCACTCTATTGCTCTACATCATCTGTTGCTTTGTGATGATGGCGACAGGGCTTGTTTTATTGGATGTCTCTCTTTGGTATTCAGAAGAAACCAATTTATTGACATTGGCAAAAAGGACCCTAGGACCTGTGGGAGAGCTTTGCACACTCCTATTGTACCTCTTTTTGTTCTATAGCTTGATGACTGCCTATGTGGCAGGGGTCGGGGAATTGCTCGGGACTTTCATCCCGATGTCTCAGACATTTTTGATGATTTTAGGTGTCTTGATCGTTTTCCCTTTCCTAATAGGGGGGACAGGTGTGGTCGGAGGGTTGAACAACGTCTTGATGGGGGTGTTATTTGTCTCCTATTTGGCATTTATCATTTTGGGATTCCCCATGATCCAACTCGATCACTTCAAGTCGATCGATCTAAGTAAAATTCCTTTAGCCTTACCGGTGATTTTTACCGCTTTTTCCTACCAAGGGACACTTCCCAGTGTGATCCACTATTTAAAAAGGGATCGGAAGCTTGTGAGAAAGGCGATTATTTTCGGAACACTGATTCCTTTAGTTGTCTATATTTTTTGGCAGCTTGTTGTGATAGGGATAGTCCCTTTAGAAGGGCCACACGGACTTAACGATGCTTTGGCGAAAGGGAACACCGCGATGGTGCCGATCACCCATTGGATTAAGTCTCCTGTTTTGGATATGTTTGGATGGCTTTTTGGATTTGCAGCTCTTGTTACCTCCTATTTAGGAGTCGGTTTGGGGTTATTTGACTTTATCAACGACGGAATGCGTGGCAGAGGCTACCCTTTAGGAACATTGCCGGCTCTTTTGCTTGCCCTTGTGCCACCACTGATCATCAACTTGACCTATCCGGGCCTGTTTTTGAAAGCCCTTGATGTGGCAGGCGGTATAGGGTGTGCGTTGTTGTTGGGATTGTTGCCCATCCTGATGGCGTGGACAAGGAAGGGGCCTGTATCGATTCCTAATTATGTTCTTGGAGCCTTGGCCATCTTCCTTTCATTGGAAGTAGTCAGCGAGTTGGTCAAGATCTTTAGTTAGAAGTAGACTTAAGTCTCCGAATGGGGACGTTCCGAGGCCAAATATTAAAGAAACTGAAATTCATGACTCACCAAAAGGTCCTATGGTGGGAAACCCTAAGGTTAGAGGGCCAAGGGCCGATGAAATTCCAAAAGGTAAGATGGTGTAATTGTGAAAAAAAACAGCAGAAGCCTCAGTTTACACCCATGTATATTGGTTAATTCAAGATAAAAAAATCGAAGCGGAAGATTTGTTTTGTTTTTTAGAGTTTTTTTGGCCGGCTTTTATAAAAAAGAACGGGCTCGTTTTTTTGAAACAGAAATTCTCTGAAGAAGAATTTAAACGGTTAGTAAACGAAAATGCTAACTCCGAGTATTGGATCAATTTACTTACTGTAGACGATTTTTTTTCAGAAAAACAAAGCGGGTATGAGCAGTCAGTTCTTTTGGTAAATGCATTTGCAAAAACTTGGAGTGCATAATTGAAGATTGACTTTCCTGAGATTGATTTTAAGGTTGAATGTCTTTTGAATGAAGGATATGAAGAATGTGGTTTGACATTTTACCAAACTGAAAAAGAATTCAACTGCATTGAGGAAATAATTGCTGGTGAGATGCTTTTTCCCAATATAAAAGAAAATAAGTTAGAGACCTCTTCTAACGGCTTAAGACCTGGAAAGCCTGAACTAAGAAAACCAAGGCCAGAAGAAATCCCCAATTAACGGCATGTTCTGAAAATATGAAACCCCCTCATTAGATTGGAGTAGTGCGTATTCACTTAGGACCAAAACATGGTCCTATTCGAAGTTTAAGAGATTCAAACATGCAAAATGTAGTTTTAATAGAAAAATACCTCCCTTCTAATCCATTTTGGCCAAACTTGGTGAAAAACCTACGGGAGTAAGAATTGATGGTGCGCATCCCATAGGACCCAAACATCAAGATCCTAGAGCTTGGGGGCCACATGAGCATGTGCCCGGAGTCTACAAGAGCTTCCTGCATGCATGAAGGGATCCCGTCCGAGCTTTACCCGAATGAATCCATTTATCGCTTAAGTCTTACCCAACCAGTTTTGTCTTTAGGGCTTCCAAGAGTTCGGGGAAGGTGGGTTTGTAGTGGTCGCCGCCGAAATGTCCTTGGTCGATCGATTCGTGGTACTCGGTATGCAACTTCTCATGAACAAAACGAGCCTCTTCAATCGGGATCCAAGGGTCATTTTGAGAGGCGAATTGGATGATCCACTGCTGGTTTTTGACTATCGATTCCCAATTCCAGGGGCGGTCAAAGTAGCCGCTCTGTTTTTCGGTGGTCATCCCCATATCGGTGTGATAGACGCCGACAAGAACCGAGCCGAGGAGTGGGTTGTTTTCTGCAAAGCGCATCGCTGCAATCGCCCCTGAGGAGTGGCCAACAAGGATTGTTTCTGCACCTGCCTTCAGCTCATTTTTCAAGAAGGGGATCCAATACGATTCTCGTGCTAGATAGTTGTCTGGAAATTCCGAAGCAATGACAGAGACACCCAATTTTTCCAACTCTTGTTTGAGGTAAGGGAACCAGTTGTCGTTAGGTCCTCCGCCCCCATTGCCTGGAATAAAAATGACTTTGGTCATTTTTATGGACACCTTGGGCCGTACTCAGCGTCGTGCTGCTCGACAATGTATTGAACGTTTTCGTAAACCTCTTCATTCAAATTTTGCCGCGTACAGCAGCAACCGGTCATAAGAATAGCTAGGGCTAAATATTTAAACATCTTACATGTCTCCTAATGGATGAATGAGGTGAGATTAAACTTTGCTTATCGCAGTAATCAAGCAGATTTATGCTTTCCAGTTCTTAATCAGAGCTGGCACTAAGAAAATGGTCTGCAATGTGACGACAAGGCTGCCTGTCGATACTGGAAGGGCAAAGACAGTAAGGAGATGGCGGGAGAGGGCCACACCTACACATGCGCTAACCACGGCAAACACAATGGCAATGCGAATGATGGCTGGTATGGAGTGGGAAAAGCGAGAAGCAAAGAGAGGAGGGACAACCAAAAAGCTTAACACCTGGATGACCCCCACCGCCTGAAAGGCCAGTGTCAATAAAAGGGCTGTTAGCCCCATCAAAAGGAAATTGATCCTTTCGGCCGGTATCCCAACAGTTTTTGCAAAAGGGGCGTCAAAGGTGGTGACAAGCAATTCTTTTCGAAATAACCGTTCAACAATGAATATAAATAAAAAGAGGGGGATCGCCTCAAAAATAGCTGTCTTCTGAAGGGCATCAACATTGCCCAGAATAGCATCAATCCCTAAGTGGGCATTGCGGCTCAGCAAGTTGATCACGAGCAATGCAATGGCGAAAAAGGAGGTGAAGACAATGCCAATGCTAGCATCTTCTTGTATCCCCACCTTTATCCGAAGCGTTTCGGTAAAAAAAGCGGTGAGAAGCCCAGCAAGAATTCCTCCAACCACCAGGAGAATAAAAGGGACGTTAAAAAGCGATGTGACGGCTACCCCAGAAAAAAGGCGGTAAGAGAGGTAGGCTGCGACTACCCCTAGCAATAAAGTATGGGAAAGGGCATTGGCCAACATGGCCATCCTCCGGTAGGTCAGCCATGTCCCTAAAATGGCTGCTGCAGCCCCAATCGACCCTAAAACGATCAGTTGCACCTCGTCAGTAGCAATAGGGGAGGGATGGCCAGTCAAAAGCGCCCCTACCCTAACGAACAAGGTTAAGAAAAAGGTCCAGAAGTCGGTGTCAGTATAAGGGTTCAAACGATCTCGCTCATTTCGAGTAGCTTTCCATGTTCAAAGAAAAAAGAGATTTCATTTTTGGTTTTTTTGCCTTTCGCGACATCAATAACCAGGTTTTCGTAAGACTCATCATCAAATAAAATGGGTACTTTATTTGCTTTAAGAAAAAGGTAGGCTGCACCAAAACCAGTTCTCTTATTACCGTCGTTAAAAGGGTGATTTTGCACAAGATGGTATAGGTAAGCTGCAGCTTTATCATAGAGGCTTGGGTAGAGGTCTTCACCAAACATGGCAGCTTTAGGTGTTTCAATTGCAGATAATAGAAGATTAGTGTCTCTGACTCCTTCAAGTCCTCCAAATTTTTTAATGAAGGCATGATGCATTTCAAGAATTTGTTCAAGAGTCAGGTAATAGATCATTTCTTAGATAATCTCTTTAGAACATCACCTTTCTCGATAAGCAGCTCTTTTAGTAATTCGTTGAACTCATCTTTCTCGATATCTTTAGCTTTTTTCTTATTCTTTTCTAAATTTGGAAGGTGTTCGATGACAAATTGTCTTAAACTGACCCCTTCTTTAGCTGCTAACATTTTGATGTAGGTATGCTGATTAACAGGGAAGTCGATCGTTAGCCGAACGGTTTCTTGCTTATGATGTTGTTGCATAGGGCCTCACCTCTTTTCTTCAGAATACCGTATCGCCGTAAAACAGTCAATTTTAACTCATCTTGGAATCGGTTGCTTATGGGGATCGAGCTCTGGGTCTTTTAGAATGGCAAGCAGATGTTCTTCTAATTCTGGTGTTAGGATGTGCTCCATTTCTTCGGCTGTCACATGGACTTCGTCTCTTCCTTTGCCCAGAATGTCGACAAGGTAAAGCTCCCATAAGCGGTGCAGGCGAACTACTCTAGATCCCTTTTTATAACCGCTATCAGTTAGAAACCACTTGTCGTTTTTTTCAATGACTTGCCCATTTCGTTTCATTTTGAGAAGTACGAGGGAAAGTAGGGGGAAAGGGAGAGGGAATGTTTCGTCCATTTCCCATTTAGTTGCCCCTAACGCGTCACGGCGCCATAAAAACTTGAGGAGGTTTTCTTCTAGCCTTCTAAAACGATGTGAAAGGACTTTGAACCTACGGGCAACGTACCCCTTTTTTGGGGCAAAAAGGATCGATAATAAGGCAAAAAGGGAGAGGAAGAGGGCAATGCATGGGCCCGTCGGTAAAATAACCCTCTCATGGTAGAGAGAACCAAAATAGGCTGTAGCTTCCGTCGAAAAAATCGTCCCTAAAATGGCCGAAAGGCCTCCTATGAAGGCTGCAAAGAGACAAAAAGGGTAAAATCTGGAAGTGAAAAGAGAGGCAATCAAAGGGGGGGCAATTAAAAGGCTAGAGACCAAAACAACCCCTGCAGACCGTATGCCCGCCACGATGGCAACCAAAAAAAAGAGTTGAAAGCAGATCTCTAAACCCTTGATCGGAAGTCCGAGGACTTGAGAGAAAGAGCGGTCAAAGAGAAATGAGATGATCTCCTTTTTGAGCAGAATAACAAAGAGGCAAATGAGGATGAAGAGGAGGGCATAGAAACCAATGTGGGCATCTTGCATCGTAGCAGCTTGCCCAAGAAGAAGAGCTTCTCCCTTTTTATAGAGTGCGCCAAAATCGTGTTGTAGAGCGCTGACAAGTAAGACCCCAAATCCAAAAAACGAGGAGAGTATGAGGGCTAAAGCCGTATCTGTTTTAACTTTTAAACGGGTCGTTAGAAAAGAGGCGGTTTTCAAAGCGAGAAAGGCTGAAAGGCAGGCAAATACCAGGGGGAGAATGAGTTGCAGAAGTCCGCTATCTGTAGAGAAAAGGATCCCTAATAAAAGGCCCAAAATTAAGCCGGGATAGGTGGCATGGGAGAGCGATTCTCCCAGCAGAGATTCTTTTCGTAAAAAAACCAATACTCCGATAAGGGAGGTTGTTAACGCTTGAAAAAATGAGCCGAGAGTGGGGCCACGGAGAACAGGATCGGTGAAGAACTCTGTCAACTCTGCAATATTCACTCCACCTCTCTAGATAGTTTAAGGGCCTCTTCTAAAAGAGCAAAGGATTGCCCGTAGGCCCGTTCAAGATTTTTACTTGAAAGAGCTTGATCAACCGGCCCGAAACTAATAAGGCATCGATTTAGAAGTAGGGCCCAATCAAAATGCTTTTTCACACAATCGAGGTCGTGGTGGACAACAACGACCGTTTTTCCACTTTCTCGCATCTCCTTCAAAATTTCGAGAAGAAGACCTTCAGTGGCTTGATCGATCCCAATGAAAGGTTCGTCCATGAACGTAATTTCTGCCTCTTGGATTAAGGCTCGAGCTAAAAATGCCCGCTGTTGTTGACCGCCCGAAAGTTCGCCAATCTGCCGATTTTTATAGGGCGAAAGGCCTACTCTCTCAATCAGTTGGTCGGCAGCAGCATAATCTTCTTTTTTGGGGCGGCGAAAAAGACCTAGGCGATGGTAGCGGCCCATCACTACCAATTCCCTCACACTAATGGGAAAAGTCCAATCGACGCTTTCTCGTTGGGGAACATAGGCTACCTTCCCAGAAAATGCTACACGTCCAGAACTTTTAGGGACTAAGTTTAATATTGCTTTGATGAGGCTGCTTTTTCCTGCTCCATTTGGTCCCACAATCGCAAGAAGGAGCGGTTTTGGTAAAGAAAAAGAGACGTCCCAAATAGCGGCTGTTTTGTCATAATGGATGGTCAAATGTTCAACAGATAATTGACTGGTCAATTTGTACCTTTAAGTCCATTTCGTATCATTCTAGCGTTGTGCAACATCATTTTTTCGTAAGTATCACCCTCAGAGCCTTTTGGCCCCATAGCATCACCGTAAAGAGCTGTTTTTGCCACTTTTACTTTGAGCCCTTTTTTATTTCCAGCATCAACAATTTTTAAGATCGAATCTGGGCTTAAATTTGTTTCTGGGAAAAGAACATCAATGTTGTAGTTTTTTAGATGCTCGATGAGGTTTTGGATTTGATGAGGGCTTAATTGACTGTCAGGTGAAAGCCCTTCGGGAGCTTGGAACCGTTTTTCCCAAGATCCATCAGCACGCTCGTCATCTGTTGCAAGATAACGTCTTGAAAAATAATTAAAAGCATCGTGACTTGTTACTAAGAACCGCTTTTCTTCAGGAATTTCTTCGATGATCTGGTTGATATCGTGGTCGAGTTTGTCAAGTTCTCTATAAGCTATTTGCCCCCGAAGACGGTAATCTTCTGCGTGGACCGGATCTCTTTCCGACAAAGCCTGCACAATAGAAGGTATGGAGAGTTTCCATATTGAAACATCTGTCCAGATATGGGGGTCGACATCATGACCAAAAGTTAAAATGACGTCTGGACGTGCTTTTTCAATCTCTCCTCCAAGGGCGATGGCTCTGGGGTTATGGACAAGAGCCAGATAGATAGACGGAGAATGTTCTAGCCCGAGTCCGTTATAAAAGATGAGATTAGCAAAGCCTAGTTTTTCATCATCGCCTTTAACTAATTGGTACGAATGTGGATCTAAATCTCCCTGGATCAGAGTGAGTATGTCGATTTCATTGCCACCGATCTTTTGCACTAGATCTTGTATCATGGCAGTTGTGGCAAGCACCTTGAGTTTGCCACTGGGTTCCATCCACTCTTTGAGTTCCCCCCTTTTAGGGGAAGAGCAGCTGATGGTGAGAAGGATAAGAAGGAGGGAAAAAAGTCTCATAGCAAAAGTTCGTATAATCCGTTAGCTAGAAGGGCCAGGCCAAATAAAATAAGGAGGGTACCCGCCACATGGTTGACCCATTCAAATAGACGACTGGGTAACTTGTGTTTAAATGAGGTGATCCCTTCGCTCAACAGAAGCCACCAAAGGGCTGAGCCTAGAAATACGCCAAGTAGGAGAGAAAAGACATCTTTTCCTGGCTCTTCGCTGATACTTCCAAATCCAAAAGCCGAAAAAATCCCGAGAAAAGCAAATAAGGTGAGGGGATTGGTGAGTGTTAAAAAGAATGTGGAGGTAAACGCCCCAATGAGGGAAGTTTTGACTATAGCTTGGGTTTCACTTTTTGGGTGGGAAAAGAAGGTGCGAAGTCCAAGGAAAAGAAGGAGTAAGGCGCCAGAGAGTTTTAACCAGGTAAAGCAGCAGAGAAGAGTGTCGGCAATAACGGTTAATCCCAGTGCGGCCATGAAGCCGTACATCAAGTCGGCTGTTGCGGCGCCAAGACCTGTGAAGAGACCAGACATTCTCCCTTGTAAGAGAGTACGCTTAATGCAAAGGATGCCGACTGGTCCTACCGGAGCTGCGATAGTGAAGCCGATCAGTAGGCCTTTTGCCAGAAATATTAAAGGAGAAAGGGATCCCATAGGACCCCCCATTGTTGCAAAGATCAGTGTTTAAATGAAGTTAAACAGCAGCTAGTGCAGCAGCGCCGTGAACGGCTTGAACTTGATCAACAAAAGCATTCCAAAGAGCGACATCTGCTCTTTCGTGTTTGATGCTCTGAAGAAGTTGTCTTTTGATGCTTTTAAGAGTTGGCTTTGGAGTAAGTTTCTTTAAAAGCTCTGTGTCCCCTTCTTTCAATACAACTTGTAGAAGACGGTCCATCTCTTGACGAGAAAAATTAACAAGGCGGTTTCTTGAACCACGTGGGGCTCTTGGCTTATGTGGCAATTTTTTAGGCTGGGCAGGATTCACAATGAACTCTTTCAGAAGACTTAAGAGTTTTACTGGAGCTTCTGTTTTCATTTTTTTCAATGTAAAGTGGTGAATATAACCACCGCTTGGGCCAGGTAAATAGCGGCACAGTTCGTTTTCTCTATCGGCACCAATTTTCTTAATTGCTTGACCGATAACTTGTTCGATTTCTTGATCGTATGATTGTGTCATCTTCGTTTATATTCCTAAAATTCAGAGATTTAGAGTCCAAAAGTATTTCAATACATTTGGTTTTAGAGATTCCACTAACAGTTCAAATGTCGGTTGAATTCTCTTTAAATTGGCTTGATTATAAATTTATCAAATTTTAACGCAACTACAAAAATGCAAATTTAGACTTTTTGCACTCTTATTGTCTTGTTAGCTAGGAAGATGTTAGTGCTTGAAGATTTTCGAAAATTAGTCTATACTAGAAATGTAAACATTAAAAATTTTGTTTTAAACAAGGAACCCTATGTCAGAACAGACAAAGCCGGAGTTTGGTAAGCTCCGTTCGATTTTTTGGCCTGTCCATAGCTTCGAGCTTAAAAAGCTGTTGCCTATGTACTTGCTCATGTTTCTCATTTCATTTAACTACACCATCCTCCGTGACACGAAAGATACCTTAATCGTGACAGCTGAAGGATCGGGTGCTGAGGCAATCCCTTTCTTAAAGGTTTGGGGTGTTGTCCCTTTTGCGGTTCTTTTCATGCTCATGTACTCAAAAATGAGTAATATTCTGAGCAAGCCACGCCTGTTCTACGCAACAATTTCTCCGTTTATTATATTTTTTGCCCTCTTCGCTACTGTTATTTATCCTAATAGAGAACTTTTCCACCCAACAACAAGTGCCGACTTCCTACAGTCTATTTTACCTGAAGGGTTAAGCGGACTTGTAGCTTGCTACAGGAACTGGACCTACTCCTTATTCTACATCATGGCTGAAATGTGGGGCTCTGTGGCTCTTTCTCTCCTTTTCTGGGGATTTGCTAACGATGTTACTAAAGTTTCTGAAGCAAAAAGGTTTTATAGCCAGTTCGGCCTTGCAGCTAACTTAGCTCTTCCTATTTCTGGTTTCTTGATTGTTTACTTCTCAGACATCCGTAAATACTTACCTGCAGACGTCGATGCTTGGGGGATGACTATTAACTTCCTGATGAGCGCAGTTGTTCTTGCTGGTGTTGCCGTTATGGCCATTTACTGGTGGATTAACAAGTACGTTCTAACAGACCCACGTTACTACAATCCTGAAGAGATCAAAAAACCGAAGAAAGAAAAACTCAAAATGTCGATCGGAGAAAGCTTGGCTTTCTTGGCAAAATCAAAGTACATCCTTTGCTTGACAGTTCTTGTTATCGGCTACGGTATTTCGATTAACTTGGTTGAAGTGACCTGGAAAAACCAGCTTAAACTTCAATATCCAAACCCTAACGACTACAGTGCGTTTATGGGTTGGTTCTCTCAGATGACAGGTTATATTTCGATCGTCATGATGGTTGTTGCAAGTTCTATCATCCGCCGGTTTGGTTGGACTATTTCTGCGATGATCACTCCTGTTGTTCTATTGATCACTGGTGTTGGTTTCTTCTCATTCGTTATCTTCAGAGAAAACCTCTCTGGCATGATTGCAATGTTAGGCACAACACCTCTGTTCTTGGCAGTTATCTTCGGTATGGCTCAGAACATCATGAGCAAATCGACCAAGTACTCCTTGTTTGACCCAACGAAAGAGATGGCCTACATTCCTCTCGATCCAGAGTCGAAAGTTAAAGGGAAAGCTGCAATCGACGTTGTTGGTGCACGCTTTGGTAAATCGGGTGGTGCTCTTATTCAGCAAGGGTTGCTCGTTGTCTTTAGTAACATCGCGGCGATCACTCCTTATGTTGCTGGTATCCTCTTCTTCATCATTGGTGGGTGGATCTTGGCAGTTCGTTCGTTGGGCAAGCAGTTTGCTGCCCTTACCAGCGACAAGCCGAAAGAGAAAGCAATGCCAATCGGAAAAGCCGAGACAGCAGCCAGCTAATTCTTTTAGTTAACGAATAAAAGCCCCGCTAGTAATAGTGGGGCTTTTTTTTTGCCTCCAATTAATTCCATGGTTAGCGGGAGAGGGGCACCCTCTCCCGAAACCCTCTCCCGCTATTGCTTGAACGCCGCCAGGAGCGGCTAGATGAGCAGAGTGGGCGCATTCGTCCTCGCGGTCTGCAGCGGCCAAAATTGAAAAAACGGCAAGGGCCCTACGGGCAGACCGTCGGCCTACGCAGTAGAGCCGAGGTCTCCGATTTTATCAATTTAGGCTCGCTTCGACTCGCTCGGGCGCCCAAGACAATTCTACCTTCGGAATGAATAACCTCGTTTCCTCTTTGATGGATTTTAACGCGCTGCCTGCAAACACCCATCTTGCGATAAACGGCACCAGTTTTTAGTTAAAACCTCTTGAAAGCCGTTTTCGCAACCTGGGCATTTTCGGCTACCGCTAAAAATCCAGCGAAAAAGGTAAAAATCTTTTTACTCCCGAAGGTGGAAATCGATTGGGCGCCCGAGCGGGCTGCAGAGGCCACTCCTTCTGAATATCGGGGGATTGTTTCCCCTAGTGCCATTCTGTTATGTTTACTAGTTAACTCTGGTGATTTATGGAAAAAACGAAGACGTGGCAATGGTGTGTGATCGGGGCAGTTGTCCTGCTGACTCTGTATAACATCCTGCCAACCCTGTTCTATTACTCAAAACCTCTTTCGGCGCCGATAACACAAGAGCGAGCTGCTTCGATTGCCGATAGCATTGCGTCAAGGGTCGACGCTTTGGAAGAAGGGGGTAAAGAATGGCTTTCTTCATTTGCCAAACTGATAGGTGTATCTCCTACTTCTATCGATCTTGATCCTAATGATGTAGGAAACTTTGTTGTTTCTTTTAACAACTCCAGTGAAGCGATGAGGTTTTCAAAACTCCTTCCAAGAGCAGGGAGCTATATCCAGTTTGTTCCAGCCCAAATTCACTTGGGAGTCTCAAATAATCCTCTAGAAGTCATTGTCAGACGTAATGTTGGTCTCCATATGCAAGGGGGAGAGTGGTTTGCTTATGTGCCCGTTTTTGAACAGGATGGAACTTATAGTTCAAGCTTGACCGAATGGGTGGATGATCGTGCAAAAGCTATCGTTGAAGTGCTAACAGGCCTTTCCCCAGTTGGAAAAGAGCTTGAGATCTGGATGGGGAAAAATGGGGCAGAAGTTGACTCCTTTGCTCTCAACTTTAGCCGCGAATTGATCGATCTTGAAGGGGCCTTTGGCCGTGGCAATCCATTTCTTAGCAAATTTTTATCCCGGTTCATTAGTGGAGAAAAAAGAAACGAGCAGGCCGCTGAGGCAGCAGCAAGGCTTGAGCTTCTCTCTAAAAGCGAAGGGCTTGCTTCTGAAAATAGAAAAGTATTGGAAAAAGCTTCCGACATTCTGAAGAAAAATGGGTCAGCCTTTACTAAAGAGACAAAGCCTGTTTCTTATAACTCAGGTAAAGAAGTAGCGTTTAATGGTTTGAATCCCTTGTTTGAAACAATGAGTGTGGATTGGGCTAAAGGGCAAATTTCTCTAGTTGTTGCAAGCGATGTTAAGAAGGTTCTAGATGAAAAAGTAAAGTCTGAAAGGGGATCTTTAATCCAAGAAAAACTCCGTCAGCTTCTCGTTCAAGAGGTGGCTCTTCTCCAACGAATCACTGGTGAAAAAGTAGAGGTAGCTGAAACAGGAGAGTACGCGGTTGCGTTTAGTCCGTTACCAGGTACCTCCTCTTTCTTGGCGATAGACCTCGAAGAGGTGGCAGAATCACTTGCTGGCGAATTAGAAAAAGCACTCAAAACAGAATGGCAGCCTCGTCATGCTGACTTTGCATTTAAAAATTATCCAATTGTACGAGGCGAGCAGGTCAATCGAGCTGAATGAGAAGGATAAAAGCCTCTCTCTTTTAGTCCTGGATCCTTTAGCCAACGATCCGATGACAGAGGGTTTAAATAAGAGTTCTCTCTATGTCATTGCAAGAGGGGCAAGAAAACTTGTAGATGTTGCCACCAACCAATCGCAAGAGCTGCAAGAGATTTGGAAGCAGGACATCGAATCATTGCGGAGAATGTTAGAAGTCAGGGGATTTGTCGGTTATCCTGGCGATGTAGCTGGGATGCCAAAAGGGTTTGAACAAGATATCGTCTTTGAAAATCCCTCTTTTGCTTCTTATTTGATAGCAGCAACTAGAGAGAACTTTGAGATTTTAGGGACGAAACGTTTAGCCATGTTGCCCTTTTCGACAGTAGGTGAAAGGATCGCTCGGGAAAATGCCATTGATGATCAGATCCAAGATGATCTTTTGAAATCAAAAGAAGAGTGGCAAGCCTCTTCTGTTAGCGTTGATCCATTACAAAGGTTGACAGTTCCTGAACCAGCTAAGAGTCCATTTTGGGAAAATCTGAAGCTGACGATGAAAAAATATGTTCGGGGTGATGAGCGCCGGGTATTGAAATGGGGTCTTGATCTCTCAGGCGGTAAAGCTGTTCGGGTAGGCCTTGTTGACCATTCAGGCAAACCTGTTACTGACCCTGAAGACTTGAAGCAGGCTGTAAACGAGCTCTACTCACGGATTAACCGGCTCGGAGTTTCAGAACAGACGATTCGGGTAGAAGATGCCCATATTTTAGTTGAATTTCCTGGATCACAACACTTGTCAGCTGAAGAGCTAATCCAAGCCTCTGCGATGACTTTTCATATCATCAACGAGAAATTCAGCTATTACAATCCTGAAACTCGGGATGCCGTTGACGCCTTTTTACAAGATGTCTGGAACGAAGCAGTCGTCACACAGCGGACCGATATCGATTCGCTCCAAGACATTGCTTGGAGACGTTTGGGTGGGGACTTACCAGAAGGGGATGCATCAGCACCTCGCGGGTCTGTTGCCGAGCTTCTTTACAGAGAAGGCTTGAGAATTGCTCCTGCAGGATCGCCTATCTCTTCGGCCCTTGACGATACTTTCTCATCGATTGGGAAGTTAAGAGGTAGTGAGCGGAGAGAATGGGGTGGAGCGCCAACACCTTTAGTCATCATGTTTCATAACTACGCCTTGGAAGGGGCAAGTTTGTCCGATGTCCATGTGGGTTACGATCCAAATAAAGGAAACATGCTCGGATTTTCGATCAAAAGCCGTTATGACAGCGATTTGCGTTCTGGAAATCCACAAGACGAACTCTATGCATGGAGCTCTAAGTTTTCAGAAGAGAGTATTGCAGGAACACCTCTTGAAAAGTACAGTGATGGGACCGGTTGGAGAATGGCTGTCGTCTTAAATGGCGAAATTGTCAGCGCTCCTTCATTGTCTGGTTCTTTAAAGGACAATGGTTCGATAACCGGAAGATTTTCTCAGCGAGAGATCAATAAGTTAGCAGCTGATTTGAAAGCTGGTTCATTGACCTTCACTCCAAAAATTCTTTCAGAGACGAATATCAGTCCAGAGCTTGGAAAAGAGGAGCGGTCAGCAGGTCTTGGGGCAGCTGTCATCGCGCTTGCAGCTGTTGTTGTAACGATGGTCGCCTACTACCGTTTTGCGGGGATAGTGGCAAGTTGTGCTGTTCTTTTTAACCTACTGATCTTGTGGGGTGTTCTGCAAAATATCGATGCTGCACTTACCTTACCTGGTATTGCAGGTATTGTATTAACCATTGGTATGGCTGTTGATGCTAACGTCCTTGTTTTTGAAAGGATCAAAGAAGAGTTTAAAAACTCTGGAAGAATTGGTGCGGCTATCCACGCAGGTTATAACAAAGCCTACTCGGCCATTGTCGACTCCAACTTAACAACGATCATAGCAGCATTGGTTTTGACACAGTTTGATTCAGGGCCTATCAAAGGATTTGCAATTACATTGATCATTGGTGTGGCTTCGTCGATGTTTACAGCATTATTTGTGACACGCGCCTTTTTCAACTGGTGGTTGCAACGTGGTGGTAAAACACTCACGATGAGCTCACTCTTTGGTGGAACAAGCTATCCGTTCCTCTCTAAGTCACGCCTTTGCATTGGTCTGTCGGTATTATTAATCGCAATCGGTGGTCTTTTCTTTGTCCAACAGCGTCAAACACTGTTTGGGATGGATTTTACTGGAGGATATTCACTGATTGTAGAAGCTCAAAGCTCTCAAAGGGGAACTCCAAGGGTAGCGGCAAAAGAGGCTTTGGAAGCGGCAGGAGCTGCCTCTAATGAAATCGATGTGCGTGAACTGTCACGTCCTACACAGCTTCGGATTCAGCTAGGAAAGGGGATGGATGAGCCTGGTCGTCCCTTCTACAACTTCTCCCATTTGAGAGAAGATAATCCTCGTTTAGAGTGGGTTCTCAACGCTTTGAAGAAAGGTGGTGTCGAACTGCGGGCTTCAACTCCTGAGATGCTAGAAGAGAGCTGGTCTGAAGTTTCGGGTCAATTCTCTCAAGGGATGCAAAGGAGTGCTATCTACGCCATCGTGATTGCCTTAGCTGCGATTTTGGTCTACATCACAATCCGGTTTGAGTGGAAGTATGCGCTTGCCTCAGTCATTGGTCTTGTACATGACTTGTTATTGACGCTGGCCTTGCTAGCAATTTTCCATGCGTTTGGTTTCCCTGTTGAAATCGACCTTGTGGTGGTTGGGGCTTTGATGACGATTATTGGGTACTCATTGAACAACACGATCATTATTTTTGACCGTGTTAGAGAGGACTTGAAGCTTCTTCGGAAATCCTCACTCTACGATGTGATCACTCATGCGTTGAATGAGACCCTTTCTAGGACGATTTTGACTTCAGGAACGACACTTCTGGTATTGCTTGCTCTTCTGCTGTTGGGTGGTAGTGCTTTATTTGGCTTCTCTTTAGTCATGGCTTTAGGGGTCTTTTTCGGTACTCTTTCCTCACTTTTTGTAGCTCCTTACATTTTGTATCAACTTGCTATGCGAGAAGAGCCAGAAAATGGTGTGACAAAGAATACCAAATTGGTAACAGCTCGTAAGTAAAACACATCCAAGAACAGGATAAGGAAGATACAAAAGGATAAAGCTTTGCCCGAGGATAAAAAATCCAGGCGAAGCTTTATCCTTTTGTATCTTCCTTATCCTGTTCTAATTTTTGATCTTGCTTGACTTCGCTGGCTAAAACCTTACAATGGACTTCAAGCAGATTAAGTTAGGTTTATTGTCTCATTGAAGACGTTAACAAAGATCATGAGGATCGAGTAGAGAGAAAAATCGGAAAAGTTTTTTAAGTTCCGTTGAGGGATGGGCTTGTGCCTACTCCTGTTTCCTTTAGGCCAAGCTTGTCTGCCCTAATATAGGGCGTTGTCATGGTGAGTTTTTATCCTCAACCAGAAGAATATTTCTGGGTTTATCCAAAAGACGATTCCGTATTGCGCGATAAAATCGTCAAAGAATTTAAAATCCATCCCGTTACAGCTGAAGTCTTGATTTCTCGTGGTTTTACCGATCTAGAGAAAGTCCATGACTTTCTCTATGCCAAGTTGCCCGATCTACATGACCCTTTTTTGATGCCCGATATGGAAACTGCAGTGCAGAGGGTCATTGAAGCGGTTGAACGGAAAGAAGGTATCTTAATCTACGGAGACAATGATGTCGATGGGATGACGGGAACCGCTTTATTAGCAGACTTTCTTACCTACATAGGTGGTCGTGCTTGTCCTTATGCATCGACTAGAAGTGTCTCTCGCGACCATCTAATGGTGGAAGCGTTGGAAGCGGCAGAGAAAAATAATTGCCGTCTCATTATCACGGTTGACTGTGGAGTCTCTGCTGAAGAAGAATTGCGGGAAGTTAAGGTGCGTGGAATTGATGTGATTGTCACCGATCACCACGAGCCAACCGATAAAATCCCTCACTGCCTAGCCACTTTAAACCCCAAATTGATTGGGTCGACTTACCCTAATCGAGAGCTGACAGGGGTGGGAGTCGCTTTTAAGCTGGCCCATGGGATTACCAGCAACCTATCTCAGCGTGAAGGGGCTAAAAAAATTGATCTGAAGCGATATCTCGACCTTGTGGCGCTAGGCACTGTTGCCGATATGGGAGTCTTGCAGGGAGAGAACAGGATACTTGTCCGGTATGGTCTTAAAACTCTTAGGCGTACCAAACGGGTAGGCCTTGTCCATCTGGCTGCTATTTCTGAAATTGATTTGTCGGAAGTAACAGCTCAGGATATCGTTTTCAAATTAGCCCCTCGGTTGAACAGCCTTGGCAGGATCGATGATCCTCAGAAGGGTGTTCAGTTGCTTCTCACAAAGAATGTTGAAGAGGCCAATAATATGGCTAAAGAATTAGACCTGAATAATATGGAGAGGCAGCGGATTGAAAGGCTGGTTTCACATGAGGTTGAAGAGCTTCTTTATGGGCAGCCAGCTATCTTACAGCAACCAGCTATAGCCTTATCTTCAGCAAATTGGCATCCGGGTGTGATTGCCATCTTATCTACACGACTCACAAAATTGTACAACCGTCCTTCGGTTTTATTAGCTATTGAAGGGGGGATGGGGAAAGGTTCACTCCGTTCCATACCGGAATTTCCTCTCTTGCCAGCGCTGAAAAAATGTAGCGATTTACTGGAAAGTTTTGGCGGACACGATTTGGCTGCTGGCCTGACAATCCACGAAGGTAAGATTGAAGAATTTAAATCGGTATTTCTTGCTTTAGCTAAAGAGGCATTGAAGCCTGAGGATGTTCAAAACAGACTTTATCTCGACGCAGAAGTCGGTTTTAAAGAGATCACTTTTGACCTCTTGGAATCGAACAGATTGCTTGAGCCCTATGGGAATGGCAATCCACCTCCCCTTTTTTACGCAAAAGCCAAGCAGCCTTGGTCCCCTAAAGTTTTAGGCCGTTCCCATTTAAGATTGTTTTTAGAGCAGGATGATCGAGTACTAGAGGGTATCGTCATGAACCGAGCGCATATGTTGCAATTTGCTAAGGATCGACGAAAAAGCTTAGAGGTGGCATTTACCCCTGATGTGGGATTGTTTCAGAAGGGCTCTATCCAGTTGCTTGTTAAAGACTTCAGGTGAACGAGGGCTGCAGCCCCTCGGGCGCCCAAGATAATTTCTATCCTTGGCTCTCCCAGGTTCTTAGCTTTTTAATCGGATTTTTTCACCCACTGCTTGCAAATGGCCAGATGGCCATTTGCAAGCAGTGGGTGAAAAAATCCAACGCTAAAAATGAAAAAGGAGAGGGGATAACCCCTCTCCTTTTTCATTTTACCCACTTTTTTTCGCTTAAGAAGCTTTTTTCTTGAACTTTTTGTCGAGGTAAGTGTCTTTGTAGCGCTTAAGCTCGTCATCATGGATAACCCAGGCAGCTCCTTTACGTGAACCACGGATGTGGCCAGCGCGAGTGGCGTAATAGATTTTCTGGGCTGGGACTTTCAGCTTATCAGCGATCTGATTAACAGAATAATATCCCTTCATGTTGTCAAACAGAAGCTCCCCGTCGAACATAGAGCGGGTACGGCTGTAGCGGTGACGGCGATAATCTTCTAGATCATCAACGTGGATCGCCCAGCGTGTATTCTCTTTCTTTGCCTGAAGCTTTCTTAGCTTGATCGCAACATAAATCGCTTGGCGAGTAACGTTGCTGATTTCGGCAGCTTCGGTAATAGAGACAAGCTTTTGATCGTTCCCCAGCGGACGGCTTGCCTCAGCTTTGGTTCTCTTTCTTTCAAGAGTAGGGGTTAAAGTTTTTGCCATTCTTGTCTCCAACTTTTTGGACGTAATTTAAAATTTCGTGTAACTATTCTCTCAAAGAATCCTTTTTTCCGAAAGCCTTTCTTTAAGTGGACTTTTAGATCAGATAAAGTTTTCAATAAGAGTGAAGTGTAAATTTTACATTGATGGCGAATTTCGGTCAACACCCTCTTTTTTTCCGCACATGTCAACTCCAAGGTACCAGTGATGAAAAAGGGGGAATAACTAACAATATTTGCAAAGATCCGTCTAATCACTAAGCAGAGTTTTTCAACGCTTACAAGATTTGTTTAGGAGGGCTTGTCAACTTGAGGGCAAACGAGCTAAAGTTCATCTTATTTTTCTGTCGGTCGTGCTGATGTCTCGCTTATTGCTTTCAAGTTTTCTCATCCTTACAGCCTGTGTCTCTCCAGAGATCATCTACCCCTCTAAAGACCTCACTCGTGTGGAAATTTTCCACGTGGAAGAGTTGAAGCAGCGCTATGATATTCGGCTCGATAATGCTGCAACGCTTTACAACCCTGGAATTGGTGGGTTGGAGCTCCGATATACCTCTGAAGAACTTTTTGATATTTGCCGAGCGAGAAATTTACTAGTAGATCTCGTCGATAGCCTGCTTGCAAAAATCAATCAGGATCCATATGTCGCCGGACAGTTGAGCTATTATCCACTCGACTATTTAGATGTTGATCTGGTCATCACATTTGACTCCTTTTTCGGGGAATACTGCGACTTACAATATGTTAACCAAATCAGGATGGAAGGAGGACAGGTGACGTTCTATGCCTTTACTGCGTTTTCAAATGAGGGGAGTCTGTTTGAAGTGCACAGTGAGCCTTACGAAACAAGCCAGGCCAATAGCTATTATTTAAGACAAGCACAAGAGGTTTTTGCATCGCCTGAAGAAATTGCAGACCTTGCCCCTATGATGACACCGCCGCCCTATGGTCTGTCTAATGAACCTTACCACGAGACCGAAATCGAAGTAGAAACTGTCAGTCCTGTATTAACACCTTTTGGCTATTCAGTCCCTGTTGAGATAGAAGAGGAAGAATATTCATATCCTCCGTCAATCTTTTGAGAGTCTTAGGAGGATAAATAAATGGGCATTCCAAGTGCTTTTGTTAAGCGTCGGCTACATTCGTTGTCGGGCCTTTTTATCCTGCTATTCTTGGTTGAACATCTTTTCGTAAACTCCCAGTCGGCACTTTTTTGGGGCGAGCAGGGAAGGGGCTTTATCCGAGCTGCCAATGCCATCCATGACCTTCCTTATCTGATGATGATTGAGGTGTTACTTTTATTAGTACCATTTCTGATCCATGGCTACTTAGGTGTTGTTTATCTGTTAGAGATGGCACCTAATAGCTTTGCGACAGCAGGCGATGCCCCAGCTCTTCCGGAATACCCACGCAATCAGGCCTATACCTGGCAGCGGATTTCAGCGATTTTGCTGATCGTCGGAATTGTCGCCCATGTGGTCCACATGCGGTTTGTCAATTATCCTGACGCGGTTTCTGCAACTGCTTATCAAATGGAAGCCCCGCTTGAATTGCAGTACTTGGCTGAAGGTTTAGATGTCCCTTACAGAATAGAGGGAGAGGGAATCCTACTTCCTGAAACAGATTTTGGCACTGCCGAGCTTTTCGTGGTTCGAAAAAGTTTCTTGAGTCCGCTGACAATGGTGCTTTATCTTTTTTTGGTTCTTTTTTCTACTTTCCACGGATTCAATGGTCTGTGGACTCTACTGATCTCTTGGGGAATTACCTTTAGCCCCTGGTCTCAATGGATTTCCCGTATCTTTTGTTATAGTTTGATGGTATTGGTTTCTATTTTAGGCATTGTGGCGATCGTAGGGGGAATATAAATAATGAATCGGCCAAAAAAGCGTCCTCATGTGGTCGTTGTAGGCGGAGGTCTTGCAGGGTTATCGTCTGCCTTTCGTCTAGTTGAAAGGGGAATGGATGTGACCATTGTTTCGGTCACCAACTGCAAACGTTCCCATTCAGTGTGTGCCCAAGGTGGCATCAACGCAGCAGTGAACATCATGGGAGAAGACGATTCCCCGCTCATCCACGCTTATGACACGATCAAAGGGGGGGATTTTCTTGCCAACCAGCCTCCTGTTGTTGAAATGTGCTATGCGGCCCCTTCCATCATCTATCTCCTTGATAGGATGGGCTGCCCTTTCAATAGAACAAGCGAGGGAAATCTCGATTTTCGTCGCTTTGGAGGTACGCTATATAACCGTACTGCCTTTTGTGGGGCCAGTACAGGGCAACAGCTTCTGTATGCTTTAGATGAGCAAGTGCGTCGTTTTGAAGCTGCAGGCCATGTTAAAAAAATGGAGCATCACGAATTTTTACGCCTTGTATTAGATGAAGAGGGGAAAACGCGTGGCATTGTCTATCTCGATCTCTTTAACCTCTCGATCTCCGTTCTAAAAGCCGACGCCGTTGTGATAGCAACAGGCGGGCCTGGATTGATTTTTAAAAAATCGACCAATTCAACCTTTTGTACCGGTGCAGCCAACGGACGTCTGTACATGCAAGGGATGTGGTATGCCAATGGAGAATTTATCCAGATCCACCCAACCGCCATTCCAGGAAAAGACAAGCTAAGATTGATGTCTGAATCGGCTCGTGGAGAAGGGGGGAGGATCTGGGTTTATGGGGATAGCTCCAAACGGATCAAAGCCCCTTCCGGAGAAGAGGTCCCTTGCGGTGTGACTGGGCAACCTTGGTATTTTTTAGAGGAGCTCTATCCCGCTTTTGGGAACCTTGTGCCGCGTGATATTGCAGCAAGAGAGGTCCTAAAGGTTTGTGAACTTGGTCTTGGTGTTGAAGGGCAAATGCAGGTCTTCCTTGACCTTTCCCATTTACCCAAAGAAAAGCTCGATAAGTTGAAGGCGATCATCGACATCTACGAGAAATTCACCGGAGATGATCCAAGTAAAGTACCGATGAGGATTTTCCCTGCTGTCCATTATTCTATGGGCGGAGGATGGGTCGATTGGCCTGCTGCAGACGATCCTGATCGAAGTAGCCGTTTTAGGCAGATGACGAACATCCCAGGCTGTTTCAACATTGGGGAGTCAGACTACCAATTCCACGGTGCAAACAGGTTGGGGGCCAACTCGTTGCTCTCTTGCATTTTCAGCGGTCTTATTGCAGGGAATGAGGTGCCGAAATATTTAGCCACTGTGCACCCCTTGAAAGAGCATGTAGAAGAAAAAGTCTTTGCCCACCATCTAAAAGAGGAAGAGAAGAAAAAAGAGGCCCTGTTTGCTCAAGAGGGATCTGAAAATGTCTATGCCCTCCATAATGAACTATCTGATTGGATGGTCGAAAACATGACGGTCAAACGGTCGAACGAGAAATTACAGCAGACTTACGATAAAATTTTGGAACTTCTCGATCGGATGGATAGGGTATCGCTTGCCGACAAGAGTGGGTTTGCAAACCAAAACTATGTTTTTGCCAATCAATTCAGACCCATGTTGCATCTGGCCCTTGTCATGACACGTGGCGCTCTGTTAAGGAATGAGTTTCGAGGGGCCCACTTTAAAGAGGGATTCCCTAATAGGGACGATGTGAACTTTTTAAAGACCACTATTGCTACTTTTGATCCAGAAACAAAACAACCGGTGATTTCCTATCAAAAAGTAGATACTCGCCATTTTGATCCTGAGTTGCGTGACTATTCAAAAGCAAAAAAAGTGAAGCCTGAAATCAAAAACCTCCCTGAAAAAATGGAGCTTCCGATTTGAGTACCTACATCTTAAAAATCTTTAGAGGGACGCCTGGCCGCCAATATTGGGAAGAGTTTGAGCTGCCGATTGGCGAAAATATCATTGTTGCTTTACAGGAGATTGCTCTCAATCCTGTGAATAGAAAAGGGGAAAAAGTGGCCCCAATCGTCTATTCATCAGGTTGCTTAGAAGAGGTATGTGGTTCCTGTTCGATGTTGATCAATGGGAGGCCAAGGCAAGCCTGCACCGCTTTGATCCAGAAACTGATCGATCAAAGTGGCTCTACTACTATTACGTTGGCACCTTTTACAAAGTTCCCCCTTATTCGAGATCTGGTTGTCGATCGTTCTTCAATGTTTGAAAATTTACAAAAGGCACGTGCTTGGGTGGATATCGATCAAGGAATCGATCGGGGGCCGGGACCAAAAATATTCCCAGATTTACAACAAATCCGGTATTCCTTGTCGACCTGTATGACCTGTGGGTGCTGCTTGGAAGCCTGTCCTCAAGTGAACGAAAAGTCTGCCTTTATTGGGCCAGCTGTGATTTCGCAAGCTCGTCTATTCAATCTCCATCCTGTGGGAAAACAGGAAAAAGGGGAAAGGAACCATCTTTTGATGGAAGAGGGTGGGATCGGCTCCTGCGGTAATGCACAAAACTGTGTCAAAGTTTGTCCGAAAGAGATCCCGTTAACTGATTCTCTTGCCGCTGCTGGACGGGATACGACGTTGCAGGCTTTTAAAGACTTATTTGGAAAAGACGGAGAGTAGAGATGTTGTGGATTATCCTTGTTGTTCGTGCCGTTTTTTTGGCCTTCTTTATCATCGGAGGCCCTTTTTCACTGGGGCCCGATGAGGCACAATATTGGACCTGGAGTCAAGATCTCTCGTATGGTTACTACAGCAAACCTCCAGGTATTGCTTGGCAGATCTTTTTAACGACTTCGATGTTTGGCAATACCGAATGGGGGATCCGTGTTTCTGCTTTGATCATTGGAACTCTTTTGCCTATTGCTCTTTATTGGGCAGCTTTAAAGGGGGGATTTGGAAGAAGGGTCGCTTTTTGGTCGGGATTGACAATGGCATTAGTGCCGATCGACATCATCGGCTCTATCTTGGCTTTGACCGATGGGGGGATGCTCCTTTTTTGGACATTGGCGATGGGCCTGTTTCTTGGCGCCCTCCACACCGATAAAAGCCCCTCTCCTTGGGCACTCGGGGGTTTTATTGCAGTTGGAGCCCTTTTCAAATGGCCGATTTACATTTTGATGGGTGTTATCCTTGCTTATACCCTTCTCTGTCTTCCGACTTGGAGGAAAGATGTTTTAAAAGCTGGAGCCATTTCCCTTTTAGGATTCATACCCCCCTTTGCTTGGAACCTTTTCCATGGGTTTCCGACTTTCCGCCATGTGGCCAGTACTTTGGTGGGTGGCCATGACGATCCCAATGCCTCAAAAGCCAATTTCCTCGATTTTCTGGGTGCACAAGCGGCCCTTTTTTCCCCCCTTATTTTTATCTTTTTCTGGTGGGCGATCTATCGGGTGTTAAAGAGAGAAAGGCCTTTTGCCCACACCCTCTACTTCCTCTTTTTATTGTCGATCACATTGCTTGTCCCAATTTTTATGAGCCTCTTTGAAAAGATGCAGGGGAACTGGGCCGACTTTATCTATCCTTCAGCTATTTTATTGACTGTTGAAGACCTCCTTTCAAGAAAATGGAAAGGTTGGTTGATTGCTTCTGTCGCCCTTTCTGCGGTTTTGTCATTTGGGTTTTTAATGGTCGCCGGGCAAATTCCGCTGAAGAAAAACCCATTTAAGAATACTTTGGGATGGAGAAATCTTGGAAACGCTCTTGAAAAAGTGGGTTATAATCCTGAGAAAGACACTCTGATTGGCGAGACCTATCAGATGACAAGCCTTCTCAGTTTTTACGGCCCTGGTCAAAAGCGGGGATACTTTGTCAATTTAAGTGGACGGCGCCATAATCAATTCGATTATTGGAGCCCACTTGAGGGTGATACTCGGAAAGAGGGGATTTTTGTGGCTTCGGATGTGGCATTGGAACCTCTTGAAGGTAAACTTAAAACACGGTTTTCCGATGTGACCTATCTTGGGGAAGAGCCTCTGTGGGGATCTGACCGTAAAGCGTTTTTATTTCGTGTAAAGGGTTATACCCCTAAGGTTGAAGATGTCGGACTTTTTTGAGGATTTCACATTAGGTGAGGTCCACATCCGGGATAAATATCAATTTGAGCTGAAGTCTGAGTACTTGCCTGTTCAAACAAAAGGGGAGCCCTCTTATACAACAGAGCTCTATCTCTTTGCTCCCTCTTCCTTACAGGTCAATGACGATACCTATTCCAAGAAGGAATTTTATCGTGATCAAACTTCGATGATCCGGTATAAAACCCCCCTTCTTTCATTAGAGAGGCTTTTAAGTGAAGAGGCCGATTCTCCTCTGCAAATCTTGAAAACCTTGCTCGCTTCAGGCGAGCCAACACCCAGTTTTAGAGAAGAGCTTTACGAATTAAAACTATTTGCAAACGTTGTCAGAAGCCGGATACGTGATCGTGTCAATCATATCATCGAACAGTTAGGCATTGTCGAAAACAAACTCCATTTTCAACTCCTTAACACCAAGACCCTCCACTTTTTGGAGAGGATCAAAGAGGTGAAAGAGGCAAAAAAGGAGTTGGGTAAAGAAATTTTGGCAAGCGACCCGTTTCGCCCTCTGAAGGGGGATTGGGAGTGTATCGATGAGTTTATCAGCGTGACGATACAGCACTATCTAACTGTGTTACTTTCCGCCATCAGGGGAACAAAAGAAAAAGTTTTCCGTGAAGCTGACACCTCGTTAACAAAGATGATCACTGAAGAGGATCTCTACCGGAGAGAAAGGCACTATCCCACCACTTTTTCCAGCTCAAATCCTGAAGTCACCTCGAGAGCTATTTGGAGATTGGGAGAGCTCAATAAATATGTTTTTGAAGTTCTTTTTCTGAACATCAGACGCAAAGAGCCTAAAGCCAAATTTCAAGCGATCGGCTCGATGGTGGCAGCGGGTATTGCGATGTTTGTTTATGTCGGTTTGCTTGCGTGGCAAGGGGTGGGAATGGGAGGAGGGGCCGGCACAACGATCGTGCTCAATTCGACCGCCTTCATTTTACTTAGCGTTCTGCTGTATATCATCAAAGACAGGCTGAAAGAGAGCATGAAAAGCTTGTCGACACGATTGGCTTCCCATCTTTACCCCGACTATTCCACAGATATACGTCTTCCAGAATCAGACAAGGCGATTGGAAAAGTTTCTGAGTTTTTCACCTTCTTAGACCGTTCTGATGTGGGGGAAGATGTTTTAAAAATCAGAGAAAGGGGGGCAAGAGATGAGCTGCAAGAGGTGCGCCTACTCGAAAAAATCCTCTACTTCCGTAAGGATGTCGAAATTTTTCCTGAAGCTGTCCGTGGCGATAGACGTTTAAGAAGGGTGAACGATATTTTCCGTTTTAACGTGAGCCAGTTCCTGTTCAAAGCAAGCGATGCCAAAGAAGATTACCTCATACTGAATCCGATGACAGGGGAGCTTGAGGTGATCAGTTGCCCCAAAATCTACCACGTCTATTTGATCCTGAAAAAAACCTTCCTCACCCGATTCAGAAAAAAGCGGATCGATTTCGACACTTTCCGCCTGATCATCGATAAAGATGGGATACGCCGGATAGAACGGCTTTAAGTTGAGTTTCCAAAGCTAAGCAAAGATCTGTGTATATGGCGTGCTCATATTTTTCAAAGCTTCTTCCTGTTGAGGAGTGATGTTATTCCCCCTTAAATCAAGCTTTTTGAGCCTTATTTGCTGCAGAGACAAAAGAAGAGCTGCGGCACCTTCATCTTCGATCCGATTGAAAGAGAGGTCAAGCCCGCTAATTTTGGTCGTAGGGAGTATGGAAGCCGTATATCGGGCACTTCGATTGTCGATACTGTTGATACTCAAATCGAGGACACCAATATTTGTCTCGTGGAGAGAGTCTAGCAATACTTTGAGACCCAGGCTGGTGATCTTATTGCCGCTTAAATTTAGCTTTGCAATGGGTGACCCTTGGATTGCGAAGACAAGCGCCCTTAACTCTTCATCCCCGATTGATGTTTCAGCTAGGACAAGATCTTTAACGCGCGATCTAAACAGGGGCGTAGCTAATGCTCGGATATTGGCGATAGATAGAGGAATTACAGTTAGACCAAACTTTTTGATCTCGGTAGAGGGGAGTATTGCAGTCAAAACATCGATACCCTCAGGACTGATGGAGCAGTCTTCAAAAGTCAGTTCTTGGAGGAGCATTTGACTGAGAGAGTCGGCCAATGTAAGAACCTCTGCATCACTTAACTTGATATTCAGATAGAGGCTGGAAATCGAAGTGAGGGGTAAAAGGGGGGTTAGTTGCTCCATCTGGACATTGCTAATAGCGGTGCCCCTTACAAAAAATTCTTGGAAGTCAGAGTTAAAAAGAACAGAGGGACTACTTTTGGAGTCTCTTTTGCCTTTCAAACCGCTAGGGCCTAAGAGAGTCAGAAGATGTCGCATCTCTACATTGCTCGGTTCCAGGACGTTGCAAAGTAGGAAAAAAGGGGTCAGGAGCTCTTGAGCTTTCTGGAACGCTGACCAGCTTTTTAAGGCGGCACGGGCTAGTTTGAGGTAGGGGATTGGAAATCCCAATGCTTCCCTCGACTGAAGCTGTCCTTCCATAGATTGGTAAACATAAAGAGAGTTAGGTAGAAATTGGACTATCAAGGGGTGGACTTTTTTATAAAAAGGGACCAGACGTTCTCTCTCTTGTTTAGTGAGGCACAAAAAATTTCTGATGAAAGTTAACATCTTAAGCACCGATACAGCTTTAGCTTTGTCTTGAGCCGTTACGATCTTTTCGATTTTTTGATCAAACAAAGATAAATAGTCGAGGATGGCATCTGTGAGGAATGTTGTCGCCTCGCAGTAGAGTGTGTCTAAATCTTGAGTTTGCACACTTTCAGCCAATGTGAGGGCTCTTCCGTAGCAGGTGGAGGCGAAATTGAGAGCTTGTCTAACATCCGTCTTCCCGCTGCTAGCAGATTGATACGACCACCTAGCTAGATTCCATTCTAACTCAATTTTCCAGGGTATCGGTGCTTCGATGGTTCTTAAAGGCTCGATGAGTTGGTCGAACAGCTTTTTTATAGACTCTGGTTTTAGCCCTTCCAAGAGACTTGGAACGAGTGTATAGAGAGTGTCGATCAACTGGGGATCTTGAGGGTCTAACTGCTCTTGAGATAAAGAAGGGACCGATTCAATGAATGTGTCGAGGGCCTGTTCGTATTCTCCTCTACAGATCTTGGCAACGATCGCCCCTTTCACCCCCTCCTGAACCATCGGTTTAGACCAATCGGGAACAGGGATAGGGGGCCTACTTAAACCTAAAACTGACATTGATGATCCCCACGTTTAATTGAACAGTCGTAAACGAGATAGCAGTATACCAATTTTTATCTCATTTTCCCAGTGATAGAAAGAGTTTTTTTCAAAAGAAACGAGTGATCTAAATCAAAGTCGACGTCGACCCTCTTTGTCTTTTCTAAAAAAAACTAACAGCTCTTTATAGGCAATTAACAATTAGAAATTAGAATTTTTTTAAAGAGAACAGCTAAAATAATTTAATCATGAAACTAAATTTACCAACCACTTTTACCACTCTGTTAGAAACATACAATCTTTCCCTCTGCTATCGAAAACCTTGGTCGATCATACAAAAGAAAGAGGGTTCTATTCTTGGCTTTTTTCGAACCAAACAGGTCGATGTGAGGTGGGACCCTCTCATCAACTTTTCACCCCCTATCACTTTACAAAGGGCAAAAGAGCTGACTAAAGATTGTACCCTCTCCTTTGATGGTCGAGTGATCACTGTCATTCAAAAAATTGAGGCGATCAGAAACTTAGTGAAGCTAGGGCAAGATAGCGCCGATGCAGGGGACCACCAAAAGGCGGCAAATGATTACGAAAAAGCTCTTAACCTGATCAGAAGTTCACAACATCCTGAAATAGAGGTCTGTGAGAGAGCTGCTCTTAAGGGATTGATCGATTCTAATTGTATCTTGTCCAATCAAGAGAACGGGGAAGAAAAAGTGCATCGACTCTATGATACAGGGGTACTGTATGAAAGAATGGGTCAATTCGATGCAGCCCTCCAGCAGTGGGATACAGCACTCAAACTTGCAAAAGAGCTCAATTCTCCCTTTGAAATTTTCTCGATTCTTGAAGAATTAGGCGATTTTTATACAAAGCAGAATAATATAGAGAGAGCCATTGATTACTTTTTGGAATTCGAGAAGGAAGCTACGCGGTTCCAAAAAGAAACCATTGATGCGTGGGAACACTCTATCGTAAGCAGTGGTTTATCCTCTTCATTGAAAAAACTCGCTTCCCTTTATGAAGGGCAAAACAAACCCAAAAAAGCCCAAAAGTACCGCAATAAAGCACAAAGTATCCTTCCCACCCTCATAGAGGTGGTTAAAAGTTAAGCTCATTAAAGTTTATTTTGAACGTGATCATAGGGCATTCAAGAAAAACCTTTTGGTGTATCCTATTATCTGATGCGTATTTTCTGTTTATCTCTGTTGCTTGCCTGCTCTTTGTGGGGCAATGAGCCACTGCAGGTGCTTGTCACCATGGTCCCTTACCAATTTGTGGTTGAGGAAATCGGAGGAAAAGGGGTAGAGGTCTCTGTGTTGGTCCCGCCTGGGGTGAGTGGCCACACCTACGAGCCGAATGCCAAAGAGATGATCAAAGCTGGTCAGGCGGCGATCTGGTTCCGAATGGGGGAAACCTTTGAAGATAAGATTTTACCTGTTCTGAAAAATCACAATCCCAAGCTCGTCATTGTTGATTTAAGAGATGGGATGCCGTTGCTCTATGACAAAGGGGGATGCCCCCACTGCAAAGGGAGTCATTCAGAAGATTTGCATTATTGGCTAAGTCCGAAGATTGTCCGGAAGCAGGCAGAATTGATCGGTAAAAGTTTGAGAAATTTGATCCCTGAAGCGAAGTTGAATGATCGGGAATTCGTCTATAAATTAGATGAAACCGAGCGTCAAATTTCAGAAATAACCTCTCAAGCTAAGCAGAGGGTGATTTTAGCAGCTCACCCGGCCTATGCCTATTTTTGTCACGACTTTGGTTTTCGGCAAATGTCGATTGAAGTGGAGGGGAAAGAACCTTCACCAAGGCAGATCGTTGCTTTGATAGAAGAGGCAAAAATGTTGAAGATCAAAAAGGTTTTTATCCAGCCACAATATTCGTCTAAAGGGGCAACGTTGATTGCTAAGCAAATCGGGGCAGAAGTTGTGAACATCGACCCTTATGCCAAAGATGTTTTTGCCTGCTGGCTTCAAATCGCTAGGGAGTTTAGTTCTGTTGAGAAACCTCAAGCTCAGGAGTCTCGCAATTGAGTTCTGCTATCGTAGCTGATGATCTATCCTTCTCATACGATGGGCGACCCATCTTAAAAAATGTCTCCGTTGATATCCCGTTTGGCGACTATTGGGCCGTTATCGGTCCAAACGGAGGAGGAAAAACGACATTTCTTCGCCTGCTTCTAGGGTTCCTTCAGCCCGAAAAAGGAACTCTGACTGTATTCGGAGAAAACCCTCAAAATGTTCGGCAAAAAATTGGTTATGTCCCCCAAGTGTTCCACTTCGACCGGGCATTTCCGATTTCAGTACTCGAAATTGTTTTACAAGGACGTTTAAGTCACCTTCCTTGGTATGGCCGTTATCCTGAAGAAGAAAAAAATAAAGCCAAAGAGGCTCTTAAGCTTGTAGGTCTTTCCGACTTAGCTAACCGCCCCTTTAGCGATCTGTCGGGTGGTCAAGCGCAACGGGTGATCATTGCAAGAGCACTTGCTCAAGATCCAGAGCTTCTTCTGTTAGACGAGCCAACGGCAAATGTTGATGCCCAAGCAGAAGAGCAAATATGGTCACTACTCCGACAATTGAAGGGGAAGATGACCATTTTATTAGTTTCTCATGACTTAAAACGGGTCGTTAATGAAGTGGAAAAGGTTTTATGTCTGCAAAAAACGGGACGTGTACTTGAGCGGGATGAACTGTGCGGCCACTTTGCTTTGGGAGTCTGGCATCCGTGAACTTTATAGAAGCAATTTTTTCCCATAGCCTCATCCTCTATGCCCTCCTTGGCTCATTTCTTGCTGCGATTGTCAGTGGAATTGTCGGTTCTTATGTTGTTGTGAAGCGGATTGCATTCCTTGCAGGCAGTATCTCCCATTCTGTTCTTGGTGGGATCGGTATCGCTCTTTGGATGCAGAAGCGACATGGGATTGAGTGGATGACCCCTCTGATAGGCGCCCTTGTAGCTGCCATCATCTCTGCTATTCTTATTGGCGTTATCCGAGTCAAATTTCGCGAACGGGAAGATTCGATCATTGGAGCTTTATGGACTGTTGGAATGGCAACCGGTGTCCTGTTTATTTCGGCCACCCCTGGATTCAATGTCGAGCTGACAAACTTTTTGATAGGCAATTTGCTATGGGTGACTCCAGAAGATCTTTGGATTTTAGCCTGCCTCAACGTAGTTGCTCTTGTTCTCATTATTCCACTGCACAAAAAGTTGTTGGCCCTCTGTTTTGATGAAGAACAGGCAACATTACAAGGGGTGCCTGTTCAGCCTCTTTATCTGTTACTTCTCATCTTGATCGCTATTTCGGTGGTTCTGCTGACGCAGGTGGTGGGTGTCTTGCTCGTTTTGACGATGCTGACCATTCCAGCCGCTATCGGAAATCTTTTCACCCGTCGCCTTTCTTTTATGATGGGGCTTGCGATGCTCCTCTCCTGTTTCTTCTCTTTCTCTGGGATGTGGATTGCTTACGACCTCGATTTACCGCCCGGAGCGACCATTGCTTTGATCACCGGTTTAGCCTACGGAATTCTCCTGATGCTGAAGCGCCCATTTTTAAAATTGACACAAGTAGAGGGACACAGCTAACATCTTGCTGACTCATTTTTACGGAAAGATGGCTGAGTGGCCGAAAGCACGTCCCTGCTAAGGACGCATACCCTATGGGTATCGAGGGTTCGAATCCCCCTCTTTCCGTGTTTTTTATTCCCTTATAGATTCATTACGAAGAGACGAAGGACGCGAAGGGCTTTTTCCTTAGCATCAAAATCATCTTAATTTCTTCGTTAAAAATCTAATTATCTTCGTGCCTTCATGATGAATCTGAAATCTTATTTTTTAAGTCTTCGATGGGAGAGGGGATGATCCTGCTGCCATGCGAGCCAGTAAAGTAGAGGAAAGCCCAGCTAACGAGAACAAATACCTTGTTCCGGAAGTCGATAAGGTAGGCGATGTGGACAAAGGCCCAGACTAACCAAGCTAAAAACCCAGAAAATAGGACTTTTCTGAATGTACCAACCGCTTTGGTCCGGCCGATGGTGGCCAATTGCCCCTTATCAAAATATTTAAAAGGTTTTCTTTTGCCTGTTTTGATCACCTTGGCAAGGTACCGCCCTTGTTGGATAGCGACCGGGGCTATAGCCGGAAGCTCTTTCCCTTTGATGGCAGCAGAGTCTCCAATGACAAAAATATTGGGGTGATCTGCAAGGGAGAGATCTTTTTCAACAAGCACTCGCCCTTGACGATCCAAAGGCATGTTGAGTGTTTTAAGAAGAGGGGATGCCTTATTTCCTGCGGCCCAAATGGTGGTTTTTGCTTTGAATAATTCCCCCTCAATCCAAACACCCTCTTCGGTAATATCGGTCACTTTTTTCCCAGTGATCACCTCAACACCCATTTTTTCCAACGTTTTGACAGCTTTGTTAGAAAGTTTTTTTGGGAACGAGGGGAGAATCTGAGGGCCAGCTTCTACCAGATAGATTTTAGCGTCTGACGATTTGATATTCCGGAAATCGCGGGTCATTTCGTTTGCAATTTCTGCGATGGCGCCGGCCATCTCCACTCCAGTTGGGCCGCCGCCCACGACAATGAAACGGAGATCGGTCTCCCGCTCTTCGATGGTGGCCGCTTTTTCCGCCTCTTCAAAGGCTAGAAGAATTTTTTCCTGGATATAGATCGCATCTTGAAGGGTTTTAAGGCCAGGTGCATGCTTTTCCCAAGCATCATGCCCAAAATAGCTTTGATGATTACCAGGAGCGAGGATGAGGGCATCAAAAGTGAGATGGGAACCATCTGATAACAAGATTTTCTGCTGTTCTTTATCAACAGCTACCACTTCGCCCATCAAGACAGTGACATTTTTTTGTTTACTTACGATTTCACGGAGAGGTGTGGCAATATCATTTGTATTCAGGGCTGCCGTCGCCACCTGATACAAGAGGGGTTGAAATAAGTGATGATTCATCTTATCGATAAGGATCACTTCAACCGGGGCGTTTTTTAAGTGTGTGGCGACGTTCAGTCCTCCGAATCCACCCCCAATAATGACAATTTTGTGATAAACCATATAAACCATCTACAATTCGAATCCTATGTCAGAGCCAGATAAAACTGTCAAAATTCCTCCTCACTCTAAAGAATCAGAAATGATGGTTTTGGGTTGTATGTTGACCAGCATCAACAGCCTAAACGTCGCAAGCGATCTTCTCGATGAGGCCGATTTTTACCATACCGAACATCGCCTCATCTTCCAGGTTTTGAAATTGGCCTATTGCCAGGACAAGCCTGCCGATATCCACCTGGTCGCTGAGGAACTAAAGCGACAGGATAAGTTAAAAGAGGTGGGTGGTGTTGCCTATCTGACGACCCTAGCCCAATATGCAGGGACTTCGGCCTATATCGACGAGTATGCCGAAATCATCAAAGACAAAGCTATTTTACGCAGGATGATCCATGCCTCTCAGAAAATTGAAAGGCGTGCTTTAGACGAACCTGATGACGTGGCTGCAGCCCTCGACGAAGCTCAACAATCCTTTTTCCAGATCAGCCAGACCGCCAATCCGATGGCAGGTAAACTTTTGGTCGACATCTTGCAAGGGCCCAAGGCCGAATCAAAAATTCCTTTTCTCAAAGAGGTAGAAGAGAAGCAGACCCGTTATCAATTGCATGGTCCTCAAAAAGGGGTGATCACAGGATTACCGACCCATTTTAACGATCTCGATAAGATGATCAACGGGTTGAACCCCTCGAACTTGATGATTCTAGCAGCCCGTCCTGCGATGGGGAAAACGGCGTTGGCCATCAACATAGCAGAGAGTGTCTGTTTCAAACATAATGTCCCTGTCGGTGTATTTTCTTTGGAAATGAGCGCTGATCAGCTTGTGCAACGTATTGTTTCTTCTCAGTCCGATGTTGAATCGGAAAAGATCAAGACAGGTGCGTTGAATGGTCATGAATACCAGCAAGTTCTGCACGCGGTCACTAGGATGCAGCAACATACTCTGATTATCGATGATCAGCCTGGTTTGAAAATCACCGATCTAAGAGCAAGAGCTCGTCGGATGAAGGAAAGTTGGGGCATACAAGCTGCTGATCATCGACTATCTACAGCTCCTAACAGGTTCTGCTTCTGGAAGGGGGCAAGAGAATAGACAGAATGAGGTCTCAGAAATTTCCAGGATGTTGAAAAACCTTGCCCGAGAGTTGAATGTACCCGTTCTTTGCCTTTCTCAGCTTTCAAGAAAGGTGGAAGAGCGGCCAGGCCACCGCCCCATGATGAGCGATTTAAGAGAGTCGGGCTGCTTGAATGGAGATACGCTTATCCAGGATGCTGAGACGGGGCAATTGCATACTATACGTTCGCTTGCGGAAAGGCCTCAACAAGATCCTATCTCTGTTTTTGCAGTTGATGAGAATCTGAAAGTATCTAAACACTCTCTTGTGAAGGCGTTTTATTCTGGAAGAAAGGTTGTTTATCACCTTAAACTGCGCTCAGGTAGGTCAATTAAGGCAAGTGCAAACCATCCCTTCTTAAAGTTGGAGGGTTGGACAAGATTGGATCAGCTTAAAATTGGTGACCGACTAGCTGTTCCTCGCGAGGTATCTGCTCCCGAATCAGAACCCAGGTTTAAGAAAGCTGAGCTAACTTTGCTGGCCCATTTGCTGGGGGATGGTTGCATCTTGCCTAAGCAGCCCTATCATTACACAAGTCAAGATCAAGAGAATCTTCAAGCAGTTTCTTTGGCAGCAAAAGAGTTGTTTAACATCGACGCAAGAATTGTTGTGCAGAAAAATTGGTTTCACCTCTATTTAAAGAACCCCTTCCACGCCGCAAGAGGAAAGCTACATCCAATCACTTATTGGTTCAATGAGCTTGGATTGGAGCGGGTTCGCTCTTATGATAAGAAGATGCCTGAAAAGTTATTTTTAGCTTCGAGTCAGGAGGTTAGTCATTTCCTACACCATCTTTGGGCTACCGATGGGAACATTAGCAAAAGTTTGAATCCGAACAAGAGTGCAACAATATCAATATACTATTCTTCATCTAGTCTAAAACTGTCGGAACAAGTTCAACATCTATTGTTACGATTGGGTATCCGTTCAGTCCTTAGAGTGTCCAATTCAAAAAAAGGATACGGCCCGATGTATGCAGTGGCTATACAAGGGGCAACAAGCCAGATAAAATTTTTGAGAGAGGTTGGTTGTCATGGTGATCGAGGAAAGCAGATCCCTCAGTTTATTCAACATCTTGAGGGGATCAAAGAAAACCCCAATATTGATGTCATTCCCAAAGAAGTTTGGAGTCTCGTTGTTGACCCAATCAGGAAGGAGAAAAAACTGAGCTGGAGGGAGATTTGCGCAGGTCTTAATATTTCGTACTGCGGATCGACCTTATTTAAAGCAGGAATTTCTAAAGAGAGAATAAAAAAAGTTTACAGAGTCCTTCCGTCCCCGGAGATAGAAAAATACATTGATGCAGGTGTTTTCTGGGACGAGGTTCTATCGATTGAAATGCTCGGAGAAGAGGATGTTTATGATGCAACGGTTGAAGGAGTGCACAATTTTGTTGCCAACGACATTTTTGTTCACAATAGTTTGGAGCAAGATGCTGACGTGGTCATGTTTCTGTTAAGGCGCGACTACTATGATGCCAATGATAAGCCAGGCCAGGCCGAGCTGATCATTGCTAAAAACAGGCATGGTGCTATTGGTAGTGTCCATCTCGCTTATAGAAAAGAATTGGCGCAATTTGCCAATTTGACCCACATGGCCTATCAACCCAACTACGCCGAAGCTTACTAGTTTTTGAAAATTCAACACGAAGAAGCTTCGCCAATAAAGACTAATTTTAGGTAGACACTTTTTATTTTTTAGGTAACTTCGTCAGCAAAATATATTTTTTGGATGCGAAGCACCTAAATGAAAAGAACTCTATCAAAATATCTTCTAGAATGGCGAAGCTTCTTCGTGTTCTTCCTCTCTTCGTGTTGAATCTTCACATAGCTTTTTGCTAAGATTTGTGATGAATCCTTAAGAGAAGGTTTACTTTTTCCGATTTGCCGTGTATGATTTTGCCTTCTTTCCAACGATAGGGATGTATGTCTTCAGTTAAGAAAAAACGCAAATATAAAATTGCAAAACATAAGCGGAAAAAGCGAAGCCGTAGAGACCGCCACAAGAACAAATAAGCGTGTCGTGGCGATACCCGGAAGTATTTGATGTGATTGTCGTAGGAGCTGGCCACGCAGGTTGCGAGGCGGCTCTTGCCTCTGCCCGTATGGGTGCAAAAACATTGATACTCACCATGAGTGTCGACACTGTCGCTAAAATGAGCTGCAACCCCGCTGTCGGGGGGATCGGAAAAGGTCATATCGTCCGAGAAATCGACGCCTTAGGCGGCGAAATGGGTAAAGTGACCGATTGCACCGGAATCCAGTTCCGGATGTTAAACGCTACAAAAGGGCCTGCTGTATGGGCCCCACGCGCTCAAGCCGACAAACTTGCCTACCAAAACGAAATGAGGCAACGGCTAGAGAAGCAAGATAGTCTTTTCTTAAAGCAAGGCTCGGTCGAGTCGCTTGTCATTGAAAACGGAAAGTTAGAAGGGGTGACCACCAAAGAGGGTATTCACTATGTGGGCAAAACGGTTGTTTTGACTTCTGGGACCTTTTTAAGAGGACAAATCCACATTGGGCAAGAGAGTTTTTCTGGCGGAAGGCTAGGGGACAATGCAGCCATGGGCCTTTCTAAAAGTCTGGAAGACTTAGGCATCCGTTTAGGCAGATTAAAAACAGGGACGCCCCCTAGGGTCCATAAACGGTCGATCGACTGGAGCCTGACGGAAGAGCAGCCTGGTGATGAAGGGGTCTTTTTCTCTTTTGATCCGCAAGAAAAGCCTCGTATGGCTCAAGTCCCTTGCCATATCACTTATACGACAGAAGAGACGAAGAAGATCATTCTGGAAAACCTGAAACGCTCGGCCCTCTATTCTGGGAAAATTTCCGGGGTGGGGCCACGTTACTGCCCTTCGATTGAGGACAAAATGGTCCGGTTCTCAGATAAAGACCGTCACCAGATTTTTTTGGAGCCCGAAGGGTTGACGACTGAAGAGATTTACCTCAATGGGATTTCAACTTCGCTTCCATTCGATGTACAGTATGCCTATGTCCGCAGCATCCCATCTCTCCGAAATGCTGAGATTATAAGACCCGCTTATGCCATCGAATATGACTATGTCCCAAGCGGTCAGATTTCTACCTCGCTGGAAACCCACGTTTTAGAAGGTTTGTTTTTAGCCGGGCAGATCAATGGGACAACGGGCTATGAGGAGGCAGCAGGCCAAGGGTTGATGGCTGGGATCAATGCGGCTTTAAAGGTGCAAGGGAAGCCCTCTTTTGTCTTAAGCCGTAAAGAGAGCTACATCGGGGTGATGATTGATGATCTCATCACTAAGGAGCTAACCGAACCGTACAGAATGTTCACTAGCCGGGCAGAATATAGGTTATTGCTGGGTCAACATGATGCCGATTTGCGTTTGCGAGAAAAAGGGTACGAACTTGGGCTGATCGACCGGGCACGCTATAACCGGCTGATGCAGAAAAAAGAGACGATCGAAAAAGAGAAAGTACGGTTTAGCAAAACATTCAAAACGGTCGATGGAAAAGGGTATAGCTTTGTCCAAATTTTATCCCGACCCGATTTCACCTATGACTGTCTCCTAAGAGAATTTCCCGATCAGGTGCAAGATTGGGGCGCCGATATCAATCTCCAAATTGAGCTATCCTTAAAGTATGCTGGCTATATCCAAAGGCAGCAAATGGAGATCGACCGCCTCCAATCAAGAGAGGAGATGAGAATCCCTAAAGGGTTCGATTTCCATTCTGTTCATGGCATAGGCGGGGAACCCAAAGAAAAGCTTTCCTTCCATCGACCTGAAACGCTAGGTCAGGCCCTTCGCTTATCGGGTGTCACACCTGCCGATGTGTCGATTTTGATGGTCGCATTGAAGCGGTATGAGGCCGCTCCCCCTTCTTGTGGGTAAGTTCATCTCTCTAATCGATGTCCCCATTTGGGAGCAGCTGCGACTTGAAGAGGCCCTTTTCCGTGCAGATAGCGGCAATTATTGCCTGATCAATCACGGCTCAAACCCTGCCGTCGTGATGGGGCTTTCAGCAAAACCAGAAGAGGTGTTGCATCTGGATCGGGTTGACATCCCTGTCTGGCGACGTTTTTCAGGTGGCGGAACAGTTGTTGTGGATGAACAAACGCTCTTTGTCACTTTCATAGGCAATGCTAAAGATTTTGCCGTTGAGCCTTACCCACACGATGTTTTTGGTTGGACGGCGACATTTTATGAAGAGGTGTTCGGTCAAATTCCTTTTGGGTTAAGAGAAAACGACTATGTGATGGGAGATAAGAAGATGGGGGGAAATGCGCAAGCATTTGCCAGAGGCCGTTTTGTCCACCACACCTCTTTTTTATGGGATTTTTATCCTGAAAGGATGTCTATGTTGAAAATGCCCCCAAGGATGCCCTCCTACAGAGAAAAACGGGAACACGGCCACTTTTTAACGACATTGAAACAGGCCTTTTTCTCAAAAGACGAATTCCTTTCCAAAGTGTCTAACAGGTGGAAAATAGAATTTGGCGAACAAGAAGATACTTGGGAAACATGTGCGCCTATTTTTGGCAGGGAACATCGAAAATCCCTTACAAAACTTTAATTTAATAGGATCGGCAGGATAAAAAAGGATAAAGCTTTGGATAGAATCATTATTTTTATCCTGCCGATCCCATACGCATCAACTTAAGGAACACCAATTTCTCAACAATCTGTTAAAAGCAAAATACTTACAAAGAAACGTTAAGAAATCAATTTAGTCAAAAACGGCTTAAATCTTCGAAGAAAGGCCCAAGATTACTCTCTGTGCTCTCCGTGAGCTCTGTGGTGATCTTTTTTTTATTTTTTTACCACAGAGCTCACAGAGAGAGGATTTTGAATTGCCCCTTCTAGAATAATCGACTCTGATATTCTACTCTTTTTTTATTCCATCTATTTGTGGTTAATTAGCTTAGCATCTACCTCTAGGCTTAGGTTGATGCGTATGCCTGCCGATCCTGTTATTTGTTTAAGAGAGTCCCATCCTGAATAAATCCGCCCCAGGGGGGATGGGAGGCCTCGTGCAACCCTTGAAACAAGGGCGGTCCCGTTCCGTTGATTCCCTCTGGAGATCACGCGTTGGGGTCCAAAAAAAATATTATAGTTGCTCGGGATAACCTTCAGACCAAGTGGTCCCGAGGGGCAGAACCTGATTATACATTTTATCAAAAGAAATTGCAAAAGGCTTGAAGTGAAACGTTAACAAAAGTTAATCTATTTGGGTTTGTGGAGGAGTGTCCGAGTGGCTTAAGGAGCCCGCTTGGAAAGCGTGTGTACAGGAAACTGTACCGTGGGTTCGAATCCCACCTCCTCCGCCATTTTTTCCTACACCCTAAATATCTCCCCTGCTAGAATCGGAATTTATCATTAAAACATGTGCGCGAGCCGTCGAGCTCTCGTGCTTAAAAAAGGATTAACTTTATGCAAGTAGTTTCTACTGTATCTGCAGGGTTTGCATCTTTACAAAATGCAATTTCGCCTTATGTGCCAAATTTTGCCAAAAACACAGTATCATTTCTTTGGAACAAAGCGATTGCTCCTATTTGGAACAATGCAATTGCTCCTCTCCCGGTTTATGTCATTAGCTTTGGAACTAACAAATTAGGTACAGCGACTCCAAAAGCAGCTGCTATATCTTTTCTCGCTTATGCAGCTCTTGGCCTTGCTTATTTTAAAGGCAGAGATGCAGCAACTTTTGTCGGCGATAACACTGGTTTAACAAAACTGTACAACGATTTCGTTAACAAAGCAGCAGAAGATGCCGCTAAAAAAATACCTGAAGAGACATCAAAGGTTAATACAGCAGCAGATGCACTAGAGAAAGCAATAGGTGCTAATAAAGCGGCTATTACAGCTGCACAAAAAGCTGCAGCAGATTTAAACGGAGCACGTCAAGATGCTTATGATGTAGAAAGCCTGAAACAAGCAGCAGCAAGTGCTGTAAAACCAGCCCAAGAAGCAGAAGCAGCTTTGACAAAACTAGCAGACGATGCAGATAAAGCATCAAAAGCACTTCTTGCTTTGGTTGAGAAAAATCAAAAAGCCCCAGAAGCTTATAAGGCAAAACAGGCAGTATCAAGAATTGTATCTCTAGTTGGTCAAGCAGGTGATTTAGCAAAAACAGCGAAGGAAGCAGCAAAAGCGGCAGCAGAAGCGGCACCACAAGTTTAATTTTCAGATTTTAATTTCTGAGAATAAAAAAAGGGAGATTGAAAAATCTCCCTTTTTTATTGCCCTTATTTTGGGGGATTTATACAAGAGATGCCTATGGCTACAAAAAACATTTCCGCTCCTTCAGTTTTACGAGCTGTTGAACAGACAAGATTTTGAGCGGTGTTGAATTCCCTATAAAATAGGGTTTAAAAGCGTTTTATAGTGGTCATAGTTGGTTTTATATTGCTCTGTCGATAACGAAGAGCTTCCAATGAAGACATTCTTGATCATCTGATAAAGGGCTTGTTGTTCCTCTTCTTTATTTTTAAAGAGCACAATGTGTTGATGGAAATAGGGTACAGTCACACCGACAGTTCCATTTTTTTGCAGTTTGATCCCTGACTCAAAACCTTTTGTTTTGAAAATTTCAAACAGCTTTCTTGAGACCGATTCTACTTCCAGCGCCTCTTCATCCGTTAAAGAGGCAAAATCGGGTCGGCATCTCTTTGTGACAATCAAAAAATGGGGGGCGAGCGGTTCTTCGGGTAGAACAGAGGTAGGATACAAAAGCCTGACTGTTTTTCCTTCCCACAACGTTTGCCTTTGGATCACCTCGTTTTTACAGAAAACATCTTGTCCATTTCCTTCAGTCGCTATTTTCTGTTCTTGCCCTAGTCTGCTTTTGAAGGTTGTTTGTTCTTCTTCTAGCAGTTCAGGTGTCGGGCAAAATGGGCCCCAAAGAAGGGATTTTAAGACTTGTAATTGCTGTAAAAGAGAAGACCGCTCGTCATTAAAAGGGATCAAAATCAGCTTGAAAGGGTTGTGTTCTTGTAAATTTTCCCATTGTAACACAGTTACCGACCCGTAATGGAGCGATTGATAGGCCGCTGTAGCTTTTCGCTCTTCTCTTATAACCGTAAGATCGTCCTCTTCACCCATTTCAAAATAGGAATAGGGAAAGGTGATTTCAGCCCCTTTGTCTATCAAAGGACAATTGGATAATGAAAGAGCTAAGAGAATAGGGATAAAATTCATAAGGATTCTTGTAACTGGTGGGTCTCTAAAAGGAGCTCTTCAAGAGTATAAAAGAAGATGAAATAGTTCTCTAATTCCTGGAATGTGAAGTTGCGAGTGGCTTTACTCTCTCGAAACCTGAGCCGTTCTTCTTTGATTTTACTGATAAAGGGGATCAGAGAGGATGTTGTGCTTTTTTCCCTTTTTCCCAATTTTTCAAAGGCCTCTTCAAGACTTTCGATCGCATCCCCAGTTTTTTCTATCAGACGTTGGTCCAGAAGGGGGAGCAGTTCTTCCTTTGATAGGGTGGAGGCATTGGTTAAAAGGAAAAGGAGGGATTTTTCCCCATTATGGAGTGTTTCCCATCTATCTTTTGAGTCTTGGTCGCCCGTCCATTCGGCTTGCAGCTCTTTTATCAGCTGCTCGTCCTCTTGTAGTAGCTTTTGAGCTTTCTTGAGGGGCTCGTTATTTTTTGATTGGAGAGAAGCTGAGAAGAGGGAGAAAATTATTTTTTTATTACTGAGAAGCTTTTTCTTTGTTTCTGAAGGGAAAAGAAAATGGGAAACGAGGAGACCTACAGCGATACCCAAACAGGAATCTAAAAATCGGTGAAGGGCAAATGCCCAAGGTGAGCCAGCAGGGTTTAAGCTCCATACCACCATGACGACGGCGCAAGAGAGGCAAGCAATCCGGGTGCTGACCTGTAGGCCTAAGATGCCCATTAAAAGGACTGTAAAAAAGAGGCTGATCGCTAAGTGAAGCGGTTCCCATCCAAGGAATGAGATTGCAATAACACCAAGCAAAGATCCTACAAAAACCCCTATAAAACGATTATAGGCTTCTAAATAACCACCCCCAAGACTTGATTGGAGAACCACGATGGAGGAGATGACAGCCCAAAGTCCGCTAATGGTACGGTCGGCCCAACCCGCCATCTCTGTCAGTTGTTGATCAATCATCCAGGTTAAGGCTGCCCCCAGACCTGTCCTGAGGGCAATTTTCCAGTCGAGATCTCTCATTAAAAGAACATAATGAAGAGGGCGACTGCTAAATAGGAAATGAGGCCATAGCCGATTTGCACAAAAAAGACGGGGAGTGTTGTCTTCCCCCAGATAAGCCCTGAAAGGTGAGTGGTGAAAAAGAAACCGAGCCATGCGACAAAACCGACGATCACCGCATCAGAAAAAGTCCGGCTGTCGGTCATATAAAGAAAAGCTGCCATTCCAATAGCTAAAATAAAGGAATTGACAAATCCCCCAATGTAGGGACCTATCCCGCCTGTCATCTCAGATTCTTTCAGCCCAGTTCCATCCATCCAGATCCGTCCAAAGAGTTTTGGGGAATACCAGATGGCCCCAATGATAAAGTTAAGGAGAGCTGCCCCTAGCAGCACCCAAAGATTAAAGTCGCCGATCATAAATTTCCTTTGTTGATCGTCACATATCTACCAAAAACACCATAAAAAGTGCTAGATAGATCATAGTGTGCGCTTAGATAGCCGCTCCAGGCGGCGTTCAAATAATAACGGATGAGAGTTCGGGAGAAAGTGTCCTTCTCCCGCTATTACCTATAGTATTCCTGAGAGCCCTTCCAGGTGTACTGCACCTTCTCACCCTTCTCATTGTCATACCGAACTTGAATATCGATAAACGGAAAACCATGAGCATTGTCCTCATCTCGTCCCTCATCTTTCTGATAGATCTTTACAAACACCTCGTCATTATACCAAGGAGTCGTTCTGACATCAGTCTCTTTATCCCACTTTTTTGGTGCTGCTTTGTAAAACTCAAAAATAATGTTAACAACATCTTCCGGCCGTTCTTCCCATCCTTTTACATAAAAATTGACCTCAGCTCCAACCTGATGTTTTGAACTTAGGGCTTTGCTTGAGGAATTTAAGTAGGTCTGATGTCTAGGGCACCTGTGTCCGCTTGTGATGACAACCTCCTGACCCGTTTTTTCTTGGATCCAGTTGAGCAATGTCATGAGGATCGGTTGGACTCTCACTGGCAGACCGTGTTCTAAAGGGCCGTCGCAGTCATTGTGGCTTTCTCCATTGGCTAATAGTTTAGGCGGATGGTCTCTCCGACCTTGGCAGTGTAAATCTTCTTTTTGAATGGGGCGGAGATTTGGGTGCCCTTTAATTTCCCAAGGATAGGAGGGGAGTTCAGCAGGGATTAAGAGCTGGGGAGGATAGGCGATCTCCTCAGCCCCTCTCATGATGGGTTCCAATTCTGTCTCGACAGAAGCAATGGTTGAGATTGCAAGGAGAGAAATGATAAAATGATTTTTGATGCTTTTTTTAGACACTTACGACACTTATCTCTTCGATCTCGATGGCCTTTTGATCAATACCGAGTCGACCCATTGTAAAGCCTACGAACGGACCTGTCAAAAAAGGGGCTATACAGTCAACTGGACATTCGAAGAATATGTGAGTATGTCCCACTACAGTTCGACAGCGGTGCGGGATTATCTTTATTCCACCTTTCCCAGGTTGCAACAAGAGGCCCCCGACTGGAAAACGATCCATGCAGAAAAGACGGTAGAGGTTTTAAAACTCTATGAAGAGGGATGTGTTTCGTTTATGCCCGGGGCAGAAGATTTTTTGCGTTGGACTCTTGCACAAGGCAAGCCGGTAGCAGTGGTGACAAACTCATTAAAATCGCTTACAGATGTCATCAAGGGCCATTTACCTCTTTTAAAAGAGGTGCCAATCTGGATCACCCGGGAGTGTTATTCTAACCCCAAGCCGGCCCCCGATGGCTACCTACTGGCCTATGAAAAAATGGGACACGGTAAACGGGTAGTGGCTTTTGAAGATAGCCCTAGAGGTGTAGAGGCCCTTTTACAAACATCCATTCAGCCAATTCTTATTTCAGAGTTCCTCTACCCAGAGATCGCCCGTTTTCAGAGGGATGGGGTCCAACATTTCACCTCGTTCCATGAGCTCATGAGGGTATGCAACCTCGACCAAAAAAAGCCCCTGGGGAGGAGCAGCGGCGGCACATTGCACCCGACTGCCACCATCGAGTAGCTCTGTTATAGAAGAGACAGCCGCTTTCCCTTTGGCAATCGAAAGCAGTTGACCTACCATATTTCGCACCATTTTATACAAGAAACCATCCCCTTCAAATTCGATCCGGATGCCCCCCTCTTCCTCTTTTACATCGACTCTAAACAAAGTTTTGACAGGGTTTCTAGCCGCTGATCCTTTTCCGACCTCATTTGCAAAGGCAGAAAAGTTGTGTTTTCCGATCAATAGAGCTGCAGCTTCTTTTAATCGTTCTAGATCAATTTTCCCTCTCACATAGGTTCGATAGGGGTAAACAAATGGGAGGACAACACCCCCAAGAGCTAAGTGGTAGTGATAAGTTTTTCGTTTTGCCGAAAACCTGGCGTGGAAATGGGAGGAAACAATTTTGAGCTCTAAAACTCTAATCGCATCGGGAAGTAAGGCGTTGAGGGCATAGAGATATTTTTCAGCATCATTTCGGTCGGTATGGAAATGGGCCACCTGTCCTAAAGCGTGTACACCACTGTCTGTTCTGCCAGACCCTGTGAGGAGGATTTTCTCCTTTAAGAGAATAGAAAGTTTTTCTTGTAAAGCGGCCTGGATAGAAGGACCGTTCGGCTGAACTTGCCAGCCCACATACGAGGTCCCATCATAGGCGATTTTTAGATAGTAGGTATGGCGTTGCATACCGAATATTATAGCTCGACTTTGTACAATTTTTGAACTCATCCTTGGAGAGAAACAAGCTAAGAGCTATATGAATTTCTCGGAAGGGGTAAAACTACCCCTTCCTGCAAAATTCATTACGCTCTAGTTTGCATCTCTCTCAAGGCTTCCAAAAATTGTACAAAGCCAAGCTTAGCGCGAATTAATAATTATTTCTTACTAACTCGCGCTATTTAAGCAGATTAAGCTGTCGTTTCTTGTAGGTGTGTTGAAATTTTGCTTGTCATTTTGAACATGTCGATCGGAGCATTACCGATGACTTTGCCCAACTTGGCGTCTGGATTGACAACGCGTTTGTTTTTCTTGTCTTGCAGGTTGTACTTCTTGATGTAAACCCAAACTTTTTTCGTAACTTCAGTCCGTGGCATCGGGCCTTTGCCGACAATTTCAGCTAGAGCATCACTAACCTTAACAGGACGCATGAAAGCAGAATTCTTCTTGTCTTTCGGCGCTTTGGTATCTTTTGTAGTAGCGGGCATCATTAACTCCTTGAGATGATGACTTTTTAACGTTTGTAAATGTCCTCTTGTATCTCTCGTGGAAATTTTAGTCAAAAGTTTTTAAACTCTCCTCTCGAATGAACACACCATTTCCCCCTAGTTGGATCGAAAAAACGACTGAAGAGAACAGAAATGTCCTTCAGAGTTTCCTCTCCACCCTTACAAAAATCGACGATTTTGACCCTTTCGACTCAAACGATGAGACAGGTTTTAACCAATTTATTGAAGAAGTAAGCGAAATCGATCGTTTTTATGCACCCATTGGAGGGATCTCTGGATATTACCAGAAGGTGATTTCACTGCTTAATGGCGAGCAAGAAAAAAGAAAGGTCGGTCTTTTTTCTCCGCCCATGTGGGATTTAAGAGAAGACCATCCCCTCCATCTCCTTTTTGGTCTTACTTCCCTTCCATTAACAGGGGAAATTTACCCTCTAGGTGGTGCTGGAGACCGTTTATCTTTGCCTATGCCGGCTGCTTGCCTTCCATTTCTCGGAAGAAATTTGCTTGAAGGGTTGATCCGCGATTTACAGGGAAAAGAATTTCTTTTTTTTAAACTATTTGGCAAATCGATCATCACCCCAATCGCTTTGATGACGAGCAATGAAAAAGAAAATCACGAGCACATTGTCAGGCTTTTGGGCGAATCGAATTGGTTTAATCGACCCCCTTCCCATTTCCATCTTTTTAAACAGCCTCAGGCTCCTCTGATCTCATTGGAAGGGGAGTGGGTCTTCTCAAAGCCTTGGAAACTGGCCATGAAGCCAGGAGGGCATGGGTTGATCTGGAAATTGGCTCGTGAAGAGGGGGTTTTTGATTGGTTTGAAAAACACAATCGATCCAAGGTGATGGTGCGTCAGATCAATAATCCTGTTGCGGGTGTTGATGGGGCCTTATTATCGTTTTTGGGAATAGGGGTGATGGAAGAAAAGGGGTTCGGCTTTCTTTCCTGTCCGAGACGAGTAGGGGCCCCTGAGGGGATCAACCTATTGACCGAGGAGGATAACCATTTTTGCCTCACTTCAATCGAGTACACCGATTTTGACAAATGGGGAATCGTCGATGAACCGGAAAGCGAGGGGAGTCACTATTCAAAATTTCCTTCAAACACAAACATCCTATTTGGCGATCTGGCTGTATTGAAAGAGTTGAGTGTCAAGGAACCCTTTCCAGGCATCCTTTTGAACCCAAAAACGAAGGTATCCCAATTTTCCAGAAAAGGCCCTGACGCGATCGAGAAATCGGCTGGCCGTCTGGAAACTTTGATGCAAGCTGTGGGTAATCTGATCCGTTCGCCTGAAAAGGGGGATTTAAAATCGTTTATTGCCTTTAACGATCGGCAAAAGACGATTTCCCCCACTAAAAAAAGTTATGAGCCTGGAAAAGGGCTGGAAGATACCCCAGAGGGCTCTTATTATGATCTCATGGCTTGCACAAAAAAAATGCTTATCGACTTTTGCCATATTGAAGTTCCCCCCTTTGAATGGCTTATAGGCGAGCAAGTAAAACCCCCCTTTATTTTCCATTATCACCCTGCTCTCGGACCGCTTTTTAGTCTCATTGCCCAGAAAATATCCCAAGGTCGTATACACCCTGATGCCGAAATCGATTTGGAGATTGCTGAGCTGTCTTTGAAAAACTTTGAGGTGAGTGGTTCCCTTTTGATCAGAGCGACAAATCCTTTGGGATTGCACAACCATGCCTACTCCAACCGGAATGGAAAGTGCCTTCTTGAAAATGTTGTTGTCAAAAACCGAGGTATCGACTTTTCTCTTCCACACTGTTGCTGGAAAAGGGAAGTCCATCGCTCTGAGTCGTTAGAAATCATCCTTGAGGGGGACAGCTTTTTCGAAGCCAGGGATGTCACATTTGTAGGTAACCAAAAGATCGTGGTTCCGGATGGTTTTCACTATCGTATGATTGGCGATGTTCTCGAAAAATTGCAGTTAGTTCCTAACCAGCCGCTTTATCAGTATACGTTGAATGAGGATGGAAGGATCGATTTAATCAGAACGTCGCCTGCAGCGGCCATCTAAGCAGAGTGGGCACTATTAACCTCGCGGGCTGCAGAGGCCAAATTCGGATAAAACGAGCAAGGGCCCCGAGGGCCAACACACGGCCTACCCAAATTTAGCCCCTGCGGTCCCTCTCCTCTTGCGGATTTTTAGGTGTTGGAGGATGATGCGGTGATGAGATTCTTTCGTTTTTTTGCGCTACTCCCTCTTGTTCTGCTGCTTCTTGGATTAAAACCCCCGGAGCTTTCCCCCGATATTGTTCTAAAAAAATCTCGAGAGATCATGCGTCAACATGCCTCTCAAAAAGACTTAAGTCCGTTTTTAATGAAACGGATGTTCCAAAGCTTTCTCGATGAACTCGATCCGACAAAGACAACCTTTGTTGTAGCCGATATTTCTAAATGGTTAGAGCCAAGTGACTCATTACTCGATCAGTCGATAGCTTCATTCAAGAAAGGGGAATTTGCACAATTTTTTGAGATGCAGGATGCCCTTGGAAAAGCCATACAGCGACGCAGATCCATTGAGTCAGAGATACATGGGATGCCCCTACCAGAAAAAGTCTCCCCTCAGGCATTTAAAGATGCCCCTTGGCCAAAAGATGAAAAAGAGCTGATTGATAGGATTTTGGCCTACCGTGCGTTGCAACTAGATGCATTGAATAATCTGACTCCCGAGCTAAAGGAAAAGACCCTGCAGAGGATCGAAAAGAGGGAAAATAAAACGGACGAAGAGATGACCTCTACCGATCCGACCTTCCGAAAAAATCTGGTTTACGCAGAAATTTTAAAAGCTGTTGCCCAATCGCTTGATAGTCAAACAAACTATTTTACTCCGGAAGAGGCCTCTCAGTTTTTGATCAGTTTCCAGCACCGATTGCTGGGAATTGGGGTACTGCTCCGTGACGATATCAATGGTTTTACCGCGACAAAGATTGTCGAAGGGGGACCGGCGTGGAGAGGAAAAGAGCTAAAAGCTAAAGACAGGATCATCGCTGTCGATGGTGAACCTGTTGTTGGGATGGACATCTCAGATGTTGTGGCCATGATACGTGGGCCGGAGAATACACCTGTTGTTCTTACGGTCATTAGGGGGGCAAAAGATGGAAAACCTGAAGAGAAGCTCGATGTAAAAATCGTCCGTGGTGAAGTGGTTTTAAATGAAGCTCGTTATAAGACAACCCTTTTCCCTTTCGGCAAAGGTGTCATTGCTGTTTTACGGTTACATTCGTTTTACCAAGACCCAGAGACCTCCTCGACTAAAGATTTAACCCGCGCCATCAACCAAGTCAAAAAAGATCATAAAGTTGAAGGGATCATCCTCGATTTGCGCAATAATACCGGCGGCCTTCTAAACCAAGCGGTTGGTGTGTCAGGTCTTTTCATGAAACGGGGTGTTGTCGTCTCGATCAAGGATGAAGCTGGAGAAGTACAACGGCTTCGAAATTTAGAGGGGCAACAACTTTGGGGTGGGCCTCTGATCGTTCTAACAGACAGAATATCAGCCTCTGCTTCAGAAATCGTCGCTCAAACATTGCAAGATTGGGGCCGGGCTATCATTGTCGGGGATGATCATAGCTTTGGGAAAGGGTCGTTTCAAACATTCACTTTAGATAGCACCGGCAAAGGGACTGTGAACCCAGAAGGGGAGTACAAAGTCACACGAGGAAGGTATTACACAGTATCGGGAAAAAGCCCTCAGATGATCGGTGTCTTAGCAGATGTTCAGGTGCCAGGATCCCTTTCAGAAAGCGATATTGGGGAAAAATATACCAAATTCCCTCTGGAGAGTGACCAAATTGAGGCCTCTTTCAACGATGATTTATCAGATATTCCGTTTATCCACCGGATGAAATTTGAAGCATTGTATAAAAATAATTTGGAGCAGCGGACGACTGCTTTACAAAAGTTTGTGCCAACTCTAAGAAGAAATTCGGCTGAAAGGATTGCAAACAACCGTAATTACCAAAACTTTTTAGGCGAAGTCAAAAAGAAGACGATGCCTGACCATGAGCAGATGGCCTCTTTCGGTGTGAATGATTTGCAACTAGACGAGGCAGTCGATGTGATGAAAGATTTATTGATGCTGCAAGACAGCAAGTCTGGCGGGTAACTAGTCCCCCTGTTTTCTTAATTGAAATTACCCACTGACAAGCGGTAATATACTGGGTACTTATGTCTAGAGTTCGAGTCCGCATTGCACCATCGCCAACAGGTGACCCTCATGTAGGGACTGCCTATATGGCCCTTTTCAACCTGATTTTCGCCAAAAAACATGGTGGAGACTTCATCCTCAGGATCGAAGATACAGATCAGACCAGAAGTCGCCCAGAGTATGAACAAAATATTTATAAAGCGCTCCAGTGGTGTGGGATCGAGTGGGATGAAGGTCCGGACAAAGGGGGGCCTCATGCTCCATACCGTCAATCAGAGCGTACAGAATTATACCGAAAAGAGTGTCAAAAACTTTTAGACGCCGGCAAGGCTTATAAATGTTTTGCAACCGCTGAAGAGTTAGAAGAGATGCGAGAAGTTGCCCAAAAATTAGGCAATAAACAGGGGTATGACCGTCGCTATCGGAATTTAAGTGATGAGGAGATTACACGTCGTCTTGCCGAAGGGCAATCGTATGTGGTTCGTCTCAAAGTGCCTTTGACAGGTGAGTGTGTCTTTGAAGATGCCATCAAAGGGCGCGTCACAGTCCCTTGGGCCGATGTCGATGACCAGATTTTGATGAAATCGGATGGTTATCCAACCTACCATTTAGCCAACGTTGTGGACGACCATCACATGGAGATCACCCATGTTATCCGCGGTGACGAGTGGATGAGCTCGACCCCTAAACATATTTGTTTATACGAAGCTTTTGGATGGACACCCCCAACGTTTATGCACATGCCTTTGTTGCTGGGCATCGACGGCAAAAAACTATCAAAAAGGAAAAATCCGACTTCCATTTTCTATTTTAGAGATTCAGGCTATCTCAAAGAGGCGTTTATCAACTTTTTGACTCTGATGGGCTACAGCATGCCTGGAGACAAGGAGATCTATTCTTTAGAAGAGATCATCGAGGCATTTGACTACAAGCGGATCGGAGTGTCAGGTGCTGTTTTCGATATTTTGAAACTCGATTGGTTGAATCAACATTACCTGTTGAATACGATTCCAGAAGATCAGTTGTGGAGCCGGATTAAAGCTTGGCAATTCAATGATGCGTATATGGAAAGGCTCATGCCTATGATCCGTACCCGTATCAGCAATTTTGGCAGCTTTATGGAGCTCTGCGATTTTCTATTTATCAACAAACTTCGTTACACCCCTGAATTATTTGCAGCCTCCAAGCTAGACCCACATGCAGTGGCGTCTCTTGCTCAAACTGTGATTTGGCGTCTGGACGAACTGGAAAGTTGGGGATCAGCTGCGATCAACCAAACATCAAGGGAGCTTGCCGAATTTTTTGGATTGAACCACAAGAAAAATGTGATGCCGGTGCTGTTTGCTGCTATTCAGGGCAAGCTTCAAGGGCCCCCATTGTTTGATTCCTTTGAAATCTTAGGCAAGGACCGTGCTAGGGCACGTTTATTGGATACCATCCAGTTCATGGGTGGTCTTTCAGAAAACAAGCGCCACGAGCTCAAAAAGGCCTGGGATCGGAAGCAACCAATCGTTAAAACGTAAGTAAAAACTGGCTTTATTCGCAGCGGGTTTGGAACGGGAAACTCCTCTAGAGCCTTCAGTTGCTAAAATATGAAAGCAAAGCAGGCGCAGGGGTTTCACACGGCTTTGTTGCATAAATCCGCATAACCTAGCCGTAGTTTGTTTTTATAGAATGCTCTTAGAAAAGAAATAGTTAATTCTTCAACAACCGTTTCGCACTTCAAATGCTAAAGTGTAATTCTTGCCAAAGGTCTCATGGCCCTGGGTCCTTAGATACTAAAAAGGCGAACTATTTCTAATCCTCGACATGGGCTTCATTTTCAGGTGTACCATTTTTCTCAGCATTTGGGGCAGCAGCTGGAACTTCGAGATCATTGTCTACGCTTACAATCGTATTTGGAGTTGCAACTTGGCTTGATTCGGCAGTAATAATCGGAGTCTGGGGTGTGCTTGATTCAGCAGTAATAATCAGAGCTTGAGGTGCGCTTGCTTCGGTAGTTTCAATCGGAGTCTGGGGGGCGCTTGCTGCTTCATTTGATTTTGCTAATTCAAGAGCTGAATCTGCTAGTAATTGCTCCTTTCCCGTTTTTTTTGATGGCTCTTCTTTTTCCTTTTGCGCCTCTGTTTTTAAAGCGGTCAATTCCTTACCGAGCGCTATATTTTGCTCTGCTATAAGCTTGATGCTCGCATCCTTTGCGGCAATGATTTGGTCGGATAGGAAGAGTTTGCGGAAGGCGTAAGAGGCTGCAAGAGATACTAAGGATAGAGCGATGCAGGCTCTTTTAAATTCTGTCATGCCGTTGACATGGGCAACATGGGCAAAGAAAAGACTGGTGATGAAGGACACCTTAGCCACAGACTGAGGGATTGCCCAAGTGCTTGACCGGGGATTTATTTCAATCGTATGAATGAACTCTTGGGTAGCCCATAGTGCGTTTCCAACCAAACCTGACATAAAAACATCCTTAATTTTGATGTAATAAAGAGGAGATTGTATCTTTTTTCGAATTTATGTGTCTGAACTATTTATCGTTGTTGAACACGATTCCAGAAGATCAGCTGCGATCAACCAAACATCAAGGGAACTTGCCGAATTTTTTGGATTGAACCACAAGAAAAATGTGATGCCTGTGCTGTTTGCTGCTATTCAGGGCAAGCTTCAAGGGCCCCCATTGTTTGATCCCTTTGAAATCTTTGGCAAGGACCGTGCTAGGGCACGTTTATTGGATACCATCCAGTTCATGTGGGTGGTCTCAGAAAACAAGCGCCACGAGCTCAAAAAGGCCTGGGATCGAAAAACGTTACCAAGTAACAGCTGAGAGGGTCGCGAAGCGCTTGAGGTTGGGCAAAAACTGAAACGGGTTTCTATTTTTCATCCTCAAGCGCTAAAGCGTAATTTGATTTGCGGGTATCGCGGCCAGTTGGTGGACTTCGGGGTAGTTTCTTTGTTGGTGATGGACTTGATGGAGTTGATGGAGAGTAGTATTGTTGACCAAATACAAATGGGCGTGTTGATACTATTGGGCCTGCTGAACTTCGTCGAAGTCTTTCTCTGCTGTAAGCCGATTGATTTTCATCTTGTCCGGATGAAGAGTGCTTTTGATCATCTCCTGCTCTGATCTGGTCGGCTAGGAAGAGTTTGCGGAAGGCATAAGAGGCTGCAAGAGAAACTAAAGATAGAGCGATGCAGGCTGCCTTAAATTCTGTCATGCTGTTGACATGGGCAACATGAGCAAAGAAAAGGCCGGCGATGAGGGACATCTTAGCTGCAGACTGGGGAATTGCCCAAGAGCTGGACCAGGGATTTATTTCAATCGCATGAATGAACTGTCGGGCAGCCCATAGCGCGTTTCCAATCAAACCTGACATAAAAACGTCCTTAATTTTTATATAATAAAGAAAACATAGTACATTTTTTTGAATTTATGTGCCTGAACTACTTATCGGATGTATGGGAACTATTCATCGGATCAGAATCGCTAAGGGATACAACACCATGATCATTTTCGTCAGCAAGACGAGCTTCATCAGCCTCTGCAATGGTGCTTTTACTTAGCAACAGAGTACTTACAGATAAATCTTCCCCACCTGCAACAGATGAAGCCTTTGCCGCCGCTTCGAGAGGATTGCTGTCTTTTGGTTCGGATATAGAAATAGGTGAAACTTCTATTGATTGGCGATGAGTAGAGGGCTCTGATCTTGGAAGTTCTATTACTATTTTTGGTAAACCTTGACTATCGCCTGCCAAAGGAGCCGCTGTCTCAATAGGGCTTGCTACTTTTGTCACTTTATTTGCAGTAGTTTCAGCAACTGGAAGTGGTGGAGGGCTAGTTAGAGGGGGCTCTTTTGGATCTTGTCCTTTCTTAGCTTGCTGAGTTTCTTTTAATAACTGGGAGATGACATGAGAGCCTAAAAGGCTAACTCCACACAGTACAACACCAAGGGAGCATGAAAATCTTTGTCTAGCGATTGCAGAAACAAGTGCTGATAGTGCGCCATAAGCAGCAGTGGCGTAGAAAACATTTTGGTAAAAAGCCCACCGAGATCCTTGGGCTCCAACTAGTGCGAGGGAGAAAACCATAAGAATAATCCTTTTGAAAAAATTCCCTTATAGCTTTATTCCATGTTATGGTAAAGCTCATCCACATCATCCAGAGCCTCAATCCATTCGATCAAAGCCTGGTTGTTTTTCACATCCTCTTCTGAGCAAGAAATGGTCGTTTTTGGGATGAGTGTGAGGCTAGCTTCGGTGATTGGAATGTTTTTTGCTTTGAGAGCACTTTTAACCTGATCGAGCTCTTGGGGATCTGTCGTGATAAAAAATCCCTCTTCGTCGCTCTCAAAATCTTCGGCACCTGCCTCGATGGCTAAAGCAAAAAGGTCATCTTCGTTTCCCGCTGTTTTGGGCAGTTCGATCACCCCTTTCCTGTCGAAATTAAAGGCGACAGCGCCAGGGGTTGCAACAGTGCCGCCCCGTTTATTGGTCGCTATACGCATTTCGGAAGATATTCTGTTTCGATTATCGGTCAATACCTCGACAATGATCCCAACACCACCATATCCATAGAGTTCGTATGTGACATCTTCATAAGTGCTGGTATCTTGGCTCATCCCTTTTTTGATGTTCCGTTCGATCACTTCATTAGGGACATTCCCCTCTTTGGCCTTATCTAAAGCCACACGTAATCTTGGGTTATTTTTAGGGTCTGACCCGCCCAATTTGACAGATGTGATGATCTCTTTTGCACTGCGAGAGATAATCTTCCCTTTCAAAGCATCGGCTTTCCCTTTTCGGTGCCGGATATTGGCCCATTTACTATGCCCAGCCACGTCGTTTCCCCTTCGTAAAAAACCGACCCCGTTCATTTTTTATCCACTCTTGGACCTCTTCGTAACCTACAAAAGCCTTTTCACGCCGTTTGAACTCGTCGTGGTGGATCAAATTTCTCCCTTCTACATCAATCTTGGGTTGATGAAGGTGGTGAACCATTTCATGGTAAATCACATATTCAAGCACTTGTTGAGGCACATCGCTTCTGTCCATCACCCGGTGAATCCGAATAAGGTACATGAGCCTTTGGTATTGTCCAAGAACAAGTGAACCATGAGGTGATGGAACTTTTGGTCCAAACCAGGTGATTCTCAAGCCGAGAGGTGAGGGGAAATACCTTTTTTCGACCTTAGCATAGAGTTCTTCCAAATCATAAACATCACCCTGTGTAATCAGAGCATTTGGGTCGACAGCATCTCTATAGTCAACTTTTTCTAAACCTTGGTGGATGTACGATTTCACCAAAGGAGAGATTTCGCTTTTCTCTTTGATGTAGCAGGCCAACTCTTCCATCACATTTTTTGGAGCGTGCAAAAACATCTTATGAAGCGAAACGGTAGTAAAGCTTGTATCCCACTTGACACTGACCATTGTCGAACGGTTTTCGTTGATCCTCAGTTTCAGCTTACGCCCTGTTTTCTGTTCTAAAAGCGACTTCAAATCGTGTGATGATGTCATAGGAAACGTTCCATCAGGTGTCTGCCACGGGGTTTTCCATCTGCTTCACGGACCCAATGGCTTTGAAAGCCAAATTCTTTGAACCCAAGCCGCTTATAAAAATTAACGGCTGGACTCCCTTCATAAACTTCTAGGTGCAGAAGCTCGATATTGAACTGTGTCTTGGCTAGGTGGAAAAGGTGCAGCATCAATTTTTCGCCGACTTTCTTGTTCCGGTGTTGCGGAGCCACCATGATCGACAGTAAAGCTTGGTGTTTAATTTTTTGGTAGGCATGAGGATAGAAAGTAGCAATCCCAGCCACTTCCCCATTGACCACAGCAGTGATGCTGGAACGGAAGCGGTGATAATAGATCCACCGGTTGACAGCATCATCAATTTCCATCTCATTTTCAGTGTGAGGAAACCAACGGAGAATATTCGGTTCGTGGAACCATTCACGTAGGGCCTTTGCGTCTTCTGGTAGGGTGTACCGGATTTGGACTTCGTCTGTTGCGGGTTGTTCCATCTATTTTAATTTCCTCCAAATTCTTTTAGGTAGGCTTGAACGAAGGGTTCGATCTGGCCATCCATGACGGCGTGTACGTCTCCCACTTCTACTCCTGTTCGGTTGTCTTTGACAAGTGTGTAGGGTTGAAAAACATAAGATCGGATCTGGCTTCCCCAGGCGATCTCTTTTTTCTCCCCACCGAACTCTTTTATAGTGCTTTTACGCTCTTGCATTTCTTTTTCATACAATTTTGATCGGAGCATCTTAAAACAGGTCTCTTTGTTTTGCATTTGGCTCCTTTCAGACTGGCAAGAGACCACAATTCCACTTGTGTGGGTGATTCTAACCGCTGAGTCGGTTTTATTCACATGCTGTCCACCTGCGCCTGAGGCCCGATAAGTGTCGATCCGGATGTCTTCAGGCCTAATGTCGATGACAATGTCATCATCCACTTCAGGCAAAACCTCAACCGAGGCAAAACTTGTATGACGTCTGGCATTGCTATCAAAAGGGGATATTCGGACAAGCCGATGTACCCCTTGTTCTGCTTTAGCATAGCCAAAAGCATAGGGACCTACCAGCTTAAAGGTGATACTCTTGATCCCTGCTACTTCACCATCAACAACATCGATTGTCTCAACCTTCCAGCCTCTTCTTTCAGCCCATCGACTATACATCCGCGAAAGCATCAAGGCCCAATCGCACGATTCGGTCCCGCCAGCTCCGGCATTGACACTTAAGAAACAATTCTTTTTGTCCATCGGGCCAGCAAGCATCTTCCGAACTTCTAATTCTTCCAGTTGCTTTTCGATCTCAGTCAATTCTTTTTGCAAATCTTTGACGAGCGCCTGATCTTGAATTTCGTAGGCTTCAGGTAAAAGATCGGCAACATTTCGGTATTGGACAGAAAGTTGTTGGTAGGGGATTGTCCATTCTTTTAAAGCGTTAGCTTCACTGATGATTTTCTGAGCATATGATGGATCGTCCCAAAAATGGGTTTCGGCCATTTTGTCTTCAAGCTCTTTGACTCGATTTTCTTTAACCTCTAAGTCAAAGATACCTCCACATATGAAGGATTCTTTGGTGGATTTGTTCGAGTCTTTCTTGAGTAGGTCTGTCCATAAGAGAAAATATTACCCCACAATGCTAAACAAACACCAGTGAGAACGATTTTTTCATTTAAAACAGTTGTCATTTTATCATCTCCATTCCCTTTTGACCTTGTCTACTAGGATGCCCCGTCTATTGGTATTCACATGCTCTGGAGAGATCACCAGTTTTTGGTAACCAAACTTTGAAGCCACAATAGAAAGATTGGACTGAGGCCTGATGAGGCAATCAAAACACATCATCGAGTAAAAATCGGTCAGGACATCCTTCCCTTTTCCCCAGTCAAAGGTCACATCTGCAAGATTTAAAGTATTTTTATATTGTTCCGCTACTTTACCGATGTCGGGATCATTGCTGAAGAGGTAGACATAGAGAGGTTTTTTGCCCATTTCTTCGTAGACCCATCTGATTTGATCCAGATAAAACTGGTCAGGTAGGAACTTATAGGGATAGTAACCCACTAACTTTGGGTTCACATCCACTCCAACTGTACGGCGGATATGGAGAGCTACTGTGATTTTGTCTTTTGGTAATGGAATGGTTTCTATGGGAAAACGGGGGGATAAAAAGGGGCGGACACACTCGATGAAGGCTTTGTCTTCCCAGTCGACTTTGATGAAAGGGCAAACTGCTGCAAGCCCAGGGATCCGTTGATACTCCTGTAAGTAGTCAGGGGCGTAGGGGATTTGATAAACAAGATCTTTTGCCCTATCTAAGAGTGATAAATTTTTTAGAACGGTGACGTTCTGATGGGGAGGTAGGGGATTTTCTAATTCATGCAGTAAAAAAGCGTCTGATTGCTCAAAGGGGATGTATAAAAGGGGCAACTGCTTTTCGTAGGAGATCCATTTGGCATGGAGATAAGCAATCAGATGGTCTCCAAGTCTGCCTCCTGAAAAACCGTAGGTGATTTTTGCCTCTCCCAAAAGTGTGTGGGTAACAAACAAGAGGAGGAAAAAACTATTTACGCTTAATTTTAACCTTATCGACAACATTTTCAGCTCCTTTGCGGATGGTGACATGCTCGGGTGAAAGGACGATTTTTTGGAAGCCCAACTTGTCGGCTACGATAGACAAGTTCGATTCGGGGCGGACCAAAACATCAAAATACATCATCGAAAAAAAGTCGGATAGAAGCTCATCTGTCCGAGGAGGTCTAAAGTCAAACGTGATATTAGGAAGTTGCAAAGCTGCTTGGTACCTTTTTGCAAGGCCTTGTAGATTGGGGTCATTGCTAAACAGATAGACGTAGAGCGGTTTCTCCCCTATTTCTTGGTGGATCCACCGGAGCTGCTCGATATAGAAAGAGTCGGGGAGGAATTTATAGGGGAAATAGCTGAGAAGATTGGGTAAAAGGGCGTCGTCTCCGGCAAATCTCCTGATATGGAGGGCGACAGTTACTTTATCTGAAGGGAGAGGGGTTAACTGAACAGGAATTCGGGGAGAGACAAAAGGGCGTACCCATTCGATGAACGCTTTATCCTCCCAGTCAACCTCGATATAGGGGTGTTCTTTTTGGTAGCCGGGGGGGAAGAATGTGTAATCGTGCTGGCATTCAGGGGCGTAAGGGATCAAATAGACATGATCAGCTGGTTGTTCCAGCCATTGCAGGTCGGTCAGGGTGATAGTTTTTTGGCCTCGGTTAATGGGTGTTTCAAGAGTGTGGAAAAAAAAGGAGTCTGAGCGGGGGAAAGGGCGATAGAGAAGGGGGAATCCATATCTGTAAGAAATCCACTTAGCGTGGAGGTAAGAGACCAGCTGATCCCCAAGTCTTCCTTTTGATAGCCCATAGGTGACTTTCGTTTCTGCCTGCAGGTTCCAAGGAAGCATCAGAAAGAGAAAAAAAAAGAAGAATTTTAACTTTTTTCAACAAAAAGAATTGAGAATTCATATTTTTTAATTAAATTCTTCATTCTGTAGTTCAGCTGAAGTGGCTTGAGTGGCTGCTGGAGTGGCTTGAGTGGCTGGAGTTGTAACAATGTCTGCGCAAGGGCCAAGCTCGCATTGTAAATAGGTTGAAAGTATATTTCCTAAGACCATCACAAAAAAGAGGCTCAAGACCGTCTTTTCCCATTTGGTCATTCTTGTATGAGGTTCATTCTGCCTGAAGAGAAAAAGGAGAAAGGCAACTGCTAAAACAAATGAGACGTGGATAAAGAAGGACCAGGTGTAAAGGCTGAGGCCGAGAAACGGAGTGCCAAACGGAGGCGTGCCCGGACAGATATGGAGAAACATCTGCCGAAGGGCGACAAAACCCCCAAAAAAGGCGCTGAAAAGGACAAGGCCATAGTGGCTCATATGAACGCCAAACCGTAGGTTCAGCAAAAAACCGATGCCTGCTGCAATCATCCCTACCCGTTGCAAATAGCAGAGGGGGCAAGGAACTTCATGAACAAAAACCTGGAGGGCAAATGCTGCGAGTATGACCAGCGTGACGATAAAAGGGATAAGACTATTTAAAAAGCGTTCGATTGAAGACATCTGTTCACCAATTGATCATCAAAGGATCGGTTCCGTGGTAAATCGTCAGGGCTGCGGCAAAAAGAAGTGCCACAATGACAAAAGAGACTGCAATCCGTCTCCATCCGATAAAAAGGGCAATGAGCGCGACGGCAAGTAAGCTAAAGATAAAAACCATAAATTCCTACGATATGGTAAAGCTTATATTTGATGGAACTGATTATTGATACCCGTCTCTATAATGACGACAACCTCTCCACTTTTTTCGAACAGATTTTCCACCGTCTCGATGTTCAACCTGAAAACGGGATCTTTCTCCTGATTTTTCTGTTTGCGATCATCCACAGTTTTTTTGCCCCAAAAATCCATGCCTATGCCCGAAGGAAAAGAGAAGTATCCCCTTCAGGCTTTAATTTTTCCTCTCTCCTTTCGTTTGTAGGTGAGGTTGAGGTGGTTTTTGGCCTCTGGGCTATTCCATTATTGGCTTTTTTAGCGTGGAGTTTTGGTTGGACCGGAATGCTTGATTATGTAGACCGATGGGATTTCAAAGAACCTCTTTATATTTTAGTGACAATGGCCATTGCCTCTACCTATCCTATTCTACATGCTTTTGAGGATGGGGCTTTTCGGATTTTAAAGCTGTTTCGTGGGGGAGAACGGGGGCTCTGGTGGCTCCTTCTAACTTTAGGCCCCTTGTCAGGCGCCATCTTTAAAGAGGGGGTTGCTATGACCCTTTCCCTTTTAGTGTTGCGAAAATATCTTTTGCATCAATTATCCCCCCGACTGCTGTATGGGACGATCGCCCTCCTTTTTATCAATGTTTCATTAGCCGGTGCGCTTACTGCGTTTGCCTCAACAGCCAGCCTGGTCATCTCCCACTCTTGGGGATGGGATACCCCCTTTGTTTTTACCCAATTTGGTCTGAAGGCTCTTTTCCTTATTTTTCTTTTACCTACAATCGGGTGGTTCTTCTTTAAAAAGGATCTTGAGCAACTTGGAGAGGCTAAAGAGGCAAAAGAAACTGTTCATGTCCCTTTCTGGGTGACCCTCGTCCATCTTTTATTTCTCTTCGGTGTGATCATCTTTGGACACCAACCTGTCCTGTTTCTTGGCCTTTTTGTCCTATTTCTCGGATTCACAGAGGCAACACCCCGTTTTCAGACATCCATCCCTTTGAGAGGGGCCATTCTGGTTGCCTTTTTTCTTGCTACAGTGATTTTGCACGCAGGATTGCAAGGTTTTTGGGTCGAGGCGCTCATGCATCATCTAGAACATAATGCCCTTCTTCCAGTGACCTTGTTGTTAACTTCTTTCAACCACAATGCAGCGGTTGCTTATCTTGCAACTTTAGTGCCAAATCTCACTTTCGTTATGAAAGAGGCTATTTTTTCGGGCATTGTGGCTGGTGGCGGTCTGACTCTTATTGCCAACGGCCCCAACATGATCGGTTATCGGTTTCTTTCCCAAACGTTGGCCCCAGATGAACCCTCTGTCCTTCGGATCACCTTATGGGCCATTCCCCCAACCTTCATTGCTTATCTGGTTTTTGCGATTTTCTAAATTCTGTTGTTGAAAAATATTTTTTATGATAAATTTTTTTGCTTAATTAGGTTTAATTATGACATCTCTTTTTTCTTTACAAAATGGGACAATCCTCCAACAGATCGGAGCTGTGTTTGGAGTAAAAACAAATCCTTATTTCTATGGTAAAGATCCTAATGCAGATTCTAACAGGATTTCATACCTCAATAGCTCCACATGGAAAGTGTGGGTCGCTTTTGATAGATTTCAAAAAACGAAGGAATCCATCCAAGAAACAGATGGGAAAGGGTTGACGGCTTTTGTGATCACTTCACGCATCCGAGCAACCATTGAGATGATTCCTCTGGTCTCACTTTCTCTGATGATCGTTGACTTCGTTGTCGATCTACTTTGTAAAAAGCCTGACATTAGTGGGAATACCAAACAATCTACAAATAACTTAGCTGTCACTAGTCATGTGGAAGTTGAATTGTGATAATTTATTTTTAATTAAAAGGTTTTTATGTCGCTAAATATCATAAGAAAAGCAATCGCAACCAATCCATCGATCACCCCTGAACAATACAATGCACAGGCTGCTGATGCCTCTTCTCGGGTTAGTAAGGTTTTAGCTGATTCTGCAAGGCAAATCGGAAGCTTGCTTCCAATGGAAGGCTCTACTGTCATTGAGATCTCTGTCTGTACATCTCGTGATGGATCTTCTGCGAATGGCGTCTACCGTGTAGCTGCCTTTCTGTTTGAAAAAACAAAGAACGATCAAGGAAAAACAACATTAAAAATTGATGCCACCTATTTCAAATATGGCGATGTAGTCAAACAGATTAAGGGGCAAGGTCCATTAGCTATTGAGGAAGCAGGAGAGTCTTCATCTGCAGGTGAGAGGAGAGCTCTTGTCCCTGTTTCTCAAGAGCGTTCTTTAGCAACCACATCTAACTTTGAAGCATCTGTAGCGAATTTGATTCCAGGAAACCTTGATGAATGGCTAAAAGATTTCTGTGGCAATAGCCAAAGAGAACAAACTAAGTATAGTACAGCTATTGCCCTGATGAAAGTCGTTCAGGCAAGTTTCGCTAATGGAATTCCTTTTCCGACTCTCCCTTTGAGAGAGGGGGACGAGTTGGAGTCAGGTGTGAAGGTGATCAGTTTTGATCCTGAAGCACAACTAGGCCAAAGCGGGAGGATTCAGCTTCTAAACATTATCTCATCGTCTTCTAACAATGGGCAAATTTTCAACGCATTGAGTGGTCATACAGGCAGCTATCATCCTGATACAAAAGAAGAAGTGGATAGAGAGGTGTTCTATAGACATGCTGAGGAATATAAACACCATTTAGAAGTTGCTTTAGGACTTCGCCTACCGGTTTGGATAGAAAATAAGATGAGTCGTGATACTAGAGGTCTGCAAGCTTTAATGAACTCAACTGCCATTGGTGAAAGAACTCAGGATTGGGATGAAAAAAACCGCAGAATCGTCACTATCATGAAGAGAGTGGCTCCTACTGTCCTTCCAGCCCCTCAAGAGAGAGCTGCGATCGAGGCTGCTGGAGATGAAGAGTAATTGGTGTCGGTTTACCGGCACCTTGATGCAACAAACCGATATGCGAAAATATGCAGGCGGGCATTTCTCGTTTTAGTAGGTCTAAAGCTCTTTGATCATAATTGGTTTCAAACCGACTGTCCCAATCAGCTAGGAGAGGCTATTTTTTCGGGCATTGTGGCTGGTGGCGGTCTGACCCTTATTGCCAACGGCCCTAATGATCGGTTACCTGTTTTTTCCCAAACATTGACTCCCAAATGAGACAGCTCCTTACTTTTAATTTAGCGACCCTTGCTTCTTACATTCCTCCAAAGTACAAGGCCGTCCATTCAACTACGACCGAAAAACTGGCTGCACTGTTTGAAAACCAGCTTGGTGTCTCAGATCATAGTTTTTCCCTTGGTGAGGTGTCCTCCGTTCGATCTCCCGTGTGGTCGTTTATAGTTTTCTCTTTCTTTTTTCATATGTAGAGGATTTTTTTGGGGGGACCTCACATGCCGATTTCAGAGCGATAGCTACAGAAATCATTGCCGCCTCCTTTTTTTCTCCCAACAGGGTTCTCAACATCCCTCCCTCCCTTTTCCCTGCTTTAAGAAAGGCAAAAGAGCTCGATTCGAAAGAAAATACTTCAATCGATCGCTTTACCCTCATTCAAGCGACAATTTTTAAATCTTTGGAAGATCACCCCAAATGGCTTAAAAGCAGCGAAGAGGATAATAAAATGCCTCATTTGATAGGGGGTTCGATCGGGATGCCCCTTTTTTATTGGAAAAACTCGAGCTTTCTCCAAAAAAAGGTGTAAAAAAGGCCATTTTGCGTAACGTTCAACCCGATTGTGCGGGTCTTCCACCCGAAGTATGGATAGAAGTTTTTAAATGGCTTCGTATAGATGATCTGAAACGATCGTAAAGCGTATCTAGAACATTCTATTGGCTTGCTCAATTAGATGATCTTTTCTATAAAAAACAGGCCTATCTGTTGTCTGTTTCTGATTCACCAACTCTTTGGAATGAATTGCAATGGTTCCCGCTGGAAGAAAAAGCAAATATTTTTCTTCAGGTTGCAGAGAATGGATTAACCCTCCAAAAAGCTCAGGCGATGGGCCAAGACCGCTTATTTATGGGGCTATTAATCAAAGAAAACCCTCAAGAAATAGATGCAATTGAATTCAATTGTAGTAAATTAAATGTTTTCTACCTCGTTGATATGCTACTTGTCTTAGGAAAAAAGGGGCTAACCGACTCAAAAGCAAAACAACTAGGTGTTAAAGAGATGATCTCTGCCCTTTTTAGTTGGTTGGGATTTGCAGGCCGTTTCAAAGTGATCTCCCGTTCTACAAAAGTTGACCTCTTTATGTTAATAGGGCAATTCAGATTTAACTTGAGAGATACAAATGAGCAGGAGATGGCAGAGATCTATAGACGCATTATCATTGATTTATCTGATCTTGTCGAACAGCTTAGTGGGGAAGATATGATAAAAATCATCGAGGGTATAGGGCAGGTCATTAGTAACGAGACTTTACCTCGTGAAAATAACTCTAGTATCTTATTCGATTACCTTATGGCTTTTCTGATACGTGTGAATCAGATTTCCGATCGGCTGACTTCTAAAGAAAAGGAGATCTTTTTTAGAACCTGCTTCCAAATGAAGGGATTTAGCTCCGATTTTCATCAATGGCTTCGCTCACCTGAAGAATTAGATCTTTTCCAATGCATGAGCTCATTATTTACGTTACACCCCAATTCCTAATTGCTTAATTTTCATAAATTCAGCAACTGGACTTGCCGAATTAATGAAAATTCGGCAAGTCTGCTGTTTTTAACCCTACAGCTGAAGAAATCTAAAAAATTCGTTATAATTATCTTTTAATTTAAGGATATTATGTCGGTTTCTCCCCTTTCCTATGTCAATCGTAACCATGCCAATGATCTTCCGTCCGATAATGGCTCGGTAGCAAGCCGATTAGCCTTAACCCTCCTTCCGTTTCTTGCCCTTTACAAACCAGACCAGTGCCAATCGTTGCATAACGTCATGCGTATTGGAACCTCCATCACTTCAGGAGACACCTTTGATGTTGCTTTATCGGTAGCTGCAGCGGTCGCTTCTTCGTTTTCTCCCATTGCCGGGTTTATAACAACATCTCTGCACGACATAGTCCTTAACAACCAACGTTTCTTTGAAGCCAAAGCGAAAAAAGACCCTCTAGAAATGGGCAAAGAAATAGCTCAATTGGTTTCCGCCCTGTTCCAGATGTTTGCTGTCATCTCTGATAAGAAATCTGCGCGCATAGCGGCCATTGGTATACAAGTCCTCTCGCATCTGATCACATCGGCTTCTCACTTCCAGAAGGGGAGAAACATCGAAGGAATTGGCTCTTTTATTTTTTCCCAAATCCGTTCTTTCCAACTTCTTCAAACAGCTTGCCACATTCACGAAGCTCGTCAGCTTATCAATATGCTCTTCCGATCGGACAATGTTTTGGAGCAGGCAAAACTAGAACGGCAGCAACTAAGTGAACAAATCAAAAACCATAAACCTGTCACCGTTCAAGATTTGTTTTTTCATGTCATGTTAGTGACGAAACATGCCCAACTAGGTCTACAAATCGATAAGCTTTCTGGTGTCGAATTTGATGCAAAAAAATGGCTCATCTTTCGGCCAGTTCAATCCTGCTAAGGAACCTAAGTAATAAAGGATAGGTAATTTTCTGGCGTGATGCACTCATAGGTAGCTGTAGGGTAAGTTTCGTGCCATAATTTGGGGGCGGCTGAAGGTTTACCCCACTTGAATTCAAAGCCAAACAATTTCCCTTCTCGCTCTTCGATCCAGTCGAGCTCTTTTTGATCATACGTACGCCAAAAATAATTGTTGCTCCAGATGGGTAAATAGGTTTGTTTCTTTATCCTTTCCATGACTAAATAATTTTCCCACAATAGTCCGACATCGTCTCGTAGGTTAAGTGGGTTAAAATTATTGATCAGGGCGTTTCTGACGCCGACATCGCAAAAATAATACTTAGAAGATTTTGTTACCTCCTTACGCAAGTTGCGGCTAAAGCCGCGGACGTTGATAAGGACAAAGACTTGTTCAAGAAGATCCAAATATCTCTCAACAGTTTGTTTTGACATGCCTAATTGTGTCGCTAGCTCGTTGATGGAAACCTCTTTTCCTATCTGAAAAGCCAATAAAATCAAGAGATCAAATAGCTTTTTAGATTTCTGGACCCCTTCAAAGGCCAAAATGTCTTTTAAAAGGTAGGAGGAGATGAGATCGTGAAGGTATTCCCGTTGTAATTGGTCACTTTTCAGAGTGACCACTTCAGGATAAGAGCCAAAACGGAGTCTGCTTTCAAGGTGGGCTCTGGTCTCTGCTCCATTCTCTATTTTACTCAATTCCATTTGAGAGAGAGGAAACATTTTAATGACATGCTTTCTGCCGGTTAAAGGTTCTCCCACTGTTTTTGCAAGGTCAAACGTCGATGAACCTGTAGCAATCACTTTTACCCCTTCTAGGTGATCGACAATTAATTTTAGATTGTGTCCAATATCGGGAACATATTGAGCTTCATCTATGACTAAAAGTTGCTTGTCCCCAATAAAAGCTCGGAGTTGTTCAATCGATCCTGAGGATAAAAATTCTCTAGCAAAAAGGTCTTCGCCCGAGACGAAAAGGTAGTCTTTCTGATCTTCAAGAAATTTATTTAATAAAGTGGTTTTTCCAACTCGTCTGGCTCCGAAAACAATCACGACCTTTCCAGGCGTTAACATTTCTTTGAGTCGACGGAGTTGTAACTGCGGTACGTACATAATTCAGATATAGCATATTGCCGAATTTTCATAAATTCAGCAGTTGGACTTTGCCAAATTTTCATAAATTCGGCAAGTATTTTTAATTTTCAGAAGTGAAGTGAAAGACGAACTTACTTTTAAGAAGGTTTGTGTCAGGTCCTTTAGGTCTGTTCTTTGCTTTATAACTTACGCTGAGAAGTTGCTTCACCTCTTCCAATTGAGTTGCAAAACCATCTACAAAATAGAGGAGCCAATCGGTTAGATTGTTTTTAGGCAGAAGGGCATTGTAGTGCTTTTTGGAGTCGCTGATATAGTATTCACCAATCGCAAAAAGATCTTTAATTCGATAACCCGCCCTTTCGAGAATCAACATCGAAATCACCTGCGCCGTTCTCCCATTTCCATCTATAAATGGGTGGATTTTCACAAATTGATAAAAGAAGATGCCAGCCATGAGGACTGAGGGGAGTGACCTCTCATTTTTTAACCACTCAATAAGCTCTTCCATCATCTGATGGATTTTAGTGGCTTCAGTAGGTGTGTGGAGCACCTTTTTAGTGAGAGCATCATAAATACAATTTTGTGATTTGCGGTAAGTCCCAAGAATGGAAGCGTCTTTAGCTATTTCTAGAAAAAGTTTTTTGTGAACATGACAGATCAGTTTTGAATCGATCTCACCGCTTATTTCTGCCACTAGGATGGCAAAAGCCTGCCTATAGGCTATCTGATCGTTCAGATTGTCAAGATGGAGATTTGAAATCATCTCGCCAATAGACGGTTTTAACGATGGGGTCACTTTGTTCCGTTCCTCAAAGAGGTCGTGAGCTTCGATAAATCCATAAGCCCTCTCCACTCTACTCAAAGCTTTAATTAGTGAGGGGATTGGGGTGAAAAAGGGTTTAAAGGGCATGGTGGTTGCAAAGGTTTTAAATAAATGCTATGCACAGTCTTTTACCAATATTCCGGTTGAAAGGCAAATCTATGAATCAAATCTTTAGAATGAGTGCTCTTAGGAAGTGTGTTGCAAACATCGCTTCAAAATTATTTTTAGGAGGCGCCTTTTTTGCCTCTTTCCATCAAGCGGAAGGTGCAAACATCACTTGGATTGGTAATGTGAGTAATGACATTGGGAACAATCTCAATTGGAACCCAACTACAGAGCCAGGGCCAACAGATACCGCGATTTTTTCAGCCCTCGCTCAGACGGTCCATCTATCCGCAACCGGATCGATCGATTTTGGAAATTTCAAATTTACCGATTCGGTCCCCTTTACTTTTACATTTAATCAAACTGACTGTACCGTCGAACAGACAGGAATGATCAATCAAGGGAATGCAAAACCAATTTTTCAATTTTCAAATGGATTTGGCTTTGATTTTTTCAATAGTACAACCGCAGCGAATGCCGTTTTCAACGTGACTTCAAGTGGAAGTCTCATCTTTCATAGCCACGCAACGGCGGCCAATGCGACAATTACTGTAGATGGCCCAACTTCTATCCTTTCTTTTTTCGATTCCAGTACAGGCGGTAATGCTAATGTCACTTTAAAGAATGGAGGGGTCTGTAATGTTGTATCAAACTGCACTTTAGGCTCTATAAGTGTCGATCAGACGTCTGAACTAAGAGTATCTGGGCCATTGAAAGTCGGAGGCAATCATCTAAGTACAACTCTAGCAGGGACTATCTTAGGATCTGCTGGCAATAACTTGACTAAAGTTGGGTTTGGCACTTTAAAATTAACAGGGTCAAATGCCTCCTCTTTTATGGGGGACCTGATCGTTAATCAAGGCGTTTTAGCCCTTGACGGTAGTGTAGGGGGCAACGTCACTGTTAATTCGGGTGGTATTTTAGCAGGTTCAGGCTCTGCTGCCGGTCTTGGAACAATCAATACTGGAGGGACGATTGCACCTAATACCAGTACAAGCGCACTTCTTTTTACCGGTGGCTATACTCAAAACTTTGGTGGTGTTTACCAAGTTCAACTTGATGGCCTTGGAAATAGTTCTTTGATTGTAACTCCAAATACAGCAACTCTTTCTGGTACAGTGAATGTGAATCCAGAAAATGGGGCCTTGATTGGACATCCCTATCTTATTTTACAAAGTGGCCTGCCGATCTTTGGGCTTTTTACAGCTGCCACATCAAGCAGCCCCTTTCTGATTCCTACTCTAACAATGGATCCTCCGGCAGCCTTTTTATTACAGTTGAGTGGGCCAAGCAATGTGTTTGTCACTCTGAGATCCAACTTCGCCGGTTCAACCTCAACTGCAAATCAACGGGGTGTTGCTTTGCAGTTGGACGGAATTACCTCTCCAACGCCTGAGCAAAGTGCCCTTCTTAATGCTTTAGTTCAGACAGGCGATCCAGCCACTCTTGGGGCAGCTTTAAACCAATTATCAGGGAATCAATACACCTCACAAATTCAGAGGGTACAGACGGCGGGGCATCGATTCATCCGTCATCTTTACGATCCGATCCGCTTAGATTGGCTAACTTGGGATTGCCCGACCGATTGTTGCGACCAGGGATTTATCGGCTGGTTTGAGGGAGAGGGGAGCCGCAGCTTTTTAGAAAGCGATAGCAACGGCTTCGGCTACCAGATGGATAGTTATGACATCAGTGGGGGGCTTTATAAAAGAATCACCCCTAACTGGTTAGTTGGGATCGCATTTGATTATGAAAGAGATTCGACCTGTTTTAATCATGGGGGGAAAGATAGAGCCAACATTACGCAAGGGGCCTTTTTTGCTGCTTATGAAACTTCTCTATTTTATGTCCTTTCGGATTTGATCTATGGCTACACAGATTCAAAAGTGACAAGGGACATTGCTTTTACCTCATTTGCTTCAAAAACATGTAGCTCACCTATCTTGAACAATTTAATTTCTTACACAGAAGCGGGGGTAAACTTTGAGTGGTGTAGTCTCGGCATCCAGCCATTTATAGGACTTGAAGCAGGGTACTATCATCGAAATGGTTTCACTGAAGGCTGCAGCGATGTGGTCGCCCTTGCCTTCAAGAGCAAGTCTCACGGCAACTTCGACAGTCATCTTGGTTTTCGCTTGGCTAAATCGATCCCTTCTCTTTTAACTGTGACAGTTGACGCAGCTTGGCTCCATAAATACACGACTTTTGGCAATACTGCCCAAGTTCACTTCACTAATTTTGGAAACCCATTCAACACTGTCGGTGTCGACCAAAACCGTGATGGATTTGACGGGGCAGTGAATCTGCTATTTTATCCGAGCGAACAGGTCACTTTGATTGCCCAATTTTCAGGTGAGAAATGGAATAAGTTCTCAACATTTGGATTTACTGGGGGGATTGTTGTTACTTGGTGATTGTTGTCTTACTTGCAAACATCTCGTATGGTAAAGTTTTCCCCTAGGGAGACTATATTATGCTTGAAAACCCAGTCGATTGGCTACTGATAGCTGTCTTTGTCATTGGCTATTTACTGATTACGTTCGAGCAAACGGTTAAAATAAACAAAGCGACAAGTGCCCTTTTGATGGGGGTCGTTGCCTGGGTGGTCGAGTTCACCCGCGAAAAGGCCAGCCACCATGAAAAAATCCACTTCTTCGGTGAGCATCTTTCCAATATTGCTGAAGTCGTCATCTTTATTGTTGGCGTTCTCACTATTGTGGAGGTGATCAATAGCCATGATGGGTTCCGGTTCATTAACAATTTTCTGAAAACTCGTTCGAAGAAAAAACTATTCTGGATATCAGGGACACTTGCTTTTTTCCTTTCGGCCTTGCTTGGAAGTTTGACCATGACGATTGTGCTGATCGCCTTGGTGAACAAAATAGCCGACCAAGTCGAAGATCGATGGATTCTGGGGAGTGGGGTTGTCCTGGCAGCAAACGCTGGAGGGGTTTTTTCTCCTGTGGGCGATATCACCTCCACTATGCTTTGGATAGGCGGGCAACTCTCTTCGCTGAAAATGGTGGTCGATCTTTTTTTACCTAGTCTTGTCTGCGGAATCGTAGCCCTCTTTTGTCTGCAGTTTTGGTTGAAAGGGACATTTCCACCAGATAAAGAACCCTTTGAGAAGCCAAGTTCCCTTTCGATCGGCATTTTTTGTCTTGGGGTAGGTGCCATCCTTTTTGTCCCTATTTTTAAGGGATTAACGGGGCTTCCCCCTTTTATGGGGATCTTACTTGGCCTAAGTTTGGTTTGGCTGATCACCGACCTGCTCCATAAGGCGGAAGATCGACAGCATCTGACCATGCCCCATATCATCGGAAAGTTAGACTTTGGAGGGGCCATTTTCTTTTTGGGAATCCTTTTAGCGGTCAATGCTCTGGAAACTGCCGGTATTTTAGAAAAACTAGCACAGGGTCTTTTAACTTTAGCGCCAACTCCCACCTGGATTGCCCTTGGAACCGGTGTTGTGTCAGCACTGATCGATAACGTCCCTTTAACAGCTGGCTTAATGGGGATGTTTTCGACAGAGACTTTTCCTCCAGACCATTTCTTCTGGCAGCTGATTGCATACAGTGCTGGTGTTGGTGGAAGTGTCTTTTTAATCGGTTCAGCTTCAGGGGTCGCATTGATGGGACTTGAAAATGTCCCCTTTAAATGGTACCTGAAAAGGGTTTCAATTCCTGCTTTAGTGGCATTTATTGCCGGTTTTTTTATCTATAAATATTTGATCTGCCCATGTTAATTACTTCGATCCTCATTGTTTTTGTCCTCGGTTATCTTGCCATCATTTTTGAGCATCAAATTGGTGTCAATAAAACCACTAGCGCCTTGCTGACGGCTGGTATTTTGTGGGCTTTAGTTTTTCAGACTCCAGAAATTAATTCTCATCACTACAAGTTTCTCCAAGAAGAACTGTCGGGCGTGATCCAAATTGTCCTCTTCTTGATAGGGGCTCTTGCGATTGTCGAAGTCATCAATGCCCATAAGGGTTTTTCCCATGTGGCAGCTGTGCTTAATATCAAGTCCAAACGGACCTTTTTATGGGTCGTTTGCATCCTGACATTTTTTCTCTCTTCAGTCTTAGATAATTTGACCACAACGATTGTGATGGTCTCATTGATACGCAAGGTGATCCAAGACAGAGAGGATAGGTGGACAATAGGGAGCGCTATTGTCATTGCTGCCAATGCTGGTGGGGCATGGACACCTATCGGTGATGTTACGACCACCATGTTGTGGATTGGCGGCCAATTATCGACTGGCAACATCATCTCAAGCCTCTTTTTCCCAAGCATCGCTTGCATGATTTTGGCCCTTATCCCTCTACAGTTTTTCTTGAAAGGTGAGGTGCAACATCAGTTGGCTAAACAAAAAACAGAAACTCATGCTCTCCTTGTTTTGATACTAGGTATATCTGTTCTTGTTTCTGTTCCTGTTTTTAAGTACCTCACCGGCTTGCCCCCTTTCATGGGGATACTCTTTGGCCTTGGTATTCTTTGGATTGTGACCGACTTTCTCCATCGGGACTACCCAGAGCGGCATAATTTGCGTGTTGTCGAGATCATGAAAAGGATAGATCTCCCTTCAGTTGTCTTCTTTTTGGGTATTCTACTTGCAGTAGGTGCACTCCATGAAGTGGGCATTTTAGGAGACTTGGCCAACTTCTTAGATATGACGCTGAAGAGCCCTATTCTTATTGCCACTGTCATTGGTCTACTTTCAGCAGTGGTAGACAACGTGCCACTTGTTGCAGCCGCTATGGGGATGTACGACCTGGCAAGCTACCCAATGGATTCCCCTTTTTGGGAAATGATTGCCTATGCAGCCGGAACAGGCGGCAGCCTTTTGATTATCGGTTCGGCGGCTGGGGTTGTGTTTATGGGTATTGAAAAGGTGAGTTTCTTTTTCTACCTAAAACGGGTCACCCTATCTGCTGCAGTAGGTTATTTCGGAGGTATAACCGTCTATCTTTTGCAGCAATCTTTCTTTTAGCGAATGGACCAACATGGGGGCTATATAAATGTTCTATTTATTCCGAAGAGATTCATTTTTAGTTGTTCTAAAGTTGAAAAATATTTCAAAATAAATGCAATTTGGTGATCCATGAGCTCTATTCCCTCTAACCCTACGGTGGCTTCCTCTTCCAGTGTTTCCCCATCTGCATCTTCAAGCAGTTCTTCTCCAACCTCCTCGATCGCCGTAACCCCTCTCTTCCTCGACGTAATAAGAGAGAAATTGCTCAAAGAGGGACTTCCTCGGGTGGCAGTGATCCATGGGAATGCGATTGACTATCTTAGAAGTCCAACCGATAAGCAGCCCTTTTTCCAACGCATTCCAAGTTTACTATTGAATGGTTACAAAGTGGTCGGGGATACATCAGATTTGGCAGATAACCTGTGGAGATATAGTCATTTAGCTGGGTATCTTGGGCTCCTTCCAAATATTAAACCCTTTGAAATACCGACAAGAGTCAAAACCTGGTTGGAAGAAAATGGGTGGGTCCTTGTTTTCGAGGATGTGGAAGTGGAAAAACTTGACGCGCTTCCTGTTTTATTCCCGTCGATTATAGAGGGGAAAGATTGGGTGATCACCTCGAGGGATCCATTTATTAAAGAAAGGCTAACCGAAGAAAATTTCCTTTTAGAAGGATCGAATGAGTTTTTGACCCGCTTAACCGGGCTAGATGCCGAAGCTTCGACCAAAATTGGAGAGCAGCTTGGATATGAGCCTCTTGCCCTCTTTCTGGCAGGTGCATACCTGAGGCAAACGAATATATCAGTTTCAGACTACTTAAAGCTTATATCGGAAGAATTAAAGCAACCCACAACATTGCAAGCCCCAGAGTTTTGTCCAGCAGCCGTTAAAGCTGTCTTTAATATTACATTTAGAAAACTTCCGTTTAATGAAAACTCAAAGTTAAAAGAGGTCTTTTACCTTTCGGGTTATTTGCCCCCAGATTTGCCAAAAGCGCTGTTTCAAGGTGCATCTACAGCAGTGGAGCAGCTGGAGTTGCTTGGCCTACTGACAGCCAACCAAGAAGCTGGCGCCTACTCAATCCATCCATTTATCCAACCCCTCATCAGACTAAAGCAGGAGGCGGAAGCAGCAAAAGCAACTCTAGAAATGATTAAAAATCGTTTAAAGAAAAAATTATTTCTGGAGTCGCAGCAAGAAGCTATCTGGCGTTGTGTAGCGATCCATTTCGAAAAGGTTGGAAAATTCTTTCAAAATCGTAGATTTTATGAAGAGGCCAATCAATGCTTTCAGAGCTCTTTGGAGCTAATGAAGGGCATTTACGGAGAGGAACATCGTCAGTTAAAGCAAAAGGACGACTTTTACTCTGAGGAATATCGAAAGGGACAGCGGATGCTTGCTCGCTCCTTGACCAGCTTAGGACTTGTTCATTTTGCAATGGACAAAATGGCAGAAGCATTAGGCTTTTTGGAGAGGGCTTACCGTATTAGAAAAGCTGTCTGCTTAACAGGTGAATTACAAATCTCCGAATCTTTGGAACATCTAGGATCGGTCTATTCTCGCATGGGAAATGGGGCAAAAGCGGTGCAATATTACACTCGCTCATTGAATGCTAAAAGTAAAATTTGGAATGGAGCACATCCAGAGGTTATAAACTTATCGCGTACCTTATGGGAAGCTAGTGTTGCTGTAGGGCAATTTGACTTCGCCTCGCAAGTCATAGAAGATTTGGAGGGCCTAGGTGCAGTTCACTTTCAAGAAAAACAGTATGATCAAGCGATGGAGGCTTTTTATACAGCTTGGGATATCCTAATCAAGGAAGTAGAGAATGGAAATCAACAGGCTGTTTCTTCTAAGTTGTTAAAGGTTATTGAATCATTTCAAGCCTCTCTAGTGAAAAAAGAAAACTTGAATTTCATAACGTCTGAGGAAGCATCTGATCGGATGCTTTATAATAAAGTCGTAACTTTATTTGAGAGGTCGCTCCCATTTCTGCGTAAGGCGGGTCAAGAAAAGTCCGATTTCCTGGCAGGGCTTCTTCATCGATTAGGTAACATCTACCTTGTGAATAGAAAGTATAACGACTCAGTGCGTATTTTGAGGGAAGCTTTGGAAATTTATGAAAAACTTCAAGATGTTGAGGCTTTCAAAGAGGTTAAGAATGATTTGGGACGTATTTACAAGGAAAATCTTTTGTTTGCCCCTAACGGCTTTCCCCCATCTGCAAACAACTAATTGCAAAGGACGATGTAGCGATAAGCTGTTGTCGAATACTCGTCTTTTGCTTTTTATAGTTTTTTAAAACGAGCTTTTGTGTGAATTGACAGGAAACCGTTAAGTAGCATATAATCTTTTCTTTTATTTGTGTGATCCATGAGTTCTATTCCTTCTTATACTTCTCCAGCTGGCCTTTTTTCCAGTCGTGCTTCCCTAATAGCCCAAATAAGAGAGTGCTTGCTTACAGAGTCTACTAGTGTGGCAGTGATCCATGGAATGGCCATTGACTATCTTAGTCAAGCTGCTGTTGAGTGTCCCCATTTTCAGGCCATTTCGAGTTCAGTGCTCAATGGCTACCATGAGGAGGGGGGACATTTTATATCGGCAGACACCTTATGGGCATATAAGCAGTTAGGCAACCAGCTTGGGATCTTGCGGGGTGATGAGAAGGGCGTTGATGTCCTCGGAATAGTCAAAAGCTGGTTCGAGGAAACAAAGGGTTGGGTTCTTGTCTTTAAAGGTGTAGAAAAAATTGAAGCGCTTTCAGCCCTCTTCCCGTCGGTAAAAAAAGGGCAAGATCTAGTGATCACCTCGAGAGATCCATCCGTTGAAAAAAGGCTAACAGAGCAGAATTTTTTGGTAGAAGAATCGACGGAGGTTTTGACCGATTTGACGGGGCTGGATGCTGTCGCCTCAGCTGAACTTGGAGAGCAACTTGGGTTCGAGCCTCTTGCCCTCTTTTTGGCGGGGGCATACCTAAAGCAAGCGAAGGGAGAAGTTCAAGCTTACTTAGGGCTTATAAAGAAAGAATTGGCACGACTTAAAGAAGATGCGGATACAGAATTTTGCCCAGCAGCCGTTAAAGCTGCCTTTAATGTCACATTTAGAAAACTTCCATTTACAACTGCAAAAGTTGAGGAGGTTTTTTACCTGTCAGGCTATCTGCCTCCAGATATGCCAAAAGCCCTTTTCAAAGATGGATCTAGGGCTATAAGGCTGCTGGAGGGGTTTGGCCTTCTTGCTAGCAACCCAAACTCCATTAACTGCTCAGTTCACCCATTTATCCAACCCCTTATCAGGGCAAAGCAGAATCCTATTGAAGCAAAAAAGACCCTTAAAACACTTGAAGGCCGTTTAGATACGAAAGTGATTCTTCCTGGGCAAAAAGAGGCTGTCTGGAGGCGAGTGGCGTTGCACCTCAACAAGCTTGGGGTCTCTTTTTATATTGCAAACAAGTATCAAGAGGCCGATGAATGCTTCCAGAGCTCCTTAGAGCTGAGAAAAGCCATTTATGGAGCTAACCATCGAACGTGCGCTGAATCCTTGTATAACTTAGGTGTTGTTTATAGGTCACAGAAACGCTTTCCAGACTCCATAAACCTTATTACTCAGTCTTACCAAATAAGGAACGCAGTCTGTCAGCCAGGAGAGTTGCAAGCCTCAGAATCTTTGCACACTTTAGGAGTTACCTATGGTATAAATGAGGACTTTAAACATGCGGTTAAGAATATTAAACGGGCGTTGGAGATAAGCGAAAAGATTTGGGGAGGACCACATCCAAATGTGGCCGATATTCTGAAGAATTTAGGGGTAGCTTATGCAAATAATGGGCAAGTTGCCTTGGCCCTTGAACCTCTTCAGCGTGCTGTCGGCATCTGTAAAACATATTATGGAGACAAGCATTCGAAAGTCGCAGACATGTTGACAGAGCTAGGAAAGGCTTACCATGTGGGAAAAATATTCGACAAGGCGATGCAGTCTTTTTATGAATCTTGGGAAATTCAAATCGGGGGTGTGAAGAAGGAAGACGAAAAAGCTGTTTCTAGCCTTTTAATGCTTATGGAGTTGTTTTTGAGTTGTTCTTCTGCTCATAAAGCTACTTTACTGAATTTTGAAGCTTGTGATAGAGACATGGCTTTTTTTGATAAATCAATCCAATTTCTACGTACTGTTGGTAAAGAGCGGTCGTTGATGATGGCCTACTTTCTTTTTGAATTAGGTTTCAACTATTTTTTGAAGAATGATTTTTTAAAGAGCAGGCCGCTTTGGGAGGAGGCTTCGGTGATTTTTAAAGCGCTAGGAAAAGATGTTCTGTCTAAGATGATGGAGGAAGATTTGGCTGCACTTTGTCAGTTCCTTGGTGATCCTTCCGCTGGTTCCTTTCTGCTGCCGTACGCTTTTATTTAGCTTTATCCCATGATGTTTTTGCAAAATGTTTATTTTATGCATTTTTAGTGTTGTGGAAAAAATCGGTTTTCAGCCATTCTTTACTCACTTCGATAAGACGGGAATAGCCAAAGATGTTAGATCGAGAGTTAAGGTGTCGCCGAGCACCGTTGCCCTGCAAAAGCAGGCAGCTTTCTTAACAGCGAAGAAAAGATAATGTGTACGACAAGTGAAAGATCTCGTGAGAGATCAAAAGTAGCTTGTGTGGGGTCAATCTCGGGATGAGATTGACGACTTAATACGTCAAAATTTTAATTATTTTTCAAGAGAATTTGATCTTGGTTCAGATTGAATGCTGACGGCGTGGATGAGGCATGCAAGTCGCACGATATGGGGGTAACTCCATATAGTGGCGAAAGGGTTAGGAATATATGGATAACATGCCTGTAACTTGGGGATAACGATTGGAAACGATCGCTAATACCGAATGTTGTGGCACCTAGGCATCTAGGTGTCATTAAAGTGGGGGATCGAAAGACCTTGCGGTTACAGAGTGGTCCATACGATATCAGCTAGTTGGTGAGGTAAGAGCTCACCAAGGCTAAGACGTCTAGGCGGGCTGAGAGGCTGACCGCCAACACTGGGACTGAGAACTGCCCAGACTCCTACGGGAGGCTGCAGTCGAGAATCATTCGCAATGGGCGAAAGCCTGACGATGCGACGCCGTGTGAACGAAGAAGGCCTTCGGGTTGTAAAGTTCTTTCGCTAGGGAACAAGAGAAGGTATCTAATAAATACCTAATTTGAGGGTACCTGGTAAAGAAGCACCGGCTAACTCCGTGCCAGCAGCTGCGGTAATACGGAGGGTGCAAGCATTAATCGGATTTATTGGGCGTAAAGGGTGCGTAGGCGGAAATCTAAGTCAGATGTGAAATGCCGGAGCTTAACTCCGGAATGGCATTTGAGACTGGATTTCTTGAGGGTAGATGGAGAAAGTAGAATTCCACAAGTAGCGGTGAAATGCGTAGATATGTGGAAGAATACCGGTGGCGAAGGCGACTTTCTAATTTATACCTGACGCTGAGGCACGAAAGCAAGGGGAGCAAACAGGATTAGATACCCTGGTAGTCCTTGCTGTAAACGATGCATACTTGATGTAGCCGGAATCAACCCTGGCTGTGTCGAAGCTAACGTGATAAGTATGCCGCCTGGGGAGTACAGTCGCAAGGCTGAAACTCAAAAGAATTGACGGGGACCCGCACAAGCAGTGGAGCATGTGGTTTAATTCGATGCAACGCGAAGAACCTTACCCAGGCTTGACATGCATTTGAATGGCGTAGAGATATGCCAGTCCGCAAGGACAGGTGCACAGGTGCTGCATGGCTGTCGTCAGCTCGTGCCGTGAGGTGTTGGGTTAAGTCCCGCAACGAGCGCAACCCTTATCGTTAGTTGCCAACACGTAATGGTGGGAACTCTAACGAGACTGCCCGGGTTAACTGGGAGGAAGGTGAGGATGACGTCAAGTCCGCATGGCCCTTACGTCTGGGGCTACACACGTGCTACAATGGTCGGTACAGAAGGCAGCGAAGCCGCGAGGTGAAGCAAATCTTATAAAGCCGATCCCAGTTCAGATTGTAGTCTGCAACTCGACTACATGAAGTTGGAATTGCTAGTAATGGCGTGTCAGCTACAACGCCGTGAATACGTTCCCGGGTCTTGTACACACCGCCCGTCACATCATGGGAGTTGGTTTCACCCGAAGATGTTTACCTAACCGCAAGGGGGGAGATATCTAAGGTGAGGCTGATGACTGGGATGAAGTCGTAACAAGGTAGCCCTACTGGAAAGTGGGGCTGGATCACCTCCTTTAAGGACAGATCGTTATCCTAAGGGATAACATCAAGGTTGAGCACAAGCTACTTAAATCACTTTTGGGCATCAAGAAGCCAAGGACTTTTAGTTCTAGCTAATCGGATGTTGATCGTAAGATCTATACAAATGGATTCCCTAATCCTAACGGACACATTATCTTCTTTTCGCTGTTAAGAGAGCACTTTTTAACATAGTTTTTTTAGAAATAATCTTAGTCAAGTGTTCTGAATGCGGTAACACACTTTTGCAGCGAATGCACAAGATGTGTACAAAATATGCACTATGTAGTTTAGGCTTTAGCCTGAGCTCGAAATTGCAGAGATGCAATCAGATAGTGTGAGTACAATTAATCACTTAATTTACTCGGCGCATGAAGAATCTTCTGAAAGATATCGTTAGCAATAACGATATCATCAAGCGAGCAGCTGTTGTGAAACAGACTGCTTATCGTTTTATAATTTGGACCTAATTTATTAGGTTCAATTGAAAGAACAATTTGACTCATTATAAATTGGAACACGAATAGTTGTGTTCCACATGCACTTAGTAAAGAGTTGTCGGAGACGATGACTCGCCGTAAGATTTTATGGCCAAGTTACTAAGGGCTACTGGTGGATGCCTTGGCATCAATAGGCGAAGAAGGACGCGTTACCTGCGATAATCCTCGGGGAGCTGGACAAAAGTGTCGATCCGGGGGATTCCGAATGGGGAAACCCGGCAGTTGTATAGACTGCCATTGCAATCTGAATACATAGGGTTGTGAAGCAACACCCGCCGAACTGAAACATCTTAGTAAGCGGAGGAAAAGAAATCAAAACGAGATTCCCTAAGTAGCGGCGAGCGAAAGGGGAAGAGCCCAAACCGAGAAGTTTTCTTCTTGGGGTTGTAGGGCTGGCAATAAAGAGAATAAGGATCTTAGCTGAACCTAGATGGAAAGCTAGACGATACAAAGTGATAGTCTTGTAGGCGAAAAGATCTCTTTACTCGAGTCAGTTCCTGAGTAGGGCCGGACACGTGAAACCCGGTCTGAATCTGGGGAGACCACTCTCCAAGGCTAAATACTACGTTGATGACCGATAGTGAACAAGTACCGTGAGGGAAAGGTGAAAAGAACCCCGTGAGGGGAGTGAAATAGAACCTGAAACCAGTAGCTTACAAACGGTCGGAGGCCTATGGCCCTTTTAGGGCAACGGCTGACGGCGTGCCTTTTGCATGATGAGCCAGCGACTTACGTTATATGGCAAGGTTAAAGGACGAATCGTTCTGGAGCCGAAGCGAAAGCGAGTGTTAAAAGCGCGTTTAGTCGTATGACGTAGACACGAAACCGAGTGATCTATCCATGGCCAGGTTGAAGCAAGGGTAACACCTTGTGGAGGACCGAACCAGTGCCTGTTGAAAAAGTCTTGGATGAGCTGTGGATAGGGGTGAAAGGCTAATCAAACTCGGAGATATCTTGTTCTCTTCGAAATAACTTTAGGGTTAGCCTCGGTGTAAATATATAAGGGGTAGAGCACTGGATCTACTTTGGGGACCTACCGGTTTACCAAACGGAACCAAACTCCGAATACTTATATATCAGCCGGGAGATAGACTGTGGGGGATAAGCTTCATAGTCAAAAGGGGAACAGCCCAGACCGCCGACTAAGGCCCCAAATTCTCGCGCTAAGTGAGTAAGGAAGTGGGACTTCTAAAACAGTTGGGATGTTGGCTTAGAGGCAGCCATCATTTAAAGAGTGCGTAACAGCTCACCAATCGAGAAGTCTTGCGCCGATAATAGACGGGACTAAAAGCCGAGAGCCGAAGTCGCGGATGTACACGTAAGTGTACGTGGTAGGAGAGCGTAGTTGTCAGCGGAGAAGCCATACCGTAAGGAGTGGTGGAGCGGCAACTAGTGACGATGCATGGCATAAGTAAACGATAAAGAGGGTGAAAATCCCTCTCGCCGAAAATCCAAGGTTTCCAGGGTAAAGCTCGTCTTCCCTGGGTTAGTCGGTCCCTAAGCCGAGGCTGAACAGCGTAGGCGATGGAAATCAGGTTAAATATTCCTGAACCGAGCAATGACGACAGGATGGGATGACAAAGTAAGAGTACGCTAATGCGGACGATTGGAAGAGTCCGTGACACCACGAGGAAGGTAGATAGGCAAATCCGTTTACAGGATTCCAGATGGTGGCCAAGGGGAAACGCAAGTGGAACCGAAGTAGCAGATCGAGGCTTTCAAGAAATAATCTCTAACTTGTTTTTGTTCGACCGTACCAAAACCGACACAGGTGGATGAGAAGAAGATTCTAAGGCGCGCGAGATAACTCTCGTTAAGGAACTCTGCAAATTAACCTCGTAACTTCGGGAGAAGAGGTGCTGATGGATGTGACTGCTTTACTGCAGAAGCATTTGTCAGCCGCAGTGAAATGACCCAGGCGACTGTTTAACAAAAACACAGCACTATGCAAAGGCGACTTATAGCCGAAGTATATGGTGTGATGCCTGCCCAATGCCAAAAGGTCAAAAGGAGATGTTAGTAGGGTTAAACCTGCAAAGCATTGAATTTAAGCCCTGGTGAATGGCGGCCGTAACTATAACGGTCCTAAGGTAGCGAAATTCCTTGTCGGGTAAGTTCCGACCTGCACGAATGGTATAACGATCTGGGTGCTGTCTCGACGAGAGGCTCGGTGAAATTGTAGTAGCGGTGAAGATGCCGTTTACCCGCAATAGGACGGAAAGACCCCATGAACCTTTACTGTACTCTGATATGGGCTCTTGATTCTTCATGTGTAGGATAGCCAGGAGGCTTTGAAGCGCGTTCGTTAGGACGCGTGGAGCCAACGTTGAAATACTGGTCTTGAAGAGTCGGGAATCTAACATAACGCTGTGAAGCCAGCGTATGGACAGTGTCAGACGGGCAGTTTTACTGGGGCGGTATCCTCCCAAAAAGTAACGGAGGAGTCCCAAGCTTACCTCATCGCGGTTGGCAATCGCGAGTGGAGCGTAAAGGTATAAGGTAAGTTAACTGCGAGACCAACGAGTCGAGCAGATACGAAAGTAGGGCTTAGTGATCCGGCGGTGGAAAGTGGAATCGCCGTCGCTCAACGGATAAAAGGTACTCTGGGGATAACAGGCTTATCGCCACCAAGAGTTCATATCGACGTGGCGGTTTGGCACCTCGATGTCGACTCATCGCATCCTGGGGCTGGAGAAGGTCCCAAGGGTTTGGCTGTTCGCCAATTAAAGCGGTACGCGAGTTGGGTTCAAAACGTCGTGAGACAGTTTGGTCCCTATCCTTTGTGGGCGCAGGATACTTGAGAGGAGCTGCTTCTAGTACGAGAGGACCGAAGTGGACAGACCAATGGTGTTCCGGTTATACTGCCAAGTGTACAAGCCGGGTAGCTAAGTTTGGAACGGATAAGCGTTGAAAGCATATAAACGCCAAGCCTCCCTCAAGATAAGGTATCCCATGAGATCCCAGGAAGACTACCTGGTAGATAGGTTGGGTGTGGAAGTGCAGCGATGCATGTAGCTTACCAATACTAATAGATCGATTGACTTGGCCTTTTTGTAAAGGACTAGCCTAAAGCTAGCCCAAGCAATAAAGGCAATTAAGTGAATGACGTAGCTTAAGACTGTAGCTTAGACTTCAGTCTGAGTATGTTAGTACAGGTTTTAACCTGTACGTATAATGAGGAAGAGATTTTTCATGCGTCGAGTAAAATAAGTGAACGTGTTGAGTTCACTGACTAAGAATAATGTTTCTAAAAAGCTTTTTTACTGGTGGTAATGGAGCGGGGGGCACACCTGACCCCATTCCGAACTCAGAAGTTAAGACCCGCATCGCCGATGGTACTACGCGCAAGAGCGTGGGAGAGTAGGTCGCCGCCAGTTCTTTGACCCTAGATAGTTAATACTATCTAGGGTCTTTTTTTTGAGCGGGTTGCAGAGGCGAAATAGTTAGAAAGAGTAGCCAAGGCTAGGTTAAGCCTGCCTTGGTTTCTCTTTTCTTCTCTACAGTGGGTCATTCTGTTAATCGAAGCTCGCACCATCTTCTCTTTCTTAAACAAATCCTCACAAAATATTAAAACAAAAGAAACAATTGTCATTTAAAATTCTCGTATATTCTTAAAAAGGAGAAATTAAATGGTAGCTTTAACTACTGTGGCAGGGTATGCCGCTCTTGGCGCTGGAGCTGCGCTCGCAACAGTTGCATCAGGTATGCTTGGAGCAAGGATTGTTACGCATACACTAGCATCAAGGGACCCTAACTCGATTCAAACAAGGATTACAAATTGGGTAGGAGAACAGTTAATAGGCCCTGGAGAAGGTTGGGGAGTTGTTAGAGTCTCTAGTCTTTTAGGTGGAATTGGAGCCGCTATCGCGGGTGGGGCTGCAACTGCTCGTCTTAGTCCTCTAGCCGCCCTTGCGGTTGGGGTAGCAGGTATGGCTTTCGTTGGAGTTTTACCACAAAGTCCTTACCTTTAAATTTTTGAAATAGACGCAATTCTTTAACCCTATTTTAGCATCATGCTAAGTAGGGTCTTTTTTTTTATATGCGATAGTGCTTGAAGCGCATCGATAAACACAGAAACAAGTAGTCTGGAATCGGTAAACGCGACGATAAAGAATCCCAACGGCCATTTGAGGGCTCGACTCTACTTATTGCTTGTTAGTTGCTCTCGCATACGCTTCAGCTTCAGCAAGACTTGCAAGAACATAACCGCCAAAAGTCATGGTGGCACCAGGAGCAGCACTGGCTAAGAAACCGATCATTCCTACTCCTACCGGCAAAATATAAGGGGCAAACAAGCAGCATGTCGCCGCTATACCAGGAACTACGCCTGAGATTTTTATAGGTATCGATTTCGACCCATAGCAACTTGCAGCTTGGCCACTCAAAGTAGACACCAACGGAACTGTGTAGGTCGAAGCAATTTTAATCATCGTCTTTACTGCATTAGAGGAGAGGCATCCCTTTGCGCTATAGTACGCACCAGCTCCTGCTCCGACAAATATTGCCGTTGCACCTATAGCTGTTAATGCATGACCACTCCATTGGACGAGTCCTAATTCTTCATTAGAAAGTTGACCGAATGATCTAGAGTCTTGACCATTTCCGATTCCAGCCGTACTTGCCATGTTGCCTCTTCAAAATATTATTATTATACTGATTATTTTCATATTTTTCCATTTGTTTAAAAAGTGTCTTTAAGCTAAAATCAGACTAGACAGACCAGTTAGAGGTAGACATGAGGCACCACAGTGAACGATTGAAATTTCAGGACACTTGGCAATTTCAAGAGGCGAAGGCCAAGCTCTCTCAGGTGATGGACGAAGTTCAGAAGAAGGGGATGCAAACCATCATCCGACATGGAGACGAGGTGTTTGTGGTTCTGTCTAAGGAAAAATATGACGAGGTCACCCATTCAAAAAACACCTTAATCGATCTTTTTAAGCGAGCCCCTTGCCAAGATGTAGAGCTTGATCTTTCTCGTAGTCAAGAGACCCTTCGAGAGATGGACCTATGACCTACCTTCTCGACACTTGCATCATCTCTAAATTAAGAAAACTACAGGCTTATCCCAACCCGAAGTTGGAAGAGTGGTTCGTCAAACATCCTAGTCAGGCCTATTACTTGAGTGTCGTCACTCTACTGGAAATTCAAGCAGGCATTTCTAAACTTGATCCTTCTCAAGACGAATCGGGAAAAAATCGAATGAAGCTTGAAGAGTGGCTTTTTTCAGAGCTCATGGTTGGGTTTAAGGATAGAATCCTTCCAGTTTCTCCTGAAGTTGCATTATTGACAGGTCAAATGATGGGAGAAGGGAAAAGAAAGGGGAGGGCTGTCCCTTTGGCGGATGGGATCATTGCCGCTACAGCTCTTCATTATGGGTTTATTGTCATCACCGACAATACCAAAGATTTTGCAGGCCTTGTGGAAACCATCAATCCGTTAGTTCTTTAGTTTACTTTTCATTCCTGGCGCTCTCTTTGAGCCTTTTGAGAGGGGAATTTGTATTCTAGATGCTCCTTTTGAATCGCCTTCACATTCTTTTCCCGTTTCCTTTTCAAAACACCCGTTTTTTGCTCAAATTCTCTCCATTTTTTTATTGGAAATTGAGGTTAATTGATCTTGTTTTTTTCTTTGAAGAAAGGGTAAGTCATTAGATCTTAAAAGCCGCCTTTAGCAATAGGGTGGGGAAGTATTTCTTTCCCATTAATGGCTCTGAATTTCAATGTATTTTTTATTTCTTTTCATTTTGATGTTGTGAGAAAATCGGGGCTTCCTATATTGTTTAGCTCACTTCGATACGACGGGAATAGCCAAAGACGTTTAATCGAGAGTTAAGGTGTCGCCGAACACCGTTGCCCTGCAAAAGCAGGCAGCTTTCTTAACAGCGAAGAAAAGATAATGTGTACGACAAGTGAAAGATCTCGTGAGAGATCAAAAGTAGCTTGTGTGGGAGTCAATCTCGAGATGAGATTGCGACTTAATACGTCAAAATTTTAATTTTAATTTTTCAAGAGAATTTGATCTTGGTTCAGATTGAATGCTGACGGCGTGGATGAGGCATGCAAGTCGCACGATATGTGGGTAACTGCATATAGTGGCGAAAGGGTTAGGAATATATGGATAACATGCCTGTAACTTGGGGATAACGATTGGAAACGATCGCTAATACCGAATGTTGATGGTACCTAGGCATCTAGAGATCATTAAAGTGGGGGATCGCAAGACCTTGCGGTTACAGAGTGGTCCATACGATATCAGCTAGTTGGTGAGGTAAGAGCTCACCAAGGCTAAGACGTCTAGGCGGGCTGAGAGGCTGACCGCCAACACTGGGACTGAGAACTGCCCAGACTCCTACGGGAGGCTGCAGTCGAGAATCATTCGCAATGGGCGAAAGCCTGACGATGCGACGCCGTGTGAACGAAGAAGGCCTTCGGGTTGTAAAGTTCTTTCGCTAGGGAACAAGAGAAGGTATCAAATAAATATCTAATTTGAGGGTACCTGGTAAAGAAGCACCGGCTAACTCCGTGCCAGCAGCTGCGGTAATACGGAGGGTGCAAGCATTAATCGGATTTATTGGGCGTAAAGGGTGCGTAGGCGGGAATCTAAGTCAGATGTGAAATGCCGGAGCTTAACTCCGGAATGGCATTTGAGACTGGATTTCTTGAGGGTAGATGGAGAAAGTAGAATTCCACAAGTAGCGGTGAAATGCGTAGATATGTGGAAGAATACCGGTGGCGAAGGCGACTTTCTAATTTATTCCTGACGCTGAGGCACGAAAGCAAGGGGAGCAAACAGGATTAGATACCCTGGTAGTCCTTGCTGTAAACGATGCATACTTGATGTAGCTGGAATCAACCCTGGCTGTGTCGAAGCTAACGTGATAAGTATGCCGCCTGGGGAGTACAGTCGCAAGGCTGAAACTCAAAAGAATTGACGGGGACCCGCACAAGCAGTGGAGCATGTGGTTTAATTCGATGCAACGCGAAGAACCTTACCCAGGCTTGACATGCAGTTGAATGGCGTAGAGATATGTCGGTCCGCAAGGACAAGTGCACAGGTGCTGCATGGCTGTCGTCAGCTCGTGCCGTGAGGTGTTGGGTTAAGTCCCGCAACGAGCGCAACCCTTATCGTTAGTTGCCAACACGTGATGGTGGGAACTCTAACGAGACTGCCCGGGTTAACTGGGAGGAAGGTGAGGATGACGTCAAGTCCGCATGGCCCTTACGTCTGGGGCTACACACGTGCTACAATGGTCGGTACAGAAGGCAGCGAAGCCGCGAGGTGAAGCAAATCTTATAAAGCCGATCCCAGTTCAGATTGTAGTCTGCAACTCGACTACATGAAGTTGGAATTGCTAGTAATGGCGTGTCAGCTACAACGCCGTGAATACGTTCCCGGGTCTTGTACACACCGCCCGTCACATCATGGGAGTTGGTTTTACCCGAAGATGTCTACCTAACCGTAAGGGGGGAGATATCTAAGGTGAGGCTGATGACTGGGATGAAGTCGTAACAAGGTAGCCCTACTGGAAAGTGGGGCTGGATCACCTCCTTTAAGGACAAATGTTATTCTAAACGAACAAATCAAGGTTGAGCACAAGCTACTTAAATCACTTTTGGGCATCAAGAAGCCAAGGACTTTTAGTTCTAGCTAATCGGATGTTGATCGTAAGATCTATACAAATGGATTCCCTAATCCATCGGCACACATTATCTTCTTTTCGCTGTTAAGAGAGCACTTTTTAACAGATCAGTTTTTTTAAATAATAATCTTAGTCAAGTTTTCTGAATGCGGTAACACAAAGTTTGCAGCGATGCACACGGTGTGCTACAAAATATGCACTATAGTAGCTTAGTTGTAGCTTAGACTTTAGTCTGAGTTTTGTAAACGAGTACTCCTTGCAGTGATGTAAGCAGTAATTGCAGTGATGCAATCGAAGTAGTGTGAGTACAATTATCACTTAATTTACTCGGCGCATGAAGAATCTTCTAAAAGATATCGTTAGCAATAACAATGTCAATCAAGCGAGCAGCTGTTGTGAAACAGACTGCTAAATCGTTTAGTCACAAATTGGAAATAATTTGTTAAGACTATAAGTGAAATGAACAATGTTTGACTCATTATAAATTGGAACACAAAAGTTGTGTTCCACATGCACTTAGTAAAGAAGAGGAAGAAGGATGCCGAGCAATCGGTTTTTTTTTACTCTTCAATAGCCGTAAAATATTATGGCCAAGTTACTAAGGGCTACTGGTGGATGCCTTGGCATCAAAAGGCGAAGAAGGACGCGTTACCTGCGATAATCCTCGGCGAGCTGGACAAAAGTGTCGACCCGAGGGATTCCGAATGGGGCAACCCGGCAGTCCAAAGACTGTCATCGCAATCTGAATAAATAGGGTTGTGAAGCGACACCCGCTGAACTGAAACATCTTAGTAAGCGGAGGAAAAGAAATCAAACGAGATTCCCTAAGTAGCGGCGAGCGAAAGGGGAATAGCCCAAACCGAGAAGTTTTTCTTCTTGGGGTTGTAGGGCTGGCAATAAAGAGAATAAGAACCTTAGCTGAACCTAGATGGAAAGCTAGACGATACAAAGTGATAGTCTTGTAGGCGAAAAGATTACTTTACTCGAGCCAGTTCCTGAGTAGGGCCGGACACGTGAAACCCGGTCTGAATCTGGGGAGACCACTCTCCAAGGCTAAATACTACTTTGATGACCGATAGTGAACAAGTACCGTGAGGGAAAGGTGAAAAGAACCCCGTGAGGGGAGTGAAATAGAATCTGAAACCAGTAGCTTACAAACGGTCGGAGGCCTATGGCCCTTTAGAGGGCAATGGCTGACGGCGTGCCTTTTGCATGATGAGCCAGCGACTTACGTTATATGGCAAGGTTAAAGGACGAATCGTTCTGGAGCCGAAGCGAAAGCGAGTGTTAAAAGCGCGTTTAGTCGTATGACGTAGACACGAAACCGAGTGATCTATCCATGGCCAGGTTGAAGCAAGGGTAACACCTTGTGGAGGACCGAACCAGTGCCTGTTGAAAAAGTCTTGGATGAGCTGTGGATAGGGGTGAAAGGCTAATCAAACTCGGAGATATCTTGTTCTCTTCGAAATAACTTTAGGGTTAGCCTCGGTGTAAATATAATAAGGGGTAGAGCACTGGATCTACTTTGGGGACCTACCGGTTTACCAAACGGAACCAAACTCCGAATACTTATTAATCAGCCGGGAGATAGACTGTGGGGGATAAGCTTCATAGTCAAAAGGGGAACAGCCCAGACCGCCGACTAAGGCCCCAAATTCTCGCGCTAAGTGAGTAAGGAAGTGGGACTTCTAAAACAGTTGGGATGTTGGCTTAGAGGCAGCCATCATTTAAAGAGTGCGTAACAGCTCACCAATCGAGAAGTCTTGCGCCGATAATAGACGGGACTAAAAGCCGAGAGCCGAAGTCGCGGATGTACATCTTTGATGTACGTGGTAGGAGAGCGTAGTTGTCAGCGGAGAAGCCATACCGTAAGGAGTGGTGGAGCGGCAACTAGTGACGATGCATGGCATAAGTAAACGATAAAGAGGGTGAAAATCCCTCTCGCCGAAAATCCAAGGTTTCCAGGGTAAAGCTCGTCTTCCCTGGGTTAGTCGGTCCCTAAGCTGAGGCAGAACTGCGTAAGCGATGGAAATCAGGTTAAATATTCCTGAACCGAATAATGACGACAGGATGGGATGACAAAGTAAGAGTACGCTAATGCGGACGATTGGAAGAGTCCGTGACAGCCCGAGGATGGTAGATAGGCAAATCCGTCTACGGAATTCCAGAGGATGGCCAAGGGGAAACGCAAGTGGAACCGAAGTAGCAGATCGAGGCTTTCAAGAAATAATCTCTAACTTGTTTTTATTCGACCGTACCAAAACCGACACAGGTGGATGAGAAGAAGATTCTAAGGCGCGCGAGATAACTCTCGTTAAGGAACTCTGCAAATTAACCTCGTAACTTCGGGAGAAGAGGTGCTGATGAGTGTGACCCTGTACAAGGGAAGCACATGTCAGCCGCAGTGAAATGACCCAGGCGACTGTTTAACAAAAACACAGCACTATGCAAAGGCGACTTATAGCCGAAGTATATGGTGTGATGCCTGCCCAATGCCAAAAGGTCAAAAGGAGATGTTAGTAGGGTTAAACCTGCAAAGCATTGAATTTAAGCCCTGGTGAATGGCGGCCGTAACTATAACGGTCCTAAGGTAGCGAAATTCCTTGTCGGGTAAGTTCCGACCTGCACGAATGGTATAACGATCTGGGTGCTGTCTCGACGAGAGGCTCGGTGAAATTGTAGTAGCGGTGAAGATGCCGTTTACCCGCAATAGGACGGAAAGACCCCATGAACCTTTACTGTACTCTGATATGGGCTCTTGATTCTTCATGTGTAGGATAGCCAGGAGGCTTTGAAGTGCGTTCGTTAGGACGCATGGAGCCAACGTTGAAATACTGGTCTTGAAGAGTCGGGAATCTAACATAACGCTGTGAAGCCAGCGTATGGACAGTGTCAGACGGGCAGTTTTACTGGGGCGGTATCCTCCCAAAAAGTAACGGAGGAGTCCCAAGCTTACCTCATCGCGGTTGGCAATCGCGAGTGGAGCGTAAAGGTATAAGGTAAGTTAACTGCGAGACCAACAAGTCGAGCAGATACGAAAGTAGGGCTTAGTGATCCGGCGGTGGAAAGTGGAATCGCCGTCGCTCAACGGATAAAAGGTACTCTGGGGATAACAGGCTTATCGCCACCAAGAGTTCATATCGACGTGGCGGTTTGGCACCTCGATGTCGACTCATCGCATCCTGGGGCTGGAGAAGGTCCCAAGGGTTTGGCTGTTCGCCAATTAAAGCGGTACGCGAGTTGGGTTCAAAACGTCGTGAGACAGTTTGGTCCCTATCCTTTGTGGGCGCAGGATACTTGAGAGGAGCTGCTTCTAGTACGAGAGGACCGAAGTGGACAGACCAATGGTGTTCCGGTTATACTGCCAAGTGTACAAGCCGGGTAGCTAAGTTTGGAAAGGATAAGCGTTGAAAGCATATAAACGCCAAGCCTCCCTCAAGATAAGGTATCCCATGAGATCCCAGGAAGACTACCTGGTAGATAGGTTGGGTGTGGAAGTGCAGCGATGCATGTAGCTTACCAATACTAATAGATCGAATGACTTGGCCTTTTTGTAAAGGACCAGCCTAAAGCTGCAGTCCAAGCAATAAAGGCTAATAAGTGAATGACGTAGCTTAATGTAGCTTAGACTTTAGTCTGAGTATATGAGTTCGTTTTACAGGGTTTTAACCCTGTAGTATAATGAGAGAAGAGATTCTTCATGCGTCGAGTAAGATAAGTGATAGCAACAGATCACTGACTAGAATTAGATTTCTAAAAGCTTTTTTACTGGTGGTAATGGAGCGGGGGACACACCTGACCCCATTCCGAACTCAGAAGTTAAGACCCGCATCGCCGATGGTACTACGCGCAAGAGCGTGGGAGAGTAGGTCGCCGCCAGTTCTTTGACCCTAGATAGTTAATTCTATCTAGGGTCTTTTTT